>OZ243957.1:0-3027500 GCA_965214585.1 Pyrinomonadaceae bacterium | reverse complement strand
CACTCCCCGAAGGGAGCTTTAATCGTTCGACTTGCATGTCTGAGGCACGCCGCCAGCGTTGATTCTGAGCCAGGATCAAACTCTCGTTAAAAAGTTTTTACTAGCTTCTGCTTGTATATTGTTCGTTTTACGAACTGTGTTTTGAATTAACACATGGACTCGCATATTCAGTTTTCAAATATCAAATGTTTTCTGCTTCTTTTTCTCGAAGCGAATTTTCAATTTTAACAAATCAAAATTTCTTTGTCAAGCCTCGAAACATATTTTTATGTTTTCTTTTTCACGAGGCGAACTTTCTATTATATACAAAGAATTTTTATTGTCAAGCGCGCTCAAACTTTTTTCAAAATTTCTCAAAAATTTTTACTTCAATTCGTTTGAGGCAATTACTTATTATCCATATTTCGCTTTTCTTTGTCAAGCGCGGTTGAGAATTTTCTTAATTTTAATTCAACCCAATCGAAACAATTTCAATAGCTGTAAAATAGGAAAATAAGTTTTTCAAATATCAAAAATCTTGTTTTTTGCCGAAAATAAAGTCCCCTTAATTTGTAAAATTTAAGAGAACGCTCTTTCTAACAAATTGCTTGTTAATTTGAACAAGCTATATATGATGCTTGCGACTGTGTAAAAGGTTGCTTAAAATTTTCTCTTTTTCTATAAAATTTAGCAGCCAATTTTTAGGCGCATTAACTAAGACGCTATATCTATCCAAAAGGTTGCCTGCTCGAATAATTTTTTTATTACGAATCTTTTTATAAAGTAATCTGCAAATTATCCGAATCGGCTTTAGATAATACCACGCTTTTTAATAGCTTTTCAAATTTTCAAACCTCGCTTAATTCAAACGAGCCAATTATGATGAAAGGAACTATTATAGAGTTGCCTGCCGATAAAAAAATATTTAAATAATTTTTTTTGCCTTTAATAACAAATCAATCGCTTCTCTGACCGCCCCAAAACCGCCCTTCAAATTCGTCCTATATATAATGTAAGGAAAAACTTTCTCGTGAGCGTCGTGGACGGCAATCGGCAACCCCACTTTTTCAAATAACACAATATCCTGAACGTCATCGCCGACAAACGCGACTTCTTCGGTTGAAACATTCGCTTCGGCTAAAATTTCCTCGAAACAAACAGTCTTGTTTTTCGAGCCTTGTTTGACGAAATGTATGCCCAATTCGGTTGCCCGCTTTTTCACAATTTCCGAATCTCTGCCCGAAATGATTCCCGAACGAAAACCCGCTTCGTGCCACGTTACGATTCCCTGCCCGTCGCGCACGTGAAAAACCTTCAATTCCTCGCCGCCTGCCGAAAAATACAATCTTCCGTCGGTCAAAACGCCGTCGCAATCTATTAACAGAAGTTTTATCTTCCGCGCCTTCTCTAAAATATTCTCGTTCACAAATTAAAATTCTTAATTTTAGTGCAGAAACGGAACGCCAGCATCTTGCTGGCAATGAGTGCGACAGCACGAGAGCAAATTTTATAAACTTTACAGATGAAAGTAAATAAAGCAAATAATTAAGCACATTTTTCGTGCTGTCGCACTCATTGCCGCCAAGATGGACGGCGTTCCGCTTTTACTCTTAATTCAAGTTTTATCTGATCTCAAACATCTCAACCCCGCTTAATTTCCAATTATTGCCGATTTTTGATAATTTGAAAACCGCAGTTCCGCTTTCTTCTTCTTTGTTTATCAATCTCACATTGAGTTTTGCCTCGACCAGCGCGGTATTTGCATCGAGTTTATCCACTTGCATTATCTGCGTATTCCAGATTTGCGCCTGTCCCGCAATTCCGCCCGCAAACTTAGGAATTTCACCTGATAAAATCAAAGCGTCAACTTCGGCTTTGCGGTTGGAAATCGCCGCCTTATCGAATTGACTAAAAAATGCCTTTATACTTTCGTCAATGTTTGTCGTGTCCTTCGCGTCATTTCTTCCGCTTCTCGCCAAAAGCGTCGCGCCGTAATCGCCGTCGGCTTTGATCGCTTCGTTAAAATAAGTTTTGGCTTTGGCAGTTTGATTTGTTTTCAAAGAAACGTCGCCCAAACCCCAATTCGCCCACGCCAGACTTCGCGCCGTCGGGAGTTTTTCGTCTAAAATCGTCTGAAACTCTCTCTGCGCGTCGGTCAATTTCCCTTGCGCCAAAAGCGAACGCGCCAACAATAATCGCGCTTCGTCAAAATGCGGCTCGACATTTAATATTGTCCGCGCCTTTTTCTCCGCGTCCGCGTAATCCTGCTTATCGAACGCGCGTTTGATAAATACGACGGGATCGCTGTCCGAAAATTCGCGCGGCGCAACGTCGTCGGAATATTCGATCTGCGGATAAAATTTGTCCGTGTCAATTTCGGCTCTGACAATTTTACTGCTCGTCTTAAAATTCACTTCGCCGAAACTTTTCGCGGGAATCGTCGCTTGCGCGGATAATTTTTCGCCGCTCGCCGTCGTCGCCACAACATTTACAACCGCTTCAATCGAACCCAAATTTCGCAAAGCAAGTTTCGTCTGCCCGCCGCTCGCCTGCGGCAAACCGATCAACAAATTCGTGTCGGTTATTTCGTCGAAGGCATAATCGAGAAAATCTTTCTGCTCTGAAAACGCGCTGCGAATCTCGGAAAGACTCGTTTTATTATCAGAAAAGGTCTGACGAATTTTATTGTAAAACTCATTCTGCCCGATCTTTTTTGCCAAAAGCCGCCAAATCATCGCGCCTTTGTTCGTCACCGTCGCGTAATAATATTCGTCCAGAGGCGAAGCGATATTCAGAGGCGCGTCCCGATTTATCACCGACGAATAAGAAATTCTCTGCCGCAAACGCTCGACATCGGCAATTTCTTTGCCGTATTTTTCTTCCAAAAACTGCGTGGCGATATAACGCGCCAAACCTTCACGAATCGCGCCGTTGCCGTTTCCCAAAACGAGATTCGCATTTCCGAGCCAGATTTTCGCAACGCCTTCCGCAACCGTCATCACCGTCTGCGCGTCATTTTTCTGCCGCCGAAACGCGCTGTCGTCAATCAAAATCGTTCCGCCGCCCGAAAAACCCGCCCCGCGCTCGACGGAAACCAACTTCAAAGGAACATCAGGCGCATTTCCCAATAATTTCTGCGTAAAATTCTTCGCGTCCGTTGCCGCCTGAGCCAATTCTTCCGCCCTTTTTTTCTCATCCGCGCCCGCGCCTTTCGGCATAAAAATCTGAACGCCGCCAAAATTTGCAGCGTCCCAATCTCCCGTCAAAAAAAACGGTTGACCGAATAATTTCTGCTCAAAAGCATTTCCGTTTTGCGTTCCCGAAGAAACAATTGTTTGATTGTTCGGAGCGTTTACTTGCAATTTAAAAGGCGCGAAATCCGCGCCGCCCGCAAAAAACCAACTCGTCGGCGTTGGATACCAAAAAGAAAGCGGCAAAAACTGCGAACCAACCGCCGAAACTGCGCCGAGTCCCGAATTTTCCTTAACATTTAATTTGTAATCAACTTCAACCGTAAAATTTGCATTCGGCTGAATTGACGGCAGGCGCACAATAATTCTCTGCAAATTCTGAGTTTCATTAATTTTTTCCAAACCTTTGCTGAAATCAGCCGCCGAATTATTTACTTTAACAGCAGAAACGTCCGCGCCTTCGCTGATTCGCAAAGTCAGACGCGAACCCGAACTTCCGCTGATATTCTTTAAATTTAAAACAGCTTTTAAGTTTACATTTCTGTCCGTTTCGCTATTCGGCAAATTCGCCGTGATGTCGTATTTCTGCACTTCCCAAGAAATTGCAGAACGGCTGTCGTCCTGCGCGAAAGCGGATAAAACGAGAGTTAGTATTAATAATGTAAAAATAAATATAAATTGAATTTTATTTATAAACATAAATTTTATATGGAAATATCTTTTTGGAACCACGTCCATCTTGGCGGCAATGAGCGCGAAGCGCGAAAACCGTTGCGGCGAACTCTAAATTGAAATTGAATACTCAAACTTATCAACCTTTTTCAAATGCTAGCGCGTTTGTTGCCGCCAAGATGGGCGGCGTTCCGTTTTAAAAATTTCCCCGCGATCTTCGGGTAATCAATTAAGTTTCAGCAACCCGATTTGAGCTTTAAAACTCGGCGGCAGATTGATCTTACCTTTCTCGAAATACGTCTTAATTTTACCGCCCGTTCGGTGATAAACATTTATATTGTCCTTTTTCACATCATAAAAAACCAAATAAATATCATCGGCGCAGTTGCTTCTCTTACAGCCGTTCAAAAACGCGACATTTTCGTTATAATCAATTCCTTCCTCGACTTCCCAATCCTTTTTCATCCGCGCAAAATCATTTTTCATCAACTTCCGCATCCGATCGTCAACCTTTTCGTTATCTTTCAAACCCGCCTGCGTCGCCGTCTTACCAACATAATTTCTTATCGTTTCGGGATCAACATTTTTCACAAAATCCGTATGAATATCGGAATCATCTTGACTTTCAGCGGTTTTCGTCGCGGATTTTTCCCGACAATTTTCAAAAATAGTCTTTCCGTCTTCTGTAAAAAAAGCCGTTTTCCCTTTCGTCCACCAGACATTTTTATCATTCCCGAATTTAACGCCCGACGCGGAAGCCTCGCGCGGCAAAGTTAATTCGCCTTTCGCTTGCCCGTTCTGACTGATTTTCAAAGCAACCTTGCCGAAATCATTTACATAAAGCGCGTCAACCGCAACATTATTGTTGCAGTTATAAGAGATTTGATTTTGCGCGGCAGGATTCTTTTCTTTCGCGGCAATTATTTCAGCAGTTTTATTTGCCTGAATGGAACTGTTTACATTATTAACAGATGCCGTCGTGGAATTATTGTTAGAATTTTCAGAATCAACATTTGCGCTGCCGCATCCGTAAATAAATAACGATGCAAAAATAATTAAGATAACTTTTCTCATAAACTACAATGTTATTTTCAATTTAACTCAAGGCAAATTCAGTATATTGACGCATTTCGGGCGGATGAAACTCAACTACAATATCCTTCGGCGGAACTCCGCGCTCCAGCAAAATCGTCCCGATTCCTTCTTCGGTTAAATCTTCTTCGATATGAATTTTATCGTTTTTTAATCTCACAAAAACGCGCATTGCCCGTGTCCGCCCTTGTTCCGTCCAACCGAAACCAAACCAAGCAAACACGCCGCCGGCTTCGTCTAAAACAAAAATCGAATCACTTTTTTGTTTTACGTCGGAATTGGTCGCCCGCGCATCAATTTCTTTATATTTCGTCAAAATTTCGCGTAACAGTTCGGCGTAATGCTTCATTTTATCCATTTAGCAATTTCCTCCCGTATGATATTTACGGTCAAAATACGTATGTTTTTGCTCTTAATAATTATATCAATTGCTTCCATCGTAAAAAATTCTTGATAAATTTTTTCACTCACAGCCAAAAATAATTTGCGTTCAGGCGCGATTTTGCTCAAGTAAATTTGATAAACGTCATATTGCCCGATAGCCGAATACAAATCGGGCATTTTAGACAATGATAAGAAACTTTTTATTTCGACGGCTATTTTCTCATCTCCCTTCTCGGCGGTAAAAAGATTTTTCTCAGCTGCTATATCTACCAAAACTATCTGACCCTTAAAATCCAGCGTGTATGGATCATCGGTAATCGTCCAACCGTCTTTTATCAAAGCGTTTTTAACTGCTTCGTGAATTTTGTCGAGTCTTGCCATTACTGATAAACCAACTCGTGAATTTTCTTCAATTTCCTCAAGAGTTTCTCTAACCTATTTAAATGCAGTTGATTCGGACCATCGCTCGGCGCGTTTGCCGGATCGTCGTGAACTTCCATAAAAACCGCGTCCACCACGCAAGCGACACCTGCGCGTGCAAAATGTTCGATGTATTCAGCTTGCCCGCCCGTTGCCTTGCCGAGTCCGCCCGGAAGCTGCAAAGAATGCGTTACGTCAAAAACGACGGGAACGCCGAAACCGCGCATTATCGGAAAACTCTTAAAATCCACAACCAGATTATTATAACCGAAACTCGCTCCGCGTTCGGTCAAAAGAATTTTCTCCGCACCCGCCGCCTTTAATTTTTCGACAATATTTTCCGCATCCCAAGGCGCGAGAAACTGCCCTTTTTTAACATTCACCGCGCGTCCCGATTTTGCCGCTTCGACAAGCAAATCCGTCTGACGACACAAAAACGCGGGAATCTGCAAAACGTCCGCAACTTCCGCCACCTTTTCGACCTGCCAACTTTCGTGAACGTCCGTAATCACGGGAACGCCGATTTCCTCTTTAACTCTTGCCAAAACTTCCAACCCGAATTCCATACCCCGCCCGCGAAAACTTTCAATCGAACTCCGATTCGCCTTATCAAACGAAGATTTATAAACAAAATCCACGCCGACTTCCGCGCAAATGTCCTTTATTTCCTGCGCCATAAAAAGCGCGTGCTGTTCGGTTTCGACAACGCACGGACCTAAAATAAACGACAGATTTCCGCCGCCGAATGTTACGTTTTCTACTTTGAAAGATTTCATCTTAATAAGTAATTTTCTAAAAACTAAGTTCAGAGATATTTGACGATTGCGGGCGCAGAGCAACACTTCCTGACTTACAAATTTGATTAACTTGCCTTTTTTTAACTTTATCTTGGACAAATTATTATCATTGACTGTTCAAGATAAAAAAGATTGCAGGTCGGAAGGGTTGCTCTGCGCCCGCGCTCTAAAAAAACTTAAAACGCTCAAATATCTAATATTTGCTTTAAATCTTAAAGACAAAAGTTGATTTGCGAGAGTTTCTACATAATTTTTCATAATTGCTTTGTAGTTGAACAAGGCACAATCTTTGCAGTTTTTATGCGAACAGGCTCTTTCGGCGTTTCGCCTTCGACGGGCAAGTTGTTTATCGTTTTGACAACATCCATTCCATTTGTAACGCGCCCGAAAGCGGCGAATTTATTATCAAGATAACTCGCTTCTCGCAACAAGATAAAGAAATTCGTGGACGCGCCGTTCGGCTCGTCGGGACGCGCCATCGAAACTATTCCGCTTTCGTGCTTAATTTGATTCGGCTCGTCGGGAATGGTTTCTTTGCTGCGCCATTTCATATCTATCGAAATCTCTTCATTCGTCCAGAGATTTCCGCCCTGCACAATAAAATTCGGCACGACGCGGCTGAATGTCGTGTTATCAAACGCGCCGATGGCGGTCAGATTCAAAAAATTTCTCACGGTTTCGGGCGCACTTTCGGGAAACATTTCCATCGTTATATTTCCCTTTTCCGTTTCCAAAGTAACGCACTTTGCCGCCATCGTTTTCACGTCCGCTTTATCAAAAGGTTCGGGCTTTTCGTCTTTTTTGTCAGGTCGCTGATTTGTTTTCTTTTCGGATTTCGTTTCAGTTTTTTTCTCAACAATTTTATCTTGTGCATTCACCGCCGCAGCGAATGAAAACAAACAGAGAAATGCGATTGTCATTAAATTCTTTATCATTTTTAAACACCTCTTTTTCTAATCTTCACCAATCGAAGCGGTTTTCTCAAGCGGCTGAATTGATTCAACGTCAATCGGTCTGTCGCTCGAAACATCTTCCTTCAAATTTTCGCTGTTTAAGCGATTTTCCCACGCCGCTTTGATGAATGAAACAAAAAGCGGGTGCGCCGCAAGCGGTTTTGATTTGTATTCGGGATGAAATTGGCAGGCGACGAAATACGGATGAACTTCCATCGGCAGTTCGATTATTTCGACAAATTTTCTGTTCGGCGAAATTCCGCTGAATACTAAACCGCCCGCTTCCAATTTCTCGCGGAAATTCGGGTTAAATTCAAAGCGGTGGCGATGCCGTTCGGAAATCTGTTCCGCGCCGCCGTAAATTTTCTGCGCCAAACTTCCCTCTTTCAAATCGCAATCCCACGCGCCAAGACGCATTGTGCCGCCGAGTTCTTCAACGTCAACAAGGTCGCGTAATTTGAAAATCACGGGAAATTCCGTGTCTTCGTTAAATTCCGTCGAATCCGCGTCCTTCATTTCGCAGACGTTTCTGGCAAATTCGATGCACGCCGTCTGCATTCCCAAACAGATTCCGAAATACGGCGTTCCCGATTTTCTCGCGTAATTTATCGCCCGAATCATTCCCGAAACGCCGCGTTTGCCGAAGCCGCCCGGAACTAAGATCGCGTCAAAATCCCGCAGTTCCGTTTCATAATTTTCACTTTGCAAATCGCTGGATTCAACCCAGACGACTTCGGTTTTAACGTTGTTCGCCACGCCCGCGTGCGTGATCGCTTCGCGCAGAGATTTATACGAATCTTCGAGTTCGACGTATTTTCCGACGATGGCGATTTTCACATTTCGCTCCGATCTTTCCTTGATCGTCGAAACCAATTTGCGCCAATTCTGCAAATCCGCGTGCGGAAATTCCTCTTTCAAACCGAGCGATTCGACGATCAAATTATCGAGTCCCTGTTCGTGAAACGCGAGCGGAACTTCGTAAATTGTCGAAACATCCAGCGCGGAAATTACAGCCTGTTCCTGCACATTGCAGAAAAGCGCGATTTTTCGGCGCAATTCGAGAGGCAGAGTTCTGTCCGAACGGCACAGCAAAATATCGGGCTGAATTCCGATCTCGCGCAATTCCCTGACCGAATGCTGCGTCGGTTTCGTCTTCAATTCGCCCGCCGCCGCGATATACGGAACAAGCGTAACGTGAACAAAAACCGCGTTTTTATCGCCTTCTTCGTTGCCCATCTGCCGCAACGCTTCCAAAAAAGGCAGAGATTCGATGTCGCCGACAGTTCCGCCGATCTCGACGATCAAAACGTCCGGCTTTTCCGTTTCGGCAACGTAGCGAACCGCCATTTTTATCTCGTCCGTAATGTGCGGAATAACCTGAATCGTCTTTCCCAAATAGTCGCCCCTGCGCTCTTTTTCAATCACCGAAAGATAAATCCGCCCGCTCGTCCAATTGTTCGCCTGCGACAATTTCGCGTCGGTAAAACGCTCGTAATGCCCCAAATCCAGATCGGTTTCCGCGCCGTCGTCCGTTACAAAAACCTCGCCGTGCTGAAACGGCGACATCGTTCCCGGATCAACATTAATATACGGATCGAGCTTCATCATCTGCACTTTCAACCCGCGCGATTCGAGCAGACAGCCGATAGAACTCGCCGCCAAACCTTTGCCCAAACTCGAAACCACGCCGCCCGTTACGAATATGTATTTTGTTGTTTTTTCTCTTTCCATTTTGATCTTTTCTTTAGTTAATTCTGCAAATAAAAAGCAAGAAATAAACTACGAAGTAACACGAAAAAGCACGAAGATTGCTTGTCTTTAGTTAAATCATTTCAAAGACATTGATTTTTCATTTGAAAACCTTCGTGAAAACTTCGTGTTACTTCGTGGTTATTTATCTTTTTCTTCAACACTTTCTCCGTCGTCGTCATCATTTTCTTCGCGCTCTTTTTTATTGTATCTTCCTTCTTTCAATTCCATCCGAACTTCCTTTGCCTGCGCTTCTTCCGCACTCATCATTCCGTGCAGCGCGTTCATTGTAATTCCGAGCATCGAAGCAGTTTCCGCCGCGTTTCTTTCAAATTCTTCGGCGGTTGTCTTGCGCGGTTTAGCCAAAATTTTCAGACCGACGAACGCACCGACGATAAGCAAGACGAAAAATAAAATGCCGACTAAATCGCTCATATTTCCAATAATTTTTTCACGCGCTCGAAATCCTCTCTCGTGTCAACGCCGATTGAACTTTCAAAAACTTCGACGACCTTTATTTTCGCGCCGTTTTCTAAAGCGCGAAGTTGTTCGAGCATTTCGGTTTTTTCCAGTTTCGTCTGTCCGGCTTTTGTATATTTTAACAAAAATTCGCGCCGATAAATATAAAGTCCCGTATGTTTTCGGTAAAGCGCAAGTAAATTCGGCTCGTTTTGCAGAGCGTTTTCCAAACTGCCGAATTTTCTGACAGTTTCACGCGGAAACGGAATCGGCGAACGCGAAAAATAAAGTGCGAAATCGTTTTCGTCCGTTACGACTTTGACGACATCGGAACTTAAAACGTCCGCGAAATCGGAAATCGGTTCGCAAGTTGTTGCAATATCAATTGATTCGTCTGACAAAAACGCATTCAAAGCCGCTTCGATTGTCGAAGGCGGAATCAGCGGTTCGTCGCCTTGCACATTTATAATTACTGAGTTTTCCGGCAGATTTTCGGCTGCTTCGGCAATTCTGTCGCTTCCCGATTGATGATTTTTGTCGGTTAAAACGGCTTCATTTCCGCTTGCTTCGACGACGCGCAAAATCTCTTCGCTGTCGGCGGCGACGATTACGCGGTTAATTTGTTCGACCTTTTTCGCCTGCTCCAAAGTGTGCAGAATCAGAGGCTTTTTGCCGATTTCAAGCAAAAGTTTATTCGGCAGACGAGTCGAAAAAAGACGCGCCGGAATGACGGCATATATGTTTTTTGTTGGATTTTTTTCCGCGATGCTCACGGAATTACAAGTTATCGCGTTTTGAAACTTAAATCAACGTCCGGCGTAACTTTTTCAGTTATTGCCAACTTGGAAAACTTTGCGAAGCAGAATAAACTTTTGTTGTGAACAATTTAAACGAAAACGATTTTAATAAAATAGAAACACATCGAAACAACGCGCTTGAAAATCCGCACGAATTTTCGCCGAATAATCCGCCGTTTAATAGTGGTTTTGCTTTTTTGCTGTGGTTTTCAAGCGTCCTTTTTATTCTAGTTGTGCCGGTATTTTTTGTAATTCCATATCTGATTTATAGAGGAGTTTCGGTAAACGATCAGGCAGCGATGCAAAAAGCCATTACTGATGAACCGAACGCCGTTTTATTTGGTCTTGGCGGAACGATTCTGGCGCATTTACTTACGATTATTTTAGCGTGGGTGATTGTTACGAAATTCAATAGATATTCCTTCCGCGAAATGCTCGGCTGGAATTGGGGCGGTTTCAAAATCTGGCACGGTGTCGTTATTTTAATCGGTGTTTATGCGGTTGCTTTGGCTTTATCCGGTCTGCTCGGAAGTTCCGATAACGAAATGCTCAAAATCTTACGGAGTTCGCCGCAAGCCGTCTATCTGGTTGCATTTCTTGCGACATTTACCGCGCCGATTGTCGAAGAAGTCGTCTATCGCGGAGTTTTGTATTCGGCATTTCAGAGAACTTTTAACGTCGCCGCCGCCGTCATTCTGGTTACGCTTATTTTTGCAATTGTTCACGTTCCGCAGTATTATCCAGATTTTGCAACGATCACATCAATTTTACTGCTCAGTCTGATCTTAACTTTAATTCGCGTCAAAACCGACAACTTACTTCCGTGCATTATATTCCACACGGTTTTTAACGGAATCCAATCAATTCTTTTACTGCTGCGCCCGTTTTTGCCTGCCTCAATGGATCCGCTGCAAGAACCGACGGTGCAGACGATTATCCATCTTTTAAAATAAAAAAAACGGGAAAAATGTTAAATAATTCTCCCGTTTGATAAAAGTTTCTTTTGCGAAAATTTAATTGTTTCCGCGCGAAGGTCGCGGAATGCTTGGGCTTGTGCGTCTTGGCGAACTCGGTTGAGTCGGCGTTGTTCTTCGCGGAACGGTGCTTCTCGGAATCGTTACGCGGCGGTTCGTCGGAAACGGCGAACGCGTGTTTGTATTTCTGCTGTCCGTATTTCTAATGCCCGTATTTCCAGAGTTGGTTCTGCCGTTATTTCTTACAACGCTTCTGTCGTTTATTCTCGTAAACGGCGGTCTTCTATCCTGATCTCTTCCGGCAACCGGATTTCGGCGCGTATTAATTTGTCTGCGGCGTTGCGTAACTTGCTGATTGTAGAGATACGTCGGGAATCTGTATGACCAGATATTCCACGGATAACTGTATCCATACGGCGAATTCCAACCGTAACCGAACGGCAAAAAGCAGTAACCGCCGAATTGCGGACTATACGCCCACAAACCGAACGTATTGTAAAAACTCCAGGCGTTATTGTTAAAACCGGAAATCAGCGTATTTCGCAGATTTCGCTGTGAAAGCTGCGCGTTGGCATCGGCTAACTGCTCGGAACGAAATTCGCTCCAGCGTTCGAGTGAATCCTTGTCGCCGCGATCAAATTTTTCGATGGCAACTTCGTCGCCGTCGAAAATTGCCGCTTTTTTCTTTTTAATCTTTGTCGCCGCCGTATTTCCGATTTGCGCTCTTCCTTTGCGAACTTCGAGTCGTCCCGTGCCGTCGGCTAAAACGTCCAAGCGGTAAATGCCGGATTTGACCAGATAAAACTCCGCTTTCGGCGTTTTGACGGAAATTTTGAAATCATCATCGGTAATTACCTCGAACATCGCGCTTCCGCGATTCAGTTGAAGTTTTAAGTTATCCAATGAAGTGCTTTCAAACTCGAAATCCGAATTTGCGCCCAGACGCACAAACGAACCCGGATTAAGCAAAATTTCTACTTTTCCGTCTTTGCCGGTCATAATTTCTTCGCCGATTTTCAGGTTATCGCCTTTCAGCAAACTTCCCAGACGCGAAGAATTATTCGTTAAAACACGAACGTCGCCCTGAACGTAATTTACGCCGCCGGCTTCAGCCGAAATGACGTATTTACTGCCGCCTGCCGAAACGTCCCGCGCCGTATTTTGGGCGAGCGAAACAGCCGCTAATGAAAACGTCAAAGCGGAAATCAGAAAAAGATAAAATAAATTTTTTTTCATCGGTGAACTCCTTTTTTTGAGATATTTACCTTTAATCATAGGCGATTATCGTAAAAATTACAAATTTTTCTAATTTATAGGTTTCCGAAACGAGTGGAAAAGTTGCAGAAAATATAAAAACAACCTTTCTCACCCGCAGCTAATCATAAGATTTGCCGAAACTTTTTTCGGTAAATGAATTTTCAGAGTTTTAATAAAAATTATGGCTACATTCAAAGACCCGGTTCGCTGTTTTGCTCCAATAGAAGTCGTCGAAAGACTGCTCGGCATTCGCGCCGAGTTAGGTTACGCCGAAGTTTTGTATCTGGAAGATTCGAGCGAAATCGTCGAATTTTTAGACGCTCACGGTTTTGACGTTTACGCTTTTTCAAACAAAACCGAAAAAATAAACTACGGAGATTATCGCGCCCCGATTGTGCCGGGCGGCGATGTCGTCCATTGTTCAATGACGGCTCACTAAAGAAGTTTTTACAATTTCCAACAACTGAAGGAACGCGGAAGGTCTGGTTTTAGATTTTTCGCGTTTTTTCTTTTAAAATGCCGGATAAATTCAGATACAATCAGGCGGATTTAATTACAACTGTATATTCTACCGAAACTTCCCTTTTCCAGAATATTTTTTTGCAGAACTTTTTCGTCGTCGTTGTCGTCGTTATCGTCGTCAGGCGAAATTACACTCAGAGTCATTTTATCGTCTTTGATGCTGCCCTTAAACACAACAGTCAGCTTTCGATTTGGTTGGTCTATACTGACAGGTCCGCCGCTTAAAATAGTGTAAGTGCCGCTAACTTTGAAATCACCTTGCCCGGTTACTAAAATTTTCCCTTCAATTTTACCCAAAGCGCAATCATATTCGATATTTGCACCGTCGTCTTCAATCACTAAATTAACGCCTCTTGCGCCCCAAATGCCCGGAGATAAAGAAGTCGAATCCGTATTTTTCATTTTTTCTGTTGTTATTTTCTTCTTGAGAGGCAGAGAATTTGTCTGCTCTTTTTTCTTCGCCTTTGTTTTATTGCAGAAATTCGCGTCCTTTTTCTTATCTGTGATCTGAAAAGAATAAACGGTTGAAGAAACAAAAAGTGTAAATAAAATCAGGCAGACACTAAATTTCAAAACTCTTTTAATTTTTCCGAATTGGCTCATCGGTTTTTGATTTTATCATAAAAAATTCCTTATTTCATAATTATACGGCTTACCAGTAAATAGTTTCGATATAATGCAGAAACACGCACGCGCGTAAGTGTGCAAAAGTTCTGACACACTTACGCGCGTGCGTGTTTCTGCAAAATCAACTTATCATACCTACCAAATGATTCTCGGTATTCCATATCAGATAAGTTTGAAAAGAAAAATTTGTTTCTCCGGCTGATTTTCTGATAAATAAATTTCAGGTAAAAATTTTGCGCCTGAGATCAAATCGCTTTAACGATAAAAAGCGTTCCGTCGTCATCGAGAAAAGGTCTTTTGGTAAAATCCGCTACATCTTTGCGGATGTGGTCAATAAGTTCTTTAGCGGGCAGATCAAATCCTTCCAGAATGCTTCTGGCAAATCTGTCGCGCCCGTAATCTTCGCCTTTCTCGTTGGTCGCTTCCGTGATTCCGTCCGTGTATAGAACCATTACCTGCTTTTCTTCAAATCTTATAAAATGCTGATGATAATGCGTTCCGCGAAACATTCCGAGTGGCAGATCGCCGTATTCGACGAATTTATATTCGCCGTTCGGTTTTATCAAAAGCGGCGGATTGTGTCCGGCGTTGGAAAAAACGAACGTGCGGTTGGTCGCGTCTAAAATTCCGTAAATCGCCGTGATAAACTGGTGCGCTTCAACCGAATCCCAAAGCAGATTTCCGACTTTTGCCAGAGCGATGTGCGGAGCGTAGCCGATCTGCACGCCCGAACGCATCGAAGCCCGCAAAAAAGCCATCAGAAGCGCGGCGGGAATTCCTTTGCCGACGGCATCCGCGATAATTATTCCAAGCTGGTCGTCAAACATTTTCACCCAATCGTAATAATCGCCGGAAACTTCTTCGGTTGGAAAAACATACGCGCTCATATCAAAGCCTTCGAGTTCGGGATCATTGTCGGGAAGCAGTTCCAACTGCACTTGGCGGGCGATTTCAAGCTGCGCCTGCAAGCGTTTTTTCTCGACAAGCTGTTCGTGAAGTTCGACTTTTTCGATAATAATTGCGACTTGCGAAGCGAGCATCTGCAAAATCGCCAGATCGTCCTGACTGTATGCGTTCAGATCGTCGCTTTCCAGATCGAAAACGCCGATAACCCTGTCGTTCGAGATAATCGGCACGATCAGTTCCGAATTCGTGCTTTCTCTGGCGGAAAAATATCTGTCGTCGAGGTTCACGTCCGGCGACAAAATATGTTTTCCGGTTTGCGCGACGTAGCCGATAAAACCTTCGCCGAGTTTTAAGCGCGGTTCGATCAGTTCAAAACTGATGTTGTAACCGCGAATCGCCTTTGATTTGAAAACATATTCAATCGTATCGTTTTCCAATTTCGATTCGATGATGTAAATTCCCGCCGCGTCATACGGAATCAGCGAGCCGAGCGTGTCCATCACGAGTCTTAAAACTTCTTCCAAATCGAGCGAACGGCTGATCGTTTTTGTAATGTTGAGCAGCATACGCAGTTTGTCCACCACCGAAAGACGCGGATCAGGCGCGGAACTGCTGTGTATTCGTTGAATCTGTCTGTTCATTTATGTTTTATAAAAGGGGCTTTGGTCTTTGGCTTTTGGTCTTCGGTCTTTGTAAATCCTTTTTTACTTGGTTTTTTTGACGGTAAATTTTATAGAAGATAAAACCAAAACCCAAAGACCAAAAGCCAAAGACTAAAAGCCAAATCTCACCCGCTTATTACTTTCTTTTTATATTCGCCCCACAGTCTGGAAATTTTTATGCGGTATTCGACGAGTGCGCGGCTGACGTTGAAATGTTTGGCAATTTCTCTGGAAGTTTTTCCCTGTTCGACAAAGCGGCGCAACGCCGAATACGGAACGAGTGCCGCCGCGCCGACGGAATATGCCGCTTCTTCGTCCGACTCGCGGTAATCCCGCGCAATCGGTTTGCCGTGTTTGTTCGTGTTTTCTATCGCCAGACGGCTCGGTTTGTGTCCGAGAAAAACGTGGCTGATCTCTTCCATCAAAGTCGCATTATGACGATTTTTGCCGTGCGTCGGATTCAAAACGATAAGTTTTCTGCCGTTCGGCAAAGATTGCGAACACGCGCCGCCCGACCATTTATCGCTTCCTTCGCCGAGCAGATGCGCTTTTGTTTCGTCCGACAAAAAAGGCTCGATCTGCTCGAACGAAGCAACCAGAAGTTTAGCATACTCGGCAAGTTCAAACGGATCGAGTTGTTCGTCGTCTGTTTTTAAACCGGCAAATTCGCGCAAACCGATGGCGCGAATTTCGTAATTTCTTCCCTTTCTCGTCGGCGGCAAAATTTCAGTATTCACGTTGTAAATTATACAACAGAAGTGAGAAGTGAGAAATGAGAAGTGAGAATTTCAGAAATATAAAAAATTCTCACTTCTCACCTCTCACTTCTCACCTCTCATTTATCCTCATATTTATCATTGATGTCGGCAAGCGTATTTCTCGACTCGGTTTCGGATTTTTCGATGATGCTGAAACTTCCGTCCGTTTCCAAAACGACGGCTTCGACTTCTTTTGTCGAAGAAAATCCCTGCCCGCGCATCGCCGCCAAAATCTCCGCTTTCGGCACGCGCTCTTTTCGCATTGATTCGTGTTTGTATTCCCCGTTTTCAAATAAAATCGTCGGGTCGGCTTTTATTAGTTCCGCAAACCACTCGGATTTTACCGAAAGTTTCGTGATAATAAATTGCAGAAAAATAAGCAGAACCAACGCCGTAATACCTTCGATTATTTTTACGTCCCTTGATAAAATCACGGTTGCCAGCATCGAACCGAAGGCGATTGTCACCGTAAAATCGAACATATTCCATTTTGAAAGCGTCCGTTTGCCGGAAACTCTCAAAAAAAAGAGCAGCGCGATGTAACTGATAATTCCGCTTACTAAAATATTCCACAACTGACCCCAATCATCAAAAAACATATTTTTCCTTACTAATAAATTAAAAAATTATTCGGCGGATTCGTCTGTTTTTTCCTTTTCTTCGCCGGATTCCTGATCTTCGCGCACTTCGATGCCGTCAATTTCTTCGTTAGCTTTCGGGCGCACGACATCAATCACACTTGTAATTGCATTGTAGAGCATCAGCACGATTGCCACTATCAAACCGGAAAGCGCGGCGATAAAAATTATCAGAATATAGTAAATTGTATCAAAATATGTGGTCGGAATATTATCGGATTCCTGCAAAGGAATGCTCAGAAAAAGAAGCAGCAGAATTCCGCCCGACAGCGCAATTGTCGAAAGCAGACCGATGCGTTTGATGCGTTCAAAAAAAATCGTTTTAAATTCGCTTTCGGTCTGCTTTGTCAAACCCAGAATCGTGAGCATCAGCGCGAGAATCGTCGCCGAAGCCGTTACCACCGAACTGCCGAGATAAAGCGCGGAAGCCGCCGAAGATTCCAAAAGCTGTCTGGCTTCGTAACCGCTGTAAGCCAGTCCGACAAGCCATTGACCGCCAAGGGCGATAGAAGCGGCGAGAACGCCGCCGTAAAGTGCTTTTTTATAACCGAAAAAAAGCGTGTGTTCGTCTTTGTGCTGCTCGTCATTCGGCTTTGATTCGGATTTTTCCTCTTGCTTTGATGACTCCATTTTTCCCTTTTTCGTCATTATGACAAATGCGCTTTATGAGTTCAGTCAATTGGCATACAAACAAAAAAAGAAAATCTGCCGAGTTCAGCAAATTTTCTTTTTTTGCGGTTCAAATCTTCTCCGCTTGAAATTAAAAAAATTTACACTTCCTTATATTCCGAATCAACATCTTCGCCCGACAGCGCAACGCGGTAATTGCTCGATTGTTTCTGCTTGGTAATCATCAGATCGTCCTTCGTCTTGAGCAGATCGGCGCGATTGTAAACGGAAAGTTCAAAATTATAACCGTGCGTGATCGCATCTTTCGGACACGCTTCAACGCAGTAACCGCAAAAGATACAGCGTCCGTAATCAATATTATAAACCTTCGCGTAACGCTCGTCGCGCCCGATGCGTTCTTCATACGGGCGCGGATCGTCTTCGGCTTCGATATAAATGCAGTCCGAAGGGCAAGCCGCCGCGCACAGATAGCACGCCACGCATTTTTCCTTGCCGTTTTCGTCAACGTGCAGAAGATGCTGCCCGCGATAACGCGGCTGAACCGTGATCGGCTCGTCCGGGTATTGAACAGTCCATTTTTCCTTAGGAATCTGCGAAATCGTCGTCGCCATCCCTTTGATAACGGCTTTGGTTGAATTGATAACGTCGGTGATTATTGACATATATTTAGATAAATCTATTTACTGAAATTTCTCGATTTTGACTTTTTTAGTATAACACGCTCAAACCTAATAAGAGGAAAAAGCCATAAAACCTACAACGAAAATGATGTAAATCCAATACAGCAATCCGATCAAAAAGAAGATTCCGCCGGTAATCATACCGGCAATTGCCAAACCTCTTCCGCCGTAATTTGCCGGATCATTATCTGCATTTTTCATTCCCAGATAACCCGTAATCAGCGCACCGAGTCCGGTCAGCGGCGAAATGTAACAGCACAAACTGATGATTCCCAAAACGAGCGATATAATCGGCAAAGTCTGATTTTGCCCCGTCGCGGCGGGCGGAGAATCAAAAGCCGAATTTTGTCCGATCTGCTGATTCTGCCAGTTCGCGTCGGGCGCGGGCGGCGGCGACCAATCGGATTGTTCGACCTGTTGATTTCCTTGATTTACCTCTTCGGCAAAGGGCGAATTTAACGCTTCCGCCTTGATCTCCGCGATTTCCGCTTCTTTATACGGCTGCTGCGGAACGGGCGGCGGCTTGTAACCGACCATTGATTCGTCAAACGGCGACGGAATCGGCGCGGAAGGCGGCGGATTTTGATTTTGCGCGGGTTGCTCAAACGTGTCGCCGAAATCAGGCGGGCTTACATCAGGTTCGTTAAATTTTGGCGGTTCGGAAATGTTTTCATTTGCATCCGGCGGTGTAGGCGCGTCAAACGGCGAAGGCGGCGGCACATTTTCCGGCGACGTTTCAATCGGCGATTGAACATCCGGCGACGGTAGATTTTCCGCAGGCGGAGTCGGCGTATTAGTCGGCGTTTCAACCTGATCGAGTTCTTTTCTCAACTCTTCCGGCGAAACGACCATCGTTTGCATCGGATCAATTTCAGGTTCGGCGGGAACTTGGGAAACTTCGCTTTTGCCTTCTTCGGGTAAAACGGGAAGTTTGTCCAAACCGCCGACAATCGTTTTATAAGGGTCTTCGGATTCCACAACTCCGGTTGAATCCGCCACTTCGACAAGTAGAGTTCCGTCCGTCTGACAGAACTTTAAATTGTCATCGAAAGTCTTACCGCAAGTTGTGCATTTCTTCATTATTTTATTTTCCTTATCATAAAGTTTTCAGATTTTCGCATCATTTCGGAGAATTCCGAAAATTTTTAAAATTCTCCGAAATGATGCACCTTTTATACCCTTATGTTCAAACTAATTCAAGTTTACTGAAAAAATAATTAATTTCAATCCCGGCATTTTCATCCGAATCCGAACCGTGAACCGCATTTTCGCCAATCGAAGACGCAAATTCTTTTCGCAAAGTTCCCACATCAGCTTCGTCGGGATTTGTCGCGCCCATCAGATCGCGCCAAGATTTTACGGCGTTTTCCTTTTCAAGTGCTAAAACCACACACGGCGCACTCGACATAAAATCGGTCAACTCCATATAAAACGGACGTTCCGCGTGAACCGCATAAAATCCTTCGGCTTCCTTTTTCGACATCTGAATCAATTTCATTCCGCGAATCTCGAAGCCTTCGTCCAAAATACGTTTTATAATCGCGCCGTGTTTTTTATTTTTTACGGCATCCGGTTTTATTATTCCAAAAGTTAAATTACTCATTATTTATTTTTGTTTTCCTCTCTATTATTTATTATTTTGTTTTTCTTTACGAAAATATTTAAACATTCACACATAAACAAATTATATCGGCGAATTGGAGCGTAAGCATCCCTGCTTGCAAGGCACGCTGTTTTTTAGAAGTTATTCATTGTATCGCAGGCTTCCAGCCGGCAGTCTTGGTGGCTTCCAGCCGCCAATTCGCGCGTTATTTACTCGAACATTCGGAAAAAAATAGAAAAATTTTGGCGGCTGGAAGCCACCAAGACTGCCGGCAAGATGCCGGCGTTACGTTTTTTTTTGAGTTTCCAAACAGCTTCTTAGCGGACTAACGAACATTATCATCTTAGTTGATTAACTTTTCTCAATTGCTAAACCGCAATTGTGCAAGCAAGGATGCTTATACTCCCGTTTTAACCCGTTTTTAGTATCTGATTATTTTATTTCTCCGAATCAATATTTATTGTATTTATATTTAAAAAAACATCCAAAGTAAAATCGAGAATCATTTTTCCCTTTGTGGACGGGACAAATCCGAAGTTTTGCAAAACAGATTTATCAAATCCTTCTGCTTTAACCGTTATTTCATATTTGGCTGTTTTGTATTTATGATTTTTCGCGTTATATGGATTATAAGGTAATTCTAAAATATAAATGCCTTCGCCGCTTGATACGGTTTCAAATTTTTCGCCTTTTTCATTTGCTGCGGTTACTTTTGCGCCGGTTATCAAAGCTCCGTTTGCATCGTAAACAGAACCGTTCAAGATTGCTGTATTCGGTTTCTCATTCGCTTTTAACCGAATATCGAAAATCTGCCGCTTACAATGCGGAAAACCGATCTCTTTTTCAAAATTCTCAAATCCGCCAGCCGAAGTCAACAATTTATATTTTGTAGTAATCTGATGTCCTTCTGAAAAAGTTATCGTAAGCTTTGAAAGATTTTCCTTATCACGAACAAAAGTCTGCCCTTTCGTTTCGTCCTTTCCAATCGGCAGCAACTGCACAAACGCATTTTCAACCGGCTCGTCTTTTTCATTTTTGACGTTCAAAGTCGCGCCGTATGTGCCGCAAAGCTGGGCGTTTGTCGGCATTATAAAGATGATGCCGACAAACAAAAAGAAAATGGTTTTTGTAATTAAATGTTTTATATTCACCTCATTTCAAATAATTCTCTCAACTCCGAAGTGATGCGCGTCGGTTTATTCGTTTTTGCGTCGAGCAGACACCAGACGCTTTTTCCCGAAGCCAAAATTTCCGCGCCGCGCTTGATTGTGGTAAATCTTTCGCATTTTACCTTTGTCGCCGCGCCAACCCAAGTCGTCGCGGTGATTTCTTCATTTTCAAAAGCGCGTTTTTTGTAATCAATTTCGTGCCGCAAAACGAACCAAGTAAAACTTTTCTGCATTTCAAACGTCGCCGCTTGCCAATGTGCGACGGCGACATCCTGAATCCAGCGCAAGTAAGCGACATTATTTGCGTGTCTATGCTCATCAATATCGCTTTTTTCAATGCGGAAAGAATGAGAAAATTTCATCGGCAAATTTACTTGTCCGTTTTGGTTTCCGCTTTTTCTTCCGGCATCAGAATTATCTGAATCGCCTCATCTTTTTTCAGATATTTATTGGCGACCTTTTGCAAATCTTTTTTGTCAATCGCTCTGATTCTGGCTTCGGTTTCCGGCAGATTGAACATCGGCTCATTTCTAAAGATCGAACGGGAAATTTCACTTGCCCAGTATTCGTTTTGTTTGAACCTTTCGCGGATATTGATGACTTTTCCTTCTTTCACCTTGTTCAAATCTTCGTCTTTGATTTCCCCCTTTTTGATTTTCTCTATTTCCGCAAATGCGGCTTCGATCAAAGAGTCAACATTTTCCGGTCCGGCGGGAAAACTGATCGTAAAATTGTAGCTTTCATATGGAATAAAATTAGTTCCGCCTCTTGCATTGACACCGTAAACGCCGCTTTTTTCCTCGCGCAGAATTTCCGTTAATTTAATTGTCAGAAGGTCTGCCAGATAAACCATATTCCGGCTTTCCTGCAAATTGTATTCGGTCGGTCCGGTAAAAGTTATCTGCACTTGACTTTTTTGGTCAACGCCGCGATTGATAACTTTTTTAAAGCCGCCTTTCGGCGGACGAATTCCTAAATCCTTCCAGTTTTCCGAACCGTTTTTCGTCGGCAAATTGCCGAGATATTTGAGAAGTTCGGGCTTGATTTTCTCAACATCGAAATTACCGACAAATATAAACGTAAAATCCGAAGCATCGCCGAAACGCTGCCGGTAGATTGATTTAACTTGCTCGAAATCCACTTTTTCGAGCATTTCCGTTGACGGAAACCCGAACGCCCGCGGATGATTCTGCGTCATAATTTTATTGACCTGATCGCCAAAATAAATTTGCGGACTTGCCATCAGATTCGGCAAAAATATCTTTTGCTGACTGATAAACGAATCGAATGCAGCTTTGTCGAAATTCACGTCCGTAAACTGCAAATAGACCAATTGCATCAGAGTTTCAAAATCCTTCGGCGTTGAACTTCCGTTGATATACTCGAATTGATCAGACAGAAAAACCGAAGCGTTCGCCGTATTTCCCGCAAGTTTTTTGCCGAGCTGCACTTTCGACAAATCTTTTAAGCCGCTTTCATTGACAATCTGCGTAACAAATTCCGCCGAGAGTGCTTTGTCGTCGGAAACAAGCGATGAACCGCCCAAACTGTATGAACGAAGCAAAATCTGATCGGCTTTAAAATCCGTCGGCTTCAAAACGACTTTGATTCCGTTGGAAAGCGTTAGATAAGTAATGTCGAATTTTTTATCGTATTTCGTATCTTTGATCGTCGCTTTCGTCGTCAAATCGCCGACCAGAGGTTCTGTGTTGACTTCTTCGACGTAAGGTTTGACCTTTAGCGAATCGGCTTTGTCGAGCAGTTCGGCAACTTCTTCCTTCGTCGGATAAACGCCGTCGGGTTTTTCTCCGCCCGTAATAATTACCACGCGGTTTTCGTCGCTCGTCGTTTCCTTTGCCAAAGCATTTATTTCTTCGAGCGTGATGGTCGGTAAAATCTGTTTGGCGAAATTGTATTCAAATTCGATTCCCGGAATCGGATTTCCGTCGAGAAAATTATAGACGTATTCGTTGACAATTCTGCCCGATTCGGTTTTATCGCGTTCTTTGAACTGATTTTCGAGCCGTGTTAAATACTGCTGTTTTTGTCTTTCAAATTCGCCTTTTGTAAAACCGTATTCCTTGACTCTTTTGTTTTCTTCGAGCAGAACAGCCAGAGTTTGTTTGACCTTTTCCGGTTCTGTGCCGCCGAACATCGAATACGAATCTTTGGTGCGCGTGAGCGAACCGAAACTCGACGCGCCGAAAGCAAACGGCGGATTCGGCGATTGACGAATCTCATCAAGTCTGTCGTTGAGCATTCCGTTAAAAAACGATCTGACAATACCTTGCCGCAAATCAGCCAGCGTTTCCGTTTTTCGCTCCGGTTTCTTAAACAAAATCTGCGCCGACGTAAGCGGTGCTTCCTTGTCCGTTTCGATGGCGATCAAGGTTTCCTTATGATCCGGCACGGGATAAAACTTTCGTTCCTTTTTGTCGCGTTTGGCTTTGATGTCGGAAAAATTTTCCTTGATTTTCTTTTCCATTTCATCAACATCAATATCGCCGACGGCGACAACCGCCATCAAATCGGGACGATACCAAGTTTCGTAAAAATCAACCAAAGTCTTGCGGTCAAAAGTTTTGAGAATTTTCTCTTTTCCAATCGGCAGACGCTCCGCATATTGCGAACCCTTAAATAAAAGCGGAAAATACTTGTCGCGCATCCGCTGTCCCGCGCCCGTTCCGAGCCGCAGTTCTTCCAAAACAACGCCGCGTTCTTTGTTTACTTCGTCCGCATCCAGATTAATCGCCGAAGCCCAATCGGACAAAACAAGCAGTCCTTTGTCAATCAAACCCGGTTTTTCAGTCGGAATCGGCAGAATATAAACCGTTTCGTCAAAACTCGTATAAGCGTTCAAATCCGCGCCAAAGCGCACGCCGATTGACTGCAAATATGAAACGAGTTCGTTTTTCTCAAAATTCTTCGTCCCGTTAAACGCCATATGTTCGAGAAAATGCGCCAAACCTTGCTGGTCTTCGTTCTCGACAATCGAACCGACATTAACGACAAGGCGCAGTTCGACCTTGTTTTCCGGCTTTTTGTTTTTGTGAATGTAATAAGTCAGACCGTTTTCCAGTTTTCCGATCTTCACATTCGGATCAACAGGAATCGGAGCGTCGAGTTTTACTTGTGCAGTTGCGGTAAAGGCAAAACACAAAATCAGAAACAGTATGCGGATAGGTTTTTTGTTCATTTCGGGAATTTTCTCCTGAGTTTAATTTAGATTTTTCTTGTTCAGCTTTGACGCTTGGCGTTCTTTCAAAGTTGTATTTACAGCCTTTCACGCAAAACTCCGCCGTAAGTTTCAGTTTTTCCAAACTTGGAACAAATCAAAATAAATATATATTTTGCACCAATTTTTTCGATGTTTTCGATTCAGATTTTTTATTGTGACATAATTATCAATGCCGAATTAATAATTGATAATTCGGCATTGATAATTATGTCACGAAAAAAACAAAATTTATTTTTCCAATCTCACATCCAATACTAATCTATTTCTAAAAAGATGAGGAAACTAAATTTTTAAGCAGACGCTTTCGAGCCGAGAATTTCCTGCACGGCTGTTCCGATGTCGGCGGGCGATTCGACGACGCGGATTCCGGCTTCTCTGAGAGCCTTCATTTTTTCGGCAGCCGTGCCTTTGCCGCCCGAAACGATTGCTCCGGCGTGTCCCATACGTCTTCCCGGCGGCGCGGTTTGCCCGGCGATAAAGGCGACGATTGGCTTTGAAACATTTTCTTTGGCGTATTCCGCCGCGTCTTCTTCGGCACTTCCGCCGATTTCGCCGATCATTACGATTGCGTCGGTTTCGTCGTCCGCTTCAAAAAGCCGCAGCGCGTCCGTGTGATTCGTGCCGATGATCGGATCGCCGCCGATTCCGATAGCCGCTGATTGTCCCAAACCCAAATTCGTCAATTGCCCGACGGCTTCATACGTCAAAGTTCCCGAACGCGAAACGACTCCGATTCGTCCTTCTTTGTGAATATGTCCGGGCATAATTCCAATCTTGCATTTGCCGGGCGCGATAATTCCCGGACAATTCGGACCAATTAAGCGCGTTTCTCTTTCGCTCAAAAATTCCTTGACCTTCACCATATCGGCAACCGGAACGCCTTCGGTAATGCAGACGACAAGCGGCAAATTCGCATCGGCGGCTTCCATAATCGCGTCGGCGGCAAAAGGCGGCGGAACGTAAATTACCGAAGCATTTGCGTTCGTTTCCTGAACCGCTTCTTTGACCGTGTTAAAAACCGGCACGCCTTCGTGCGTCATTCCGCCTTTTCCGGGCGTAACTCCGCCGACAACATTTGTGCCGTATTCGATCATCTGCTGTGTGTGAAAAGTTCCTTCCGTTCCGGTAATTCCCTGCACGATCAGGCGCGTATTTTTGTCAATTAAAATGCTCAAATCTGTTTTCTCCCAAAGTTTTTATTTAATAAAGATGCGGAAATTATATCACGCAAAAAGTTGTTTGTTGAATTTAGCGAATCGGATTTCTTTAGATTAGAAATCAACGGAAAGAATCAACCGCGAAGAAACACGAAGTTTTTTTCATTTGTTAATTGAATTTTATCGGCTGATTTGCAGACACATAAGCTGATGTGTATAAATAATCAAGCGTAATAATTTGTAAAGATTAACTTACAAAATAATTGAGAATGGAGAATTGATAGTTGAGATTTGTCCTTTGATTATCTGCATAATTCTCAATTATTTTGTTGATATTATTACAGAAAATCGAAACTCTCGATAAACCTGAATACTTTTTCCAACCTGCTCACATAAGCATTATTCTTATCTTCGTGTCTGCTTCGTGTTCCTTCGCGGTTAATTTCTTATGATAAACTTTAATTTTCAGATAACTTTGTAAAGCGTTTATGAAAATATCTAAAGACCGGCAAATTATTGGCAGAACCGACAAAGCGGATTTTCCCGAACTCGATTTGAAGCGTCTGCGCGTAAAAATTGACACGGGCGCATATACTTCTTCGATTCACTGCTGCGCCATTTCGGAATCGGCTGACAAAAAACTGCGCGTAGTCTTTCTCGACGACGCGGACCCGAAATATACGGGCGAAATTCATTATTTTGAAAATTACCGCAAAAAATCCGTCAAAAGTTCCAACGGGAAAGCCGAAGAACGCTTTATAATCTCGACGAAAATCTCCTTTCACGAGCATATTTACAACATCGAACTTTCCGTAACTTATCGCGGCAATATGCGCTTTCCGGTTTTGATCGGCAGAAAATTTTTGATCGAACACGATTTTATCGTAAATCCGAAACTTTCAAATCATATACATAAAACAAGGCTTTCCGGGAAAAAATAAAAAGTAAGCATTGCAGAGAAATTTTTAATCGGTATTTATAATTTAAGATTAACCAAAAAAATAATTGATATTTGATAGATGATAATTGATAAATAAGTGAATTGTTTATTTGCAAAAGTGAAAAAAATTATCAAATATCAATTATCATCTATCAATTATATTTTAGGTTTCTTACTGCCGATTAAATCATCCGCAATTTTTTAACTTCAAAAATTGCAAACAATCATTTCCGATTTAACATTTTCCCGATCCGCGTTTAATATCTTTATTTACAATTCTGAAAATATATTCAAATAATTTATGAAAATCGCCATTTTATCGGCAAATCCGAAATTGTATTCAACGCGCCGCTTGGTCGAAGCGGGCGAAAAGCGTAAGCACGAAGTCCTTGTCATTGACCATACAAAATGCGTGCTGCAAATCGAGAAAAAGCATCCGATCATAATGTATAGAGGAAAGGAACTGACCGGAATTGACGCGGTGATTCCGCGAATCGGCGCGTCGGTTACTTTTTTCGGAACTGCCGTCGTGCGCCAATTTGAAATGCAGAAGGTTTTCTCGGCAGTCGAATCCCAAGCTCTCGTTAAATCTAGGGATAAACTCCGCAGCTTGCAGCTTTTATCACGAGCCGGACTCGGAATGCCGAAAACGATCTTTTCAAATTACACGAAAGATTCCGAATCCGTCGTTAAAATGCTCGGTTCGACACCGATCATTCTGAAACTTTTGGAAGGCACGCAAGGTCTGGGAGTCGTTTTGGCGGAAACGAAAAAAGCCGCCGAATCGGTTCTCGAAGCGTTCAACGGCTTGGAAGCCCGCGTCGTTTTGCAGGAATTTATACACGAAGCCAAAGGCGCGGACATACGCGCGTTCGTCGTTGAAGGAAAGGTCGTCGGCGCAATGAAAAGACAGGCAAAAGACGGCGAATTCCGTTCAAATCTGCATCGCGGCGGCGTTGCCGAATTGATCGAATTATCCGACGAAGAAGAAGACGCGGCAATAAAATCAGCCAGAGTAATGGGTTTAGGCATCGCCGGAGTTGATATGCTCCAATCCGAACGCGGCGCACTAATTCTCGAAGTAAATTCCTCGCCCGGACTCGAAGGAATCGAAACGGCGACGAAAAAAGACATCGCCAAAGAAATTATCCGTTATGTCGAAAGGCACGTTTGATTTATGAGTTGGACTTTGGTTTTTGGTTTTTGGTCTTTGCAAATCTTCTCGACAACTGCTTTTTAGTTAAAAAATACTGAAAAATTAAAAATCAAAAGCCAAAGACCTAAAACCAAAGTCCAAAGTCCTAATTTAATGAAAATTCTCGGACAAAAAATAAAGATCGGCGAACGCAATCAACTGCGCCTTTTCGTCGCGTCGCTTTATACGAGAACGAAGATCGAGATTCCCGTGATCGTCGAGCGAGCAAGCGAGCCGGGACCGACGCTTTTGATTACGGGCGGAATTCACGGCGACGAGATGAACGGCATCGAAATCGTCCGCCGACTCGTTTTCAAAGGCTTCTCAAAACCGGAACGCGGCACAGTTATCTCGATTCCCGTCGTCAATGTTTTTTCCTTCGTCAGTATGCAGAGAAAATTTGCCGACGGGCGCGATTTGAACCGCAGTTTTCCCGGCAGCATCGGCGGTTCGCTGGCAAGTCAGACGGCTTATTTGATTACCGAAAAAATTATTCCGCACGCCGATTTTGCCCTCGATATGCACTCCGGCGGCGCGTATCGTTTTAATCATCCGCAAATCCGCTGCGATCATACGAAAAGCGGAAACCTCGAACTCGCCAAAGCATTCAACGCGCCGTTCACGCTTTTACAGGAAAAAACTCTGGAAAAAACTCTGCGCTCGGCTTTGACCGAAAAAGGCGTTCCCGTGATTTTATTTGAAGGCGGAAAATCCAAATTAATTGATGAAAACGTCGTCAATTACGGCGTGGACGGAATCTTAAATGTGATGGATCACTTGAAGATCAGAGCAAAAAAAGAAGAACATTTCGACGCAAGCGATTCGGTTATTTTGAAAAAAAGCAGTTGGCTTCGCGCCGCCTATTCGGGAATGTTCGAGCCAATCGCAAAAAACGGACAATACGTCAAAAAAGGTCAATTGCTCGGCTACATCAACGGACCTTTCGCGCAGTTTCACAGACAAGTAAAATCCGACGTTTCCGGCTACATCTTCTGCGTCAATCTCGCCGCCGTCGTCCATCTCGGCGACGCGCTTTTTCATATCGGGCAAGAGTAGTTTTATTTTGCAGTAGAATTATGCCTTTTTGCCAATTTCTCAACATTAAATTCGGCAATTTCTTCGAGTTTCAAGCCGAGTTCATCGGCGCAGGCGGAAATATACCACAGCACATCGCCAAGTTCGTCTTTTAATTTTTGGCGAATTTCGTCCGTAATCTCGCCGTGAAAATCGCGCTGTATTTTCTTGACGATATTCGCCACTTCGCCCGCTTCGCCCGCGAGTCCGAGCGTCGGATATTCCAAATTCTCGAACCGATTCGGATAAAGTGCCGTTTCTCTGGCTTTTTCCTGATAATCTTTAAAATTCATATTTAATTTAATTTTTGATCTTTTACTTCTCACCTCTCAATTCTCATTTCTCACTTTTCTCCGCTTCGCCGCTTCAACCGTGTTTTTCATCAGCATTGCAACGGTCAAAAGTCCGACTCCGCCGGGAACGGGCGTGAATTTTCCGGCTTTTTGCTTTGCTTCTTTCGGATTTACGTCGCCGACCAAAGTTGAGCCGCGTTTTTCGATTGTTCGCAGGCGTTTTTCGAGTTCGTCCGCGCCGAACATTTCCGACGCATTTTGCGCGTCGGAAAAATTGTTGATTCCAACGTCAATTACCGTCGCGCCTTCCTTGATGTGTTCGCCGCCGATAAATCCGGCGCGTCCGATGGCGGCAACTAAAATATCGGCTTGTTTTGTGATTTCGGGCAGATTTTTCGTGCGCGAATGGCAGATCGTCACCGTCGCGTTTTCGCGCAAAAGAAGCATCGCCATCGGTTTGCCGACGATGTTGCTTCTGCCGACGATGACCGCGTGTTTTCCTTCGATTTCGATGTCGGCGCGTTTTAAAATTTCGATGACTCCGGCGGGCGTGCAAGGCACGAGCGCGTCGCGGTTTTGCGACAAACGCCCGACGTTTATTGCGTGAAAACCGTCAACGTCCTTTTCGGGCTTGATCTTTTCCAGAACCGAATCTTCGTCAATTTGTTCGGGCAAAGGAAGCTGAACTAAAATTCCGTCAATATTTTCGTCGTCGTTTAACTGCTCGATAATTTCGAGCAGTTCCTTTTGCGTCGTTTCCGCCGAAAGGTGTTTCTGCTCGGAAATTATTCCGAGTTCTTTTGAAGTTTCGACCTTTTTTCCGACGTAAACTTCGCTCGCTTTGTCGTCGCCGACGCGCACAACCGTCAGCGCGGGAACAATTCCGAATTCGCTTTTTAATTTCGCAACTTCTTCGGCGACTTCCCTTTTTATTTCTTCGGCAAAATGTTTTCCGCTTAAAATTTCCGCACTTTTTTTCATTGTTTCTGCTATCATAACTTTTTGTGATTTCCCTTTTAGCTTACAACGATTTAACGGTTTTATGCCACATTCAAAACTTTTATTATTTTCGATCTGTATGATTTTTGCCTGTTCCGCATTAGCGCAAAGTTTCAGCGAAACGCACGAAAAGATTCTCGATTTTGCTGCGAAAAGAGATTATCGAACCGCCGCAAATTTACTGGAAAACTTAAAGAAAACGGACGAAAAAGTTTTCGCTCTTAATAATTTCGATTATCTCCAAGCGCGAATCGCGGAAAAACAAGGCGATTTTGCGGCGGCGATGGCAAATTATCAGACGGTTGCAGACCGCGATTCGATCTTAAAAGAATACGCGCTCTGGCACTTAGCAAACATCGCGCGTTCAAGCGGAAATTTAATGCTGGAGAGAATTTATTTACAGCAAATCATCGCCCTCGCGCCCGAAAGTTTGATTTATGAAGCCGCCGATCTGCGTATCGCGCGAAGTTTTTTTGAAAGCAAAAATTACGAAACGGCGATCAATTTGCTGGAGAAAAACGGAAGTCCGAAACCCGAAGCCCGAAGTCCAAAGTCCAAAGATCAAAATATTAATTTGGAGCGCGAGAATTTATTTTTTTTGAGTTTGGCTTATTTGGAAACGAAAAATTACGCGAAGGCGCGTGAGATTTTTCAAAAATTGATCGACGATTTGCCGAATCCTTCGCAGCCGGATGATTTCGCTTTGGCAGGCGTGCGCGGGCTTGACGAACTTGACCGATCAATTGAAAATCCGGCGGAACTTTCCGAAAGCGGGCATTTCAAACGCGGCGAGATTTATCAATTCAATTGGGATTTTCCGGCGGCGCGTCTGCATTATCAAACGATCGTCGAAAAATTTCCGAAAAGTTCCGTCGCGCCGGTTGCGATGTATCAGATCGGGCGCGGCTTTGTGCGCGAGCGGAATTTCAGCAAAGCGGCTGATTGGTTCGAGCGCGTTTATACGGAATTTCCCGAAAATCCGATTGCCGAAAACGCTCTGAGCCAAGCGGCATCGGCTTACGCGCGTTTGAACAAAGCGAACGAAGCGATTTCGCGTTATCAAAAATTGATCGAAATTTACCCGGATTCGAGCAATTTGGAACTGGCTTATTTGAATATCGTTGATGTCAAACGCGATCAGGGCGAAGACACAGCCGCGCTCGTCTGGACGGAAAAAACGCAAACGGCTTTTCGCGGCGAACTGCCCGAAGCATCTGCGCTTTTCGCCCAAGCCAGAATTCACATTTCGCAGACCGATTGGCAAAAGGCTCTGGACGATCTGAACCGTTTGCAGAATTTTTCCAGCGCGGGCGGAACGCGCATTTCGGGCGGCGCGGGCAAAGAAGAGATCGCATTTTTAAGAGGCTTCGTTCTCGAAAATCTCGGACGTTTCGAGGAAGCGATTGACATTTATCTCTCGATTCCCGACGGGCGGCGCGAATATTACGGCTGGCGTGCAGCCGAAAGGCTTCGCGCACTTGCCGCAAACGAAAAAGCGAAACAAATCGTCAATCAAAAATACAAACGGGCAGTCAATTCCGCAAAACAAATAATCACAAAGGAAAACGCCGATTCTATCCGGCAAGCGGCGCAAAAAGCCCTGCGTTTATTGAGCGATGCGGAAGATGAAAATAATACGATCTCGGCGGAAAAAGAAAATCTGCTCGACATTTTGCAGAAAACTTACGATTTGATTCCCGCTTATCAAAAAGTTCCGAAATTCAAACTGCTCGAATTCGGACGAAAGGAAATTGTAGAAAAGGAGCGTGTTTATTCCGGCGATCATCACAAAAATCTAGCCGATGAACTTTTATTTTTAGGGCTTTACGACGAAGGAACGCCGGAGTTGGAGATCAGCCTAAAGCCCAAAGTCCAAAGTCCAAAGTCCGAAGATCAAAATTTCACTTTAGCCGTTTTTTACGAACGCGGCGATATGGCGAATCGCGCCGTCGCTTTTATCGAACCGTTTTGGCGAAATATGCCCGCCGATTATCAGATCGAACTGATTCCGCAAGCGCAGATCGAACTGCTTTATCCCGCGCCGTTTGCCGATTCGCTTGTCAAATTCGCCTCGCCGAGAAATGTTGATCCGCGCTTCGTGCTTTCGATTATGCGGCAGGAATCGCGTTTTCAAGCGGAGGTAAAATCAATTTCGGCGGCTCGCGGTTTGATGCAGTTCATACGGCAGACATCAAACCAGATCGCCGCCGAACTCGGCAGGGAAAATTTCAAGCAAAACGAACTTTATAATCCGCCGACGGCGATCCTTTTCGGCTCGCAGTATCTGGCAAATCTTTTTACAATTTTCCCGAATCAGCCGCCAGCCGTCGCCGCAAGTTATAACGCCGGAGAAGACAATATGCAGCGTTGGCTGGCGCGTTCCGAATCAAGCGATGCGGACAGATATGTTTCCGAAATTCTCTATTCGCAATCGAAAGATTATGTCTTTAAAGTGATGCAGAATTACCGCGTTTATCAAATGATCTATGATGAGAATGTGAATCGTAAATAGTTCATTGTCAGTAGTTCACGAAATTCACAGGCAGAAACCCGACAGTAATGGAGGGTGCTGTTTATGAGTCGAGAAGTTTATCTATAAAACGGCATTTTCAACAGACTTTTTGAAACTCAATATTCTTCCGTTCGATCAGCACCCTTCATAACTGCCCTTGTTTCCGCCTATGTCGCTTAACCTTTTTGTTTTCGTGATCTACTGATTATTCATTGTTCATTGAACTTTCAATTGATTATTCGATAAACTGTTCTCATTTACGATTTTCTATTTACGATTTACGATTAACTATTTACGATTAAAATATGAAGTTACAAATTTTTATCCTGTTATTATTTTCAATTCTGCTTTTTTCCGCCTGCAATACTCAGCAAGCCGAAACGCAGAACACTTCGGCAAATGCCAAACGCTACGAACTCGAAGGCGAAGTTTTATCGGTTGACCGCGCGAACAAAAAAGCCTCGATCAAGCATAAAGAAATCGAAGGTTATATGGACCAGATGACGATGGATTTTCCGATTCGTGAAGATTGGGTTTGGGATGATCTAACGCCGGGAGCGCAAATTTTCGCCGATTTAGTCGTTGACAATCAAAACAACGAATACTGGCTCGAAAACATAAAAATTTCCGCCCAGCCGCGTGCCGGACAAAAACCTCTGCCCGTCAGAGAAGACGTTGCGACGATAGGCAAACAAGTTCCCGATTTCACTTTGACAAATCAAGACGGCGAACAAGTTTCGCTCACCGATTTTCGCGGCAAAGCAACGGCGATCACGTTTATTTATTCGGAATGCCCTTTGCCCGAATTTTGTATCTTAATGTCGAAAAATTTCTCTGACGCGGCAAACGAAATTGCGAAAAACGACGAATTAGCGGGCGACCACAGACTTTTAAGTATTTCTTTCGACCCGAAAAGAGATACGCCTGAAAAATTAAAACAATACGGACTCGGCTATTTGGGTAAAGATTCGCCGGCGAAAGATTTCAAAGTCTGGCAATTGCTCACGGGCGACGATGAAAAAATCAGAAAGATCGCCGATTTTTTCGGTCTGCGCTACGAAGTTGACAAAAACGACAAAACGCAGTTCAACCATTCGCTTCGCACAATCGTCATCTCGCCCGAAGGCAAGATCACAAAAGTTTTTCTCGGAAACGATTGGACACCAAACGATTTATTGCAGGAATTAAAAGCGGCTGGGGAAAGTTAAGTCTGCTGCAAAAAAAGTTATTCGGCATAAATTTTTAGGCGGAATTATTTTTTGATTCAAGAATCAAACAAAAAAGTCGTGAGGATTAGATAATTATTGACTTTCGGCTAAAAAAGGAATATAAAATAATTCTGTATTTAAAGGCTAATGTTCAGCCTAAATCAAAGTTAGACATCTTTTTTTTACCTGACGTTATGACAAGGCAAAATTTTAAGAATTTAATACTTCTCCAATGGCTATTAGGAATTGCCTCTTGTGTAGTGTATTTTGCGACTGTTGATTATCTTCCTCAGCAGTTGCAAAGCTATCTTGAAGAACTTAAAAATACTGAACTGACGACTAATGATTGGTTTCTCTTTGCAGTCGGATTTTTTCTGCTTATTGGTTACATTATTATCTACGTGGGACTTTACCGATTCAAAAATTGGGCGAAAAAACTTCTTTTGCCGATTCACGTATTTGCTTTGACGATGATTCCGTTTTCTGGCATATCCATAGAAACGGGTTGGGTTAGTGCCATAAATTATTTTTATTGTTTGGTAAATGGCGGCATCTTATTTCTTGTTTATTTGCCTCCTATCAGCCAAATGTTTGAAACTAACGGCGATGTCTAACAATTCAATGGACGTGAGGGCGAAACAGCGACTTTGTTATCACGTTGTCCGTTAAACTTCAGCGGGCTTGGTGGCGGTTTCGCCCCACGTCATTTCAGCAGTTCGCTTGCTTCTCTGTTCTCCTAAACTGCGTGAAAATGTTGTTTGACAAAATCTGTTTGGCGTAATTACAATGTAGCTATGAGAACTCGAATCATAAAAATCGGTAATTCGCTTGGCGTTCGTATTCCAAAAGTTCTGCTCGAACAAAGTCGGCTGACGGAAGAAGTCGAGATTGAAGCCTTTGACCGTCAAATCGTGATTCGTGCCGCACGCGAGCCGCGAGACGGTTGGGACACGGCTTTTCAGGCGATGGCGCAAAACGGCGACGACAAATTGCTTGACGCAGACGAAGCAAATAATTTGAGCAGTTGGGACGAAACCGAATGGCAATGGTAAAAAGATTTGAAGTTTATCTTGTCAGACTTGACCCGACTAAGGGAAGCGAAATTCAAAAGACGCGACCTTGCACGGTTGTTTCGCCTGACCAGATGAATCGCCATATTCAAACCGTTATTGTTGCGCCGATGACGACTAAAGGCAAAAAGTATCCGACGCGAGTTGAGTGCGAGTTCGACGGCAAGCAAGGTCAAGTAGTGCTAGACCAGATTCGCACAGTTGACAAAACTCGGCTCGTCAAAAAACTAGGCGGCTTGGACGATGAAACGCAAGAGGAAGTTTTGCGTGTGTTAGCAGAAATGTTCGCTAAATAACGCCGCACCCGACAAATCAATGGACGTGAGGTCGCGGGCAGCGACTTTGGTTAATTCGGAGTTGTGTAGCGGCGGTTTCGCCCCACATCATCTCAATCTTCGCTTGCTTCTTGTTTTCGACGAATTGCTTGCTGACGAGTAAACATTTATCATCGTGTTATGAATTATCACGACATTATTACTATCGAAGCTGGCAAACGCGGCGGTAAGCCTTGTATTCGCGGTATGAGAATGACCGTTTATGACGTGCTTGAATACTTGGCTTCGGGGATGACGACGCAGGAAATTCTCGACGATTTTCCGTATTTGACGCACGACGACATTTTGGCTTGTTTGGCGTTTGCCGCTGACCGCGAGAAAAATTTGCTCGTGGTGCAGGCGTGAGCGTCAAATTGCTCTTTGACCAAAACTTGTCGCCGAAACTGGTCAAGCGTTTATCCGACTTGTATCCGAACTCCGACCATCTTGATTTGCTCGGACTTGGCACAGCCGAAGATATTTTGGTTTGGGCATACGCTAAAGATAATGATTTCGTTGTCGTAACAAAAGACGCTGACTTTGCAGATTTGAGCGTATTGCGCGGTTTTCCGCCAAAAGTCGTGTAGATTCGGCGCGGCAACTGCTCGACGACAGACATTGAAAATCTGTTGCGCGACCATAATTCAGAAATTGAAGATTTAGCGGCGGACTCGACTTCGGGAATCTTGACGCTGTTTTAACAAAGCGTGATTATAATGATGCTCCATCGAACAATTCAATGGACGCGGACGGCGCGGGCAGCGACTTTGTTATCGAACAGGTCTTTTTAATTTGGAGTTGTGTGGTGGCGGTTTCGCCCCGCGTCATCTCCGCCATTCGATGCTTTTTGTTTGGATGAGAATTTGAACCGCCAATTATTTTCACGCCGGAAGAACTATAAATGAAGAAAAAATCTCAATAAGTTACGATGAGTTTAGACCTCAGCCGTTTCGGGATCGTCTTAAAATTTTCAACGAAATTTCCGCCGAAAATTGCGCTCTATTGATGAGAACTCACGTTGAGCGTTGGCTGAAAATTAATCGCGGACGGCTTAGTGATGAACAGATTTCCGTTGTTGAGGAAGCAATCGCGTTTATTACGCCCGATAAATATGAAGAAGATCGGGATATTGAAAAAGTCGAGCGCGAAGCGATGGCGTTAGAGAAAAAAGTATTTGCTGCTTTTTCAGAGGAAGACGCGATGCAGATGGTGTCGCCGCGCTCCGCTTATATTCCTGACACCGATGAGGAAAAGATTTGAGAGCAGAAGAAGTTTAAATTTTTACTTTAATTTCGACGCTTCGATTTTTCCGCTTCCCTCGTAACCGTCATTAACCGGAAAATCTTTATCGCTTTTTTTTAATTCCAGAGAAAGTTTTTCGCCCGAAATCGTTCCGCTGACGGCAAACGACGGATGCGGTCTTTCGATCAGATTTGTCGCTCGTAAATTCGGTAGATTGAAGTTTCCGTTTGTAATTTTCCCGGACGCAATGTCTTTTGTTTGATAAGTTTTACCTGCGGTTTTTCCCTGCAAATCGAAAAATAATGTGAGGTATTCGCCTGACCGGAAAACTTTTATCGAGCCTTCGGGTTTGTATCTTTCCTGTTTTCCGGTAATTCCGCCGGAAAATTCGATTTCGCCGTCGGCGACTTTGTAATTTTGCGCGGCTTTCGTCCAGTTTTCCGATAAATTCAAGATCAAATTTCCGTTCTCCGCATTTACGGGCGCGACGACGATTTTATACGGCGACGTGATAACCTGCGTAACGATTGCGCCTTTCGGCGGCTGCTTGACTTTAACGGAAAAATTACCGTCCGCGCCTTCAAACTCGACTGAGAAACCGCCCGTATTTTTCTCTCCGGCAAACGCGGCGATGACGGCAAATTTCTCAAAATCAAACGCATCGGCGGCAGGCAGATTTTTTGCCAGATTTTGCAGTTGAGCGTAAGTTTCCTTCGTATCAGCGACGAAAACAAAAGGATTTTTGACATCGCTGTAAAAACCTTCGCCGATCACTTTCGCGTCCGCCGCGCTCTTGACCGGCTCGACTTTTTCAGGCACGTTTCCGTCGGGATTTCCCTTAGGGTTGTTCATATCTTTTTCCATTTTTGCACCATTTTCGTTTTTCGGCGAATCGCAGTCTGTTTGCCAGCCGATGCCGAAAAACAATGTAAAAGCTAAAACTAACAACAATTTATATTTGTAAACTTTCATAATTATAGAACTATCTTGAACGCATTTTCTTGCCGATTTTTTTTAGTTTATCCTTTATTTCGTTTTCGTCAACCTTTTTTGAACAGCCGTCCGCATAAATTTCATTTCCCGCCACCATTGTCATTTTCACATCCCGCGCATTTGCCGAAAAAAGCAACGCCGCGTAAACGTCGTGAACGGGAATTTGAGCAACATTTGAAAGCGAAACGGCAATTAAATCGGCTTGTTTGCCGATTTCCAAACTTCCGATCTCATTTTCCAGACCGAGCGCGGACGCGCCGCCGAGAGTTACGGTTTTGATAATTTCTTCGGCGCGTATAAAATTTTGCCTGTTCTGCTGAACGCGCGATGCGAGAGTTGCAAAACGCGCTTCTTCCAAAATGTCGCAGATGTTGTTGCTCGCCATCGAATCCGTGCCGAAACCGACGCGGATTTGTTTGTCCAGAAATTTTTCCAAAGGCGCGATGCCGTGTCCGAATTTTGCGTTTGATTTCGGACAATGCGCGATTGCCGAATCGCTTTCGGCGATTAAATTTATATCGTCGTCGGAAACTTTTACGCAGTGCGCCAAAAGCGATTTTGCCGCTAAAACGCCGATTTCCGAAAGATATTTTATCGAAGACATTTTCGGCGCAGTCCATCTGATATTTTCTTTGCGGTAAACTTCGGCGAAAAATCCTTCGCCGTCGAGCATAAGATTTTGTTCCTGCCCGGATTCGGCGGCGTGAATCGAGATTTTTACGTCTTTTAGAACGGCAAATTCCGCGATCTTTTCAAACAATTTGCGGCTCACCGTATAAGCGGCGTGCGGCGATAAACCGACTTTGACGAGTTCGGTTTCGGTTTCTTTTAATTGATAAAACTTTTCGAGCAGATTTGCAAAATTTTCGTCCGCCTTTTCGTCGTCGGGCGCAAATTCGGTTTCCTGAAACAAAATTCCGCGCAAACCGTTTCGCTTTATCGCTTCAAATCCGGCGCGTCCAAAACGTCCGATGTCGCCGAAACAAGTTACGCCCGCCCGTGCGCCTTCGAGTGCGCCGAGCATCGCGGAAATTTCGATGTCTTCGTCGGTCAGTTTTTCGCGGCGTGTTTTGGTCAGAGTTATCAGCCACGACAAAAAATCGTCGTCAAATTCATCCAAAAATCCGCGCATCGCCGTAAGTTCCAAATGCGAATGACAATTTACAAATCCGGGCATTAACACGGCTTCGCCGAAATCTTCAATTTCAGCGTCGGGAAACTGCTCAATTATCTCATTCTTCTTTCCAACGCCGGCGATTTTTGAATTTTCAATCGCCACCGCGCCGCCGCAAATCGGTTCGGACGAGATTGGCAGAACGTATTCGGCGCAAAGAACTTTTATTGATTTGTTCATTGTTAATCTGTTCATTATCAGTAGATCACGAAAATCAGATTTTCTAACAACAAAACGCCGGCAGTTTGCCGGCAGCAAACGCCTCAGCGTTTGAGCAAAGTTAATCAGCTTTAAGTTTTACTTGATTTTTATAATTTGCCGAGTTTGCTTCCGTGCTACGCACTCATTGCCGGCAAGCTGCCGGCGTTCCGTTTGTCGAAAATTCTTTTTCGTGACTTACTGATTATTGATTGAATGAAATGTTGGTATTTCGTATGAATTTTTACATCTTTCAATGAACAATGAATAATTATCAATGAACAATTCACCGATCTACTCACCTTTTACTTCGCGGTAACGCTCCAAGATCGAAGTTACATAAGCTCTGGTTGACGGGATATTTATGTTTTCGATAAATTCCTGCTCGCTCATTTCGGCGGCTTGCTCTTTTGACACGCTCCATTGTTCGACGCGGCTTGCGCCGGCGTTGTAAGCGGCGAGCATCATCGCTTTTTCGGCGGGAAAATCGCGGTAGTTTTCGCGCATTTTTTCCAGATACCAGCAGCCGATCTGAATATTTCTCTCCGGGTCGCTCAAAAATGAATTGACATCTCCGGCGGCTTGCTTTTCAAACTCCGTGAAACCCGTCGCTTTTGCCCATTCGCGGGCAACCGCCGGAGTTATCTGCATCAAACCGACTTCATCTGCTTCGCCGATTTTCCACGCGCGAAAATATGTTTCCTCGTAAATTACGCTCCAGACGAGTTTTTCGTCGAGGTTGTAAACTTTCGATTGCGTGGCAATTAATTCGTCGTAACGGTGAACCCAATAATCGTTAAGAATAACGTAGCTTAAACCGCTGGCGACGAAAACTGCAACTAATATGAAAATTAAATTACGCGGCATTTCTGTTCGGGGAAAAAATGTTTCAAAAATTAAAGTTTGTTTGTAAATCTTTGATTCATAAAGTTTTAATAAAGTTTCTCTGAAAATTGACTACGCTTTTTCTTCGTCGTTTGTTTGGTTTTTATTTACGGGCGGTTCGCTCAGATCGTAAGTTTTTCGTGCGCCGGAAAATTTACCCGAACGAATCATCTCGGCGAAAAGATCAACGTCGTAATCTGCCGCACGCGACATATCTTGACGAATTTCAAGCAGTATTTCTAAAAATTTCGGGCGGCGATACATTTATAATTCAAATCTTAGAAGTTTACGAACGAATAATCAATGTCGGCTTAAATTGTGTGAACGAGAAATTCGGGCGTAATAATAACGGGAGCGAAAAATCCGGCGGCGGTATTAAACAGGCGGATTCTGGCTTGGCGGCGGACGTTGGCGAGATGCCCGAAATTCCAAGTTACCAAGTAATCAATTTTGTGAAACGAAGCCAGCGCGACGTGAAGCGCGTCGGCGATAAATTTACGGTGAAAAATGCCGCGCGAAATGTAGCCTTCGGCTAAAATCGCAACTTCTTCGCTTAGTTCTATATTTTTCAGCGGTTCGATCAACTTCAAATATCCGGTGCGGTGCGGTTCTACAAGCTGTTCCAACTCGCGCCTAACCAAAATCGAACTAAACGCGCGGTATTCCGACAATTCGTGTTCCCACCAGCGAATTGTCAAATCGCGCCGAAAGGGATCGCCGTTGTCGAGATACGCGCCGATTACGGAAGTTTCCAGATAAACACTTAATTTCATTAAATTGAGTGTAAAGTTTAGAGTTCGGAGTTTCAAGTTTCAGATTTATCGGTTCTTTATATAAATAATTATACTTGGAAAAATTTTATACATCTTCCTGCTTCAAAATTATCAACTATTTGCCGTGCGGAACAAAAATCACTTTCGAGTTTTGAAAATCGAATGTCAGACGGTAATCCTTCAAAAAATTTCCGCCTAAAATTCCCGATTGTTCAAAACCGGACGCTTCGTTTATCAAATCCAGATCGAGCGCGATTGCCCGCAGACTTTTTTGGCTGTGATTGCCGAAACTCACGCGCGGAAGCAGAAAGGACGGAACATTTTCGGTAATTCCGGCTGCGCCGACGACACGCAGTTTTTCGCCGTCAACATAATCTCTGATCTCCTTTGAATTGGCAAGATTTTCGGAGATTACGGAAATGCTCGCGCCCGTATCAACAATAAAATTCAGCGAATTTTCGACTCCTTCAATGTTGACCTCGCCGCTGAGAAAACCGCTTGATGTCAATCTCAGAGGCAAAAACAGAGCGTCTTTTTCGGCTAACTGCTCTCTGCTCGATTCTTTTCTGTCCAAAGAAAAAGTGAGTTTGCCGTAATCGAGAGTCATCAGAAAATGCGAAATCAGAGAAATTCCCAAATAACCGTCAATATTTTTGTTGTAACCGTGAAAATCGCGTATGTAAACCGGAATATTTTCGATTTTTACGTCGCCGATGTGCATCGAATTTATAAATCCGTAAACGATTGGAAAAGTTCCGTCGCCGCCGACGGCTCTGGCTTTTCCGCCTTTTGTAATCGGCTTGATATTGTATTTTTCGGAGGCTTCTTTGGAAATTACGGACATTCCCGAACCCGTGTCCAGAACGAAATTCAGAATTTCTCCGTTTTCCTTCAGGCGCAGTTGAACAACCGGACGTTCGCCGACAAGCGAAATTGGAACTGTCGTGTGTTTTTCGCCCTTTAATTTATAAAGCGAAGACCTGTTTCCCAAATACCGCAGAAAACTTATCAAACCCTTTATACGCTCGCGTCTGTCCCGATCCGTTCCGCGCGAAATCCGCAAATATCTTTGGTAAGCATCGGCGGCTTCCTTGTATTTTTCGGCGCGTGATGAAACCGTCGCCAAAGCGAATACAAAATCCGGTTCGTTCGGTTCTAAAAAAACCGCCACGCGCAAATCTTCCAAACTGTCGGCAATGCGGTTTTCATAAAACCTCAGCATTCCCAAACCTTCCCAAGCCAGAGCCTCTCTTTTATTAAGAATCAGCGCGTTATTTAAGGCGAGCCGCGCGTCCGAAAATCTGCCGGAAGCTAAAAGCGTTTTGCCCAAAACAGCAAATGCGAAAGAATTTTTGGGTTCGGCGCGGGCGATTTCAAATGATAAATCGTAAGATTCGACTAAATGCCTCTGTTTGAGAAGCATATAACTAAGCTGCAAAGCGGCTTCGGTGTTTTGCGGATGTATTTTCAGCGCATCTCTTAACAATTTTTCCGCTGCCGCAAATTCGCCTTTTCTATTTTGCTTTTTCGCTTGTTTGAAAAGCTGCCGAATTTTTTTGCGGTCAACTTTTCCAATCTCATCCTGAGCGTTCACTATCGCCGACAAGTTGAAAATTAAAAAAACTACGCATATCAAAACGAGAAGATTTCCGGTTTTAAAAGGAGATACAAAGTTTAAGTTAAACAAATTCTTTAAAGCCATATTTTCATCTCTCCTTTTCGTTTCATTTTAAGATTTCGCCCGTTTTCATTGACCACAAAACCAGATCGAGTTCGTCAAAATCTATTTTTGTAAGTTTCGCCAGTTCTTTTAATTTTTCTTCCCCCGCCAGATATTTCGTGCGCGTCGAAGGCGGTTTCGGCGTGTCGAGCAAGCCGAGTTCCGACATACTTCGCAAAACGTGCTTGTCTAAGATCGCGTAACCTTTTAAACCGACATTCCGCAGAAAATGACTCGCTTCTTTGTAACCTAAACCTTTTATTCTCTTTTCTTTAACCAGCCAATCGCGCCGTTCCAGATCGTCGTCGAAACTCTCCAGTTTTTCGCGCAGACGCATTTTGCAATGCTCATTTAAAAATTCGCGCGAATGAACGATATATTTTGAACGCGCGTTCGGATAACGATGAACGCCAATCAAGGCTTCGGCAAGTTCCGTCTGAGTTCCGCTTGATAAAAGCGGTCTGACCGCTTCGATTGAACGAAGCCCCATTCGCGCCGAACATCCGCCGGTGAAAAAACAAAAAACCATTTCTTCCCAGAGCCTCTCGTCCGGTTCATTTTCCCAAACAAATCGAAATTCTTTCAACCTTTGCTGAATTTCTTCGCGTCTTTCCGAATGCGCTTTTTTTATGCGCTCGATTGTTATTGCTTCTTTTTGCTTTTTCACAAAACTCCGATATTTGCTTAATTTTATGAAGTTTTGTGCTGTTTTGTCAATAATTTCCCGTCAAAAACTGTAATCGGTCAGTGAAAAGTTGAAACTCCTGTCAGTAGCGTCGGCGTGAGCCGATGCGCCCGTTGCAATTGAATCAACGCATCGGCTGACGCACGACGCTACTGACAGGAGTTCAATTCCAAAAACCGCTGATCGAAAATTATTAAACTCATACTTTTCTTTTCAAGCGTTTTAATGTATAAGCATAAACTATCAAACCTATAAGCAATTCAAATAGGTGCATCCAAATTAAAAATTTTTACATCCTAATAAACGGCTGAAAACCGACGAGCAGAAATCGTTAATTTTTGTTTGAAAAAAACAGTAACAATTGTGATATACTAATTTCAGCCTTCCTTCTAACGATCAAACGGGAAGCCTGCCGTATCACAAAATTTAGAATAAAAATATGAAAAGTTTTACCCAGAATAAAGCCCTCCGGCTGATTACCGCGTTGATCTTTCTGTTTGTTTCGACGGCGATTTCCGCCTTTGGACAAACCGGCGTTAAGCCGTATCTGTCGCCGATTGTTATTCAGAAAGACGAAGCAAAAGCGCAGCCTTCGCCGACACCGCTTGTCAAAAATACGGGAAGCGCGAATGCGGTTGGCAGAAAGACATCTTTTCCGAGCCTTGCAAATGTTGATATTCCGGGTTATTCGGGCGTTTTGATCGAAACGCTGGACGGTCAGGTGGTTTTGGAAAGCTATTCGGAAGAAACATTTAATCCTGCTTCAAACGCAAAGGTCGCTACGGCTTACGCGGTTTTTAAAACATTCGGTCCGAATTATCGTTTTCAAACTCACGTTTGGACGGACGGACAAATAGACAAAGAAACGGGAATGCTCTACGGAAATTTGTATGTTTCCGGGCGCGATCCGGTTTTTAATCTCGAACACGCCGTTTCCGTTTCAAACGCGCTGAACAATCTGGGAATTCGCAAAGTTACGGGCGATCTGATCGTGACCGAAGATTTTATAATGAATTTCAGCAACTCTTCGCGCAGTTCGGCTTACGCCTTTTCGTCAACTCTGGATTCGTCAAAGCGCAAAAGTTCGGCAACCCGCGCGTGGCAGGAATATCTGCAAAATTCGGGTAAATTCGGTCAGACCAATTCGTTTCCGAGCGTTTCCGTTGACGGCGGAGTTTACGTTCAGGCGATTCCTTCAAACGCGAGAGTTTTGGTAACGCACGAATCCGCGCCTTTGCTGGACATTATCAAGGCGATGATGTGCTACTCGAACAATTTTATGGCGCACCGTTTGGGCGATATGATCGGCGGAGCGTTCGCCGTGGCGCGAATCGTGCAGTTAAACGCCGTCATCGAACCGCAGGAGTTTTATCTCGAAACATCCAGCGGACTCGGCAAAAACCGCGTTACGCCCAGAGCGCAGATGAAACTTTTACGCGCTTTTCGCAAAGAACTGGCAAGATACAAAATGAATTTTACGGACGTGATGCCCGTCGCCGGAGTTGATGTCGGAACGCTTTCCAAACGCTACGATTCGCCGTTTGCCGCCGGAAGCGTCGTCGGAAAAACAGGCACGCTCGGCAACACGGACGGCGGAGTAAGCACTCTGAGCGGCGAAATTCAAACCAGACGCGGCACGCTTCTTTTCGTCATCTTCAATATGAAAGGCAGCGTCGGACGCTTTCGCAGTTTCCAAAACAGTTTCGTCCCACTCGTCCAAGCAAATCTCGGCGGCGCGTTGCCTTTGCGCTACAACGCCGTTCCGCTTGATACACGCCTCGCCGCGTCGCGCGTAAAATACACGGACGGAAGTTATAAAGAACCGATCACGCGCCCGCGTATATTAAACGAAGACGACGAATAATTGTAATTAAAAATGTATATCGTTCGGAAAAACATTTCTCGGAATAGATGAAAGATTATAAATTACAGATGATAAATAAGACGCGCGACATAAATTTATCAGTTATAATCTCTCATCTATAATCTATTTCGAAGCGTTAAACTATAAATTCAAAAAAGTTAAATTACGGAAGCAGAGGAAAAAAATTTCCCGCTTCCCTTTTTTCATTCTGCGGACTTGTCGAAACTATCCAAATGTTGCAAACTTTTTTTTCCCGCCTGCAAAAAAGGGAAATAATCTGTAATGAACGAAACCGAAAATACAATTCCGTCCGCCGAAACTCCCGAACAATTAGCCGAACCGTATAACGCCGAAGAAATCGTCGAATCCGAAACCGCCGGAACAAAACAAACAAGCGTAGCCAAATCCGCCGGAATCGTTTCGATTGCCGTAATGTTTTCGCGCGTTTTGGGATTGGTCAGAGAAATGGTTTTCGCAAACTTTTTCGGTGCGGGTTTTCTTTACGACGCTTATCAAGTGGCGTTTCGTATTCCGAATGTTTTGCGCGACCTTTTCGCCGAAGGCGCACTTTCTGCCGCCTTTGTCAAAGTTTTTACCGATTATCAAATCTTAAAAAGCGAAGAAGAAGCGTGGAAATTGGCAAGCCTCGTGCTTAATGCGTTAGTTGTAATTTTAAGCGTAATTACGCTTCTCGGAATTATTTTTTCGCCGCAAATCGTCGCCCTTATTGCCGACGGCTTTTCGCCCGAAAAAGCCGCGCTCGCCACAACTCTGACGAGAATAATGTTTCCGTATATTTTGTTCGTAGCAATGGCGGCTTTAGCAATGGGCGTTCTAAACACGAAGGGAAATTTCGGCGTTCCCGCCTCTGCTTCGACGGTTTTTAACGTCACTTCGATATTTTTAGGACTCGGTTTGGCTTGGTGGTTAAGCGGCGGCGGCGGTTGGGAAAAAACGGGCAAAACGGGTTTTCCGAGCGACGCGGCGCAATGGGCAATTATCGGAATGAGCATCGGAACTTTGATTGCGGGCGCGTCACAGTTTTTGATGCAAGTTCCGTCGCTTCTGCGAATCGGTTTTCGCTTTTCTTCGGCTCTGAATTTTTCCGACGAAGGCATCAAAAAAGTTGCGCGTTTGATGGCACCCGCAATTTTAGGCACTTCCGCCGTGCAAATAAACGTCTTGGTCAATACATATTTCGTAACCGATATTAACGGCGGAGTTTCGTGGCTCAGTTACGCATTTCGCTTGATGCAATTCCCAATCGGCGTTTTCGGCGTGGCAATCGGCACGGCTTCAATTCCCGTTTTATCGCGTTTGGCAAGCCGGAAAAACTTCGGCGAATTTCGCAACACGCTTTCATCTTCGATCAAACTCGTTTTTCTGCTAACTCTTCCGTCAGCCTGCGGACTCGTCATTTTAGGAGAACCTATTACCCGCTTGCTTTATTCAAACGGCGGCGCGTTCAAAGAATCCGACGTTCCGATGACCGCTTACGCCCTTGCCGCTTACGCCGTCGGTTTGACGGGTTACGCGGCGATAAAAATTCTATCTCCCTCATTTTACGCCCTCGACGATGCCAAAACGCCGATGATTATCGCCGTCGCATCAATCGCCGTGAACTTCGTCGCGTGTTATTATTTTATGGATTTATTCTCAAATTACGGCGTTTCGCCCGAATACCCGGACGGTTTCGGTCACGTCGGCGTTGCGCTCGCCACATCGTGCGTCGCCCTTGTCAATTTTTCCGCCCTTGCCTTAATGATGAAAAAGCGAATTGGACGAATAAACGGCGGTGAAATCTTCGCTTCATTCTTAAAAATCGCCGTCGCTTCCGCAATTATGTCCGCCGTCTGCTATTTCGCATATCAATTTTTGGCGGAACGAATCGGCGTAAAAGGCTTTTCGGTAAAAGTAATTGATGTGTTTGTGCCGATTATTCTCGGCGCGATCACATTTTTTATCGTCGCAAAAATTTTAGGCGTAAGTGAACTGAATCAATTCGTGGATTTAGTTAAGCGAAAGTTCTTGAAGAGATAAATTTAGAGCAGATTAAGATTGATTGTATGGTCAGTAGCGTCGGCGTGAGCCGATGCGTCAATGTATATTCGCACAAAATGCATCAGATCAACTCGGACGCTAATAATAACCTATTCCCTATCCCAATTCTTAAATCGCTCTAGTAGATTAGTTTCTTAAATTCATCTTCGCTCAAAACCTTCACGCCCAAACTTTCCGCCTTCGTCAATTTTGAACCGGCATCCGAACCGGCAACGACAAAATCAGTTTTTTTGCTGACCGAAGAAGAAACGCGCCCGCCGCGATTTTCGATCTGTTTGGCGGCTTCGTCGCGGGTGAATTGTTCGAGTTTTCCGGTTAGAACGAAAATTTTTCCGACGAAATTTTCGTCTAAATTTGCCGCGCTTTCGCCGCCGATTTCCATTTTTACGCCCGCCGCTTTTAGCTTTTCGATAATTTCAAGGCTTCGCGGATTTTGAAAAAAGTTAAAAACCGAAACGGCGACCTTTTGACCGATTTCGTGGATTGCATCGAGTTCTTCAATTGACGCTTCGGACAATTTTTCAATCGAGCGAAAATGATTTGCCAGAATTTTGGAATATCTTTCGCCGACGTGCCGAATGTCCAAGCCGAAAAGCAATTTTTGCAGTCCGCGCGTTTTCGATTCTTCAATTTCGCCGATCAAATTCGCCGCCGATTTTTCCGCCATTCGTTCTAAATCCGAAATAGTTTCCAGTTTCAAATCGTAAAGATCGGCAACCGTTTTGACCAAATTCAGATCAACGAGTTTTTCGATCAAAACATCGCCCAAGCCTTCGATGTCCATTGCTTTCCGCGCCGCAAAATAAGCGATTCGCGCTTTTACTTTCGCGGGACATTCGGGATTTGTGCAGCGCGTAACGGCTTCGCCTTCGGGACGGACGACTTCAAAATCGCAGACCGGACAAGTTTTCGGAAATTCGTATTCCGTTTCACTTCCGTCGCGTTTCGATTCGATGACTTTTAAAATTTGCGGAATGATTTCGCCCGATTTTTCGATCAAAACGTGATCGCCGATTTTGATTCCAAGACGCTCGATTTCGTCTTTGTTGTGAAGCGAAGCCCGCGAAACTGTTGTTCCGGCGAGCAGAACGGGTTCGAGTTCAGCAACCGGAGTCAATGCGCCCGTGCGCCCGACCTGCACGGTGATTCCGTTTAATTTCGTCGTCGCCTGCATCGCCGGATATTTGTAAGCAATCGCCCAACGCGGTGCTTTCGTCGTCGCGCCGAACTCGTCCTGCAAATCAGTCGAATTTACCTTGACAACCACGCCGTCAATCTCATAATCGAGCGAATCGCGCTTTGCTTCCATCTGATCGCAAAATTCGATCACCTTTTCGATATTTTCACAAAGAGCGCGATTCGGATTGACATTAAATCCCTGCTTTTCGAGCCACTCGAAATTTTCCCAATGCGTCCGAAACGCTTTTTGATTTCCGCTTAAAACATCATAAGGAAACATATCGAGGCGGCGCGAAGCGACAATTGCCGAATCAAGCTGACGCAAAGTTCCTGACGCGAAATTGCGCGGATTCGCGTAAGTTTTCTCGCCCTGCATCTCAAGTTCGGCATTGATATTTTCAAAAACCGAACGCGCCATAAAAACCTCGCCGCGCACTTCGATTTTTTGGAACGATTCGCCCTTTAATTTCAGAGGAATCGTGCGAATCGTCTTCACATTATTTAAAACGTCGTCGCCGATCACGCCGTCGCCGCGCGTCGCGCCCGCGATCAAAACGCCGTCAGCGTAATGCAGAGAGATCGAAAGCCCGTCAATCTTCAGTTCCGCCACATAATCGAAATCGCGCCCGTCGGCAAGTTTTCTGCATCTTTCGTCAAACGCCCGCAGATCGTCCAGATTATAAGAATTATCGAGGCTCATCATCGGCACTTGGTGGCGAAACGGCTCGAAACCTTCGGCGCGTCCGCCAACTCTCTGCGTCGGCGAATCGGGCGTGATAAATTCGGGATTCGCTTTTTCGAGTTCCTTTAATTTCGCCAAAAGCCGGTCAAATTCCGCGTCGGCGATTTCCGGTTCGCTTTTTTGATAATAAAGATCGTTGTGCCGACGAATTTCGCGGCGCAGATTTTCGATTTCGGTTTTTATTTCGTGATTTTCGGAAGGATTCATAATGAAAGAATGAAACGCAAACCATCATCAATTTGCCTCATTTTTTTCTCCGACAAAGCACTTACAAAATCACGCAAAATGCTCTTATCTATCGTAAAAAGCTGAGAAACATTGATTACCGAATCTTTCGGCAGATTACTTTGTCGTGAAAGAAGAAGAACATTTCCTTCGGAATTTGCAAGTTTTGTATTTGTTGTAACAACAGCAATAACAACTGTATTCAGACGGCTTTGATTAACCGTATCCGATTGAACGATCAAAACAGGACGCGGCAAACCGGAAGTTGAGCCGACGGGTTCGGGCAAATCCGCCCACCAAATTTCTCCGCGTTCAATTACCATTCGTCATTCGGCAAAGAAAGTGCCGCCATTTTCGTAATTACGGGATCAATTTCGGCTCGTTCATTTTTATAAAATTCGTTTAGTTTTGCGATGATTTCTTTATCTTTAGACTCCTTCGCCATTTTTTCTATGCTCATCGAAAGAATCTTGCTTCGGGAAACTTTTAATTTTTTCGCAAGTTTTCCGCTTAACTCGAAAATTTCATCGGAAACTGAAATTGTATTACTCATATTGCAATTGTAACCTAAATTTAATTAATCAATCAATCAAAAATTTCGTAACAAGTCAGTTTTCTCCGCGTTCAATCACCATCCATCATTTGGCAAAGAAAGTGCCGCCATTTTCGTATGCCTTCAACGCTGATAAACAAATTGCGTGCGGAGCAGATTTGCAATAAAAAAGGCAACTCATTATAAGTTGCCTTTCATAATAAATGTAAATGGTGATCCGACCTGGACTCGAACCAGGGACCCACTGGTTAAAAGCCAGTTGCTCTACCGACTGAGCTATCGGACCCTTTCGCTTATAAAACGGAAAATTGTTTCCGCCTCAAACCGAATTTATGATTTTACATACTGGAAAATCATTTTGCAAGTTTAACCGTTAAAAAAATTCACCGGATCTGCTGATTAATCAAACCAACTTTCCATCACCGAATCTTGCAGAATAATCGTCTGATCGCGTTCCGGTCCGGTTGAAATTAAACCGATCTCAACGCCGATTGAATTTGAAAGAAAATCAACATATTCACGCGCTTTCGCGGGCAAATCTTCGAGTTTTGTGATTCCCAAAGTTTCTGATTTCCATCCTTTCAAGGTTTCATAAACCGGCTCGATCTGCCGCAAATCCTGCGAAACAGCCGGAAAAGTGTCAACTTTTTCGCCTTCAATCGTGTAACCGACGCAGACTTTTATTTCGTCTAAAGCGTCCAAAACGTCAATTTTTGTCAGCGCGACGGAATTAAAACCGTTTAATTCTGCGGCGTAGCGCGTCGCAACCGCATCGAACCAGCCGCAACGACGCGGGCGTTTCGTAACTGAACCGAATTCGTTACCGCGCGTGCGAATCAGGTTTGCAATTTCTTCTTCATCTTCGAGCATTTCCGTCGGAAAAGGTCCTTCGCCGACGCGCGTTGTATAAGTTCTGACGATTCCCAAAACGCCCGAAATGTGATGCGGCGGAATTCCCGCGCCGACTGCCGCGCCGCCCGCCGTCGGATTTGAAGACGTAACAAACGGATAAGTTCCGTGGTCAACATCCAAAAGCGTCGCCTGCGCTCCTTCGAGCAGAATTTTTTTGTTTTGCTTTTTCGCTTCCGAAAAGAAATGCGAAGTTTCTGTCACAAAAGGTCGAAGTCTTTCGGCAAGCGCGGAAATTTCTTCGTAAATTTCATCCGAGCGAAGCGGTTCTCTGCCGAAAACGGCGATCACGCGGTTCGCTTCCGCAAGGTTTCGCTCTATTCTATGTTTTAAAACTTCGGGCGAGAGCGCGTCGGAAACTCTGATGCCGCGCCGTCCGGCTTTGTCTTCGTAAGCGGGACCGATTCCGCGCAGAGTCGTGCCGATCTTTTCGTTGCCGAGGCGTTCTTCCGATGTGTGATCGAGTGCGCGATGATACGGCATTATCAGATGAGCGCGGCTCGAAACCTTTAATCTTTCGGGCGTGATCGAAATTCCCTGCTCGATCATTCCGTCAACTTCTTCAAAAAACGCCTTGGGGTCAATAACCATCCCGTTTCCGAGAACGCACGTTTTGCCTTCGTGAATTATTCCCGACGGCAAAAGCCGCAAAACAAACGCCTGTTCGCCGACATAAACCGAATGTCCGGCGTTGTGTCCGCCTTGATAACGCGCGACAATATCGAATCTGTCCGCCAGCAGATCAACAACTTTTCCCTTTCCTTCGTCGCCCCATTGTGCGCCGATAATTACGATAATCATAAATTTTCAGTTTGCCTTAAATACACATTTTTTTAATAAAATTTTCAACTGATATTATACAAAATAAGTCCTTTTTAGTTTTTGTGAATTGCCGTCTGCTTATGGTCTTTGAAAATTAAATCTAACAAAAAAAGCGGTTGATTTTCTTGGCGGTGAAACCGCCTTCGAGAAAGTAGCCAGATGTGAAACGTCTGGAAAAGTTAGCCACGAGATCCGCGCTTTGAAGAAGCGCACAGAAGCATTTCTTCCGCATCTTCAATGCGGGGAAATCTCACAACCTTGACCAGACGTTGCACGTCTGGCTACTTTCTTTAAGACGGCTTACGCCGCCGAAGAATTTATTGTTAGATTTAATTTTCAAAGACCATAAGCAGACGGCAATCCATAAATCAAATAATAAACAGCCTAACATCAGCTATTTGAGTAATTTTTCACACGCCGCTAAAACTCTTTGATAACTAATGCTCTTTAAGCATTCGTTATCAAACGGACAAACGGGCGAATGACAGCCTTCGCATTCGATTCTTTCGCGCAAGATTATATGCTTTTCGCCGAACGGATGCCATCTTCCGATCAGATCAATCGCCGCGAAAATTCCGACGCAGGGCGTTCCAACCGAAGCCGCCAAGTGCATTGTTCCCGTGTCGTTTCCCAAGTAAATTCGGCATTTTTCCAGAGCCGCCGCCGCTTGTCTGATGTTCAATTCTCCGGCGGCATTCGCGCCCGTTTTCCAAATTTCTAAAAGTCTGCCGCCTTTTTCTCTGTCTTCTTTTCCGCCGAAAATTACGGGAAACACCTTCTCGCGCTCAATCAATCTTAAAACCACTTCGGCAAAATTTTCTTCCGCCCAGACTTTCGATTCCCATTTGCTTCCCGGCGCGATTGCGACAAGACGGTTTTCTTCAAACGCTTTTCCGCAATTAGCTTTCAACCAATTTTGGCTGAATTCGACTTCTTTTTCTGAAAGAAGCATATCCGGCTTAGATTCCAGATCAAAATCGAATTCGTCGGACGGCAGACATTTTAAGAAAAATTCCGCTTCCGATTCTACCGTTTTCAGAGGTTTTTCAAACGGCTCGCTGATTAGATTTTTTCGCAGATACTGCGTGCCGTAAATTTCTCTGATCTTCGCCCGTTTGAAAAACTTTTCGTCGCGTTTTATCTGCTTAAAGGTTCTGTTTCTCGTCATTAAATAAAACAAGCAATCGAACTTTTCGCGGCGGATTTTCGCAAATAATTTTGCGACGGACGACAAAGTTTTCGCTTTGGATAAATTCGTCGGATAAAACAGCCAATCATCAATCAGACCGTTTTCGGGCAGAACGCTTTTTGCTGCGATATAGTTCGGATTTTTTGCGTCGAGATTCGTCAAAAGCGTTATTTCCGCGTCGGGAAAAGCCTTTCTGATCGCCCAAAAAGCCGGAAGCGAAACCAAAGTGTCGCCGAGATGTCCGATTCGATATATTAAAATTTTTTTGTAATTCCGAGCGTTTTTCAAACTTAAAATCCAGCCGAAGCGGAAATTTCAGAAACCTCTGACCATTTTGTAAAGCTGCACATAATTTCGCGCCGCGTTTTGCCACGAATTATCATCACTCATTCCGTTCAACTGGATTTTGCGCCAAGTTTCAGGTTCGTGATAAGCGAAAACCGCTTCGTAAACTTTTTCAAGAAACGCTTCGCCGCTGAAATCTCTGAATTTGAAGCCGTTTCCCGCGCCGCTTACGCGGTCAAAATTCTGCACCGTGTCTTCTAAACCGCCGACGGCGCGGACAATCGGGACAGTTCCGTAACGTAGTGAATACATTTGGTTTAAGCCGCACGGCTCGAATTTTGAAGGCATCAAGAAAATGTCCGCGCCCGCTTCGATCTGATGCGAAAGTTTTTCGTTGTAACCGGCGTAAACTCCGACTTGGCGCGGAGCATAATCGCGCATTTTTTGCAGAAAAGTTTCGTATTTTTTCTCGCCCGAACCGAGCGCGATAAAATACGCGCCCATTCCGATAATGTCGCCCGCAATTTGTTCGATGAGTTCGATTCCTTTCTGTGCAGTTAAGCGTGTGATAATTGCGAAAAGCGGTTTGTCGAGATTTACGGGAAGCGCAAATTTTTCCAGCAGTTCGCGCTTGCATTCACGTTTTCCTTCGATATATTCGCGGTTGTAATTTACCGGAATGTCCGTGTCGGTTACGGGATTCCAAACGTCGTAATCCACGCCGTTGACGATTCCGAAAAGTTTTCCGCTTCTCTGCCGCAAAAGCCAATCGAGTCCGTAACCGTTTTCGGGCTGCTTGATCTCTTCGGCGTAAGTTCGGCTGACGGTGGAAAGCACGTCGGACAAACTCAAACCCGCTTTCAAAGCCGATGCCGCGCCATCCGAAGCAAATGCGCTGCGTTCCAAATCGCTCCAAAAACCCATTTCCCAAAGCTGATCCATTCCGAAAACGCCTTGATAAGCGAGATTGTGAACTGAAAAAACCGTCTTTGTGTTGCGCCAGAAAGAATCCCAATATCGCAGATGCGCGATTTTTGCCGCCGCAAATCCGCAATGCCAATCGTTTAAATGAACAATATCGGGCGGTTTTCCGATTCGTTTTAAAAGCGTGAGCGCGGCTTGATTGAAAAACGCGAAACGCTCGTAATCTTCACGATAACCGTAAATCGAATCGCGGTGAAAAAACTCCGGCGCATCGAGCAGAAACGTCGGCGAACCGCTCGCTTCCGAATAAAAAACATTCACGCGGCGATCAAATCCGCGCCAGCTAACGCGCAAATCGTCCATCGCAAGCTGCCACAAATGTTCGCCTTTCGTCTGCCGGTAATTCGGCGTAATCAACACCGAATCAACGCCGATCTGATGCAGAGCCTTCGGCAGCGCGCCCGAAACATCGGCTAATCCGCCCGTTTTTGAATATGGAACTGCTTCCGCTGAAAGAATTGCTACGCGCATAAAGATAGTGAATAGTAAATGGTAAATCGTGAACAGAAAATTCGTTCACATTATAACGACTCTATTCACGATTTACCATTTACTATTTACGAAATTCTAGCTCTGCATCGAGGCGAGAAAATCTGAATTTGTCTTTGATTTTGAAAGTCTTTCCAAGACGACTTCCATTTGCTCGGTTGCTGAAAGCGGATTCAAAACGCGGCGCATTACCCAGATTCTGTTTAAATCTTCAGGCGACAAAAGCAGTTCTTCCTTGCGCGTTCCCGAACGCTGTAAATCAATCGCGGGGAATAAGCGTTTGTCGGAAAGTCTGCGGTCAAGATGGATTTCCGAGTTACCCGTTCCTTTGAATTCCTCAAAAATCACGTCGTCCATCCGCGAACCCGTATCAATTAAAGCCGTGGCGATAATTGTTAAACTGCCGCCTTCTTCGATGTTTCGCGCCGCGCCGAAAAATCTTTTCGGGCGTTGGAGCGCGTTTGAATCAATACCGCCCGACAAAATTTTACCCGATGGCGGAACGACGGCGTTGTGCGCTCTGGCAAGGCGCGTAATTGAATCGAGCAAAATCACGACATCTTTTTTGTGTTCGACAAGGCGTTTTGCTTTTTCGATAACCATATCGGCAACCTGAACGTGGCGCGTCGGCGGTTCGTCAAACGTCGAAGAAATCACTTCGCCGTTGACCGAACGCTGCATATCGGTAACTTCTTCTGGACGTTCGTCAATCAGCAAAACGATCAGCGTAACTTCCGGGTGATTTTGCGTGATCGAATTTGCCATCGTCTGTAAAAGAACGGTTTTCCCGGTTCTCGGCGGCGCAACGATCAAAGCGCGCTGCCCTTTGCCAATCGGCGTTACAAGGTCAATCACGCGCGCCGAAACTTTGTCCGGTTCGGTTTCCATCCGAAGCTGCTCGTCGGGATAAAGCGGCGTTAAATTGTCGAAAAATATTTTTTCGCGCGAATGTTCCGGTGCTTCAAAGTTTATTGCTTCTACTTTGATCAGCGCAAAATATCGTTCGCCTTCTTTCGGCGGGCGGATTTGTCCGCTGATCGTGTCGCCGGTTCGCAGATCGAATTTGCGGATTTGCGACGGTGAAACATAAATATCGTCGGGTCCGGGCAAATAATTGTATTCGGGAGCGCGTAGGAAACCGAAGCCGTCGGGCAAAGTTTCCAGAACGCCTTGCGAAAAAATAAGTCCGCTTTTCTCGGTTTGCGCGGCGAGAACTTTGAATATCAGTTCCTGCTTTCGCATTCCCGACGCGCCTTCGATGTCCAAATCTTTGGCAATCGTCGTCAATTCGGAGATGGACATATCCTTGAGTTCCGCCAAATCCATACTATCGCCGTCAAAGGCAATTTCTTTTTTCGTCGGTTCGCGCTTTTTCTTAACGGTTTTATTTTCGCTTGTTCCGTCGCTTCCGTCCTCAAAGCCGTTTTCTTCGTGCTTGCTCGTTTTTTTTGTTCCTTTTGTTGTCTTGGTAGCCATTTTAATTCCGTTTAGTTAATTTGGGAAGTTCTCAGCAATTTCAGATTTTTTTTGATTAGTATAAAAGGCACGCACAAAGCGGAAGATAAAAAGTTCTTAAATTGGTAATGCTAAACTCTTTGGTAAAATTGTATGGAAATTTCCGTCGTGATGCTTGTATTGAAAAAGCCGAAGCCTTTTCCGAATCCCTGAGTTTTTAGGATAAATTAATTATTACTTTATTTATCAAAATAAATCAAATTAATTTTGATCTTTTTTAACTACGAATGTTTTTCCGCGAGCAATCCAGAAAAACAAATTGAATAAAAAACCACAAATGAATAAAAATGCTGCCTGCTAATTCTTCAAAAGTATATCAATCGCCGTCGCACCGACTTCTTCGCCCGTTTTCCCATCCGCTTTGTATTTGTCGGTTTTGTATTCAAACGGACGCGGCAACTCTATTTATTTTTCAAGAAATTTTTTCCATTTTCAGTAATCCAATATTTAGGCTGTGATTCAGAAGTTGATGAATCAATGCGAATGATATTTTCATTTTCGAGTTGTTTAAGAATTGGCATCATATTGTTTAATAAAGGCAAATTATCACCATAGCTTAATGAACGATCAAGTTCATACCACGACCATTTGCCGTCGTGTTTAGCAATATTTGTTAGTATTTCTTGAGCTATGCTTTGAAGTTCATTATTTATATTTGGCAGTTTGTTTTTCATCATTATTTATTATCCTCAAAAAAGAATTTAGTAGCGTCAGAATGATATAGAGGATTATCTGTCAAAGAGCTATTATTTTCTCTAATTCGATATTCCTCAAGCGTTGGCGTATGTGCATTATTCCAAAGTTCTCTGGCTTCATCTCCTTTAGGCTGTCCGGTCGGATAACCTAACTTTTTATATCTGACACTTTCTCTGAGTTCGTGTGCATAGAAATTTAAATCTTGTTGTGTCGCTTGTATTTTTCCATCTGCGATTTTTCTCAATCTTTGAACCATAACTTCATTAGGTTTGTTACTTCCAAATCTTGATAAATGTTTTTCGACAAAATCAATTCCGCGATGTGTTACTTTTATATTTTTCGTTGATAGATTACGAATCGGTATTCCGATTTTATCAGGATCATAATCGCGATGGCTAACTTCTCCGACTGCCCTGCCGCCAACCGGATTTATCGGCTTAAATTCGGGAATGCCGCCTAAACTTTTCAATGATTCCGGCGCAGCATTCGATTTGCCGACAATGCCGCGCTTGAGCAAAAACAAGTCAATCGCCGTCGCGCCGACATCTTCGCCAGTCTTGCCGTCAGTTTTATATTTGTCGGTTTTGTATTCAAATGGACGCGGTAGTTATATCTGTATTTATATTTCAGCGTATTCTGATTTCTTGACTTCATATTTAATTCCTAATTTATCTAGTTCAGACATTAAATACTCCGTCCAGTCATCATAAATAGTGAGTTTTCCGTTGATACGCTTAAAAGTTAGATTATCTGAATTAAAAAAGAACAAAGCATCACCTGCTATTTTAGCTAATAAAATTGCACAGGTTTTTTCTGTTATTTTTACTCCTTCAGTTTGAGATTCGCTTAAATCCATCCAAAAGCTAATACTTACATCTGGAACAAAACCATATTCGTCCTTTGTTGTCAGTTTTCCATACTCTCCCATCTCTGTGATTGATATTAAAATTCCGAATCCTGCTAAATTATTCTCTATTGTAGATTGAGTTAAATTTAGCTGGCTGTTTAGCAATAAATTCTTTATTTCTCTAGTTGACAGAGATGTTTGAATATCTAAGCTGTGTGAAATTGCCATTTGTTCTCCTATTAGGTTTATTAGTTTGGATAAAGTTTAACAATTTTGCCGTTTTTAACAGCAACAACTTCATCGAGAAATTGCAGTTTGCTCAATTGTAATTCCTGTTGAAGTTCAAATAATGAAACTTTGCTGTCATCTAAGTTAAGCAAAATTCTCCTTGCCTGTCCCGTAACATTTTTCTTCTCAATTACTTTTATAATATTTGTGATACTTGTATTTCTGCTTGGAGAATAACCATCAAATATTTCACCTTCAATTTTGAAGTCCGGTTTCTTTTTTGGGTCAAGCCAAGGGTATCTATGCATTCTTTGGCGGGCATCAATTTTCGGTTGATGCTCTACAAAATAGCCATTCTTTGACATTACTTCTGCCGCTTCATTCTGCCTTTGTATTCCTCTTGCAAATTCTTTTTGCGGAGCAGCTTTTGGATTAGCAATCGGTTTTTCAGGTGTGCCAATTGCTTCAAGCGGTTTCTTTGATGATGGAATAGTTGTTGAAGGTCGGCTTTTCCAAATAGGTTTCGGAACTGTTTCTACAACAGATTCAGTTTTTGCAACTGTCGAAGCAGTTTTAGCTGTTGATGCCGCTTCTGGAATCCCGCCTAAAGTTTTCAAACTCTCCGGCGTTGCGTTCGGCTTACCTGAAATACCGCGCTTGAGCAAAAGCAAATCAATCGCCGTCGCGCCGACATCTTCACCAGTTGTGCCGTCAGTTTTGTATTTATCGGTCTGATACTCAAACGGACGCGGCAACTCGATATCGGGAATCGAAGGCAGTTTCGCGCCCGTCAGTTCTTCGATTGATTCGCTCGCCGTTTTTCTCGGCGGCGCGGGTTGTCCGGTAATCTGTTCGCCGATACTTTTGCCGATGCTTTTTGCCGTCGAACTGCCCGGCATTATTTCGCCTTTGTCTATTTCCCGTAAGATGCCTTGCGGGACGTTCAAGGTTCTTTCAAGCCAGCGAACCGGAATGTTGCCGCTAAGTTTGAGCAGGTTAATCGGTATCTGATTCGTTTTACATATTTCTTTCTGCTAAATCCGCTTGATGTCTTTTTTCCGCGATGCTGTCGGATTCTACTTCTTGCCAAATATCTCGTATTTCTTCAGGCACATATTTTAGCGGATCGTCATAGATTCCTTTCCAACCTTGCGGAACATATTCCTCATAGCCGACATCAAAAAACATACTAACGTAAAGTTTCTTATCGAAATCAACCAAAAAAGTTAGATGTAAATCGCCTCTGTAATCGTCTTCGTCGGCAAGCACAATCTTATGCTGCTTATCAATCAAGACTCGCAAATCTTCAAGCGAGATTTCCGACTCTTGCATCGCTTCCAAAAATTCTTCGGGATTTTCGTCAACGACCAAAATGCCGTTACGGTAATAAGAATTATCTTCACCTTTATCTAAAGCACTTGGGTCATATGCAGAATAATCAAGTATCCACCAAGCACTATATTCAAGGAAAAATCTGTATTTTCCTTGATAGCAAATTGCTCCAAGCCAATCATCTAATTTCCATTCGGTTTTCATTCAGGTTTTCTCTCCAATTGATTTGACAATGTAACCGCCGGAAATAATTTATGAAGAGCCGGGGTAGAAGTTTCTAACTTTTCTATTTTTCCCGTTCCTCGAAATGATGATTCTTTCAGCATTTCGATCCAATTTGCCGGTAATCCGAAGGAATTATTTGTTTTTGTAGGGTCTGAAATTTTCGGCAAGTCTGAAAATTTTCCCGCATCCTTTTCTCGAACGGCAAATTTACGCACTTGTTGAACAAAAGAAGTTTTGACTTCAAACGAAATAACCTCTGCTTTTCCTGCTCGATTTATTCCATTAAAAACTTTGACTCTGTTCATATCATCAAAAGTAACGAATAGATTAGTTTTATCCTTAACAACCATTTCGCCCGCTTCGCCGATAGAAATACGAAACTTGCTGGCTTTCGGCATAACTCCGCCTTGCACTCGGAAAACTTTCGAGATATTTAAGTTTCCTAAACTCTCTGGGGCGACATTCGGCTTACCAGTAATTCCGCGTTTGAGCAATAAAGTATCAATTGCCGTCGCGCCGACATCTTCGCCCGTTTTGCCGTCGGTTTTGTATTTGTCCGTTTTGTATTCAAATGGACGCGGCAACTCGACATCGGGAATCGCAGGCAGTTTCGCGCCCGTCAGTTCCTCGATTGATTCGCTCGCCGTTTTCATCGGCGGCGCAGGTTTTCCCGTGATATATTCGCCGATCTTTCCGCCGATCCATTTTGCCGTCGAACTGCCCGGCATTATCTCGCCTTTGTCTATCTGCCGCAGCAATTCTTTCGGCGTGTTCAGAATTCTTTCAAGCCAACGAACCGGCACATTGCCGCCGAGTTTAAACGGCTCGATCAACATTTGATTCGTTTCGCTTTCCGCTTTTGCTTTTGCTTCGGTGCTTTTTTCGGCTCTGTCGGTTTGATACTGCAAAACCGCCTGCGCCGCGCGATTTGCCGCCGCAATCGTAAATTCGTCCGCGTCAATCGTCATTACGCCCGGTTTTGCGTCCTCGCGTCTGAGATTTTCGATGTCGAAATTCTTCAAATCAACCGGATGCAGATTCATTGCCATCGTCAGTTCGGCTTCGGATAAATTCTCGTAACCGGCTTTTTTCAGCAATGCGCGATGAAACGCTCTTTTGTAATCAGCGGCAGACATTTCTGCGGGCGGCTTGTTCGGCTCGATTATCAAAACGGCGTTTTTCTTTTTCAGGTTCTCGTCAATCGGCTGTTCCGCTAAAACTTTGTCTAGGAAATTTTGTAAAGTCTTCGCCGGTTCGGGTGCGCCGTCCGGTTTATCAGACAAAGTTTTCCCCAAATGCTCGAATGCGGTTTTATTTTGCCCGTCGGTATTCGGGTGTAAATTACTTTTGGCAAATTCCGACGAAGTTCGGTTTGCTTGACCGAAACCTACCGAACGGCTCGAACTTATCTTGAAGGTCATTGCGAAATTCTCCTTATAAATATATTTCTAAATCATTAATATATATTATCGGCGAAAATCGCAAATTGTTTCCTTGTTTTTTTATTTTCCGGTTTAAATAGATGAAGTGCATAATTCAGTCGCGCAGCGACATATTGAATTTAGCCGTGCGTTTATGTTATTTGAAAAATTAAATCCCGCAAAAAAATCCATCTGTTTTAGCCCGTGATAACGGGCGACAGCATAAAGCCTAGCTCGTGAGAGCTAGGTCAGGTTAAAAATAAAATTACAGCCCGTGATAACGGGCGACAGAACAAACGGCTGTCGCTATCTTCGATAGCTCTAAACCTATTTGTTTCAATGACCTAGCGTTCCGCTACGCTCCACGCTAGGCTTTACGCTGTCACCATTTTCGATGGCTGACTTATTGCGGTGTTATTTTTTCAAAAACCATCAATGCACGGAAAGCAATTTTTTAAAATTTCTAAGGACTGGAAATTTTTACCTTGTCCGCCGAAGCATACCCGACGGTTTTTCCTTTGTCGTCAAGCAAATGAATTGATTTAAATCCTTTGTCGCCGCCGATTGCCATTACTTTATTTAACAAATCCTTTTTCTGATCGGGCGTGATTTTATTCCATTCGGGCAGAGTAACGGCATAAAAGGTATTTTTGGTAATGCGAGCCGTTTTCAGATAAGATTTCAACGGAGAATTATCCAGATTTACAACTTCTATATTGGAATTGTCAGCTGCTCCGCCGGTTTTTTGTTCAGCCCACAGATACAGCCCGAAACTTATTACAATTGAGAAAATCGTTGCTATCAGCAGCCATTTGTTTACCGAGAAAAACCCGCTGAATATACCGTTTTGCGAATCTTTCGTCTGCGGCGGCTGGCTGACGGCTTCTTCGGTTTTTTGTTCGGCTTCTTCTGTTGATTCCGTCTTATTTTCAAGTGCTTGCAAATCGGTTTGCTCTCGCGGTTCGCTTGCTCTGCCTTTTAGCAATTCAACCAATTCGAGCGTTTTGCTGGTGGTATCGGAAATTGTCTGGTCGTGCAGAAATCCGTATTTTTCTTCGATAATTGAAGCGTTTTCCTTTCCGCGCTCTTTTTCGAGAAGTTCGACGTAGCGATTCCCGATTCTGATATTTGTTTCGACGGCTGTTGCGCAAAGAAGCGGCGCAAAGAAATTTTCGTTGACGCTTTTTTTGAAAACGCGCAGGCGATTGAAAAAATCGCTTTCGATCAATTGGTCGAAATTTTCGGCTTCTTCGGCTTCGGTTGTAAATTCTTCAAATTTTATCGCCGTCAAAAGAATTTCCGAATCGTCTTCATCGCTCGAATAAATCGAGATGCTTTCCCATTCTTTGTAAAGTCCTTTGAAATGCTCGATCAGTTCGTCGCGGTGAAAAAGTATCTCTCTTTTGTTACTTTTGACATCTTTTGAAAAGAGCCGTGTAACGATCAGATCGAATTTATTTCGCGCCGCTTCCGAATACGGCAGATTTCTGTAAAAACGCGCGAGCGAAACAAGCGCGGGCGAACTTAGCGGCGGGCGCGTCGTTTCGCAGTAAAGCCGCAGATTTGCCACCGAAATATGTTTATCGCGGTGAGATAAAGCCGAATACCAGCTTTCGGTTTCCTGCAAAAGATGAAATTCACTCTGCGCGTGTTCGGGCGAATCCACGTCTTCGGTAATTTGCAGAAAATTATGCAGAGCCTTTTTGACGGGAATTTCATTGTAAGGTTTCGGCACGATTTTCATTTGCTGGCGTTCTATGCCGGAGAAAATATTCTCGACCATCTGCAAAAAAGAAACTTCATCCATCGCCCGCTTGCGAAAATAACCCGATGCCGCCGCCGTTTCAATTTTTTCTTCGACTATGGAAAAATCCTGATCCGTTTTTGTTTCAAAATTTTGCTGTTCGTGAAATTCTGCGGACGACATTTCATCTTTCTCAATTTGAAACGAAACCGTATCAAATTCTTCATTTGAATTTGTCCGGTTTTCAGATGAAAACACTTCATTTTCATCAAAGGCATCGCGGATCGGTTCGGCAGTAATTTCGGAATCTTCGGCAAATTGAGCAGTTATTTGAGATATTTCTTCCGAATCTTCCGCTTGAACGTATTGCTGTGAAAATTCTTCTACGGCAAAATCCTTCGATTCGGATTCAAAAACATCCGAATCATCTGAAAAATCCGCGTCAATAAAATTTACTCGATTATCAATCAATTCATCTTCGGAAATACTCTGAGAGTCTTCTTCCAAACTTTCGGAGATGGTTTCGGAGTTTTCAATTAAATCTTCTTTGACTAAATCGTTGATAAATTCATTAAATATATTCATAGATTTGTAAGTTTGTTGAAAATGATTCGGGTGAAGACAATTCTGCTTTTGTATTTGGAAAGCAGATTTTAATGTGAATCGAGAGTAGCTCCTGATTCGCGTTTTACAAAAAAAGGCTTTGAGAGATTTATGGTGAGGACTAAAAAAACTTCAGAGGAGATTGTTTTGAAAATTTGTTTTTACTGACCCGCGCCGAAAACGTCTTCGGTTATCACGCCGGTTTGATTGACGAAAAGAACATACGGAGAATCGCCGGGTGCGGTGATTTTAGTGGCTTTAATTTCAAAACTGTCCTTTAAATCGCTATCCGTCGGACTCGGATCGGGACTCATTTCAAAAGTAAATTTGCCGCGAATCAGACTCGTTCCGCTGAGTTCGCCCAACGAACTTCCCTGATAAGCGTTAATTTCATTTAATCTCGCGTATCTGTTGTTTACCGCAAAATAGTTCATTTGCAGAGTGCTTAAATTCCGCATCATACTATAAGCACCGGCATTTCTTGCCACAGATGTAGCTCTTAGAAGATTTGGAATGGCAATGGAACTGATTATTCCGATGATGACTACGACAAGCAGTAATTCGATTAAAGAAAATCCTTTTTGACTATTATTCATAAAATGTATATGACCTCAATTAAGTGATATTCAGAGTAAATGTGACAAATTTTGCCACATTATTTTGACAATCTCCGACAGTTTTTTTCGATAAATTCAGCCGCCGATTTGCAGTTTCAGTTAGTAACCGACGCGGTTTCGACATTTTTTCGGCTTGAAATCCGGTAAACTTCCATTTTGGACTCTGCAAAGTTTATGCCAGTTATTTATCAAATCAATTTCCGCAAATGAGATGCCGATTAAGAGTAATTTCGGGGATAATGAAAAAAATAGTTGTTGTTATGGATTTCGTTTTTTGATAGATTTCTTATAAGTTATAAAATTTTATATTCTTAGAAATAAGTTCGGAAAAATATTTTTTGGAGAAAATTACAGATTGAATACAATTATTGAGCAGAGCATCGAAATATACGGAATAGAAAATTGGGGAGCAAATTATTTTGGCATTAATAAAAAGGGAAACTTAACGGTTCACAGCGAAAAAGAAAGTGCTGTTTCGGCTGATGTTAAGGAGATAATTGACGAGTTAAAAGAGCGCGGGATAGATACGCCCGTGCTTTTGCGCTTTCCGCAGCTTCTCGCGGGGCAGATTCGCAAACTTCAGACGGCATTTAAAAATTCCATCAAAGAATACGATTACAAAGGTAAACATCTGTGCGTTTATCCGATGAAGGTCAATCAAAACCGCAGCGTTATCGAAGAATACCTGGAAGAAGGTTCGCGTTTCGATTTCGGACTCGAAGCCGGTTCAAAAGCGGAACTTTACGCGGCGTTGGCAATGCCCCAGACAAAAGACAGTCTGCTCGTTCTCAACGGATTCAAGGACAGGGATTTTATAAAACTGGCTTTTGCCGGAGCGCAAGCCGGAAAAAACGTCGTTATCGTTATTGAAAAAATGAGCGAACTGACGCACACTCTCCAACTTGCCGAAGAATTGACCAAAAAAAATCCGAAAGCGAAACTTCCAATCGTCGGCGTGCGCGTTAAATTGTATTCAAAAGGTTCGGGCAAATGGGAAAAATCGGGCGGCGAAGCGGCGAAGTTCGGTTTGACGACGACGGAAATTTTAGAAATCATCCGGCAGTTAAAGCAAGCGGGCAGAATCGAAATGCTGAAATTTCTGCATTTTCACATCGGCTCGCAGTTGACGGACATCAAACGCATCAAAAATGCGATGAAGGAAGCGGCGCGGACTTATGCGAAAATCAGGCAGCTTGATGTGCCGATTGAGTTTCTCGATGTCGGCGGCGGAATGGCGGTTGATTACGACGGTTCGCGCACTTCTTTTGAATCTTCGGCAAATTATAACGCGCAGGAGTTTGCCAACGATGTGGTTTATGTGATAAAAACCGTCTGCGACGACGAAGAAGTTCCGCATCCGACTTTGATTCAGGAATCGGGACGTTATTTATCGGCGTATCACGCGATTTTAGTAACAAATGTGCAGGACGAGATCGAAACCGTCGTCGAACCTCTGACGGAAATGAGTCTTGACGAAGACGATCCGCAGGTCGTCAAGGAACTTTACGCGATTTACGCGGACACGAACGGGAAAAATTATCGGGAATCTTATCACGACGCACTTGAAAATCGGGAAGAATTATATACAATGTTCAATCTCGGTTTGATTTCTTTGGAAGACCGCGGCAAAGGCGAGGTTTTGTTTTGGGACATTTGCGAAAAAGCCGATCACTACGCGCAGCAGAAAAAATACGTTTCCGACGAATTCGGCGAATTGCGCCGTCTTTTATGCGCGAAATATCTGGCGAATTTCAGCGTTTTTCGCTCGATGCCGGACAATTGGGCGTTGGAACAACTTTTTCCGATTGTGCCGATTCACAAACTCAACAAAAAAGCGACGGAATATGCTACTCTGTGTGATATAACCTGCGATTCCGACGGCGTAGTTGATAAATTTGTTGATCTGCACGACGTTAAAAATGTTCTGGAACTGCACAAGTTAAAGAAAAACGAACCGTATTATTTGGCGATGATGCTCGTCGGCGCGTATCAGGAAGTGATGGGAAACAATCATAATCTGTTCGGCGTTCCGCACGAAGCGCACATAAACATTGAAAAAGACGGTTACGTTATCAAAAAAATTATCAAAGGCGCGAATTTAGCCGACGCTCTGGAAACGGTCAGTTTTGATAAAACAAAGCTGCAAGACCAATTCAGAAGCAAAGTTCTGCAAAGAATCGAAGACGGCGAACTCGCTCCGAACGAAGGCGATAAATTGATCGAATTTTACGAACAGCAAGCGGAAAGTTACACATATCTTTCGCCGAACGGGAAAAGCTAACGGAACGCCGGCATCTTGCCGGCAGCGAACGCCAAAGCGTTCGAGCGAAGCATATTAACTTTAAATTTCGCCGATAACTTTTAAGGTTTATCGTCCGAATTTTCGCGCTGTGCGCTCATTGCCGGCAAGATGCGCGGCGTTCCGTTAAATTAATGTCGCACGGATTACTGAATAAATTTTAAAAAAAAACAATAATATAAAAAGCAATTTTTACATTGGAGAAACTATGGCAACTCAACGAAAATCGAAGGCTTCAAAATTTTTAACCGTTCCGACCAGACCGATTCCGGTTGACCGCGACCGTTCGGTTGCGGGACTTCTGGAGAAGATGGAAGGCGCGGGTTTCGGAGCAAAACAACTGGCGGAAGCGCACCGCATCTGGCTCGATATGCTCGACGACAACACGACGGTTTATATGTGCGCGTCGGGAAATCTGATTCCGTCGGGAATGCGGCGGCTTCTGGCGTATGTCGTTAAAAACCGCTTTGTTGACGTTCTCGTTTTGTCGGGAACTGTGATTTTTCACGACATCCACGAAATTTTAGGGCGCAGTCATTATCAGGCTCATCCGAGTATGGATGACGACGAACTCGCCGAAGCGGACATTTACCGCATCGGCGATCTGCTTGCCAATCAAGACGAATATCACGAAGCTGACGAATGGATCGGAAGCGTTATCAATCAACTGGATTTGTCGCGCTCTTATTCGATCCGCGAATTTCTGCATCTTCTGGGACGCGAACTGGCGGAAATCGCCCACGAAGACGGAATGATAACCGCCGCTTACAAATCGCGCGTTCCGGTTTTTTGTCCCGATCTTTTGTCAAGCCCGCTGTCAATCGGAATTGCCAGATGTCGTTTTGAAAAGAAAATTCAATTCAACTTCGACATCACCCAAGACACTATGGAAATGATGGACATCGCGCAGAAAACCAGAAATTCCGGCGTTATCACTTTAGGAAGCGTGTGCAGTCAGAATATGGTCAATATGGCGGAAATTTCTTCGTATATCACGCAGACAAACGTGCGCGGACACAAATATGCGATTTCGATCACGACGGATTCCGTGCCGCTTGATACCAGAACGCCTTCAATCGGCGGCAATCACACGCAGGTTTTCGGCAAACTTTTGAAAAACGCGACGACTTCCTACGTTCCGAGCGACCCTTCAATTTCGCTGCCGATGCTCGTAACGGCACTTTCGCAAACCGCCGCAAAATTCCTGAAAAACCGCAAACGCCCGAATTTTACATTTTCGGGAAGCGAACTCGGAATCGAAATTCCGTAAATTGTTTTTTAACCACATAGAAACATAGAAAACATAAGGTTTTTTGTCTGATTATCCTTCTGTTTTGAGTTCTTTATTAAATGATTTAATTTATTCTAAGATTTTCTATGTTCTCTATGTTTCTATGTGGTTAAAAATTCTTATCCGTTTACAAATATGTCCGAATCAGAAAATCTGCCGATGAATTTCGGCGGTATTGACGAAGAAAAATACTCATCAGCCGACAACGCGCGGGTTCTCGTTCTGCCCGTTTCCTATGAAGGAACTGTTTCATTCGGAACGGGAACGGGCGCGGGCGCGATGGCGATTATTGACGCTTCGCGCAATATGGAACTTTACGAAGAAGATACCGACGCGGAAGTTTACAAGATCGGGATTCACACGCTTGAAGAGTTCAAACCAAAGGAAAATCCGGCTGAAACGATGAACGCGCTTTACGAGCGTTCAAAAAAATTATTAAAACGAGATAAATTTTTGTGTATGCTCGGCGGCGAACATTCGGTCAGCGCACCCGTCATTCGCGCTCACGCCGAAAAATTTCACAATTTAAGCGTGCTGCAAATTGACGCTCACGCCGATCTACGCGACAGTTACGACGGCACAAAACATTCGCACGCTTCGATTATGGCTCGCGTCGTCAAAGATTTGCGCGTCCCTTCCGTCCAAGTCGGAATCCGTTCGATCTCGGCGGAAGAAATTCGCTCGCTCGACGAAGGTTTGCCGACAAAGATTTTTTGGGCGAAAAATATCGTCGGAAAAACGAATTGGATAAATGAAGCGGTTGATTCTCTGACGGAAAACGTCTATTTAACAATTGATATAGACGGACTCGATCCGGGCATTATGCCGACGACGGGAACGCCCGAACCGGGCGGTTTAGGCTGGTATGAAACGCTCACGTTAATCAGAAAACTCGCAAAAAAACGCCGCGTCGTCGGAATGGATTTGGTAGAATACGCACATTCTGAAAACCAATCCGCACCTGCATTTCTCTGCGCCAAACTCGTTTACAAATCGCTCGCGTATATTTTCAGAAACGAAACTCCGAAAGTTATCGGCAAATAGACACAAAAGTTCAAAGAATAATTTTTTGCAGAAAATGAAAATTGAAACGGAACTGCTTTTGTAAGCAATTCCGTTTCATTTCGCGCAAATTATTGGGTCAGAATTAAGGCTGGAACCTATTCATTTCCTAAACATTGCCCGATCTTATTAGAAATTTTCAAGCACAATCCGATAATACGGAGAATTTTTTACTTGGGATATAAAGTTTTATATCCGTCTTGCCAAAGTTCCCTCTGAATTCCCGGATCAAATTCATTTTCAAGCGATTTTAATAATTTATGGCACAATTTCTCTTTTAGCGTTCCGAAACATTGTTTATTTTTGTAACCTTCAAATTGAAGACCCATTTGCCAAGTTTCTTTAGAAACATTTTCCTTTTTATACCCTCGTTCAAGATTTTGCCACGCTTTGTCTGAAAGAGTCTTCCACGCGAGTTCGCGCCTTTCGACAGTCGAATCGGAACTGAATTTTTTATACTTTTCAAGTTCTTCGGGTGAAGAAGTCGGCTTATGCTCATTGAATGCCCAAGCAGTTGTCGTATAAGCCCAGCCTCTAAAACCATACATTCTTTCATTAGTGTTTAAAGCAGCGGCGACGGACTTAATAGCTGAATAATAAAAGTAAAATCCGCCCAATACACCGGATGCCCAAGCAGCTCCCGGCGCAATAAGTCCTGTGAGTTCAACCAATTGAACACCTTTTAGCAAAGTTCCCGGACTACTCAGAAAGTCTTCCCAATCTCGCCGAACATCGGAAGGAACGTCTTTAAATGCTTCGTCAAATATCTGCTTCCTTTCGACATCGGTTAAATCCGTGACGGGTTTATCATCCTGAACCGGAACATTTCCCTGAATCAGCGTTTCGCCCAAATCAATTATCTGCTTGCCGTTAGTTTTACCCGGAACATACATCACATCGCCGGGTAGAATAATATTTGGATTCGGTCTCTTTTGTCGAAATCCGGCATTTCGCGGATGATTATATAAATCCCGCCAAGATTTGACACCGAATTTTTTTGCAATTTTATTTAAGTTATCACCGCGCTGAACTGTGTAAGTAGCCATTTGTATCTCCTTTTTTCGTATATAATTATCCGGTTTCTCCTGCTTGCCTATTACGCCGACGATATTGCAATTCATTACCGTTCCGTCGTGTCCACAACCGCCATTTGCTTTCACGGCTTAATTGATTGCAAAAGTTTTGCTTGAAACAACTTGCCCCGAAGTTGAAGGCGGCGCGTTAAAGTTACGAAAAATTATTGTTAAAATCGTCGGGATTTTTTGTTCTTCATCTTTGTTTTAATTTTCGCTTCGTATTCGTTGATATTTTTTCAACGATGCAAGACAGACAAGCGTTTTTTCATTTTCCCTCTGCCGAAAGTGAACTTTTTTATCGGCAGACAGATTTTCGACGAATCTTTTCTCGTTGTTGATTGTCTGTGCCGCCGACTCCATCGAGATAAAAAATGTATCGGTTTTGCAAGCCGGACAATACGCGATTCTGCTTTTTTTCAGCCAATTTATTTTCCACGATTCCTGTGTTTCCACCGATACCTCGATTTTTTCCTTGCGCCGCGAAAACCATCCGCGCCAATTAAATTCTTGCATTATTCGTTGTTTCCATATAAAATTTGTTCAAATACTTCTTTAAGAATCGCCTGCGGCTTCGTGATAACTGCAATATAACAGACCGGAACTTTTCCCGTCGCCAAGAAAAAGTCAAGAAAAGGTAAAATTTTTATAAAGAACCTCTTATGCTCTTATCCGCCAACAACTTATATAGGTTCGGAAATTTCCGCATTGATCTCTCGGAGCGCACTTTATGGTATGAAAACGAGATAATTCCGCTTGCTCCCAAGGTATCCGAAACGCTTTGCGTGCTAATCGAAAATCGCGGAAATCTGGTAACGAAGAGCGAGTTGATGGACAAAATTTGGACGGATACTTTTGTCGAGGAAAAAAATCTGACGCAGAATATTTCCACTCTGCGAAAAATTTTCAGAGAGAAACAAAAAGAGGTAAAATTCATCGCCACCGTGCCGAAACGCGGTTATCGTTTTGTCGCCGAAGTTCATCCGGTTGGCATCGAAAACGAAGAAATTCTCGAAGTCGAACATTCCCGAAAAACGCACATCACGGCGGAAGGATTCGTTTCGAGAAAAGAATTAGCTGAAACGGTCAGGGAAATTGCCAAAAATATAAATTTCGGCGAAAATTCAGCGGCAATTTGCGGGCAAATTCGATAATTGCCACATCGCAAACACGATAATTGCCAGAATTTAAATTTGAGTGAGTCAAAACTTTTCAGTAACTTTTCACGTCAAAATCATAATTAAAAAGATATGTGCCGACACCCGTTGTTGAAATTCCTTTGGTCGTTACAACTTTCTGGTTTCTTTCACGCTCAATATCTTCAATCCAATAAGGAATGTGAACGCGATGTTCGCGGAGAAAGTTTCTGGCTGTTTGTAATTCTAACATCCTACGAATTTCAAAATGCAAATTATAACCGATAATTGGCTCGTCATCCAGATACCGCACGATTCGATCACGTCCGCGCAAACCTTCGGCTTCGGATATTTCAACCAAATCGGTTTCGTTTAGTTCCGACGACCTGTTGAAAGGAAAGGGAAAGATGCTCAAGTTATCAGTATTCTTTCGCCACAAATTAAATTTCTGTGCGAAATATTCGTAAATTTTCATTCGTTCGCAAGAGGTTTTTTCTTCTGAATAAACTAACTGCTCGACAAAGTAGCCTTTGAATTTGCGGCTTACGTTTTTCAAGTCTTGCCCGATCTGCAAGCCGTCAACATACAGACCTTGCGGGAAAAACAGTTCGATTATTCCAAACTCGTTCATCGGAGCTTGCAGATCGGTTTCGGGAAAATCGGCACTATTTTTCCTGTATTTTACAAGTTGTCCAATTCCTAAGTTATAAAATTTGCTTTGTCCCGGACCGCCGCCGAAGAGCAGCGAGTGAGATGCAATATCGGAAAATATGCCCTCATACCCGTTAAATGTTTCGCCGTCTATTTTAACGACCAAAAATAAATGCTGAACGAGCAATGTCCCTTGCCATTGTAAAGGAGTGTTTGTGCCGTCAAAATAGACGGCGGAATTTCCGTTAAGGATATTTTGCTGTAAAACGGGCGGATTTGCGCCCGCAACCAGATCACGTTCGTTTAAGGAAAAATCAGCAACCGTCAGAGCGTTTTTCGCGTTGTCGAGTGCGTGCCACGCCCGCAAAGCCTTTTTCGGGACTATCTCCCCGCGCATCCACTTTGAATACGGCTGTGCGCTGACGACAATCGTGTAAGTTCTCGTCGCTTGAAATCCTTGCGGACTAACCGCGCTGACAGTTATATCAAAACTTCCGGCTGCAATTCCGCTGTAAGTTAGCAATCCGGTGGAAGTGATCGTCGCGGCGGCGGCGGATGCGGCGGTTTGTTCTTCCGCCATTGCTGTTGCACGCGGACTGAGTTCCATCGCGTTTAGCGACGGTAAACTGCTGCTTTGAATTGACCAAGTTGCCGCGCCTGACGATTGCATTTGCACCATTTGCTGTTTTCCGACAAAAACAGGTCGGAGCGAATTCGTGACTATCGCAAACTGGACTCCCCAAACTTCGACCTCAATGATAACGGCTTCTTGTGCGCTTCGGGTGATCGTTATCCGCACTTTTTCGGCGAATCGGTTGACCGGATTCTGATACCAGATTTTTTTATTATCAGTGACCGATTCAACGAGCGTCCAAACGCCGTTATCAAAAACTTCAACTTTGAAATCTTTGTTAATAAATTGCGTTCCGGTATCACTTAACGTCGGCTCGGACACATCAAAAATATCATCGCGCATCCCAACGAGATTAAACTCATCTATGAAAATCCTTTTTGGCAAAACGAGTTCGATAACGGCGGGAACTGCCGACGACGGAGATACAACCGAACTCCAGCCGCCGTCCTGACCATAGAAAATGCTTCGCCGTTCGCCGTCCGTGATGCCGGTTTTTGAATAGGCGGCGGAATACTGCGAGTTGACGGTTACGCCGCTTGTGCGGGCGTAGTTATCACGGTTGACAACGGTAATTATCGGTGCTTCCGCTTTGCCGACAACTAAATTATTGCCCTGCGAATCTATTATCCGCTTGCCCTGAGAATCTATTAAATATTGAATTGGCATTATCTAGTCTCTCTTTTTAAATGTCAGCATCGTTCTGTTTTCTCCGACTTCATTAAAAATCAGAGCCGGCGCACCGGAATTCTGTTTGGCGTATAACTCAATCCTTTCGCCCGCATAGCAGTAACAGCCTTTGCTGATTTGATTCAGATTCAGATCATAATTAGATTGATGAATGCCGATTGTGCGGTGCGTGATGAGCCGTTTTCCGAAGTTATATGCCGCCGGCTGATTGTTAGCGACGCGGGCAATATCAGCCGCTTCGAGTCCGGTATCAACTCTGTAAAGCCGGAGATCGAAAATTCCCTGCGGCGCGACATCGAGTTGCGCCTGTGCGGTGAAATCATACCAGCCGTCCTGCTGAATAATGATCTGGTTGTTCGCGCGGTTATACGCAATGTCGGAATCGAGCCAAACTTCCGGTGTCGGCAGAAGCGTTTCCACTCCGCTGTTTATTGATTTATTGATGCGGGCGTAGGAATCGAAATAATGATTATTTTCGACAGCCATACAAATTAGGCGAATAAATTTGTCGGGTGAAGTCGGCACGCCTTCAACTGCGTTATCGTAAAAGATGATCTTTAGTTCGCCCTGCGCGTCAACAAAGAAAACAGGATAGCCGAAACCGTTCGGCGTGTCTTTTGAATTTGTGATGCCTCTGAAAAGGATACCGTAGCTGAGTCCCCAACCATTCGGTTTGTCGAAAATATAATCGGCTTTTGCTCTCATCCAACGGATTTCGCTCGAATATTCCTGCGTTGAATGGTTAAATCCGCGATGACCCCAAACGGCGTAGATATATTCGCCGTGTTTGAGCAGATCAACGGGATAACCCGCCGACGAGGACGGCGTGGCGTTGATTTCGTTAAAAGCAGGCATCTGCTGCTGATCGGTCAGGTTCGTCCACGTCGCGCCGCCGTTATATGAGATCAAATGATAACGATAGTTAGCATTATTTTCGTTTCTGACGATTGCCATTATTACGGTATCCGCATCGGTTTGACCGCGCGAAACGATCACCAGCCCCGTTTCATTGACCCAACCGTGACGGGTATAGAGTTCGCCGGAACTGGCGTTGGCATCCATATCGCCGAGAATCATTGTCGAATAATTTGCCCAGTTTTTTCCGCCGTCTTCTGATTTGATCAGATAACCGATTGATTTTTGGGTTGTATGATTATACGCAAAGGCGAACTGCAAGATCGCGCCGCTCGGCAAAACAAGCATTCTTGTATGCGGTGCGCCGCGCACGAATCCCGCAGGATAATTGACAGCCGGAGCGGACGTAAAATTCTCGTCTAAAGTGTCCGAGTAGGCGAAATGGATTTTGCCGTAATTATCCGCGCCGTGCGTCGAGGAAATCAACAGACGCGGGTTTTTCGTATTATCCGGTTTTGTAACTTCAGTTACTCCAATCGTGATCGCTTCGCCGTCATTGACCTGAGAGCCGCCGATTTTGATGTTCAGCGGCGCGTCCCAGCGTCCGCCGCCGTTGTTGGATTTTTTTAAAACCAACTGCCCGTCGTTGGCGTGTCCCGGACCCGTTTTAATCGTCAGATAAGTCGTCCCGCGATATTGCACGACGAACGGAAAAGCGTCATAAGTTTTACGATTCAAAGGAACGGAAAAGCGATTCGCCGCTGCTCTGACCATTCCTAAGTCTTGAATATAATCAACTGATTCTCGAAGTTGTATGTCTGCCATTTTTCTATCCTCTTTATAATTTATTCCACTTCAAGCGGAAATTTTACGGGTAACAAATTGTAAGATTTTTCGTCCGCCGTGCCTGAGCCGAAGTTTTCCGCCGTTACCAAGCACTCGACGGAGTTGTAAAATGTGTCGCCGGTTGCCGGATGGCTGACCAGAACACGATCACCTTTTGAAACGTGATAACTGTCAACCTGACCGCCGAGCGTGAAAGAGCGATCAGGATCGCTGTATAAAATCATTTCCATTTCGGCGCATCGGCGCGTCAGAGCGCGGCTCATCACGCCCCAACGACCCGGAGCGACATCGGACGGCAAGCCGCCCTGCTGTTCGCGTAGTGCCGGACGATCACCTTCAACCCATTTTTGTTCAAGCAGTTGACCGAAAAGATCGTTGTAGTAGTGAATCCGAAAATTTACTCGCTCGTCCGATGTGCGCGGATGACATTCAAACGACTTGGCGGCGATATTCCAACGCTCTCCTTCTTCAGCCGGATCGTAAAGAAAATGATGAACAATCGGTCTGTCAGGCGGCAGAAATTTCAGTTTTCCGCCGACATCCTGAATGTGCCAGCCCGGAGCGCGGCGCATTATTTCTTCGATTGCCGCTCCCGCCTGCGTCGTCCCGCTGAAAACAACGTGCGCTTCGGCTTTTTTCACCTGACTGTCCGAGCGGTAAAGCCTTTCGGCTGCCACGATCTGCTCTTCGAGCGACGGACTCGACCAAAACAATTTGCACGATCCGATGCTGGTGTAATTGAAATATTCCAATCTGATCGAAGGCAGAGTATTTGCCGTCAGCGCAATTTGTCCGATTGATGTCTGCGGCGACTGATTCCAGTTATCAATAATCAGTTGACCATCTATCCACAAACGCACGCCGTCATCGTGGATTAGTTTAAAAGTGTAAACTTCCGAGTATTGCGGCTTGATTTTTCCGTCCCATCGAACTGAGAAATGTTCCGTATTCAAACCCGGAAATTCTGGCGAAGATGTGTAAAAATTAAAATTAATACTGTTATCGGTTCTCGTTCCGACAAGCTGCTCGAAATTCTCGCCGTTGTAATATCTGCCTGTCAGCCCGTCGCCGGGAATATTCGAGTCCGGCGTGATCGTGTCCAACACGCTCTGCTCGCAATCAGTCTTAAAATCAAACCAACTTTGCCAATCGTTGCGCGTAACCGGACGCTTCAATTCGTTCAGCAGAATATCCGCCTGCACTCTGGCATTATTTGCCGAAAAATTGTTTCCGAGATAATTTCCCTGATCGTCAAAATCAGCGATTTTTCTGCATCGAATCCCAAACTGAAATTCGCCCGGTTCTTCGTCGGCAACGGAAAGCGTTTGCGGCAGCATTCCTTCGATATAGCAAATATTTGAAAAGGTTAAATTCAATTCGGGAAAGAACTGAGGTCTGCCTTGCACAGGATCGTCAAATCCTGCGTCCGCTTTCCAAACTTTCAAAACGCCCGATCCGTTATCGGTAAAATCAATTGCCGCGCCGCCGTTCGTGTCGGAAATTTGAAAACTGTTTGCTGATGAATTAATCACGAAATATTTTCCGTTCGCCGCCAATCCGCCCGGAACTGCTCCGCCTTGAGAGCGAACGCGCACCTGATCGCCGTTGGCGTAACCGTGATTATTTACCGTCAAAATATTTCCGCCCGAATCAGCCGTGAAATTTTTAACGACGATCTGCTTTGTCACCGTTCCGGGATGAAACCGCCAGTTTCGCGTGGATTCGTCGCCGCTGACAGCAAATTCAGGAACGGCAACGCCCTTAAAGCGAAAAAAATTCAAACCGTCGCAGCCGTATTTACCGCCGCGACAGAAAATTATTAAAAAATATGTGCGGTTATTTTGGTAAATCCAGTAAACGAGCCGTCCCGATGTTTGCTGCACGCCCCAAGCGTCCGGCAAAACCGGATTTGCTTGATCTCCGCTGATTCTTAAAACAAATGGCATAGTCTAAAATAAATTATCCTCAAAAACCGGATCGTATTTGCCGCCGTCCCTGCCTCTGCTGCCGCCGCCGCCAAATCCGGTAAAATCCGGTTCGCCGCCGAACGACTGAACCGAAACATTGGCGAAAAACGGAATCGCTCTGATACGGTGAAGATTGTTGTGCGCGATGCAGTCATCTTCGGTTTTGCCGCAGCGTGTCGGATCGCCGCCCTGCTCGATCTGCCAGCCGCACATAGATTCTTCGGGCGAAAGAATCCCGCCGACGTTAAAATCAACGACGCATCTTTGCGCCAGCGGAAACGCGCCAAGATTGGCATTTTTCTTATACAGATCGCCCGTCAGAGAAATTTTCAAAGTGTTGTCGGAAGTAGAGAGTTCCGCCGATCCGAGTTCGCCGCTGAAAACCTCGTCGGCGAAGATCGAATTGTAAATTTTCCACGCTTTTCTGATAACAACCGATGAGCCTTCGACAAAACGCTCTTTCGGCAAAACCGTCTGACCGACTATTAGATCGGTATTATCAACAACAATCGAACCGCCATCCGTCGCCGCGCCGAGCGAGTTTTTTATTTGCGGCTTTCCGCGAAGACGAGGTTCATAAAAATTTCCGCCGAACTCTATTGTTTGCGAAGAAACATAAAAACTCTCAGACGGATAAATTCCGCTTGCCTTCAAATGAAGGTCAACGAGCCAGAGCGTCCGTTGCGCCGTTTCGTTTTTCGCTTCTAAAATTTGATTTTGTAAATCTCTGCTCATTTCTGCTCATTTCTGCAAAATATCGCGTTTCAGCCCGTCTGAGTTCGCGCCTGCTTCGGCAACGTGCGTTCTGATAGTTTTAACTATTGCCTTTTTTCCATCCGCTGTTTTCAAGCCAATGTTCGTTATCTCGGCGGCAGACTGCTCGGAAACTCCGAGTTTTGTATCGAGATGAATATGTAATTCTTCGATAACCACCGAGCCGCCCGATGCGCCGGCAAAAGATATATTTCCGCTGCCGACAAATCCGCCCGTCGCCATTTTCGTCGGCTTCGGCGAACCCGGATAATTCGGAATCGAAGCGTGAGAGAAAACGTCATAACCCGCGCCGCGAATAATGTCGCTTTGCTGATTTTTATTCAAAAACAATTCGCCCTGCATCGCCAAAACCGGAATCGAATCAACGCCCGGCGTTCCGCCTTTGAGCAAACCATACTGCTGTTTAAACGCTCCGTATTGATTCATAAACGCCGCGTCCGTGTAGCCGCCGCCTGCAAAGGTTGCCACGAATTGATTATTGAATTCTTCCGCTTGCCGCCGCCTTTCCGCTGCCGCTTTAAGCTGCTCCATCAATCCGCCCGGCTGGTCAATTAAATTCAGTTGCGAAGAAATCTCTTTTCGGGCGACCTTCCGGTATTTCTTCGATTTAAAATCTATATTAAATCCCGAAGAGATTTGCGATCTGATTTCTTCGCCTCGTTTGATCGCTTCGCTCGAACCGATGCGAACCGCTTCCAAATCGGAAATCAACTGCTGAAATTCTTTTATCGAATTGGCGAAACCTTCACGCAAAGCCGGCATATTTTGTTTTGCATCTTCTTTGCGTTTCTTGCCGCCGCTTGAGAACAAACCAATCAAACCGCCGACAGCCGCGCCCACACCTGCGCCGATAAGCGTGCCGACACCGGGAATGATCGAACCGATCTGCGCCCCTAAAGCTAAACCTTGTCCCGCGCCGGAAATCAATCCGCCAATTCTCGAATCATTGCCGAAAAGACCGCCGACAAGCGTAGCCGCGCCTCCGATTGCGCCATAAGTGCCGACGTTATTTCCAAAGCCGCCACCAGATTTGCCCGCGTCGTAAATCGTTCCGTCGGGCAGCTGAATTCGCGTTCCGATTTGACTTTTTCCGGGATTTATCAAACCTGAAAAACTATTTCCGCCGAAACCTAACGCACCTGAATTTGAATTCGGCGCAAACGGTGAAAAAGTCGGAGTTCCGCCCGGCGAGTTTGAGCCTATTCCGAGTAGTGAACTAAACAGACCGCCGACTCCGCCGCTTTGCGAACCGCCTGCTGATCCTGCTCCAAATAGCTTCGACGTGAGCCATTGCGCGGTCATATCCAGTATCATTTTTTTGAAAGATTGGAATATTCCGCCGAAAATCGAACGCATTTTATCTCCAAATGATTTGCCCGAATCCGTCAACACATCGAGTGCGCCGCGAATAAAGTCGTAAGTTTGCTGATACTGCTCGTTATATTGCTTTTGCGCGTCAATTTGCGCCGCCGTTGTCAGCAGACTGTCTTTTTGAGATTTGGAAATATCTTTCCAATCCGTATTGATTTTTTGCAGAGTTTTTTCATACTCGGTCAGTTCTCGCCCGCCGCGCTGGGTTTCAAACAGACGTTTTTGCAGATCAACTTCAAAACTGCTCGCCTCCGCGACTTGTTTGCGAATTTCGAGAATTCTTTGCAGTTCTAATTGACGCGCCTGCTCGATGCGGAGAATTTCAGCCGCTTCTTTGATCTGCTGTTCGCCGTAACCGTCGCTTGCCATTTCTTCGCGCAGACGTTTGATTTCGTAATAATTTGAAATTCTCTGCCGATCCGCTTCGCTGGCAACGCCCGTTAGGTCAATTTCTTCCTGCAATTTGATAAGCGCAAGATTGCCCGCCGATTCCATATCTTGAAGACGTTTCTGGAAATCTTCGTCGGCTTTTTTCGCGTCGTCGGCTAATTTATTAAAATAATCGTTTGATTTTTTCAGCGATTCAGCGACTTCTTCACCTGCTTTTTTGAGATTTTGCAGATATTTCAGTTCGCTTTCCGTTCCCGCAACCGTCGTGGGTAAAGCGATGTCTTTATTTGCATTCAGTTCGCCGCGAAGTTTGATAATTTCACGTTGTGCGTTCGCCGCGTCTTTTATCCGATCAGTGCCTTGAATTATGCCGACAGTTTCGGGCGACGCTCCGGCAAGTTTCTGAAATTCCTGCATCGCCGAACGCAATTCTTTGATAGTTTCTGTCGCTAATTTTTTCGCCGATGCTTTGACTGTGCCGATCCGTTTTTCCATTCCGACAGCCAAACCTTCGGCGATGAACTGACCGATTTCAGTCGTAACTTTGGAAGGCGATTGTGTTTGCGCCTCAGCATTCATTCCGCTAAAAATACTGGAAATAAGTGAGCGACCGTAAGCAACAACAGCGGACGAGAGAGAACTTATTCCATTCATTATGCCCAGAGCAATATTTCGTCCGAGTGCCTGTCCTTGCTCATTCACCCACCCGGCTAATGCCCAGATTCCGTTGAAACTCAGTTTGATCGCACCAACAAACAAGCTGGCTGCGCCTTTCAAAATTGCTAATGTGGCATTCACCGCCGAAAGAGTTATATCTCGCAGAGCCTCGAAACCGCTTTTCCAGTCCCCATTTATCACGGCTACAACCAACTTAATTACATTAGCGATTGTCTGAACTGCCTGAATGACAACAGCTTTAACGATGTTCCAAACCGCCGACGTAACCGATTTGATCGTGTCGCCGTTCGCCGTCCAGAACGCGACGACGGACTGCCAAGTTGATTTGATATATTCCGACACAGTTCCGACAGCTTGCATTATGTCCGCTCCGTTCGCCGTCCAGAATTGATTTATTTCCGACGTTACTTCTTTCGTTAAATCGGCAATCGCAGTTACGGAACTATTCCAAACATTTTGGATCGTTTGAGCAACCACGCTTGTAAATGCGCGGATTCCTCCGAAATCATTCTGCCACGCGATGACGAGCGCGGCAGAAACGGCGATCAAAGTTCCGACAGCCGCCGCGATTCCGGCAATGATCGGAGTCAGCGAAACCCCTGCTAAAACCGCACCGATTGTTCCCCAAGCGGAAATCACCGCGCCGATGGCGACGATGACAGAGCCAAGAACGGCAAGGAAAGGTCCGACAGCCGCCACAACTCCGGCGACGGCGACGGCGACAGTTTGCATTTGCGGCGACCAAGATTTGAAAACCTCGACGGCTTGTTTAACGGCGGGAATAAGATTTTGAGTGAGCCAAATAATCAAAGGTTGTAAAACGGGAAGAATCGCGCTTCCGAGTTCCGATAAAATCGCTATTCCCGTATTTTTCAACAATGAAAATTGAACTGTAGCCGTCGCCGCGATCTTCTTATATGCTTCTTCGGCTGCTCCCGCCGTTGTTTTGTTTAATTCTAAAGCCTCTTTAATCGCATCGAGTTGCGAAAGTAGAACCTGCGCTCCGGTTCGCGCCTGTGCATCGGGAAAAATCTTTTGAAGTTCTAAAGCTCTGGCAGATTCGGGCAATTCATCGAGTTTTAATTTCAAATCCGACAAAACATCAATAACCGGACGGAATTTGCCGTCAATCTGAACATCTACTCCGAGTTGTTTGAGTGCGGCGGATGATTCTTTCGTCGGAAGTTTTTGTAAAAAATTCGCTAAATTATTGATATTTTGCGACGCTTCGCCGCCTTCTTTCGTAACGCCGACGATCAACGCGCCGAGTTCATCAAAACCGACTCCGGCATTTTTCGCCGCCTGCGTAACAACACCGAGTGTCGAAGCGAGTTCCTGACCGTTGACAACGCCGAGATTTACCGTATTAAAAAAGACATCGGAAATGTGCGCGGCATCATTAACGCTCAATTTATATGCGTTTATCACACCGAGAACCGCAGTTCCGAATGTTTGCGCGTCCGTCTGCGCGGCGGTTGCACCTTTACCGAATTGCTCAAGAAGTTTTAACGCTTCGCTTTGAGTAACATTTATCGAAGAAAAGATATTGTATAGTCCATCGCCTAATTGCTGCGCCGTCTGCGGAATCCGCGTGGACATTTCATTTAAAGCGGTAAAAACCTGTTTCGTATCAATCTCAGGTTTAATCGAAGAAATATTGGCAACCGCTGATTCGACATCGGCAAAAGTTTTTACAGCCGCCACGCCCAAACTAATAATCGGCAGAGTAACGCCAACGGTCAAAGATTGTCCGATTCCTTGAATCGAATTTCCAAAATTTTGAACCGTCGCTCCGGCATTTTTCAGCTTGTCGAATTGCTTTGAGGCTTTATCTACTTCTTCGCCAACGCCCTTGATCTCAGTTCCGAATTTGCGCGAATCGGCAATCGCCCGCTGCATTATCGGCGGCAGAGATGCCACGCGGCGATTATAATCTTCCTGTGAAATTGATCCGTTTTTGAGATTATTGGCGAGTTGATCTAACTCCGGTTTGAAACGACGAAGAACATTTAGATAATCTTCGCCCGATTCCGCCGCCGTTTCCATTTCGGACTGCAAAACGCGGCTGAATTGACGAATTGATTTATCATCGAGTCCAGCCGTCGCTTGTTTGAGGTCTTGAAGTTGCTGAACGGCATTTTTCAAATCCGTGTGACCCAATGCCTTCAAGGTCTGCTGGGCTTCGCGTGCCTGCCGAACATCTAAATCGCGCAGCCCGTCTTCGAGCCGTTTAACGTCTTCCGTTGTTGCACGAATCTCTTTTCCGTCTGCATTTATTTTGACCGTTATGACGCGCTTGTTAGCCATTTTGCTGAATCAGAGCCTTGATAACCGATGCAAGATTTGATTTGTGCCGGTTCTCGAAAAGTTCTTCCTGCTGAACCCATATTTTCAAGAGTTCGATTTCGACGAAATCCAGATCGGAATAATCGAAATCGGGAAAAGTTTTCTGCTCCAGACGGATTTGCTCGATGTTTGCGACGACGCGGTTTTCGAGTTCTGGAGTTAAACGAAAACCGCTCTCGTCATCGCGCAAAGGCGGGCTGTCGCGGCATTTATCACAGCCGCGACAAGCCCGCGCTTTTTCTTCATAAGTTTCGCCGTAAGCGTTTCGCCATCGGGCGCAACTCATTCCCGGACATCGCAAAACCGTTCCGCTCGTTTCGCCGTGAAGTTCAGCGACGCGGGCGCAGACTGCCGACGTTAATAGTTCGATTTTTTTTTGCTCGTTTTGATCGAACGGTCAAAATAATCCGTTACTGCCAAAGCAAGATGATGCAGCGGAACAATGCCGTCGCGGTAGCCTTCCGATGTGTAGCCGAGTTCTTCTGCAATCGCCGCTTTTGCCGCTATCTGCGCGGGAATCTTGATTTTGGTGTTGTCAAAACCTTTGCCTTCCTTCAAACCGATGCGCGATTTCAAACGATTATATTTTGAAATGTCCGACGGACGTTTCGGTTTGAAATTGATCGCCGTTTCGACTTCGTATTTATTAAAAGTCGAAAGCAGACGAACGCGGTTTTTCGTCGGTTGATCGGACGCGCCGAACGAGCGTTTTTTCGTAATTTTCGGCTGATCGGAATCCTTCAGAACTTTGACTGCAAGCAGTCTGCCGATTCCGGCTTGGCGTTCGTCCAAATCAATTTCAGATTTCCAATTATCTGGCAAATCGCCTTCGATTCCTTCGAGGTTGACGCAATTTGTTTCAAAGAAATAATTGTCGGCAACTTCCGAAGCGGTTTCCAACTGCTGATCGCCTCCGTCGCCGGACAAGTAAACTTCGCGCAAGTGGTCATATTCGGGAAGCGTTTCATTGAACGGCTGAAAAACCTGCGTATATTGCGAGATAAAATCATCGTTCTCGATTTCGATAAAAACGCGCTGTTCATCAGTCGCGTCGTAAACGTAAGCATTTTCAACGGGCGTTATATCCTCAATTAATTCGATATTTTCTGTCATTTTTATTTTCTCCAGATTAAATTTTATTCAAAAGTTTTAGCTGTAAGCCGGAATATTGTTGACCAGTTCGACTTCCAGAGCTTTCTGCTCGGCAACCGAAAAGAGTGTTTCCGGTTGGATCGAAACGTAAATAAATCCGTTTTCAGATGAATGGTCAACAACCTTGTATTTATTCAGAGGCATATCAAAGGTGAGGACGTGAGAATCAGCCGTTAAAACTTGCGTCGAAAGCAGTTGAAACAATAATTTTAAAGGTGCTTGATTTTCGAGCAGAGCCATTTCCGTCGAGTTTTGCGGCAGTTTGAATTTCCAATTTGACGAGATTTCCGTGTCGGTCAAAAGCAAGTGAGAGCGCAAAACGCCTTTTTCCAGATTCGCCGGATCGAGCAGACGGACGCAGCCGTAATCGTCTTCGGCAAAAGAGTTGTTAATGGCGATTTCCCAACCGAGATTTTCGCACAAGGATTTGCTGACGGCGTTCGCGCCGCCCGGCGCGTCGCTTCTGACCAAAGCCGCCGTCGTGTTGTAAACCGAGATTTGCGTTCCCTGCGTCGGCTCGACGTTCGTTAAATAGTCAACGCCCGACGGTTGGATGTATTCGCCGCTTCCCATCCATTCGACAGTTCCGGTGCATTTCGCCGTGCCGTCGCCGGATAATTGCAGAGATTTGGCGACCATTCCGGGCGCGAGAACGTCCAGACCGCCATTTGCGGGCGCGGCGTGTTCCAAAATCGAATACGCCGGAAGCTGCGCCGTAATTTTCGTATCGAGCAAGCCGATCAGATGTCTGAACAAAGTGCCTTGCGCCGTCGTCGTGATCTCGCCCATCGCCGCAAGCAAATATCTGCCGATGTTTTGGAATGTCGCATCAAACGGCATCGAAAAATCGGTCATCAAACCGCCCGCAATCCAAGATTCGGTAGCGAATCGGTTGCCGGTTGTTTGACCTTTATTGTTTGCCGTCGGAACGCCGCGTTTGATGAAATTCTTGGCGGGCATCACCTGCTCAATGAAAGTCCGGTTCGGCGCGACATCCGGCGCGGTCGGCGTTAGATAATCCGCCTGCGGAAATTTGCTGACGGCGACTTGTAAATTAGTATCTTGGATTCCCTGCATTATTTTTCACTTCCTTTTTTGGTTTTCTTGGTCGGCTGCTTTTCAAGCAGCGTTACGTTTTCCGTGTCCACGACGGTTTGAAACGTCTGAACTTCCGCTTTTTCAAATAAAGGTTCGCCCGCCACTCTTTCTATCGCGCCGCCCTTTAAGTTGACAGCGTTTCTGACGTGCAAGTTAAGCAGCTTTTCAGCCAAAGGAAGCGGAACTTCCTGCGATGCGCCGGGCGCAAAACCGATGCTCAGATCGCCGTGTCTGTAACTAAAATTTTGTTCGCCGAGATATTTTATTCTTATCATTTTCATAAACTTTTTATTCGTATTTTCCCGTCGGATTGATCGTTACCGGAAGCAATACGACAGCGTAAATACCGCCTTCGATTCGCGCCCATCCGCGAAATGCCCGGCGAATCAGTAAATCGCAAACTGCTCCGTCAAGCGATTTGTTTGTGAGTAAAATTTCAATTGTTCTGATCGCCAACCATCTGGCGATGTCCCGCGCCGGAGGATAATCTTCCGGGTTTTCCGCGTCTTCCACTTTTGCCAGAATTTGCAGAGTGATGTCGGCATCGAACTCTTTGACGATCTCGCCAACCGGCGCAAATTCCGATTCGCAGTTGCCGACGCGAATTGTTTGCGGCTCTTTGATTATCGAATATGCCGTCGGCTGCACTTCGGCAGATTCCAACGCCGAGCCGACAACCGCATTTTCGGCAGCCGTTTTCAAAACCGTGTAAAGAGCGTTTTCCGGTGAAATCATAAATCTTGCAAAACTTCGTCCAAACTCGGAAAGATGAACGGACGCGGTGCAAAACGATCTGTGCCGAATTCAAGAAATAAACCGTATTCGGCAAGCTGAATTTCGCCCTGCAAATCCTTCACATTCGGCATTATGCTCGTTATCAAATTACTCGAATCCGAAGCCGGTGCTTCTCCGGGCGCGGATGCGATGTGAACGCCGCGTTTTCCGCGCTTGTATTCGCGTCCCGATTTCGGCTCGGCGATTCTCGCCTTCATTCTTCCGGCTGTCCCGAATGTAATCAGCCGGATAATATCCCGGCTTTCATCTTTTAGAAGCCCTTCTAAATCGGGAATTTCAACATCAATAGAGATCATCGCCCCATCTCCCGTTCTCCCCGTTTCCCCATCTGTCTTCCGCCCAGCCGCCGCCGATTAAAACGCTGTTCGCTTTCGGTCTGACGACCGCCAACGGGCGATAAGCGACAGCGGCATCTTCGGCTTCGCGGAAAAACTGCTTTCTCAATTCGGCAATTTAAACCTCTTTCTTAAATTAGAAATTTAAACCTCAAAGCGAGTCTTTGAGGTTTATTACAGGTTGTAGATTATTTCATTCAGTTAATGTTTTGAATACTGTTTTGGAAGATATGGAAGAAATGAACGATTTGGATAAAAAGAATGATTTGGAAGAAATGGAAGAAATTAAGTTTAGCAAGTTTTATTTGTTGGCGGTCTGCCGCGTTCAGGTCTTTGAAAGTTTTTTGAATCCGACTCTGGAATTAGCCAAACTTCACCAAATGGCGTTTCCTTTTTAATCGCGCCTTTTAATGTTCCGTTTCGACACCATAAAGAAACTGTTGACCTGCCTATATCGTGTCTTTCTGCAAATTCTTTGATTGTTAAATAGTTATCCACAAAAATTATACTACAAAATATTAATAATCCTAGCAAATTTGCTAACTTAACTTGACTAATCTTAGCAGGGTTGCTAAGATTATATTAAGTCAGAAATGACGAATACAAAACAAATTTCAGAAAAAAGGAAGGAAAAACAAAATGAGAAAATTCACATACAAAGCGCACAGAGTAGTCATATTTGAAAGCTACAACGGTAATCAAATGTTTATCAACGACAAAAACGGCAATCAAATCTACGCACACAAATTCACGGGCGATGCCTTTGAGCAAGCTAAGAAAGTAATAAACGGACAATAAAAACGAAAGGCTTTCCTAAGTCGCTAAATATAGGAAAGCCCTTCTACCAATCCCCAAAGGAGATCAGCCAATATGAAAAATAGTAGCATAAAAACTTTTGTTGATAAAGAAGAAATCGAGTGGATTCGTTTAGACGAATTTGTTCGGCGCGGAACGGATGATGCTGTTTACATCAAGGTTATAGGCAATAGTTTCGAGCCGTTCATCTGTGAAGGCGATTTACTCGTTGTCGAGCGAACATTTACGCCGCTCGACGGTGATTTGATTGTTGCTCAAATTAACGGCGGTTGGGCGATTAAAGAGTTCAATTCGGAAAGAAACGGGCTTTATTTGGTTACGGCAAACGGCAAACCGAAGCCGCAGAAAATAGAAAAGGAATTAGTTTTCGGCGTGGTTGTTTACATCGTTCACAAAACAAGACGTTACGAAATGCAGATATTGCGGGAGGTCGGACAATGAACAATATATTTAAATTCACACCAAAACAAAAACAATCTGATGATTACGAATTGCTTGATGTAAATGAACTTGTTACGGGCGGGCGTGAAGGATTTATAGCTTACAAAGTAACGGGAACGTCGGACGCTGATTTTATAAAATCCCGTTACATCGTTTTTGCTACTGCTTTTCTTGAGCCGCAAAGAAACGAGTTGATAGTTTACAGAATTGACGGCAAAAACTGTGTCAGTCGCTTTGAGGGAATAAAACCTGCCGGTTATTTAGGCGTGATAGTCGGACATCTTTCGGTTTACGGAAAGTAGGAGGCAAACAATGAAGAAAAATGAAATTGAAGAAATTGAAGAAAAACATACAAAACCGTAGGAGTTTATACCAATTAAATTCAAGTTACGCGGAACGTCTGTGAACAAACTAACCGCCGATGAAATCGTCCAACGCGGACACGATTCAATGCAATATATCAATACTTTAGGATTCGTCTTACAGATGCTTGAAACTCTTAATGATGAGATTACAACCCGAATGCAGCATCTAGCCGGTTGTTTGGCGGTTCTTCACGCCGCGCTGTCGCACGTCAACGAAGATAACGCGCCGCAAGACTTTAGCTATTCGGTTCACAGCACCGTTGAACTTGCGGCGGCTTTGGCGGACGGCTTATTCAGTCCGGTTGACGAAATTTATACAATCGCTGTAAACGCTTCGAGTTTCTTTGATGAAGAAACGGAATAAGGATAAAAATTATGGCTATGAAGAAAATCTGTATTATTTGCGGAAATCATTTTATTAGAAAGGGAAAAAGAGCGAAAACTGCTAAATACTGTTCGATTAAATGCAGAGGTATCGGAATGAGAAAAAGAGAAACTATACACTGCCAAAATTGCGGCTGTTCCTTTGAAATCAAAGATTTTGAAAAGAGTAGAAATCGGAAGTTTTGTAGCCGTGATTGTGATTTTGCAAATAGAAAAAAACACCCGTCCCGTCTTGGCAAACCGATTTGTGGAAAACAAGCGGAAGTTTTAAGAAATGCAGGTCTTTCTTGGAAAGGAAAAACTAAGGAAAACAATGTTTTAGCTAGAAAAAGAGCATCTTTATTGAAAGAAAGGTATGCTAATGATTCCAATTTGCGTCAGCAAAGGTCTGAAATAGCTAAAGAAGTTTGGAAAAAACGAAAATTGGATAAAAAAGCATTTGAGAAATTTAGAAAAAAAATGTCGAAAATAGTCAAACAAAATATTGCTGAAAATCCCGAATTGCATATTCGTCGTATTTGCACGCGAGAAGGTTTTGAATCTTCTTTAGAGAGAATTATGAGAGAAGCACTTAGCGAATCTGGAATTGAATTTAAAAAGGAATTTCAAATAGACAAGTTTTTTGTTGATTTCGCTATAATTTCCCATCGAATTGTAATAGAAGTTGACGGCGACTATTGGCATCAAGATAAAGAAAAAGATTTTTTACGCGACCAAGTTATTGAATCTTATAATTGGAAAGTTCTTCGTTTTTCGGAAACATCAGTCAAAAAAGATATTTCCGGTTGCATCAAAAAAATTCATTCGTCAATGTCGCTGTAACCGCCTTTAATAATAACTGTTGTTGACTTTGGAAAAGGCTTTTTTGGTAAAACCTCTGCAATTACAGATTTAGCCTCTTCGTAAAAAGTTTGCCTTAATTGATTAATTTCGGCTATTCCGTAAAATTCGTTGACGACGTTGTTTGTAACCGAACCGCCCGCGTCCTGCTCTCGTTTGATTAGACCGCTTCGGCGAATCCGCAAACCCGTATTCAGCAAAAGATGATAAACCGCCAGATTTGCTTCGGCGAACTTTAACGCCTCAAACTGTTCCGCCGGTTCGATTGCGTTGTAAACCGGATTTGTCACCCAGTTTCGCAAAGTCCGTTCCGCCGCCGATATACAGAAATCCAGCCGAACGAGTTTTATCTCGGCGACAACATCGAATAGTTCTTTTAACTCGGCGGCGGTTATTTTCGGCATTATTTATCTTTCGTCTTAGCGGTTTTGCCCACAGCGGTTTTCGTTTCGGTTTCCTTCTCGTCGGCTGTGGCGGTTTCCTGCTTCATTTCGGGAAAGCCGTCAGACTCTTTGTAACCGCGCCTTTTATAGTGCGACTCAAAGGCGCGGCGCGAAACCGTCAACGAATCTTTGTCTTTTTTGACGATTCTGATCTGCTCGTCATTTTTGTCGTTTTTCATAGTTTTTTTTTCTGAAGTGAGAGGTGAGAAATGAGAAATATGTTTTTTTCTTCTCACTTCTCACTTCTCATTTCCCACCTCTCACTTATTACGGTGCTACTACTTCGGGAAGCAGCGCGGCAAACGGGAATCTGTCATCGGCATTGTTCGCCAAGCGTGTCGCCGGACTCGCGTTCTGATAAGCCAGACGAGCGACGACGCGCAGAGCAATCGAATCCTGCTGGGCAAGATGAAAAAGCGTTCCGTCGGCAAGCTGCAAAGTCGCTTCGGTCAAAACCTTCCACATCATATCCTGACGAATTCCGAGCATTGCCTTCGTCCAATCGCCCGCCGCGAGAACCGCTTCATCCGGGTCCCACGAACCGTTGTCGGCGGTTTGGATCGGTCTGCCGTAAAGTTTGTCCGGCTGACCTTCAACCATCGAAGGCAGATACAGAAATCGCCCGTCGCCGTCGCGCAGATCGCGCAGATCGGCTTCGAGTTCCGGCGATGCGGCAAAACCTTTGACGCGATGCCCTTTCTTTTCCAAAACGCGCATCGTCTGCGAAATGTCGTGCGCCAGGTCTTTGCCAGCCGCGCCGCGCGTAACCGTTTTGCCGTGAGCAATCGCGCCCGGAATAATCGCTTCGCCCCAAGTTACCGGCTTATTCACGCCGAAGAAAACCGCCGCGTCTAAAACCGCGCCGATTGCTTCGGCGATGTAGGGACGGATTTCCTCAGTGATCGAATAATTTGCGTCGGCGAAAACATCTTCCGGGATGATACAGATCGCCGCAATCGGCTCGGCTTCGAGAAGTTTATTTTCCCATCCGGCAGCCGTGACGGGTTTTAATCCCGTATCGCCCTGCACAAAACCCGCCGTCGGCAAAACCGATAAAACTGGAAGTTTGCTTTGCTTCGCCGACATCTTGATCTGGCGAAACAACTGCATCGCCACGCTCGATTTCGGCATTTCCTTAACTATTTCTCTGACATCCTGCACGGACATCAGTCCGCCAGCCGCCGCTCTATCAATAAGTGCCATAATTTTTTCTCTTAACTTTTAAGTTTTTAGTTTTCGCTTTTTACCTGTATCCGAGCAGTTTGCGAATTTGATTGTCCAGACTGCCGCCCGATGTCGGCGAATCGCTTCCCGCGCCGCCGTCAATTGATTGTTTTGGTTTTGGATCGAAAAGTTCGGGAAAATCCGTTTTGGCAGTGTCTAAAACTTCATTCAGATTCGAGATTTGTCCGCCGTCGTCAAATTCCAGATCGCCGGCGATAATTTTGTAAATTGCCGTCGGATTTCCCGCGCCGAGTTTTGCCGCCGCGTCTTTGACCGAATCGCGTGCATCACGATTTCGCAGCTGTGTGCGGAGATCGTCCGCTTCGGCTTTGGCACGTTCGGCTTCCGATAATTTTGCGCGTTCTTCCGCATCGGCGACTTGCTTCTGCCAGTTTTTTTTCTCTTTCGCTAAAGCCTTGTCAATATCGGCTTGAGTAAAAGTTTTGTCGTCCGCGTTAGCGGCAGGTGCAGGATCGTCCGCCGGAGGCGTGACCGCCCCGTCAACATTTACGCCGTCCGCGCCGTCGCCCGTTTTTGAATTGTCGTTTGTTTTATCGTCTGCCATAACCTTTTGCAGATTAGGTTATAGCGCACTTTTTTTGAATCCTGTTTTGGAAGATATGGAAGGAATGAACGATTTAGATAAAAAGAATGATTTGGAAGAAATGGAAGATATAGAAGATTTTAAAATAAAAACGAGAGCCGCCCCGCGACTCTCGTTTGAAAAATTTTGATTGTGTCAAAAACTATATGCCTCTAACGGACATCTTGAAACTGCAAGCCACACAAGAAACAGCATAACCGGAAAGCATTTTGTTCAAAACCAAATTAGAATTACAGCGCGGACACTTCCGATCAGTCCGATCTTTAGTTTGAAGGTCGTGCGCGGCAGCATTGGCTGCGCGAATTTCTTTCAGAGAAAGTTTATCTGTTTTTTTGTCTGTATTAATCATAAATCGGCAATCCTAGTATGCGTTTCATTTCGTTCGTCAGTTTTATTTTATCACGTTGTCCGGCTTCTGTCGCTCTTAATACTGCATCATCCATTAAATCATATCTTTCCCGTTCTGTTAAGTTTTTTGTTCTTTTAGCGGCGAGAAAACTCGCTCTGAATTCATCCCGCCAATCACCAACTTTAAAAGGTGTGCCGGAGAATATACGATGTTGTTGTTCGTGTGCTAAAACAGCCTTGACACTCATTCTTGAGCGCGGATGTGTCGAGCCTTCGAGCGGCAAAATATCTCCGCAAATCTGAATATATTTACTTCCGTCAATGTAACCCGTCTGTAAACCTTCGTTGAAAAGTAAATTTTTAGGATTTCCGCCAATTGATTTAAATTCATTCTTGATAAGTTTTATTTCATCTTTTGTCAAAATTCTCGCCGCTGAGTGTCGTTGTCCTACTATTCCTCGAATTACAGGTCTGACATTGTTTATGTTTTTATCCGCCAAAATCTTCGCCAACGGTTTGCGCGTCACCGATTTGCCGAACCGTTTGTCATTTCTAAAAGCCACAAAATCATCCAGTTTCAAATTATTTTCTTTATAAACTGCAAATGTTTCCTTACCCAGAACTGATTCTTTTACAGAATCGTCCTGCTTTTCAAACCAATCTTGTCCAATCGTGCGCGGACGGCGTTTGAGTCCGATCAAAACCGGAATCATCGTGCATAGGCAATTTATATGCTGCGGAAACGGCTCATCAAGCGGAAAGGTTTTGCCATCCATCGCCAGACAAAGCGGACAAGTGCGCGAAGATTTCGCCGCAACCCATTCCCATTTTTTGATGATGTCATCGTTTTCCTGATAAAGTTCTCTCGTCGCTTCGCGCCGGACGCGATTAACTTCCGTCCGCGCCGTTGCCAGAGCGCGATATTTTGTAATGTCGCCGGTTTCCATCAAACGCTTGGCAATCGTCTTATAATCCGTTCCGATTGCCGCCGCTTTGATGACTTCTGATTTAATGCGCTCGGCGACGGCGGGCGCGAGAGTTTCTTCAAAATAAGACAGCAGCGGCGAACCGTCGCCGATTGTGCCGACGGCAGTTTCGACGGCGCGGGCGTTCAAACCCGAAGCGAAATTTTCTTCCGCTAAATCTGAAATCTGAAATTTGTAATTTTCCTGCGCTTGAAAAATTGCGATCTTTACCGCTTCGCGCTGTTCGCGTTCGATAATTTTTGCCGCTTTGCCGCCGAATCTGACGATCTGCTCGTTTACGTCCGCGAGAAGATTTTTCAAACGCTTTTCCCGATAAAACCACGATGGCGAAATTTTCTCGCCTTTTTCCTGCGCCGCTTCGATCTGCTTTTGTAGTTTCTCAAACGATTTCCGCCACTCTTTTTCCAATTCGGCGTAGGCAAGCAGCATCGAGCGGAAAGTTTCTTCTTCCCGCTCGATGATCTTTTTTCGGTGTTTTTTTAAGTGTTCGTCTAAAGCCGACATTTAGATTACTTTGATTTTTCCGTCAACAATTTCGGCTTGAGATTCGCCGATCAAACCGCACGACGGCAAGATTTTAGGTGTCGAAAAAAGTCCCAAGAAATTTTCTTTTAATTCAATTATCGGATGACCGCCGGTTTGTGAGTGATCGGCTGTCTGATGAAATCGTTCGCGGTCACAGTAATACAAAAGCAAATGCTCTAACCCGTTATAAACGGCTGTTTTGCAGTATTCAAACTGATTGTTGTCGGCAACCGCAAAAATTCCGTTTTCCAATCCGATGACCTGTTCAGCCGCTAAAATATATCCGCCCTTGTCATAAACCGAGCCGTTGTAAGAACTTTTTTTTGAAAGGAAAACTTTAAAAGAGGGCGCGTAATTGCCGTTTGAATCCGTATCTTTGACCGACGGGAAAACTAAAACCGTAAAATGCGACGGCTCTGGACGATTCGTGTAACCTTCCTGTTTTGCAATCTTTTGGTAAAGCTCGAATCCGGCATCAATCGCCTGCAAAAATTCATTCGTGCGCGTGGTTTGCGATAAAACTTTCACGCCCAAAGGCGTTTTCGTTTCGATTTTCAGCTTGTCAATTTCCTTTTGAAGTTGATCGGTTACAATATCCTTTCTCTTTTTCTTGAAAAAATAGATAACCGCAACTAATGCGGCGAGCGCGATCATTACTCCGATGATGATAAAAGTGTCATTCATAATTTTTTTCTCCTGTAAGTTTTAATTAAAGCCCGTCGAGGTTTCCGGCGTTAAATTGATTTATCGTTCGTTCAGCTTTCGCTTGTTTTTCCGAAAGCATTTTTTGAATATCCGCTTCGCCGTAACCGGCTTCGATCAAAGCCTGTTCGTCGGAAATTCCGATTTCCTTTTTGACTACCACGTTTTCGAGATGTTCTTTTTCCGAAAGCGGCGCGGGATCAGTCCAGTCTGTGAATAGCCGGACGTTTTTGTTGCCTTCGAGCAGTAAAGCGAAACTCAAAGCGTCCGCCCAAACCTGCCCGAAAGATTCCTGACGATCCGTAACTTTGTTGATAAAGCGCGTTTCCGATTTTTTCAGAGATTCGCCCGACGGCACTTCACCGTTTGTCAGCATAAAGTAATAAAGCGGCGTTCCGGTCACGCACGCCATATCAACCCGAAAATCGGATTTGACTTTCAAAAACTGCTCTAAATTAGCCGCCTCGAAATCGCCGAATCTGGTTTCAGGATTTTCCGTCACCCAAAGCCGTTCGATTCCGGCGGCAAACGGCGGAATCGGATTGCCCGCTTCGTCGTATTCGATCTCGATGCCCGAAGCCCATCTTTGCCGATAACTCGCAAATTCCATCGCCACTAGCATATCCAAGACCGATTTATTCAGCGCGTCCTGAATCGGCATTGCCGATTGAAGTTCGCTCATTCCCGGCATTCCAATATCGGAATTATTTGCAAAGTGAAAAACCGGAACAATGCCGTAGGGATTCGGAATGATCGGCACATCGTCATCAATCAAAAAGAAAATGCTTTCCGCCGACACGCCGCCCTCAATTTTTTGCGGATGAATATATCGCTCGATGCGATTCGGATAATAAAGATTCAGCCGCGCCCTTCTCTCCGGCGTTTTCCAGATTTTCGCCGCCCAGAGAATTTTGCCCGGCGTTTCTTCGTCGTAAACAACTGCGCAGTTCTGCGCCTTTTGCGGATAGATCGTCGTTTGCCCGTTTGGATTGACCCAAACGATTGCATAAGCGTCGCCGTTTTTGACAGCTTCTTTGTGGACTTCGCCCGAACGCACGCCCATCCGGTTGTTCTGCCAAATCTCCCAAGCCTTTTTCGGAATGTCCGCGTCGCCCGCTTCGACGTAATAATTTTTGATCTTCAATTTATCGCGCAGAGCGTCGCAAACCGCCGGACACAAGTTCAGCGAAAATTCCCGAAATAGTTCGCCGAAAGCGTTTCTGAATTTTTTCGTCGCAAACGCCAGATCGTGATCGCCCGCGTAATATCGTTCGGTTTTTTCGTATTTTTCCGCATTGGCAGTCAGCCTTTTGAGCGCGGTTTTTACATCAGCCGTGTTTTCCATATCTTTTTCGCTTGTAAATAAATAATTCTTGCCGTGCCTAAGCGTGCCAGAGCGATTTATATTCGTTTAATGTCGATTTTATTTTGATAAATTTTCCAAGCCTTAAAATCGAATTTAGAACATCAGCAGTTTGCGGCTTCTGCCTTTCGACATCTGCACTGCTAAACTGACAGCATCAATTTGGTCGTCGTGCGCGTCGCCCTTGCCTGTGAATCGGCAGCATTCATCCAGAAAATCACCGTTCCAACCGCCGCGAACGAGATAAACTTTTCCTTCTTCCGCCAAATTTGCCCAAACCAAAGCGCGTGTAAATTTGTCCGTGTCAACTCTGACGGCTCGAAACGGAACGCCGCGAACCGCCGGAATTCGCCGCAAATCCTGAACGAACGCCTGACCGTGCAGAGCCTTCTCGATGCCGTGAGCCGTATTTCGCTCGTTGACCATTCTTTGCACGACGTATCTGCGCTGTTCCGGGTATTCGATCCGCTTTCGGAATCCGTCGGCGATATACATATTTCCCTGCTTATCGAATGCCACGCGAAAGGAAGCCGTATAATCAGCCGAAGATTTTGTCGAAACAGCCAGATCGTAGCCACGCGCCCATCGCAGATTGTTCGGTGCTTTGTCAACGATTTTGTCTTTGAACCAATCGCGCTTAAATAACGCGCCTTCGAGCGGAACGGGTCTTTGCTGGTAAAGAGCAGCGAACGAATACGCGCCGAGTTTGTTTTGAATCCGGTGCAAAGCCTCAAGATCATAGCGTTCCGGGCATAAGGCTTCGCCTTTCTCTCGTCCGAGCGGATCGTCATCTTCGGCTAATGCCGGAAGATTTACCACTTCCCAATGTTCGCCGCCGTCTGCCATTTCCTTGAGCAGATAACCGGCAAGATCGTCGGAATGCCAGCGCGTCATCGTCAGAATTATCGCGCCGCCCGGCTCAAGCCGGGTGTAAAGATCATCATTAAACCAATCGCGCACTTTCTCGCGGTAGGTTTCCGATTCGGCTTCGGCGCGGTTTTTAACCGGGTCGTCAACCATTATGAGCTTTGCGCCGAAGCCCGTAACACCCGCACCGACACCAACGGCGCGAAGTCCGCCGCCAAGCGGAGTTTCCCATTCTTCGACGGCTTTTCTGTCGCTCGCCAGAGCGATGCGCGATTCGACAATACGTTTTGTTTTTCGTGAAAATCTGTTGGCAAGTTTTTGGTTGTAACTGCCGGTGATGACATTTAACTTTGGATTCTGCTCAAGCCGATAAGCCGGGTAGCGAACCGTTACGGTTTCCGATTTGGAATGACGCGGCGGCTCGAAGATCATCAGACGCTTGCACGTTCCGTCCGTCACGTCTTGCAGTTTTCCGTAGAGATAAATCTGATGTTTCCAGTCCCACGTCCATTGCGGCGTAACCGTCGGCAGCCATTCAAGAAACGAAAGCGCGTTCAACCCCAACGATTGACGCGCTTTGTTGATTTCCGCTTTCGCCTTTTGTCTGATTTCCTGTGTTGTCGCCGTTCTCATTTTTTATTACGTCGCTTGCTGCGCTTGCTCCATCTTTCTTTGCTTCGTGAGCGCGGACGTTCCGGGGAAATGTTGAATTGTTCCAAAAATTGGTCGCGCCAGACGGGACGCTCGAAGTGTTTCATCCAAAATACTATGTGATCGGAAAGCATTAGATTTCCTCCGCATCGGTTGTGAATTTTTTCTCCGCCCAATCGAGCAGCGCGTCTTCGGCTTCACAAATCTCTTTTGCAAGTGCCGGTGAAATCTGCGTCGCGCCCGAAAGCAAGTGAGTCAAAAAGAAAACGAAATTCGCGTAGTTATCACGCGCTTTGTCCAGCGATGAGAGAATTTCCTTTGACCTTTGAACGTATTTATCGTGTTGATAAACCAGATCGCGGTTATTGATGAGCGGCGCGTTCTGCAATTCCTGAAAGGCTTTTTTCCGTAAGGTTTCAACTTCAAAAAGCAGAGATTCCGCGCTGGTCATCGCTATCGCGCCCTGCGTAGCGATCTTCAATTCGAGAGATTTCTGCCAGCCGTATTCGATCTCCCAACCGATAAATTTTCCGCCCGCAGCTTTGCGAATCCGCTGACTCGAAAACTTCGTCCAGCCGCGCGTCCGCATTTCCTTCTCAATAGCCGGAAAATTCTCACCGTTATATTTCAGGTAAAGTTCAAAACAATCATTGATTTGTTCGGGCGAAGTGCGTTTGGGCATTGATTAGGATTTGAAAAGATAAACTGTAAGACAAACAAAGGCATAGAACGTCAACCAGAAAACAGCGACGGTTATCACGAATTGAAGAACTAAATTATCTCGAAATTTCATATTCAGACTTTGGACTTCGGACTTTGGACTAGAAAATCCTTCCGAGAAATATGCCTGCCAAGAAACTCAAAACGGATTGCACCGGAGAGTTTTTCTTTTTCGGCATCTGCATTAAAGTTTTGAGCAGATCGTTCTGCGCTTTGATTAGTTCGTCTTTGTCGGCGGATAAATCGTTTTGCGCCGCAATCACCGTATCCAAAGCCGTCAACGCCTTTTCGTATGTCGTAAGCAGTTTTTCCGTGTTCGCATCGCGTTTGTCGCGGGCGATGATCTCGGATTTATATGCGCGAATCTCGTCGCGGGCGGCGATCAACTCTTTCGTATTGTTGGCGCAGCGGTCAGCATCTTCCTGAGAAATTACAACCGGAGTCGGACTAGGGCTTGCCGTCGGCTTCGTCAAGGATTCGTTCGAGGTCTGAGCCATTGACGTTACGCACAGGATTCCGGCGAACATCAGCGCGATTATCAGCAGCTTTGCGCCGCTCGCGTAATTTTTGATTAACTTCTTCATCGTTTTCCTTTTTCACTTCTTTTAAGATTTTGATTTCACCGCGTTTTTCGGCGGCATCTTGCTTGGTTTCGTTTACTTTTTTCTCGCTTTCTTCAACCTGCATTTGCCGGTTGCTGATATTCGCTTCTCGTTTTTTGATCTTCCGGCTGTCGCAAAAATCGAAGATCGCGCCGAACGCTAAAACGATAAGCGTCAGCAGAATAAACACGCCCGTTAAGATAAGTTTTTGTTCTTCTGAAATTTTAATCATTTTAATTGGTCAATTTTATTGCTGATAGCGATCAATTGTCTGTCCATCTGGCGAAAACGAGCGTCCAAAGCAGAACGAAATTCATTGAAAAACTGCTCGTTGTAATGGCGTTTTTCATCCATCAGGTGACTTAAAATCGTCGCCTCGATATCTTCGCGGTGCTTTTTCGCGTCCGTCCGTTCTGATTTCACCTGCTCTTTAAGCCGGTCAACCTCGACCAAATTAGTATTGGTTTTCGATTCGAGCCGGATAAACCACGCCGCAAGCCCGACTAATGTTACAAGAACAGAAACTACAAATGTTGGATTAAACCAGAAAGACATATTACTTTTGAGGCACAACCTCGACGCTGTTCATATCGCGTCGGGCAGCCGTGAACATCTGAATCCAGAGCGTGATCTGTTTGCACAATTTTTTAACCGTCAGCAAACCGATGATCGCCAGAATCGCCCAGAAAAGATAATGCGTGTTGTTTGAAATAAAATTGATAATGATTCCCGCAAGCTGCTTCGTGTCAACAACTCCCTGTGAGATCAGATCGCGGACGACGCTGACAAGTCCCATCAGAAACGGCGGGACGACGAAACCGGCAATTGTCAGTTTTGCTGCCGCGTCAACCGAATTTTCTTTCGGCGGAGCGTCAATCGTCTGCGTATTATTTGACGAAACCGACTGTGCGTCGGGGATTTCCGCCGCCGCCGATTGGCTTTGCGTCTGCGGAATAGGCGGGCTGTTATTGGGGATTTCGGCGGGTTCTTCTGTTAGTTCGCCAATCTGCACAGCCGGTTTTTGTTCGTCAAATCTGATTAAAAGATTGTCAATTTCGCGCTCGTCTAAAATCACTTGATGGCAGTTGAGTTTCAATTTTTTATATTTCGCATAAGCAAATGCCATCTTGCCGTCATAATTGTTGGCGCGATAATTAATGCCGTTGTAACCTCTGGCAAATCCCGCCCAATCGAGCCGTCTGAGTTCGTCGGTCAAACCACAGCTTTTGACGAAATTAATAAATGCGCGAAGCTGCGCCGCCTCGCCCGATTTCATCGCGTCCACAAATTCGCCGACTGATTTGAAGCCGCATAATTTGTGATTAAAGCCCATTATCTGGAATTTCCCCCACGAACAGGCTTTCATCGCCGCGATTTTGTCAAGAGAAAAGGCGAAATTGAATTTGTCGCGCTGGTTCTGTCCGGCTTTCCCGTAACCGCCCGATTTCGGATTGCAGATCGACGGGTATATTCTAAACCACTCGGCAGCATCGGCGGCACTCCGTTCTTTGACGTATTTATAAAACTTGTGCCTTTCAAACAAAATGACCGGAAAACCGTCTGCATAAAACGCCTGCCCTTTGGTTTCGACTTCGGCAACCGCCATCAGCGCGGCAACATCACATTTCAAATCTATCGCCGCTTTGCAGTAATCGGAGTTTGTAAGTTTCGGACGGTTCATTTTTTTTCTTGCGCTTCGGGATATTTTTTAGTAAATTTTGTTCAGAAGATTTTGAGCGAACCGTGTTAATTATTTTTTCGCTGCTTACAAATCTTCTGAACACCAAAGAAACTCAGCCAACTAAACCATTTTTCTTCGGCAACCCTAGAATAGATATGTCCGCCTTTCATTACACGGTCATTATCAAAGATCGGAATGAAACGAACGATTTGAATAAAAAGAATGATTTGGAAGAAATGAACGATTTGGAAGATTTAGAAGATTTGGAAGAAATTGAAAAAATATGAACGAAACCCGATTCGAGAAAAAACCGCGAACAAAACTAAAACTCTCGCACATCGAGCGAGAAATCCGCAAACACCGAATTATCGTCCCTTGCCCGTCCCGTCAAACCTTAATCGGTTTCTGCGAAGACGGCACTTTCGAAGCCATTCTGCCGTCAAAACAAACCGGCAACAGTTATCTGGTTTATGAGGATTCTTTTATAAACTGGGTGAGAACGATGGACGACGAAATTTAGACAAAAAAAAGCGGCGGCAATTAAGTCCGTCGCTTTTTTACTTTTTGAGTGAGTCAAAAACTTATAAATCTGCTATCTCTTCTAAAGATTTTCCGTTTTTCCAATTTAAAAATTCTTCTTCTCCAAGAATTATTTTCTTGTCGCTTTCTGAAAGTTCAAGAAACCATTTTTTTCCTATTGTTCGCGGACGGCTTCTTAAGCCTTTCAAAACGGCAACTGTTGAACATCGGCATCCTTCATCGGATTGACATTTTTCTCTCAGAAAATTCTCATTAAGCGAAAATGTCTGTCCGTCCATCAATAAACAAAAAATACAAGTTCTCAATGATTTTGAACTTATCCATTCTAAAGATTCGATAATATCAGCGTTTTCACGCATTATTTCTAAATTTCTTTGTCTGTTTTTGGCAATAACTCTTTGTCTTTCTTTTACTTTTCGCACCCGTTTTTCATCACGCATTTTTTGCCGTTCAAGTTTCTGCCTATCTTTTTCTTCTTTGCTGAACTTTACCTTTTGCCCGCAAAAACCACAGAAAATAGAATTTTTTAATATTTGTATTTTGCAATGAGGACAAGTTTTCATCTTTCGTAAACCGCCAAATGTCCTTTAACGACACCAAGAATTTGAAATTCGTCAACTTTAGTTACGCGGCGCGGTTTATATAATTTATTCGCCGATACTAAATACAGTCCCTTTCCGTTTTTCTTGAAAATCTTTACGCAATTCTTGCCGTTGATGCGTGAAACAATCACATCGCCTTGTTCCGGCTGGCAGTAAGGGTCGGCGAAAACAATATATCCCGGTTTAATGTATTCGAGCATCGAATCGCCCGTTACTTTATAAGCCACAATGCCTTCGCGTCCGCCCGTAATCAGTTCGTTTACGTCGAGTAGTTCATAATCATCGTAAATTTCAGCCGGATCGCCCGCCGCTAAATACGAAGCGGAAAGCGGCGTTTTGTCTTTTGATCTGGTTGCTATAAATTGTCCATTGAGGAATTGACTCATAGTTTTAACCTGCCTTTTTCTTCTTTTTATTCTCGGATTTTTCCAGATAAGGAATTTTCTTTTTAGATTCTAAAGATAGTTCCTTTCCATATTCTAATCTTTTCAACTCATCTTCTAACGCATTTTCAATTAACTCCCTTGGCGAAATATCTAATCCATTTGCTAATGCAACTATTTTCTTCAATGAAAGGTCTCCCGGAAGTGACTTACCCTTAATCAATAGACTTATGTATGATCTTGAAATCTCATTAGCTGAGGCACTCTCAATTTCCCTGTAAGACAATTTTTTTGCGTCTATGACTGATTTAAGCCATTTAGAAAACTTTGAACTGTCTAGTGTGGTTGACATTATAATTTTATTTGTCTAATCTGTTAGACAGCATTACTAACACAGCGAACTAAAGGAACTAAGAACAATGAACTTTATAAAACTCGGAAATATTATCGTCAATCTTGACGAAATCTTATGTATCAAATTCCGCGACAACCAGCACACTTGCTATCTGCGCCAACCGGAATTGCCAAGCGCGGGCGGCGGTTGTGTAGGTTTTGACTTCAATTTACCGAAAGATCAATCAGTCGAAGATTTGCTTGCCGAACTGTCGGAAATAATTACGTCTTCGTCCACGACGGCGAGCAATTCCGAATGATTGAAGTAAAAGGCGGCACTTTCGCGGTCATCGGTTTTGATACGCACGATTGGCTTATCATATTCCAGCCCAGTTCCTTTGACCGTTAATTCGCGCCCGTCTTTGAAAATTATCCGAAAGTTTTTCGTTTCCATAATTTCAATACTTACACCTGTAAGTTTTTAACAAGGAATATACATTATGACACCTATCGAAGTCAAAATTTATCTGCTGCAAAACGGCTTGACGCTTGCCGGAATCGCCCGCGAGATGATGGACGATTTTCCCGATGCCAAAGAAGAATCCGTTCGCTCGATGCTCACGCAGACCGTCAATCAAAAGTGCTGGTATCCGAAAGTCGCCCGCGCCGTCAACAAACGCTACGCCAAAAAGGGCTTAAAACTCGTGCGCCCGTCGTTTCTTGCCCCGCTCGAAACGCGCCGCGCCGCTTAAATCAAAAATCAAGAAAGGAGAATAAAATTATGTCAACCAATCCGAAATTAAAAGTTATCGAAGGTCACGCTTACGCCACATCAATTGATCTGGCGAAGCATTTCAACAAACGTCACGATGATGTTTTAAGAGCTATTCGCAATCTAATTTCTGAAATCTCACTCCGCAAAATTACGGAGTCAAATGACTTTTCACTCGTCAATTTTGACAAGTCAACTTACAAAAATTCTCGCGGACAAATTCTTCCGTCTTTCAATTTAACCCGCGACGCTTTTTCTCTCGTTGCAATGGGTTTCACCGGAAAAGAAGCGTTGATTTGGAAAATCAAATACATCACCGCCTTCAACGAAATGGAGTCCGAACTTCGCGCCAAGAAATTTCACTCCACTCAAAACGCGCAGCTTAAACTTTTCCCCGAATTCAACGATGCCGTGTCCGAAGAACGTCCCGCAATGCCGATTCGCTTCTGCTACGAGCAGATGATTCGCAAAGGCGTTCCCGCCGTAACTCCGGCGACGATCCGCCGAATGATCGGGCGCGGCGAACTCGAAGCCTACAAAGCAAACGGTTTCTGGTTTGTTTACGAAGATTCTTTCGCCCGTTATCTCAAAGACCGAAAATTGTAAAAAGCCGCAATCGGTCTAGTTTTCCCGAAATGCTTTAACGGAGAGAAAAAATGTCAGTTCACAACGACAATTTATTTAACACGATCAATCAGATCAGACAAATGCAGGAAACGAGCGTGAGAATGCTGAAAGTAATGCACCACGCGCTTTTAGAGATCGCCGAATCCGAGCATTCGCTCGACGCGGGAATCGCAATGCGAGCCGTCGCCGCCGACGCGCTCATAACAATAGACGAAATCGGAAACGATATGGAGGTTACGAATAATGCCTAAATTACGAACGAAAGCACAGAACAGCAAAATGTTCGGACTTGCCGCGAAATGCGGTTTGACGCACGACGATTTGCGCGATTGGGCGGCTGATGTGTCGAACGGACGCACGGAAAAAACGAGCAAACTTTATATCAAGGAAGCGGACGCGATTATCAATCATCTCGACGCTTTGGTTAATCCAAAAAAAGAATGGTCGCCGCGCACGATTCGCTATCACCGCCAAAAAAGCGGAATCAAGAAGATCGTCAGCCAGAAACAGACGAAATATATTGACGATCTGCGACGCGGACGCGGCATCAGCGACGACGGATTGAAAAGCCTCTGCAAAAAAATCCTAAACGGCAATGACCATCCGCGCACGTCCAAAGAAGCCGGAAAGATCATTGAAGCATTGAAGGCAATGAACGCCCGCGACGAAAACCCGAACCGGAGGGCGGCTTAATGGATTTAATAATTATTGTAATTTTTCTCGGCATTTTACTATGCGGCGTTCTGATCGGCTGGGTGATCGGCTACGCGCTCGGACAACGCGACATCTTGAGGATGTATGAGCGAAACAACAGCGAGGTGGTGAACAAATGGCGTTACTAATCTCTGTTTATCAATGCGATAAATGCGGCAAAATCGTCGCTCTGAAAACCGAACGGGACTGGAACGAATTCCGGCGCGAATGGCACAGCTTTAACGATTATCAAACCTGCTCCGAATGCCGCTGGTTTCCTAAGAAAAAGCGTTCGTCGGAAATTGTCGAACTCAATTTAGCGGAGGCGTAACAATGGATTTTTACAAAGGCATAGCCGCCGTTCTAATTATTTATATTTTGTTTTTAAGCGGCAGAAACTTACGAACCGGACTTGAAGAAAGCGAGTATGAAGAATCCCAACTACATCGTCGAAAAAACGGTTGAAACCATCGCGGTTTGCGAAGTTTTAGAATACGCGCCCGCTTCGGTCAAAAGAATTATCGAGCGCGTCGGCTTCATTCCGACGCTCAACCGACAACTGAAATACGATGCTGTGCGGAGAATTTTGATAACGCTCGAAAAAATGGGTTATTCAAAATTTGATGAACAATCGAAAAAATGGTCAAAAGGTCATCGCAGTTTTTGACTCACTCAAGTTTAAATTCCGCCACAGCGGAATTTAAAAGCCCTTTTTCGAGCAATTTTTTAACTAAGTTGTTGATTTTATTGAATATTTAAATTCCGCTGTGGCGGAATTTAAAAACGGAGAAAAATATGTCGAAAGCATTGCAGAAATTGGAAGACCAACAGGCACTTGAAAGATGGAATCTGCTCTCAGATGAAGTTAAAGAAAAGCAAAAAGAGCAAAGTTTATTGATTTTGGGCGGCATTCACGTTGCCGACAGGCTTGCCAATTCTATTTCTAGTCAAGTAATGAATGCCTTGATTAAGTTTAAGGATGAAAAAATGTTTCTGAATTTCGGTTACACTCGCTTTTCCGAATTTCTGGATAATTACGAAAATTCGCCGATGACGAAACATCAATTCTACAAACGCAGAGATATTTTTTTGGCGGAAGGCGGGCAGATTTTCGATCTGATGAATGAGATTGGAGTTTCAATAGCTACGCGCAAGAAAATCGCCGAATCAAATCACGGGGACATAGTTATTGACGGCGACACTATCAGAATCGGCGAAGAAGAAGCCGATCTGTCTAACTTAAAAATGGTTAAGACCTTAATTGAGAAATTCTCAAATGATTGTCGAACTCTAACTGAGAAATCAAATAAAAAAGAAGAAAAAATTGACGAACTCAAAAAAGAAATTAAAACCGGATTTGGTGAATTTGAAGAACTTCGCCGTTCGTTTGATGCCGCCAAAACCGGAACGCCTTATGAGCAGGCGTTGGGCAAAGCAGTCGGCGCATTTATCAATCTTTCCGCCGAAGCGAGAAATCTAACCCTTGTCGAAAAAGAAAAACGCGGACGCAGCGACATCAAAGCCCTCTGGACGCAGATGCTGATCGTCCGCAATGCGCTGTTGCAGGACGATTTTGTTTTTACCGATGTTATGAATAACGCGCCGGAAATATCGCCGCTTGCGCGTAAAGCGTTGTCGGAAGACGACGATTGGGGCGATGAATACGAACAATAGGAGAATCAATGGAAACATTAGTTTATATAGCAATATTGCTTTTAGGCGGAATCGGCTTAATCATTTTGGGTTCGATTCTTAGAGGCTGGGTTTTATCTATTCTTTGGGGTTGGTTTGTCGTGCCGGTTTTTAGCTTGCCGAATCTAACTGTTGTCCAAGCAATAGGAATTTCCCTGATAATCGGATTTCTCACTTACCAAAGTGATGCCAAATCTAACGACACAGACGAAGACCGAGAATCCAAAGCGAGAGTTACGATTATTTTATCAATAGTTTATCCATTACTCGCCTTGTTATTCGGATTTGTAATTAAACAATTTTTATAAAAAGGAGAAATATGACTTTCCAAACCGATTTCAGTCCGCTTGAACGAACGCGACACGCACATTTGCTCAAACAAATAGCAGGACACGCAAACAAGGCGGCAGACGCTTTGCTTGCGGAAGATGATGAAAATTTTCTTGCGCCGTTCACTTTATTAATGTTGAGCCAAATACTTATCAAACCAATTGCTGATGATGTGGCTTCGAGCATAGAACTAAATGAAATCAGCGAATTTGCTGATTTCATTAACACTTAATTTTTAACCTAACTGGAGGAAAAAACTATGACCGATATACGAAAAACTTTGACCGCCGAACAATCCGAAATTGTTGCGGCTTTCGCCCAAACCTATGGCATCGAGCCGGAAGATATTTTATTCTTCTCGGAAAAACCCGAACCTTTTTTTACTTACGAAGCGACTTGTATTTTATGCAACGAGCTAACCGATTTGGAAGATATTGACTTGCAGCCGATCAGCAGCGTTTCCGGCGACAGTCTGACAATCAAATGCAATTTGACCAACGCCAGCGGACGAACGCGCGGCGCGGTTGGAATTGCCAATTTGAATGAAAAGATTGACGGGCAAAAAATGAGCGATCAGCAGCTTTTCCAACTTGCCAGTGCCAGAGCGATTCGTAACGCTCTGCGGACGGCGGGAATTGATTTATTAAAACTGCACCGGCAGGAAATGTCCGAAGGCGAACTTGATTTCAGACCGAAAACCAATTATGCAACCCTGATCGCCCGCGCTCATTTGCTCGGCAAAGAAGCACTTTTGATTAACGGCGAAAATAAAGACGCTTGGTATCGGCAGCTTTGGAATCGCTATGAAGTCAATAACAGCAACAATTTGAGCGAAGAACAACTCGCTGATTTTGTCGCATTTTTGAACACTTTAGTTCCAAACGAAACTGTCCGCGAAGTCAGAGCCGTTGCATCGGCAAGCGGGAGTGCAAACCTAAAATAAAGAAAAGCGGCGATGACACTCAGCCTGTCATCGCCGCTTTACCTTTCGATATTCAAAAAGAATATCAACCAATATGGCTAATACTAAACTAGGAAACGACGCAGTGCAAGAAATCCGCAAAGCTATGACCGGATTATCCGGTAAGGATGCCCGGCAGATGGCTGATCGCTTGGCTGAACTGCACCCGGTAACTTGGCAGCGCATTTATGCAATCACAAAAGATGTTCGTCCGTCTTCAAAAACCCGCGCCGACAAAGGCAAGCGAAAATTTGAACTTGTCGAAGGAACTGATTTGTGGATTGCCGCGCAGTTTGTTCTCATTGACAAACTCGATCCAGATCAGGCGTTGCTGACCTGTCAGAAACGCGGACACGGCGAACTTCCGTCATTAGAATATTTTCAGCAAATTCTGCGTGAAAACGGACTCGGTAGAGAACAGCGGCGTTCGGCAAAACGCCCTTTCCGGCGATTTGAAGCCAAATTTCCCGGTCAGATCATCCAGATTGACGTTACCGCGCTGAAAGTTCGTTGGGAAGACGAGAAAACGCGGCGCATACTTCGCATTGAAGGCATTGACAAAAATCATCCGAACACGGACGAGAGCAAAATCCGCGTCTGGCAGATTATGGCGATTGACGATCATTCGCGCCGCCGATTTCTGCGCTACGTCTGCACAACTCACATCACCAGCCGCGATATGGTCGAATTCTGTATTGAGCTATTCGATTTGTGGGGCGTTCCCGAAAGCATCTACACCGACAACGGCGCGGAATTTCAAGGCTATTTCACACGCGCCGAACCAATCCTTAATAGAATTCTGGAATCAGACGGTGGCTTTAAGCACGATAAACACAGAGCCGGAAATCCGCAGGCAACCGGAAAAGTCGAAGTAGCTCACAAATGGGCTGAAAAAATGGATCGCTACGTCGGTTTGGCGGTCAGCGAAGGACAGAAAGTGACTGTCGAAAATCTCAATCCGTTCGCCGACGACATCTGCAATTTTTACAACAACCGGATTCAGCGAACGACAAAACAAACGCCTGAAGCGCGTTGGTTCGGCAAACGCATCGTCGTCCGCAAACTTCCGCGTGAAATTATCGAATCGGCTTTGATTTCCGACGAATTTGAAGCGATGCTCGACGGCTCGATGACATTTGCTCACAAAGGAACGATTTATCAAGTTCCGGGCGTGCAGCCGTTCGTCAATTACATCGGGCAAAAAATCAGCGTCGTCGTCCCGGTCAATATAGATTTTATTCTGCTCACTCTGCCGGACAAATCCGAACACGAAATCGAAAAAATCATTGCGTCGGCGGACACGGCGGGCGATTACAAAACAAATGCCGATTCTACCGCGCAAGACCTCAAAAAACGCCTCAAAGCCACGCGCCGCGAGGAAATCAAAACGATCAAACAAAAATCGCGCACAACCGGCGAGATCGCGCCCGTTCCGCACTTCAATACGCCAATCGAAGTGCCGCAAACCAACGTCACGCCGTTTCCGCACCAAGAACGAATTATCACGCCCGAAGAAGTCGCCGCCGTCGCCGCCGTTCCGCCGAGCATTATGAACGGCAAACAGATTGATTACTGGCAAGCAGTCGGAATGTTCGCCGACAATTTTGAAACTCCGGCTGAATGCCGCGAATTTTTAGCAACCGTTTTCGCCGATTTCGATGAAAAACTGCTGTCAAACGACGTTCAGCAGTCCATCGAAAACCGCGAAATTCACACGACAAAAACACAGCTACGCGCTGTTAAATAGGAGAAATTATGCCCATAGGATTTTTACCGGATAAAACATTTACCATTATTTTCGGACGCGGCGATTTAACCGTTCGTCCTGTAATTCTCAACGACATTTCTGATACGCATAATGTTTTGTTAATTGAGGTTGCTTCTAAATCTGTTGAAATCGGCGATGAAGGTTCACGCAATGATATTGATTATTATCCGGTTACTGCTATTTGCTTTGAAAAACCTGAGTCTGTCGATGTTTTGATTAAAAATCTTGAAATCATTCGGAAAGAATTATCTGTTTGTGATTTGAGCAAATGCCGAATTAATTTAACTGAATTTCCCGATGAATTAGCAGAAAAATGGATTGAAGAAGGAAGAAAGGCAATTGATGAAACAGAATAACGAAAAATCAAAAAATTTAACCCCACTCGCCGACTTTTGCGAACGCCGCAAGATCAGCCGCCGCGAATTATCAGAAATCGCCGGAGGCGCGGATAACGGCGCGAGTAAATCACAAATCCAACGGCTCATAAAAGGGCAGTTAAGCGACGACGACACGGCAAAACTTCGCCGCATTTTAGCGAAAAATCTGCCGCAATTTTTAAGTCTGCGCGGACTCAGCATCCCGCAGATCAACGAGGAACTAACCAAAATTTTCGATAAAGGAGTTTTTGTATAGGTTTGGGTATTTAGAGTTCTTTGAAAATTTAATAACAACTAGGATTTATTATTTAAATGTCTTTCAATACTTTCTAAAGCTAGTTTCAAAAAAGACGGGATTGACCTTTCGTTATTTTCCCATCTTGAGATTGTATTGATTGCAACATCTAGTTTCTCAGCAAGTTCTTTCTGAGTTAGTTCGTTTTTTTCTCTCCATTTTTTCAGTTCATCTGGACTCATATTTTTTATTCTACCGATGGTTAAGTAATTGTTCAAATTACTTTTTAATTGTCTTGTAATTTAATACACCAACGGTTGACAATAAATCAACCGTTGGTGTATAATTTATAAAGATTGATTAATTCAATCATTCCAAAAAAGGAGATTAAAAATTATGAGAAAATTCACATACAAAGCGCACAGAGTAGTCATATTTGAAGGCTACAACGGAGATTCAATGTTCATCAACGATCCGAAAGGCAATCAAATCTACGCACACAAATTCACGGGCGATGCCTTTGAAAGAGCAAAGCAAGTGATAAACGGAAACTAAAAACGAAAGGCTTTCCTAAACCGTCAAGCTAGGAAAGCCTCTCTACCAATCCCCAAAGGAGATCAGCCAATATGAAAAATACTAACACAAAATCAATAATTTCCGAAAAGGAAATCGAATACATTGATTTAGATGAATTTGTTCGGCGCGGAACGGATGATGCTGTTTACATTAAGGTTATAGGCAATAGTTTCGAGCCGTTCATCTGTGAAGGCGATTTACTCGTTGTCGAGCGAACATTTACTCCGCTTAACGGTGATTTGATTGTTGCTCAAATTAACGGCGGTTGGGCGATTAAAGAGTTCAATTCGGAAAGAAACGGGCTTTATTTAGTTACGGCAAACGGCAAACCGAAGCCGCAGAAAATAGAAAAGGAATTAGTTTTCGGCGTGGTAGTTTATATCGTTCACAAAACAAGGCGTTACGAAATGCAGATATTGCGGGAGGTCGGACAATGAACAATACAATTAAATTTACGCCGAAGCGAAAACAGTCTGATGACTACGATTTGCTCGATGTAAACGAATTTATCACGGGTAATCAAGAAGGGTTTATAGCTTACAGAGTAACGGGAACGTCGGATGTTGATTTTATAAAATCCGGCTACATCGTTTTCGCTAACGCAAAACTTGAGCCGCAGAGAAACGAATTGATAGTTTCCCAAATTGACGACAAAAACTGTGTCAGTCGCTTTCAATCAATAAAACCTGCCGGTTATTTAGGCGTGATAGTCGGACATCTTTCGGTTTACGGAAAATAAATGATCAAGTCATTCAAATACAAAATACGCAGACCGTCTAAGGCAATTGTTCAAAGATTTGAGCAAACCTTAGACGTTTGCCGTGAACTTTATAATGCCGCGCTTCAAGAAAGAAGGGATGCTTGGAAACTTAACCGCATTTCGGTTTCACGGTTTGACCAACAAAATCAGTTACCCGAAATAAAGAAGTTTCGTGAAGATGTAAAGAATGTTCACAGTCAAGTTTTATGCGACCAACTCGGACGCTTGGATTATGCCTTTAAGTTCTTTTTCAAAAGAGTTAAAAAAGGTGAAAAAGCAGGTTTTCCGAGATTCAAAGGCGAATCGAGATTTAATAGTTTTTCCTTTACTCAAAGCGGTTTTTGGTTGGACGGCGACAAACTCAAACTTTCCAAAATCGGCACAATCCGAATTTATTTAAGCCGTGAAATCGAAGGGAAGATTAAGAGTTGCACAATCAAACGCGAAGTTGACGGATGGTTTGTAATCTTCGCTTGTGAAGTCGAAAAAGAGCTATTAGAAAAGACGGGCGAATCCGTCGGCATAGATGTCGGTTTAGAGTATTTCGCCACACTTTCAAACGGCGAACAAATAGAAAATCCGAGATTTTTAAGAACGTCGGAAAGACGATTGAAAACGGCAAACAGAAACGTAAGCCGTAAAAAGAAAGGTTCTAAAAACCGTAAAAAAGCTGTTATTAAATTAAGAAAACAACATTTGAAAATTAAACGGCAAAGACAAGATTTTCACTTTAAGACCGCAAATCGAATTGTCAAAGAGTTTGACGAAATAGCGGTTGAAGATTTAAACGTAAGCGGAATGGTAAGAAACCACCGTTTAGCCAAAAGCATTAGTGATGCGGGTTGGTCTGGCTTTATATCAATACTCGAATTCAAAGCTGAAAACGCTGGTAAGAGAGTTTGGAAAGTGAACGCCCGAAACACATCACAAATTTGTAGCGGTTGCGGTGAAACGGTTAAGAAATCGCTTTCACAAAGAACACATAAATGCGGCGGTTGCGGTTTGAAAATAAATCGTGATGAAAATGCGGCAATAAATATCAAGGCAAGGGCATTGCCTTTAGTGATGTCGGCGGTTACGTCGGCAGATGACCTAAGAATCTCTGTTTAAGAGAGTGTCAAATAAAGGAGAGTATCAATTATGAATTTTAATAATGCTTTATTGAAAAAATTTTGTGAATCACACGAAATCTCATTAAACAAGTTATCAGAATTATGCGGCGGAAACGAAAACCACGCAAGTAAGTCAACAATCCACAGGCTTGTTAATAACCGCTTAGAAAAAAAATATGCTAGAAATTTGAGATTAACCCTAGCGCAAAATTTACCAAATCATCTTCTTATGAACGGTTTTGCTATTGAAACTGTGAATAAAGAGTTGTCAGAAATATTTACAAAAGAGGAGTTTTTACCAATGATTACAAAACGCATAGAATTACCCGCCAAAGTGCAGCGGCATTTTGGCTTGTCAGCCGATCCTTTCGGCATCAACTTAAATAATGTATCCGAAGTGTTCGTTTGGGACGAACTGCGGCAGATTTTTGACCGCATAATTGACGCGATTCAGTATCAAGGATTCGTCGCCGTAACCGGAAATATTGGCGCAGGCAAAACGGTCTTGAAATCGTGGATCGAAGAAACGGTATCAAACAATAACTCTCTGGAGATTATTTTTCAGGAAAACTTCGACACGCCGAAAATTACTCCGAACTCCGTCGCCAGATCAATTCTGGAGCATTTCAATTACAGAAAAATACCGATTGACGGCGGCAGTAAAACCCGCGCCGTCAAACGTCTGCTTGCCGAGCGGTCAAAAAATACCAGCGTCGCTATCGCGTTCGATGAATGCCACAAGTTGAATCCGCAAACCTTATCGAGTTTGAAAAATTTCCTCGAAATGAACAGCGGCGGTTTTCGTCGCTATCTGGGCGTGGTTCTGTTCGGACAGCCGGCGTTTGAAACCAATCTGAATGAATCCAGAGAAATCGCGGAAAGAATGGTTTTAATTCGCATTCCGGTATTCGGTTACTCGGTTAATGAAAAGACCAACAAACGAACCATTAACGAATCCGCGATCAAATATCTCCATCACCGCATCGCTCTCGTCGGCGGAAACGCAGACGAATTTTTCGACAACGAAGCCAAAGAAATTATCGCTCTAAATTCCGATACGCCTCTGCAAATGGGAAATATCGCCAATCAAGCAATGATTAACGCGAGTCAAAAACCTTACGAATCCAAAAAAGTTTTGGGCGGAATTCTAAGGGCGACGATGACTTTTGCAAATTTGAAATCAAGCCGCAGCTTAAAGGCTGTAAATTAACGAGGAATTATGAAAATTATTGACAAACTACAAAAACTAATAAATCACGAAAAATCAGCCCGCGAAATTGGAAATGTCGCTGAAGCCGAAGCATTCGCCGGGAAAATTCAACAACTTCTAATCCGGCATAATCTCTCAATGTCCGAAATCGAAATTGAAACCGCAAAAACATCTGAAATTGATATAGAACCGGCTTTTTTGTTTTCGCGTCAGCGCAATGAGAATTGGAAGTTTATATTAGCAAGCACAATTGCTGAACTTCACGGTTGTAATATTCTGCAAATGGATGATTTATGCCAATTGATCGTTGGAAGAGAAACTGATCGTCAAATTGTCCTAGATTTATACCAGCATTTTATAAAAACAGGTAAAAATTTAGCTGGAAATTTTATGAACAATCAAGTTGAGAAATCACTGCGAGAAATTGAAAGCGATATGCTTGATTCTTTTTCATTTGGACTCCATTCATTGTCCAAGCCAGATTTTTTCAGTAGTAATGACAAAAAAGAACAATCATTTCTTTATGGATTCGCTGTTTCAGTTTGCGAAAGACTTTCTGAAATCAACCAAGAAGAAATTGAAAATACGAAAAATTCAGTTGCCCTCGTTTATCTTGGAAACCGTTTGAATGAAAACAAACAATGGATTGATGAAAATATAAAAGTAGCTGGCAACACAGAATTTGAAGAACCTGAGATTGACCGAAGATCATATTTTAGTGGTAGATCGGCAGGCAATAATATAGCTCTCACTAACAAATTATTGAAATAGGGAGGAAAAATAATGTTCATTTACGACATAGAAATTAAAAACGGAATCGCGCCGAGCAGTCCAGCCGCGCAGAAGAGCGGAATTGTTTACTGCGACGGATGGGAAGATTATCAAAATATGGGCATCACGGTGATCGGCGCGTATTGCTACCAAACCGACACTTACCGCACGTTCGGCGAAAAGGAACTGCCCGAATTTCAAAAATTTGCCGACAGCCACGATGTTGCAGTCGGCTTTAACAACATTCGCTTTGATAACAGCGTTCTGAAAGCCAACAACGTAGTTATCCCCGTCAGCAAATCCTACGACATTCTCGCCGAAATTTACTCCGCTTTAGGTTCATTCCAAAAAGGCTGCTCTCTCGACAATGTTATCAAAGCGAACTTTTCAAACAACGCTGGAAAAACCGGAAGCGGCGCAGACGCTCCGGTTCTCTGGCAAACCGGATTTTACACGCGCGTAATTGATTACTGCTTAAACGATGTCCGTCTGACCAAAATGCTTTTAGACAAAATCCTTCGTTTCGGCTGTATCAACAATCCGGTTCGTCCCGGCGAAATTCTGCGATTAAGGAGACCGTAATGAGCAATTATCTAACTGAAATCGAAAACAAATTTTCCCGTATTCACGGAAAATCAAAACTTTTGAGTCCGCTCGATTGGGCTTTAGCTCAATCTTGGGAAAACGCCGGCATTCCGCTTCGCATCGTTCTTCGCGCGATGGACGATGTTCAAAAGAATTTTGCCGCAAAAAAACGCCCGAATAAAATCAATTCGCTTTCGTATTTTACGCAAGCTGTCGAAAGAGAATTTGCCGATTTTTCAAAATCTCAAATCGGCAAATCTACCGAAAAAACTGAAAATGATATGAACGATTTTTTAATTTTAGACGATTCCGCCGTGTTTATCGAAAATAATCTGCTGCCTTTTTTCGACTGCAATTATTTCCGAGAAAATACGCTGTCAGACCTTATGTGCGCCGCCATCTCCAAAGTCAGAAGCGAGTTGATAATTCTGATTGACGACATCAATTCAAAACAATTAAATACAGGCGAGATTGAAACTCGCCTGTCCGAAATCGCTTCCGAGTTCGACCTGTCGCTCGTCGCCGACTTTACCGATGCCGCACGTCAGAAAATTATTAACGAAGCACAAGCCGAATATCCGAAATACAAAATCACCGATCAAGTAATGCAAAAAATCTTGATCCGAAAATGTTATAGAAAATTCGGCTTGCCCGAACTAACTCTTTTTGCACTATAATCAAAATTATGAACGACACAAAAATATTAGAAAAATTACAAAACGAGATTTCCGAGTTAAAGACAACTCTTGATGAAATTTACCCGAATTGGTTTGACGATACGACCAAAGATTACATTGATTCGGATAATGCCGTTTCCGAATCATTGTGTATTCCGATTCGTGCCGCAATAAAAGCACTTCGCCGAAACAAAAAGTAGATGCCGATAGACTACAAAAAATACCCGGAAAATTGGCGCGATTTCAGCCGACACATCCGCTTTGAACGCGCAGAAAATCGCTGTGAAAAATGTTTTGCCGAAAACTATCAACCGCATCCGATCACAGGATCAAAAGTTATCTTGACCGTCGCCCATCTTGATGCGATGGGCGACATCTGCGACTGCGAAAAGCACAGCAAAACAAAATGCGCTATTCCCGCGCACGTCGCCGCGCTTTGTAATTTTTGCCATTTGAGTTATGACATCGAACGCCATAAATTTAACCGCCGCCGCAACCGCGCCAAAGAAGCCGGGCAATTATGGTTCGCCGATTGGGACAAAAGATATGCCGAAACCTAAATTTTCAAAGCCTCGACAGTTCGCGGTGAAAGCCAGACGCATTCCGTCCGCTTCCCGCCACTCATTATTACTGCCGATTTATCAAATCTTCTCCAACCTTTCGACTCAAACAATTCGGCATAAATTTCTGATGGATAACCACTCAAAATTACAAATCCTTTCACTTTATAAAGAATTTCCGCAAACTCCCGATGCTGCTGATCGGTCATTTCGTGCGAATATGACTTCTTGGCAACTCTGGTCGAACCGATATACGGCGGGTCCAAGTAAAACAATGTGTCCGGCGAATCGAATTCCTGAATCAATTGCAAGGCGTTACGATGCTCGATTTGCACCTTTTGCAGTCGCTTTGACGCTTCGACAAGATTATCTATGCGAATATCCGACAAAACCGAACGCCTGCCGTTCTTATGCCGCCTCCAGTTGCCTTTTGAAACGAGCATCGCACTTTGATAGCTCATCCAAAGCCGGAAAAACAATCGCCGCGCCATCTCAATCGGATCGTCAACATCTTTTTCTTCAATGCAGTATTGATATTCACGCCTCGACCAAGGCGTTAGCTTTATTTTTTCGATTAACTCTTTCGGTCTATCGCGCAAAACTCGAAAGAAGTTAAAAATCAGATCGTTCAGATCATTGTAAGTTTCTAAAACAGAGGGTTCTTTGACAAGCAAAACATTCGCCGCGCCGCCAAACGGCTCGACATAATGCCGATGTGCCGGGAAAAAACTGATTATCCATTGAGCAAGCCGAAACTTGCTCCCGTAATATTTCAAAACAGGGTGTTTTATACTCATTTTATTTTGTTTTTTTTGAGAACTGAGTTGAATTTGTTGGCTGTGAGTTCTCAACGATGCAGAATGTAGCAGATTCTGAAATGTTAAACAATCCCTTTTCGAGTATTACTAGAAATTTATTTTAATACTTCCAGAAGTGGTATTATCCAACGTTAATTTCTTAGTTAAATTAACCGAATAATAGAAATTAAAATTCAGGAAATTGCTCAAAAACAGGGAATCGAAAATGCTTACCAATTTCAAAAAATTTCGGGCTTTTCAATCAGTATGGCTTACAGAATTTACGAAGGCAACTGGCAAAGAATTGACATCAAAACACTAAATACAACCTGCAATGCCCTAAAATGCACTCCAAATGATATACTCGAATTTTCACCAGACGAAGACTACGAAATTATGATTTAAAACAGAAAGATGATAACCATCAGAATTTAAATTTGAGTGAGTCAAAAAACTTTTACCAAAATTCTCAAAATATTCTTTAAATTCTAACCATCATCACGTTTGAAAGGGTGAAATCATCACCTATCCCTTCAATTCAAACAAAACAAATTGAGCAGAGCAAACCGAAATTCAATCGTTTCCCGATTTCAAATCCTTTATTGACAGGATTAGTTTGTTTGCTCGTTGCGGCAGGCGCGGCTTTTGGAGTTTGGCAAGCCGGTTATTTCAATTCTTCCTCCGGCAAATTCGGAGCGCGTTCGGTTTTGGAATTCGAGTTTCTGACCGAATCGGGAAAAACTTTTTTCCCCTCAATCTCACCCGACAAACAGTTTATTGCATACATTATCAGCGATAAGGATTTATACAGTATCGTTCTGCAAAACATCGAAACGGGCAGCATAACCCAAGTCGTTTCGCCGAAAAAATATGAAATTCGCTCGCCGCAATTTTCAAAAGACGGCAATTATTTATATTACGCGGCACGCGACGGCGGACAGGAAAGCACCGTTTATAAAACGCCCATTTTCGGCGGCACTTCGCAAAAAATCGCAACTAATGTCAATCAAAATTTTTCCATCTCGTTCGACGGCGAATGGCTCGCATATTTTCGCTATCATCCGCAGACGGACAGCAGATATTTACTTGTCTGCCGCAAAGATGGAAGCGGCGAAAGAATCGTTTCCGAGGGCGGCAAAAAACTGGATTTTCGGGTTTGGGGAGTTGCTCCGGCGTGGTCGCCCGACGGACAAAAGATAGCCGCATCAGTTTTCAATAGAGTCAAAGACGAAAAACCGGACACATATTTTGTCGAAGTAGATGTCCGCGACGGCAGCATTAAAAAATTAAACGCGCCCGATTGGAAAATTGCCTTTCAAGCCTATTGGCTCGCGGACAGCGCAGGATTTGTTGCGCTCGTGCAGGAGAAACCGGATATGCCGCTGCAACTTTGGCATCTTGATTATCCAAGCGGTGCAGCCGTGCCAATTACCAATGACAACAATAATTACACCGAATTTCGACTTGCGCCCGATTCAGAATTTATCATCGCCACCGTCAATCAGCATCTTAGTAACTTACAGCTGATCCCGGTTAAAAATCCCGAACAAGTTATCAAATTAACTGACAGCACGACGATAAAGCGCGGTTTTATGGGACTTGACTGGACACCGGACGGCAAGAATCTGATTTACGTTCAGATTGAGGGATTAATGGCAGGAAATCTGTGGAAGATGAACATTGAAACCCGCCGGACAACGCAATTAACTTTTGACCAAGGAGCGTGGAATCAGTTTCCCGATGTTGCGCCCGACGGTAAATCAGTATTTTTTTCATCCGACCGAACGGGCATTCGGCACATTTGGCAGGTAGATATAGACGGGACAAATTTACAGCAAATTTCCGACGGAAGCGGTGAAGAATTTCCGGTAATTTCAAACGACGGCAATCGGTTGTTTTATCAGGAAGCGAAACATTTGTGGAGAAAAAACCTAAACGGCGGCAAGCCTGTGAAGTTAATGGAAAATGCCGCACCCATCGCTGTTTCTTACGATATTGGATATATTATCGCCAGCTATTACGACAAAAATGAAATAAATGAAAACCAGTGGAAACAAGTTCTCCTGTCGCTTGAAGCAGACGGCAAAGCGGAAATTATGGATTTTCTTCCAGCCGGACAAAACGCATCTCGTTGGAGAAACGACAACCTCGGCATTTATCTTCTAAGTTCGGGAGAAACCGTAACAAACATCGAATTTTATTCGTTGGCAGATAAATCAATTAATTCAATAACAAATTTTGAATCACAGCAGATCAGCAATTTAAGTCTTTCGCCTGACGGCAAAACATTCGCTGTCGGACGCGGCGAAAAAATAAACAATGTTCTAAAGATCAAAGGATTCAAAAACAATTAGAGTTTTAAGACTCACTTTTTATAAGAGTCAGATATTTGTTTCGAGTTATTCCCTCAACTCTAAAACTTTCAAAAGTCCGAAACTCTACTGAACCGTTGCCGGAAGCAGCGAGCCTTTCGGATCGTAAGCATACGCCTCGCCGTCCTCGATTTTTCCGAGAACTCCGTGAAAAACAATATCTTCGCCGTCCAAAACTACGACCACATCGCCCGGACTGTATCTTGATTCGTCCACCGGAAATTTTATCATCGTGGCATTTCCGTTATCGTGATTGACGGTTTCATATTCAAAACCGTCGGCTTCAAAACTCATTGTCTGACAAAAACTGACTTCTGACATAATAATTTTTCTCCTAGAAAATGTTAATAGTTAGCTGTTAGCTATTCATTCTACTAACTTATTTGGTGGAATCTCATACGTTCCACAAAAAACACAACTAACGGCTAACAGCTAACCGCTAACTGAATTTCCCCTTAGGCACAAATTCTATCGCAATCGCATCGTGATCGGAAAGCGGCGTTCCATCTTTATCTGCTAAATTCCCGATTGTTTCGGGTTTTGCTCCTTCGGCGAGTTCGATTCGTCTGCCGAAAAACCAATCCAAGCGCAGAGAAAACTTGCCGCCCGCGCGTTTTGAAGCCCAGAAAATAAAAGGGAAACACCATTTCGGGACCCAATCGCCGAGATTCATATTATACGCCGCGTTTTCCATATCATAATGCAGTGTGCCGACACCGATCTCGTTAAAGGGTTTATATTCGTATCCGTGATTAAAAAATTCTTCAAATAAACCGCGCTCGAAACGCCTTTCGGGATGCGGATAATGATTTGCAGCGACATTTTTCACGCCCATCATCACGCGATGCCAAAAACCTAAGATCGCCGCCGTCGCGTTTTGCGCGTTGTAAGTCGTCGTATTAAAATCGCCGCCGATAATCGTCGGCAGACGCGGCAGGCGTTCCAGATGATCGAGAATAATTTTCGCCTGCAATTCGCGGTGTTTTCTCGAACAATGAACGTCTAAATGAACCGTTACGGCGCGAAAAGTTCCCGCCGGATGCGCGACATCGGCGATCAGAGCGCGTAAATATCCGAGCCGTTTTTCCACGCCTTTCATTTTATCTTTCCCGTTCGGAAGCGGAATCGCGTGAACATTTCTCAGCGGATATTTTGAAAACATCGCCAGCCCGTGAATTGACTGCTCGTTCTCGCCTTCGGCTTCCGCCTCAACGCCGCTTCCCTTTTGCAAGGCAATATAAACCGGCGCAAAAGCGTAATTCAAATTCAATTTTTTCGCAATTTCCCGCGCCACAAACCGATTTCCGCTTCGCGCCATTCCGTAGTCCAATTCGGTCAGCAAATATAAATCCTTATCTTTTAACTTTTCGTGATTTTCAAGCGCGTCTAAAATTCCCTCGAAAACCCTGCCGCGCTCGATGTTCCACGCAACCGTTTTCACGCGATCTACCGATTCGGCAATTTCTTCGAGGCTCGCTTTTTCAGCGAAACCTTCCTGCACGACCGCGTTTAGAATTTCCAGAACCTTGCCGCTGAGCTTCTGATAAACTTCGGATTTTTCGGCTTTTCCAATCGAATTATATTTTAAAAGTTCGCCGAAATACTGATTCAGATCGTGTTCCAAAACTTCGGGATTTCGTTTTACTTCAACCTTCATAAAAAGAGTAAGAATAGCGAAAAGAAGTATTCGAGTCCAGCGATGAAAATCAGCAATTCAACTCTGCCTTTCGTCAATACGGGTTCCGGATTGATCGCCCGCCGAAAAATTATTTGCAAATCGGTTTGGAAAATGCTAATAATTAGTTTACCAAACATCCGTTTTACAAAAGATATAAATTTATGGAAAAGATAAACAATGCGGCAAAATTGATTGTTGTGTCCTTAATTCTGGTAATTTCGGCATTGGCTCAACAGCAGGTTGCAGATGTCCGGGACATTGTTCGGACGGCAAAGCAGTCCGTAGTGTTCATTAGCGTTGATGATGATATAAACGACGGCAGAGGCGGAATCGGCAGCGGTTTTTTTATCGCTCCCAATCGTGTTATCACAAATTATCATGTAATAAGCGGTATGCACGTCGGCGCGGTCAAACTGGTCAGCGGGCAGACTTATAATATTCAAGGCGTTATCGCTTACGATGTGGAAGCGGACTTGGCAATGCTTCAAATCAGAATACCGAGCGACGTTTCCGTTCCCGCGCTTAGAGTCAGCGGTAAACTGCCCGAACAAGGCGAGCGCGTGATTGCCATCGGTAATCCGCGCGGGCTTGACTGGACGATTTCCGACGGGATTATTTCCGCACTTCGACAGGGCGACGGTTTTGATTCGAGAATTCAAATGACCGTTCCGATTTCGCCCGGCAGCAGCGGCGGTCCGGTTCTTAATATGCGCGGCGAAGTTATCGGCGTAGCCGTCAGCGGCAGAACGGACGCGCAAAATATAAACTTTGCCGTTCCTGGAAAAATGGTTCTCGCCTTGCAGCCGCACGCGCCCGTTTCACTTGCCAAACTCGCCACCGATACCGCCGCGCAAAAAGCGGCGGCGGCTAAAAAATTTTATGATGCGGGCTTGTCGCTGGCGGATGCCGGTAAATGTAAGGAAGCGATTCCGCAGTTCAGTATGGCGGTTCGCATCAAAAACGATTACCTTTTAGCGTGGGCTGAGATCGCTCAATGTCAAAATCGTTTAGGCAATTATACCGAAGCACTCAAGATTTTGGATGACGTTATCAAATCGGATCCGCGCCTACCTCTGCCTCGTTACTACGCGGCTCAGTCGCTGAAAAAGTTGAACCGCCTGCCCGAAGCGATTCAAATGTATAGAAATTTAATTTCATTAGTGCCGAATTTCGACAGAGCATACACGGAATTGGCTTACGCTTATTTCGATTCAAAGCGTTACGATGATGCCGTCGCGGTTTTTCGTCAAGCCATCAACCGCAAACCGAACGACGCGACAAATTATAACGGAATGGCGGTCGTATCCATTATCCTCGGCAAACCGAAACTCGCCGTCGAATGGCTCGAACGGGCGATAAAAATTTCTCCCAACTATTCAACGGCGCATTATAATTTAGGACTCTCTTATTACGATCTTGGCAAATACAAAAACGCCATTACTGCTTTCAAGCAGAGTTTGCGAATTGATCCGAAATATGAAAAGGCGCACTATAATCTCGGTTTAAGTTACCTAAAGAACGGCGACAAAGCGGGCGCGACGGCTGAATATAATGTTCTTCGCGGTCTTAATTCGCCTCTCGCCGATCAACTTTTGAAGGTGATGTATAAATAAGTTTCAGGTGTCGTTCGTTGATTTTCAGCCGAGCGCGGTTTAGAGCAATTTAAGAATTGGCGTAGGGTTAAGAGTAACGCCTTTAGTGGTGATTTCGACGCGCTTCGCTAGCGTTTTCTCGGCTAAAGGCGTTACTCTTACCATATATCCAAACTTAAACCGCTATAAAAGAAAGCTCACCGATAAAGTTTTGCAATTGCAAAACTTTATCGGTGAGCTTTCTTTATACCAAGTTGCGTGAATAAAGGCGGAAACCCGCGTGTCAACAAGGGTGCTGTTTGAAAACTTAAAAGTTGATATTAAAAACAGCACCCTCCATTACTGTCGGGTTTCCGCCTTTCCTTTTTTTCACGCAACTTGGTATTATTACCGATATAATTCCGTGAATACCGCCGAAACTTACACTTATCGCTAAAAGTCTTTCAACATCGCTTTTACCGCGTAAGAATTATCTTTTGGAGCGAGATAAAATCCGTCGTCGGAAGGATAAGAACCGATTGATAAAGTGTTGTTTTTAACGGGATGAATGATAAAAAGAGAATCAATTTGAGCCGAGAAAAATGCGGCGTTTGGTTTTCCGTTTTTGTTTGCCGCGGACATTTCAAAAACTGCCATCGCGTTCGGCACTCTTTTTGTGCGCGGATCAACTTTTGCATCTTCATTTTCCAAAATTACCGCGAAATCTTCGATTCCGTTCTTATTAAAGTCGCCGAAGACGTAAAAAGGATCGCGTTCCGGCGCGTCTTCGCGCAGATATTTTTGAGAACTCGAACTGTCATATTCATACCGCGCAAGATGCAGATTATCCTCGCGTTTCGCCAGCCACGCTTTGAGAACCGCAATGTGTTCGGGTTTCATATAAGAAAAATCCGCGTCGCGGACACCGCCCGCGCTTTCGGCTTTCTCCAAATCAATCTTTTTCCAGTTCTCCGGCTCGACGTTGGTATTTGTGCATCTCTGATCACGCGCCTCGATTAGTTCAGCGCGATCATTCGTGATTTTATATTTTGACTGATTGCCGCAGCCGCCCGTTCCGCGTCCATACGCGGTGATTGTTAAAATTTTGGTATCTTTGTTAAATTTCGGACTGCCGACAATTTCGCTGCCCGTTGATTTGACGATCTCGCCTTTGTCTAAACGCTCGTTGTTTTTTCCAAAATACTGCAAATAATATCTGGTCAGTTCAAGCAGTTTCGCCTTCGCTTTGTTCGGCGCGGTTTCCTGATACACGGCGTAAACCGCCGTTGTTTGATTCGCGCCCGGATCAACTATAATCTCGACCAAATACTTTCCGCCGTCCATTTCAAAAAAATCCATTCCGGCATTTTTGAGAAAATCGAAGGCTTTGAGAAATCTTTCCGAACCGTCGGCATATTCCTTCAAACCGACGGCACGCAAAAAGGCGGCGCGGTCGGCAGCCGTCAAGTTTTCCCGCTTGGCTGGAACGGAAACGCCGCCTTCCAAATCATCTCTTTCCTTTTTTGTTACTGTTGTTGTTTGATCCGGTTGTGATCCTTCTCCTTCCGCCTCTTCCGTTTCGACGCTTTTAGTCTGTTCGTCGGCGTTTTTTTCTTCGGTGTTTTGTCGGCAGGAAACTGCACCGAGCAAAACGAATACACCTAAAACCGATATAATTAATATTTTTCTCAACATAGATTATTTCCGAATCCTCATTTTGTTTTTGAATTTTTACCTTTATAAATTTGGCTGAAAGATTTTTCCACTTCCAATTTGATTAAAGAACGCCGTTTCAAAAAGTTTCTTGCAAATGAATATTCGCTTCTTTGAATCGGCGAATTTTTTACAGAAGTTCAGCCGTTTTTTTAATTATTAAACTTTAAGAAGCTGTCTGGTAATTGTATCGCAGGCTTCCAGCCGGCTGTCTTGGTGGCTTCCAGCCGCCAAATTTATCTGCTTTTCCCGTAAATTCGTGCAAACAACGCCCGAATTGGCGGCAAGATGCCGGCGTTACGTTTTTTTTTGAGTTTCCAAACAGCTTCTAATACAAAACTTATTCATCGTGTCTTTCCTTAACCGGCGCAATTGTCAGAAAATCATTCGTAATTTTCCGGGCGTATTGTTCGAGCAATTCTTCGATTCTTTCTTTTTTCTTCGAGCGAAAAATCATTCCGACGCGCTTGGGCTTGCTTACGCGATAGACGATTTCTTCATCATTATAAGCGGATATATCGGGGGTTTCCTGATTTGCCAGAGCGAGAACCAAACCCGCGTATTCCTTGCGCGTTTTCGGTTTTTCGTAAGGATTTTCTTCGTCGGCAATCGTCAGTTTCGCCCATTCCGTCCATAAATTAAAACCGCAGGCGTGTTCGGCGACATCGGCGATATACGCGCCGCCAACTCGACACGCGACTTCGAGCAGATAAAATTTTTCATCTTCCGCCGCGCATAAAAATTCCGCGTGAGCGACTCCGTTTTCGTGTCCGAAACCTTTTAGAAGATTTTTGTTTAATTTCTCTAATTCCCTGCGTTCCTTAGATTTATAGTCAACCGTCGAGGTCGTAAAAACTCCGCCGTGATGAGCCACGCTGAACGGAGTCGTGCCGTATTCGCTGACGCTCGAAGCGACGATCTTTCCGTTTTCGATCACCGAATCAACGTGAAAAACTCTGCCTTCGATAAATTTTTCGATCAGATACTGCGACGGATGATCGCGCCAAGTGTTTCGCGCGTCGAGAGCGTTTAAAATTTCCCAAACCTGCTCTTTTTCGTCGCATTTGCGGATTCCGAAAGCGGAAACTTCCGTGCGCGGCTTGATGATCCAAGGCGGCGCAACGCGCTCTAAATATTCATTGATTTCGGCGGGATAAAATGCGGATACAAATTCGGGACACGGAATTTTCGCCTCCGAAGCGACGTTTCGCATCCGCAGTTTGTCGCGGAAACGCAAAGCGTGCGAAGTTGTCATTCCTTCGATTTGCAGATGTTCTCTGGCTTTTGCGGCATTTAAAACGTCAAATTCGTCAACGCCGATAATGCGGTCAATCGGATGCTGTCCCGCCAGATTCGACGCGGCGCGGACGTAATCTTCCGCCGTCGAATGATCGGAAACAACGATAAATTCGTCCAGATATTCCCAATTCCATTTCGCATTGCGATAAGTTTCCCTCGTAACCAATGAAACGCGCCAATTTTGCTTTTTGCATTCTTCGATAACTTCATTGCCCTTAAATTCGCTGGCAATGCAGACAATGTGTTTTTCCATAAACTTTTAAAATTTAAAGTGCGAACGGAAATTTTTCGCCGTCCGTTCAAAACTATTATTAAGTGATTTTGCTTTGAGTTAAAAGAATGGCACAATTTACTTGTAAAAACAACTAATTCGTATTTTTTTTACACTAAAATAAAGGCACAATAATTTTGATTTTTACTTAAATTTCTCGGAGTTTTATAAATGGGCGGAATTGATATATTGGCGTTAATCAGCCATCTCGTAATTTTTATGGTCGTGCTGCTTTTGGCGATCTCGGCGCACGAAGCGGCGCACGCTTGGATGTCGCACAAATTCGGCGACGACACGGCTTATATGCTCGGTCGCGTTACCTTGAATCCGATCTCGCACACCGACCCGATTGGAACGCTTCTGATTCCGATTGTCGCCTTTTTGTTCGGCGCAGTCGGCGGCGCACTCGGTTCGATTCCGCTGATCGGCTGGGGAAAACCGACTCCCGTAAATCCGCGCAATTGGACGAATTACAAATGGGGCAACGTGATGGTTTCCGTCGCGGGCGTTCTGGCGAATCTGATTTTGATGATAATCGGAATCGTCTTGGCAAAAATTATGATGACGCAAGGCTTCACCGTGCGCGATTTTTTTGAACCAAGCACGAATCCGCTTGTCATTTTCGTCGGCGATATGATGCTTTTGAATTTATCTCTGGCGGTTTTCAATTTACTGCCGTTTCCGCCGCTTGACGGAAGCAAGATTTTGCAGACGTTTCTGCCCGAAAGTGCCGAGCCTGTCTTCACAATGCTCGAACAGTTTGGTTTTATAATTTTAATGTTATTTATTTATGTGGGACTTTTCGGCTTAATCATCAGACCTTTTTACATCGGACTGATTTATCTGCTTCAATCAATTTAATCAAAAGTCAGTAGCGTCGGCGTGAGCCGATGCGCTCTCGTTTACGCAGCAATTACGCATCGGCTCACGCCGACGCTACTGACGAGATTTTCACTTTATGAAAAAACGAATTTTCAGCGGCGCACAGCCGACGGGCAATCTGCACATCGGAAATTATCTCGGTGCGCTTAAAAATTGGGTTGATCTGCAAAACAAATACGAAAGTTTCTTTTGCATCGTTAATCTGCACGCCATTACTCTGCCGCAAAATCCTAAAATTTTAAGACAGAAAACTTTGGATTTAGCCCGCATTTACTTGGCTTCGGGCGTTGACGCGGAAACATCTACGATTTTTATTCAATCCGACGTTTCCGAACACGCCGAACTCGCTTGGGTTTTAAATTGCGTCGCACGGATGGGCGAATTGGAAAGAATGACGCAGTTTAAGGACAAATCCAAAGAAGGCGGCGAACGCGCCAGCGTCGGACTTTTTGCGTATCCGACCTTGATGGTTTCCGACATTCTTTTATACAAAACCGACCTAGTTCCCGTCGGACAAGACCAAAAACAGCATCTCGAATTAACACGCGATTTAGCAGAAAGATTCAACCGCGATTTCGGCGAAACATTCGTCGTTCCCGAACCTTTCATTCCGCCCGTCGGCGCGAATATTCTTTCATTACAAGATCCGTCGAAAAAAATGTCGAAATCCGACGAAAACCTGAACGCTTTGATCTTTCTGCTCGACGATGCCGACACGATAACGAAAAAATTAAAAAAAGCCGTAACCGATTCGGGCAGCGACATAAAATTCGACGAATCGCGCCCCGCAATCAACAATTTGCTGACAATTTATCAGCTTTTGACAGGCAAATCAGCGAAAGAATGCGAAGCGAATTTTGAAGGCAAGGGTTACGGCGATTTCAAAAAAGAATTAGCCGAAACGGTCATCGAATTTCTCAAACCGTTTCAGGAAAAAGTCAATCAATACGACGACGCGGAATTGGACGAAGTTTTGAGAAAAGGCGCGGAAAAAGCGAAAGAAGTTGCCAGCGTAACTTTAAAAGATGTTTATGAGAAAATGGGAATTAATTAATCTCAATGAAAGTCAGAGAAATTATAAAATTGATTGAAAAAGACGGTTGGTATCTGAAACGAACTCGCGGAAGCCATCGGCAATATAAACACGAAACAAAAAGCGGAACGGTTACGGTTGCGGGGCATCCGAAAGATGATCTGCATCCGAAAACGGAAAATAGCATTTTAACGCAAGCTGGATTAAAATAGATTTTGAGGCTTTAAGAAAATGAATAACAAATACTTGATCGTTATCGAAAAAGGCGAAAACAATTATTCAGCATATTCGCCCGATGTTTCGGGATGCGCCGCCACAGGAAAAACCGTCGAAGAAACAATCTCAACAATGAAAGAAGCGTTGGAATTTCACATCGAAGGAATATTGGAAGACGGCGAAACTTTTCCGATGCCTAAGACTCTGAATTATTACATTTCAAACACAGACGAGATTTCGAGCGATGATATTCTTGCACATATTGAAATTAAAATTCCCAAATTAGCATTGGTTTAGAGTAAAAGAAGTTGTAAGTTTAACTATAAAAAATGATGTGATTATAACAAAATTTCAAAACCTTCCTGCTGAAAATGATGGTCGTGAGTGAGAACTTTCGTGATGCCGAGTTTGCGGCAGACGTTCATTGAGATGCAATCGGTCAGGCTGTAGCCTTTGTCGAGGCGGGATTCGTAAAGTTCCAAACCTTGTAAAAACTCATCTCTTGTTTGCTCGACAACTTGAAAACTCGAATCCGTCAAAATATCCAATGTGAAAGCAGAAACTTCCTGCCGAGTTTCCCTGCCGTAACCGCTGAAATAATTTAAAGTTTCGCACAAAACCGAATCCGTTGTTACAAAGTTATAGCCGACGATTCGAGATTCCAATTCGACGGCTTTTTCGTGCCATTGGTCGCTTTGCTGAAAGATCGCTGCGAAATATTGCGTGTCAACGAATGCGGCATTCATTTTTTCGGAACTCCGTAAAGATAATGATCGTGCTGCTCCGCACCGTCAGACGGCATTTTTTCCCAAACTTCATCGGGAATATTCTCCGCCCTCGCGCGAATTTTTTGCCAAATCGTTAATGGATTTTCTTTTTTGATAGTTTCGATTTGGTCTAGAATTTCTTTCTGTTTCCCAATCGGCAGAGTTTTTACTCTTTCAAAAATCTTTTCAGCAACATCAGTTTGCATAACTTTTACCTCGTTTATATTTTAACATAATTTTCAAATTATTCAGGTCTGAATGAATTCTAAAGTATAAACAGCGACGTTATATTTCGCCAACGGCATTGAACATTTATAAATCACAACAAAATCTCAAAACCTTCCTGCTGAAAATGATGATCGTGAGTGAGAACTTTCGTGATGCCGAGTTTGCGGCAGACGTTCATGGAGATGCAATCGGTCAGGCTGTAACCTTTGTCGAGGCGAGATTCATAAAGTTCGAGTGCTTCGAGAAAACTCATCTCGCCACGCCCGACAACTTTAAATTTTGGATTGAGCAGAAGTTGGCGGACATATTTTGAAACTGCATAACGCATACGCTCGCCGAATTCGCTGTAAAAATTTAACAGTTCGATCAAGACTTCTTCGGTTGTTACCAAATCAACTTTTTCCACCAAAGGCTCGACTTTTAACGCCGCTTGATGCCATTGATCTTTTGGATTTACTAACGCAGTAAAATATAAAGTGTCGCAAAAAAGTCGGTTCATTTTTTTGGTGCGCCGTAAAGATAATGGTCAAGGTTCTGCGAAGCGTCAGTTGGAATTTTTTCCAATACTTCTTCGGGAATATCCTTCAAATGCTCTTGCCAAATCTGCCACGGAGTTCTTCTCGGCGGTTCTAAAGTTTCGACGAACTCTAAAACTTTTTCCTTTTGTTCATCCGAAAGCACTTGGATTTTTCCGACAATTTTTTTTGTAATATCGGTTTGCATAACTTTTACCTCGCTTGTATTTTAACATAATTATTCAACAATTCGGTTTTAAATATCTGGAAAAAAGTTAAGCCGCAATATCTATTTCGGCGGCAATCCGTAATTTTGCCGGCGATAGAAAATTAACGGTTTGTGATAAAACAAAGGAATTTCAATTTTTGCGAGCAAAACTTTGAAAGATTTTTATAAGAAAATGGGGGTTAAATCAACTGAGATAAAAAAAATTTGCTCAAATATAAAAAAATCAGGAAACAATTTGCGATTTTTGCCGATAATATAAACAGAAGATTTTTATAATTTTACGAAGGAGAAAAAAAATGGCGAGAATCGAAGGCAGCGAAACGAGAATTTCCGCGATAAAAATTGAAAATAAAGCAAAGGTTAATTCCGAAAATAAACCGTCGGCTTTACCAAATGTAAACGACTTTACCGGGCGAAACAGCAAACTCGGTGAACTTTCAAACAGAGAAAGTCAGCTAAAATCAAGAATTAACGGCGTGGCGAATGAAGTTCCCAAGCCGCCGGATATTGCCGCGCAAGCGACAGTTTCAAATGTCGGAGGCGAGGTAATAATTGACACGGGCGCGGGCGATGATACGGTTGGTGTGCGTCAGGATGCGAAAACCGGCGATGTTATCGTCAGCGTCAATGGCGCGGAACGCACTTTTTCGGGCGCAGACCGCAATAATCTGGTTATACGCGCGGGCAGCGGCGACGATTCGATCACGGTCAGCCGAGGCGTTACGGTCAGATTGCGGCTCGAAGGCGGCGACGGCGACGATAATATAAATGTCAGCAATTCGGTTACGTCCCGGCAGACAATCGAAGGCGGCGCGGGAAACGACGTTATTTACGGCGGCGGCGGGCGCGATTATATCAACGGTTCGACGGGCGAAGATCGGATCTACGGACGCGGCGGCAGCGACGTTATCTACGGCGGCGACGCGGACGATTTTATCTCCGGCGGCAGCGGCGACGATTATATTGACGGCGGCAAAGGCAATGATCGGCTTTACGGTTTCAGCGGCGCGGACATTCTTTCCGGCGGAATCGGCGACGACACGATCAACGGCGGAACGGGCGACGATGTGCTTTACGCCGGACAAGGAACGGACGATCTGATCGGTTCAAACGGAAGAAATCTGATTTACGCGCAAACCGCCGACGATACGATTCAGGCAACGGAAACGGATAAAAATGTCAACAACGTCGTAATAAATGTCGAATTAACGGGCAATCCGGGAAACACGAGCGTTAGTATCGTAGGTTCGCCCGAATTTGTCGAGCGCGTCGAAGCCGATTTGGAAACACTTCGCTCGTCGCCGACGGGACGCGAAATGCTTGCCTCTTTTGATACAAGCACCCATTCGGTTACGATCAAAGAGCAGACAATCGGCGGCGGAAATAGTGCGTCAACATCAGGCACAGGCGATGTTTGGTATGATGAGGCGAAAGGAAAAAACGGAAGCGGCAAAAACGGAATCGTAAATTATGAAGCGGCAAGCGTAATGCGCGGCAGTGCCGAACGCCCGCCGCTCGTCGGTTTATTTCACGAAATGGCGCACGCTTACGATTACACGCACGGAACTTTGCGTCCGGGCGTTTACAATGGAACTGATTTGCACGATAAACAGGATACTTCTACCAAAAATCCGAAACCGGATGTAAATGTCAGAGAAAGAGTCGGAACGGGATTGACTATTGACCACGACAACGATCCGACGACTCCTGAGATACTCGATCCGGTTCACCCGGAAAATTTGACGGAAAACGGTTTGCGTGATGAAATGAATTTGCCGAAGCGCAATCATTACAGAAATTAGAAAGATTTCGTTAAACGGCGATAAATTTTATCCCGATTATACTTTGGAGGCAGACGTATGAAAATTTTATTGCTTTTACTGCTCGGTTTGACATTCGCGGCTGCCGAATGCAGCCCGACGCAAAGTAAAACGGATAAGCCGAAAGCGGACGCGGGAAAAACTATGAAAAGTCAGAACGGCGAAAACGGCGATCTGGAATTTGAAGTTTCGTTTGAAAAAGAATCCGATTCTGTTTTACGGGTTAAATATCAAATCGAAAATTCCGGCAAATCCGATTTTCTTTTATACAATCGCGGCACGAGTCTGCAAATGAATCGCGGCGTGGTTTTCGTCGAGCCGCAATCCGATAATTTGGTCGAGATCAGCCAAAAGCGTTTTTTCGAGCCGAAAGACAAAAATTGCCCTGACCGTGAAGCACCGATTTATCCGGCGGCATCTCTGCTCAAATCCGGTGAAACGATAAAGGAAGAATTAAGCGTTTCGCTTCCGCTTGAATTAAAAACGCCTTTTGACGATTGCCAGCCGCCGCCGGAAATGCCCAAGAAAATCAAAAAAGTCCGTTTCTGTCTTGGCGCGGCGAAAATAAATGCGATTTCAGACGTTAAAAGCGACGAGCAGGGCATAATAATCGTGCGCGGCGGCGAAGACATCGAAGCACAGCAGTTATTATGCGGCGAAGCGTTTGAATTGAATTGAATTTACAAATATTTTGAGGTTTAAGTGTTTAATACTGAGAATCATTAGGTAGGTATGATACGTCGGTTTTGCAGAAAATGCAGAAACACGCCCGAAGTAAGTGTGTCAGAACTTTTGCACACTTATACCAAGTTGCGTGAAAAAAAGGAAAGGCGGAAACCCGACAGTAATGGAGGGTGCTGTTTTTAATATCAACTTTTAAGTTTTCAAACAGCACCCTTGTTGACACGCGGGTTTCCGCCTTTATTCACGCAACTTGGTATTACTTCGTGCGTGTTTCTGCATCGTATCGAACCTGTTTGCTGATAAACCGTATAAACAGATGGCGTAGAACAACCCTTCCAGACTTGCGATCTTTTTATCTTTCGAGTGGTTAAAGACAATGATTTATTCAAGATGAAATTAAAAAGCGCAATAATCTAAATTTATAAATTTGGAAGGATTGCTCTCGCGCCCGCAATTTTCAAATCCGCAATAAAACCCGGAAAATCAATAAATTTTTGCTTCGATAACGAGTTGAGCGACCATTTTTGCTTCCGCTTCACTTCCGCTGACGGGCGCGAATCGGAATTTTGTTTCCGCTTCGCCGATTTTGAGAAAGACTTTGAAAACCGGGTGTTTTTTCCACAAAGCTGAGGATTCACGGTCATTTTTGATTTTGCTGACGCTTAATGTCGAGGTTTCAAATGTGTGTATGTTATCGTCCGATTCGTATCTTATATTTTCGGGCGAAATATACAGCGAACCCGTGCAACGCTTGGTAAAATCTCCGTTATCGTCGTGATAAACGCGAAAAACCGCGCTGCCGCCTTTGGAAACGGATTCGATCATATATTTTTTCGCCATTCTCATATTTTTCAAACCGTAGAGATTGACAAAGCCCAGCATTTGATATGCCGCAGGGTCTTTTGGTCGCAGTTTGATTGCGGATTCAAGAAATTTTACGGCATCTTTAGAATTGTTTTTGTCTTCAAAAACATATATCGCCTGATCGAGCAAATCGGCGTAATCCGCCGAAGAGTTCCCGTTTTTGGAATCAAAATTGTCATCCTTTGAAGGCAGACGCAAATTTTCGTCCGCCGCGCGTATGACTTCGGGACGCGCTCCGGCGGCGATCAGATTTTTTCTGGTATCCGCCGTCAGCGCGAAATCTACGCCGTTTGACCTGATAATTGTAACGATGTCGCGGGTTTGCAGTTGTTTTGAACGGAGAGCCTTGATAAGTCGGTCTTTCTTGACGGGGATACCTTTGTATTGTTGGGCAAAGGAAACGATTCCGAGCGTCAGAACGATTAAACAAACTGTTGTAAATCTTGTAAAATTTTTACGTTTGATAATTAAAATGCTCGAATAATTCATTAGCTTCTCCAAAATTTCCCGCATTTCGGGCAAAACTTTACAGAAAAAATCTAAACTCCCGTCAGAATCTTTTCCGCCCGGCGCAGTCGTTCGGCTCTCGTTTCCGGCTGCGGCAGATTTTTCTTTGTAACTTTGCGCGGACGCGAAACCGCATTCTTTTGACGATTTTGAATTGGCGGCGCAACGGTTCGCGCTTTTCTTTTAACTTCGGATTTTCTCTTTTTAGTTACGGTTTCTGCTTTTGGCAATGTTTCGTTTTCTTCCGGCATTATTTGGTTTTCCGAAGTTATTTCCTCAAAATCCGTTTCAAATATTTCCGGCACAATTATATTATCGGCAATTTTTTCAATTTGCTGCCCTTTTTTTTCGATCAAATTTACTTCAAGCAAATTTCGTGCAGCTTGGAAATTTTCATTCTGAATAAAAGAAAATTGGAAAACGAAATGGAAAACGATTATCGCCAGAATTGCTCCGCTCGCAATCCAGTAATGCTTCTGTCCCTTTTTCTTCAAAAATGAATTTTTAACGGCGGTTTCATTAACCGCATTTGTTTCAGCTGGATTTTGAATATTTATGTCTTTCATAATTTTATCCGCGTTTTGTAGATTATTTTTTCTACAATTTGTAATTTCAAGCAGATTTGCATTTGTTCAAAAAAATCAGAACGCTTACCGATTATTTAAGATGAACCAAACTAAGAAAATTGTTGCCAAAAAAGTTTAAACAATTTTTATAAATAACTTCTTGCGTTTTACAAAAACAATTTTAGCAAAATTAAATTGTTTTTGTAAATCGTTGAAACTCAATGAACAATTATGAAAACGATTGAAAGTGGATGGAAAATTAAACTAAAATTACTGTGGCGCAAACGATTTAATATATCTTAAACGGATATATCAAATCTATTGTAACAAAAACGCGCTGAATTTAGAACAAAATTTTGCAAAAAAGTTGTCAGCAGCGTCCGAAGTGAGCAGATTGGTTCGCTTCGGTTATGTGAACCAATCTGCTCACTTCGGACGCTGCTGACTTTTCAACTTTTAACTGACCTATTACAAAATTATTTTGTGCTTAAAAGCAATTCATAATCAAAGATTAAAATGTTAAAATCGGCTGTGTAAGAAATATAAAATTAAAGTGAAAATTAAAGTTTACGAAAAACCGACCTGAACGACGTGCCAAAAACTGGCGAAGTTGTTTCGTGAAAACAACATCGAATTTGAAAACGTCAACTATTTTACAGAACCTTTGAGCGAAGAAAAGCTGCGCGAATTGCTGAAAAAAGCCGACTTAGAGCCGCAGGATGTTTTGCGGAAGCGCGAAAAACTTTATAAAGAATTGGAACTCGCCGATGAAATTGACGCGGACAAAATAATAAAACTGATCGTCGAAAACCCGAATCTGCTTGAACGTCCGATTGTCGAAGTCGGCGAAAAGGCAATTTTGGCGCGTCCGGTTGAAAAAGTTCTGGAAATAATCAAAATAGAAATATGAGCCAAGCAAACGGAAACGGACACAAACCAAAACCGAAAAATGTTCTCGGCAGCACATTGAAAAGCTGCTGCACCGACCCGATGACGGGATTTTACCGCGACGGATTTTGTCAGACGGGCGCGAATGACATCGGCAGCCACGTCGTCTGCGCGATTATGACCGACGAATTTCTCGAATTTTCGCGCTCGCGCGGCAACGATTTAATCACGCCGCACCCGGAATTCGATTTTCCCGGCTTAAAGGACGGCGACAAGTGGTGTCTGTGCGCGACGCGCTGGCGCGAAGCACTCGAAGAAGACGTTGCGCCGCAGATCATTTTGGAAGCCTGCCACGAAAGAGCTTTGGATTTTGTTTCAATCGAAGATTTGAAAAGGCATTCGGTGAAATAATGAACACAATCGAACATTTGCGCGAACTTTACCTTTATAACGATTGGGCAAACCGCCGTTTGATCTCCTTTCTAAAAACTTCAAAAAGCGAAAAAGCCGCGAAAATTCTGGCGCACGTTTTAGTTACGGAAAAGGAATATTTTGAAAGACTCTACGGCAAAGATTCAACCGGATTTGATTTCTGGCAGACGCTTTCAATTGAAGATTCGGGAAATTTGGCGCGGGAAAATCACGAAAATTACGAGCGACTGCTGAAAAAATTTGACGACGAAGGACTCGGACAAATTGCCGAATACAAAACGAGCGAAGGCGAAGCGGTTAAAAATTCTTACCGCGAAATTTTAACGCACGTTCTTTTTCATTCAACAAATCATCGCGGACAGATAAACCAAGCAATTCGCGCCGACAATTTCGCGCCGCCTTCGCTCGATTACATTATTTACTGCCGGGAAGTGAAATAGTCCAGAGTCCCGCGTTCAAAGTCCAAATTCTTTATTTGTCGAGTTTAGAGTTCGATTTTCATCTTCCGACTTTGGACTACGGACTCTGGACTCTGGACTGCGAAGCCCTGCGAAGCCGATGGAGCAAACCGAACAACAACAACTTAGCTTCGATTTCGAGAGCGTTCAGCCGCGCATCGTGCGCGACGCGGGCGACGAGATAAAACTGCGTCTGGGCGAATTTGCCGGTCCGCTCGATTTGCTGCTTTATTTGATAAAACAGGAAAAGGCGGACATTTTCGACATCCCGATTGCCAAAATTACGGACGAATATTTGAGATACATACGTTTGATGAAACGGCTCGACATCGCGCTGGCGGCGGATTTTCTGGTGATGGCGGCAACTTTGATCGAGATAAAATCGAAAATGCTTCTGCCCGTCGAAATTTCGGACGATGCGGAAGAAGAAATCGAAGACCCCAGACAAGAACTTGTTGACCGTCTGCTCGAATACGAGAAATTCAAAAATGTTTCGCAGATGTTTTACGAGCGTTCGACAATTGAAGAAGCCGTTTTTACGCGCGGACAGATCGAATCGGACGAAAATAATCTGGAAATAAACGCGACTGTTTTTGATCTGTTCGGCGTATTTCAAAAAATAATGGAACGCCGTAAAGAAGAAATCAAATTGGAAATCGCCCGCGAAGAAATGAGTTTGGCGGATATGCTGAAAAACTTAAAACGCCGGATTTTTGAAACGAAAGAACTGAATTTACTAAAATTTTTCGAGGAAATCGAAACAAAAAACGAACTCGTTTTAGCCTTCATCGCCGTTCTGGAAATCGTCCGAACGGAAAGTATTAAAATGACACAAACGAAAACTTTCGGCGATATTATTTTGAGATTGGCAGATGGTAAATAGTAAATCGTAAATGGAAAATAGTTTGTTCTTCCTAAGATTCAATTTACTATTAACCGTTTACGATTTACTAAATTTTATGGAAGAAGAAATCGAAAAACAAACGAGAAGCATCAGCGAATTGATCGCCGTCGTTGAAGCCTTGATTTTTGTTTCGGACGAACCGATTGCGGTTAAAACTCTGACGCAGGTTTTAAGCGAAGATGCGGAAATGATTGAATCCGCGCTCGAAGAATTACAAAGCGAATACGCAAATCGGGAAAGCGGTTTGCAAATCAGAGAAATCGGCGGCGGCTGGCAAATTTCAACGCGCCCCGAATTTCACGCGGAAGTCAGAGAATTTCTAAAAACGCGCCCGTCGGCAAAACTGTCGCTCGCCTCGCTCGAAACTCTCGCCGTCATCGCTTACCGGCAGCCCGTCACAGTTCCCGAAATCCTCGAAATTCGCGGCGTGCAATCGGCTTCTTCAATAAAAACGCTTCTTGATAAACGCCTGATAATTTCCAAAGGTCGCAAAGAAACCGTCGGAAAACCGATGCAATACGGAACTTCAAGGGATTTTCTGATTCAATTCGGCTTAAAAGATTTGTCGGAACTGCCGAGCATCGAGGATTTTGAAGATTTGGCTCAATAAATCACAAATTCCGATTAGCTATGAAAACCAGATATATAAATGGTGAATTGGAGATTAAAAATTTCCCTGCCGGCATTTGGATAATCGGCGGCTTTTTTTCCATTGTCGGCATTATTTTATCTCTGCTGCTCAATGTTATTAACGATAATTGGATAATTACCGCTTTCTTAGTATGTTCGATTATTCTTGCGCTAGGCGGACTCTGGATGGTTTTTTCCTATCGGATAATTACCACAAAAATAAACCGCAACGAAAAAATTGTAACTGTTGTTAAAAGAAGTTTTTTCAAGGAAACCTTGAGTGAATACAAATTCGTTGATATATCAAAATTCGGCGTGGTCGGAGGAAAATGTTTTAACGGGGAAGTATTTTATTATCCCGTATTGGAAAGAATAAGAGAAGAAAATATAAGGCTTTCGGATGCGGATTATTATGATGACAAAAATCTTTCCAAAGTATGCGGCGAAGCAAATGAATTTTTGAAATTCGGCATACTGTCAGCCAAATAAATCTTCAGAACTTATCATTTTTCACTTTTCACTGATTTATCATCTTCGCCACAATTTTCCCCGACGACATAACGCCCGGAAGTCCCGCGCCCGGATGCGTTCCTGCGCCGACGAAATATAGATTTTTGACATCTTCGCTTTCATTGTGCGGGCGCAAGTAAGCCGACTGCATCAGCGTCGGCTCGACTCCGAAAGCGTTGCCCAAATAGCTGTTTAAAGTGCCTTGAAAATGCAGCGGATCAATATAAGTTTCCGTGATTATATGCTTTGACAAATCGGGCATATAACGATCTTCGAGATATTTTATAATCGAATCGCGGTAAGGTTTCGCCTGCGTTTTCCAATCGGTTTTGCCTTCCAGATGCGGAACGGGCGAGAGAACATACCACGCATCACAATTTTCGGGCGCGAGCGACGGATCGGTTGCCGTCGGGCGATGCAGATAAAGCGAAAAATCTTTTGCCAAAGTTTTGTCCACAAAAATTTCGTCGAGCAAACCTTTATAACGCTTGCCCATAATTATTTCGTGATGCGCCATATTTTCGTATTTTCTATTTGTTCCGAAATAAAGCACGAACAGGGACATTGAATATGTCAGCGATTTCACCTTTTTATCCGTATATTTTTTGCGAAATTTCGGATTAATCAAATTCATATAAGTAAACGCGACATCAGCATTTGAAACAACCGCGTCGGCTTCTAAAAGATCGCCCGTTTTCAATTTCACGCCGTTCGCTCTGCCGTTTTCGTCAACCGAAATTTCGGAAACTTCAACTTCGGTGAAAACTTCTCCCCCGATGTCCGTAAAAAGTTCGCCCAAACCGCGAACCAACGCGCCCGTTCCGCCCATCGCAAACCAAACGCCGTATTCCTGTTCGAGCCTGTGAATCATCGCGTAGATCGAAGTCGCCGTAAACGGATTTCCGCCGATTAGAAGCGGATGAAAACTAAACGCTTCTCTGAGGCGTTCGTCTTCAAAATATTTCGCCGCGAATTTATAAACCGAACGATCCGAGCGCAGTTTTATCATTTGCGGCACGACTTTGACCATATCCCAAATTGTCGAAAACGGCTGGTCGATCAGTTCAAAACCGACGCGGTAAATCTCGCCCAAATCTTTTGAAAATCTTTTGTAATTTTCAACGTCGTTCGGATTAAATTTGCGAATTTGCTCGAAAAGATTTTCTTTATCGTCGTTGTAATGAAAAACCGCGCCGTCTTCAAAGCGTATGTTGTAAAACGGATCAATTTTGACGAGTTCAACGTAATCGGCGGTCTTTTTTCCCGCCGCTTCAAACATCTCGTCAATCAGCCACGGCGCAGTAATAATCGTCGGACCGCCATCAAATTTGAAGCCGTCTTGTTCGTAAACATACGCTCTGCCGCCGAGTTTGTCGCGTTTTTCGATGATTGTAACTTGATGCCCGCCCGCTTGCAGACGAATCGCCGCCGAAAGTCCGCCGAATCCGCTTCCGATTACTGCTATTTTCATAATTTCCTAAAATATTCGCTCGTTTAAAGATTAAAAATTATGCCGCGAATGAGCAAATACGAAAACGGGAAAAAGCTGCCGGGCAAAACGCTCAAATTATGCTAAAATCGGATTTGGAGGAATAAAAGCTATGACTTTGACGATTGAGATTTCGCCCGAACTCGAAGATAAACTCGAAGCCGAAGCCCAAAACAGAGGCATCGGCAAAGACGAGTTCGCGCGAATTGTTTTAGAGGAAAAATTGAACTTTCGAGCGAAGGAAAAAAAGAAACCGCCGTTTGAATCGAGAATTATCGCCACCGATCTGCCCGTCAAAGACCGCTCGCGCGAACACGAATGGCTGGCAAAAAACCGCGACGAATACGACGGCAAATATGTCGCTCTGGACGGCGATACGCTTCTCGCTGCCGGCGATAGTTTCAAAGAAACGGGCGAAAAAGCTCTGGAAATGGGCGTGAAAAATCCTTTTATAGTATTTGTCGAAGGAAGCCAGCGTCCGCGATTCGTCAGCGGAGGTCTTTGGTAATGTCTTTTCAGATTGATTTTCAGAAAAAAGAAATCTATAAATCGCTTGAAATCGGCATCACCATTGATGCGGTTTTACATTACGGAAGTCGTCAATACACTTGTCCGGCAAAAGTTGACACCGGCTCGCAAATTTGCTTTTTCGAGCGCGGCGCGGCAGATTTTTTGCAGATAAATGTCGAAGACGGTTTTCGTGAGAATTTCTCGACGCTCGGCGGCGGTGTTGTCGGCTACGCTCACGAAATCGAACTCGAAACGCTCGGTTTGCGCTTTCAATCTTATGTCTATTTTGCCGAAAGTTATAACGTGAACCGCAACCTGCTCGGCAGACAAGGCTGGCTTCAACTCGTTAAAATCGGCATAGACGATTACCGAAGCGAATTGTATTTAACGCCGAATTTTTAATTAAAAGTCGGGTGCGTCCAATTTTCCATTATTTTAATTTTGCCGATTAATAAAAACGGAAAGAAACAAAGGCGAAAAATTCAGTTGACGCTCTCTAAATCGGTAAATTCTTCGCCCGGATTGATAAACAAGTTCTTTTCAAACTGATACTGTTTATCATAAAGCTGCTTGTAACGTCCGCCAAAACCCAACAATTCTTCGTGCGTTCCGCGCTCGACTATTTCGCCCGCTTCGACGACCAAAATTTTATCCGCGCTGCGAATTGTCGAAAGGCGATGGGCGATGACAAATGTTGTCCGTCCTTTTCTGAGAGCGTTCAAACTCGCCTGAATTTTCTGCTCGCTTTCCGAATCAAGGCTCGAAGTCGCTTCGTCCAAAATCAAAATTTTCGGGTCGGCAAGCAAAGCCCGTGCGATTGCGATTCTTTGTTTTTGTCCGCCCGAAAGTTTTACGCCGCGCTCGCCGACGATTGTTTCGTAACCTTTTTCAAATTTTTCGATAAACTCGTCGCAATACGCGATACGGCAGACTTTTTTGATTTCTTCAAATGTCGCGCTCGGTTTCGAGAATTTGACGTTTTCCGTAATCGTGCCGTCGAACAAGAAGTTTTCCTGCAAAACAACGCCTAATTGCCGCCGATAATCGCGCAATTTTATTGTCTGCAAATCTTTTCCGTCAATCAAAACTCTGCCGCCGTCGGGCTGTATAAAATTCAAAACCAAACTTAGAATTGTAGATTTTCCCGAACCGCTTGAACCGACCAGAGCCGTCGTCGTTCCGGCGGGCGAATCAAACGAAACGCCGCGCAAAACTGGCGTATTTTCTTCGTATTCAAAAAAAACATCATCAAATGTGATTCGACCTTCGACATCGCGCAGAGGTTTTCGCTGTGCGTCTTCTTCATCTTCCGTCGTCATTTCAAAAACTTCGCGGATGCGGTCAAGTCCGGCAAACGCTTCGGTTATCTGCGTTCCGATGGAACTTAATTGGACGATTGGAAACGCCATCAAGCCCGTAAAAAAGATATACATCACGAGATCGCCGATGGTCATCGAGCCGTTTATCACGGAATTGCCGCCAATTAAAATCATCACGACGCTGATCGCGCCGATAATCAGCGACGAAAACGCGGAAGTCGCCGAAACGCCCGTCATAGTTTTGGCGACATTGCGAAAATACTTGTGCGCTCCGCGTGCGAAAATCAGTTCTTCCCTTTTTTCCGCCGTGTAAGATTTGACGATTCGGATTCCGCCCAAAGATTCGGTCAATCTTCCCGTAACTTCCGCGTTTATAACATTTCGCTCGCGGAAGATCGGGCGAAGTTTTTTGAACGCATAAGCTAAAACCCCGCCGAAAATCGCCAAAACAATAATCGTTCCCGTCGTCAAACGCCAATTTATCCAAAACAAAACGATTATCGAAATTCCTGCCGTTACAATACTTCCCGCCAATTGAACCAAACCGGTTCCAACTAGATTTCTGATGCCTTCCGCGTCGTTCATAATCCGCGAAATAAGCTGCCCGCTTTGCGTCGAATCAAAATATGAAACGGGCAATTTCTCGATCTTCGCCTGCACGCGCTTTCTCATTTCCGTAATCGCACGCTGCGCCGCAATTCCCAAAATCTGCGACAAAGCGAAAGACGTAACCGCCTGAATCAGCGTCGCAATCCCAATCGCCAGCGCGATCCATTTCAAAAGTTCATAACGCTCTTTGCCGATCACTTCGTCAATTAGATATTTCGACGAAGCGGGCAAAACCATTCCCGAAAGCCGACTGATTATCATCAAAACCGCGCCAATCGTCAATCTGCCGCGATAATCCCAAATCAGCTTTTTCCCTTCCTGCCACGCGCTCGAATAATTTACTTTTTTCTTCTCTTTTTCCGCCACAATTTAATTTTTTACTGAATTTTTGATATTTAAGCAGACGCATTTTGAGTTTGCGATTCGGCAAAAACTTTTTTCACAGCCCGAATCGTATTGCAGTGAATTTCAACCGTGTCTTTCATATTTTTCGCGTAACCGCCGCTGGTCGTCGTAACAATCGGAACACCCTGTTCTTTCGCGTATCGTAAAACCATTTCATCGCGCTGCATTAAACCTTCAAACGAAAGTCCGAGCCTGCCGAGTTTGTCGTTTTCAAAAGGGTCTGCGCCGCCGAGATAAAACACAATGTCGGGATCGTGCAGAAAAATTCGCGGCAACGCTTCGCTTAATGTTTCAAGATAAACTTGATCGGAAGTTCCGTCGGCAAGTTCGATGTCGAGATCGGATTTTTCCTTGAAAAGCGGATAATTTTTCTCGCCGTGAATCGAAAATGTGAAAACCGCTTCTTCGTTTTGAAAAATAAAAGCCGTGCCGTTTCCCTGATGAACGTCGCAGTCAATTATTAAAAACCGTTTCGCTGAATTTTCACGCTGCAAAACTCTAATCGCAATCGCCACATCATTTAAAACGCAGAAGCCTTCGCCTCTGTCGGGAAAAGCGTGATGCGTCCCACCCGCAAGATTTGAAGCAATACCGAAATCCATCGCGCGAATTGAAGCGTTTATCGTTCCCGAAACTGCAAGAAAAGTCCGGCGCACGAGCGACTGCGACCAAGGCAAGCCTAACCGCCTGACTTCTTTTTTGTTCAGAGTTCCGTCACAAAGCCTGCTCACATAATCTTCCGTATGAACGAGCAGAACGTCTTCCATTTTTGCAAATTGAGGTTCGATTATTTCTTCAATTTGCAAAGTTCCCTCTTCAATTAAAATGTTGCGAACCAATTCAAATTTTTTGATGGGAAAAACGTGATTTTCGCCAATGTCGGCGTAATAATAAGGCGAATAAAAAATGCGGAAATTGCTCATTTATTTAATGATAAATCTTTGAATGTGAAATTAGAAGCGTGAAACTTCAAATCTGCTTCTTTAAAAAGAAGTTGCGGCTTATGTTCGGGAAAACATAAGCCGCGAATTTGGCGGTAGGAATAAACTGTAGGCAAAGCGGAGTAGATAGGCAAAAGGCGGATTTTAACGGGGCAGGCAGTTTATACTCGTGAACGACTCTCCGCAAGTTTAGTTCACGGGTATAAGAATTTTTTCGTTCGGACGGCTCATACCGATTTTACGCGCTTCGCGCTCGATAGTTCGCTCGTCGTTTGTCAAAGTTTTTATTTCGGTTTCGAGTTCGGCATTTTCATTTTCAAGCTGCTCGATCTCCGAATTTAAGCTGATATTTTCATTTATTTCGCGGTTCATTTCCGAAAAGGCTCGCAGATTTATCGCCAGACAGAGCATAAAAGTTATCGAAGCGAGGACGAGAAACACAAACCATTGCGGCGTTGCATTTTCGTTTTTTTTCGCGCTTTTCGCATAACTTTTTCTGTTTGCACCAAACGAACTATTGTTCGAGTAAGTAGCGACGACCTTGTTCAAGAAGCACCTCCAAATCCTTTTCGTTTTCCGCTTCGGCGTAAATTCTGACCAGCGGCTCAGTTCCTGACGGACGCATCAGCATCCAGCTTTTATCGGCAAAAATGAATTTTACGCCGTCCGTTCTATTAATGCTTTCAACTTTCTTTCCGCCGATCTCCGACGGTTCTTGTCCCAATTTTTCCTTCAATTTTTTGGCAATTTCATCGGTCAATTTCACTCCGATTCTGCCTGCTTCGACTCGTCCGACGCGCTCGTAAAGTTCGTCTAACTGCTCGGTCAGACTTTTTCCGCGAACCGCAACCGCTTCGGCGGCTAAAAGGCAAGCCAAAATGCCGTCCTTTTCGGGATAATGTCCTTTGATCGAAAGACCTGCGGATTCTTCTCCGCCCAAAATAATTTCGTCTTTGTTTATCAATTCGCCGATATATTTGAAGCCGACGGGCGTTTCGTGCAGTTTCAAGCCGCGATTTTCGGCTACTCGGTCAACCAAGTGTGTCGTTGCGACACTTCGCGCCAAACCTTCCGTCCAGCCGCGATTTTCAGCCAGATAATCCATCAAAACGGCGATCAATTGATTCGGCTGAATGAATTCGCCGTTTTGGTCAACAACTCCGAATCTGTCGCCGTCGCCGTCCGTGGCGAGTCCGAGCGTTAAATTCTTCGTTGTAACCGCTTCGCGCAATTCGTCGAGATGATCTTCGCCCGGTTCGGGCGATTGTCCGCCGAATGTTACGTCGCGCCAATCGTGAATCGTTTCGCACTCTAAATTGTTGTCGCGCAAAATCTTATCCAGATAACCGCGTCCCGTTCCCCAAAGCGCGTCGTAAGCGTATCTGCCGCCCGCTTCGGCGATTTTGTCGAATCTTATTTTAGTTTTCAAATCGTCCAGATAATTCGGACGCGCATCAAATTCTTCAATTTTTCCGCCGTCTGCATCCTTCACGTTCGGCTTGTTTTCGATAATTTCTTCGATACGTTTTGTAACTTCCGGCAAAGCCGGTGCGCCGTCGCTGGTCGAAAACTTTATTCCCTGATATTCCGGCGGATTGTGCGAAGCCGTAAAATTTATTCCGCCGACGGCTTTTTCATCTCTGATCGCAAAAGAAATTGCCGGTGTCGGTGTCGGATTTTGGCACAATAAAACGTGAAACCCTTTCTTTTCGGCGATTTCAGCGGCGACCTTAGCAAAAGTTTCGCCCATAAAACGCGAATCGTGTCCGACGATCAGTTTGAGATTTCCCTCACCGAAACTTTCTTTTAAATAACTGCAAATCGCTTCGGCTGCCAATCTGACCATCTCGAATGTAAATTCGTCGGCAATTATTGCTCTCCAACCGGATGTTCCGAAGCGTATTGGCATAAAATCACTCTAATAAATTTACAGAATTTAACTTTTGAAAATAAAGTCGTCTTTATTGCGGTCTGAATAAATTACAATTATAATTTTCTCGGATATATCAAATATTACTGCTTAATGAAATTTACTCTTGTTCAAAAGTAAAACAAAACTATCATATAAAAATACAAAGTGTAAAGATTTTTTTGTAATACACCAAGTGCTTTGTTTACAACATTTGCGAATTTTCACCTAAAGTGATTGTTAAAGCTACTGCTTAAAGGTGAACTTTTAGTGAACGAAAATCCACTTTTTGTTTATTTTTTTGAAAAAACCTTGATAAATAATATCTTAGGTCGAATCAAATTAAGGGTCTGTGTGGAAAACTTTTAAACGACAGTTTAATTGATCTGATTAAGAACAGTTAGCAAACAAAAAAATAATTTAGCTGTATATATCTTTCTGTGTCATTTTGCTTCACTTCGCCGTTTATGATTTCGTGTGTATCATCACGCCACACCGACTAAACTCAATTATTTAAGATAAAATCTTTCCAAATCGTTGTTAATAAACAAGATAAGATTTTCTTAGAAGCGCGGCACGAATTTTGCTTTGTATTTAAAGATGATTAGAGAGTATATTCACCGCAATTTCCAATTAAATCATTTATAAAGCATTTTTAAGAATTATTGATTTAGCATATCTATTATTATTTTTGCGGAAAATAACTCTGAAAAAACTATTTTTGAGGAGAATTAAAAGAAATTATGAAACCTGTTAAACATTTTGAAAAAGGCTTAACATACATTGCAAGCGGCGCATTTAAGGCAATTCAATCGGTTAATCAATTTAAACCGAATCCTTCGTTTACGCCGAAATGGTCGGACAAACCGCTTTTAAAGTCGTGGCAAAAATCAAAGCCGACTCTTGGTTTTCCGCGCAAAACCGATTCGCTTTGTCCGAACTGCGTGATCGAAGCCCGCGAAAGCATTCTAAGCGGCGAGAAGGAAGTTGCGATTTTAGTCAACGATAAGGTCGGCGAGATCAAAGCCGAAATTATCGAGCGCGACGGTCAAATCTGGATGATAAAAGACTGCCCGGAACACGGACATTTTGAAGATTTGATGGCGATTGATTCTAAATTTTTAGAGCATATCGAAGCGAATTTTCCGGGACGCGACATCAAAGCGCACAACGACGAAGAACTGCATAATCACGGTTCTTCGACCATTAAATACGGACGCGGCGCGGTTTTGACGGTTGATTTGACAAACCGCTGTAATATGATGTGCGACCCGTGTTTTATGGACGCAAACCAAGTCGGATTTGTTCACGAACTTTCGATGGAAGATGTCAAGGAAATTCTCGACAACGCGATTTCGATTAAGCCGCGCCGTCAGATGTCGGTTCAGTATTCGGGCGGCGAACCGACGCTTTCGCCTTATTTCTTGGAAGCGATTCGCTACGCCCGCGAAGTCGGTTACAACTCGGTGCAGGCGGCGACAAACGGAATCGAATTTGCAAAGTCCAAAGAATTTTGCCGCGAAGCCGCCGAAGCAGGTTTGAGATTCGTCTATCTGCAATTTGACGGAATCGGCAACGACGCGAACTCGCACAGACAAGTCGGAAACTTGTTTGATGTTAAACTTCGCGCTATCAACAACTTGCACGAAGCCGGAGTTGACATCGTTCTCGTAACAACGCTTGTCAACGGAATCAATAACGATCAAGTCGGTTCGATTGTTCGTTTTGCACTTGATAACCCAAAGAAAATTTCATTTGTGTCATTTCAACCCGTTTCGTTTACGGGACGCGACGAACACATTACAGAACAAAGACGTTTACAGCAGCGATACACGCTTTCGCATCTGGCGCAAGACGTGCAGAAACAAGTCGGAATTACCGAACCGACACGCGATTGGTTTCCGCTTTCTTTAATGGGCGCGTTTGCTGATTTCGCCGATCTTGTTCACGGTCCGGAAGCTGATTGGGGACAAGTTTCCTGCGGCTGTCATCCGAACTGCGGAGTCGGAACTGCCGTGATGATTAACAAGGACACGAAGGAAATGGCTCCCGTTCCCGAATTTTTGAACATTCCGAATCTGGTCGAAGATATGAAGCATATCACCGACACGGCTCGCGGAAAATGGTTCTCGAATCTGATGATGGGACTCGCGCTGCTGAAAAACTACAATCCATACGGCGCACCGAAAAGTTTGACGCTTGGCGGAATTTTGAAGAAATTCGACAAATCGTTCGGCTTGAGCGGAAAGGATTACGGAAAAGTTGACGGAACGCGCACCATCGAAGACATCGAAAAACGCCGTCAAGACCCTTGGAACTTCCTTTTTATCGCGGGAATGTGGTTTCAGGATTTGTTCAACTACGATTTCCGCCGAACGGAAATGTGCATTATTCCCTACGGAACGCAGGAAGGCGAAATTTCGTTCTGCGCTTATAACACCGGAATCGGCTGGAGAAACATTATCGAACATATGCACCAAAACGCGACGGTTGCACAATGGTATAAAGAACACGGTCGCCACGAAGTTTTCGCACGCGATAAAGAAGTCGCGCTGGATAACGCCGGTCATCAACTTATCTTGAACGAAGTTGACTTGGCGCGTCCGAACAAACCGGAAATGGAAGGACCGAAAACCGCCGCCGAAGAAATGCAGATGATGCGAAAGCTCTACAACGAAATGGTGATGGAAAAAAACAACATCAAAGGCGAAAAACTCGTCCAGATCGGCGGAATTACGAGAACGAAAAAAGACAATACTGAAACAGCAAAAGCATAGATTCAGACATTCTGACTTTCGTATAATTTTAAGCGGAAATGATTTTCACGAATCGTTTCCGCTTTTTTATTACGGTTCATTTAAAGTCGCAATATTGAATCGGCGCGGCAAATTTATCAGTTACAACCTTTAATCTATTTGCTACGCGGAATAGTAAGATCATTATGCTTTCGGAATAGATTAAAGATTATAGCTGAAAGATAATAGATAAAATTTCTATAAATCCGACTTTGAATAAATCTCAGCTTTTTCATTCTTCAAAAAAATCCATTACTGTCAAAAATCGGAGAAGCAGCATAAACCGCATTTTACTTCCAATTGCTCTCCGAGAAAGATTTATCAAAATTGGTAAATTCAGATAAATCTTGTTAAATAGCGTTTAACCTGCTATTATTAGTTTTGGTAATTCCCACTTTACAAGAAACAAATTCTCTTAACATACAAACTAAATAAAAGTGAGGACAAATTATATGCTTCCGGCAGAATTTTCAATGAAACATAAAATTCTTATTGTAGAAGATGATCCGATTGTGAGAAATCTTCTTTATACCTGTTTAAGCGAAACGTATGACTGCACAACGGCTGAATCGGCTGAATCGGCATTGATGTATATTGTTAAAAATAATTATTCATTGATTATCTCCGATATTGCGTTGCCGAAAATGAACGGGTTGGAATTGATGAACAAAGTTTCACAGATGAACGGCGACACGCTCTTTTTGGTGATGAGCGCGGAAACCAAAATCGAAAATGCGATTGACGCGCTGCGCTTGGGAGCGTTCGATTATTTGATAAAGCCTCTGGACTTTCCAAAAATAAAACTCTGCATCAATCGTGCCATCGAACATTACGAACTGAAAATGTTCAAGACCGAACACGAACGCAAACTCGAAGATTTGGTTCGTCAGCGAACGACTCAATATGATTACGCTTTGGAAGAAGTTGACAGTGCTTACAGAGCAACGCTCAAAGCTCTCGTTCACGCGCTGGAAACCAAAGTGTTTGAACCAATCGGGCATCACGACAGAGTTGTAACGTATAGTCTGCGTCTAGGCTGCGAAATCGGATTAAACGAATCCGAATTACGTTCTCTCGAACTCGGCGCACTTCTCCACGACATCGGAAAGATCGGTGTGTCGAATGAAATTCTAAGGAAAATAGGCAAATTAAATGATGTCGAAAAAAGAAAAATGCAGATGCACCCTTTATACGGAGAAGAAATTCTGCGCGAAATACCGTTTTTGGAAGGCGCGATTCGCGTGGTCGTTCAGCATCACGAATGGTGGAACGGCTGCGGTTATCCCAAGCAGTTAAAGGGCAGCGAAATTGATTTTAACGCCAGAATTTTCTCTGTCATAGATGCCTTTGATGCGATAACGAGCGACAGAACTTATCGCGCCGCGCTGACTTTCGAGGCGGCAAAAAAAGAAATTATAAGTTGTTCGGGAACGCAGTTTGATCCGCTTGTAGTAGAAGTTTTCTGCGATATTCCGAAAGCGGAATGGGAAAATTTATTTTTAAACAGACAAGGAATAGATCATCTTTCATTCCAGCCGCTGGTTGCGGAATTGATCGGAAAAAGAACGGATGATTTACTGTCTGAAATGCCCGCCGGCGATTTCAGCAATTTGCCTCTGTCTATGTAAACTTCTCCACTTTTGGAAAAATCCGGCGATTATCAAAGCGAATGATCTTTGAAAAATAAAGCATTGTTTTGACGGAAACCACGTCCATCTTGGCGGCAATGAGTGCGATAGACGCGAAAAAATGTGTGATAATTTCAAAGATTATAGTGAAACTCTAAAGATTATGGTAAAACTTTAAAGATTACAAACTTTGCTCCGACGCTTTTGCGTCGGTTGCCGGCAAGATGCCGGCGTTCCGTGACTTTGAATAAGCCCTGCTGCCTTTTTGCATTGAACGGTCTATGTTTGCTTTTGCAGAGAAAAAAGTGTTTAATAATAGTTTGCCCTGCCGTTGGCAATTCGGGCAAAAAGGAGTGTGATAGCAATTGGCTTTTGTAACAGTTAATAGTAACGAAAATATCGAAAACGCTCTGCGCCGTTTTAAGCGCAAGGTGATTACCGAAGAGATTATCAAAGACTACAAAAAACACCAGCATTTTATACCGCCGGGACAGAAAGCGAAGCTCAAATCGGCGAATGCACGCAAACGCAATCGCAAGCGTTTCCGCCGTCCGATGCGTAGTTTTAATAACAACAGATAGTTTTTTTATAATTTTTTGTGATGCGTGATGCGATTTGATTTTATTTCTTAAATCTTCTCGCATCGCGCATCTTTTCTTTTTATGAGTTCGGAAAAAATTCGCATATTAATTACAAATGACGACGGTTATCATTCGGAAGGAATCGTCGCTCTGGAAAACGCTCTGCTGGAAATCGGCGACGTTTTCGTGGTCGCGCCCGCGTCGGAAATGAGTGGCGCGTCGCACAGTCTGACGCTCGCCAGACCGCTTAGAATCAGACAGATTGACGACAGACATTGGACGGTTGACGGAACGCCGACGGACTGCGTAACGCTGGCTTTGAATCAGATTCTAACCGATGGAAACCGTCCGCATTTGTGCGCTTCGGGAATCAATCACGGTGAAAATATGGGCGATGACGCGACATATTCGGGAACGATTGCCGGTGCGCTTGAGTCAACGATTCTGGGAGTTCCGGGACTTGCCTTCAGTTTGGTTGCGGGACGCACTTACGATTTTACGGAAGCGGCGCGAGTCGCCCGGCAGATGACGGAAAAAGCCGTTAAAAACGGTCTTCCTAAAGATACTCTGCTGAATGTAAATGTTCCGAAAGGCGTTCCGAAAGGCATCCGCATTACAAAACAGGGCTTCAAAAATGCGCGTCCCGTGATTACCGAACACACCGATCCGCGCGGAAAATCGTATTACTGGATCGGCGAGGAACGTAGCGGTTTTCACGCCGACGGCGGAACGGATTTTGAAGCGATTGACGAAGGCTTCGTTTCGGTTACGCCGATGCGAAGCGATCTGACGAACCATCAGGCGATTGAAATGTTGAAAAATTGGGAAGAATAGTTTGGAGAGTTTTTGGGAGTTCGGGGAGTTTTGATCTGCAAATAACTCTCTAAACTCTCAAACTCTCAAAACTCTCCAAACTCAAAAATATGGATGAGTTTCAGATTCCGCGCGAACGAATGGTCAGACTTTTGCGCGAACATTATAAAATCAAGGACGAGAGAGTTTTGGAAGTAATGCGAAATGTTCCGCGTCATTATTTCGTCCCGGACGCGCTGCGGGCGCAGGCTTATCAGGATAATGCTCTGCCGATTGCCGCCAAACAAACTATTTCGCAGCCGTTTATCGTCGCCCGTATGTCCGAACTTCTCGAACTCGATTCGTCTTCAAAAGTTCTGGAAATCGGCGCGGGTTCGGGTTATCAAACTCTCGTTTTGGCTTATCTGGCACGAAAAATTTTCGCCGTCGAGCGTGTTCCGCAGCTTGCCGATTTAGCTTGGAAACGGCTGCAAAATTTGAATGTCGAAAACGTCTTATTAAAATGCGGCGACGGAACGGACGGATGGAGAGAATACGCGCCGTATGACGGAATTTTAGTAGCGGCGGGCAGTCCGCAATTACCTGAACCGCTTTTGGATCAATTAAAAACGGGCGGGAAATTGGTCATTCCAATCGGAGTAAATCAAAAGTCGCAGGAACTCACGCGCGTAACGCGCACGGCAAGCGGTTTTCGGACGGAAAAATTCGGCGCGTGCGCCTTCGTGCCGTTGATTGGCAGACACGGATGGGAAGAAAGTTCAGAGTAACGGCTTCAGCCGTGAAAATATACCGAATGCTTAAATAATTGGCGTTTGAAGTTTAACTTGAACATAAATTCGGCTTAAATCACGCTTAAAAGCGTTATTCCGAACTCAAAAAATTTTGGAGCATAGAATTATGAATAAAGAAGAAGCATTGGAAAAACTCGAAGAGTTCGGAAGTGAGCAGAATCAGAAGATTTATAAAAAACACGGAGTTACAAACGAGATTTTCGGCGTAAGTTACGGAGATTTGAACAAACTCAAAAGAGAAGTAAATAAAGATCACAAACTTGCCGAACAGCTTTGGCGAGCCAATAATCACGATGCACAAATTTTTGCCACGATGATCGCCGATCCCAAGGAGTTTTCAGCGAAAGATTTGGAGTCTTGGGCGGACGAACTGAATAATTATATTGTTACGGACGCATTTTCAAAGCTCGTCGGTAAAACCTCCATATTAAAGGAACAAACTGAAAAATGGACAAAATCAAAAAGCGAATGGACTGCGCGGACGGGTTGGCTTCTGCTGACTTCGCTGGTCAAAGATGAAAATTTTGAAGATTCGTATTTTGAACCGTATCTGCAAAAAATCGAAAAGGAAATTCACAAAGCAAAAAACCGCGTTAAAGATGCGATGAATATGGCTCTGATCGCCATCGGCGCACGCAATGAATCTCTGCAAAAACAAGCCTTAACGATTGCCGAAAAAATCGGCAAGGTCGAAGTGGATCACGGTCAAACCGGATGCCAAACGCCCGATGCCGCCGTCTATATTTTGAAAATGGCGGAACGCAACAAAAACGTAAATAATTAATATATTCAGATGGAATCTATAATTGATTTTTTATATCAGGTAAAGGAATTTCTCAATCCGAAATTCCTGATCGAATACTTGCTGAACCTGCTCGGCATCTACGTCTATTTCGGTTTATTTTTTATAATTTTCGCCGAAACCGGCTTGGCGGTAGGATTTTTTCTGCCCGGCGATTCGCTTCTCGTCGTAACCGGCTTAATGGCAAAAACTCTGCCCGACAAATTAAATATTTTTCTCGTTTTGACGGCGTTTTTGTCGGGTTCGATAATCGGCGACAGCACGGGCTACTGGACGGGACGCTTTATGGGCAAAAGTCTTTTCAAACGCGAAGATTCGTTCATCTTCAAACCGAGCCGCGTTGAAAAAGCCAACAATTTTTTCGAGAAATACGGAGCAAAAACAATTGTTCTGGCGCGTTTCGTCCCAATCGTTCGCACATTTGCTCCGCTTGTCGTCGGCGCGTCGCAAATGCCTTACGTCAAATTTTTAACTTTCAGCGTTCTGGGCGGAATTTTGTGGATTTTCAGTATGGTTCTGGCGGGATATTTTCTCGGCGGCGTAATCGAAAACGCCCTCGGCATAAAACTGGAAAATCACATCGAAAAAGTCGTCATCGTCGTCGTAATTCTCTCGATACTGCCGCCGATCATCGAATTTCTAAAACACAAATTCGGAAAAAAAGATGCCGAAGTTCTGGAAAATTAAACCGGATAATTGCCGCAGACGGTTTGACACAAACCGGGCAGTAAATTAAACTTTGAAATTACTTTGTCGGGGCGTGGCGCAGCCTGGTAGCGCGCACCGTTCGGGACGGTGAGGTCGGATGTTCAAATCATCTCGCCCCGATTCTTATAAATGCAAGTAATTAAAGGCTATTCGGGTTTTCTCCGAATAGCCTTTTTTCGTTAATTTTCCCTTGTTGGTGTAACGCTCGGAATTTTGTTTTTCGCCGAGCAAGTCCAACTGCCGTTTCAGCAGATCATTCTTGACGTGCGCGTAAATCTGCGTGGTTTTTATTTCCGAATGTCCGAGCGCGGTTTAAATCGTAAAACTCTCCGCTTTTGCCGAAGAATCTGTTGAGAGTATTGGTTTCATAGATTTTCTGCCTGTAATTTACATTTTTGATTTTGCAATACGGCAAATATACTTCTTCGACAAAATCGGCAAGTTTGGTTTTATCCTTGAACAAATCAAACTCGCCGTGCCTAATTTTCGCCACGATCAAATCTTCCTGCGCCAACGCCTCGAATTTGGTCTTCACGGATTTGAACGGCTGATGATACCTTCTCTCGTTAATCATTCCCCACGCACAACAAGTCCCTTTACTATAATTTTCATCTACGCGCACAACCTTTTTAGAGAAGAAACGCTTGTAAACCGCCATTGATAAAAGCCTCCTAAATTTCTTACTGCTTATATTTTACTAATGAAATTATGTTTTATGTGAGAAACCGCGAGTTTTCGTAAATTTTTTGTTTATATTTTTCTTCACGCATTGCCCATTCCAAAACGTCAGTAATAATAAAGCGCGGACTGTTTCCGAATAAACACACGGGCAGCGGAGAATTAACATTTTCTCCTTTTACCCAATTTCTAATTGTACTCCGCGACATTTTCGAGAATTAAATGCAATTCAATTAAATGAAATCCGAGAAATCTTAATAATACGATCTGCAAAGCAACTCCCATTCGATTGGAGGCGGAAGCGGTCTTTGGAATTTGCGATAAGGAGCGCGGAATTTACGACACGGAGAAGGCTCTGGAAAATTATCAAAAATCGCTGAACATTTTGGAAAAATTAAATCTCGAAACAGTTGAAAACGCGGAATATCTTCACAGATTGGCGACAATTTACGAGCGCGTCGGAAATATTGCGGCGAAGACGGGCGAATCCGCCGTAGCGGAGAGAAATTATCTCGCCGGATTGAAAAACGACACACGCGCTTTGCAGATCGAGCCGCAAAACGAAACTTTCCGGCGCGGAATACTGCTCAGCCATTTCGATTTGGGAGATTTTTATCTTTTGCAGGGCAGATACGAGGAAGCACTAAGAAATCTGGAAGCAGTAATAATAATGGCTGAGGAAAATATTCTAAATGATGAAAACGACACCGATTCAAAGCGAATGATCGGCTACGCGGACGATTTGTCCGCCAAAGCGCACCTCGCACTCGGCGATGAAAAAACAGGCGGCGAAAAGGCGAGAAACTCGCTTGAAATACGCGAGCGGCTCTTTAAAGCCGACCCGACAAACATACGACTTTACGGAGATTTAACGGTCAGCCTCGATACGGTCGGCGAAATTTTAACCCGCGAAGGAAAATTTGACGAAGGCTTAAAGATGCTCAAACGCTCGCTCGAAATGCGTGAAGCCGCATTAAAACAAGACTCTTCAATGACGATTGCCAAGCGTTTCGCCGCCGTCAGCCGCACCAAAATCGGCGAAGCCTACCGCAAACAAAACAATCTGGACGAAGCGTTAAATTTTCAACGGCAAGCACTCAAAGCCTTTTTGGAAATGACCGCCAATGATCCCGAAAACCTCGAACTCCGCCGCGAACTCGCCGAAGTTTTAATGAACGCCGGCATAACATTAAAGCAGATTGCCGTAACAGAAAACAGCGAATCCAAACAAAGCGAAGCGCGTATATTGCTCAAGCAATCCGCCGGAATCTGACGGGAAATGAAAAGGCAAAACAAATTTTTCGGTGCGGACGCGCCGAAACTAGCTGAGGCAGTGCGCCAGTTCCGATGAAATTAGTTTTAGAGCAGTTTGAGTTTATTCGCTAAGAGTAACGGCTTCAGCCGTGAGAAAACGCCGGCGAAGCCAAGCGTTTTCACCACTAAAGGCGTTACTCTTAGCGAATGCTCTAGCTTTTACCGATCAAACGGACGATCATTTTCGATTCGAGTTCGTTGTCGGTCAAAGGCGCGAAGCTGAATTTTACGCCGTCCTTGTCTTAGCCGCTTTTCAGAACGATTTTGAACGAGCCGGTTTTCGTCTGGAACAGACGCTTGAACGAATTGTTCATTTTCACCTTCATAATATCCGCGTCGCTCGTTTCAAAAGTGTGCTGATTGTCGTCGCTTTCAAAGCGCACCGCGTCTTTGGCGAAATATAGCCAACCTTTGCAGACATCTTGGAAAACTCCGTCGTGATCGTGATACACGCGAAATACGGCGAAGCCGCCTTTATCAATCGCTTAGCTCATATAAGTCGAAGCGTCGGCGAAATTATTGATGCCGTAGAGATTCATATAGCCGAGCAGTTGATACGCACGCGATTCGTTCGGCGCGACGTGCCTCCCCGAATCTTCGTTTGCCTCGCGCACGCATCCGGCATCGGTCTGCACGCTGGCGATCACCGAATTTACCGAAACGTCATTTGTTCTTTGGATTCTTGTTTGTTCCATATTTTTATACTCACCAGTAATTTTCTCTGAAATTTATCTTTACACGAGCGAAATATTTGCCGCCGTAGTTTCGCAGCCGCGCGTTTTATCTTCAGAACCTTTGCCGTCAATGAATTTCATAAAAAGTCGTCCGCCGATTTCTGAAAAATCATATTTCGATATTTGTTTGTCGTCCGTTTCCTTTTAATTGACTGTCATCTGTTCAAATCCTGAAAAAAAGTTATCCGTTATGATTCGATAAAAATGTTTCTCTACTAACTAATGCAAGATTGACAAAAAATTTTGTTCAAAATTTTTATTTTTTTGAGGCGGGTAACCGGATTCACGAATTTTGATTTGAACGGGAACGCGAGCAGAGTATTTGAAACATAAGAACGGAGAATTGAGAATACGCCGGGCGTTTATCGGCTGATTCTTAATTCTCCGTTCTCAAATATGCGCGTTAAGTTTTATATTCAAATGTCAAAACTTACCTGTCGCCCGATCATTTCAAACGATTGATGTCAACCGCCTGAAAATTTATGTTGGCAAGGTTTTCATTAACATTTATTATTTGCGCGTTCGGATCAAACGAAAATCTTTTTGCCGAAACGCTTACGAGAACCGTCTGTCCGGCTTCGATATTGTCGAAATGATAATATCCGAAAGTGCCGGTCTGTGTGGTGAGATAAGTTCCGTCTGCCAATGTCAAAGTAACAATCGCATTACGAATGCCGCGCCCGCCGCGCGTCAGAACGCGCCCGGCAATCGAAACGTCCGCCGCCGTCGGCGCAAGAATTTGCATATTCAGCGAAAATTCCGATGTGCTGTTTTCCGTAGTATCGGTTGCCGTCGCTGAAATATAACTGTTCGTCGCCGAAGTAAAAGCAAATGTTTGATCAAATGCTGCGTCGCCGTTATTGTCGGTCGCTGCATTAATAGTGCCGATAAAAGTTTCTCCCTCACCGTAACCTGTCGGATCGGCGGCGGCATTATTGTAAAATTCCAAGCGAAATGTGCGGTTCGGCGTGCTGTTGAGCGTTCCCTGCACGCGCGTATTGCCGTTTACCGATGACACGCTCGTTAAAACGGGAAAATTCTGCAAATTATTCGCGCCCGCGTCCGCGTCTTGAAAGTCGTTCGTCGTTACTCCGCCCGTGTTGCTGCCGTCAATCAAATCAATTCCCAATTCCGCGTTGTTATAAATCGAATTGCCCGAAAAGCGGTTCGCGCTGCCGTTATTGTCAACGAAAATGCCCGCTCCGCCGTTGTTGGCGATGACGTTCGCGCCCGCCGCCGTGCCGTCGCCGATTTGATTATTACTGCCTGAGATTGTAATGCCGTTCCCGCTGCCGGGAACGCCGGAAAACGCGGTGTTGGGAAGCGGAGTTATGCCGTCGGCGGCGACACCGATGTAATTGTTAAGCACAGTCGCGTTGGGTGTGCCGCCGAGTCCGCCGCTTCCCGACAAAATTAAACCGCCGCCCGTATTGCCGGAAATTACGTTGCGCGAGGCAGCCGTTGTGCCGCCGATAACGCTGTTTGAAACTCCATCAGTAAATAATACGCCGTTTTGCTGGCTCGTGCCGCCGCTCGCCGTGCCGTCCGCGTTCGTGCCGATGAAACAGCCTTCGACGACGATGTTATCAGCCGGACTGACATAAATGCCGACTCCACTATAATTGTTGATAACAAGACCGCGAATCGTGAACTTGCCGGAATCGGTAACAAGCCCGTTACCATTATTGTTGGCGTTGATGACGATCCGCATTTGAGCGTTATTGCCGACGGCGAGCGTGTTCGCGCTCGCGCCCGGCTGCGTGAAGCCGTCAATTGTCAGCGGATTTGTTATGTTCGGCAGATCGCCGGTGAGCGTGATCGTCTGCACGCCGCCGCCTGCAATATTAAAACTTATAAAATCCGTAATAGTCGTGCTGTTTGCTTCCTCAATCGCCGAGCGCGAAAGAGCCGCCGCCGTCGAACGCTTCAGCGATCTGCGCGGTCTGACCGATTCGATTATTTTCGACATCGAAGGCGAAATCGAAAAAAGCCCGACCAAAGCCCGAAAAATTCTCATCGAACGCGCCGCCGGGTATTTGGACAAATTATCCCGCGAATCCGCCGGAGATGCCGAATTACAAAGCGACGCGGCGCGAGCTTACGAAAAAATCGGCGATCTGCAAGGCAGACCGCACGCATCGAACGTCGGCGACGCGGCGGGTGCGCTCGAAAGCTACCGCAAGGCTTTGGAAATCCGGCAGAAACTCCACGCCGCCTATCCGCAGAACGCCGATTACAAAAGAGCCTTGAGCAATTCGCTGGAAAGCGTCGGGCGCGTCCAGATCGTTTCCAGAGATTACGCGAACGCGCTTGAAACTTTCAGGCGGATGCGCGAGATACGCGAAGAACTTTTGGCGGAAAATCCGCTTGACATCGAAAACAGACGGCTGTTTGCGGCGAGTTTCTTAAACGTCGGCGACGCGCTCGGAGAAATTGCCGCCATAAAAGGCGACGAGGAAATGTTCGCCAAACAAATCGAAAACTACCGCCGCGCTCTCGCCCGCTACCAAGAAATCAACCGCCACGCGCCGACCTACGCTTTTATAATGCGGATGCTCGCCATTCTCAACCAGCGGCTCGGCAGCGCGTCAAACAATCTCGGCGAAAGAAACTTTGACGCGGAACATTTCCGGCAGTCGCTCGCCTACCACCGGCGGGCGTTGGAGTGGTGGATAAAAAACGATTCGTCCGATGCCGACGGGCGTTTTCCCGCCGGCGAATACAAGCACATCGGCACGGCTCTGACGAACTTGGGCAAACCGGAAGAAGCGGCGGAAAATTTTGAAAGAGCGCGGAAAATTTTCGAGAGACTGGCGGCGAACGATTGGGAAAACAACGAATACAAGCGCGAGATCGCTTATTTGAAACTCGCCGTCGCGCGAGCCGCGGGGCAAAGAAAAAATTTCAAACAAGCCGCCCGAAATTACGCGGAAGCGTTAGATTTTTTTGAACAAACCATTGTCAGCAATCCGCTGCGCGGAAGCGTTAGATTTTTTTGAACAAACCATTGTCAGCAATCCGCTGCGCGTAACCGAAAATTACCGCATTCTGACTAAAGGTTATCAATCGCTCTGCGGAATTTTTGAAAATGACAACAAACCGCGCGAAAGCGTCAAAGCCTGCCGAAAAGCACTGCGGTTTCTTGAAAAATGGCGCGAGTTATCTCCCGATAACGTAAATTTGCAGAACATTGAGAGCGAACTGAAAATCCGTGTTGATGAAAAGGTCAAGTGAAGAATTAATCAAAGAAACGCTCGATGAATTGGTTAAACGGCAGAATTTCCGCCGTCGCATCAACAATTTCCTGATCGCTGACAAGTCCGAGCGGGTTCGGTCCGATTAAAACTCCCGCCAATAAAAACCGATGATCGGAACTAATTTCAGACGAAAACTGATGTAGGCGATGATCGCTCCGGGGACGATAAGGGCGGCGAGTTCGGAAAAATAATGCGGAACTGCTCCGGCGGCTAAAATATATGGCAGATTAAATTTGTAAATATAAACATTTATCATTTTTGCCGATACGATTCCCGGTAGTTTGCCGTCAATAATACCGGATTCAAAATTAAGAAATTAAATATAACCTTTGGTATGCGGGCAATCGCATCCCGGCGGTGAATAATATGATACGATTATCTAAAGTTAGTCGGCTTTGTATTTTAATTGATGAAACCACGAAATATTATTGTCATCGGCGCGTCCGCCGGAGGCTTTGAAGGACTTAAAAAACTCGTCGCCGGATTGCCCGCGGATTTGGCGGCTTCGATTTTCGTCGTCTGGCACGTTTCGCCGGATGTGCGCGGCGTTTTGCCGCAGGTTTTAAATCGCCACGGCGAGATTTTCGCGGCGCACGCTGTTGACGGAGAGAAAATTGTTGAAAACCGAATTTATGTTGCGCCGCCCGATTATCATCTTTTGATTGAACGGGGAATTGTTCGCGTAACGCGCGGTCCGAAAGAGAATCGTTTTCGTCCCGCCGTTGATCCGCTTTTTCGTTCGGCGGCTTACGCTTATAATAATCGCGTGATCGGCGTGATTTTGTCGGGTGCGTTGGACGACGGAACTGCCGGACTTTGGACGATCAAACGGCGCGGCGGTTTGGCGGTTGTGCAAGACCCGAAAGACGCGGAAACTCCTTCGATGCCGGAAAACGCTCTGCGCGAAGTCGCGGTTGATTATGCCGTTCCGATAGCGGAAATGGCTGAATTGCTCGTTCGTTTGTCGAAGGAAGAAGTCGAGGAGAAGGCGGAGATTGAAATGATTGAAAACGGGGAAAACGAAAAAACGGAAATCGAAATCAAAATCGCGGCGGAAACGAGCGCGTTTGAATCAGGCGTGATGAAACTCGGCGTGCTGACTCCTTTTACCTGTCCCGAATGCCACGGCGTGATGTCGCGTCTGAGCGACGGAAATATTCAAAGATACCGCTGTCATACCGGACACGCTTTTTCCGCCGACGCGCTGCTGGCGGGCGTAACAGAAAATATCGAAGATAGCCTTTATAATGTAATTCGCGTGGTTGAAGAAAGCATTATGCTGCTCAATCATCTCGGCGATCATTTTGCCGAAGTCAACCAGCCAAAACTCGCCGCCGTCTATTTTAAAAAAGCCAAAGAAGCCGAAGCCAGAGCGCAGATTATCCGCCAAGTCGCTTTGTCGAACGAGCATTTGAGCAAAGACGATCTGCGCCGGCAATCGGAGGAAACGAACGGCGGCGAAAGGCAAAAGTAAAAACGCGGAGCGGACTGGAGCGCAATCCGTCCCGGTTGCAATGAGCGTCGCTTCGACGCGAAAAAGTCGTTATTTACTCGAACGCCGCATTATCAAACATTTTTTTCGCGCTTACGCGCTCATTGCAACCGGGACGGATTGCGCTCCAGTCCGCTCCGCGATTCACTCGATCAAACTTTTTATTGCGGCACGGCTAAATTCAAACTGCCGCTAACGCGGCAAAAATCAAGCATCTTTTTTGCGGTATTTATTTTTCAAAGACCATCCAGCCTGTTTTACGGTAAGCAGACGCTTTTACTCACAGGCTTAAAAAATCCGCAGAGAAGTTTTTATAAAAAATAATGAAAAAATCGAAAAATCAAAATAACGGAGCGGAAAACGAACAAACGGACGCGACCTTACAAACCGATAAACGGGACGATTTTTTAATTGTCGGCATCGGAGCAAGCGCGGGCGGCGTGCAGGCTCTGAAAACTTTTTTTGAAAATGTTCCGGCAAATTCGGGCGCGGCGTATGTCGTCATACTGCATCTTTCGCCCGATCACGACAGCCGTTTGACCGAGATTCTGCAGAGCGTTTCGCACATTCCGGTAACGCGCGTCAAAGAAAAAGTCAAAGTCGAAGCCGATCACGTTTATGTCGTTTCGCCGAACGAGAGTCTTTCGATGCGCGACGGGTTTATTATTGTTTCGCCGATTCACACGGTTGAAGAACGCCGCGCTCCCGTGGATATTTTCTTTCGCACTCTGGGCGAATCGCACGCCGGGCGTTCGGTTGCCGTCATTTTGTCGGGGACGGGCGCGAACGGTTCGATGGGCATTAAGCGCGTCAAGGAAAAAGGCGGCGCGGCGTTTGTGCAGAATCCGCGTGAAGCCGAATTTTCCGAGATGCCGCGTAATTCGATTGCGACGGAACTTATTGACGAGATTTTAAATGTTTCGGAAATTCCGGCGAAAATCGTCGCTTATAAAAAAAATCTCGGCAAAGTTTCAATTCCCGTCGAACCCGAATCGCGTGAAGAAGAACAGCAATCGGCGTTGCGCGAGATTTTCACGCTTTTAAAAGTTCGCACCGGACACGATTTCGCCAATTATAAACGTCCGACGGTTTTGCGGCGCATCGAACGAAGAATTAACGTCCGCGGTCTTGCGAGTCTGCCGGAATACGCCGCGTATCTCAAAGAAAATTTGGACGAAACGAATGCGCTGCTCAAGGATTTGCTGATTTCGGTAACAAATTTTTTCCGCGACAAAGAAGCGTTTCTAAATCTCGAACGCGACGTTTTGCCGCGCATTTTGACGGATAAAACGTCAAAAGACCAAATTCGTTTGTGGGTTGCCGGATGCGCGACGGGCGAAGAAGCGTATTCGATTGCGATGCTTCTGGCGGAAAAATCGGAACATTTGACGGACGCGCCGAAAGTGCAGATTTTTGCCACCGACATTGACGAAGATGCCATTCAAACGGCGCGACACGGTTTTTATACTTTGAATGACGCGGCGGACGTTTCGCCCGACAGACTGCGCCGTTTTTTCACCGTCGAAAAGAGCGGCTATCGCATCCGGCGCGAACTGCGCGAGATGGTTTTATTTGCCAATCACAATCTGTTAAAAGACCCGGCGTTTTCGCAGCTCGATTTGGTAACGTGCCGCAATTTATTGATTTATCTCAACGGCGAAGCGCAGGAAAAGGTTTTGGAAACTTTTCATTTCGCCTTAAAGCCGAACGGTTATCTTTTTCTCGGCTCAAGCGAGTCAATTGACGGCGCGGGCGATCTGTTTTCGGCGTTTAACCGCGAGCAGCGTATTTTTCAAGCCCGGCAGATTGCGCCGCGCATCATTTATCCCGTGCCTGATTTGTCGCCGTCGCTTCGTTTTGATCAACTGCCGTCAAAAAATGAAAATCAGGCGAATATTAATCAAAATTTCGAGCGAATTTCCTACGGCGAACTGCACGGGCGGATTTTGGAGCAGTTCGCGCCGCCTTCGATTATTGTCAACGAAGATTACGACATCGTTCACGTTTCGCCGAACGCCGGACGCTTTCTGCAAATCGCGGGCGGCGAGATGACGAAAAATCTGTTCAAACTGCTTCATCCCGAACTGCGTCTGCCCGTTACAACCGCCGCTTATCAAGCCGTGCAGAATCAAACGAACGTCAAAGCCGAAAATCTGCGGCTCGACGTTGACGGACAAACCGAATCGTTTAATATCAGTGTGCGTCCGGTTTTGCAGACGACGGACGACGCGACGCGCGGATTTATTTTAATCGTTTTTGAACCTTCGGAAAACGAAACGGGCGAAACGGAAACGGCTTTGCAGTTGAACGAACCGCTCAACAAACAACTCGAAGACGAATTATTGAAATCGCAGACCAGATTTCGCCAATCTGTCGAGCAGTCGGAAGTTCAAGCCGAAGAACTCAAGGCTTCGAACGAAGAATTGCAGGCGATTAACGAAGAACTGCGCTCGACGACCGAAGAATTGGAAACGGGCAAAGAGGAATTGCAGTCGGTCAACGAAGAACTCGTTACCGTCAATCAGGAACTGAAAATCAAGATCGAAGAATTATCGCAGTCGAACAACGATTTCCGAAACTTGATGAATTCGTCGCGCATCGGCACGATTTTTCTTGACCGGAATTTTCGCGTCAAAATGTTCACGCCGTCAGCCGGAGAAATTTTCAATCTGATTCCGTCCGACAACGGGCGCGTTTTGTCCGACATCACGCACAAACTCGAATATGAAAATTTAACGGCGGACATCGAAGCGGTTTTGGATAATTTACAGCCCGTCGAGCGCGAAGTCCGCACGACGGACGGCGATGTTTACCTGATGCAGATCACGCCTTATCGGACGGCGGAAGATCAAATCAACGGCACGATCATCGCTTTCGTCAACATCTCGAAAAGCAAGCGGCAGGAAGAAGAACTGCGCGAATCCGAAGAACATCTGCGAATCGCGGTTGAAGCCGCCGAAATGGGAACTTGGAGTTGGAATTTGACGAACGACGAAATTCACTGGAACGAACGGCATTTTTTGTTGTTCGGAATGAAGCCGCAAACAAATCCGGTCAAACCGGAAATGTTTTTCGATCACGTTCACGAAAACGACCGCGAATGGATCGGCGGGCTGATCAAAGAAGCCGTCGAAAAAAGGACGGTTTTTAACGCCGAGTTTCGCGCCCGCACGGACGCGGGCGAAATTCGCTGGATGGAAGGTTACGGTCAGGTCGTCGAAACCGTCGGCGGCGCGGCGACGCGGATGAGCGGCGTGATGAGCGATGTAACCGAGCGCAGAAATTTTCAGGAAAATCTGAGCGAATCCGAAGAACGCCTGCGCCTGATTATGAACAGCGTTGACGATTACGCGATTATCACGAGCGACACGAACGGAATTATCAGCGGCTGGAACACGGGCGCGGAGAAAATTTTCGGCTACGCGGAAAGCGAGATCATCGGCAAACCCGCCGCCGTTTTATTTACGCCCGAAGACCGCGAACGGGGCAAGCCGGAAGAGGAAATGCAAACGGCGGCGAAAACCGGAAGTTCCGAAGACGAACGCTGGCATCTGCGGAAAGACGGCACAAAGTTTTACGTCTCCGGCGTGATGCAGCCTTTGAAAAACGGCAAAATTGACGGTTTTGTAAAAATCGCCCGCGATCTGACCGAACGCTATAAAATCGAGCAGATCAAACGCGACAAGGAAATGCTGCAAAAACTCGTCGGAGCGCAGGAAGACGAGAGAAAGCGCATCGCCCGCGATCTGCACGACGAACTCGGTCAAAAACTGACGGCTTTGCGCTTAAAGCTGGAAAGCGTCAGAAAAATCTGTGAGGACGACGAAGTTTGCGGCGGCATTGACGAGGCGCAGGTTTTTGCTAAACAAATTGACGACGGTGTTGATTTTCTCGCGTGGGAACTGCGCCCCGCCACGCTCGACGATTTGGGTCTGGTTGCGGCGATGAAAAATTATGTCGGCGAATGGTCGCGCTTTGCCGGCGTAACGAGCGAGTTTCGCGTCGCCAATTTTGAAAAAGAGCGTCTGCTGCCGGAAGTCGAAACGAATCTTTACCGCATCACGCAGGAAGCCTTAAACAATACGCACAAACACGCCAACGCAAGCCGCGCCGAAGTTTCGCTCGAAAAACGCGATGGTCTGGTGATTTTGATAATCGAGGACGACGGCAAAGGTTTTAATGTCAAAAGCAAGAAAAACCGCAGCAAAGGCATCGGTTTGATCGGAATGCAGGAACGCGCCGCGCTCGTCGGCGGCAACGTCGAAATCGAGTCGTCTCGCGGAAACGGAACGACGATTTTTGTTCGCGTTCCGCTTTTGGTGAGAGATGGGGAGATGGGGTGAAGGGGAGATGGGGAGAAAGGGAGATGGGGAGATGGGGAATTTTATATTATGAGTGGGAAGATTGTTCGGCATCAGGATTTAGAGGTTTATAAAAAGGCGTTTGAGGCAGCGATGCGGATTTTTGAGATTAGTAAGAATTTTCCCAAGGAAGAAACTTATTCGCTGACCGATCAGATGCGGCGTTCGTCGCGTTCGGTCTGCGCGAATACGGCGGAAGCGTGGCGCAAACGCCGTTATCAAGCCGCGTTTGTCAGCAAATTGAACGATGCGGAAGGCGAAGCCGCCGAAACTCAAACGTGGCTCGAATTTGCCGTTCGCTGCGGTTATTTGGAAAAAGAAGTTGGCAGAATCCTCTTTAAAATATACGATGAAGTAATCTCGATGCTCGTAACAATGATTAATCACCCGGAGGCTTGGGTTTTACCGTCGGGAAGGAAGTGAGAAAGGGAGACGGGGAGAAAGGGAGGCAGGGAAATGAGGAGTTTTTGGAGAAAGGGAGATTGTTTGAAAATACAAGTGTTTCCCCATCTCCCCATCTCCCTTGCTCCCTTTCTCCCTGTCTCCCCATCTTGAAAGAAGGATGAACGAAATCAGAATAGTAATCGCCGAAGATCACGAAACGGTGCGCGAAGGAATTAAAATGCTGATTGAGGCGCAGGAAGATATGCAAATCGTCGGCGAAGCGGGCGACGGGCGCGAAGCCATCAAACTCGCGCAGGAACTCACGCCCGACGTTTTGCTGATGGACGTTTCGATGCCGGAATTAAACGGTTTGGTGGCGACGGCGAAACTCAAAAGAGTTATGCCGGAGATCAAAATTTTAACGCTCACGCGCCACACCGACACGGCTTATCTCAACGAACTTTTGCAAGCCGGAGTTTCCGGTTATGTGTTAAAACAAAGCGCGTCGGATGAATTATTGCGAGCGATTCGCGCCGTCGCCGCGGGCGAAAATTATCTCGATCCGGCGATCACCGGAAAAGTTTTTAACAGTTTTAACCGCAAAAAAGCTACTCTGCGCGGCGAAACGACCGGCGCACCTTTGACCGAACGCGAAACGGAAATTCTGCGCCAAATCGCGTGGGGTTACAGCAACAAGGAAATCGCCGAACAATTCGACATTTCCGTTAAAACCGTCGAAGCACACAAAGCCAATTCGCTGAAAAAATTAAATATGAAAACCCGTCTCGACATCGTGCATTACGCCGTTTTGCAAGGCTGGCTGCAAGAGAATTGAGAATTAAAAATTAAAAGTTAAAAACAAAAGTGAAGATTTCCAAGACCGGAAGTTATTAACTCACCTTACGCGATGCTGGATTTCAGCCTGATTTATCAGGCTTTCCGCGCTTCGCGGTTTTAGCCACGTCATTTATGGCGTGGGAACGTAATAAAGAAACATTTGAATGGCGTTTTAACGTCCTTGCAGAAGGCTTTAGCCGCTAAAACGTCAATGCTAAAGCGAAGAAAAGGACGTTAAAACGCCCTAAACCCTTAAACGAATTACTGACCACGCCATAAATGACGTGGCTAAAACCGCGAAGCGCGGAAAGCCGCTTGAAAGCGGGTAAAAGAAAAATCGCGTAAGGTGAATTATTAAGTAATTTTGAGCATTAATCTTAAATTTTTAGTTTTTAATTCTGCGCCGTCAGACGGTCTATTAAATCGAACAACTGTTCGCCGTCTTCGAGATAAGTTACATATTCGTTTTCGCCGAACCGCGCGTTTGTGCCTTCCAAATCTTCGCCGTATTTTTGAGCGACGACGACAATCGGCGCGTTTATATTTCCCACGCGGCAGATGTTTCTTCCGATTTCTAAAACTTCGTTTGGCGATTTTTCGAGCAGATTAATCAGCACCAAATCGGCTTTTAAGCATCCGCCGCCGGCTCTGTCGAGCGCATCTTCTTCATCAATCGCCAATGAAACTTTGCAGCCGAAATCTTTTAGAGTTTCCCGCCATAAAAGACGGCTGTCATTGTCTTCTTCGATTAAAAATACGCTTGTTTTTCTCATTTCGCCTTCGGAAAAAACTTTTGTTTAGTAACGGACGAAACTATTGTTCGTCAAGTTTTACGGCATAATTTTAATCTCAGATGAAAGGTTCGGTCTGTATTAAGGCAGACAATCGAAAAAAAATCGGGTTTTAATTAGTAAAAATCCCTACCCTTTGTTCGTTTTTTCCCGATAGTAAAAAAATTCGGCGAACGTGATACTACAGTTACAAAAAATCAAGCTGACCGGCGAAAACAGAATTTTAACAAAATTTATGCGTCGGTTACTCAAACGAACAAAGGGTGGAAAAGGTGAGCGCGGCTTGTCGCTCGCCTTTAATTTTTTTATAACTTCAATTTTATTTTCAAACTAATCTCAAACACCGCCGGAGCAGTCGGAGCTAACGAATATTTCGTTAAACCTCTGAATTTCGCTTTGCTTGAAAACACGCTCGAAAAACATACCAGCCGACAGCCGGCATACTTTAGGGAAAATCCTTAAAGGCGTTTTCCGCTTTCCTTATTCAAAAGATTTTCATACTTTTCTAATCTATTTGAAGAATGCCATTGAATAAAGATTCAAGCTGTTGAATGAGATTAAGTCCCTAACCGACTTTGATTCGGGATTGACGCGCCTTGCGTTTCCCGAATCCAATGGCATTTTTTTAAAACAGGCGAGAAACAAAGCTATATACAAATCGAAATCTCGGAGCGATTTCGATTTGTAATTTTTCAAGGCTTGTTGGGAAAAATCCCTAGAAACAATTCCCGCTTTCCCGATTTCCGCCCGTATCGAATTTTTACATTATGGAATTTCAAACAAAAGTAATTTAGTTTCATCCGCCAAAAATCGGCGCGTTGGATTGAAAGGATTTTTTGGAGTTTTATGATAAACATTACACCGAATCTGCAGCCGAAAACCGTCGGTTTATACGAAGAAGAAAGTATCGGTTGGTTTGAAATAAACGATGCGGGAACTGTTTTGTATTGCCGGACGGCGGCAGAAAAACTTTTTTCCGAAAAAACGTCGGCTGCCGTCGGACGCAACTTTTTTGATGAAGTCGCGCCGTTTGAAAATATGGAAGAACTGCGCCGGCGTTTCCGTAATTTTATTCAAAGCGGCTCGACAACGGTAAGATTTACGTTTTCCTGTCAGTTGGAAAATCAAAAAATTCCGGCGAAAGTCCTGCTGGTGCGGATCGTCGAGCGTTCAAACAGCGAACGCAGCAAAGCGACTATTGTTGACATTAGAAAGATTTAGATTTTTTCCAAAGAACGTGAATAAATTGTTTACAAAAAAAATAAAATGATAAACGCATTAAGCCGTAAAAACAACGGCACGTCAAAAAACACGGTTTCAGAATTTTCAAGCGTTAAAAGTTTTAACACTATTTTCGTCGGAGAAAAAAAGGCGGAAGCGTTGTCAGCCGAAAAAATATCGAACAACCGAATTCTCGCTTCGCTGTCGAATTTTGACGCGGCGCGTCTTATTCCGAATCTGGATTTTGTTTTTTTAGCTTCCGGCGAACAGATTTACGCGGCGGGCGAAGAGAACCGTTACGTCTATTTTCCCGAAACCGCCGTCGTGTCCGACATTTCCGATCTCGAAGACGGAAACACAATCGAAACGGCGATGATCGGACCAGACGGCGCAAGCGGTTTATGTGCTGTTCTCGGCGCGAATCCGCCGCAGCATCGCGTCCAAACAATTATTAAGGGAAACGCTTGGCGGATAAAAACGGAAATTCTCAAACAAGAATTTGCCCGCCCCGGAACTCTGCAAACCGCGCTGCTCGAATACATTAACCGGCAAATCAGTCAGATTTCTCAAAGACTCGTCTGCAAATCTTTTCATCTGCTCGAAAAGCGTCTGTGCGGCTGGCTGTTGATGCTCGGCGACCGGGTTAAAACTAACCGCCTGAAAATGACGCAGGAACGTCTCGCGCTGCTGCTCGGCGCAAACCGCCCGACGATTACGATTGCCGCCCAGATGCTTCGCAAAAAAGGTTTGATAGATTATTCACGCGGCGGAATAAAAATTTTAGACCGCGCGAAATTGGAAGATTCCGCCTGCGAATGTTACGACGCTCTGCGATTAAACGATTGAAATTAAAGGCAATGTTATTTTGCCGACGGTAAAGGGCGAATAAATTTTTAATATACTTTAACTATTGGAGAACGAAAAACAATTTACAAGGAGGAAAATTTATGCCGAGAGGAGATAAATCACAATACACCGACAAACAAAAACGCCAAGCCGAACACATCGAAGAAAGCTATGAATAAAAAGGCGTGAGCGAAGACGAAGCCGAAAAACGCGCGTGGGCAACCGTTAATAAACAAGACGGCGGCGGCAAAAAAGGCGGTTCGGGTAAGAAAAAGTAAGTTAAATCAATAAAACAGACGAAAACTTTGCGTAATCGGCGGTAAAGTTTTTTACGCGAAGTTTTCGTGTGCGAAATTTTAAAAATCAGCAGAACTCAACTCAAAGCGAAATTTAAGTTTGAGGTAATAAAAATAATGAATAAGAATTCAGTGAACTCGTTAGAATCAAAGGACAAAATCGAAAATCTCGATGTCGTCTGTCTTTCGCATCTTCGTTGGGGCTTTGTTTATCAGCGTCCGCAGCATCTTTTGAGCCGTTTTGCGAAAACGGGGCGCGTGTTCTTTTTTGAAGAACCGATTTTTTCCGAACGTCCGACTTTTCTTGACGTTTCCGAAATGGAAAATAATTTATTCGTCGTCGTGCCGCGCATCTCACACGAAGAACGAGAACGCGGCGACGTTTCAAAGATCGAACGGGCGATGCTCGAAAAACTCATTCAGAGTAAAGAAATCAAAAATTATCTTTTGTGGTTTTACACGCCGACGGCGATGGAATTTACAGCGCATCTGAAGCCGTCTTTGACGGTTTTCGATTGTATGGACGAACTTTCGGCGTTTAAGAACGCGCCGCCCGAACTGCTCGAAAACGAAAAAAGACTGTTGGAAAAAGCCGATCTGGTTTTCACCGGCGGGCAGAGCCTTTTTGAAGCGAAAAAGGACAAACATAAAAAAGTTTTCGCGTTTCCGTCGAGCATAGACAAAGAGCATTTTTCGCAGGCGAAAAATATTGAAAAAGAACCCGCCGATCAGACGGAAATATCTTCGCCGCGACTCGGTTACTGCGGCGTGATTGACGAGCGCATAAATCTGGAACTTTTAGCGGACGCGGCGGATTTAAAACCCGATTGGCAGTTTGTGTTGATCGGTCCGGTGGTAAAAATTTCGGAAGACGATCTGCCGCGCCGCGAGAATATACATTATCTCGGCGGTAAAGATTACAAGGATTTGCCCGCGTATATGGCGGGTTGGGACATCGGTTTGATGCCGTTCGCGTTAAATGAATCAACCGAATTTATCAGTCCGACGAAAACGCCTGAATATCTGGCGGCGGGCTTGCCAATCGTTTCCACGCCGATCCGCGATGTCGTCCAACCTTACGGCGAATTGAATTTGGTCGAGATTGCGGAAACGGCGCAAGAATTCGCGGCGGCTTGCGAAAAACTTTTGAGCGATGAAAATGCCGACAAACGCGAAAAAAAAGCAGACGGATTTTTGTCGCAAATGTCGTGGGACAAAACATTTGCGGAAATGAACGATTTGATAAAACAAGCAATCGCCGAACAGCCGAAAACGGCGCGGGCGACGGTTTGAAAATTATAAAAAAATTTATAAACAAGGGGAATAAAAAAGATGTTTGATTATTTGATAGTAGGTGCAGGATTTGTCGGCAGCGTTTTGGCGGAAAGATTGGCGAACGGCTCGAACAAAAAAGTTTTGATTTGCGATAAGCGTAATCATATCGGCGGCAACGCTTACGATTTTTACAACGAAGACGGAATTTTAATACACAAATACGGACCGCATATTTTTCACACCAACTCGAAAGAGGTTTTCGACTATCTCGGCAGATTTACCGAATGGCGCGAATATCAGCACAGAGTTTTGGCGATGGTTGACGGAATGCTCGTGCCGATTCCGATTAACTTGGACACGATCAACAAACTTTACGGGCAGAATCTGACGGCTTTCGAGGCGGAGGAATTTTTTGAAAAACTCGCCGAACCCGTCGAGTATATCAAAACTTCGGAAGATGTCGTCGTTTCAAAAGTCGGGCGCGAACTTTACGAAAAGTTTTTTCGCGGCTACACCCGCAAACAATGGGGACTCGACCCGTCGGAACTGGACGCTTCGGTTACGTCCCGCGTTCCGACCAGAACAAACCGCGATGACCGATATTTTACCGACTCTTTTCAAGCGATGCCGAAACACGGCTACACGAAAATGTTTGAAAAAATGCTCGCGTCAACGAACATCAAAATAATGCTTAACTGCGATTACCGCGAAATCGAAAATGAAATTTCTTATAAACAAATGATTTACACAGGTCCGGTTGATTCGTTTTTCAATTACCGCTACGGAAAACTGCCGTATCGCTCGCTGGAATTCAAACACGAAACTCACGACGGCGAAAAATTCCAAGACGCGCCGGTTGTCAATTATCCGAACGAACAGGCATATACGCGCATCACGGAATTTAAATACTTAACCGGACAGGAACACCGCAAAACGAGCGTCGTTTATGAATATCCGCAAGCGGAAGGCGATCCGTATTACCCGATTCCGCGCAAGGAAAACGCCGAAATTTACAATGAATACAAACGGTTGGCTGACGAACGCGACGACGTGCATTTTGTCGGCAGACTGGCGACCTACAAATACTACAATATGGATCAGATCGTCGCGCAGGCATTAACTGAATACGGCAAAATCGAAAAAATGAAACGCCGGGACGCGACGGTTTTGACGGCGGTAAAACGAAAAATTCCGATGTCAATTCCGGTTGTTCCGATAAAACCGGATGGAAACGGCAAAGGCAAAGCGGCTGCCAATTTTTAGACACCGTAAAACAGGCTGTTAGTCTGCTTTACATTTAAGAGATTGATAAAATTGAAACATAATTTCGCAAACGGTTCGATGAAAAATAAAAGCGTAGATTCAGACGATTCACCGCTGATGCAAATCCGCACAATTGCTTTGGCGGACGGACGTTGTATGATCTTTTACGACTTTGACGAATCGCTTTCAAATTCATCTTCGGAAACCGATAAAAAATCGAAGCCTCGCCGCGAAACCGTTGAGGAAAAAAATGTCTGAACTACGATGGAATCCGCTTTTGGGCGAATGGACGGCGACGGCGACTAAGCGGCAGGAACGCACGTTTTTGCCGCCGAAGGATTTTTGCCCGCTTTGCCCGACAAAAGCGGGCGGTTTTCCAACCGAAGTTCCCTTTGATACTTACGATATTGCTGTTTTTGAAAATAAATTTCCGAGCCTTCAACGAGAACCGGAAACGCCCGCGATTGCTTCAACCGAACTTTATCCGGTGCGACCTTCGCAGGGCGTTTGCGAAGTGATTATTTACTCCCCCGATCACACGACTTCGCTGGCAAACGAACCCGTCGAGCAAATTTACAAACTCGTCAAAGTTTGGCGGCATCGCTTTAAAGAACTAGATTTGCTTGATTTTATTCGATACGTTTTTATTTTTGAAAATAAAGGCGAAGCCGTCGGCGTAACTCTGTATCATCCGCACGGGCAGATTTACGCTTACCCGTTCGTGCCGCCGCGTATTGAAAGAGAACTCAAACAGACGCGGGAATACAAAGCCGAAAAGGGAAATTGTCTGCTCTGCGACATTTTGCGGGAAGAAAAAAGATTTACAAAAAGAGTCGTTGCCGAAAATGAATCTTTTATCGCCTACGTCCCTTTTTTTGCCCGTTATCCGTATGAAACGCACATCTCGCCGAAGCGACATCTGCAAGCGTTGACCGATTTTTCGCGGCGGGAAGAAATGGATTTGGCGGAAATTCTCAAACAAATTTTGTCGGCTTTTGATCGGCTTTTCAGTGTGTCTTTTCCGTATATTATGGCGATTCACTCACGACCAAGCGACGCGGCGAATTACGATTTTTATCATTTTCACATCGAATTTTACCCGCCGATGCGATCCGCCACGAAATTGAAATTTGTCGCCGGAAGCGAAACCGGCGCGGGAATGTTTATTAACGACACTCTGCCCGAAGAAAAAGCGGCGGAACTGCGGAATTTAGTCGAGCCTGTCGAATGGAAAATCGAAAAATGAAAATGGCGGAACTGCGCGAAAAATTCAGACAAATTTACGGGTTAAATCCGCGCGTTTTTCGCGCTCCCGGCAGAGTTAATTTGATCGGCGAACACACCGATTACAACGACGGTTTTGTTTTGCCGTTTGCCATTGACCGCGAAACTTTGGTTGCCGGCGCGAGGCGTGATGATTTAAAAATAAATGTTCACGCGCTTGATGTCGGCGAAAAATTTTCGTTTGATTTGCGCGAAGAAGCGATTAAAAGGCGCGGAAATTGGATTGATTACGTTGAAGGCGCGGCGCGGTGCGTCGGCGAAAGGTTCGGCTTGAAAAGCGGCGCGGATTTGATTTTTTCTTCGGATGTTCCCGTCGGCGCGGGGCTTTCTTCGTCCGCCTCTCTGGAAATTTCCGTCGGATACGCTTTGCTTGCCTTAAACGACATCGAAATCAATCGAACCGTATTGGCGTTTGCCGCGCAGCGTGCCGAACACGAATTCGTCGGCGTTCGTTCGGGAATTATGGATCAGTTCGCGTCCGCGTTCGGCAGAAAAAGTCACGCGCTTCTGCTTGATTGCCGTTCGCTTAAAATCGAACAAATTCCGCTCGATTTGGGTGATACGGTCATTGCCGTCTGCAATTCAAACGTCAGCCACGAACTTGCGGCGGGCGAATACAACGTGCGCCGTTCGGAGTGCGAAACGGGCGTTGAGATTTTGCGCGAAAAACTGCCGGAAATCAAAAGTCTGCGCGACGTGAGCGAAAGCGATTTTGAAAAGTTTAAAAATCTTTTGCCCGATAAAATAAAACGCCGCTGTCGGCACGTTATCGGCGAAAATAAAAGAACGCTTCGTGCGGCGGAGAATCTGCGAAAAGGCGACTTGAAAGAAGTCGGGCGATTGATGTTCGCCTCGCACGAATCCTTGCGCGACGATTACGCAGTCAGCTGCGCCGAACTCGACCTGCTGGTTGAAATCGCCGGAAAAATCGAAGGAGTTTGCGGCGCGAGAATGACCGGCGGCGGTTTCGGCGGCTGCACGGTGAATTTGCTGAAACGTGATGCTTTTGAAAATTTTCAAAAAAAAATCGTTCGGGATTATTCGGAAAAATTCGGTTTTGCGCCGGACGTTTATCTTTTTCGGGCGGGCGACGGCGCGAGCGAGATTGTTGATTTTTGCTAATGTTTTTTGAAAAATAAATATCGTAAAAACGCGGAGCGGACTGGAGCGCAACCCGTCCCGGTTGCAATGAGCGCGAAAGCGCGAAAAAAATGTTTAATAATGCGGCGTTCGAGTAAATAGCGGCTTTTTCGCGTCGAAGCGATGCTCATTGCAAGCGGGGAACGCCCCGCGCTCCAGTCCGCTCCGCGTTTCACTCGATCAATTTATTGCGGTGGTTTTTTTTCAAAAACCATACAGTCTGTCTTACGTTCAAGCCGTAAAAGATTGATTTATATCAAGGCTTCGGCTTTCCGTCGGCAGAAGTTTGCGCCACTGTTCGATCAATTTTTTGTAAGCCTCGCCGACGGGACGGATTTGACGGTTCAGATCGTAAAGTCCGAGTGGATTGACATTACCGTTGTCTTCTCTTAAAGCCGTGTCCCAGTCAATTTGATCAATCAGCGAATACCACGTAAAACCGATGATCGGCACGCCGTCTTCGCGCAGGCGAATCATATTTTCCCACTGTTTTCTGAGCCACGCCGGAGCTTTTTCAGCATCTTTCAAGTTGGTTTCGGTGTGCATCACGGGCAAGTGATAACGGTCATAATACTGTTTGGTAATAACATAATAACCGAAAATTTCGCCCGAATCGGTGATTTCGCCGTCGGCGGAGACGTAATGCTCGTTGGTGTGATAATAATCGTTGCCCATCACGCAATGCGGCTTTATTCTGCGTCCGCGGTGCATCAGCCATTCGTATTCTTCGCGTTTCATTCCGTGGTCGGTCAAATACAGATACATACACGCCCGCATATCGTAACCGTAACAAAGATCGAGCGAGAGAAACCGTTTTTCGTTGTAAAATTCGGCGAGTTCTCTGGCTTCCGGCTCTAACGGATGAAAATATTCGGTCGTTTCGCTTTGAATAAAAAGTGCATCGGGCTGAACGCTCAAAATCGCTTCTTTCGCCAAAATATTGGCACAGGCGAGATTTTTCAAGGCGTTGACAAAGGCTTTATCCGACTGCAAACGCTCGTTCCACCAGCCGTATTGTGCCGAAAAAAGCGCGGTGATAAAAATTTCGTTGACCGGCGTGTAAAGCCGCGTCCAATTGTAGCGGCGGGCGAAGGCTTCGGCGTATTCGGCGAAATATTCGGGAAAATCCGGGTTTTGAAAATCCCTTATCCAATCGGGAACGCCGAAATGACACAGATCGGTGATCGGCGTGATTTCGAGCCGTTTCAGTTCGTCGTAAGTTTCGTCCGCAAAATCCCAATCGTATTTGCCGGGTGCGAGATGCGTTTTGTAATACGGCGGACCGTAACGCAGATAATTCATTCCGAGTTCGCGCACCAGACGAAAATCTTCGCGCCAATGCTCGTAATGACCGCAAAGTTCCATCTGGTCAACGCGCTTTTCCGTGCCGTCGCGCCCGATAATCGTCGGGTAACTGTTTTCAATCCCCGTGCAGAAAATAAACTTATGTTTTTCGCCGCCGGTCGGCAATCTAATGTCTTTGTCCATCTTTTTTAAAAATTACGGAAGCGGTTTGCCGCCGGTTACGCCCAGAATTTCGCCGCTGATATAACTCGCTTCGTCCGAAGCCAAAAAAACATAAGCGGGCGCGAGTTCTGCGGGCTGCGCGGGTCGCTTGATCGGCGTGTCTTTGCCGAATTTTTCGACCTCTTCGGGCGGCATCGTCGAAGGAATAAGCGGTGTCCAAACCGGACCGGGTGCAACGGCGTTGACGCGGATTCCTTGTTTCATCGCGGCTTTGTTTAAGCCTTTTGTAAAATTGACAATCGCGCCCTTTGTCGCCGCGTAAGCAAGCAGCGTCGGCGCGGGTTCATAGGCTTCAATCGAAGCCGTGTTGATAATCGCGCCGCCCGCTTTCATTTCGGGCAGCGCGGCTTTGCACAAATAAAACATCGCCAAAATATTCGTCCGAAAAGTCTTTTCGATCTCGTCCGACGGCAAATCCAAAAGTCCTTCGTGCGCCATCTGAAACGCGGCGTTGTTGACTAAAATATCAATTTGCCCGAATTCATTTTTTGCCTGTTCGACGATTTTTTGGCAATGCGATTCATCGCCGATGTCGCCGGGAATCAATAAACATTTTTGTCCGGCATCTTCAACGACGCGGCGCGTTTCCCGTGCGTCTTCTTCTTCGTTCAAATACGAAACAAGCACATCCGCGCCTTCACGCGCAAACGCCAACGCGACGGCGCGTCCGATGCCCGAATCACCGCCAGTGATAATCGCCGTTTTGCCTTTTAATTTGTCCGCGCCGCGATAACTTTGCTCGCCGTAATCGGGCGCGTTTTCCATTTCCGCTTCGCTGCCCGGCGGTTGTTGTTTTTGCTCGTCAAACGGCGGTTTCTGCTGTTTTTCCTGTGGATTTTCCGACATATATTTCCCTTGGTTTTTATTGTTAAATTTGCCGAACAAACGTAAAACAGGCTAACAGCCTGTTTTACGTTTGGCGGTTTACTTAATTACTTTCCTCGTCTGCTTAATTCTCAAGCAAATTTCGCCTTTTGCGCCAGTTCGTTTGATTCCATCAACCCTTTAAAACGTCGCAAATCGTCCGCAATTTGCATTTCGGGTTCTTCGCCGAATAATTTGGCGACTGCCGCGCCAATTTTTCCGCCCGGCGGATCGTATTTCAGCACGACGCGCACCTGCGTTCCGTTTGCGGCGGGCGTAAAATGAACCGATCCGGCGTTTGCCACTTCGGAATTTTCCAGCGAACGCCACGCGATCATTTCTCCGGGATGATCGGTGATAATTTCCGCGTCCCATTCAACCGTTTGACCGAACGGAGCTTTGGCAACCCAATGCGATTTACTGCCCGCGCCGCGTGTTTCAACCCGTTCGAGATGACTCATCACCTGCGGCAAATTCTCAAAATTCCGCCAGAAACGATATAATTCTTCGGGCGATTTTTCAATTATTATGCTTTCTTCGACTTTCACGCCCGCGCCGCCTTCGACGCTGACGTTTGCGTTCTTTTCCTTCGCGCCATCCACGCCGAGTGCATCATAGACTTCGCAATATCCGGTAACGCCGCGCTTGACGAACGCGCCGCCCGCGAGTGCCAATAAAACGCCCGTCCAACCGCCGCGTTTCAAGCCGTAAGCGGTCAACGCGCCGCCGCCGATTGCCGACGCGATTCTTTCGGTTTTGCCGACGTTCCTGTTTGATTTTTCCGAAGCCGTTCGATTAGATTTTTCAATTTTGTTTTTCGATAATTGTTGATTCGTTGATGCCGTTTGCATTTTATTGATACTTCTCCACTCGATTTTGGAAGTCTTTTTTGTAATTTACGCAATTATTCTTTTGGTTTCTGTAACGTGCAATACAAAAAAACCGATTTTCATAAAAAATTTGTTTAACACATCTCCAAATATGAGAAAATTAAAAATGATTTTTTATAATTGGGTCAAAAGTGTAAATCAATCGTAAAACAGGCTGTTAGCCTGTTCCGGCGCGTTGCGAATAAAAAAGTATCGTTTTCCCGGCGCAGATTAAACAGGCTGACAGCCTGTTTTACGAGGTTTAGCGTCTGGAAATTCCTTTCGTTATTAGACATCTTTTTTCTATGTCAAAACGGTGCTTTTTTGGGCAAAACGTGAATTTTGACATCGGTCATCGCAAGAGTTTTGCCTTCGCGCCGCCCGTTTTATCTTCCGCACCACCGATAATCACCAATTTTCCCTTTGTTTCCGGCAGGTTCATATTTAAGTATTTACAAAAAACTAATTCGATTTTTATTTTCAATTTATTAAAGAAATTCTATCGGCATTTAGACAATTATTCCCGCCCGTTTGCTAAGTTAAAAAAACTCAAAATCAATTTAACCACAACAAAATTTTTTTACTGTAATCTATAAAACAAACAAAAATTTTTCTTTCGATTATTCTGTTTAGACAGCCGTTAATTGAAAACTTGGCTTTCCGTCCTGCTCAGATTTTCACGGCGCGATGTGTGCCGCTTTTACTTAACGGCTGTTTTAATTGAAAATGCAGCGGCGGCAAATTTAGAGAAACAATTGAAAAATCAAGGGGGAATAAATGAAAAAATCAAACATTTTAACGGCGTTTTTGCTTTTAACTTTTTGCGCGTTCGCATCCGTTAATGCGAACGCGCAGGGCAGGGAGAGATTTACGGGAACGGTCATTTATTACGGCAGCGGTTTCAGCCCCAGAACCATTACGGCAACTTTTACGCTCGATATTACGGGTTATACGTCTGACGAACAGGCGCAAAATTATTTGGGCATTTTAAAAGATAAAGGTCAGGACGAGGTTTTGGACGCGATTGACGACCAAGAACTCGGCAGATTTTCCGTCGGCGCGAACATCGGCGTTCCGGTCAATGTCGTGCGCGAACGAGATGAGAACGGCAACCGGCGGATTTTCGTCGTTTTCCGGCGTTGGACGCAGTTCGCCGAACTGCGTTACGGTTATCGCTCGCTCGATTATCCGTTCGGCGTGATCGAACTTTTTATAAACCCGAAAACAGGCAAAGGCGAAGGCACATACATCGCCGCCGCGCGTGTTCGCTGGGATTCAAATGACGGCAAAACGCCGCAGATCGAGATAGAAAATTTTGCGACTTTTCCGGCGCGTCTTTTGGGCGTGAAAAGCGACAGAAAACTTCCGTAAAAAATATTTGCGGATTACTAAAAAACGTGAAACAGACTGACAGTCTATTTCACATATTCAACAGCGCGAGCCATCGCGCTGAAAACAAAATACAAGGAGGTAAAAATTTATGGCACAGACAAAAAAAGCAGCAGACAAACAACAAAATAAACAGCAGGAAAACAATCAATCCGAACAAAACAAGCAGCAGGACAACAATCAAGCGGACGTAAATTTACAGGCAGAGGAACAAACTCAAACGCCGTCGTCGCGTCAGGCGGGAGCGAATCAACCGCAACAGTCACAACAGTTGACACGCGACGGGCAAAATCGCGGAGTATCGTCCGGCGGGCAGTATTCTTCGATGAATCCGTTTTCGTTTATGAGCCGTTTTTCTCAGGAAATGGATCGGCTTTTTGACGATTTCGGTTTCGGCGGCGGTTTGATGTCATCGGACTTCGGCGGCGGATTCGATCAATTGATGACGAGTGATTTTTCGCCGCAGACGGAAGTTTTCCGGCGCGGAAACGATCTCGTCGTGCAGGCGGATTTGCCCGGAATGTCGAAGGACGACATCAATGTTGACATCGAAAACGACCGGATCATCATTCGCGGCGAACGGCAAAGCGAAAACGAGCGTTCGGAAGAAGGTTCGTTTTACACCGAAAGAAGTTACGGCAGTTTCTATCGTTCGATTCCGCTGCCCGAAGGCGTTGATTTGGACGCGGCAAAAGCTAATTTTAACAACGGCGTTCTGGAAGTTACGATGCCTTTGCCTCAGCAGAAATCCGGCGGACGAAGCCTCGAAATCGGCGAAGGAAACCAACAGGACGCGAAACAGCAGAAGAATAATAAAACCGAACAAAAATCGGGCGAATAAATGTCTAAAAGGCTATACGAAGGTTAAAACAGGCTGTCAGCCTGTTTTACGTTTGTTCGTTGATTTCGGGCTGCATCGGATTTTAGAAAGTTTAGAAGCTAACCGGCAATCGTGTCCTTGATATTCTCGATCATCCCGGAAATGCCGTCCTGCATCTGCTCTTTTTGCGCGTAACCTTCGGGAATCGGCGGCGCGAGTTTCGGCTCTCCTCCGTGCGGTTCGGCTTGGCGCGTCGTGTATTCGGATTTGCCGTCGAGCGACGTGCCGCTTGTGAAACGTCCTTCCGGTTTATTCGCGCCGTCCACGGCGGTTGTCAGATAAACGTAATTCATATCCTGAACTTCTTCCGACTGCGGAAAACTGTTCGGAATCGGCAGAACGCCTTCGTAGCCGCCGAGTTCTTCGATCACGGCGAGCCATTGCTGCTGGTGAATCGTATCTCTGGCGATCAAAAACGAAAGCATATCCTTCATTCCCGCGTCATCGGTCATCTCCCACAAACGACACGCCAAAACTCTGCCGTTTGATTCCGCCGTAACATTGGCGAACATATCGGCGGCGATATTGCCCGAAGCGTAAACGTGCGAAGCGTTAAACGGCACGCCGTTCGAGTTTTCCGGCAGTGCCGCCATTCCCGTCGAAAGAAAATGACGCATATTCATTCCGCCCATAATCGCCGCAATCATCGGATTTTGTTCCGCCGCTTCTTCTTTGACAACCATCGGCGAACCTTCGAGATTCAAAGCCACTGCCGTTGCCAGCATTTCGATATGCGCGATTTCTTCCGTTCCTGTGTTGAGCAGCATATCGCGGTATTTCTTCGGTCCGCGCGAACCCCACGCCTGAAACAGATACTGCATCATCACGCGAATTTCGCCTTCAACGCCGCCGATTGCCTGCTGCAAAGCGCGGGCAAAAACCGGATTCGGTTTGTCCACGCGCACTTCGTATTGTAATTTTCCGTCTTGATAAAACATAATTTTCTCCCTTGTTCGTTAATTTGCCGCGAATATCTAAATCTGCGGTTTTCAGCCGTCGAAAATAAAATTTTCCGACAATTTTAGTTTATTGTTGCTTAAATTTTTCACAAAATTCGGCAATGGTTCGCCGGAAATCGTGAAATTTTCTCCGATTATGCAAAAGGCAAATGCCTCTTACTGTCGCACATAATACAAATTGTTCGATTTTCGCTGACGGATTATAAATTGTCGCTGACGGATTATAAATTGTCGCTGATATTTTCCGCCATTTCCAAATGCGCTCTGAGTTTCGGCAAAGTTTTTAAAGCGTAGGCGATTACATCCGCGTCCGAACCTTCGTCGGCTTCGATTTCAAAAAAAACCGATTACCGTGTCGTGATCGCTGATCTGAACGTCCATATATTCCACATCAAAATCTTCGCCCGAAAATTCGGACAATTCTTCAGCCGTTTCTTTTTGCTGTTTGTCGGGTTCGCCCGGCAAGGTTACGCCCTTTTTCGCGGCTAATTGCTGCAATTCTTCATTCGCCTTCGTGTGATCGTCAATCATTCGCTGCGCGAATTGCCGGACTTACTCATTTTCCGATTTTTCGAGTGCCAATTTTCCGGCTTCGACTTCCGCTGCTCCGGCGTGCGCCGCTTCGGTCATAAATTCTCTGTCTTCGCCTGAAATCTGCGCTGTTTTCGCTGTCGTCGTATTCATAAATTTTCTCCTTTGCCAAACCGGAATTATTTACCGATTCATTAAAAATGCGGAACGCAGATTTTTTACAATCCGCGTTCCGGTTTTAAGTTTTGCCGTTCAATTAACTTGTCGCCGTTTTGCTTTTGCCTTTTCCGCCGGAAGAACTTTCGCCCGACTCGGATGAAGTCGAACTCATTTCGGAATTTCCGCTTGATGCCGACGACGAAGAATTTTCCTGATTGGAAGAATCTTCTTTTTTAACGCGAACACGGTTTTCGACGTTGCCGACACCCGAAACTTCTTCGGCGATGTCTTCCGCCATTCTTTTGGCGTTGCGGCTGTCAACCGTTCCGGTCAAAGTAACGTCGCCGTTCTCGACCTGAACTTCGATATGCGTCGCGTCGAGATTTGAATGATCGGTCAGACGGTCGTTAATGTCTTCTTTAATCCGGTCGTCCGAACGCGAATAATTTTTCGGACCTTTTCCGCGATGTCCGCCGATCTGCTGCCGGCTGCCGTAACCGCCGCCGCTCGAATAATCGGATTCGCCGCCGCCGCGATTTGAATAACCGCCGCCGTAACTTTCCTGATTCGAGTAACTGTCGTAATCCGAGCCGCCTGAACCGCTTCGACCATAGCCGGATTGTCCGCCGCCGTAGCCGCTTCGTCCGTAATCCGAACCGCTTGAACCGTAACCGCTTCGTCCGTAATCGGATTGACCGCCGCCATAATTGCCGCCGCCCATCGAACCGCCGCCGTAGTTTCCGCCATAACTGCTTCCGCCGTAACCACCGCCGCCGTAATCGCCGCGTCCGCTTTCGCCGTAATTTCCGTAACCGCCCTGACCGGAAGAATAACCGCCGCCCATCGAACCGCGTCCCGATTCGTTTCCGTAACCGCCGCCGCGATTCATTCCGCCGCCCATCGAGCCGCGATTTGACGAACCGTAATTTGAATAATCTTCTCCGTAACCGCGATTTGACGAACCGTAATCGCCTTCATAACCGCGATTTGACGCGCCGTAACCGCCGCCCGACGAGCCTTGCCCGTATTGCTGACCGCCGCCGTAATTGCTCTGTCTGCGGTCATATTCCGCGTAACCGCCGCTGCCGCCGTAGTTCGACGAGCCGTAATCTTGACGGTCGTAATTTGAACCGCCGCGATTTTCATAATTGCCTTCGTAATCTTGATTTCTGTTTCTGTTTGCCATTTCTAAACCTCCTTGTATTTGTTTATTGTTTATTTTCCGAACCTTTTCAATTTATGGCTAAAAGTGAAAAGGCTGTATTATCCGGCGACACATTAAACAGCCGCCGAAATCTTGATTGTCCGCCCTTTTAAGCTCAATATTTGTCGCTTACGGACGGTTAACATTGCTGTTCGAGTTTGAACTCATATTTCAATTGCTGTTTGAATTCATATTTCGATTTGAGTTCATATTTCGATTTGGATTCATATTCATATCGCGGTCATTTTTCATATTGCCGCGATTCATATTTTTCATATCGCCGGACATCGAACGCGCCGTTTCGAGATGTGAACGCAGAATCGGCAGCGTTTCTTCGGCAAACGCCTTTGTTTCCGCGTCGTCGCCGCGTTCGGTTTGTCTTTCAAAAAGCCTGACCGCCGTTTCGTGGTCTTTGACCATTTGTTTGATAAACTGGCTGTCGAATTTGTCGCCCGAAAGCCGTTCAAGTTTTCGTTTTGCGCTTTTTTGTTTGCTGTTGACATCATTCGGCAGCGTGATATTTTTGTCCGCCGCCAGTTGTCTTAATTTTTCGCCCGCCGCCGTGTGATCTTCAATCATCCGCTGCGCGAACTGCTTTATTTCTTCGCTATTTGATTTTTGCAGAGCCAACCGGCTGAGTTCGATTTCCGCCATATTGCTCTGCGCCGCTTTGGTATAAAAACTGTTTTGACCGATTACATTTACGCCAAAAACAGCCGCCGTAACGAGCGCGGTCAGCAAAACCGCGCTGATTCCAAAAAATCTTTTCATAAAAATACTTCCCCTCGCTTGTGTTAAAAATTTTTCGGCAAAACTTGTCGTTTGAGCCGAACAGACAAAATTTATGTCTTATAAATTGATGTTAAAGGTTTCAAAATTTTTTTTTTGTAATCAATAAAACATTAAAAACAAAAAACCGCAGATTTTTTCAAATCGCGGTTATTTTTCGGAATCGTCGGAGAAAAAAAATTATTTTATCCCTTGATTTTTTTGCTCCAAGTCTTCTTCGACGATTTCGCGGCTGCCTTCGGCTTTGCCGGGTGTGCGTCCCGGATCGCCGCTTTTGTTTTCGACGTTTGAATCTTCATTTTTCGGCTCGCTCGGCTGAATATCCGGTTCGTTATCAAAATCTGTTTTTGAATTTTTGTCTTGTTCGTTCATTTTTATATTTTTTTCGATTATTGCACGGTAATTCGGCAAAATATAGGCTTTGTAAATTGCCGCCCGCAAAAAAGAAATTTTTTCGGCGGACGGCAATTAAAAACGCTGAAGATTTGTAATAAAACTATCTTCCTGATCCTGCACCCTGACTTTGACCGAGATGCTGCGCCAAAAGTTCTTTGGCACGGTCTGCACGGCGGCTGTTTTCTTCTTTGGTTTCGCGGAAAAATTGATTCAACTCATCGCCGCCGCCTTGTCCGCCGTTTTCGATGTATTTGTCAATCGTTTCCGCACTTTGCAGCGCGTGATAAAGTATGCTGACCAGATTAAATGTTTCGTCTTTTGTGCCGGTGTTTCCGGTTGATTGTTTGTTCATATTTTTTTACCTTCCTTGTTGTAAATAAAATTTTCAAACGCGGCATAAGATTTTACGCGCGTTCGATTTTCACGCTCTTCAATTGAAAAGCTAGGAGCAGATTACCGGAAAAGAATTTCCGGTTCTGTCTGTTAAATTACAGTAGTGCGAGTTTGTCATCTGAAAAATGCTTTTGCGGCAAAAAAAGTCGGAACAAATTAATCGCCCTGCCCGCCGTCCTGTCCGCCGCCTTTTTGTCCGCCGCCTTTTGAGCGTCCGCCGCTGCTTGCCTCTTGACCGCCGCCCTGCTGTTCGCCGTCGCCTTCCTGCGTCGCGCCTTTTTGTCCGCTGCCGGAAGAATCGGCTTCTTGTCTTTTTTCTTTTTTCGATTTTTGCTGTGGTTCGTTGTTCGCCATAATTTTCTGTTCTCCTTTTTGTATCAAAATTTTTTAACTTTTTTCGACCGGATTCTGTTAAATTGAATTTATTATAATTTTTTTCTCGAAGTTAGACTGTAACTTAGCGAACAGTAAATAAAATTTGTCTGTCCTAAAATTCAATTCGGAAGGTTTTAATTTGCCGTCGGCAAAAAAAACTTTATCAATTTCAAAATTTTAAGGAGAGAAAAATAATATGGCGCAAAATAAAGATAAACAAGGTCAGAGCGATCCGCGCGGCGAAAGCGGTTTGGGCAAACAAGGCGCGGGCAAAGTCGGAAAAGGCGGACAAGGCGAACGCGGCAAAGGCGGGCAGGAAGGCAAAGGACAAAAAGGGCAGAACAAAAGCGGCGGCGGAAAACAAGGCGGCGGAAATCTCGGCAAAAACGATTAATTTTTTGATTTTTCAACTTAAAACCCTTAAAAGTCTTTAGAAATATCGGCTTTTAATTTTTATTGCAATTTTCAAATTATAAAAATACGAAATCAGTTTGCGTGAAGGAAGAAACGCTAATGAGAAAAAACGGAAATTGGACGATAAAAGACACGAAAACAGTTTTTGAAAATGACCATTTCAAAGTTTTAGAAGATGAGGTAGTGCGTCCCGACGGTCAAGACAGCAAATATGCGACGATTCGTTTTCCGGCGGGCGCGTCGGTTCTGCCGATTGATGAAAACGATTTTGTCTATCTGACCGAACAATTTCGCTACGCACTTGAACGGAAGGATTTGGAAGCCGCTTCAGGAGCAGTTGAAGACGAAAGTATTTTGGAAACCGCCAAAAGAGAAGCCAAAGAAGAACTCGGAATCGAAGCCGAAGAATGGACGAATCTCGGCAAAACAGTAGATAATACCTCGATCACAAACAGCACCGCGCATCTGTATCTCGCCCGCCGTTTGACATTCGGTGAACCCAAACCGGAAAATACCGAAGAAATTCAAACAGTGAAAATGAAACTCGAAAAAGCGGTTCAAAAGGTAATGAACGGCGAAATCACTCATAGCCAAACCTGCGTTTTAATTTTAAAGACGAATCAATATCTGAGCGAAATAAGTCAATAGTCTGGAAAATTTTTGTGTAAAATAAGAAATCTAAAAGCCTGCCAAAAGTAAAATATTATAGCTGCCGAGAAAAATTTAATTTACATATTTTAAAAGATATATAGCTCAAGGTTACACATTCACAGGCTGCCTCACACATTTGCCAAAATCGTTTCCGAATATTCGGAATCAATGGCGGAAACGCAGGAAGCACTCGGACACAGCAATATCAAAACCACACAAATCTATGTCCAAAGACTCGCGGTTAAATAAAGATAAACACTCAAAATCTATCAGGGACGCACAAAAAAAGTAAATCCATTTTTGTTCGATTCTCCGCCAAAATACTCAAAATTAAGAAATGATTTTTTTTAACAAGGCTTTGGTTATAAAAACGCCTCAGAAGCGATTTATGAAGCAGGTTTTTTCTTTCAAATTCCTAAATTACTAAAACTCCGGCAAAAACCTTAATTCTCGATCATCAGTCGGAAACTTCTGACATCGGAAAAATTGGAAATAGAAATTGAATAAATGGAAAATAACCGTTTCAAATTTAAATATTGAAAAATTGTTTAGTAAATTATTCGAGTTATGTATAAAATCAAACAGTCTGTTTTTCAACAGGTCGAGCAGAATTTGCGGTCAAATATACAGCCGAAGGAATGTATGATTTACTGCGCCGGATTGAATTTGTATAAACAGACCGTGCAAGTTCCGTTCGCGCCAAGGTTTCAATTCCATATTGGTTCAATTAAAAAGAAGATTCTCGCGCCGCTGGCTACAACAATAATCGTTTCAATTCCATATTGGTTCAATTAAAAAACGGCAGAGAACCGAAAACGCAGAATCCGTTTTCGTGTTTCAATTCCATATTGGTTCAATTAAAAAAATCAGCGGACGCGCTTTATGAACATATCTGACATAGTTTCAATTCCATATTGGTTCAATTAAAAAGGAAGCAAAAGAACCGATTGATTTTATTTCGCAGATGTTTCAATTCCATATTGGTTCAATTAAAAATTTTTCATCTTTCATTTTCATTTCTCCTTTAATCGTGTTTCAATTCCATATTGGTTCAATTAAAAATTGCGTCTTTGTTCAATATTGGAATTGACCTTTTCGAGTTTCAATTCCATATTGGTTCAATTAAAAACGGGTAACTATTCGTAATAGTATTTAAAGTATTGTTGTTTCAATTCCATATTGGTTCAATTAAAAATCGCGTCTGAATAATTTCCCGAACTTCGCTTGTTTTAGTTTCAATTCCATATTGGTTCAATTAAAAAGCGCACCGCTTCCGGTAACGGTTTCGGTTGTAATATTGTTTCAATTCCATATTGGTTCAATTAAAAAGACGCTGCGAAAAGCCCGACGCTTTTTCGCGCTCAAGTTTCAATTCCATATTGGTTCAATTAAAAAACGCACGTTTCGGTCAATGCGGAAGTTTACGTTATCGTTTCAATTCCATATTGGTTCAATTAAAAAGCGATTCAATCGCTTTCTTACCACGACAAAGGTGTTGTTTCAATTCCATATTGGTTCAATTAAAAAGATTTCAAATCAAAAGGCAAAAACAATTTCTGCTGGTGTTTCAATTCCATATTGGTTCAATTAAAAATTCAAATGATGCTTCGGTCAAAAATCCGCGCTGTCGTTTCAATTCCATATTGGTTCAATTAAAAAGAAGGACAAGTTTCAAACACTTCGCGGTCGCCTATGGTTTCAATTCCATATTGGTTCAATTAAAAACCGCTTTTTCTCTAAATAATTGCCCGTTTCGACAGGGTTTCAATTCCATATTGGTTCAATTAAAAACTTGCGTTGCTCCGTAATGGTGTCGGCAGAAGTGTGTTTCAATTCCATATTGGTTCAATTAAAAAGTTCCTCCTTTTTCCCGGCGATGCGTATCATCATCGCGTTTCAATTCCATATTGGTTCAATTAAAAATCCCAAATGTCCGATTTTCCTTTTTCCGACGACGCACGTTTCAATTCCATATTGGTTCAATTAAAAATCCCAAATGTCCGATTTTCCTTTTTCCGACGACGCACGTTTCAATTCCATATTGGTTCAATTAAAAAGCAAACGACGCGGTTTTGGCTGAACGCAAACGCACAGGTTTCAATTCCATATTGGTTCAATTAAAAAGCGCACCGCTTCCGGTAACGGTTTCGGTTGTAATATTGTTTCAATTCCATATTGGTTCAATTAAAAAGACGCTGCGAAAAGCCCGACGCTTTTTCGCGCTCAAGTTTCAATTCCATATTGGTTCAATTAAAAAACGCACGTTTCGGTCAATGCGGAAGTTTACGTTATCGTTTCAATTCCATATTGGTTCAATTAAAAAGCGATTCAATCGCTTTCTTACCACGACAAAGGTGTTGTTTCAATTCCATATTGGTTCAATTAAAAAGATTTCAAATCAAAAGGCAAAAACAATTTCTGCTGGTGTTTCAATTCCATATTGGTTCAATTAAAAATTCAAATGATGCTTCGGTCAAAAATCCGCGCTGTCGTTTCAATTCCATATTGGTTCAATTAAAAAGAAGGACAAGTTTCAAACACTTCGCGGTCGCCTATGGTTTCAATTCCATATTGGTTCAATTAAAAACCGCTTTTTCTCTAAATAATTGCCCGTTTCGACAGGGTTTCAATTCCATATTGGTTCAATTAAAAACTTGCGTTGCTCCGTAATGGTGTCGGCAGAAGTGTGTTTCAATTCCATATTGGTTCAATTAAAAAGTTCCTCCTTTTTCCCGGCGATGCGTATCATCATCGCGTTTCAATTCCATATTGGTTCAATTAAAAATCCCAAATGTCCGATTTTCCTTTTTCCGACGACGCACGTTTCAATTCCATATTGGTTCAATTAAAAAGCAAACGACGCGGTTTTGGCTGAACGCAAACGCACAGGTTTCAATTCCATATTGGTTCAATTAAAAATAGATAGTCGCCGTGTTGCCCAGACTCAGGTAGCCGAGTTTCAATTCCATATTGGTTCAATTAAAAAAATTGACCTTTTCGATGGCTTCCGGCGTGAAAATGATGTTTCAATTCCATATTGGTTCAATTAAAAATCAAGCAGAGATAGCCCTAGAAAGCCTTTTTATTATAAAGTTTCAATTCCATATTGGTTCAATTAAAAATGCTTTCCCGGAACTCTCTGGCGTTCTTCGATACAAGTTTCAATTCCATATTGGTTCAATTAAAAATCCGCTTTGCTCACAGCGATAGCAGATCAGTCTGAACCGTTTCAATTCCATATTGGTTCAATTAAAAACAACAGCTTTAACGTCATAATTTTTCTCCTATAAAGAGTTTCAATTCCATATTGGTTCAATTAAAAATGGCAACCATCCGCATCGCTTCGAGAATCTTTTGTTTCAATTCCATATTGGTTCAATTAAAAATTTAATAATTGATTCAGCCGATAATTTGTTTATGTTTCAATTCCATATTGGTTCAATTAAAAATTTTGATACGTGCCAGAAGGTAAAGAATTCATTTGAGTTTCAATTCCATATTGGTTCAATTAAAAATTGGGTAAATGATGGAAGATTGGATTTAACTAAATGTTTCAATTCCATATTGGTTCAATTAAAAATAACATCTCAAGCGTCCTGCCGCCACCAATCGGTAAAGTTTCAATTCCATATTGGTTCAATTAAAAACGTTTATCCAAGAAGTCCTTCTCTTCTTGATTAAAATGTTTCAATTCCATATTGGTTCAATTAAAAATGCTTACTAAATCTTAGTGAGTAGGGTTATTAAATGTTTCAATTCCATATTGGTTCAATTAAAAACCTTTGTTGTTTAGATAACCTTGCACTGTCGTAAGCGTTTCAATTCCATATTGGTTCAATTAAAAACATAAAACTTTTATCGCATCGCGCTCGCAAACGAAAAGGTTTCAATTCCATATTGGTTCAATTAAAAAAAGGAGAGAGAATGAGAGAAGAAAATTTAAAACAGGAGTTTCAATTCCATATTGGTTCAATTAAAAATCTGAAAGCAATTCGTTTCAGGGAAAAGCCTGTTGAAAGTTTCAATTCCATATTGGTTCAATTAAAAAAACAATTTAATCGGCTTGTTCGTGGTTGCTGTCTTTGTTTCAATTCCATATTGGTTCAATTAAAAAAAGGAGAGAGAATGAGAGAAGAAAATTTAAAACAGGAGTTTCAATTCCATATTGGTTCAATTAAAAATCTAAAGAAAAAGGCTCATCTGGTAAAGAATTCTCATTGTTTCAATTCCATATTGGTTCAATTAAAAAAACTACGCTTTTCGCGGCTCTGAATGGACGGAAACGAGTTTCAATTCCATATTGGTTCAATTAAAAATTTCTAACCGTTTCCGCGCTCATCGTTTGGATTATTGGTTTCAATTCCATATTGGTTCAATTAAAAAAACGCTTTGATGAAGGCTGAAACTAAGGCAAAACGCGTTTCAATTCCATATTGGTTCAATTAAAAACGGATTTTTCGTTTCCGCGCCGATCCATTTTGAAATGTTTCAATTCCATATTGGTTCAATTAAAAATAAAAATTCCTGATTGGTTAAAGGTTTTTCGGCGAAGTTTCAATTCCATATTGGTTCAATTAAAAATTTAGCAAGGCTTTGTGATTATCTTGAATGTGAAAGTTTCAATTCCATATTGGTTCAATTAAAAACGATCCAAAAATCGAAATATGTCGATTTCGAGTGGACGTTTCAATTCCATATTGGTTCAATTAAAAAGATTACAGAAATGCGGAAACTGCAATTTTAGCGAGAGTTTCAATTCCATATTGGTTCAATTAAAAACAAAGTTTCAAGACGATCCGGCGAACCGTTGCCCAGTTTCAATTCCATATTGGTTCAATTAAAAAGTCTGGATGTTCGACGATCTCGTGCAGAGATTAATACGTTTCAATTCCATATTGGTTCAATTAAAAAACTGAAGTTCGAGAACCGACGCGTCGCTCAATGTGGTTTCAATTCCATATTGGTTCAATTAAAAAGGATTTGGTTAAAAATCCCGAACTTGCCTTGAAGCGTTTCAATTCCATATTGGTTCAATTAAAAACTGATTTCCGATAATGTATCATAGCCTTCGCGGATGGCGTTTCAATTCCATATTGGTTCAATTAAAAATCGAAAGTTTTACGTTGTCGAGATCGGTGTCATTTGTGTTTCAATTCCATATTGGTTCAATTAAAAAGAATCCGAAAAAACCAAGCAGACAATTACAAATGAAAGTTTCAATTCCATATTGGTTCAATTAAAAATTGTTCAAAGGCGGACTTTTCGCTGCGGCTTTGGCTGGTTTCAATTCCATATTGGTTCAATTAAAAACCCGACTGTAAGGTGCAGATCGGAGATCGGTTTGAAACGTTTCAATTCCATATTGGTTCAATTAAAAAAAAAACTACACAACGAAAATTAAATCATCAAAGACCGTGTTTCAATTCCATATTGGTTCAATTAAAAATCCGAACTTCGTTATTGTTGCCGGAAAAAAGTACAAGTTTCAATTCCATATTGGTTCAATTAAAAAGCGAAATTTATAGCCTCGATTACGATAATTCGACCCGCGTTTCAATTCCATATTGGTTCAATTAAAAAGCGACGTGGAACGCTCCGCGAACCAAACGATGTAACGGTTTCAATTCCATATTGGTTCAATTAAAAAAGCGGACGTTCTTAATGCCAGCGGGTGTCATAAATTGTTTCAATTCCATATTGGTTCAATTAAAAATGTAGTAATAGTCGCACGGACGTTATTGAATTAAGACGTTTCAATTCCATATTGGTTCAATTAAAAAACGACGCAGAATCAGAATCTTCTTGATTTAGAAATGGTTTCAATTCCATATTGGTTCAATTAAAAAGGATCGAAACCGTTGAACAGCATACTCAAAAGATCGTGTTTCAATTCCATATTGGTTCAATTAAAAACGAAAGCGGATTTTATTATTCCCCCCACGATCTTGAGTTTCAATTCCATATTGGTTCAATTAAAAATTCGACGTTTTCGCCGAGGATAATTTAAAAGTTCCGTTTCAATTCCATATTGGTTCAATTAAAAACGAAGAAAAAAACCATTTACGCAGTAGATCTGTTTTGGTTTCAATTCCATATTGGTTCAATTAAAAACAAATCACATCCACTTGTCCGAGCCGCCAGACGCGAGTTTCAATTCCATATTGGTTCAATTAAAAACAGACTCACCTTTTTTTTGTGAATAATTATTAGAATGTTTCAATTCCATATTGGTTCAATTAAAAATAGCATCTTCTAAAGCGCGTTGCATTTCTTTGTGATGTTTCAATTCCATATTGGTTCAATTAAAAAACTTTTCGCTGATCTACAAATACACAGAAGATTTGGTTTCAATTCCATATTGGTTCAATTAAAAATTCAAAATGATTTGAATGCGTATGAAAAAGAAGTTTGTTTCAATTCCATATTGGTTCAATTAAAAATTTGACCACCAATCGTCCGACTGCTTTTTATTAGTTTCAATTCCATATTGGTTCAATTAAAAACTGCCCGAAGGCGCGAAGCAGTCGCGCCCGTTTCGGTTTCAATTCCATATTGGTTCAATTAAAAAGAGTAAAGCTGATGCCACAAAAACGCTTGCGCGTCGTCGGTTTCAATTCCATATTGGTTCAATTAAAAACCGGATCAAGAGTTGATATTTTAAGTGCGCCTTTGTGTTTCAATTCCATATTGGTTCAATTAAAAAGATTCGGCGTTGGTCGAAGCCGGATTTGCAAAAGAGGGTTTCAATTCCATATTGGTTCAATTAAAAAGCCGTATTTTTACGACTATGTTTGTTGAGTTTATTAGATTTAGAAACTTTTTTCAATCTTTTATTTGCTTGGGCAGTCGTCGGGTGGCGATAGTGTAAAAAGGGCGGGAGGTTGACGACGCTGTTTAAGTTCTTTTTTTGAAATACTTTAACAGATTTGTTGTTACTTTAATCCGATTTTTGTTTGCGGTTTTTTCTTGATTTTTTTGAGGCTGACGACTTTTTTGTTTACCACCAGGCGCGAAAGCCTTTGTATTCTTCGACTTCCGTGAGATGTTTGACCAGTTTATAGCACTCCAAACGAATCAATCTTTCGTAGCTCACTTTTCTTTTCAGGCGGCGGTGTTCAATCGTCGTATTCAGGCGTTTGTCCCATTCCTGCAAAACCGTTTTTCTGCCCGAATCTTTCAGATAACAAAAATTCAAATCCTGCGCGAAATTCTTTTCCGAAAGCTGCCGGTTGTTAAATAGGCGAAAAATTATTCTGTCCGCCAAGATCGGCTTGAAAACTTCCGCTAAATCCAAAGCGAGCGAAAATCTTCTGAAACCGGGTTCGTGCAAAAACGAAATCGTCGGATTGAGCTGCGAACGGTAAATCTGCGTCAGACACGATGAATAAACCAGACCGTTCGTGTAGGAAATCATCGCGTTGACCATATTATCCGGCGGTCGGCGGACGCGCTTCTTAAATTCGATGTCGTCGCGCTTGATGATCTTTTCAAACGCTTTGTAATAAGCCGTCCGCGCTCTGCCTTCGCACGCCATCAATTCGTTGATTTGTTTGACCGCTTCGAGCCGCAAAACTTCCGTCTGCACGGCTTCGGTTTCCCACTGCAAATCCGCGCCGCGCGTGCCGTAATAGCGCAAATTACGCAGAATATTATGCAGAGCCGCGCCGATCAATTCCTTTGAAATCCGCAGACGTTTCAAATTTGAATTGTAATGCGCGACCTGTTTGACCAGCAAAAATCCGGCTTGCAGATATTCTCGCGGATAATACGAACCCGAATAAAAGCCGTAATAATTGAAAAAGTGAACGGGAATTTTCTTTTGCGCGAGAAAATTTAAAACCCGCGCGTTCAAGTCGAGTTCGCGGAAAACCCAGATCGAATCAATATCTTCCACCGGCAAAATGCGCTTATTTCTCACCTTGACCGGCTTTTCGCTTTCGCCGTCAAGAATTTCCGCGAGTTCGGGATATTCGGTTTCGCTGAACGGTTCGTCGAGCAAATCTCCGAGAAAATCCTCTCCCAAACCTTCGCCGATTTTTATCGTTTCATCGTCGGAGATTTCCTGAATTTCCTCTGTTTCTTCTTTTTCATTTTCAGAAAGTTCAAACAAAAGGGTGTTGTCCTTTCTCTTCAAACTGCCCGAACGAGTTAAATAATAGTGTCTTGCCATAGTTCGATTTTGGATTTTAGATTAATTCTGAATTTTTGTTGTTTTAACTCCAGCATAATTCGGCGTAGCTGCAGCTTTTGCAGATCGGCATATATTCAACTTCGGGCGCGGTTTTTTTAGAAATTATGTTTTCCATAGCGTTCAGAGCTTCGATTAGTTTCGCCTCGTTTTCATCGGTCAATTCGATTTTCCGAGTTTGTTTCAACTTAGGATAATCAATCTGCCCGGTGAGGTTCTCGATTCCCTTCCGCTTGAGATAAAACAGATAATACAAAAGCTGAAATTCGTGCGCCGATTCCATTTTGTTGGTCAGTTTTACTTCGTGAATCACGCCGTCTTCGTTCCAATCAAGCACGATTTTCCCGTCAATCGAAACCTCTTTTTTCTTCCGCCCGTAAGAAGTTTCGTGAACGAGTTTGCCCAACTTTACGCGGTCGTGTTCCTGTTCCATCTGTATTCCGTTGTGAAACCACCAGAGTTTCTTGCGGCAGATAAAATAGTAACCGACTTCCGTGCCTGTGAATTTGGTTAAGTCTTTCATATTTTCAACAACAATTGTTCGTTTCTGTTTTGAAAACTGTTAGCAGCGTTTAAGTAAATAATCAGAACCTGTTTATAAAAGACATTTCGATTATCAATTGCTTTTTCTCATCAGTAACCAAGACTTAATTCCTGCGCCTGTTTTGTTAATTCTTCAAGTGTTTTCAGTCTTTGAGCATTCGACTTCTCTTTGTATTTCCGCAAATCGGCAAACAACACGCGCCGGTGAGTTCCGACCTTGCGATACGGAATCTCGCCTTTTTCAAGCAAACCAACCAGAAACGGACGCGAAACCTGCAAGTAATCGGCGGCTTTCTGCGTAGAATACTCGACCGGATCAGCCGAAACGGTAACTTCCCTGCCTTGTGCCAAATGCTCCAAAACTTCCGCTAAGGCTTCAACCGCTTGCGGCGGAAGATTTATTTCGGCTGAATTATCCGCCTCAAAAACCAGACGAGCCTTTTTTTTCAAAGACGATTTTCGCTCGTCCGAACCCAAAGTCTGCAAACCGAGCCGCGCCATCGAAATATCTTTTTTTGTTAATTGCATAGATTCTACTCCAATTGAATCAGTATCAACATTATTTTATCATAAACGAAATAAACGAAACACTCGAAACAAACAAAATCACATGAGTTTATTATGAAACTTTTCAATGATTTTGATATACCCGATAATCTACCCGAATACCTGATTAGATAATTAAGAATCGTATTCGTCAATTGCATTCCAAGTAAGACCGAGTTCTTTATTATAACAGGCTGATTTAACAACAAACTTGCTGATTTGTTCTGTTTCATCATATCCGAAAGGAAAATGTCGCTCTGAAACATTTCCGTCCCTAAAGGCTTTATCAAATTCGTGAGGATAAATATTTAAGCCGTGACTATTTTCCCATTGCCGTAATTCGGTTTTATTCTTAAATGTAACCGAATCCTCATCAATAAAATTAGACTTTGTTTCTTCGATATAAACTGTAACTTGCGGCGGAATATCCCGACACCGCCATTTCAGAGTCTGCTCGTCATCTTCTTTGACTTCTTCGGCTGGCAGTATTAGCCAATTTTGAAGAATCATATCTTTGAGCCTGTCTTGATTTACTCGTGTGTCCGACTTAATTTCAGGAATACTCGGATAAAGTTTATCAACCAAATCAACGAATGTTTTAGCTGAGTATTCATCTTCGGTTAATAACTCATTGGAACGAATAAGATATTCCGAAGCAACCCAACCATTTTGATATTCGCCGTAAGGCGCGGGATAAATTTCCGATAGTCCTGTTTTTTTGTTGATTTTAAAAGGTTCAACAACAAAAAGTTCACCTTTAACATTTTCTTTTTCATCAAATCGTTCCTTAAATCTTGAAAGTCTTCCCGCTCGTTGAGCAAGTCTGTCAATCGGACATAAATCGGAAATCATCAAATCTGCGCTGATATTGACGCTCATTTCACCGATTTGCGTCAGAATTGCAACGCCGCGAGCGTTTCCGTTTTTCCAAGCATCTTTGCCAAGTAATTCAATCAAACTTATTTCCTTTTCCAGTTTGTGCGATTCGATATAGCGGCTGTGATACAAAATAACATCGTCAGGATTCAAAAAACCGTCTTGCTCGGCTATTTTCTTTTGAAACCATTGAAAATAATCTTGAGCGCGTTTGACTGTATTTGCATATATAATTGTCGGTTCACCGTTTAAGGCGCGTTTCAGAAGTTCGGCAATATCTTCGGGAATTTCCGATTGACCGTATTTTTTCAAAACGCAGCGCGGTTTTTCATAATCGGTTTTATCTTCAAAAATTTTGATGTTTTTGAAGCCGGATTTTTCATAATATCGGCTGGCGGATTCGGGAACTGTCGCGCTCATAAGCAAAACGGGAACTTCCAAAATTCGCAACACTTTCAGCAAAATTATTATATTGGCTTGGGTGAATTCATCATAAAAATCGGCTTCATCAATTACGACACAAGAATTTGCAAGCCCGAAAAAAATTGAATGATGGTCTTCGCGTGTGCCGGTCAAGCATAAACAAAGGTGGTCAATCGTTGTAACAACGCAAGGCATTTCGAGTTTGCGGGCAAGTTCTTGTTCTTTATCAATGAGTTTGCGTTCTTTTTGATCTGTTTGGAGCTTATGAAATAACGCACTTGAATGATAAAGTCCGACTTCACTTATTGCTTTGGCATTACTAATTGAAAGAGCATTTGCCGTAAATCGTGTCGGCATCGCAAAAACCACGCGGTCAGCGCGATTTTCTCGACATTGATGTTCCGCCCAAAGCAAAGCGGCATCGGTTTTTCCAGAACCCGTCGGAGAACGCAAAATTGCAAAAGGTTTATCCCAAAGTTTTTCGATAATTTCTTGAACTCCGCGTTTTTCGGAATATGGAAATTCATAGGAAAAAGTGTTAAAATCAGGCAATTCTTGATTTTGTTCAAAAGCACTTGCCCGATGGTCAGCCAATTGAAGCCAAGAACGAACTCCCGAAAAACGAAATCGTTGTTTAATAATTTCAGAAAGACTTTTACGGCTGACATCGGCACTTAAATTGGCGAATTCTTTCCAAAATCTTTCAAATTCTTGGCGGTCTGACCAACGCTTTCTAAATCTATCTCGGCGGCTTAGTTTGCTGTGATGCGAAGCGATAGCAACTTTGACCGGCAAGGAAAGTTTCGCTCCGCGCATTTCGGCGTGTTGGAGCGACGCTAATTCGTGGCGGATTTTTACTTGCCGTAAATTTAGTCCGGTGTCTTTACCCGTTTTCAAAAAGTATTCGTAATCTTTCTGACAACGATGCTGCCATTCATAATCTTTTTTTCCTTCATCGTGCCAATTTATGCTTGTTCTAACATCAGATTCAAGATTTTCCTGAGTAAATCTCTCATATTTTTGCAAGACAAAATTTCTTCGCTCAAACAAAAGTGAGGCTTGTTCAAGCAAATTGGAAATATGTTCGGACAAAAGCGTTCCTGTCGGTTTCGCTAAAGGAATTTGTTTCATTTTGCCTCTTCAAATTCAGCAGTCGTCATTATTTCATTTCCATTTGAAGGATCAAACAAAGTGTTTTCCGTCAAATAATTTGTCGCCTTTTCGTAAGCATCGGCAACGCTGTCGGTTTCGGCGGAAGTATCATCACCAAGAAAATAAACCGCGTTTCGTTTGTTTAGTTCGGACAAAATTCTTTCCTTTTCAATATCACTTTCAGAATGAAAATAGCGGCACGCTTTGCGGCTTAATTTTGTATCGAAAACAATCAAAACCTTTTGCGGTTCGCCGCTTGTCGCGTTTCTGGCATTATTAGCGTAATCCGTCAGCGAAGAAGTCGCTTCAAGTGCAAGTCCGATGCGGCGTTTTCTCTCACTTTCATCAATATGTTTGATATATTCCGTGTTTATATGAAAATCATTTCCGTATTCACATCTTTTACGAATCCCGACGGCTCCAATGTCAATATGAAAATTCATCAACATTAAATCATCCTGACTGTACTCGCGTGTGGCTAAGGCTTGTTGTTTTTTGCTGTAAATTTTCTTATCTTCTGCGCTTAACTTTGCGTATGCTTCTTCGGTAACAACCTTCGGATTTTGGGTCAAACGAATAAGCAAATCGCGTCCAATTTCGCTCGGCTCAAGTGCGACTCCGGGCGTTGCCGTTAAAGGTGCGGTTCTTCTTCCAGAATATGTTTCTTTATTTGTGTCAAGATACCCGCCTAAATCGGCGCGAATATCTTTTTCAATGACATTCGTAGTTCCATCACCATTTGAAACATAAGTATTTCCGCGTCTGCTGTCAGTTAAATTTAATCGGTCAATCGCACTAAACAAAGCGTGTCTTTGCTTTTGTCCCGAAATATAAACTCGCCCGTCAGGTCTTCGTTTAATTGACGACGCATTTCCTAAAATTTTCTCGCCGCCGTTTGCAATGTGGTCATTCATCGGGGCAACTATTGATACAAGAATTCCTTTAATTTCCATTGTTTTCATCTCCTGTTTTAATTTTTTCAGTCTTTTCTTTTTCAGTCCGCAGACGCAAATACGCAATCAACATTTGTTGAGCAGTTTTTGCATCAACATCGCCGCACATAACAGCGTCCATAAATTTCGTAGCTTCCGCCGGAGCATCGCTTTGCAGCAAACGTCCGGCTTGCGTTGAAATGCGATGAAGCATATCTTGCGGCGTTTCACCGCTCATCACCGCACTTTCAAAGCCAACCAAGACTTTGGCTTTTTGCTTGATTAAATCCTGATAGCTTTTATCTTTCGTTTCTTCTTTGGCGACAAGATAAGCCGTCAAGTTCAGCCATTGCCCGTAGGCTTTAGCCGATTCGACAATTTCACGGTCAATTTTGTTTTCTTTCATAAAATATTCCTCAAATAATGTGTTCACTTCCAAAGCATATTCCGCCCGAAAAGCCAGAAAATCTTGAAAGGTTGGTTTATCAAAAAGTTGTAAAAAGCGATTGGTCATCAAGTCAAACAGTTTATAGTTTGTCGAATCCCAACGGCTTTTTGTGCCTTCAATTTCCGAATAAAGTTGCGTTTCAAAAGCTAATTTGTCTATCAAAGTACTGAGTTTGTCTTTAATCGCTAAATTGATAATGTGATGTGAAAACTGAACCTGAAAGATATTGTCATAACTAATGACAAACAAAGGTTTTCCCACTAAAGAATTCAGAACCTTTTCAGCCCAATTTTCTTCTTCTGCTCGAACAGCCCAACGCCCGATTGCCGCTAAAAGACCAACCGCTCCAAATGCAGAATTTCGCGGCGCAAAAGGATAATTTCCATTAAAAATAGGCGGACGTTGATACTCGGACTTTGCCTTTTTGCTATCATTTTTTTCTGAATTTGATACTTTAGCTTTTTTAACTTTAGCAGTTAATCTGTTACTTTTTGCTTCGTCATTTATCATTTTGTCAAAAAGTTCGACAAAATCTTTCAGTTCTTCTAAAGGCAAATCAGGAATGATTGCAGTATTTCGAGTTGCAATCCAAGATGAAGGTTTGGTTTCCGTAACTGCCGTAATAATTGAACAAGCGGCTTCAAATAGTGAGGTTGAAGGTGGACGCTGACTCTTTACTCCGTTATTTATTTTGGAAGTTGTTGGAGCGAAAGCGCGGCTAAATTCAATATTTTTCTTTTTCTTTGCCTTCTCCCCTTTAAGATATTTACGAGCATTTAAAATTGCTCGAAGTTTATCAGCATCATTTTCATTGACTACTTCTTCATAAGCCTTCAAATTTTCTATAAATTCTTCAGCGTTTTCAAAAGTATTTTTTGCATCGCCGTCTGTTGTTAAAATTGATGGCGAAAGGTATTTTCCGAGTTTCGATAATTCACCCTGAACAAGAGATTTGTTTTGTCTTAGTTTTTCAAGTTTTATCGGAACAAATCTCAGTTCTTCCATCGTTTCGGGATTATCAAAGGTTTCAAAACGGAAATTATTTAATCCATTTTCAATTTCTTGAATCATCATTTCAATTAAATCCTTTATGTTAGGATTTTCAATATCTTCAAACTTTGCCCATTTATCAAGACGAACTAAAGTTACCGCTAAACCATAACGCGAATAAGGATGAGCTAAATTAAAAAGCGGATTTTGCTTTAATTCTTGCTCAAGGCTAATTTGTTTTTCTGGAAAAAGTGTTAGTTCGCTCATTATAATTCCTCGTAATTAACTTCAATCCAGCCGTCATTTGAACCCAAGTAAAGCGGCGAAATTGGATTTTCCAGTTTATCAACAATCAGTTTTGAAATGTTTTCGGAAGTTTCCAAAACATATTGATAAACACCTTTCGGAACAATATATCCGCGTTGAGTCGGACTAATATAATATTGCGGAAAGAAACCGATTAATTCTTTGTCATTCAAAGAAATTTCCTCATTTTTAATTCTGTTAAGTGTTGGAATCGCACGATAATCGTGATTCCGACTTCCGTTGATATGTCTTTGATCCGTATGCTTTGCGTGTTTTGACCAGTAATCATCATAATGAATCGCATCAGGTATAAACCTAGACGAAAACTTAATGTGAAATTGTAGAAAACTCGAAAACCCGACATCTGAATTCTTAATTTCAGTTTTATGCTTTTGTGAAATTTTCTTTATCAAACTATCGCGCTTTTTGTCGGATTTTCCCGTTAGATGAAATCCAAAAGCATTTTCAATCATTCCGAAGAGCATTTCATCAGTCGGTTTGGGCTGACAGCGATAATATTTTCCGGGCATACTTGAAACCATTGACAGCGGCGCAAGTGCCTCAATGGTGAGTTTCCCACGCGCTGAAAAATCAGGCGGTTCAAGTAAAAAATCTAAATTCAGTTTCATATTTCTTTCCTCAAATTAGTATAAACTACCAAAACAACTTCCCGTGCCGTTTCCTATTCCGACGTTCCACGCGAATCTGACGGCTTTTGGCGTTCCTTCGACGATTATCGGGCAGACGCTGGCGTGATGATAAATGTTTTTGATATTGACGAGTTTTATTTTCGGGTTCGGGAATTCGCGGTCAAAACTCACCTGAACGAGTTTGTCTTCGTCCGTGAAGGCGGTTTCATTTGATTGATTGTTTGCCGCGTTCATTTTGTGGACGAGCGTTTTTGTTAGGATTTCGTCGGTTTCCGGCTGTGTCCAGAGATAATGATGCGGCGGTTTGCCGTTGGCGGGTTGTTTGCCTTTGGCGAAGACCGGGCTTGCCACTTTGAAATTGTATTTTTCGCCGAAATCGGGCGTGGTTTGCTGGCGGATTTCGGTGACGCGCATTCCGCAGAACATTTCCGGCGCGTAGAGTGCGCCTTCGACGAGTTTTTCGGCGTGGCGGTCTTCGTAGAAACTGACGAACCATCGTCCGCCGCCCGAAAATTCCAGACTTTTCCCCCGGCGGCGGCTTCCGTCAAGCCAGCTTAAAGAATACAAACTGATCTTGTCGTGGAGGTCATTTTCCCTCAGCCATTTGTGAAACACGCCCGTCAATTTATGCTGGTAAGCAAACGGGACGGGGCGGGTGTTCGGTGAAAGTTTAAAATGAAGTCTCATAAAATTATTCAAACGGATGCCTTTTTTAGAAACTTAACAAACATACGGGACAAGTATTATCCACAATCGAAAATTTTTATACGTTCGCCGAAAAATTTTGTGCGTCTTCCGAGTTCGGCAGACTTTGCCGCAAAATTGTGTGGACGCGCTCTCGCAGAACCGGCGGAGATACGACTTCGACTTCGGGCAGATAGCTCAGGATAAATCTTTCGAGTCCTCTGCCGCCGCCGGCGGTTAATTCGATGACGGTTTCTTCCGCTTCGCCGCTTGATTCGGCAGACGGTTTGTGTTCGATAATTTTTTGCGTCGGGTGAAATTTCCTTTCGGCGAAGATGCGTGCCGTGATGCCTTTGGCTTTGAGCGTAACTTTCAGAGGCTTGCCGTGAATTCCGTTAAAGCAGTTTTCTTCCAGATATTTTTCCAGATCGAAAGCCGCCGGACGCGCGAAACTTTTTTTGAGTTCGGTCAGAGAATTTATCCGCTCGACGCTGAAAACCCGTATGTCTTCGTGAAGCGGATCAAAGGCGGCGAGTTTGACGGTTGCTCCGTTCGGATCGAAATATACGGCGAACGGATGCAGAACGCGGCGGGTTTGTTCATTGCTGTTCAAGCCGTGATATTTAATTTCGATCTGCTTGCGGCGAATCGCACACGACGCGAGATTTTCGATAATTTCGGTATGCGCGGAAAAATCCTTTTCGGGAATCTGCGCCGAACCGTAAACTTTTGCCAGAGCGTCGAGATGAGATTTGATCGAAACGGGCAGATTTCCTCTGATCTTTTGCAGAACGGAAGCTGATTTTTCCGCGTATAGAGAACCTTTTGCCGCAATGCCGACGGCTTCGATGGATTTTTGAGCGAGCAGAAGGACGGCGACTTCTTCGGGCGAGAAAACCGGAGTCTTGAATTTATACCCGTCGGCGAATTTATAGAAAACTTCCCTGCCTCTTTTTTCTTCCGCGATCTGAAATTCCGTCGAAAGATCATTGATGTTGCGGGTAATCGTTTTTGCGTCAACGCCGTATTTGCGGGCTAGTTCCTGCCGCGAGGTCGGACGACCGGCAAGATCGAAAAGTATGCAGATGAGCCTTCTTGTGAGAGTTTCGCCGTAACTCAATTTTTTTATCCTTCGGTTTTTGATTTCTTTGTAAAACTGTGTGAAATTTTATACTATAATTTTAAGTTTTTTGCAAGAAATTTATGTATGTCCTGATCGTTTACGACGTTTCGGTAGAACGGGTCGCCAAAGTTCACAAGTTTCTCAAAGCCCATCTGCACTGGCGGCAGAATTCGGTTTTCGAGGGCGAACTGACCAAAGCCCAAATCGAAATTGTCAAAAGCGGTCTGACGAACATAATAGAAAAAGAAACCGATAATGTTCTGCTGTATATCGCCAGAGATGAAAAATGGCTCAAGCGGGAAACGCTCGGCGCGGAAAAAAACACAACCGACAATTTCGTATAAGTTACTGAAAATGCCTCGCTTATACCGATAACCGTGTTCGTGATGATCGTCAGCCGATGAAATTAACCGAAGATTTTCAACAGCTATACAATTCCGTCGGCTGCTTTGGGATTTATCAGTTTGTTTTATAACAGCCTGTTTATATTATCCGATTCAAATCATTTCGATACTTTTAATCGGCATCCTGTTGATAAAGGGACATAAAAAATTTACGTCCCTCCAGCCGGAAGATTTCGGCTTTGAAATAAAATCAGCAGGCAGCGGCTGTGTTTATTTACCGAAGCAGTCTTGTCTGACTGCTTTGCGCCCTAAAGTTCAAATTCAAAAGATTTTCGTTTACAGCTACAACCTGCGCGTCGAACTGATAACGCTTGTGAAACACATTAATTATCAAAGTTTGTCCGACCTCAATATCTGTAAATTGATAATAACCGAACATATTTGTCCGCGCCGTTCTGACATTGCCGTTTTGATCGGTGATGTGAACAGTTGCACGCGATACGCCGCGTCTGCCGTTTGAAACTCTGCCGCTGATCGAAACGCTTGCCGCCGTCGGTGCTTGGACTTCAAATGAACCGATGTCAGCGAGATTTCCCGTTCCGTTTGGCGAAACCGGATCATCAACCGGACGCGTGAAACCCCGTTGATCGGTTGTCAGCGTCGAATCGCCCGTATCAATAGCGATGCTTCCCGCTTGAAGCGCGTGAGTTTGAGTTGTGCCGCCGTTGTTCTGCAAAGGACCGAGATTCGGATCGCCCGTTTGATTATTATTATTTGTGCCATTGACGCAGGTTAAATTCTGTTCAATCAAACTGTATGAAGCATTAATTGTGCCGCTTGCCCTTGAACAATCGCTGCCGGAAGTGCTGTTGGCGATGATCGAGTTGTTCAGCGTTGTTACGCTGGAAGTCCCGTTGTTGCGAAGCGAGTTTGAGTTGTTGCTAAGTGTCGAACTGTTCAAAGTTAATCTGCTTCCATTGTTAAATGTGCCGTTGTCAATTCCGCCGCCGTTGGGTGCTGAATTATTACTAACGGTTGAATTGTTGAGCGTTACTCCTCCTCCGTTGGCAGTTGTCCCCCCGTTGGAAATTCCGCCGCCGTTGATAGATGCCGAGTTATTATCAACAGTCGAGTTATTCAGCGTTAGTGTGCCGTCATTATTAAATCCGCCGCCGGTGTGAGTTGCATTATTACCGCTAATAACCGAGTTGTTCAAAGTCAGATTGCCGCCGACAATGTTAGCAATTCCGCCGCCAAAGCCGGCACTACCGCCCGTGATCGTTAACGCATTAATCACGACACTTGCCGTCGTGTTGTCGTTTCTAAACACAGTGCTGGCATTGTTACCCGAAATTGCCAACTGATCCGCTCCCGTTCCGTTGATCGTAAGCGAACCGCTGTTGTTGGCGATTGTCAATTGTCCCTGCGTCAGCGTAATCGTCTGCTGAGCATTGAAGACATTCGGATCAAAGTTAATTACGTCATCTCCGGGATTGGCATTTGCTGCCAGAATCGCATCCCGCAAAGTGCAGGTCGCATCACAAGTGCCGTCGCCTGCATCATTAGTTTGATTAACCGTAAAAGTCGCCGCCTGCGTCGAAGCGGTCAGAAATAAACCCGCGAAAATGGCGAGCAGTGCAAATTTTATATTTATCATTTTTTTCATTGTGTATTTCTCCCTTGGTAAAAGTTGTTTGCGGCTTCGGTCAAAATGTCCGTAATGATGATGGTTCGCGTCAAATCGCCGTTGTTAAGTGTTATTTGTCTTGGTGTGTTTTGTCCTATTTTGTCGTTTTCGTCTTTTTATTTCAAATTTTAGAATAAAAGCGACGGTAATCAGCCTTGATTAAATCGCACAACATTGATTACCATCAGACGAGTTTTTTATTCTTTAAGATTGAATTTTCAGAATCGGCTTCTTTGATTTCGCTTTATTTCTTCCAACTCATCGAACTCGGAAATATAACATAGAAATTTATTTAACTCGTCTGTATTCCGTGGTTTCTTTCAAAATACTGTTGTATTCAATCATTGTTTGATAATTATCTTTGAAAGTAATCGTTGATCTGGACGCAAAACGGAAGTCGTCTGTAATTGCGGTTTCAATAGTCTTTTCGTCAATAAAACGGTATGGTCTGGTAACTCCTTCGCTGCCTCTGCGGTCAAAAGATGTGAGCGTATTCCGATCGTATCTAACCGCTTCTCCGATTTTGCTTTTCCAAGTTCCGATCAGATGTTTTTTGAATTTATCAAGATTAGAATTTGTCGCAGCGGCATCTCCCGTTTCACTTTTAATAGCGGCAAACGCCGCGTCCGCCCGCTTTTGAAAATCGTCATCGCTGATAACGTCAAAATCTCTCACGCTAATTTTAGAATTGTCCGAATCGGTTTCGATAAACATCAGCGGCTTTTCAGGATTGACGACAAACTGATGAAGAAGTTTTTTAGTGCCAACCTCACGAACACGAAAGGCTTGCCCGTCGGTTAATATTCGGCTGAACATCTCCATTGCCGGAACTTGTTGATCTGAAGAAATTTCCTTACATTTTTCGTCAACCAAATTAACGGTAAAAGTTGTGTTCGTCATATTGGCGATCTCGACATATATTTGTTTACCGTCCGAATTTTTTGAGCAAACATTTTGAGCCGAAATACTGCCGTTTACGAAAATCATCAGACCAAACAACATTGTTAAAAATACCAGTCTTTTCATTTATTTTTTTCTCCATATTTCTCATTTTCAGAAAGAGTTCTTCTATTAAAATTAAACCTTCTAAATTTAAGTTTTAACTTTCGCCGGTTATTAATTTATGATTGCTGTTACTTGAAAACAGTAAAAATTAAAGTTAAACACCAAAGGTTTAGAGAATTCCTGCCCGACTCTAATCCTTTGGTGTGTAGGTTATAAAACTGCTGACATCTTGTTATCTACTTATAGATGTCAAATGTTGCTTTAGCAGGCTCGACGACGATCAAACCAAGATCGTTTTTTGTTGCATCTTCACGAACGCGGAAGATATGACCTTTGTAAGAAATTCCGTCAAATACACCGCCCGGTTGAACCACTTTGGTGGTTGCTTCTTCCTGACACTTAAAGTTAAACCAGTGGACACGAACCGGCACGCCCGTTTTATTTGTCCATTTTATATTTACTTTTTCACTGGTTCTTGACGAACAAAGTTCATCTTTCCTGATGACTTTATACTTAACATTAAATTCACCGCTATTATCTCCGTAGTGCCTTGTTCCGTCATTTAGAGCAAAATAAAGATTACCGTTCGTATCCGCTTCAGTAGCAATCAACTTTCTAGCTTGAAAATGTCTTCCTTTATCACCGATCCACATAACTAAAGAATGCTCGGCGGCATTAGCAAATTCAAAGTAACTCGTGGACTTTTTAGTGTTTTTGTTTCCTTCAAAAGTGATGCCGCCTTTGCCGTCGGCAGCACCTGAGAGCTTTACCTTTCCGGTAACGTCTGTAACTTCAACGATGTCACCTTTGTTAATTTTAACTCCGGTATCTACCATTTTCAGTTTTGCATCAACCTTTTGGCTTTTTATTTCTTGTGCTTTAATCTCCGACGCGGCGGATATAAAGACAAACAACGTGATTGCGAATAATGTAACTAATTTTTTTGTGAACATAATTTTATTTTCTCCTAAATTTGTATTTTTTTCTTAATTTTCAAAAGCGGCGCGAAAGACGATTAGACGCGCCTCCGTTTATTCGTGTATGAATTTCTCCATTTCCAAGACTTCTGCCAGCGACGAGAAACAAATCATCACCGCGCCCGTTTCGTTCTCGATAAAATGCACCGCATCGGTTTCGATAATCTGAAAAATGTATCGCTGCGAGATGGCGAAAAAATCGGCGGCTTGCTCGGTCAAGAGCATTGCTTCGCCGCATTTCGCGCAGGTAATTTGTCTGACCGAAGGCAGTCCGCGAATTGTGTATCGGCGGCTTGTCGCAATCACCATTTCAAATTTTCTCTTGATTTCCATTCGTTTTTGGCTTAAAGTGAATTAACTTTATCCGGCACAAATTAACTTTTCCGGCACAAATTTAACTTAACGGGCGTATGAGAGCCATACTATAAATTTCACTTTCAAAAGTCTGGATTTTTTTCGGATATTTTTCGGATTTATTTTGGATAACGATAAACTTCAACAAATACGAGGTCTTTACAAGTTCGGAGCGTTTCAACTCGATGCGGCGGAGCGTCTTTTGTGGTGCGAAGATGAACCGATTTCGCTCGCGCCTAAGCAGTTTGAACTCCTTTTTTATTTCGTCGAAAATGCCGGACGAGTGGCGACAAAGAGCGAACTGCTCGACGCGGTTTGGGCGGATACTTTTGTCGAAGAATCAACGCTCGCCCGAAATGTTTCGTGGCTCAGAAAAGAACTCGGTGAACGCACGGACGGCGAACAGTTTATCGAAACCGTGCCGAAACTCGGCTATCGTTTTACGGCGGAAGTTACGCAGCCGGAAGATGGAAATGGAAACGGCAGCGGAAACGCGATCATCATTGAAGAACAAACCGTGCAGCATTTTCGCGGCGAAGAAACTATCACGATTGACGACGCGGATTTGTTGAGAAGGGGAGAAAGGGAGTCGGGGAGAAAGGGAGAAAATGAAAATAAAATTGATGCTCTGCCGGGTGTTTCCCCATCTCCCTTTCTCCCCTTCTCCCTTTCTCCCCGACTCCTTCTCGCCGCTTTCGCCCTCGCCGCATTCGCCGGAATCGGGTTTGTCGTTTATCAAAATTATTTGAAAACAAACGCGACGAAAGCTATTGCAGCCACGAAAATTGTTCCGTTTTCAGGGACGACGGGTTACGAAAATTCTCCGGCATTTTCTCCCGACAGCAAACAAATCGCCTATTCTTGGAATGGCGGCGAAGGACTTGAGAGCGATATTTACATTAAACTAATCGGTGTCGGCGAACCGCTGCAGCTTACTAAAACGCCGGTCAATGAACACTATCCGACATTTTCGCCGGACGGCAAACATATCGCTTTTATTCGCGGGAAATACGGAGAACCGGGCGAAGTTATAATCGTCCCGTCGCTCGGCGGCAGAGAACGCCGCATTGCCCGGCTTTTTTCCGGTAATTACAGTATTTCCTACTCGCCCGACGGACAGAATATCGCCGTTATTGACACCGAAAATTCAACCGAAGGCGGACAATTCGCGGTTTATCTGGTCAATATCGAAACCGGAAAACGCCGGCGTGTTACTGCTCCGGCGGAATTTTTGGGCGAAACCACGCCGCGTTTTTCGCCAGATGGAAAAAGTATCGCGTTTATCCGTGTTTTTCAGGAAGATATACACTCCCGCAACTTTGCAAAACAGGATTTATTTGTCGTTCCGGCAAGCGGCGGCGAACCGCGTCAAATTACCTTTGACAATATAATTATAAATTCTCTGGCGTGGAGTGCGGACGGCGAATATGTCTATTTTGTGCCGATTCGCCCCGTGAATCAGACAATTGTGCGGCGCGTTCCGGCTGGCGGCGGCGTGCAGGAAATCGTTTCGACAGGCGGTAGAAATATTACAAACATCGCCGCATCGCCCGACGGCAATACGTTAATTTTTGCCGAAGATGTCCGGCAGTGGAAAATTTGGCGCGTTCCGCCCGACGGACAAACGGGAAGCAAACTGCTCGATTCGGAGTTTGTCGAATTTTTTCCCGGATTTTCTCCCGACGGTTCGCGTATCGCTTTTCAGACAGACCGCACCGGACAATCCGAAATCTGGACGATGGACGCAAACGGCGAAAATCTGCGGCGAATTACCGACACCGCGTATCCGTCCAGTTCGCCGCAATTTTCCCCCGACGGTTCTCAAATTGTCTTTAACCAAAAAGAAGGCGAAAATTTTTACAATTACATAGTTTCATCCGAAGGCGGCGTTCCGCAGCGCATTTCTCCTGAAGGAGTGCAGGAAGATTTTCCGATTTGGAGCGCGGACGGCAGATATATTTATTTTTCATCAAACCGTTCGGGGATGCGAAATATCTGGAAAATGAACGCCGACGGCACGGGCGAAGCCGTCCAAATCACCACCATCGGCGCGTATCGCGCCACGCCCGCGCCGGACGGCGAAACCGTCTATTTCACAAAAACAGGCTTTCCCAGAGAATTTTGGCGCGTTCCGGCGAAAGGCGGCGCGGAAGAAATCGTGCCGGAATTTGAAGCCGCCGGATTTTATAATACTTGGACAATGACCGAAGCGGGCGTTTATTTTATCGTTCCCGTTTCCGAGCAAAGTTTCAAAATGAAATTTTACGATTTCGCCGACCGGCAAGTAAAAGATGCTCCCGGCGGCTACCAAATACCGCCGCGCCTTGACGGAACTATTATAACTACCGACGGAAACGTGCTTTTATGCACGGTGTTGGAAAAATCCAGCCGCCTGATGCTCGCCGATCTGCCGTAAAAACCGCTTGAAGCGCAGAATTTTCGGCACGTTCAACGCTTTTTTGACGGAAACCTTAAAAATCGGACGAACCCTGCAAACCGGAATTTGAGTTTTGAGAATGCCGAATTGATATGTTTTTCTACAAAATAAATGTTAATCTTTTTTAGTAATGCCTTTGCCAATCGCGCACGGATTTCTTGGAGCAGCGACAGTTGCCGCGATTTATCCGAATGTTAAAAAAAACTTTGCAGTTCCGTTGTTCGTCGGCGGATTTCTTGCGATTGCGGCTGATTTTGATTTTTTATTCGTCGTTTTGACAAGCGATAAATCTTGGCATCGCGGATTTTCTCACTCTGTTTTGTTTTCGATAATCGTATTTTCGGCGATCACATTGATCTTAGGAAAAAGCCGAATCAGAGAATCGCTCGCGTTTGGTTCGGCTTACTTTTCGCATATTATTCTGGATTATCTGACGACAAAATCGGGCGGCGGTTTGGAACTTCTTTGGTTTTTCAGTTCGGAGAGATTTAAGTTCGATTATTTCGGTTTAACGGAACTGCCGTCAAGACTTTCGATTGCAGAACTGCTTGCCGCAATCGGATTGGAATTTTTGATTTTCGGAACGATCTTTTTCAGCGTATTTTTCACGCGCAGATTTTTAATAAACAAACAAAAATAACGAAAATCAAACGCGATATTTTTTTACTTTTTAAGCACTTGAGAATATGTTTTCAAGTGTAATACCAAGTTGCGTGAATAAAGGCGGAAACCCGCGTGTCAACAAGGGTGCTGTTTGAAAACTTAAAAGTTGATATTAAAAACAGCACCCTCCATTACTGTCGGGTTTCCGCCTTTCCTTTTTTTCACGCAACTTGGTATAATAACTTACGAAAGAAATCAAAAATATAATTGATATTTGATAAATTTTTTAACTCTAAATCGCTTAACGCTTGGTTTATCTATCAAATATCATCTATCAATTATCAAATATATTTTTGGGTTAAAAATGTTTAATAAAATTTCCCCGACAAATCTTCAAATCTTTTGTTGACTCCCTTAATTCTGCTTATACGTTTGCACCCAATCTGATTTTCTCGGTCATTTCTTCAACTGCGCGATAAAGTCCCGTAAAAACCGAGCGCGAAATAATATTATGCCCGATGTTGAATTCCGTAATTTCACTAATTGCGGCGAGTGCGCCGACGTTTCGGTAAGTCAAACCGTGTCCGGCGGCGACGATCAAGCCTTGATCTTTTGCGCGGGCGGCGGCGCGTTTTATTCTTTGGATTTCGGCTTGGGCTTTTTTCGCGCCTTCGCCGTGCGCGGCGCGGGAAGACAAGGTTAATTCGGCATATTCGCCCGTGCAAAGTTCGACTTGCTGTGCGCCGACACCGCTTGCGGCTTCGATCTGCTCCAAATCGGGATCAATAAAAATGCTGACGAAAATTCCCGCCGATTTTAATTTTTCGACGGCTTTTTTGACGTTTTCAAAATTACCGATCACATCCAAGCCGCCTTCGGTTGTGATCTCGTCGGGACTTTCGGGAACTAAAGACACGGCATCCGGTTTTGTTTCAAGCGCGATTTTCATCATTTCGTCGGTTGCCGCCATTTCGACGTTTAAATATGTGGTAACAACCTCTCTGAGAAGTTCGATGTCGCGGTCTTGGATGTGCCGACGGTCTTGGCGCAGATGAACCGTAATGCCGTCCGCGCCCGCTTGTTCGCAGACGACGGCGGCAGTAATTATGCTCGGCTCAATGGTTTTGCGGGCTTCGCGGATCGTTGCAACGTGGTCTATATTGACGTTTAATTTTGCGGTCATAATGATAATTTACCACAGAGGCGCAGAGCCGCAGAGTTTTTTTTATTTTATTTCCAAAAAATGTTTTTTAATTCTTTTCTCTGCGGCTCTGTGGTGAAAAAATCTTTTATTTGTAGATTCCATTTTTTGCATTTCGGCGAATCTCGCGGACTTCGTTAAACATACGCCTGCTGTCGCGGAAAACGCTGACTTTTGTTCGCTCGTCGTGATCCCAGCGAACGGGAATTTCTTTTAATTTCAGTTTGTGCAGATTGGCGACGTATAAAAATTCGACATCAAAACCGAAACGCTCGATTTGCATAACGCTTAAAAGCGGGCGGAATTTTTCCATATTAAACGCCTTAAAACCGCATTGCGTGTCCCAGAAAGGCAGGCGCGTTGCCAATCTGACAATCAAGTTAAAAACTTTTCCGCCTTGTTCCCTGCGCCACGGCTGGCGCGTTCCGATCAGATTTCTGTCCAGAGCGCGTGAGCCGAAAGTTACGTCGAAATCGCCGTTTTCAATCGGCTGGACGAGTTTCGGCAGTTCTTCAATCGGCGTTGACAAATCGGCATCGGTAAAAACGGCGATTTTTCCGGTGCGGCTTCGAGTCCGGTTTTGACGGCGAAACCTTTGCCGCGATTTTTTTCGTAACGAATTACATCGGTTGAAATATCAGGAAACCGATCACAGACTTGGCGGGCAAATGCGGCGGTTTCGTCTTTTGAGCCGTCGTCAACGACAATCAATTCGGCATCCAAATCGTTTTCAACGACATAATTAAGGATTTGCTCAACCGTTTTGCCGAGTCGTCCCTGTTCGTCGTAAGCGGGAATAATTATGGATAAATTTGGATTCATCGAGTAAAATGCTAATAATAAATCACCTGAACATCAATTGTAAATTATATGTTTAATATTTTGTAAATTTCAGAAAAGAAGTTTTAAAAGCCGATATTACGCAGATTTTAATGTTGGAAATATGATATAATCTGAAGGCGTTGGAGAATAGATGATGAGTAAAAAATTCTGGATAATTGCAGTTTCAATAATTTTGATCGGCGCGGTTTTCGGCGGCATTTTCGGCAGATTTCCCGCCGCAACTTCGGCGGATACGACTCTGACTTCTTCAAAAGTCGTAACCGATTACGCCGACGCATTAAAGGTTATTGAAACCGAATACGTCGAGGAAATTGACCACGAAGAAGTTGCCGACAAATCAATTCAGAGTATGCTCTGGACGCTCGATCCGCATTCATCTTTTTTTACGAGCGAGGAAATCCGCAAACTCTACGAAGAGCAGGCATCGCAGTTTTACGGAATCGGCGTTTCAATTTTGCAACACCGCGACGGCGTTTATGTGCAGTCTGTAATTCCGAATACTCCGGCTGATAAAAACGGTCTGCGCTACGGCGACAGATTCGTGGAAGTTGACGGCAAGGACGCAACCGAATGGACGAGTTCGGAAGTTTCCAAAAACGTGCGCGGCGTGCGCGGTTCGGTTGTCAATATTAAGATCGAACGCGCCGGAAACGCTTCGCCGATTTCGTTCAGCATCGAGCGCGGCGGCGTTCCGCTTCCTTCGATCCGCAATTATTTTATGCTCAAAGAAAACGTCGGCTATATCGGTTTAAGCGGCGGTTTTCAGGAAACGACGACGCTCGAATTAACCGAAGCGATTGAGAATCTGAAAACCCAAGGAATGCAAAGTCTGATTCTTGATTTGCGCGGAAATCCGGGCGGTTTGCTGCCGCAGGCGATTGGCGTTGTCAGCAAATTTATTCCGGCGGGAAAAACCGTCGTTTCGGTAAAAGGTCGCACAAATTACGTCAAGGCGCAGGAATTACGCACAGTCGGCGGAGAATTTGAAGATTTCCCGCTGGTCGTAATGATAAACGGCGGTTCGGCTTCGGCTTCGGAAATCGTCGCCGGCGCGATTCAGGATTACGGGCGCGGAGTGGTCGTCGGAACTGAAAGTTTCGGAAAAGGCTTGGTGCAGAGATTATTTTCCCTGCCGAAAAGCACGGGTTTAACGCTGACAACCGCAAGATATTACACGCCTTACGGACGCTCTCTGCAACGCGATTATTCAAGCGGTTCGATTTACGATTATTACACGCATCAAAACGACGAAGAGGCGGAAGCGAAAAAAACGCCCGAAGCCGAATCAAAACCAATCGGAAAACCCGTCAAAACGGCGGGCGGCAGAATTTTTTACGGCGGACGCGGAATAGTCCCGGATATTACCGCATCGCCGGAAAATTACACGACTTTGCGGGCGTATCTGAGCGAAGAAGCATTTTTCTTCGTGCGCCAACTGATTGCGGGAAAAATTGACAATTTGGAGTATTTCAAAACCGGAAAACAAAACTACAATCTGACGATCAAACAGAGCGATTTTTTGGTTGACGAAAAACTTTTAAATGCCTTCAAAAAGTTCGCCGTATCCGACGAGGAAAGCGGCTTGACGGCGGAAAACATCAACAATGAGATCGAATACGCAAAATCGCGCATCCGCGCCGAACTCGCCACCGCAAACTATTCGAGCGAAGCCGGACAGCAGGCACTTTTAGAAACCGATCCGCAAATTATGAAGGCAATCGAGGCAATTCCCGAAGCAACGAAAGTTCAGCAGACCGTTTTTGCGAGAAACTAGAGTTACTTCAAAGTTAAGAACGGAAAAGTCGCGTTGCTGTTTCTCCGTGTTCTGATTGACTATAATGTTATTTATTGCTGTTTTTAAACAACAATGCTCAGGACGGTTTTTAGATTTTGATTTTATGAATTACCTCCAACTTTAACTAAATGTTGTGTAATTGTTGAGAACACAGACTTTAGGACGAACAACCGTTGATTACTGATGTTTGTCGCTTTCAGCAACACGCTGTTTACTTGACAGACACATATAGTTTCAGCGAAACGCCTGCACCATCTGATATAAATGTTGGTCGCCGTTGGCGACTCGGCATTTCCACGGATAAACCGACGCAAGCCGATTACGACGGCGACGGCAAAACCGATATTGCCGTTTACCGTCCGTCAAACGGCGCGTGGTATGTTTTGAAAACTACGGACGGCGGATTCAGCGTTACCGCCTTCGGAACATCGGCGGATATTCCCGCGCCGGCGGATTACGACGGCGACGGAAAGACTGATTACGCGGTGTTCAGACCGGCGGGCGGAACTTGGTATATTATGAAAAGCGGAAACAGCCAAGTGCAGATAACGGCGTTCGGCTCGACAGGCGACGTTCCGGCGGCATCGAATCCCAAGCAGCAATAATTAGAGAAAACGGTTTCCGAGCGAAGTTTACTCGTCGGTTATTAACATCATTTAATATCATTTAACGAAGAGTGCGGCGGCTCGTCCGCGCTCCGCATTACAATTAAAAAAAGTAATTCGATGGAAGCTAACGGTTTTTCATTTTACTTTCGATCAATCCTTGCAGACGCGCTTCGGGAAACGTCTTACTATAATCGAACGCTTCGTCAACGTATGAAAAGTTTATGTCCCAAGTTCCGTTTTTATTGCGGATCAGCAGATATGAATAAAGCGGTTTATCGAGTTTTCTGTAACCTCTGTTGGCGCGGATTTTTGAATTACCGATTCCGACTCCGTAAAGCTCTTCGTCTTTGGAAACTCTGCCGGTTGAAATACTGATGCTGTCTTCTCTGACGAATTTGCTCAAACCATACATAAATTGCGCGGCGGCAATGTCGGCATCGGAAATATCTTCAACTATTTCCAGAGTGCCGTTGTCTGCGGCGTTTTCTTTGTTCCATTTGTCCACCCATTTTACAAAATCTTTGGCGAAAGATTTGTTGTGCTTGATTGCCAGATAAATTTTTATCGTTTGTTTTTTCGGAAAATCTTCATTTTTATCAAGCAGAATCTGCACGGAATTCGGCAGATTTACTTGTTTCCGCAGTTGTTTTAATTCCTCGCCCGAATTTTGAGCGTAAATTCCGATTGACATTAAAAAGGTAAGCAAAATCGTCCAAGTCAATTTTCTCATAAATAATCTCCGTTAAGAAAAAGATTCGGGGAAAGAATTTTTTATAACAATAGCTGATTTTTTTACGAATTACAAAAATAAACAGAGCTAAAACCGGCACTTTAGAGAGTCAATGTAATTTATTAATGCGAAATTGTTAAATGCCGTTTTGTAAACTACAATTAACATCTTATCATTAACATTTTATCTATGACGTATAAAAAGATAGGGATTTTAACAGGCGGCGGCGATGCGCCGGGACTTAATGCGGTGATCCGCGCGGTTGTGCGAACGGCAATCGGAAAATTCGGAATGAGGTGCATCGGCATCGAAGACAGTTTCGAGGGGATTTTAGGCGACGTTCAACTCACAAAACTGACGACGAAAACGGTAAGCGGAATTTTGCCCAGAGGCGGAACGATTTTAGGCACGAGAAATCGCGGAAGTTTCTGCAAAGTCGTGAACGGCGAACTTATAATTCCCGATATGCCGATTGACGAAGCTCTTAAAAATCTGGAAAAAAGCGAGATCGAGGCTTTGATCGTTATCGGCGGAGAAGGAACTTTAGCGATTGCCGAACGATTTCACCGGCGCGGCTTTCCCGTGATCGGCGTGCCGAAAACGATTGACAACGATTTATCGGCAACGGAATTGACCTTCGGATTTATGACGGCGATTGATATTGCCACCGAAGCACTTGACCGTTTGCACACGACAGCGGCTTCGCACGACCGGGTGATGATTCTCGAAGTAATGGGCAGACATACGGGCTGGATCGCTCTGCACGCCGGACTTGCCGGAAGCGCGGATGTGATCTTGATACCGGAAATGCCTTTTTCGTTTGATTCGGTTCTTAAAAAAATCGAAAAGCGAGAAAAAAGCGGCTCTAAGTTTACAAATATCGTCGTCGCCGAAGGAGCGCACGAAATCGGCGGCGGCGAAATGTATCTCGACGATGAATGTCTGCGGCTTGGCGGTGTCGGCGATTATCTACGGCAGAAAATCGAGAATACAACCGGCAAAGAATCACGCTGCGTCGTTCTCGGACATCTTCAGCGCGGCGGCAGTCCGAACGCTTTTGACCGAATGCTCGGAACGAATTTCGGAGCGTGCGCCGTTCGCGCTTTGATTGACGGAAAACTCGGAAATATGGTCGCTCTGCAATCGAACCGCGTTGTTACTGTTCCGCTTTCCGAAGCTATCGCAAATATAAAAACCGTCAATGTCGAAGGGCAGCTTGTTCGTTCAGCCCGCGACATCGGAATTTCTTTTGCCACGCCTATATAGGATTATTAGATATTTATTGCGAAAACTTTTTATTTATCTGCTTGTTTTAGAGCAAATTTTACAACATAGACTTTGGACATCGGACTCAGGACTTTGGACTCAAAAAATTATGGAAGAAGCTAAAAAAAAATTAAAGTTGGAATTGGAAGGACTCGAAGAAGAGCTGCACACGAAACTGCCCAAGGAAATTCAGAAGGCGCGGGAATACGGCGATTTGCGCGAAAATGCGGAATATAAAGCCGCGCTCGAACGCCAATCAATCGTTTCGGCGAGAATCGCCCAGCTTAGAGATCGCATCAGCGAAATGGATTCGCTCGATCTTTCAAAAATGCCGATTGATAAGGTCGCTTACGGTTCGACGGTTGTTTTATACGATGTCGAGCGCGATACCGAAATTACATACAAACTCGTTTCATCCGAAGAAAGCGACCCGGACGAAGGTTTGATCTCAACCGTTTCACCAATCGGGCAGTCATTAATGGGCAAAGAAGAAGGCGACGAAGTAAGAGTCAAAACCCCAAAAGGTTGGCGAAATTTTGAAATCGAAAAACTGACAACGATTCACGAAGAAGCGGGGAAAGGGGAAAAGGGAAAAGGGAAAAGGTGAAAGGTAAAAGGGAAAAGGTTGAAAGCAAAATATAAAGATAAATTAGGTTAAAAAGCAGAAGATAAAAAAGAAAAGAATTTGTTTATCTATAAATTTTACCTTTTACCCTTTACCTTTTCCCTTTCACCTTGCGAAGCAATGTTTGGAGCAAGTATCGGCAGAGGCGCGAAACGCATAATTGACGCAATGGTGCGGTGGCTTGCCTTTGGCGGAATTAATCCGAACTTTCTGACCGTTATCGGCGTAATAATCAGCGTCGGGTGCGGCGTTTTGTTTGGAATGGGCTGGTTTTTCTGGGCGGGAATCGTGATGATCGTCGCCAGTCTTTTTGATATGCTTGACGGGAATGTGGCGCGTCTAAGCGGCAGAGTTACGCGCTTCGGCGGTTTTCTCGATTCTTCGCTTGACCGCCTTTCCGATATGGTCGCCTTTTTGGGCATCATAATTTTTTACGCGAGCAATACGCCGGAGCATTCGCTTTTGAACGTAATCGCGGCGGGAATCGGAATGATCGGTTCGGTAATGGTCAGTTATACGACGGCGCGGGCGGAAAGTCTGGGCGTAAAGGCAAATGTCGGATTTTTGCAAAGACCGGAAAGGCTTGTTTTATTAATTATCGGCGCACTTTCGACTTTTCCCGAATCGGATTTTTTCCTCGCCAACCGGATGCCGCAAGTGCTTTGGGTTTTAGCCGTCGGTTCTTTTTGGACGTTCGTTCACAGAATGTTTTACACTTGGAAGGAGTTTAAAAAACCGGAAAAGGCACAAAGCGTCTAAGCAAATAATTTTTCAGCCGTGCTGCTGATAAAAGTTAAAGTTCCTATATTGATTGTTATGGAATGGTTTTCGGAAATATGGGCATCGCTCACGCTTGTTAAAGTATTGATCGGTATCGGGATGTTTCTTTTGTCCTTTACCGTCAGTTTAGCTGCCGTCGGTTTTGTGATGGTCAGAATTCCCGCCGATTATTTTTGCAAAAATGCCGTTCATAGTTTTATGTCGGGAAAACCGAAAGTAATTCGCTGGAGCGCGGTAATATTAAAAAATGTCGTCGGATTTTTTCTGATTTTACTCGGAGTGGTTTTATCTCTGCCCGGCGTTCCGGGACAAGGAATTTTAACGATTCTGCTCGGACTGATAATGCTCGATATTCCGGGCAAACGTCCTCTGGAAGCAAAGATTATCAAACGTCCGGCAATTTTATCGGCGGTTAATAAATTGCGCGAAAAATATCAAAAACCGCCGCTTTTGATTGATTAAAATGGGTATATTCAATCTGTTCCGAAAGAAAAAAGAAATTGACGCAGAATCTCAGTTTCGTGAAAACCTGCTTCGCCGCGGGCGTATTACCGACGGTCAAATTGTTGATGTCAAAGAGTTGGAAACGGGCGAAACGGTGGCTTATTACATTTACAGCGTTCAGGGCGCGGATTTCGAGTCCACCGAAATTTTAACCCAAGCCCAGAAAGCAGACCCGATCAAATACGCGCCCGGCGCAAGCGTCGGCGTGCGTTATAATCCAAGACAGCACGGCAGTTCGATATTGATTTAGTCGGTTGTTAGTTGCTCGCTGCTTTATTTAATAAAGTCCTAAAAATAAGGCTGCTGAACTTTTTTATAAATTTTGTGCTTTTAGAACACTACACTTTGTTTTCAATTAATTACATCGTATAAACAACAACAGTTTCGCCGTATAAAAAGCAGCTAATAACGAACCACAAACAACGAACAATTAACAAACTCTATGTTCAAAAAAATTCTAATCGCCAATCGTGGAGAAATCGCCGTCCGCATCATTCGTGCTTGTCGTGATTTACAAATTAAAACGGCTGCCGTCTATTCGGCAGCCGATAAAGACGCGCTGCACGTCAGAATGGCGGATGAAGCATATTTTATCGGTCCCGCGCCGTCGAACGAAAGTTATCTGCGTTGGGAAAAAATTATCGAAGTTGCGAAAAAATCCGGCGCGGAAGCAATTCATCCGGGTTACGGTTTTTTGTCGGAAAATTTTGAGTTCGTCCGCGAAGTTACAAATCAGGGAATAAAGTTTATCGGACCGCCGCCCGAAGCGATGGAAAAAATGGGCGGAAAGATTTCGGCGCGTTTGATCGCCATTGATGCCGATGTTCCGGTTGTTCCGGGAACGACTGAGCCTTTAAATTCCGCCGAGGAAGCGTTAGAAGTTGCCGAAGAATACGGTTTTCCGGTGATGCTCAAAGCGTCGGCGGGCGGCGGCGGAAAAGGAATGCGCTTTGTCGAAACGCAAGCGGATTTGAAAAACGCGCTCGAAGCGGCGCAATCGGAAGCACTCGCAAGTTTCGGCGATGCGGCGGTTTACGTCGAAAAAGCGATTGTTCGCCCGCGCCATATCGAGATTCAGATTTTTTCGGACACGCACGGAAATTTCGTCCATCTCGGCGAACGGGAATGTTCGATTCAGCGGCGGCATCAAAAGGTCGTCGAAGAATGCCCTTCGCCGTTGGGCGACGCGAAATTGCGCGAAGAAATGGGCGCGGCGGCGATAAAGGTTGCGAAAGCGGTCAATTACGTCGGCGCGGGAACGGTTGAGTTTCTCGTGTCCGACGTTGATAAATCGTTCTATTTTCTGGAAATGAACACGCGTCTGCAAGTCGAACATCCGGTGACGGAATTGGTCACGGGAATTGATCTGGTGCGCGAGCAAATTCGGGTGGCAAACGGCGAAAAACTTTCCTTCGAGCAAAAAGATATTTCGTGGAACACACACGCCATAGAATGCCGCGTTTACGCCGAAGACCCGGAAAACAATTTTCTGCCGTCGCCCGGAAAAATCACGCGCCTGAAAGTTCCCAGCGGAAACGGCGTGCGCGACGATGGCGGAGTTTATGAAGGCGCGGAAGTTTCGATCTATTACGATCCGATGATCTCGAAACTCGCCTGCTACGGAAAAAACCGACAGGAAGCGATTGATCGCCTGCGCCGCGCTTTGGAAGAATACGAAGTCGGCGGCATCAAAACGACTCTGCCGTTTTTCCGCGAAATTGTCGAAGATGAAGAATTTATCAAAGGAAAACTGGACACCGGATTTATCGAAAGATTTTTTGAGCGCAAAAAAGAAAAAGAAACGAGCGAAACAACAAAAGATTTGGCATTGATCGCGGCGGCTTTGGCTTTCGGGAATAAAACCAAAACTGCTCAAACAAAATCGGTTGATGAAAATACGCCGAGCCGCTGGGTTATCGCCGGACGCGCGGCAACTCATCGAAATCGTTTTTAAGGTAAAAATTTAACGGAGTAAAGAAATGGAAGAATTTTTGAAGCAGTTAATGGGCAAAAAAGTTGACATCGCCTTCGGTTCGACGGCAACGGTCAGAGGCGACATTGTGGACGTAAAAAACGGCGTTTTATATTTGCGCGACGAAGAAGAAAAAGTCGCGTATGTGGCAATCGAAAGAATCGCCGTGATCCGCGAAGCCGACGATTCGCAGAGCCGTCCCGGTTTTGTCATTTGAAGACGTTCTAATCGTGAATGTTCACAAAGGAAACACGAAGTTAAAGTCAGCTTTGAGTTGATTGATGTATCGGTTTGAAAATTAAACCAAAGCAGTTTATAAAAAGAAAAACTTCGTGAAATTTTCGTGTGCTTTCACGTTTAATTTCCCCTAAAATCCGAAATTTTCCAGCGGAATGCGGCGGAAGCCGACGATACGTTTTCCCCAGTAACCTTCAAATTTCGAGTAAGTTATTCCCTGACTCGAAGATGCGTGATAAAAGCCTTCTTCGTTGACGACAATTCCGACGTGTCCGAGTCGGTTAAAGAAAACCAAAGTTCCGAATTTATATCGCTCCGCGCCGTAAACCGGCTCGAAATTCTGCCAGAAAGTTCTCGCGCTCGAACGCTCGAAATCAACTCCGGCATTTTGAAAAACCTGCCAGACAAATCCCGAACAATCGTATGAATAAGGTCCCGTCGAACCGTATCTGTAAGGTTTGCCGTATAAATCCTGAATCGTTCCGAGCATATTCTGCGTGAGCGAAGCGGTAAACATTTTTCTTGTCGGTGAATAAACGGGAATAGGATTTGTCGGTTGTGATGAGCCTGTCTTTTTTACTAAGGATTCTTGCTTTTGAACTACGATTGGAGTTGTCAGAGGAGGTCTGGAATTGGTGTTAGTCGTTTGCGGCGGCGGATTCGTCGGGCGGCTTTCTCCGATTGTAACGACTAATCGCTCGCGTTCCTGAGCAAACGAATTACTAACAAAACCGATACCTGTAAACACTAAACACAAACTAACGCACAAAAACTTTTTAAAATCCATCAAGAACAACTCCTAATTTTATATTTTTTTGAAGGGTATTACTGAGGCGATGCGAATGAATCGCACGTTTAAATAAAATAACTAAAACAAAAGTAATTCCTGAAAATCGAAAAATACTGATTTCTTAATGAAAAATTGACGAGTTGTAAAATTATTTTATCTAAAAGATTCAATGATTCTGACTTTAAAGACGAAAAAATGCAAACGCTGAATTCAATTTAAATGAATTCAGCCGCATTTGGCAAGTTTTTTTTTGCAAAAGTTTAATCGGTTCTAACGGCAGACAGTTTTGCAGATTTTGAAAAACTCTTTAGCAAAGTTCATTTCAAATTTGAAATGAACTTTGCTAAAGCCCCGCACTTCCCTACCATACCTTCCGCGTTCCTAGTTGTCCTTGATTACTTTAAGAATAGTTTTAATAAGAATCTTTTTCCAAAATAAATCGGCGATTTTAAAAATTAAGGCTCTTTGACAATTAGTGGTGGAAATTATTTGTATTCAAACATTTTTTTTGTCGCCAACGGCGACCAACATTATAGCCTAGCGAGAATCGCTAGGTCAGCATAAAATATATGTTCTGTCGCTGAAGGCGACGAACAAATTATGTCGCGTTAGAAAAATTGTTGCTCACTTTCAGCGAGCAGATAATGTGTTGGCAAGAACTATGGTTTCGGCGAAACGCCTACACCATAGGCTGTAAATGTTTGTCGCCTTTGGCGACTAAGAATCAATTAAATTTAACCACTAATTGTCAAAGAGCCAAAATTAAAAGCTGCATTTTCTAAAATTAATTTTAGAAAATGCAGCTTAAAAAAAGATGAAATAAAAATTTAGGCTGAAAATGAAGTTCCGCAGCCGCAGCCGCCGGTTGCATTGGGATTTTCAAAAGTAAAACCCGAACCCATCATATTTGACGTGTAATCAACCTGAACGCCGTTCAAATATTGTGCGCTGAACATATCAACAAAAAGTTTCACGCCGAATTTATCAACGATATAATCGCCTTGTCTGGATTCTTCTTCAATATTTAAACTATATTGAAACCCCGAACAACCGCCGGGAACAACGCGAACTCTGAGTCCCGCCGTTTCCGGCAAATCCTCTTCGCTCGCCATAAATTTCCTGATCTCTACCGCCGCGTTTTCCGTCAAACCAATCTCGACATTCGGTGCTATTGCTACTGCCATAATATTTTTATTATCTCCTTAAAATTTTATAATTTCCTTAAAATACAAATTAATCTTTACATTGTTTTCAATTTTAGCTTGAAACGCCAAAATTCTCAAGCGATTACAGATATGATGCAAAATGAAGTTCCAAATGATACTTTATTTTCCGAATGCAAAACCTTATATTACATTGTAAAATAATTTCCGTGATTGCTGCAAAGGAAAAAGCGAAAGGAAAATTTCGGAACATAGAGAATCTTATGCGATATTTTGAGCAGGAAGACATTCTCCATTTAGTAATTGCCGAAGGTTCGGAGAATCGGAGTTTAGAATTGAGTCCGAACATTACAGTCGAACTCAATGACCAAAACGAATTAATGGGCGTGGAAATCCTAAACGCCGGCAAGTTTCTGTCAGATACGGTGTTAAAGTCCGTTTGGGCAAAAACGCTTCAACTAATTGAGGCACGGGCTAATTAAAGAGTTTTGCCCGCTGAATGCGCGGAAGGACGCGGAAAAAAGAAAGGAAATAATACAAAAAATATAATGGTTTGTGGAATAAAGATTTTCGGTTAAGAGAGAAATAAATTCTTTAAAATTTCCGCGTCCTTCCGCGTATTCAGCGGGCAAAAAATTAAGATATTATGAGTTTAATTTACGAACAAGAAACCTATAAAATTCTCGGCGCGTGTTTTGAGGTTTATAAACAAAAAGGTTGTGGATTTACCGAACCTGTTTATCAGGAATGTTTAGCAATTGAATTTGAAATTCAAAAAATACCTTTCGTTGCACAACCCAAAATTCAACTTGAATATAAAGGAAGAATTTTAGACCAATATTTCAAACCTGATTTTATTTGTTTTGGCAAAATAATTATTGAAATTAAAGCACTTTCTAACTTGATTGAAGTAAATATGTCGCAAGCGTTAAATTATTTGAACGCAATGAATTTTGAATTAGCATTGCTCGTAAATTTCGGACATTACCCAAAATTAGAACATAAACGAATTGCCAATACTAAAAACAAAAATTCAAACAATAGTTTAAAGGACGAATTAAAAAGCTGGTTTTAACTTTTTCTTTTCCCTCTTTTTTCCGCGTCTTTCCGCGCATTCAGCGGGCAATAAAAATTCTTATGAAACACAAACCGTCAATCATCGAAAAAATCGCCGAAAAACTCGGCTTAATCGAAAATCTGCATCCGAACGAATCTTTTGAACTCCCGCGAATGAACGAGCCGGGCGAATTGTCGAATTATCCGCCGCCGGACAAATGGGACAATTGGACGGAATATGAGGCGACGAGCGGGCAGCGGCGCGAGAAGAAGAATTATATGATTGTGCCGACGACTTGTTTTAATTGCGAGTCGGGCTGCGGATTACTCAGTTATATCGAGAAGGATTCGATGAAAGTCCGCAAGTTTGAGGGCAATCCGTATCATCCGGGCAGTCGCGGCAGAAATTGCGCGAAAGGTCCGGCGACGATCAATCAGATCAATGATGTTGACCGGATTTTGTATCCTTTGAAAAGAAAAGGCGGGCGCGGCGCGGGCGATTGGGAACGGGTTTCTTGGGATGACGCGCTCAATGATATTGCCGGAAGGATTCGCAAAGCGTTGAAGGAAGAGCGGCGCAATGAGGTTGTTTATCACGTCGGCAGACCGGGACACGAGGGTTTTATGGATCGCGTTTTGCAGTCGTGGGGCGTGGACGGGCATAATTCGCACACGAATATTTGTTCCGCCGGAGCGCGTTTCGGTTACGCGATTTGGCACGGCGCGGACAGACCTTCGCCGGATCACGCGAACGCGCAGTTTATTTTATTGATTTCGGCGCATCTCGAATCCGGTCATTATTTTAACCCGCACGCGCAGCGGATTATGGAAGGTTTGATGGCGGGCGCGAAAATGTGCGTGATGGATCCGCGGCTTTCAAATACGGCTTCGATGGCGGATTATTGGATGCCGACTTATCCGGGCAGCGAGGCGGCGGTTTTGCTGGCGATTGCGAAGATTTTATTGGATGAAGGGCTTTACAACGAGAAGTTTTTGCGCGATTGGGTGAATTGGCAAGACAGTTTGAAAGAATTGAATCCCGATGTCGAGCAGACTTTTGAGAATTTTATTGCGGAATTGAAGACGCTTTACGCGGAATATACCCCGGAATTCGCCGAGCAAGAATCGGGCGCGAAGGCGGAAATGATTCGGGAAGTGGCGAAAAAAGTCGGCGCGGCGGGAACTCGCCTTGCGACGCATAATTGGCGGAGCGCGGGCGCGGGAAATCTCGGCGGTTGGGCAGTTTCCAGATGTCTGCATTTTTTGAATGTTTTGACCGGAAGCGTCGGAACTGTCGGCGGCACGATGCCTTCGGCGTGGAACAAATTTAAACCGAAAGGTTTCAGCAATCCGCCCGCGCAGAAATTTTGGAACGAACTGCATTTTCCGAACGAATATCCATTGGCGCATTACGAAATGAGTTTTCTGCTGCCGCATTTTTTGAAAGAAGGACGCGGGAAATTGGACACATATTTTACGCGCGTTTTTAATCCGGTTTGGACTTATCCCGACGGCTTCTTGTGGATTGATGCTTTGAGCGACGAAGAAAAAATCGGAATGCACATCGCGCTCACGCCGACTTGGAACGAAACTTCGTATTTTGCCGATTACGTTTTGCCGATGGGACACGCCTCCGAACGGCACGATTTGATTTCTTATGAAACTCATTCGGGCAAATGGATCGGTTTTCGTCAGCCCGTGTTAAGAGAAGCAGCCAGAAAAATGGGCAAAACGGTTGAATTTACTTACGAAACAAATCCCGGCGAAGTCTGGGAAGAAGACGAATTTTGGATCGAACTTTCGTGGCGCATTGACGAAGACGGAAGTTTGGGAATCCGCAAAAATTTTGAATCGCCGTATCGCCCGAATGAAAAAATTACGATTGACGAGTATTACCGATACATTTTTGAAAACGTCAAAGGCTTGCCGGAAAAAGCGGCGGAAGAAAATCTGACCGCGCTCGAATATATGCGGAAATACGGCGCGTTTTCGGTTGAATCTTCGACTTACAACATCCATCTCGAACCACTTTCCGAAGACGAATTAAAAGACACGGAAGTTGATTCGGCGACTTTTCTCGTTCATCGCAAAGGCAAAAATGTCGGCGTAAAGGTTGACGGCGCGGCGCGGCGCGGTTTTCATACGCCTTCGGGCAAACAGGAATTTTTCTCGAAAACCATGGTTGATTGGAAGTGGGCGGAATACAAATTTCCGACTTACATCAAATCACACATTCATCCCGAAAATCTCGACAAATCGAAAAACGAAATCGTGCTTGTGCCGACGTTTCGACTGCCGACGCTGATTCATTCGCGTTCGGGAAACGCCAAATGGCTGGCGGAAATTTCCAACCGAAATCCGCTCTGGATGTCGGTTGAAGACGGCGAAAATTGGGGCATAAAAACCGGCGACCTCGTGCGGATAAACACCGACATCGGCTATTTCGTCAACAAAGCGTGGGTTACCGAAGGAATGAAACCCGGCGTTGTCGCCTGCTCGCATCATCTTGGGCGTTGGCGCAGAGAGCAGGACGCAAAGGCGAATCGTTGGGCGTTAAACCAAGTTACGATTACAAAGGATGAAAAAGGCGGCTACAAAATGCGCGTCGTGGACGGCATCCGCCCGTTTAAATCAGACGATTCCGACACTTCGCGGATTTTCTGGTCCGACGGCGGCGTTCACCAAAACATCACCTTCCCCGTCCATCCCGACCCGATTTCGGGAATGCACTGCTGGCATCAAAAAGTTTCCGTCGAAAAGGCGCATTCGGAAGACCAATACGGCGACGTTTTTGTTGACACGGAAAAATCAATGGCGATTTATCGGCAATGGTTAGAATTGACGCGCCCCGCGCCGGGACCGAACAATTTGCGCCGTCCGCTGTGGCTCAATCGTCCGCTTCGTCCGGTTGAGGAAACTTTTTACATTAAAAAGTAATATTTGTCACAAATTGAACTATCGCGGGGTTTTCTTTTATGGAACGTGGAATGCTTTCGTCAAAGCAATTCTTTAAGGTAGCTAGAGGTGCGATGACGGATGACGAAGGAAAGCAATTTAATAAAAAACTTAAATCTTTCTTGAGTTTGGTATTTCAAAATAGTTTAGTTAATGAAAAATTTACTTTGATTGATTAAGTAGCGTAATAAACCTGAGAATATGAAAAAAACAGCTTTAATACTTTTGATATTTCTATTGACTAATTTTGCTTTTAGTCAAAAAAAGACAAAACAAATTGATAACTTTTTTACTGCACTTTTTCAAGAAGGAGCTTTTAACGGAAATGTTTTGATAGCTGAAAAAGGAAAAGTCATTTACGAAAAAAGTTTTGGCGTAGCCGATGAGAAAAATAAAAAAAAGCTGACAAGTAAATCGGTCTTTAATTTGGCTTCCGTATCAAAACAATTTACCGCAATGGGCATCGTGCTTTTGGAAAAGGACGGGAAATTATCTTATGACGATAAGATGAGTAAATATATACCTGAATTGGAGTTTTATGGTGACGTAACAATAAGGAATTTGTTGCTTCATACGGGAGGAATTCCCGATTACATGGCTTTGATGGAAAAGCATTGGGATAAAGATAAAATAGCAACCAATAGTGATGTTATAGCTCAATTTGCAAAACATAAACCGACCGAAGAATTCAAAGCAGGAACAAAGTTCAAATACAGCAATACGGGTTATGTTCTGCTGGCTTCGATCATTGAAAAAGTTTCGGGAAAAACATACGCAGACTTTTTGGACAAAAAGATATTTAAGCCTCTTAATATGACGAATACGAATGTCTATAAAATCTATCAAAATCCTGTTGATAATAAAAAAATCGCGTTCGGGTATATACAATTCGACACACCGGAGAAGATAAAACCCGAGAAATCGGGCGAAGATAGATTTGTAGTTTATTTAGATGGTGTGATCGGTCAGGGAAGAGTTTTTTCAACTGCACGCGATTTGTTGATTTGGGACAGAGCTTTATATAGCGATAAGCTGGTTTCAAAAAAAGATAAAGAATTGATTTTCAACGCAGGTAAAATCAAAGGTAAATCATTTGACGGGACAGAAACAGAATATGGATTCGGTTGGTATGTAGATAATGAAGGAGATTACGGCAAAAGAGTCAGCCACAGCGGACGTTGGGCTGGATATATAACCTATTTCGACAGGCATCTCGATAACGACAAGACTATAATCATTCTGCAAAACAACGAAACATCTAAAACCAGATTGCCGCTAAAAGATATACAAAAGATTTTATACAATATACCGATTGAAAAAGAGTTTGATGTCAGTTTGGATACTCTCAAAAAATATGCGGGCGGCTATAAATACAAATCGGATAAAACCAGAAAAATCTTTTTAGAAAACAATAAACTTTTCGTTCAAATCGGAAAATTACATTTTAGGCTGATAGCTTTATCCAAAACCAAATTCAGAATGGAGGGATTCTTACCCGAAATTACCATAGAGTTTTTATTGAATGATAAAGGAGAAGTTGAGAAATACCGTGAACTCCAACCCGAAACAGGCGTTGATGCAGAATATATTCGAATCAAATAGCTGATAATTTTTCTAATTAAGAAGGCGTTATAGATTTACAAATGATAGAGATACGTTAATTGTTAAATTCGGCACTCATTCAAAATCTTTTAAGGTTTTCGGAAATTAAAACCGCTTGTCAATGAGAATCTTATTGTTTTATAAAGCATTCGGATCAATCAGCGTAATATGTTGAAATCGCTTAAAATATTTCATATTAAAAGTGAGCAATTTTGTAATTTGGTGAACATTCATTGCGGCAACAATTCGGGCGTCGTGAACTTGTTTGCCAAGAACCGAATTAGCTAAAACTATCTTTCGCCATTCACGATAAATCGCTTGGCTGTCGGGCAAAACTGTCAGCAAAGATTCGCGGGCGAGAGATTTCAACATCTGTTTTCGCGGGCGATAAGTCGAAACCGTTTTTATCAATCGGTTTTAGCTTTAGTTTCTAATCCAATCCGCTAAATTGTCTTTAACTGTTTTCAAACGAGTTTGAGAAATTTCGCCGAGTTTATCGGGCGAAGATTGTTTCGGAAACAACGGCTAAACGCGACAAACGGATGACGCTTTCGGATTTCAGACGAGTTTGGGCAAAATCGGAATCGGTTGTGTTTATTATTTCATCAAAATTCAGGATTGCTTGGTGAATTTGCGTGGAAATCATACAAACCAGCCAATCGTCGTAACTTAAAGGAATCGGAGCAGCTAATAACGAAGGTCGCTTGCCTTCCGAGAATTAAATCCGTTTGTGGAAATTTGAAAAGAACGATTTGTCCGGCTTTGCCTAACGCCATTTTTCCTGTAAATCCTCTTCGCCGTATGCGGTTTCATCTTCCAAACCTTTCATCGCCTGATCGAGTGAAAATTCCGACCATTGTTTATCCTCACTTTCCTGCCGTTCATATTTTTGCGAGAGAAATTCAACAAAATGTAAAACTTCGTTCTGCGCCGCAACGGGCAAATTTTGCATTTTTGAGTTTAGGACTTCGGTAACAATCATATCTTTTCACCTCGAATGAAATTTTAACATAAATCTTTGAAAGAAAAAAAGCATTTCCATTTGTTCGGGATTTAATTTTTATGAACTTTTCATTATTGCTTTTTATGCTGCTGCAAATTCGGTCAATTTACGTTTTTCTGGTAAGTAAAATGCAAGGACAATGTTTTCTTTCGGCACGACTTTTTTAATTGAATTGCAGATGAAATTATCGCGTCAAATCCTGAACCGTTAAATTCGGCACTTTTTCAAAATCTTTGAGGTTTCTGGAAATTAAAATTGCTTTATTGGCAATCGCAATCGAAGCGATTTTCAAATCCATCGTGCCGATGCGAATTTTGTTTGATTTCAAGTTTTGAAAACTTTCGCGGCTTTTTCGTCAAAATCCAAAACTGCAATTTCACGAAAATTGTCAAGAAATTTGTTCAGCCTTTCATAAGCAAAAATTTGTTGTTCGATATTTTTACATCTGGAAAGATACGCTAACCAACCGCGCATTTGTTCTTCAAACGTGATGGATTGTGGTAAAAATTTCGTCGGGCGGAAATTCGTTGAGTCTTCTCGCAATGCTGAAAATTCCAAATATTTTTCGCGGTCAAAAACACTCAGGCAGTCAGTATCAAGAATTATCATTCTTCTTCGTCCTCATCATAAACCATCTTTTGTGATTCACGATATTCTCGCCCAAGCCGCATCGCTTCGTCATAAATCGGATCGTCGGCAAATGTTCCGGCGATTTTTTCATACCAAGGAATTTCATTTTTGTCGCCCTTTTTCTCGATTTTACTTTTGAGCGAAGCGACTTCGGCTTCTAAAACGGCAAGTCTTTTTTCGATTTCGATATTCGTCATAACACGAATTATTTTATCACAGTAGAATTTTAGTTCAATAAATTTTTCACGTTTAGCTGCGTCGTTTCGGACTGTCTGAAAAGATAACGACTTAACCGATATAAAACGTATTTTTTTATTGACAGGTTGAAAATCTTTGACGTTCTAGAAAACCCGAAATCGCTTCACTTGCAATTGTAATCGAAACGATCTTTAAAATTCGTTCGGGAGGTTTGATTTTTGAGTAGCAAATGAAATTTTATTTATGATAAAGTGAATAATGCTTAATAAATTTTTACCGATCCGGTCATTTAGATTCAAGATGAAATTATTTAATGTCGCGGGTGTCTGTGCAGTCGCAATTTTCTTGTCAATTTCCGTTAATGCACAACAAAATGATTCTGATTCGGTAATTGTGGTTCAGCCGGGTTCGCCGGGAAAGGCGACCAAGGTTTTGCCTGCTGATACGACGGCGAAATTGCCGCCCGTTACGAAGGCGGATACGGTATTTATGCAGGGAATGATTCATCATCATTCGCAGGCGGTGGAGATGGTCGCGCTTATGAAATCGCGGACGGGGAATAAAAATCTGCTTCTTTTGGGAGAACGTATCAATCAGACGCAGGCGGAGGAAATAAAATTTATGAAGCGTTGGCTGACATCGCGCGGGCAGAAAACTTCGATGCAGATGCCGAAAATGGACGGAATGGATATGGCAGATCACGATCATTCTCAAATGATGCTGATGCCGGGAATGCTCACGCCTAAGCAGATGAAGGCTCTGGCAAATGCGAAAAGCGCGGAGTTTGACCGTTTGTTTTTGACCGGAATGATTCAGCATCACGAAGGCGCTTTGGTGATGGTTGACGAATTATTCAAGGCAAATGCCGGACAAGATACCGAAATGTTCACATTTGCGACGGATGTTGACAGCACACAGCGTGCCGAAATCAGGATTATGCAGGAAATGTTGGATCAGTAAATTGTTGATTGTTTTTAAGAACATTTAACCTTGAAGAATTTAGAGTTGAAATTTTGATATATCAAACGGCTCTTTGACAATTAGTAGTTGAAATTAATTTCTTTAGCTGGTTTTCTTGTCGCCAACGGCGACTGACATTACAGCCTAGCGAGAAACGCTAGGTCGGATGGATCAAAAATTCCGTCGCTGAAGGCGACGAACAAATTTCAGGTTAGAAAAATTGCTGCTCACTTTCAGCGAGCGTATTAAATCATCATTAGCTTACAACTGGTTTCGGCGCGTGCGCCTGCACTATATGCTATGTTGTTTATCGCCTCTGGCGACGCGAGAAAAATTTAATAAAACTTAACTACTAATTGTCAAAGACCTAATCAAATAATAGAAATTATGAAACGAATAAATATTATTGCCAGCCATTTTACAGCCGCTTTTTTTGTTATTTGCTTGTGCTTTGCAACCGTCATTCAGGCGCAAGATAATGCAGCCGCACCGAAACTTCCCGCAGGAATGACGGGTTCGGATGCGAACGATCCGCGTGCAAAATTGTCGCCGGGGTTTTATGATGCGGGCGAAATTGCGTTTGGAATGAAGCACCTGAAACTGCTCAAAAAGCCGGCGGCGTTTGAACTCGGCACGAACGACCCGGACGATCCGAGAGTTGCGAAAACTTTGAAAAATCTCGGCAATTCCGATCCATCTCGGATGCCCAAAAATTTTCAGATCATCATTGCACAGCTGGCTTTCGGCAATTCCGATCTGGCGTTTCAAGGTGATCGTCTGTTTATGGGCAATTTTTACGGAATGAATATTTACGATATATCGAATCCGGCTGAAACAAAATTGATGACTTCGATGGTTTGTCCGGGCGGGCAGGGCGACGTTTCGGTTTATAAAAATCTGATGTTTATGTCGGTTGAACAGCCGAACGGACGACTTGACTGCGGCACGCAGGGATTTGCTCCGGCGGAACAAGGAACTGCTCCGGCGGAAAAAGATCGTTTTCGCGGAGTGAGAATTTTCGATATTTCAAATATCAAAAGTCCGAAACAAGTCGGCGCGGTGCAAACCTGTCGCGGTTCGCACACGCACACTTTAGTTGCCGATCCTAAGGACAAAAATAACGTCTATATCTATGTTTCGGGAACATCTTTTGTCCGTCCCGACGAAGAATTAGCCGGATGTTCGGACGGCACGCCGAATGACAACCCTGAAACTTCCCGTTTCAGCATAGACATTATCAAAGTTCCCGTCGCTGCGCCCGAAAAATCTGCGATTATCGCAAGCCCGCGGATATTCGGCGATGAAAAAACGGGGAAAATAAATGATCTGAGCGACGGCGGCTCGCACGATGAAAAAGGAATGCCGCGCGACACCGATCAATGCCACGACATAACGGTTTATTCGGAAATCGGACTCGCCGCCGGAGCTTGTGCCGGAAACGGAATTCTGCTCGACATCCGCGATCCGGCAAATCCGAAACGCATTGATGCGGTCAACGATAAAAATTATTCATACTGGCATTCGGCGACATTTTCAAACGACGGCAAAAAGATCGTTTTCACCGACGAATGGGGCGGCGGACTCGGCGCGAGATGCCGCGAAAACGATCCGAATGTCTGGGGCGCAAACGCCGTGTTTGACCTCAGAGAGAACAACAAACTCGATTTTGCAAGCTATTACAAAATGCCCGCCGCACAAACCGAAAGCGAAAACTGCGTGGCGCACAACGGCTCGATCATTCCCGTTCCGGGCAGAGATATAAAAGTGCAGGCGTGGTATCAGGGCGGAATTTCCGTGATGGATTTTACCGACGCGAATAAACCAATGGAAATCGCTTATTTTGACCGCGGACCGCTTGATCCCGACACGCTTTTTCTCGGCGGTTTCTGGTCGGCTTATTGGTATAACGGGAATATTTACGCTTCTGAAATCGCCCGCGGTTTGGATATTTTCGAGTTGACACCTTCAAAATATCTGACGCAAAACGAGATTGACGCGGCAAAAACGGTGCGGGTAAACGAACTGAATGTGCAGAGTCAGCAGAAATTTGTTCATCCGAGAAAGTTAATTGTTGCAAAGGCGTATATTGACCAGCTTGAGCGTTCGCAGGTTTTGTCTGCGGAGGAAAGTTCGAGTCTTCGTCAGGCGATAAACGAAACGGAAAATTCAAAAGAGGTTAAAAATCTCAATAAATTTGTGTCGCCGCTAAATAATAAAGCGAAATTGACCAAACGAATTGCCGACTCGGAACGCCTGAAAACATTAATTGAAATTCTGGAGAGACCTGTTATTTGAAGTTTGCTTTAACAAATTTCGGCTTTGTCAATTTTGATATTGGGCAAATTTTGATATGGTAAATAATTCTCACCGGAATTTTAAATATTTTCGGGTAAAACGAATGCGCCGAGATGCGGTTTATCCGTGTTGAGAGTTGTTTCGAGCGCGATGTGCAAAGCGGAGCGCAGATTTTCCGGCGTGATAATCGCATCCACAAATCCACGCGCCGCCGCATATTTTGCGTCTAATTCCCTTTCGTAAGTTTCGCGCACTTCATCCATTTCGGCGAGCATTTCTTGGTCGGGTTCTCTGCCTTCTTTTTTTAGCCGTTCGATTTGCGTTCCGTAGATCGCCACCGCCGCTGAATCGCCTTCCATCACGCCCATTCTTCCCGTCGGCAAGCTGAAAATAAAATCTGGATCGAAACCTTGCCCAGCCATCGCGTAATAACCCGCGCCCGAAGCGTGATTTATCGTCAAAACGAGTTTCGGCACAACCGCCGTCGCCATCGCTTCGACGAATCTCGCGCCAGCGCGAATGATTCCCGAATGTTCCGCGTCTTTGCCGACCATAAAACCCGAAACGTCTTGCACGAAAAGAATCGGCGTTGAATGGCGGTTGCAGTTTTCGATAAAATACGCGGTTTTTTCAGCCGATTCGGTGTAAACGATTCCGCCGAATTTCGGCGATTTTCCTTTGTTTGGAATAAGTCCGCGATAATTGGCGATAATTCCAACTTGAATTCCGCAAATTCTCGCCGTGCCGCAAATCATTTCTTTGGCATAATCGGCTTGAAATTCGTCCAATTCGCCCGCGTCCAAAATGCAGTCTAAAACCTCGCGCATATCGTAACCCGCGCGATGGTCTTCGGGAATTATTTCGTAAAGTTTTTCAAGCAGACTTTTTGGTTTTTCCGCCTCGATTATCGAAACTTTCGTTTGATGTTTAACAGGCAATTCAGAAACTAATTTGCGGATTTTCTCGATACATTTTTCTTCCGTTTCGGCGCGATAATGAGCCACGCCCGAAATCGAATTGTGAGTCGCCGCGCCGCCGAGAGTTTCGTTGTCAATCGTCTGTCCCGTCGCGCCTTTGACGAGATTTGCGCCGCCTAAACCCATAAACGAAGTGCCTTCGACCATCAAAATCACGTCGGACAATGCGGGCAGATACGCGCCGCCCGCCACGCACATTCCCATCACGGCTGAAATCTGCGGAACTTTCAAATACCGCCGCATAATCGAATTATAATAAAAAATTCGCGCCGCGCCGTATTGACCGGGAAAAACGCCGCCCTGATACGGCAGATTCACGCCCGCCGAATCAACCAGATAAATTATCGGCACACGGTTTCGCATCGCAATTTCCTGCGCCCGCAAGATTTTCTTGATCGTTTCGGGATACCACGCGCCCGCCTTGATCGTCGCATCATTTGCCACAACGACGCACTCGCGCCCTTCGATCTTCCCAACCGAAGTTACAACCGCCGCCGCCGGTGCTTTCCCGTCATATTCGTCATACGCAACGAGCAAACCTATTTCCTGTTGATATGCGTCTTTGTCAAACAGCAGATCAATTCTTTCCCGCGCCGTCAATTTTCCCTTAGCGTGCGTTCTTTCAATTTTCGCTTCGCCGCCGCCGAGTTTTAATTTGCGTTCCAGACGCTCGAATTCTTCGCTCAATTGGCGCAAGCGGGATTTTTGTTCGGTTGTTTTCATTTGCAAAATTATTCTGTTTTATCTTTCTCTGCTGTGGGCAGTCTGCGCTCGAACTTGAGCATTTCATTTTCCAGTTTCAAGGTAAGTTTTTCGCGCTCGTGAGTTTCGTTTTCGTGTGCGCGGTCAATTTTTTCGCTTTGCGATTTGATTTCAAAAGCCAAGCCCTGCACGATCAAAGTCAAGCGTTCGAGTTCCTGACGCATATCTTTAATATCTGCGCGATTACGCTCGGTTTCTTTAGACAGAATGAGCATTTGCTTAACCCATTCGTAAAATTCCTTCCACATAAAATCTAAGCGGCTTTCTCCAGATTTTCCAACATCGCGCGGGTTCGGATTTTCATTTTTTCAATATCCCGCCGATCTTTGTCCATCTTTTCTTTATTTCGCTCGACTTCCGCAAAAATTTTACGAACTTCGGCTTTTATTTTCTCCGCTTCTTGAGCCGAAATCTGCTCGTCAAAAACTATATTTTGCATAACTTTTCTCCTTCTGAAATTTTAACACAAACTCCGCGCCGTTATCGCCTGAAATCATCGCTCAATTGGCGCAAACGTGATTTTTGTTCGGTTGTTTTCATTATTCGCAATTTGGATTTTTTATTAACTCAAAATCTGCTCTTTTTCGCGCTTCGTCGCAACTTATTCCGCCACTTCCGCCGCCGAGTTTTAATTTCCCTTCTAATCTTTTAAACACTTCGGAAAGTTTTTTAAGGCGTGAATTTTCTTCCAATGTTTTCATTTCTATTTTGAATTAACAAACGAATCTTTTTTAATTGTTCTTCTGATTGTTCTTTAGAAAGTTTTCTTCGCCTATCACACGCAATTATCCCATCCATTTTAGGCATTTCATTTCTGTATTTTGGATTTACCAAAATTACTGTTTCACTTTTGACTTTAGGCAAATCTACATAAACTTCATCCGAAAATTGCAGCGAACCGTTCATCATAAAAACACTTGCCAAACCGAGCGCAAATGTTATCAGCATTATTCTGAATTTTGCGTAAAATCCTTTCATTTGTCTTCTCCGTCCGTAGTGTTTTCCACTTTTCGCCGCGTATCAGTTTCCTTTTTAGCCTTTCCCAACGAAACGCTCAAACGCCAAAGCTGCGAAACTAACTTTAGCCTTCCTTTTACCGCCTTCGGCGACATATCAACCTTCATTTTCCAACTCCCGCAAACTTTCAATATCGCCCAAATCTTTGTGTCGTCCGCTGATTTGCTTCATAAAAATCAAGCCTTCGCGCGAAACCGTCCAAACTTTATCGTCTTCAAAATCTACATTTTCTCTCGTCTCCCAAACTTCTTTCAGCTTATCATTTACTTGCTTTACTGAAAATAAACTTGCTAAGGCTTATAAAATCGTAGTTTTACCCGTTCCGTTTTGCCTTGTGAAAATATGAATTCAGCCTTATCTTTTTCAGAACAAGGCTGAAATTCAATCGGTTCATCATCAAAAACTCCGATATTTTTTAGTTGCAGTTTTCTGATTTTCACAGTTTTTAGTCCTAAATAACTTATAAGTTATTCCGTTTACGAAAGTAACCGAATACAGCCGTTAATCTTGAAAAATTTACAAATATAAAAATATCACAATAATAAGAACTAAGCCAGATTTGCATTTTTGCTAAAATCTTATTCCTTTTACTCAGAAGTTTTCCTTTGGAATCAAAACTTCTGAGTAAAAGAACTTTTCATCCTCAGCATTTTTATTTCAGATTCGGCAGATTAATCACCACGATAAAGCCTTTCTCTAAATTTCTGGCTTTTATCAAACCGTGATGAGCGTTGACGGCGCGTTCGGCGATTGCCAAACCTAAGCCGATTCCGCCGGTTTTTCTGTCCCGCGCCGTTTGGACGCGATAAAACGGGCGGAAAAGTTTTTCCAAATCCTCTTCGGGAACGCCTTCTCCGAAATCTCTGATAACGATTCGGGCATTTTTGTTTTCTTCTTTGAGCGAGATTTCCACGCTCGTATTTTCGGGCGTGTAGCGCACCGCGTTTCGTATGACGTTTTCAATCGCGCTGCGAAGCAGAATTTCGTTGCCGAAAACTTTGACCCCATCGTTTTGCAGAATTTTAACCGATTTGTTTTTCGCGTTCGCCTCAAAATCCGCGTCCGCCGCGACTTGTTCAAAAACTTTCGTTAAATTGACTTCCGTTTTATCAAAACTCTGCGAATTTGTTTCGAGTTTTGAAAGCGTCAAAAGCTGCGAGATCATTTCATTCAAACGAAAAGATTCGGTTTCGATGCGTTCGATCTGCGGCATTGTTTCTTGGTTGGCTTTTCCTTTGGCGAGTTCGAGCGCGACATTTAAACGCGCCAGCGGCGAGCGCAATTCGTGCGAAATGTCCTGCGTCAAGCGTTTTTCCGAAGTTACGAGCGTTTCGATCCGTTCCGCCATTTCGTCAAAATCACGCGCCAGATTTGAAATCTCGTCGCGCCCTCTGCCGATCTTTTCGCCGACGCGCGTTTGCAGATCGCCGTTGGCAAATTTCTGCGTCGCCATTCGCAGTTCGGCAATCGGCGATGTCAGATAACGCGCCAAACCGTATGAAAAAAGACCTGCGATAAAGACGATTGCTAAAAGCCTGTAAAACTGCCGTTCGGACGGATAAAAATAACCGTTAAAATTCGGACGTTTCCAGAGCGTAACCAAAACAACAGTTTCGCCGCTGCTCAACTCGGTTCTTTTAGCAAATAAAGAATTAGCGTTTGACCTGTCAATCTCGGTTTTATCGCTGCTTAAAGAATTTTTAAAGACGTTTTCGGTGTTTTCCTCAAAAGGTTCTCCCGCGATCTGTTCGCCCTTTGAATTGAACAAACCGACGCGCATAATTCTTTTGGAAACTTGCAGTCTGTCGAGAAATTTGTTTAATCCTTCGATACCTTCGGCGTTGTAAATTTGCGCGGCGGTTTCCGACTGGACGTTCATAATGTCGTCGGCAAAAGACTGCATCTGCCTGTTCAGAGGCTCGGTCTGCACCGTCCGATTAACAAGCGTTATCGCGCCCGCGACCAAAATTAACGCCACCCAAAACCACAAAAAGATTTTTAAAAATAAACTCATTTTTTTGTATCGCCAGCATCCTGCTGGCAGTCGTGGCGGCTTCCAGCCGCCACGTCAATGTGATTTGCTCGAAAGTTGAGCAAAAAAAACAAAGCGTCGGCTGGAAGCCAACGCGACTGCCAGCAGGATGCAGGCATTACGCTAACTCGGCAAAGTATAAATATATCCGACGGAACGCACCGTTTTTATGCGCTCGGAATCGTCTTCGCGCTCGCCGAGTTTTTTCCGCAGATTGCTGATGTGCATATCGAGGCTTCGATCAAACGGCGAAAGTTCGCGTTCTAAAACCTGTTCGCTCAAATCCTCTTTTTTAACGACAGTTCCCGCTTCTTTTAGAAGCAGCGCGAGCAGATCAAATTCGACTGAAGTTAAATTCAAATCTTCATTATTTTTCTTTGCCGAACGCGCCGAAATCTGCACTTCAACGTCGTCAACCTGAAATTTATCCGCGCCCGTCGCCTTCGCTTCTTCCGACATCTTGACGCGCCGCAAAATCGCCCGCAGACGCGCAACGAGTTCACGCGGATTAAAAGGTTTCGGCAGATAATCGTCCGCGCCGATCTCTAAACCGACGATTCTTTCCATATCTTCGCCGCGTGCCGTCAACATCAAAATCGGAAAATTCGATTCTTTTCGCAGTTCGCGCAAAACGTCAAAACCGTTCATTTTCGGCAGCATCACGTCCAGAATCGCCATATCGTATTCTCCCGCAAGTGCCTGTTCTAAACCTTTCGCGCCGTCGTGAACCGCTTCGACCTCGAAACCTTCAACCGTCAAATATTCGGAAACAAGTTCGCAAAGTTCTTCGTCGTCGTCAATTATTAAAATTTTGTTCATAACTTAATCAGGTCTTTGATTTTTGGCTTTTGGTTTTTGAAGATGTATGCCGAAAATAATAGTTGAACTCGAAAAATAAAAATAACAAAGACCAGAACCCAAAAACCAAAGACCAAACCTAAGATGTTCGATTCTACATTATATTTCCTTTCGTTTATGTCAAGAATTGTAAATTATATTAAAGTTCAAACTTTACAGAACTTTGCATTTGCTGACCAAAAACTCACGACTTTTCATATTTGCGAAACGTCTAAATTACCGAACGCAAACAAATTGCGTTACATTTTACAAAACACAAGGAGCAATAAAAAATGAAAAAAATTACTATCGGACTTTTAATGACTGCGCTCGTCGCGCTCGGAACAGTTTTCGCTTTCGGACAGCAAAGCGGTGACAACAACGGAAAACGTATGCGCGGGCATCACGGCAAACGCGGGGCTTTCAAAATGATGAAACAGCTCGATTTGACCGATGCACAAAAAGAGCAGATGAAAGCGATCAGACGAGCGGGCAGGGAAAGCACAAAATCTCTGCGCGAAAGTTTGAAAGCCAACCGTCAGCAATTACAGCAAGTTACGGCAAACGGGCAGTTTAACGAAGCGCAGGTTCAGGCGATTGCCGCGCAGCAAAGCGGAATTATGGCGCAGCTTTTAGTTGAAAAAACGCGCGTCAAATCGCAAATTTATCAGATTCTGACTGCCGAACAAAAGGCAAAAGTTGAAGAAATGAAAACTAAAATGCAAGAACGCCGTCAAAACAGAAAAGCTGATCGCGATGCAGAACGCGGAAACGGAAGTTTCTAAATTAACAATCAGACGAATATTCAAAGCAGAAAAAGGTTTCGCTAAAATTTTGGCGAAACCTTTTTTTAATGGAAAAACATAAATCAATAGTTCGGACAGTTTTTAAATTTTTGGTTTTGTGAATTGCCTCCAGTTTTAACTAGAGGTTAAGTAAGTAATGAAATAATAGGCTTTAGCCAAACTTATTAAAAGAATCAATCATCTTTGCTTTAGCTAAAGCAAAAAGGAATTTTTAATTATTTTTTTGTAGTTCGGCTAAAGCCTTAGTTTTATTGAGTTTCCAGCCCACGAGTTAAAACTCGTGGCAATTCATAAAAAAATGTCCGAACCATTGATAAATAAAATACTGAAAATAAAGTGAACATTTGAAGGGTTGCTCTCTCGCCCGCTCTTTATACTTTTATTTCTCCTCATTTTAACTTTATTACTTAACAGATTTTCATTCTCACAAATCTCAAGTTAAACTTCGTTGTGTGAATAATTCTTCTCAAAAAGCGTTTCGCATTTTCTTGATAGTAATAGGAATTTTATCCGCCGGACTCGGTTTGCGCGGTTTTCTGATTCCGAATCATTTTATAGACGGCGGCGTAACCGGAACTTCGATGTTCGTTTCGCAGATTACGGGAATTTGGCTTTCGGTTCTGATTTTGTTGATAAATACGCCGTTCGTGATCGTCGGCTGGCGGCAGATTGGCAAAAGATTTTCGATTCGCAGCGCGATTGCCATTGTCGGTTTGGCGATTGCCGTTTTCTTCGTTCCTTACCCGGAAATCACGCACGACAAACTTTTGGCGGCGGTTTTCGGCGGATTTTTTCTCGGCGCGGGAATCGGTCTGGCAATTCGCGGCGGCGCGGTTTTGGACGGAACGGAAGTCGTCGCCTTGCTCGTCAGCCGCAAAACAGGTTTGACCGTCGGCGATTTTATTTTTATCTTCAACGTCGTTTTATTTTCAGTCGCCGCGCTTTATCTCGGCATCGAACCCGCGCTTTATTCGATGCTCACTTATTTTTCCGCTTCAAAAACGATAGACTTTTTAATTCACGGCATCGAAGAATACAACGGCGTGATGATCGTTTCCGAACACAGCAAAAAAATCAAGCAATTTATTACAAAAGAACTCGGACGCGGCGTAACGGTTTTTTCGGGCAGCGGCGGAATTCGCCACGACACGAAGGAGATTTTGTATTGCGTCATCACGCGCTACGAAATCCCGAAAATAAAAGATGCCGTCAGAAAAATTGACGAAACCGCTTTTATCACGATCACGAACATTTCCGACACAAGCGGCGGAATTATCCGAAGTCCGCTCGCGCCTGTTTTGCAAGCCGCAGATTTGCACGAGGAAATGGAAAATTCAAAAGCACCGAACATTGATATTTCGATTTCTCCCGACAGAATTAGAGATGATGGAAATTAAGCAAATAGCCGATTTTTTGGGCGGACAATTATCAGGCGACGGCGAAATCGAGATTTTGCGCGTGGCAAGTTTGGAAAACGCCGAAACGGGCGAAATTTCCTTTGTCGAAAATGCCGATAAAGCGGAAAATTCAGCCGAAACTAAAGCGTCTTGTTTGCTCGTTCCCGAAGATTTCGATGCAAAAATTTCCTGTTCTTTTATCAAAGTTAAAAATCCGAAACTCGCTTTTGCGAAGATCGCCGAAAAACTTCATCCGTTTGAACGAAAAAACGGTTGGCACGAAACGGCTTTTGTGTCGGAAAACTCGGATGTTCGAGCAAGTTTCGTCGGCGCGTTCGTCAGCATCGGCGAAAATACGAATATCAGCGAAAACGCGCAAATTTCCGACGGCGTAAAAATCGGCAAAAATGTTTCAATCGGAAAAGATTCAATCGTTCATCCGAACTGCGTAATTTACGACAATGTTTCAATCGGAAACGACTGCGTAATTCACGCGGGCGCGGTCATCGGCGCGGACGGTTTCGGCTATGTGCGCGGGGCGGACGGCTACACGAAATTTCCGCAGATCGGAACTGTCGTCATCGAAGATAACGTCGAAATCGGCGCAAATTCCTGTGTTGATCGCGGCGCACTCGGCGAAACGAGAATCGGCGAAGGCACGAAAATTGATAATTTGGTGCAAATCGCGCACAATGTAAACATCGGCAGGCGCGTCGTCATCGCTTCGCAAACCGGAATTTCCGGCTCAACCGTGATCGAAGACGATTGCGTAATCGGCGGACAAGTCGGTTTCGGCGACCACGCAACCGTGAAAAGCGGCGCGATAATCGGTTCAAAAGCCGGCGTTCTGCCCGGAAAAATCGTCCGCCAAGGCGTTTGGTGGGGCGTTCCCGTTCAACCGCTCGACGAATACAAACGGCAAAACGCTCTTGTGAAATCGCTTCCGCGAATGCGCCGGCAGTTAAAGGAATTGAAAAAGGAAATCGAGAGGCTCAAGGAAGATCGTTAATTGTTAATTGTTGATTGTAAGAGTAAGAAATTTCTTTCAATGAACAATTAACAATTAACAATTAACGATGAACCAATTTATGCTTTACCGTCTATTCGGCGATGCAGTTTTAATTTTACATTTCTGCTTTATACTTTTTACGATATTCGGCGGACTGCTCGTTCTGCGCCGTTTTTGGCTTTGGAAAATTCACGTTCCGACGCTGATCTGGGGTTTTCTGATCGAATATTTTTTGTGGATTTGTCCGCTGACGACGCTTGAAAATTATTTTCGCAAACTCGGCGGCGAAGCCGGTTATGACGGCGGATTTATTGATTATTATCTCGTTTCGGTAATGTATCCGCAGATTTCGCCGAATGTTCATTTATTTCTCGGCGTTCTGCTCGTAGTTTTTAATTTGGCAGTTTATTTTTATATTCTCAAACGTCGTTTTCATCTCGCGTAAAACGCACATTTTTTCTTGCATTTAGACCAAACGGCGTGAACAAAGGCGGAAACCCGCGTGTGAACAAGGGTGCTGTTTACAACTTAAAAGTTGATATATTAAACAGCACCCTCCATAACTGTCGGGTTTCCGCCTTTGTTCACGCCGTTTGGTATTATCGTTTTTCAATGATAATATTCTGCAAAATTTACGGTTTAATAATTTAATCTTTTTAACCAAATCAAGGAGGGAAAAAATGCGTATCACAAAATATATTCACTCGTGCCTTTTATTTGAAAAAGAATCGGACAAAATTCTATTCGATCCGGGAAAGTTCAGTTTTATCGAAGAAAAAGTAAAACCCGAACAGTTTCAAGACATTCAAGCAATTTTTATCACACACAAGCATCCCGACCACATAGACGCGGACGCGCTCAAGAAAATTTTGGACAACAACGAAAACGCCGTTGTGCTGGCTAATTCGCAGATCGCAGAAATGCTCGGCGAAAAGGAAATTTCAGCCGAAGTTTTCGAGGACGGAAACAAAAAAATCGCAAGTTTTGAGATCGAAGCGTTTGACGCGCCGCACGAAAAACTTTTAGCCGACGAAATTCCGCAAAATACGGCTTATATTGTTGACGAAAAAATTCTGCATCCGGGCGATTCTTATCACGAAAATTTATACGAAAAGCGGAAAACGAAAATTTTATGTCTGCCGACGATGGCGCCTTGGACGACGGAACTGCAAACTTATAACTTTGCTAAAAAGATGTCGCCCGAAATCATCATTCCAATTCACGACGGTTATTCAAAAGATTTTTTTCTTGAAATGCGTTACGATAATTACGAAAAATTTTTTGAGAAAGACGGCATAAAATTTCAGCGAATAAGCGAAGCGGGCGATTATTTTGAGTTGTAAAAATTTCCCATTTATTTAAAAGCAAAAAACAGGAGAAGAAAGTGAAAAAACTAATTTTGATCGTAACAGGCTTGATTTTGTTGAGCGCGTGTCCGGGAGATCAGACGGCAAATAATTCTACGGCGAATGTTGTTGAAAATGACAATGCAAATGTTGTAACAAATGTGCAGCCGGCGGAAGATTTGAAGGCTTACACGGACGCTTCGATGGCGGCTGACGAGCGCGTTGCGGCGATAAATGCTTATGTAAAAAATATCGAAGCGAAACTTCCGAAACAAGGCGCGGAAGCGACAGCCGGAGAACTTACGCGCAAGGAAACGGACATTTCAAACGAAAATTTCGGCGACGCGACAAATGAAAAATGGGCGGAAATGCACACTTATTACGCCGACGGCAAATTAATGCGTTTGAAGGTTTATTCGCCCGAAGGCGAGAAAAAAACGGAAGAATTTTACTTTTATAACGACAAACCCGTTTTCGCGTTTATCGAAAGCGACGGCGCGGGAAAAACCGGCGACAGTTCGGAAGCAAAAGGCGATAAATTCTATTTCGGAAGCGAAGGACTTTTTGCCGGAACAAAAGCCGACGGCAGCAAAATGGACGCATCGGGCGAGGAATTCAAGAAATACGCCGAAAAGTTGCCGAAAGAAGCGGAGGCTTTTCGCGCGAAGGGGAAATAAGTGAGAAGTGAGAGGTGAGAAGTGAGAAATAATAAATTTAAGATAATTCTCGCTTTTTATATCTCAATATTAAGTTCTGCGCTTTGCGGCAAAACCGCGCCGAAATGCCATTATTCTTGAAATCAGAAAATTTTATGGCGGATATGGACGCATACAAGGATAAATTCAGCGAAAGCGGATGGCGCGTTCTGGAAAATGCTCTTAACGAGGCGCGGCGGCGTGAGAATCGTCATATTTCACCCGAACATATTATTTATGCGCTGATGAAGGAAGAACCCGATTTGTTCAATGAAGCAATGTTGATTCTTGCAATTGACTCGCAGAACATTCGGCTTGCCGTTGAAAAACGTCTGGAAAACAACCACCGACACACGGGCGAAAATTTTCGCATCGCGCCTGAAACAACCGATATTTTTAAATATTCGATGGACAAAGCGCGTTCGGAAAACCGGCGGCGGATCAAAGCAAGTGATATGTGCTTTGCTTTAACCGTCAATAAATATCATTTGCTGAACGATATTTTGCAGAATCCCGAAGGAGATTTTTCGGTTTCCAAACTGGTCAAACCCGCGAAAGTAAATCAAAGTTACGTCTTTTCTCAATTAAAAGTAGAACCGAGTAACTTTTTTGCCGATTTTTCTCTCGAAAACTTGGTTAAAAATAACACTTCTCCTTCCGGTCAATTATTTGCAAATTGTTCGGGAAGCGGCGGCGGATCAAGCGGCAATAATGCAGAACAAACTACTCATAACAAGCACGAAACTCTTTTCTATCGCTTAAAAACCGAAAATTCAGATAAATTTGATGAAAAGGAATTTATTTCTTCTCTTGAAAAAGATGTCGAAACCGACATAACTCAAAGCGGATTGAAAATTACAAGAGCCGAAAGACCGGATTTATCGAGTTTTCGTTTTTTTTATGAATTTGAAAAGCTGAGAGGACAAATAGAAATTTTTGGCGAAATGCAGACCGGATATTATGATTTGCAAGCCGTAATTGTTGAGAAAACTTTCCGCGACGGATAAAAGATTTTTTAGAAGTTGTGTTCAAACTTTTAAGTCAAAATTATAAAACGCAAACTGTTCGTTGTTCGCTGTTAGCTGTTCATTTTTTGGTAGTGAATTAAAAGTAATGCTCTATGAATTGCCGTCTGCTTTAGCTGACGGAAAGATTGCTGACAAGATAATCGGCTTTAGCCGAATTTCAAAAATATATTAATCATCCTATCTGCTTTAGCTAAAGCTGGTAAGGAATTTATCTAATTTACATAGTTCGGCTAAAGCCTGTCTTTTGCTGCAAACTAAACCGTCAGCTAAAGCAGACGGCAATTGATAAAAAAACTTGTCGGCATTACTTTTAGTTCACCACCATTTTTTTAAGTTAATTCTTTGTTTTTCGATTAAAAACGAAAAGTGAACAGCTAACAGCGAACAGTTTTGAAATCATTTTCAGACAAGTTCGGAGTTTTGCGGGCGGCTTTTTGGAGTATTCTTTGACTTTTAGTTTACTGCCAATTCTTCGATAATAAATTGCGCGGCTCTTTTTGACGCGCCGCCGCCGCCGAGTTTGTCGGATACGGCTTTTAATTTTTCGCGCATTTCTTGGTTTTTATCAATTTCAAGCAGTCGGAATAATTCTTCGGCGAGTGCGCGGCTTGTAAATTCGTCTTGAATTAATTCTTTGGCAAGACGATCTTCGGCAATTAAATTAACGAGTCCGAAATGCTCGACGGAAATCAGCGGGCGCAGAAGTTTGTAATTAATCGGCGAAGATTTATACACAATCACCATCGGCGTTCCGATTATCGCCGTTTCGAGAGTTGCCGTTCCGCTCGTAACCGCCGCGACATCAGCCGCGTTTAAGATTTCGCTTGTTTCGCCTTGAATTGTTTTCAAAGTTATATTCGCCTTTGCATTTGCCCTGTCAACTTCGCTGAATTTTCTGGTCGAAGCCAAAGCGATGACAAATTGCAAATCTTTATTTTTCTCGCTCATAAGTTCCGCCGTTTCAAGCATTTCGGGCAAAATTCGGGCGATTTCTTTGTGTCTGCTTCCGGGCAGAAGCGCGATGATCGGTTTCTTTTCGTCGAGATTATGTTTTTCGCAAAATTCTTCGCGGCTGAGTTTTGAAAAAACTTCACCCGAAAGCGGATTTCCGACGTATCGGACGTGTCGAACATCTTGTTTTTCATACCAATTTTTTTCAAACGGCAGAATCGTCAAAAGCAGATCAACATATTTTTTGATAGATTTGACGCGGTATTTGCGCCACGCCCAAAGCTGCGGCGAAATGTAATAAATTATTTTAAAGCCTTTTTTCTTCAAAGATTTAGCGAGTTTTAAATTGAAATCGGGAAAATCAACCAAAATTACCGCGTCGGGTTTTCTTTTGACGGCTTCTTTTTTTAAGATTTGAAAGGTTTTCCAAAACATCGGCAGAGCTTTGGCAATTTCAGGCACGCCGACGATTGACAGATCATCGGCTCTGACAATTGTTTCGACATTTTCACCGCGCAGTTTTTGTCCGGTTGTTCCAAAAAATTTTACATTATTATCCGGCATCTGAGATTTTAATTCTCTGACGAGTTTTGCCGCGTGCGCGTCGCCGGAAACTTCGCCGACGACGATCATTATTTTGCAATTTTTTTTCATAAACTTTTCAGATCGCAAAATGATTTTGCGGGAAAAGTGTAAAATCAAAATAGTCTGTAAATCTGCGAACAGTTCGCTATTTTTATCGTTTTTAAATTTTTTGGCAAGTAAACCCTTTGTTCTTTTCGCAGCATCAAACATTTTGTTTTGGATAAAATCCGCATTTTAATAGTTTAGTCGGCTTGCAACGGTCAGTCTTTAGGCTTAAAATGCAATGTTTTGCATCTGAAATAAATTTCTAATTTCTAAATTTTATAATAAAGCACTCAAATTTTATACGGGCAGGCATTTTTTTTGGAGGATTTTGTGAAAATTCGCATTCTTTTTTTATTTTTAATAATTTCAATTATCGGCGGCGGTTTAGAGAGCGTTTCGGCGCAGGTTAATTCGGTTGTCGGTCAAGTTACCAATTCATTAACAAGCCAGTCTTTTGCCGGAGGAATCAGCGGCAACGGCAGATTCGTCGTTTTTGAATCTACCGGAAATCTGGCAACACAAAACGCGCGTAACGCGGACGGAAACCGGGAAATTTTTCTTTTCGATTACGCCCAGCGGCGCATTTTTCAAATTACCGACACCAAAGTTCTCCTTAATGATCCGACGATGAGCAATCTCAATATCAACACGAAGGTTGATATTGATAATACTCGTCCGGTAATCAGCAACGACGGCAGATGGATCGCTTTTAGTTCAAATGCCACAACCTCTACGCCGTCTGCGCCGAATAATACGAATCCCGGAAATTTTGATGCCAATTCATTCACGGATATGGACGGCAATAATGTTCTGACGAAAGACGGAAATCTGGAAATGTGGCTTTATCAAGTTCCGGCTGCGCCTTCGGCTGATCTGACGACGGGCGCGGAAATCGGCTTGACAAATTTAAGCGGCGGAACTTTTATCAGAGTCACGAACACTCTGCCGAGCCGCCTGCCGATTGCCGGTTCGACTACAAACCCGAATCCGTTTATTGCCGACGATAATCACGATGCCAGCATCAGCGACGACGGAAACACGATTTCCTTCGGTTCGACGCGCGATTTAGTGCCTTCGGTGGGAAACGCCGCGCCAAACAATAACGACGAAATTTTCACATATACGAGAAGTTCAAACACTCTTTCGCAAGTTACGCAAACTCCGCGCGGTTCGGCTTCAAATCCAGTTTACGCGACGAACTCGACGATTTCGGGAAACGGGCGGCGCGTCGCTCTGTTTTCCAATGCTGATAATCCGATTGTTGGAATGACCGGCGGAATGAATTCGGACAATAATTTTGAAGTCTTTTACGCGGATTTGGGAGCAAACGGAAGTCCGGCGGCGGCGAAAGTTCAGGTTACGAACACAACGCAGGATAATCCGGGCAGCCTTGTAAATATTTTTAGTTTCGGTAGAAGAATGAGCCGCGACGGGCGTTTTATCGCTTTTGATTCGTTTGCCGATCTGACCAATGAAAACGGCGGCGCGAATCAAACTTCGTTTGCGCTTTATTTATACGATACGACGAACGGCACATTCAGACGCATCGGACCGCGAAGCACGGCGGACACGACGGTTTTAGGCGGCGACGTTCCGCATTATCCGGGTTTTACCGATTACGATACGAACGGTGTCGCTCAAACTCTGGTTTTTGAAAGCCGCTTGAATTTTACGAGCGACGGAACGGCTGTTTCCAACAACGACAGCGGACTCAACGCGATAGATGAGCGACCAATTCAGGTATATTCAGTTCCGATTAGTCAAACCGCCGGAAACACGGCATTTAAAAGATTGACCAAGTTTCCGCCGGTAAATCAAGCACTCAGCGGTCTTTTGAACTCGACCAGACCGATTCCGAGCAATTCATCAAACAGAATCGCTTTTACATTCTCTTTAGCTGATTTAGGCACGGGAAATCCCGATTTGGCTGCGGAAGTCTTTTATCTGCTTGTTCCGAATGTTTCGAGCGAAACGACGCAGGCTCTGAATTATTCAACCGGAGCAAGCCGCTTGAAAATTTCACAATCGCCCGTGCCGACTCCGACGGCATCGCCGAGTCCGACTCCGCAAACGCCTTCCGCCGTTCAAGGAGTTTCGCCCGGACTGCTTACTTTTGTAAATTACGATGTCAACTTAAACCCGTCAATCGTTCCAAGAACCGCCGTCGGTTCGCTTGACCGCAGATTCACGCTTCCGATTCAATTAAGCGGCGTAACTGTTACTGTAAACGGCGCGGCTGCCGGAATAAAATCCGTCGGCAACGGCGAAATTTTATTCGTCGTTCCGCCCGCGCTTGCTTCGACGACGGAGAACACGACCACTTATCCGGTGGTGATAAATCTTAACGGAGTCGTCATCAAAGATACGCTGACCGTCGTTCCGACGCGCCCCGATATATTTTTATTGTCGGGCGTTCCGGCGGCGAATGGTCGCGCCAGAATTTTTAATGCGACCAACCGCGTTTTAACCAGAGAACCTTTTACGGTTACGACGATAAAGCGAAAAGGCGGATTGCGCGTGCCGACAGTTCTGAGGCTTTTTGTAACGGGCGTAGAAAGCGCACCGGCAACTTTTCTGAGCATTAAAATCGGCGATACGACGCTGCCAGCCGGCGCGGTGATAAGCGATGCGATTTTGCGCGAACCGGGCGTTTACAGCATTGATTTTACGCTTCCGCCTTCGCTGGATAATGCCGGCGATGTTCCCGTAACTATTACTATTATGATCAACGGCGTAACGTATCAAAGCCGTCTGGCGGACACCGCGCCGCGCTTCAGGATTTTATAGCCGAATCAAATTTTAAAAAGCATCGGAGAAGTCTGAATTTTCAACTTTTTCCGATGCTTTTTTTGCGTTTTGGCAAACTTTTCAATTCTTGCGAATTCATCAATAATATAATATGCTTCAAATATATTTTAATAATCGGGATTTTTCTGAAACACGGGCTTTTTAGCTGTTTATTCTTCACAGACACATTTTTATAAAAATTTCTATATCATACCTTTTAGGAGTAACAATTTATGACAAAAAAAGATGTTAACACAATGCAAATTGCGCCGAAAGTCTGGCACAACGGCGAATTTATCAATTGGAAGGATGCGCGTGTTCACGTTATGACGCACGCGATTCATTACGGTTCGAGCGTTTTTGAAGGCATCCGCGCGTATAAAACCGAGAGAGGTGCGGCTGTTTTTCGCCTTAAAGAACATATCCAGAGGCTCTTAAATTCCGCCAAAATTTACCGAATGGACGTTGATACGACGCTTGACGAATTTTGCGATGCGACGGTTGAACTGATCCGCGACAGCGAGATGGATGCTTGTTATATTCGCCCGATAATTTTTCGCGGACTTAACGAAGAAAAGCCCGCGTTCGGCGTAAATCCCTTTCCGAATCCGGTTGAAAGATACATCGCCGTCTGGGATTGGGGAAAATATCTCGGCGAGGAAGCACTCGAAAAAGGCGTTGACGTATGCGTTTCAAGCTGGACGCGCATCACCTCGAATTCCCTTCCGGCAATGGCAAAAGCGGGCGCAAATTATATGAATTCGCAGCTTATCAAAATGGAAGCGATTTTAGGCGGATATTCCGAAGGAATCGCGCTTGATGATCGCGGTTATGTTTCGGAAGGTTCGGGAGAGAATCTGTTTTTCGTCAACGGCGGAAAACTTATTACGCCGCCGCTCGGCGCGTCAATTCTGCCCGGCATCACGCGCGATTCGGTGATTCAGATTGCTAAAAATCTGGGCATCGAAGTTCAGGAATCGAATCTTCAACGCGCCGCGCTCTATCTTGCCGACGAATTGTTTTTTACCGGCACAGCCGCCGAAATCACGCCGATTCGCTCGGTTGATAAAATCACCATCGGAAAAGGACGGCGCGGCGAGATCACGGAAAAATTACAAAAAGAATTTTTCGCCATCATTCACGGAGAAAAATCTCCACCCGAAGATGCGCCGTGGCTGACTTATGTATATGAAAAGAAGGAAAAAAAAACCGCAACGGTTAAAGCCGGAAAATAATCGCCGGTTTCAGAACGCTTTTTTAAGTTTGAGATTTTGTTTTGGTAAATTTTTGCTGTAATTTATCAAAACAAAATCTTTTTTTTATTTTAGAATCAAAAATCCGATTTCCGCTTGATGAAAAAAAACACTCTATCTTCCGTAATCTTGGGCGCGGCGTTTCTGATGGCAACGTCCGCCGTCGGTCCCGGATTTCTCACGCAGACCGCAAAATTTACCAAAGACTTGGCGGCAAGTTTCGGTTTCGTGATCTTGCTTTCCGTGATTCTGGATATTTTCGCCCAACTCAATATCTGGCGCGTGTTGACCGTCAGCGAAAAAAGAGCGCAGGACGTGGCGAACGAAACGATTCTCGGCAGCGGTTATCTTTTGGCGTTTCTGATCGTTCTCGGCGGTTTGGCGTTTAACATCGGCAACATCGCGGGCGCGGGTTTGGGGTTAAATGTTCTGTTCGGAATTGACGTGAGAATCGGCGCGGCGATCAGCGCGGTTGTCGGAATCACGATTTTTCTGTTTAAGGAATTCGGCAAGGCTCTGGACGTTTTTGTAAAAATTCTCGGATTCGTGATGCTGCTTTTGATAATTTACGTCGTAATCGTTTCTCAGCCGCCAATCGGCGAAGCCGTTTATAGAACATTTATCCCGCTGCAAATAAACGCTTTAACAATCGTTACGTTAGTCGGCGGAACTGTCGGCGGATACATAAGTTTTGCCGGAGCGCACCGCTTAATTGATGCCGGAGTTTCGGGCAGAGATTCGCTTTCGGAAGTAAATAAGAGCGCGGCAGCCGGAATTATTCTGACCGCGATTATCAGATTTCTGCTTTTTCTGGCGGCACTCGGAGTTGTCGCGCTCGGTCTGACGATTGACGAAAAAAATCCGCCGGCATCCGTTTTTCAACTTGCGGCGGGCGAAGTCGGCTACAAAATTTTCGGCGTTGTAATGTGGTGCGCGGCGATAACTTCCGTTATCGGCGCGGCTTACACTTCCGTTTCCTTTATCAGGACGTTCAACAAAAAACTCGACGATTACAATAAACATCTGATAATCGCTTTCATTTTCGCATCAACCGTAATTTTCGTATCAATCGGAAAACCCGTTCTGCTGCTGATCTTGGCTGGAACATTCAACGGTTTTATTTTGCCAATCGGACTTGCGCTGATTCTGATCGCCTCGCGCAAACGGCAAATCACGGGCGATTACAGACATCCGCTGTGGCTGCAAATTGCAGGCTGGGCGGTTGTAATCATAATGCTGTTTTTCAGTTTACAAATTGTCTGGGAGTCCTTCCCGTCTGTCTTAAAAACGATTCAGGGAAATCCAGCCGCGTAAAATTTGCGGCTTAAACTGCTAAATCTCGCCGAAATGATACCAATCTTCTTCATCCAGAGAACGCAGATATTCTCCGATTTCTTCGATTTGGTCGTTTTCATTCGCCCAGACGATGTGTTCCTTAAATCTCGATTGTTTCTCAATCGGTAATGTGTCCTCCGCCGCTTCGCCCGTAAACGGCAGCGACGGTTCAAATTGCCCGGAAGGTCTTAATCCTTTGTTATCAAGCATTTGATAAACTTTATTCCAATCGCGCGGAACTACTCTTTTGTTTGATTTGCAGTAATCCCAAAGTGTATCGAAAGTTTCCATATTTATTTGTCCAGTATTTTTCCTTTCATTTTAAATCAAATTGGCGTAAAAGAGAAAAGCACAAATAAAAATGTTCCTTTAAAAATGCAGATAAAAAAAGCGTCGGCTTTGAATTGCGGCGCGGCTGACTTATCTTCTTTCCAAATTATAATTTACTTTAAAAATTTGTTGAAATACGGCAGTAATATAAGTTATTATAAATAGTCGTCTGCGGCAATAATTCTTTATTGCTTTCAAACCTTCTTCGCAACCTTCAAAGAATAATTCAAAAAAACCCCGTTTAATGAGATTCAACTTTACCGTTATTTACTTGATTATATCTCTTGTGATTTCGTCATTCATTTGCATTTATGCGTGGCGGCATCAGCAGGCACGCGGCACGAGAGCGTTTGCCGTCGCCTGTTTTACAACTGTTTTATGGATGCTGGGCGACGTTATCGGGCGGCTCAGTTACACGCTCGACGGGCAATGGATCGGCGAACTCGTGCGTTATCTCGGAGTCGCGCCGCTTCCCGTTGCTCTGCTGGTTTTTATTTATCAGTATTGCGGAAGAGAGATCAGCCGCAGAACAATTATCCGACTCAGCATTATTCCGTGCATTTCGTGGTTCGTTCTGCTGACGAATCAGCAGCATCTGCTTTTTTTCAGCAAAACGAGTCTTGGCGTAATGAATTCGCTCAAATTCGATTACGGCTATTATTTCTGGCTCGTTTATCTGCCATACAGCTACGCTTTGATGGCAGTCGGTTTTCTAATCGTTTTGTTTGAATTCAGCCGCGCTTCCAGCCATCACCGCAAACAGATTTTTATTCTTTTGATCTCTTTATGCGTTCCGTTTGCCGTAAACATCGCCGGAACTTTCAGATTGGTCAGCGAATTCAGCTACACATCGCTGAGTTTTCCGGCGTTTTTCGTGATTATGTCAGTCGCCATTTTTCGCTATCATTTTCTGGTCAGCAATCCGATTGCTTACGAAACGGTTTTTAAAACCATCCGCGACGGCGTAATCATTTTCGATCAAAACAATACGGTGATGGACATAAATCCCGCCGCCGCCAAAGGTTTCGGGAAAACGGCGAAAAAAATTATCGGGCAGAGTTTCGATAAAGCCTTCGAGCCTTGGGAAAATGTCGTCAGCAAATACCGCAATCAGATTGATTTATACGACGAGATCGAACTGGATGTAAAAGGAAACAGACGTTTTATGTCAATCAGCATCACGCCGCTAAGAGGAAGCAGCGGAAAATACAACGGACGCATTTTTACGATCCGCGACATCACAGCCCAGAAACAACAGCAGATTTCGCTTGAAACTCTCGCTTTTCACGATCCTCTGACGCGGCTTGCCAATCGCCGTAAATTTGCCGAAGAAGTAAAGATCGCGCTTGAAAAAGCCGAAAAAAACGGTGAAACTTTTGCGATTTTGTATTTCGATCTGAATCATTTTAAGCAAATTAATGACACGATGGGACACGATACGGGCGACGAATTTCTAAAATACGTCGCGGCGCGTGTCGCTTCCGTTTTGCGAAAACCCGATCTTCTGGCGCGTTTCGGCGGCGATGAATTTGTCGCGCTTCTGCACGACTGCGACGAATCGGATATGAAATCCGTTTCAAAAAGATTGCTCGAAAATGTTCACAGACCTTTCAAAGTCGGCAAACACACGCTGATCGCCGATTTGAGCGTCGGCGCGGCTTATTATCCGCAAAACGGAAAAACTCTCGAAGAACTTCTGCGCCGCGCCGATGCCGAAATGTATCAGGCAAAACAAAAATCGCGCAGGCGGATTTTGCCGAATGACAAAATTTTCGTTTCCGACAGCGGCAGCAAATTTGCCGCTTAAATAAAACCGGCTCTTTGACAATTAGTGGTGAAAAACTTGTTCAGTCAGTATTCTTGTCGCCAACGGCGACTAACATTATAACCTAGCGAGAATCGCTAGGTCAGATACATCAAAAACTCCGTCGCTGAAGGCGACGAACAAATTATGTAGAAAACTGCTGCTCACTTTCAGCGAGCGATTAAAAGAGCAATAAAGTTAAACTGTAATCGAGTTGCGAAATTAATTTTCAAACAGCAGATAATGCGGATTTTCCGGGCTTTTGACAAAACTTCTGGCAACTAAGTTTCGGTCAAAAGCCGTCTGAAACTCGTTTTTGATTTTTTCCTGCCGGCGAACCGCTTCGCCCGGATTCGTCTTGACCAATTCGTTCCAATCGTTCGGAATTTCGATTTTTTGAGCAATTTCGCCTTGTTCTTTGAAAGTTTCGCCTTTTGCTAAACTGGTAACTTTCGCCGAATCAAGCTGCCATTCGCCGAAAAGTCTGTCGGAATCGAGTCCGATTTTTTCATCTTGATCTTTTGCAGCCGAATAATCCGTGCCGTAAAAATTCGGCTGATACTCGCGCACGACTGCGCCTAATTTTTCCAGATTAAAAAAAGCGTTTCGCGCCTGAACCGGCTGAAATGTCCATTTTATAAAGTTCACGCCTTTTGCTAAGGCGGTTTCGCGCTGCGCCCATTTGAGCCGTGCGCCGATTCCCCGATTTTGCACTTTTTTGCTCACGGCGGTCATATGCGAGTAAAAAAATTTCTCGTTTCCCGAAAAAGCCATCACGCTTAAAACAAATCCGACAAGTTCGCCGCCGAAAAACGCTCCGAGCGTAAAACCGCCCGCCTTTTTTGTTACTATAAAGTGGCGAACCGGCGAAACCTCAATTTCGGGAAAAGCGAAAACTTTTCTCTGAAGCCGAACGCACGCTTCTATTTCATCAAATTTTTCGACCTCACGAACTGTAACTTCATTTGAATTCATAAAATTTATCTTAAATTATTTTCGCAAAAAACTTTATTGAAAAAAGAATGCAAACCGCGAAGCACCACGAAAATTTCACGAAGTAGAAAAAACCAACGCATCTTTCCCTAAAATAAAATTATTGAAGTCTGATAAACAAATAAAACTTCGTATTTTCTCCGTGTTTCTTCGTGGTTCGATTCTTATTTTCAGCATTCTCTAATCTAATTCAGATTACAAATTTTTCAAACCAATGGTCGTGAACTTTTTCGATTTTTTTGCTTTGCGTCAGATTTTTTATGTTTTTATCAAAATTTATCAAGATCAAACGCCGTTCGGCGCGGTATTTTCCGGGAATTTCCTTTCGCAGTTGTTTTGTCAGAGCCTCGACGTTAAAGCCGATTTTAAACAGAGCGAGTTTTTCCGTTCCCGAATGTTTTAGCAGCCAAGCGGTTTTTCTAATCGTATTCAAACCGCATTCTCCCCAAAACGCAAATTCGCCGTTCTGTTTGACCGAAATCAGATCGGGTTTGTAACGCAAGCCGACGCGCACTTCGATTTCCAGATTCGGATATTCGCCGACGAACATTGCGTAAGCCAGAGCCTTCATCAAAATATGCTCGTAAGTTTCGCCCCTTTTCTGCCACAAACGCACATTTTCGCCGATTAACTCAAATTTATGAAGCATAATTTTATGATAATTCTTTTACGGCTTATTGTTAATCAAATTTTTTCTTAACATTTCGCCTGAGAATTTGTTATTATACAAAGAACGGTTGAAAAATACCGCCGTTCTTCACGCAGTCCGAAAAATCAATTTCTGCAAAAAAAATTTCGATGGATTCACAAAATAATTCTGAATTAGAAGGAAGTTTGCGCGAACATCCGCTTGCCGAATTGCTCGCCGAAGCGCGAACGGCAAATTTGAACGGCTCGTTCCGGGTAAATTGCGGCGAGCAGAAAGCGGTGATTTATATAAAAAACGGCGAAACCGCCTTTATCGCTTCAAACTCGCGCGAACACAGGCTTTTCGAGATACTTCTGCGCGAGGAAAAAATATCGAAACAGAATCTCGTTTCGATAAAAAACTTTACGAACGATTTGCAGCTCAGGCAATCAATCATCGAGAGAAAAATTCTTTCGCAAGATGAAATTGATCGGATAATTTCGCGCCAACTCGAAGAAATTCTGCGTTCGATTCTGATGTGGCAAAACGGAGATTGGACTTTCAGCTATTTGGCAAGAATCAAGAACGACATTGAATTTAAAGTTGATCTGAACCGAATGCTGCTCGATTATTCGCGCGGTCTGACGACTTCGCAGGCGGCTGGCAGATTAAAAAATCCGAATCAGGAATTCGGTTTAAATCCGTCCGCCGCTTTGCAAAAACTCGATTTACTGCCGAGCGAGGCTTTTCTGCTTTCGCGTTTTGAAAACTCTTTCCAGACGCTCGCCCGGATAAATCAAACAAGCGGTTTGCCCGAAGACGTTACCAAAAAATTTCTATACGGTTTGTGGCTCGGCAATTTGGTTTTTCGGCAAAACTGGAACGCGGCTTTTTCCGAAAGAAAAATATCGAAAATTTTGTCGGCGCAAGTTTCGCTCAAAGATTCGGTTGGCAGCGAAATTATCGAACCAGTCGAAACTGCTCCGGTTAAGCAAAAACAGCTTGAACCGGAAAAAGAAATCGTCGTCGAAAAGCCGTCCGAAGAAACGGAAAGCCTCGAAGATTATCTTCTGCGAATTAAAAACGCGGCAAATCATTACGAACTGCTCGATATTTCTACCGAAGCCGGTAATGCCGAAATAAAACGCGCCTATTTTAAATATGCGAAAAACTTTCACCCGGATATTTTTCATAAAAAAGGTAATGTCAAGCAGCAACAGGAAATTCAGGATGCGTTTGCAAAAATCGCGCAGGCGTATGAAATATTAAAAAACGAAAAAAGCAAAAGTTTATACGATTATAAAATGCGTAAAGAACTTGAAGAATTAAAAAAACTGGAGGAAAAAGGTATTTCCGCCGATAAGATTGACGATCACAAAAAAATCAGGGAAGCGGATGACTTTTTTGAAAAGGGATTCAGTTTTCTGCTTAACGATCAGCCGGAAAAAGCCGTCGCTTTTTTTGCCAGAGCCGTTCAGGGCGCGAAAGATAACGCCCGTTACCACGCTTATTTCGGCAAAGCGTTATCTTATATAAAATCGGAGCAGCATAAAGCCGAAGCGGAAATTCAGACTGCCGTGCGCCTCGATCCCGAAAATCATCTGTATAAATATATCTACGCGGAATTTTTCGCCCAAATCGGATTAAATGTTCGCGCCAAAGGCGAACTCAAAAGGCTTTTGCAGAAACATCCCGACCACGCGGACGCGCGAAGACTTCTCGACAGTTTGCAAAACGACTAACCGGCGAAAATATAAAACCCGACGAACAAAAAAATCGAATCGCACTTGCCCGCGCCCGCCTGATTTGGTTTAGTATCTATGTATGGAAACTCTTTCTGTCATCGAAGAAAATATCGGCGAAGAATTTTTAAAGATCGCCCGTATAACCGATGATTTCGAGTGTTACGAACATTCGCACGCTTCGCGCATTGCGCGGATCGCCGACAAGCTCGCCGAAAAATTCGGATTCGCTTCCCAAGACAGGCTTTTTCTGCAGCAAGCCGCGCTGATTCACGACATCGGTGAGGTCGTAATGAATCGTGATTACATAAAAAGCAGCAGAATTCTCGGCAGCGACGAAAGAATTGATATGCAGAGGCATCCGGTGATCGGCGAGCAGGAAGCGGCAAAACGCGGTTTCAGCCGCGCCGCCTGTTTGCTCGTGCGCTGGCATCACGAATGGTGGAACGGCGAAGGCTACCCGGATAAATTAACACGCGAACAGATTCCGCTTGCCGCACGCATTTTGCGCGTCGCCGATACTTATGCGGCTCTGACCGATTCGCGCCCGTATAGCGTGGCGATTTCCGAACTTGATGCGAAACGAACCCTGACCGAATGGGCTGGAATCGAATTTGATCCGAAAGTCGTCCGGGCTTTTTTATCGCTCGACGATCTGAAAGAAATAAAATCTTTTGCCGAAAAAGACTTAAAAAGCGTCGTCTGATTTTTCCAAAGCGTAAATTTTGCCGTATAATTTGCAAGCCGTCATTTTATGCCGAATCAACTTGATACAATTCCGAAAAGCTGGCTGGCTTTTGAACTGAATGTTCTGCGCCGTTTAAAGTATGAAACGGTGATCTTCCCGTTTTCGAGCGAATCGAAACTGAGTTATTATCTGAAACGCTGGAACGCGCAAATTTTAACAAACGATTTACTGCAATCAGAGCATTTCAAAGCCGTCGCGCTGATCGAGAACGATTCAGAAATTTTAACCGACGAAGATGTGGAAAAAATTCTGAAAGATGCTTACGTTCCGCATTATCAACTGGAAAACGAAAGTCTGAAAAATTGGTTCGGCGAGATAGATTCGATCTGGTTTGATAATGTGCGGCGAAATATCGAGCAGAATTTTTCGTTTGTCAAAAAAGCCGTCGCTCTGACGATCTCGATGAGCGTCGGCGATTACGTTTTATCTTTTGACGACGAAACCAGCGAACTTCGCCAGCCGCTTTCGGCAGTTTACAAAAGACTTTGGAGCATTTTCCCCGAACCTTTTGATAATAAAAAGGAAAATTTATGCGCCGGAAAAAACGCGCAGACTTTTATCGCCGAAAACCGAGCCGATCTGATGTTCGCGCGTCTTCCGCAAAATTACGATTCGGGTTTGAAAAACAGTCTCGGCTGGACGGCTTGGCGCGAAGAATGGATAAGATCGGCAGATGATTTCTGGGACGATCTGGAAAAAAAACGAAACGGCGAATTGGGAAGTTCCGTCAAGTCGAAATCGCAGTATCTGCAATTTCTGGAAGACACTTTAAACCGCGCTTCGCACATCAAAAATTGGGCAATCGCGCACACGGAAAGCAATTTTATTTCAACGCAGGAACTGATCGAAACAATCGGAGAAATTCGCGCGGTTGATACGATTTTTACAAAGGATTTCTCGGAACTTACCGGCACGAAAGCGGTTATCATTACGGCTTGAATCATAAAATTTATGGCATATTTAAAACCCGATAAACCCGAAAAAGTTTACGTTCCCGCTTTGCTTGCGGCAAAGGAAAAAGGCGAAAAACTAGTTTGCCTGACGGCTTACGATTACCCGACGGCGCGAATCGTTGACGAAGCGGGCGTTGATATAATTTTAGTCGGCGACAGCATCGGAAATGTGATTCACGGTTACGGAAACACGATTCCCGTTACGCTGGAAGAAATAATTTCCGCCTTAAAAGCCGTTAAACGCGGAGCAAGCCGCGCTCTGATCGTCGCCGATATGCCTTACGGAACTTATCACACGGGCGCGAACACGGCGGTCAGAAACGCTCTGAAACTGATGAAAGACGGCGGCGCGGAAGCAATCAAACTCGAAGGCGGCAAAAACCGCGTCGAACTCGTTAAAAGATTGGTTGACGAAGAAATTCCCGTGATGGGACACATCGGTTTAACACCGCAGTCGGTTCACAAACTCGGCGGTTACAGCGTTCAGGGAAAAACAGAGGAAACAGCGCAAAAGTTGATCGAAGACGCAAAAATGCTCGAAGACGCAGGCGCGTTTTCGGTTGTTCTCGAACTCGTTCCGCGCGAGATTGCGGAAATCGTAACCAAGGAGGTAAAAGTTCCGACAGTCGGCATCGGCGCGGGCGCGGATTGCGACATACAAGTTTTGGTTCTGCACGATCTGGTCGGAATGAGTTTCGGCAGACTTCCCCGTTTTGTCCGGCAGTATGCCAATATCCGCGAAGTTATGAGCGATGCAATTGCAAGTTGGATGAAAGACGTAAAAGACGGCGAATATCCGAGCAAAAAAGAATCTTACGGAATGCCGAAAGATGTTGATTTGGAGAACATTAGTCAGTAGCGTCGGCGTGAGCCGATGCGTCTTGTGATTTTGTCAGTAGCGTCGGCGTGAGCCGATGCGTTTTGTGAGATTTATGTGGAACGACACAGATATTCCGTTAGCCTATCTAATCAGCTTTCGATGTTACGGAACTTGGCTTCACGGCGACGAGCGCGGTTCGATTGACCGATTTCACAATCAATATAAATCAGAATACCGCCAACCGAATAAAAATTTACAGCAATTCAATCGAAAAAACTTAAAAAGTCCGCCTGTATCTTTAGAAACTATCAGACGAGAAGTCGTCGAAGAAACAATTCGTGAAGTTTGCGTTCATCGAGGTTGGATTTTATTGGCAATCAATGTTAGAACAAATCACGTTCACACAGTTGTTTCAATTGGTGAAACGAGTTCGAGCAAAGCATTAAACAGCTTTAAAGCATACTCGACCAGAAAAATGCGCGAAGCAGGCTGCTGGAAATCAGAGCATAGTCCTTGGGCAAGACGCGGAAGTAAAAGGCGTTTGTGGAACGAAAGAAGCGTTGAAATTGCGATTGATTATGTTATAAATGGACAGGGCGATGATTTGCCCGATTTTGATTGACGTTGTTGTTTGCCGTCGGCGCATCGGCTTACGCCGACGCTACTGACCTAAGAGCGCATCGGCTTACGCCGACGCTGCTGACCTAAGAGCGCGTCGGCGTGAGCCGACGCTGCTGACTTAAACATTATGGAAATTATCAACCGCCGACAGAGAATGTCTTCGCTGACGAGAAAACTCCGGTGCGAAAATAAAATTATCGGTTTTGTGCCGACAATGGGCGCATTACACGAAGGACATCTGAGTTTGATTGCGGAAGCAAAGAAAATCTGCGATGTGGTTATCGTTTCGATTTTTGTTAATCCGAAACAGTTTAATGAAAAAGACGATTTTGAGAGATACCCGCGCGATCTGACTGAAGATGCCGCGCTTTTGAGCGAATATCAGGTTGACTACATTTTCGCGCCGGTCAGCGAAGAAATTTACCCGGAAAATTTTACGACATTTGTGGTCGTAGATGAAATTTCCGACAAACTCGAAGGCGCGTCCCGTCCCGGACATTTTCGCGGCGTGGCGACAATTGTTACTATTTTATTCAACACGATTCACCCGAATTACGCATTTTTCGGACAGAAGGACGCGCAGCAAGTCGCACTTATCAAAAGACTCGCAAAGGATTTGGGTTACGACACGGAAATTTTTGTCGCGCCGATTGTCCGCGAAAAATCCGGTTTGGCGATGTCTTCGAGAAACGCAAATTTGAGCAAGGAAGAACGCGAAGCGGCGGCAATTTTGTATCAAGCTCTGCAAACAGCGGAAAATGCGGTAAAAGAAGGCGAACGAAATACTGCAAAACTCGCGGAAATCGTGCGCGGAAGAATTGAAACAGAACCGCTTGCAAAAATCGAATATGTTGCCGTGATAGATAATGAAACGCTCGAACCGATTGAAAAGATCGGCGAAGATGCCGTTCTTATTGCAGTTGCCGCACGATTCGGAAAAACCAGACTGATTGATAACATTGTCCTAAGCTAAACAAAAAAAATCAGCCTCGCTCAGACAGTAAATCGGCACGCTGCCTGCATCTAAGTTTACGGATGCCAACAGTTTGGCAAAGGAAAATATTATGAAAAACGTAAAATTATTAACAGCCGTTTTAGGTCTTGTGTTCGCATTATCTTTGAGCGTTTCGGCGCAGAAAGTGGTTTTTACATCGCTCGACGGTGAAAAAATTGATATTGAAGCGCAAAAGGGCAAGGTCGTTGTTATGGCAATCGGCGCACAATGGCTGCCGCTTTCCGATGCTCAGGCGGAATACGTCAACAAACTCGCTAAAAAATATAACGGAAAAGATGTCGTATTTTACTTTGTTTCGACGGATTCGACGACAGAAAAATCGAAAAATTACGCAAGCGACGCGGACATCCGTAAATTCGCCGAGAAAAACGATTTATCGGTTACGATTCTGCGCGATTCGGACGGTTTGATTTCGCTCAAAAAATACAAAATTGATCAGATGCCTTCGTTTGTAATTTTAGACAAAGAAGGAAATCTCGCCACATCTCCATTCGGCGGACTCGATCCGAAAGGCGATATTTCGGGAAAACTTTCGAGCGAAATTGACAAACTTTTGTAACAATTTTATCTGATAAAAATTCTAAAAAAAGCATTCAACTGCAATTACGGTTGAGTGCTTTTTTGTGTTTTGAAAAAAACTAAAGTATTTATAATCGAAATAGAGCAATTTTTAAATTTTCAGTTTTATAAATTGCCTCCGGTTTTAACCGGAGGTTAAGTGGTATAACAGGCTTTAGCCAAACTTAATAAAAATATCAATCATCCTTGTTGCTTTAGCTGAAGCAGTAAGGAATTTTTTATTATTTTTTGTAGTTTGGCTAAAGCCTTATGTTCATTTGCATTTCGAGTCCACGAGTTAAAACCATTAGTTTCTACACAAGTCTAAAGGTTCTTTGATAATATCAGAAAGTATGAAATAAAAGTTCCGAATTTAGAACCACGTCTGCAAAGACGTTATAAAATGCTGGTGCGACAACATTTAAGTCTATCACAATCGGTGGCGAGCGGGTTACGTGCCTTGCCAAAAACAAAAGAGCCGTTTGCGGCAGCACAGGCGGCGTGGCGTTTTTTTGCTAATGAACGAGTTAGTTTGCCTTCTTTGGCAGAACCTCTGATTGATTATGCCGGGCAGGTAAGTGATTCTAAAGTCAATAGATATGCACTTGTGATGCACGATTTTAGCGATCTAAACTATACGACTCACGAGAGCAAAGCCGATCGGATCAGATTATGTAATAATTTGGAGCAGGGCTATTTTTTGCAAAGTGCATTGCTGGTGTCTGACATCGAAGGCGAACCGTTAGCACCGCTTTACATTGGCTTGGAAGCCGACGATGGAGTGCATTCATCAAGACGCGAAAAGCCTTTGCCGCGTCGTCGGCAATTAGATGAATTAAACAGGACATTCGGCTATGTCGAAGGACTCGGATTAGCCAAGCCGTGTGTTCACATAGTTGACAGACAAGCCGATTCTCTGCTTCATTTGAGGAGATTTATCAGATGCGGAAGGCAGTTCGTGATTCGTTCAAATGATGTTCGGCGAGTGAAATTAGGCGAGGAGAGTTTGCTGCTCAAGGAAGTCGAAGAGCGAATCAAGGAAGATTTTCAATATGTTCGGGAAGTCAAGTATCCGGGACGCAAAGCGTTTCAGTATGTCGCTGAAACGGAGGTTGTGTTGGATCGAATAGGACGCACGAAACGTCCAACCAAAGAGCAGCCCGATAAGCGAAAGTTAATCAAAGGAAAGCCGATCAGATTGAGATATGTGTTATCTGAGGTGCGGGATAAAAAAGGCAAAGTCTTGGCGGTTTGGCGGTTATGGACGAATGTTCAAAGGCAAGTAAAAGCAGAAGAGATTGCCCTTTGGTATTACTGGCGATGGCGAATCGAGAGTTTCTTCAAGTTGCTCAAAAGAGGCGGACAGCATTTGGAACAATGGCAACAAGAATCGGCACAAGCAATCGCCAAACGGTTGATGATAGTCGCACAAGTCTGCGTGATCGTCTGGGCATTAGCAGCATCCAAAGAAGAAAAAGCAAAGGAGCTAAGAAAGTTTTTAATCAGACTAAGCGGCAGACTAATGAAACGCGGAGTTGAATACACAATTCCGGCACTACTCGCCGGAATGTGGCAGTTTCTAACGCTAATAGATGTGTTAGAAAGCTATACGACGGCAGAACTAGAAGAAATAACCAAAGAGTTTTTACAAATAATCGGTTCGCAAACAGATTTTAAAGATGTGTAGAAACTAATGGTTAAAACTCATGGCAATTCATAAAAAAATGTCCGAACTATTGTATAATCGAACGAATAACAAAAAGGACTACGCTAATGGAAAAATTACAAAATTATATCGGCGGCGAACTTACCGCGCCGGTTTCAAATGAATATCTGGAAAACTACGATCCCGCGACGGGCGAAGTTTATTCATTAATTCCCGATTCCGACGAACGGGATGTTGATTCGGCAGTCGAAGCGGCAAAAAAGGCGTTTCCGGTTTGGTCAAAAATGAGCGCGGAACAGCGGCACGGTATTTTGATGAAAATTTCCAATTTGATCGAACGCGATTTGGACGAACTCGCCGAAGCCGAAAGCGTTGACAACGGCAAGCCGAAAACTTTAGCAAAAGCCGTTGACATTCCGCGAGCCGTTTCAAACTTCAAATTCTACGCCACCGCCGCGATGCACACGGCGACGGAAGCGCACGAAATGACAGGGCAAGCAATAAATTACACTCTGCGCCAGCCTTTGGGAGTTATCGGCTGTATTTCGCCGTGGAATCTGCCGCTTTATTTGTTTAGCTGGAAGATCGCGCCCGCGCTCGCTTCCGGCTGCTGCGTTGTCGCCAAACCTTCGGAAATTACGCCGATGACGGCTTATCTTCTATCAAAACTCCTTTCGGAAGCCGGTTTGCCCGAAGGAGTTTTAAACATCGTTCACGGACTCGGCACAAAAGCGGGCGCGGCAATCGTGCAAAATAAAGATGTCAAAGCGATTTCTTTCACCGGCGGCACGAAAACCGGCGAATGGATTGCGAGAGAAGCCGCGCCGAAATTCAAAAAACTTTCGTTAGAATTAGGCGGAAAAAACCCGAATATAATTTTCGCCGATTGCGATTACGAAGAAATGCTCGAAACAACAGTTCGTTCATCATTCGCCAATCAAGGACAAATCTGCTTGTGCGGTTCGCGCATTTTCGTCGAACGCCCGCTTTACGAAAAATTTAAAACGGATTTTGTCGAAAAAGTTAAAAAATTAAAGATCGGCGATCCGCTTGATGCGGAAACAAACATCGGCGCAATCGTTTCAAAATCGCATTTGGAAAAAATTCTTTCGTATATTGATCTGGCAAAAGAAGAAGGCGGAAATATTCTCCTTGGCGGAAACCGTGTAAAACTCGATGGACGCTGCGAAAATGGTTATTTTATCGAACCGACGATCATCGAAAATCTCGCTCACGACTGCCGCACGAATCAAGAAGAAATTTTCGGTCCCGTTGTAACGATTCAGCCGTTTGATGAAGAAAGCGAAGTTCTAAAATACGCAAACAGCACGGAATACGGTTTGTCGGCGACAATCTGGACGGAAAATCTCTCACGCGCTCACCGCATCGCCGAAAAGATCGAAAGCGGAATCGTCTGGATAAACACTTGGCTTTTAAGAGATTTACGAACGCCGTTCGGCGGAATGAAAAATTCGGGAGTCGGGCGCGAAGGCGGTTTTGAGGCTTTAAAATTCTTTACGGAAGAGAAGAATGTTTGTGTTAGAATAAATGAAAAATGAGATGGAGAAACTTATGAAAAACTTTAAATTTATACTTTTTTTTACAATTACCCTGTTGTTTCTGACAACTTTTACAAATGCTCAATCAAAGCCGAGTAAATATATTGGTTCACCCGAAAATGATGCGGATTTTATTTCTTTTGTTCAGAATAATCTTGGAAAGATTGTCATTCTTAATCTGACGCTTTCAGATGACGATTCGATGATTTCGCAAGGTTACAAAGGAGTTCAACCAATGTTTGATGGCGCGAAAGTTAAAGAAATATCTTACAGTTTTTTTCTTGAGTGCGATGGTGAAGCATACAACAATGAAACTGGTGTATATCAATGTAAAAATACTAAATGGAATGAAAGTAACGGGAAATTGTCAGGGAAATTTAAGATTTCACGAATTATCAAGACAAAAATGCGTAATTATAGAGCGGTGTTTTTAGTTCCTATTAAATGAAAAATCTTTTGTTTGGTCAATAGAACATTTTATTTAGCAGAATTTATTGAGGTAAAAAGTTATGACAGTTGTTCTCGAATTAGAACCCGAAATTGAAGAAGCGTTGCAGAAAAAGGCGACGGTTGACGGGAAAGATATTCAAAATTACATTGAAGATTCATTAAGAAAACTTGCTTTGCAGCCGTCGCTTAATGAAATTCTTGCGCCGATTCGCAAAAATTTTGAAGACACCGGAATGAGCGAAGAAGAATTGGACAAATTGATCGAAAGCGAAAGACAAGCAATGTGGGAAGAAAAGAACGGAAAACGAGGTAATTGATGAGTTTGGAAAAAATCCGCGCCGTTTTCGATTGCAATATTTTTATTCAAATCTTGCTTAACCCGAAAAGCGCGGCTGCCGAATGTTTTGAATCGGTTCTTAAAAGAGAAATAATTCTTTTCATTTCAAAAACCGCTTTAGATGAGGTGCGCGATGTGATTTTTCGTCCGAAAATAATTTCGCGCTTGCCCGATGCGACAACAAATCAAATCGAAACATTTATCAGGGAAATTATTAGGAATTCCGTGTATCTCAAAATCGTTCCGAATAAATTCCAGTTTGAACGCGATCCAAAAGACGAAATGATTATTGATCTGGCGGTTGAATGTGAAGCCGATTATATCGTCAGCCGCGATAAAGATTTGCTCGATTTGATGATCGGAATTGACGTGAAAAGCAAAGAATTTCGGCAGAGATTCCGATTTTTAAAAATCGTCGAGCCGTTAGAGTTTTTGAAAATCATTGAGGAAAGATTATCCTTAGAATTATAAAAAGGGAAAAATTATGAGCAATAGCAGCGAAACACAACCGATCAGAATTGAAACCGGCGAAGAAGTGGCGTTTGAATTGATGAAATTTATCGCTGAGAAGGAAAACAGACAACTCGGACAAGAAGAAATCCGCGATTATTATTTGGATTTGTTCGTCGAATGCGCGACGGCGGTTTATGACGGCGAGCGAACGGATTAGGAAATGAGAGGTGAGAAGTGAGAATTGAAGGCAAATTCTTACTTTTGATTTCTCGCTTCAAATTTATGAGCGAAAATATTATAAATTCCGAACAAGCTCCCGAACCTGTCGGGCTTTATCCGCACGCTCGTCGGGTTGGTGATCTTTTGTTTTTATCGGGCGTTGGACCGAGAGAAAAAGGGACGAAGAAAATTCCGGGCGTTATATTGGACGAAAACGGCGAGATTTTGTCTTACGACATCGAAGCGCAATGCCGTTCGGTTTTTAAGAATGTGCGTTTGATTGTCGAATCGGCGGGTTCTTCGTGGGATAAAATTGTTGACGTAACGGTTTTTCTAACGAATATGAAAGACGATTTTCCGATTTATAATAAAATTTACGCCGAATATTTCAGCGAAAATCAGCCGTGCAGAACGACGGTTGAAATCGGCAGTTTGCCGACTCCGATTGCGATTGAACTGAAAGTTATTGCGACGATTGATTAGAAATTTTATGAACCGCGAAGATTTTAAAAAATGGCTCGAAAATTATAAAAACGCTTGGGAAAAGCGCAGCCCGAAAAAAGCCGCCGAACTTTTTTCAGCCGATGCGACTTACCGCGAAACGCCTTTTGACGAACCGATGCGCGGGCGCGAGGCGATTGTCAAATATTGGTTGGATGTCGAGCGTTCGCAGGAAAATATAAGTTTTGCGTTTGAAATTCTTTCGGTTGAGGCAAATAAAGGAATCGCTCATTGGCAAGCCGAGTTTGACCGCATCGAAAACGGGAAAACGGTTAAGTTAGACGGCATTCTGATCGCTTTTTTGAACCATAAAATGCAATGCACAAAATTTGAAGAATGGTGGCATTTTCAGGAAGATTCGGATTAAGCGAACAACTTTTTACTTAAATTTAACTGAAGCCTATATATAATTAAGTTATTTGAAATCAGAGGTTTAATTTTTCGGAATAGAGTATAAATAATAGCTGATAGATTAAAGATAAAATCGAAAAAATAAAATTTATCATCTTTTAGCTATTCCGAAAATCTTTTGAATTATGGACACTCTTCATTTAACTATTCAGCAAAATCTAATTGATACGGCATCACCAACCTCCGATAAAACCTGCTTCATCCGGCTTTGACAGATAATCTATGAAAACATCGGAAACACCGGCACGGGCGGCGATTTTCTTGGCTTCGGGAAAAGTTTTTGCCGTTCCGAGCAGGTTATCTGCGTCCAATACAACATATTGCCCGCCGTATTTTTCGCGGTTCGGCTTGAGCCAAGCCATCCGTTTTTGGCGAATACTTTCAGTTACATTCGATTTTTCGTTTGACGACGCTGCTTTATTTTTCTCCGATAGATAATTAGCCAAATCGGATTTTTCCTGCGGAGTCAAAACTTCAACCTGTTTTTTTATTGCATCAAGTGCTTCAACCGACATTTTATAAAACCTCCGGTAACATCTTACAATATTTCAAATTTCTTATTATTCAAAACTTTCCTTCTCCAGATTCAGCCATTCCAAAGCCGCGCTGTGCAGCAGTTTTGCTTTTGTTTCTTCGCTAAAATCGCTCGATTCGATCAGTTTTCCCGGTTCTAATTCGCCAAGCGGAAACGGATAATCTGTTCCCAAAGCAATTCGTTCCGCGCCGACGAGTTTTATAAGATATTCCAGAATCAACGGGTCGTGAACAAGCGAATCAAACCAAAATTTTCCCAAGTATTCACGCGGATTTACATTGTTATCAACGGCGCACAAATCGGGGCGCATTATAAAACCGTGTTCGATGCGGGCGATTGTCGCGGGAAACGAGCCGCCGCCGTGCGCGAAGGCAATTCGCAAATCGGGTAGTTTTTCCAACACGCCGGAGAAAATCAAAGAGCAGATCGCTCTTGAAGTTTCCGCCGGCATTCCGACGAGCCACGGCAGCCAGTATTTGCTCATCTCCGCCATTCCCATCATTTCCCAAGGATGAACAAAAACCGCCATTCCGAGTGTTTCGCAGGCGGCGAAAAAGTCGAAAAATTCCGGTTCGCTCAAGTTTTTTTTGTTGATATTCGAGCCGATTTCAACGCCGACGAGTCCGATCTTTTTTGCTCTCTCTAATTCCTTGACGGCAAACTTTGTGCTTTGCATCGGAACTGTCGCCAAGCCGACAAACCGCTTAGGATATTTTCCGACGATTTCGGCGATTCCGTCATTCAAAACTTCGGAAACTTCCCAGCCGTCTTTCGGATTTGCCCAGTAGGAAAACATCACGGGAACTGTCGAAAGCACCTGCACATCAACATTTTGCCGGTCGCAATCTTCGATTCGTCGTTCCGCCGACCAGCAATTATCTTCAATTTCGCGGAAAAAATGCCCGTCGTCCTTGAACATTTTCGCGCAGCCCGCTTTGTGATGTTCGAGCGTGATAAATCCGCCGTAGCCGAATTTATCTTTCCAATTTGGAATGTCTCTCGGCAAAATATGTGTATGTATGTCAATTTTCAGCATTTGAATTTTTTATTTTACATTATTTTTATTTCCTTCCGCTTACCAGATACATTACAGCCGTGCTGACATCATAATAATTTTGCTCGTCAATCGCATTTCGTAAATTTGATTTGTATTCATCTAATTTCCTTTCAGCACTTTTACGAATTTCATCATATTTCCCGTCGAATGCTGCAAACTGCTCTCTCGTTTCGGCTTTCATAAACTTTTCAAAATCATTTTCAAGCCGAAATCTTAACATAGACTTGATTTCTTTCGATTCATACGGCGGAATGCAGAACGGACGATTAAGTTATTCACCGTTTTTCTCAAGAATTTTTCCGATTTGCGCGAGATGCCGGGCTTCGTGTCCGCCAATCAAAGCGAGCCATTCATTGGCATTTAATTCGCCCATTGCCGGATGCGGAAATGTATAATCGCCGCATTCTACCGTTTCAAAGATCGGACGCATTTCATTGATTCTGCGGCGGTTTTCGTCCATTTTCGCCAGAGATTCCGCAATCGTCATATTTCCCTGCGGGCGAACCGTTTCCGGTGCTTCAAATTTTTTCCCTTCGGCTTCTTTGCGAAAATCTTTGGTTATTTTCGCCGTTCCGTCCGATTTTTTCCCGTCGGCTTGCGCTTTGGAGATCAGTTTATAGGAAATTTTCGACAGACCTTCTTCGACGCGGGCAATATGTTCAAAAATATGTGCCACCGTCCATTTCTCGCCTTCGGGCAGAAAATCGGTTTGTTCATCGGTTAATTGTCCGGCTAAAGTTTTGGTCTTTTGCCTGATTTTGTCGTTCGTTTCGTAAATTTCTGCAATTGTTTGATTTTTCATAATTTTAATTTGGATTTTGCGGCGGTTGAACCAGTATCGCCTGCGGACTTAAAATCAAGCGATGCCAACGCGCGTAACTGCGGACGTTATTTGCCGAATCTAAAAATTGTTTGACATACGCCGTCTGCAAATAGAGCGTATCTTCCTGCGTCCATTTTAAGTCAACTATCGGATTAAACGAAACCAGATTTCGCTCGTCGGGCAGAGTTCCCGGCTGAATTGCGGTATTTGTGTTTGTGTTTGCACTCGTGTTTTCGCTTGTCGCTTTCTCCGGCGTTTCAGCGTTCGCATTCGCGTTTTCTTCCGCGTTTACGTTGGTTTCTTCCGCCGGTTTCGTGTTTTTTTCGTATTTTTGCGCCGATGTCAAAAATTCGTTGCGAAGCGGAATTGCCGCCTGCGACGGTTGATCGCCGACGGCATCGTAAATGCGAACCTGCTTATCAAAGGCGGCGGCAATTTTTGCCGAATCGGGCGACCAGACGGGATGAACAATCGTCAGATTATCGTCAAGCCGTCGTTCGCGCCCGTTTTTTTCGACGAGGCGCGGTCTGCCCGCCGGAATAAAAACTTCGCCGCGGTCTTCCATAAATTTCTGCATTCCGTCCCATTCCCTATAAGTTGCCGCAAGTGCCGCCAGCATCGAACTGTCCGGCGACCAGACGAAATAAAAGTAAATCAAACCTTCGACCTGCGTTAGAAGTTTGAGATTTTCGCCGTTGGCATCGGCAATGTAAATCTGCTCGGTTCGCATAGTTAAAACGGGCGCGGGTTCATCTCCGGCAAGCGGAATTTCCGCCGTATTCGGTTCGACGTTTGCGGGATTTTCCGGGTTGATTTCCGGTTCAGTTTCAGATGCTGAATTTGCGTCCGAACTTTCAACCGCTTCGTCGGTTTGTCTGCCGCGAATCATCGCCACAAATGCAACGGTCGTCGAATCGGGCGACCAGACAATCGTATCGGGAAAATGAACAGCCATCGAATCGTGGGTAATTTTTCGCAAAAGCGCACCTTCCGCCGAATACATATCGAGCCGAAATTCGTTCGGCAAATCGCCGACTTGATGATAAATCGCCAGTATTCTCTTTTTGTTCGGCGAAAAGATCGTTTTATTAAGAAATTGCTGCGGACGATTCTGATCGAAATCCGCCTGAACAGCCGGACTTCTTTCTTCGATCTGTTCGGTTTCATTCGCCGCATCGGGCGCGGGAACGTCGGGTTCAAAACGATAATTGAGCCGCAACGCCGGAACATCGCGCAAAGCAGTCGGCTGGTTTGTCTGAACATTCGGTGTATAATTTTGACAACCGAAAGATGAAAGCAAAAGTGCTGAAATTAAAAGTAAAGAAAATTTATACATAAAAAGTAAAGGCTCTTTGACAATTAGTGGTTAGATTTAATTGTATTTTTTCTCGCGTCGCGGGCGGCGACCAACATTATAGCAGATGGTGCGGGCGTTTTTCGCCGAAACCATAGTTGTTGATAATAATTCAATCGCTCGCTGAAAGTGAGCAACAATTTTCTACATAATTTGTTCGTCGCCTTCAGCGACGGAATTATTGATTCGTCTGACCTAGCGATTCTCGCTAGGCTATAATGTTGGTCGCCGTTGGCGACAGGAATAATAACTGAAAAAAATCTCCACCACTAATTGTCAAAGAGCCAAAATAAAAAGTAAAAAGTAAAAATCTTATTTCATATTCTTACTTTTTACCTTAAAAATCTACAAACGAACTACTTTAAAGTTGTTTTCGGATAACTGCTCAGAAGACGTTTCTGCTCTTCGCTCGGATTTTCCACAGGCACAATCGCGTAACCCGCCGCCGGAGTTTTGCCAAGCGTAACTTGAACGTCGCGCAATTTTCCAAAGCGGAAAAGGGTAAGTTTTACCTTGTCGCCCGCTTTTTTCTGATCCAGATAAAAATCCAGAAAACGACTGTTCGACACTTGATAACCGTCAACGGCAACGATCTGGTCGTCCGTGTTGAGTCCCCAGATATACGCCGGCGTGTCGGACGGCAGACTCGTGATTCGCAAACCGCCGTTTGCTTCGGTCAGATTTGCGCCGAGATACGCGGCTTCGCTCTCGGCGCGGTTTCTCACGACGCGCAAACCCATATCTCTGAGAACTTCGTCGTATTCGATCTCCGCCGTTCCTCTGACGTATTTGCTGAAAAATTCTTCCAGACTTTTTCCAGCCATCATTTCGCTGATCTTCTGATAATCGGCGGGCGTATAATTTTTGCCTTTTTTGTAAAATTCCGTGTAAAGATAACGCATCACGTCGTCCAGAGATTTCGCGCCGCCGGATGCCGCGCGGATTCTCGCGTCGAGCAGAAAATTAACGAGTTCGCCTTTGCTGTAATAGGAAATCTGATTGTTGACCGCGTTTTCGTCGCGGCGGTAATACTTGATCCAAGCGTCGAAACTCGCGTCTTCCAGACTCGTTTCAAATCTTCCCGGCTGTCGCTGCAGCCCTTCAATAACGGACGCTTCCTGATTAAAAATATAATCGTCTTTGACAATTCCGGCGCGTTTCATCAAAACGCCTTCGTAATAAGAAGTCGCGCCTTCGGCAACCCACAGCAGGCGCGTGTAATTTTCGTTTTCGTAATCGAACGGTCCGAGCGCGTCGGGGCGAATTCTTTTGACGTTGTAAAGATGAAAAAATTCGTGCGCGACAAGACTTAAAAATGCGTTATAACGGCTTTCCGGCGCGAAGCCGAATTTGTCCCATTGCAGAGCCGTCGAATTTAAATGCTCAAGACCGCCGCCGCCACGCGTGTTCAAGATAAATGTGTAATCTTTATACGGCAGTTCGCCGAAAATTTTAGCGGTTTCTTCAATAATTTTCTTTGTGTCCGTCGCCATTCGCTCCAGATTGTAATTGCCTTCGCCGGTTACAACGTAGCGGTGCGGAATGCCTCTCACGTCGAAGTTGATCTCCTTGAAATTGCTGACCTCGAACGGCGAATCATACAAAATGTCAAAATTTTCGGCATAAAAGGTTTTCGTCTTGATATTTGCGGGCTGCGCGGCGATCTCTTCCGCCGTCATCGGAACTTCCGGCAAACCCGTCGCCACTTTCCAACTTCCGTAAGGCACGACTTTGACGGTTGAAGGCGCGTTCAGCATTCCTTTCGGAAACATAAGCAGTGCCGCCGGAGTAAAAAAGGCGTGTTCGTCGTTGAGTTCATTGGTGCGAACCGTCAGTTCGTTAGCGTAAACTTTGTAATTTACGACGATCTCATTCGCCTTTTTCGTGTTGATCTGCCAAGTATTTTTGTTGACTTTCTGCCACATCAGCGGATTTCCGTTCGCATCCTTCGCCTCAAAATCCTCGACGTGCCGTGCATATTCTCGAATTAAATACGAGCCGGGTGTCCAGACGGGCATTTTTATCTCCGCCGTCGCCGGCATATTCGCTCCCTTGAGGCGCATCTCGACTTCCAGAAGATGCGTCCAAGGCTTCGGCATCGAAACCGTATAATTTATATTCGTTGCCGCCGCTGCTTTCGTCTGCGCCGTCATCGCCGGTTTTGTGTTTTTACCTTTCCTCTGCGCCGGCGCGTCCTGATAAGCCGCGAAAACGAGCGCGAACATCAGGACGAACAGAAATTTAGTTTTCAAAGTTTTTTTCATTTTTTTTATTTGCTCCGTGAAAATATTTTTTGTTTTTCGCTATTCTACTACGAAATGATAATTTGCTAAAATTTAAAAATGTAACGCCGGCATCTTGCCGGCTGTCGTGGTGGCTTCCAGCCGCCACTTCTTGTTTCATTTACTCGAAAAATGCCGATAAATCCGCGCACGCGACAACCGCCGGGATAACGGCATTACAGCTATATAAAGACTTGTCCGCGCGTAAAATTTAATTAAGATGCAGTCCGAAACAACGAACGAAAAATTTCTCACCAAACCACTTTTAATAATTTATTTAACGGTTTTCATTGATCTTGTCGGCTTCGGCATCGTCATTCCGCTGTTGCCGTATTACACGGAAAGCGATATTTTTCACGCCACGCCGTTCGAGGTCGAGATAATTTTCGCCGTTTATTCGGCAATGCAGTTTATTTTCGCGCCCGTTTTGGGCGGTTTGTCCGACAAATACGGTCGTCGTCCGGTTTTATTTCTAAGCATCATCGGTTCGGGAATCGGCTATCTTTTTATCGGTTTCGCGTCCGCTTTGTGGATGGTTTTCGCGGGCAGGATCATCGCCGGAATCACGGGCGGAAATATCTCGACGGCGCAAGCCTACATCGCGGACGTAACTACCAAAGAAAACCGCGCCAAAGGAATGGGACTTTTCGGTGCGATGTTCGGTTTGGGATTTATTTTCGGTCCCGCCATCGGCGGAATTTTAAGCCGCTACGGAATCGGCGTTCCGTTCCTTTTCGCCGCCGTATTGAGCTTTGCCAACGCCACCGCGCTTTATTTCTTTTTGCCCGAAACCAGAAAAAAACAAATCGGCGAATTTGTCCGCAAAAACCGTTTCGCGCAGACATTTGAAGCGTTAAAAGATTCGCGCTTTACCGTTATCACCGTTTTATATTTTCTGATCGTCACGTCGTTTTCAATTATGACCGCTTCATTCGCGCTTTTTACGATCTACCGCTTCAATTATTCGGCGGAACAGAACGGCTACATTTTCGCTTACTTGGGCGTTTTGGCGATTATTATGCAGGGATTTCTGTTTGGCAAATTGGCAAAAAAATTCGGCGAAGCAAACTTGGTCGTCGTCGGTTCGATGCTGCTTTCGGGAAGCCTTCTGGTCGTTCCGTTCGTCGGACCCGATTGGGGCGGTTTAGCCGGTTTGCTCGTCGGAATCGCCTTTTTCTCGGTAGGAAATTCGCTTTCTTCGCCCGCGCTGACGAGCCTCGCGTCAAAAATCGCCGACGAAGAAGAGCAAGGCAAAGCACTCGGCGTTTTGCAGTCGGCGGCAAGTTTAGCCCGCGCCGTCGGACCGGTTATCGGCGGCATTTTAATCGTCAACCACTTTGAGAAAATTGACGATTACACCTTAATTAGAACATTCTGGACGGCGGCGGCAATTATGTTCGCCGCATTTCTGCTCGCCGTCTATTTTGCAACTGCCGGACAAAAAAAGGTTCTGGCGTAAAAAGGCGGAAACCCGACAGTTATGGAGGGTGCTGTTTATTAATCAACAAGTTTAAGGATAAACGGCACTTTCAGCGGGTTCTTTTGAAAATTAACAATCTTCTATTTTATCAGCACCCTCCATAACTGTCGGGTTTCCGCCATTCCTAATCCGCCTTAAAATATTCTTCCGAGCGAAAAATAAAGTTTTCCGCGTCCGCCTTCGGCAAAACTGCCGCCTAAAAAGACGGGACCGATGCGCGTTTCTAAAATCGCACCGCCGGTAACGGACTGGCGGTATTTCGCGCCATCGAAAGTTTCAAACGCGCTGCCCGCTTCATACCAACCGCCGAGATATAATTTTCCGCCGATATACGCCGGCGCGGAAAATGTTTCGCGCAAAACGCCGAAACCGCCGCTTAAACGATTGCTGCCGCGAAATTCCCGGCTTCCGTAACCGCCGACGTTGAATAAACCGCCGATTGTAAACTGCTCGAAAAGCGGCGCGGTTTGGCGAAAAGTCGTTTTTGCCGTGCCGAATCCCAAGAAAATGGTTTTGTCGTCAAGCGATTGAAAACCGCTGAAGTTTGACGCGGCTTGAGCGAAATTGCCGTCTGCGCCCGGAGAATCGAAAAAATAATCGAGCGAAGACGCAAATTCGATTCCGCTTGTCGGAATCTGCGCGTTATTTCTGGTGTCGTAATTCCACCTCAAGGACGCAAAACTGCGCTTGCCGCTTAAATTCGGCAGCAGCGGATCACCGACGCGGCGCGAAGCCCGCAAATATCCGATTGAGTAACCGGCGCGAAATTCGCTGTTGCGCGTTGCAGAAAAACCGAGATCAATTCCGGCTTGCGTCGTCTGAAAAGTGTATTCGGCAAGACGATTTCCGTCTTCGTAAAAATTAACTTTGTGGTCTTCGTAAAACGCTTTCGGCGCGGCGAAAAAGCGGCTCTCACCGAACGGGCGGTAAAATTCGGTGGCAAGCAGTGTGCGCGAACCGATGCTGAAATCATTGCGCCATTCGCTGCCTTCGCCCGCCGCGTCGAAAAATGTCAGACGGGCGAGCGCGTTAAAATTCACGTCGTCGTTTTGATAATTATTAACGTCAACGCCGACTTCGAGAACGGACTTTCTTTCGGTTCGCTCCTGCGGATCGTAAACGCGCACAAGCAGTCCCGTTTTCCCGTCGCGCTTCGTGATTCCGTATCCGATATTATCAAATCTCTCCGTTCCGACCAGTTCCGTCAGATCGTTTTCGAGCGCGTTTTCATTTAGCGGTTTGTCTTCAAATTGACCGTCCAATTTCCTTTCGATCTTTTTAACGGCTTGCCGATTTTCCGTGCCTTCGATCTCCAGAAATTCGGGAATCGGATTAAAATTCGGACTAATTTTCGATTGACGCGCCGCCAGATATTTTTCCCATTCGGCATCATCTAAACTTAAACTTTTGAGCAGAGCGATTTTCTGTTGTGCGCCTTCGTAACCGAGTTTGACGATCTGATCGCCCGCGCCGAAATCAAAAGTCGTGTAGTTTTCAAGTTCGGGCGCGATGATAAAATCGGCTTGGCGCAGACTGCGGCGCGAATTTTCCGCCGTCGCAACGTAAAAAGTTTGTCCGAGAATGCTGACAAGGCTTTGCAAAGACGAGCGATCTCCAAGCTGCGTTTCGATGTTGACGACGAGAATAATGTCCGCGCCCATATTTTTGGCGACATCGGTTGGAATATTGTTTAAAATTCCGCCGTCCGCCAAAATCCTGCCGTTAAGTTCGACGGGCGCGAAAACCGCCGGAATCGCCATTGTCGCCCGCAGAGCCTGCGCCAGCGAACCTTCTTTTAAAACGACGGTTTCGGCGTTGACCAGATCAGTCGCCACGCAGCGAAACGGAATCGGCAGATTGTCAAAATCCGTATTGTCGCCGTAAGGCAGCATCAGGCGGTCAAGAATCAAGCCGATTTCGTGTCCCGGATTCAGACTGTTCGGCAATTTCAGATCAATCGTTTTGCCGCCGAGAGTTATCGCGCCGGGCAGATTTCGGCGATCCTGCTTGCGCCGGTAAGTCAATTCGTCAAACGCCGGTTTGCCGCGCAGCAGTTCATCCCAATCGAGCGTTTCGATCAATTTTTCCATCTCGACCGGCGTTCTGCCCGTTGCATAAAGTGCGCCGACGAGTGCGCCCATACTCGCGCCCGCAACATAATCAACCGGAATTTGATTCTCTTCCAAAACCTTCAAAACGCCGACGTGCGCGAAACCGCGTGCGCCGCCGCCGCTTAAAACAAGTCCGATGCGCGGACGTTTTTTCTCGGCAGTTTCCTGATTTGAATTTATATTTTGCGCCAAAACCGCTGCCGAACAAACGGCAGTAAGAATGAAAAAGCAAGATAAAAACGACAAGAACTTTCGGCATCGTTTTTCTGCCGCTTTTGTAAAGTTCAGCGTTTTTTTCGTAAAATCGTTCATATATCGTTTTGCAAAACCGGATAGCGCGGGCGATTTGATTTTCATTGTCAGCTTTGATTCGGAAACTCGGCAATTAGATTGTTCAAAAAGCGAACTCGGCGACAATCGGCAGATGGTCGGAGGCGATCAACGCTTTGCGGCTGCGGTGCAGACGGGCTTTTTTCAGCTTGAAATTATTGTCGTAATAAACGTGGTCGAGATGCAGAACGGGCAGAATTCCCGGATAGGTTTTTCTTTTTCCAAGATGCAGTTTTGAGTCAACCGCCTGAAAATTAGTCTTAAAAAGGCGCGTCGTCAAACCGTTCGTCCATTCGTTAAAATCTCCGGCGACGATTCGGTTTCCGCGGCGATTTTCGCCGCCCAAAACTTTCTCGGTAAAAAGTTTGTAAACCTGCCTGCGCCGTTCAAAAAACGAAGTGCCGAGATGCACGTTGAAAAATTGCAGAGATTTTCCGCCGCTTAAAACGATTTCCGTTCGCAAGCATCCGCGCGGTTCTCTTTTTTCAACGGTAATGTCGAAATTTTCCGAGTTTTTGATTTCCAGACGGCTCAAAACCGCGTTGCCGTAAAGCCCTTTTTCGATGCGGCGATTTTTGCCGAAACTAAAATCCATATCGAGTTCTTTGGCGATAAATTCGGCTTGATGCTCGCGCGTCCGCGAATCCGAATGGCACAAAACTTCCTGCAAAGCGATAATGTCGGCATCCGTTTCGCGCAAAACTTCGGCAATTCGTTCGGGCGAAAATTTGCGGTCGAGTCCGACGCATTTGTGAATATTATAAGTGGCGATGCGAAAAATTTTCATCAGTTATTTTTGTAGTTTTTCACCGCTTTGGCAAGAGTCGGAAAAGCCAGCAGCAGCAAAATCAAGATCAGCGGAAGCGAAGCGAGGCGCGGAAAAAAGATAAAGACGAGCGCGAGCGCGAGCAGAACGCCGCCGACCAGAGATAAAAGGCGCGATTCCGCCGCGCCGAGCGTTTTTCTTTTCGTGATCGCCGAACCGATGGAAGATGCCGCGCTGATCGCTCCGGCAGTCGCCTGACCGACGCTTCCGCCGCCCGTTTTCGCGTATTTTTTCCTTGATTTTCCTGTGGATTTCAGCATATCGTCCAAAACTATCTCCGTCGAGTTTTCCAAATCTGTGAGGAACATTTTCTGCATCTGCCCGCCGAAATTTTCGTCTTCGATCAAAACGTCGAGTTCGTAATTTGTAAACCAACTGGCGACGTTCAGATTTGTCGAACCGACGCGCGAAAATTTGCCGTCGAAAACGGCGGTTTTGGCGTGAACCATCGAGCCTTGCCACTCGAAAACGCGCACGCCGGATTCCAAAAGCGGGCGATACGTTGTTCTGGTCGTGTCGCGGATGATCGCAATATCGGTGCTTTGCGGAACTAAAATCCTAACGTCCACGCCGTCCTCAGCCGCGTCTTTGATTGATTGCAGATAAGACGGAACACCGACGAAATAAGCGTCGGTCAGCCACATCGTTTCACGCGTTCCGGCGGCTAAAAACTGGTCAACGCGATAAACGTAAGAACTCGACGGAACGCTGTCAATCACGCGCAGAGAGATGTTTCCGGCATCGTCGAAATCTTCCGGTTTCGATAATTTTGAACTGTCGAGCGGTGCGCCCATCTCCGCCCAAATGTGCGAAAAAGCGTGTTCGACAACAGCCACCGCCGCGCCGCGAATCTCAACGCCCGTATCGCGCCACGGCGGAACATTTTTTTCCGGTTTTCCGACCCAATCCTGACCGACGCACAAACCGCTGACAAAGGCAACCTGCCCGTCAACGATCAAACTTTTGCGGTGATCGCGCGAAAGTATGCCAAGCGGATCGCTCAATTTCGGCGGATTATAACAGCGCACCTCAACGCCGCCTTCGCGCAAACGCCGCCAGAATTTGCCTGACGTTTTACCGAAACCGCCCATCCAATCGTAAATCAATTTTACGTCAATTCCTTCTTTCGCTTTTTTTATCAGCGCGTCGGCAAAAAGCTCGCCCTGACGGTCTTCGTGAACGATATAACTTTCAAAAAAAATTCTGTTTCGCGCCTTTTCGATTGCCTCAAGCCACGCCGGATAATTTTCCGCCGCGTCGCGCAAAAGACGCACATCGCAGCCCGCGATCAGTTTCGAGCCGGTAATCCGGTCAAATGAATCTTCGACAAATTCGCGGCTGAACGCCAAAGAATTTGTCCGGGATTTTTGTAAGCCGTCGTTTTTCATTGCAGATGGTTAAAAATAAAAATTCTTACATTTTCAGATCATCTTTTTTATCGCTTGAACTTCCTTGTTTCAAACTGCCGTTTTTGATAATTTTCGCCGCTTCCGGGCTGACGAGTTTTAAGTTCAGATCGCGCTGCGGAAAAGGGATTTCGATATTTTCTTCACCTAAAATGTTATGAACGCCGACGGCGAGTTCGCTTCGGATAAAAATCCAACGCTCCGTGTCATCCGTCCAAGCGCGAAGCTGAAAATCGAGCGAATTTTCGCCGAATCCGACAAATAATGTGCGTGGCGGCGGAGTTTTCAAAATCTGCTCGTGTGCTGATGCGATTTTTGTTAAAAGTTCGATGACGTGTTCGGGTTCGCTGCCGTAAGCCACGCCGACATTTATATCAATTCTTCGCTGCTGATCGGAAAGCGTCCAGTTGATAACTTCTTCGGAAATCAGTTTGCTGTTCGGCACGATCACTTCCGAGCCGTCCACTTTTCGCAGAACGCTCGCCCGCAAACCGATTCCGTTTAGATCGCCCTGATGTTCGCCCAATTGCACCGTGTCGCCGACTTTGACCGGACGCTCGAAAAGTAAAATTAAGCCGGAAACGAAATTGTTGACAATCGTCTGCATCCCAAAGCCCAAACCAACGCCGAACGCTCCGGCGAGAATCGTAAATTTCGTCAGATCAAAACCGAGCGCGGCAATTGCCAAAACGAATCCGGCGACGAGGATAACATAATGCAGCATCGTCGAAACCGCATACGGAACGCCGCCCGCCAAATGCACGCGCGGATAAATGTCTTCCTGCAAAACAAAGCGCACAAATCGGGAAATCGCAAACGCCAGCCAGATTGTAAAAACGAAAATTATGACATCGCTCAGGGAAATCGCAATCGAACCGAGAACCAGTTCGGCGGTCAGCCAATCTTTGAAATAACCGAACACGGTTTCGCGGACTGAAAATAAATTGAGCGTCAATAAAAACCAAGCGATCAGCCCGATCCAGTTGATAATGCGGAAAACTTTCGCCTGAATCGTCGGGCGGTAATTTCCGATTATTCCCAAATCTGACAGCGGACGCACGCGAAAAGCGAAAACGAGCAGACTTTTAACGATCTGCACGGCGGCGTAGAGAATCAGAGCGATATACGCGCTGCTCAAAACGCTGTTGCCGACCACGTTTGAAAGGCTGACGTAGCCGAGCAGATTGGCGATAAAGGCGACGGCAAACAAGCCGAGAAAAAACGGAATCGCTTTTTTAACAATTGTAAAAATTTGCTGATGCCTGACCTCGATCTTGTTTGAAAGATTTTTCGAGCGCAGAAACCATACGAGAAAAATTATCGCGCCCGTCATTTCCGCCAAAAATAAAATGCGCGAAAGAAGCGGCAGAGTTGCGGTTATCAATCTGATCTGGTCAATAAAATAAAAAATCACCAGCGCGTTGAGAACCGGAAACAGAGGTCTTTCCAAAATCCGGCGCAGATAAATAATTCCCGGAATTATTGCGGCTGCGCCGAGAATCGAAGACAAAATTCTGGGTGCTTGCGGATAAAACCAGCCGCTTAACATTATAGATAAAATAAGCGCGGCGGCAATCGGCAGTTGAAAAACGGAAAACGCCGGTTCGAGTTCCGCGTCAGCTTCGAGCAGCGGACGAATGCGCCGCCGCGCCCAAACGAGTGCCGCGAAAAGCAGCAGAAAAATAATCGCGTGCAGAATAAAACCGCCGGTCTGCCGTTTTGCATATTCGCTCAAAGCCGCAAACTGCGCCGCGTAAGAACCGCCCGCTTCGGTAAACATTCTGCCCGCCGAATCCGAGCGTTTCTGCGCGTTCCAGATCGCCGGACTGTCTTTGACGAAAAGATGCGTCAAGGCTTCTTCGCGCACTTCGCGGATGGCGGCAAGCGTGTCATTTATAAGCGTTTCCTGTTCGCTGATCCGCGTTTGCAAAGTTAATAATTGCCCGCGTTTTTCTTCGAGCAGCGTTTGAGTTTGTTTGATTGCAGCAATCGTCGCCCGAATTTTTTGTAAAATTTCAGGCGGAACGTCCGATTTAATTACGATATTTTCTGCGGCTGAACTGTTCGCATTGCCGTTTGCAGAAATATTTGCGTTTCCGTTTGCCGAGATATTCGCGTTTTCCCGCGCCGGAGTTTCCGCCTGCGTCAGACTTTCCGCCGTTTTCCGCCACGTTTCGCCGAGCGTTTTCAGTTCCGCCAGCTGCCTGTCAAGCGCGACGATCTGCGTTTTCAAGTTTTCCTTCCAAGCGGCAATATTTTTCGTCAAAGACTGCCAACTCTGTTCCGTCGTGCGAAGCGTTTCGAGCGAAGGACGCGCCGATAAAAGCTGATTCGTTTCCGTCGCCCGCGCGTCCAGATCATTTTTCAGTTCCGGCAGACTTTCCCGAATCTCCCGAATCTCCGGCGCGTCCGTTTGGCTCGCCCGCACATCGCGCAACTTTGCCGCCGCCGCCTCCGCGCTCGAAACCACGTCCGAAAGCGGAATCGGTGTCGGCGCAGCCACCGGAAGCGGAGTTGCAGCCGCCTGATCGCCGCTGCCGTCCGCCGCCGCTTCCTGAGCGTTTACGGAAAAACCGTATGCCGAAAGCGCAAAAAATACCGTCGAAACAATCGCAAAAAATTTCAATTTTTCAAGACTTTTTCTCATACGTTCATTATTTGCATTTTTCCGCTTTTAACCGAAAATAGCAAACGCCGCCCGTTTCGGACAGCGTTACAACTGCGGAAATTTATATTTATAATTGCTTTTATGAGTTTTCTTCGAGCAGATGTTTTGCTAATTCTTGTGCTTAAAACCGTTTATTTTTTTCAGAAACTGCTTCTGAACTTTTGGATTCCCAATTTCAGCTTTCCGACGTTTACTCAATTTTAGATACTCTACTTCCAAATCAATCCCGACAAATCTCCTGTTTAACAAATTCGCCGCGATTCCCGTTGTGCTTGAGCCGGTAAACGGATCTGTGCAACTCAAAGTCAGCGGTAATGAATTAACAAAGGAGCAGATCACGACTGAACACGATTTCGATGCAAGACAAACTCAATATTATACGAATGCGCAAAATACTTAGGATTGGTAGAGCGAAAGTATAATAAAGAAAAAGGTGTGTTTTACATACTTACTTCCTAAAGGTTCAAGAATCGCAAATTTAGTTCCTCAAATGAAAAATTTAGCACTTTGTGAAAGCATTTTAGCACATCCCGTTTTTAATAAAGTTTTAAAACTAAATTTCAAACAAGGTTATTTTCCTTCAAAGCAAGACGTAATAGAAATAATGCAGAATTCTAATTTGAATCTTGATAAGGAAGGCAACACAACAATTCCGCGACGAGCTTCAACAGTTATTTCTTGGGTAAATTGGATGCTTAAACTAACTAACGAAAATGTTTTCTAAAAGCAGTAATCCTAATCTCGAAAATCGCAGTTCCGCCGAGTTTTTCGAGAATTTGAATTACCGCTTCATATTGCTTCAAAAGGTTGAAAATTTTCCTTTTCTATTATTCAACCGTCACCGATTTCGCCAAGTTTCTGGGTTGATCTACGTCACAGCCGAGTCGGACGGAAATGTAATAAGCGAGTAGTTGAAGCGGAACGACGGACAAGATCGGCGCGAGCAGATCGCTTGTTTCGGGAATTTCCACGATAAAATCCGATTCCGTCGAACTCATCGAATCGCCTTCGGTTAAGATCGAGAAGATAATCCCGTCCCGCGCTTTGACTTCGACGATGTTTGAATGCGTTTTTTCGTAGCGCAGTTCGCTGCCTTCGTTGCCGTCTTCTTTTGTGTTGATAACGACGACGGGCAGAGTTTCGTCAATCAGCGCGTTCGGACCGTGTTTCATCTCGCCCGCCGGATAACCTTCGGCGTGAATATACGAAATCTCCTTGAGCTTTAACGCGCCTTCGAGCGCGACGGGGAAATTTATGCCGCGTCCGAGATACAGAAAATCGGTGGCGCGGAAAAATTCTTTGGCTATTTCTTCGATAGCGTCTGCTTCGCCTAAAATTTCTTCGATTTTAAGCGGCAGTTCGATCAGTTCCTGCGCGTGTTCGACGACTTGCTCTTCGCTTAAAACGCCGCGCAGTTCGCCCAAATAAAGCGCGAAAATGAAAAGCGCGATAATTTGCGACGTAAACGCCTTCGTCGAAGCGACGCTGATTTCCGGTCCGGCGTGCGTTAGAATCGTGCCGTCGGCTTCTCTGGTAATCATCGAACCCTGCACATTGCAGATCGCCAAAACTTTACAGCCCGCTTCTTTCGCTTCGCGCATCGCGGCAATCGTGTCGGCGGTCTCCCCGGATTGCGAAATGACGATCATCAGATCGTCCTCGCGCAAAACCGCGTTTCGATAACGAAATTCTGAAGCGTAATCAACTTCGACCGGCACACGCGCCAGATTTTCGAGCATATATTTGGCGGCAAGTCCGGCGTGCCAACTCGTTCCGCAAGCGGCGATCTTTATCGAGCGCAAATTCTTAAATTCATCTTCGGAAATATTCATTTCGTCCAGATAAATTTTGCCGGTATCCAAGGAAACGCGCCCGCGCACCGTATCGCGCACGGCTCTCGGCTGTTCGTAAATTTCCTTCAAAAGAAAATGCTTAAAGCCGCCTTTTTCCGCCATTATCGGGTCCCAAGTAATGCGCTGCTGTTTCGGTTTGACGATATTTCCGTCAAAATCCGTAACCCTAACGGAATCTTTCGTTAAAACGGCAATTTCCCTTTCGCCGAGATAAAAAACGTCGCGCGTGTGCTGCAAAATCGCGGGAATATCGCTTGCTACGAAAAATTCGCCGTCGCCCAAACCGATGACGACAGGCGGACCTTCGCGCACGGCGATAATTTTATCGGGTTCGTCCGCCGAAATTATCGAAAGCGCGAAAATTCCCTTTAATTGTTTAACGGCTTTACGAACGGCATCTTCAAGACCGGCTTCGTCTTCTTCGAGAAAATCTTCGATCAGATGCGCGACGATTTCCGTATCGGTTTCGGTCTTAAAATCGTGTCTTTTTCCGATCAGCATTTCCTTGAGCGACAGATAATTTTCGATAATGCCGTTATGAACGACGACAATTCTGCCCGAACAATCGCGGTGCGGATGAGCATTTTCCTCCGTCGGTCTGCCGTGAGTCGCCCAGCGCGTATGACCGATGCCGTAAGTTCCGTCCAAAGGATCGAGCCGAATCGCTTCTTCGAGATTCCGCAATTTCCCTTCGGCGCGTCGAAGCGACAAATCGCAATTCTCGTCAACGACGGCAATTCCCGCCGAATCGTAACCGCGATATTCCAATTTCCGTAAACCGTCAACAATTAACGGCACAACTTGTTTATTTCCAACGTATCCGACAATTCCACACATAATTTTTTTTTGATAAATTTAATAAATTTTCACTTTCACAAAATAATCCTAAACCGAATGATAAATCTGATAAGCAACAACTAAAATCGCTTCTTCTTCCAGAGATTTGAAAGCTGTTTGTTTTAATTTGTCTGTGTAATCTGAAATTTTAGAGAAATTTTCTTGAAAATCGAAAGGCGTATCTGTATAGAGAAGATTTATTCGGTCGGTTATTATTTGACCGAAGTTTGAAAGATAATTGCCGTCAAGCCCGCGAACGATTGTGCAGCAGCCGAAAGTAAAAGTAAATTCTTCGGCAAAGATTTTCAATAATTCTGAATAAATAGGTTTCGGCAAGTCTGGAAAATAGACTTCAATCCTTGCTTTTACGGATAGCGGCAATCATTTTCTCCTTTCGTTTATCAAAATCCTGCATCCGTTTCAGCGATTCTTCCGCCGAAAGTTTCGCCCGTTCGGGACGCTCGATTTTTACTTCTTTTACCACTTTTGCTTTTTTCGTCATAGCATTTCACCTTGCTGAAATAATTTTATCATAAAACTATTTGTCAGATGAATAAAAACCGTAATCAGTTTTAAAACTTGTCCACTAATTCAACACTTGAATTTTTCTATAAATTACCCTCCGCCAAAACCATTTCATCTGCATAAAGTCTAGCATTATCTGAATTAAATTCGTATTTAACATCAACTTCCAAATTTTCGATTGATAAAATTTTCCAACTTCCGCATTTGTAGATATTGTTATTTCCGTCGCGTCCGTCAACATAAACTTCATAAGAAATCATAAATGATGAGCGTCTGCCGTGATCTTAAAATCTTCGGAAGGAGAAACAAAAAAAGAACGCTGAGTTGTTTTGAGATTGTTGATATTGAAAGTTTTGCACTCCAAATAATTCAAGCGTCCGAATTCATCAACAAATTTCAAGTTTGGATGATCTTCTATCTTTCTACTTTTCATTCTAGGAGTTTCCGATTCATAACCTATCGAGTTCAATGCCTTTTCTACAAAGGATTTAATTTCATTATATACTTCATTTTCTTGCGATTTAATTATTCCTTTTTTATTTATGTCTTTACCTGCATTTTCTGTAACAATAGAAAGATTTTGCAAAACTTGTCTGTCTTTTTCATCTTGTTCATCAAATAAAATTATTTTATAACCAATCAGGACTTCAAATAACAAATTAGCAGGCAAATCTCTAAGCGGACGAAAATATTGCTTGATAATATTTTCTAAATTTTGAGTTTGTGCATCCATCAGATTTTTCCGTTTACGATATTTTCTTGCTCCTAAATACAACTTTTATTTTAACATAGAGCATTTCATTATTTTTAGTTAGTTCCAAAATACAATTCTTATTATACCAAGTTGCGTGAATAAAGGCGGAAACCCGCGTGTCAACAAGGGTGCTGTTTGTAAACTCAAAAGTTGATATTAAAAACAGCACCCTCCATTACTGTCGGGTTTCCGCCTTTCCTTTTTTTCACGCAACTTGGTATTACTCAAATAAAATTATCAATCCATTGGTCTTAAATCTCAATTCGTACTAACATTTTCTTCTAAATATATTCAAAGGGAGAAAATTTATGGCGGAAGTTCAATCGCACGGATTTGATTTTGAAAATTGGGTAAAGCAGAAATTTTTTGCTGATTTTGATGCTTCATACAGCAGCAAATGGGATATTCCGAAAGAGTTTAACGATCTCGAAATCGTTCCTGAAAACTTACGAAATTTGCCTGTTTCGGTAAAAACCTGTAAATACGATTCACCAATCGGTTTTGGCGACGCGCTGAGAAAATTTAATGTTGATGAAGATTTTCTTCTGATCGTCGGATTTTGGGAGCAAAGCGGAGAACACAAAAATTTTATCGCCGTCGAAGCCGTGAAGGTTTCGGTTAAAAGTTGGAAAAAAATGTTTGAGCCTTTGAACGAAGAAGAATTAAGTTATTTGGATTCGATTATTAAAAACAGAGAAATCAATTACGTTGAAGTTAGGCAAAAAGCTAAAGAGATCAAAAAATCTTTTCCGCCGACAAAGATTATCATAAATCCGAAAATTGACTCGAAAATTCAAAGGCGTTTGCAATGCAGTTTGCCTTTCAAGACTTTTTGGCAGTATTTTGTTGGGAAAGAACCGTATAAAAATATCAATTGTTCGCTTTTCGGCGAAAAAGTTCCGAATCCGTTTTCGTCAAAACAGAGAGAATTTAAGAAGAAGTCTGTGCCTGAGTGAATAAGTTTGTCGGTATTTTTTCCAAACGTTTTTCAGCCATTTCGATATATTCTTTTTCAATTTCGATGCCGACAAAATTGCGGTTTAAGTTTTGGCAGACAACGGCGGTTGTTCCCGAACCTAAAAACGGATCAAGCACTTTGTCGCCTTCGCGCGAAGCCGCTAAAACTAACTTTTCGATCAATTTTATCGGCTTTTGCGAAGGATGTCCGACTTTTTCTTTTGACGAACCTTTAAGGCTCGGAACGCGCAAAATGTTTGTTGAATACTTTCCTTTTTCAAGATGCGTTCTTCTGGCTTCCAAATCTTTGTAGCGTTTGTCTTTCGCATATTGCTCGATTTTCTTTTCGCTATACGGAATCCGCACCGCGTCTTTGTCGAAAAAAGGCTTTGCGTCTTTGGTTTTTCTAAGAGTGAGAATCATTTCATAACACGGCGTAAAACTGTCGTAACGCTCGTTGTAGCCAACGGCTCTGTCCCAAATCAGCATATCGTGAAACTGTAAAATCCGCGTGGCAAGCGAACAAACGTGAAGCCAAAGATGTTCGCGTTTGCCGAGTTGTCCGAAAATGAAAAACAGTCCGTCATCTTTTAACAATTTCCCCGCTTTTCTTATCCAATTTTCAGTCCAATTCAAATAATCTTCTTCCGCTTGCCATTGATTATCCCAATTTTCATCCAACAAAACCTGAAAATACGGCGGATCGGCAATAATTGATTGAAACTGATTCGGCTCAAGCAATTCGAGAATTTTCTGACAATCACCGTTTAGAATTTTCGGCGATTTTTGACTTGAAGATTTTGTTGATGAGTTCATAGCAATCGAATTTATTCTTATTCGCTTAAATCTTTAACCGCTTTTGCGGGCGCACCGACGACTAATTTATTCGGTTCAACATCTTTTGTAACCACCGCGCCCGCGCCTGTTACCGAATTATCGCCGACTTTAACGGGCGCGACGAGCATTGTGTCCGAACCGATCTTGACGTTGTTGCCGATGTCGGTAGCGTGTTTGTTTTTCCCGTCGTAGTTGCAGGTGATTGTTCCCGCGCCGATGTTCGTGTTTTCGCCGATTGTCGTATCGCCCAAGTATGCTAAATGTCCGGCTTTGGAATTTCTGCCGAGAACGCTTTTTTTCATTTCGACGAAATTGCCGATTCCCGCGCCTTCTTCCATTCTCGACATCGGTCTAAGATGCGCGAACGGTCCGATTTTGCAGTTGTCGCCGATTTCCGAATCGGTGATTACGCAGTTGTCGCGGATCAGAACATTTCGCCCGACGCGCGAATCTTTGATGCGCGTGCCGGAACGAATCGTGCAGCCGTCGCCGATGTCGCATTCGCCTTCGATAGTGACGTTCGGATGAATTACCGTGTCGCGTCCGATGCTCGCCTGTTCGCTGATATACGCGGTTTTCGGGTCAATAAATGTTACGCCGTAATCGAGCATCATTTTGGCAATCACGCGGCGGCGCAGAACTCTCTCCAAATCGGCGAGATCGAGGCGTGTGTTGATGCCGGAAACTTCTCTTTCGTCGTGGTGCTTGTAAAGCGAGATCGGTTCGCCCGCGTCGCGCAGAAGTTTCGGCGCGTCGGTCAGATAATATTCGCCCTGAGCGTTTTTATTTTCAACGCTTTTTAAGGCGGCGAAAAGTTTTTTCGTGTCAAAACAGTAAATTCCCGAATTGATTTCTCTGATTAATTTTTCTTCGTCGCTTGCGTCCTTCTGTTCGACGATTTTATCGAAAAGTCCGGCATCGTCGCGCACGACGCGCCCGTAACCGCTTGGGTCTTCGAGGTTTACGGTTAAAATCGTGCAAGCCGCGCCTTTGCCGCGATGCGTGTGATGACGCTGAACGAGTGCCGCCAGAGTTTCGGCGCGAATCATCGGCACGTCGCCGGAAAGAACAAGCAGCGTCGAAGTTTCGTTTTCGAGAAATTCGCGTGCGGAATTTACCGCGTGTCCCGTTCCGAGCTGCTCTTTCTGCCAGACAAATTCGGTGTGCGCTTCGCTTAATTCTTCCAAAACCGCTTCTTTGACATCGTTTCCCTGATGCCCGATGACGACGTAAACTTTGCGCGGCGCGAGCGCGGCGGCGGTTCGGCAAACGTGATTAATCAACGGACGACCATCGAGTTCGTGCAGAACTTTTGCTAAGTTTGAACGCATCCGCGTGCCGAGTCCGGCGGCTAAAATCAAAACGTCGAGCGTTCGCGGCTCGTTGGAGTTTCCTACTTGTTCCATAAATTTTTAACTAAAAAAAAGGATTTGCCGGCATCGCTAAATTTGCGCGGAATGTTTAGCTTTTCTCTTTTCAAATCCTTTGCTGTTCAGCGTTTTATCCGGCGAAACAGAGCAGAGCAAAACGACTTGGGCTAATTTTTCCGGGTTGTGCCGCACTTTTTCGCCTTCATCCAACAGATTACCATAAACGATTTCCGTTCCTTCAATGGTTTCGGGCGAAATGGAATCCAGAATACCGATCTGTTTTGCTCCTTCGCTCGAATATCTGGCGATCTGCTCGTCGCTGATCAGCCGATTATTGACAATAATAAAATCGAAATCAATTTCCGGCGCATATTCGCGGACGATTTCGAGATGTCTTTTTGCGGAAAAACCTTCCGTTTCGCCCGGCTGCGTCATTAAATTACATATAAAAATTTTTATGGCGGAAGATGCGGCGATTTCCTCTGATACGCCTTTGACGAGAAGCGGCGGCAGAAGGCTCGTGAAAAGCGAACCGGGACCGACGGTAATGATGTCCGCTTCATTAATGGCAATTAATGTTTCGGGCAGCGGATGGCAGGTTTCGGGTTCGAGATACAGACGTTTTATCGAATTTCCGATTTTTGAAATATTCGTTTCCCCGCGCGTTATTTCGCCGTTTGTAAGTTCCGCCGCAAGGCGCACATCCGCAACCGTCGCCGGATAAATGTGACCTTTGCTGACAAGAATTTCCGAAGAAATCTTGACGGCTTCGGCAAAATCGCCCGTGATTTCCGACAAAGCGGCGAGAAAAAGATTGCCGAAACTGTGTCCGCCGAGTTCGCCGTCGCCGCGAAAACGGTGTTGGAAAAGTCTGGACAAAAGATGCGAATCTTCCGACAAGGCAACCATACAATTTCGTATGTCGCCCGGCGGCAGCATCTGCAATTCGTCGCGCAGTCTGCCCGAACTTCCGCCGTCGTCGGAAACGGCGACGATGCCCGATAATTTTTCAAGCCGGACAAATTCCCCGTCGTCCGTTTTTACAAATTTTTTGAGTCCCGATAAAAGCGTGGACAAACCGTTCCCGCCGCCGATGGCGACAAGATTTAATCCGCGCGAATTATCTGCAAATATATGATTTTTCATCCAATATTTTATAAGGAAATTAAGAATTTACAAAGGAGAACAGGGAAGAGTTTGTTCGTCATTCGATTCTGAAACCGCTAAATAATAAACAGATTATTGAGGCGTTAAGCGCATACGCCGATAAAATTCTAACATTTTCGTAAATTGCAGGCAATAATTATTTGGAAAGACTGTAATTTCCCCGAATAATTCAGGTTTTTTGTTAAATTTTTATTAACATCAAAAAACACTTGAAGAAAAACCGTTTGATGTGTTAAATTAAAAAATGCAGTTTGACGCAAAACACGCCTCGCAAATTGCAAAACATTTTTACAAATCGAAAAAGTTAAAACACTTATTCGAGTTCTTACCTCGATTAATCAAAATACCAGAGAGAGAAAAATTAAATGGCAGAAACGCCCATTATAATACGCGAACATCAGTTCCAGAAAATCAAAAATATTCTACAACGGCTGTGCGTCGAATGCGCCGCCCGCGTGGTTTTTCTCGTTGACCGCGACGGACAGCCGATAGCCTTTCACGGCGAGATCGGCGATATGGACACGACGAGTTTTTCTTCGCTTGCCGCCGGAAACGTCGCCGCGACGACGAGTATGGCAAAACTGATCGGCGAAGACGTTTTCCCGGCAGTCGTTCACGAAGGCGAACGCGAAAGCATTTTTATCAGCGTCATCGGCAGAAGTCTTTTAGTTGTCGTCTTTGACGAACGCTCGACGCTCGGCTTGGTCAAACTGCGGACAAAAAAAGCGAGCCACGAAGTAGCAAGTATTTTAGAAGAAGTCGCCCACGATTCGGCAAACCGAACGCTCGAAGAAAGCACGTTTTTCGCGGAAATTACCGACGACGACATTGACAGCTTATTTAGTTAATTGTTCATAGTTGATTGTTATTTAAATTTGATTTGAGAAATTTAAATGGATATTTAACAAACAACGAACAATGGACAACGAACAATGAACAACGAACAAATTATATGACTTTCATAAATTACGCATCCAGAGAGATCAACTGCAAAATTGTTTATTACGGTCCCGGTTTGTGCGGCAAAACGACGAATCTGCAATATATTTATGATTCAACCGCGCCGCAGGCAAAAGGAAAATTAATCAGTTTAGCGACGGAAACGGATCGAACGCTGTTTTTCGATTTTATGCCTCTCGAACTCGGCACGGTTCGCGGATTCAAAACCCGTTTTCACCTTTACACAGTTCCCGGACAGGTTTATTACGACGCTTCGCGCAAATTGATCTTAAAAGGCGTTGACGGCGTGGTTTTCGTCGCCGATTCGCAGGAAGAACGGATGGATGCCAACATCGAATCGCTTTACAATCTCGAAGAAAATTTGCAGTCGCAAGGTTATAACCTGATGGATCTGCCGTATGTTCTCCAACTCAACAAACGCGATTTGCCGAATGTTATTCCGGTTGAAGAATTAACCGCCGAATTGCAGCGCAAAAACGAACCCGTCTTTGAAGCCACCGCCCTTGATGGTGTCGGCGTTTTCGATACGCTCAAAGCCGTCGCCAAACAGGTTTTGACGGAACTCAGAAAAGGATAAACGGATAAAAATATTAAGTTTCTTTGACAATTAGTAGTGGAAATTTTTCCAGTCAGTCATTCCTGTCGCCGACGGCGACCAACATTATAGCCTAGCGAGAATCGCTAGGTCGGACGAATCAATAATTCCGTCGCTAAAGGCGACGAACAAATTATGTAGAAAATTGCTGCTCACTTTCAGCGAGCAATTGATATATTGATAACAACATATCAGCAGGTTAGAAAAAGTATTCAGGTTTATCGAGAGTTTCGATTTTCTATAATAATACCAACAAAATAATTGATAATTATGCAGATAATCAAAGGACAAATCTCAACTATCAATTCTCCATTCTCAATTATTTTGTAAGTTAATGTTTACAAATTATTATGCTTGATTATTTATACACACCAGCTTAGAGCGATTTAAAATTGAATGTAAGGTTGAATGGTTTGTCTTAGGCTCGATAAATTTCCGGTTTTTTTTATCGTGACATAATTATCAATGCCTAATGCCTAATTAGTAATTGATAATTATGTCACGATAAAAAAATCTAAAATACCTTACATCAATTTTTAATTCGCTCTAGTTTCGGCGAAAAACGCCTGCATCATCTGCTAATATGTTGATCGCCGTTAGCGACGCGAGAAAAAATTACAATTAAATCTAACCACTAATTAAAGAGCCGATATTAATAAAGATAAAAGACTGCTGATTTTTCAACAGGCTTTTATCTTGCGTAAAAGAAAAAAATTTACTTGGGCATCAAAACCGTATCAACAACGTGAACGATGCCGTTTGATTGTTTGACATCGGGAGTTGTAACCGTCGCTTTTCCGCCTTTCGCATCGGTAATAACAAGTTTATCGCCATCCAGCGCAGCAATTAAATCTTCTCCCTGAGCCGTTTTCATAACGGCTTTTCCGTCGCCTCTTTCGATTGCGGCGATAATTAGCGTCGCATCCATATTTCCCGGAACGACGTGATATTTCAAGATGTTTGCCAGTTTTTCCTTGTTTTCCGGCTTCAAAAGATTTTCAAGCGCGTCTTTCGGCACTTTATCAAACGCATCGTTGGTCGGAGCAAAAACCGTAAAAGGTCCCGCCTCTTCGAGCGTGCCGACCAGATCAGCCGCTTTTACGGCACTGACAAGCGTGGAAAGATTGCCCGCCGCCGAAGCGTTTTCGACGATATTTTTCTCCTTCGACATATCCGCGCCGCCGACCTTAGGATTTTCTTTTTCGATCCACGCATTTGAATTCACCGTATTTGAATTCATCGCGTTGTCATTCGCCAAGTCAGCATTAGTTGCCGTTTCCGGTGCTTCGCAAGCTATCAGCAACGCAAACAAAGCCGCAACACACATCGTTATAAATATTTTTTGTTTCATAAAATTTCTGCTTTCCCGAATAAAAATTGTTTCAAAATGATAATTTACAGCAAAGCCGCTTTCAGAGATAATTTGTATTTTGTAATAATGTCTTTCGCCGTTTCCCGAAAAACAGATTCGTTTTCAGCTTTTCGTTTTGAAATACAATAAGAATAAATTTCAGAATGAAGAAAATTTTCAATCATTTAAAATAATAAATCCGCCAAACTTTGACAAAGTTTGGCGGACAAATATAATGGCGGAGCCGACGGGACTCGAACCCGCGACCTCCAACGTGACAGGCTGGCGTTCTAACCAACTGAACTACGACTCCGCATCTTGATTTGGGATGTCGGATCTGGGATTTGGGATTTTTTAAATCCGACATCCGCAATTCCAAATCCGAAATCGAATCTGGTGGGCATAGAAGGACTCGAACCTCCAACTTCCTCCTTGTAAGGGAGGCTGTCTACCAATTGACATATATGCCCGCTGATTTTCAAAACTAATTTGGTAATTTGCAGCAAAATATCTGCAAAAAAACTGCTCTTTTCTACAAAAGAGCGAACTGCAATGCTACGAAAAAAACACCCTTCGTGTCAAGTATAGACGCGAGATTTTCATCTGCTATTTTCTGTTTTTCAAATTCGGACGGGAAAACGGTGTGTTTCGACTCTCGCCTTTTTGATAAGTTAAAATCGTTCCGCCGAAACCGACTGCCCAGCCTTTTTCGCCGACAAAAAAGAGTTTCTCGATTTTATGTTTCGCTTTGGATTCTTCCTGATTCCAGACGTTTCCGGCGGTTGTCGTGTGCAGAATCGTTCCCTGTTCGCCGACTGCCCAGCCTTCCGCCGTATTGATAAAAAATATGTCGGTCAGATTTTGCTCGATTGTTGAATTTTGTTTGCGCCAGTTTTTGCCGCCGTTAATCGTTTGATAAATTTGCCCGTTTGCGCCTGCCGCCCAGCCGTTTTTTTGATTGATGAAAAATACGGAGTTTAATTTTGAATCCGAATTGCCGAAAACGGAGGCTTTTTTCCAACTCAAACCGGCATCTTCGGTAAACAGAATCGTTCCGCCGCCGCCGACAATCGTGCCGTGAAAATCGTCTGTAAAAACGCCGTCGAGCAGAAGATACGGAACGGGCGTGGCGATTCTTTTCCAATCCTTTTTTTCGTCCTGCATCGCAAAAAGCGAACCGGCTTCGCCGATTGCCAAACCGAAATCGCTTTTTGAAAAGAAAATTTTGGCAATCCGCGTTTTGCCCGTAAAATCAATTTGCTCCCAACTTGCGCCGCCGTCCGTAGTTTTCAGTAGATATGAAACCGAGTTTGAGCCGCGACTGAAAACATCGCGTTCGCACAAAAGAAAGCCGTTTTTTTCATTTGTAAAATAAACCTGCCGAATCGTATCTTGGGTTACATTTTTTTGTTTCGTCCAAATTTTCCCGCCGTCTTTCGTTGCAAAGAACGCGCCGCTGCTGCCGGCGATCCAGCCCGTATTTTCATCGAGAAAATAAACATCATAAAACCACGCAAAAGTGTTTGCGTGGTGTTTTGTCCATTCGGCTTGCGCCGTCTGAAAGCAGACAAGACAAAGCAAAATGATGAAAATTTTTGTAGTCGAATTCATATTCTTTAGAGAAAGGCGGAAAACTTTGCGTAAATAAGGGTGCTGATTATAAGTCATCACTTTGACATTTAAATCAGCACCCTCCATAACTGTCGGGTTTCTGCCTTTTTAGAACGGACTTCCGAGAAAAAGTCTGACTATGCTTGCTCTTTCCAGAACTTTGAAAACCGTGCTTAAATTGAATTTAAAGCCTTCGTCGGGAACGAAAACCTGATCGCCCGGCTGTAGAAAGATCATTTCGCCTTTGCCTCTTTCAATTTCGAGCAGATTTACCGATTGCTGTGAAAGTCTGCCCTGCTGATCGTATCGGAAAAGCGTGACGCGTTTTTTGTCGCCGTCTTTGAGAACGCCGCCCGATTCGACAATCGCTTCGTAAAGGCTGACTTTTCGATCCATAATCCGCACGCCGGGCGAAACGACTTTACCAAGCACGCTGTATCTGGCTGAACCCGCTTTTTCGAGCGTGACGTTGACCTTCGGATCAATAATATATTCGTTGAGTTTTTCCGTGATTTCGTCCTGAATTTCCAAAGTCGTTTTTCCGCCGACGAAAACGCCTTCACGAATCAGCGGATAAGAAAGTGTGGCATTCGGCGGAACGGTTTTTCCGATAACGCAGTAATCGGGACACTGCCCGAAAACTTCGACGGAAATAATGTCGTTCGGTCCGAGCCGGTAATCGCTCAGATAATTTTGATAATAAGGTAAAATCGCTGCTTCCGTTTCGTCGTCCGCCTTTTTTTCGTCAATTTGAGCGATGACGGCGATATTTTCATCCGATTTCTGCACGTTCTCTTTTTCCGTTTTTTCTACAACTTTTTCCGTTTTTTCAGCCTTTGCCAATCTTTCGCGCTGTTTCGGGTTCTCCGTCTGCGCGAAAACGGCAAGCGAAAAAATTAAACCGCACATTAAAATCAAACTGAATTTGTGAACTGTTTTTACTGCTTTCATATTCTTCTCTCCGTCATTTTCGGCAAAATAATTTTCGCCTTCAATCAATAAATACGCTTATTAAACGACTTTATCCAATAATTTTTCAACATTTTTTCCGCTGTCTTTGTAATGTGTCAGTCATAAACCGGAAAGAACAGTAGATCAGCAGCGTCGTGTGTAAGCCGATTGGTTAATGCAGTTGCGGCGAACGCATCGGCTCACGCCGACGCTACTGACAAGAATTTCAACATACAACTACAACTGACAATTAATCCGCCTTTTACCTTTACCCTTAACCCTTTTACCTTTTACCTTTCTCATCTTCCGCGTCCGAAAATAACTGTTTTTACGGTTTCAAAAACAACTACCATATCGAGCGTCAGACTCTGGTTTTTGATGTAATACAAATCATACTGCAATTTGCGTCGGGCATCTTCGACGGACGCTCCGTAAGGATATTTTATCTGCGCCCATCCGGTCAAACCGGGCGCGACCAAATGGCGATGTTCGTAAAACGGAATTTCCTCCGCCAATTGCTGAACGAAATGCGGTCTTTCCGGGCGCGGTCCGACGAAACTCATCTCGCCCTTGATAATATTCCAGAATTGCGGAATTTCGTCCACGCGGATTTTTCTGATGATTCTTCCGATCTTTGTTACGCGGTCATCATCGGTTGTCGCCCAGATCGGTTTGCCGTCCTTTTCCGCGTCGGTTCGCATCGAGCGAAATTTAATAACGTGAAACGGCTTGCTGTTTATCCCGACTCGTTCCTGTTTGTAAAAAATCGGTCCTTTGGATTCGAGTTTTATCAAAATCGCCGTAATCAATGCAATCGGGAACGAAACGATCAGACCGATCAAAGCGAGCAGACGGTGAATAAGATCACGAAAGGCGATTTTCATTCTCGTATCGCGCTTGCGCCCGTCAAAGATCAGCCACGAAGGACGCACCATATCAATATGAACCTGCCCGGTAACTCTCTCGAAAAACGATGTGCATTCTTCGATGTCCACGTCGCCCGCCAGACTCATCCGCAAAAGCGTTTCCGTCGGAAAAGTTCCGCGCCGTTCGCGCACGGCGATTACGATCCGGTCAACCTTTTCGTCTTTGATGATATTTTCAAGATTGTCTGTTGTCCCCAAATTTCTGGCTCTGGCAATCGCCGCCAGAGGCTTTGCCCCGTTTTCCGAAACGAATCCGACGATTCTGTAACCGGCATCGCGTCTTTCCCAAATCGCTTCCGCCGTATCGCCCGCCGCGCGTCCCGTTCCGACAATCAGAATCTTTTCGCCGAAACCGGGATGCCCGGTCAATAAATGAATCAAATTTCGCCAGATCAAAAGCAGAAACAAGACAAGCGGAACGGAGATCAGCGAAACTCCGCGTCCGATCAAAAGCGGCGGAACAAAATAAAACAAAAGCGCGAGAAACGCCCACGCGATGCCGATTGCCTGAATCAGCCGCAGCATCAGTTCGCGCCGGTTTCCCAAAACGGTAAACTCGTATAAATCGTAAAAATATAAACTTAATAAACAAACAACGGTGGCGAGCGCGATTTTCATCCAGCCGTTTTTCTCATTAAGCTGATATTCCGAACCGGAAACGCCCAGACGAATGTATAAAGCCAGTGTTATCCCGCCGTAGATGATCGCCGCATCTGCGAGAATTAACCAAATTATTCTGGGGGAAAATCTAGCTCCATTCATTGATTTGAAAAAGTAAGGAACAAGCGCGGAAAGTTTTTCAGAAATTAATCCTTAAAACGTCCGCTGTTGTAATAACCGTAATTGTAATGCGATTCGTCCAAAACGTCCTCGCTCTGATTAAGCACGACTCCGAGCATACGATCACGCGGAAGCGTTTCCAGCACGCGGTCAACGGTGCTGTAACGGGTTTTGCCCGAACGTATCACGAGCATCGCGCCGTCGGCTTGATTGATTAGAACGGTTGCGTCGGTAAAAATTCCCAGAGGCGGCGCGTCAATTATGACATAATCGAACATTTCACGCGCTTGACGCAGAATTTCCTTGAACTTAGGACCGGAAATCAATTCGGCGACATCGCTTCTCGCTTCGCCGCCCGGAAGCAGATGAAGTCCGGCTGGTTCTAATTTTACAATCGAATCGGCGAGCGTCGCCCTTTCCGATAAAATATCGGAAAGTCCTCTGTCGGCTTCGATTCCGAGATAATCGGTCAAACTCGGCATTCGCAGATCGCTGTCAATAATCAAGCAGCGGATTCCGTCGGTTTGCGCCAAAAGCCACGAAAGATTCAGCGCGGTAACGGTTTTTCCTTCGCCCGGATTAACGCTGGCAACAACGATTGCCTGCAATTTCTGCCGCTGGCTTTTGTGCAGAATGTGCGTTCGCAAACTTCTGTATTCTTCGCAGTAATTTGAATGCGGATGCGTTATAGTAACAAGACGCGGCTCGACGCGCTCCGCCTCGACGTTCCACGAAACAAATTCGGGTAAACGTCTTTCAGCGAAGCGCATCGAGCCGGAAGCGTCCAAAGTTGCCCCGGCAGTATTTATCGTTTTCATATCAGGGAGTGCCTTCCCGATTGCTGAATCCGACTGCCCATTGAACGCTAAACTCGGTTTGCCGATCTTGACTTCATCACTTCCGAAAAGCGACGGCGGCTGATTTGTCGGTCTGCTCGTCTTATCAAACGGCACGACATTCGGCTTCTCCGCCTTTTTCTCCTCTTTCGGCTGCTCGGTTCTCTGTTTTTCTAATGCTTTTAAGATGCTCATATTGTTGAGTTAAAACTGAACTGCTAATTTCCGACTTTGGACATCGGACTTTAGACTCAGGAATCTTTAGTAAAACCCGCCCGCTTCCTCGATTTCGAGATTTATTTCGTCGTCCAAGCCCGTAAACGGAATGTGTCCGTCGTCGTAATCTTCATTCACGCTTCCGTTTCCGTTTGATGATTGTCCCTGAAACTTTTTTGCGGGCTGCTGCCTGACGCGGTTTTGATTTGTCCAGAGTTCTTCGCGGGCTTCCGATCTCAAAACTCTCGGCTGGCTGACATTGCCTAAGCGTTTTTCATTGGCTAAAACCGATTCTTTTTGCGGCAAAAGGTCGAGATTATCGGCGACTTCTTCGATTATCTGCCTGCCGACAATCGGTTCGCCCGCCGCGTAGGAGGCGAGCAGAGCGTTGTCGCACAAATTATTTATCTGGCGCGGAATGCCTTCCGAACATTGAAAGATCAGATCAATCGCGCCCGGCGTGAAAATATTCGGCTGCTCCGAACCGGCGATCAAAAGCCGTTCGGTGATATAACGCTCGACTTCTTCGACATCCGGCAATTGGTGCATTTTGCAGCGAAGCGCGACTCTTTGCTTTAACTGGCGCAAATTCGCCTGATTTAATTTGTCGCGCAGTTCCGGCTGTCCGGTCAAAACGATTTGCAGATGCTTGGCGTTGTCCGATTCAAAGTTCATCAGCAGGCGGATTTCTTCCAGAACGTAATCGGAAAGTTCGTGCGCTTCGTCAATAATCAAAACGGTGCGAAGTCCGCGACGATGGCGTTCTTCCAAAACTCTGCCCATTTCTTCGAGCAGTTCCGCCTTGTTGTTCCAATCCCTGATGCCGAGCATCTGCGTAACGTGATGATAAAATTCATCAATCGAAAGACGCGGATTAAAAACATACGCCGCAAGCACCGACGAATCAAGCCGCCGCAGAATCCAGCGCAACGCCGTAGTTTTTCCCGTGCCGACCTCGCCCGTCAAAACGATCAAACCTTTGGCATTTTCCAAGCCGTAATAAAGGCTCGCCAAAACCTCGTTATAACTCGGCGTAAACACGATAAATCTTGGGTCGGGTGTTAATGTGAACGGTATATCTTCTAATCCGAAAAATTCTTTATACATTTTTTGCCTCTCTTTTACTATCTGAAATTCAATTTTTGTTTTGAAATACGAACTCTAAACTTTTTAAGAAACCACGCGGTCAAAAATTCTCGATAATTGCAGAGCGAGAATAATCAGCGGAATAACTCCGACGGCAACCGCGATTGCCGCCAGAACTTTCAGCCAATGCGAACGCCTCTGCCAAATCCTTTCGTCGTGCGACAAAAGCGGCGGAACGGATGCCAAAACCGGAAGTCCCGTATAATGCTTTGCGTCCTCGATATTCTGAATTTTCAAAACGCGCGGAATCTCGAACAAAGCGGCTAAAAACAGACCGAATCCCAAACCGATTACCGCGCCGAGTCCGGTCAGCATTCCGCGTTTCGGCGCAACCGGCGACGACGGCAGATTTGCCGAATCCTGCACACGAATCGTTTCGCCTTGCGCGTTGCTTTCGCGGTCAACCTGCAAACTCGCGTCGTTTTTCTTTTTCAGAAGATCGTCGTAAGTCGTCTTTGCCGATTGATACCGCGCCGTAATTCCTTCGAGCGCGACGGTTACGTTCGGAATCGTATTTATTTTCGCTTCGAGCAGCGCGATCTGTCCCGAATTCTGCCGCATTTCCTCGTCCTTAAACTGTATCTGCCCGTCAATCTGAGCAATCTGACTTTCGTTTTTCTGCTTCTCGATCATCAGATTCTGCTTTTGCAAATCGGCTTTGCGCGAACTCGTCTGTGACGCGCTTTTGACGCGAGCCTGAACATTCTGCTTCAGTTTGTTGATCTCATCGTTGATTTTATCAATATCGTTTGTCGCCTTGATAACTTCGGGATGCTTTTCGCGCAAAGTCAGTTTCAGATTTTCGAGTTTTGAACTGAGTTCCGCCCGTTTTTGAATTAGAAACGCATAAGCCGGCGTGTCTTCGATTCTCGTCGCATCCTGAATCGCGCTCTGCGTTTCCTTTTCGCCGAAATCTTCAATAATCCGCGCTTGGCTATTTAAAGCGCGAATGCTGTCGTTTAAGCGTCCTTTTTCCGTCTGCAAATTTTCCTTTTCGCTGGCAATCGTTTCCTCGCGCTTTCGCAAACCTTCAAGCTGCGCGATAAGTCCCTGCGAAGATTCGGGCAGAGTTTCGACGTTCTGCATCATTATCTGCAATCTTTCCTTTTCCAGAGAGTCGAGCGCGGTTTTCGCCTGATTTACCTGATTATCAATAAATTCGCGCGTTTCTTCGGCAATATCCGTCGAAGTCGTGACCTGCGCGTTGACGTATTTGCTGGCAAGTTCCGCCGCCACGTTTCTCGCGCTTTCCGGCGAACGATCTCTGACCGAAATCTTAAACGCCGCCACCTTTTCGTTGTCGGTTCGCTCCGGCTCGACCTGTATGTTTTTGTTTCTCATTTTGTCAATAATGAGTCCCATATCCATTCCGGCGTTTCTCTCGGCTTCGTAAAGTTTGTATTTGACAACCATCGGTTCGAGCGACGAACGGCTTAAAACTTCCTGATTCCACGTTTCGAGCCGCTGCGAAATGTCTTCGCTCGAAAGCGGTTTGACAAAATCGGCGGAAATCGTCGGCGGTTTAACCGTCAAAAGCGTCTTTGATTCGTAAACGCTCGGAAGCTGATTGACGACGTAGCCGATTGCCGCCGTCATCGTCAACATCGGCAGTATTATCAACCATTTGCGGCGTTTCAACGCTCTGAAAAACTCGCCCGCCGTTCGCTGTCTGAATTCTACGCTCATCTTATTTGCCTGACTCCTTTTGTTCACTTTCCAATGCCTCTTCCGCTTCGCTCAAAACGCGCCGCACAACAATTGTCGAACCGACCAAAATAACTCCAAAAACCAGCAAACCGAGCGATTCGGGCATAACACCCAAAATCAGATTTCCCTTTGCCGCTTGCAGTAAAATTAAATTCAAAAACATTTTTTTCCCAATCCTCCGTTCAAAGAAATACTACAAACCCGCCAGAAGATTTTTCGCTTCCTGCACTTCCCTGCGCGTCAGACGGCTTCCGTTTTGCAGAGAAACCGCCACTTCGCGCTTCGCCGAATCTTTGTCGCCCGAAGACGCGAGCGCGATTCCCAAACGCAGACGATACGCCGGTTCGGAATTTCCCGCTTCCGCATCGTCGAGGGCGACGGCTTTTCTAAGCTGCTCGACTGCCGGCAGATGCAGACCTTTTTTGTGATAAACCCAACCGAGCGTATCATAATATCCGGCGACATTCTGATTTCGGTCAACGGCTGTCTGTGCAAGTTTTAACGCTTCGTCCAGATTTCCCTGCTTTTCCGCGATCAGCCACGCCAGATTGTTCGCCGCAATCGGCATTTTCGGATCAATTTCCAGAGCCTTGCGGTAATTCTGCTCGGCGGCAGCGGCGTTTCCGCGCGTGTCTTCGAGAATGCCGAGCAGCGCGTAAACCGAAGCCGAAGGTTTCTTCTCGATTGATTTTTTATATTGTTCGACGGCTTGATTCAATTGGTTTCGCTTCATCAAAATCGCCGCGTAAGCCGAATAAGCGGGCAGATAATTTTCATCTAATGAAAAAATCTTTTTCAGTTCGTTTTCAGCCGCTTCGAGATTGCCTTCCGCTTTGAACACATCGGATTTCAAATAATGCAGAGCCGCCGCATTCGTGTTCTGTGCGGCATTTTTTCCCAACGCTTCGTCTATTTTCCGATGCGCCCGCCCGAAATCCTTTTTCCCGGTTAAAACTCCGATCACGCCGCTTAAAGCGTCAAAATTTTTGTCGTCCCAAGCGAGAGCCTTTTCGTAAAAATTCAGAGCTTCCGCCGAATTTCCCTGAGCAGTATTAACCTTTGCAAGATTGATAAGCGCGGCGGCGGAATTCGGCGCAAGTTCGTAAACTTTTTGCAAATCCACTTTAGCCTCGCTTATCTTGCCAAATTGCAGATTTGCCAGACCGCGAGCCGTTAGTGCGCGAAATCTCATCTCGCTCAGACTTTTCCCGTCATTTTCCTGATTCGGCTGGGCGTTTTTCAAATCGCGCAGCAGTTCATTTGCCTGCTGTAAAGCGATTTCGGTTTCGCCGCTTGCAAAACTCAACTGAATTTTCAGCAATTTCGTTTTCAGATAACCCGAATGATACTTTTCCAGATCGCCGACGAACGCCCGCGCCTGATCAATCTGTCCGGCTTGAATCCGCGCCTGCGTCATATAATACAGAGCATCTCTCCGGCTCGGCTGTTTTTTCAGAATCTCTTCCAGACTCTTGATCGCTTCTTCGGCATTTCCTTCCTGCAAGCGAACTCGCGCGAGAAGCGTCAGAGCCTCGACATCCGTATCGTTCAAATTCAGAAGATACTCGACCTGTTCATTTACTTTCGCCGATTCCTTTCGGTTCAGATAAATTTCGCCCAGACGATAACGAGCGCGGACGTATTCCGGGGCATCTTTTAAAATTTGATTGAAAACATTAACTGCCCGTTCGTCTTCGCCGATGCGGTCATAAAAATTCGCCAGTTCCATACGGCTTTCCGAACTGTTCTGTTCCGATTTGATAAGTTCTTTATATGTATGTTCGGCTTTCGGATAGGCTTTTTCGCCGACGTAATATTCCGCTTGGGCAAGTCTGGCTTCGACATTTTTCGGCTCGACTTCGATTGCTTTGGTAAACTGCCGTTCGGCTTCGGCGGAACGATCCGCAAAAACCAGAAATCTGCCGTATTCGGTGTAGCCGAGCGCAACATTCGGATTTGCGGCAATTCCCTTTTGAATCGCATTTTCAGCCTTTTCCGCCTTTCCGGTTTTCATAAAATAACGCGCCAGACTCATATAAGATTCCGTGCGTTTCGACTCAAGCGAAATCGCCTTATTCAAGACACCGACAATTTCATTTTCGGATTTTCCCTGAATTGCCCAAAGGCTCGCTTTCAAAATGTGTCCTTCGATAAAATTGGGATTGCGGGCGAATATGTCTTTTAAGAGTTTTTCGGTTTCGTCGGTTTGAGGCGGATTAAAAAGCAGGTAATAATTTCCGAGTTTTGCTTTGGCTTCGAGATTTTCGGGATTTAAGGTTGTAACTTGGCGAAGTTCTTCGATTGTTTCGTAAAATTTTCCGAGCTGCTCGTAAGCGCGAGCCAAACCCCAATGCGCTTCCGCCGAATCTTTATCAATGTCGGAAGCCGCGCGAAATTCCATCACGGCTTCTTCATATTTGCGCTTCTGCAAATATTCTTCGCCGCGAACCAAATGATTTTCTTTTGACGCGCTGCTGCAAGCGGTAAAGGCTAAACCGATGCAGACGGCAGCGGCAAACAGCAAAAAACGGACGTGTAATTTTCGGCACTCTGAATATCTCATCTTAATATAAATATATTTCTTCCCGGAAAATATTTTACGCTTCACCCGAAAAATCAGGCAGTCGGGGCAATGACCGCTTGGATTCTCGTTAAAGCACATTTTCTTTAGTTTAGACAAAAGAGGCAAATCTTTTATCAGAATCTCAGGAAAACTTCGTATATTTTCAAACAAACCGGGCGGCAATACTTTTTCGCACTTGTAAAAACCCGTCCAACTTTCGCTGGCATTGATAAAAAATGTTTAATCAACTCCGACTTTCAGAAAAACTTCAAATTTTTTTCTTATTAATCAAAACGGCTCTTTGACAATTAGTGGTAGAGATTTTTTTCAGTTAGTATTCCTGTCGCCGACGGCGACCAACATTACAGCCTAGCGAGAATCGCTAGGTCGGACGAATCAAAAACTCCGTCGCTGAAGGCGATGAACAAGTTATGTAGAAAAATTGCTGCTCACTTTCAACGAGCGATTGATATATGATAACAACATATAATTTCGGCGAAAACCGCCTACACCACATCTGCTATAATGTTGATCGCCGCCCGCGACGCGGGAAAAAATTCAATAAAACTTAACCACTAATTGTCAAAGAGCCATTAAAACAAGGAAATGAAAATAACACTTTCCAAAATTGCTGAAGCGTGATTTCTATATAAAAATCCTTTTGTGCGATGTGAAATTATACTCGAATTTCCCGGAATATCCAAATATTTTAACCGGATTTCGACAAAAACGGCTTTGCAAGCAATTTGTCCGGTTAATTTGTTTTCCCGTTAAAATCCGCCAGCGCGACGACTATCTTATCAATCGTGTCCTTGCGAACGGCTAAACTGTTCACGCCGTTGACGATGATCGAAAAAACGAATTTTTCGCCGGAAGCCGAAGTAACATAACCGGAAAGGCTCGAAACCTGATCAATCGTGCCGGTTTTTCCGCGCACATTTCCCTCGGCATTCGTCTGCTTAAAGCGATTTTTCAAAGTTCCGTCAATGCCGCCGACGGTCTGCGCGTTTTCCCAAACGGCGGCGTAAGGACTTTTTGACATATATGTATAAACGGCGACAACGGCGGCGGGCGTTACCAGATTATGTCTGGAAAGCCCCGAACCGTCATATTGTATAACGCTGTCCGACGGAACGCCGATTTCGCGCAGAAAATTCTGCACGACGGAAACTCCTTTTTCCACGCTTTTCGAGTTCGTATCTTTCGCGCCCAACTCCTCGCCGAGCGTCCAGAGCAGAGTTTCCGTGTAAAGATTCTGGCTCGGTTTCAGAGTTTTCGCCGCAATAATGCTGAGAGGCGTTGATTCGAGTTTGGCAATTTCGATTTTCGCGCTGGTATTTTGTTTAATTGTCTTAGCCACGCGGCTTTGTCCGGTGATCGTTACGCCTTTTGCTTCGAGCCTCTGCCGGAGCAGTTCGATAAAAACATCCGCCGGATGCGTAACGCTGACGTAACCGGAAAAACCCGTGTCGCCCGCCGGCATCGTTCCGCTGATTTCGATTATATTCTGATCGAGCCTTTTGTGAATTTTCAATTCGCGCTTTTGTCGCGCCGAAGAAGTTTTGCAAGTATTGATCGTCCGCACGAATTTATTTACGGGCAGAATCTGCACGGCGCACGGCGCACCTTCGTTAGAGCCGGGTTTAACGGACAAATCCACCGCATTATCGTTTACGCTCAAAGCAGAAATTTCCGCACCGTAATACCATTGCAAATCGTCCCATTCCCAACCGTCCGGGATCGCGTTTCCCGTAAAATAACTTTCATCGCCGATCAGACTGCCCTCGATTTTTTTAACGCCCGCGCCGACAATTTTTTCGGCTAATTCGTCTAACCCCTTAAAATAATCGCCGTCGTTAAACGAAGAGGAAATCGTAATATCGCCGCGCCCGAAAACGGAAAGGTCGCCGCGAATCGTTCCGTTTGAATCGGGCAATTCATCAGCGTAAACGCTTGTTGCAAACCGGAAATTCGGCGAAAGTTTCTGCAAAGCCGCCGCTACGGTAAAAACCTTCATATTCGACGCGGGCATAAAATATTTTTCGGAATTTTGCTCAAAAAAGGTTCTGCCCGAATCGAGCGAAACTATCTTTACGCCGACGTGTCCGCGCCGCAAATCAGCTTGTTGCAGCGAACTTAGGATGCGCGATTGCAGATCAGCCGCCGTCTGAATCGGAACGGGCGTTGGAAAAGGTGTCGGCGAAACAGTCGGCTGCGGTGTCGCTTCCGTCGGCGGTGTCGGACGCGGCGAAACTCTCGTCCGGTTCGTTTCCTGCGCCGCCGCACCGATTCCGCATAACAAAAACGCAATGCTCAAAAATCCGGCGAGTTTTATTTGATTCAGTTTCTTTTTCATCAGATTAATTTCACGAAAAATATTTGGTAAACAATCAGCCGTTCGTCCATTCTAAAAAAACGGACTGGCGGATGATGCTTCCGACAGCCCGAAAAATAGGAGGAGAAATATATTCAGATATTACTTTTTTCCGATCAAAATGTCTATATCACCTTGCGGAACTGCTAAATCGAAGATCACTTCGCTTCCTTCATTGGTGATTTTCGCGTTTTCGACCATTCTCGTATAAACTCTCTTGTCCGCGCTGTTATTGCCGATCAGCGTTTTGCCGAGCATCTGCAAACCGATCATCGTTTCATACAAGCCTTTTGCCTGCTGCGCTTTCTGAGTTTTTGCAATTACCGAAACCATCGCGTCCGCGCCGTTGACGTTCATCGAACCGTGAACCTGACGAATCGAATCAATATTTTTTCCGAGTTCGTCGTTGCCCAGATTTACAAAATCAGACATTCCGTTCGGCAAATTCGCGCCGAAGCTCATCACGGCATTTTGTTTGCGGTAAACGAGATTGAGCAATTCGCCGTTGACGCGCGTTTTCGATTGCAGAGTTTCGCGCACGCGTTCGGTTGTGCCGATGGCTAAAGTATTGTTGTCAAAACTGCTAACGGCGATGTCGTCGGAAAAACCGTTGATCGTGCGCTTGATAAATTTATCCAACCACGAATTATTTGTTTTAGGTTTGTTATCGTCGGCAACTTCCTTTGCCGAGAAAATATAAATCGTGCGCTCGCCGATTTGTTCGGTTTTGTATTTCCCGTTTGAAGCGAGTTTGGCGACGGCAACCAAAGCGGCGGCGTTATAATCTCCGCGGGCTAAGATAACCGGCTTAAAATCAATCTCTTTTGCGCCGACTCTTTTCATTTTTATACCGATGGCGATCTGCTCGAATTTTCTCAGATCAATTCCGGTCTTGTCTTTGATTTTATCAACTTCGCTCAAAATTTTATCGAGTTTCGGCTGATTTGCGGACAAAACCTGCGGCAGCGCATCGCTGAAAAATCTCTTTGAATCCATCAAAACCACGCCGTCGGATTCGGGCAGAATCGCGGCAAGCTGCGCCGCCTGCGAATTATCGGTTTTGGTTTTGGAAAACGCCGCGCCCAAAGCCGTCAAGACAAAGGCGAGCGCGATAATTACTACAACTATTTTTTTAATCATTTCGGAAAATTCCCTTTTTATATAAAATTGTTTCAAGCGGAAATGCTTCAATTAATTGATGAATACCAACCGCCAAAAAGTTGGCTGATAAGTTTCGGATGCGATTTAGAATTTATCCGCCAATTCGGTAATTCCGCAGCGCGGACAAATCAGAGTTCTCTGCGCGGCATCAGCCCATTTTGCCAAGGCGAGATTTGAAAATTCGGGTTTTTTGCTTTCCGCTTCGCCCTCGCTCATCAGACGCGAACGCTCAGGCTCGGCATTTTTCCGAAGGTTTTCGAGTTCGCGCTCGCAATGTCTGCATTTCCAGCCGAAACCGTCGTTGTAAAAATCTTTCAGTTCGTTCATAAAATCTAAGAAACTGCCCGCAAACTCCGAAAAAACGTAACGCCGGCAGTCTTGAACGTAACGCCGGCATCTTGCCGGCAGTCTTGGCGGCATCTTGCCGCCAATTCGAGCGTTATTTACTCAAACATTCGGAAAAAAAAGATAAAGTTGGCGGCTGGAAGCCACCAAGACAGCCGGCTGGAAGCCGGCGATACAATTTCCAAACAGCTTCTTAGGATTTGAACACGACTTCAAAAAAACTCGCCGAACCGAATTTCCCTTAAAATCTTCCTCTCGGTCCCGCCGTTTGCGACGGCAGCGGAAGAAGTTTAACGGGAATATTCATAATTTCTCCGTTTCGATAAATTTCAGTTTGAACGGTTTCGCCGATTTTCTTTTTGTCGAGAAAACGGTATAGATCGTCGAGGTCTTTCATTTTTTCGCCCTCAATCGAAACGATTATGTCGCCTAAAACAACACCGCTGCCGCCGCGCGAAAGTCCGCGCAGACCGGCTCTGTCCGCCGCGCTTCCCTGCAAAATATCGCGCACCAGCAAACCTTCTTCGACGGGCAGTCTGACACCTTGCCGGCGCAGTTTTTCAATAGAATACATATTCGCGCCGAGTTTCGGGCGGCGCACTTCGCCGAATTGGATCAGCTGCGGAATAATTCTTTTGGCGATGCTCACGGGAATCGCAAAACCAACGCCGACAGAACCGCCCGCCGGAGATAAAATCTGCGAGTTAATGCCGATCATCCGCCCGAATTTATCGAGCAGAGGTCCGCCGGAATTTCCCGGATTGATCGAAGCGTCGGTTTGAATCGCGCCTTCAATCGGACGCTCATTGCGGGCGCGAATCGGACGCTGCAAACCCGAAATTACACCCGTCGTCAAAGTTCTGTCCAAACCGAACGGATTGCCGATTGCCAGAACTTTCTGCCCGACCTGAAGATTATCCGAATCGCCAAGCGAAATCACCGTTAAACCTTCTCTCGGCGGCTCGATTTTAATTACAGCCAAATCCGTATCGGGATCGCCGCCGATCACCCTTGCCGGAAAAATCCTGTCGCCGCCAAGACTGACGTTCAATTTCTGCGCTCCTTCGATAACGTGATAATTTGTCAGAATATGCCCTTGCGCGTCAATCACCGAACCCGAACCCGAACCTTCGCCTTCGCGCACGCCGCCCCACATATCGTTTTGATACGTCGTCGAGGTAATAAACGCCACGCCCGGCGAAAGCGTTTTGTAAATCTCGATGCTGTTCTGCTCGTCGCTTACCTCCAACGGACTTGAAATTCCCTGCGGAGTTTCTTCGGCGGCGGCGGTAACTTTTGCCGCGTTTTCGTTTGCGCGAAAATTGCCGAAATTAATCAACAAAGCGATTGTCCCGGCGGCAATCAAAGCCGAAGCCAACGCTAAAAACAAAATCTGTCTGGCTGATAATTGATAAACTGCTTTTTTTGTCATTATTATTACTTTTTCCCTTTTATAAATTGAAAACTTTTGCATATTTGATGCACAAATTCTGCAAATTCGTTGCGCGTCAAATCGCAAGCCGTCCAAAATTTACGGCATAATATATAGGGCATTTTTTCGAGAATGGTTCATACGAATTTTCGGGAAACTAATTTATCAGATATTATACGGCTTACCGATAAATAGGTTCGATACGATGCAGAAACACGCACGCGCGTAAGTGTGCAAAAGTTCTGACACACTGTTGCAGAAAAATGTTGAGCGAAAAGTTTTTATCAGTAAAAATGAAAAATGCCGAATGAAGAATTTAGAATTGGAAACATCATATAAGTCCGTTTTACTTCCCGATTTCTTCAACAACAGACTCGCCCTCTGAGAAATCCGCGCACGTCCATTGCCATTTTTCGTAAAGCCGAATTCTGCCGTCGGCTAAAATTTCCGGCGTTGAAAAACATTTTCCCGTCATCAATTCGCCGCTTTTATTTATATGCTGATAACGCATTTCCAGACAATTGTTTGCCGAAACTTTTGCAATCAAAGTTCCGAACACAATTTCGCCGCCTGAATATTCCGCCCAAACCAAATCGTCTTTTTGATGATAATGAAAAACCGTTTCGCCTGAAACTTCGCCCGTTTCCGAATTTTCAATCGAAGCGAATTTTTTATTGTTGTAATTGATTTTATTCATTTTCCTTTAACCATTTCGCAGTTTTCGCGGCGAGTTCGGGATTTTTGTTTAATTCCTTTCTCAGTCTTGCCAAATCTTCGGGAAAATCCACGTCATACCATTTCGGCAAAAGCGACAATTTCAAATCGAGATTTTCAATATTATGCCTCGTTTGTTCAAAAGTTTTCTCCGAACTCCATTCGACATTTTCAAAAATCTCTCTTTTCAAAATTTTCAAACCGATCAGATAATATCCGCCGTCTTGAGATTCGCCCAAAACCGCGTCGGAATTTTTCAATGATTCAAACGCCTTTTCGATAAATTCCGTCGGACAAGTCGGACTGTCCGTGCCGATCATCACAACCCAATCTAAATCATTGAAAAAAGCGAACTTGAACGCATAAAACATCCGTTCGCCTAAATCTGCGCCCGCCTGTTCGATAAGTATATTTTCGTGTTGTAAGATAGATTTGAAATTTGCTTTTCGTTCGGGCGGAGAAAATGCGATTATCAGATTTTCGCACACGCTTTTCGCTTTATTTTCAGCGTCCTGCAAAAATGCCGACGCAATTTCGGCGGATTGCTCTCTTGATAAAAACGGCTGCAAGCGGGTTTTTACCCGTCCGGCTTCGGGAAATTTTGCCATTATAACGATTGCTTTTTTCATCTCGGAATAATTTAGCAAACTTTCGGTATTTTTGATAAAACCACTTGGGGAGAACTTTTTAAAAATTATTATGCCTTATGATTTAGATGTTGAAAACGCCGTGCGCGGTTGAAATTTGAAAATTGCTTTTACGCGTTGCTGTATAAAAGACTTAACTAAAGCATCTATGTAATTTAACAGGAGTGTAAGCATCTCTGCTTGCGCTCCCGAAAAACAAAAAATGAAATCTATTAAACGAAATATATGTGTTTTATTTGTTTTATCCTTTTTGGCTCTGAGCGTAACCGCGCAAATCGAAAAAGATAAAATCATAACGTGCGCCGAACAAAATAGTGTGATTCTGGATAAAGCGAGAAAAACTTTTGGTAAAGTTAAAGTTCTTTTAATCGGAAAAGTGTTTGAGCAGACGTTTATCAATAACGATAAGGAGAACATAACGCTGACCCAATCCGTTGCAATGGCGGGCGGATTATCCAAAAATGCGGCACAAGGACAAATTTTCGTTTTGAGAAATTCCAAAAAAAACAACTCTGAAACGCTGAGAGAAATCTTGCTTGTAAATCTTAAAAATATAGGAAACGGCGATGCGCCTGATATTAAATTGCAAAAAGATGACATAGTTTTTGTGCCTCAAAATTGCAGCGGGAAAACATTTAAAACTTTTCCGTGGACGGATAAACCGGGAATAACTCCGCAGGAAATTACGAGATAAAATATGCACTATTATAACGAAGAAGACTTGGGAAGATTCGGCGAAATGGCGAAATACAAACCCGAACTTTTCGAGAAATTTATGGCTTGGTATGGGGCTTGTCAGGAAGAAGGCGCGTTATCGAAACGCGAAAAGGCTCTGATCGGTTTGGCGGTGGCGGTTACGGTTCAATGCCCGTATTGCATCGAAGCATTTACGAATTCGAGTTTGGAAAACGGCTCGAATATGGAGCAGATGACCGAAGCGATGCACTTGGCTTCGGCGATTCGCGGCGGCGCGAGTCTTATTCACGGCATTCAATCGCACAACGCGCACGATAAGGTTTCGATGTAGGATGATTTGCCTACAAAATACGCGAAAGAAACGAAAAAAAGAATTTTAAATCTTTTGATTTTATTTCGTATTTTTCGTGTATTTCGTGGGCAAAAAAATTTATGACAACAACCGCACAAATCCAAATTACAAGACGCGACGGGAAATCCGCTTTTCCCGCCTCGCCCGTTTCGTTTGAAGAAAAACTCACGGAAAACAATCTCGATCTGCGTTCAAGCGAAGTCGAAATTTTGCAGATCAATGTCGGCAAACTTTGCAATCAGGCGTGTAAACATTGTCACGTTGACGCTTCGCCGACGAGGACGGAAATTATAAAACGCGACACGATTGATGCGTGTCTGGAAGTTTTGCGGAAATACGAAATTCCGACGCTCGACATTACGGGCGGTGCGCCGGAACTGATTCCCGATTTTCGTTATTTTGTAAAGGAAGCCGGAAAAACAGGCGCGAAAATTATTGTCAGACACAATTTGACCGTGATGTTTGAAGAAGGTTTTGAGGATTTGCCCGAATTTTTCGCGGAAAACCAAGTTGAAGTCGTTTCGTCTATGCCGTATTTTTTGCAGCAGCAAACCGACGCGCAACGCGGCGACGGCGTTTTTGATAAATCGGTTGAAGGCTTAAAAAAATTAAATGCCGTCGGTTATGGAATTGATGAAAAGTTGATTTTGAATTTGGTTTATAATCCCGTCGGCGCGTTTCTGCCGCCCGAACAAACGCAAATTGAAGCGGACTTTAAGCGCGAACTGAAAGAGCGTTACGATATTGTTTTCAACAATTTATATACAATTACAAATATGCCGATTGCGCGTTATCTCGATTGGCTGCGCCGTTCGGGAAACGAAAAATCTTATATGCAGAAACTCGTCAATGCGTTTAATCCTTCGACGGTTTCGGGTTTGATGTGCCGCAATACTTTAAATGTTGATTGGCTCGGAAATCTGTTCGACTGCGATTTTAACCAGATGCTTGAAATGCCCGTGTCAAAAGATGTCGGGCAGACGATTCACGATTTTTCGCCCGAAACTTTTTCGAGCCGCGAAATTATGATCGGCGCACATTGTTTCGGCTGCACCGCAGGTTCTGGTTCAAGCTGCGGCGGAACTGTCGCCTAACGCAGCGTCGTTCCGTTTCTAATTTTACTCTGCGTTGTGAATTTTAATGATCGTCAACGTCGCCGGCATCTGAGAAACGCGGTTTCTTTTCACTCTTTATGCGGGCGATATAATCTTCGACGCGCTCGTTTATTCCCGCATCGCCGTCAGCGTTTTCTTCAGGTGTCGCGTCTTTATCCTGATATTTTGTTTTCAGAGCTTTATTCAAATCTTCCAACGCGCCTGCATCATCAGCCAGAAAATGTTTCATTGCGCCGGATATATAATACAAAAGTTTTTTCGGACGCTCGTTTTTCGGGTCTTTTAAGAATTTTGTAATTATTTCCAAAGATTTCCGACGCGCTTGGGCAGCATTTTCCGCTTTGCCTTCTTTTCCGTAGTGATAGCCTTTGACGCGGTAGAACGATTCCCACCATTCTTCATCTTTATCCAAAACCGTGTAAACTTTTTCCATAATTTCGAGGCGTTCGGTAACGTCAATTTCGGTATATGATTTTTTGTAATTCTGCGCTAATTTAACATCCGCCAAAATTTTGCGAATCGCCGGAAGTTTGTCTTTAGGCAGCTTATCAAAATCCCACATAAAAGTTGCCAAATGACATTTTTTGCAAAGATAATAAGTCGGACTGTCGGTTTGCGGAAAAAAGAGCCATTGATATTTTGAAGGATAAGAATAGATATAACTGCCGTAACTGCCGACGACGAGAAATGTGTTTTTTTCGTTATCAATCGGGCAGGTAAATTCTTTGGGATACCAAGTAATGGCAAACGCGCTCTGAAATAAAATACAAACAAAAGCCAAGGTCGTGAAAATTTTTACAGTTTTTCTCATAATGATTTTTATCCTTCTAAAATTGAGATATTTAATGTAAAAGATTCTTTAAAAGGCTTTATAGTTGTATTTGGGAGATAATCTTTATAATTCAGCGAAGCGATATTAATTTTATTTGGCTCTAAATTCTGCAATTTGAATAATTCCGATTCCCGAAGAGGTCAGGAAAATTTTGTCGGCGTTTTGCAAAACTTCTAAGTTTTCCTCAACCTCGCAAACTTCGCGCTTTTCCATAAAAAACTCTCTTGTCGTTCCAGCCAGACAACCTGTTTTTAAACTCGGCGTGAAAACTTTTTCGTCTTTTATCCAGAAAATATTCGCCATACAAGCCGAAACTATTTCGCCGCGCTCGTTCGTGCGAACGGCTTCGTCAAAACCTTTCGATTTTACGTCTTCCATAGCGAGAATATTTTCCAGATAATTGCAGGATTTTACGCCCGCGAGAGGCGATGTCGAATTGATTAAAAACGGCGAAACGGTCAGCGACATATTTTCTTTCGGCTCGCGTAAATCGGCGGTTTGAATCAGAAGCGATGTTTTATTTTCGGCATCAAACGACCAAATTTTGCTTGGCGATTCGTCAAAAAATGTGATTCGGGCGCGGGCGCGTTCTGCTTGATTTTTTTCGATTATTTCAGACAGGGCGTTTTTTACGTTTTCTTCCGAAAAATCAGATAAATCAATTTTGATTTTCGCGGCGTTTTCACGCAATCTGCGCCAATGTTTTTCCCACAAAAAAGGTTTATTTTGATGAGCAGCGAGCGTTGTAAAAACTCCTCTGCCGTAAAGCGAATGGGCGGAAATTGCTGATGATTTGATATTTTCGACGGGTAAAATTCGTGAATTATACGAAGCGAATTTGTGCATTAAGGATTTAAACGGCGATTCGTTGTCTTTGTTCTTTTTCCGCGATTGGGAAGATGATTTTGAAGGTTGTTCCTTCGCCGAGTTCGCTTGTCGCCTGAATCATTCCGTGGTGTTCCTGCACGATTCCGTAAGTTACGGCTAAACCCAAACCCGTGCCGCTGCCGACATCTTTTGTGGTAAAAAACGGATCGTAGATTTTGTTCAGATTTTCCTGATCTATTCCCGCGCCGTCGTCGGAAACTTCGATGACGATTTCGCCTTCGTTTTCCACGCGGGTTGTCAGAGTTATCTCTCCGCCGCCGAACATCGCGTCGCGGGCGTTAAGAATCAAATTTGTGAAAACCTGCTGGATTTTTCCGGCGTTTCCGAGAATTTTCGGCAGTTCGCCGTTGTAATTTCTGACGATCTCGACTTCCGATTTTCTCATCTGCGGTTCGAGCAGTTGAATGGTATCGTCAAGTAGTTTATTTATATTAACTTCCGTAAATTCCGCCGCGTTTCCGGTGCGCGAGAAATTCAGCAAATTGCCGACGATGTTTGACGCGCGTTCGGTCTGCTTCTGAACTTTCTGCAAAAGCTGATATTTCGGATCGGTTTCGGGAATCATTCCGAGCAGCATCTGCGTATAACTCGAAACTCCGGTCAGAGGCGTGTTGACTTCGTGCGCGACACCGGCGGCGAGCAGTCCGATGCTCGAAAGTTTCTCGTTTTGCTGCAAACTTTCTTCCAGTTTGATTCTGGACGTTACGTTTTCGAGAACGATTATTGCGCCCGTCTGATCGTGCGTAACAGATTGAAGCGGCGCGATTGCCACATTTAGAATCAAAGATTCGCCTTTGAAATTCGATGTATGAAGTTTATATGCGTTGCGAACTTCGTCCAAATGCCAGCGCGATCTGCCCAAAATTGTTTCCAGATTTAACGCGAAACTTTCGTCAAAAACGTCTTCGACCAGTTTGCCGATAATCTGTTCGCGGCTCAAATCCATCAAGGTTTCAAAGGTCGAATTAGAGCGCGTTATGCGCCCGTTTTCGTCAACGGCAAGCAGACCGACATTGACCGATTCGACGATTGATTCGTTAAATTCCTTCAGAAGAGCGAGTTCTTCGGCGCGTTTTTCCTGATCCTGATAAAGCAGACTGTTTTCGACGGCGACGGCGACATAGCCGGAAACGGTCTGCAAAATGTCCAAATCCTCGCTCGATAAAAGCGAACCGTCTTTGGCGCGTCCCAAACCGATGACGGCGATCATTTTACCGCGCACTTCGCACGGCACGAAATAATGCAGTTCCTGCCGCTTGATACCCAAACCGTCGGTTGTTTCGATGTCGAGCAGTTCGAGCTCGTCGGCGCGGACAATTCCTTTTTCGGCGGATTTGACGCGAATCATTCGCCGGAAATCGTTCGGCATCGAATAACTTTTGCCGAGTCCGACGGATTTGGCAATTTCATAATCTTCAGTTGAATTTTCGTTTTCGATAAAGACCGCCACCTTTTCTACATTGAGAACTTGCTGAAGCCTTTCGGTCAAAGCGTCGAGCAGCGGTTCGAGGGCGGTTGTCGCCGAAATCGTTCTGCCGAAATCGAGCAGACCGCGACGCAGATCGTAGCGTTCGCCGTAAAAATATCTGTCGGCGCGTTCCTGCATAAAGTTTTTCAAAGGCTCGGAAAGCATTACGATTCCCGCCATCGCCGCAACCGCGATTATGCCGCGAAGCGTGATTTCCGTCGTCGAAAAATTACTGCCGACGGCGAGATAAACCAAGCCTAAACCGACCACGCCGATCAGCATTGCAATTGCCAAAGTTGTCATCGCGTAAACCAACGCGCGGCGAACCACCACGTCAACATCCATCAAGCGATAACGCACGACGGAATGTCCGAAACTCAGCGGAATCAGAGAAAGCGGCAAAATCGTCAACGCCGCTGCAATGCCGTCTTCGGGAATGTATATGTTGAAATAAGGCAGAACAAAGCGTTTGGCGGTTTGATATAGAAAAATCGGAAAAACCGCCGCGACAGTTCCCCACATCGCCCATTTTAAGCGTTGGCGGACAAGCGGCTGTTTGCGGTTTTTCAAAAAACGCCAGATCAGAAAACTCGCGCCCGCCGTGATTCCGGCGATAAAATGATAATAATTGGCTTGATAAAGTTTGCCGAAAGGTTCGTAAAAATCTGAAAAATCGGCAATATCCGCGATAAAATTCGCTTTTGGCGCAAAATAATAAATCAGCGAAAAAAACAACAATCCGAGAGAAATCAAACTGGCGGGAATATACAAAAGATAAGTTTTCCAGCGCGGTTTGGTAAAAACGTCGCTCTGAACCGGATAGCGCAGACAAAAGTGCAGAAAAAGCGGAACGAAAAAGGCAAACGCCATATCGTCCAGAAGACTGACCGCCAAATCGAAATCTTCGCCCAAACCAAGCGGTTTATAAGTCAGAAAAACGAAAGCCGCCAAGCAAACAAGCGCGAAATGCAAAACGAAAGGCGCGTGGCTGCCCTGCTTGAACAAAACGAATATGCCGACACCGAGCCACACGAAACCAACCAAAGTCAGAAAAATTATCGAAGCCGTCCAGCGCGGCGGCGTGTCTATGTGAGATAAATCCGCGTAGTAAAAATTGTTTGTAAATGAATAAGAAGGTCTTTGATAAAAATACGTCAAACTGCCGCCGACTCCGGCAATTTCCAGATAGCTCTGCACATCGGCGGGCGAAATTACTTCATCGAATTTATTTGCGTCAAGACTGATTCCGATGAGTTTATCGCCGACATTAATTCCGGCACGCGATGCGGCAAAACCGGGCGTAACTTTTTCGGCGTAAAGTCCGTCGGCTTTTTTTGTCCAGAGAATGCCATCCGTCGGCGGCATACTGTGATACGAACGCTGAGAAAGATTTAGTGCGCCGCCGGCAACAAACAGAATTGTCGCCAGAAGCCAGACTAAACTCCAACTTGTCAGCATTTTGCCTTTCATTTATATGGAAACAGACTCCGCCAATCTTTATTTAACGCAAAATTTGTTCCATTATTTATGTCCCCGTTTATTGAAACGTAAATGTTGTGAACAAAGAAGTTTTAAGAAACCGTTATTTTCCCGCCGTCAAACTTGATTCAAGTTTTCGCTGTATATCCAAGATTTTGGAAATAAAAAAATCCAAAGCCGCACTTACGATTGACTTTAGATTTAATAATTCGGGTTGTTTCGGGCGAACTAAAATCTAACCGAAATTCCGCCGCGTAATACACGTTTTTGTAAATTAAGCCGGAGACTTCCCTGTTCGCCTTCCACGCCCGTCTGAGCGTCGAGTAAATTTCTGGCATCAATCACCGCCTCGGCGCGAAACGGCAAGCCCCAACTCGGCAGATTCTGCGTAACCAAAACGCTCAAACTCGGATCGTAAATCGCCATTCTGCCGGCAAACGGATCAATCGCAAAAACGGTTGCTTGCGGCGACAGGCGAAAAATGGTTTTGATGCTCGTTCCCGTATTCAAATCGGCGTTAAACTGCGTAAAGACCGTCTGGAAAAAATCTTCTTCAAACAAATCGGCGGGATTTGTAACCGCTTCATCGGAAATTTTCTGCCCGTTTCCGAACGAATAACCCGTCGAAGTGCTGAAAGTTCCGTTCAGACGGCGCGAATAAACTATTCTCAAACCCTGCGCTTTGCCGTGCTGACTGCCGACAAATTCAAATCCTTCGCCGTCAAGCGCGTCAAAAGGTAAATTTACCAGACCGATTCCGCGCCCCGTAACGCCGTCGAAAAATATATTTGCTTCGACGCTCGAATTATTATCCAAAACGCGCTCGACTCCGAATTCGAGGCGGCTCGATTTGTTCATTTGCGGCTTTTCGTCTTCCAAAGCAAAATCCTGAATCGCCGACGCTTCGCGGAAAAGAACGGGCGTATTTTCTAGTTCGATAACGCGCTGCCACGTTCGCTCTTCATTCTGCGTCGTGTAAGCCGCGCGAAAACGGGTTTTCGGATTTATGTCGTATTGAAAACCGATGCGCGGACTGATCGCGGAATCATCTCCCGCGCCGATAAACTTTGAATAATCAAGACCGAAAACAAAAATCACGCCTTCGCGCACGTTCCATTCGTCGAGTGCCTGAAAAGAAACTTGTCCGAGCAATTCTTTCGTTTCGTTTGTTTCGCTCTTTTCGATTTCTCCGACTTTGGCGACGGACGCTTTAAAGCGAAATTGATGATTTCTGTTCGGGCGATAATTTAAATTTGTTTCAAATCTGCTTGGCGCGTTTTGGCTCGCTGCCGTTTGTCCGGCGAAAACGATTTCGGCTTTTTCTCCCAGCGGTTGAAGGGTCGCAAAATTAAATCCGGTGTAATTTTCTTTGCCCGAATTTGCAAAATATGTTTCAACGACGCTCTGCCCGCGCCTGCCGTCTTTTTCTTTTGCGTCCGGCGGAATTTCGATTCTGTCTTCTTGGGAATCGGCAGAGCCAACCGCGTCGTCATTGATTTTCGTTTCTTCAACGGGCGAATCGCCTTCGTTTGCCTGATAAATCGAACGGCGCATCTGCGCGGCGCGAATGCGCGATTTCGGGCTGTTTCGATCAGCCAGTTTTTCGGGCAGAGTGTTGCCGCTTCCAGATTTTTCGAGTTTGAAACCGTAATATAATTCGGATGAACTTTTCACTTCCACCTTCGTCAAAGTTACGTCGTTAAAGCCTTGCGCGATTGCCATCACCGCGTAAGTTCCCGGCAAAACCTTTGTCAGAAAACTTCCGTCGGAAGCGGAACGCACTTGTTTGAGAAGTTTTGAAGTTCCGTAGCGAAATATCGCCACCGTCGCTTTGGAAATCGGTTCGCCCGCTTTATCGCGCACAACGCCTTTGATAATTCCGAGTTTTCCGCTTTTTTCGATTACGACTTTCGCCTGCGCCGCAGACGCAAAAAAGCCAGCCGCAAAGAAAACGGCGAACCCGATCAAAACCGATTTTAGTAAATTCTTAAATGGCAAAACAGAAGAAAACATTTTGAAAAAAGCGTCATCCATAATCAAACAGTTTCAGGAGAACTTTTTAACGGAGAGCAAAAATTTCGGTGCGGTATTTCGCACAAAAAATAATTCGGCACATCGTTTATTCTCTTTATAAATATCAATTATGTCAAGTTATCTGAAAAAACTTTAGCCGTATGATGCCACTAAACTTGACAAAGTTTGCCGAACGGCTAGAATATCTTTTACGCTTATCTGAAAATTTTTCGGATAAGTTTCGACAAAATGCGGAGACGTGGCTGAGCGGCTGAAAGCGGCGGTTTGCTAAATCGTTAAGGGTTTTATAGCCCTTCACAGGTTCGAATCCTGTCGTCTCCGCCATTTCGATTTGGGATTTAGCAATTCGGATTTGGGATTTATTGTTTGGCTATCAAATGTTTAATTTTGATAGCTTTTTGTGTTTGTGAAATTGAAAAATTATAAAGTTTGGCAAATGATGACTTAAAATGTATATTCCGAAATTTTTCCTTGAAGAAAACGAAGAAAAAATTCTTGCTTTTATGGGCGAATTTAATTTTGCGACGGTTGTAACTTCTCAACAAGATTTTCCGACGGCGACGCATTTGCCGTTTATAATCGAAAAACGCGGCGATAAAATAATTCTTTCGGCGCATCTTGCAAAAGCGAATCTGCATTGGAAACAGTTTGAAAACAGCGATACTTTGGTAATTTTTCAAGAACCGCACGCTTATATTTCGCCTCTGCTTTACGGCGAAACGCCGAATGTGCCGACGTGGAATTACGTCGCCGTTCACGCTTACGGACAAGCGAAAATTTTTGATGAAAGCGAAAACCTTGCGCTTTTGGAAAAACAAGTCGAAGCGTTCGACGAAAAATATTTTCAAACCGATTGGCGGAAAATCTCGGATGATTACAAAATAAATTTAGCAAAAAGTGTCGTGGCATTTGAAATTGAAGTTAAAGATTTGCAGGCGAAGAAAAAACTTAATCAGAATAAACCCGGACAATCCGCCGAAAACGTCATTGAAGCGTTTGAAAAAAGCGGGCGCGACAATGAAAAATTGATTGCGGAATATATGAAGGAAGTTCACCGGAAAAATTAACCAAAAAATTATGACAATAAGAGTAAGATTTGCGCCGTCGCCGACGGGTTATCTGCACATCGGTTCGGCGAGAACCGCGCTTTTTAATTATCTTCACGCACGAAATACGAACGGAAAATTCCTGATTCGCGTCGAAGACACAGACCGCGAGCGTTCGACGGAAGAATCTTTAGAGTCAATTTTAGAAGGCTTAAAATGGTTGGGATTTGCGCCCGACGAAGAAATCGTTTTTCAATCAAACAACGCCGAAAAGCATCGGCAAACCGCGCTGAAACTGCTCGAAGAAGGCAAAGCGTATCGTGATTTCACCGAAAAAGAAGACAAGAGCAGTAAAGATATTAAAGAAGCGATTGCCGAAAAAGCCAGAAAAAATCAAGGCGAAAAAAATATGCGCGACAACGAATTTCGTGATTTGCCGAAAGCAGAATCGGATAAACGCGCCGAAGCGGGCGAACCGTTTGCAGTTCGCCTGAAAGTTGCCGAAAACGGAAAAACTTCTTTTGAAGATGCGGTTTACGGACTTCAGGAACGCGATTACGACGAAATCGAAGACCTCGTTCTGCTTCGTTCCGACGGTCATCCGCTTTATAATCTCGCCGTTGTCTGCGACGACATCGAAATGGAAATCACCGACGTAATTCGCGGGCAAGATCATTTGACGAACACGCACAAACAGATTTTGATTTACGAAGCACTCGGCAAAACGCCGCCGCGTTTCGCACATTTGCCTTTAATTCTCGCTCCGGGCGGAAAAAAACTTTCAAAACGAACTCACGGCGAAATCGTTTCGCTGACGACCTACCGCGATGCCGGTTTTCTCGCCGAAGCGTTTCGCAATTTTCTCGCGCTTTTAGGCTGGTCGGCGGGCGAAGAACAGGAAATTTACAGTTTGGAAGAACTCGTCGAAAAATTCTCGCTTGACAGAATCCACCAATCGAACGCGACGTTTAATTTTGACGCAAATAATGAACGACGCTGGACGGACGACAAAGCGATTTGGATGAACGCCGAATATATCCGCACGATGCCGCTTGAAGATTTACTGCCGCACGCTGCCAAAGAACTGAAAAGTGCAAAACTCTGGCGCGAAGAATACGACGACGACGATGCAAAATGGTTTGCCGAAACGGTTGATTTGATCCGCGAAAGATTTTACACGCTCAAAGATTTTTCCGGTCAAGGACGCGCATTTTTCTCGGAAGATTTCGATTTTGACCAAAAAGCGATTGATAAAAATCTCAAAAAATATCCCGACCTTCAAAAATGGCTTCCCGAATTGGCGGAAAAATTTGAGCAATTAGAAGATTGGTCGCACGACGCGATCTACGAAACCGTCCAAAAATTCTGCGAAGAAAAAGGCACAAAAGTCGGCGTGATCTTAAACGGCGCACGAGTTTTGTTGACCGGACAAATGGTTGGACCTTCGATGCTTGCGGCGATGGAACTGCTCGGCAAAGATAAAACGATTATGCGTCTGAAAAGCGGATTCGCTTGGAATGAATAATTTAGAGCAGTTAATAATTTTCAACTTAAATGTAAAAAACCTGTAAGATTTGCGAAAGTCCTTAGACATACTTTGCTGCTATTGTTGTGTTAAAGACTTAAAATAAGTTATTATTTCTGAAATTAATATAATTTTAATTTGAGGCTGATCCCTTGCACATTTGGCTTTATATTTTGATTTTTGATAATCTGCGCCGGATTGCTAAATCACTAAAATCATAGAAACGACATTTTCTTAAAAGACAATTTATTTAGAGATATTAAATGAAAAATTTAACAGCAATTATTTTACTGCTTTTGCTTTTTGTTTCGATAACAGCAGCCCAGAGATCACTCGGAAATGAATTTCCGGCACAGGAAACGACGGAACTCGACCAGCGGGAGTTATACGATGAATTTCCCAAATCGGTAACGACCATTATTGATCGCGGTTATTATGACGCGTTTCCCGAAGCCGTCGTCGTAAAGAATACGGCGGTAATGGCTTGGAAATCGGGAGCGCGGCACGAAGCACCGGGCAATCTGATGATTTCCTTTTCAGCCGACGGTGAAAATTGGTCGAAACCGAAAGCGATAAAGATTGACGGCAAGACGCTGCCCGACGGCGAATCAATTACCATCGGCGCGGCGAAAAACGGGCGGCTCGTTATTCTTTTTACAAAAGAAAAAGACAATTTTACTCAGATTCATTCGGCTTATAATAATAATCTGGACGAAAATTTCACATCGGGAAATTCCGTTAATTACCCGAAAGCACCTACGGGAAAACAACTCGTTCGCGGTGCGCCGCACGGACACATCAAAAAACTTCCTTCAGGCAGATTGCTCGCCTGCGCTTTTGCTTACAATATAATTTTCGTGCCGGATAAAAATCCGATAACGGAAGGCGAACCTTCTAAAGCGTATTTTATGAAATCGGACGACGACGGCGTTACCTGGTCAAATTATACGACGATTGTTGACGGAATAATCGGCGAACCGTTGAGCAAATTTTTCACGACGCACGATTGGGCAAACGAAACGAGTTTTGAACTTGTCAACGACGCGGCAGCCGATGCCGAAACCAAATTGCTGATCGTCGCCAGATCGGAAGGACACGCGGCTCTCTGGTGGCAGTTATACAGTCCTGACGGCGGCGCGACAATCATAAATATATCAGACCGCTTAAAAGCTCCGGCGTTCGGCTCTTTTAATATCGGCGCAACGCTCGCTTCGCCGGTTGCGCTACATCGTCGGGGAAAAGATATGTATGCTTTTTTCGGTCACCGCGACGGACCGGGGAAAAATTACGAAATCAGATATTTCAAAGCCGATGCCGAATTTATTTACGACAAACCGGGACAAGTTGACCTGAAAGCGACGGAACTTTACGCGCCGATCAACTGGGGAAAAATGTATGTGATTTATCGCGGCTCGGCGGTTCAGCGAGCCGCGCCCAATGATTTCGGCTATCCCGCGCCGTTTACGCTTCCGAACGGACATCTTAGAATCGGACTTTACGATACGAGCCTGAAAAGTTTTACGACCAACGACGAAAAACTGACGAGGATTTTATCCGTTCCGGTTGAAGGACAGAATTATCTCGAATTACAGGGAACGGAAAAACAATCTGTTTCAAATAATACGGAAACTCCGGTTGATTTCACGCGGGTTTGGCTCGATACCGAAGCGGTTTACGACAGAATCAACAAAAAAATAGTTTTGCCGCGCGACGGCAGATACAAATTCACTACGAAAATTCAATTTGAAAAAGCCAAAAAACCCGGAACGGCAACCGTGCAGATTGTTGCCGTCGAACCCGGCAAATCAACCGTAATCGCCGAAAAAACGATTAATCCGAGTTTGACCGATCCGAAACTGAATAAAATCAGTTTGTCGGCGACAAAAAACTGCAAAACGGGACAGGAAATCAAAGTTTTGGTTATGCAGAACACGGGTGCAAAATTGGATATAATCAACACGGCAAAAAGCGGAGTTTCGCTAAAAATGATTGAAATTTACGATTAAAATATATCTGTTAAAAATATGAATTCTTTTGAACAAAAACTCTCTGACGCAGATTTATCTCTTTTCGGGAAAATCGAAAGTCAATCTACCGAAAACGACAAAAAATCTCTTCTCGCCTGTCAGTTTGCCGTGCGTGAAATAATCGGAGAATACAATTATTTGGAAATCGGCTCTTATTTGGGCGGAAGCATTCAGCCTCATTTGCTGGACGAAAGATGTAAAACTATCTATTCGATTGATAAGCGTCCCGAATTTCAACCTGACGAGCGCGGCGTTGAGTATCAATACCAAAATAATTCGACAAAAAGAATGCTCGAATTGCTGAAAGCGGTAAGCGCGGAAAATATTTCAAAAGTCAAGACAATAGACGGCGACACCAGAGAGTTGGACAAAAAACTGATCGGAGATAAAATGCACCTTTGTTTTATAGACGGGGAACATACCGACGAAGCCGTTTTTGCCGATTTCTTGTTTTGTTTCAACAGTTTACAGAAAAATTTGAGGGGGGGGGCGATAGTTTTCCACGATGCCTCGATTATTTATAACGGGTTGGCAGACTGCCTCGAATATCTGAAAAAGAGAAAGGAAATTTTCAGAGCATATAATTTGCCTGATGTTGTTTTCGTAATTGAAATCGGAAATTTTCCTCTGCACAAAAATCCGCGAATACTGGATATTTTAACAAACGGTTACGAAGGATATATTTTTTCGTTGCAGCTTAATGATTATTACCGGCAGTTTGCGAACAAAAAGCCGTTTCTTTTATATAGAAAACTCGTATCTAAACTAAAAGGTTTGAATAAATTCGACTGAAGCATCCTCTAGATATTAAAGCGAAAATTCACGACATCGCCTTCCTGCATAATGTATTCCTTACCTTCGAGCCGCATCACGCCTTTTTCGCGGGCGGCTTTTTCGCTGCCGACTCTGATTAGCTCGTCGTAGGAAATGATTTCGGCGCGAATAAAACCGCGTTCGATGTCCGAGTGAATTTCGCCCGCCGCTTTTTGCGCTTTCGTGCCGACGGGAATCGTCCACGCGCGAACTTCTTTTTCGCCGGCGGTTAAAAAACTCATCAAACCGAGAAGGTTGTAAGCCGATCTTATCATTTTATCAACGCCGCTTGATTGGACACCGAGATCATTCAAATATTCGCGGCGTTCTTCCGGTTCGAGCGAGATCAATTCTTCTTCCAGACGGGCGCAAATCACGACGGTTTCGGCGTTTTCGCGTCCGGCATAATCTTTAACGGCTTTGACGAATGGATTTGAATCCGGCGCGGCAAGCGTTTCTTCGTCAACATTCGCCGCGTAAATCGTCGGTTTCATCGTTAAAAGAAAAAACTGTTTCGCCGTTTTTCGTTCTTCGTCATTCAATTCGACGGTTCGCGCCGCGTGTCCTTCTTCGAGCGCGGGAAGAATTTTCTCGATCACGGCAAGCTGCGCTTTCGCTTCTTTATCGCCCGATTTTGCAGTTCTTTCGGCTTTATCTTTGCGTTTTTCCAGACTTGCTAAATCGGCGAGCGCGAGTTCCGTATGAATCGTTTCAATATCACGAACCGGATCAACCGAACCTTCGACGTGAACGATATTTTCGTCTTCAAAACAGCGCACGACCTGAATCACCGCGTCGGTTTCGCGGATATTCGCTAAAAACTGATTGCCGAGTCCTTCGCCCTTCGACGCGCCGCGCACAAGTCCCGCAATGTCAACAAATTCAACCATCGCCGGAACGACTTTTTGCGCCTTGTTCATTTTCTCCAAAACCGCCAGCCGTTCATCAGGCACGGCGACCATTCCGACATTCGGCTCAATCGTCGCAAACGGATAATTCGCCGCAAGCGCGGCTTCCTGCGCCGTGAGCGCGTTAAACAAAGTAGATTTTCCAACATTCGGCAGTCCGACAATTCCGGCTTGTAACATAATAAATTCAGATTTCAGATTTCAAATTTCAAATTGATTATTCTAACCTTAAAGACGTATTTTGAGAAATGCGGAAACTGTGGCTTAATTTCAAAAGCAATTTTATTGTGTCAAGCAAATAATCAAAAATATGTTTCTCTCTGTCATTTTACTAATTTTAATAACATTCGGCGGCTTGAGCCTGACGTATCTTTTCGCCGAAAACGAAACTTTTCTGTGGCGGTTTGCGGCGGGAAACATTGTCGGTTCGGCAGTTTTCGGCGTAGTTTGTTTTGTTTTAGCCTGCTTTTCCGGCTTGAATACGCCGACCATTTTAATCTCGCTTCTGATAAGTCTTTCGCCTTTGATTTTACTGCGAAAAAAGGACATCAGACAAAAATTTTCGAGAAACTGGCAGAGCGCGAAGGGAAAAACGCACAATACGAATCGGACAAAGGTTCTCGGTTTTATTTATTACACGGCATTTTTTATAATTTTCTGGCAGTTTTTTGACCGCGCGATGATCGAAACCGCCGAAGGAATTTTCACTGGCGCGTCAAATAATCTCGGCGATTTGCCGTATCATTTAGGCGCGATCTTCAGTTTTACCGACGGGCAGAATTTTCCACCGCAAAATCCGTCTTATGCGGACGCGAAATTTACATATCCGTTCGTCGCCGATCTGATCGCAAGCGTTCCCGTCGCGCTCGGCGCGAAAGTGCAAGATGCGATGTTCGTCCAAAATATATTTCTGAGTTTTTCTCTGCTCGTTATTTTGGAAAAATTCGCGTTCAAATTAACCGGCAGCAAATTCGCCGGAAGAATCGCGCCCGTTTTGTTATTTTTCAGCGGCGGACTCGGTTTTCTTTGGTTTTTAAACGATTATTGGCAGCAATCAAACGGCTTTTTTGAACTGCTCCGCGATTTGCCGCAAGATTACACAATCGGCGAAAACTTCCGTTGGGGAAATTCCCTCATCGTGCTTTTCATCACGCAAAGAAGCCTTCTGCTCGGAATGCCTTTAACGATCATTGTTTTAACCAAACTTTGGGAAATTTTCACTTCCGAAAAAGTAGAAAATATTGCAGCGAACAAAAAACATTTCTCATTTCTCACTTCTCATTTCTCACTTTTCGCAGTCGGCGCAATCGCCGGAACTCTGCCGCTGATTCACGCGCACAGTCTTTTCGTTTTATTCGTCGTAACCGGATTTTTGCTGTTTTTTCGCTTGGACAAATTGCGCGAATGGATCGCATTCGGAATCGGCGCGGGCTTAGTTGCAGTTCCCGAATTGATCTGGCTGATGACGGGAAGCGCGACGGAAACGAGCGGATTTTTCGGCTGGCATTTCGGTTGGGACGCGCGTGAGGATAATTTCTTTTGGTTCTGGCTGAAAAACACGGGAATTTTTATTCCGCTTCTGATTGCGGGGATTGGTTTTTGGGTTTACTTTGGTGAAAAAGGGAAACGGGAAGATGGGGAGAAAGGGAGAAGGGGAGAAAGGGAGATGGGGAGAAAGGGAGTTGAAAAAAGAAACAGGAAAAATATCCGTATTAATACGGAAGCAGGAGGCGAAAAATCTCCCCTTCTCCCCTTCTCCCTGATTCCCCTTCTCCCTTTCTACGTTCCTTTCGCATTACTGTTCGTCATTGCAAATTTATTCCGCCTTGCGCCGTGGGAATGGGACAATATAAAGGTTCTGATTTACTGGTTTGTCGGTTCGATTCCGTTTGTGGCGTGGTTTTTGGCTTGGCTTTGGAGCAAAGATTTGATTTCCAAAATCGCTGCTTTCGTTTGTTTAATCGTTTTGATTTCCGCAGGCGCGTTGGACGTTTGGCGCGTCGCGTCGGATCAGATAAAATACAAAGTTTTTGACGCAAATGCAGTAAAAATTGCCGAACAAATAAAAGAAAAAACCGCCGCGAATGCTTTGTTTTTGAACGCGCCGACGTATAATTCGGCAGTAGTTTTAAGCGGCAGACGTTCTTTGATGCGTTACAGCGGACATCTCGTTTCGCACGGCATAAATTATTACGAGCGCGAAGACGATTTGCGAAAAATCTACGCGGGCGACGCGATTGCCGACATTTTGCTCGAAAAATACGGCATCGAATATGTTTTGATAAGTCCCGAAGAAAGAGCTTACGCGCAAACTCAAGGTAATGTTTTTATGCTCGATGAAGCGTATTTCAGCAAATTTCCAATTGTCGCCGAAGCCGGCGCATATACAGTTTATAAAGTCGAAAAAAGATAGTGTTTCAGAATTTATGTTGATGATAAAACATTCGGAATAGATTAGATATTAAAGATGATAGCTGATAGATTCGGCACACTTTTATCTTTCATTTATTATTTTTAATCTCTAATCTATTCCCAAGTAAAATTAACTGAAAATTACTCGGCATAAAATTTGAAATCGCCAAAAAGAAGGTGAAAAATAAAAAGTGGACGATAAAAAGATGAAAATTCAGACTTTGGACTTTGGACTTTGGACTCAGGACAAACTCTGGCTCGCGGGCTGTTTCGCGGTGACCGCCGTTGCCGCGTTTTTGCGGTTTTGGCAGTTGACGATAAAACCGCTGCATCACGACGAAGGCGTGAACGGTTATTTTTTGACAACTCTTTTCCGCGAAGGAACTTATCAATACGATCCGAGCAATTATCACGGTCCGACGCTTTATTACGTTTCGCTCGCGTTTTCAAAAATCTTCGGCTTAAACACTTTGAGCATCCGCTGGAGCGTGGCGATATTCGGCGTTTTGACGGTGATTCTGGCACTTTTTCTCTATCGTTATATCGGCAAAATCGGTGCGCTTTTTGCCGCGCTTTTTCTCGCTTTGTCGCCCGGAATGGTTTTTATTTCGCGTTATTTTATCCACGAAATTTTGTTCGTTTTCTTTAGTTTGGCAATTGTCGTCGGCGTTTTATTTTTTATCGAAAAGCACAAAGCGGGAATCGTTGCCGTCGGGACGATGACGCTTCTTTTGCTCGTCTGCTTTCTACCGACGACGCTTAGTTTATCAGCCGTCGTTGCTGAAAATACGATTTTATTTTGGATTTTGCGCGTCGTTCTGTTCGCCGTCGAAGCGGTTTTGGTATTTTTGATAATGCGTATGCTTCTCGCGTGGGACGCGGGCAGACCGATCTATTTGATTCTCGCATCGGTTTCGGCGGTTTTGCTTTTTGCCACGAAAGAAACGGCGTTTATCACACTCGGCACAATGGCAATCGCTTGTTTTTGCGTGTTCGTTTGGCGGAAAATTTACAAATCGTTTTTCGGTGAAATTTCAAAAGACGAACTCGAACCCGTTGAATTAACTTGGAGAAATTTCCGCGAAAAGATCGGCGCGTCAACCGATTTAATTTTAATAATTGCGGCGTGTTCCTTCGCTTTCGTTTACGTCGGAATTTTATTCTTCTCGTCTTTTTTCACATTTCCCGAAGGCGTAAAAGGCGCGTTTGAAGCCTACGCATTCTGGACGACGACGGGAAATAAAGATCACACGCAAAACGGTTGGTGGGCTTATCTCAAATGGGGTTATCAACTCGAACTGCCGATTTTTATTTTGTCCGCCGTCGGAACTTTGCTTGCATTTCTCAAAGCACGTCACCGTTTTGCGATGTTCACGGGACTTTGGGCTTTCGGTCTGCTCGCCGCTTACACGATTATTCCGTATAAAACGCCGTGGCTCGCGCTTTCTTTTATTCTTCCGATGTGTATTATCGGCGGTTATGCGATCAACGAATTAGCCAAATCAAAAGACGTTTTGCAGAAAACTTTAGCCGCGCTTCTGGCAATTGCGTCCGTTGCGGTTTTAAGTTTTCAAACTTATCAGTTAAATTTTGTGCGCTATGACGACGAAGAAATGGCTTATGTTTACGCGCACACGAGGCGCGGTTTTCTCGATCTGATAAATAAAATCGAGTATTACGCCGAAAAAAGCGGTAAAGGAAAAGACGCGAAGATCGAAATCGTTTCGCCCGATTACTGGTCAATGCCTTGGTATTTAAATGATTATCCGAACGCGGTTTTCGGCGGACAACTCATTAACATCAACAGCGCGGAAATGATCGTCGCCTCAAAAGCGCAGGCGTTTGAATTAAACGACAGATACGCGGCGCATTACAAATTCGCGGGCGAATATCCGCTGCGTCCGGGCGTAGAACTTTATTTGCTTGTCAGACGCGATCTAGCCGATGCAGATGCGAAGGATTTATATCTTTTGCCGAAAGAAGAATTGCCGTAAATTTTATTTTTTGTCCGCGAAAGAACGCGAAAGAGCGCGAAAAGGAAAGGCGGAAACCCGCGTGTAAACAAGGGTGCTGATTATAAATTTGAAAGTTGATATTCCAAACAGCACCCTCCATAACTGCCCTTGTTTCTGCCTTTACTCACGCAAATTTACAGAAACTGTTTATCTTGCGGCAGTTCTGTCAATCAGAGGCTTTTCAAATTCCTTGAGCATTTTCCAGAAGATTATCAAACTTCCGTCCGTGTCTTTGCGGTGAATTTTGAAAGCGACGAGCGCATCGGCATTTAAGTTGCTGACCGAACGCAGAACATAAGTATTACCGATAATTGCCGGAAGACTTTTATTGTAAGTAATTCCGTTTATTTGGTAAACTCCTGCTCCGCGCCGTTCGGCTCTGATTTCCGATATAGTTGTCGGCGGTTCATACTTGGCTAGAAAATTAACTCCGTAACTTTCCAAACTAACGCCGGCTAAAGATAAGTTGCCTAAATCTTTGATAAGTCCATAATCTGAACCGGCAAAACCGATATTCAAATTGTCTTTTTGCAATCCTACTTGCGGATTACTGTCGTAATCGTGCGATTTTGTCGTAAACGAATAATACGCGCCGCCGCCGCGCACGCCGACTTTTTCATTAATTTTCCCGCGCGGAATTATTCTGAAAACTTCAAAGCCGCTTTTCGCCGCTTCATTTAAGTCTGCGGCATCGGGCGCGAGATATTCATTTATTGAATTTTTGACTTGAGCATTCAGATCAACAATTTTTTGAAACTTCTGCTCACGCGAAATCTCCTGCGCGTTGGAAAGCGAAACGAAAAACAGAGAGAAAACAAATAAACCGAGAACGTAACGCATAAAAAAAATCTCCTTGAATTTTAATTTTGAACTACTTTTAATTTGATAATACTTCGGATAGTTTTTAAATCTTTGATTTTATGAATTGCCGCCAACTTTAGTTGGTGGATGTAATTTCAGCATTTACAGGCTTTAGCCGAATTTATAAAAAACATCAATCATCCTTAATGCTTTAGCTAAAGCTGTATGGATTTTTTTTTTTACAATTTGGCTAAAGCCTTATGTTTATTAACTTTCAAGTCCACCAACTAAAGTTGGCGGCAATTCATAAGAAAAATTGTCCGAACTATTGATTTGAAAAACAGCCCAAAAAATCCGAGTTTGTCCACACTTTTTTCAAATCAGATTTTTTCACGCAAAATGGTAAATTTAGTTCCCGTTTTTTACTTCTCATTTCTCATTTCTCACTTCTCACTTTATACGCCTGCACCGCTTCCGCCGCGCCTTGGTGCATAATTTCGGGTTTGTGATATTTCCAGTATTTTTCAAATTCCTCGTCCGACATTTCGGTTTTGCCTTCGCGTTCTTTAGATTTTAAAAAATTTTCGCACCACTCGCGCATTTCCATATTTTGATTCAACGCGGTTCGCGCTCCGTGCATCATATTATCTCGTTTCATATATTGATCGTCCTCGTGATGAATTGATATTGTTAAACTTTATTCGCAATTTTGCGTATTATAAATGATAAAAAATGATTTCTAAATATCAAATTAATCGCAAATCTAAAATCACAAATTACTTAAATTTCCTTATTGGAGAAAATTCGCTCGTGAAAAAATTTTTCATTAATTCGCTTTTAATCTTTTCTTTATTATCAACTACAATTTTCGCACAAATGCCGAAAGCCGCGCAAGCCGCAGGCAAAAACGGTGCGAAGCAAAATTCGGTCAAACAGGACGATAATATCGAAGTTCCGTTTGTCAGCAAAACTCTGGCGAACGGGATGGAAGTTATCGTTCTGCCCGATCCGTCCGTGCCGCTGGTAACGGTGGAAATGGCGGTTCGCAACGGTTCTTTTACAGAGCCGCCGGAATTTAACGGTTTGTCGCATCTTTACGAACATATGTTCTTTAAAAGAAACCGCGCCGAACAACTTTACGATTGCGAATTGGCTTTGCAATACGGCGGACGCGAATATTACGCGCGAGAAAACTGCGCGGAAAAGGTAAAGTTCAAACCGCAGATCGGCAGCGTCGCGTATTTAAATGACAACGATCAACTGGCGATCAAAAACGCCACGACGCGCGAAGAAGTGGTCAATTACTTTTTCGTCGTAACCAGCCCTTATCTGTCTTCGGCGATGCGTTTTATCAACGACGCGATTCGTTATCCGACGTTTGATGCCAATGAACTCGAAGACGAAAAAAAGGTCGTCATCGGCGAAATTGACCGCAACGAATCGAACCCGTTTTTTTATTTGAACACGGAACTTAACGACAAACTTTTTTACAAATATCCGACACGAAAAAAACCGCTCGGAACGCGCGAAACGGTTTCGGGCGCAACGCCGGAGAAAATGCGCGAAATTCAATCGCGTTATTACGTGCCGAATAATTCCGCGCTCGTCGTCGCCGGAGATGCCGATCCGCAGCAGGTTTTCAAATGGGCGGAAGAATACTTCGGCGATTGGAAACAGGAAAAAGTTGATCTTAATTTGGTCGAACATCCGCCGCTTCCGAAAAGTCAGGGATATTTTGTCGAACAGCCCGTTCAAAATGTGCTGATACAAATCGGCTGGCAAGGTCCTTCGATTGGCAAAGACGACGAAGCGACTTATGCGGCGGACGTTTTTTCGTTTATTTTAGAACAGCCCGATTCGCGTTTTCAGCGCAAATTAGTTGATTCCGGTTTGGCGAGTTCGGCGGGAATCGGTTATTACACGCAGAGAAATGTCGGACCGATCGCCGTAACTTTGATAACCACGCCGGAAAAAGCGAAAGCGGCGATTAATGCCGCTTATGCCGAGATCGCCGAGTTCGACAAACCCGGTTATTTTACCGACGAGGAACTCGAAAACGCAAAAACTCTGCTCGAATCGAGAGATTTATTCGACCGCGAAAAACTGAGCGATTACGCGCACACTCTGTCTTTTTGGTGGTCTTCGACGGGAATCGAATATTTTCGCGGTTATCACAAAAATCTACGCGCCGTTTCGCGCAAGGACATCAACAATTACGTCAACACATACATTCAAAACAAACCGCACGTCGGAATTGCGATGCTGTCGCCCGAAGCGAAAGCCGCTTCAAAATTAACCGAGCGCGATTTGATCGGAAAATAAGTTCAGAGAGTTTAGAGAGTTTAGAGAGTTATGAAAACAATCAAAATTAAGCAGATACATAGAAAATTCATTTTACTAACATTTTTCCTCTTTTTATTTGTTTTAACAGGATTCGCTCAGTCGAAAGCGAGTTTGAAAGAGCAAGCCGCGCTTGTTACGGAACTGGACGTAAACGGCTTAAAGGTTTTGGTCAAACGCCGTCCGAATTCTCCGACGATTGCCGCCGGGCTTTTCATACGCGGCGGTGCGCGAAATATTACCGATAAGAACGCGGGAATCGAGAATTTAACGCTCGAAGTCGCCGCCGAAGGAAGTAAAAAATATCCGCGCGAAACTCTGCGCCGCGAACTTGCCGCCACCGGAACGGGAATCGGCGCGGGCGCGAGCAACGATTACAGCGTTTTGAGTCTTGCTTCGACACGCGAAAATTTTGATAAATCTTGGGATATTTTCACCGATATTGCGATGAATCCGACGTTTCAAACCGCCGACATTGCCCGCGTGCGCGAGCAGATCTCAACCGGCTTGCGCGAGCGCGAAACCGACAACGATAATTATCTGCAAATTCTGCAAGACCGCTTGATTTACGCCAAACATCCTTACGGCAATGATGTTCGCGGAAATCTGGAATTGATCGGCAAATTTACCGGGAAGGATTTGACGGATTATCACAAAAAAATTATGCAGACTTCGCAGCTTCTGCTTGTTATCGTCGGCGATTTGAGCGCGGAAGATGTCCGCAAAAAGGTTGCCGCAACCCTTGGCAAACTGCCAAAGGGAAATTACGAAGAAGCCGCGTTTCCCGAACTCGATTTTACAAAAGCGTCGGTCAATGTTACGCCCAGAACTCTGCCGACAAACTACATTCAAGGCGTTTTCGCCGCGCCCGATTTAAGCCACCCGGATTATTACGCGATGCGTATGGCGATGACGATTCTGCAGATCAGAATTTTTCAGGAAGTCCGCCAAAAACGTCAGCTTTCCTATGCGCCGAGCGCGGATTTGGAATCGCTTGCGTCGAACACAGCGAAAATTTATGTGACCGCCGTTGACGCAAATCAAGCCGTCAAAGTGATGCTCAATGAAGTAAATAATATGAAAACGCAGATGCTTCCCGCGCCCGCTTTATCGAGCATTTCGGGGCAATTTCTCACGCTTCATTATTTAGATCAGGAAACGAACGCCGCGCAAGCCCGCGAACTCGCCAAATACGAATTGATCGGCGGCGGTTGGCGCAACGCTTTTGATTTTCTGGAAAAAATCCGTCAGGTAACTCCGCAGAACGTGCAGGATGTTTCCAAAAAATATATGAAAAATATACGCTTCACCGTCGTCGGCGATCCGAAAGCGATTGACGAGAAAATCTTTTTGCAGTATTGATTTCGTGAATTTTTGGATAATGCTGAAAATGTAATGCTAAGAATTGTTGATTGTTCATTGTTAATTGTAAATCGTCTATTTAAAGAAGATTCAATTAACGATGAACAATCAACAATTAACCAATTACAAATTATCTCCGTCCGGTTTTCCCTTAAATTGCGGAATATCGGACGGATTTTGTTTCGGCTCGCTTTTTTGCGGAGGCGGATCATTTCGCGGCGATGGATCATTTCGCGGTTGCTCTCTCGGCGGAGGCGGATCATTTCGCGGCGACGGATCGTTTCGCGGAGGTTCTCTTCGCGGCGGCGGATCGTTTCGCGGAGATTCGCGCCTTTCGTTTGGTATTCTGATGTTTTCTCTTACCGGAGAACTGCGAATCTCCGGGCTTTTTTCGGTTTCCACTTCCCTTCTTTCAGGTTGCGGAGCAGGCGGATTATTTCCGCGAACCGTCCGAACCGGAGAATTATTCCGACGGGTATTTCTTTCGGGAATTTGATTTGCATCGGGAAGCGGATCGCTTTGATCGGTCTGCTCTCTCCTAACGCGATTAAATACGCCCGTTCTTCTTCTGTTTGTTTCGACGGAATCATCGTTTCCGCCAACTTTTAGTGAAGGTTCACGGCTGCCGTAAATCCGTTTTTCACGAAGTTTTTCATCAACCGAACCGCCCGTTCTTTTATCAGCTGCGCCGATTTGCGTTCGCCGTTCGACGGTTGAAATTGCCGGATTCCGCACGATAATATCGCGGCTGATGTCGCCGTCTAATTCGCTGAATGTCGGCAAAAGCGGAATATCCTCGATTTGATCGGTAGTTTTCAACAAGGTTTTTCGCGCAAGATCGGGCGGCGCGGTGCGAAATCTCGTTTTACCTCTGCCAAAATCGCTCTGCCCGACAAAAATCACGCTGTCCGCCGGAGGTCGGCGAATACCGTCGGGAAATCCTGTATTTTCTCGCCGTTGAATATTCCGTGTCGGTGTCGGTGTCGGTGTCGGATTTTCGCCGTTATTGTCGCGCGGATGACGATCTCCGCCTCGCCCTCTGCGGCGGTTTCCGTAATTTCCGCCGTAGTAATAATAATTATAGTTGTAATAATTATAATCATATCCAAGAGGATACCAGCAGATATTATTTCCGATGGAAGCGACGACAACCAGAGCAGGTCGCCACCAACTGCGGCTCGAACGGCTGCGGCTGTAAGGTGTCCAGCACCAATCGCCGTTATAGTAAACCCAGCGTCCGTGATGATAAGCCGCCCAGCCCCACGGCTCGTCATTTATCCAAGTCCAGCCGTAAGGCGGCACCCAACGCCATTGTCCGTAACGATATGGCGACCAATCGTCGTAACCGCTGATCGCCCGCCGATAAGGTCGCCAGACGTAGCCGTAATCGCTCGTATAAATCCACTCGCCGTTATCGCTCAAATCTTCCGCGCCGTAAAAATCGCGGTCATAATACTTATCATAATCGGCTTTTCGCAGACGCTCGGCGATCACTTCGTCGCGCTCACTCGTCCAAGTATCGAACTGATCCATATTCAACCGGGCATCGCTCAAATCCCATTCGCCCGCGTAAGAACCCGTCGTGAAAATTCTCGCGCTTCTGCCGTCGCGTAAAACAAAACCCGCATCGTCCGAATAAACACGCGCTTCGCCGTCTTCGGTAACTCTGACGTGAACCTGCTTGTAATTTTCATCGCCCGCGTCAACTCTGTAAAATCCCGCTTTCTGCACCGCAATCGTAGTTTTCGGCGCGTCAAACTCGATAAATTCGCGGTCTTTGTCAAATTCAAAAACGCGCATACTAACCGAACCCTGCGGAACGCTCAGAACGATTCCGCTGTCGCGCAAAGTCGTAATATTTAACAGCGTGTCGTCGGTCAAACGCAGATATTTATGTATGTCGAACTGAATTTCGAGCAATGTATATTTGCTCGTCGCAATCTCGTCGCCCTCGACAATCGGCAGATTCTTCGTAATCTTTTCCCAATCGTCATTGCCCGCCCGACGAATCTGCGCCTCGCCCTTAATATAACTGACACGCGCCACACGCGCCCTGATTTCGGGAAGATCATCGTCCGTCGGATTGGCAAAACTAACGACTGCCATTGAGAAAAAGACAGCCGTTAAAAGAAAAATTGATCGTAAAGTTTTTAGATTTAAACGCATAAGTTTCTCCTCGTTTCTGTGAATTTTGGAAGAGTGAAAAATTGAAATGATTCAATGTTGATATAATTACGACGCAAAAAACATACCGCAAAACTTTGTTTTCAAGAAATTTGTGTTTCGCCCTTGTTTTTATTGCAATAATCAATTTCTGCCGATAATTGTTTTTATTCCAAAATGTTAATTTAAGAAATTTTATAATACGAAATGGTATAGAAAATTATGGTTTGATTTTTCAAACAGCGGTCGAGAGAGCAACCCTTCCAGACTTTTAAATTTTATTAACTTTTGCTTTTTCACTTTATCTTGAACAAATTATTGCTAATAAATACTTATACCAAGTTGCGTGAATGAAGGCGGAAACCCGACAGTTATGGAGGGTGCTGTTTTTAATATCAGCTTTTAAGTTTTCAAACAGCACCCTTGCCCGCACGCGGGTTTCCGCCTTTCCTCTTTTTCACGCAACTTGGTATTAGTAATAAAAAGATTGCAGGTTGGGAAGGGTTGCTCTCTCGCCCGCAAATGTCAAAAAACTCAAAATTTAATTTTCTTGAATTTTCAGACAACTTCCAAAATCACCTGCGCGACGGCGTGATCCGTCGTGTGAGAAATAGAAAGATGAACGCGGTTCGCGCCCGTTTTTTCTAAAATAATTTTTGCTTCGCCGCTGATTTCCAAATGCGGAACGCCGTTTTCGTCATTTAAAACTTCGATGTCGTGCCAAGTAATGCGCCCGCGCCAGCCTGTTTTTAGAGCCTTTAAGCACGCCTCTTTCGCCGCAAAACGCCCCGCGAAAGACTGCGCCGCCGCCATTCCTTTTTTTTCGCAATAAGCGCGTTCTTTTTCTGTAAAAACGCGCTCGACAAAACGCGCGGTTCTCGAAATAGTTTCGCGGATGCGGTAAACTTCAATTATGTCTATGCCGATGGATAAAATCATATGCGAAAATAATCTGCCGGAAATTTCTGTTGAAACTTTATCAGATTTCGGCTTTTACTGGCGAGAGCGCGAAGCGGTAAAAGTTTTAATTTGCAAACCGCTTGAAGACGCGGGCTTTGCCAACGGCTTTTCGACAAGGCTCGGCGGAGTCAGCGATTTTCCCGAAAACTCTCTGAATTTAGCTGGTTACGATGAAGACGCGGCGGAAAATATCGAAGAAAACAGGCGGCGTTTTTTAAATGTTTTTGAAGAAAATTACAAACTCGCTTCCGCTTGGCAAGTTCACGGAAACGATGTCAAAACGGTCAGAAATTTGCAAGATGCGGAAAACAGCGACGAAAAATTTGACGCGCTCATCTCGAATCTTCCGAATATTTTGGTCGGCGTAAAAACCGCCGACTGCGTTCCGGTTCTGATCGGCGACACAAAAACCAAAAGCTACGCGGCAGTTCACGCCGGCTGGCGCGGAACTGTCGAGTCAATCGTCATTAAATCAATCGAAAAAATGCGCTCTGAATTTGGCACAAAACCCGAAAATCTGATCTGCGCCGTCGGCGCGGCGGCAAGCGGCAAAAACTACGAAATCGGGCAAGACGTAATTGACGCTTTCGAGAAAAACTTTCCCGACAGCGAAAATCTTTTCACCGAAACGCGCAAAAATCACGCACTTATAGATTTACATCTTGCCAACAAAAACCAATTAATAAGCGTCGGGGTTTCAGAAGAAAATATTTTCATCGCGCCGTTCTGCACGATGGAAAGACCGGATTTATTTTTTTCCTATCGTCTTGAAAAAAAACGCTACGGCAAAACAGGACGCTTGATGTCAGTGATCGGTTTGCAAAAATAAACAAAAAAAATCGGCAGAGCAAATTTTCGCTCTGCCGATTTTCATTGAATTTCAAAGTTTTTTCTATCTGACAATTCGCGCCCGCATAACGACTTGTTTGCTTTTCGGCGGATAGCAAACTTCGTCGGTGCAAGCCTGATAGCTGACCGTTGCGACGACTTTTACCGAACTGCCGCGAAAATTTGAAGGAACGGTCATATTAAACTTAAAAGTCGTAGTTCCTTCGTAAACATTTATTACATCGTCGGAAAAACTGAACTTGCGGTTTTTTCCCGCCGGATACTGCACCGCGCCGAGTTTTACGCCGCTTGCGCTGATTTTAACGCGCGTCGGAATTGCGTATTCGCTTTTCGGATTTGCCGAATTAACGTGAAGTCCGCTTGGCAAACGCATCGTAATCTGACCGGTTACGGTTGTGCCGCGCTTGACCGAACCGCTGCCGATCTTGCCGCTGAATGACTGCGCCTTCGTTTCGGCGAAACTTCCCGTAATAAAAATTAGAGCCGCTGTTAAAAATGCGCTGAATAAAATTCTTTTCATATCGTTTTTCCGTTTTTAATGTTTGTTTGAAAATTCCGGCTTGCAAAAATCTGATGTCATTTCAAACTGTTTGGTTTGCATAAATTTTTGCCCGTTTGATTATACATCCATTCTGATAATACGAAAATTTCTCCGTTTTATTCCGATCATTTCACGATAAAACTATCGAGCATCGTTTCCACTTTATCGGCGTAATCTTTCAAATAATTATTTAACACGGAAATTCTCAGTTCGTAAACTTTCTCTGATTTTAAGTCTTCGACGATTTTCCAAAATTCGCGCCGCTTGTGTTCTTCTTCGATTCTCGCGCTCTCGATCACGGAAATTTTCTGTCCGTCGGGCGCGTCTTTTAACACTTTTTCCGATAAAATCTCATCGGCATTTTTTTTTACATCGGCGACGGCGGCTTTTAGCTTTTTATCGGTGTAAATCTTCATCTGCACCTGCGCCTGCCAGATGCTGCGAGCCGCGCCTTCGCCGTAAGTGTCCGTGTATGCTTCAAATGCAAACTTGGAATCGTCGCGCAGAGGATGCACGAAGCCTTCCGGTTTTTCGATAAAAAAATCTTTTGTTTCAATCGTTTCCGCTTGATATGCCGCCGCCGCGCTCTTTTTGATCTTCGTTGAAACATAAACCATCAATGCGACGAGAAGCGAACCGATTATTAAAATTTCCATAAGTTAGTTTTAGTATTTCAAATTTGCTAAGATATTGAAAATCGGTCTTAGGTCTTTGGTTTTTGGCTTTTGGTTTTTGGCTTTTGTTGAGTTTGCAAATTAGAATTTATAATCAAAAACCGAAGACCGAAAACCAAAGACCGATTCAAACAATATGAACAAAACAGACATTCTCGCAATTTTCGCGCATCCCGACGATATGGAATTGACCGTCGGCGGAACGCTTCTGAAAATGAAATCGCTCGGCTATAAAACCGGCGCACTCGACATCACGCGCGGCGATATGGGAACACGCGGAACTGTCGAAGAACGCCGCGAAGAAGCGAAAAACGCGGCGGAAATATTAAAATTAGACGTGCGCGACAACTTGGGTTTGCCCGACGGACGAGTTTTCGCCGACGACGCTTCGCGCACAAAATTGGTCAGAAAACTGCGTGAATTCAAGCCGAAAATTATTTTAACGCATCAGGAAGACGATCCGCATCCCGACCACAATCACATCGTGCAGCTTGTCAGAGAATCGGCACGTCTGTCTTCGATGAAAAATTACGACGGCGATTTCGGGCAGGAAAGAATAAAAGTTCCGAACGTGGCGCACAATATCTTTTCGCGCCGCATTGTTCCGTCGTTCATCGTTGATATTTCCGATTTTCTCGAAGAAAAAATGAACGCGATAAAAGCGCACAAATCGCAGTTTCACAATCCCGATTCAAAAGAACTCGAAACCAGATTAACCGATAAAAATTTTCTTATCGAGTTGGAAAACCGTTCGCGCTATTTCGGAAGTCTGATCGGCGTAACGGCGGGCGAACCGTATTTCGTGCGCGAAGCTCTAAACGTCGAAGACCCGATTGATTTGCTAACGCGCCCGATGAATCTTTATTCATAATTCACAGGCAGAAACAAGGGCAGTAATGGAGGGTGCTGTTAAACTATCAGCGCGTCAGCATTTCAATCAAGCGTCAGCATTTTAATCAATATGTTCGTGATCTTTCAATTTTAGTCCGGCGTATCTGTTATTAAAAAGCACCCTCCATTACTGTCGGGTTTCTGCCTTCGTAAAACTGTCGCGCTTTCTGCCTGCTAAATATCATCTTCGTTTTCCTCATCTTTTGCAATAAGTTTATCGAATTCGGTAAGATCGTCGCCTTGCCCGTAAAGAACATAATCAATTGCTATCGAAACGTGGCGCGGCTTCCATAAATATCTACGGCTTTTTCCTCTCGACCAGAGAATTTTCTCTTTTTCGACTAATTCTTTGTTCCTGAGATTGCGCGTTGCGTAACTCTTAAATGCGTGAATTATCGCTTTGGGTTTGCAATCGGCTGAAACTACGGAGTGAAAATGATTTGTCCTGACGTTTACAGCTTTAAGCGCGTAACCGCGATTTTCGCAAACTTCGACAACGGTTTCTTCGACAACTTCGCGTTGATTTTCATTCAACAGAAAACGCGGCTGTTTCATATTCTCCACCATCCGATCTTTCATTTTGTAATTAGGCGCAACGCGAGGCGTGCCGTAAATATTTTTGCCGTGCCGGTCAACAGACGAGCGTTCATCGCCGTGCAGCCAAGTTCCATAAGTCCGAATCGTAATTAAATAAGCCAACGGAAAAACATTTTCATCATATTCATATTCTGGAGTCATAAAGTTCTCTTTTTTGAATCACACAGGCGGAAACCCGACAGTAATGGAGGGTGCTGATTAAATATCGGCGTGTCGGCATTTTAATCAACACCTTTATAACCTTCCAATTCTAATCCGGCGAATTTATTAGCAAAAAGCACCCTCCATTACTGTCGGGTTTCCGCCTGTTATTTTTCGTAAACAATTTTCCCGTTAAAAATAGTATAAACAGGTTCTGTCGTCAAAATTTCCTTCGGCTCAATCGTCAGTAAATCTTTGGAATGAACGACCAGATCGGCAAACATTCCGACTTTTATTTCGCCTTTTTCATTCTCGGCAAATTCCGCGTAAGCCGGTTCATAAGTGTAATTGCGAATCGCGTCCGCCATTGAGAGTTTTTCCTGCGGCTGCCAACCGCCGACGGGATCGCCTTCCAAATCTTGGCGCGAAACGGCGGCGTATAAAGTTTGATAAGTGTTCAGGAGTTCAACGGGCGCGTCAGTTCCGAAAGCGACGTGAACATCGTGCGCTTGAAATGTATGCCACGAATACGCGCCCAAAACGCGGTATTCGCCGAGTCTGTCGCCCGCCCAACGCTTATCCGAAATCGCGTGCGACGGCTGCATCGAAGCGATCACGCCAAGATCGGCAAAACGCTTGAAATCCGAAGGCGCGACGACTTGCGCGTGTTCGATGCGGTTGCGGCGATTTGCCACATAAACATTATCTAAATGTGAAACTTTTTTAATTACGGGCGTTTTCCCAAATAAACTATTGGCGAGTGGTTGATTATTTGCCTTTTCAAATCCATCCAAAGCAATCCGATTTGCCTTGTCGCCAATCGCGTGAAGTCCGATTTGAAAACCGGCTTTATCGCGCTGGACGATCATTTCAATCATTTCTTCGGGAGCGCGGCGCGGAATTCCGCTGTTGCCGGGATCGTCGGAAAATTCGGCGAGCATCGCGGCGGTGCGCGAACCCAAAGTTCCGTCAACGTAGCCTTTTAAGATTCCGAGTTTTATATGCGATGGATTTATTTTCAAATTGTTAAAATCATCGCGCTGTTTTATCAAAGTTGCGACGGGCAGTTCAAAATCCTGCCAAACGGCGATTCTGGCGGTTAATTTTCCGTCCTTTAAAAGCTGACGGTAAAGCGGAATCGCCGAATATTCCGAACCGCCCTGCACGCTCGTCAAGCCGTATTTTTTCGCTTCTTCGAGCGCGAGTTCGATGCCTTTTAAGGTTTCTTCGGCGGTCGTCTGCGGCACGATTTTTCCGACAAAACCCTGCGCCGTTTCCTTTAGAACTCCGGCTGGTTCGCCGTTTTCGTCAAAAACGATCTCGCCGCCTTCCGGTGCTTTTGAATCGCGCGTAACCTTCGCCATTTTCAGCGCGAGCGAATTTGCCCACGCGATATGCCCGTCAACACGCTGTAAAAATACAGGATTATCCGGCGCGATGTCGTCCAAATCCTGACGAGTCGGCAGACGATTTCCCCAAAGCGTATGATCCCAACCGCGCCCCAAAACCCAAGCACCTTTGGGCAGTTCTTTGATTTTCGCCGCAATTCGCCGTTTCGCTTCCGCCAAAGTGCTTGAACCATTCAAGTCAACACGCAACAGCGCGAGTCCGACACCGACAAAATGAATGTGCGCGTCGTTAAATCCGGGCGTTACGAGTTTGCCTTTGAGATCAATTTCCTTCGCCGCTTTGTATCTGCCGCGCAAATCTTGCGACGTTCCGACGGCGACGATCTTCTCGCCGTCAACCGCGACGGCTTCCGTTATTGTGCCTTGCTTATCGGCGGAAAAAACTTTGCCGTTATACAGCAAAAGACTTATGTTTTGTCGGCTTTGTGCCAAAACAGCGGACGGCACGACAAAGATTAAAACAAATGCGATTATTGAAATTATTTTGAACATTTTTATTTTGATAAATCCTTTTCGGTTGAAAATTTAAAGTTTTCGCGGACGAAACCGCGTCTTTTTGTTCCGTTTTTGTCATCGGCAATTTCGACGCGCAAAGTTCTCTCTTTTCCGTCGCGCTTCCGGTTTGTCGAAGTATAACCGAGAATGTAATTTGAGCGAAGTTCAAGAATCAACGCTTTTAAGTTGCCGATTATTTCATCTTTTGTATATTTTTCGCTTAATGTGAACGCCGTTCCGCCTGTTTCTGCGGCTAATGTATTGTTAAGCAGTATAAAGCCGCCGTCTCCTTTTCTTGCTTGCTTTCGCGCATAATCTTCGGGAAAGGAAATTGAAAATATTTGCACATCAGATTTTTCAAGAAGCGAAAATAACTGGTTTAATTTATATCTGCTGTTTCTCTCGACACCATCAGATATTAAAATCAAGGCGTAACGCTTTGACCTATTTTGCTGTTCGCGTTCCAGAATCTTTTCAGCAGATAAATAAACCGCATCAATTATCGCTGTTCTGCCGCCTTCGACATACATATTTCTGAAATCTTCTGTCAGAATTTTCTTATCGGATGTCCAGTCTTGTATAAGTTCTACTTTGTCGGTGCTTATAAAACGAATAAAAAAAGCCTCATCCTCCGGGCGCAGATTTTCGACGATTGCCGATCCCATAAAGATAATTTCATTTAATTTCGTTCTAAGCGAACCGGAATTATCTATGACAAACCCGACATTCAAAACCGGCTCTTTTTCGGCAAAATATGTAATTTTCTGCTCAACACCGTCTTCGTAAATTTTGATGTCTTCCTGTTTCACCGCGTCAACGCTCTTGTTTTCCGCGTTTAAAACAATTACATTTGCTTTGACATTGACAGGTGCATCCTTATCCTGAGAATAAAGAAAATCGGCAGTAAGTAAAAACGGCAGGATCAGCATCAAAACCGTATAAAGTATCTTTCGAGTGCTTTTCATTTTATAAGTTTCCTAAAATTGAATTGAATTTGAATTATAAACCACATTTTGCAAAAGTTGGAAGTTATTTTTGACAAACTGAGAAATTCGTTCGCTATTTTGATATTATTTTTCAACAAATATTTAGAATCTATTGTTATAAAAATCATAATGAAAAAAATTACAACAATCTGTTTCGCCGTTTTATTCTGTTTTTCGATTCAAATCTTCGCGCAAATTCCCGTGCCGACTTTGGTGCAGATTTCCAAAGCCGAAGACGAATTGCGGTTTGATAAAACTTTGCAGAACTTAATGAAAAGCAAAGATGCGGCGATCAGACAACGCGCCGCGCTTGCCGCCGGACGAATCGGAAACGACGCGGCTGTTCCGCTTTTGGCTGAACTTTTGGCAAATGACAAAGACGCGAATGTTCGTGCAATTTCGGCTTTCGCCATTGGCGAGATCGAATCAATTTCGGGTGCAGACGCGATTCTGCAAATTTTGAAAAATACAAAAGAACCGGCTGAAATACGCGCCCGCGCCGTTGAAGCGGCGGGAAAAATCGCGGCGGCGAATGAGAAAGACTCAAAAGCGAAAAATTTGAGCGAAGCAATTTTAGACGTTTTGGAATTTGAATACGAACTTGGAAAAAACCAAAACAAAAATGTCGTTCTGCTCGGAATTACGGCGGTTTTACGCGCCAAACCGGAAGAAGCGAATTTTATATTGGCGAAATTTCTGACAAATATGGACGGACGAATTCGCGCCGATGCCGGAAACGCTCTAGCCAGACTTCGCGCGAAAAATGCCGATGAAAAATTCCGCGCGATGCTTTTGACCGACAATGATCCGATTGCCCGCGCAAATGCGGCGCGTGCGCTCGGCGCGGCGGAAGACAAGGAATCTTTGAATCTGCTCGCGGAAGCGGCTTTGACCGATGCCGATTCGCGCGTTCGCGTGAGCGCGATTCGCTCGCTCGGAAGTTTGAAAGACGCAAAATCCGCCGAAAAATTGATCGAACGCGGGCGGAAACTTCTCGCTGATTACAAAAAATCCAAATTTGCCAATCCGCCGGAAAAGAACGAACTTCTCGAAATTGCGACCGTTCTGGGCAGAATTCTGCCGAACACGAGCGACGAAAAAGCGTTTAACTTTTTGAGCGAATTCGGCAAATCCGACGGTTTTGTTTCGCCCGAAATTGATGTGGCAATCGTGCAAATCGCCACGAAAAAATACGCTGAATATCGAAAAAGCAAAGGCGAAATTTCAGATTGGCGCGTATTTAATTCGACCTTTGCCGGACTCGGCGAACTCGCCGAATCTTCCGAAATTGAAAAGGACGAGCGAGCGCGAAACGTCAGTTATATTTTGACTTATATTTTAAATTCGCTGAAAAAAAATGAAGCCGAAGACAAAGCCTTGGCAAATGCGGTAACCGCTTACGCCGCATATAAAACCGACACTTTGCCGACGGATCTGGAAGTAATCTTAAATCATAAAGATGTCGTCGCCCGCACAGCCGCCGCGCAGCTTTTGGGCGAAACAGAACCGACGGAACGAAGCACGCAGGCGTTGCAAGTCGCTTTCTCTAAGGCGTTGCTGATGGATAAAGATTCCAACGATGCACAGCTTGCGGCTCTTTCGGCGTTAATCAAAATGGACAAATCCAGAGCAATCGGGCAAATTTTGACGGCATTGACTTACGACGATTATCTGCTTCGCCGCCACGCCGCAAATCTTATCCGGGAAAACGATTTGCAGAAAGATTTTCCCGCGCTCGAAAATTACGAAGAAAAAGTCGGAACGCTCAAAAATTATGACGAGAAAAAAGATTCAAAACTCGGCTTAATTCTAAATTCGGATGCCGATTACAAACGCGCCGTTTCGCGCAAAAACGGCGAAACAAAAGCGATTTTGACGACGGAAAAAGGCGTTTTTGCAATTGATCTGCTGCCCGAAGACGCGCCTTTGACAATTGATAATTTTATAAAACTCGCAAAATCCGGTTATTTCAACGGCGTTTCGATTCACCGCGTCGTGGCAAATTTCGTCGTCCAGGACGGCGATCCGCGCGGCGACGGAAACGGCGGTCCGGGTTGGCAGATCCGCGACGAAATCAACACCGTTCCATACACGCGCGGCACAGTCGGAATGGCACTTTCGGGCAAAAATACGGGCGGTTCGCAATGGTTCGTAACTCATTCGCCGCAGCCGCATCTTGACGGCGGCTATACGGTTTTCGGGCAGGTCAATGAAAAAGATATGAAAATCGTAGATTTGATCGTGCGCGGCGATAAAATTTTGAAAGTCGAAATCGTGGAAGGCAAAATGTCGAAAGACAGTAAGGTAAAAAAATAAATTTGCTTGAAATCATCAAAGCGCAGGCGGAAACCCGACAGTTATGGAGGGTGCTGTTTATAAATCAAAAAGTTTATAAATTAAACAGCATTTTCAACGGATTTTTTGAAAACTCAACAAACTTCTAATCAATCAGCACCCTCCATAACTGTCGGGTTTCCGCCTTATTTTAAAGTTTGGGATTTTCAACTGCGAATTTGACGAGATTTTTCACATAATCCCGAAAGTTCGGGCAGTGAACATCGTGCGGCTTGAGCAGTTTTTCGGAAACGCCCGTATCGTAAGTTTGCGGCACGAAAAAATACGGAACGCCCGAATGCGGCAAGCCGGTCAGAGGCGGCGAGATCGGCGAATTAAGAAACGTCTGCACTAATTTTGCGGGCGGCGTGATGACGGATTTTTTGTTCGTAACCGCTTCGGCGATTGCATCGCAAAGCTGTTTGGTCGTCAGCGGGCGCGGATCGGCAAGCGCGATTGTTTGACCGACGGCGTTTTCGTCTTTTGCCAGCGCGATCATTGCGTCAACGACAAAATCAACCGGAACAAGATTGAGTTTTACGTCGTCGTTTCCGACATTGACGAGGCGAAAAATTTCGGGAAACCGCAGCAGAAAATTTATCACATAATAAATTCCGTCATATTTCGCCGTTTCGCCCGTTTCCGAATCGCCGCAAACAACCGACGGACGAAAGATCGTTACGGGCAATTCGTCTTTTAATTTTTCAACTTCGATTTCCGCCAAGTATTTTGTTTCTTCATAAAAATTGCGGAAACCCGCTTCGTGCGTCAGTTCGTTTTCGTAAATCACGCCCGTTCGCTCGCCCGCTACATAACAAGTCGAAATGTAATTGTAACGCCGCAAATTCGGCAAAGTTTTGACCAGTTCATTAACATTTTTCGTGCCTTCGACGTTGACCGAATACGCCGCGTTTTTTGCCACAGACAAATCGTAAATCGCCGCCAGATGATAAACGTCAGTCGTTTTTTCGCGCAAAATATGCAGATCGGTTTCGCTGATTCCGAGATTTTTTTTCGTAATATCGCCTTCGACAACGGCGAAATTATCAAGCGGAATTTTCGTTTTTGCCGCGATCACAGCAATATCTTTTAAGGCTTTGTCAACAAATTCCTTTTGCACGAGAAGGAAAATCTGCGCGTCCGTTTTAGCAAGGCGTTCAACCAGCCTTCCGGCGATAAATCCCGGAAATCCGGTCATAAAAATTGTTTCGTTAAAATTCATAAATCGTAAATTGTAAATCGTAAATTGTAAATCGTAAATCGGAGAAGAAAACTAACTGTTTACGATTTACCATTTACGATTTACTAATTTGTTCCGATGCAAAAACGACATTTTTATTTTGCTTGTCGTTGACGCGCAGTTTAAAGACATCGGGGCGCGAATAATGTCCGTCGGTGTCCAGAAGCAGTCTTCCCTGCGCGGGCAGATTCAGATCGAGTTCGGCGTAAATTGTGCTTGCGTCGTCGAAAACGGGTTCGACGACATAACTTATATCGGGCGCGATGACCGCGCTTCCGCCTCGTTGGAGTTTTTCTTTTTCCATTGATTCGAGCAGTTCTAAAACTTCTTTATCGCCGGTTTCAAGCGACAGAAAACCTTCGATTACATTGGTTTTCGACAACACGCAGCCGGAAGTTAAAACAAAACATTGTCCTTCAAAGGCGTAATGTCGGCTGGCGATTTGGTGGCGTTCGTGAACCGTCGGAAATTGCGCGGTGTGGATAATTTCATTTTTCGAGTGCATTGCGGCTCGCGCCAGAGGCATCCAATGTTCCCAGCAGATCAAACCGCCCAAAACTCCGTATTCGGTTTCGAGAACATTCAAAGTGCTGCCGTCGCCTAAGCCCCAAATTAATCTTTCAGTATAAGTCGGCATCAATTTGCGGTGAATTTTATAATCGCCGTCGGGCGCGAGATAAACTGTAGTGTTATAGAGAGTTCCGCCCATTTGTTCGTGAACGCCGATAACCAAATAAAGCGAATTTTGCTTGGCTGTCTTTTGTATTTGTGCAAATTCCGCGCCCGGAATCTGCACCGAGTTTTCCGTCAAATAACCGTAAAGACGCTTTGCGGGTTGGTAATCCCAAATGGCGGCTTTCGGTGCTTCGTCAAGCCAGATCGGATAACCGGAAGCCCAAGTTTCGGGAAACACGACGATTTTTGCATCGTTTTTTTGGCAGTCTTCGGCAATAATTTCGAGTTTTCCCAGAGTTTTCGGCAGATTCAGAAAAACGGGCGGTTCTTGAACGAGCGCGATTTTGACTGATTTATTTTTCATACGAATTTCAAATGTAATTGAAAAATCATCATTGAATCAAATCGCAAATTATATAAAGTCGGCTTTTTTCTGAAATTTCAACTTGTTTAAAACTTTTACAAAAATATATAGATTGTGATATTGTTTTTTATATCCAAGAAATTAAAGGACTTATCTTTTATAAAGTGGGAATTGTAGATGCTTGAAACAGCGAAAATGAAAACAGAGAACGAAGAAATATCAAACGAATCGCAAATTGCTCAAAATAAAGAAACTGCTCCGGCAGAAAATTCTTCGAGCGAACTCAAAGAAAATATCTGGTCTGTCGTTAGTTTCGAGTCCGTTATTGCAAATAATTTAACTTATAATGAAGCCCGCGAAAAATTAAACCGACTTGCCGAAAAGAAAGTTTCAGGGCTTTGTATAATCACAGACGAAGCGGCTGAACGAATTTAATCTGCTGTTTTAAAAGTGTATCGCCGGCATTTTGCCGGCTGTTTGATTGGCATCTTGCCAACGCTATTGATAAAAAAGCGAAAAGTTGCGCTTTTTTATCAAAGTGGCGGCTGGAAGCCACCACGACAGCCGGCTGGAAGCCGGCGATACACTTTTTCGACTTTTAAAACAGCCTCTGAGCCGCTTCGTGATTTTCGGTTTAAACTTAGAATGTTATCCGGCAGCTGCCGCAAGCGATTCGGCTTTACCAAACTTTTTGTTTCCGTTACTTTTAATCAAAGCCGCTTCTTTCCTTTTCATACCGACGATTTTTCCGTAAGTCGTTAGTGCCTGAGCGACGATCTGATCCATATTGTAATATTTATATGTTGCCAGTCTTCCGACAAAATGCACGTTCGGTTCGCCATCGGCGAGAGATTTATATTTTGCATAAATCTCCGCATTTTCGGGGCGCGGAATCGGGTAATACGGATCGCCTTCCGCCTGCGGATATTCGTAAACGACGCTCGTTTTGGAATGTTCCTGCCCGGTCAGATACTTAAATTCGGTGATTCGCGTGTATGGCTGCTCGTTCGGATAATTGATTACCGGCGCGGGCTGAAATTGTTCCGTGTCGTGAGTTTCGTGTTTGAACTCTAAAGAACGATACGGCAGTTTGCCAAATTCGTAATCAAAATATGAATCAACCGGACCCGTATAAATCATTTCCTCGTAAGAAATCTCATCGGCAATTTCCCGGTAATCGCAGTTGAGCATAATTTTTATGTTCGGAGATTTCAGCATTTTCTCAAACATTTTCGTATAACCGTGTTTCGGCATCGCTTGATAAACATCCGTAAAATAACGGTTATCGCGGTTGGTTCGAGTCGGAACACGCGCCGTCACCGATGCGTCCAACTCGGACGGATCGAGTCCCCACTGTTTGCGCGTGTAACTGCGAAAGAATTTTTCATATAGTTCGCGCCCGACTTTTGAAACGACGACATCTTCCGATGTTTTGATATTTTCGCAAGGTTCGGCTAAATCTTCCAAAAAATTTTCAACTTCAAACGAAGTCAGTTTCAGCCCGTAAAGTTTGTTGATCGTATCCAGATTTATCGGAATCGGAACGTGCATTCCGTCAACCATCGCCAAAACGCGGTGCTGATATTCGCGCCATTCGGTAAAATTTCCCAGATAATCAAAAACGTCTTTTGAATTCGTATGAAAAATATGCGGTCCGTATTTGTGTATTAAAATTCCTTCATCATTGTAAAAATCGTAAGCGTTTCCGCCAATGTGCGGTCTTTTGTCGCAAATTAAAACTTTTTTCCCTGAACCGTTTGCTAATCTTTCGGCGAGGACGCTTCCCGCAAATCCCGCGCCGACTATCAAATAATCGAACATAATTTTCTAATCCTTCCCTTGTATCTATAATTTATTCCTTGTTTAAGAAAGCCCGGATCGGCTGAATAAATTCACACCGTCTGTTTTTTCACCTTAGTTTTTGTCTGAATTTCCTCATCAATTAAATCCGACATTGCATTAAAAGTTTTGTCCCACGAAATGTTCTGCAAAAACTTGTCCGCCCGCGCGAGCCAGTCGTTTAGGTTGCCGCGCTCCAGAATCTTTTCCGCCGCGCTGACAAATTCCTCCGCCGTTGCCGCAATTTCCACCAAGTTTTGCTCTGCGTAAGGTCGGACGACATCACGAATCGGCGTGGAAATTACGGGAAGTCCCGCCGCGAGATATTCGGGCGTTTTAGTCGGGCTGATATATTCTGTAGATTCGTTGATAGCAAAAGGCATCAGAGCGATCTGCCAGCCGGAAAGATACGCGGGCAGTTCTTCGTAATTTTTTCCGCCGAGATAATGTATGTTTGAACGGCGCGGCAATTCGTCTTCGCCGATTTTGACCACCGGACCGATCATCACGAACTGCCAATCGGGACGCAGATCAGCCGTTTCCGCGATCAGATGCGTGTCCATACGCTCGTCAATTACGCCGATATATCCGAGTTTCGGCTCGTTTATATTTGCTTGATCGGCGGGTTCGCCGCTTATTTTTCGCGCCTGCCCGAAATGTTCCCGATCTATGCTCGAAGGAAAAGCGAAAACGCGCTCGTGTCTGTCTTTTTTGGCTTCATATAAACTCTGCCCGCCGGTAAAAACCAGATCGGCTTTCTCAAGCAGACGCTTTTCATTTTCGATCAGTTCCGGCGGCGCAAAACGAAACGCCGAAAGTTCGTCCATACAATCGAAAATCGTTATTTTCGGCTCAAGATGATCGGCGAAATTCATCGCCGTCGGAGTGTAAAACCACAACAGAAAATCTTCGATTTCTTCCTGCCCGATCAATTCGTCGAGCATTTCTTTTTGGATTTCAACAAGATTTTCGCCTTCCGGCTCTTCATTTGAAATGTGCGGCACGCAAACATACAGATTTTCCGCCTGTTCGGTAATTTCCAGATAAGTTTCCGAATTATCTCTTACCGGCTCTTCAAAATAGAAAACCCTTTTGCCGCTTTCCGCAAACCGGCTGATTAAATGCTGCGGTCTTTGGTAAACAAAATTCCAGCGAAGATGTGAAAGACAAATCAAGTCTTTATATTTATTTATCATTTTGGTTAAATAGATTGTAGCCTAAATTAATTATTAAATTGTGTTTCATTAATAATACATTTTCTCTTAATAAAAACATTTTATCGGTAACGTAGCATACATAGCGGAAAAATTATGTTCTGATATGAAAAATCTACGGCAATCAGACGAAAAAATAAAAACTAATGCTTGCTAGACACGAGAACGCATCTCAAAATTTTATATTAAATTCTCTCGATTCGGCTGTATATGAAAGAATATATGCCAAATTGATTAGAAAAGATTTACCTTTGACACAATTTTTATACAATCAGGGCGGAAAAATAGAGCATATATACTTCCCGGAAACCAGCGTCGTTTCAATAGTTACAAATCTTTCAAACGGAAACGCCGTAGAAACCGGAATTATCGGGAAAGAAGGCGTAGCGGGAGCGTATGTTATCTTGGGAAGCGACACGTCGCCGAGCGAAGCCACGATTCAATTAGCCGGCGAAATTCTGTGTATGACGGCGGATGATTTCAAGATGTTTTTTGCGGAGGAAATTTCATTTCAGCAGAAAGTTTTGCAATATCTCTATTTGTTTATCGCACAAATTTCGCAAAACTCGGTTTGTCTGTGTCATCATTTGGTAGAACATCGTCTGGCGCGTTGGCTTCTGATGTTTCAAGATCGGGCAGATTCTGACAAGTTGAACTTGACTCAGGAATTTATCGCGCAGATGCTCGGCGTGCATCGTCCGAGCGTCAGCAAAAATGCCAATAAATTGCAGCAACTCGGCTTGATTAAATACAATCGCGGAAAAATCGCAATATCGGATCGTGAAGGATTGGAAAATTTCTCCTGCGAATGTTATGAAACTCTCAAAAATTCGCAAAAGGAACTTGAGGCAAAATCCGCAATGTAATGTGTTGAACATACAATGTTTGCGTTTTTCTTTACAATAATCTTTGAATAAAAGAATCAACAAAAAATCTGTCTGGAATCTTCGCGTAGAAATATAAATGTTCAAAAGTTTTATAATGGGCGGTTTTGAATGTTCGACGCACCGCAATCCGCACGGACAGAGAGTAGATGTTATCAACTCGACCAAACACGATCTGTTCGCCCGCCCGGATTACGAAAGGCTTTTAAGCGTCGGGATGAAAACAGCCCGCGACGGCGTGCGCTGGCATTTGATCGAAACAGAACCGTTTAAATATGATTTTTCGAGTTTGATTAATCAGGCTCGCGCCGTCAGACAGACGGGAATTCAAGTCATCTGGGATTTTTTTCATTACGGTTTTCCCGACGATCTGGATATTTTCAGCGAAGAATTTATCGAAAGATTCGTTTCATTTGCTTACGAAACGGCTGAATTTCTAAAAAATGAAACGTCTGAAGAACTATTGATTTGCCCGGTTAATGAAATTTCCTTTTTTGCGTGGGCGGCGGGCGAAGTCGGTTATTTTTATCCGTATGCCAAAAATCGCGGCGATGAATTAAAGAAACAGCTTGTCAAAGCAACAATTTCGGCGACTGATGTAATTCGTTCAACTGCTCCGCAAACAACTTTTATTCAAACCGATCCGGCGGTTAGAGTTTCCGCCGATGAAAAAACCGAGAAATCTATCAGAGATGCGGCGAATTATCACGAAGCGCAGTTTGCTTCATTTGATATGCTGTGCGGAAAACTGGAAAAAGAAATCGGCGGAAACGAAAAATATCTGGAAATTCCCGGCTTAAATTTTTATGTGCAGAATCAATGGCGGCATCCTTCGGGCGTGAGAATTTACCCGAATGATCCGGCTTATGTGCCGTTTCACAAACTGCTGCTCGATAATTACGCGCGTTACAAAAAGCCGATTTTGATTGCCGAAACCGGAATAGAAGACGAGGCGCGGGCAGAATGGTTTCGCCGAATCTGCCGCGAAGTCCGTTTGGCGCAAAATGCCGGTGTTGAAATTTTCGGAATATGTTTGTATCCGATTATTAATCACGTCGCGTGGGATGATAATCGCTGGTGTGAAAACGGTTTGTGGGACGCGCCCGACCAAACTGGCGAACGCTTGATTTATCAGCCTTTAGCAAATGAAATAAAATTGCAGATCAAGGAATTTGCAAACCATAAAAATTCATCGCAAAAATACCGGGTAAAAAATCCCGGACAAGTAAAATCGTAAAAAATGTATTTTGCACAATCAAAAAGTTTCGACAAAGATTTCCGAAAAGAAACCATAAAGTTGACCGAACGCATCGAAGCAATCGTTGAATTCGCCCGGCAGGAAGCCGCCGAAACCGACAGCGTTGAAAGTTTTCCCGAAAAAACTTTGCAGAAAATTATCGAAAGCGGTTTGCTGACGGCGTTTTTTCCAAAAGAAAACGGCGGTTTCGGTTTGGGAACGGAAAGCGGAACGCAGTCGGAATTATTAAACGTATTGAAAATTTTAGGTCGCGCCAACTTGGTCATCGGGCGCGTCGTCGAAGGACATTTCAACGCCGTTTTGCTGACAAAATTTTTTGGCACAAGCGAACAATTAAATAATTTCGCGGAAATCATCCGAACGGAAAACGCCGTCAGCGGAGTCTGGAATACGGAAGCGGCAGACGGCGTAACAATCGGGAAATCGAAAAAAGGCGCGTTTCAAATGTCCGGCTGGAAGACTTTTGCAACCGGCGTGGATTTTGTCGAATACCCGATTGTCAACGGCGAATTAAAAGGAAAAGGCTGGCAGATGTGCCTCGTTCCGTTAAAGAAATTTCAAGTTGAAACGGACGCTTCGTGGTGGTCGCCGATGGGAATGAAGGCGACGAGAAGTTTCCGCGTCTGCTTTGACAATGTGGAATTATCGGCAAACGATCTGATCGGCGCGGCAAATGATTATTACCGTCAGCCGCTTTTTTCCGGCGGCGCGATTCGTTTTGCCGCCGTTCAACTCGGCGGTGCGGAAGCGATTTTTGACGAAACGCGCCAATATCTGCAAAAACTCGAACGCACCGAAGACGTTTTTCAGCAAATGAGAATCGGAAAAATGGCAATCGAGATCGAGGCGGGAAATTTGTGGCTCGGAGTGGCGGCTGAGAAATTTGAAAAATATCTGTCGAATCCGTGCGAAAAAACGAGCGAAGAATTTCTGAATTACGCAAATATGATGCGGACGGCAATCGGGGAAATTTGCCGGAAAACAATCGTTTTGTGCGAAGAAAGCGTCGGAGCGCGTGGCTTGAATCAGCCTTTTCATTTCGGCAGAATTATCCGCGATTTGTCAATATATCTGCGCCAGCCCGCGCCGGATGCGGCTCTTTTAAGCGTCGGGGAATTTGCCTTTTCACAATTGAAAGCAAATTAAATCGTTAAAATCTATGACAATTTCCGAAACTTCAATAAAAAAACCTCTCGGAGATTTCTCCGTTCTGCCGATAAAAAACGAAGAGGAAGTGTTAAATTGGGGCAGAACGCTTGTCGTCGCGCCGCATCCTGACGATGAATCGCTCGGCTGCGGCGGCGCAATCGCGCTTTTGCGTAAATTCGGCTGCGTGGTTTTTATCGCGGTTCTAAGCGACGGCACGCTTTCGCATCCGAATTCCGCAAAATTCCCGCCCGAAAAACTGCGCGATTTGCGCGAAAAGGAATTGCTTGCGGCGGCGGAAATTTTAGACGTAAAAGCGGAAAACATAACTTTTTTTCGCTTCAAAGATCGGAGCGTCCCGCAAACCAATTCGGAAAACTTCGGGCAAGCGGTAAATCGCTGCCGCCTGTTTCTGAAAATTATTGAGCCGCAAACGATAATTGTTCCGTGGCGGCGCGATCCGCACCCGGATCATCGAGCCGCATTTTCCTTATTCGACGAAGCGAAAAGCGAAAATACGAAAATTTTAGAATATCCGGTCTGGCTTTGGGAAATGGCTGAAAACGGCGATCTGCCGCAAGAAAACGAGGTTTCGGCGTTTCGGCTCGACATAACTTCGGCAGTTGAAAAAAAGCAAAAGGCGATCAGAATGCACGAATCGCAAATCACGAATCTGATTGACGACGATCCGCACGGTTTCCGGCTTTCCAAGGAAGTTCTGCAAAATTTTGCAAAACCTTTTGAAATTTATCTGGAGCAGATTTTATAGAGCAATTTTTAAATCACTCGGAATTTTCACTGGATTAAACAGCGGGCGCGAGAGCAAAACTTCAATTACTTAGGAGTTACGCAGTTGAATTGTTTATTATTGAAATCAAAGCGAATAATGTTTTGCAGAAACCCGCACGAAGTAAGGGTGCAATACATTTGACACCCTTACTTCGTGCGGGTTTCTGCAATGTTCGGTTTTTTCAACTGCGTTTCTCCTATTACTAAAAAACTTAAAAAAATGAGTAAAAAATCAAAAGACACTTTAAAAACAGAATATTTCGAGGACGTTTATCAGGCGAACGACGATCCTTGGAATTTTGAAACGAGCGAATATGAAGCCGAAAAATACGAAACTACGCTGAACTGTCTGCTCGAAGAAACATATAAAAATGCCTTTGAAATCGGCTGTTCGATTGGCGTTTTAACCGAAATGCTTGCCGAACGCTGCGAAAAACTTCTGGCAACCGACGTTTCGGAAAAAGCACTCGCGCAGGCGAAACGGAGATGCGCCGATCTGCCAAACGTAAAATTCAAATTGATGAAATTTCCCGAAGAATTTCCCGCCGAAAAGTTCGATCTGATTTTAGTTTCGGAAGTCGGCTATTATTTATCGCCCGCCGATTGGCAGACGGCATTGGAAAAAATTTTCGATAATTTACAAAAAAACGGTCAGGTCGCGCTTGTTCACTGGCTTCCCTCTGTCGAAGATTATCCGCAGACGGGCGATGAGGTTCACGATTCGTTTGCCGAATTTGCCTTTGGTAAATTCGAGAATATAAAACAAATCAGGCGAGAGAAATACCGGCTCGATGTGTGGCGGAAAATTTAATTTGCCGCAGATTTCGTTTTGCCTCTGCGCCGCAGTTTTTCGAGTTTTTTTCTCAAATCCCGAACCGCTTCACCGATTGGAACGAGAAAATTTTCCCGTTGCCGACTGCTCTGTTCGCCCTGCTTTTGATAAATATGATCGAGAAACGCGCCGAAACTTTTTTGTTTGCGTAATTGATCGGGTAAGTATTCCGCAGAAACGAAAAGCCCGGCTGCAAATTTTTCGGGTTCGGCAGTTTTTACGCTTGATTTTCCTTGTTCTTTCAGCCAGATTCGGCGCAGAGCGTTTCGCATTTTTATTCTTTTTTCGACAGTTTCGGCGGATTCGACCATAAAATCTTTGCCCGATTTGCTCAGTTTTATCCAATCATTGATCTGCGTCGAAAGTCCGATTTCGGTGCGTCCCGAATTTCTCGCCGAAGTGTAAACATTGACAAGCGGCGAATGTCTGATTTTGGCATCAATTCGCAAAAGCGCGTCGTAAAAAGCGACATCTTCCATACAACTGACCTGCGGAACGCCGCCCGCTTTTTTGTAAATTTCCGTTTTTACGGCGAAACTTCCGTTAAAATGCTGATGATGGCGCGGAAAAGGATCGTGCGGAAGAAAATCGAGATAATGTTCGAGTTCGGCGATCAGCAGACGGTATTCTTCATCAATCAAGTAAAATTTCCTTGCCGGAAAATCCATTTTTTCGAGTTCTTCAGCCGAAAAATTTATTCGTCCGCCGACAGCATCCGCGCCGTTTTCAATTTCAGACATATTTGCCGCAATCCAATCGTCCGCAACTTGCGTGTCGCCGTCGGTGGTCATCATAACACCGCCTTTTTTTCCGTTTTGCGTCAGACGCGAATATACTTCATCGAGCAGCAAACGCCTGATAAATCCGCCGTTGGCATTTTTTTTTGAAGTGTTCGTTTGCGCGATGTGCAGATTTAGCTGTTGATTTTCAGCCTTGAATTTTCGGGCGATTTTCAAAGAATTATCCGTAGAATTATTTATCAAAAGGATAATTTCAAATTTCGCTTTGTCAAACGGCTGTCCATTCAGATTAATCTGACGAACAAACGCTTCGAGAGTTTTTTGCAGATATTCGGCTTCATCGCGGGCGGGAATTCCCACCGAAATACGGCATTTCGGCAAAACCGGCTCATCAATCAAATTTTCCGTAAGCGAAATCATATACGATACTTACAACATAACCTGCAATTTCACATTTCTTAAATCTTGAAAACGACTTTGCCGAAACTTTTGTTCGATTCGAGATATTCGTGAGCTTTTGCCGCCTCTTCGATTGGGAAAATTTTATCAATATTCGGCGCGATTTTCCCGGTTTCGAGCAGAGGCAAAACTTCGGAAACAAATTTTGCCGTCGCCTCGGCTTTTTCGGTTTCGTCGCGCGAACGCAAAACCGTGCCGATGATTTTCAGGCGTTTGGATAAAGCCGTTCCGAGATTAAATTCCGATTTCGCGCCGCCGAGCAAACCGATTAAAATCAATCGCCCCTTTAACGTCAAACTTTCCAGATTTTTCTGAAAAACGCTCGCGCCGATCAAATCCAAAATTAAATCAACGCCTCTGCCGAAAGTTTTCTCTTTGATTATTTCGGCAAAATCCGCTTCGCTCGTATTTATCGCTTCGTCGAGTCCGATTTTCAGACATTTTTGCAGTTTTTCAGCCGTGCGCGATGTGCCGAAAGTTTTCGCGCCGTGCGCTTTAGCAAGTTGCAAAGCGGCGAGTCCGACACCCGAACCGACGGCGTGAATCAAAACCGTTTCGCCTTTTTGTAATTTTCCCTGCGTAAAAAGCGCGTCGTGCGCCGTGATAAACGCTTCGGGAACGGCGGCGGCTTGGGTAAAACTCAAATTGTCAGGAATTTTTGCGAGCAGACTTTCTTGAGTCAAAAGAAATTCGGCATTTGCGCCGCCCGCCGTAATGCCGAAAACTCTGTCGCCGATTTTAAAATCTTCCGCCAAATCGCCGATTCGGGCAATTTCGCCGGCAAACTCCAAACCCGGAATTCTTTCGGGAAAGCCTGCGGGCGCGGGATACAGATTTTTGCGCTGCAAAATGTCGGCGCGGTTTAACGCCGATGCTTTGATATTTACCAAAATCTGCGAATCTTTCGGATCGGGCGGATTTTCGATTTCGCGGATTTCGAGATTTTCCGCCGCGCCGAATTCCCTGATGTAAACAGCTTTCATCTTATATTTTTGAATTTATTCGAGAGCAAATTCTCAGCTATTCCGCATTTTCGGCAACCTCGATTTCGCCGTGAGTTTTCTCCAGCATTTCGGCGAGAGATGCTCCCAGATCGTGAAGCAGTTTTTCCATTTTCTCGTCGGTCATTTCCTCGCCGTCGCCGTCAAACATTTTGTTTACGCCGCCGACTGCAATTTCAGACGGCAGAACATTGCAGAGCATAATCGAAAGCACGCCGCGCAGATGATTCAGGCAGCGGATTCCGCCGAAATTTCCGGGCGAAGCCGTCATAATCGCCGCAACTTTGCCTTTGAAAACTTCGATCATTCCGTATTCGTCGCTTTTGCGCGAAGCCCAGTCAATCGCGTTTTTCAAACCGCCGGGCAGAGAGCCGTTATATTCGGGCGAAGCGATCAGAAAACCGTCGTGTTCGCCAAGCAGTTTCTGAAACTTGAGCGCGTTTTCGTCGAACCCGTTTTTCTTGTGATCGTCCGGGTCGTAGATCGGCATCGGATAATCTTCGAGTTTGATGTAAGTAACTGACGCGCCTGCTTTTTCCGCGCCTTCGACGGCGACTTTGACGACTCTTTTGTTGTAAGATTCTTCGCGCAGACTGCCCGCGAATGCTAATATTTTCGGTTTTTTTGTCATTGTTAAAGTTAAAAGATATTTAAGTTAGAGTAACGCCTTTAGGCGTGAGAAAACACCCGCGAAGCGCGGTGTTTTCACGCCTAAAGGCGTTACTCTGAACTGAATCAACTGCAAAATTTTCCCAAGTAAAAGGGAAGCATTTTGCGCCACCAAACCCAATCGTGATTTACGTCGTGTCCCCAGATTTCGAGCAGATGCGGAATTCCTTTGGAATGCAGAAGATTAGAAAATTCGCGGCTTCTGTCCGGTGCTTCAAACGCGCCTTGTCCGGTGGCGATGACGATTGAATCGGCTTTTTGCAGATTCGGCAGATGAAAATCGTCGTTTAAATTTTTCATATACATCATCGGATTGTTGAAATATACGTTTTCGTCGTAATAATCTTTTTCCAGATAATTGTAAATATTGTAGCTTCCGCTCATCGCAATCGTGCCGCGAAAATTGTCCGAATGCTTAAAATATGTGTTCGCCGCCAGAAACGCGCCCAAACTCGCGCCCGTCGTCAGAGGTTTTGCATTCTGTCCGCATTCATTGCGAATCAGCGGCAAAACTTCCTGCATAACGTATCGGTCATAACGTAGAAGCATTTCGGCTTTGTGTCCCGGATACATTTGTTTGTTAAGCAAACTGTGTTTGTTGACCGAATTTATCGAATAGGCGCGAATTAAACCCGCTTCGATAAAAGGTTTGATCGCGTCAACCAGATGAAATCTCTCATATTCCAGATAATCCGCCGCCGCCGTCGGAAACATTAAAAGCGGATAACCCGCGTGTCCGTAAGCCACGAGCGGCATTTCCATTTGCAGATTATGACTATACCAAGATGTCGTATCACGACGCATAAATTTTTATGACTCCTTTGTAAAATGATTTGTTGTGAGGTTATTTGAAAATGCGTGTAAATTCAAGTGCGGGAGTGTTCATTGTTCATTGTTGATTGTCAGTAAATCACGAAAATACAAATGATAACTTTCTAAACAGGCAGAAACCCGACAGTTATGGAGGGTGCTGATCGAGTAGAAGTATGTGAATTTTCAGAAAACCTGTTGCAAAGTGCCTTTTTTATTAAAATTCTTGATTAATAACCAGCACCCTCCATAACTGTCGGGTTTCTGCCTTTGAATTTCGTGAACTACTGACAATCAACAATGAACAACTATCTAATAACAGTTATCTCGCGCGTAGTCGAATTATAACCGCCGTTTTCGATCAGATTTCCCTGCGCGTCAACGAGTTCGAGTTTGACTTTGTGCGTTCCGGCGGCAAAACCCGCCAACCAGATCGGCTGCCATTTCTCGATAAATTTCGGTTCGTTGTTGTCAACCGTATAACGAACTTTATATTGTCCGCCGTCGCCTGTCAGCTTCGCGTTTGTCAGCCAGAAATCAATCATAATCGCGTCGGCATCTTCGCCTTTGTATTCGCCTTTCGGACGGCTGTATGTGAGAAGCGGTTTCGACATATCAACCGCGCCGGATTTTGCCGTTGTTTCGGCATTTGCATTCGACATTTGCTGATTGGAATTTGTCGTTACAGGCTCGTTCGGATCTGCTCCGCCGCTGGCAACCGTAAATCTTATCATTTGAAACGCGCCCGGATTTTTATAGCTTTCGTGCCACGGACGCGAAGGGAAAACGCGCAGAGTGTGTTCGCCGTCCGATACGTTTTTTAGTTCAAACGGCTTGCTGAAATCGTAATACGCTTCATACGGCTCGTTGTCCAAAATAATGTGAACGTGATTTCCCATATCAGTTCCGGGAATTTTGCCCGGCTCGTAACCTTTCAGATCGCCGCCGAGTTCGAGTTTTACTGCAACAGTCGAACCGCTGACCGTCGCGCCGTTTGTCGGCGCGACGAATCTCAAAACAGGTGACGCGTCGTCCTGTGCGCCGCGTTCCTTCATCTTTTCCTGAATTTTCAGCGGTCTGCCGATCTCTTCGAGTTTTTCGTAAGCGTTTACATTTTTAACTTTTTCCGTGTTGTTCATTCCCGTATAACCGCCGGGTTCGATCTTTTTCGGCGTTCTGTCGCAATTTGCGATAAATACGATTCCGATTACGAATATAAAAAATTTTGCTAATTTCATAATAATTATTTTCTAAGCCGTCTGCGCGGCTTTTTCCTGTTCCTCTACTTTTTCAAATTCAAAAACTTGCTTAAAATTTTTAATAATTTTATCCTCAACTTGCGCCAAAGTCACCTCGTCGCTCAATAAATATTCCATCGAAGTTACAGGTTCGCCTTCGCAAGCGATTATTTTATCGAAATAACTCAAATCCGTATTCACATTGAGCGCGAAACCGTGAGTCGTCACCCAACGCTTGATGTGAACGCCGATTGCCGCGATTTTTCCTGATTTTGTATGAACGCCCGTTAAACCTTCGATGCGAAAGGCTTCGATGCCGAAATCGTTCATCGTGCGGATTAAAACTTCTTCGATTTCGCGCACGAATCTGTGAACATCCTTACGATCAGGCGATAAACTGATAATCGGATAGCCGACGATCTGCCCGATGCCGTGATACGTTACTTTTCCGCCGCGATTCGTTTCAAAAACCGTCGCGCCGATTCGCTTTAAAACTTCTTCGCCCGCCAGAACGCCTTCTGATTTTCCGCGCCGTCCGAGCGTAAAAGTGTGCGGATGTTCGAGCAGCAAAAGATAATCCGTTTCGCGCTTTTCGATAACTTCCGTTTCGAGTTCCTTTTGCAGACGCAAACCCGCATCATATTTAAAACGTCCCAAACGGCGAACTTGTAACTCTCTTTCTCGCATCAGTATTTAATGATAAGATTTTCCCGTTGATTTGACGAACCCGGAGAAATAAAAATATGTATAAAAATTTTGTAAAATTAGTTTTGGTTTTCAGTTGTCTGCTCTGTCTGACGATTTCCGCGCCCGCGCAAAAACGAAAAAACAGAAAAAAACCCGCGCCGCCGAAAGTTCAAACGGTTGATAAAACGCAAATCAAACAAGGCGCGGAAAAGGTTGCGATTCAAATAAAAAACACGACGAAATTTTTATACACGCTCGGCGGAATCGCCAAAGGAATCGAAGACATAGACAAAGCCGTAAAGGAAAGAAAAGCCTCGCGCGAAGTCGCCGAGCAGAACGAACAGTTCAAACGCGACGTGCTGCAAAGCATCCGAAATCTACGAGCCGGACTAATCGCTCTGGAAATAGATTTTCGCACCCAAGACCAATTAAAACCTTTTCTGCTGAAAATTCAGGGAATTTCCGACATCAGCGGCAGAGCCGAAGATTACGCCTTGGCGGGACAATTCAACGAATCGGGCAAAACGCTTTTAATCGTCGTCGAAAAACTGGCGGACACTTTGGCGGCGATGCCTTGAGCAAATGAAAAATTCAAAGAGGCGGAAACCCGACAGTTATGGAGGGTGCTGTTTAAAAGCAAAAAGTTTCACAAATAACCGGCATCTTCAACGTATTTTTTGAAAATCAGCAATCTTCTATTCGATCAGCACCCTCCATAACTGTCGGGTTTCCGCCTCTGCCTTAAAAAAATTAATTTCTTATCAGAACAAACTCTCCAAATTCCTAAAACTCTCCAAACTCTCAAGGCTTTTTAAACTCCGCACCCGCGTTTCCTTCTTCGCAAACTTCGATCTCTTTATTTTTCGCCTTCGCTTCCGCGTCTTCGGCGGGCAAACCCAGTTCGCGGCGGACGTATTTTTCAACTTCATCTTCGATCAGTTCGCCATTGACGACAAAGGCTTTTTTCACCAAAACGTCGCCTTTTTCCCGCAAATTCTCCGCCTCAATAAAAATATTCCAAGGCGAACCCCAATTGCGCGTGTCGCCCGTTTTTATGCGGTATTCATAATGCGGAGTTTTCTTTTTCGCGTCTTTTGAATCCGATTCGGCGACAACTGTAAATGTGATATTCTTCTTGTCCAAATCCGTTTTCGCCGCTTCAATCGTGTCGTATTCGCTCACGCCGATCACGTCAAAACCTTTGTCCTTATATTTATCGTAAAGTTTCTGAGCAAACGGTGCTTCGTGCCGCCAATTCGGACACCAAGGCGCGTAATAAACAACCATTACGAGCTTTTTGCCGCCTGCAAAATCACGCAAATTCACATCTTCATTCGTGCGAATATTTTTGTATGTAAAATCCTTATATTTCAGATTTTTCTCGACAAGCGGTGCTTGTTCATCCTGCCCGAAAGCAAAAACCGAACCGATTAATAAAATTGCCAAAGCCAAAATCGTTTTCATTTTTTGTAACTCCTTTTGATAAGACTAATTGTTCCGATGCAGTTTGACAAGAAAATTTTGCTTTTAACAGGGATGAAGGAGATAAATGGGATTTCTAAAAATCTGAATTTTGCTTTCCATCCTGTTTATCCTCTTTATCCCTATTAAGATTTCTTCTTTTTTTTCGCCTTATATTAAGCCAATAAATGCAGTTCAAATAAATTCCCGTCAACGCCGAAAGCGATGCGAGCGCGGAAAAGATCAGCAGAAGTGCAACTTGCCAGCTTCCCGCAAAATAATAAAAATGCGCCTGCCTGAAAAACCTCGTATAAAAATTCGGCGCGGGAGTTTTCAAAACTTCGCCCGTTTCGGCATTTATCAAGATCGAATCCGCGCCCATTCCGCCAATCGCCTGATAAAACGGCTTTCCGTCGCGCATCAAAAGCGTCAGAGCAGTCGTCGGCAAAGTTTTCCCCGCAAACTGATGCGCCTTTTGGATCGCTTCATTCGGCGCAATTTTCACGCGCCCGCGCTCGATCACATCAACTTTTCCGCCTTCAACCGTATTCGGCAAAGCATACAAAAACCCGCTTACAGCCCACGCCAAAACCGGAATCGAAACAAACAGTCCGAGCCACAAATGTATCTGATAAATAAATTTCCGCATAATTTTTTTTAGCTTACAGATTAACACGAACGGGGAAATATAATGTAAGTCGGTGGTTGTGTAATTAAAAAAACGAATCAAAAAAACCGGAAAAGTATTTTCCGTTTTTTGCGGCGCAGAATCAGATTTCATATTCTTGAAAATAAATTTTGATTGTGTTCCTATTGATAAAATCAGTTTATTCAAATTTCAAACAACAATGTCAGAAAATAAAAAAAATGCCGTAACAATGATCGAAGCGATTCGGCAAGGAATTTACGAAGAAATGAAGCGCGACGAAACTGTTTTTATGATCGGCGAAGACATCGGAACTTACGGCGGCGCATTTAAATTGACCGAAGGATTTATTGACGAATTTGGCGCACAGCGAATGATTGACACGCCGATCTCGGAAAGCGCAATCGTCGGCGCGGCGTGCGGCGCGGCACTTTTGGGAATGAAGCCGATTGCCGAATTTCAGTTTATAGATTTTATTTCCGGCGGCTTCGATATGCTGACAAATTACGCCGCCAAATCGCGTTATCGCGGCTGCGGCGCAATTTCCGCAGTCTTTCGCGGACCTTGCGGTTCGGGCGTGCGCGGCGGACCGTTTCATTCGCTCAATGCCGAATCGTTTTTTTTAAATACGGCGGGACTTAAAATTGTCGAACCTTCGACGGCTTACGACGCGAAAGGTTTAATAAAAGCTGCAATTCGTGATCCCGATCCGGTTTTGTTTTTTGAACACAAAAAACTTTACCGCCTGCCGCGTCTGCGCGAAGAATTGCCCGAAGAAGATTACACAGTCGAAATCGGCAAAGCGCGAATTGCACGCGAAGGAAGAGATTTATCAATCATCACTTTCGGCGCACAAGTTCTAAACGCGCTCGACGCGGCGGAAAAACTCGAAAGCGAAGACGGCTTAAAAATCGAAATTATTGATCTGCGCTCGCTCGCGCCTTTGGACAAAAACGCAATTTTAGCAACCGTCAAAAAAACAAACCGCGCACTCGTTCTGCACGAAGCGAGTTTGACGGGCGGAATCGGCGGCGAAATTTCCGCCATCATCGCCGAAGAAGCGTTTGAATGGCTCGACGCGCCCGTAATTCGCGTTGCCTCAATTGATTCGCCCGTTCCGTTCGCGCCGCAAATGGAAGATTATTACTTGCCGAGCCTCAATGAAATTATCGAAGCGGCGCGTGGTTTGGCGGCTTATTAAATCCGTGTTTGAGCCGCTCAACGTATGAGCAACTCTGAAACGCTCTAAAATCTCACTGTTCCGAGTGCCGTAAAATTAACGCTGTTATTTTCCTCGGTAACGAAAACAACCTGCGGAGCAAATTGATAGCGTTTAGAAACGACGCTGATAACGTAGGTTTCGCCGACCGATACATCTCCAAAGCGGTAATAACCGAACGAACTGCTCGTTGCCGTCTGCGTCGTGCCGCTCGAATCGGTTAAAATGACGCGGGCGTTGTTCAACCCTCTGCCGTTATCGGTCAAAAGTCTGCCGGAGATTGAAACCGAAGCGGCAGTCGGAGCAAGCGGCGCAGGGGTAAAAAATCCGCTCTGCACTTTATAAGGGGCGCCCGTCGCGCCGTTCGTGTCAGCGACCGCTTGCCCGATTGTGCCGTCGAGCGCGAAATTGCCGCCCGTCGAATTTTGCCCGCCGCCGCCCGCAATCACCGATTGGTCGAGCGAGTAAGTGCCGCCCGTCGCCACTTGCGCCGACGCGAAGTTTGTCCACGTCAAAATGACGACGGCTGATAGTAAAATTGTGCTGATTATATTTTTTTGTTTCATTGTTTCTCCTTGAGGCAAGCGGGTGTGTAAAGGCATTTGCCTTTGTCCGCCGCCGATTTTTCTTGTTCTACTTGTGTTTGTTTATCTTCGGCAAATCTGTCGTGGCGAATTCCGGTAACTTGCCACGAAACTTTGACGTTCGGTTTGTCGGTTTTAATCTTAAAAGTATTTCCTTTGATTTCTTCCGAAACAATCGCCTGTGCAAATGTGCCGATGACGGTTAATTGATAGCGAAAATCTCGATTTAACGCCTCGAAATACGCGGGCATCGTAACAATCGCTTCGCCTTCCGCGTTCGTCGTTACATTGCCGTCGTAGATATTTTTCATATCGGGCGATTCGACCGAAGTGTAAGTCAAAGTTTTATTCAAAGGATCAAGCGGGTGGTCAATTTTGAAATTTTTCGACGCGCCGCTGATTGAACCGCTGACCGTCAAATTGCCGTTGACTTGAGCGTTACCGTCAACTGTAAAATTATTGCTTCCTCTGTCGGCATTAGCGGCACGAAAAGCATTATTAGCGGTATTTGCCCGCATCGCCAAAGGAACTGCCGTGACCGGCTGACGCGGCGTTAATTTCGTGAACGCGCCGGTTGAAGTTCCGGCACGCACCGAGATTTCAAAAAACGAATTCTCCGCATCCAGAATCGCCGGATTCAGTTTCAAATTGCCCGCCGGATTTCCGTTAATTAAGGCATTCGCGCCTAAATCGAGTCGGACAGTGAACACGCCGCCCGTTACCTGAACATTATCGAGCGTAATCAAACTTGTCCGCGCCTCGCCGCCGGTCAGCGCATTGAACAATTGAAACTGCAAATCATACGTGCCGTTTGCCGCCTGCCCGCCGTCGCTTAATTTGCCTTGATAAGTTATCAGGCGCGAGTTCGCTCCGTCCGCCGCGCACAAATTTGAATTGTTGAACGACGCGGTTGCTACACCAGTGCCAAGAAACCATCTTACCTCTTGTCCGATTGGCACTCTTACCAACTCGACTCGCGGATGCACACCCGGCTTAAAAACCGAAATCCCGTTCTCTCCGGCAAAACCGGTATTGGTAAAGAAAAAATTATTCTGCCCGCCCGCCGGAAATACACGCAAATCGGAGCGATCACTGGAATAACCAAAATACGCGATGTAATTGCCCGTTTCCGCACCGCCTGAATACTCTCGTTCGACGCAATCCACAAACGGACGCACAGAATCCTGCGCCCGTGCCGCCGTCCCCGCGCCGAACAAAATCGCTAAAGTTAAAGCCGCAAGTATTGCCGGAACGCTTCGGCGCGTCAATTTATTTAAGTGTTTCATAATTTTAATTTGTAGAACTTCGGAAAATTTATTTGATTCGGTGTGAATTGGTCATACTTTCCGAAATTCCACCGATATAAGCCGAACTATTTCTTCGATTCTTTCGTCTTGCGCGTCAAACCCGAAGCACGTTCAGATTTGTAACCAACCTCTGTCGCAGAATGAACAAGCCGATAATCTCCCGCTTGGCTAAAAAATCAACCGATAATTGTGATGCGGTATGTGCCAGCCGGGAATATGCCGACTCGAACCGTATTGGCATCTCTTACTATTGCAGAACCATCATTTCTGGTTGTATTAAACGTAGGTCCGAGTATAATTTGACTTCCGTTTTGATCATAAATCTGCACGATAACATCCGTTGTGCCGAGATTGTGGACGACATCATATTGAAAACCGCCGCTAAGCCCACCGACAACAAATTTTTTCAGTGGAGTGCCTGTCAGAGAAAGCGTTATTGTATTTCCGCTCGGCGTTACAGTAATTCCCGAACCGCCCGCCAGCGTAACCGCGCCGTTCAAGTTATTGATTTTACTGACGACTCCGTTGATCGTGCCGGTCGCGGTTATATTTCCGGTAACATTCAAACCGCCGCCGTCAACGCGGACACGCTCGATGCTGTCAGAGAAAAGACTGACCCGACCGTTTGTTTCGCTAAACAGACCGCTGTCGTTGTCGCCGCCGTTTCCGCTGAAAGCATATCCGTTGTTGTTTACGCCGTTTCCGCCGGGCGTGCCGCCGCGTGCCGAAACGCCGTTTCCGGCTAGTTTGTCAGCCGCCAGCGTGCCGCCGACCGTGCCGTTGCCGCTGACGTTAAAGTTTCCGGTCTGCTGCGTCGTCGTATTTTGAATATAATTCGAGCTTCCGGCGGTCGGCGTTCTGGCATCGCTCAAACGTGCGTCGTTTGTCTGAACGAACCCGCTCGCCGCCGTGCCGCCGAGATTCGTCGCGTTATCGGCATTAACGGCACGGTAGGAGGTCGTTGCCGTTTCCGCCCGCATCGCCAGCGGCACGGCGGTCAAAGGCTGACGCGGCGTTAAAGTCGTGAACGCACCGGTCGAAGTTCCCGCCCGCACACCGATTTCAAAGAACGAATTTTCCGCGTCCAGTATCGCCGGATTCAGTTTCAGATCGCTCGGCGTAGTTGCTCCCGGACTGCCCGCCGGCAGCGCATTTATGCCTAAATCAAGCTGGACGGTGAAAATTCCATTGGTTACAGTCACGTCTTCAAGCGTAATCAAACTCGTTCGCGCCGCGCCGCCGGTCGCGGCATTGAACAGTTGAAACTGCAAATCGTAAACGCCGTTCGCCGCCGCCGCGCCGTCGCTTAATCTGCCCTGATAAGTTATCAGGCGCGAGTTCGCGCCGCTGTCGCTGCATAAGTTGTTCTTGGAAAAGCTGCCGATAGTAAAAGATGTGCCGAGAAACCAAGTGATGTTTGAATCAATCGGTAAAGTGACGGCGACAACGCGGCGATGCACGCCCGGAAAAAAGACCGTCGGAGGATTTAATATCGGGATGTTCGGCGAATAAAAATTGTTCGACGAATTATATGGAAGTGTTATGGTGTCGGCTAAAATGCTTGTGTAACTGAAATAAACGGTATAATTGCCGGTAAACGCACCGTCGTCGCCGCGCTCACGCTCGACGCACTCCACAAACGGCTGAAGCGGTGTCTGCGCCCGCGTCGTCGCCGCGCCGAAGACGAACGTTAAAATCAAAACCGCGAATATCGCCGAAACGCTTCGGCGCATCAATTTATTTAATCGTTTCATAATTTTTAATTGGTAGAACTTCAAAAAATTTATTTTATTCAGTGTGAACGAATTATACTTTCCGAAATTTTACCTGTATAAGTCAAATCTATTTCTTTAGCTCTTTCACTTTGCGTATCAACCCCGAAGCGCGATCTGATTTGCGGACAAAGCCCGTCGCGCCGTAAAGCGGCGAATCGCCGCCGCCCGCCGCGCTTTTTCGCTTATTGGTTGAATGTCGAAGTTACCGTGCCGACCCAATATCTATCAGCCGTAAAACGCTGCACAACGACTTGTGTTTGATGTCCGGTATTATACGTATTGCCGAACGAGCATTGCATATATTCGATATTCTGCGCGTTGGTGTAAAGCACGGTCGTTCCCGCCGCGCCGCTGCCAAACTGAATGCGGGCGGCGATGACCGCGCCCGCGTTATTTACTCCGAGGCAATGAACGGTTTGTCGTGATTCCATGCCGGTCAGCACGTCGTTGGCGATTCGCCAGCCGCCGAATGAACCGTCGCGCTCCAATCGCAGAACATTAGTGCGTGCCGCCACCTGTCCGGCAGTTTCGTCGGTGGTGTTAATGCGGCGCGTAATCAAACCGTTGTATGTGCCGATAGAAGATTCAAACTGCGGCGTTTCGCTAGTTCCGGTTTCATTGCCGGCGCGGATTAAACCGTTCGTCCGCAAATTATCGGTCAAGGTTTTCGCGCCCGCAATCGTCTGATTGGTTGTCAAATCAATAAAGTTTTTGGTCGCCGAACCCGTGCCGCCGTTGGCGATGCCGACGATGCCCGTAACATTTCCGGCAGTCGTCGCCGTGTTTGCTGTGTTTGCCGTCGCCGCATTCGTCGCGTTGGCTATAATGAACCCCAAAAACTGGACAGGTAGTTAAGGTGGAAAATGATGTTAAAATGATCCGTAAATTTAACATTATGAGAACCACTAAAAAAAGGAAAGTTTATAAACCGGAATTCAAAGCTAAAGTTGCTTTGGAGGCGGCTCGTGGCAGATTGACGATCAATCAGATCGCTAAAGAATTTGAAGTTCACCCGAATCAGGTTTCGACTTGGAAGAAGCAGTTTCTGGAGTCTTTACCGCAGATATTCGAGAATCCGGGTAAATCCAAAAGCCTTGAACATGAAGAACTAACTAATCAATTGTATCAACAGATCGGGCAACTTAAAGTTGAACTTGATTGGTTGAAAAAAAAATCTGTCCGGCTCGCTTGAAGATAAGAAAAGTCTGATCGAGCGGGAGCATCAAGAGATTTCAGCGGTTCGGCAATGTGAGCTGTTAGGCATCAATCGGTCAAGTCTTTATTATCAAGCAAAGACGGTAAGCGATGAGGAGATGCGGTTGCTCAAGCTGATTGACGAGGAATATACAAGGCATCCGTTCTACGGTTACCGGAAGATGACCGAGTATTTGCGGAGACTTGGGTTTTCGGTCAATCACAAGCGGGTGCGGCGTTTGATGAGGAAGTTGGGATTGGCAGCCGTTTATCCGAAGCCGAATTTATCAAAGCCTGATAAAGAGCATCTTCATTTTCCGTATTTGTTGAAAGAACTGGAGATAGTCCGTCCGAATCAGGTTTGGGCGACGGACATCACCTATATCAGAATGCGTGATGGATTCATCTATTTATTGGCGATCTTAGATTGGTATTCGCGGTTTGTGATCGAGGTTGAGGTTTCGAACTCGTTGGAAGCGAGCGGCTATGTCAGTTGTTTGAAACGAGCATTGGGAGAAATTCGACCTGAGATATTCAACTCCGATCAGGGAAGTCAGTTTACAGCGTTGGAATGGCTCAAAGTGCTGCAAGGACACGAGATAGTGATAAGTATGGACGGACGCGGCAGGTGTTTTGACAATATCATGGTCGAGCGTTTGTGGCGGAGTGTGAAATACGAAGAAGTATATTTGAAAGATTACCGTGATGTCTGGGAAGCCGAAGACAGTTTGCGAAAATACTTTGAATTTTACAATTATGAAAGACCGCATCAGTCGTTAAAATATAAAACGCCGGCAGAAGTTTATTGGAGCGGATCGAAAAAATAATAAATCGGAAGGAGAAAAAATCGGAGATTTTTATATATCAAAACTCCACCTTAAAAAAGTCTATTTGCTGTCTAGACAATGGGGTTCACTTTAGGCAACCGTTCCCGTAATTTTCCCCGCGTCAACCGAATTGATCTGAGCGTTCGTTACGCACGAGGCGCAGTTTGCCGATAAACCGTCCGCCGCGCCCGCGCTTAAAGTCCGAATCGAATACGGCGAACTCGTCAACATCTGACGCGGCGCGAGCGTTGTAAAATTTGCGTCGGACGGTTTCTTGACGGCAATTTCCAAATAACGCGCCGCGCCCGAAAAGGCGTTCGCGCCGAAATCGAGCGAAACGGTGAAAATGCCGTTCGACACAGTAACCGCGGGACGAGTGATCGCCGCGCCGATTTGATTGCCGCCCGTCGGCGCGTCGTAAAGCGCGAATCCCAAATCATAGCTGCCGTTCGCTGACATTGAAGAATCGGATAACTTGCCTTGATATGTAAAAACCGTCGTCTGCGCCTGCGCCGAAATTATGCAGACGAACAGAATTAAACTCAGTATTGATAATTGACGCACAATCGGCGTAAATATTTTTTGTTGTTTCATAATTTTTTCTCCAATCAAACGGCGAATCATTTGCCCGCCGCGTATTTCGCTTAAAATTTCCTCAAATCATTTTTTATCCGAACAAACTTCGGCATCGGGTTTTATCGAGCAGACAATCAGTTTCAAATCGTCAATCTGCTTTTGCTGTTGCTCGATTTTTTGGTTTTGCGTTTCAATTTGCGTTTGCTGTTCTTTGACGGCTTCGACCAAAACCGGCACGGCATCGGAATAAGCGACTGATTTGAAGCCTTCCTTGTCGGTGTGAACCAGTTCGGGCAAAACCTGTTCGACTTCCTGCGCGATGAAGCCGATTTGGTTGGCGGAATTGTTAAATTCGGGAATCCAATTAAAGGTTACGCCGCGCAAACGCCTGATGCTGTCGAGCGGATTGGCGATAATTTGCACGTTGGTTTTATAACGTGCATCGGAAAATCTGTTGTAGTTGCCTTTGATTGCCAAATCTCCAGTGCTGCTCAACTTCATAACGATGGCATTCGTTCTGATGTTAGTCCATCTGAATTCGTCGAAGGCTTGAAATTCGATGCCGTTGATTATTGAGTTATAAAGAATTCGATGAGAAGAATCGTCCGCCCCGCGCAGACGAATATCGCTGTCGGACAAAGCGATGCCGCCGTCGGCTTGAATCCGGCTGAGAGAGGAGATGCCGCCGTTAACATTGAGTAAACCGGGCGCAAACACCGTGTCGGCTCCGCTTCTGCGCCCCAGAACGATAATGTTACTTCCAACAGCAACCGAATCCGCGCCGATGGCGACGGCGTGATCGAGGCTATTATCAAACAACGTCGCTCTGGCTCCTATGAGCGTATTGTTTGAACCGCCGCCGATTACATTATTATTGCCGCCCGAAGATACATTTCCGGTGTCAATCCCGATGAAAGTGTTGTCAATTCCGGTGATTTGCGAAGTTCCGGCGTTTCTGCCTAAATAAGTGTTGCCGAGACACTTGCCGAGGGCTTCTGATGTCTGACAATTAACGCCCGTGTTGCTGCCGACAAATGTATTGTCGGTGTTGCCGCTTCCCAAAACATTGCCCGCGTTCAAACCGACGGTCAGGCTGGTCGAGTTCGGCACGCCGAGAACGCGGCTGCCGCCGAAATTAAACTGCGTTCGGGCGTTGAAAATGTTCGCCTCGCCTGTTCCCGATACGTTGAAATCGGCGGTTTGCTGCGTCGTCGTGTTTTGAATGTAATTCGCGCTGCCCGCCGTCGGCGTTCGCGCGTCGGAAAGTCTGGTATCATTTGTCTGCACGAACTGACTCGCCGCCGTGCCGCCGAGATTCGCTGCGTTCGTCGCCGCGTTCGCCGTCGCCGACGACGCGGCGCGAATCGCATACGGGGTTGAAGTTACCGGCTGGCGCGGCGTGAGCGTCGTAAAATTCGCGTCCGACGGACGCTTGACGGCAATTTCCAGAAAGCGATTCGCGCCGGGAAACGCCGCCGCGCCGAAATCCAGTTGGACGGTGAAAATGCCGTTCGACACAGTAACCGCCGGGCGCGTGATTGCCGCGCCGATTTGTGTGCCGCCCGCCGCCGCGTCGTAAAGTGCGAAACTTAAATCATAGCTGCCGTTCGCCGCCATCGAAGAATCGGACAATCTGCCTTGATAAGTAAAAGTCGTCGTTTGCGCCCGCGCCGAAACGATGCAGGCGAATAAAATTAAACTTAATAATGTTGTAAATCGTGTTAATCGTATTCGTTTTTTCATTTTTATTTCCTCTTAATTTTTATCTTGCCTTTCGTGTTTGGAGTTCCAACTTATGTTCTTTGAAAATTAAATACCGTATTAAGTTGGTTTTTCTCTAACGAGCGAAATCGCTTCTCCATAGAGTTTCGAGTTTTCCGTTAAACCGATGTATTTCAATAATTCGGCGGACTGTTCTCGGAATTTGTCGAGAAACTCTTTGATTTGCTCTTTGAGTAAGTCCCAATTATCCGCTTGACGATGCAGATGCAGTATTTCTTGGGTCAGCCATCGCCATAACTTTTCGATCGGATTGCACCACGAAGCGTAGGTTGGCAGCGGCACAATCTGGATCGGCAGTTTTTCTGCCTTCCAAGGTTTGCCGATGACATCTTTCCAACTCGGTGGAATTTTCAGATCGAAAACAGTTTCCTGTTCCGCTAAAGCGTTCAGGATTGTCGGATGAAAATGCACCGACCAGTTATCTTCGACCAGATAGATGACTTCCGCCTCCGGGTAATCGAGCCGGATTTGCTGATATAATTTCAGCAATTGCGGGATGCCGCATTTGCTTGCCATCACATAACTGACTTGTCCCGACAGTGCGTTAATCGCTCCGCCGATGCGTCCTAAAGTATTTGAGCAATGCGACATCCGAGCGATTGGCTGATGTCGGCTTCCGGTTCGAGAATACGCATCGGCAACAGTCGGTTGGCGATAGAAACTGAACTCGTCGGCGAACAAAACGACGATTTTGCCGTCGGAATTAGCAGCCAACTCCAAAAGCCTTTGGATTTCCGATAACTTTTCCAAGTATTGCAAATCCGGCGAATGGACTTTCATTCGACCTCGTTTGCGGGCGATTTTAGCACGTTTCAAATGCCGCCAAACGCCTGATAATGACAATCCGCCGAGCCACGAAAGAGAATCTCTGACAGTAGCCAGAGTCCAGCGGACACCTGTTTGCCGGAAATTCTCCGGCGGCTGATCGGTCAAATACTGAAGTTGCTGACAGGCTTGTGCGTCAGACAACTGAGGGGGAAAAAGCGGGCCCGGCGACCGCGACCCGTTTTTATTTTTAATCCCTCGATGCCGGCAGTTTGAAAACGATGAAACCAATCGGAAACCGTTTCATAATAACGCTTACGGAGTAATCCGTCAGAAGCTATTTCGGAAGCCGTCGAGCCTTCCGCCAGTTTAAGAATGGCACTCGCCCGCTCTCGTAAATGAGGTTTTGGCGAATGATCCCGAAGATCGGTCAGTTGTTGAAATTCATCATCGGAAAGAATAGGAATAAGTCTTTTTGGCATAAATTACCTCCTATTTTTAATAAATGACTAATTCCAGCTTTTTTACGGTATTTAATTTTCAAAGAACATTAGTTGGAACTCCAAACGTCAATCTCCTAATCACGCGCCGATTTATTGAATCGCCGTAAAATTCAGTCCGGTCAAATCTTCGGTAACACTGATGACTTGCGGGGCGAAAGTGTAACGTCTGGAAATGATCGAAATGACGACGGTTTCGCCCGCCGCGACATCATCGAATCGGTAATAGCCGAACGAACTGCTCGTCATTGTTCGCGTGTTGCCGCTTGCATCGGTCAAAACGACGCGGGCGTTGGTCAAACCTCTGCCGTCGGGCGTGAGAATTTGCCCGCCGATTGAAACGCTCGCCGCCGTCGGTCCGAAAATTGTTATCGTGTAAGACTGCGCTCCGCCGATGCCGTCCGTGTCGGTTGCTTTGATCGTGAAATTAAAAGTTCCGGCTTGCGTCGGCGTTCCCGAAATTGTGCCGCTTGCCGGATCGAGAGTTAAACCGTTCGGCAAACTTCCGGCGATGACCGAATAAGTCAGCGGCGCGGCGGGACTTTCCGTTTGATTTAATCGTTCGTTTTCAAACGGACGCGACGGCGGAACGTCGTTGCGCGTGGCGGAAATTTGGACGCTGTAAGATTGTCCGGTTGCGCCGTTCGGCAAAGTTCCGCTGCCGCCTGAGCCGTTCGGATTGTTGGAAAATGTGAAATTCAATTCATACGCTCCGATGTCGGCGCGTCCGCCGATGCCGCGGAAAATGTTGCGCTGGTCAAAAGCGGGCGAATTGTTCGGATCGGCGCGGTCAACTGCCGGAGAATTTGAAAACAAGGCGTGCGTCAAAGTCGTGCCGCCGAAATCATTCAAAATCGAAATTCGCGGATCGAGCGGCGCGGACAAAGTGCCGGTTTGATCGCCGGTTTGACCGAATCCGGTTGCCGCGCCGACGCTGCCGATTAAGTTGTAGCCGGACGAATTGAACGAACCGGCGACATCGGGAACGCTTGAATTATTGCGGTTGGCGGCGATGATCGAGTTGCGGATCGTAACCGTGCCGCTTTGCCGGTAGATTCCGCCCGCGCTGTTTGCGCCGTCGGCGTTGTTGTCGGTGATCGTCGAATTAACGATGCTGACCGAACTGCTGTTCGTATAAATTCCGCCGCCGCGCTGAACGTCGCCGGTTACGACATTGCCGGAAACGGTCGAGTTGGTCATCGTCAACGTGCCTTGATTGAAAATGCCGCCCGCGCCGCCGAACTGTGTGGCGGGCGCGGAATTATTGGCTATTGTGCTGTTGTTGACGGTCAGCGTGCCGAAGTTGGCAATTCCGCCGCCCGTTCCCGAAGCGGTGTTGCCGATAATTTGGCATTTATTAACAATCAAATTGGCGTTATTTAAAATCGCGCCGCCCGAACCGCCGCCGAAACCGTTTGTCAGAGTCATTCCGCTGATCGTCGCCGTGATGTTGCCCTGCGGAATGAAAAAGAGATTGTAACGCGACGCTCCCGCCTGCCGCTGAACGGTCAGCCGATTCGCGCCTTTGCCCGCAATCGTCAGGCTTTTTGAAATGGTTAAATTTTTAAGATTGTCCGACAAGGTAATCGTCTGCGGCTGGTCGAACAGCGCGGAAAAATTCACCGTGTCGCCCGCTTCGGCGGCGGCAATCGCTTCGCGCAGAGAGCAGTCGGCATCGCACGCGCCGTCGTCCGTGTCGGCGGTTTTCGTAACCGTCCGCGAAATGGGCGCGGTTACCGTAATCGTTACGGTGGCGGTGTTTGAATTTAACGCTCCGTCGTTCGCCTGATAAGTGAACGAATCCGTGCCGACGAAGTTGGGAAATGCCTTGTAAGTGAACGAGCCGTTGGCATTAAAATTGAGCGTGCCGTTCGTCGTGCCGCCGACTAAAACGGCGGTCAGCGGACTGTTTTCGGCATCAATATCATTCGCCAAAACTCCAGGCGCGGGAACATTCAGCGTCAGCGAATTTTTCGTCGAGTATTGGTCATCAACCGCAATCGGCGGATCGTTGTCCGCGTTGACCGTGATATTGACTGTGGCGGTGTTTGAATCGTTTTCGCCGTTGTTGGCTTTGTAGGTGAACGAATCCGCGCCGTTGAAATTGGCGTTCGGCGTATAAACAAACGAACCGTCGGCGTTAAGCGCAACCGTTCCGTTTGTCGGCTGCGTAACGAGAATCGCCGTCAAACTCGAACCGCTGGCGGTCGTATCGTTGGCGAGAACGCCGGTGGCGGCGACGGTCAAAGGCGTGTCTTCATTCGTTGAATAAGCGTCGTTCGCCGCCGTCGGCACGGCGAAATAAAAGTTGCGGATTGATTCGACGATTGACTGCGTGCCGCCGTTTGACGCTTCGAGATAAAAGCCGCGGGCGCGAATTAAAATATTCTGATTGATCGGCAAATTCAAATTGCTCAGAAAAAAACTTTCCGTCGCACCGACGCGCGTTCCGCCGCCGAGCGCGGTGTAAGTCGCGCCGTTGTCGGCGGAAACCTCGAACGTCGCGCGGTCGAGCCGCGCCTTTGCCAGAGCGCGATTCCAGAAAACGTCCGAGCGCGTCGCACTTAGCGTCTGGACGGCGGCAGTCGGATTTGAAACGCGGAGAAAAAGCCGATTTGGTGCAGCGGTTAAAATCTTGCCGTCAGCTTGTAAGGTTATGCTTTGAACAACTTCGGTGTCATCAAGGTCTCCAAACTTGAAAGTCGTGTCAGCCGAGCCGTCCGTGTTGAGCCGTCCGAGATTAGTGGAAAACTCATTAGGAACATTGCTCAGTCTGAAAAAACGTCCGGCGATGATAATTTTTTTGTCGGCTTGCAAGGCGAGCGACGTAATATAATTTGTTCTGCCCAAAAATCCCGCAACGAAAGCATTAAAGTTAGCGTCAAGCGTTCCGTCGGAGTTAAAACGGGCGATTCTCGTGCGCGTCGCGCCGTTCGCCGTCGAAAATTCGCCGCCCGCGATGATTTTCCCGTCCGACTGCACGGTTACGGCATTAACCCGCGCATCAATCGTCGGATTAAATGCGTCCGCCGCGCCGTTTGCCGCATCGAGTCGGGCGATGCGCGTCCGCGTCGCGCCGTTAATTGACGTAAAATCTCCGCCGATGACGATTTTGCCGTCGTTTTGGACGAGGATCGAGCGCACCGCGCCGTCGGTATCCGCCCTAAATGCGGTGTCGAGCGTGCCGTTGGCGTTTAATCTGACAATCCCGCTGCGCGTCAAACCGTTGATCGAAGTAAAACTGCCGCCCGCCAGAATTTTGCCGTCCGCCTGCACGACGACCGCGTAAATTATCGCCGTCGCGCCGGCGTTGACGAAATTCGAGTTGAAAGTCGAATCAACACTGCCGTCGGCGTTCAACCGCGCCAGAGCGTTGCGCGTCTGACTGTTGATTTGTGTAAAACCGCCGCCGACCAAAATTTTCCCGTCCGGCTGGAGAGCCAGCGCATACGGAATATCGTTCACAATGACGTTAAAATTCGCGTCCAATCCGGCAGCCGTGCCGCGCTTTACGGAATACGGAAAATTTGTCGTACCGCTGCCGCCCGCCAATACGAATTTGCCGTCCGGCTGAACGAGCGTCGCGTAGTTATTGAATGTGCCTGACAAACTGAGTTGTTTGTCGAGATTGCCGTCGAGTTCGAGTCTGGCGATGTTGCTGCGCGAGTTGGTATAATTAACCGTTCCGTTGGATTGAGTGGCTTGATAATCGGTGAATGCACCGCCGACCACAATTTTATTGTCCGGCTGAACGGCAATCGCATTAACAAAAACGCCGATGCCGTTGCTGTTGTTGAAATTGGCGACAAAATTCGTGTCAACGCTGCCGTCCGTGCGGTTGAGTCTGATGATTCTCCGCAAATTGGATAAGCCGGGAGCTTCAATGTCCGCGCCACCGATTAAAATCTTGCCGTCCGGTGCAATTTTAATGTCTCTGATTCTGGCAGATGTCAGTCCTTGAAAAGAATTATCAACCGTGCCGTCGCGGTTGAGCCGGGCAAGATTTTGTTTGGCGACTCCGCCGATGTTAGTGAAAAGTCCGCCCGCCAGAATCTTACCGTCCGCCTGTAAAGCGAGATAACTGACGATATTATCCGCGTTCGGATTAAACGCCTGGTCAACCGAACCGTCTTGATTGAGCCGTGCGATGCGGCTGCGCGGCACTCCGCCGACGTTTGAGAAACCGCCGCCGATGACGATTTTTCCATCCGGCTGCAAAACGAGTCCGGCTGTCGAATTATCGGCGTTCGGATTAAACCCCGCGTCGAGCGTGCCGTCGGCGTTCAGACGGGCGACGCGATTGCGCGTCTGTCCGCCAACTTGGGTAAAAAGCCCGACAATCAAAATTTTGCCGTCCGGCTGCACGGCGATTGCCGAAACGCGGTTGTCAACCGCCGGATTAAACCACGCGTCGAGTGTGCCGTCAGCGTTCAGACGGGCGAGGCGCGGCTGAGTTTGTCCATTAACGGTTGTAAAAGTTCCGCCGATCAGAATTTTATTGTCCGACTGCAAGACGATAGCGGCAACATCTACATCAATCGTCGGCGCGAACGCGGCATCGAGCGTGCCGTCCGACTTCAGACGGGCGAGATTGCTCTGCGCTCCGCCGCCGATGTTTGTAAATCTGCCCGCCGCCAGACTTTTGCCGTCCGGCTGAACCGTAACAACATTAACCGTAACGTTGGCGTTCGGATCATAACCGTCTTCCGTCGTCTGCCCGCGCGTGATCGCCGCGTTCGCCGCCAAGATCGTTAAAGCGCAAGCGCAGAAACAGAAAAGTTTGTGTATAAATTGAATCGTGATGTTTTTCATAATAATTATTTCCTCAAATTTCATAAAAGATTTTAATGCGCGAACGAATCGGCGCAATATCATTAAAATAAATACCGTCTAAAAAAACGCGAAGCGGACTGGAGCGCAAGCGTCCCCGGTTGCAATGAGCGTCGCTTCGGCGCGAAAAGATGTTTATTATTTGTAATGTTTCAATAACCAACGACTTTTTCGCGTCGAAGCGACGCTCATTGCAACCGGGACGGATTGCGCTCCAGTCCGCTTCGCGCTTCAATCGAATAAATTTTTTTATTACGATATTCATCTTTCTGCTCTTGATTCGCACTGCTTCAAACCATCGCCCAAAACCGCTTCAACCGATGCGAAACAAATCATCACCGCGCCCGTTTCGGTTTCGACAAAATGCCACGCGCCCGCTTCAATCGTCTGATAAATTTTGCGCCGACTGATGCCGAATAATCCGGCGATCTGTTCGGCGGCAAACATCGGCGTTTTGCATTCGGGGCAAAGAATTTGCTCGTCCGCCGATGTCTGCCGAACGACGAAGCGGCGTGTCGCTTCGATAAAAATTTCGGTTGTGCGTTTGATTTCCATTTTAAATTTGACGACGGTTTAAGCTAAACTTACAGCAGTTCGATTCTTCACCGTCGGCGATGACATCGAACTTACAAATTTTGCGTTTCAAAAGTCCTGACAAACGGCGGAAACTTTTCGGACAAAATTCGGACACGGATGGAAATAAACGAAACAAACGGCTTATACGATTTCGGCGGCTTTCGTCTGGACGCAAAAAATCGTCTTTTATATTCGGCAGACAACGGCGAGCCGGTCGCGCTGACGCTCAAAGAGTTTGAAATTTTATATTTTTTCGTGAAAAATGCCGCGCAAGTGGTCAAAAAAGACGATCTGCTCGATGCCGTCTGGAAAGATACTTTTGTCGAAGAAGGAACTCTGACGCGCAACATCTCGCGCCTGCGGAAAAAACTCGGCGAAGCGAACGAAGACGCGGATAAATTTATCGAAACGCTGCCCAAACGCGGCTATCGTTTTTTGCCGCAAGTCGTCAAGTCAAACGAAAACGCCCTTGTTATCGAAGAACAAACGCAAATGCGCGTCCGAATTGAAGAAACGATTTCGGAAGTCATTGACGCGGAGACGCGGGGACGCGGAGACGCAGAGAAAAAAATTCTCGCTTTGCCAAACGTCCCCGCGTCCCCGCGTCTCCGTGTCCCCGTGTCGCTTTTGCTCGCTTTCGGTTTTCTAACAATCGCGGCAATCGGTTTTCTCGTGTGGAACGCTTATTTTCGTCAAACCGCACCGGAAACGATTACGGTAACGAAAATCACGCCGTTTTCCGGCGCGACGGGACGCGAAAACACTCCCGCGTTTTCGCCCGACGGCAAACAAATCGCCTTTGCGTGGAACGGCGGCGAAGACGGCGGCAATTCTAATATTTATGTGCGTCTCGTCGGCGCGGCTGAACCCGTGCGGTTGACCGACAACGAATTTAACGAACAATATCCGATTTTTTCGCCCGACGGAAATTCAATCGCCTTTGTCCGTTCGTTTCCCGATCACGGCGAAGTCATTCTGATTCCCGCGCTCGGCGGCGCACAGCGGCGCGTCGCCCGACTTTTTTCCGGTTTCGCCAGCATTTCATTCGCGCCCGACGGTCAAAGCATCGCCGTCATTGACACGGAAAATTCAAAAGACGGCGGACAATACGCGGTTTATGTAATAAATCTGCAAACGGGCGAACGGCGGCGCGTAACCGATCCGGGAGATTTCGCGGGCGAAACCACGCCGCGCTTTTCGCCCGACGGCAAATCTCTGGCGTTCGTGCGCGTTTTCACCGATAAAAATCAAGATTTATTCGTCGTTTCGACTTCGGGCGGCGAAGCCGAGCAGATAACATTCGACAAAACGATTATTCACTCGTTGGCGTGGGACGCGGACGGACGGAATATATTTTTCGTATCATATCGCGGCGGCACACAGCCGAATGTTTGGCGCGTTTCGGTTGGCGGCGGCGAAGCGGCGGAAGTGGCGGCGACGAGCGGCAGAGATATTACAAACGTCGCCGTCGCGCCCGACGGAAAAACGCTTGCTTTTGTTGAAAACACGAGAAACACGGACATCTGGAGCGTTTCGGCGAATCAGCCGTCGCCGAAAAAATTCGCCGCTTCCGTTTACAGCGAACAGGACGCGAGTTTTTCGCCCGACGGTTTGCGAGTCGTTTTCGCGTCGAACCGAACGGGAAAATACGCGATTTGGCTGGCGGACGCGGACGGCAAAAATTTGCGGATGCTCAACGATTCGCTGTTCAAGGTTACTTCACCGCATTTTTCGCCCGACGGTTTGCGCGTCGTTTTTGGCGGGACGAGCGACGAAAACGCCGATATTTTCGTCGTTTCAGCCGAAGGCGGCGCACCGCGCCGTCTGACCGAAAACGCCGGACGAAACTTCGCGCCGACGTGGAGCGCGGACGGCACGGAAATTTATTTCACCTCAAACCGCACGGGCGAATTCCAAATTTGGAAAATTCCGGCAAGCGGCGGCGAAGCCGTTCAAATCACTCAAAAAGGCGCGTTCGAGGCGTTCGCCGCGCCGGACGGCAAAACCGTTTTTTATACAAAAAAACAAAGCAATACCACCGAATTATGGCAAGTTCCGGCAAACGGCGGCGCGGAACAATATCTGCCGGAATTTGCCCGCGCCGGTTTTACGGGAAGTTGGACGATGACGCAGAAAGGTATTTATTTTTTGGCGCGGGATTCCGAACAATTTCTGAAAATAATGTTTTACGATTTTGCCGACAAAAAAATTAAAGACGCTGCCGAAAATTATAAAATGCCGGAAAATATTTTCGGCAATCTCGACGCGGCAAATGACGGCGGCGTATTTTTATATTCGCTGCTCGACCAGAACGCAAGCAGTATTATGCTCGCCGAACTCAAATAAGCGCGAGCCGAAAAGTCGTTTTAATTTTTGATGTGTATTGAGGTTTGACGCGCCGGTGATTCGCGTTGCTTCGATTGATTCGCCCGTGCCGTTTGCGCCGCAGTTGGAAGATTATTTTTTGCCGAGTCTTGATGAAATAATTGATGCTTGTCGAAAATTGGCGAGTTATTAGTAATCGGTCAGTCATAAGTTGAAGTTCTTGTCAGTAGCGTCGGCGTTAGCCGATGCGCTTGTCGAATCTGCATTGACCAGTCGGCTAATGCAAACGCTGTTGACTTGGGAATCCATATTATAATTGATATAAACAAAGAAAATTCAAATCCGCAATTCGTCGTTTGCGTCAACAATTCGGAAATTGAAGCGTCGCTGGAATTCGGCAAAATTTATCAAGTTGTTCCCGATGCTGATGCCGAAAATGAAGGACTGCTGAGAATAATTGACGAAAGCGGCGAAGATTACGGTTTTGCCGCTTCGAGATTTTATCCCGTGCAATCGCCCGCACAGTTGAAACGGATGCTTTCCATCTCTCGTTAGTCCACACAATTTACCGAGAATCGCGCGTAAATTCTATCTTATAATCCTTCGGCGGTTCTGCGCCCAAAAGATGCTCGACGAAATAATCCCAACGGCGGCGCATCATATAAAAACTGTCCGCCCCGTAACCGTGTCTGGCGTTCGGGAAAATTATCAGATCGAAATCCTTGTTCGCTTTGATTAAAGCGTCAACGACCAAATAAGTGTTATACGGCGGCACGTTGTCATCTAAACCGCCGTGCGCTAGAAGCAGTTTGCCTTTCAAGTTTTTCGCATAATTTTGATTTGCCTGTTTTTCGTAATTGTCGCCTTTTAATAAACCAATGTAGCGTTCGCCCCAATCGTCTTCGTAATTACGGTTGTCGTGGTTGCCGGATTCCGAGATTCCAACTTTGTAGAATTCGGGAAAGCGAAACATCGCTGCCGCCGTCGCGTAACCGCCGCCGGAATGTCCCCAAACTCCGACTCGTTCCAAATCCATAAACGGATATTTTGCCGCTAACTCTTTTGTTCCCGCGATTTGATCGGGCAGAGTGTTGTCCGCCATATTTCCGTAACACGCATCGTGATAAGATTTCGAGCGATCCGGGTTGCAAGTTCCGTCAATGACGACAACGACGAAACCGAGTTCGGCTAACGCCTGATGATCGCTGCGCGATGCGGAAAATGAACGGCTGCCGACTCCGCCGCCTTGCGGTCCGGGATAAATGTAATTGATGATCGGATATTTTTTCGTTTTGTCCAGATTCGTCGGCGTGAACATCAAGCCGTAAAGATCGTCTTTGCCGTCGCGCGATTTTACCGTAATCGGCATTGGCGGTTTCCAGCCCGTTTTTATGAGGCGCGAAACATCAGCTTTTTCGAGCGTGGCGATCAATTTTCCGTTCATATCGCGCAAAACTGAAACGGGCGGTTCGTTCGGTTTCGAGAAATTATCAACAAAATACTTGCCGTCGTCGGAAATCGAAACTTGATGATTTCCGTCTTCGGGTGTTAAAAGTTTGAAATTTTTGCCGTCAAAATCAACCGCGTAAAAATGGGTGTAATAAACATCGCGCCCCGTTTCGCGCCCGTTTGCTTCAAAATACAAACGGCGGTTTTTCTCGTCAACTTTTCTGAGTCTTGTAACGACGAAATCGCCTTTTGTGATCTGATTTTTCAGTTTTCCCGTTGTCAGATCGTAAAGGTAAAGATGTCCCCAATCGTCGCGCTCGGAATACCAGATAAATTCGTTCGATTCGGGCAGATAACGCCAATTTATCGTGCCTTGTCCCGATTCGTATTGCGTTTCAACCGTTTCGGTGAAAACTTCCCGGACTTCGCCCGTATTTGCGTCGGCGATCTTCAACGTCGCTTTTTTGTGGTCGCGCGGAGTTGAAACAAAAGCCAATTTCGTCGCGTCTTCGTTCCATTCGTTGTCGTCAAACGCGCCCGAACACGCGATGTCGTCGCACAAAGTTCCGCGCCTGTCGTCGGGCGGCATCTTGAGGCGTATGACTTTCGGCTGGTCAACTTCAATTATCACGCGGTGAATCTGTATAACTTTTTCATCTTCGGGAAGCGGATATTTCCACGCCTGCAATTTCGGCTCGCCGACGTTTGTTGTTACAAGATACATATCGCTGACGTGGCGTTGGTCTTGCTGAAATGTCGCAATTTTCTTTGAATCGGGCGACCAAAGCAAGATCGGTCGGTCGCTTTTTTTCCAGCCCGCGTTGTCCGTCGCGTAGCCGAAATTTTCCACGCCGTCGGTTGTAAGCTGCGTTTCCTTTTTCGTTTCGACATCGCGCATCCACAAATTCCAATCGCGGATAAACGCAACTTTTTTCCCGTCGGGCGAAGCGATTTCCAGATAATTTCCGCGTCCGCCGTCTTTTTCGGTTTCGATTCCGGCAAGCAGAATTTCTTGCTTATCAGCAGTTTTGCGCGTTCCGTCCGCCGTATTTATTAAAACGAATTCAGTTCCCGCCGCAGTTGAAACCTGATACCAAAATCTGCCGTCGGGCAGCCAGTTCGGGCGAACAACGGCGCGGTCAACAAGCCGATTCGTATTAAACGAAAGCATTTTAACGGCGCGGTCATAATCCGCCGCAGTAAAAACTTTTTCAGAGTTCTCCGCCGCCGTCTGCGCGAAAACGCTCGACGCGGCGATTAATAAAAACAAAGTAATTTGCAAAATTGATATTTTTTTCATCGGTAACGACATTTTAATTCAAAAGAATCGGAAAAAACAAATTGGCTGCTTGTTAATTGTTCGCGGTTCATTATTAAGAAAGGAAGTAAATACCAATCAACTATTAACCATCAACAATGAACAATTTACAAATTCCCGCCGTTTGCGGTTTAATAAATGTATGAGCAATAAGACAGAAAAAGAACTCGCTTTTTTGCGCGATTTGACGATTGACGGTTTTTGGACCGAGCGTTTTACCGAGATTTTCGACGAAAATTTCGACTTTGCCGGCGGCGAAGAAAAAATTCTCTACGTCAACGCCGGAACGGGAAATCACGCTCTTGCTTTGCGCGAAAAGCTGGACGAAAATGCTGAAATTTCGGGCGTTTCCGAAAACGAAGAACTGGCGATAATCGCCAACGCGAAAGCGAAAGCCGTCAAAGCCGAAACGTATTTTTCGCATTCTCTGCCAGACGAAAAATTCAAAACTGTTTTGGCAGACGCGAGTTTCGTGCGCCCGTCGAAACTGGAAGAATTTCTGAGCAAAATTGTTGATCTTTCAAAAAAGCAGACGGTGTTCTTTCTGCCGACGGCGGGAAGTTTCGGCGAGATTTTTTCCGTTCTTTGGGAAACTCTGCTGGATCTGGATTTGGTCGAAAAAGGCGCGGAAGTAGAACGCTTGATCGTCGAAATTCCGACAGTTTCGCGCATCGAAGAAATGGCGGAAAAAGCGGGACTGAAAAAATTGCAGACAACGACGAAAACCGAATTATTCGATTTTGAAAACGGAAAGGAATTTGTCGAATCAACTTTGGTCGAAGATTTTCTGATGCCCGTCTGGTTGGATTTTTTGAGCGAAACGGAAAAAGAGCAAGTCAAGGAAAGACTTGCTCAATTAATTGACGAAGACCGCGACGAGATTTCGTTTCTCTTTTCAGTCAAGATAACTTTGATTTCGGGAAAAGTAAATTAAAATTTTTCCGAAACACTTAAATTTGCGATTTTCCCGCTTCCTGATGCCGACGGCGCATTTCCGCCGTTAGTTCGTCATCGGTCATCGCCGAAACGCTCGGCGCAGCGGGCATTTGATTGACTTGTTTGGCTTCGATCTCCGAAATCTTCGCTTCCTTTTCGGCTTCATCCAAACCTTCCTTAAACGCCTTTTTGCTCTGCCCGATTGATTTTGCAAGCTGCGGCAGACGGCTCGCGCCGAACAGTAAAAACAAAACGGCGACGATCAAAATAATTTCAGTTGTTCCTAAACCACCCATAAAAAAACCTCTCTAAATTCTTAGACGTATTCAAAACGCAAAAAGTCAATTTTTACAAAAAAGATATTTTTGCTTAAATTCAACAATATCATACCGATATTTGTAATCATTTTCATCTTTTCCAAAACGAAACAATTTTTGCCTTTTTACTTTCTCTCTTTTTTACTTTTTACTTTTTACTTTTTACTTTCTCTCTTTCCTCATCTCTGAATCTGTCGGTTGCATTGACGAGCGCGGCGGTAATTCCCTTTTCCGAGATCGAATGACCGGAATCGGCGATAATGTGCAGGTCGGATTCGGGAAAAGCGCGGTGCAGTTCCCAAGCGGAAACGGTCGGGCAGACGACATCATAACGACCTTGCACAATAACCGTCGGAATGTGGCGGATTTTATCAACATTTTCGATCAAATAATTTTCGCTGTCGAAAAACGAATTGTTCATAAAATAATGACATTCGATGCGAGCCAGCGCGAGTGCTTCCTGCGGGTCTTCCCAATGATTTATCAGATCGGTATCGGGATAAAGTTTCGATGTCGAACCTTCCCAGACGCTCCACGCGCGAGCGGCGGAAATCCTGGTTTCCTCGTCGTCGCTCGTCAAGCGTTTGTAATACGCCTGCATCATATCGTCGCGTTCACCCGCGGGAATTTCGTTTACATAACGCTCCCAGTAATCGGGAAAAATCTCGCTCGCGCCGTATTGATAAAACCAGCGAAGTTCTTTCGGACGAGTCAGAAAAATTCCGCGCAGAACCAGCCCGCGAACTCTTTCGGGATGAGTTTCGGCGTAGGCAAGCGAAAGCGTGCTGCCCCACGAACCGCCGAACACATACCATTTTTCCACCCCGAATTTCTCGCGCAGAGTTTCGATGTCTTCGATCAAATGCCAAGTCGTATTTTCTTCGAGTTCGGCGTGCGGAGTAGATTTTCCCGAACCGCGCTGGTCAAATAAAATTATGTGATACGCTTCCGGGTCAAAAAACCGCCGATACATCTCGATCAAACCGCCGCCCGGACCGCCGTGCAGAAAAACAACCGGAATTCCGTCCGCGTTTCCGCACCGCTCATAATAAATCGTGTGAACATCGGAAACTTCGAGCATTCCCGAATCAAAAGGCTCAATTTCAGGGTAAAGTTCTGTCATAGCTTGCATCATACTAGATATTTTATCTGCAATTCAAACCGTTTCAGCTAAATTGTTGGAAAAAAGTGTTGTTATGAATGCTGAACCTTCTCCGCCTGCTTCTGGATAATCGGAAGCAGTCCGCGCAAAGCCTGATTGACGGATTCGGAATCAGTAAAAACTTCTGCAATATCATCGTCTAAAACTATACCTGTTGGAACTTTCTTTTTCCTCTTTTTTGTTTTTGGAATTTCTTTAGGTATCCAGAGGCTGTCTTCTTTCAAATAACGCTTGAAAGTTTCTAAAGAAACCGGAACTCTATAACCTTCATCCTTTGCCTTTTTATAAGCGTCTTCTGGTTTCATTGATTTTGTTATAATAAGACGAAGTGCCAGATCAAGAAACGGATTATCATCCCAATTTGCTTTACGCTTTCCTTTATCCGAACGAGTATTTCTTTTTGCTCTTAAATCTTCGGTTATCTCGTAAATTCTAGTTTTATGAACTCCGTATTCTTTTGCTAATTCTTTAGCTAAATAAGAACTAGCTCTACCTTTCAAACCAGCCATAGTTTTTCGGATTTCTAAAACCTCATTATTAGTGAGTTTCTTATTTGCCATATTATTACTTCAAAATCTTCTCATCCAACTTCTTCACAATCCGCCCGACCGGATAAAGATTGATGTTTTTATCGAAATACGGCGAGCGTGTGTAAAAGAAATTTAAACGCGCAAATGGATTTTTGGCGAAATTTTCATCCTTTAATTTTTCCTCGAATTCCTTTTTTAATTCGGGACTTTTCTCAAGCATTTCGCGGGCGAGTTTTTCAATAACATAACCTTCGCCGTATTCTTTCTGCTCGAAGATCGGATTGAAAAATCCCCAGAACATAAAAGAATCGGGCGAATTCGGCTCAAGCAAATGAATCGCCACGTCAGCCGCCGTTTGGTCAAGGGGAATTATTATCGAATTTGCGGGAAACGTCCGCGTTTCCGTTACGGGAACGGTTTTAAAACTTACCGGAACGTGCCCTTCAAACGAATTGTCCGCAAATTTCACGTCTTCAAAACGGTAACTTTCGACTTCGATTTTCAGAGGTTTTCGGATTTTTTCAAACTTTAAACCGTGCGCTTTTATCACTTCGATTGCGTCGTTCCACTGCGGCGGAACAATGTAATAAAGCGGCGGCGCGACGGAAGCGGCAATCCGCGCGTCGTCATATTTTTTGATCTTTATGTCAAGCGGTTTTATGCCGTAGATCAAGCGTTCCGCGCCGGAAATTTCGCTCATCTCTTTTTTGTATTCAACTCCTTTGAAATCAAAATCCGTCGCTTTGTCCGTAATTTGCAAACGCAGCGGAAATTCGCGGCTCGCGTCGTAAGTTTTGCCGCGCTCGATTGTCGCTTCGTCGGCTTTTTTGTTCGCTTCAAAAAGACTTTTTTTATTGTTTATAATTTCTTCAATTGTATAGCGCAAAACGTCGTAAGTTCCGCGAACTCTCAATTTATAAGGCTTTAAGCTGTGCGCTTCGATCAGTAAACCGTTGCGGTTTCTAAGCGGCGTGTAGCCGGTCGCAAAACGCGGAGTGGCGATAAATGTGTAAATTCCGCTCGTAACTTCGCGCCCGCCGAACGACAAATAATGCGTTAAAAGATTGCCTTCCGATTCCACTTTCGGCACAACTTCGCCGTCAAAATGCTCGTCCATCCAGTTTTTCAAAAACGGCGAAATTTCCCCGTGATGCGCGTATTCGTATGTGATGTTGTAACGAAAATCCGCGCCGTTGGTAACGTGGCAGTCTATAAAAAAATCGGGCTTCCATTCATTCCACAAATTCAGCCAATGGCGCGTTTCCGGCGCGTCCGCTTTCATATAATCGCGGTTCAAATTCAAGTTCGCGCTCGTCGCCCGCCAGCCCATTTCATCGGGTCCATTCTGATTTATACGGTTATACGGCGAAGACATTTCGTGTCCGTCCACATTGTAGATCGGCACAAACAAAATCACCGCGTCTTTCAACAAATCGAGCCGCGTTTTCGTGATCGCAATGTCGCGGATCAGCGCAAATCCCGCGTCTTTTCCGTCAATTTCGCCCGAATGAATTCCCGCTTGAATAAAAATTATCGCCTTGCCGCTTTTCTTCGCTTTTTCGTGGGTGAAATCTTTGTCGTTCGATACGATCAAAACAGGCAAATCCCTGCCTTCGCCGCTTTTGCCGAACGATCTATACTCGATCAAATCGGACGCTTTCGCTAATTTTTCCGCAAAAGCAATCGTGTCGGCGTAATTCCAACTTTTGCGATAATCCGTTTTTTCCGCCAAAGTCTGCCAATCTCGCGGCACGTTTTTCGATTCGCTCTGTGCTTTTAAATTCATAGAAAATGCGCCTGTAAAAATTAAACAAGCGGCGAAATAAACAAACGCTTGCAGTTTGAATAAATTTGTAAATCTCATAATCAGTTTCGATTTTTCAATTCGGCTTTCAGTCTGTCCAACTCGGCTTTCAGACGCTCATTTTCCGATTGAAGTTTATCAGCCTTAGTTTTTGCTTCTTCCGTCGTCAACAAAAATTCCTGATTTTCGGGATCGAAAAGCCTGAATTTTCTATTTTCCCAAACAATTTCGAGTTTCAAAAGCGGCGATAAAACGCGGTTGTCATTTGTCAACAAAAGCCGCAAACGTCCCGTTTCATCGCGCCGATAAGCCATCAGCGGAAGCGGAAGATATAAATTTTCGGGATCGAGCAGATAATATTCATCTACGCCCAAAAGTCCGTAATCTTCGACCTTATCGCTGATGTCTTTTTTCCAAGTCGTATCGGATGAAACTTCAAAAATCACTTGGGGACAAACTTCTTCTTCCCACAATTTATAAACTTTTCGATTGTGACCGGAAACGCCGAAAGCGACCATAATATCGGGAGTGTAGTATTTGTTCGGATTTTTTTCCCTATAATACAAATTCATATTCGCCGCTATAAAAACGTCTTTTTGGTCTTTCAAAAAAAATTTTACAGCGTCGAAAAAATAGCTGATTAGTTGATAATGAATGCTCGATTCGCCCATATCGTCCTCGTGTGATTCGGGATAAAGAATTTCTTCTTCCCCAATTATTTCCGGCGGCAAATGCGTTTCGGGATATTTTATTTCTAAAACTTCGCTCATATCTAAACTCCTTTTCGTCCATTTTAACACTTCACCAAAAACCGCTTAAATTTATTATTTAAATTCGATATTTTCGTTGATATTAAGCATTTTGATCTTATCATTCAAATCCATTTCCGACGCTTTTTCTCTCAGCAAACGCAGCGGCTCGCTCGGCGGCTCGTCCGATAAATTGAATGTTCCGTAGTGCATCGGCACGAGATATTTCGCGCCTGAATCCTGAAACGCTCTAAGCGCGTCTTCGGGCGAATTGTGATTCGGTTTCATAAACCAGCGCGGCTTATACGCGCCGATTCCGATTAAAAAATAATCAATTTCGGGAAAAACTTCACCCAATTGCTCGTAATGAACCGAATAACCGCTGTCGCCGCCGAAATAAATTGTCGCCGCTTCGCTTTCGATGATAAAGCCGCCCCAAAGCCGTTCGTTCGTGTCGAAAAGCCCGCGTCTGCTCCAATGTCTGACGGGCGTGAAATAGATTTTTACGTTTTCTTCGGGCATTGAAAATTTTTGAAACCAGCCCGCCGTCTGCATCTCGTTTGATTCGTTTTTCCAATCACCAATGAGTTCTTCCATTTTTAAGCCCGCGAGAAATTTCGCTTCGGGAAATTTTTCCGCAATTTTCCGAATTGTCGTTTCGTCGCAATGATCGCGGTGGTCGTGAGAAATCAAAACGTAATCGAGTTTTTCGATTTTCGGCAGCGGCGTGGGAACGTCTATATACTTTTCGATAAACGAAGGCTCGCCGAAAACCGGATCGGTCAAAATATTCACGCCGCCGATTCGGATTAAAAAACTCGCGTGTCCGAACCAGATTATGCCGTCTTCGTTTGAACTCAAAAATCCGCCCGCGTCTTTTATCTCAAGCGGCGAACTGTCGCGCTGCTTTTCTTCCTTTTGCGGATTCGCGCTTAACTGCCATTTGAGCAGATCAATCGTCGAAGGCAAAAACGGATATTTTTGATTGACAAATCTTCCCTTTTGGTCAACGGGCGTTCCCTGCCAATCGGCTTTTACCGTCGGAAGATTTTCGTTGTTTACGCGCTTTTTTATCACCGAATAATCGAATTCATTCCAAATCAAAACGGCGACGATTATGAGCAAAATCAAACTAATCACGCCGCCAATTCTTATAAGCCATTTTTTCATCAAATTTTATACGGCGTTACTTTTCGGCAACCGACGCGGTTCAGACAAAAATATTCGGAATAGCTGATAGATTATAGATAAAAGATAACAAATACGCCGTTTTAATTTATAATCTGTCAGCTTTCATCTATAATCTATTCCGAATTTATCTGTTTTCATAATTTCATCAAACCGCCGATTCAAAAACCTTTTTCCAAACTCGTTGATACTCTTGCCCTTCGCCCGTGCATTTTCGGCGATTCTGGCGTGAAGTTCTTCGGGCAGACGCAGAAAAACTTTGCCCGAATAACTTTTTTTAGACTTTTTCCCGTTCTTTTTACAGCTTTCAAGATAGAAATCTATCATTTCCTTCATCGCCGTTTTGAGTTCTTCAACAGTTTCGCCGTGAAAACCGATAATCTCCTCAACGCCCAAAACGCGCCCGAAAAAAATTTTATCGTCGCCATCAAACTCTATCTTCGCCTTAAAATTTTTATAAGTTAATGTTTTATTCATTTTTGTTTAGCTTCGTCACCTACACTTTAGATACTTTTCCGTGACTTTTTCAATTAGCATCATTGATTAATTAAAGTTGAATGTTTGATAATAAAGTTTAAATTTTTTAGTATAATTTGTAAATATCTTATTATACTGCTTTTTTATTATTCAACAGGATTTCACGATTTATGTATTCAAAAATAATACTTATATTAATTTTTATTATTCTTAGCTTACAGGTTTTTGGGCAAGATATTGAAGTAACTACACCGGAAGGTAAAAAGGTTATTCTTAAGCCCGACAAAACTTGGCTTTACAAAGAAGAAAAGACTCAGCCAATACAAAAATCGCAAGCGAGAAGAAACGCGTTGGAATCCGATCCAAAGCCGTTTTTACCGCCGATTTTACCGGAAGAAAAGACTCAGCCAATACAAAAATCACAAGAGGTTGAAGAAAATGATCAACTCTATGTAATAACTGATGTTGACTTTATCTTGGATATATTCAAAAGCAATCAGTTTCGTAAGTCGGAGTTTGAAACGGAGGAAGAGTATATTAGTCGTATAGAAAAAACGGGTAGCAGCTTAATGATTGACGGTAAGAAAATCAAAGATGTGTATCTTCTTTTACCAAAAGAACCAAGTTATTCAGCTGAAGAGCGTAAATTTGAATTTTATTATTCTCCGAGCATTATGAAAACAAGAAATAAAACTCTAGGTGTAGTATCTCTTGAACTAGTAAAGTGGGGTTGCAGAAATCTCGAGAAAATGATTAATTATGGGTCTAATTATTGTGGGGGTTATGAATGGAATACGGCATGGAGATACGCTTATACAACTCCAGAAGTATCTATGTCTCCTGATGAGGCAAAAATTATGAAGAGTCGTCTTAAGGTTGCAGCTAGTGGTATTCCTGTAGAACTAGATAGTTCAAAAACCTTAAAGTTCAAAATAATATCTTTGATTATATTTGACTCTAAAACTGGAAAGGTTTACGCTCGCCAAAACTATCGTTAGCATTTACTTTATAATATTGAGATCAGTTCGTCTTTGTTCATTTTCGTAGATATTTGAGAGTAGGCGTAAATGTTTTTTATCTCATTTATTCTATTTATTCCTGTTATTTATTTCTTCGCAAGTTGGCTTTTGTTTTATGAATTCAGTAGTTATTTTTTCCCGAATTCCGTCGTTCAATTTTCGTCAAACAAACTTTTGACCGAATTTTAACCGTGTCTAAACCGCCGATTCAAAAATCTCTATTCCGAACTCGTTGATGCTCTTACCTTTCGCCCGCGCGGTTTCGGCGATTCTGGCGTGAAGTTCTTCGGGCAAACGCAGAAAGACTTTTCCCGAATAGCTTTTTTTTATTTCCTTTCCCGTTTCCTCGCACAGTTCGATGTGAAATTCGACGGCTTCCTTAAAAGCGTCTTTTAATCCTTCTACGGTTTCGCTTTCAAAAGTGATAAAATCCTCGATTCCCAAAATAGTGCCGAAAAAAACATTATCGTCGGCGGAAAACTCTATTTTTGCCTTAAAATCTTTGTATTCCAGTAAATTATTCATAACCCGACTCCTTCAAAAAATTACGCACGGAATCAACCACATATTTTTTCGCTTCCTTTTGCGGATGCGGACGATGCGCTTGCCAACTAAGACCATTCGGCATTACGAAACCGACGCGCGAACCTCTTCCCTCTTTGACCGTCGCGCCCGGAGATATTAACAACTTTTCAATATCCGAAAACTTTATATTCGCCTTCGTCGGCGTTACGAAAATATCTTTAAGCGTTTTTTGTTGCTTTCGATTCCTCAAAATAAATGATAGCAAATCTTGTTAGCGAACGTAAATTATTTTTCATTCAGTTCGGATGTTTCAATATCGTCAAACAAACTTTTGACGGAAGTTCTCGGCGGCGGGATTTCTTTTTTGTATTCGGCAGCGGATTTTTCCAAAACGTCAACGCCCTTTTGCGCCGTGTCGCGGTCTTCTTTGGCGAGTTCTAAAATTATGCGCCCGTCTTTGTTAGGGATTTGGCTGAGCGTCTGAAAATTATTAAGCCAAATTTCGATTTTTGTCTGCACCCAGCCTTTTTTAAATTTGATTCGCTCAATTTCCTCAATCGGAACGCGGACTTCCTTGATGCCCTGCTTTATCAAACCGATAAATTTTTCTTCATATTCCAGAACAATTCCGGCAGGCGAAATTTTCGCCATTCCGTCAAGACTGGAAAATCCGCTTTTTGCTTCCACCATCTTAAATGGAACGCTGATAAATCTTTTGTTCATTCTCTTTACCTTTCCAAAACTTTTTTCTTAAACGCCGGTTTTACGATATTATTATCAAAAACTTCCCGCGCCGCGTCTTCCGCAAACGGCAGCGGCGAATTTTCCGCAAATTCGGCTTCCGCGTTCAAAAATTCCTTTAATTCCGCCTCGATTTCGTCCATTTCCCCGCGCGTCAAAATCTTTTCGTCAATTAAAAACTTTTCGTAACGCAGAATCGGATCGTTATTTTCCGCCCACCAATCAATTTCGCCCTTCGGAACATAGGCTTGATTGTCGTGTTCGGCGTGTCCTTTTCGGCGGTAAGTCAGAGCCTCAATCAAAACCGAACCGTTTCCGCCTCGCGCATATTCGGCGGCTGTTTTCATCGTTTCGTAGCAGGCGATTATGTCGTTCCCGTCAACTTGCAAGCCTTTGATGCCGTAACCGATTGCTTTATCAACAAAATGCTCGGCGGCGCATTGATCGCTCGTCGGCGTGGAATATGCGTAGCCATTGTTTTCAATGACGGTTATCAAAGGAAGTTTCTGAACGGCGGCAAAATTTATTCCTTCGTGAAACGCGCCCGTCGAAGTCGCGCCTTCGCCCAAGTAAACGACAGCGATGCGGTTTTCCTTTTTCAAACGCGATGCGATCAAAACGCCCGCCATTACCGAAACCATATCGCCCAAATGCGAAATCGGACCGATCATTCCTTTCTCAAAATCGGCAAAATGAAACTGCACGTCTGTCGCCCGCGAAGGCGCGTTGCCGCGTCCGAAATACTGCAAAAAGATCGTGCGCGGCTCAATTCCTTTGACAAAACACGCGCCGATGTCGCGGATAAGCGGCGCGATAAAATCCTGCGATTCAAGCGCAAAAGCCGTTCCGACAGCCGTTGCTTCCTGTCCCAAAGATGTAAAAACTCCGCCTGTCAGTTTCGATTGTTTTTTCAGCAAAACCGTCTTTTCGTCAAACATTCTCGTCATTTTAAGATAACGATAAAGTTCGACCATTTGTTCATTTTCAAGCGTCGTTTCCTTTGTGCAGGAAAGCGTTTTTTCAGGTTTTTGTAAATCCATTTTTTATTTTTCTATGGAACGCCGTCCATCTTGGCGGCAATGAGTGCGACAGACGCGAAAAATATACTTGTTATTTATGGCGTTTCGGATAAACAAAAACTTTTTCGCGCCCAAGCGACGATCATTGCCGCCAAGATGGACGGCGTTCCGTGCAAATCGCTAACTTTTTTGTTTTCAATAAACTTTTTTCTACTATTGATTCACATCAACAGTATTTATTTTCAGCAGAGATAAAGGATCAGAAAAATGTGCAACTAAGCCTTTCGCGCCAACCGCCCAAGTCGCATTTTTTCCTTTTGATTGCACGGAATTATAATTTTCTTTGTCCAAGTTTTTCCAAGTCTTTCCGCCGTCATTTGAAATATCCGAACCGCTTGAACCGACGGCGATAAGTGTATTTTCATCAATATAATCAACCGCCGAACGATAACCGTTTAAACCTTTTGCCAAATTCCAACTTTTTCCGCCGTCGCTTGTAAACGCCAAATTATTATTTGCTTCATCCGGTTTCTCGTAGTTTCCGCCGACAATTACGCCGCGTTTTTTGTCGTGCATTGCGATTGAAAAAATTCCGCTTCCCGCCGTTCCGTTTGTAATTGGTGTGTCGGAAACTTTCCAAGTTTTGCCGCGATTATTAGAGCGAAAAACCCGCGCGTCATTGCCGCCCGTAACCAGCCAAATTCGGTTTTTTCCTTGTGCAATTATCGAAGTTCCGCTCGCGGCAAACGCGGCTTCGCCCTGTTTTGCGGCGGGCATTTTTGTCGTAGAAACTTTTTCCCAATTCTCGCCGTTTGTCGTGCGAAGAAAGAGATATTTCCCGTCAACCGGATCGCTTTGCGCCATTCCGTTTTCAGCGTCCCAAAATGCAATAGAATCGAAAAACGCTTTTTCGTCCTCGTTCTTAAATTGCAGTTTCCAACTCTCGCCGCCGTCCGTCGTTTTATAAATCCGCGAATTTTCGCCGTTTCCGATGCTCAAAACGTAAGCCGTATTCGCGTCAAACGCTTCGATGTCGCGGAAGTCCAATTTTTCCGCGCCTGCCACAGTTCCGACTTTCCAAGTTTTCCCGCTGTCTGTCGTGCGAATAAAAGTTCCGCCCGTTCCGCTTGCCCAGATCACATTGTCGTTGACAACCGAAAGTCCGCGAAAACTCGCGTCGGTTTCGACATTTTGTTTTTGCCATTGTGCATTTACCGTAATTGCGGAAATTATAAAGATTGAAAAAATTATCAGAAAAATTTTCATATAAACAGTTTAATTCAGATTTGAAAATCATTAAAGTTCAGTCGAATTTGAATTTATTCGAGAACAAAAGTAAAATTCAGCAAATTCAAATCAGAACAGGAAGCGACAGCGAATTGGTAAGCGCGAAAAATACATACTTCAAAAATTAACCCAATCGCTGTCGCTCGCGGTTCTGACTTAAAAAGGACAAAACAAACCTATGGCATTCTTTCCGATTCCGAGTATGCTTCTGCGGCAACTCTACACGAACAACAGCTTGAAAAATACCGACGGCGGCGTAAAATTTTCCATCAAAAACCGTCTGACCGACGTGAAATTTTCCGAATTGCAATCGGTCAAAATCGGCGGCGAAGAAATTCCGAAAGACAAAATTACGTTCGATTTCGGCGACGGCGAAACGATGCCCGCAACTGCCGTTTCGGACGATAATCCGATTGATTTTCCGCTTCGCAAAACGATTGACGTTCACGCCGAAACTGCGAATTTGGAACACGGAAAATACAAAATAAATATTGCCGTCAAAGCCAAAGGTTACGGTTCTCTGAAATTCGAGGTCGAAGACGCGATTGCCGAAACGGAAAATTACGAAGTGCGGATTCCGCGCGATAATGCGGACGATTATTCGGAAAAAATTATCGAAAAACGGCAGGAATTTGTCGCGGAATATTCAGATACGAAACTCGAACACATCAAAAATTATTCATTCGACCCGCATATTTTGGAAGGAAACTGCGAAAATTTTACGGGCGTGGCGCAAATTCCGATTGGTTTTGCCGGACCGATCAAAGTCAACGGCGAATTTGCACAGGGCGAATTTCTCGTTCCGCTGGCGACGACGGAAGGAACTTTGATCGCCTCTTACAATCGCGGCATAAAAGTTTTGAATTTGTCGGGCGGCGTAAAATCAACCGTCGTCAGCGACGCGATGCAGCGTGCGCCGGTTTTTGTTTTTGAAGACGCACGCGAAGGGCGAAAATTCGTTTCGTGGATGTTCGATAATTTCGATGAAATACGCGAGCAAGCCGAAGCGACTTCGAGCATCGCCAAACTCAAAGACCTCGATCCATACACTTCAAACAAATTCGTTTTCGTGCGTTTTAATTACACGACGGGCGACGCGGCTGGTCAAAATATGGTCGGACGCGCCACTTTTGCGGCGTGCAGTTGGATCATTGACAATTACGAACAATATAAAATCAAGCATTTTTATCTCGAATCGAATTTTGCCACCGACAAAAAAGCCTCGCAGGTCAATATTATGCGAACACGCGGCAAGCGCGTTACGGCGGAATGCACGATTCCCAGACAAATCTTGATCGAACATATGCGCGTCGAACCTGAATCGCTCGTTTATCACGCGGGCGTGGCAAACGTCGGCTCGATTCTATCGGGCGCAAACAACAACGGAGCGCATTCGGCAAACGGAATTACGGCGATGTTTATCGCCACCGGACAAGACGTGGCAAATGTTTCGGAAAGCTCGGCGGGCATAATTTATTCGGAAATTACACCGGAAAAAGATTTGTATATTTCAATTACAATTCCGTCTTTAATCGTCGCAACTTACGGCGGCGGAACTTCGCTCGCAACTCAAAAAGAATGCCTCGAAATTCTAAACTGCTACGGCAAAAACGGCGTAAACAAATTAGCCGAAATCGTCGCCGGCGTTGTCCTCGCGGGCGAAATCTCGCTCGGTTCGGCAATTTCTTCGAGCGACTGGGTTTCGAGCCACGAAAAATACGGCAGAAACAGATAATCAGAACAGGGAGCGATAGCGACTTGGTAAAAATCAGAACAGGGAGCGATAGCGACTTGCTAAACGTGATAAAATAATTAGCGTAAAAAATACCCGCTCGCTACCGCTTGCGGTTCTGATAAGAATGTTATGGCAAAAGAATGGAATGACACCGGAATTCCCTTAGCTTATCTTATTACGTTTAGAAGCTACGGAACTTGGCTGCACGGAGATGAGCGCGGTTCAGTTGACAGAACTCACAATATTTATCAAACTCCGTTCATAAAACCAAATCAGAAATGGGCGGATTATAATAAAAATCTGCTCAAGAATGAGCCTGTAAAATTGACAGCCCAAATGCGAAAAGTAGTTGAAAATGCCGTGCGGGAAACTTGTCAAATTCGAGGTTGGAAAATTTACGCTTTGAATGCAAGAACAAATCATATTCATACTGTCGTTGCGGTCGGAGCGAAACATCCGAACAAAGTTTTGATTGCCTTAAAAGCAAATGCCACACGCGAGATGCGAAAAGCAAATTGCTGGCGGTCTGAAAATTCTCCGTGGGCTGAAAAAGGCAGTAAGCGTTGGTTGTGGACGGAGAAAAGTATCGAAAAAGCAGTTGATTATGTAATCAATGGACAAGGAAAACCATTGCCGGATTTCAATGAATAAAGTGGCGTTTCCCGTTTTGTTTAACTCTCTTCATCTTCATCATTTACCAAGTCGCTATCGCTCCCTGTTCTGATTTTACCTGTTAACACTTCGCGCATAACTTCCGCGCCGGGAATGAGTTTTTCAAAAGTTTGCGGCGCGGAAAACGCCAATTTCAGAATGCTTCGGAAGCGATTGTCGAATTCTTCTTTGGTTTTCAAATATGCCTCGAAACTTGCCGAAAGATGATTTTTGAAAAAATCCTGCAAAGAATCATCGCGCGAGCGCAAAACCTGAAATAGAAAATCCGTCGGCAAAACGGTTTTGTCGTTCTTTTCTTCTTCTAAGATCACTTGTATCAAAACCGATTTCGTGACATCTTCTTTGGACTTTGAATCAATAACTTTTATATCGCTGCCGCCGCGCACGATTTTCGCCAAATCTTCGTAGCTGACGTAATCTTTCGTTTCCGTATTATAAAGCCGACGATTGCTGTATCGTTTTATTAAAAGTTCGTCCGATTCTTCTTTTTGCTTTTTCTTTCTCGCCATATATTAGAAAAATAATATCATAAAATGCGACACTAATTTATATTTTTCATCAAATAAATTATTTTCTTAGCATTTGCGAATCAATCAATCAGAACAGGGAGCGATAGCGACTTGGTTAATTTTGCAGTTGGAAAGCGCAGATTTTACCCGTTCGCTATCGCTCACGGTTCTGATTTATTACAAAACTTCACTTTATTCACATTTTGTGAAAATTTTAATTGTTGTAATTATTAAGTTTAACTTTTTGTTGCAAAATTTATTTCGCAAATGCGAAATAAACGCTTGACAAGATAATTGAAATATTTTAATCTCAAAAACATAGAGCGGCAAAATATTCCGCTTAAAAATTATAGAAAATATTTTAGAAAGTTAAAAAGGAGAAAAATTTACAATGGCAAATACAAAGAAATCACAACTTAGCGAAACGATTGACAAAGCAACGGATTTAACCGAAAGAAGCGCAAAAGCTACGCTTGACGCGACTGTTAAGACTATGGAAGTTACCGAAGATTACGTCGAAGGAATGTATAAAGTCGGTTACGATACAAATGTCGAAGCGTTAAAAGTTGCAAAAAACTACTGGGACACGGCGGCTGAAATTCGTCAGGACTGGATCAAACTTTTTTCAAAAGCGGGTGAAAGTTTAATTACCGCAACTGCGAATATGGAACTTCCTTTGCAGAAAGAAGTTGTCAATCTCGGCAAAAATATTCTCAGCAATGTCGGCGAAACAGTCGAAAATGTTGCAGATAAGGCACAATCGGCAGCAAAATAATTTAGAAAAATCGAAAAAGCCCGTAGTGAAAAACTGCGGGCTTTTTTTAATTTGTGTTAAAATTTATAAACTGAATATAATCACAAAGGGAAAAATTTATGGTAAATTGATCGTAGAAGTTTTCTATCAAAAATTTACAGACATAATTTAACAAGACAATGGCAGAAACAAAAAAGAAAACAGCGGCGAAAAAAAAGACCGCTTCCAAAACAAAAGCAAAGACGGAATCAACAAGCAAAGCTAAACCGAAAGCGAAAAAAGGAATAGCAAAACCGCCTGCAAAAAAGGCTTCCAAAACGGCAGGTTCTGAGAAAAAACAGGAAACGCCAAAAGCCGAAACGAAGAAACAGGCGGCAAAAACTCCTGAAATCAGCGCGGAATGGGCGGAAAAGATTGTTTATCAATTGACCGAAGCGCAGAAAATGTGGCTCGAATTGATGACGAAACAATACGAAACGGTTTTCAAGACGGTTTCAAACGTCGCGGGAATGACGGAGAACGCGCCGTCCGACGCACTTGCGAAGTGGGCGCAGCAGAGCATCGAAGATTTTGTAAATGTGCAGAGAAAGTGGTCGGAGATCGCCATCGGACAAAGCGAAGAATTAATGCAAACCGTTAAATCGGGCGCGAGTTTGTCCGATCCGAATATCATCGGCAATGTTCAGAACGCAACTGCACAAGGTTTGGATACGATTATCAAAATGCGTAAAACGTGGCTCGATTTTGCTGCCGAGCAGAACAAACAAATGGTTAAAGCCGTCAAAGACGGAATGAATCTGGACGAAAATTCATCCGCCGCCGCGCTAGCCGATTTTGCGGAAGCGACGATGAGCAGTTACGTCGAAATTCAAAAACGCTGGCTCGATATGGCACAGCAAATGCCGATTTTCGGCAGCTCGAAAGAAAATAAATAAATTGTTTTTTGAGGAAATAAATGGCAAAACAAGCGGCGACGAAAAGAAAATATCCGTGGACGACGAAGGCGAAAAACACCGAAGTTACCTTGCGTTTGATGAAACCGGAAGATGAAGACGCGCTTTTGGAATTCGGACGTTCTCTGCCGGAAGATGATCTGCTTTTTCTTTCATTTGACGTAACGGACGAAGATTTTGTCGAGCGTTGGGTTGAGCGAAACGAGGAAGGAAGTTGGCACACGATCTTGGTCGAATCGGGCGGAAAACTCGTCGGACACGGCAGCCTTATGCACACGGACCAGATTTGGACGAGGCATCTTGGCGAAATGATTCTGCTTTTGTCGCCCGAAGTTCGCGGAATCGGCTTGGGACATATTTTAGCCGGTGAACTTTTCGCAATAGCGAAAGAACTCGATTTGCAAAAAGTTGTCGCGCGTATGGCGGCGGAACAGAAAAGCGCGGTGCAGGTTTTTGAAAAACTCGGCTTCCGCATCGAAGCACTGCTTGCCGATTATGTAATTGATCGCAAAGACCGCACACACGATCTGATTGCGATGTCTTATGATGTAAGCGGTTTAACACAAGAATAAATTTATTGAATGCCTAAAAATCCGAAATCCGAAATTCGACATCCGAAATCAAAATGAGTCAGCCTGAATTAAATCGCCGTTTAACATCTCTCGACTCGGTATTTCTGTATCTTGAGAAAAAAGAATGTCCGCTGCACATCGGCAGCACGAGCATTTTTGAAGGCAAACTTGACCGCAAAAAGGTTGTCAAGCACCTCGAAGACCGTCTGCATCTGCTCACGCGCTACACGCAAAAAGTTGTTCCCGACCCGTTTAATATCGCGCATCCGACGTGGGAATTTGACGAAGATTTCGACATTAACAATCACATTTTCGAGATAAAATCGAAGAAAAAATTATTAGATCAAGATTTAATAGATTTAGCGGGCGAGAAAATGAGCGGCGTGATGGACAGAGAAAAACCGCTTTGGGAAATTTTTATCGTCAACGATCTCGCAGATGCGAAAAAATCCGCGCTGATCGTCAAGGTTCATCATTGTATGGTTGACGGAATTTCGGGAGTTGATCTGATAAAAATTATCTTTGATATTACGCCCGAAGGTTCGCCCGTTCCGCCGAAGCCGAAAGAAATGCCGAAGCCGAAAAAAACTGATGATCCGACACGCACATTTTTTGATTCTCTACTTGGCGGAATGGAAGAAGGAATGAATCGGATGATGGAAATGCAGGGCGGAATGTTGCTTCTGGCATCGAAACTTTTGAATCCGCAAGCGGCGGAACAACTGCCGAGTCTTGCGGAAGTTTTACCCGCGGCGATGACTCCCGCGCCGTTGCTGCCGTTTAACGGCGAATGTTCGGGCGAGCGAAGATTGGCGTGGAGCGAAATTCCTTTCGCAGATGCGAGAGAAATTCGCACCGTTTTAAATGGAACTGTAAATGATGTCGTTTTAACAATTTTAAGCGAAGCCGTTTCGCGTTATGTCGCACATCACGAACAGGAAATCGAAGGACAGATCGTGCGTTTTATGGTGCCGGTCAGTCTTAGGCAGGACGATAAACGCGGTTCTCTCGGCAATCTGATCTCGATTCTGCCCGTCGAAGTTCCTCTGGATATTACTGATTTAACCGAAAGATTTGCGTATATCAACGAAAAAACGGGCATAATGAAAGAAGCGAATTTGGCGGGCGGTTTGTTGATGGTCGGTTCGATGTTTTCGATTTTGCCCGCGCCCGTTCAGTCTGTTTTGGGCGCGATTGCCGATCTGCCGTTTCCGCCTTTTAATATGGTGGCGACGAATGTTCCCGGTCCGCAGATTCCGCTTTATCTTGTCGGGCAGAAGATGACGAAATATTATCCATACGTGCCGATTGGCTATGGAATCGGCTTGGGATGCGCGATTTTGAGTTATAATCAAACTCTCTACTTCGGACTTTCATCCGATAAAAAGGCGATGAAGGACGTTGAAAAATTCAGAGAATTTCTGGATGCGAGTTTTGCGGATTTGAAAGCGGTAATTGACGATTTGGAAAAACAAAGATCGAAAGCGAAAACAGCTAAAAAATAAATGGACATTTTAGAAGGCGAAATTGAAGTTTTGACGGGTTTTGACAGGGAAGCACGCGAATCCGCTTTGCCGATCTGGTTTGAGTCCTTGGTCGGCGTTGACTGGACTTTGCTTCATCTTTCGCCCCTTTATTACGGCTTCGGCGTGCCGAAAGGCGACGATTCGGCGGCAATTGTCGTGCCGGGTTTTTTGGGTTCGGATTTGTATCTCTACGAACTTTATATGTGGCTCGGACGCATCGGCTACAAATCCTATCTTTCAAATATCGGCTGGAATGCCGACTGCTTGAATACGCTCTCCGAAAAACTGCTCGAAACAATTGAAACGGCGCACAGGGAAACGGGAAAAAAAGTCCACCTGATCGGACACAGTTTAGGCGGCGTTTTATCGCGTTCCGCCGCGATTCAGCGAACCGATCTGATCGAATCGGTGACGACTCTCGCCTCGCCATTTCGCGGCGTTCGCTCGCATCCGAAAGTTTTAGAAGTTTCAAAAAGAATCCGCAGCCGAATTTTCGCTAAAAACGACAAAGCGGATTTTCCGAACTGCTACACGGGCTATTGTAAATGCCCCGCCGTCAACGCTTTACAGAGTTTTCTGCCTAAAAAGATCAGACAAACAGCCGTTTACACGAAAACCGACGGAATAGTTGATTGGCGCAACTGCGTGTCGCGTTTTTCAGCAAACAATTTTGAAGTTACGGGAACGCACATCGGACTTGTCTATAATTATCACGTTTATAAATTGCTTGCTGAAAGATTGGCAAAATAATTCTTACATATAATTTTTTTAGAAATCACCGGCACTTAGCTTTGATGTTAATTTGTTGATTTGCTTATTATTTTTATTTATAAGAGAAATTATTTCTGGCTTAGATAGCGTATTCTCAAAAAATTTTATATTTGGATTTGCTGCCTTTAAGTCATAATTTCTATTTTCGCTCTTCTTTTTGCTAACTGTCCAACTTCTTTGACTATCCGGTTTTTCGGGTAATAAATTTAAAAAATCAGCAAAATGTTTTGCAGTCATTGGCGTTTTTTTCCCTAATTTCAAATCTGATAAATCATAATACCAAATATTTTCAGTAGGCTTTCCTTTGGTGAAAAAGAGAACATTAGTTTTCACGCCTGCTCCTGCTCCTGCAAATGCACCAATTGGCAGACTTAAAATGCACCATAGATCGCACTCGGCTAAAAGTCTTTTCTTCAAATTCAGAAAAGCATTATCGGAATTTCTGAATAAAATACCTTCATCTACTATTACTGCACACCGTCCGCCTTTTTTGAGGCTTTCAATAATGTGTTGAAGGAATAAAACTTGAGTTGCTCCCGATTTGAAATCGAAAAATGTTTTAGCTTCATCTCCTTCCTTTCCGCCAAATGGCGGATTACTTAGAATTACATCAAATTTTGACTTAAAGTTTTTAGAAAAAAATTCACCATAATTTTCATTTCTTGTAAGCGTATTACCGTGCCAAATTTGAGGATAATCTATTCCGTGTAATACTAAGTTTGCTAAAGCTATCGGAAAAATCAGATTTTCTTTTTCCCGTCCAAAAAATGTTTTTTCTTTAATAATTTTCAGCTTATCTTTATTAATTTCATTACTTTCTCGAATATATTCGTAAGTTTGAGCTAGAAAACCGCCCGTCCCGCAACAGGGATCATAAACTGTTTCGTTGATTTGAGGATTTATCACTTTAATCATCATTCTGATTACTTCTCTGGGCGTAAAAAACTGTCCGCCATCATTAGCTTTTTCTCCCATTTTTAACAATAAGCCTTCATAGACTTGTGAAATAGGAAAAACGTGCGTTTTATCAATTTTTTCGGTGGTGATTTTGTCAACTCTATCCAGAATAGATGTTAAATTTTCTTCGGTATCAATTTTAGTAGTATTTAAACGAGATACTACTTCAGAAACTACTTTGAATTTTAATGGAATATTTTTAGTTTCACTAACTTTCTTAAAATATGGAAAGAGATCATTTTTAACAAAATCCAACAGATGCTCCGATGATTGCTCAAGTTCAATCCGCTTAGACCCTTTTGGACTAGCCCAATCTTTCCATCTGTAAGGACTTTTAATAGTTTCTGTATCGTCTATTTCTTGCTCATCCAACATTCTTAAAAACAACAGCCAAGAAAGTTCGGGAATATACTGCATTACACCCGCACAATTTGACCGTCTCAAAATATCGCAAACAGACCAAAAAACTCTATTAAGCGACTGCTGAGTTTTATGTTTATTTTGTAAGTTTAATTTCGTTTTTTTTGCTGTAATAGTCATTTTAAGTTTTGTCTTTTTTAGATTTCTTTACTGATTTGACTCTTCCTGAAACTGTTTTGGTAAATTGTAAGTATTTTTGAACGTGCTGAGAAAGTTTAAATGGTTCGGCTTTACGGGTGTGATGAATTAATCGAAGTATTTTCCCTGCATTTCCTTTGTCTTCGGTTAGTTCGCCTATAAATCCTTTTCTCGGAACTAGAATGCGATTATCTTCAATCTTTCCACCTCTTAGAATAACACTTTGGTCACGTTCACCTGCTAAATCGGCAGAAGGCACGACTACATAAGAAAAGATTTCGGGATATTCACACTCTGTGCCATTTTCAGTGATCGTTTGCTTCCACTCCCAACCAATCAATAAGACAACATCTTTTTCGCCTTCAATAAGACTACTCAGCACACTAAAACGTGCCGATTGTTCATCTGAATCGGCATCAACAGCTTTCATCTCAATTCTAACTCTCTGTCCTAAAACAGCATCCCTAACATAGAAATCTGGATATTCGTGTGCAACTGCAAAAGTTAATCTTAAATCTACTCCGAAAGTTTCCTCAATAGCTCTATCTAAGTGTGTGCTGATTGCGTATTCGAGCATCGTTCCCAATCGGGTTCTATAACTTGAAAGTTGTCTTTTATTTGTGGGCAGAGGTTCTATTTCTCTTGATTGCTTAACTAATTGTCTTGGAGAAAAATGCTCATTGACCAAACCAACTGTTTCGGGCATTAAAAGAGAAACAAATTCCGAAATTCCATCTATTGAAGCCTTGCCTTCGCTTATTTGATAACCTAATTCTAAAAATTTTTTCTTTTTTGCATTCATTTTTGTTGATGTTTTTAGAAATGTGGAAACTCCCTTAATGTTTGTTTTATTAAAGTATCCAGCAATTTAATTTGCTCAAAATGTATTTGTTTATTTTCTTCAATTAACTTCATCTTAGCAGATATTTTTTTTGCTAATTCTTTTTGTTCTTTTATTGATGGAATTTTTACCTGCATTTCAAAAAGGCTTTTCATATTTGCACGAGGCATTCTCGCTCCTGTTTTTTCACGCATTGCCAAGTCAATAGTTTGAGGTTTTCTTAGAATCCAAGCTAGAAATTCTCTAAGAATATATTCCGTAGGAAGCAGCGGAATTAATTCTGTGGTGCAGCGTCCCTTAAAATCCGGCAATGCAACTTTATTAAGGTAAGGTCTGAGTTTCCCATACAAAACGTGGCGGGAATCAAACAAGAACGTATTGCTTTTAACTGTTTCATCAATGCTCTCAATATCATTTTTTGAGATTTTCCCGGTTTCGCTTTCTATATGTTCAAGACTTAGATATGGAAGTTTTTTAGCTTCTTGTGAAAACGGGTCAACTATAAGTTTGTCTTGTTTACATAAATCGCCTAATTTATATGTTTTCCAAGACTTTATTTCCACGGATTTCATATCCAAACTTTAAATTTATTAAGGAAATAGAGCAAGTTCAAGTTCAAATTTTAATAAACCATTCGCGTTTTTATCGTCCCTTTGACTTGCTGCATAATCTCAAACGCTTTTTTGGAAAGTTTTGTATCAACATCCAAAATTACATAGCCGATTTCCTCATTTGTTTTCAGATACTGCCCTAAAATATTTATATTTTTCTCGGACAGGCGCGAGTTTATTTCGCTTAGAACGCCGGGAATATTTTCGTGGATGTGCAGAATGCGGTGCGTGCCGGTTTGTGTGGGCAGGCTGACGGGCGGAACTGTGTGCGAGCCGTTTGACGAGCCGAGTTCGAGATATTTGATTAATTTTGAAGCCGCGTCCGTGCCGATGTTTATTTGCGCTTCTTCGGTTGAACCGCCGATGTGCGGAGTTAAAATCACGTTTGGCAGATTCTGCAAAACCGTTTCAAATTCTTCGCCCTTTGATTTCGGTTCTTGCGGAAAAACGTCAATCGCCGCGCCGGAAATCGCGCCGTTTTCTATCAAATTTTTGAGCGCGTCCAAATCAACCACGTCGCCGCGCGAATAATTGACGAAAATCGCGCCCGTTTTCAAGTCTTTGAGCGTCGTTTCGTTCATCATATTTTTCGTCGTTTCGCTCGAAGGAACGTGCAGCGTTACGATGTCGGATTTTTTCAAAAGTTCCTTCAAAGTCTTCGCCTGTTTCGCGTTTCCAAGCGGAAGTTTCGTCAGCGTGTCGTAATAAATCACATTTAAGCCCATATTTTCCGCCAAAATCGAAACCTGCGAACCGATATTTCCGTAGCCGACGATTCCGAGAGTTTTCCCGCGAAGTTCAAAACTTCCCTTCGCTTCTTTGAGCCAAATGCCCCGATGCGCGGCGAGATTTTTGTCGCTGATCTTTCTGATAAGCATTACAAAAAGCCCGATCACGAGTTCGGCAACCGAGCGCGTGTTTGAATAAGGCGCGTTAAAAACGGCGATTCCTTTCTTGGTCGCCGTTTTCAGATCAATCTGATTCGTGCCGATGCAGAACGCGCCGATTGCCAGAAGTTTGTCGGCGCAGTCCAAAATTTTCTCCGTAATCTGCGTTTTCGAGCGAATCCCGACAATGTGAACGCCCTTGATCGCTTCGCACAAATCGTCTTCGCTGAGTGCGCCCGAAAGCCTTTTGATTTCCGTGTAACCGTTTGCTTCAAATTCCGCAATTGCCGATTCGGAAACATTTTCGAGCAGCAGAATTTTAATTTTATTTCGTGGATAAGATGTCTGTTCGTTTTGCATAAACCAGCAATTATAAATGAAAAAAACGAGAACGGAAAACCGCTCTCGTTAAAAATTTTCTGTTCTCTGACGAATTACCTAAAAAAACAAACAAACGACAAGGCGATAACGACAACGGCAAAAAATCTGCTCAAAGTTTCGGGTCTATTTTTGAATCTTCTCAGAAATTCTAATTCTTCGTAATAACCTTTTTTGAAATTTAACATAATCAAACAATATCAAACGCGGGAAAATATGTCGAATAAAACGGCATCAACCAATTAGAAAAATCGTTCAACGAAACTAAGGAGATTTTGAAAATTAAATGTGAAAACAGATAACCAATTGAAATAGTTTAATCGGATAATTTTCCATCTTGACGACAAAAATCGTTTTTAGAGATGAGTTTTCAAATCCTTATAAACTTTTTCCGTTTCGTCAACCATTCTCTCCAGACTGAAATTTTCATTTGCCCGAATTTGTGCATTTTCGCTCAAAGTTTTCCGTAAGTTTTTATCAATTAAAAGTTCGCAAATTGCGGCTGAAAGTTTTTCGGGATTTGCAATTTCGGTTAAAATTCCGCTTTTACCGTTTTCGATCAATTCTTTTGCACCTTCGGTTTCGGTGGCGACAATTGCGCGTTTGGCTGCCGCCGCTTCGAGAATTGCCAAGCCGAAACTTTCCGTGTGTGAAGCGGAAACGAAAATGTCCAAAGCGGAAAGCGTGGGCGCGGTGTTTTCAACCCAAGCGATTTTTGTAAAATGCCCGCTTAGATCAAAATCGGCGATCATTTTTTCGAGTTCGCGTTCAAAATTTTTGTTTGCCGAATTGTCCGTGCCGATCAGTAAAAAATGCGCGTCGGGAAATTTTTCAACGATTATTTTCGCCGCTTTTACAAAATCCTTCTGACCTTTCAAGAATTTCAATTCGCCGATTGTGCCGATTAATAAAGCGTTTTGCGGAATACTCTGCTCGAATCGAAATTTTCCGCGCAGTTTTTTATAATCAATGTTTGCCGGATTTTCAATTTTTATTCCGTTCGGGATTACGACAATTTTTTCGGGCGGAAAAATCTTTTGCAGATTTTCGCGGACGGCATCTGATACGGCAATCGCTTTTGAAACATTTCCGAGCGCGTGTTTGTGAGCCGATTTCATTGGGAAAAGAACGTGGCGCGTTAAGACGAGTTTGGCGTTTTCCGCAAATCTTACGGCAAAACTTGCGGGCAGATAATCTTTTGCCAAATGCGCGTGAACGATTTCGACGCTTTTTTTCCCGATAAATTTTGCAATTCCTCTCGCCGCGAAAATGTCCAGAGAATTTCGCAAACTGATTTTCAGAATATTTTCTTTTGGAATTTCGGGCAATTTTTCGAGAACCGGCGAATTTTTCGGGGCGGCGATGAAAATTTCGTGTCCGCGTTCGGTCAAACCGCCGATCAGATCAACCAGATGCTTTTCGCCGCCGCCGAAGTTTTTTGCCGAACAAATTTGCAGAATTCGCATTTTGGAAATAAATGGAAAAAATTTTAATCAAATATCAACACAAAAGACGCGGAAATAAAAGCGAAAATGATAGAATATTTGAAAAAAGTTTTTCGATTAAAAAATAATGGCAGAACACATTTTAACACGCGAACTGACTTTGGAACTGCCGATTACGGAAGTTTTCGACTTTTTCGCCGACGCGCAAAATTTGGAACGCATCACGCCGCCCGAACTGAATTTTCAGATCACGACACCGCAGCCGTTTAATATTAAAGCCGGAACTTTGATTGATTATAAGCTGAAAGTGCGCGGTTTTCCCGTAAAATGGCAGACGATTATCGCTGAATGGAAGCCGCCGGATGTTTTTGTGGACGAGGCTCTGAAAAGTCCTTACCGGCAATGGATTCACCGGCACACTTTTACGAAATTAGCCGAAAATCAAACTCTGATCGAAGACGAAGTTCGTTACCGCCTGCCGTTTGAACCGTTTGGAGATTTAGCGCATCCGCTTGTGCGCCGCGAACTCAATTATATATTCGATTTTCGGCAGAAAGCCGTAAAGGAAATTTTAACAAAAGAGGTAGTGAACTAAAAGTAATGCTGACAAGTTTTTTTTATCAATTGCCGTCTGCTTTAGCTGACGGTTTAGTTTGCAGCAAAAGACAGGCTTTAGCCGAACTATTAAATTAAATTTATTCCTTATTTGCTTTAGCTAAAGCAGATAGGATGATTAATATATTTTTGAAATTTGGCTAAAGCCGATTATCTTGTCAGCAATCTTTCCGTCAGCTAAAGCAGACGGCAATTGATAGAGCATTACCTTTAGTTCACTGCCGCAAAAGAATATCAAGCCGCAAACAGAAACGGATAAGCACGGATTTTTTTGAAATTTATATTTTCAGACGAATGAAAAATCAAACAATTTGAGCAGTTGCGTATAAATAATCAAGCAAAATAATTTGCAAAAAGATACAACAAAATAATTGAGAATTGAGAATTGCCCTTTAATTGTCTGCGTAATTCTCATTTCCCGATTATTTTGTCTGTTTTAAGATTTAGAGATCAGAAATCTTGATAAACCCGAATACTTTTCAGTCCTGCTTATTTAACGCCCTTTTCAACGGAAAATACGCGAATAAGCCGCAACCGATATACAGCGACTTTTGAAATTAGTAAAATGTAAAATGTGTTTAGAAAAATTCTCAAATGGTTTTCATATTTTACTTTATTTGTTGCCGCAATTTTAGGCGTAACTTATTTCTATCTGGCGATGTCAGAAGGCAAACCCGCAATCGAACGCAAGATTTTTACAAAAGAACTCGTCCAAACACCGCTAATCATCGCGCATCGCGGCGGCGCGGGACTTTTTCCCGAAAACACTCTTTTTGCTTTCGAGAGATCGTTAAAATTGGGCGTTGACGTGATCGAACTCGACGTGCGAAGCACATCCGACGGAAAATTGGTTGTGATTCACGACGCAAAAGTTGACCGCACAACGAACGGAACGGGCGCGGTTGCCGAAATGACTTTTGATGAAATCAGAAAACTCGATGCCGGTTTTCGCTGGACGAACGACGGCGGAAAGACGTTTCCGTTTCGCGGCAAATCAATTACGATTCCGACTCTGCGCGAAGTTTTCGAGAAATTTCCCGACGCGAAATTTAACATCGAACCGAAACACGAAACGCCCGCGCCGGAAAAAATTTTGTGCGAACTGCTCGGCGAATTTAATAAAAAAGACCAAGTTATCGTCGGCTCGTTCCGCCAGTCAATAATCGCAAATTTTCGCCGCGAATGTCCCGAAGTTGCGACATCGGCAAGCCCTTCGGAAGCGAGCAATTTTCTGGCGCGATACAAACTCGGTCTGGACAAAAGCTATGCGCCCGAAATGCAGGCACTTCAAATTCCTCAAAAATTGGGCGGTTTACAGTTTGTTACAAAAGATTTTATAGACGCGGCGCACAAACTAAATCTCCAAGTCCACGTCTGGACGATCAACGACAAAGCCGATATGAAACGCTTAATCGAAGCGGGCGCGGACGGAATTATGACCGATTTTCCCGACAGGCTTTTGGAAATCTTAAAATAAAGTCGGTCTTATTCAGATTGATCTCAGAGAAGATCGTTTGAAATAAACTTTTACCGAAAAGTTTAAAGCGGACGGTGATGACAGTCCTTTTTTCTTTACAATATTAAGCGGAAAAATTATTATTTAATCGGCAGTTTTCTGCAAAAATTAAACTGCGAAATTTAACAGGAATTACCAATAGTTAAAATGAAGATATTTTTAACCGAGAAGCTAGTTTTTTTGTGTCTTAATTTAATATTTCTATCAATCGCCATCAGTTCGCTGAATGCTCAAAGTTTATTCGGGCAAAATTTGAACAAAGCGGGAAAAACTCCGAAAAAAGATTTTTCGGAACTTATAAGGTCAAAGAATCCGGCTAATCCTTTCAAATTGATCGCTCCGGCGAATTCAGCCGTTTTCGCGGGAGAAAATCCTTGTGAAACGCTTATTCCGATAAGCGTCGGGGAAACCGTCGGCGCGGCGTTAAATGATACGGATTGCCGGCTTGAAGACGGTTCTTACGCTGATTTTTATTCTTTCAGCGGGCAGCAAGGACAGCAAATTACGATTTTACTAGAGTCCGGCAGTTTTGATACTTATTTGGGAATTAGTAATGAATCGGGTAGTTTTGTAGTCGAAGATGACGACGGCGGAAGCAATACCGATTCGCGCATCAGCGTAACTCTGCCGGAAACGGGTTTGTATATAATCCTTGCAAATTCGGTTTTTGCGGATTACCTCGGCGGTTACGTTTTGAAACTGAGTGGTTCGCAGCCCTGCACATATTCGGTTTCTCCGACGACGGCAAGCATTCCCGGAGTCGGCGGAACTTACACTTTTAATGTGAACACGCAGCCCGAATGTCATTGGCAGGCATATTCTATCAGCGGATTTGCGGCAACCGAAAGCCGCGGCATCGGTCCCGGCATTGTTACATACACGGTAGATCAAAACGGTAGCGGAGAAGTTCGCACGGGGAATATAGAGGTAAGCAGCGCACCTTCTATCACATCGCAGCAGCGTTTTACATTTACGCAGGAATCAGCCGCCTGCAATTATTCTTTAAGTCCGGCAAGCGTAAATATTCCCGCGACGGAAACAAGCGGAAGTTTTCAGATCAATACTCCGGCGGGATGCACTTGGTCGGTTCGTTCAAACTCCGCTTTTATTTTATCCGACGGAAGCGGAAACGGAACGGGAACAATTACTTTTACCGCACAGCACAATAACGGCGCGGCTCGCACGGCGACGATAGATGTCGGCGGAAAAACCTTTACCATCAATCAGGCGGGTTTAAACTGCACGTTTTCGCTTACGCCGCAAGCATTAACTGTCGCTCGAAACGCGGCTGTCAGAACTGTTTATTTGGAAACGCAGCCGAACTGCAAATGGTCTTTGATCAATCATTCAACGTGGCTGGAAATTCAAAATACGCACGGTTTCGGTTCGAGAGCCTTAACCGTAAATATTCCGGCTTTGACCGAATCGGAATCGCGCTCGGCGGCTTTGCGGTTCGAGTTTTCAATAGATGACAAAACCATATACATTGACCAAAGTTTGAATATTTCAACAAAACCGATTGATTTTGACGGCGACGGGAAAACGGATATTTCCATATTCAGACCGAATTCAGGCGAATGGTGGTATTCGCGCAGTTCCGACAACAAAAGCGGAGCGTTTCAGTTCGGAAAAACGTCGGACAAGATAGTTCCCGCCGATTATACGGGCGACGGGAAAACAGACATTGCCTTTTGGCGCGAATCCACGGGTGAATGGTTCATTTTGCGAAGCGAAGATAATAGTTTTTACTCATATCCTCTGGGAACTTCGGGAGATATTCCCGTTGCCGGCGATTTTGACCGCGACGGGAAAGCCGATTCTGCCGTTTTTCGTCCATCTACGGCAAGTTGGTATATTCTGCGTTCAAGCGACGGGCAAGTTAAAATTCAACAGTTCGGAGCAAACGGAGACGTTCCCGTTGCTGCCGATTATGACCGCGACGGGCGGGCGGACATTGCAATTTATCGCCCGACAGTCGGACAATGGTGGATACAGCGTTCATCTATGGGACTTTTAGCGGTAAAATTCGGCGCAGCCGGAGATATTCCCGCGCCCGGCGATTATACGGGCGATAACGCCGCCGACATTGCGGTTTTTCGACCAAACAGCGGCGAATGGTTAATTAGGCGAAGTGAAAACGGAAGTTATTTTTCCTTTCCTTTCGGCACAGCCGGAGATATTGCCGCGCCCGGCGATTATGACGGCGATAATCTGACGGATGCGGCGGTCTTTCGCGCTTCAAATTCAACTTGGTATATCAACGCCACTTCGTCCGGCACAAAAATAATAAGTTTCGGAATCAGCGGCGACATACCCCTGTCGAATGCGGGTAACAACTCCGCCATAAAGTGAATCCTTTTGCCAATCCGCCGCGCTTTGCGAAAATTCAAGGGTAAATTTTCAAGTCGGCAAAAACTTCTTACACGAGTTTTTGCCGCGTAACTTCAGATTTTATTCTGCCGTCTGTTATTTAAATCATTTCTCCACTCAACTAGCTTAGTGAACGATAAATTCTTATAATGTTTTATTCGCAATACCAAAAATTTTTATAAAAAGAGGATAGTAAATGGCAGAACAATTTGATGTAACGATTATCGGAAGCGGTCCGGGCGGCTATGTTGCGGCAATTCGCGGAGCGCAGATGGGTTTGAAAGTGGCTCTCGTCGAAAAGGAAGAAGGCGAGCGTCTGGGCGGAACGTGCGGTTTGCGCGGCTGTATTCCGACAAAAGCATTATTAAACGCGGCGCATCTTTATCAAAAAGCCGGACATTTTGAAGATTACGGTTTGAGCGTTGAGAACTTGAGTTACGATTTTGAAAAAGTTCAAAAATACAAATCGGACGTTGTAACGAAAAACTCAAACGGCGTCGGGTTTTTGATGAAGAAAAACAAAGTCAAGGTTTTCAACGGTTTCGGCAAAATCACGGGAAAAGGCAAAGTCGAAGTCGCGCTCAACAATGGCAAAAAAGAAACAATTGACACAAAAAATATAATCATCGCCACAGGTTCGGTTGTGCGTCCGATCAAAGGTTTTGAAACGGACGGCAAGCAGGTCGTCAATTCCGATCATATTTTAGAACTCGAAAGCGTCCCGACATCAATGATCGTCATCGGTTCGGGCGCGGTCGGCGTAGAATTCGCCAGCGTTTACGCGCGTTTCGGCTGCGACACAACCGTTGTCGAACTGATGCCCAGAATCGTTCCCGTCGAAGATGAAGAAGTATCGAAGCAGCTTGAGCGAAGTTTCAAAAAACAAGGCATCAAATGTCTGACCGGCGTAAAACTCGACACGATGAAAAAGCTGAAAAATTCGGTCAAAGTTTCGGGTAAAGACGCAAAAGATAAAACCGTCGAACTCGAAGCCGAAATGGTTCTCGTCGCCATCGGCAGAATGCCTTATCTGGAAAATCTCGGACTTGAAAATACAAAAGTCAAAGTCAACGACAAAGGCGTGGTCGAAGTCAATGAATTTTACGAAACCGCCGAGCCGAATGTTTTTGCAATCGGCGATGTCGTCGCCACGCCGTGGCTCGCGCATCTCGCGTCAAAAGAAGGAATCGTAGTCGTCGAAAGATTGGCAGGGAAAAAAGTTCAGCCGATAAATATGCGAATCGTCCCGAACTGCACTTATTGCGATCCCGAAGTCGCGTCGGTCGGTTTGACCGAAGCCAAAGCGAAGGAAGAAGGCTACGATGTAAAAGTCGGCAAATTCCCCTTTTCGGCATCTGGCAAGGCGCGAATCTTGGGCGAAACCGACGGTTTCATAAAGATCGTCGCCGAAAAGAAATACGACGAAGTTTTAGGCGTTCACATCATCGGACCGCACGCGACGGAACTTCTCGCCGAAGCCTGCGTCGCAATGCAGCTTGAAACAACGGCGGACGAACTCGGCAGAACGATTCACGCTCACCCGACGGTTTCCGAATCAATGATGGAAGCCGCCGAAGGCGTTCACGATTTGACGATTCATATGTAATTTTTTAATTTCTCAAACGCTTATAATCAAATGAGCGTTTGAGAACAATTAGGTTGTCTATAAAAATAGAAAACGAATTCAACACATTTTAATTTATATAATACTTTATCGAAATAGAGGTGAACAAATAGTATGTATAAACACCCTAATAGTCCAGAATTTATACGATACCTCAAAACAGTAGTGCCAGATTTGGTCAAGGCGATTGAGGATCACCTTTGGACTCTTTGGAAAGCGGGAGATATAACACCTAATGGTTATCATTGCATAGCACATGATTTATGGTTAATAGGTGGACATTTTTCTTTTCTGAACAATAATATTACTGAGCGAGAAGCTGCATTTATTTACGACATACAATCCTTTTTAGGAGTTAACGACTTTGATAATGATAGCACTCGACTTCTGAGAGAAATAATGCTTATGCCTCACAATGTCTATTTGTATGAAGATTTTGATTCCTTAGAATATCCCGGAACCGTTAACTATATTAAGGTATATAAGTCTATTGAGTTAAGAAAATTACAAACTAAATCGAAAGAAATGTTGATTCGATATGCAAGTGCGGTTTGTTTAGCGGAAAATGGTAAAATGTCGGATATTCAATTTAGAAGTCTTTCAAATTATCAAGCAGTATTAGATGAAAATTTTTAAGAAAACTTAAAATTTATGACAAGACATAAAGACAGTCCGGCATTTATAGAATACCTTAAAACGGTAATTCCCACATTTATCGGACATCTCAAAACATCCACAGATAAACACGAAGCTAGTTGGCATGAATCTAATCCGAATTGGGTGTCTGGATATAGTGAATTGGCTTGGGAATTTAGAGAATTAGGTCAACTTTTTGCTAGTCTTGATAAAATTTCTTCAGAATCTAAAGCATTATTTGTTTGGGACATAATAGATTTTATCAATCCAAAAGAAGCCGGAGAGGATGGAAAAAATTCAGAGAATATGGAATATTGGTTAAATAAAGATGTTTATGAATTTGGTCGTTTCGATAGCGGCATAATTCCTCGTTTAGATAGATATGATAAGGAAAATAAAACAGACTCAGGACTCCACGCTAGGTCAATGCTTTTTGAGTATGCAAATGCTGTTTGTAATGCTGATGGACTTCCTCTTACTGAAATTCAAAAGAAAACTCTTTCAAAATTTGAGATAGAATTATTTAAGGATAATTTCTTTGAACTCGATATATCCCCAAAAGAATATCGGCACGAAAATAGTGAAGAATTCATTATTTATTTAGAAACTACAATTGCAGATTTACTGCCTCCTCTTAAAGAAATGGATGAGGAAATGAGGAATATTGATAAGTTTAACTTATACTCAATTAGATTTGATCTGCAAAAAATTAGCGAAACTTTTGCTTATGCTGATAAAAAAATTAAAAAATCCGAAGCAGCATTTATCACAGATATTAATATGTTTCTTAATAATGAAAAAGATTACAAAGATTTCGATAATAAACATTACCAAAATGAAATTTATGAAAGTGTTATAGAATATACTTTTCTTAATTATTTGTCAGTTCCCCGCTCGGTTAAGTATTTGCAGTTATATGACGAGCGTAATGAAACTAGTTTCGCAACCCAAGCCAAATCAATGTTTTTCAAATATGCAAAAGCAGTAACCAAAGCCGACGGAAACATTTGTGAGGAAGAACAAATACTTTTATCGGAATATAAAGACTTATTATTTAAATATATTCCTGATGAAGAAGAAGCGGAAGATGACGAAGATATTGATAACGATACTTATGACTATGAATTACCTGAATCGAAAAGTTTGGATGAATTGACAGGTGAATTGAATTCTCTGGTGGGATTGGACAAAGTTAAAAACGATGTTGCACAACTTGTCAATTTTCTCAAAGTTCAAAAAATGCGCGAAGCTAAAGGAATGGCTGTTCAACCGCTTTCGCGTCATCTCGTTTTTTACGGAAATCCGGGAACAGGAAAAACGACGGTTGCGCGTCTTCTTTCGCAAATTTACAAATCTCTCGGAATTTTAAGCGAAGGGCATCTTATAGAAACTGACCGCGCCGGACTTGTCGCCGGTTATGTCGGACAAACAGCTTTGAATGTTCGAGAAGTTGTCAGCGAAGCAATCGGCGGCGTTTTGTTCATTGACGAAGCATATACACTCAGCACAGGCGGCGACAATGATTTCGGGCGCGAAGCGATTGACACGCTTTTGAAAATGATGGAAGACAATCGAGATGATTTGATTGTCGTCGTAGCAGGTTACACGGACAAAATGAGCGCGTTTTTACAAACAAATCCGGGTTTGCGTTCTCGGTTTAATAAATATCTTGAGTTTGAAGATTACACGCCCGAACAATTGGTAGAAATTTTTGAATTGTTTTGCACCAACGGCGGCTATAAACTAAGTTCAACAACTCACGACGATCTGATAAAATTATTTTCCGTTTTATACGAAACGCGGGATAAAACTTTCGGCAACGGCAGGCTTGCCAGAAATTTATACGAAATGACAATAAATAATCAAGCAAACAGAATCGTTTTTCTTCCAAATGTTGACGACGAAATGCTTTCAACCATTGAAGAAACAGACATTCCGGGAATGACGGATTTGCAAAGTGTTAAATAAACTTCTCGTGTGATTGAAAATTATCAAACTGCACAAATTTTTGCCCGCAAGTTACTCGCGCAAGCCGTTGGGAATGAGCAACGAATCACCGCCGATTTGCAAATCATCGCACGAAAAGTTTTTGCCGAAATTGTCGGTTTAGAATATAAATTTAAATCACAAGAATCTTTAATACGAAAGTTGATTGTTTTAGCTGAAACTAATTTTATCGAATTACGCCAAGTGTCCGAAAGTGTTAATGACGTATTGCGCTATATGTTTATTTTAGAGTTTGAAAATTATGCAAAAGGCTTTTATAAAACAATCGAGGAAAGACCTGCAAAAATTTAACTATGGATTATTTTATTTTAAGAAATCAAAAAACAGGTGAAATTATAAAAATCGGACGTTACGGCGATGACGGGATCGCCGAAAGTCTGCGGGGCGGAGAATGGCTCAGAGATCGGATTTTAGATAGTGAAATGTTCGATGGCTTGTTAGAAGAAATTTCCGAAATTGAGGCAAAAAAAATCATTAATTTTCAAATGGAATGCGAAAAAATTGCCGCTTAATTTATAGTTTCCGAATCAATGACGGAAGCGGCGGAAGGCGTTCACGATTTGACGATTCGTATGTAATTTTGTGTGGTCAACGGTTTATCGAATTTTGATTCGGTTGACCGTTAATTTACTTAAATACGAAATGCCGTACTTGTAAAAGAAGTGCGGCATTTTTGCATCTGTTTATAGAAAAGACTCCCTAGTTTGGCAATTTGATTGACAAATCAAATCATATTTTGCCCTTGAAGTTTTCTCTTGTTTCAAACTAATGTTAGATATTGAAACTAAACAATAAAATACTTAAAGAACAGATATGTTGACAGTAGCAATATTAGCAAAAGAAACTGATGCAACGGTTCACACCGTTCGACATTATACAAAGATAGGTTTGCTCAAACCGAAGCGGAATTCGGCAAACGGCTATAAAGTTTACAAATCTTCGGATATTACTTTGATGCGATTTATCAACAACGCTAAGGAATTGGGATTTACGCTCAAGGAAATTTCGGCGATTTTAGACGAAGCCGATAAAGGAAATTCTCCGTGTCCTCTGGTTCGTGAGATTATTATTCAGAGGCTTGAGGAAAACCGTAAGAAGATCAAACAATTAAAGGAAATGCAAAAGAAGATGGAAAAGGCTAAAACTATCTGGGATAAGATGGAAAACGCTCTGCCTGACGGTCATTCGGTTTGTCATTTGATCGAGAGTTTTGCCGAATAATTTCTGCCCCGATTTGACTTGATAGTTACACACAGGTTGTATAATACTTTTGAGAGAGAAAAACCGAACGAGGTTTGAGTCAATTGCGAGAAATTTATATGAGCAAAGTATTTACAGACCCTATCTGCGGAATGACCGTAAATCCTGAAACTGCACCCGCAAAAACCGAACGCGACGGCAAAACTTTCTACTTCTGCTGTCCGAACTGCTTAAAAAAATTTCAAGAAAAGGTCAAAGCGATAACGCCCGCGAACTTTATACAAATCCAGAGAAAACCAGCCGATACTTCTGCCGAGAAATTTATTGATCCCGTCTGCGGAATGAGCGTTGCGCCGGAAACTTCCGCCGGAGAATATAAGTTTGAAAATGAAACTTTCTACTTTTGTGCAAAAAGCTGCCTGACAAAATTTCGCCAGAATCCGAAAAGTTTTTTAGAAGAACAGGAAGAGGAAAAATTTGAAGCTGAAAGCGAAGGCATCGAATATACTTGTCCGATGGACCCGGAAATCGTGCAGATCGGTCCGGGCAGCTGCCCGATTTGCGGAATGGCTTTAGAGCCGATGATTATTACGCTCGACGATAAACCCGATCCCGAATTGGCAAATATGACGCGGCGTTTCCGAATTTCCGCCGCGTTGACGATTCCCGTGTTTATTCTCGCAATGGCAGAAATGATTCCGGGATTTAACGAAATCGTTTTGCCGAAAATCTCGCTTTGGATTCAATTCGTTCTTGCAGCTCCGGTTGTAATTTGGGGCGGACTTCCCTTTTTCCAGAGAGCTTGGGCATCGGTAAAAAACGTCAGCCCGAATATGTTCACGCTCGTTGCGATGGGAACGGGCGCGGCTTTTGTTTACAGTCTTATTGCTCTGATTTTTCCAAGCATTTTCCCCGCTTCGATGCGAAATGAAGAAAATCTGATCGCGGTTTATTTTGAAGCGGCGGCGGTAATCATCACGCTCGTTCTGCTCGGACAGGTTTTGGAACTCCGCGCCAGAAGCCGGACATCTTCGGCGATCAGAGAACTTCTCGGACTTGCACCCGAAACGGCAATTGTCGTTTTTGAGGACGGCACGGAAGAAGAAATATCCTTAAAAGACGTGCAGATCGGCGCGGCTTTGCGGGTTAGAGCAAATGAAAAAGTTCCCGTTGACGGAGTGATTGCAGAAGGCGAAACTTTTGTTGATGAATCAATGGTTACGGGCGAATCAATTCCCGTCGAAAAAGCCGTCGGCGACAAAGTTATCGGCGGCACGATCAACGGAAAACGCGGTTTCATAATGAAAGCGGAAAACGTCGGAAGCGACACATTGCTGGCACAAATCGTCCGAATGGTCGGCGAAGCCCAGCGTTCGCAAGCACCGATTCAGCGTCTTGCTGATGTCGTTTCGGCATATTTCGTTCCCGCCGTAATTTTGACGGCAATTGCCGCATTTGTCGTCTGGATGATTTTCGGTTCATTTACCTACGCACTCGTCGCGGCGGTTTCGGTTTTGATAATCGCCTGCCCGTGCGCTTTGGGACTTGCAACGCCGATGTCAATAATGGTCGGCACGGGACGCGGCGCAAAATCGGGCGTTTTGGTCAAAAAGGCGGAAGCATTAGAAACTTTGGAAAAGGTCAATGTAATCGTAGTTGATAAAACAGGAACTTTAACCGAAGGAAAACCGCGTCTGCAAAAGGTATCTGTAAACAAAGACGCAGAAATTTCGGAAGACGAATTATTAAAACTCGCCGCATCACTTGAAAAATCGAGCGAACATCCGTTGGCGGAATCAATCGTTGAAGGGGCGAACGAAAAAGGCATCGAATTACTAAAACCCGAAAATTTTGAATCGGTAACGGGCAGAGGAGTCTTTGGAAAAGTTGACGGCAGAGAAATCAAAATCGGTAACGGTAGTTTCGTTCTTAGCAAAGAAACATCCGTCGGTTACGAAAAAGCCGAACAACTTCAAACTCAAGGGCAAACCGTTATGTTCGTATCAATTGACGGGAAATTTGCAGGTTTGATCGGTGTGGCGGATTCGGTAAAACAAACGGCAAAAGAAGCGATTGACGAACTTCATCGGCAAAATATCGAAGTTATAATGATGACCGGCGACAACGCCAAAACCGCCGAAGCCGCAGCAAAAAAATTAAACATTGACCGGGTTTTCGCCGAAGTTTCACCCGAACAAAAAGCCGAAAAGATAAAAGAATTACAAGCCCAAGGAAAAATCGTAGCGATGGCTGGCGACGGCGTAAATGATGCTCCCGCGCTTGCTCAGGCGCAAATCGGAATTGCAATGGGAACGGGAACGGACGCAGCGATGGAATCGGCTGATATAACGCTTTTGAGAGGCGATCTGCTCGGAATCCTGAAAGCAAAAAAATTAAGCGAAGCGACGATGAGCAACATTCGGCAAAATCTGTTTTTCGCATTCGTTTACAACCTTGTCGGCGTGCCGATTGCGGCGGGCGTTTTGTTTCCGTTGATCGGCGTTCTGCTCTCGCCGATGATCGCATCGGCGGCGATGACCTTCAGTTCGGTTTCGGTGATCTTAAATGCTCTGCGGTTGAGGAATTTGAAACTTTAATATCGGAAATTAGAATTGTTGACAAAAATTGTTCAAACTCATATATTAAAATTATGTTTAATCGGCTGAAAACCTTATTTTTTATACTCGTGCTATCTGTAAGTGTGTTCGCGGGAACACCTTTGCAAAGCGGCGATATGAAGATGAAGGAAAACGTCTGCCCGATGAAATGCTGTAAGAAAAATTCGGCGAAATCTCAGAAGCCGAAAAATGCCGATGCAAATTATCTGTGCCGCGTGCTTATTTGTTCACAAAATATGCCGACGCATACGGCGACGATAATTCAATTAAATTTTGCTCCCGCAATAATCGCTTCGGAAAAGATTTCGCTGTTCGAGATTCTTTTTTCGACCACGCCGAAAGAAGACAGCGATTTAATTTTCGCTGATAGCGTTCAGCCTCGCCAATTCCTGCCGAAATATATCCGACATCAAAGAATCTTAATTTAACTTTAAAGCAGAAGTGCGTCTTTTTTTAGGCTGTTTGTGTCTAAAATCGGGCGTTTCTTCGTTTAAAAAGCGGGAAGAAGTCTGCCCGCGAATAAACGCGAATAAAGTCATTAAGAAATAGAACGCGGATGAACGCTGATTAGGCGAATTTTCGCAGATTTTTAAATCAATTTAATAAATAGGAGAAATATAAAAATGACAAAAACAATAAAAATTATCGGAATAACAATTCTACTTTCGTTGGCTGCAATTACGGCGGCTTGCGGCGGTGCAGCGACGGGTTCGGATATGCAGGAAATTGCGTCGAAAAAGGTTAATGAAAATTTGACCGTTACGCTTTTGAGCGATGACGGGAAATTGAAAAACGGACGGCAGGAAATATTTTTAGCTTTTACGGACGGCAAGGGAAATCCGGTTGACATCAACGCGGCGACTTTGAATTTTAATATGCCGGCGATGGGTTCGATGGCGGAAATGAACAACGCCGCACAACTTACGACGACGGAAACGAAAGGACTTTTCAAAGGAGCATTAGATATAGAAATGGCGGGCGATTGGACTGCTCAGATTTCTTATGAAGGAGCGGAAAGCGGAAGCACGACCATTTCAACGAAAGCACAATAAAACACGGAAAGTTTTGAGTTCATATTAAAAATGTGGACTCAAAACAAAAAAATTAAGGGGAAATTATGAACAAGGTAAAAAATATAGAAACAAACGAAATAAACTCGAACGAAATGAAAAGCGGTGAAATAAGCCGCGAAAAGAAATCGGGCGAAATGACGCATAAAAATATGGATGACGGCGAAGGAAAAACGGGCGGTTATTTGAAATTCGCTCTGATGCTGACGGCATCTTTTATCAGTATGTATATCGTGATGTTTTTGAATGTGGCGGAGTTCGACCACGTTTATTTGAGCGTGATGCGGTTTTATATGACGATTCTGATGATCGCTCCGATGGCTGTGATTATGCTGCTTTTTATGCGTGGGATGTATAAAAATCAAAAGGTGAATGCGGCGATTTTGACGGGAAGCGTTTTGGTTTTTGCTCTGACGTTTTATTTTGTCAGAACGCAGGCGTTTATCGGCGACACGCAATATATGAAGGCGATGATTCCGCATCATTCGTCGGCGATTTTGACAAGTAACAATGCTGATATAAGCGATCCCGAAGTCAAAAAACTTGCAGAAGAAATTATCAAAGCACAGGAAAGAGAGATCGCTTTGATGAAGCAACTTTTGGAAAAACAGTAGTTCGTAGTCAGTTGTCAGTTGTTCTGATTTCAATTATCAACTGACAACTGACAACTGACAAATAAAACTTATGATTCACAAAATTATCGAATGGTCGCTGAAAAATCGGATTATTGTTATCGCTCTGTTTTTGGGCATTGCGGGTTGGGGATATTATGCCCTGATTCATACGCCGATTGATGCGATTCCCGATGTTTCGGAAAATCAGGTGATCGTTTTCACCGATTGGGCGGGACGCTCGCCGCAGGAGGTTGAAGACCAGATAACTTATCCGCTTGTAACGAATTTGCAGGGGCTTCCGGGCGTAAAGGTCGTGCGGGCGAGTTCGGCGTTTAGTTTTTCGATGATAAATATAATTTTCGAGGAAGATGTCGAACTTTATTGGGCGAGGACTCGGATTTTGGAGCGTTTGAATGCTGTGCAAACTCAACTGCCCGAAGGAGTTACGCCGACGCTCGGACCTGATGCGACGGGCGTTGGACAGGTTTTTTGGTATACGCTCGAATCGGACAAATACTCTTTGCGGGAATTGCGGACAATGCAGGATTGGTTTGTCCGTTACCAGTTAAATGCAGTCAGCGGCGTGGCGGAAGTAGCGAGCGTCGGCGGTTATGTTCAGCAGTATCAGATTGATGTAAATCCGAATCAACTTCGCAGTTACGGAATACCAATTTCAAAAATTATCGAATCGGTAAACAAATCGAATAACAATGTCGGCGGAAATGTCGTTGAGCAGTCGGGACAATGGTCGGTTGTTCGCGGAATTGGTCTGATCGAATCGGTTGCCGATGTTGAAAATATCGTTATCGGCTCATCAAACGGAACGCCCGTTTATGTCAAAAATGTTGCGAATGTAAAACTCGGCGATGCTTTCCGCGTCGGTGCTTTGGACAAAAACGGCAAGGAAGCCGTCGGCGGCGTGGTCATCGCACGTTACGGCGTGAACACTTTGGACGTTATCGAAGCCACGAAAAAGAAGATCAAAGAGATCGAAGTCGGCTTGCCCGAAGGCGTAAAGATCGTGCCGTTTTATGACCGCACGGAATTGATAAATCGTGCAACTTCAACGCTTAAATGGACTCTGATCGAAGAATTAATTTTAGTAACGCTCGTTCACATACTTTTTCTATTCCATTTTCGCTCTATTTTAATCGTTTCCATTCCGCTTCCATTGGCAGTTTTGATGTCGTTTTTGTTTATGTATTTTATGGACATTTCGTCAAACATAATGAGTTTGGCGGGCATTGCAATCGCCATCGGAGTTTTGGTGGACGCGGGAATTGTCGTAACCGAAAACGCTTTTCGCTACATCGAGAAAAATGATGTTGATACGAGCGATAAAAAGGCGGTTTGGGATGCGGTTTTGGAATCTACAAAACTCGTCGGGCGACCCGTATTTTTTTCAATGGCGATAATTATTTTGGCGTTTATTCCCGTTTTCGCATTGGAAGGCAGAGAAGGCAAACTCTTTCATCCGCTTGCATTTACAAAAACTTTTGCGATGATCGCGGCGACGATTATTGCCGTAACTTTAGTTCCCGTTCTCTGCACATTTCTGCTCGGCGGAAAAATGCACCCGGAAGACGCAAATCCCGTGATGCGTTTTTTGCAGAAACTTTATAAACCCGCATTGATCGCAGCACTCAAAAATCGTTTAATCGCGGTTTTAATTGCATTCGCATTATTTCTCGGTGCGGTTTATTTAGCCGTCGGTATCGGTTCGGAGTTTATGCCGAATTTGAACGAAGGCGATTTGATGTATATGCCCGTTACCGATCCCGCGATTTCGATGGACGAAGCGTTAAAGCTGATTCAAAAACAGGACAAAATTATCGCTTCTTTTCCCGAAGTCGCATACGCCGTCGGCAAGGTCGGACGGGCGGATTCTTCAACCGATCCCGCACCCGTGAATATGAATGAAACGATCATTCACTTGAAGCCGAAAGACAAATGGCGGACGGGAGTTACGCGAGAATCGCTGATTGCCGAAATGGATGCGAAACTGAAAATGCCCGGCGTTACAAATATCTGGACGCAGCCGATCATCAACCGAATCGAGATGCTTGCGACGGGAATTCGTTCCGAAATCGGCATCAAGATTTTCGGTAATGATTTAGAAACTTTGGAGAAGTTGTCAAATGAAGTCGCGGCGGCGGTCAGCACGATTGACGGGGCAAAAGACGTTTATCCCGAAAAGGTTATCGGAACGCCGTATATTGACATAAACATCAATCGGCAGGCGGCGGCACGTTACGGAATTGATGTCGGAATGATAAACGACGCGATTGAAAAAGGCATCGGCGAGACGAATCTTTCCGTAACAATCGAAGGTCGTGAACGCTTCCCGATTCGCGTGCGATACGCTCCCGAATTCCGCGATAAAATCGAAAATATCGGACAAATTCCGCTTGTTACGGCGGACGGAATGTCAATTCCTTTGTCGCAAGTCGCCGAAATTCGCACGACAAACGGAGCTTCAATGATCCAAAGCGAAAACGGGCTTTTAAAAGGCACGGTTCTGCTCAATGTGCGAGGACGCGACATCGGCTCATTCGTCGAAGAAGCCGACGAAATTGTTAAACAAAATGTGCAAATGCCCGCAGGATTTTACATCGCTTGGAGTGGTCAATTTGAAAATCAGCAGCGTGCAAAACAACGATTAATGCTGGTTATTCCAATCGTTTTAATCGTAATTTTCGGCTTGCTTTATATGACTTATAACTCGGCAATTGAAGCGGCTCACGTTCTGCTCGCCGTGCCGTTTGCATTAACCGGCGGAATTTATCTGCAATGGCTGCTCGGCTATAACTTTTCGGTTGCCGTCTGGGTTGGCTTTATCGCACTTTTCGGAACTGCCGTGCAGACGGGCGTTGTGATGGTCATTTACTTGGAAGAAGCAGTCGAGAAAAAACGCAAAAAACTCGGCGTTTTGAACAAAAAAGATTTGATGGAAGCCGTTATCGAAGGTGCTTTACTGCGACTTCGACCAAAGGTTATGACCGTTACAACCGTTGTTGCGGGACTTTTGCCGATTATGTGGAGTTCTTCGACGGGTGCGGAAGTTTTGAAACCGCTTGCTACGCCCGTTCTCGGCGGAATGGTTTCATCGCTTCTGCACGTTTTGATTATTACGCCCGTAATCTTTTACTGGATTCACGGGCGAAGGTTGACACGCGAAAATGCTTTGGCAGATTCCAAAACTTTATACACGGATGGACAAAATGATTAAAGAAATAAAGAAAAATTTAACAGGGATCAAGAGGATGAAAGAGATTTTTAAATCTAATTTTAGATTTCAGATTTTAGATTTCAGATTCTTGAGCAAAGTTAGATTTCAGATTTCAGATTTCAGATTTCAAAAAAGAAATAAATTTGATAAATCAAAATCCAGATTTCAGCTTTTAAAAAATCTCTGTCTATCCCTTTCATCCCTGTTAAAAAAATCTGTGTGCATCCGTGTTCATCTGTGGACAATTTTCTTTGTTCTACTCAGTTTTGTGCCGAATTTAACTGCACAAATTGCCATCGAACCGACGGTTGAAAAGGTCGAACCCGAACAGATTATGCCCGAAGTAAATTTAACGATTGGGAAATATCTCAATTTAACAAACGGCACGACTGCCGACGAAGCGGTTCGCATTGCACTCGAAAATAACGGCGAAATTCGGGCGTTGCGTGATGAACTCGAAGCGGTGAAGGCACGAATAAAACAAGCCGAACTCAAACCGAATCCGCGTTTGATGATTTCTGGAACGCAGGAAGGAATCATCGGAAACCGTTACAGCGGCGGGGCTTCGGTGAGTTTGCCGCTTGAACTCGGCGGTAGGCGTTCAGCGAGAATAAACGTCGCTGAAAAACAATTTGAAGTCCGCCAAGCGATTCTTGCCGAAAGTGAACGAAGGCTTGCGGCGAAAGTTCGGGAAACATTCGGCGAGGCGTTGGCACGGATAGAAAAACTGCGGTTTTTGGAAGAACTTTTAGCAAATATCGAGCAGGGCTACAAATTGATCTCCGCAAAAGTCGTCGAGGGAAGCAATGCTCCGCTTGAGCAAAATATGAGTCTTGTCGAACTCAACCGCAGTCGCTCGATGCGTGAAACAGCCGTTGCCGATACGGAAATAAAACTGCTCGAACTGCGAAATTTATTGGCATTTGAACCGACGGAAATTTTGCGTCTGAAAGGCGATTTTGAAAATCTTCTGGACGACGTTCCGCCGCTTGCTTCGGCACTTCAAACGGCAATTAAGCAGCGTCCCGATTTGCAGACGCTCAGATTAAATCTCGATCTTGGCGACGCACGGCTTGAGCAGGCACGTTCCGAAGGACGGCTCGACGCGGGCGTTTCGCTCGGATTTCAGCGTATGACGCGGATTCAGCCGTTTATTACAAATCAAAATCCCGTAGAACTTTCGCCAACCAGAATCGGCGAAAATTTTATAACCTTCGGCGTGGATTTATTGCTGCCCGTCCGCAACAAAAATCAGGGAAATATCGAATCTGCATCGCTTGAAATAAACGCCGCACAAAAGCGTCTGGAATTTGGCGAATTAACCGTTCGCCGCGAAATTGCCGCCGCTTACACACGCTTTGAATACGCCGTGCGTGCTTTGAAAATTTATCAAATCGGCGTGCGAAATCAAGCGAAGGAAAATCTGCGTGTCGTCTGGCAAACTTACGAATTCGGCGAAAAGGATTTGATTCATTACATCGCCGAAGAACGCCGCTATCTCGAACTCGAAAACGATTTGATTGACGCGGCATTAAAAGTTTATTTGGCGAAAATCGAAATCTATGAGGCGATCAACGCCGCAGAATTGATGGCAAAATAAATTAAGAGTTAGAAATAAAAATTTATTCGGTTGTCATCTGTTTTATTTAGCATCTACACATCTTTGAAAACTAAGTTCCTTTTGTGCGGCTGTGCCGCCCGATGTGCGGAAAGGCTCAGCCTTTCCGTTTTAATTTTCCTCCCATTTTTTGAGGCTCTGCCTCGTCTTTTTTCCGCAAAAACTCAAGGCGTAGCCTTTCGTTCAGTGGGAAAAAAGCATAACGGCGAGGCGAAGCCGTCGCCGCACATCGGGCGGCACAGCCGCAAGAAAGCAATAACTTAGGTATGTGTGAATATTAATGGTCAAAGCAGGTGGCAATTGAAAAAAGAATTTAAATGAAAGAAAAAATTTTGGAAAATCACGAAAATAATTCCGAGCAAAACGATTTGGAGATACAAAAATCGGCGGATGAAATTGAGGTTGTACAACAAATCGAACAACCGCAAAATTCGACTCGAAAAATCCTGGTCGCAAGCGTTCTCGCCGTTTTGCTGATAAGCATTGTCGGCTTTGCGGCTTGGTATTTTCTGTTAAAAGGCGACGAAGGCAAACCCGTCCCCGCACCGCGAAATTCCTTTGGCGATAATTCCGCTTTAAGCGAAAAAATTCCCGACGGAGAACGGAAAATTACTTTGACGGACGAGCAGCTGCAAGCGGCTGATTTGGAAATTGTTACCGTCGGCGAAACGCTCAATGCCGAAGCGATGACGGAAACGACAACGGGAGTCGTGCAGGCGAATGAATATAAAGAAACTCCCGTCATTTCGCAGGTTTCGGGAGTCGTCAAAACGATCAACGCCGATCTCGGTCAATTTGTCCGACGCGGGCAGACGATTGCCATTATTCAAAGCGAGGAACTGGCACAAACTCAATCAAAATATCTTTCGATGAAAGCCGAACTCGACGAAGCCGAAAAGCGTTATCGCAGGGCTTTGAATTTATCGGAGATCAGCGAAGAAAGCCGCAATGAATTGGACAAAACCGAAGCGAACTTAAAAGCGGCGGAAGCCAAATTAGCGGAAGCGAAAAGCGAATTTGAACGCTCGAAAAAACTCGTCGAAATCGGAGCAAAAAGCCGCCGTGAGTTTGAAGGGGTTACAACCGAATTAAAAATCGCCGAAGCGAATCTGGCGGAAGCGAAAAATCGTTTTGGACGGGCAAAACAGCTTCTTAAAATCAATCCTGCCCGCAAAAACGAGATTGACCAGTTTTTAACAAAAGTGCGAAATATGCAAGCTGATATTGCTTCGGTGCGTGAAAAATTATCGGTTTTGGGATTATCTAAAAACCGCGTAAATTCGCTCAATTCGCCGAGTCAAATCAGTTCCGATCTGCCGATTCTTTCACCGATTTCGGGAACAATTACCGAGCGAATCGCCAATCAGAACGAAGTCGTTTCGATGAACGCCAAAATCGCCGAAGTTACTGATTTATCAACCGTTTGGGTAATCGGGCAAGTTTATGAAAAAGATTTGGGAAAACTGCAAACGGGAAGCGGCGTAAGCATCACGACAAACGCATATCCGGGCGAGATTTTTCGCGGGCAAATCTCCTATATTGATCCGACTTTAGATCAGCAAACACGCACGGCACAGGTTCGCATCGAGATTCCGAATCCGAATCAAAAATTAAAGATCGGGCAATATGTAAATGTCGCTTACGCACGAATCGGCAACTTATCGGAAAAAACCGCACCGCTTGTTCCGAAAGACGCGGTTCAGACAATCGGCGATCAAAAAATCGTCTTTCAAAGCACGGACGATCCGAAAATATTTATACTTCGACCAATAAAAACCGGACAGGAAAAAGATAATTCGTATCCTGTAATTGAAGGAATTTTTGTCGGCGATAAAATTGTCGGTAACGGAAGTTTTCTTCTAAGGGCGGAGTTTTTAAAAACCGATACAAGTTAGATTTTTTCCAAACTTTGATTTTATTTCTGAATTTCAAATAATTTCGCTTTATGCGTATTTTGCAAAATTTTATTTTTAGAGTTTGATTTACCGAAAATCTTAAAATTAGAAATATTCGTTATTTTCTTCAAACTCGCCGCTTGAAATTTCGCGCATTTTGTCGCGCACGATGTCGTAGCTGAAACCGAGCCGCAGAAGATGATCGAAAAACTTCTTTTTATCCGATTGCTCTTCCGGCTTTCCTTTTATTCGCAGGCGTTTGGCGATGGCGCGGTTGATAATTTCGTCTTCGGGCGTTTCTTCAAAAGTATTGTCGAGGGCTTTCTGAATCGTTTCTTTATCTAATTTTCGTTTGACCAGATCAATCCGCAAACGCCGTCTGCCAATCGGTTTTTGGCGGATTTTCGATTGGGCGAAATCGTTGGCGAACTGCTCGTCGTTAAGGTAATTATATTTTTTAAGTTTTTCGATAACTTCTTCAACGATCTCTTGATTTGTCCAGATTTTTTCAAGCAGACGCTCGCGTAACTCCTTGACAGAACGCGGTTTATATGTAAGCAAATTTACCGCGCGGTCAAAAGTTTTTTTCCGCGAGCGTTCGAGATTTTTTATCACGCGCTCTTCGTCTTTGATCGGTTCTCGTCGTTTTTTCCACATAAGATTGTTTCGTTGTTAGTTGTTTGTTGTTCGTTGTAAAAACCGTTTTGAGTAACTTTCTGCAATTAACTATTTACGATTTACCATTAACTATCAGTAGATCACGAAATTCACAGGCGGAAACCCGACAGTTATGGAGGGTGCTGTTAGGAAATCGAAATATTTATAGAAAAACCGGAATTTTCTACTGTTTTTTTGAAACCTAACATTCTTCCGTTCGATCAGCACCCTCCATAACTGTCGGGTTTCTGCCTGTTTGGAAACGATTTTTGATATTTTCGTGATTTACTGACTATTTACTATTTTACGTTTGCAAATCATAAATCTGAAATTCAAAATTAAAAAATATGCCTGATGGAATTTTAATAATTGATAAACCCGTCGGTTTTACTTCGCACGATGTTGTTGCAAAACTTCGCGGGATTTTGAAAACCAAGAAAATCGGACACACGGGAACGCTCGATCCTTTTGCGACGGGCGTTTTGGTGATGCTCGTCGGGAAAGCGACACGGCTGGCGAAGTTTCTGGACAAAGACCGAAAGGAATACGAAGCGGCGATTCGGTTCGGTTTTGAAACGGATTCGGGAGATTTAACGGGATCGCCGATTGCCGATTGCCGATTGCCGATTGAAGAATTAGCGGAGATTTTGAAGAAAACGAATTGGGAAGATGTTCTTGACAATTTTCGTGGTGAAATCGAGCAGATTCCGCCGATGTATTCGGCGAAAAAAGTGAAGGGGAAAAAACTTTATGAATTGGCGCGAAAAGGAATTGAAATCGAGCGCGAGCCGATAAATGTTACGATCTATGAATTGGAAGTTATTGAAGATGAGGTAGTGAAAGAAGAAATTTTGCCGCAGATTTTCACAGATGAACGCGGATTGGAAGAAGATGAAAACTTGAAAATTGAAACAGATAAAATCCGCATTTCGCATTCCGCATTCTGCATTCAAAACTTTATAATCCGCATTCGAGTCGCTTGTTCGGCGGGAACTTATATCAGGACTTTGGCGGAAGACATCGGCGGAAAAGTCGGAGTCGGAGCGCATTTGACGGCTTTGCGAAGAACGAAGGCGGGAAAATTCGGATTGGCGCAAGCTGTTTCTTTAGAAGAATTAGAGAAAATCGTCAAAGCGGGAAAACTCGGCGAAATTTTAATTTCGATGAACGAAGCGATTTCTCATCTTCCCGAATTTGTGTTGAACGAAACAGACGTTAAAAGGGTGAAAAACGGCGGAAAGATCGGATTTGCGGCAAATGAAATAAAAGATGAACAGGCGATGCGTTTGATAAATGAAAACGACGATCTGATTGCCGTCGGTTTTTACAATGCGGAGAGAAGATTTATTCAACCGCGCGTTGTTATGGTATAAAATAAGAAAAGAAAATAAACCACGAAGAAACACGAAGTTTGCACGAAGAAAACCAAGTTATAATTGTTCGGAAAGCTATCGTTAATTCAATCAATTTTCTTAATTCTTTATATTAACTTCGTGTTTTCTTCGTGTTTCTTCGTGGTTTACTTTTTCCGAAAATCTTTTACAAAAGGAAATTTTATGGACAAGAAATATGTTGCTTTGGGTGCGGCGGGCGCGGGAATCGGCGCGGTTGTGGCGTGGAAATTTTTGACTCGTCCGAGTGAAGTTGTTTGGGAAGACGCGAAAAAATACGTTGCAAATTCGGAATATTCAAAATTTATCGAAGTTGACGGCGCGACGATTCATTATCAGGAATTCGGCGATGAAACCGATCCGACGCTTGTTTTGGTTCACGGTTTTTCGTCTTCGACGGCGGTTTGGCAAACCGTCGCGCCGATGTTTGCCGAGCGCGGTTTTCACGTTGTCGCCGTTGATCTGCTCGGCTTCGGTTATTCGGATAAACCTGATTCTTTCGATTACACGATTGCTTCGCAGGCGCGTATGATCGTGCGTTTTATGAATTTGCTCGGCATCGGACGCGCAACTCTCGTCGGCAGTTCTTACGGCGGCGCGGTTTGTTCGGCAATCGCGCTCGATGATTCCCAACGGGTTGAAAAACTCGTCCTTGTCGGCTCGGTCTGCAATGACGAAGCATTGGCGCATCCGGCTTTGAAACTCGCCGGTATTCCCGGTGTCGGCGAAATTCTCTCGCCGTTTTTGATTGACTCAAAACCGTTTATGAAGATTCGTATGAAAGGAACGCTCGCGCCGGCGAATCACGATCTGATTACGAAAGAACGAATCGAAAGCGTTCTGCGCCCGCTTCGCGCCAAAGACGCGCATCATTCGGTTTTGGAAACGGCGCGAAACTGGGACGCTTGCCGCATCGAACGCGACGCGCACCTAATAAATCAGCCGACTTTGATAATTTGGGGCGAGGAAGATTTCGTAATTCCGATTCACAACGCCTATTCGCTGCACGAAAAAATCTTAAATTCGCGCTTCGTCGTCTTCCGCAACTGCGGTCACGTTCCGCCCGAAGAATCGCCGGAGAATTTTGTCGAAGTTATGACGAATTTCTGCAAAAATGCGAAGGGAAAATTCGAGATCAAAGAAAACGAGCAGATGAGAATGGAAAACAGCGGTTAGAACTTTTAATAAGAGTTTTTTTAACCACATAGGGACATAGAAAACATAGGAAGAAAAAAATTATATCAAAAGAAAATTGAGTGTTTAAAAATCTTAAAAAATCTATGTTCTCTATGTCCCTATGTGGTTAAAAAACTCTTCTGTGGTTAAAAAAAACTCTTCCTCTTCAAAAATACCGATAATGCCCCGTGATTTCCCAATCGAAAATGCGGTCTTCGAGTTTTGCGCCCGCGCCGATGTTGTGAAAAATTAAATAGCGTTTTGTGTTATTGTTCCAAATATTTGAAACAATTCCGGTATGCGTCATTCCTTTCCCGTTCAAATCCCAAGTTACGACATCGCCGGGTTTGAAATTTTCCGCACGTTCCGAGATCGGCAGAGATTTTCCCCGACGCTCGAAAAATGTCTGCAAATTCGGCACGCGGCGATGGTCTATGTTCGTGTCGGTTTTCTTCAAGCCCCATTTTGACGGATATTTCGGGAAATTACGGCTCATATCTTCGTGAACCTGTTTTTGCAGATCAACATCAGCCGCGCGAAATGCGCGAATTACAACGTCCGTGCAAGCACCCGTTTCTTTCGGCACATCGCCGTTCGGATAAGAGATCGAGTAATAATCTTGCGTGTAATTTGTCGTGATTTCGGTTTGCTTTTTCGCGCTCTTTAACATTTTGCGGATTTCGGGCGAAGCGATTTCGGCGAGTTTCGGTTTTTCGATTGTTTCGCCGGCAAAAATTGAAATCGGCTTTTTGATCGGCGACGCGGAAGAAAAATTTGTTTGACAGGCGGTGAATGCGAGCAGACAAATCAACAAAATAATTGACGGAAAAATTTTAATATCAGACATTTTTAGAACTCCTTAAACTATACGATGTTTAGAACGCAATTATCAGATGCTTTTGCGCTTGTGAATAATTTAGATTATTCGCGGAGCGGACTGGAGCGCAAGCGTCCCGCTTGCAACCGTCGCGTGAGCGGCGGAAAATCGTAAGAAATCAAAAGTTTCAGTTACAGCGACTTTTTCGCGCTACGCGCTTATTGCAAGCGGGGACGCTTGCGCTCCAGTCAAAAACTCTGCAACATCTAAAAAAATAATTTTATTCATTTTCGAGATTTACCATTCGGCTAATACGTTTTAATATTTAGTTTATGGAAGTTTATTTTCAGCTTATAAACGACGCGGACGCGCTGAAAAAGGCGTGCGATGAATTGAAAACGGAAGATGTTTTGGGTTTTGACACCGAAACGACGGCACTCGATCCGTATGAAGGCGAGATTCGCCTTGTGCAGTTCAGCAGCGGAAAAGATACGAAAGTTATTGATTTGAAACCGTTTGCGAAAAAAGGCGATGTGCGGACAATGCCCGAATTAGAACCTTTGCGCGAATTAATTGCCGCCGACAAGCCGATAAAAATCGCGCACAACGCGAAGTTTGACGCGAAATGGGTGAAACATCATCTCGGCGCGGAGATCGGCGGCGTTTTCGATACGCTTCTCGCCAGCCAGTTAATTGCGGCGGGCGACAAAGACCGGCGGCACAATTTGGCGGCTGTTTCGGAGTTTTTTCTCAATATAGAAGTAGATAAAAGCGAGCAGATCAGCGATTGGAGCGCGGAGGAACTTTCGCATTCGCAAATTCAATATGCCGCGAAAGATGCGGCGATAATGGTCGCTTTGCGCGAAAAAATTATTGAAAGATTAAAAGCCGATAACTTGATTCGCGCGGCGAAAATCGAATTCGACTGCGTAATGCCGATTGCCCAGATGGAACTCAACGGATTTTATTTAGACGAAGAACGCTGGCGCGAGCAGTTAGACAAAGTTGAAAAAGAGCAAAAAGTCGTCGGTTTAGAGCTTCAAAAAATGCTTTCGGCGGGAGTCGCGCAGGCTTCGCTTTTCGGAATTGCGGAGATAAACTTAAATTCGCAAGCGCAAGTTACCGACGCGCTGAAAAATCTGGGCGTTCCCGTTCCCGCCACAACTCGCGGATGGCAGTTGCAGCCGCTCGCCGAAGAATTTCCGGTTGTCGCCAAACTTTTGGAATATCGCGGCGTAGCAAAATCCCTGACGAGTTTCGGCGAAAACATACTCGATTTTATCAAACCGGAAACCGGCAGAATTCACGCCGATTTTCGCCAGATCGGTGCGCCGACGGGACGCTTTTCGTGCAGTCGTCCAAACATTCAACAAATACCGCACGAAGAAGAATATCGCCGATGCTTTCGCGCTCCCGACGGCAAAAAGCTGATTACCGCCGATTATTCCCAAGTCGAATTGCGAATTTTAGCTCAATTCTCCAACGACGAGAATTTTATCAAAGCCTTTCAGACGGGCGAAGATTTTCACACGACAGCCGCCGCGCAGGTTTTTAATGTGAAACCCGAAGAAGTTACGCCCGAACAGCGCAGTTTCGCCAAACGCCTGAATTTCGGCGTGGTTTACGGCATCGGCTCGCAGCGATTCGCGCTGATGACCGGAGTTTCAAACACCGAAGCCGAAAATATTATGCGCCGTTATTTTGCCACATATCGCGGACTCGACGCTTGGCTCAGAGATGCCGCGCGAAAGGTTATAAAAGACGGCGTTGCCAAAACCGCTGCGGGCAGAATGATGCGTTTTAGAATTGACGAATCGGACAGAAGAGCAGTTTCGCTCGCGCAGAGAAACGGCAAAAATATGCCGATCCAGGGCAGTTCGGCTGACATTCTCAAACGCGCTCTGCGTCTTTTTCACGATTCCGCAAATTCTACTTCCGCAAAATTAGTCAATATCGTTCACGATGAAATTATCGTCGAAGCCGATACGTCGGAAGCCGAAGAAACGGCGAAAAAATTGGAAAAAGCGATGTGCGACGCAGGAGAAGAATATATCAGCAAAGTTCCGGTCAAGGTTGACGTGAAGATTTCGGATGAATGGAGTAAATAAGTGAGGAGTCGCGGAGTTTTTGACTGGAGCGCGGGGCGTGCCTCGCTTGCAATGAGCGCGTAGCGCGAAAAAGTCGTCATAACTGGATGATTTTGAGTTTTGATGATTTTCCGCCGTTCGCGCGGGCGGCTCGCAAGCGAGGCACGCCCCGCGCTCCAGTCAATAAAAAAACTCCGCGACCTCTCAAGTAATTGAGAGGTGAGAATTTTCGCCTTTCTTTGTGAGATAATAAGTTTGGAAAAGCGCAGTTTTGTGAAAATTACAGGAGAATAAAAAAATGGCAGAAACTTGTTCGCATCTCGGACAGATAAAAAATCCGCAGCCGAATACGCCCGACGGTTGTGAAGAATGTTTGGAAACGGGCGATAAATGGGTGCATTTGCGGCTGTGCGAAATTTGCGGTCACGTCGGCTGCTGCGATTCGTCAAAAAATAAACACGCGACCAAGCATTTTGAACAGACGGAACATCCGATCATCAAATCTTTCGAGCCGGGCGAAGATTGGGCTTATTGTTACGCGGATAAAATATTTTTAGAGAAAATCTAAGCAATCCGCAAAAATTTACCAAATAAAAAAATGGCTGAAATAAATATCAAAGAAAAATATCCGAATGCTTTTTCCAAATTTGACGATGAACAGCTTGAGCAGTTCGCTAAAGTTGCCAGATGTCAGACTTATCAAGACGGGGACGTTTTGTTTGCGGCGGGCGACAGAGAATTTAAATTTCACGTTATCAAAAGGGGCGAGATCGCTATCGTAGATCGTTCGGGCGGCGAACCCAGACAGATGCTCGTTCATCAAGCGGGCGAATTTACCGGCGATCTGGCGAATTTAACCGGAAGTCCGGCAAATGCCGACGCGATTGCCAAAGGCGTAGTAGATGTCTATGAAGTGTGCGCCGGAGAACTGCGGGAAATTATCAGCCAACAGCCCGGTTTGAGCGACACGATTCTTTCGACATTTATCGCCCGCTGGCTGGCTCTGCAAAATTCCGAATACACGGGTTTGCGCGTTATCGGTTCGCGTTTTTCGTCCGATACTTTTCGCATTCGTGATTTTTTGTCGAAAAACCGGGTTGTTTTCACTTGGCTCGATCTGGAAAACGATTCCGAGGTTGACGTTCTGCTCAAACATTTTCACGTCGAGGCAAATGAAACGCCGATTGTTTCTTACGGAAGCGATTGGTTTTTGCGAAATCCTTCCAACAGCGAATTGGCAAAGCGAATCGGCATCAGCCGTCCGATTAAAGACGCGCTTTACGATCTGGCGATTGTCGGCGGCGGACCAGCCGGACTTGCGGCGGCGGTTTACGGCGCGTCGGAAGGCTTGAAAACAATCGTGTTAGACCAAATTGCCACCGGCGGACAAGCCGGAACGAGTTCCAGAATCGAAAATTATTTGGGATTTCCAACGGGCGTTTCGGGCGCGGAACTTGCCGGACGAGCGACAATTCAGGCGGAAAAATTCGGAGCGCAGTTGTCCGCGCCGTCGCAGGTCAGCGAATTGAAATTCGATGACGGTTATTCGACCTTAAAACTCGAAGGCGGCGAACAGCTTCGAGCCAAAGCGGTTTTGATCGCGTCGGGCGCGGATTACCGAAAACTAAACATCGAAAACCGCGCAAAATTCGACGGCGCGGGCGTTTATTACGCGGCAACTCAGCTTGAAGCGCAGCTTTGTCAGGGCGAACAGGTGATCGTTGTCGGCGGCGGAAATTCAGCCGGACAAGCGGCGGTTTTTTTATCCGGCAGCGTCAGAAAAGTTCTGATATTAATTCGCGGACTGGATTTAAACAAAAGTATGTCGCGCTATCTTGCCGGACGAATCGAACAGACGGAAAATATCGAACTGCTGCCGGAAACAGAAGTTACCGGGCTTTCAGGCGATAATTTTCTAAATACGGCGGAAATCACCGACAACAAAACGGGCGAAAAAAGGGAAATAAAAACGCCCGCCGTATTCTCGTTTATCGGCGCAATTCCGCGCACCGACTGGCTTCCGCCGGAGATCGAGCGCGACGAAAAAGGATTTATCAAAACCGGAAATCAGGTAAAAAACTCGAATTTTCGCAAACCTGCACGCCAGCCTTTTTTACTCGAAACAAGCGTTCCCGGCGTATTCGCCGCCGGCGACGTGCGCGGCGGTTCGGTTAAGCGCGTCGCCTCCGCAGTCGGCGAAGGTTCGATGACCGTTCAATTCGTTCACGAAGTGTTAAAGGAGATTTGAGCGTTTGCCAGAGTAAATTTATCGGCAACCATATTTGATATAAAATATCGGTTTCCGTTTACGTCTTCGCGGTTAGATTTAAGATTGAAACCGAAAAAAAACCGCAATCTAATCAATTGGTGTTAAAAAACTCTGAAAATTTATTCAATAAGTTATGACCATTGAAATAATTTTAGTTTTTATCGTTATCCTCTGTGCCGTCATTTTGTTTGCCACCGAAAAACTTTCGGTTGATCTGGTGGCAATTTCGGTGATGGCGGCATTGATCGTGTTCGGGATTATTTCGCCCGTCGAAGCGATTTCCGGTTTCAGCAATCAAGCGACGGTTACGGTGGCGGCGATGTTTATTATCAGCGCGGCACTTTTTAAAACAGGTGCGGTCAATTTTCTCGGCAAAGTTACTTCCGATGTGTTCAAAAAAAGTTTCTGGTTCGGACTCGTCGCCGTAATGATCGCCGTCGGTTTTTTCTCGGCGTTTATCAACAATACGCCGGTTGTCGCCATTTTTATACCGATTTTGCTTAGCGTTTCCAAAGACATCGAAGCAAGCCCTTCAAAACTTCTGATACCGATGTCGTTTGCCTCGATGTTCGGCGGAGTCTGCACGCTGCTCGGTTCTTCGACGAATATTCTCGTCAATTCCATCGCAATTGATATGAATCAGCCCGCTTTTTCGATGTTTGAATTTGCGCCTTTGGGATTGATTATGTTTGTTATCGGCACGATTTATATGCTGACCGTCGGGATTCGCCTTATTCCCGAAAGACGCGGCGAAGGCGATTTGATCGAGGAATTTCGGATGCGCGATTATATTACGGAAATCGTTCTGCTCAAAGATTCGGATTCAGTTGGAAAAGCCGTAAAAAACGCGCCGCTTGTCAAGGATATTGATCTTACGATAATCGAAATCCAAAGAAACGAAGACGAGCGAAGCGTTCCAACGCCGGATTTCGTCTTAAAAGCGAGCGATGTTTTGCGCGTGCGCTGCGATCTGGAAAAATTGAAGAAAATCCAGTCGAGAGCCGGAGTTTTATTTAAACCTCAATATAAATGGGAAGATTCGGACATTGAATCCGGCGACATCAAACTGGTCGAAGTCGTCATCGCGCCGAATACGGAATTCGTCGGCAAATCGCTCGAAGATTTGAGTTTTCGGGAAAGATTCGGCGCGTCCGTGCTGGCTTTGAGGCATCGCGGACGCTTGATGCGCGAAAAACTTTCCGACACGAAATTAAACGCCGGTGATGCCTTGCTTTTGGAAGTGGAAACGGCGCGTTACAACCAGCTTCGCAATAATCAATCGTTCGTCGTCACCTCGGAAATCGAACGTCCGCGTTATCGAACTTCAAAACTCGTTCCGGCATTGCTTATCGTTTTAGGCGTGATTTTATCGGCGACTTTCGACATTATGCCGATTGTCGGAAGCGCGGTGGTCGGCGCGGTTCTGCTGATTTTAATCGGAACTTTGACGATGGAAGAAGCATATCGGGCAATCGAATGGCGGATAATTTTTCTGCTGGCGGGAATTTTAACGCTCGGCATCGCTTTGGAAAAAACGGGCGGCGCGAAATTAATTTCGGAAGTCGTGCTTTCAAACGTCGCCGATTGGTTCGGTCTTATCGCGCTCGTTTCCGTATTTTATTTGATGACTTCCGTGCTGACCGAAGTGATGTCAAACAACGCCACCGCCGCCTTGCTCGCGCCGATTGCGATTGCGACGGCAAATTCTCTCGGCGTAAGTCCGCGCCCGTTCCTTGTCGCCGTAATGTTCGCCGCGTCCGCAAGTTTTATGACTCCGGTTGGTTATCAGACAAACACTCTGATTTACGGTCCCGGACAATATAAATTCGCCGATTTCTTAAAGGTCGGAACGCCTCTCAATATTATATTTTGGCTGACGGCGACGTTTTTGATTCTGGTGATTTGGAGTTTTGAAAAGTGATTTAAGTTGTTTTAAAATCTGATGCTACGCAAAGCGTGATTTTTCTTATAAATTGCCGTCAGCTTATAGTCTTTGCGGGCTATGACCGCCCGTTCATCCGCCGCATTCTAATCGATCTGCAAATCAATCAACCCGCCAAACGCCGGATTTGCCTCCATCGTCGGTGCGGCTTCCAATTTTCTTTGTTTGAAGCTCACAACTATTAGTTTCTTTAAAATGTTACTCAAAGTCTGTGGATATATCGTCTGCACTAACTTAAATTTTCTTTATGACTATTCAGCAAAAATTTGGTCTGAGTGTTAAAAAGTTACGACTTCAAAAAGGCATCTCTCAAGAAAAATTAGCAGAATTATCAGATTTGCACAGAACTTATATCAGTTCTATTGAATTGGGTAAACGCAACGTCAGTTTGCAAAACATACAAGCATTAGCTTCTGCATTAGAAGTTGAAATTTATCAATTATTTAAGTCTGAATGATTTGCACTCTGTTTTCTAAATAAAATCTATTAATGAAACTTAAATTCGATATAGGCACGGGGCGTATTTCAGAAATCATTAACTATTTGAAGCAACGAAAAGAAGTTGAGTCTGTTTCAGATATTTCTCCCAGAATAAAACTCGTCGCATTGTGTCAATCTTTACAAATCACCTGCCGACAATTTGACCGATTACTTTCTGAAAACTCACCTGTTTTACGAACTATTAAAGGACACGCCTTTGAAGCGGTATTTGACGAAATTGTAGAACACAATAATCATATAGTAGAGGAAATTGGCGGAGATACAAATATAGACAGAATTGTTAATCGTCATACATTGCAATTGAAAACTCCAAATGCTTCAGGAACGAAAGATTTTGTTGTCGAATACAAAACTCATAAAACACACGGTGCGAAATCGGAAAAAGAAGGGATGTCTTATTATCATTTGATAGAAAAGTTTCCTGATTTTTTAGTCGGATTAATCTCATACGAGCCGTTACAAATTATTTTTCTGGAAAGGAAAATTTTGATTCCTCATCCGAAAGACTCGAATTATATCAAAAGTCCGTTTAAAATCTCTTGGGAAAATCACGACGGATTAAATGCTTTTCACAAAATAGGAATCACCGATTTTAAAAATGATCCAAGTGTTTATACCGCCGCGCCAAAAGAACTTCTGCCAAAATCAGCAAAACTTCTTGGCTTGAATACTGAAATTATTCTCAACACAATACTGCGTGAGAGCAATTTTCGTATTTGGGATATGTCAATTCGCGGATTTGCTAAGGAAATGGCATTTAAGATTTTTCTTGACCGTTTTGACATAAAATATCTGCCGCCGGAAAATTCACAACGCTCCGATGCAAGAGCGAATAAATCCGATCTGGTTTTAATAAACAAGGCGGCTAAAAAAATGGAATTCTTACAAATTAAAGGTTTATCTCTGAATAATTGCAAATTTTCGGGAAAACAGGCAATTGTTTCCGTAGAAACTCAATTGACCAGAGGGCGTGTAAATGATGATCCGACTCACAGCCGTCTTTATTATTTTACTGACTTTGATTGGTTAATTGTCGGGCTTGAACCTTGTTTAGCAAAAAAGTTTCGGAAGGAATGCGGACTTTTTCCTCAATCGAATTGGGAATTTTACTCTGTTCCAACTCAGAATTTAAAATCTCATTCGCAGATGAAGCATCGCATAAATTCTATTCAAAAATTTACTTATCTTGAGTTTCAAAAATACAAAATATCAGATCAATGGATAAAACAATGGCAAAAAATCAATTAAAAAAGTTCAGCTTGTATCGAACGAATAACAACATTATAATTTGTAATCACTAATTCATTACCTTTATCACGGCTTTCACCTTTTTTGTTGGCGGTATTGTATAACCAACTCAATTCATAAATTTTTGCCCAGTTATAAAACTCGCGTATTTCTTCACAATCATCATACGAAAGACAAAAGTAAAAGTTTGTTTGGCGCAAATTCTCCGCTAATCTTAAATGATCTTTTTCAACAAAAGATTTTGCATAAGCGCGTTTCTGGTCTGCGTGATAATAAGGCGGATCAAGGTAGAGCAGCGTATTTCTGCCTTTCGGCGCGGCATTGATTACATTTTCAAAATCAAGGTCGGTTATCTTTACATCTTTCAATTTTTTACCCGCATTCTGAATAAAATTTGCCCAGTTCGGCGGCGGAGAACTTTTTCCTTCTTTGTATCCCCAAGCCGGTTTATGAATAATGCCGGAATAAGACGTGCGATTCAGGTAAAATGTTTTAAATGCAGCGTCGCAATATGTCTGCGGTTGAAAGTTCTTAATTTCCTCGTGCCTTTCCCGGCTGGCAGTTTCGCAGATTATTCTCCGACTCAATTTTTCTCTCTTTTCTTCGTCTGCAATAACTTTATAAGTTGTAATCAAATTCGATTCCAGATCATTTATCCAATTGAATCTGACTTTTTGTTTGCCGAAAAAAACACTTCCGCCGCCGACGAAAGGCTCTCGATATTCGTCGTGTTCAACGCAGCTTATAAAAGGCAGAAGTTTTTTCAGAGCGTAAAACTTTCCGCCCGGATACCTGAACGGAGATTTCACATAATCAGGAAAACGTGCTTGTATTTTCCCGGAAGCATAGAAAACGGGAAAACCTTTTGCTCTGCTTGTTGAAACTCCTGTCATTGAAAATTAAAATTTAACTGTTTCGGGATTTCATAATTCGTTATGACCAACTCAAAACCTAATCTACGATTTCCCTTTTGTATATTTGAGTTTTCGACTCTGTAAAAAAATTCGACTTCGTGAATATTCGCCCATCTGTATAATTTTCTGATTTCCGGCACGTCGTCGTAAGTTAAAAAAAAGTTATGCGATGTATTTCTTAAATTTTCACACAACCTTATGTGATCCTGATACTCGAAACCATTTCGATAATGTTTCTTTTTCGGCGGATTAAAATAAGGCGGATCGGCAAATATTAAAGTTTTTGCTCCGTTTGATTTGGCATTTATCACATCCTCAAAATCTTTGTCTGTAATTTTGACATTTTCTAATTTTTTCCCGCAAGGAGTTATTCTTTCGTGCCATCTTTCCGGCGGCAAACTTCTTTTAGGACGATAACCCCAACCCGGAGAAACCATTTTTCCGCTAAAAGAAGTCCGATTCAAATAGTAATATCGGTATGCGGTTTCCAGTTCATTAGAAGGTTCAAATTCAAATATTTCACGCCAGCGTTTTTTGGAAGCGGTTTCGACTGACAACATTTCTATTAACTTTTCCCGAAGTTCGGAAGACTGCATAATTTTATAAGTTGTAATTAATTCCGAATCAATATCATTAAGCCAGTTGTTCTCTACTTTGGATTTAGTAAAAAAAACTGACGCACCACCCGCGAAAGGTTCACGATAATCATCATAATCAACGCTCTGCCAAAACCGACGCAAGATTTTAATCGCGTAGAATTTCCCGCCCGGATACCTCAAGGGAATCGGATGTCGGCTCTGAGTTTTACTAAGCATTATTTACTTTATTAATTTTGTCAATTTAAGATTCCTGACTCGCCGCTTTTGATTCTTCGGAATTGACGTATAAAATGCGCGTGCAGCTTTCGCAGGTGATAACTTGGTCGCTGGTTTTTAGTTCGACCTGCATTTGCGGGCGGAGTGTCATAAAACACGCGCTGCACGAGCCGTTTGTTGCTTCGGCAACGGCGATTCCGTCGCGGCTGCGTTGGGCGAGGCGGTTGTAAACATTGGCGTAGCGCGAAGAAACGTCGGCGAAAAGGTCGGCGCGTTGCTTTGTTTCGGTTTCCAATTCTTCTTTGTGCCGGGCGAGTTCGGTTTCAAATTCTTTGATTTCCTTGTCTTTATTCGATTCTAAGGAATTTATTTCTTCGGCGCGTTCTTCTAAAATTTTGTCCGATTCTTCGGTTTCGGTCATTTTTTCCAGAACCTGCGTTTCGAGTTTCGAGATGCTTTTTTGTAAAACGTCGGTTTCGCGCATCGCGGCTTCGTATTGTTTCTGGTCTTGCGCGGTTTTCAAATTGCGGCTGGCGCGTTCGAGGTTGGTTTTGGCTTCATTGATCTGCCTTTCAAAATCGGCGCGTGCCGCCGACGCTTCGTCGCGCGTGGTTTGTATTTCACGAATAGATGAGGCGTGCTTTTCAAACTCTTGTTCGATTGCGGCACGCCTCTCTTCTGCTGTTTCGATTGATTGTTTTAATCTGCGGATATTCGTATCCGTCTTTTGTAAATCTATTAATTTCTCAAGTTCTGACTTCACTATAAATAAATCTCCCTGTTTAATAACAATGTAAATTAACCTTATTTTAACTTAGAAACGATAAATGGTAAATGGCAAATAACAGGTTGCAGAATATCGCCGGTTAAATTGTCTGTTTATTTTTTCTTTATTCGCCGCAATTTGCCGGTAAAAATTCCCGGATTTTTCTTGAATTTGCATTTTTGTCTTTTATGGAAGCTGACGCAGCTGAAATAAAAAGTAAAGAAACATTCGGAATAGCTGATAAGTAGGTCGTAATATGTTTTCAAAGATAGTCCGAATGCAGAAACACGCACGCAGTAAGTGTGTTCTTTGCGCCCTTACTGCGTGCGGGCTTCTGCATTATCCTTGATTACTTTTACTCATCTGCTTAGCTAAAAGCTGAAAGCTGATAAATAAAGAAAACAAATCTATAATCATTCATTCATCTGTAACTTATCAGCTATTCCGAATTTATCTTCATTTCAACGGCGTAATCTATATTTTAATTGAAACTATTCAACCTAAAAGCACTTCAAAATGCGGGCGCAGACGGCTGATGTCGAACGAGGTGCGTTTTGTTTCGCCGTCAACGACGAACCATTGCGGTTGGTTTTCAAATTTCAGTAGGACGAGTTCTTCGGTTTTTTTGGGAAATCCGAAATGAGAAATGCGCGAGAAGACGAGTGCGCCGCCGCGCATAAAGCCGTCGTTGGCGTGCTGCGTCCAACCTGCTTCAAATGTCAGGCATCTTACACCACGTTGAAGTTTGAGAAGCGAACCTGTTAAATCGGCTTTGTCGCCCCTGAATCGGTGATTTTCCTTTTGCACGATTTCGATGTTTGCATTGTGCGCGTTAAAGGCGGCGGCGATTTCGAGAACGGTTTCAAACAGCCATTTGACGCTTTCGCGGCGAATTCGGTCATTGATTGATCTGAGCGAAAAATATTCGGCTATGTCGCTCCGTTTTTCGGTTTCGGCTTGGCGAACGGCTTGGTCAAAATCATTTTGCCAGATTTCATCGAGTTGATTCATAGTTTTTCAGAATAAAACCACAGTTCAATTTTAGCAATCGGCGTGTTATTATTTTTCAAACACGAAAATTGAGATTTTTAAGGATGTTATGAAAAATTCAGCGATTATATTTTTGATATTGTTATTTTCCTTTACGGTTTTTTCCCAAGAAAAAAAGCCGGGCGAGAAAAATCCTCTGTCGAGTTCCGTGATAACGGAAATTGATGAGGAGAAGATCGAATTTGAAAAAGCCGTCCAAGTTAAAAAGGCGGCGGAGAGAATCGAAAGTTTGAAAGCGTTTGTCGAAAAATTTCCCGAATCGGAAAATAAAACGAGGGCTTTGGAACTGATCGTCAGCGGACGCGCCGAACTTGCGGCTGAAAAATTGCGGCTAGGCGAAAAAGATGCGGGCGTAGAACTTTTTAAACTCGCCGTTTTAGACGCGCCCGACGCGATTTCCGACGAACTTTTTACGCAAGTCATCTTGCAGTTTCCGACAAATTTGTTTTTTTCAAATCAGCCGAAAGCCGCAAACGGGATCGCGCAGTTGATCGAAGAGAAAATCGGCGGCAATCCGAATCAGATTCTCGGTTTGGCGGCTTTTTACATCGGCACGGAAAATCCGGCGGAAGCCAAAAGACTGGCGCAAAAAGCCATCGCCGTCGAGCCGAATCTGCCCGCCGCTTATCAGACTTTGGGACTCGCCCGCCGTATGAATTTCGAGTTGGAAGAATCGGCGGACGCTTACGCGAAGGCTCTCGAACTTGACGAAAATTCAAATATTTCGAGGCGCAGTCTTGCCGAGATGAAACGGGCGACGGGAAAAGCGGACGAAGCGATTGCGCTTTATAAAAAAGTTCTGGAAATTGATCCGTCCGACGCGAACGCTCTGACGGGTTTGATTTTGTCTTATTTTGATGCCGGACGGGAAATTGAAGCCGAACAGCAATTGAACCAATCGCTCGGATTGTTTCCGAACAATCTGCCGCTTCTCGTCGGCGCGGCTTATTGGTATGCGGCGCACGGACGCGGCGCGAAAGCCGTCGAACTTGCGAATCAGGCAGTCGGCATCGAACCGCGTTACACTTGGGCGCACATCGCTCTGGCGCGTGGACTGCTCGCGGAAAAACGTCCGCTTGATGCCGAGAGAGTTCTGCTTGCGGCAAGACGTTACGGCGATTTTCCGACGCTCAGTTATGAAATCGCTTCGGCGCGGCTGGCGGCTGGATTTTACCGCGAAGCCGCCGATGAACTCGGCAGACGTTTTGAAATAAGAGAGGGCGAGATTCTGACAAATCTCGGCGGACGCGTCTTAAAGCGATCAGATAATTTTACCGATCTGCTTTCGCTCGAACGCAAAGCGAGCATTTTCCAGCCGTCTGCCGCCGACAATCGGGAATCAGCCGCTAAACTGAAGAATCTACTCGATTTAACTCAAAAACTTCAAAACTCGGAAACAAGCGAAACCGAAGTTTCCCAAACGATTGACAAATTCGTTTCCGGCGATGATTCGATGAAATTTCACCGGCAGCTTTATGCGGCAAATCGTCTTGTAAATGAAAAAAAATCTCTGCCTAAGGCTCTGGAATTGGTAAAGGCGGCGGTCAAGGAAGCGGATTCGGCTCTGAATGTAGAAAGCCCTGCGGCGGCGGTTTTGGCTGATGAATTATACGATTCGCGCACGCTTGCCGCTTCGCGCGGAGAATTTCTGTTTGTGCCGGAAGTTCCGAAAAATACGCTTTCTCAGATTGTTCGCGGCAGGTTGGAAGAAATTACCGGGCGCATTCTGCTCGAAGAAAACAAGCCGGACGAAGCAATCGTTCGTTTTCGCCGCGCCGTTTCGGTTTTGCCGGAAAAAAGTTCGTGGTGGCGGGCGAATCTCTGGAAACTCGGCACGGCACTCGAAACCGCCGGAAAATCCCAAGAAGCACTCGACGCTTATATAAAAAGTTACAATACCGAACAACCGAGCAAAACCAAGCGTCTGATGATCGAACTGCTTTATCGAAAAGTCAAAGGAAATCTCGAAGGTTTGGACGATTTGATCGGAGCAGACACATTTGCGGCTAATCCTGATTTTGTAACAAACGCCGGGAAGGAAACGGTTTCAGAAAATTCCGTTTCGACAACTGAAAACACAAATCCGGCAAGTTCTGCCGAAAAAACCTCTGACGCGGAAGCAAAAATAATTCCCGAAAATTTGCCTCTGGCAATTATCCGGGAAAATAAAAACGACGCACCGACGGAAAAAAATGAAATTGCCGAAAACAAGAACGCGGAAATCGTCAATGATAAAAAAATCGTTTCGCCTGCTGCAATTTCCGAATCCGTTCAGAATACTGCTGAAAACCGGACAACTTCCGGGCAGACGGAAAGCGTTTTAACTCCGGCTGACAATTCTTCCGAAATTGAAACGACCAAAAAAGAAACGGCAAAAGCAGTCGAAGCTAAAAAACCGGAAAATTCGCTTTTCGAGCCGGTAGTTATCAAAGTTGCGAAAGAATCGAAATCCGGCGACGCGGTTTCCGCAGATGATCTGAAAAAACCGATCTTAAACGAAAATTCCGAAAATTCGGAAAATCAAAAACCGTCTGTCCAAGCAACCAGAGCCAGAATCGTCAATCCTGATAAGACCGAAATTGCCGAAAACGAAATCGAGCCGTGCGATGTTTACGTCAGTCAGAAAAATTTTTCTTTGATAAATAACGGCGGAAGTCTGGGTATTTCAGTCGGCATCGAGGGAGAATCCGATCCTAAGAAAATAAAATTTTTCACGAGCAGTTCCGAAGACATCAAAGTTTTTTACGAACCCGGCTTCAAAACGCCCGACGGATTTGCCGTCTTTGTCGTTAAATCGGTCAGCGAAAACAAGGGCGATTATGTTGTAACTTTTCAAGCACCGTGCGGCAAAAAAGAGGTTTTCGTCAAAGTCCGCTAAGGTTTGTATTATGAAAAAACTTTTCTTGACAATTTTTCTGATCGGCTCTGCTTTTACAGTGGTTTTTGCCCAGATCGAAAAATCTTCTGCGGCGACGGCGCGGCGGGTTTTGCCGAACGGAAAACCGATTGTGGCAAACGGCATTTCGGAAGATAAATGGAACGCATTGGTTGCGGCGATCAGCCGCGAAGACTGGACGGAAACTTCCTTTCTCGCCGAAGATTATATGAAGCAGCTTAAAGCGGAAACGCAAGACCGCCAGCTTGCCAGACTTCGCTACATTTATCTGTATGCGCTCGCCGGACAGATCGTTGATTTCTCCGTTGCGGGCAAAAAGGTCGGCGAGGAAAATACCAGACAGGAACTCAGACGTGCGGCTGAACAATTTACGGGTGAAGATTTTCTGCTCCCGGTCAGAAAAATCCGCGCCGATTGCGAAGGCGTTCTAAATTACGTCTGCCCGTCAAAAGAAAATTCCGACGTTTTGCGAATCGCTTCAACAAATTCAAACGGAACTTCGGTTCACTCGTTCGATTATGTCAAAATGAAAGGCGCAAAACTCGATACCGTCAGGCACGGCAGTAAGGACGTGATTCTCGGCGGAACTCTGGAAAAAGCCGAATTTAACCCGAATAAATCAAACGTCTGGATTATGCGCCTAATTTTCAAAGACGGATACGTTAAGGAAATTCACGGTAAGGATTAGTTATTTTCGATTTTCAATTTGCGGTTTGCGATTGAGAAATTTCGATTTGATTCACGCTTTTCTTTCTAATTCTAAAATTTGAACTAAGATTTTTGGTAGCGAACTAAAAGTGATGCTCTATGAATTGCCGTCTGCTTTAGCTGACGGAAAGATTGCTGACAAGATAATCGGCTTTAGCCGAATTTCAAAAATATATTAATCATCCTAACAGCTTTAGCTAAAGCAAATAAGGAATAAATTTAATTAGGGCTTTCCTATAAAAAGTTTAATTTTCTTAGTATTTTGATCAAACTATCAAAGTCATCGCTAAAATCTTCTAACTGAGCTCGGCGGTTTTCGCATTTCGTTTCAATCAATACTTTGGCGGCGAATGTTCTGATCTCGGCTAACATTCGGCTGACTTTCTTTTTTTTGTTCGCAAGCCGTCTTCTTTGAGCGTCACATCTCGAATGTGATTATTTGTTTCAACCTGCCAATGAAGTCTGACCGCTTCACATAATTGCCCGAACTTATCTGCTTGATTCGATAGATAATAACTCGTTTCCCGACTTATCTTGCCCGTTCTGATTTCCTGCCTTTCCCGCATCACTCTGACTGCTGTTCTGATGTCGCTTGTGTTCCATCGCTCGTCCTTGTAAAGACCTTCAATATCATAAACCCGGTAACATCTGTGTTCGATTCGTCCGTGTCCTTTTTCCAAACTCTCCGTTTGATAAACAAGCGGCATAAATCGGCTCATCTGCTTTACTTCCCAAAACATTTCTTTCTGATTTTCTTTAAGCCCGACCAAATATACGCCGCCCGCCTGTGCTATCGGAGCAATCGTTTCAGGTTTCAAGTGCAGCGCATCAAGTGTAATCTTCTGGTTTTTTAATCCGCCTTTTTGCAATAACTTACGCACAACAGGCACTTCCGATTCTTTCTCTCCGCAATAATAATCCTGAGCATAAACTTGGCGTTTATCGTGTTCGATTACCTGCACCACTGCTTCGCCTCTCTTTGCTCCTTTTTCGATGCTGCCGCGAAGTTCTTTGCCATCAATGGCAAACCATCGGCGTTCTTGTTCGCTTAATTTGATGCCGTAATTTTCAAATAACAATCGGTCAAACACTTCAACTGCCACCTTCTCCAAAATAATGGGAAGCTGTGAACGTGAAACCGCTTGCTCAAGCGGCAATCCGAGAACTTCCGTCAATTGCTCGTATCGCTTGGTCAAATGTCGGTGAAGAGCTGATAAATTACCATCCCGATTTGATAAAATAGCTATCGTCAAACCAATTAGGACAACTGCTAAATCGTGTCTTTTCCCTCGATTATCCCGCAAATCCAATCCCTCGGCACATTGTAGTTTCTCAAAAAAAGTTCTATTATCTTTCCGACAAGGCTGCATAACTGTTCCATCCTTTTTTGTTAATCTATTTAAGAATGTAACATTTGTAGCCTTGTTTTTTATTTTTTATAGGAAAGCCCTATAAATTTAATAGTTCGGCTAAAGCCTGTCTTTTGCTGCAAACTAAACCGTCAGCTAAAGCAGACGGCAATTGATAAAAAAACTTGTCAGCATTACTTTTAGTTCACCAGATTTTTTTTATTTAATTCCAAGTCTTTTTACTATCTCACTAATTTTCAAGTTTTTTAGTAATTTATAGCGGTTTAAGTTTGGATATAGGGTAAGAGTAACGCCTTTAGGCGTGAGAAAACGCCGCGCTTCGCTGGCGGTTTCACGCCTAAAGGCGTTACTCTTACCCTACGCCAATTCTTAAATTGCTCTACTATAATAAAAATAATTTCACTTTCCTTTAAAAACAAAAAAAAACAGTTAAATTTTTTCATCTTTTTTCTTGAACTTTGTGCGGTATTTTTTCGGCAGTTTCATTGAACTTGTGGCTATTACAACCAACAGCAGGAAGAAAAAGAAGTTTGATGTCGTGCGAAGCGGAAAGTCGAAAAAGCTGTGGAGAAAAATACCGAAGCATCCCGCCGTTGCGCCGATTGCCGCGCTTTGCCGGAAACTGTTTTCCGTGTTGGTGATGATTTTTAAACTTTGCCGGAAGAACAAAATGACAAAGGAGAGAACGCAGAGAAAACCGATGATACCGGCATCCGCTAAAATTTGCAGATAATCATTGTGCGCGTTCTCGATGCGGAATGTTCCGTTCCAAGTGTCGTATCGCGGAAAAACCGTGCCGAAAGAATCGAGTCCCGCGCCTAAGATCGGATAATCTTTGAAAATCTGTAAAGCGATGCTCCAGAAATGAGTTCTGCCGTTTGAAATATCGTCCTGCGGATTTGTCATACCGATTCCGCGCAGCAGAGATTCGTCGCCGCCGAGAAGAAGAACCGAACCGAACAAAACGACTAGGAAAATCAGACCGCCGCCGAATAAATATAAATTTCTGCGAAAATTGCTTTCCGGTTCGTCCTCTTCAAAATCAGTCTGAGCGTTTTTTCTTTTTTGCAGAAAAAACGCCAAAATCACAAATCCCGTTACGCCGAGCAGACTTATCATTCCGCCTCTCGAACTCGTAAAAATAACGGCGATTCCCATTATAACGGCGGCGAAAACATAAAAAATATTTTTGTCTTTGCCGGCTGCCCTGCCGAAAATCAGAGCCAGCGTCAAACCGAGCGTCATTTCCATAAATCCTGCAAAATGATGCTGATTGACGAAAGACGAAAACGGAATTGCCTGCGCGACGGGGCGCACGCCGTAAATCGCTTCCGGGTTTGCCAGTCGCTGGAGAATACCGAAAAACGCCATCACCGTGCCGCTGATAATAATTGTCAAAACTATCTTTCGCAAGCGATGCCGGCTGTTTATAAAAGTGTAGGCGGCGGCGAAAAATATGAGCAGAACCGACAATTTTATAACCGCAAATCTGGTGATGGACGGATCAACCGAAAGCGAATTTGCCGCCGGAACGGTCAGCAATTCTCCCGACGCGCCCGCGTTTCCAATTGGCAAAAGTTGAATCAAACCGACTAAGATCAAACCGAGCAGAGGAATTTGCAGAAGATTCGTATTAAATGTAAATTCGCCTTTTTTCCACGCATCGAGAGTCCACAAAATCAAGATCACGCCTGCGACAAGCGAGAAAAAGCCCAACGCCCAAACGTCAACTCCGCCGAAAGCAACCGCCGCAAAAACCGGGAGCGCACACAGCAGAAAGAAAATAATACTTGCCGAAGAAGTATTATTTTCGCTTGAGAACGGTAAATCTTCCGCCGCCGAAGAAGAATTTCTTTTTTGTAAATTTGCGGACATATTTTTCTATAAAAGAAACTTTGCGCTGAAATTATTTGAGCGACACGTTATCAAACCAGATTTTGCCGGAAATCGGACACAAGGACGAAAGACAAACTTCGCGGGCGAGCGTGATGAAAACGGCTTGGGTATTTTCGTCGGGCGTAAAATCCGCCCTCAGATTTGTCCAGTTTTGTTTGGCTGAAACGGTTTCGGTTGAAGCTAAAATTTTGCCGTCGGACGCGCTTTTGATTTCCCATTTTAACGTGGCGTTTGTGTCCAGTTCGGATTTATAAAACGCTTCAAAGCCGTATTTTTTTCCCGGCTCGACGACGACCATTTGAGAAACATTGCGAAAATCTCTGCCGGTTGCCGAATTGAAAATTATTATCAAACTGAAATCGCCCGAATGTTTTTCCGTATCGTTGACACCGATTTGCGGTTCGCGTCCGTCGGCGATCTGCCAATCGAAAGCGGCGGCATTTGCGCTTTTTACTTCATTTTCAAATCCGCCGTTGTAAATATTTCCGATCTTGAAAGTTTCGGCGGTTGAAATATCATTATAGATTCGCAACGCCGAATCGTATTTTTTGGACGCAAACATTTGCTTAAAAATATCTTCGCCCTTCTGCTTGAAATCTCTCTTTTTCAAATCAGAGGGAATCGTATTCCAGATTTTTAGCGATTCATCCTCACGATTTTGCGCGGCGAGATAATTTGCAAGTTCGGCGTTTACATTTGCCGAATTTCCGATGTTTCGCCTGATTTTATCAATATCTCCGTCAAAAATCTGCCACGCTGACGAAGCCATTAAAGCGTAATATTTGCCGTCCTTCCCGGACGCTTTTTTTAGTTCGGCAAAAGCGCGTTCGGTTTCGCCCTGTTTTAACAGAAAGTTTCCGTAGCTCCAATGATTGACCGCATAATTCGGCGCAAGTTCGATTGCTCTCTTAAACGCCGCTTCCGCACCTTCTATGTTGCCGTTTAATTGTCTGGATTTTCCCAAAGTCAGCCAGACACGGTAATCATTCGGCGAGAGCGCGGCGGCTTTTTCGTATTCGATCAACGCCCGTTCAAGGTCTTCGGGCAGAAATGTTCTTTCGCTCAAAACCGCCAGAGTATAATGGGTTCGCGGATCATTCGGAGCAAGATCGGCGGCAAATTCGGCAACTTCTTTTTGAATTGAACGCGAAGCCATCGCGCTGCCCAGACACCATTTGGCGAAAAAAAATAGTATCGCAAGCAAAACCAGACAACCCGCAATCAAGCTGATTTTACTTGGAATTGATGAAATTTTTATAGATTGAATCGGCACAAAAAATTATTCAAACTCAATCGGCTCGATTTTCAAAAGGGCGCGTTTGAGCGAAACGTCCGCATTGCGGCAGATTTCTCTTACTTCCTGTAATCTCTCCGGCGAAATTTTGCGGAACGACAGCAAAATTTCGTTGACATCGTTATCTTTGCAGATGCTTTCGAGCGAACCGTTGCCGCCGAAAACGCGCAGACCGTGTATGACTTTTCCCGATTTCAGCGGATCGTCGTCAACAAATCCGATTGGTTTGTAATTCCAGTTCGGATTGTTTTTCAGTTCGCGCAGAATCATTTCGCCGCCGTCGCCCGCGCCGTAGATCAGCACGTTTTGCCGTTCTCCGACTGACGGCATCGGCAGCATCTGCCGGAAAAAACGAAACGCCATACGGCTTCCCGCAAGTGCCGTTAAAAGAAGCAGCGCGTCAACGATAAAAACGGCGCGTGAAAAAAACTGAAAACGATAAAGAAATAATAACGCTAAAACGCTTAAAATCGAACCGAGCGCAACGCCTTTGAAAAACGTATAAAAATCGCGCAAACTCGTGTAACGCCAGATGCCGCGATATACGCCGACGGCGAGAAACGCGAAAAGTTGGCAGACGATCAGAACCGGCAGAGATTTGACGAAAAGCATCCACGTTTCACTTTTTTCAAACGAGCCGAAAATCAGAAGATAAGAAGCATAATACGCTAAACTAATTAAAATTGCATCGAGAATTACTTCAAAAACGCGGCGTTTGTGCGACAAATTGAGCAGAAAACCGGAAACGGCTTTGTCTTGCAGAGCGAGTTCTTCTTCCTGTTCTTCGTAAACCTTAACCTTTGCCAGATAAACGCCGATCAATGTTAAAGCAACCGTAAAACCCGCAATAAGAGCAAGGCTCTGAATAACCTGCAAACGGCTGACGAGAAGCGACAGCGAACCCGCCAAGATCGCCAGACCGTAAAGCATTAAAACGGCGGCGCGTTCCGATAAACCGAGCGCGACAAGGCGATGCGATGTGTGATCGCGTCCGCCCTGCGATGCTTTTCGTCCCCAGAGTTTTCGCAAAACGGTAACAAATGTTGTATCGAAGATCGGCACGAAAAGAATTAACGCCGGAACTGCCAAAACCGAAAAAACGCTTCTCGAACGTCCGCCGACCTGCGTTAATAAAACCGAACTCGACAGCAGAAAACCGACGAACATCGAACCGCCGTCGCCCATAAAGATCGAAGCCGGATTAAAATTAAACGCCAGAAAACCGGCGAGTGCGCCGATAAACGCCGCGATTAAAAGCAATTCGTCCGCCTGTCCGCTTGCGCCGAGTCCGATGGCAAGCGAAAATGCGGCGATGGCGGCGATTCCGGCGGCTAAACCGTCCATATTGTCGAGCAGATTTATCGCGTTTGTAATGCCGATCAGCCAGAAAGCCGTGATTCCGATGTTGAGAAATTCGTAATCGGTCCACGGCAGAACCAAACCGAAACCGACGATGATCGCCACGCCGATAAATTGTCCGATAAGTTTTTGATACGGTTTTATCTGCAAAACGTCGTCAATCAAACCGACGAAAAACAAAAACGAACTGCCCGCCAAAATAATCAGAGTTTCGGATGTTTTCGGCACGAACATTCCGTAAACTGCAACTGTCGTTACAAAAATCGCCACGCCGCCCATCATCGCCGTCGGCTTTTTGTGCCAACGGTCTAATTTCGGTTTGGCGACAAATCCGTATTTTCGGGCGAACATCCGCACAAAATAAGTCGCCGCAACCGCAACGGCAAAACTTACAAGCGCAATTGTAATAGGATTTGAAAACATTTTGAAAAATTGTCGGTAATCATTTATCGGGGAGATAAATTTCGTTTATTATATGCTATTTTTCATTTTGCCGAGTGATTATCGAATTTTTTTATTCTGTCCGCATATTTTTCGAGCAGCATTTGGTAAACTTCGTGAATGTCTTCGACCATTTTTTCTTCTCTGAACATCGGGTCAACGTGCTTTCTGCCGTTCTCGCCCATTTTTTTTCTTAGTTCGTCATTCGTCAGAATCTTGTTGACGGATTCAGCCAAACCGACGGAATCGTAAGCCTCGACGAGATAACCCGTATAATCATTGATGACGACTTCCGGTGCGCCGTCAATGTCGAACGAAACGCACGGTTTGCCCATCGCCAGAGATTGCGGCAGAACACGCGCCAAACCTTCGCGCAGAGATGTGTGAACGACGACATCCATCGCCGAGATCATTTCGGGAATTTTTTCGCGGTCAACAAGTCCGGCGAAAACGAAATTTTCCAAAATGCCGTATTCTTTCGCCCGTTCTTGGAGAGGTTCGAGCAGAACGCCGTCACCGATCAGAAAAAACCTGACGTTCGGAACTCTTTTGACGATCTCCGGCGCGGCATCCATCAATTGATCGTGTCCTTTGAGGGGAAAAAGTCTGGCGATCTTGCCGACAACGGGCGCGTCTTCGGGAATTCCGAACTCGCGCCGGACGGCGTTTTTATCAAAATCGGCGTTCAAAAACCAATCGAGTTCCATTCCGCTGTAAACGGTGCGAAATCTTTCCGGTTCGGCAACTCCGGCGGCAACCGCTTTCTGCACGATAATTTCCGAAACGCTCAGATAATAATCGGTGATAGGAGCGCACATTTTCTTAATTCCGCGCCACGATTTGTTGATAAACCACGGCTGATAATCGTGAAAAACGAGGCTGTGCAAAGTGTGAACGACGAGCGGCGTGCGGGCGAGCCACGCGGCAACTCGTCCCAAAACTCCGGCTTTTGAAGAATGCGTGTGGACGATGTGATAACGCCCTTTTTTTATCAAGCGGTAAATTTTCCAAAACGCTTTTAAATCCGAAAAAGGATTGATGCTTCTGCCCATTTCGGGAACGACGATCACGCGACAACGCTCACGCGCGTCGGAAAGCATTTCGCCTTCGCGCCCTTTGTCCACGCCGCTCATCAAAGTTACGTCATATTCCGGCATCGCATCCAAACCGACCACCGAAAGAAGCGTATTTTCCTGCGCTCCGCCGACGATCATTCTCGTTATAATGTGCAGAACGCGGATTGGTTGTTTCTCTTCCACCTTGATTAAACCCTTAAATCTCGATACTACGATTTGTTGAAACACTAAAATTCTTTTAACCACATAGGAACATAGAAAACATAGATTTTTTGCTTTTATTTAAGAAATTTTTGTAAAATTGAAAGGTTTTATAATAATTTTTCTTTGGCTTTTCTATGTTTTCTATGTTCCTATGTGGTTAAAAAATTCTCCCCGAAAATTTCGACCTAAACTTCCGCAACAATCAAATAATCGCGGTCAAGATCAATCCATTCGTAATTCGTGTAGCCCGATTCTTCGAGCAATTCTTTAAGCTGCCGTTCCTTATAAAGAAACAGCGGAGTTCCCTTTGCCCAAAAACGCACACGGCGAAGCGGCGCACGCCATTCGATGGCTTTCGGGAAACTCATAATCACTTTTCCTTTCGTCAGTTCGCGCATTTTAGCCATAATCGGCACGGGATTTTCGATGTAATCGAAAAATCCGTTGGCGGATGCGCCGTCAAAAGGAGCTTCCGAATCGGAGATAATTTCGGGAAACGCGCCGACTCGAAATTCGCAGATGTCTTCGACATTCTGCTCTTTTGCCAATTCTTCGGCGATGTCAATCATCAGTTTGGCAAAATCCACGCCGATCACTTTCGCCGCGCCTTCTTTGGCGTATTCCAGACAAAATCTGCCCGAACCGCAGCCGACATCGAGAATTTTCTTGCCCGCCAAAGGCTGTAATTTTTCGACGTTTACTTCGAGCCGTTTCTGCACCACGCCGCGCCAGACGTTATCAATAAACCCGTTGACGAGATTTTTTTTCGGGTGGTAAATCGCATCGAACCGTTCGGCATCGTCGTCAAAATGCCGGCGGACTTTTTCTTCTACTTGTGTTGGTTTGCTTGCTGTCATATTTTTATTTTATATCCTGATTTGATTTTGTAAATCCTCTTTTAACTTATATTTAGAACATCTTTCATCGGCGCGAACTTAAAATCGCGCAATAATCTGCGAAATCTTTTCTCCGTCGCCTTCAAATTAAAATAATGCGTAATTCCGGCGATTCGGCGCGGCAGTTTGATTCGCGGATGATCGGGGTCTAATTCCCACGGATGCAGATAAAAAGTTACCGGATGTCCCGAACGGTTGACCGCTTTTAGAGCCTGTTTTGTTACCTGATACGGATAAATCCGAAAATACGCGCCGCCGGAGATCGGCAGAGTTAAGCCGGGCAGTTTCAAGGTCGAAACGGGAAATTCGGTAAATTCGTAATTTTCACGCTTAATTTGATACGGAAAACGCGGCGCACCGGCGATTCCGTAACGATAATTTAGAACCGGATAAATGCTCGAATCGTAACGAATTCCGAGTTCGCCCAAAATGTCCAACGCCCACAAAGAATCTTTCGTGATCGAAAAAAACGGTGCGCGATGCCCGATAATTTTTTTTCCGGTCAAATCTTCCAGAAAACCGACGGCTCTTTCCATTTCTTCGCGGTAGAGTTCGGGCGTTTGCGTGTAAATCAGCGTGTGCGAAAAACCGTGCGTGCCGATCTCGTGTCCGGCGGCTTCGATTTCCTTGACGAGTTCGGGATATTTTTCCGACGTATAACCGAGCATAAAAAACGTCGCCTTCGAGTTCGTATCGTCAAGTATTTGCAATAACTTACCGCTTACGGCTTTGATCCGGTCTTCGTAATTATCCCATTCCGAATAATGAATCTCCAAGCCTTGATACCAATCTTCAAAGTCAATCGTTAAAGCATTTGTGATCTGTTCTTTCTTCATCGTCGCCTGTTTTACGCAAAGGAATTTGTAAACCGTTAATTGTAAACGGTAAATCGTTAATTGTAAATTGATTTATTATCTAAAAATTCAAAGAGGCGGAAACCCGACAGTAATGGAGGGTGCTGTTAAATTGGAAGATTGTTAGTTTTCAAAGAAACGGTTAAAGATGCTATTTATTTGTTGAACTTTTTGATTTACAAACAGCACCCTCCATCACTGTCGGGTTTCCGCCTGTGTTTAATCCTCTACTTGATAAATCGTATCGGGATCGTCTTCGTGGCGTATTTCGTCAATTTCCTCTTTTTTCCCTTCGCCCATAAACAGACGATTCGGGCAATTTATGACCATTCCTTTTTCCGAGCCGACGTTTTTGTATGCGTGAACAACGCCTTTTGGGATTATCACCGCCTGCGCGTTGTCCGCGCCGACGAACAAAGTCATTATATTATTAAATGTCGGCGAATCTTGTCTGTTGTCCCACAAACGTAACTTGAAATTCGACGGTCCGATAAAACAGAATAAATCCGCCTGATCCGCGTGTTCGTGCGGTCCGCGCTGAACGCCCGGCTCGGTCAGCGAAATATACGCCATCGCCGGATAAAATTCTTCTTCGATCTCGTCGTGGCGAAAAAGTTCCGCCAGCCAGCCGCGTTCATCTACGAATTTCTTGATCGGATAAACGACGACATCTTCGATTTTCCCCTTTGTAAAAATTTCCTTTTTAGTCGTTTGCGTTGGCATTTTTTCCCTCCAGATTGTTCGCGCCCGTTTTTGCGACCAGATTTGTCGCGTGCAGAAGGCTCTCAAATGTTCCCGCGTCAGTCCACCAGCCGTCGAGTTCCGCCCAAGTCATTTCGCCGCGATTTATATAATGATTGTTCACATCGGTAATTTCCAATTCGCCGCGGTCTGACGGTTCTAAAGTTTTTATAATATCAAAAACCGTGTGGTCGTAAAAATAAACGCCGATCACGGCAAAATCCGATTTCGGATTTTCCGGTTTTTCCTCGATGTTTAGAACCTTTTCGCCGTCGAGTTCGGGAACGCCGAAACGGTTCGGATCGTGAACTTTTTTGAGCAGAATTTTCGCGCCTTTTTCCTGTTTGCGGTAATCGTCCGCCGCCGCGCGTATATTTTTTTCGATGATATTATCGCCCAAAACAACGCAGATCGGTTCGTCGTCGGCAAAATGTTCGACCAGAGAGAGCGCGTCGGCGATTCCGCCTTCGCCTTCCTGATATGTGTAATTGACGTGCTTTAAGCCGAAATCTTTGCCGTTTCCCAAAAGTTTGAGAAAATCTCCGGCGGAATTTCCGCCCGTGACGATCATTATGTCGTCAATTCCCGCGTTTATCAGCGTTTTGATCGGATAGTAGATCATCGGCTGATCGTAAACCGGAAGCAAATGCTTATTTGTAACTTTTGTCAGAGGCTTTAAGCGCGAACCCAAACCGCCTGCTAATACGACACCTTTCATCTTTTTGTAAAACTCCTCTTATTTTTCCGCCCAAATTTTTATCGAATCGCCCAATCGCGCCGCGTTCAGCAAATTGTTGAGCAAATTTTTAAACATTTTCCGCGAAGGACTTTTTGTCAGCGCGTGATTTAACTGATAACCCGTTTCGACGCGGCTAAACGATTCTTCGCCTTCTTCTGCTTCCAAATCGTTCGGCAGATTTTTGTCCGCCCGCAGAACATTGATGATCTCGAACGGATTTACGCCTTCGGTCAAAATTCGCGGATTGCGAAAACCGGCTTTTGTCAGCAGATTTTTTATTCCCTTGACCGAAAACAAATGCAGGTGTTCCGGCGGAAAAACGCAGCTCCAGCGAGTTCCGAGCATTCGCGCCGACGCGCCTCTGCCGTGCGGCGTTGTCGCCCAAAGCAAACCGCCGGGGCGCAGAACGCGGTGAATTTCACCGAGCATTTTTCCCGGCTCGTAAATGTGTTCGAGAATTTCGATTGCCGCCACGACATCGAACGAATCATCGGGAAAATTCGCCGCCGACAGTTCGCCTTGAAAAACCTCTATATTTTCCTTTCTCAAAAATTCCACCGACGAGCGCGAAACTTCGACTCCTTCGGCTTTCCAATTTTCTTTTAACGCCGCTTTAATCAGCGTTCCCGCGCCGCATCCGACATCGAGAAAACGATTTGTTTTGCGGTATTTTTCAAATCCGCGAACCGTTTCGCCGATCTTTTCCAACACGAAATCGGGAATTACGAGATTATTGTCATCATAATAATTATCGTAATCGAAAACCGAATTTTCAAACTTCTCCGTCGCGTAGAGCGTTCCGCAATCCGCGCAGTTGTAAATCTCAAAATCGTTTTTCTCTCCGCGCAGACGTTTTTTTGTTTGACCGCAAGCCGGACAGCTTAATTTTTCGGTCATTTTAATCAATAAATCTCTGAAACCAAAGTTCGAGCATCAACAGCGTCCAGATTTGAAATGTATGATCGCGCTCCGAGTTTGTGTGTTCGTCAACAAATCTTCTGATCGCTTCCGGCTTGGCGATTCCGCGATTCAGAGATTTTTCCGACAACAAACGCTCGCGCACGAAACTTTTCATATTTCCGCGAAACCAGTCTCCGACCGGAACACCGAAACCCATTTTCCGACGGTAAACGACTTCGGGCGGAACGAGTTTTGCCGCCACTTTTTTGAGCAGGGATTTTGTTTCGATCCGCTTCATTTTGATATTTTCCGGCAGACTCGCGGCAAATTCGATGACGTTGTGATCGAGAAACGGCGAACGACCTTCGAGCGAATTTGCCATTGTCGCAATATCAACTTTGACCAGCAGATCATTCGGCAGATACGTCATCTGATCGGTCAAAAGCGTCGTGTCAACAATTCCCGCGCCGTTTGCCTGTTCAAACCACACATCGAGAAAATTGCTCGGATTCTGTTCCGCAACCGTCTGCGTAAATTCTTTTGTGTAAAGTTCCTTTTTCGCGTTTCTGTCAAATGTTGACATCCAGCGAAAATAACGCTCGGTTGTCGGCAAACTCGCCGCTTTCAAGAATCTCTGCACGTCGCGCACGCGGCTTTTTTTGATCTCGTCCGTCGGAATCAAATTGATCGGCGTTTCGACAAATAATTTTCGGGCAAAAGCCGGAAATTTGCGGTAAAGTTCCGCCAGACGCATCGCCGCGTGGCGTTCGTAACCGGCAAAACTCTCGTCGCCGCCGTCGCCATTAAGCGCGACGGTCACATATTTGCGCGTTTCTTTGGCAACGTAATAAGTCGGAATCGCGGAAGAATCGGCATAAGGTTCGCCGTAATGTTCGATCAAGGTCGGCAAAACTTCGAGCGCGTCCGGTTTGACGATAAATTCGTGATATTCCGCGCCGACGTGTTCCGCGACCTTTTTCGCGTATTTCAGTTCGCTGAAACCTTGTTCCTCAAAACCGATTGAAAATGTCTTAACGGGCTTTGAACTTGCCTGCGCCATCAGCGCGACGACGACGGAAGAATCAACTCCGCCCGACAAAAACGCGCCCAAAGGAACTTCGGAAATCATACGCATTTCGGTTGATTCGCGCAAAATCCGCAAAGTTTCTTCTTCGGCTTCTTCCTGAGAAATTTTGATCTTTTTGGAAAAATCCGGCTGCCAGTATCTTTGCGTTTCAACGCGCCCATCCTTCCAACGAAGCCAATGCCCCGGTTCGAGTTTGCGAATTTGCTTATAAGCTGTCTGCGGCGCGGGAACGCAAAGATATGACAAATAACTGTCAATCGCTTCGTAATCAACTTCGCGCGAAATGTCGGGATGCTGCAAAAGCGAGCGAAATTCCGAGCCGAAGATCAAATCGCCGTTCTCTCTGTGCGAATAAAGCAGAGGTTTTTTCCCAACCCTGTCGCGGGCGACGAAAAGCGTTTTGTCCGTTTCGTCCCAGATCGCAAACGCGAACATTCCGCGCAAATGGTCAACGCAATCTGCTCCATATTCGTCGTAAAGATGAACAATCGCTTCGGTGTCGGAATTCGTATAAAATTCGTGTCCGCGTTTTTCCAGACTTTCACGAATTTCACGATAATTGTAAATTTCACCGTTAAAAACGATTACTTTACTTTTATCTGTATTAAAAATCGGCTGTTCGCCGCCCGCCAGATCAATAATGGAAAGACGGCGCATCGCCAGACCGATGTTTTCATTAATATAAAAACCATCGTCGTCCGGTCCGCGATGAACGATCTGCTCGTTCATTTTTTCCAAAATTTCGCGCTCAATACGGCGCGATTTTGTGTAAGCTATTCCGACAATTCCGCACATTTTTAATTTTCAGAAAATATTCTATATCTTAAATTTAAGTCATAAGTTAGAAATAAGACGAGTCAGCAGCGTCGTGCGTAAGCTGATGCGTATTCAGCAGCGACGAGCGCATCGGTTTACGCCGACGCTGCTGACAGGAATTTTAATTATTAACGCAAAAACAATCCCAAATCCCAAATCCTAAATCCTAAATCCAGATCACGATTCCTTTAACTGCTTCATTCTCTTTTCAAATTTCCGATACTCGATTTGCCTTTCCAGTATTTTATTTTCTTTACGCTCGCGCCAGAGCGACCAGCCGACGGCGATGAAAATAAACAGAAATACCTGTATCTGGGTTCTCTGGCGATAAGCCGTGCCGACGTTTCCCTGAAAAATCGAATAAGCAAGCGTCAGCATCAAGGAGAAAATCAAAATCGGAATCGAGGTCCTGAAACGATGTTTGAGCGTAAACCAAAGCCCGCTGATCAGCAGCGGAATCAGAGACCACCACAGCAAAACCTCCGGTAGTGTAAACGCCTGCCGGAAACTCGAAACCTGCCACGGAAACGGAGCGAACATCAGATATGAAAAACCGATTGGAAGTGCCGTGACCGCGCCCGCCGTCGTTCCAACGTCAATGTCTTCACCAAATCCCGAACTTGTCGTTGACAAATCCGCGCGACTCGCCTGAATCCGGCTCAGATCGGCGTATTGACTGAAATCCGTTCCGGCTGTTCTGATAACTCCGAGATACGTCAGACCGATTCCCAAAAGAACGACAACGACGGTATTTCTGACCACAGACCTAACCGATGTCGTATTTAATCCGACCACAAAACTGCCCGCCACGGCGAACAGAACCATATAAAAGATATAAAATCGCAAAGTCAGAATAGCAAACAAAGAAAACAATAAAATCACCAGCGGCAGATAGCTGAACTTTTTCTGAATCTGCAAAACCATCGTCATCGCTACGACAAGCAAAAAGATAATCAAACCGTCTTTCAGCATTTGCGACGACCAGAGTATAAACGAAGGATATAAAGCAATCGCAATCGCCGAAATTTTTGCTACGCGCTGATTGTTGTAAATATTTTTGGCGCAAAAATAAACAAACGGCGCGGTTGCCGCCCCGAACACGGCACAGATACTTTGTGCGATATAAATGCTGGGTCCGAAAACGTAATATATATAACCGATCAAATGATACATTCCCCAACCGGGAATTGACGTTGAAGTGGCGCGATATGTGTTCAGATCATCGGGAACGGTCACTCCCTGCATAATTTCGAGAAACCTGTATCCGACAAAATGATATGTTTCCGTATCTTCGGCAATCAAGGTCGTGATGCCGAAAAGGAGAATACCGTAACCGAAAACGAGCCGGGCGAGAAGCGCGATGAAAAATATATTGAGCAGAAAATTGCGCTCGTCGCCTTCCGAGTAATTTTTAATAATAAAAAACGCCGGAACGGATAAAATGATGACGACCAAAACGGACATCGCCCCGTTGGGCGGCACGAGCGCACTCATCAACAGCCCGACAATTCCACATAATGCTACGATTGCCTTGTTCATCTTTTATTACTGATTATCTTCGCGTAAAACCAAATTATTTTCCAGAACGAGCGCGTCGAAACTCGCGTTCTTAAAAGTATTTACCGCGTCCTGCGGCGAGCAGACAATCGGCTCTTGAATATTGAACGAAGTATTCAAAAGAAGCGGAATTCCGGTTAATTTGCGGAATTCTTCGATCAAATTCCAGTAACGCGGATTCGTTTTTTTGCTGACCATCTGCGGACGCGCCGAGCCGTCAACGTGAACGACCGCCGGAATTTTCTCTTTCCATTCTTCCGAAACTTCGATCACCGTAATCATAAACGGATCGTGATGCTCTTTGCCGAAAATCTCATTGCCGTATTCTTCGAGCATCGAAGGCGCGAGCGGGCGAAACCATTCGCGCAGTTTTACTTTTTCGTTCAAAATCTCGCGCATATCCTTGCGGCGCGGATCGGCGATAAAACTTCTCGCGCCCAAAGCACGCGGTCCCCATTCCATACGCCCGTTAAACCAACCGACGATTGCGCCGTCGGCGATCATCTTCGCAACCTTCGGCAGAAGCTGTTCGTCCGCCATCGTCTGATATTTCAAATTCGCTTTGTCCAGAACTTTTCTACATTCTTCATTTGTAAAACCCGGACCGTAATAAGCGTGATTCATTACAAAATCTCTCGGATTACCGAGTTTCTGATGCCAGACCATCAGAGCCGCACCCAGACTGCATCCCGCATCGCCCGCCGCTGGCTGAACATAAAAGTTTTCAAACTTCGTTTCGTGAAAAATGCGCCCGTTCATCACCGAATTAAACGCCACGCCGCCCGCCATACAGAGGTTTTCCTCGCCGGTCATATCTTTTATTTCATTCGCCAGATAGATCGCCGTGTCTTCCAGAACTCTCTGCGCCGAAGCCGCGATGTCCCAATGATGTTCGGTCAATTCGTCGCCCGGTTTGCGCTCCGGTCCGAGTTCTTTGAGAATCGCGTCGGGAAATTTATAATGCTTTGCCAAATGATGGTCTAAAACTTCGATGTTAAACTTAAAATCGCTTTTCCCGTTTTTCGTCAAAACCCTTTCGCTGAAAAAATCGTAATATTTCGGCTTGCCGTAAGCCGCAAGTCCCATTACTTTCCATTCCTCGCCCGTGAACATATCAAAACCGATATAATTTGTCACCGCCGAATAAAACTGCCCCAAACTGTGCGGAAGTTTTATTCTTTTCAGCACTTCGATCTTATTGCCCTTCCCTTTACAAAAAAGCGTCGTCGTGTCTTCGCCCGTTCCGTCCCAAGTCAAAATCGCGGCGGAATCGAACGGCGACACGAAAAATGCGGAAGCGGCGTGGCTTTGATGATGTTCGATAAAATGAAACTTGAAATCGCTCGCGCCGAATTTTTCCCTCAGACGTTTCGCGTGGCGAAACATTCCCAGATAGCTTTCGCTCACCTGCGTTACGCCGCGGTCTGCTCTGGCTTTGAACATATCGTAATTGATAAACGCCGATTTTACCGCCTGAATCGCTTTGTGGCGCAAAATCCAAGGCTTCCAGTAATGCCCGACGTGCGCGACATCTTTCAAAGTAATTCCCGCCTCGTCCAGACAAAACTGAATCGCATTGTATGGAAAACCGCTGTGATGCTTTTTCCTCGAAACGCGCTCTTCTTCCATCGCCGCAACGAGTTCGCCGTCTTTTATCAAACTAGCGGCGGAATCGCCCATTGTCGTTAAACCTAAAATATACATTAGTTAAAATTATTCGGTAATACTATCTGAAATTATTGTAATTATTATAAGCAGATCAGAAAAAGTTTCGTGATTTATTCAAGAAATATTATTGTAAACTCTAAACATAAAATATAATTGATAAATAATAGATGATAAATTTTTGTGCGTCAGCCTTTTAGTATTTTCAGTTATCTATCAATTATCAAATCTCAATTATCAATTATATTTTTGGTTTCTTTTGTAAATTATTACATTTAAAAACATATATACAATTACTTAATTAAAAACATTTTTAACTTATCAAATTTTACTAAATCGCCTGAATTCCGTTTTCAGATGACAAAATTCGCTTCATTCTTTGCAAACTAAATATTTCCTACAAACAAAAAATCTTAAACTTTCGCTTTTTCAATTTTTTCCGCCGGTTTTTCCGAAGGAATTCTGCCGCACACGCCGAAGCCGCGGCGGTCGTCGTTGCACGCCCAGATTTCCGTGATTCCAACCGAATTATACCAATCGGCGACTTCTTCAAACGAATGATAATGAGCATACGGCGCACCGAAAATGTCGTGAACGGCAAGCGCGGCTTCGCGTCTGTCGGGCGTTTCGTATTTTCTAATTCCGAGTTTGTTGACCGTCCAGCAAAACCCGATAAACGGCACGCTCATCACGTCGGCTAACGTCGCAAAAGCGGGCGCGGGAATTCTGGTTGTCACCGCCCGCATCGAATTGACAATCGGCGTAACGATTTTTTCGTATTTGTAAAACCAGACGTAAAACGTCCCGCCGTCTTTTAATAACGGGCGCAAAGTGCGAAAAGTTTTTTCCGTGTTCGGCGTGTGATGCAGAACGCCCGCCGAATGAATTATATCGAATGTGTCGGGCGCAAGCGGCGGATTTTGCAGATCCGCTTGCACATAATGAACTTTTTCCGGTTTACCTTTTTCATATTCCTGCCGAAAAGCGTAACCTTTTTCGAGTCCCGTGCTGAGATCGAGCGCGATGACTTCCAAACCGAATTCCGTGTAAGCCACCGATTGACTGCCGTTTCCGCAACCCGCGTCGAGCATTAATTTCCCGCTTAATTGCTCTTTCGGAATTTTGATCGGTTCGAGAAAAAACCAGCGTACGCGGTCTTCGAGTTCCATCGTCCAAGTTCTGCCGCCGATGTCGTGATTGTCCCATTCGTTGCTGAAATTCGCCTTCGTTCTCGTATCATAATCCCGCGTTTTTTCGGCAAATTTATGTTTTTCGATGAGAGTTTTAACCGCTTGCGTCGGATTTTCGGGAACTTTGGCGGAAATTTCGCTCCAATAATCCTTCAGAGAACTCGGCAGCATACGCGGAATTCCGCCCGCAATCGGAAAAAAATGCTCGTCCGCGCAATGCAGAACGCCCGACGAAATTTCGCCGCCATCCGAATCGAATGTTTCCAAATCAAATTGCTTTTTGCAATCGGGACACCGCAAAAAATCTAAAAGTCTTTCTCTCATTTTATTTCTCGTAACTCCCTGAATTTACCAAACTCTTTTTATTTCTTAATTAGGAAATTTTAAAAATTTATCTTGAAAATCCAAAAACCGTATCGCAGGCTTCCAGCCGGCAGTCGTGGTGGCTTCCAGCCGCCACATTCTTGATTAAAAAAGCGCAAAACTGCGCTTTTTTAATCAAAGCGTCGGCAAGATACCGGCATCACGTCGTTTCTCGAATTTTCAAAAAATCTCTAAAAATTCATTTTTCGCAAACCGAACGAAAAGTCCGCGCCAAAATCTCGGTCTGCGCCGGAACTGTAAAATTATTCGACGAAAACTCTCTGCCGCGCTTTCCCATTTTACCGCGCAAATTTGCGTCCGCCAATAATTTATCAAGGGAAGCAAACCAATCTTCGTCGGTTCTCGCGTTAAAATGCGTTTCGTTCGGTTCACCCAATTCAGCACAAACGCCGATTGGCGACATCACGAACGGAATTCCGACCGCCATATATTGAATCGCCTTAAAACCGGATTTGCCGATCAGCCATTCGTCGCTCGCCGAACTGATTGCAGTCATCGGATAAAGCCCGATGTCGAACGACTGAAAATCGCTGATTTCCCTTTCCAGATTCCACTCTAAATTTTCAACATTTACGCCGTTTAATTCGATTTTTTCAACGCCCGCGCCGACGATCTTCAAAATGAATTCGTGCTTTTTCGCCAGTTTTTCCAAAACCGGAAAAATTGACTGCAAAAAAGGATACGTCGAATGCGTTCCGACCCAGCCGACAATCGGAATTGAATCCTTCTTTTTCTCAACAGGTTGAAATTCATTCGTATCAACCACCGTCGGAATCACGATTGACTTTGTTCCCTTCGCCTCAACGTATTCGGCGATGTGTCGGTTTCCGCAAATCACGATTTCCGCACGCTCGATCAAATTGTCGGTTTTGCCGAAAAATTTGAAAAAACTGCCGATTTTCCCATAAGTCGGACTGACGTAATGAACATAAGTCGCATCGTCCAGATCGAGAATCATCGGACATTTTCCGGCAATCTGAAATAATTTTTCAAAAAACGCCGGACCGAAGATCATCGCCTCGCGCTGAACAAAAAGCAGATCAAAACCGCGCACTTTTGAAATTTCCGAAATTCTCTGCAAAAACGGCTTTGCCAACCCGAAAATTTTGCTGATCGGCGATTTGTTTTTATACAACAGCTTAAATTTCGCGCTGTCAAAAAACGGGCTGATCGTCAAATCAATTCCCTGCGCCGCCAACGGCTCGACGAACTGCGCCAAACGATACCTCGTCGCTGCCGCCTCAATCGGATACGAACAAACTCCCAAAACCCGCATTTTCCTTTTCTCTTTCAAACGACTTCCTATTAAAATCTTCGGCGCGAAACAATCAAGCCCTCGAAGTTCGCAAACTTTGTATTTTGTATTTTAATAGAATATTAGTCAAATTACGGATTCATATCGCACAACTTTCCCTACTCAAAAAAAACTCAAGCAATTTTCTCAATCTCACGTTTTTTTATAAATAAGGATTATAACCGAATCAAAATGTTTCAGGCAAACATTTTCAGTTTATGTTTAACTTATCGTTTCCGATTATCCGTTTGTAAACATTTTGATATTTTTTACCGCCGATGCTGTCCAAATCAAAATATTTCTGAGCAACTTCGATGCACTTTTCTTCTATTTTATCTTCTTCTAAAATGTCGAAAATCTCTTCCGCCCGTTTTTTCATTTCATCTTTATCAAAACTTTTCAGGCTGACACCGACTTTTTCGCTCTCAAGCAAATTGTCCGTGTCGCCGATGCCGTAATTTGAAACAATCGGCAGACCGCACGCCAGATATTCGGGGATTTTCGTCGGCGATGCTCCGATCTGCGAAAAAGTCGGTGAACGAAAGGAAATGCCTAAATGCGCTTGTTTCAGATATTTAGGCACATCGCCGGGCGAAACTTTGGCAACGGCAAAATCTTTTTGCCCGATTCCCAGATTCAAAAAAGTTTCGCGCACGAATTCCGGCGGCGATGCGGTCAAAACGCGAAAAAATGCTTCGGGTTTGTGTTTTTTAATTTCCAGAAAGAATTCGCCCATTTCCTTGAGCAGATACAGTCCCGTCGCCGAACCTGCGTAAATCAATTCAAATCTCTCGTTTTTCCCGCTTCCGTTGACCGATTGAGCGATTCGCGCAAAATCAACACAGCACGGAATTACTTCGATCTGTTCGCTTTTTTTCAAATCTTTTTCGATCAGATGGTCGTGCATACGATTTGTCAGAACAACCACCTGCGAGGCTTTTTCGATTCCTTTGCGTTCGACATATTTGACGAAACGGAAAATTTTCGAGTTCTCTTCCCAAACTCCCGAATCGGCGTATTCTTCCGCCATCAAACCGCGAATATCGAAAAGCGTGCGGCTTTTTGTAACTTTGCTCGCCATCATCGCCATCATCATCGGAACGTGTGCGCGGGCGTGCAGAACATCTATTTTCTTTTTCCGCGAAAGTCTTGTAATAAAACGCACTCCGCTTAAAATATCGTAGAGAGTCGCCGGAATAGTCGGAGATTTGTGATACGGCAGACAATGCCAGATTATTCCTTCGGCGGCGAGTTTTTCCCTTTCGGATGCGATCAGTTCGTCCGTCCATTTTTCCTTGAAATTTGCTTCAAAAGTGAGCAGATTCATCTCAACGCCGCTTTTTACTATTTCGCGCAAATACGGCAAAACCTGTGTCTGCACAAGCGGTTCGCGTAATCCGAAATAACAAATATAGAGCGTTTTAGACATCTCATTAGGTAAAAGATTTTTATACAATCTGCGATATTTTCTGCCGCCGACATTCTCCAGATCGAAAAGATTTTCAGCAATTTTGACGCTTCGCTGTTGAAAACCGTCTTCCGCCGAAAGTTCCCCGATTTGATTCAATGCCGCCTGATAACTTTGCTTGTCAAAATTTCGCACGATCACGCCGACATTGTTATCTTCGATCAAGGCATCCAGATTACCGACACCCGCGCCGGAAACAATCGGCAAACCGCACGCCAGATATTCGGCAATTTTTGTCGGCGAAGATGCCTGTTTCGAGTAACATTTTTTGACAAACGACACGGCGACATCGGCTAAACTCAGATAATTCGGTATTTCCGTCGGCAAAACTTTTTTTATCAAGTAGTCCTTTTCCGAAAATCCCCGTTCGCGTAAAAGTTCGGAAATCAATATCGGATCGCTCTGCGTTAAAATAAGCGCGAAGGTCGTTTTATCCTGTTTTCTGGCTTCGCTGAAAAAATCGGCGGTTTCATTTGTCATATACCAGCCGCCAAATGAACCTATGTAGGCAACTACACGACGATTTGCCAGATTATATTTGCTTAAAATCTCTCTTCTCGCATCCGGGTCTATATCTTTAAATCTTTCCAGATCAACGCAGCACGGAATAACTTCGACGGGTCTGCCGAGTTTATCGAATCCGGTTTCCGCGCTTTCGGGGAAAACAATTTCTCTCGCTCTTTCATTTAAAAGAACGAATGCGTCGGATTTTCTAAAAATCCATTTTTCAATTTTTTTTACAATTTTATAAAGCAGACCGTTCTTTTTCCAGATTCCGGCATCGGTATATTCTTCGGGAATAAAGCCGCGAATATCGAACAGCAGTTTCGGGTCTTGATTTCGGGAAAATTTTCTCGCCAGCAAGCCCATCAGAGCAGCGACGTGAGCGCGGGCGTGCAGAATGCCGATTTTCTCCCGGCGCAGTTTTTTCCAAATGAACCACGCTCCGCAGAAAACATCGTAGGCGGTTGCCGGAACGGACGGACTTTTATGATATTTTAGAAAATCCCACTCGATATTTTCATCAGCGAGCTTTTGCTTGGCGGATTCGATCTTTTTATCCGTCCAGTTTTTTTTAGGATCGGATTCAAAAGTAAGCAGAGATATTTTCACGCCGCCCTTTTGGAGTTCGCGCAAATACGGCAAAACCTGCGTCTGCACAAGCGGTTCGCGTAATCCGAAATAACAAATATAGAGCGATTTAGACATTAAACGGTAATCCTAATTCTTAATTTTCCGATACAAATCTTCCCATTGCTCGGCAGTTTTGCTCGAATGGAATTTGTCGCGCACTTGGCGCAGACCGTTTTCACCGAGCCGCTTTCGCAAATCCTCGTCTTTGTATAATTTAATCATCGCATCTTTTAACTCTGACGGCGAGTTCGGATCAATCAGCAAACCCGTTTCGCCGTCGGTGATAACTTCCTTGAAAACGTGTATCCGCGAAGCAATGCACGGTTTTGCTTTGAACATCGCTTCGACAAGCGCGACGGGCAAACCTTCAAAAAACGACGGGAAAACAAACACATCAGCCATCGCCAGCAAAGCCGGAACGTCGGTTCTTCTGCCCAGAAACATAATCTTATCATCAATGCCCAAATCCTTGACATCCTGCTTTAGTTTGTCATCTAAACTGCCGATTCCGGCGAGAAGCAAAACCGAATTTGGAACTTTTTGCAAAACCTGACGAAAAGCCTCGAAAATTGCTTTGTGATTTTTCTGCGGATCGAGCCGTCCGACATTCAGATAAACAAATGTGTCGGGCGGAAAATCGAATTCTTCGCGCAGTTTTTCGACATCAGCTTGGGAAGTTTCCATCAAAGCCGGATCAACCGAATTATATATAATGTGCGTTTTAGCCTCGTCAATGCCGTAATTTTCCTTATACGATTTTTTTACAAACTCCGAACACATCACAAAATCCGGCTTTGTCAGCCGCGCCGTCATTTTGTCAATCATTTTCAACCCGCGCATTTTATGCGGATTATAACCGCCGGTAATAATCGCGCCCGGCTCAAAATCCGCCGATTGAATTGACGTGATGATCGGAACTTTATCGCCGAGCAAAGTTGCCAGACGCGCCGCGACATTGGCGTTGTAAAGCCAAGTGTGAATAATATCCGGTTTTTCATCGCGCACGACATCGCGGAATTTTGAAGCGATCTTGAAAAACGGATGTTTGCCGGAAATGTCGAATTTGATAACTTTATATCCGGCTTCACGAATTTCAGGCTCGAAAAAATAAGATTCGTCAATCGCGCAGACGACGTGATCCACGATCTCCTTTGAAGTCGTATTCACCAAATTCACAAGCTGTCTTTCCGCGCCGCCGCTTGAAAGAGTCGGAATCAAGTGCAGAACTTTTATCTTCGACATAATTAAATCTTTTTCCCGATTGTCAGATGATTAAACGCCATCTGTTTTGAGGGGATAATTTTTTCCGACAGCCAGCCGATGCAGTTGAGCAGAAAAATCAAAATCCACAAAACCGGGCGCAAAACGAGTCCGAACGGATACAGCCATTTTGTCCACATAAAACCGATGTCGAACAAATAAATGTTAAGCATTACGGCAATCGTCAAACCCGTGCCGGAAAGCGGTTCGATCTTTTCGATTTTCAAACCGTGCCGCTGCATCATCGCGGCTATTCCTTTATCCGTGTAACGAAAAAAATCGTATTCGTCGTGAATCGGATAAAAAAACGGCGCGGTTGTAATAATTATTCCGCCCGGTTTTAAAATTCTCGCAAATTCGCCGACGACTCTTTCGGGATCGGCAACGTGTTCCAAAACTTCCGTGCAGAGAATCGTGTCAACACATTCGTCGGCAAAAGGCATAAACGCCGCGTCGCTCGCAACATCCGCGCGATTTCCGCGATAACCGCTGTCGGCGTTGTATTCCGTGCCATAATAAGTTTCGACAAACGGCGCGAAAATGTTTTTATAAGGTTTTAAGCCGCAGCCGACATCGAGGAGAACGCCGTGCGCTAAAGGCGCGTGTGCGGCGACGGATTCACGGATTCGCTTATGCACCCAAAAAGCCGTATGAAACGGCGTTTTAGCTAAATTTCGATCAGTCCAGACAATATCTCTGCGCTGAAATTCGACTAAACTTTGACCGATTGATTGACTCATTTTTGTTAAAACTTACAAAAACTGCGGTTTTCGCGCAAAGTATTAATCAAAACATTTATCAATCGGCAAATCAAGTCAAAAGGTCGTTGTCGTTCATTATCAAAGCAGACAAATCGGCAAAAAGATTTAGTGATAATGATAGAGGCGGAAACCCGACAGTAATGGAGGGTGCTGTTTACAAGTAAGGAATTTATAGATAAACAGATATTTCTAACTTATCTTTTGAAAGCTAACAAACTTCCAATCAAACAGCACCCTCCATTACTGTCGGGTTTCCGCCTTTTTTAACTCAAACTTTATCTCTTTTCACCAAACTCAAAAGTCCCGAAAAATTAAATCCGGTAACGCGCATCATCAACGCGCCCGTGAACAGCAAAATTACGCCCTTGATAAATATTCTCGTAATCAGCGGCAAACCTTCCGTAATATACAAACTGAAAAAATAAACCGGCACACAAATCAGCGTCATTATAAACATCGCCATCCACGGAAACGGCAGTTTGTCGTATTTTCTCGAAATAAAAACGCTCAAAACGCCCATCAGAGCAAAGGTCAGCAAAGTGTTGATCGAAGCCGCCAAAATTCCGAAATACGGAATGAAAATAAAGTTGAGAGTCGCGTTAAGAATCGCCGCCGGAAGACTTATGAAAAGCGAAAACTGTGTTTTCCCTTGATTTTCAACAACCGTGAAACTGATCTGATAAATACTGACCGAGAAAAAATAACCGATGGCGATAAACGGCACATAATATGCGGCGCGATGATACGCGGGCGGAGTCATAATTTCCAGAAGTTCGAGCGCACCGACGGAAATGGAGAGAGTTATCCAGAAAAAAACGAGCATCATACCGGACAAAAGCCGCTTAAATTCGGCTTGAAACGAAGGTTCTTTCGATTTCTGAAAATACAAAGGTCCGTAAACGTAAGAAAAACCCGTGCCGAAAACGTGAACGATCATCCCGATTGTGTAAGCGATGTTGTAAATTCCGATGTCGCCCAACGGAATTTTATATCTCGCCAGCAAAATGCGGTCTAAAAGATTTACAATCCAGATCGAAATAACGTGCGGAAGATAACCCGCGCCGATTTTGTAAGCCTTCGCCCAAAGTGGAAAACGCAGTTTTCGCTCCTTCCAACTCTGTGTCCAGCGGGCGCACAAAAAAAGCGATACAACGGTGAAAATAATTCCCGAATAAACCTGACCTTTAAAAATACTGATCGCGCCTTCGCCTTTATAAATCAAAAAATACAAAATAAATCCGGTTGAAACCGCAAAATAACCGAAATTAAACAGCGAATTTAATTTTGCCTGATGCCTGATTCGCAAAATCGCCTGCGGCAAAAGCTGCGGAATGCCGAGCAGAGCGACCCACACGGATATTTTCAAAAACGGATTCCACGGAACATCCGGGAACTGCGGACTAAGCAGAGGTTCGCCGAAAACGCTTAGTAAGATCGTCAGCAGCAACGGCAGCAAAATGATCGAAATGACGACCATTACAATTAAATCTTTGACTTCTTCTTCTTTGACTTTGTAATAAAGAACCGTCAGCGAAGCGTCCATCGAAAGGGTGAAAACCATTCCCAAACCGAGAATCAGCGCGGTGCAAATAGTGATAATGCCGTATTCATCAGGACTTAAATATTCCGTATAAACAGGCAGCAGAAGCAAGCTGACTCCGCGATTCAGCAGCAATGCCAAAAGGTAGAGCGATGCGTCCGTGATAAATTTTTTTGACATTTATATTTTTAAGAAAGCCGAATTTGAAATTCAAAAGTCGGAGCAACTCGATTTTATTTTCACCTTTAACCTTTACCTTTTACCTAATTCCAAAGTAATTTCCACCGCATCCGCTAATTTAATGTCCGTCGGTTCGATAAATTTCCCGGACATCTCTAAGGCACATTCGCGCGTCTTTCGCGCCGTTTCGCCGTCGGGCGAACGGGCGATGTCGAGAATAATTTCCGCCAATTTTGCCGCGTCGTCTGTTCCGTAAAGCTCATTGACAACCACGTTGCGAAGCGCGAGCGGTGTCATTGCGCCCCAAAAACCGATAATCGGCAGATTCTGATCAATCGCCGTAAAGGTCAGAGTGCTGACGCAGTTATATATAACCACGATGTCCGCCGGAATCATATCCGTTACGTTGATCGGTTCGCGCCAATGTCTGACTAACAAATCGGGAAATTCTTCTTTCAATTCGTCGTAAATGTGATGCGCGTCAAGCAAAGGGTGGGATTTGATGACGACCTCTATTTCATCCGAATATGCGGATAGATTTACGAGCAGTTCGCGCATCATTTTTTCGTAATCGAGCCATTTGACGAAAATCTCGTTCGTCCAGTTTGGAAAACTGCACGAAAGCATCGAAGTTACGATAAAAACGCGCCGTTTTTTTGTTTTTGCAGAATTATTTTTCGTTCTTTTTTCGAGTTTTTTGAAATTGTCGTGCGCGACCAGCCGAACCATTTCCACGCCGGGCAGATCAAATTCGACAAGATGACCGCCTTTGTCCGTGCCGAAAAAGCAGTGAACATCGCCAAGCGCATAAGTTCCCTGCATCGCCGGTTTATACATATTTATTCCGTGAGCCGTCGCCAAAACCGGAATATTTAAACTTCGCGCCGCCAGCGAAGTTGCGCGGCTGACATCCGTATATTCGCTCGCCACAAGCATTTTCGGTTTGAGAACTTTCAAAACGTCGCTCGCCTTCGCCGCCAGACGCGCCGAGTAAACAATGCGCCGCCAGTTCAGGAGTTTTTCGTTTGCTAATCCGCGCGAACTCATCATTTCGGAAATGTATCTCAGATTTTCGTCCGATTCGCCGGCAAACAGCGAGCAGTAAATTTTGCTCCAGTATTTTTTAAATAAATCCGTTGACCGAACGGGCGAATTTTGACGGGCGATTTGCGCGTCAATCAATTTCTCCGCGTCATTTTCCGACAAATAATCTTCCAGAGTTTGAATTTCGCTTGTCAGCCAATTCCAAACGACGCATTTTTCTTTATTCGTTTCGGCAAACGCGGGCAAATCGAATTGTCTCGGCAAATCGTGCGCGTGATTGACGATCAAAATCGCATTTTGCCATTTTTCGAGATTCGCCGATCTTGAAAACAAATATTTCGTATAGCGTTTTACGTCCCAGAAAAACGCGAACAAAGCCAAAAAAAGCTGTTGCAAAGCTGTGATCAGCGGATTGAAAATGAAAACCAGACGAGTTGAAAATGATGCGTTTCGCTGAAGATTTCGGCGGCGTGCGGCTTCGTAAAAAACGCTTTGCAGATTTCCGGCGTAAAAGGGAGTTTGCCGGCGCGAGATTTTTGCGGGCGGAACAAAAATCTCGTCCGGTTCGACAAAATCCAAAACCGCTTCGACTGTCGCATTTATATACAGCATATCGGAAAAACTCATCTCGAAATTTATCTGATTAACGGTTTCCAGCTGCTCGTTAATCTCGCTTCCCGTGTCGGCGATCAATTCATCTTTGACAACATTATACATTCGCCAAATCTCTTCGTTGTCAATGTCTAAATCTTGCAGGTAAAGAACTTGCAGATTTTCCGCATCCTTTTTATTCACTTCCGTATATTCGGTTATCGCATCGCCGAGAAGCAAAACAAAATGTTGAACGTCTTGTTGTTCGATTTGAGAATAAAACCAACGCAGTTCGGCGGGAGTCTGCACAACGGCTAAAATCTTTCGTGCGTGTAAATTCTGCGAATTTGACATTTGGAAATTTTCTAAAAATTTTCACCGCAGAAATGCGGAGCAATGTAACGCCGTCATCTTGGCGGCTGTCTTGACGGCATCTTGCCGTCAATTCCGCAAAATTGCTTCAATTTTGTCGGGAAAAGCGGCGGCTGGAAGCCACCACGACAGCCGCCAAGATGACGGCGTTACATTTAATGAACTCAGCGTTTCCGCGCCTTTGTGATGAAACTTTCAATAATCCGAAAATTGATTAATCGTCAACGCCCGTTTTGTTTACGTTGTGCCGCAAACGCCATTCGCCGTCAGCTTTTGTCCACAGATGCGGCGAGCGAAATTCGCTGCACAAATCGTGAAAACGCTCGGATTCCATTCCGAGATAGTCCATAATTTCGTAAAAATATTTGTCGGGAAATTCGCCGTCGAATTTTTTCACGAGCGCACAGCCTTCTTCTCTCGTTAAATGATTGTTGCGAATTTCCTGCGAAGAATCGTAAGTCGCGCGTCCGATGCCGAATTTGATAAACGTCGTGTAATAATGCAGATCGTCAATTTTGTCGTCAATCGAATTATACTTGCTGTAAGTTCCCTGCGTTCTGAACGGACGCGCCTTAAAGCCCGTGTTTTCAACGGCGTAATAATAAACTTCCTGCGGAGTCCAGCGTAAATAATAGCCGAGATAATGAACCTGCACGTCCGCCTTTTCAATTTCATCGGCGGGAAGCGGCAGAAACGCCATCAGATCCGACAGCGGCACGTCGTATTTTTCGCGCAATTCCTTGATCGAAACGCCGCCGAGATAAAGTTCGTCAATATTTTTGAATGTATGAAAAGATTTATCGCGCAGAGAACTCGAATTATCCGCAATCGGATTGCCGTATTCGGCTTCATTTTCGCCGTAGAAAACAAGCGGAATTCCGTATTTTGCCGCGATCTTCGGTCCGAGATTTTTTTGTCCGAGAATAAATGTCTGAAACGGATGCAGCAGATTTTCGATTGAAAGTTTTGTCAAGAGTTTCATAACTCTGCCGTTTCTCGTAAACGCGAGATTGTCGAAACCGCCGATGTCAATCCAGTTTTTCCAGTTTTGATAACCGTAATCCGTATATAAAATCGGTGTCCAAGTTACGGTTAGCGGATTCATTCCGTATTTGTATTTCAAAACGTGCGCCTGAAACGCGCTGTCTTTTCCGCCGCTTCCCGGCACGATGCAGTCGTAAGAACCGTCTTTGCTGCGGTGTTTGTCGAGGAGTTCTAAGAGTTCTTCTTCTCTTTTCTGCCAGTCAATTTTCTCTTTCTCTTCATTCGCGCGGCAAGCGTCGCAAACGCCGTTTTCGTCAAACGACATCGTTCTTTTTTTCGTTTCGATGTTGTGTTTAAACTCGATTTCCGAAACCGGACGCTGATTCGACATCACGCATCTCGTGCAGAAAAACACTTCCGACGGCAAGCCGTATTTTGTTTCCAACTGTTCGCTCATAATTTTTTAATTTTTTGACTGGAGCGCAAGCGTCCCGCTTGCAACCGTCGCGCAAGCGGCGGAAAATCTCTGAAAACTCGGTAGTTTGAGTGATTAACGGCTTTTTCGCGCTGTGCGCTCATTGCAAGCGGGACGCTTGCGCTCCAGTCATTTTAAATACTTTCAAACCAATTTTTATAAATCAAAACTCCGTTCTCACCGCTTTTTTCCGGGTGAAACTGACACGCGAAAACATTGTCTTTGTTGATCGAAGAACAATAATTGATCGAACCGTAAATTGTTTTCGACAAAGTTACATCGTCATTTTGCGGCGCGGCGTAAAACGAATGAACGAAATACATATAATCCGCGTCTTCGCAAGTCTTTAACGGTGTGTCGCGCCAATTCTGCCCGTCCGTTTTCTTTATCTGATTCCATTGAATCTGCGGCACTTTGACCTGATCTTCTTCCCGTTGCGGAATTCGTTTGATGCTGCCTTCGATAATTCCCAAGCCTTTCGTATTGCCGAATTCCTCGCTTTCGGTAAACAAAAGCTGCATTCCAAGACAAACGCCCATAAAAGGTTTGCCCGACGCGATAAAATCCTTGATCGGCTCGATCAGATCGAAGTTTTTCAAACCGTCCATCGAATCGCCGAACGCGCCGACACCGGGCAGAATCGCGTAATCGGCTTCGAGCAGTTCCTTTTTGTCCGAAGTAATTTTCGCCTCGATGCCGAGATGCGAACACACCTGTTTAACGCTGAAAAGATTTCCCAATTGATAATCAATTATTACAGCTTTTTTCGTTTCGCTCATAAAACACAAATCAAATCCGGCAATTTACGCCCGATTTTACTAAATAGTCCTTAATTTCCGGGATGCTCGCGGCTTGAATCTGACTGTAACTCGTCCGCCCGCTTTGAAGAAAGGAGAGATTACCTTCCGTGTGATTTTCAAAAGCCATCTTACTAAAATTCTTTATAAAATCATAATGAATAACCGACGCGACGGCGACGGCATCCGCTTTTCCTTTTTTCACGACTTCAACAAAATCTTCGAGTTTTCCCGCGCCGCCGTGAGCGATTACCGGAATTCCGACCGCCGTTGCGACCATTTCGGTCAATGCAGCGTCGAAACCTTCGCCCGTTCCTTCGCGGTCAACCGAAGTTAAAACAATTTCGCCCGCGCCGAGTGCTTCGACTTCCTTTGCCCAACTTAAAACTTCCTTTCCCGTTTCCTCGCGCCCGTTGTCAATAAACGCTTCATATTGTCCGTTCGGCTGCTTAATGCACTCGATGGCGACAACAATCGTCGAAGAACCGAATTTGTGAACCGCTTCTTCGATTAGCTGCGGATTTTTGACAACCGCCGTATTCAGCGCAACTTTGTCCGCGCCCGCGCGAAGCACATTTTTAATGTCGTCAATCGTCCTGATTCCGCCGCCGACGGTCAAAGGAATAAACGCATCACGCGCGGTGCGCGAAATTATTTCGTCCAAACTGTTGCGCTCGTAAAGGCTCGCTACAACGTCTTGAAAAAAAAGTTCGTCCGCGCCGTTTTCGTAATAAAACCGTGCGAAATTCTCCGGCTTGCCAAGCACGCGCAAACCTTCCAGATGAATTCCCTTCACCAAATTCGGACCCTTTATGTCCAATCTGGCGATAATTCGTTTTGTAATCATAATTTTTGAACTGGTTTTTGGTCTTCGGTCTTTGGTTTTTGATACTGTCTTATAAGTTCTTTAATTAAAGCAAATGCGCTTTACAAAAACCAAAGACCAAAAACCAAAGTCCCAAATAATCAAATCACCGACCAACCGCCGTCAACCATTAAATTGTGTCCGGTAATATAAGCCGCGTCGTCCGACAATAAAAATACAACCGACGGCGCGATGTCTTCCGGCGTTCCCATACGTTTAAGCGGAACTTTGCTTTCGTATCTTTCGACGAAACTTTCCGGCTGACCGTCAAAAATTCCGCCCGGCGAAACGGCGTTCACGCGAACATTGTGTTCGCCGTAATATGAAGCCAGATAACGGGTTAAATTGACAATCGCGCCCTTGATCGCCGCATACGCCGCCGGCATCGTCATCTGCGTATTTTCATAAAGCGAAAAATCCGCGCCCAAAACTCCGTAGATCGAACTGATATTGACGAGCGAGCCGAATTTTTGTTTTCTCATCTGCTCCAGAACTTTCTGACAGCAGAGAAAATATCCGTTTTGGTGCATATCCACATTTTTCCGCCACGATTCAAAAGCGATATTTTCAAATTTATCTCCCCAATCAGAAGTTCGCGGATAAGCGTTGTTTACAAAACCGTCAATTCTGCCGTATTCTTTAACCGTTTCCGCGATCAGATTTTCAACCGATCTTTCGTCGGTAATATCCAGATAAAATTTGCCCTTTTCAATATTATTTTCGCAGGCAATATCGGCGTTGACGGCAATCGCTCCGGCGCGTGAAATGTGTTCGACAAAAACTCTGCCGAGCAAACCGCTTCCGCCGGTTACGATGATAATTTTGTCTTTTAATTCGCTCATTTTCAGCTTAACGCTATTTTCAAAACTTCAACCGCTTCAAAAATGGAATTCATCGGTTTTTCATTCGATTTCAGACAATCCAAAAAATAACGCATCTGCGAAATGTATGTGTCCGCAATCGTTTCGTCGGACGAAAAAACTACATTTCCATTTTCCGTAATTTGATTTTTCAGCAAATCCACAAACCAAATTTTATCTTCAAAAACCAACTCGCAGCTTCGTTTCGGAGAACGCCTGTAATAATTCAAAATCACGCTTGCCGCAAAATCTTCATACAAAAGCGCGTAATTCGCATAATCGGCGGCTGAAATCGCCAGCGAAGAATTGCTTCGCTTAAACGCCGACGCTTTTTGCGGAGTTCCGAACAGCCAGTATAAATAATCGAGTTCGTGTATCAAATCCAAATGAACGCCGCCGCCTTCCGCTTCGTTCACGCTGTAAATTTTCCTGAAATCCGCATCCGGTCGCCAATCGGGAAGATACGAACCGCAGTAACCGTTTACTTCATTCAGCCGAAAATCGTTTTCCGCAAAATAATTTTTCAAAAAAGCGATGCAGCCGTGAAACCGCAGATTGCACGCGACATAAGTTAAAATATTTTTCTCTTTAATTTCCGCCAGCAGATTTCCCGTATTTTCCAAATTTTCAAAAACGGGTTTTTCAATAAACAACGGGCAATCAAACCGAATCACGCTTTTCACCGCTTCCCGATGGCGATTTGTCGGATTGGATATAATAACAAAATCCGGCGAAAAATCTATCTCGTCAAGCGAGAAAATATTTTCAACCGCTTCAAAACTTTCCGCTTTCGGCGAATGACGAACCGCGTAAATTTCCGCGTTCGGCTGGAGTTCTCTGATCGCCCGAACGTGCTTTTTGCCGATTGAACCTAAACCGATTATCAGAATTTTCATAAAAATTTATAAGAAGTTTGCCCGCGAATGAACGCGAATAAGTGCGAATAAGAAAAGAAATTTTCAGCCACAGATAAACACGGATGAACACAGATTTTAAGAAAATAACTTAACAGGGATGAAGGTGATAAACAGGGATAAAAGATAAATTTAAGATTTGATCTTATCTTTTTAACTATTTCTTATCCCATTTATCTCCTTCATCCCTGTTAAATTTTCTTCTCTTTTATTCGCGCTTATTCGCGTTCATTCGCGGGCAAAACCTCTTTTTATAATCTCAAGCCAACTCGAAATCCAATTTATCGTTCGCCAAAAGAAATTCCATAAACTCGAAATCCAGCGGCTCGTCCAGATCGAAACAAACGTGCGGAACGACGTAAATCAAAGATTTATCGGTAATTGTCGGCTGATTTTCTTGGTCAAAATAATTTCGGCGGTAAAAATAAAACGAAGCGTTCAGATCGTAAACTTTCGGCGCGATTTGGCGGCTCGAATAATCGGCTTCGATCTTTTTGACGAGCGCGAAATAACCGTTTTCCTTTTCCTCGACGACGTTAAAATACGGATTGCGATTTGCCGGACTGACCGAAAACAAATTCAGCGCATTTTCATCAGATTTGATAATCTCAAAAGCGTGGTTCAAATCTTCAATCGTCCGTAAAGGCGATGTTACGTCCAAATCCAAAACGTAATCATATTTTTTATTTCGCGCTTTTTCTTCGTAAAACAAAACGTCGCGGATAACTTCGATCTTTCCCGCCGCGTCCGTCGCCAATTTTGACGGACGCTCATAATCAACGCTCAAATCAAACTGCTCCGCCGCTTTTTTTATATTCGCGTCGTCGGTTGACAAAGTTGTATCCGCATTGTGTTCGGCGGCAAATTTTTTGGCGGTTTCAATCGAATAACCGATCAGCAATTTGCCGTTCAGAGGTTTTATATTTTTTTTCGGAATTCCCTTCGAGCCGCCGCGGGCGCAAATTGTAATTAGAATTTTCGGTGATGTCATAAATGTTATTAAACAGGCGGAAACCCGACAGTAATGGAGGGTGCTGATCGAATAGAAGATCGTTGATTTTCAAAAGAACTCGCTGAAAGTGCTGTTTTTCTGTAAACTTTTCGATTAATAAACAGCACCCTCCATTACTGTCGGGTTTCCGCCTTTGAAATCTGCAACCGCTTTATTCAATGAACAATTCACTTTTCCTCAAAGATTTATCAACTTAATATCTTCCTGCGCCTTTTGATAATCGTGCATTTTTCCGATGTCGAGCCAGTAGCCGAGAATCGGGAAATTGATAACTTTTTTGCCGTCGGCGATTGCCCGTTCGATCAGATCGGTTGAATTGTAAAACGAATTTTTCGGAATATACGCCAGCAACTCCTTTTTCATCAAGTAAATACCGGCGTTGGCAAAATATGTGTAGCGCGGTTTTTCGCGCAGAGATTTAATCGAATCGTTTTCAAGTTCCATCACGGCATACGGCAGATCAACGTGATACGGAATGCTCGCCACCGCCAGATCCGCGCCTGTTTTTACGAATTCGTCATACAAATTGCCGAAATTTATGTTGGTCAGCAAATCCGAATTCATCAATAAAACCGCGTCGTGCCGCACGTCTTCAAGCAGAGACAACGCGCCGATTGTTCCCAGCGGTTCGGTTTCGTAGATGTATTTTATTTCGATTCCTTTCGGCGAACCGTCCTTGAAATATTCTTCGATTTTTTCGCCCAGATAATTTACGCTGATGTGAACTTTGTCAATGCCGAATTTGGTCAGACGGTCAATCGTGTGTTCCATAATCGGTTTGTCGCCGACTTTGAGCAGAGGTTTCGGCGTGTCGAGCGTCAGCGGCAGCATTCGCCTGCCTTTTCCGCCCGCCATTATCACGATTTCCGCCGGAACGATATATTCGAGTTCCTTCAAATTTAAGATATTTACGATTTTTTTGTTCGCGTCAACCAGCGGAATCAGCGTGATACTTTCCTCGCGCATTTCGCGCAGAATTTCGTTTGTAACGTCGCCTTCGACCAGATATTTGCAATCTCTGTTCATCGCTTCGCTGATTCCGTCGTTGATCGAAATGTCCTTTAATAATGCGCGTCTGATGTCGCCGTCGCTGACCGAACCGAGCAGTTTCCCGTCGCCGTTTGTCACAAACAAAACATTCGCCCGAAGCCCGATATTATTGATAATATTCAAGGCTTCCTTGATCGAATTTTTGTCTGAAAGCAAATGGTCGGAAAATTTCATAACAAATCGTGAAACGTCTTTTTCAAAGATTCAATGTTATTGAACTGTTTGAGAATTTGCAATATGCGGGATGCGGCGCGTCCGTCGCCGTAAGGACTGACGGTATTTTCGCAGATTTCCGCAAAATCTTTTGACAAGGCTTTTTCAAACGCTTCGACGATTGAATTTTTATCATTCGCCGCGTCAATTACCGATTCGGGTTTAATGCGTCCCGTCTGCCTGTCGCCAATGTTGACAGTCGGAATATGAAAACTCGGAACTTCCAAAATCCCGCTCGAAGAATTGCCGATCACCGCTTTGACAAATTGCAGACTCGACAAATATCTCAACTGTCCGAGGCTCGTAAAACTTTTCGCGCGTTCTTCGTTTTTAGAAACGTATTCTTTAATTTTTTCGATAATAATTCGCCCGTCCGCGTCGGCGTTCGGCAAAGTAAAAATCACATTCAAATCGGGAAATTCGTCCAAAGCGGCAAAAAGTTCGGCGATTTGCCTTTCCGCCGTGTTATTTTCGAGCGTTACAGGATGATATGTGACCAAAATCGTCGGCTTTTCAAGATCGTGTCCGAGTTCATTTGATAATTCTTTGCGGCTCAGAAGTTCGAGCAATTTTATATTATCGAGTCCGATTGCGCCGACGTTAAACACCCGTTCGGGACTTTCGCCAAGCTGGATCACGCGCTTTCTGTATTCTTCCGCCGACGTAAAATGCAGATAAGACATCTTCGTAATCGCGTGTCTTAACGCCTCGTCCGTCGCGCCTTCCGTCGTTTCGCCGCCGTGCAAATGCGCTATCGGAATTTTCGCCAAATAAGCCGCCGCCGCCGCCGCAAAAGTTTCAAAACGGTCACCAAGAAGGACAATTAAATCAGGTTTTAATTCCGCAAAAGCGTCCGCAAAACCGATCAAACCCAAACCGATTGATTTCGTTATCGCCGCGTCGGAATCGCCCGAAAGCAGCATTTCAACTTTGCGTTCGATCTCGAAACCATCCGCTTCGATCTGCCGATAAGTCAAACCGAATTCCGGCGACAAGTGCATTCCCGTCGCAATTGTCTGAAGACGAAAAAATTCGTCCGCCTCAAGCAGTTTCATCAACGGAAAAAGCAAACCGTATTCGGCTCTCGAACCTGTAATAACCGCGATTTTCACAAATAGATTTCCCAAAATATGCTTCAATCCGGGAGCGCGAGCATCCTGCTCGCAAAAGCGATTGGCGAAGCGAGCGTTGTATAATTACTGCAAACGCTCGATATAACCGACCTCGGCATCAATCGCTGCGCTCTGATGGCGAACAGGATGTTCGCGCTCCCGTTTAAAAATTCTACTGAATTTTAAATCTGTTTTATAAATTTATCATCTCGTCCGCTTCAAAATCTTTTTCGGCAGTTTGCCCGATGATTTTGTGCCAAAGCATCGGACTCAAACCTGTTCCCGGACGCTTGGCAGTTAAATTTTCAGCAGAAAAAACTTCGCCTTTTTTAATTGCCCGCGCCGCCACAAGGCTTCTTCTGGCAACTTGTATATTTTTCTTTTCGGACTCCGAAGGCTGCTTTGACCTATCGCCCAAACCCTTTTCGACATTTCTGATCGAGCGCACCATTTCCGCGAGTTCGTGCGGCTCAAGCGACGCTTTGTGATCGGGTCCTTCCATCGTTCTGTCAAGTGTAAAATGCTTCTCGATGACAGACGCGCCAAGGGCGACGGCGGCAATCGGAATTTCGATTCCCAAAGTGTGATCCGAATAACCGATCTTCACATCGCATTTTTCCTGAATCGTCCGCATCGCCCGCAAATTCACGTCCCGCATCGGTGTCGGATATTCGGTCGTGCAGTGCAGAACCGTGATTTTTTCCTTGTCCGCGCCCGCATTCGTCAAAACTTCAAGCGCGTTTTCGACTTCCTGTAAATCCGCCATTCCGGTTGAAAGAATTATCCGCTCGAAACTTTTCGCCAAAAGTTCCAAATATGGCAAATTCGTAATTTCGCCCGACGGAACTTTGCCCAATTTCACGCCCAAATTTTTCAATAATTCAACGCTTTCCGCGTCAAACGCCGTTGATAAAAATTTGATATTTTTTTCCCGACAATAATCAATTAATTCTCCGTGATCTTCTTCCGATAATTCGAGTTTTTTCAGCATCGAAAGCTGCGATTCGTCCGCTTCTTTCGGCATATTCGCCTTTTGATAATCGGCTTTTCCGGCATTTTTAACAACCAGTTTGTCGGCTTTAAAAGTCTGAAATTTAACATAATCCGCGCCCGCTTCCGCCGCCGCTTCGACGAGCCGTTTGGCAAGATTTATGTCGCCGTTGTGATTAACTCCAGCTTCGGCGATGATAATACATTTTTCCATATTTACGACCCGAAAAGAATATTTTGCCCGCGAATGAACGCGAATAAGCGCGACAAAAAGATTTGGTAAATTGTTAATCGTTAATTGTTTATTGTAATTTTTTCAACAAATCAGCAATTTACTATTTTCTATTTACCATTTACAAATTTCCCTTTCTTTTATTCGCGCTTATTCGCGTTCATTCGCGGGCAAACTTCTTATTCTTTTATCGCACGCGCCGGATTTCCGACGACGACCGTTTTTGCTTCGACGTTTTTTGTAACCATACTTCCCGCACCGATTATTACGCGCTCGCCGACGATTGCGCCGTGTCTGACTGTTGCGCCGCTTCCGACGAAACTTCCCTGCCGAACCACGACATTTCCGTTGAGAATCGCGCCCGTCGAAATGTGGCAATGCGGCTCGACAATTGTTTCGTGTTCGATCAGAGCGCAGTTGTTTATGATGCAGTTTTCGCCGATCTCGACTTCCGCATTGATAACCGCGTGATGAAAAATCATTGTCGCCGCGCCGATTTTTGCCGAACTCGAAATATACGCGCTCGGCGCAATTATCGCGGGCATTTCGGCTTCGAGATTTTTCAAGTGCGCGTAAATTTTAATTCTCAAATCCGGCGATTTTATCTGCCCGACGGTAACTGCAAAAGCGTCGTGTTTTTTGACTAAATCCTTTAAATCGTCATCCGTTCCGATGATCGGAAAACCGAGAATTTCGCCGCCGACGTTTTCCTTTACGTCAACAATTCCGCCGATCTCGAATTCTTTTGTCGAAAGAATCAAGTCAATCGCCGATTTGCAGTGACCGCCGCCGCCGACCAAAATTATCGAACGCTTTTTCATCAATTTTTTCTCACGCTGCTCGGAATATTGACGATTCTTTTCTCCAGCAAAAGCGAATTTTCCAGATCGCCGTTTGGACAATTTTTATACATCGAAAGTTCGTTCATTAACTGCCACGCCGGACGGCACATCACTTTGTTCGAGTTGCTGAAATCTAAAAATTCATCGCGCTCCGTTTCGTTTTCCAAAAGAATCGTCGCCAGCCAGCAATTCGCCTTTGCATTTTCGATCTCGCGGACAAATTCGATCTCTCTTGATGCGAAAAAATCTTGGTAAATTTCAGCCAATTTTCGTTTATTTTCAATAAATTCGCCGAGTTGTTCGAGTTGAGCGCAGCCGAGCGCGGCACTCAAGTTTGTCAAGCGGTAATTATAACCGATTTCGTCGTGGACATATTCCCAAGCGTGCGCTTTTTTCGCCGTTGTTGACAAATGTTTGGCGCGTTTCGCAAGTTCTTGGTCGTCCGTGACAATCGCGCCGCCGCCGCCGCAAGTTACGATCTTATTGCCGTTAAAACTGAATGTTCCCAAAAGTCCGAATGTTCCCGTGTGTTTTTCTCGGTAAAACGAACCGAGCGATTCCGCCGCGTCTTCAACAACAGGAATTTTCCACTCGTCGCAGATTTGGACAATTTCATCAATTCTCAAAGGAAACCCGAAAGTGTGCATCGGCAGACAAGCGGAAATTTTTCCGCCCGTTTCCTTGTTAAAACATTTTCCGTCCTTGATTTCCGCAACATTTTCGAGCCTTTCCGCCAATTTCAAAGGCGACATTCCGAGCGTATCCGAATCAACATCAACAAAATGCGGAATTCCGCCCGCGTGTGCAATCGCGTTTGCCGTTGCCACAAACGTCAGCGGCTGCGTAATTACTTCATCGCCTCGCTCGACACCGGCGATTTGCAACGCCAGATGCAACGCGCAAGTTCCGTTGACAATCGCCACCGCGTATTTCGCGCCCGTAATTTCCGCCAGCATTTCTTCAAACCGATTGACGTATTCGCCAACCGAAGAAACAAACGTCGAATCAATCGTCGAAGCGACGTATTTCTTCTCACTGCCATTAAAAACAGGCGCGTGAAGCGGAATAAATTCTTCCGGTTCGTTAAAAGTTTCGCGGATAAAATCCGTAATTTCCCGATATTTTTCGCTCATCAAAATTTATCTTTTAATTTTTATCAATTGCCGTCTGCTTTAGCGGACGGTTTAGTTTGACAAGAAAACATCGGCTTTAGCCGAACTTAATAAAAATAATCAATCATCCGAATAGCTTTAGCTGAAACTGTAAGGAAAATATTTAAATTTGTATTTTGGCTAAAGCCGATTCTGTTTTCATCTTTTTTCGTCAGCTAAAGCAGACGGCAATTCATAAAACAAAAGCCGACACTCACTAAATTTATATATTTTCACCTGCAATTAAATCTCAAATCTACCTTCTCACTTCTCATTTCTAATTTTTCACTTGTTCAAACATTATAAATATTGTGTTTATAATCGCCCAAATTTCCCGAATCGGAAAACCATTTTATTGTTTCCGCGATGCCTTCGGCAAGCGAATATTCGGGTTTCCAATTCGTGTGTTCAATTATTTTTTCGTTTGAACCGAGCAGGCGGAAAACCTCACTTTTCACGGGGCGCAAACGCTCGTCTTCCGTGATTATTTCGGCGGACGGATTGATCTGTTTGATAATTTCGTTTGCCAATTCGCCGATCTCGATTTCCCGCTGCGTGGCGATGTTGCATTCCTCACCGTTTAATGTATCGGATTTGGCGATTTCCGCAAAGCCTCTGACCGTATCTTTAACATAAACCAGATCGCGCGTCGGGCGCAGATCGCCGAGTTTTATTGTCGTTTTTTTATTCAAAAGCTGCGTAATGATCGTCGGAATTACCGCCCGCGCCGATTGTCTTGGTCCATAAGTGTTAAAAGGTCTGACGATTGTAACGGGCAGATCAAAACTTCTGTAATAAGATTCCGCCAGATGATCCGCGCCGATCTTTGTTGCGGAATACGGCGATTGCCCTTGTTTCGGATGCTTTTCGTCAATCGGCGCGTAAAGTGCCGTGCCGTAAACTTCCGAAGTCGAAGTTATTAAAGTTTTTTCAACCTGCAAATCCCGCGCCGCCTGCAAAATATTCAAAGTTCCTTTAATATTCGTGTCAACATAGCTGTCCGGCGAATAATAACTATACGGAATCGCAATCAGCGCGGCGAGATGAAACACGACTTCGCAGCCTGAAACCGCCGTCCGCACGCCGTTCGGATCGCGCACGTCGCCCGCGAAAATCTCGATCTGCTTCTTTATTTTTTCGTCCAATTTATCGAGCCAGCCCCAAGAACCGAACGAATTATAATAAACAAAGGCTTTTACATCGCAGCCTTCGTCAATCAGTCTTTCAACCAGATGGCTTCCGATAAAGCCGTCCGCGCCCGTTACCAAAACTTTTTTATTTTTTATTTCCACCGATCAGCCTCAAGAATTTACAGTTATTTTGACAAAATTTTAATAAGGTAAAACTCTAATTTATCCGAAAAACTTCTTAACTTTACCCGTAATATAATCCAAAATTTCTCCGTTCATCTCCGAATGAACCGGAAGCGACAAAACCGATTCGCATAACTTTTCCGTAATCGGCAGATAAACATTCGGCTCGGCAAATTCGGCAAAAGCCCTCTGCCGATAAAGCGGCAGCGGATAAAAAACGCTCGTCGGAACGCCGTTTTCCGCTAAATAATTTTTCAGTTCGTCGCGTTTCCCGTTTTTCACCCGAATTGTATATTGATGAAAAACGTGCGTCGAATTTGCCGCGCGAATCGGCGTTTGCAGTTCCTCGATCTCACTAAAAGCCGCATCGTAAAAATCCGCCGCTTCGTTTCGCTTCGCTTGGTATTCGTTCAAGTATTTCAATTTTACATTCAAAACCGCCGCCTGAATCGAATCGAGGCGCGAATTTACGCCGATGACATCGTGATAATAAGTTTCCGTCTGTCCGTGATTGGCGATCATCCGCAGTTTCGCCGCGAGTTCGTCGTCATTTGTAAATATCGCGCCGCCGTCGCCGTAACAGCCGAGATTTTTCGCCGGATAAAACGAAGTCGTGCCGATGTTTCCGATTGTTCCCGCCTTTTTCGTCGTGCCGCCGGAAAACCGAAAATCCGCGCCGATTGCCTGCGCGTTGTCTTCAATTACAAACAGATCGTGCTTTTCGGCAACATTTAAAATCGCTTCCATATCGCAGGATTGTCCGAAAAGATGAACCGGAACAACCGCCTTTGTTTTCGCAGTAACCGCATTTTCAACGATTTCCGCCGTTACATTAAAAGTGTCCGCGTCAACGTCAACCATCACGGGTTTTAATTTCAAAAGCGCGATAACTTCCGCCGTCGCCACATATGTAAACGCCGGAACGATCACCTCGTCGCCTTCCCGCAAATTCAAACTCATCAAAGCGATTTGCAGCGCGTCAGTTCCATTCGCGCACGGAATCACATTTTTTACGCCGAGATATTTTTCCAGATCAGACTGAAAAGATTTGACGGCAAATCCATTAATATACGCGGCTGAACTTAAAACATCCGCAATCGCTTCATCAATTTCACCTTTAATTTTTTCGTATTGACCTTTTAAGTCAACCATCTGAATTTGCTTCATAATATTTAAGTGAGAAATAAGAGGTGAGAAATGAGAATTATAAAAAACTTTTCTTTACTTCTCACTTCTCACCTCTCACTTTTCATTTCTCATCTCTCACTTCCCAAAAAGCGCAATTTCCCCGCTCGCGCTCAACAAAAGTTCGCGTAAATCTTCGACTGAAATATTATCGTCGGCGGATGAATATTCCTTCGTTAAAACCGGCTCAAAATCTTCTTCGTCCTCGCGTAGATCGGGCAGAATCGAATGAATTACATAATAGCCTTCGCGCTCCGAAGTGCGGAAAATTTCTTCTTCCGAAACCATAATTTCGTGAATCTTCTCGCCCGGACGGATTCCGGTAAAAACCATTTCGAGTTCCTTTCCGTTCATCAAAACCCGCGCGATGTCCGTCACACGCGCCGCCGGAACTTGCGGAATAAATGTTTCGCCCGGTTTGCCGAATTTAACGGCGGCAAAAACCGTGTCAACGGCGCGGTCTAAACTAAGGAGAAATCTCGTCATTTCTTTTAACGTAATCGTCACCGGACCGCCGCGCTTGATTTGTTCGACAAAAAGCGGAACAATCGAACCGCGCGAAGCGATGACGTTTCCGTAGCGAACGCAGACAAATTTCGTTTTCGGACAATCGCGGTTGGCTTCAAGCAAAACTCTTTCCTGCAAAGCCTTCGTCAAACCCATTACATTGATCGGTTTACACGCTTTGTCGGTTGAAATGCCGACGACGGTTTCAACCGGCAGATCGTTTTCCCGAATCGCCCGGACAAGATTCTGCGCCCCGTAAACATTGGTCTGCACCGCTTCAAACGGCGCGTATTCGCAAGTCGGAACTTGTTTTAACGCCGCCGCGTTAAACACCACATCGGTTTCGCGCAAAACCGCGCACAAAGCCGGATAATCGCGCACGTCGCCGATGCGAAACTTCAACAACTGCTGAGAATTTTCGTAAATTATCTCATCCGTCGCAGCATTTTTATCCATAAAATCGAGCCGCATATAATGCTGCTTCGCTTCATCGCGCGAGTAAACCGTAACCTGCGCCGGTTTTCCCATCTCGCCGCCCAAAAGCCTGCGAACCAAAACCTGTCCAAGCGAACCCGTGCCGCCCGTTACGAGAATTCTTTTGTTTTCAAGTGGTTTCATAAAATGCAAAATCACAGATTATCAAAGTTCAGGGAAAAGTAAAAAGGGATAAGGAGTAACTTTTAATTTTTCCTCGTCCCTTTAATAATATTATTCTTTGGTTTAATGATGTTTGTGGTTAAACACTTCGGGCAAATTCCCGTGATAAATCTCGCTTTCTTTTTCAGTAAATCCCGTCGCCTTATCCGCCATTCCGACTGCTATTTGTTATTTGATCCAGCCTACTTTTTTACGCCACTCCTCAAACTGTTTGGCTCTGGCGGTTTTGTCAGCAGGTGGTTTTTGATTTTCTGAAATAGCTCGTTTTCTCATAATTTGTGTCTGCTCTTCAAGCGAATTTAAGCCGATTGCTTTTCTTCTTTGATTTACCTTTTCAAGATTATCAAACGGACTTGGATTCATCTTGCCATTTTTATCCCAGCCAAATTGTGTTCCGTAGAGTTGCGATTGTCCTTCAAAAACTGCAATTCTATCAGTCAAATAAGCTAATTGTTTAACATCAGCCTGATTTTCTTCAACAGCTTTCTCTAAAAGAATCGCACATTTTCTCATAAAAGCGGGCTGTCCGATTGAATGTTGAATCACCAACCAAGCCGCTTCATTTGCTTCTTTGCCAACTTTTTCAATTGTCGGATAACCTATTTTATCAACGATGCTATCTAAGGTTTCCACATTCCGATTGTGCAATGCTTCCATTTCCTCATTATATCCATTTGATAATTTTCCCTTTTCGATAAGTTTATTTCTGAATTCCAAATCAGTCTTTTGCAGTTCAACAATCTCTTTTGCAATTTTTGTATATTTCATTTCGCTATTCGAAATAGTGCAGACTGTTAGCAAAAAAGTTAGTAATATAACCAGAAATTTCATTGCAATTAGTGGTGATCTATATCAATTGCTTCGGTAATATCCCCGTGATAAATTTCGCTTTCTTTTTCGGTAAATTCCTTTGACTTTATCTTTGCTCCTTTGAATATGAGCCAGAACGCAGTTGTTATTTCCGAAATAAACATCGGCAGCCAGCCGAACTCAATAATATCTGAATAGGTTGGAAAGATGAAACTTGCGAATGCCGTGATTGTTACCAAGACGGAGGCAAATATTCCGAGCAACGAGATAAATTTAGGAATAAACCTTGAAATATAGAATAGGTAGAAAAAGACGATTGAGCCAATGCTGAAAAACAGAGTGGAAATAATAAAAAATATTCCGCCGGTATGTGAAATAATACTGTCAATGGCTTGTAACTGATCCAAGGTAAATATTGCAGCGTAATCTTGTGTTGTATAAAGACGAAGAATTAAAAAGTCTGTAGCAATGTGAATACTGCCTAAGAACGCTTCACCCAATCTCCAAAACAAAGCCAATTGAGCCAATCTTTCATTTATCGGTTTTACGAGAACATATAAAGCATAAGCCAGCAAAACCGTGCAAACGGGTGCTGTCATTTGGATTGACAGGGCAATTCTATACAAAGTTTCAGAGGCTGTTGCCTGACTAATTTTTTCTGCAAAATCTGCTGAAGTTGTAATTTGGGAAATAATAATCACTCCGCCCATAAAGGCGATGATTAGGTATAAATAAACAATTCCGGCGATTTTTGCATAAAATTTTTGATTCCTTTCTTCATTTGATTCTGTTTTCATAGAAACAAAATTATAAAGAATCTAATCTTTGTTCCAAAATAAAAGCCGCTTGATAAAAGTCAAGCGGCTGTTTTGCGTCGGATTCTGCTCAAAGTTTCCGGTTTCATACCCAAATATGAGGCAATATGTTTAAGCGGGACATTTTCAATAATGTTGGGATTTTCTTGAACGAATTTTAAATATCTTTCTTCTGTGGTCAACGTCTGGAATTCGTTTATTCGGTTTCTTTCTCCAAGAAAAATTTGCTCAAAAAGTTTTATCGTATAATCCTTCAAGATGATGCTTTTTTCAAACAAAATATCAGTATCATCTCTGGATACTCGCAAAAGTTCACAGTCGGTTACCGATTCGATACACTCTTGAGAAATTTGGCGGGAAACAAAGTTATTGTATGAGGTAAAGAATCTGGGGCTATTATTTATATCCGTTGTAATTTCTTCTCTAAACTCATTGAAATGATAGTTTCGTAAAATACCGGAAACAACAAAATACTGATATTTCGGGATTTTCCCCCGTCTTTCCAAAATAGTGTTTGAAGCAAATGAAACAGGCTCAAAATACTCATAACAAAGCACTTTATCCGAATCAGGCATTTCCATTATTTCAGCAACCGAGTCAAATAAGATTTGGAACATTTGAGTCTTATTCATCATTGTATAGATTTTAGTGGTGATCTTTCGTCCCGTCAGGAATATTTCCGTGATAAATTTCCGAACCCTTGTCGGTAAATTCCTTCGCCTTCTCAGCCATTTGAACCGCCAATGCTTTTTCTCAGAGTGATTTATCATCAGTCAAAGATTCACGAATGTCGGACATTTTCAAAAATAAATGAAACTCATTGTGCGGTGAAGGCTGGAAGCCGAGTTTTTCGTAAAACGATTTTGCCGATTCGTCTTTGGCGTGGACGAGAAAAGCCCGCAAACCGGCGATTTCCGAAGCCTGAACCGCACGAAGCAAAGCGTCTTTCATTAACAATTTTCCCAAGCCTTTGCCCTTTTGAGTTTTATCAACTGCCAGTCGTGCCAATAAAATAATCGGAATCGGATATTTACCCAATCCGGCAGAAATTTCGGATGTGGTTTCTTCGATTGAAACCGATCCGAAAACCAATGTGTAATAGCCGATTATTTGATTTTCTTGATCGGTGATAATGTAGGTTCGTGCCGCATCTTTCTTTTGATTTTGGAAAGCGTATTTTTTCAAATAGTCGTTTAACGGCTCGACTTCGCAATCAAATTCGGTGCGGTCTTGGAGTTTGTCTAAAGGCTTTGTTTCCATCAAATGTCTTCCGAGAACAATTTGCGAAGGGCGGGAATTGATTTCGGTTTTTCGTCTAAAGCCGCTAAAAACCGCTCGTATTTTTCACGGCTGACCGCAAAATTTGCATTGTCGGCTTCCAACGCTTCGGCGGCTTCGACGGCATTTTCTAAAACAAACTCGCTAATCGTTTTATTGCTTCGCAAAGCGGCGCGGGCAATCAAATCTTTCTGCTTTGCCGTTGCCCGAATGCTAAAACGGTTTTCGCGGTTTTCCTTGGTTGTAATCATATTTCAAACTTCCTAATATAGATTTGGACGCACAATGTCCACACATATTGTCGGATTTAAGCACGGTTTTGTCAATTATTTTAGCAAAGGTCTAAACTGAAAATGCCGCTAATGATGTTTCTTCGCCTCATCAGGCAAACTTCCGTGATAAATTTTACTACTCTTTTCGGTAAATTCCTTTGCCTTTTCCGCCATTCCAATCGGGAGAAAACATATCAATATCCATTGACCAACTCTTAAAAAGATTCGTCTAAAATCAACTGAATTTCATCAATTTTATTATCGTTTGGAATGATTTGACGCTTCGCATATGTTTGCTTTTGATTGTTTTTCTTTTCTCCGTATGCCTCGATTTTGTATTCGTAGGTTTCAAATCCTTTCAAGCGAAACTTTCCAGATTCATCGGTTTTGATTTCCGTGTTAAAATTTGAACATTTGCCGCTGCCATAGTAAGCGTCTGTCAACCGAACAATCGCATTAACCGCAGGGGTTTTGTCGGCGTTCAAAACTACGCCTGAAAACCACCGTTCTTCGAGCAGCGGTAATGAATTGAAATCTTCTAAAATTAGATTTTCGCCTTCTTTAACAGTAATTATTTCGGCTTCGGATTGATTGGCAACGCCGGGGAAAAACATTGTCGGAACGCCGTTATTCGGAAACGGGCAGTTATGCGGATTGACGGCAAGCAAATAATTTCCCGCCGGAACAACGTCGAAAAAATACTCGAATTTATCACGATACGCCCATTTTTCTTCAAAAAAATTGGTCAGCGGTTGGTTGTTTTCATCAAGCGGAACGAGCGAAACTTTCGGCTGCTGAACCGAATCTTTGTTCCAAGGATTTTGAATTTCCTTTGACGGAAAATTTATCACTCGTCCGCGAATCGAACCTTGTTTGGTGACTCTGAAATTATTGCCGCTGCAGCTGCCTGCAAAATGCTCCGTTAAATCTGCCCGAACGAAAAGTTCTCTGTAACCTTCGGGAAGTTTCGCAAAAACCTGATAGTTATCCTTTGGAACATCTTTGAAAAGATAATTCCCTTTTTCGTCGGTTAAGGTTTTGAATTTATTCTTTTTGCTTTTAATGGTGATTTCGATTTTTGGTAGCGGCTCAAAAGTGCGTTTATCTTTCAGCGTCGGTTGTTTATCTTCATAAACATTTCCGAAAATTCGCGTGCCGAGTTTTCCTTCTTCAATATCCTTCGCATATTCGAGGTCGTCTTCAGCATCTTTCAATAAAGTTGTCGGACCGCATAACGATTCGTGAAACTTTCCATTATCGCCCTTGCGTCCGTAGACAAAATATCTTTCGCCCTGTTTAAAAGGATAACCGCAGCTTGCCGTGCTTGGACTTGTAAAAACCTCGACAGTTTTCTCGTTTGTTCCGCGAATTGACTTTTCGACTGAAAAAGTAACCTTCATACTGCCGACTTTGTTATCAATTTCAACCTTTTCCGCCAAACCGATAAAAATATTTTCGCTATTCCAATAATAACCGCAAGTCTGAATGCCTTTCACACCTTGCGGACGACCTATGCAACTGCAAGCCTCAACTGCATTTGTGCCAATCAGCAGAAACAAAAAGAATAGAACCATTGAGCCGAAAATTTTTTTCATATTGTTTTACCCTTTTGATCTTTGAACGGAATAAAAATCTGAACCTTGCAAAGAATTTTTAATGATGCTCGTGTTCATCGTCGGGTAAATTGCCTTGATAAATTTCGCTCCCTTTATCAACAAATTCCTTCGCCTTTTCAGCCATTCCAACCGCAAGTGCTTTTTCAGCTTCAACGCCTTCTTTCGCGGCAAATTCTCTAACTTCCTGCGTGATTTTCATCGAGCAAAAATGCGGTCCGCACATCGAGCAGAAATGCGCCAATTTCGCGCCTTCCGCCGGAAGCGTTTCGTCGTGAAATTCCTTCGCCTTTTCGGGATCGAGTCCGAGATTGAATTGGTCTTCCCAACGAAATTCAAAACGCGCCTTTGAAAGAGCGTTATCACGATATTGTGCGCCCGGATGACCTTTCGCCAAATCCGCCGCGTGTGCCGCTAGTTTGTATGTGATAACGCCTTCTTTGACATCTTGTTTATTCGGCAAACCGAGATGTTCCTTCGGCGTAACGTAGCAGAGCATCGCGCAGCCGAACCAACCGATCATTGCCGCACCGATCCCGCTTGTGATGTGGTCATAACCCGGTGCGATGTCGGTTGTCAGCGGTCCAAGTGTGTAAAAAGGTGCTTCGTCGCAGACCTCCAACTGCTTGTCCATATTCTCTTTTATCAAGTGCATCGGAACGTGTCCGGGACCTTCTATCATCGTTTGACAATCCATTTCCCAAGCGATTTTCGTGAGTTCGCCGAGCGTATCTAATTCGGCAAATTGAGCCTCATCATTCGCATCCGCAATCGAACCCGGACGCAAACCGTCACCGAGAGAAAACGACACATCATACGTCCGCATAATCTCGCAAATCTCTCTAAATTTCGTGTAAAGAAAACTCTCTTCGTGATGAGCCAGACACCATTTCGCCATTATCGAACCGCCGCGTGAAACAATCCCCGTCGTGCGTTTCGCCGTCATCGGAATATAGGGAAGTCGAACGCCCGCGTGAATCGTAAAATAATCAACGCCCTGTTCGGCTTGCTCGATCAAAGTGTCGCGGTAAATTTCCCAAGTCAAATCTTCCGCTTTTCCGTTCACTTTTTCGAGTGCTTGATAAATCGGCACAGTTCCGATAGGAACAGGCGAATTTCGCAAAATCCATTCGCGCGTCGCGTGAATATTTTTGCCTGTGGACAAATCCATTACCGTATCCGCACCCCAGAGCGTCGCCCAACGCATCTTTTCAACTTCTTCCTCAATGCTTGACGCAATCGCCGAATTCCCGATATTTGCATTAATCTTCACAAGAAAATTTCGTCCAATCGCCATCGGTTCGGTTTCGGGATGATTAATATTCGCAGGAATTATCGCCCGACCTCTCGCCACTTCATCACGAACAAATTCGGGCGTTACAAATTCGGGAACACTCGCTCCGAAACTTTCGCCTTTATGTTGATGATAAAGCGAATCTCTTTCCCCGCCTTCCGCTTTTTGCATCGCCTCAAACGCGATCTGCCTTCCAAGATTCTCACGAATCGCCACATATTCCATTTCAGGCGTGATGATACCTTTCTTCGCATAGTGCATCTGCGAAACATTCCGCCCCGATTTCGCACGCAATGGCGGACGCTTCAACGCCGGAAATTCTTCCAACTTTCCGCCATCTTTAATTTTCGCAACATCTTCCGCACCCTTCGTCAAATACCCGTTATCCTGCGGTTGAATCTCGCGTCCTTCATATTCCTCAACATCGCCACGCTTCAAAATCCATTCACGCCGCAATGTCGGCAAACCTTCCCGCACGTCGCATCTCTTTTGCGGATCAGTCCAAACCCCGCTCGTATCATAAACCCGAACCGGCGGATTCTCCTCCAGTTCGCCGTCCATATTCTTCGACGGCGACAAAGCGATCTCCCGAAACGGAACTCTCAAATTAGCCCCAATTTCATTAACCGTATTCCCATTCGTCTTAACATAAATCTTTCTTGATGACGGCAATTTAATTTCGCTTGCCAGTTTTTCTCTTAATTCTTTATTTTCACTCATTGTTTTTCTCCCTACGTCAGAATTATCTGTATCAGGTTTTTAGGGTAATGTTCGCTTTTCTGAACAACTCTCAGCCTTTTGCTCCCCTGAAAACTTTTGCTTATGAAGATTTTACTAAACTGTGCAGTTTATTACTAATTTGATTTTTTAGTCTTAGAGTTAAATACAAGCCATTTATCCTAATGATTTTTGTAAATCGTCTTTGGCATTGATTTTGCCGTTATTATTTATTTTAACTAAAAATGAGTTGTTTTCGTAATAATTCCATACACTTTTTTGTGTTTAGCGGATACTAAAACAACATTTTAGATTGAAATAAGGGAGAAATTTATGAATAAAGTAACGGTTGAAACGGTAAAGAATCGCTTGAACAGCGAAGATAAAGAGATCAGATTTGTAGATTCACGGGCGGCGAAGGCTTGGGATGATGCTGAAACGAAGGCGGGTGGTGCGGTTCGTATTCCGCCCGATAATGTCGAAAAGCATTTTTCCGATGTCGGACGGGATGATTACATCGTTACATACTGCACTTGACCGAACGAGGCTTCAAGTGTCCGTGTGGCACGAGAATTGGAAGAAAATGGTTTTCAGGAAGTTCATCCGCTGATCGGCGGTTATGACGCTTACAAGCAGGCGGATTTTCCTGTTGAACCGAAATAGCAGCAAAGGAAATTGGTTTTAGAACAAGGTTTAGAACAAGGGAGATAAAAATGAGAAATAATTATGATAATAACAACACAACAGGAATTTGGGGACTTTTGGCAGGCATCGGAGCGGGAGCGGCTCTGATGTATTTTCTTGATCCGGCAAAAGGGGAACGGCGGCGTTCTCTGGTCGGCGATCAGATCAATAGTGCGGCTCACAGCTTGCCGGAAGCCGCTCAAGCGACAAAAGAAGATTTTAAGAATCGTGCTTACGGATTTTATCGGGAAGCCCGCGATTATTTTACGAGCGACGAAGACGTTTCAGACCGCGTGATCGAAGCCCGCGTGCGGACAAAATTGGGACGCACGGTTTCGCATCCGTCCGCTCTGCAGGTTAACTCGCAGGACGGAAATGTAACCGTCAGCGGTGAAATTTTATCCGACGAAGTTTCCGCACTTTTAAGCGGCGTAAAGTCCGTGAAAGGAGTCGAAGCGGTTACGGACAATTTAAAGGTTTTCAACTCGCCCGGCGACGTTCCGAGTTTGCAGGGCAATCCGGGTAGACAGCCGCAATGGGAATATTTTCAGGAAAATTGGTCGCCCGCCGCACGTTTTCTCGCCGGAACTTTAGGCGGCGGAGCTTTGATCTACGGCTTGATGAAACGCGACGCATTAAGTCTCGGAGCGGCAACTCTCGGAGCGATGCTCTTGGCACGCAGTGCGACAAATATGGAAATCAAAAATTTGGTCGGATACGATGCCGGACGCGGAGCGGTTACGGTTCACAAAGCGATTAATGTTAATGCTCCGGTTGAAAACATTTATTCGCTTTGGTCGAATTTCGAGAATTTTCCGAAATTTATGAGCAACGTCGTTGAAGTCAGAAACTTAGGCGGCGGCAAATCGCATTGGAAAGTAAGCAGTCCGATAGGCGTGCCTTCGGAATGGGATGCACGAATCACAAAAGTCGAACCGAACAGCTTGATCGCTTGGAAATCAATCAAAGGATCGGAACTTCCCAATGCGGGAATCGTTCAATTTATACCTGCCGGCGACGGCACGACACAAGTTGACGTGCAGCTTAGTTACACGCCTCCGGCGGGTGCAATCGGTCACGCCATCGCCACGATGTTCGGCTCTGATCCGAAAACGCAGATGGACGAAGACTTGATGCGTATGAAGACATTCATCGAGACGGGCGAAAAACCGCACGATGCCGCTGCCAAATCAAGCAGCGAGCAGTCGCATACGAAAACTGCCGGTTAAAAATCAACTTCGAGCGGAGGCGAATAGTTTCCGCTCGCTCATATAATTTTTCAAGGAGAAGTAAAAATGGAAAAATATCAACCTGAAGATCAATGTCAGCATCCGGGATGCGAATGCGAACGCCCTTCGATAGGTGATTATTGCAGCGATTACTGCCGCAATGCTCATAAGGGCGGAATGGGCAATCAATGCAAATGCGGACATTCCGCGTGCAGTTAAAATAATTCTTTGCGGATTAAAGACAGCCGATAAAATGCGTGAGAATTTCGCATATTTTATCGGCTTTTATTGTGGATATTCAATAATAAACCATTCGTGATAAACGATTGCCGTAAAAAAATCTTCGCCTTCAAACTTTTGACAGACCGCCATAAATCCGCTGAAAAAATCGTCTTCGTAAAATGTTGTGTCCTTTAGAAAAACGGTCAATGATTTGCCGTCTTTGCTTTCGATAATTCGCAAAATCGTGATGTTCGGGATTTGTTCGAGATAGACGGGAAGCAGAATAAAATGTGCGCCCGTTTTAATAAATTCGCATTCGTCGGCTTCGATTTGCCATTTCCAATCCCACGGTCCTTCGTGTTTTTCAACAATGCGGTCATATCGCCGGACTTTTAGTTTTTCGATAATTTTCCGGTCAAGGTCTGCAAATTTCATAAAAGTATTTTACAATAAAACATCCGAATTTATCTTGATTTGCGGCATTTTATCTCCGAAATTTTTCGCAGTTTCTCTTTTGGCAAATTTATTCTAAAATCTAACAAAGAGGAAAATCTAAAAATTTAAAATCCTGAAATCTCTGTATGCACATTACGAAAATTGAACTTGAAGACATTAAATCTCACCACAGCTTTTCGCGCGAATTCGAGCGCGGAACGACGGCGATTATGGGCGAAAACGGCGCGGGCAAAACCACTCTGATCGAAGCCGTCGCGTGGACTTTGTTTGATCTGCTCGATTATAAAAAGGACGATTTTGTTCGTCGCGGCGCGAAAAAAGGCGTGGTTCGCGTGTCGTTTGAAAGCGGTTTGGATGAGCGCGAGTATATTGTTCACCGCGATTCGGGAACGGGTTATTATGTTTACGATCCGCAGTTAAAGACCAGAATTGCCGATAAAAAAGAGGAAGTTACACGGTTTTTGTGGCAGCATTTGGGCGTGGAAGCGGGAACGGACTTGGAATCGCTTTTTCGCCGCGCAATCGGCGTTCCGCAAGGAACTTTTACGGCGATTTTTCTGGAAACTCCGGCTGAACGGAAAAAGGCTTTTGATAAACTTTTAAAGGTTGAAGAATATCGGCAGGGCGCGGACAAACTGCTTGAAACGGCGCGTTATGTTGATTCGCAGATTGCGACGGTGAGAGAAAATATCGCCCGCGCGGAAGGCGAATTATCGCGCATCGAAACGCTTGAGGAAGAACATAAAAATTTTGCGGCGGCGGAAAAAGACTTATCCGAATCGCTCGAAAAATTGGTTTCCGATGTCGAAGAAAAAAGCAAAATCGTCAAGGAATTTGACGCGAAGGAAAGCAAGGTAAATGAGGCGAAAAACGCGCTCGACAAAATGAATGCGGAATTTGTAAAGGCGGAATTTATTGAAAAGCAAAAGGAAACGGAGCAAAAACAGGCGTTTGACGCGAGCGAGAAAATTAAAGCGGTTGAAGGCGATCATAAAATTCACGTTGAAGCACTCGGAAAATTGAAGGAATTGGACAGAGAAAGAACCGAGCGCGATAAATTAAATAAGGAATTGAAAAGAGTTGAAACAGCGCAGATAAATGTTAAAGCCGAGCAGAAAACTGTTAGAGAAAAACTCGAATCCGCATTGAAAGCGACGCAGAAAATTAAGGAATTAGAGCCGAAAGTTCAGGCGGAAGAAGAACTTGAAATTAAGCTAAAAGATTTGCGAAATCGTCGGGCGAAGGCGGAAGCGGCTGAGAATACGATAAAAAGTCTTGTGGTAAAAATGGATAGTTTGCGAATAAAATACAAAAAAAATCAAGACGAAATAAAAAATGCAAACGAGAAAGGCGTTGAAGCGAATTTTTTGCAGGAAAGACAGAAGCGCGAACAGGAATTAACCGAAAATCTGGCGCGTTTTCGGGCGAAACTCGAAAGCGAAAAGATTTTTCGGGAAGGTTTGAAAAATAATCTGTGTCCGATCTTTTCGGAAAAATGCTTGAACGTAAAACCCGGAGAAACGCTGGCAGATGTTATTTCTACGCATTTCAGCCAACTTGAAACGCAGATTTCGATTATTGAAAAGGAGCGCAAAACTTTATCGGTTCAATTGAAAACTTCGCGCGAAGCGGAGAGATATTTGGCGCAGCTTGAAACTTTACAAAACCGCGAAAAAGAGATTGGCGACGAAGGAAAACAATACAAAGTAGAAAAAGAAGACCTCGAAAAAAACATTGAAGATTTGCCGAAAATTAAAGAAGAATTAGCGGAAGTCGAAAGTAAATTAAAAACTCTGGACAATCCGAAGGCGAGAATCAAAATTTTGCAAACCGAAGCGGATAACGAGATAAACATTCGGGAAAAACGCACGGAAATCGAAAAAAATCTGGAGCGTCTGGAAAATGATCGCGGGATTTTGGTCGAGCAGTTGGAAAGTTATAAATTTCTCGACCAACAATGGAAAGAATTTTCGGATGTGCGCGACAAAACTTTTGAAGCGAATCGGCAGTTTGTGGCGAATGAAGAAACGGCGAAAACTCTGCCCGAAAAGGAATCGGAACTCGAAAAAGCAAAGGGGGAAGTTGCGCGTTTTAAATCCGAATCGGAAGTTTTAACGAAAAATTTAGAAACGGCAAGCAAAGATTACGACGCAGATAAGCATCTGAGCGAGAGAAGTTTATTGCTCGAATTCGAGCGGAAATCGGTATCAACGAAGGCGAATCTGGAAAACGCGAAGAAACGCGCCGACGAAACGGCAAAAGAATTAGAGCGTTTGGCGGAAGTTCGCAGGCAGATGCAAAAGGAGTTTGCGGAAAAAGAACGGCTGGAGAAGATCGGCGAAGCGACGAAATTTATCCGCGACACTTTGAAGGAAGCCGCGCCGCTGGTGGCGAGAAATTACGTTTATCACGTTTCTCTGGAAGCAAATCAGATGTTCCGCGAGATTTCGGGAAATGCCGAACGGACTTTGAGATGGACGGAAGATTATGGAATTCTGCTCGAAGAAGCGGGACACGAACGCCCGTTCGTCAACCTTTCGGGCGGCGAACAAATGGCGGCGGCGTTGTCGGTCAGATTGGCTTTATTAAAACAGCTTTCCGATGTCCGCTTAGCGTTTTTCGACGAGCCGACGACGAATATGGATTTGCAGAGGCGCGAAAAGTTAGCCGAAGAAATCAGCCGAATAACCGAAAAACAGGTTTTCGATCAGCTTTTTGTCATTTCGCACGATGATACGTTTGAAAGTTATGTTGATAATGTTGTTTCGGTTCGGGCGGAAGATTTGGAAATGGTGAATGGTGAGTGATGAATGGTGAATTAGGAAAATGGGCAAATCATTTAAAAAAGGAGTTTACTTAGGATTCGCTATATTTTTAGCGGTTCAAGTAATTAGTTTTATTTGCGAATCCGTTTGGTCAATAATAAATTTTCAATCGGGCGTTTCCATACATTATTTTTGGGATATTGGATTTCCATTTTCAATGTATTCTGGAATGTTCGGCATTTTTCAAGGAAGTTTTAACTTTATAGGTTTCTTGGGAAACCTAATTGTTGGACTAATTTTCAGTTTGATCTTCGGTTTAATTTTCAAATTTGTTTGGTCAAAGATTTCGGCGCGAAAATTGCGGTAGCGACTGGAGCGCAAGCGTCCCGCTTGCAATGAGCGCGTGAGCGCGAAAACTTTGATTAAACTCTACGTTGCCGATTGTTAAACATTTTCCGTTGCTCGCGCAACGGTTGCAAGCGGGACGCTTGCGCTCCAGTCAGGTAATTTTATGAAAGAAGTTACAATTGTTTGCGACGGTTCATCGCTTGGGAACGGGAAAGGAAATCCGCGTGCGGCGGCGGTGGCGGTTTTGGGTTATAAAGGTTTTTGGCGGGCGTTTGGCGAATATCTGGGAAATGCGACGAATCAGCAGGCGGAAATTGCGGCGGCGACGATTGGATTGAAAACGCTGACCGAGCCTTGTAAGGTGAGAGTTTTGAGCGATTCAAATTACGTCGTGCAGACGATGCTCGGAAAATTTCGCAAAAAAACAAATCACGAATGGTGGAAAAAGTTGGATAAAGCGGCTGAAAAGCACGATATTACTTGGGAATGGGTGAAAGGACACGCGGGACACCAAGTTCAGGAAGTCGCCGATTCAATGGCGCGGAAGGCGGCGGAAATGGGTCGAGTTGACGCGGATATTTTGGATGAAGCGGTGGCTGAAATTGGGGTTTTGGAGATTTGAAGAATTTTAACACAGAGAACGCGGAGAGCGCGGAGAGAAAGAATAAGAAATTTGGTAGTGAACTAAAAACATAGGCTTTATGAATTGCCGTCTGCTTTAGCTGACGGAATAATTGATAACAAAATTGGCGGCTTTAGACAAATTTAATAAAAACATCAATTATCCTTTCTGCTTTAGCTGAAGCAAATAAGGAATAAATTTAATTTAATAGTTTGGCTAAAGCCTGTTCTGTTGCTGCAAACTAAACCGCCCGCTAAAGCAGACGGCAATTCATAAGAAGAATTTGTCAGCATTACTTTTAGTTCACTATCAGAAATTTAACCACAGATGAACACGAATAAACGCAGATTTAAGAACGATAAAAACAGAAAGCCCGAATTGCTTGGCTTTGCGGTGAACGCTTTTAAAATTCTCTGCGTTCTATGCGCTCTCTGCGTTTTGAATCCGCCTGTTCTCGCACAAAGAAACGGACTCGGCTGGTATTGGCAAAATCCGCAGCCGCAAGGAAATCCGCTTTATGCGATTCATTTTTTGAAGGACAAGCAGATCGGTTTTGCGGTCGGCGCGGACAATACGATTTTGCGGACGGAAGACGGCGGTTTTGATTGGCGTTGGCAGAAATCGCCGATTGATACGAATCTTTCGGGGATTTTCGTCAAGGATAAAAAACACGCATTTATCGTCGGCGCACGCGGCACGATTATCACGACGGACGACGCAGGCGACGAATGGAAAAAGGTTTCGACGGACGCGAAGGATCATCTTTACAGCATCACGTTTGCGGGCGAAGAAATGCAGACGGGCTGGATCGTCGGAACTTACGGGCGTGTTTTGAAAACGACGGACGGCGGCGCGAACTGGACGACGCAGAAGGCGGGCGTGAATGAACATCTGTTGAAAATTTCGGCGTTTGATGCGGAAAAAACGGCAATCGTCGGAATGAACGGTTTGATCTTGACGACGACGGACGGCGGCGCGAATTGGAAAACGAATAAACCTTGCGAAGAATCTTTGCTTTCGAGCGTCGCGTATCTTTCGGCGGAAAAAATCGTCGCCGTCGGTTACGGCGGATGCGTTGCCAAAAGCGAGGACGGCGGCGAAACTTTTCAGAAAATCAACATTTTCAGCCGCGCGGATTTTCTTTCGCTCAGTTTTGCCAATGAAAAAAACGGCTTTTTAACCGATGCAAGCGGAATGATCTGGCTGACCGGAGACGGCGGTTTTACTTGGCTGCCGTTTAATTTGCGGACGAATCCGAAACTCGTTTCGATGTATTTTGCCGATCAATACACGGGTTGGGCGGTTGGCGAAAAAGGCTTGATAATCCGCACCGACGACGGCGGTTATAGTTGGCAGCGTCTGACGGCAGGCGGGCGCGAAGATGTGAACGACATCGCTTTTTACGATAAAAATATCGGCTGGGCAGTCGGGACGAACGGCAGAACTTGGATCACGAATGACGGCGGCGGCGATTGGATTCCGGTTTATTCGGGAACGGAAGAAAACTTGAACGCCGTGAGTTTTTCCAATGCAAAACGCGGAATTGCCGTCGGCAGCAAAGGCACGATTTTGCGGACTTTGGACGGCGGCGCGAGTTGGGGAAAAGCATTTAATAATACGACGCAAGACCTTTTCGGCGTTCATTTTGTCAACGAATTAACCGCGTTTGCCGTCGGCGCAAACGGAACGATTCTGCGTTCCGACACAAACGGCGCGTTTTGGAAACCGCTCGCTTCCGGCACGAAATACTGGCTCGAAGACGTAAATTTCTTTGATGAAAAACGCGGCATTGCCGTCGGCGACAGAGGAACGATTTTAATCACGGAAAACGGCGGCGAAACTTGGGAAAAGATCGAAACGAGAGTCAAAGAAAATTTTTATGCCGTTTCGGTCAGCGACGAAAATTACGGTTTTGCAGTCGGCGCAAAAGGGATAATTTTGCGGACGACGGACGGCGGGAAAACTTGGCGCGATCAGGAATCTCCCGTCAAAACAAATCTTTACGCGGTAACAACTTACAAACAAAATTACGCGATTATCGTCGGCGAATTGGGCGAAGTTATCATCACCGAAGACGGCGGCGCGTCTTGGGAAAAACAGCCGAACATTACGACAAATTCGATGCAGGCGGTTTCTTATCAAGGCGGCACGAATCTCTGGATCGCCGGACGCGGCGGCTCGATTCTTAAAAGGTCAAAATCGCTTTCGCCGGAACAGATTTTCGTCCCGAAAAGCATTCCCATTCTGCGCCGTTTAAGCAATTCTAAAAAAGACCCGAACGCCCGCCTGCCGCTTCAAGACATTACCGACAACGGCGATATTCCGCTTGCTTCGCCGCCTGCGGAGAAAGATAATTAAAATTTGTTTTCCTAATCAACGTGAGTTCGAGATAAAAAAATCGGATTTAGTCGGTGAAACCGACGTTATACTTGTAGCCCACATCGCAAGATGTGGAAAGATTGTCAAAATAATGACAAAGCCATTGAAAATGGCGACATAAATTGTATGTCGCGGTTATTCAACCGCTTATAATATATCTTGTAACTTGTTCCCATAACTGGCGTTATGGGCTACAAATATGTTGCCGTCTTCGACGGCTTATCTCGAACTCACATTAATCAAGTTTCACTAAAATTTTGACGATCAATTGTAACCGAAATCCATTCGCCTAAAGTTTCGATCTCCCACTTCGGCACTTTATTTTCCTTCAACCCGCTTTCAATCAAATCTCTTTGCTCGCTCAAAATTCCCGATAAAACTAAAATTTTCGCCGTTTTCTTCAAAAGCAAAGAAAGCATCGGCGCGACAATATCAATTGTTACATTCGCGCAAACAAAATCGAATTTTTCGCACTTTTCCGAGATCGAACCGACGTAAAACTCGATCTCATTTTCCACATCATTAAGTTTCGCATTTTTTCCGGCAATATCAATCGAATCGTTATCAATATCACACGCCTTTATCAAACGGACTTTGGACTTAGGACTTAGGACTCTGGACTTCATCTTCGCCGACGCAATCGCCAAAATTCCCGTTCCGGTTCCGACATCTAAAAAGCTCATTTCGGGCGAGAAATGTTTTTCAATCGCTTGCAGGCAAAGCCGTGTCGTTTCGTGAGTTCCCGTGCCGAAAGCCATTTCGGGATCAATGCGAATTACGATTTTGTCCGCATCTTCAACCGTTTCCCAAGTCGGAGCGATGATAAACTTTCCTGTTTCCGTCGGTTTCCAGCTTTTTTTCCATTCGGCGAGCCAATCCTGATCTTCAACTTCGCGCCATTCGTATTTTACAACGGCATCTTGGGAAAAACCGTAAATCCGCAAGGCTTCGTTCAATTGATTCTGCAATTTTTCATCGCCGATTTTCTCTGTGAAATAACCGACGATTTTCAATGTTTTCGACGCTTTTTCGCCAAGCGTATCAATCTCATTTCCAAGCGAATCGAGTTCATTTAAAGCAAATTCCACCGCTTCTTCGGCTTCGGATTTTGTTTCGATTTCAACCGAATGCCAGATTTTTTGTTTGTTTTTCACGTTTTGTAAAATCATTCCTGAATGCCCATTTCGTTCAAATCGCGTTCCTGATTGCGCCAGTATTCATACATTTTAAAATATTCCTTTTCGGCATAAATTATCTCTAAATCTTAAAATTCCTATTTGGAATAATTATATGTCCAAAACCATTTACAGCCAAAATAGAAAATTCCTTTCTACTCGATTAATTCAAGCTAGAGAAGAAGCCGGATTGACTCAATTTCAAGTGGCAGAAACCGAAATCGTTTCACAGAGTGAACTTTCTAAAATCGAAAACGGACAGCGGAGAATCGAGTTTTTAGTTCTGTTAAATTTAGCAAAATTATATGCCAAATCTATTGAATTTTTTATTCCACCGGAAAGATTGTAACTATATGTCTAAAGTCAATCGCAAAAACCACCCCGAATTTATCAAATATCAAGAATTTATAGTTAATCATCCGAATTACGAAAATTTACATTATACGCGAAATAGAGATAATTCGATTCGCTGGGTTGTAACCGGAAAATCGGATGAGGGACAAAAACGCAGAAAATGGTGGGTTAAAAAATGTGAACAACACGATATTAAAGTTGAAGCCGGAGCATTTGCTAGAGTCGCTGTCTTGGTTCATCCGACAAAACTTCATACTTGTCAGATTTGCGGGAAAAGTCTGCAAATCGAATATGTTTATCCGAACAAACGGTTACTTAAAAAACTGGGGGAAAATTTTGAAACCGTTTATCAGCCTTTTGAACAAGATATTTTTGAGATTATTGACGAATTAGTTATCGAATCTGAAAATTTGTCGAAATTACTTGAAATCTTTAAAGCACCGAAAAACATTTCTACATCGGAACTTCTTAAAACTTGGATTTATGAAAATCATTCTAAAACAAGTTCAAAATCTTTTCTTTCGCCGGGCGTAATGAGCAATCCGCCGGATCGCTTTGACGGTTTTCATTCGGACGGCAATTGCTGTCGTTCAAAATCCGACAAAGGCAGACACAAGAAAAATCTGCAACGCTATGCACAAGACCGTCGGGTTTATGAAAATTGGGCGGACGGCGATTGGAAAATGGCGGACAGATTGATGGGCGAATTTAGAAAACACGGCGTGAGTCCCGACCACATCGGACCGATTTCACTCGGATTTTGTCATCGTCCGAAATTTCATCCGATGACAATTTCGGCGAATTCGGCGAAAAATAATCGGATGAGTTTTGATGATGTTCAAACTCTTATCGAAGACGAGAAAAACGGTGAGCAAGTTGTTTCTTGGCATTCAAAATATCTCTGGGACAGTTTGAAAAATCGTGTTGAAAATGATGCCGATGCCGTGAAGTTGAGTTTTTTGATGCGGACAAATCTCCATTACATTTTAACGGTTTTTTCAATTGTTGATGAAGGCGGTTTCAGAGATTTTTTGATGCGGTTTTTGAATTTGAGTTATTCATTTTACGATTACAAATTCAAAGGTTTTGACGCGAAAACAGGAACTTATCGGGAAGTTATAAAGACGGAAAAGAAAGGCAAAAATCAAGACAATAACACCAAACGCTATATTCGAGTTGCTTTTGAGAGTTTGGAAGAATACAAAAACAAGAAAAATCGCAAAGTCGGAACTTGGAAAAATTCTGCGGTTGATGATGAAATCGGGAAAATGCTCGATCTTTTGAAGAATGACAAAACAAAGAAAGCCGAAGAGAAATTACACGAAATTTTGCGAATGTTAGCAAAAGAAATTACGCGGGAATGGGAAAAAGTCTAGGCTGAAAACTGACAAAACTTTTCGCCCGCTTTTTATTTTCATTTTTTGAATGATGGTAAAATTCATCAAAACCGATTTCATTTACCATAAACTTTTCATAAAATGAAACGGCTTTATAATCGCCTTCGGTTTCAAAAACGCCTTCGCCGGAGCGCAATTCGGGCAAACCGTAGATTGCTTGTTTAGTTGTTATCGGTTTCGGTAAAAAACAGTCGGTTTCAGAAAACAAAATCTTAGGCGCGTTGATTTCGATTTTCTTTGACGAACCGATAATAAAAACTCTGCGCCGCTTTTGCGGAACTCCGTAATCTTCCGCGTTTAGTTTGAAAGGCTCGTTCAAATGATAGCCGATTTCCCCAAAAACTTCGGCGATTTCTCTGATAACCTGCCCGTTTCGCATCGTCAAAATTCCCGTTACATTTTCAAAAACAAAAAATTCGGGGCGCACGTCGCGCACGATTTCGCAAAATTCCTTGAACAATTGGTTGCGCGTATCTTTCGGATTGCGCCAACCGGCATAAGAAAAACCTTGACACGGCGCACCGCCGACGATTAAGCCGATTTTTTTGCGATTGGCGGCTGATTTGATTTTTTCTTTTACCGCTTTTTCCGTGATGTCGCCCGTTATCAGAAATTCTTCGCTTGTTTCCGAATGATTTTTTTTGAAAGTTTCAAAATAATTTTTCTCGATTTCAACCGCGCCGAGCAGTTCAAAATTTTTCATTCCGAAACCTTTCGACATTCCGCCCGCGCCCGCAAAAATGTCAACAAAAGTTTTATTTTTCAAATGCGGTTCTAAAGTTTCCGCGACGGCTCTTGCCAAAAGCGGCGGAACGGCGTTGCCGATTTGTTTGTATTGCGAAGTGCGCGTGCCGTGAAAAACAAAATTGTCGGGAAAAGATTGAAGCCGTGCGCCTTCGCGGATCGAAATCATTCTCTGCTGTTCGGGATGCAGATTTGAACTGTTGCCCAAACGATTAAAATAAGTCGTGATCGTAAAGGCGGGTTTGTCCCAAACCAATCTGCCGTAATAAGTCGTTCTGCCGCCGCTGCGACGGATTTGCGCGAGCCGCTGCGACGGGATATTTTCGGGAATATCTTTCCAATTTCCGCCCGCCGGAATATGTTTCGCCATTTCCCATTCCAACTTGCTCAAACCGGGCGCGATGTGATTGTAAAGTTTTCGTTTCATAAACGGCGGCGAATTTCCGAAAGTTCAAAATGATTTTTCAAAACGTATTCGATCTCATTATCGTTCAATTTATACATTTTGGCTATTTCGATATTATTTTCCAGATCATTTCCGGTCAAATCCGAAATGCGCGTGAAATCGAGCAAAGGCAATTCGGCGAGTTCGTAATTGTTGACGTGATTGTTCGTGCTTGTAATTTTAAAACGCCAGTTAAGCAGATAAGAATTGAGCAAAATTTGCAGTTTTCGCAAATCCGTTTCGTCCGTCGCCGAAATGTAATTGCAGGAATTTCCCAAAATGTCGGTTTCTTTACAAAAAACAAAATTCAAGCGTTTGGCAACGTCAATGTTCGAGATTTGTTGGCAAACAAGACGGATTTTCCGAAAATCATTTTTTATAAATTCGTTTGATTTGGCTTTTATAAACTCGTCAATCTTCACGAATTCTCCGTTTTTTTCATAATCAATTCGGCGGCAATTTATCATATTTCCGCGAATTAAATGAAAATTTGTATCTTTTCGGGTTGTCAAATTTTTGAATTGCAGCAAATCGAATTCGCCGCGCCGATTTCGCAAGTTTTTGAAATCTTTCAGTTTTTTGAACCGGCTCAACTTTTTCAAAATTCCCCAACCGATTTCATCCATCTGCGGAATTTCCAGATTTTCGGGAAAAGTGGTTTTTAATAAATCGAGCGAAACTTCAAACTCGTTTTCGTCAAATTTAATTTTAATCTCCTTTGTTTCGGACGCTTTGGAAACAAAGAAAATCGCTGTCGCCTGCGAAACATTGTCAAAAAGTTTCGCGCTTTCGGAAAAGAATTCGAGTTTGCGTAACTTGTTTTTGTCGAGAATAAATTTGCGTAGTTTTGTCGAAGAAGCGTCGCCGAACAAAGTTGACGGACAAATAACGCCGAGTTCGCCGTTCGGTTTCGCCAGTTTCAACATCATTTCAATCGAAAGTTTGTAATAATTCAGCATTCCTTCGATTGAGTGTTTGTAAGTTCCCGAATTGCGAAAGTATTGTAATTCCCGATTAACATTTTCGACAAGGCTTTGATAATACTTGGCAAAAACGGAATCGTCGGATTTGTTTTTGTTAATTTTGAGCAAATAATAAGGCGGATTGGAAACAACAACATCAAAACCGCCAAACTCAAAAACTTCCACAAAATCATTATGAAAATCAAAATAAATATTTTCGCCGAAATTCAAACCGTCGTTCAAAACGAGCATATTTCTGTGAAGAATATTTTGATTTATCGTTTCCAGATTTTCGATTCCCGTTTCAACTGCTAATTTCAATTTCAAAATCGTTAAAGCAATTTTATCCGAATCAAGCGCGTAAATATTTTTGACCGCCGAACTTTTAGAAATGCCGAATTTGTCGTTCAAAATTTTCAAAGCGGCAACATAGAATCTGCCCGTGCCGCAGCCGAAATCCAAGATTTGCAGGTTTTTTGCATCAATACCTTGCGAAACACGATTTTGAAATGTCTGCAAAACAATATTCTCCGCGATTTCTTTTTTTGTATAAACCGCGCCCGATTCCTTTAAATTGATTTTAGATTTTCTTTTTTCCAATTCTCCGTTTTGAAAAACAAATTCGGAATTCAGAAAATCCGTATGCAAAAACTCCAAAATTTCAATCAAACGATTCGCGCTTTCTTCATTCAGAAAATTCAAGTCAATTTTTTCAGTCGGGTTAAAGTTAAGATTGTCGAGTTTGAAATTTTTTATTTCTACATCAGGGAAAAATCTTTCGAGAAAAAATGCAAACAATTTTTGCATCAGAAACTTATGAGCCAAAACCGCCGCATTAAAATCATCTTTGCGAATCAAATTATATTGTTGAAGTTTATCTTTGGTAAAATTTTCATTCGTCGGATTTCTTTCTGTAATTTCCAACAAAAGGTCATTGGCAAGAAATTTCTGAAAATAGAAAAGTTTTTGAGAAATCATTCGGCTGATCATTTTTTATACTTTACTCTTCAATTCCCATCTCGTTCAAATCGCGTTCCTGATTGCGCCAGTCTTTGACGACTTTGACGAAAAGCTGCAAATAAACTTTTTTGCCGAGAAGTTTTTGAATATCTTGTCTTGCGTCCGCGCCGATCTTTTTCAGTTTCGAGCCGCCTTTACCGATGATTATTCCCTTTTGCGAACTTCTTTCAACATAGATCGCGCAGTAAATTTTTGTCAAATTTTCGTCAACTTCCTCGAATTTTTCCGTTACAACCGCCGTCGTATATGGCAATTCTTCGCCCGTCGTCATAAGGATTTTTTCTCTGACCATTTCCGCGACCAAAACGCGCAAACTCTGGTCGGTCATTTCGTCTGCGGCGAAAATCGGTTCATTTTCGGGAAGATGTTTGATTATTTGCTGTAAAAAATTTTCTATCGCTTCGCCTTTGAGCGCGGAGATCGGGATTATTTCGGCGAAATTATGCTCGTCCGCGTAAAATTCGATCAGCGGCAGAAGTTCGTTTTTGTCTTTTATTTTGTCAATTTTGTTCAAGACGAGAATCGCCGTTTTTTCGCTTTCTTTGACCAAATCCAGAACGAATCTGTCGCCGTTTCCCGTCGAAACGGAAGCGTCGCGCATCAAGACGATCAGATCAACCGACAAAATCGCGTCGTGAACGGCGGACATCATCCGGCGATTGAGCAAATATCCGGGTTTATGAACGCCGGGCGTATCTATGAAAACGATCTGTCCGCTTTCCAGAGTAACGATTCCCTTGATTTTATGGCGCGTAGTTTGCGGTTTGTTGGAAACGGCGGCGATCTTTTCGCCCACCAAGTGATTTAAAAGCGTGGATTTGCCCGCATTCGGACGACCAATAAGGGCAGCGTAGCCGCTTCGGAATTTTTCGGAATTCATTAAGATAAGGTAGCAGATTTTTGTCGAGATTTACAGGATGTTCGTTGTTCTCTGCTAAAAACGGCAGCACTAAAAATGTAATAATTTATGAATTGCCGACCGGCTTTAGTTGGCGGCAATTGATAAAAACAAATTCTCAGCCTTACATTTTCAGCATTACTCTAAAAACTTTTGATTATTTTAAAACCCTAAAAACCCCCTTAACAATTATCAAAAAACAACCCACTACCATCACTTCTGTTTCGTCAATCTGCTGACCGCCGCCTGCGCTTCTTTGAACGCGCCGTCTTCGACATCGCCGACTTTTACGGCGGCGTTGTAAATTTGCAGAGCGTATTCGGCTTGTCCGTCGAATTCATATATTCTGCCGAGGGCGACGTAGGAAAGCGAAATCAAAGCGGCATCGGTTTTCGCGGTGGCGGACGTTAAAGTTTTTTCGTAAGCGTTTTTGGCTTCGAGCAGATATTGGTTGCGCGTGTCTTCGTCGGTTGCCGTTTCCGCCGTCAGGCTCGCCAAGCGTCCGAGCGAATAGTAAACGCGCGGATCGTTCGGATTTTCTTTGGCAAGCGCAGTCAGTTCCCTTTTGGCTTCGGCATATTTTTTCCCGATAATAATTTTGTCAATTTCGAGCAGCCGTTTTGTAACCGGATTTTCAATGGCGAGTTCGTTTGAAACGGAACTTTTGCTGCGGGCGGCGACGGCGCGTTTTTTTGCGTCGGCAAATTCCGCCAAGCGATTCGTTTCTTTGGTCGGGTCGAGCGATAAAATCATATCGCGCATCGAACTTTCGATGTCAAAGCCCGAATCTTCGATTCCTTCGAGTTGTTTGGCAAAATAAAACGCTAAAACCGCGCCGTTTTCATACGCTTGGGACAATTCCAGAGCAGTCTGGTCGGCGAGGGATTTTTTCAGTTCGCCGAGTTTGGCGGAAACGGCGAGTTTGGCTTCTCTGCCTTTTGCTGCATCAATTTCCTTTCGCTTTTGCGCCGTCAAAATCTGCACTTTCTGGTGTTCGATTTGTCTGGCATCAACTGCGGCGACGAGCGAGCGCAGAACCGCAAAATAAATGTCGGGTGAAATATTCGGGTTGATCTTTCTGCGTTCGGCAAGCAGAGATTTGATGCCGTCGCTCGATTTGAAAATTTCAGTTGCGTTGTTTAATACAAGAGGATCAAGCACAAAACGAAGATAAGCGCGGCGCACTTCCGAATTGGTCAGATCGGTTTCGGGCGAAACGACGGCAAAATAATCGTCGCCGATGTTGATAAAATTGACCGTATTTTTCGGCGCGAGAAGTTCGGGAACGATGAAAAACCGACGCGCTTTTTCGCGCACGCTCGTCGTCTGAATTTTCGTCTTTTTGCTTTTGCTTTTATCGGTTTCGGTTTTTACGCGCTCGGCGTAAACAAGCTGCGGGCGCGTGTTCATATAATCGAGCAGTTCGCGCACCATCGAAACGGCGGACGGGCGCAATTGGTCGGCTTCATCGCGGTAAATTTGAACGTATTCGTCGAGATTTTTGCTCAGATGATTTTGATAAAACTGCTGCACCAGCGGCGCGTAATCGAGAACTTCGAGCAGATCATCAGGCAAATCCGTCGAACGCGCCGGTTCTTCCAGTTCGGGAACGGGCGAAAGCGCGTAAGCCATTGAAATAAAAGGCGCGAGAAGCTGCTGTTTGGTGCGATTCGGATGCCGGCTCTGATACCTTGCGACGAACGACTGCATCTTCCGCCGCAAATTCGCATCCATATTCGCCGTATCCGCGTCCAGCTTCCGGCGAAATATGATTCCCTCGTTCGTCAAAGGAATGTCCATATCGGCAACTTCGAGCGAAGCCAGAACAACGATCAAACGCTTATCCGGTTCGATTTTTACTCCGTATTCGGACAAATCGAAGGGCTTGGCGTTCTGCGCGAAAACGCCTGCGGAAAAAACTAAAATTATGGCGAGCAAAAATACTTTTTTCATCATTATTTGCTGGTTTTTTATATATTGAAATGGCGAAAACGCATAATATGAAAAGATTTTAAAAGGGGAACAAAAAAATAAAAACCTTTGGATATTTTGCGCCTTCGCTTTTATAAAAGATGCTTTTCCGCTTGATTCGGATGCTTTTTTTAAAATTAAAAACGGATAACGAAATAATTTAAAGAGAGTTTTTCCCAAATTATTCGTTATCCATTTTCCGTTTTTAATAAATAGTTTTACTCGTAACTGGCGAGCGCGTCTTCTTCGCTGTCGAAAGTATCAAAAACCGTCAGCAGTTTGGTGATTGCCAAAAGGTCTTGGATTTTTTCGGTTAAATTTAACAGTTTCAAAGTTCCGTCCTCTTTATTAACGGCGGTAAAACTGGAAACGAGTTCGCCGATTCCGCTGGAATCAACGTAACCGACTTTGCCCAGATTCAGCAAAATTTTCTTTTTACCTTCACCGAGCAAGCGGCGAATTGCGCTGCGAAGCGCGACGCTGCCTTCACCGAGTGTTACTTTGCCGTTTAAATCGAGTATTGTTACGTCTCCGGCTTGACGTTCAGAAATATCAAGTTCAGCCATAATTTTTTTCTCTCCTTCTTCTGTTTCTAATTTTTGTTAATAAATTTCAGACTCATTCTGCATTAAAAGTCCGCGTAATACAAAGTTTATTGTCGCTTTTTCAACATTTTGACGAGCATTCCGCCTTCTTCGTGATTAAACCAGCGGACTTCATCCATAAAGGTTTGCATAAAAAGAATTCCGCGCCCGTCTTCCTTTAAAAGATTTTCGGGATTCGTCGGATCGGGAACTTCTTCGACCTCAAAACCCGCGCCGAAATCTCTGACGAAAACTTCAAATCCTTTCTCGGAATTGTTTAACGTAATTTCAACGTTCTTAGTTTCATCCAATTTATTTCCGTGTTTGACGGCATTGGCGACCACTTCGCGGACAGCCATATCAACTCCGTAAATTTCATCTTCCCCGAAACCGGATTTCGATGCAAACTCGGACGCTCTGACGGCGGCTTCCTCAACCGATTCCAGACGGCTCGGCAATTTAATTTCCTGTTTTTCTTCTTTCACAATCGTTTTCTTTGTAAGTTATATGTTTCTTACGGTTTATGTCAAGAAAGGATTTGATTTATTATCAATAAGTTGAACTTTTCTGTCAGCAGCGTCGGCGTGAGCCGATGCGTTTTTTGTCAGTAGCGTCGGCGTGAGCCGATGCGTTTTTTGTCAGTAGCGTCGGCGTGAGCCGATGCGTTCGTTGTGTTTACCAGTCGGCTTATGCACGACGCTGCTGACTTATTTTCTTTCCGATTTCCAAATTATGATTGACATATTACATTTATTATAAGTTTTTTATGAAAAATCAATTGCGCCGATTAGATTATTTGAAACCGATTTGATTAAATTCACGGATAACTTTTTATGAAAATTCAAACAGCCGGGCATTTGCGCGGAAAAATAAAACTTCCCGGCGACAAATCCATTTCGCACCGCGCCGCGATTTTTGCGTCTTTGGCAGACGGCGAAACACGAATCGAAAATTTTGCGGCAAGCGCGGACTGCCTTTCAACCTTGGATTGTCTGGCAAAACTCGGCGTTAAGATCAGACGCGAAAACACGGAAATCATTATCGAAGGAGTCGGAAAAAACGGATTGACCGAACCCGCCGAAAAACTCGATTGCGGAAACAGCGGAACGACTATGAGATTGCTCGCCGGAGTTTTAGCCGGACAGAATTTCAAATCGGTTTTGATCGGCGACGAGTCTTTGAAAAAACGTCCGATGCGCCGAATTATCGAGCCTTTAACAAAGATGAACGCGGAAATCGGTTCGCGGGAAAATTGTGCGCCGCTTCGCATTTTCGGCAAAAAGCCTCTCAAATCAATCGCTTACAAACTTCCCGTTTCCAGCGCACAGGTCAAATCGTGCGTGCTTTTAGCCGGACTTTTTGCCGACGGCGAAACTTTTGTCGAAAGCCCTGAATCGGAATTTTCTCTGCCGACTTCGAGAAATCACACCGAATTAATGCTCAAATATCTGGGCGCAGGAATCCGCGAAGAATTTGTCGAAACAAACGGCAGATTTGTTCACAAAGCTGCAATCAGAGGCGATTCGCGTTTGACGGCACGCGATTTTATAATTCCGTCGGACGTTTCTTCGGCGGCGTTTTTTCTGGTTGCGGCAACTTGTCTGGAAAACTCGGAAATCGTTCTGGAAAATGTCGGTTTAAATCCGACGCGCTCGGCGATTATCGAGGTTTTGAAAAAATTCGGCGCGGATATTCAAATCCGAAACGAAAAAGAAATTTGCGGTGAAATTGCCGGCGATCTGCACGTTAAAGGCGCGAACCCGCTTGAGTTAAATACCGATTTAAATATAATTGACGGTGAAGCGGCGGCAAATTTGATTGACGAAATTCCGATTCTGGCAGTTTTCGGAACGCAGTTAAAAAACGGTCTGGAGATTAGAAACGCCGAAGAATTGCGCGTCAAGGAATCGGACAGAATTGCCGCAACGGTTGAAAATCTGCGCCGTATGAACGCCGAGGTTGAAGAATTTCCCGACGGTTTAAAGGTGGAAAAGTCCGATTTAAAAGGCGCGAATGTTGATTCTTTCGGCGATCACAGAATTGCGATGGCTTTTGCCGTTGCCGCGCTTTTTGCAAACGGCGAAACGGAAATCGAAGGTGCGGAATGGGCTGGAATTTCCTTCCCGGATTTTTTTCAAACGCTTGCCGAATTGCAAAATCATTCGGACTAAAAAATATTTATTTAAATTTCGTCACTCATTTTATTTCTCTTAATTTTTCTTACATTTTTTTTGATGGAAAACGGCAAACGAATAGTTTTAACAGGTTTTATGGGCGTTGGAAAAACCACCGTCGCCCGCCATTTGTCGTATATTCTGCGAACAAAAAAAATTGATCTCGATACGTTTATCGAATTTAATGAAAAACAGACTGTTTTTGAAATTGTCGAAAAATACGGCATCGCTCATTTTCGGAAAATGGAAACGGAAAACTTAAACAGAATTCTTCTGGAAAGCGACGCGAAAATTATCGCCCTCGGCGGCGGCGCGTGGACGACTGCCGAAAACCGCGATTTGATTAAACAACACGAATGTATGAGTTTGTGGCTCGAAGCGACTTTCGCGCATTGCTGGCGAAACATCTCGCTGTCAAAGCGAAAACGTCCGCTTGCCAAAAATAAAAAAGAAGCGAAGAAACTTTTCGACGAAAGATTAAATTCTTACTGTCTGGCTGACTGGCATTTTATCGTTCGTCCCGATTTGACCTCTTTCGACATTGCCAAACAAATCGCCGAAGAAGTTTTTCTGTTTAAGTTTGACTGATTTTTTTTGTAAAATGTTTTAAACCACTCATTGACAGATACGGCTTGAGAGAGTATTTTTTTGAAATGCCTTAGAGAAATATATTCTAAAAAAAGGTATTAAATGCTGAGAACGTAATTTTTTTTCAGTTTTAATGTAGATTACCAAAGATTTTCAGGAGGAAAAATGAAAACTAAACTTTTAATGATTTTGACAATAGGTGCTTTGTTAATGCTTGGCGGATGCCGCGGAGACGCGGAGGATGTCAACGGGAATTTGGCAAACGCAACAATGAATACCAATATGGTGAACGCCGGAACGCCCGCGCCGGTAACGGATGAAGCGGCTAAAAGTGCCGTCGAAGCCGCGATCAAGAAAAAAGGCATCGAAGGCGTAGAAGTTGAAGCGACGACGGAAAAAATCACGCTTCGCGGAACGGTTGAAGCGGGAAAAATGAGCGAAGCTGTAATGGCGGCTCAGGAAGTAGCAAATCGTCCGGTTGTTAATCAACTCGGTGAAAAGAAATAGGTAAATAAAAAAGGAGAAAAATTATGGTAAGAGATAAATACCAGCCACTAATTGATATGGCGCAGCAAATGAATGTTTCGGGCTTGGATGTGCGCGAGGAAAACGGCGTTCTGAAAATTGACGGCGTAGCCGGAAGCGCGGCGACAAAACAGAAATTATGGGACGAATATAACCGCATTGATCCCGATTATCGCTCCGGCGATCTGGTTCTGGACATCACCGCGCCGGAAGGCGACGAAGCGTCAAGCGGAAGCGGCGCGGGTTCAACTTATACGGTTCAATCGGGCGACACTTTGAGCAAGATCGGAGCAAATCACGGCGTAAGCTGGCAAAAGATTTTTGATGCCAACCGCGATAAACTCGACGATCCCGACAAAATTCAGCCGGGACAGGAACTAAAAATCCCGAACGGTTGATAAAAGTCGTATCCTAAAGATTTTGCACCTTGATTTGTTTGCTCTACGGCTGACAAGTCAAGGTGCTTTTTTTAGTTTGATTTTTTATAATTAATGATTTAAGAAGCGACACGATTTTAAAAAATAAAATTATGATAAATCCAGTTTCCGAATTTATTGAAAAAGTTCGTCATTTTAGTTCGGCACAGCAGCGTGAAGTTCTAGCCAGACTTTGGACGGAGCAAGCCAACCGAAATGTAAACGAAACTTGGAAAACAGTTAAATTCGGCAAAAATTTGCGCGTTGCGGCTTATGATTCCGGTCAGAAATTATATCTCGAAGAGTTGCGCGAAGCGTTAGAGGGCGGAGTTCTGGCTCGTCTTGAAAACGATACGGAAGGAACGTATGAACTTTACGGCGCACGTCGGACGTTTTATGTGACAATGACAATTGAGCGCGAATTTGCAGGACTTTTAAGTTCGTGGCTGCCTGAAAATCCTCCGCAGGAAATCGAAATCGAAGAGGAGTAATAAATGTCTGCTCTGCGAGATATTGAAATCAGACGTTTACTGAAATTTTTGCGCGGTCAGATTCAAGATGAGCAAACGCTTGCTGCTGTTGAAGACGAGTTACGCGGTGATTACGGCGCGGAATTTTTGCGCGAACCCGAATTTCTATCTTATTTTTCAACGGAAACGATCTTAATTGTAAAAGTTGAAAGAGTCTGGAAATTGAAAATTATTTCATATACGCAGATGCGAATGATGCAGCGCGGAATCAAGCAAAGGGAAATTATCAACTTGTTTGAGCGTTTTCTGGAATTTTGCGAATCCGAAAATCAAATTATCTCCGTCGGCGCATATACAATCTTTGGAAAATCAAATACGAGAGGTTCGCCTCTGACTTTGCGAATTGACGTTGATAAGGTAGAGAAAGATGAAAACAGAGCGCACACGGTAACGATTTTTATCGGGCGCGGCGATACGAGCGAAACAATAGAAGTAAATCTATTTTCATAAAACTGAAATGATTGATTTAAGAAGCGACACGGTTACAAAACCGAGTTCATCTTTGAAATTCATTTAATGCTTCGCGGATCAATTACTATAATTTCTGTATATCGCTTAAAATCTTTTGTGTTAAATGTCAGAAGATGAGTAATCTTATGAGTTATCATTGCCGCGACGAGTCTTGCATCGTGAACATTTTTGCCCGAAGTTTTATAATCGGTTACTAAATTTTCCCATTCGGCGTAAATATTTGATTCATTATCGTAAAAAATAAAAAATCGCTTGAATTTCTTTATTTCGAGAGATGCTTTAGCGTGGTCTAATCCTAAACCGTTTGCACTCGTCGGGCGTGTGGCGATTGCCCAAAATTCGATCAAATTTTGCGGCACGAGATAAATTTTCTCGCCTTGTTTACGAAGCAATAGTCAAAGCGCGTCTGGCATCCGCATATTGAGAACTCTGCCGTTTTGCCAGTGCCGAAAGGATGTTTGTATCGGATAAATAACTCATATCTGAGCGTCTTCTCTTTCACGATAGATGCTTTCGCGGCTGTCGTCCCAAGTTTCGGGGATTTCATCGGAATAAATTGCTAATGAATCGAGTGCGGCTTCCCATTCTTCATCCGTTGCGGTTTCATAAAAAGGTTTTTCTTCCGAATTATTGTCGAAAATATTTTCCTCGATAATTTCGACCAGAAAAGTTTCCAACGCTTTGCCAAGGGATTTTGCTTTTGCTTCGGCTCGGTCTTTTATTTCGGATTTTATTTCGAGCGTTATTGTCATAAATAAGATTTTAGCATAAAGGTTTTTCAAATTTATAATTTTCGTGCAAAATAAAACTGAAATGATTGATCTAAGAAGCGACACGGTTACAAAACCGACAGCGCAGATGCGGAAAGCGATGGCAAAAGCGGAAGTCGGCGACGATGTTTACTCGGAAGACCCGACGGTTAATCTTTTGCAGGAACGCGCCGCCGAGATTTTCGGCAAAGAAGCCGCCTTGTTTACGCCGACGGGTTCGATGGGAAATCAGATCGCCGTTAAACTTCACACGAAAGCGGGCGATGAGATAATCGTCGAACAGCGCGGGCATATTTTTAATTGGGAAATGGGAACTCCGGCGGCAATGTCCGGCGTGACGATTCGTCCCGTCCGCGCCGCAAACGAAAACGGAATGCTCGAATGGTCGGAAATCGAATCGGCTCTGCACGTCAATATGCCGTATTACGCTTGCCCGACGGGTTTGATCTGCCTTGAAAACACGCACAATTTCGGCGGCGGAAGCGTGATGAGCGCGAAGGAAACCGAAGAAATATGTTCTAACGCGCACGCGCTCGGTTTGCCTGTTCATTTAGACGGCGCGAGAATTTTTAATGCCGCCGTCGCGCAAAACGAAACGGTGGCGAATCTTTCCAAACATTGCGATTCGGTGCAGTTTTGCTTATCGAAAGGTTTGGGTGCGCCCGTCGGTTCGCTCATTTTGGGAACGAAAGATTTTATCAGAGAAGCCAGAACGTGGCGCAAAAGATTCGGCGGCGGAATGCGGCAAGTCGGCGTTTTGGCGGCGGCTGGTTTGATCGCGCTCGAAGAATCGCCGAAAATTCTGCATTATGACCACGAAAACGCAAAAAAACTTGCGACGGGCGCGACAAATATCAAAGGAATTTCGATTGACGCAGAAAAAGTGCAAACGAACATCGTAATTTTCGACGTTTCAAAAACGAATAAAACTTCCGTTGAAATTTGTAACGAATTAAAAGCAGAAAATATTCTGGCAAGTCCTTTCGGCAGTTCAATTAGAATGGTTACGCACTACGACGTTTCGCGCGAAGACGTTGAAAAAACATTGAGCGCGTTGGAGAAAATTATACAAAATTAAATTATGGACGAATACGACGAAATCAACGAAATTAAAAAAGATTTGCTGTTTATTGACGACGAAATCGAAAATATCCAACGACAGCAAATCTACATCGAGCGTATTTCCCCGATTGACATTAAAATAATTACGCCCGTCGGAATTTTTCTGCTGCTTCTCGGTTTTTCCTTCGCCGTTTCGACTTATTTCGGAATCGTCTTCGGATCGAGCGGAATTTTAATCGTCATCACGGCTATTCTGGCTGTAATTTTCATTTATGCCGGCGCAAAATTGGCTAGGATCGGAATAAAGTCGAAAAGAATCTCAAAGCGCACCGAAGAGATCGTCCAGAGAGCCGAAGAGATCAGAGAAAGATTGGAAAAGCGCATTTCAAAATAGCAAAATTTTCAATCCAATTAAATGAAGGCGTGTGCATAATTAAGTTATTTGAAATCAGAAGTTTAACTTTTTGCAATAGATTATCACTAGATCACGAAACTCACAGGCGGAAACCCGACAGTAATGGAGGGTGATGTATTAAACAACAACATTATCAGTAAACGGCACTTTCAAGCGTTTTTTTTAATCAACGAGTCTTTTACTCGATCAGCACCCTCCATTACTGTCGGGTTTCTGCCTGTGCCACCAAACTTTTTTATTTTTGTGATCTACTGATTATAAATGATAACTGATAGAGGCATTGTTGCATAAATCAGGTAAATGTTGCAAATGCTTGAGTTATCAAAAACACGATATTTTATGTTTTGCGTAAATCATTATTTGTCAATAGTTTAAAATATTTATGCAACAACGCCGCTGATAGATTAAAGATAAAATCAAGAAATTAAATTTATCATCTTTCAGCTATCATCTTTCAGCTATTCCGAAAGTCTCTTGAATTATGCACACTCTTTAAATAAATCAAACAAAAATCTGCCGAATGACTTACGAAACGCGCTGCATAAAAATTAAACTCAAACCGAACTCGCTCGAAAAAGTGCGCGAATGGGCGCGGACAATCAACAAGCGAAAAGATGAAGCGTTGGCGACTCTGCTGGATGAAAATGTGATTTTGGAAACGGTTTTTCTTGACGAAACAAGCGAAGGCGATTTTTTAATTTACTTTATGAAAGCCGAAAATTTTGAAAAAGTAAAAGAAGTTTTTGAAAGATCGGTTCACGAAATTGACGAGTATCACCGAAATTTTATGAGCGAAACTTACGAAAAACGCGAAGATTTGGAAATGCTCATTGATTTGGACAGAACGAGCGAAATCAAATAAACTAAGCACACGGGTTTATGTTCTGAAATATAATAATTTGCGAAAGAAACTTAAAATATAATTGATATTTGAGAATTGATATTTGAGAATTTTTTAACGCTCGACTTATTTATCAATTATCATCTGTCAAATATCAATTATATTTTATGGTTAAAATGTTTAATAAAATTTATCGAATAAACCTTAAAAATTTTCCGACCTGCTTACAATTCGATGATAGTTGCCATTGACGGACCTTCGGGCGCGGGAAAATCCACGCTCGGCAAGATGTTAGCCGAAAAATTCGATCTGCTTTATATTGACACGGGCGCAATGTATCGCGCCGCTGCGTTAGCCGTCGCGGAAAGCGGAACGAGTTTTGAAGATGAAAAAAAAATCATCGAAATTACCGAAAGTTCCGACATTGAACTCGTCGGCAAACCCGATCAGCTTTTCGTGAAATTAAACGGCGAAGACGTAACGGCGAAAATCCGCACAAGCGAGATCGGACAAGCCGCTTCGATTGTTTCGACAGTTTCCGAAGTGCGAAAAAACTTAGTCGAAAAACAGAGGCGTTTAGGAAAAATGTCCGACGGCGGCGCGGTTCTCGACGGACGCGACATCGGAACTGTCGTTTTTCCCGACGCGGACGTAAAATTTTTTCTCACCGCAAAACCCGAAGCCAGAGCGCAAAGGCGTTTTGAAGAAGACGCGGAAAAAGGATTCGATACGAGTTACGCGGAAACGCTCGAAGCGATAAACAAACGCGACGAGCGCGACGTAAACCGCGAAAGTTCTCCGCTTAAAATCGCCGAAGATGCCTTCGTTATTGACACGAGCGAGATGAACATCGAAGAAGTTTTCGGTAAAATGATCGAAAATATCAGCAAAATAAAAGGAGTCGAATGATTGATTTTAGAAGATTTGATGTAAAGAATTTGCCGTTTGTAAATCAGGTAAACTGGATGATCGTCGTCGGTTTAACGCCCTTAGTTATCGGAATCTTAGTTGCGCTCGTGATAATGATCGTTCACGAAATTTGACTTCAAACGGCGCAGACGTTAATATCTTAAATTGCTTTTTGATATGCTCCCGTAGCTCAGTTGGATAGAGCAACAGCCTTCAAAATAGGAGCCTGTGCGGGGAATTAGTAACTTGCACAGTGGAGAGTGCTATATCGGTGAAACTCTAAGGGAATCGAAAGATTTCTATGACAATACCGAGGGAACTTTTCGATAAATAATTATCGTTGAGACACCGTAGAGACTACACGCGCTCAGGCTGAAATGCCTAAGATATAGTCCAGACTTTCAACCGTTTTCTTAGGAAAATGTGGCTTGGGAAACCAAGTGAGGTAAGCTAAGCTGTGGGTCGCACGTTCGAGTCGTGCCGGGGGCATTACTTTTTTTTTAAAGGACGGTTTTCGCTGAGGAAACCGTCCTTTTATTTTGGCTTTTTGACAATTGGTGGTGCAAAAAAAATTATCTTTGTTCTTGTCGCTAACGGCGACCAACATTATAGCCTAGCGAGAATCGCTAGTGCAAAATCAGTTGACATTGTTGGATAATCTCGGCAATTGTTCCGAGTTGAAATATTCGCATACTCTTTGCTCGATCATTTCTTTGGTTAATTCTCCGTTCGGCTCACAGATTGCTTTCTTGCCGTGCCTCCAATGCGGCTCGATCGGATTCAGCCACGGACTTTTCGTCGGTAACTGACACCTGATGATTCGCACTCCGCCCGTCTGTTTCGCTTCCCGATTGTTTTCTTTGATCCATTCCAGAACCTTTTTCGAGTCGTGCCAACTGGCATTGTCCCAAATCAAAAACAGAGCCTTTTTTCTCTCCTTTTTTAACTCACGGGCGAGCCACTCTAAAAACGAGATCGTTATCTCGGAAATCGGACGCTCCTCTAAAAACCTGACCTTGACCTGCCCGGTGTCTTTTCTCAATAACCCGTAACAAGCAATCGCTTTTGGCTCCTTATCATCTTTATTTGCTTCCCTTTGCACCATCCGCAAAGGTTCGCCAAATTCCCACGTCCTGATCTTCGGCTGCGAAAAGCGCGACCACCAAACCTCATCCAGAAAACCCAAAACTATATCGTCGTTTTCCGAAGCAATTCGAATCAAACGATCTCTCTGTTTTTTTTTAACTCATATTGTGGATCGGGCGATGTGATCCAATCCTTTGCCCGCTTCCAACTGCTCCCGTTTTTCTTCATCGCCGTCCGAATCGTTTCGTTCGCCATCTGCCGCGGGGTTTCGCCTTTTTCAAACAACACTTCCGCTACCAAGGTCAATGTCCAGACACTGCTCGCTTTACCATAAAGACGCGGAGTTTTGTGCATTATCTGTTTAATTCGCTCACACTTTTCCGCATCAACTATTGTCTCCGTCGTTTTTGGAGCCGAACTTCTTCTTTTCAGACAACTAACGCCTTGCTCGTTAAAGCGATGGATCATCTGCCGGGCATATTCAGCCGAATAGCCGAATTGCTTTTCAATCCCGGTCGTCGTCAAACCCTGACTACTCGCCAACAATATCTGAGCTCGTTTCATCTGACACGCATCGCTGGCTCGTTTTGCTTTTTCCAATACTTGTTTTTCTTCTTCGCTCATCGCTCTGACGAAGATCGGTTCTTTTTTCATTCCTTGATTTTATATTATTTCACCTAATACCAACAACCTTTGCTGTTTTTGCACTAGGTCAGATGGATCAGTAATTCCGTCGCTGAAGGCGACGAACAAATTATGTAAAAAATTGTTGCTCACTTTCAGCGAGCGATTGATATATTGCTGCAACCTATGGTTTCGGCGCACGCGCCTGCACCATAGGCTATAATGTCTGTCGCCGTTGGCGACGCGAGAAAAAATACAATTAAATCTAACCACTACTTGTCAAAGAGCCTTTATTTTCAATATCTGCCCGAAAATCTTTCATAATATCGCGTATTTTCGGGACAATCGTAAGTTTTCCAACTTTCGACGGCATTTGCCAATTGATTTTCGGCGGCTCGGCGCGACCAATTCCAACTGCGAAAATCTTTTTCGTCTTTTTGCATTTGGGAAAGACGATGAAAAAGTTTGTTTTTGACGATGCATTGATCTTCATAATTCATCTGCGGCAAGCCTTTTATAAGCGAAGGAACGGCATCGTCGCTCAAATTCGAGTTGTAACGAGCGTCGAAACTTCTGCCTTCCTGCATCAATTGAAGATTTGTGCGAGCGATAAAATCGTCCGGGTTCAGAACGTGCAGCGTGCCGAGCGTGAAAAGCGCGAGCCACAACGCGCCCCACGCGAATCTTTGGCGCATTCCGCGCAGAACCGTGGCGGCAAACCAAATGAAAACAAGGGCGAGCAGAACCATAAACGCCATCGGATAAAATCTGACGGTTGTTAAACCGTAACCCAAATTTCCCGTCAAAAGCAGAAGCCTCTGCGCGGCGGAAATCATAATTACGAAAAGCAGACCGATTTGAACAAAAGCCAAAATTCGATAGATTTTTTGGCTGATCGGCGAATCTTTTCGCAAAAGCCAATGCGAAACGAGCAGAATCGGCAGAACGAGCGCGGCAACCGTTACTAATTCGCCGAAACCGCGTCGGGCGTAATCGGCAAGTTTGAAATCGGGCGTGGTCTGCACGAGTTCCATTCCGCCGAACAGATACGGAATTTGCACGATGACGAAAGCTAAAAACAAAAGATTTATTAAACCCAAAATTATCGAAGTTTCAATCGCTCCGAGCTTAAAATAATTTGGCAAAAATGAATTATCCAAATTCTGCCATTGCCATTTTTTCTTTTCGTCCGGTTTTGTTTCAACTTTTTCTTCGCTCGTTTTTTTATCATCTTCGTCTTTTAATTTTGTTACGCCCGGCGTGGTTTGAACGAGATTTTCATTAGCTTTTAGGTTAGTTATGCTCAAATTTTCCCGTTTGACGCTTTTTTTCGTTTCCGTAAAAGTTTCCGCCAAATCGTCGGAAAAATTTTCGTGCAGGAAATTTCGCAAATAACCGGCGGTGATCCACGAAAAGAAGCCGACGAAGAAAATATGTCCGACCAAAAGTTCGCCGTCAATGTTAAAAGTTTTCTGCACGAGGTTTTCAAAAACCGCGTCCGCCGCGACGAAAAGTGCGCCGAAAATCAGCAGCAAAGGAAGCGCGATCAGAAGCCCGCGCAAAATAGAAATCAAATGTTTCGACCAGCCTGTTTGCGGAATTGTCTTCCACTTTATGTCGCCGATCACCAGAAAAAACGGCGCGAAAACGATGGAAATTCCTGACCAGACGAAGCCGATCATATAATGAAAAACTCCGGCGATGTGAGTTTTGACGTTCAGCGAGGGCAGAATCAGCACGGCTAAAATCGTTAAAATTGCAAGCGCGTCAAAAACTTTCAGTTCGATGGAATCGCGCCAGATGAACATCAAACCGAAAAATATCAAAGCACCGTTTAGAGCGATTGTCCGCGAATTCCAAAGTTCCCGCTTGCGGCGCAAAACGAGCATCACCATCGCCGCGACCAACGCGCTGATGAACAGGAAAACATTCAGTCCCCAAGGAGTTACGCGCAGTAAGACATCGCCCAAAACGCCAAGCAAAACCGCCGACTGCAAAATCTCTAATCCTTTTTTTGTTCTTTCATTCATAATTTTTTCACCGATGGAATGCCGTCATCTTGACGGCAATGAGCGCGAAGCGCGAAAATAACTGACGAAACCTTAAAGTCTAAATCTGAACTCAAACTTGATAAACTTATCTCGAACGCCGTGCGTTCGCTGCCGGCAAGATGCCGGCGTTCCGGCTGATTTCTACATCGGGAAACGAACCGCGCCCGAAGAATATGTGCTTTGCAAATTTTTTCCCGATCTTTCCGCGAAGAAACGAGAAGCCTAATTCCAATAATTTCTGATTTGAAAAAGCCGCGATAATTCTTCGCATCCAAAGCCGCGAAACAAAGCGGGCGCGGAAAAGTTCGCCCGAATAATTTAATAAAATTTGCGGATCATTCGTTTGCAGTCTTTCCCAAACGATTTCCGCCGCGAACTTTGAAAGCCGCAAACAAGGATCGAGTCCGCCAGCCGTGAGAGGCGAAACCGCGCCCGCCGCGTCGCCGATCAAAAGCCCGTTTTCATTGGCTATTTTCCGCAGAACTCCGCCGACGGGAATTCGCCCGCCGCGCGTTTCGATTCGTTTTGCGTTTTTCAAATCAAATAACTTTTCCGTCTTTTTCTTGAACAATTCTAACGCTTCACGCGGATTAAAATCAGAGGAGTAGCCGCCAACGCCGATGTGGATTTCCTCACCGTCGTCGGAAATCCACGCCAGATAACCGGGCGCGAGTTTCGCATCGAGAAAACAATGCAGACGCGGCTCTTTTCCATTTGGCACTCCCTCAAAAACTTCTTCGTAACCGACAATCCACTCTTTGTTTTCATCCAATTTCAAATCCCGCGCCACCCGCGAAATCGCGCCGTCCGCGCCGATCAAAACTTTTGTCTTAACTTCAAAAACTTCCCCTTTTCGTTCCAATTTCACAACCGTTTCCGCAAACTCTTTTTCTCCGCGTCCCCGCATCTTCCCATCTCCGCGTCTTAAAACTTCCGTCGAAATATATCTCGTCCCGCTTGCAAACTGAACGCCGTCATCCAGACAATCTTGCAGAAAACTTTCGTATAAAACGCCCATTTTCCCGACGCGAAATTCGTCCTTTTCGCTTTTCAAATTTATTTGTTTCAACTTCGGCGAATAAAGCGTGACATTTCTTACCGCTTTTCCAAGCGTTCCGGCAGGAAAATCAAAATCCTCAAACGTCTTGCGAACAAAAATTCCCGTCGTGTGAATCCCTTTCGTCAAATCGGTTTTCCGGTCAACAAGCAAAATTTTTGCGCCCTGCCGCGAAAGCAGTTTGGCGAATTGCAATCCGGCTAAACCGGCTCCGATTATTACGGCATCAAAAGTTTTCATAAAAATTTATTGCTAATCAAAGTATTTTTTGCTTCTAATTTTTTCCCGTTAAATTTTCGTGAAGTTCGCGGAGTGCCTGTGTTTTTTCAACTTCTCCGGCGTAATAAGAAGTGATTCGTTCTCTTACCAAAATATCGAAATTCGTAATTGGCGCAAGATATTTTAAAGTTTTTGAATTGGCGCGGATAGTTTGCGCGTCGCTTTTTATCAATCTGTTCAATTCCGCATTGATTTCCAAATTTATAACTGCCGGAATTATTAAACTGAACATCGCGCCTAAAATATAAGCGTTGCCCAAAACTTTTCTGTCAAGAAACGGTTTCGCCGAATCAAACGCGCGTAAGGCATTGCGAAAATAAACAACTGAGGCAAATAAAGGCGTAAATCCTAAAACACCGATGAGAATTATCAAACCGAGCAGACTAAACGGCAGTAAAATCAGACCGATTCCGAAAGAAACGATTCCCCCGATCAGAAATAATCCGGCGAGAAATGCGTTGAGCCATTTTAACTTTGTTCCCCAAATCAGCCACGCCGCCATCATCATTACCGAAACATAACTCAAAAGATACGCAAATGGCTTGATCGTTCCAAGCAGAGCAAATCCGAAATCGTAACCTTTGAAAATTCCCGGATCACAGACAAAACAGATAACGGGCAGAATTACGCCAAAAATCCAGTCGAACTTTCTCTGAGTTTCGGTAGTTTCCTTCTGAAACTGCCGCCGCCAAAATGTTTTCTTAATCTCAACATCGCCGTCCTCATTTAGTAAAAGTTTCTGCATAATTTATCTCTACTATTTTTACTCTTAAAACTCCCAAACTCTCTAAATTCCCTTCATCGCATTTATCAACGCTTCCATATGATTTAAATATTTATCCAGAGCCTTTCTTCCGTCCGAAGTTATTTTGTATTCCGTCAGCGGAACGCGCCCGCTAAATGATTTTAAGCACGCCAGATAACCCGCGTCTTCGAGTTTTCTGGCGTGAACACTGATGTTTCCGTCCGTCGTGTTCAGAAGATTTTTGAGTTCGGTAAAAGACAATTTTTCATTCGCCGCCAGTGCGCTGATAATTCCCAGACGCATTCGTTCGTGAATAATTTTGTCCAGTTCGTTTGAAACATTTTCCGCCGCTTTTTCCGCTTTTATCAATTTCGGTTTCGCAGCTTTCGTTGTTTCCGAATCTTGTATTTTTTTTGCTAAATTGCTTTTTGCCATAATCTTTTTACCGGAACGCCGTCATCTTGACGGCAGCAAATGCGCGAGCATTTGAAGATGTTTACTAACTTAAATTTTGAATCCGTCTTTAAAGTTCGCCGCATTTGTTTTCGCGCTCACGCGCTCATTGCCGTCAAGATGACGGCGTTCCATAATTTTAACCGCCGAATTTTCGCGCCACAATCGCACCGAAAATGATGTGCAAAACGCCGAAACCCAAAGCCATCATCAAATTCCCGTAAGCGACGGGCAGAAAAATCGAAATCGTCCCAAGCGCAACAAAACTCCAACCCGCAAACGGCACGATTCGCACCGAATTTGCGCCCGCGCAGACAACCGCCGCGCCGTATAAAAGAAGCCAAACGCTCGGCATTTCATAAAACCAACCGTTTTTGTAAAACATCGCCGATAAAATAACTCCGATCACAAGCGGCGGCGCAAATCCGAAAGCAAATTTTCTCGCAGGCGCACTATTTAAAGGTGTTTTTGCGATTTTTGATTTTTGCCACATCGCCAGAAGCCCTATAAAAAACGCCAAAACCGCTTCCAAAAGCCACGTCAAAAGCCAGAATTTCGCGCTCGTCTGAAACGAAGCAACGACGCTCGCGCCGATTGCCGTCGCGCCCATCAAAATCCCACCGTAACCCGGAACGCTCGTAAAAACCGCCGAACGCTCCATCGTTTCGCGGATAAATTTCAAATTATCAAACGCCCTGTCGCCGATATTTACCGGCTGATTCACCTCGTTTTCTTCTTTGCGGATCGGTTGAAGTTTTGCCATATCGTTTATGAATTTATATTAAGTCATTATGTTTGTCAAGAACTTTATGTTGTAAAGTAAAAATAAAATTTGGTCGTGTAAGACTCGGAAAAAAGAGAGGAAATTTTAATAGGGATGAAATGGATAGATAGGATAGGACAAAATGCAGATTCAGATTTCGGAATTTAAGTTAGAAATTACACAGTTGAAAAAAATACTGTTTCGGAATAGATTATAACTGATAGATAAAAGATGATAACTGCGCTCATTTTATCTATCAATTGTCATCTTTTATTTATAATTTATTCCGAACAGTTTCTTACTGTTTTATTTTCAACTGTGCAACTTTTAGAATTAAAAACCCTAAAAAAATCCCTTTCATCTCCTTCATCCCTGTTAAAAGTTCTTCTCTTTTTTTTCGCGCATTTTCGCGTTTATTCGCGGGCAAACTTCTTTAAGCTCTCGTCAAACTTCGGTATTTTATCCGATGCGGCTGATCGGCATCTTGTCCCAAACGGCGTTTTTTGTCTTCTTCATACTGCGAAAAATTCCCGTCGAAATAGACGACGTTTGAATTGCCTTCAAACGCTAAAATGTGCGTGGCGATTCGATCTAAAAACCATCTGTCGTGCGAAATTATGACGGCGCAGCCCGCAAAATTCTCTAACGCTTCTTCGAGCGCACGCATTGTGTTTACGTCCAGATCATTGGTGGGTTCGTCCAACAATAAAACATTCGCGCCGCTTTTGAGCATTTTCGCCAGATGAACGCGGTTTCGTTCGCCGCCGGAAAGCTGTCCGACTCGTTTTTGCTGATCCGCGCCGGAAAAATTAAAGCGCGAAACGTAAGCGCGTGAGTTCATTTCACGTTTACCCAACTGAACAAGTTCCAAACCGTCGGCGATTTCGTCAAAAACCGTTTTGTCCGCGTTCAGAGAATCGCGCGATTGGTCAACGTAGCCGAGTTTGACGGTTTCGCCAACTCTAAAGCTGCCGTCGTCGGGCGTTTCCTGTTCGGTAATCATCCGAAAAAGCGTCGTTTTGCCCGCGCCGTTCGCGCCGATCACGCCGACGATTCCGCCCGGCGGCAGAGAAAATTCGAGATCGTCAAAAAGAATTTTCTCCCCGTAAGCCTTTGAAACGTCGTGCGCTTCGATGACAATATCGCCAAGACGCTCGCCCGGCGGAATATAAATTTCCAGCGTTTCGTTGCGTTTTTCGCTTTCTTCGGCGACGAGTTTTTCGTAATTGTTAATTCGCGCCTTTGATTTCGCGTGGCGACCTTTCGGCGACATCCGAATCCATTCCAGTTCCCTTTCCAAAGTTTTCTGCCGTTTGTCTTCCGTTTTCGATTCGTTCGCCAGACGATTCTGCTTCTGCTCAAGCCACGACGAATAATTTCCCTTCCACGGAATTCCTTCGCCTCGATCAAGTTCCAAAATCCAACCCGCGACATTATCAAGAAAATATCTGTCGTGCGTAACGGCGATGATCGTGCCTTCGTATTTCTGCAAATGCTGTTCGAGCCACGCGACAGTTTCCGCGTCCAAGTGATTCGTCGGTTCGTCCAACAGCAAAATGTCCGGCTTTTGCAAAAGCAGACGACACAACGCCACGCGCCTTTTTTCGCCGCCGCTCAAATTTGCAATCGGCGTTTCCGGCGGCGGACAACGAAGCGCGTCCATCGCCATCTCAAGCCTTGAATCCAAATCCCAAGCGTCCGAAGCGTCGAGTTTTTCCTGAACTTCGCCCTGCCGTTCGAGCAGTTTATTCATCTCGTCATCAGTCATTTCCTCGCCGAATTTCATATTTATTTCGTCAAATTCGGTTAGTAAATTAACTGTGTCTTGAACAGCTTCTTCAACAATCTGCTTGACCGTTTTCGATTCGTCGAGTTTCGGTTCTTGCTCCAAATACCCGACGGAATAACCCTTCGAGAAAACGACTTCGCCGTTAAATTCCGTATCAACTCCGGCGATAATCTTCAAAAGCGAAGATTTCCCCGAACCGTTAAGTCCGAGAACGCCGATCTTTGCGCCGTAGAAAAATGACAGATAAATGTCTTTAAGAACAGGTTTTTTATCGTAAAACTTGCTCACTTTGACCATCGAAAAAATGATTTTATTCGGTTCGTTATTATTGCTCATAAATTTACGCTGAAGTTTAATGCTTTAAAATTAAATTTAGATTTATTATCTTATAAATTAGCATGAAAAGTAATACAAATGAACGAAAACAGGACGCACTTGAACTAAAGCATAAGAAGGCAGCAAGACAAGCTACTAGATTATGTTATTATCCTCAATGCACAAATAAAGCTATCAAATCACATATCTTACAAGAAAACGGTATTCTTAACCAAATTGCCGACAATGGAAAATTCATTGAATATGCCCCAGAAACTCCGTTTCGACAAGATGGCTTTTATCCTGCTGGTGTAAACGCCAGTAATATGTTTACTTTTAATGGATTTTGTTCAGAACACGATAATTCAATTTTTAAGGAAATTGAAAATGGGAAAACGGATTTTCTAAAACAACATGAACAATTATTATTCGCTTATAGAGGCTTAGTAAATGATTTATTTAAGGCAGAGGTAGTAACAGACTATTTTAATAAAGTTTTTCTTGATAAGAATATTTCTGATAAACGAAAAGAGTTCTACAAAGTGACCAGAGCTAGGAGGCTGTTTTCAAAAAAAGACCTTCAACATTATAAAATGCTAATCGAAAAGGAACTTTGGAATGGTATTGCAACTTCTAATTTTACATTTTACAGATTTGAACTTCCTAGAATTGAGATTGCAACTTCTACAATATATGGCGGCGCGTTTTACAGAACCTTAGATTACAATAAAATTTCTAAACTCAATCCTTTGTCGAATGAATATATTCCAGTATCTAAACCAATATTTATCAATTTAATTCCTCGTGACAACTCCCTTTTGATGGTTTTGGGTCATGTCATTTCACTTACATCTATAGAATCAATTCCAGTTAGCAAAATACCATATTTACAGCAGAATGAAGTTCTAAAATTATTGAGCAAAATATTAGCAAAAACTGAAACGTGGGGAATGTCAAAAGCACTTTATGACAAATGGAAATTACAGGGCAAAATAAAAAAGTATTTTGACTTTAGACATAAATGGTTAGCTGGCAGCATTCAGATAATCCCACCTTCTGGCTTTATTAATTTTAATATTTTCAGCAACCCAAACGATTTTAATCTGTTTAGAGATATTTAATAGATGGATATAATTAAACAACTTTCAACATTCCGCCGCACCAAGCAAGAACTTTATTTTCGTGGGCGGTCTTTTCAATTTTTGTTTCCGCCGAGCGAAAGAGTAAATGCAATGACGGTTAAAACTCCGGCAATTATCCAAATAAAAGCGGCGGATTTGAAAGCGAAAAATAAATGATGACGGTTGAAATCAGTCACACGCCGAGCGAGCCGAAAATTATCGGATTCGTTTTTCCGTAATTTATTTCTTCTCCCGGTAATCCGGCTTTCGCTGATACATTCCGACAATTTCGCCTTTTGCCACAACGTGATTTTTCATCGCGTCGAGCAACGACTGACGATTAAAACCGTTAGGCAGTTCGAGCATCTTGTCGAGCGCGAAAACCTGAAAATGATAACTGTGCGCTTTGTCTTCCGGCGGCGGCATCATTCCGTAATAGCCGATTTTCCCCGTGTGATTTCCGCCTTCGATTGCCGTTTTTATCATTTCGTTTTCCGCAAAACTCGTTTTATTCAAAGGAATATTGGCGACAATCCAATGCGTAACGGGTTTTAATCCAGCGTCCGGGTCTTCCATCATTAACACGACGGATTTGGCGTTTTTCGGCACGTTCGACCAAGAAATCTGCGGCGAAACTCCTTCAAAATACGCGGAATATTTGTCGGGAATCATTCCGCCGTTTGAAAATGACGAAGATTTTACGGAAATCGTCGCGGGCGCGTTTGCCGTTTCCGGCAGATTCATCGAAATATCTTCACGCGACATAATCGGCGGCATCTGGTTTTTGCCGTGCCAAACGCGATAAATAATATTATTCGTGTCGTCGGAAACGAGCATCGAACCGTCTTTTAACTGTGCTGTTCCGGCGATTCTGGCAAACTGCCCGTCTTTTCCGTCAGGCGCACCGCCTTTGACTAAAAATCCCGTCAAGAACGGTTCAAACGCCGTCGGTTTGCCTGATTTATCAAATTTTATCCGCACGACTTCATAACCCGACGGCGGGACGCGATTCCAAGAACCGCGAAAGGCGATCAACGCATCGTTTTTATATTCGGCGGGAAATTGCGAACCCGTGTAAAAAGTCATCTGCATCGGCGCGGCGTGCGCGGTATACATCAAAACCGGATTTTCGCTCTGTTTCGCCCATTGTTCGTTCGTCAAACCGAGTTCGGCGGGAACTTCATCCTGCGGATTTATCTTTCCGTCGGCGTAAACATAAGCCCAACCGTATTTTTTGCCTTCGATGAGTTCGTTTAATTCTTCCGGCTGTTCGTTATCGCCGAGCCAGTCAATTCCGTGATCCATTCCGAACATTCTGCCCGAAACGGGATGCCAGCCGAAACCGATTGTATTTCTTAAACCCGAAGCGTATATTTTCCGATTTTTCCCGTCCAAATCAGCTTGCAGAATCGTCGCATTTTCTTTATCCGTTTCGTTGCAGGCGTTGCAGGTCGAGCCGACGGAAATGTAAAGTTTCCCGTTTTTGACTGCCAACGTGCGGTTCGGATGTTGTCCGCCGTCGGGCAGATCGTCAATTATCATCCGCAATTCGCCGAGCGTTCCGTCCGGTTTTATATCCGTTACAAAAACTTCTTTAACCGTTGCGAGATACATTTTCTTCCCGTCAATCGCCACGCCGTGCATCATTTTCTTTTCCGCGACGACCATTTGCACGTCCGCCGCGCCGTCGCCGTCCGTGTCTTTGAGCATCGAAACAGTTCCCGGCGTGCGCTGCGAAACGTAAATCGTGCCGTCGTTTGAAACGGCGAGCATTCGCGGATTTGCAATTTCGGCGAATTTCGAAATTTGAAAGCCTGCGGGCAATTTCAAAGTTTTTATTCTGGCAATTGTCGGCGCGAGTTTCGCCGGTTCATAGACGTGTCCCGTGATCTGCACGTCCGTTGTTTTTTTCTGTCCGTAGCTGCTTTGAATTATCAGCGTTAAAAAGCAAAATACGGCTAAACCGTATGTGAAAAAATTTTTCATTTTATTCTTTTCCCCTTATTCGTAATTTTATATTCAAACGTAATCATAAAACGGTCTTGTTCAACCGTTTGTCATATAAATTACGTTCGTAAAAATTATATCAAAAAATGTGTCGGCAATGGAACGCCGTCCATCTTGGCGGCTTTGGTTGCGCGAGCAATCTAAAAATGTTCAGCAACTTTGAAGATTAAAATGAACTTTAAAAGTTACCTGACATTTTTTCGCGCCCGCCAGCGACGCTCATTGCCGCCAAGATGGACGGCGTTCCGTTTGCCGCCCTTTTAATTTTCTAATTTCAATTTTCTGACGGTGAGATTTTCGATTCGATTTCTTTTGATCTTAAATCCAATGCCCGCTTTTTCCGGCGCGATGATTGTTCCGATTTTCGTGATTTCTACTTCCGGTTCGATAATATCTTCGTGCCAATATCTCTTGCTCGCGGAAACGTCGCCGGGCATCGTATAACCGGCGAGCGTGGAAATTGCGATGTTGTGCGCTCTGCCGATTCCCGATTCCAGCATTCCGCCGCACCAAACGGGAATTTTATTTTCGCGGCAGATTTGCTCGATTTCTTTTGACTGTAAATGTCCGCCGACTCGTCCGTTTTTTAAGTTGATGATTTTTCCCGATTTCATTTCAAACGCCTTTCGCGCGTCGGCGGGCGATTTTATCGGTTCGTCAAGACAAATCGGCGTTTTCATTTCCCTTTGCAGTTTCGCGTGGTCAATGATGTCTTCGTTTGAAAGCGGCTGTTCGAGCATCAACAAATCAAATTCGTCGAAACTTTTCAATTTTTCAATATCGCCCAAAGTGTAAGCAGAGTTTGCATCGCCCATCAGCGGAATATCGCCGAAAGTTTCGCGCACTTTTTTGATAATTTCGTAATCCCATCCGGGCGCGATTTTTATTTTGATACGCTGATAACCCGCATCCAGTTCGGTTTGGATTTTTTCCAGAAGCTGCTCAACCGAATCTTGAATCCCGATTGAAACGCCGCAATTAATTTCCCGGTTTACGCCGCCGAGATGTTTCCACAGCGGCACGTTTAATTTCTTCGCTTCCAAATCCCAAATCGCCGTTTCAATCGCCGCTTTCGCCATCCGGTTGCCGCGAACTTTTTCCATTACTTGCCAAACTTCGCCAGCCGTTTCGATTTCTTTTTCCAAAATCATCGGCGCGAGAATTTTCTCTGAAACCTGCCAACAGGAATCCGTCCATTCTTCCGAATACGAAGGCGTTTCGCCCGCCGTGCATTCGCCCCATCCTTCATTTCCGTCGCCGTCTTCAACACGCGTCAAAATAATGCGGCGTTCGTAAGTTCTGCCGAAACTCGTTTCAAAAAAATGGACGAGAGGCAAATTTATTTCGATCAGTTCGATTTGTTTTATCTGCATTTTAGTTTGCTATTTGAGCGATTTAAGTTTAAAAATATATCTCATTTAAAGAAGGTTTCCTAAACGATGAGCGATATAATTTTCACGGCATTTATATTTTTTCAGGAAAGCGCACACGGTTTGATTAGTGCGCCCGGTCAAACCGCCGTTGAGCCGACGATTGTCAATCTCGTTTCGTGGCTTAAATTATTTATCGAACTGACCGGAGCTATCATAATCACCATCGGCGTATTTCTCGCGCTTTACGAATTTTTCCGCGTTTTAACTTCAAAGAAAAACGAAGGCTACACGCAAACCCGTCTGCTTTTGGCGCGTTATCTCGCGCTCGCTCTGGAATTTCAACTTGGCGCGGACATTCTTTCGACGGCAATCGCGCCGAGTTGGGATCAGATCGGAAAACTCGGCGCAATCGCCGTTATCCGCACGGCTCTGAACTACTTTCTGTCGCGCGAAATGGAGCAGGAAAGAGAAATTACCCAACACGAAAAAAGAATGGATACCGATAATAATTAAGCATCTTTATTTTTAGAAAAACCGTCTTAAAATTTCACAATTTTTTGTGTTATACTGCTTGTTTTATTTATCAAATTCATTTTCAGAGGAAATTATTTTGCTTCAAATACTTTTTTTTCAGACCGCTGGACAGTTAGCCGAAAACTCTAATCAAAACGCGAAAGCCAGCGAAAAGGTTTTATCAGCCAGCCAAAATGCGACAAATACGATTGTCGAAATGGTCAACGGATTTTTCGCCCAACTGCCGATAATCGCCGTTGGAATCGTTGTTTTTCTGATTTTTCTCGGCATTGCTTCCGTCGCCCGCCGAGTTATTATGGCGGCAAGCGCAAAGGCGCATTTCGATTCGATGCTCGGTTCGCTTTTAGCGCGAATCGGTTATTTTCTCGTCGTCATTTTCGGCTTGTTCGTCGCCATCGTTGTTATATTTCCCGGCGTTTCGCCCGGCGATCTGTTCGCGGGTTTGGGAATCGGTTCGGTTGCGCTCGGCTTTGCATTCAAGGACGTTTTGCAAAATCTTTTCGCCGGATTTTTGATACTTTTGTATCGCCCGTTTCATCTCGGCGACCAGATAAAAATCAACGATTTTGAAGGAACTGTCGAGGAAATCAACGTCCGCGCGACGAAAATAAAAACCTACGACGGCGAGCGCGTCGTGATTCCGAACAACGATCTTTATATGGACGCGGTTCTCGTCCGCACGGCGTTTGCTTCGCGCCGCACAAAAATCGTGGTCGGCATCGGTTACGACGATGATCTGGAAAAAGCCAGACGCGTTATGCTTCACGTTTTGAAAAATACGGAAGGCGTTTTAGACGATCCCGCGCCCGATGTTGACGCTTACGAACTCGCCGATTCATCGGTTAATATGCGCCTGCTTTACTGGTCTGATCCGGTTCAGTCGAGCGTCCGCAAAACTACTGACCGCGTGATTTCAGGCGTGAAAAAAGCTCTCGATGCCGCCGGAATCGAAATCCCGTTTCCGCAGAGAGTTATCACAATGTATGACGGCAAACTCAAGGTCGAAAATGTTGAAGAAGCGTAAAAAGGGTAAAGGGTAAAGGTGAAAGGTAAAAGGTATGAATTAAATCTCTGCTTTTACCTTTTACCCTTTCACCTTTATCCTTTTACCTTTCACCTTTCACCTTTCCGCTATTCCGTCGAAACTTCTTCTTCGCCCGAAATGGCGGCGTGAAGCGTGTGCCAACTAAGCGACGCGCATTTGACGCGGGCGGGAAATTCTAAAACTCCGGCAAAAATTTTGAGTTTTCCCAGATTATTTTCATCAGTTTCAATGTCGAGTTCGCCCGTCACCATTTTGTGAAACTCGTTGAATAAAACTTCCGCGTCTGCCTTCGATTTTCCCTTGACCACCTGCGTCATCATACTCGCCGACGCTTTGGAAATCGCGCAACCCGAACCTTTAAATGCGATATCTTTTACCTTGTCGCCTTCCATTTCAACATAAACCCTAAGCGCGTCGCCGCACAACGGATTATTGCCGTTCGCCGTATTCGTCGCCGTTTCCAACTCGCGGAAATTTCGCGGGTTCTTGTTGTGGTCTAAAATAACTTCTTGATATAAATCGCTTAATTCTGACATATTTTTATTTTCGATTTGCAATTTGCAATTTCTTTTATACTTTTTCACCAATCGGTGCGGTAAATTTTTCGTCCTCGATATTTCCCGTATTTTTCAAGTTGGCAGGCTCAAATAATAAAACTTCTACTTCCTCGTCAGCAACCGGACGATGCTCAACGCCGTGCGGCACAACAATAAATTCGCCTTCGTTTAATTCAACCGTTTTATCACGAAATTCCAGCCGAAATCTCCCCTTCAAAGCCATAAACATCTCGTCTTCCGCTTCGTGTTGATGCCACGGAAATTCGCCTTGAAATTTAACGACCTTTACTTCCTGTCCGTTGAGTTCGCCGACAACTTTCGGTCGCCAATGTTCATTTATTAATGCTAATTTTTCGGCTAAATTTACTTTTTTCATTACTCACTTTATTACAAATCAGTCATTTTCTTTTATTTTAACACTTCCCGTGCAAACATCGCCTTCTTCGATGCCTTCAGTCCATAGTTTTAATTCCTCAGTCCGTTTTTCCGTAATTTCCGTCAGCACGAAACACCTGCACATCGGATAAACGCTGCCGAATTTTTGGTTGGCATTTTCATTCGGCTTGAGAGGAAATCTGGCTTCAAGCGATGCGTCCCGAAATTTTATCCACGCATTTTGTGCCGATTTCAATTTTTGCAGAAATAATTTGTCGTCCTTGTATTCGGTCAAAATCTGCCGATAAGTTTTGTTCAACTCGGCATCGGCTTTTTTATACTTGTCGCAAGCCTCTACATTTAAGTCAAGCTGCGATTGAGAAAAAGCCGCACTTGAACAGACGAACAGAATTAACAACGAAAAAACGGTAAGTTTAATTTTTGATATATTCATAATAATTTGATTTTCTTGATAAAATGCGAATAAGTCAATTAAATTTTTGATGTAATATCGAGAATCATTTGGTAGGTATGATAAGTTGATTTTGCAGAAACACGCACGCGCGTAAGTGTGTCAGAACTTTTGCACACTTACGCGCGTGCGTGTTTCTGCATTATATCGAACCTATTTACTGGTAAGCCGTATTATTTGCTTTTTTGGCTGTTTTGTAAAACAAGCCGAAACGGAAAGTATCTTTTGACCGAAAAATTTTCAAATTCTGCTTTCTGCGCTAATTTTTCCAAGTCTTTCGGCGTAAAACTTCGCAAAATCGAAAGCGCACCGTCCTGCCGGACAAGCGGACTGATGCGAAAAACCGTGCAGAAAATTTTGTATGAAACGTAAGCGAAACGATGGCGGTGCAGATCAATGACGAAAATTTTGCGGCGCGAAACGCGTTTCATCTCCGAGAAAATTTCGATTATTTTCTCGTCTGAAAAGTGATGCGTAAAAAGCGAGCAAACGGCGTAATCAAAAGATTTATCGGCAAAAGGCAATCTGAGCGCGTCGCCGCGAACTGAGTTTATTTCTGCAAAATTTTTTGATTTTTCTAAAATCGAATCGGCGGAACGGGCGTTTAGTTCCAAGCCGACGAGATTTGCTTTGCGTTTTTGTTTGCGGGCAAATCGGGCGATAACGCGAAGAAATTCGCCCGAACCCGCGCCGATGTCCAAAACGGAAAACTTTCCCGGATTTTCTTTTTCAATATCTTGCAGAAGAGTTTTTTTTAATGCCCGAACGTCGCCCAGATATTTGTTTATAAAACTTATTTCGCGCAGAAAACGCTCGTATTCTTCCGCCGTATAATCGCCCGTGTCTATTCTTTCGAGTTTTTCGCTGCGCTTTTTGAGCATTGATTAGAGAATAGCAAACTGCAAAAAAGTTTGATATTAAGCGTCAGATAAAATATCATCACATCATTATAGAGCGAACGGAAGTTTAAGCTGAAATTGAAACCGGGATTTTATCGGTTTGTAAAAATTCTATCTGGATCGAGGAGAACAAAATGAAATTAGTTAAACATATTTTGGATTTAAAAGGCAGAGAAATCTGGCATATTACATCGGAAGATTCTGTTTTGGACGCGATTAAATTAATGGCTGAAAAAAAGATCGGTGCGCTGTTAGTTATTGACGGCGAGCAACTTATCGGAATAGTTTCCGAAAGAGATTACGCCAGAAAAGTAATTTTGCAAGGTAAATCTTCGAGCAAAACGCCGGTCAGAGATATTATGTCGGCGGAGGTTTTCAAAGTAAAACCGGAACACACAGTTGAAGATTGTATGCAGACGATGACGGAAAAGAGAGTTCGCCATCTGCCCGTTCTCGAAGAAGAAAAAGTCGTCGGAGTTCTTTCAATCGGCGATCTGGTCAAGGCAATAATCGCCGAACAGCAGTATAAAATCGAGCAGCTTGAAAGCTATATCGCAGGTTAGGTGAGAAGTGAGAAGTGAGAGGTGAGAATTAATTTTGTCTTTCTGAAATTCTCATTTCTCACTTCTCACTTCTCACTTATCCCCTCTGTTATGCCCAAGGAATTTTATTTTGTCAGCGATCTGCATTTTGGCGGCGACGGTCAGTTGATGGTTTGCGATTTTACTGACGAATTTGCTGCGTTTTTGCGCGAATTGGCGGAAAAAGATAAAGAAACCGAGTTGATTATCGCGGGCGATACGTTCGGTTTTTGGGAACTGACAACCGCCCGCGGCACAAAGCAGTTTGATGAGATCGTCAAATATCACACGGAAATTTTCGAGCAGTTACGCGAAACGGGCGCGAAAATTCAGATAACGATGATGGTCGGCAATCACGATTACGACCTTGCCTGCGACATCGCTTACATAAACAAACTCGCCCAATACAACATCAAACTCGACACCGCGCTTCATTTCACGCGCGAGATCGCGGGCAAAAAAATTTGGATCGAACACGGACAGCAAATTGATCCGTATAATTCCGCCACCGATTACGGCAACATACACTCGCTGCCCGTCGGCTATTTTATCACGGAATCTCTGGTCAGCGGCGCGAGTAAATATTCTGTTTTCGGGCGCAGCGATTGGCTCAAAGACATTCGCTCGGTTGACGTGAGAAGCATTCCCGACTGGCTCGTTTCAAATTATTTTTACAACGAAATGAACATCGTTCTGCGCTGGCTGATCGTGCCTTTTTTGCTGCTTTTAACGATTACCGTGATCGCGCTTGCCGCGCAGTTTTTAGAATACGTCGGAATTTTCGATTTTAATATTCTGCTCGAAAACCGCCTGATTTTCGCTCTCGGCTTAGTTGGCGACGTTTTAAGCTGGATCATCACGATCAGTATGGCGGTTTGGTTTTTCATTTTCGTCGTCGCCGTTCCGCTTTATTTCGTTTACCGCGACATTCGCGCCACGCTTCGCCGGATGCAGGTTTTTCCGCAATTTAAATCTGCGCCGACCGATGAAGCAAACGCGATTTATTTAAGCAGAGCGAGAAATGTTTTTACGGAAAACCCGGACGTTCACATCTTCATTTTCGGACACACGCACGACGCTTTTTTGATCGAAGAAAACGGGCGGGCGATAATAAATACGGGAACTTGGCTGAAAATCCTAAAAAGAGTTTCGGTCAGATTCGGATTATTGCCGGGAATTTATTATCCGACATTTCGTTTGAATTATTTTAAGATTTTCTCGGAAGACGAAAAAGTTGTCATTGATTATGTGGAAATTCCGAAAGAGCCGAAGGAAAAACTAACCTTACTGCAAAAGTTTCTGATTTTGGGCAGAAAGCCGGAAGACGGGAAATTTATTTCCGAAAGAACGATTTTATTATAAACAGGCAGAAACCCGACAGTTATGGAGGGTGCTGACAGCAAACCGATCAAGTTATTGGTTAAAAATAGTTTATAAACAGCACCCTCCATAACTGTCGGGTTTCTGCCTGTTGAATTAACCTATAAAATTTCTGAAATTTTTCGCGCTCGCTTCGTAGCCGGGGAAAATTGACTTTAAGTTTTTGTTATTTAAGTGCTTAAAGGCGATTTCGCCGAAAATGTCGCGGAAATCCGTCGTTACGGCTAAATCGCGTCCTTCGTAAAGTCCGCCGGAATTTAAGCCTTTCCAATCGGCGTAAACTTTTCCGCCTTTGACCGAATTTCCCAAGATCAACATCGCGTTGCCGTGTCCGTGATCCGTGCCGCGCGTGCCGTTTTCGCGGGCTGTTCTGCCGAATTCGCTCATTGTTAAAATTATTACGTCGTCCATTTGTTTGCCCAAATCCGCAGCGAGCGCGGCAATCGAACCGCCGAAATCGCGCAGATTGTTGGCAAGCTGCCCGTTTGCGCCGCCCTGATTCAAGTGCGTGTCCCAACCGCCCGATTCGGCGAAGGCGATTTCCAGACCGACTCCGGCTTTTATCAATTGCGCGATTTGCAAAAGCGAGTTGCCGAGTTTTGTATTCGGATAACGTGCGCCGTTTTGCGCCCGATATTTCGCGGGATCGGCTTGCTTGAGAAAATTCATCGCCTCGAATGTTTCGCGTCCCGTGTCGCTTAAAGAATCATTAGCGTTTTTTTGCCACAAATTTTCAAAACCGCCCTGCACGGAATTTGTATATGCGCCCGCTTTGATGGCGAAATCCTGCAAATTCGTCATTGCCACCGCCGGAGCGCGTCCGACGAGCGAGCGCGGAATCTGCTGATTTATCGCCACGGCGCGAAACGGCGAAACTTCCGTTTCGTTTTCGGTTTGCAAAACGCGGTTGAGCCAGCCGTCGCGGGTTGATTTTATGCCCGGCGTTCCCGATTCCATATAATCCTGCGCGTCAAAATGCGAGCGCGTATTGTCGGGCGAACCGGCGGAATGAACGACGGCAAGCTGTTTATTTCGCCAGAATTTTTCAAGCGGTTTGAGTGCCGGATGAACCCCGAAAAAACCGTCTAAATTGACCGCGCCGCCGTTTGAATTCGGCTTTGCAATCCCGATTGTCGGGCGCAATTTGTAATAATCGCTTTCGCCAAAAGGAACGACCATATTCAAACCGTCAACTGCGCCGCGCTGAAAGATCGTTATCAAAATCTTTTTTCGCCTGTAACCGTCGCGGACTGCTGCCGCATTTGCAAACTGCTGCAAAAAATCCGGCGCGACGCTCATCAAACCGAAACTTGCCAGCGTGATTCCGCCCGATTTTAAAAAATATCTTCTGTCCATAATCTTGAATATCTCAAAACAAAATTCCAAAAAAAATCCGTCAACAATATATTAGACGCGCGAAAAGCGTTTTTGGTCAGGTTATTTTCTTGAATCCGAAATTCGCCCGCGAGCGAATAACATTTTGGAGCTAGTTGTATTTATGCGTGAGAAGATTGTAAAAATTATCGTCGAACGGCTTGAAAAGGACGAGGAGAAGATAAGAGAAGATTTTCGGAAAGACGGAAAAATCAGCACTCATTTTGCGACGATTGACAATTTACTTCCCGAAGAAATCGCCCGAAAAATCTTTATAGATTTTCCATCCTTCGAGCAGATGCGGCTTTCGGACAATTTGCGCGAGAAAAATTACACCTCAAAATCTCTGAATAAATATAAACCAATCGTTTCCGACGCAACGCTCGCATTTCAAGACGAACGGGTAATCGAAAAAATCTCGGAAATCACGCAGACAAAACAAGTTGTCGGCGATTCTCTTTCGTCCGCCGGCAGCATCAGCGCGATGGCAAAAGGACATTTTTCAAATCCGCGCCTTGACGATTCTCACGACAGCCGGCTGGAAAATTACAGAGTTTTGAATCTGCTCTATTTTTGCTCACCCGATTGGCAAGCCGAATACGGCGGAACTTTAGAACTCTGGGACGAGAACGTAAACCGGGCAATTGAAATTCCGAGTCTTTTCAACCGTTTGGTGATAACTTCCACCAACGAAAATTCGTGGTATTCAATCAGCGAAGTAAAAAAAGACGTGGTTCGCTGCTGCATCTCAAATTATTATTTTTCTCCCGCTTCGCCGAACGGCTATCATAAAATTTATTCCACTTATTTTAAAGCCCGTCCCGAACAAGTCGTGCGCCGCATTATCGGCAAAGCCGAAACTGACATCCGAACCGCTTTTCAGAAAGTCAAAGAAAAGGGCTTGAGCAAAATAAATCTGTTTGAAAGCGACACAGAATAAGAAATTAATAAAGAGTTTTGCAGCTCGAATCTTCCGCAATTTTGTCAATTATCTGCCTGATTTTTATAAACATTTTCAAATATGCAAATTGTTATTTGACAGTTTTAGTTCATCAAACCGAGAAAATTATAAGCAAGTCAAACAAAAAAATATCTTTCATTCGCATAAAAACAGCCGCTAAATTTTATCAAATAAAATCACCGTATTAAATTTGACCTTAATATCTCAATTTGAGATATTAAATTTAATTGAGAAATTAATTTATGCGAATCATTTCAGAGAAAACGATTAAAGAGTTTTGGGAACAGCACAAAGAATCTGAAGCGGCGATGAAAAACTGGATTTCAAAGGTGAGAGATTCGGACTGGCAAAATTTTTCAGATGTTCGGCAAACTTTTAACTCTGCCGATATTTATAGCCGATGTGTTGTTTTTAATCTTGGCGGAAACAAATATCGCATAATTGCAATGATCGAATATAAGAAACATCTCGTATTTATCAGAGCCGTTTTAACTCATAAAGAATATGATAAAGATAAATGGAAACCCGATTGCGAATAAAAGGTGAACTATTATGAATAAAAAAATATACGGACAACTTTTAAGTGACGCGCTTCCCGCCGCTATCACCGATGACAAGGAATACAAACGAATTGAAAATATATTTGCAAGTCTTTTCAAAAAGAAACGCTCGCCCGAAGAAGATCGGCTTTTTGATCTGCTGGCAAATTTACTTGAAAGCTATGATAAAAAAGTGATGCCGGAAATTAAAAGAGCCGCGCCTTCCGACACTTTAAATTATTTAATAAAAGAAAATAATTTGCGGCAAGTTGATCTACTCGATATTTTCAGCAGTCAGGGCATTGTTTCAGAAGTTTTGTCAGGTAAGCGCGGCATTACCGCCGAACAAGCGAAAAAGTTAGCGGCAAGATTCAAAATGTCTGTCGAGGCGTTTATTTGAGAGATATTTTTGAGAAAAGTCCGCGTAAAATTACAGACTTTTCCCTTTTTAATTTTACTGCCGCTGAAAATCGGGCGAACCTAAAAGAAGTCCGACGACTTTGAAAACTTCCGGGTCGCCGTTCGGATTCATTAAACGCGCCTGCCTGTTCTGCCGATTGCGCCTTTGATTCGGCATTGCTTTTATCGAGTCATTCTCAATTTCATCAAATTCGTCTTCTTCAACGGCTAATTTCGGTTCGATCAGCGGTTTTTCGATCTGCCGCAAAAGCGCGGATTTCGTGTTCGGAGAAATTTCGCCGCCTAAAATATCTTTTACGGCTTCGTCTAAAATTTCCCGTTTATTATCGGCGCGAAATTCGTCTAAGTTGACGCGCGTTCCGCGAATCCGGTTTGACGCGACGGCAACGGCAAAATTCATTCGTTCGAGCAACGCGCCCGTGTTTACCCAATCCGCCGCCGTATCGGGAAAGCCCGTCGGTGCTTGAAAACCATAAAGCGGTTCGCCCATTTTCACGAGCAAACCGAGCAGCGCGGGACTGGCGTTCGTATCCGCATCGAGAGCGCGAAGCGAACTCGCCATAAGTTCAAACGGCGTTTTGATCTTCGCCCGATAATTTTGCGGGGCAAAGAATTCTTCATCGGTAAAAAGTGCGCGTAGAGTCGTTTTGATGTCGCCGTTTGATTTGTGAAAAGCGTCGGCAACGCGATTCACCAATTGTTCGCTCGGATCGTCGCTGACAAATTTGACGGCTAATTTGCGGGCGATAAATTTCGCCGTCGCCGGATTTTTAACGAGAATGTCAATTACCTTTAAGCCGTCTTTGATTCCGCCTTCGTTTATTTTCTGACCGAGAACCGTTTTTTCGCCCTTGTCGTGCAGACGCTCGTTGAAAACGAATTCTCCTGATTCGGAATCGGGAGAAAATCCCGATCTTTTCATCCGGCGGTTTGCACGTTTGTTTTCCGTGCCTTCGATCATATTTCCCGCCGCCTTTCGATAGCCGCGTGCGTCAAAAATCGTCCATCCGGTAAAAGCGCGGGCGACTTCGACAATATCCTTCTGCGCGAAACCGCCGTCAACTCCGAGCGTGTGAAGTTCCATCAATTCGCGGGCGTAATTTTCGTTTATTCCGCGTTTTTGTTTCGGTCTTTTCGCCTGTTCGCGCATTTGTTCGAGCCGCCGGTCAAGCTGCGCGTCGCTCGCGTTATATCTTTCCTTGAGTCTTTCGCGCATTCTCGGCGGAAGCGGTTTTCCGCTTAAAATAAACTGCTGTTGGCGGTTATTTTTCCGATTTTCTCCGTTTATATCGGCTTCGGGCGCGGTGCTTTGAAAATTGTCCAGATAAAAAAGCATCGCCGGACTTTTGGCGGTGGCAGCGAGCAAATCTCTGAAATTTCCGAGCGCGTTCGGACGAATAACGTCGCGGTCATAACTCGGCAGATACCAGCGAACCGCGCCTTTTCCAGCATAGACGTTAAAATGATTCGTCCAGAAATCAACCATCTGTTCCTGCAATTGCCGTTCTGAGTAAACGGCGCGAAGAACGCGCGATGCCGCTAAATCTCTGACAATCTGATTCGCGGGGCGCAAATCGTATTCCTGATAAATTTTCAGCAACTTTTCTTTGCGCTCACGCCGTTCGGTTTGTTGATTCTGCTCGGATTGCTCAGTATTCATCTGCTCGTTCCGCGCAGAATTTTGATCGGCTCTTCTGCCGTTTCCTCCGAGCATTCGCAAAAGTGCGCCCGGATTCGGATATTTGGCGAAAATTTCTTCAGTCGGCATTTGCAGAATTTCCAGATTTTTTACCTTCGCTTCCGCAACCGAATCATTGATCGAAGCGGGATTCAACTGCATCTCGATATATTTTTTAATGCCGACGGCTTTTACCTTTTCGACATCGCCGGGACGCGCACCGAAACCCAAACGATTGAGAACGTGCATAATTTTTTGGTCTTCGGTCAAAGCGTTTTGCTTTTTATTCATCAATTGTGCGTTTGCGCCGACGGCAAAAATCGGGCTGAACATCGCCAGCATCATCATCAGGGCAATCAATTTTTCGGCTTTTGAAAATTGCTTGTTTATCACTTTTTTTATTAAAACCTCTCGAATAATTTAAACGAACAGACGTTTTTTCCAATCTCTGCGTTAGACGTTTCGCTTGAGAAAATAGTTGAAAAATTTGTGTATCAAATTCTTAATCCGTATAATCAAAAGTATTCCGATGAACTATTAAAAGACAACCGCCGGTAAAACAAGCAGCATCTATATATTTATAAAAAGCCGAGTTTTTACCGCAGAAGGATTTATGATAATCCGCATTTTATTAAAGGAATAAATACTATGAAATTAAAAAAATTCCCGTTTTTGTTTTCCATCGTAATAATTTTTGCGTTCGCTTTTTCCGCTTTTGCTCAAACGACGACGTTTCAAAACGAGAACGTCGAATATACATTCGATCTGCCGAACGACAAATGGATTATGGTCGTCAAACCGTCTAAAATAAGCCCGAACGTCGAATATGCTTATGTGGACAGAAAAGACGGTCATTTGGAAATTCGCAAAATAAATGCCAAACCGGGCGAAACACTTTCGGATATAATTCGCGGCGAAGAACAGAAATTGCAGTTTCTTTCGGGTTTTGTAGTCGGAAAAGAAGAAACTTTTCAGGGGAGACTTTCCGGCAAAGTTCTCAATTACGAATTCGTAAAATCCGGCAGAAACTGGTCGGGCAGAATGATTTTTCTGCAAACCGGCGATGATACTTATTATGTATTGCGCTTTACCGGAATAAAAGACAGGCTTCTTTCGATTCGCAACAATATCAATTTTATCGGCAGAACTTTCGAGTTGGTAAAATAGTTTTTCTAGGATTTTATCAAGTATTTCGCGCCGAAAGGCAAAATGTAACCCTTTTTGTTTTTATCAATTTTTGATAAAACGCTTTCCAAATCACGCGCTTTGTGCAGACGCATCGAGCGCGTTTCTTCTTTCGGCAGATTCGTTATTATCCGAACATCAAAATTTTCCGCCTTTTTCAGCAGACTCCACGCCGTCTGTCCGTTTACCTTGTATTTTTCGCACAACTTTTCGGCTAATTCTTCGCTGTTTTTCGCTTCAAACCAATCCAAAAAATCATTTCTGCCCAAACCGTTTCGGCATTCGGCTAAAAAAATAATCGTGCCGCCGTCCGCGCAGGCGTTTGCCGCCGCGTCTAAAGCCTTGTGCGCTTGAATCATATTCGTATCGTGCGGAAAACCGCCGCAGCTGACGATAACGATTTCGCGTTTTTCCTTAATTTCAATCGTGTGATTTTCCGCGTAAAACTGACACGCTTTTTCGTGCGAAGTTTCCCAATCGCCCGCGAAAATTTCAATCGCCTCGCCGTTTTTATTGATAATCGAATTGATTGCAAAACTCGGCGGAAATCTGCGGACAACTTCTATAAACGCTTCGTGAACGGCATTTCCCGCGAGTTTTCCCGTTTCAACGCCGCCGCGTCTGGTTTTTCTTTCGCAGTCAAAAGCCAGCGCGTGAGTGGCGGAAATCGTGCGCGGCGAAGCAAGACCGGGACAGATCAATTTCCGTCCGCCCGTAAAACCCGCGAAATAATGAAAACCGATTCCGCCGATGATAATTGTGTGATCGTGTTCCGTAACGGCGCGGTTTATTTCGACGGGAAGCCCGCCCGCCGTCTGCTCGAATTTTACGATCTGCATCAAATCGCGCGGATTATGATCGAGCATTTTGATTCTCTGAGCGATAAACGGCGTGACGATCTCGGCTTTTTCCGCTTCGGTCACGCGCCTGTGAATTCCCGTCGCAAAAATTACGCGAATGTCAAAAGGCATCGTGCCGCCGGCGATCAGGCGGCGGACGAGCAGATTTACAATTTGCCCGCTCGCCGCTTTACGCGTCTGGTCCGGCACGACGATCAAAACCGTTTCGCCCGGTTTGACGATTTCTTCAACTGTTTTTGAATCAAAAGGTTTGTCGAGTTTTTCGCCGATCTCTACATCAGTCAGAGGTTTTCGCGTTTCGTTTTCGCCTAAAACGTCAAAACGATTTTCGTCATAATCGAATTCTATTCGTGATTTTCCGTAAGCGAGATTGGTAATCGGCATAAGCAATTTTTAATTCTTTTAATTTTAATTTGGAAGAAGCAGGCGAGAGAGCAATTCTTCCAGACCTGCAATCTTTTTAATCTTGAACAGTTAAGCAGATGAGTAAAAGTAATCAAGGATAATGCAGAAGCCCGCTGCGCTCGTAAGGGCGCAAAGAACACACTTACTTTGTGCGTGTTTCTGCATTCGGATTATCTTTGAAAACATATTACGACCTGCTTAGATGTAATGATCTGTTCAAGATAAAATGAAAAAAGCGCAAATTTATTAAATTAGCAGGTTGGGAAGGGTTGCTCTCTCGCCCGCTTTTCGTCAAATAACTCAAATTTACGAACGGATGTCGGATTTCCCGAAAAACGGCGGCATCAGTTTACAAAATTCAGTTATTTATTTCCGAAGTCGTAAAGCAATTTTTGCCCGAAAAACAAAAATGTCTGCCGTCCTGTTCGTCTTCGGGCGTTTCCATCTGAATCGTCAGATGGTCTATGCCGAACTGATCGTGCAGATTTTTTCTGATAGTTTTCATCAGCGCGGTTTGCTCGACATTTTCATTGTGAACAATGTGAACGCTCAATGCTTCCATCCCGGAAGTTATCGTCCAGATGTGCAGATCGTGTATGTTTTCGACGTTTTTATGCTGCAAAATCGCTTCCTCGACGGCGGCAACATTGATGTGCGAAGGCGTGCCTTCGAGCAGAACATTAACCGAATCGCGGATCAGCCGCCACGCGCCGAAGATAATAATTAAGCTGATAAGCACGCTCGTTACCGCGTCCGCCCAAATCCAGCCGAAAGCGAGAATTAAAATACCCGCGATGATTGTCGTCACCGAACCGAGCGCGTCGCCGATAACGTGCAGCCACGCGCCGCGCATATTCAAATCGTGCTGATGATCGCCGTGCAGCAGATACGCGGCGATCAGATTTACGACGAGTCCGCCGACGGCGATCAAAGTTAATTCAAACCCTAAAATTTCAACCGGCTGATTCCATCTTTCGTAAGCCTCGTAAATTACCCACAGCGAAATCAGAACAAGGGCGATGCCGTTGACGAAAGCGGCGAGAATTTCCAGACGATAATAACCGTAAGTTTTTTTCGAGGTTGCCGGACGCGCCGCAAACCAAATCGCCGCCAAAGTCAGCGCGAGCGCGGCAACATCGGTCAACATATGTCCCGCGTCGGCAAGCAGAGCGAGCGAGTTCGTCCACCAGCCGCCGATCACTTCGGCAAACATATAAACGGACGTTAAACCGAGCGCGAGTTTTAACTTGCCCGTTTTCTGCGCCGTTCTGTCGTCGCCCGAATGTGTGTGATGAATGCCGATAAAATTTTACTCCTTTATTAACTCACGTTACGCGATTTTGGTTTTCATCGCTGAAAGCGACTAATTTAACAGCGTCAGGTGAAGCAGCAAATTCGCGCTCGTTGTTGCTCACTTTCAGCGAGCAAATGTTTTTTTCAATCGGACGTAGGGTTACATTTCGCTCTCGCTTCATTTCACCCTACGCTATTATCTTTGTCGCCTTCAGCGATAGGAAATTTACTCATCTGCGTAACATCAGTTAATAACTGATAATGGATAACGGATAATTTTATACTTCTTTCCTAACATTATCCATTATCTCAAAACTTTCCCCGAACTCAAAGATACTAAAAAACTGCTGCGGTTTCCCTGTTCATCGCTGATTTCAAATCTGACATTTCCCGATCCGGCGAGTTGCAGACGGAAAGAACCGTCGCCTTGCGCGAAAGTTTCGCGCCCGTTCGCCCGAACAATTGCGCCCGGTTTTGTTTTTCCGCTGACCAAATAAATTCTGCCGCCGATTCTTTCGACTTCCCAATCGCCCGCCGTTATACGAGTTCCACCCGTGCCTCTGATAACCGAAAATCGGACGGGTTCGCTCCAATCGCTGGTCTGCCCCGAATCCGCCGTTGCGCGAACCCGCCAATAATAAGTTCCGGGCGAGATATTTCTGTCGGAAAAACTCGAACTTTTAAGCGATGTGCGCTCCAAAACTATCGAATTTGAAACGAAAAAAGGCGATTTGGCAATTTGCAGTTGATAATTTTCAATTGAAACCGATTCGTTTTTTTGCCAAGTGAAGTTTACTTCGCCGACTTCGCCGAAAACCACAATTTGTTTGGATGAAGCGGGCGAAACGGGTTTTGGCGGCGTGATCAATTTTTCTTTAGAAGCAAGTTTACCGTTATTGACCGAAGCAAATTCGCCTTCTTTAATAATCGTCGTTCTGCCGTCCGCATTGCTTTCAACTCCGCCGCGGCTGATTCTGATTTCACCGACCTTCGTGTTCGGATTAATATTAAAACTCGCGTCGGTCTGCGCCATCAGTTCGTTTTCCGTTTCCTGCACTTCGACGATATTTTGCGCGTTTTCCGGCTGATCTTCGGTGCGGACGTTGATCTGCCCGTCGTCGAGCGCGACGCGCACATCAGTTCCGCCGAAAATCGAAGAACTGTCGCGGATAATAACCGTGCTGTTCGGGCGAACATAAAGCGTCGAACCGTCAATCATCTGAATTCTCGCACGCCCGTCGGCTTGCGTCTGAATCGTATCGCCCGCCGAAACGAATGTTTCTTTCGTTACCAAAATCGTTTCTCTGGTCGCGGCGCGAATTATTCTCACGTCGCCTTCAAAAGAAACGACACGCGCCGCATCTTTCGGGATTTCCGTTTTGTCCGTTGTTCCGATTGAATCTCTGTTCGCCCAAATCCACCAACCGCCCGCGCCGAGCAAAATAAGCATTATCAATACGGCGGCAATTCCGTAAATGGTGCTTTTTTTGACGTTCCACCAGTCAATATAAAATTTTCCCGGTTTGTTATCCATTTCATCAGCGATAAATCTGCCCGAAGATTTCTGTTTCTATTCGTCTTCAAATTTTTCTTCGATCTTTTCTATATGCTCTTTCGTTGCCGGAATAACGAGCGATAAAACGATAGACGCGGCAATCGCCAAAACGACGATGGCGAGCGATATGTTTATAACCTCTTGCGCGTATTTGTGCGCGAGAAAATTTTCCAGAAAATGCCCGAAAGCGGTCTGTTTGTCGGCAATGAGCAGAAGCCCTTCGGCGAACAAGGGCAGAAGCATCTTAAAGCCGATAAAACTTAGAACAAACGCCAAACCGTATTTGAGATAATGAAATTTTTCAGCCAAACCTGCAAGCAGAAAAAAGAACGTCCGCAAGCCTAAAATAGCAAAAATGTTCGACGTATAGACGATAAATCTGTCGGTTGTAATTCCGAAGATCGCCGGAATCGAATCAACGGCGAAAACCAGATCAGCGACGTTTATCACAACTAAAACCAACAAAAGCAATGTTCCGACGCGTTTGCCTTCGCGTATAACGAAAAATTTCTCGCCGTCGTATTCTTTTGAAATCCTGATAAAGCGCGTCGTCAAAGACACAATCATACTGTCTTCGGGATTAAATTCCTCGTCTTCGGAAAACATTTTGATTCCCGTATAAATAAGGAACGCGCCGAAAAAATATAAAATTCCGTGAAACTGCTCGACAAGCTGCGCTCCGGCGAAGATCATCACCATACGCATCACGAGTGCCATAAAAATTCCCCAAAACAGAGCGCGATGCTGATATTCTTTCGGAACGGCAAAATAATTGAAGATTAACAAAAAGACGAACAAATTATCAATCGAAAGCGAAAGCTCGATCAGATAACCCGTAAAAAACTGTTTCGCCTTAAAAAGTCCCGTTTCCGCGCCGTAAAGATCAGAAACAACCCAATAAATAAAGACGTTAAACGCCAGCGCGATGGAAACCCAGACGATGCTCCAGACAATCGTTTCCTTGCGCGACGGCGCGTGCGCTTTGCGATTGACAATGCCGATGTCCACAAAAAGCGCGACAAAAACGACGGCGAAAAAGAAAACCCAAACCCAAAAAGGATATTCAATAACATTCATAAATATTTAAAAAAGATTCAAATTTTGATCGAATAAATCGGAAAATTAAAAATTTATTTAAGACCGAGCAAATTAGAATGTGTAAGAAAACTTACAAAATAATTGATAGCGGATAATTGATAATTGATAGATTTTGCTTTTCTCAAAAATAAAATTATCAAATATCCGCTATCCATTCTTAGTAGATCACTAAATCAGTTTCGTCAATTTACAAAATAAAGTGAACCCCATTGTCTAGACAGCAAATAGACTTTTTTAAGGTGGAGTTTTGATATATAAAAATCTCCGATTTTTTCTCCTTCCGATTTATTATTTTTTCGATCCGCTCCAATAAACTTCTGCCGGCGTTTTATATTTTAACGACTGATGCGGTCTTTCATAATTGTAAAATTCAAAGTATTTTCGCAAACTGTCTTCGGCTTCCCAGACATCACGGTAATCTTTCAAATATACTTCTTCGTATTTCACACTCCGCCACAAACGCTCGACCATGATATTGTCAAAACACCTGCCGCGTCCGTCCATACTTATCACTATCTCGTGTCCTTGCAGCACTTTGAGCCATTCCAACGCTGTAAACTGACTTCCCTGATCGGAGTTGAATATCTCAGGTCGAATTTCTCCCAATGCTCGTTTCAAACAACTGACATAGCCGCTCGCTTCCAACGAGTTCGAAACCTCAACCTCGATCACAAACCGCGAATACCAATCTAAGATCGCCAATAAATAGATGAATCCATCACGCATTCTGATATAGGTGATGTCCGTCGCCCAAACCTGATTCGGACGGACTATCTCCAGTTCTTTCAACAAATACGGAAAATGAAGATGCTCTTTATCAGGCTTTGATAAATTCGGCTTCGGATAAACGGCTGCCAATCCCAACTTCCTCATCAAACGCCGCACCCGCTTGTGATTGACCGAAAACCCAAGTCTCCGCAAATACTCGGTCATCTTCCGGTAACCGTAGAACGGATGCCTTGTATATTCCTCGTCAATCAGCTTGAGCAACCGCATCTCCTCATCGCTTACCGTCTTTGCTTGATAATAAAGACTTGACCGATTGATGCCTAACAGCTCACATTGCCGAACCGCTGAAATCTCTTGATGCTCCCGCTCGATCAGACTTTTCTTATCTTCAAGCGAGCCGGACAGATTTTTTTTTCAACCAATCAAGTTCAACTTTAAGTTGCCCGATCTGTTGATACAATTGATTAGTTAGTTCTTCATGTTCAAGGCTTTTGGATTTACCCGGATTCTCGAATATCTGCGGTAAAGACTCCAGAAACTGCTTCTTCCAAGTCGAAACCTGATTCGGGTGAACTTCAAATTCTTTAGCGATCTGATTGATCGTCAATCTGCCACGAGCCGCCTCCAAAGCAACTTTAGCTTTGAATTCCGGTTTATAAACTTTCCTTTTTTTAGTGGTTCTCATAATGTTAAATTTACGGATCATTTTAACATCATTTTCCACCTTAACTACCTGTCCAGTTTTTGGGGTTCATTATAAAAAGAGTCTGCTAAACAGATGAAAATTCTCAATTCTCAATTCTCAAATCTCAATTATATTGTAAGTATTCTTTCAAAGTCAGACACTTACAATATAATTGAGATTTGAGAATTGAGAATTAACCATCTAAGCGGAAACATTATTTTTCCGCTGTTTCAACATAAAACTATCGCAAAATATTTATTTCGTGATCTACTAATTATCAATTGTTTTTTAGTGTTAAATGCTGCAAATAAAACTGCTTTAATTTGCACACTCTTCAATTAATTCGGAATTTGCTGATACAAAAAAGATTATAACCGATAGATTTGAATCTCTCATCTATGATCTATCAGTTATAATCTATTCCGAATGGCAAATCGTATAAAGTCCGAAACTTTACTTGGCAAACAATTCTTGAAATTCACTAGCTTTCGTTGGTTCGATTTCTACCAATTTCATATTTTCCGCAACGTGATTCGTGCTGCTCATTCCGATCAAAGCCGTCGTAATGCCCGCAGCCGAACGCGCAAATTGAATGCTCGTCAGCGCATCCGTCGTCAGATTTCCGAGCGTTTCACGGATATAAAGCGGCACGTTTTGCGCGAGTTTTCCCTGCAATATCGAAGCACTCGCCACGACGCTCACGCCTAAATTTTCCGCCGCTTTTAAAGTGGTTTCGACCTTTCCGTTTAACTGTTGATTCGGCAAAACAAACGCTTCGGGCATCGCCAAATTAAAAGGCATTTGAATAAACTTGAAACCGTGCTTCGCTCCGCCGATCTGCTCGGCAATCTGCACCATTTTTTCGAGCGAATGAAAACCCGCGTCCTGCGGCGAAACGCGAAAACCGTTCCACGTCGCAACGCCGTAAAATTGCAGTTTTCCGTCCGCGCGATTTTCTTCAAGCCTTTCAAACGCCATTGCCAGACGCGCTTCAAACGTCGCTTTGTCAATTTCCGACAATTGCGATTCGGGATTATGCACATAAAATACATCAACCGCCGACAAATCCATATTCACAAGCGACTGATCCAATTGACTTTGCAGATAATCGGGCGACATACAATGACTTCCCGAAACCAATTCGTCAAAATCCGCAATTCCCTTTTCAACAAAATTTTCCTGAAAATATCTCTTAACATCCGTCGGCGGTTTTCCGTCAAACGGCAGATAACCGCCCTTCGTGCAAATCACCAATTCTTCCCGCGCAAAACCCTTCTCGTTCAACTTCCGCAACGCTTTGCCGATGCTTCGCTCGCTTCTCTGAAAACGATAATTCGCCGCCGTATCAATTACATTTCCGCCCGATTGGACAAATTTTTCAATCGCATCAACGTAATTTTGATCGGTTTCCGCGTCGTAATTTCCCAGATAAGTTCCGATTCCGATTGACGAAAACTGCAAACCATTTGCTTCTCTAAAATGATTTTCAGCGGCGTTCGGAAAACGCTCCGCGTATTTTTTCGTTTTTTCGCTTGTCGCGCCAACTATATTTTTCATTTGTCTTTTTCGTAAATTTTCAAAATAAGTCTAACAAATTTTGTTATACTTGGCATTGAAGCAGTAGAATGGAAATAGAAATCAAATGACAGAGCAAAATAAAATTATCATTAAATCCAAAAACTCGTCGGGTAAAATTTCCAAGAAAAACAAAAAGGCAATTGAATTACTTGATTCTTGGATTGAAAAAGGCGACGAACAAGAGCAGAAAGAAACTTGGGAATATTTAAAAAAAGAACTTGACGAAAATCGTCTGTCTGACCGTAAATTCTTCAAATGAACCGCTTTATATTACTCGATTCCGCGCCGCTTGGAATGGTTACAAATCCAAACGCTTCCAAGCAAAATCTGGCTTGTGCAAATTGGCTGCAAAATCTTCTTGCAAATGGTGATTTTGTTTTCGTGCCTGAAATTGCCGATTATGAAATTCGCCGAGAATTGCTCAGAGCCGACAAAATTGCAGGCTTAAAACGCCTTGACTTATTAAAAACGAATCTTGATTATCTTCCGATTACAACTGAAATTATGCTTAAAGCGGCGGAGTTTTGGGCTTTTGCAAGAAAACAAGGTAAGCCGACTGCTTCAGACTTTGCTTTAGACGGGGATGTTATTTTAGCTGCTCAAGCATTTTCTCTGGAAAATAATATTGATGAGGTAATTGTTGCCACAACTAATGTTAAGCATTTAAATTTATTTGTAAAAGCTATGGAATGGCAAAAAGTTTAAATTAAATTCTCAATAATTTTCACGACTTTTCCCAAACCTTGCGCGTCCGTTTCGTCAAAATCATCTGATTTATCGCTGTCCACATCCAAAACGCCGAAAACTTCGCCCGATTTTTCAAAAATCGGCACGACGATTTCCGAAACCGAAAGCGAACTGCACGCGATATGTCCGGGAAATTCTTCGACATTCGGCACAATTACGGTTTTCCGCGACGTAAAAGCGCGTCCGCAAACGCCTTTTTGCAAGCCGATTCGGGTGCAGGCAATCGTGCCTTGAAAGGCGTTTAAGACAAGTTGGTTTTCTTTTTTCAAATAAAAACCAACCCAGAAAAATCCGAATGCTTCCTTCAAAACCGCCGCGATATTCGCCAGATTTGCCGTCAAATCCGTTTCGCCAGCAACCAGCGATTCGATTTGTGGAATTATCTCATCATAAATTTTTTTGCGGTCGTCTGTTTTCGGAATAAAAAGAGTTTCAGCCATAAATTTGCAGTTTAGCACGTTTGATTTCAAACATTCTATTGGTGAATATGTATAATATCGTATTTGACTTGGTTTTCGGTCTTTGGTTTTTGGTTTTCTAAAAGATCGCCGAATCCAAAAACAAATAATAACAAAGACCAAAAGCCAAAAACCAAGGACCAATTTAATAAAATGAGCGAAAAACTAAAAAAAGAAAAAGAACTCGCGGCGAAAGAAGCCGTTAAATTTATCGAAAACAACCAAATAATCGGACTCGGAACAGGTTCGACGGCGGAATTTGCGATCAAGGAAATTGGTAAAATGGTCGAAAACGGCTTGAAAATAAAAGGCGTTCCGACATCGAATGCGTCTGCGGAATTGGCAAAATCTTTGAATATTCCGCTTCTTTCGATTGATGAAGTTTTGGCGATTGATTTAACAATTGACGGCGCGGACGAATTCGATGCGGATTTGAATTTGATAAAAGGCGGCGGCGGCGCACTTTTTCAGGAAAAAATAATCGCGCGTCTTTCGGAAAAAGTAATTATTATCGCCGATTCGAGCAAAAAGGTCGAAACTCTCGGTGCGTTCAAAATTCCCGTCGAAGTCGTGCCGATGACGTTAAATTTTGTTCAAAGACAGATCGAAGAACTCGGCGCGACGGCGAAAATCCGCGAGAAAAACGGCGAAATTTTCACAACCGACGCGGGCAATAAAATTCTCGACGCGGATTTCGGCTTGATCGAAAACGTGCGCGACATCTCCTACAAATTAAACGACATCGAAGGCGTTGTCTGCCACGGACTTTTTATAGATTTGGCGGACGAAGTAATAATGGCAAACGGCGATGAGATTGAAATTTTCGGGAAATAAATGGAAAATCTTACAAAAATTCTCGCCGTCGGAATCGGCGGCGCATTCGGCGCGATTGCCAGATATTTATTAAACATCTCTCCGCTTTCCAACGTCTTTGAAAAATTTCCTTTCCCGACATTTTTTATAAATATTCTCGGCTCATTTTTAATTGGATTTTGCTTGATTTTGCTGACCGATAAAATCTCCGTCGGCGAAAATTTGCGGCTTGCAGTTTTTGTCGGATTCTTAGGCGCGTTTACGACATTTTCGACATTTGAACTGGAAATTTGGAAACTGATCGAAGAAAAATATTTTGCGATTGCTTTTTTATATTTATTCGCAAGTGTTTTAGTCGGATTTGTCGGAGTTATCGGCGGAATTTGGACGGCGCGGAAATTTTGAAATAGTTTTTAACTGTTTGCTTCGCAGAATACGAAGCAGTAAGAGTCACGCCTTTAGGCGTGATCTTCGCCGGCGAAGCGCGGCGTTTTCTCACGCCTAAAGGCGTTACTCTTACATTAAAAATCTCTTTCTATCTCTGCACCTCAAACGGCTTGCCCAAAACTATAAACGGCAGATTATTTTTCTGCAAAGTTTGATTCAGACGCGCCGTATCTTCGCTGATAAATCTGTTTATCTCGCCGAATTTCGCGGGCATCAGCGATTTCAACAAATTATATTGCTCGCGCATTGCCGAAGTCGGCGCGGCATTTCCGCCGCTGACCGAGTAATATAATCTGCCGACCTGATCGGTCAATTTTGCCGACGCGCGGATTCCGTCTTCTTCGCCGACGACGAGTTCGCCCGTGATTTTATCAACCTGCTTCGTATATTCTTCGAGAGATTTCTTGACATCGGGCGGAACTTCGGTCAAGCGATTTTCGGCAACTCTCTGAATTTGTTCGGCTTGCTGTTTCGCGCTGTCGAGCAAGCGCAAACCTTCGACAAGATTTGAGAGCATATCGCGCAGCTGCATCGCCAGATCAAACTGCGCCTGCAATTCCGCCTGCGTTACCGAAACCGTCGGATCAACGCGCACTTCGACTTTTGTTTCGCCGACAACTTTATCGCCGACGAGCATTTTAACCGTGTAAATTCCCGGCACAGCCTGCGGACCGTTCGGCGCACCGAAAGTTCCCTGCTCCTGCGGCGGCGGCGTTTTTCTGAGTTTCGCGCCTTCGTAACTCAGATTCCAATTCGTGCGATTCAAGCCTTTTTTCTTAGGAATATTTTTCACTTCCGCAACTTTCGCGCCCTTCGCGTCGTAAACTTCAAGTTTTAACTGCGTCTTTTTGTCCGGCTCGTCCTTCAGATAATAAGTAATAAGCGCACCTTTGGGCGGATTTTCGCCTTGAAAAACATCGTCGCCGATTCCGTAGCGCGTAAATCTCGTCGTAAAACGAATGGCGGGACGCACGTTGAAAAGGAAATTATCTCTCGATAAAACATTTTCGTTCATAAATTGCACGGGCGCGGCATCGTCGAAAACCCACAAACTGCGTCCGTGTGTCGCCAAAATAATGTCGTTATCGCGCGGATGAATCAAAATATCGTGAACCGAAACACGCGGGAAATTTTTCATATTCAGTTCAAACCAATTTCCGCCGCCGTTATGACTCGCATAAACGCCGACTTCCGTTCCGGCGTAAAGCAGATTCGGATTTTTCGGGTCTTCGCGCACAACGTGAACGTAAGCCTTGGCGGGCAGATTTCCAGAAATATTCGTAAAAGATTTTCCGCCGTCCGTCGTTTTGAAAATATACGGACTGTAATCGTCAAATTTGTGGCGGTCAATCGAAATATATGCCGTGTTCACATTTGCTTTTGATAATTCGACGTGCGAAACGGAAGAATCTTCGGGAACTTTCGGCACGTTTTTAATAATATTCGTCCAGTTTTTCCCGCCGTCGTTCGTAATTTGCAAATTTCCGTCGTCAGTTCCCGCCCAAATCAAATTTGCCTGCAACGGCGATTCGGCAAGGCTGATAATCGTCGCAAACGCTTCGGCGGAAGTGTTTTCCGTGTAGATCGGACCGCCCGCGTCTTTTAATCTTTCGGGATTCGCTTTCGTCAGATCGGGGCTGATGATCGCCCACGTTTTGCCGAAATCGTTTGATTTGAAAACCACGCTTCCCGCAAGGAAAGCCGTGTTTTTATCGTGCGTCGAAGGAATCAAAGGCGCGTTCCAGTTAAAGCGGTATTTATCGTTTGCCGACGCGCCGCCAAGTCCGAAATACGGCACGACAAGCTGCTGTTCGCGGTTTTCCATATTCGTCCGCACAACATTTCCGCCCTGCGATTCGGTCAGATACAGATTCGGAATATCGGGATGTTCGATGGCAAAAAAACCATCGCCGAAACTAATCATTCGCCAATCGTCGTTCAAAATCCCCGCCGGTTCTCTCGTTTGCGAAGGACCGACCCAAGTTCCGTTGTCCTGCAAACCGCCGATCAGATTGTAAAACGGCTGTTCGTTGTCGGCAAAAACCTGATAATACTGCCCGGCGGCGAAATTATTTTTGTAATCCCAAGTTTCGCCGTCGTAAGTTACGGCAACTCCGCCGTCCTGACCTTGCCAGATTCTTTTCGGATTTTCCGGGTCAATCCAGAGCGCGTGAAAATCTATGTGCGTGTTCCGCGAAATGCGACGAAAATTTCGCCCGCCGTCGAGCGACACGAAAAGCGGCGAAGCGATGGCGTAAACTTTGTTCTCGTTCGTCGGGTCAACTTTAACGCGCGTGTAATAAAATCCGCGCCCGACAATATCGAAATCTTTGTGAACCATTCTGAAAGTTTCGCCTTTATCGTCCGAACGATAAAGCGTTCCTTCTTTGGCTTCCAGAATTGCGTAAACGACATTCGGATCGCTGTTTGCCACCGCCAAACCGACGCGCCCGATCATTTTCGGCAAACCGTTTTCGATCTTTTTCCAAGTTTTTCCCGCGTCAATCGAACGAAAAACGCCGCCTTTCTCCGAACCGCTCGTAAAAGTCCACGGTTTGCGCTGAAAATACCACATTCCGGCGTATAAAATATTTGGATTCTGCGGATCAATCACCAAATCCGACGCGCCGTGAAACTCGTCAATATAAAGCGTTTTCGTCCAAGTTTTCCCGCCGTCCGTCGTCATAAAAACGCCGCGCTCTTTGTTCGGTCCCCAAGTTCGCCCGACCGCTGCGACATAGACGACATCGGGGTTTTTAGGATTTACAACAATGGCTGAAATCGTATCGGTTTCTTTCAAACCCACATCGTTCCAAGTTTTTCCGCCGTCGGTTGATTTGAAAACTCCGTCGCCGTGCGAAACCGAGTTGCGAACGCTCGATTCGCCCGTTCCAACCCAAATCACGTCGGGATTGCCGGGTTCGAGTGCGATGTCGCCAATCGAAATCGTGCTTTGCCGGTCAAAGATCGGCTTCCAATCCATTCCGCCGTTTGTCGTTTTAAAGATTCCGCCCGAACCGAGCGCGACATAAACAATATTCGGATCGCCCGGAACGCCTTCGACATCAGTTACGCGCCCGCCCATATTCGCCGGTCCGATGCTTCGCCAAGCGAGATTTTCAAACGCCTTTGCGACGGTCATTTTCTCGTCGGATTTTTTACCATCGTCCGAATTATTCTGCGCCGAAACGACATTCAGCAACAGACATAAACAGACGAACAGCAAACCGACGTTAAATTTCAGTCTTCGAGTTTTCATTCAGGTTTCTCCAATGGAATTTTTGAAATTTTTTAGCTTATTGTAAAACTTTAGCACAGTAATTTTGTCAGTAAAAACCGCGCATTTATTTTCGGCTCAAAAATCAGCCATCATCTCTGCCGAGCCAAACGGCGTAAATTACCAACGCCAACCCGACTGCGCCGATTAGTGAAAAGATAAAACCGACTGCAAAATTGATTATGCCGACGGTTGAAATATCATCCCGAAATGAATAGGAAATCTGCACGAAAATTGCGGGCAGGAAAATGCCGATCAGATTTATAATGAACAAGATCGCCAAACCGATCATTGCCGTTCGGCTTGCCTTCGGAAAATTTTTGAGCTTTAAAAAACAAAATACCAAACCCAAACCGATAACGAGCAGGTGAGGAATATGCTGAACGAAAGAACCGCCGACGAGCGAAAGCCAATTGCTAATATCCATAAGAATTTCTCCGATTTTTTGTTACGAAATCAACCGTTTCACTTAATTTGTTATTTCAACAAATCTATTTTCCGACCAAATATTTTCTGGCATTTTTTACAGTTTCAAACGCCTCTTCAACCGTTTCACCCGCCGCCGTCAAATGTCCCATCTTTCGCCCTTTTCTTGCTTCCTTTTTGCCGTAAAGATGAAGTTTGACGTTTTTATTTCCCAGAACTTTCGCCCAATTCGGTTCGCCGTTTTCCCATAAATCGCCGAGCAGATTCGCCATTGCGACAGGTTTAAAAAATTCCGTTGAGCCGAGAGGCAAACCGCAAACCGCCCGCAATTGCTGTTCAAACTGCGAAGTCGCGCACGCCGCATCAAATGTCAAATGTCCCGAATTATGCGGACGCGGCGCAATTTCGTTGACGATCAGTTTTTCGTTTTTTGTTAAGAAAAATTCGACGCACAAAGTTCCGACATATTCAAATTTTTCAGCGATTCCGCGAGCGATTTCGATTGCTTCCTTTTGCGTTTTTTGCGAAACAAATGCGGGCGCAAATGAAACGTCCAAAATATGATTTTGGTGTTCGTTTTCAATAACTCCGTAATCGGCGAAATTCCCTTTCGCGTCCCGCGCCGCAACGACGGAAACTTCTTTTTCAAACCCGACGAATTCTTCTAAAACCGATTCTTTCCCGCTTAAATTTTCAAACGCTTTTTCGCAGTCCTCAAAAGATTTTATTTTCGTTTGCCCTTTGCCGTCGTAACCGAATCCGGCGGTTTTCAAAACGCACGAAACGCCGATCTCTTCAACCGCTTTCCGCAAATCCGCGAGAGTTTTTATGTGCCGAAATCTGGCGACCGGAAAACCGTTTTCCGACAAAAAAGTTTTTTCTCTCAGACGATTCTGCGTCGTGTGCAAAACTTCGCCTTTCGGATGAACCTGCGTAAATCGCGCCGCAATTTCAATGGTTTTTGACGGCACATTTTCAAATTCGTAAGTAATTACGTCAACTTTTTCGGCGAATTTCCTCACCGCGTCCAAGTCTAAATAATCGGCGGAAATCTCAGAATCGGCAACTTGTCCCGTCGGCGTATTTTTCGGGCGCGGCGAAAACACAGCGACCTGATAACCCATTTTGCGGGCTTCGATGGCGAGCATTCGTCCGAGTTGTCCGCTGCCGAAAATGCCGATTGTCGAATTTGGAAAAATAATTTTATTCACGGAGATTTTATAATTTATAGAAATTTTCAGCCACAGATTAGCACAGATCATCGCAGATGGAAATTCTGCAAACCGGCGCAGATAATTTACAGAGTATTTTGTTAAATTTACAATGAGATTTTTGTTTGTCAGCTATTATTTACATTGATTTAAAAGCCGCAATAAAAGTGTCGTGAGAATTGCAGGTATAACCAAAAGGCTCAGAATACTTTGCTAAGAAATAGGTAAAAAATAACTTATAAAAGCAGCTTTATCTTACTATATCTTTTCAAATTTTATAAGAAGCTGTTTGGAAACTCAAAAAAACGTAACGCCGGCATCTTGCCGGCAGTCTTGGTGGCTTCCAGCCGCCAATTCGAGCGTTTTTTGCTCGAACATTCGGAAAAAACAGAAAGATTTGGCGGCAAGATGCCACCAAGACTGCCGGCTGGAAGCCTGCGATACAAATGCCAAACAGCTTCTAAGTTTTTTTTTTGCACGTTCCTAAACCGAATTTTTTGTTCTCATCATCAAAGTAAATCTTGAAACCTTCAAGCGTTTGCGGATTCTCTTCCGGCACAATCCAAACTTTTTTAATTTTGTTTCCAAAACGTATTTTTCTTTTTTTCGGACGAATCAGACATCTTCTCAAATCGCAATTATGTGCATTTTTAATTGACCAATCGCCGCCGATTTCTTTTTCAATCAATTTTGAAATTTCTTTCGGAGTCATAAATTCAACTCATTTTTTTAAGGTAAAAGTTTGACGTGCTTATAATTTAAAATTTTTGCATCGTAAGTAACCAGCGGAACGTCGTAAACTCTTACGATTGCGACAATTATTTGGTCGGACGGGTCTTTGTGAAATATGCCGGGAAGCTGTGTAGATTCAATGGCAATCTGCGGAGTAAGCGGCAAAATTCTGATGCCCGGATAAGTTAAAGCAATTTGAAACCCGTCTTTTATCGGCATCGGAAGCGACAATTTGCCGTGTTCGACGGCTTTGGCAATTTCCCACAGCGAAATCGCGCTGATACCGAGTCCGATTGGTTCATATTGATTGATAACTTTTGTATAATCAGCCGTCAACCGTCTGTCGCCTTGAACGTGCCAAACCCAAATATGCGTGTCAAGTGTAATCATTTCAACGCTTCCCAATCTTCGGACGGAACAGCCGGTTCAAAAGGGTTCTCATATTTGTATGTTGTTCCGCGCAAAGGATAACGCGATTTTTCGCTCTCCGATTCCGATTTTGAAATAACTATTTCGACAATTTCGCCTTCGTCAAACGGTAAATTTTCTAGAATGATTGTCCCGTTTGATTGAATAACTTTTTCAACTCGAAGTGCTTCCATAATTTTTTACTCCAAAGAAGATTCTAACACAGTTTTTGTTTGATTTTCTCTGAAAGTCTTTAATTTTTCTTTTAGTTCGGGACGAGAATTCGCCAAAATCGAAATCGCCAGAAGTGCCGCATTTTTCGCGCCCGCGTCGCCGATTGCCAATGTGCCGACGGGAATTCCCGAAGGCATTTGCACGATTGAAAGCAGCGAATCTATTCCCGACAAAGCGCGGCTTTTGACCGGAACGCCCAAGACGGGCAAAACGGTTTGCGACGCGCACATTCCGGGCAGATGAGCCGCGCCGCCCGCGCCTGCAATTATTACTTCGATGCCGCGACTCTCTGCCGTTTTTGCAAATTCAAAAAGCAAATCGGGCGTGCGGTGCGCGGAAACGACCTTCGTTTCGTGCGCCACGCCGAAATTTCCCAAAATATCGGCGGCGTTTTTCATCGTTTCCCAATCCGACGTGCTGCCCATTATTATTGAAACAATTGGACTTTGGACTTTGGACTTTGGACTTTGGACTTTGGACTTTGGACTCTGGACTTTCGTTTCTGATTTCATTTTGTTTGCTCTTTTAACTATTTTTCAAAATCTTCAAATTATTTTTTTGACTTTGTGTTTATCAAATTCCGTCTTTATCAATGTTTCAAGTTCGTCAAAGCTGCATTTCAAAGAAGTTGAAGCGATTGATAACGGTGTTCCATACATCTTTAGATTGCTCATCATCATTTTACCTTTGATTTTATTTGCTCTTTCTATATATTTTTCGGGTTTGGAAACATCTATCAGCACAAATTTCGTTGACATAACTTGTTCGGTTCTGATTCCCGTTACGTCATTCCATTCAATTAAATTGTTGCTGACACCGCTTGAATTATTAATTATTCCGTTTTCGTCTATCGTCAATCCGGGTTTGCCGTCAAATAATTTTACAAAGCTGAGAATTCCCGTCGCACCAAAAAACAACACGGCAAAAATCCCGACTATTTTTACAAATACAGGATCAAATCGCGTCTGTTGATCCGCCATATAAAACAGCATCCATAATCCTGCCGCCACAAACATTACAGAACCCAAAATTATTAAATTTATTTTCGTTTTACTAAGAGGAATCTCGATTTTATTCATTTTGAATTTTTTATAACAAAAGTCAATTTCGTTCCTGACTTTCACTTTAATCAAGCAGATAAGAAAAAGTTTAGTGATTTATCGGTGATAATTTAACGGCAAACTCAAACCTAAAATATAGATGATAATTGATAGATAAATAAAGTTTTAAAAGGCTGACACGCAGCAAAATTATCAAATCTCAATTATATTTTAGGTTTCTTTTGTAAGTTATTACATTTGAAAACATATACTCACCTGCTTACAAATTTTCCAAAAGTTTTTCCGCCTCGCGCTTATAAATTTCGTCTTCAATTTCGTGATTTTGATTTAATTCAGCTTCTAAAATCCATTCCAGATGTTCGCGGGCTTCGTCTTTCTTGCGCGTCGAAATATAAAGTTCGGCGATAAATAAATGATTCAAATAAAACTTCGGACCAAATTCGAGAGCCTTTTCCAAACATTCCAGAGCCTTTTTATTATCGCCAATCGAAATCGGAAATCCGGGTGCTTTGTTGTAAAGTCTGCCCAAAACGCGCCACGCTCCGCCGTAAAAATAGCTTTCGTCTAGTTCGATAACTTTTTCCGCCAAATTCTTGATCGGCGAAATCAGCGAAAGGCTTTTCATAATTCCCTTTTCATTGCCGTAAGAACCGTAATTTACCGCCAGCCAAAAATTCGCTTCCAGAGAATCTTTTTCCGCTTCAACACCTTGCTCGCCCCATTCCACGCCTTTTTCGTAATAAAAAAGTTTGTCTTCCGCATCCGCAGTTTCGCCCATCCAATAATAAATTTCCGCAAGCAATCCGTAAGCCCAACCGCAATTTTCGTCTTCCTCGATCAGTTCGACAAGTTCTTCGTGAGCCGTTTCCATATTGCCTTCATCCAACTCACGCTCATCAATAAGTTTCCGCACTTTTTTGTAAATTTTTTCGTGTTTCATAAAAATCTCGTTCGCAAATTTTATTAATAGTTTTCACTCCGAATTTAATAAAAGTTTATATCAAACTCAATAAATATCCTAGAATTGCACCGCCCAAAACGATCCAAACTACATTTATTTTCTTCACGCCGAACATCAAAACCGCACTAATCGCCGCTATTAAAACCGTTCGCCAATTTATCAAAGTATCTTTTGCCAAAACAAAAAGCACCGCCAGCATTACAGCGACGGCGGCGACGTTGACCGAATCGAGAAAATAGCCGAGAAATTTCGAGTTTCGCATTTTCGGCACAAGCGGATTTAAGATCAGCACGAACAAAAATGACGGCAGAAAGATGCCGAGAGTGGCGGCGATTGCCCCGTAAATTCCGCCGATCTGATAGCCGATAAAGGTTGCGGTTGAAAGGATCGGTCCGGGCGTGAATTGTCCGACGGCGATTGCATCTATCAATTGACCGCGTGTGAGCCAGCCGTTTGCCACGAGTTCCGCGTCGAGATATGCAAACAAAACGTAGCCGCTGCCGTAGAGAACCGCACCGACTTTTAAAAAAGTCCAGAAAATATTGAGCGTCGAGATTTTCAAAGCCGCCGTCGAAACGGGAACTTGAAACAGAAAAAACGGCACAAACGCTTTCGCATCAACCGCCGAAAGTTTATGTTTCAAATAAAAATAAACCGCACCCAAAACGCCCGCCGCCAAAAGTGCGACGATTTCATTGACACCGAGCAAACTCACCGCCAAAACCAAAACACCGAGAACCGCGAGTTCAAAACCCTTCAAAGCCTTTTTGCCGAGTTTCAAAATCGCCGAAGCAATCACCGCCAAAACTGCCGCCCTGATGCCGTAAATAAAAGGCTCGATCTGCGGCAAATCCCCGTAAGCAATATAAAACCACGCGAAAACGCCCGTGATAATAACCGCCGGAAAAATAAAACATACGCCCGCCGTTAAAAGCCCCGCAAAACCCGCTCGCTCGTGTCCGCAGTGCATCGTCATCTCCGTCGAATTCGGTCCTGGAATCAGATTCGTCGCCCCGATCAGATCGAGAAAATGCTCCCGCGTCATCCATTTTCTCTTCTCGACGATCTCATCCTCCATCATCGCAATATGCGAAGCCGGACCGCCGAACGCGATACATCCCAACTTAAAAAAGACCTTAGCAATTTCTACGAGTTTTTCTTTATCCGACAAAATATTTTTATAATTCACGTTTTAGAATATTATTTGAATAATCTACTATTTTCGCAAAATAGTTTCATCTCAAAACTCACAGATTATTGATTTTTTCGCACAAAAAAGATGAAGCCGGAACTTCATCTTACCTATACAGTTCGCCGATTTCTTTCTTGAGCGATTGGCAATTTTTGTTTGAAATATTTTTACTCACTTGATTAGACTGCTGCTGAATTTTTCACCATTTTTTTCGATTGTAGTTCAAGAGATTTTAGTATTACAACATCTGTTTCAAACTCGAAAAGTCTGTTAATAACGGTTTCCTTCGTCTGAATTACGATTTTCATATTGTAATTTTTACCAACAGATGCTTTTTCCAGTTTTTCTATCGCGTCTTCGACGGTTTCAAACTCGCTTTGAATTTTGACCGGAACAGGCAAACCGCCAAAATGTTCTTTTAAGAAACCGTCAATTCCCGAATTTCTTTGAACCGGAAAGGCATTAACGCTTTGAAGAATCGCAAGTTCCTTTTCCGTTTTTTCCAAATAATCGCTAAGACCTTTGTTCAATAGATTTGATTCGGAAATTATCATTTCTTCCAGACGAGAATCAGCCAACTCAACAGCATCTTTTGAAATATCAATTCCGATATAATTTCGATTTAATGATTTGGCAGATACACAAGTTGTTCCGCTGCCGCAAAAAGGGTCTAAAACCAAATCGCCTTCATCCGTAGCAATATTGATTATTTGGTTTAACAACAAAACAGGTTTTTGTGTCGGATAACCCGTTCTCTCTTTTGCTTTGGGATTTAAATAAGGAATTTCCCAAACATCCGATAAAGGCACGCCTTTTTTTTCTTTGCCGATTATTGCATTGCCGTTTTTATCTCGTTTATAAACGGATTTTCCGTTTTTATCGCGTTTTCTTTGTTGTAAAATTTGGTCAAGATTCGTCGTTGCAGAATAGTCCGTATAAATTGTGTTGAATTTGAAATCGTCCGTTTTTGAATAAAAGAAAATGATTTGATGCGAATTCAAAAGTCCTTTTTTTGCATTTGACCAGCGTTTATATGACCAAACGATCTCGCTTTGAAAATTTTCTCTGCCAAAAACTTCGTCTAAAACAATTCTGATGTTGTGCGATGCTGTTTTGTCGCAATGCAAAAAAACGCTTCCCGTATTTTTTAAGACTCTTTTTGATTGAATTAAAACATTTTCAATCAATGATAAATACTCATCTAATGAATCAAATTTATCATTAAATTCGTAAGTTTTAGAATTATCTCTGTTAGAAAGCGTATGCTTGCGTTGTGTAAAAAAAGGCGGATCAAAATAGATCAAGTCAATTTTACCGCTTTCTATTTTCTTGATTTTTTCAACGCAATGTCCGTGAATGATTTTATTAATTTCCATTTTCGGGTGTCCTTTCGTTTGCGATTTCCGTCAAAATAGCTTTTAAGTCAACTCCTGTATAGTTTCGGACAAATTCCCACGCTTCATCTCCGCCGTAATAGTCGCCTTCAACGCCTGCATAAAGCGTTTTCAATGTTTCTTGAATTTTAATGGCTTGTGTTCTTTGCGGATAATAAAACATTACCCGAATCGGCTTATAACCGTGTGAATGAATCGCTTTAACTCTGGTGTGTTCCTTTGTAATATGATCGCCGTCGGTTGTCGCATCTCTCCACTTAATTTCTAAAGCATCATTTCCATTCAAAAAGTCTATTTCAAATGTTTTAGGTCTTTGCCCAATCGTATTTTCTACTTTCGTTTTGATTCCTTCGGGAAATTTGTAATTAAAACAAAATGTCGCCGCTTCTTCCAAAAACGAACCTGCGTATTTGTAAAGAAATCGTCCCGCATTTTGATATACATCAATAAACTGCCCTTCTTCAGCCGTAATTCCAAGCACTCTGTAAATCAAATAATGAGAATTATCATCGGCTTTCATTTCTTCCTTTCGAGCCTCAATTTTGCCTTTGAGGTTTGCCGAGTAAATTTCAGCCAGATTTTTTATGTTTTGTTTTAATTCTTCCATTTTGAATTTGTCTGACTTCGTAACTTAAAACTTATATAAAGTTTCGTTCACGAAACTAATATAATTGATTTGACTTGAAATTCAAAAAAAGATGAAGCCAAAACTTCATCCTTACTTTCTCTTGGCAAATATCAAATTTACTTGAAAATTCTTCTGTCAAAAGGAAATTTTTCGGTTTCGACGATTTTGATCTTTGAAAATTCCGCGTGATAAGGATTTATCAGCAAATTAAAATCGCCTTTCGTAACCGCCGAAGGAATTTGCAGAACACAGTGTTTATTTTCGGCGATAAATTTATCTCCGACGGCTTGTGTTGAAGCGGGATGCGGGAAAGTGTTCCAATCGGGCGGCAAATCTTTTTCGGTTAATTTTTGCAGAGAAATGTCATCGGGCAGATATATTGTAATAATCACATAATCGTCGGGAATCGTCGCCAATGTCAGATGAACCGCAACTTCCGCCATTGCCAGAGAACGATTTGAAGCCGTGTAAATAATCTCCGTGCCGACTGAATTCCACCTTGCACCTTTGATCGCCGCACCTTTGCCCGAAAGCGTCGAAGCATATTTTTTACGCGAGAGTCTGAATGCTTCCATTAAACTAAAATTCCGTAATTGATGCGTGTTAATTCGCCGACAACTATCTCTTTACCATAAGATTTCTTTAGAAGTTCTAACGGCGTAGTATTTCCTAGAGAAATGTTAGGTGTATTGAGCCATAACTTAAACTTTTCTAAATCACCGAAAACTTCTATTCCTAGATTATTAATTTCCTCGTCGAGAGAGTTAGTTTGGCTTACCTTATCTTTCTGTTTAGTGGAATTATCTCTTCCTTCCTTTTTGTCAAAGTGACTTTTTGAATTTAATCTCTTTAAATATTTCTTGCTAACCCAACCATATCTTGGAATTAATTCTAAGTAGTCAGTCCATTCTATATAAATCCATTTATGTTTTCTGCTAATTAATTTTACTTTTGTATTAGGGAATAGTTTTCCAATCTTCATTGATTTGAATGTTGGATTAGCTCGAACATCAAACTCCCTTTCAACTACATAATAAATTTCTGTGTTTTCATTTTTAGAATTTACATTTTCAGTTGATTTTTCAATAACTTTGAGTAGTTGCTCAAAACGAATTTGATGCAATTCAGCAGACTTTTTATAAGTTAAAGCATTATGGGTATTGAAATAAATTGCTACAATTAAACTTAGTAATGAAATTATTAATGCTAATGTATTTTGCGTTGTAAATGAGCTATCAGACGATTCTTCAAACTTTTCCCCGATAATAGCTTCAACTTTTTCCAAAGCTTCTTGTTGATCTTCAGAGGATTCAATGACATCTCTAAATGCTATGGCTAGATTACCAGCAAAAGAATCTCGAATTAGATTAATTTGTTCTAAAAATTGAGGATTTATTGATTGTTGAAAGTCACTGAATAAAGCCAGAAACTGTTCACTTGGGAGTGTGCTAATAGTATTATTCTGTAATGCTTCAAGTTCTTTAAATCTAAGTGAACTTACCAGAATAGTTGAAGTAACATTTTGATTAAAAAAATTATTATGTAAATTGAGATTTATAGTTTCGTCAACTGCTTTCAAATGTTTAAATGCAATTTTATTTATATGCGAAAAGGCAGAATTTAAACTATTTGTTAAATGTGAATGTTTGGTTTCTGTTAATTTTTTGACTACATCATAAACTGAATTATTTATTCTACCAACACTTATTAGTGCTTGATTAAGTTTACTTAATTCACTAGCTACTCTCTGCATTTCTGCAATCTGATTGCCAAAAGGGGAAGACTTATCAAGTAGTTTTCTATACTCATTTAGCACATTATCAACTCCGCCGAGTTCATCTTTACTTTTTCTTATTCTGTCGAGTGCTTCTTGTGCTTCTTTAATTTGTGAGATATTCATTTAAACTCCTCCCATTCTATGATTGTAACAAATAGATAAAAATTTTTAATATAAGGATGGTAAAACTGTAAATTCATTCTTAGTTTCTCAAATTTAAATATTAAACTGGGTAATTGTGTTCACCGTCAAACTGTAAAGATTTTCGGTTTTTGTTAAATCCCATAATTCGTCTGTTAATCCCGTTGGTAATATCCTGAACCGTTTTGTAACTGAAAATAAAAAGGTAGTATTTTAACTTTCTTAACTTACGTTTTGGATGAAATTTGAATAGAATAGCGTAATTACCGATTGTCATTAGCTGATTTCGTATTTCTAATGCAAGCTGTTATTTGGCGATCAAAATCAGTTCTATAAATATAATAATCCAAAATAAAAACACGCTATAATATGTCAAAAATTTACTACACTTTAACCGATGAAGCACCGATGTTGGCGACGCATTCTTTTTTGCCGATTGTAAAAGCCTTTGCGAAAGCGGCGGATGTTGAAATTGAAGTTCCCGATATTTCGCTGGCGGGAAGGATTTTAGCTAACTTTCCCGAATACTTAGAGGACGAACGACGAGTTCCCGATGCACTTGCGGAATTGGGCGAATTGGCGAAGAAACCGGAAGCTAATATTATTAAGCTGCCGAATATTTCGGCTTCTGTTCCACAACTCGAAGAAGCGATCAGCGAGCTTCAAAAGCAGGGTTTTGGCGTGCCGAATTATCCGTCTGAGCCGAGAACGGACGAAGAAAAAACCATTAACAAAAAATATGCGAAGGTCTTGGGAAGTGCGGTTAATCCTGTTTTGAGAGAAGGAAATTCCGACAGACGTGCGGCAAAAGCGGTGAAGGATTATGCAAAGGCGAATCCGCATCGGATGGGTGTTTGGAGTGCGGATTCTGAAACTTCGGTTGCAAGTATGGATTCGGGAGATTTTTACGGAACGGAAAATTCGACGACGGTTGAAAAGGAAGGGAAATTCAGAATCGTTTTCGTTGGAGATGATGGTTCTGAAAAAGTTTTAAAGGATTTTGCACCGTTAAAATCGGGCGAAGTGATTGATTCGGCGGCGATGAATATGTCGGCGTTGAAGGATTTTGTGGCGGAAGCGATTGCGGAAGCGAAGGAAAAGGACGTTCTGCTTTCGGCACATTTGAAGGCGACGATGATGAAAATTTCCGATCCGATCATTTTCGGGGCGATTGTCGAAACATATTTTAAGGACGTTTTTGAAAAATATGCGGACACTTTTGAGGAATTGGATATTGATCCGAACTTCGGATTGGCGACGCTTTTTGAGAAGATTTCGGGACACGCACGCGAAGCGGAAATAAAGGCGGACATTGAAAAAGCAATCGAAAACGGAGCGAGAATTGCTATGGTAAATTCGGACAGAGGAATTACCAATTTTCACGTTTCATCCGACATAATTATTGACGCTTCGATGGCGGCACTTGTTCGCGGCGGAGGGAAAATGTGGAATAAAGACGGCGAAGAAGAAGATGCCGTCTGCATTATTCCCGACAGAACTTACGCGGGTTTTTATGACGCGATTATCCAAGATATGAAGCAAAACGGAGCGATTGATCCGAAAACTTTCGGCTCTGTTCCGAATGTCGGTTTGATGGCACAAAAGGCGGAAGAATACGGCTCACACGACAAGACTTTTCAAATGTCGGAAGCGGGAACGGTGAAAGTTGAAGACGAAAACGGCAATGTTTTGTTGGAGCAAAAGGTTCAAGAAGGCGATATTTTCCGTATGAGTCAAACAAAAGATGATCCGATTCGGGATTGGGTGAAACTGGCTGTCAATCGTGCAAAACTTTCCGACACGCCCGCGATTTTTTGGCTTGATAAAGACCGTTCTCACGATAGAGAAATTATCAAAAAGGTTGAAAAATATCTGCAAGATTATGATCTCGACGGACTCGACATCAGAATTATGGATGTCAAAGACGCGGTGCTGGAAACTTTAAAACGTGCGAGAGACGGCAAGGACACGATTTCGGTTTCGGGCAATGTTTTGCGGGACTACATAACGGATATGTTCCCGATTCTGGAACTCGGAACTTCCGCGAAAATGCTTTCGATAGTTCCGCTGATGAACGGCGGCGGTTTGTTTGAAACGGGTGCGGGCGGTTCTGCTCCCAAGCACGTCGAACAGTTTGAAAAAGTAGGCTATCTGCGTTGGGATTCGCTTGGTGAATTTCTTGCTTTGCAGGCGAGTTTGGAACATCTTGCAAGAACGCAGGACAATAAAAAAGCACAAGTTTTAGCAGATGCTTTGGACGAAGCGAACGCGAAATTCTTGGCGGAAAATAAATCTCCCGCAAGAAAAGTCGGGCAAATTGACAATCGCGGTTCGCATTTTTATTTAGCAATGTATTGGGCGGAAGCGTTGGCAAATCAAACATCCGATGCGGCGATTGCTGAAAAATTTGCACCGATTGCCGAAGCGTTAAAAGAAAATGAAAAGAAAATCAACGAAGAATTGATCGGTTCGCAAAAACAATCACAAGACATCGGAGGTTATTACAAACCAAATTCCGAAAAGGCTTACGCGGCGATGAGACCTTCCGGGACGCTGAATGAAATTGTGGATAACATTTAAGATTTAGAGTTCAGATTAGTCGCCGGCAGCTTTGTTTTTTTGAATCATCTCTTGAATTGTGTCGATTTCGCCGATTTCATAAAGGGTTATCAAACCATTCTCAATCGTAAAGATTTGATGAACTGCTGCATCGGCAAGCACATTGCCTTGTAAATCTTTGATGATTTGATGGACGGTTACGACATTTCTATTGTTTTCGTCCGTCTCGAATTTTAATGTTTCAAGTTCGGCTTGAATATCCTTAAATTGATTAGTCCAGTATTCACGCACCGCATCGCGTCCATAAACGAAACCGCCTTCCAAACCGTTCGCCCATTTCACGTCCGGGTGCATCAGAGCGATGATTTTTTCAATCTCGCGTTTGTTAAAGGCATCGTATAAATTTTGCAGAAATTTTTGATGTTTACTCATAGTTCCTCATTATATTCTACGGTTATCGTTAGAACAATAAAACGATGCCTGTTTGTCTGCTGCAAATGGAATTTAATGTCAATAAATATCTCGATTAAAAAGAGCGTATGTTTTTGTGTTGGCTTCTACTTGATTATAAGAGTTTCAAAAAGATAAATTAGAATTATGCGAAATAACTTCTCTAAAATTCTTTCGGGGTTTGTCGCCTCAAAATTATCGGGCGAAAAGCAGGGCGATTTTTTGAATCGTGAAATTGAGATTGATAATGAAAATTACGCTTATCAACTTTATATTCCGCCGAATGTTCAAGCCGAAAACACACCTTCAATAATTTTCCTGCACGGCATCCGCGAACGCGGGGCAGGCGGTTATATTTCGGGGATGTTTTCGAGCGTTATCAAGCAATATCTCAAGGATATTCCGGCGATAATTTTATTTCCGCAGTGCCGTCCGAATGTCTATTGGTCTGATCCGTTGATGGATAAAATGGTGATGAGTCAGATCGAAGCGGTTTCGGATGAATTTTCGGTTGATAAAAAGCGGCAGTATCTGATCGGCGTTTCGATGGGCGGTTACGGGGTTTGGAGTTTTGCGAGCAAATATCCCCAAAAATTTGCGGCGTTGGTTTCCATTTGCGGCGGAAGTCCTTTATCAAACGGAGATCGTTTTTCGCCGATTGCGAGAAAGATCGGTAAAACTCCGGCGTGGCTTTTTCACGGAAGCGAAGATAACGTCGTGCAGGTCAGCGAGTCACGGAATTTGACGGCGGCGATTCGGGAAAACGGCGGGAACGTGAAATACACGGAATACGAAGGCATCGGGCATAATATTTATTTGAATACGATCAGCGAAAAAGAGCTTATGCCGTGGCTTTTGTCGCAAAAGCTCGATTCGTAAAATTAATCAGATTTTGTCTATCTTTTCCGCAATATCGAAATCATTATGCGTTAAACCGCTTGCATCGTGCGTGGTTAATTCGATTTCGGCATAGCCCCAACCGAAAGTTATGTCGGGATGATGATCTTTTTCTTCAGCGATTGCGCCGATTTTGTTGACGAAATCTAAGGCTTCGGCGAAGTTTTTGAATTCAAAGCGTTTTTTCAGTTTTTCGTCTGCCGCTTTCCAATCTTTCAGACTCTTCAAATTTTCTGCGATTTCCGTTTGGTTCATTTTTTTTCGTGCCACTTTGTTTTAACTCCTCTCGTTTTAGGTTATAATTTATTTTTTATTTTTACATTATAAATTTATCGTAAAGATATATCCAAAACGATGAAGACTTATCAGAACATTTTAATTTTGCTCGTGGCGTTGCTGCTTGCCGGATGTTTGTCGAATCCGGTTTATGTTACGCCGCTTGATACGCTTAAAACTTATACGAAGGCGATCAAGAAAAACGATATGGCGACGATGAAGAAACTTCTCTCGACTGAATCGCTGGCAATTCACGCAAAAGAGGCGCAGGCGCAGGGCGTTACGATTGATGAAATAATTCAGCGCGACGCGCTTTTTAAGGAAAATCAGACGACGCTCAAGTTTCGCAACGAAAAGATCGAAGGCGACAAAGCGACGATTGAAGTTGAAAATTCCTACGGCGTTTGGGACGTTGTGCCGTTTGTCAAGGAAGACGGCATCTGGAAAATTGACAAAAAAGGTTTTGCCGATCAGATGCAGCAGCAAATCGAGCAGGACAATAATCAACTCGACAGCATTATTAACGATGGCAGAATTCCGAATTAAGCCGCAGTTTCAATCGGATTATTTTTTTTAGAACGCAGATATTATGAAATTTTACAAAGCAATCTTTGCTGCTCTTTTCTCGATAGCTTCCGTCGCTTGCTGGAGCGCGGAACAGACGGCGGTAAACAATGCGCCTGACGAAAATCAAAACGCAGCCGCAGTTAATACGGCGCAGCCGGAAAATCCCTACGCGCCGCCGATCAACGGGCAGATTTACGCTTCGGCAAATACGAATACGAACACGCTCAAGCCGGAATCGCTCGGTTCGCCGACTGAAACTTTGAGAGTATTTTCGCAGGCGACGATTGATAAAAACGCCGGAAACATTATGGCGACGCTTTCCCAAGGCTCGCGGAAAATGATCGAAGAATCAGCCCGCGCCCAAAATGCGACGGTTGAAGCGATTCTTTTGACGGAAAACGAAAACTCCTTAAAAGTAATTCCCGAAATGCGAAACGAGAAAATCGAAGGCGATATGGCAGTTGTCGAGGTAAAAAACAAAGTTACGGGCGGTTACGACAAAATGCCTCTGATAAAGGAAAACGGCGAATGGAAAATCGCTCTGGATAAATTTACCGAAGAAGTGATGAAAAAACTACGCGAAGATATGAACAAACCCGCGCCAAAAAGTTCTGGGAAATAAACTTTTATGAAAATCCTTTTACTCATTTTTCCGGCAGTGTTTATTTTTGCTTCCTGCAATCAGGCGCAGCAGAACGATTCGCCTAAGCAAGTTTTTTCAAAATATCTCTCCGCCAAAGCGGACAAAGATGTGGAAATAATCAAGCAGCTTATTTCAAAAGGTTCGCTGAAAATGATCGAGCAGTCAGCCAAAGATCAGGGAACGACAATTGATGAACTATTAAAAGTTGACGACCAAAGTTCCGCCGCCGCGTCGCTCGAACTCGGCGAGGAAAGAATTGAAAATGACACGGCAATTGTCGAAGTAAAAAATCCGCGCACGAACGAATGGGAAAAGATGCCGTTTGTCAAAGAAGACGGAAAATGGAAGATCGCGCTTGACGTGGCGATGGAAAATGCGCTGCAAAAGTTTCGGGAAATGATGAGAAATTCGCCCGATGAGCCGCAGAATTCAAATATGAATAGTAATCAAAAATCAGATAAATAAAAATCAATTTTTTAGTTTTACTTTGTTAAGTTCAAATAGAAGTGTAATCCTTGATAATAAGTGACTTGTTTGATTTACCCGCGAAGCGGGCGATAGCATAAAGCCTCGTGCGTCAGCGCGAGGTCAGCATTAAACAAACGATCAAGCCCGTGAATACGGGCGACAGCCGATTAAATTAAAATCTGTCGCTATCTTCGATAGCTTTGACAATATTTGCATATCAACCTCGCGCTGACGCACGAGGCTTTATGCTATCGCCCGTATTCACGGGCTAAAAACAAAATTCTGTCAGATAAATTAACTTAACAAAGTAGAATTAGGCAAATTTTTAATATCCAAATTTAACAAGTAATTATCAAAAAAACATTTTAGGAGAACAATTTTTAGTGTCAATTATCAAACCTTTTCGCGCTTTGCGTCCCGTTTATGAGAAAGCAAAGCAGATTTCCTGCGTGCCTTACGATGTGATCTACGAATCGGAAGTGCGCGAATTTATCAATCAAAATCCGCTGACATTTCTGCGCGTAACCCGTCCCGAAGCCGATTTTGCCGCAGACGAAACGCCGACAAACGAAGAGATTTTCGCCCGCGCACGCGAAAATCTGCAAAGATTTATAGACGAAGAACTTTTCGCGCTCGAAGACGAACCGTGTGTTTATATTTACCGTCTGTCAAATGAAAAACATTCGCAGACGGGCGTTGTCGCCTGCTGTTCGCTGGACGAATACGAGGGCGGCAAAATCCGCAAACACGAAAAAACGCGCCCCGATAAAGTCGAAGACCGCACCGAACATATGCTTTCGGTCAAGGCGCAGTCGGGTTTGATCTTTCTCGCTTTTCGCGGAACGGAAAACACGAAACGCTTGATCTATGAAGCGACTTTGACCAAACCGATCTACAGTTTTCACTGCTCGGACGGAGTTAAACAAACCGTCTGGAAAGCGGCGCGAACCGAAGAATTTGTCGAAGCATTCGAGGAAGTTCCGTCATTGTATATCGCCGACGGTCATCACCGCATCGAGAGCGCGAATCTCGCCAGAAAAATTTTGAGCAAAGAAAATCCGCATCACACGGGCGCGGAAGATTATAATTTCGTCGTCGCGGGAATGTTTCCGGCGGAAGATTTGCGGATTTTGGCTTATAACCGCGTGGTCAAAGACCTCAACAATTTGAGCGAAGAAGAATTTTTCGAGCGGGCGAAGGAAAATTTTACGATCACGGAAACGGAGAAAAAAGTTCCCGAAAGCCCCGCGTCGTTTTGTATGTATATGGATGGAAAATGGTTTTATTTGACATCCAAATCCGAACTTTCGGGCAATTCCAATCCGATTGAAAATCTGGACGCGAGCATTTTGCAAAACTTTTTGCTCGAACCCGTTTTGGGAATTGACGATCCGCGCACAAACAAGCGCGTCGGCTTTGTCGGCGGCGCACGCGGAACGGCGGAACTCGAAAAATTCGTTGACGACGGCACGGCAAAACTCGCGTTTTCGTTGTTCCCGACCTCGATGAACGAACTTTTCGCCGTTTCCGACATCAACGAAATTATGCCGCCAAAATCAACTTGGTTCGAGCCGAAATTAAGGGATGGTTTGCTTGTTCACTTAATATGAATTGTTAATTGTTCATCGTTCATTGTTAATTGTTTTTAAGAAAATTTCCGATAATGATGAACAATTAACAATGAACAAATAATCTTCTTTTATGTTTGAAACCGAAAGACTAATTTTGCGTCCATTCGAGGAAGAAGACGTTGACGACGTTTTCGCCTTGCGGAGCGACGCGGAATTTATGCGCTTTATTCGCCAGCCGCAGACGAAGCGCGGCGAAACGGTTAATTGGATGCGGATGCTTTCGGAAAAATGGGCGGCGGAAGACATCGGTTTTTGCGCCGTTATCGAAAAGGAAACGGGAAAATTCGCCGGTTGGTGCGGTCTTTGGCAGTTGAAGGAAACAAAGGAAATCGAGGTCGGTTACGCGATTGCGAAAAGTTTTCAGCGAAAAGGTTACGCGACGGAAGCGGCTCGGCGAATGTTGGAATACGGATTTTGCGAACTGAATTTAGAAAAAATCGTCGCCGTCGCTTTTCCCGAAAACGAAGCGTCGCAAAATGTGATGAAACGGCTCGGAATGAAATACGTCAAAACGGGCGAATTTTACGAAAAGAATTTAGTGCAGTTTGCAATTTTCAAAGATGAATTTCAAAATCTGATAGAATCGAATTTATGAAAGTTTCGCTTATTACAGGCGCGTCCGGCGGAATCGGCGAAGCGTTTGCCAGACGGCTTGCGTCGGAAAAACACAATCTCGTTCTGGTCGCGCGTTCGGAAGACAAACTCGCTGCTTTGTGCGATGAATTGATGGAAGAACACAAAATCACGGCGCATTACATCGCCGTTGATCTGACCGAGCGCGAAGCCGATCTGCGGCTTTACAACGAAACCGAAAAACACGGACTCGAAGTTGATTGGCTGATAAACAACGCGGGTTTCGGCTCGTCGGGCGATTTTTCCGAACTCGAACTGGAAACGGAAACTGCAATGATAACCTTAAATATAACCGCGCTCGTCGCCTTAACGCACCGATATTTACAAAAAATGCGCGAGCGAAAAAGCGGAACGATCATCAACGTCGCGTCAACCGCGAGTTTTCAGCCGATTCCGTTTATGGCAGCTTACGCCGCGACAAAAGCCTTCGTGCGCTCGTTCAGCGAAGCGATTGCCGAAGAAAACCGCCCGTATAATATAATCGTTACTGCGCTCTGTCCCGGACCGACGGACACGAATTTTTTCGACGCGGCGGAAATAGATGATAATATCAGAAGTTCAATGGCGCGAAAAGGAATGCAAACGCCCGAACAAGTCGTCGAAGCGGCTCTCGGCGGCGTAAAAAATAAAAAAGACGTGATCGTTTCCGGCTGGAGCAATTATCTGCTTTCAAGTTCTGTAAATTTTATTCCGAACCGGCTGATAACCAGAATGATGGGCAGGGTTTTGAGGGGAAAGAGTGACAGGGAGAAGGGGAGATAGGGAGAAGGGGAGATAGGGAAATGAGGGAAGGTAAAAATCATTTAATTTTTATTTCCCGTTTCCCCGTTTCCCCTTCTCCCCATCTCCCCTTCTCCCCTTCTTCCCCATCTTTCCTTTTTAGATTATGAAATTCACAGTTCTCGGCAGCGGTTCGACGGGAAATGCCGTTTTGATCGCTACTGAAAAAACGAAGATTTTGGTTGATGCGGGCTTGAGCGCGAAGCAGATTATGCTGCGTCTGGCGGCGGTTGGGGAAAACTGCGCGAACTTAGACGGAATTTTAATCACGCACGAACACGGCGACCACGCGAACGGTTTGCGCGTTTTGCTGCGTTCGGTAAAATGCCCCGTTTTTATGAGCGAAGAAACCGAATATGCTTATATAAACAACCCGAAAACGAAATCCAACGAATCGCAAAAACGCCGCGATGTGATAAAAAATAAAACGGTAAAAATCCGGTCGAGCCGCGATTTCCGAATCGGCGACATTGATTTCGAGCCGTTTTCCGTTCCGCACGACGCGGCTGATAATTTCGGTTTTGCGGCAAAAAACGCGGGCGTGAAAATTGCGACGATAATGGATTTCGGCTGTTTTACGACGCTTATCAAACAAAAACTCAAGAACTGCGACGGCATTATTATCGAATCGAATCACAGCCGCGATATGCTCAAAACCTGCCCGATTTACAGTTGGGAATTAAAACAGAGAATTTTGTCGAACACCGGGCATTTATCAAACGAAGATTTGTCCGATTGGCTGACCGAAGATTTCGACGGCGCGGCAAAACACATCGTTTTAGCGCATCTTTCACAGCAGGCAAACGAACCGCATTTGGCGCGTCTGACGGCGCAAACCGCTTTGCAAATGCGCCAGCCGCTTTTTGCAGCCGAAACGCAGATAACCATTTCTTATCATCAAACCCCGACTGATTGGATCGAATTTTAAAATGATATTTAGAGCGAATTTAGATTGATTGTAGGGTCAGTAGCGTCGGCGTAAGCCGAGGCGTTTTGTGCGAACAAACATTGACCAATCGGCTTACGCCGACGCTACTGACAATTTCCATACACTAATTCTTAAACCGCTCTAATTCGGGGAAAAGTTTTTTTAAGAATTGGGTGTAGGGTTAAGAGTAACGGCTTTAGCCGTGAAAATGTCGGCGAAGCCAAGCGTTTTCACGGCTAAAGCCGTTACTCTTACCGTATATGCAAACTTTATCCGCACCAAATTAATAGATATAGGCACTCGGAATCGGTTTGTCATTCGCTGTGCCGAATTTTACTGCCGAAAAACCACTCGTGCTTCTCAACTGATACCAAATTCCGGCATCGGGACGAAAAACCGCAATATCGGTTTTGCCGTCGCCGTCAAAATCTGCCGGCGCGGGTTTGTCGTTTGAAAGTCCGAATGACTCGTATCGAACCTGTCCCGTCCGGCTTTGCAAAATATACCAAACTCCGTTTCGATATACAGCGATGTCTGTTTTTGAATCGCCGTCGTAATCCGCCGGAACTAATGTATCGTTTGCCAAACCGAATTGGACGAAACGAAACTGATTATTCGAGCTTTGGAGAATATACCAAACTCCGTTCGACGGGCGAAATACCGCCGCGTCGAGTTTGCCGTCGCCGTCGAAATCTCCGCGAACGGGTTTATCGCCGTTTGAGCCGAGCGGCAGAAACGAGATGTTTTTATTCGGGTTGTTTTTCGAGCCGCGATAGTAGAAAACGCCGTTTGCTCCTTCTCTATAAACGGCGAGGTCGGCGCGTCCGTCGCCGTCCCAATCGCCGACGATCGGCTTATCTCCGGCTATCCCGAAGTTTTCAACGCGCACCGATTTGTCGGAGCTGTTGAAGATATAGAAGTTTCCTTCCGATTCGCGCCAAACTGCAATATCGGTTTTCTTGTCGCCGTCGTAATCGGCGGGAACAATTTTATCGGTTGATACGCCGAATTGCGCGGAGGCAAAGCCGGAAGTCGAATTTAATTCATACCAAACTCTGTTTTCAGGGCGAAATACGGAAATATCCGCTTTGCCGTCCCCGTCAAAATCAAAATAAGTTCGAGCCGCCGCCGGCGATGCGGCGGTAACTGTAAAATTCGCATTACTGATGTCGAAAAATACGTTGTTCTCGGCTTCGATCTTAATACGGGCTTGCGTTGTCGCATTGTTCGGAATTGTGACAACTTCCGAGCCGTCGTTCGGCGTGGAATTTGAAAGTACGAACGGAAAAGTATTGCCGCCGTCGGCGGACAGGGAGATTTTCACGTTTTGCGCGTTGACCGCCGCATTATTCGTTCCGGCAACGTCCCACGTAATGGTCTGCTGCGAGCCGCCCTGCCAAGCTGCCGGAGCGGAATTTTGCGACGTAACGCGGAAAGGTCCGCTTGCGGCATCAACCGTGATCTGCGTCGTCGCGTCGGCAACTCCGCCGGCGTTGGCGTTATTGTCGCGCACCGTTACGCGAAAATTCATCGTGCGGGCAATCGAAGGCAGTCTTTCGCCGGTTACGCAGGTTTCGCCTTCGGGACAATTGTAACCGGCAGTCGAACCCGTCGCCGGAGCGAAAGGCAGTTTTCCGGTGTAGCTCAGAGGCGGCGTGTTGTCGTTGTTGAGAATGTAGAACAAATTCGGAAACATACGAAACGGCTGCGTCGAAGGATTATACGAACGAAAGATCGGGCGCACATTTCCGTCTTCGTCCGTATCGAGCGAACCGTTCGGCGGTGCGCCGGGCTGCGAATTTGTCGCTGCTCCGAGATCGTATTCCTCCCAAGAATACGTCAAACCCAAATCCGTATCCCGCGCCGAAGCGGTCAAAACGAACGGAGTTTGTTTCGGAATCGTGTAGTTTAATCCCGCGCTGACTCCGGTTGGCGGAGTATTGTTTGATGCCGCCGTCGCTCCGCAAGCGGTAACGCTCGGCAGATAATCGAGCGTTTCGACAAAACTGCGGGCGTGAAAAAATTCAATCGAATTTGCCGCCAGATTACGCGGGGCGCAGATTCCGGCATAACCCATAATCGTCACGCCGCTTGCCGGCTCATAAGCCGAATTCGGTTCGCGCGTCGAGCAAGAGCCGTCGGCGTTATTGTTAAAAGTGTGGCTCATTCCGAATTGGTGTCCGATCTCGTGCGCGAAATAATCCACGTCGAAACCGTCGCCCGCCGCGTTTGCCGAGCCAGTAAAGCCCTGCGCTTTGCCTTCGTCGTTGCACAAACTGGGACTGGCGGCAAGACCGTTCGGACTCGGCGTGATCGAAACCACGTGACCGATGTCGTAATTCGCGCTTCCGATTCCCGTAACTCCCGTAAACGTGCCGTCTAGAACCATTTGGTTAGTATCGGTATCGGCATTGGCATCGTCATTATTATACGGATCGGTTGCCGGATCGGTGAAAATTATATCCGAATTGTTGGGAACAAGCGCGAAAGTAACGGCTAGGTCGCGCCGGAAAATCAAATTTATACGATTTATCGAAACGACGATCTGGTTGAGCGCACGCTGTTTGGCTTGCTGGTCGCTGTCGCCGGTTTGACGAAAGAAATTCGTGTATTCGCCGGTGGCGGCAACGGCAATGCGAAAAGTCCGTAATTGTGCGCCGTTGCTGAACAGATCGGGCGAAAAATCAAACGGATTGGCAAATTTCGGAAGCTGTCGTTGCTCGCCGCTTTTCACTTCGCAGAAAAATTCGCTGCGCTTGAAGGCGGCATCTTCTTTGTAATAAACAACATAGTTTGTGCGGTCGTTTTCCGCATACGGATCAATAAAATACGCGCCGTTCGCTCCGCTGACAAAAGCGTGAAAACCGCTTGAAGTCCAGTCGAAACGAACAATCGCCGTCGGATCATCAATGCCTTGCCCCTGATACGTTTTCCATTTTAAGAAATTTGCGTCTTGGGGCAGTAAAACAGGTGATTCTTCGATGCGGAAACGCATCAATTTTCCTTCCGGCGTGGGAATTTCCAGAATATTGCGCTCCTGCGTTGCTATACTCGTAAATTCAAGCGGAGCGTCGGCAACTTCTTCCGCCAGAAGCGTCTGATTTAAGCTGAAAACAGAATATTTTCGGGGAACGACAAGACGGCGATTGCCGCTTGGCAGATTTTCTTTCGAGGTTAATGTCCAAAGTCCCGGCTGTTTATCACCCGACTCTTTCGCGCCGCCATTGCCGGCGGCTAATGCTTCGATTTGAAAAGAAACGAGCAGCATCGTCAAGCACAATACGACCTGCCAAAGTTTCAGGGAAACTTTTTGAAAATTCATCTTTGACTCCTTATCAGAAATTGTCTTAAAACTTTTTGGTCGAAAATTTAAACAGCAAACCATTCACTGTTTGCCGTTTGCTTTTTTTGAGTTAATTCTTTGTTTTTGATTGGAAACGAACAGCGAGCGATGTTGAATTTTTTTCAGACAAATTTGGAGATTTCAAACAACTTCTTAGATTTTGTAAATTTGGTAAAACCAGAAAAATATAGCATTGGTCAAAAGTTTTTGCAAGCAGAAATCGCCGCCGCCGTAAACGCTTTTTCTATCGTTATTTACGCGGGATGTGAAAATAATAAACTGCCTGCTGAAAAAATAAAAAAAGATATATTTTCTGTTTCATATTTTGAGAAGGGTTGACAGGTAATGTTAAAATTATCTTTTGTAAGTGTAAGTGAAAAACAAAGGATAATTAAATGCCGAAAAAAATTATTTTTTTAACTCTGCTGTTGCTGTTCGCTTTTGTTGACGGGTTTTCACAAACTAAAGCTACGGTTTCAAGCGACGGCGGCGCGGCGATTCGCGCGAAACCGAGCAGCAAGGGCAAAATTATTTCAATGTTAAAGCGCGGCGCGAAATTAAAGCTCGATCCCGACAAAGCAAAAAAAGGCTGGTATTTTGTTTCGGGCAAAAACAAACAGGGTTGGATTAGAAGCAAAAAAGTTTTAGTTGAAATTGATGATCCGGGAAAAGGCTCGGTCTGGCTTTACATCGGCAGATCGAAAAGCAGAAAGGATTTCAGCGTGCGGTTTTACCTGAATGCCGCGCAGGTCGTCCGCAACGGAAATGCAATAAAGTTCTGGACAAAAATTGTTCCAAGTAATAAAAGTGCTTATATGTCTTCATATTTTTCCGCCGCGCCGAAAGAAAATCCGGGAAACTTCAAATATAACGCCGATCTCTGGGAAGGAAATTGTTCGACAAAAAAACTGCGCCCCGTGCGAAGTCTTGTTTACTGGAAAAACCGCGTATCTCAAAAGCAGGTCAACAAAGGTCTGCGAATCAAAAGAGGCGAAAATTCCGTTGCGCGTGTGATTTTAGACGAAGCGTGCAAAGCGAGCCGCAGGTTTTGAGAATTAAAAGTTAGAAATTGAAAAAGCCGCACCAAAAACTTTGAAGGTTAGAATTACGCTTTTTTAATTTCTAATGTGAATCAAGTGTAGAAAAACTTCGCGTGCTTTGCGTCGTTGCAGCAACTCGTCTTAGGAGTTACATTACCCGCATACTCTGATTCAGCTTAAAGTTTCTCTTTCAATCGGTTTGATGATGTCTTCGAGTTTCCTGAGTTCGCCGTCCCGAATCCGCCATTTGTTGCCGGTTGGATTGAAGATAATTTGTAGGAGTAGTGCTATTATTACAATTTTCATTTGAGAAAATTATCTTTTGCCCCTAAAAATTTCTGAATAGTTATTTCAATTCTTTCTACGGCTTTTTGATTACTATTTTTTCTACAATCATCTTGTATTGTTTTTATAGCTTTCAAAATTTCTTCCGAAAGTTGATTGATATTTGCATTTTCTTGATGTTCAATTTCATCAGAATCTCTTTTTTCTTTAATAAATGAGAGATTGAGAATTTCTTTTGAATTAGTTGTTGCTAAATCCAAGCGGTAATTTCCATCCATAAATTTCCAACTGACTTTTTTTCTTGGCTCGGAAAATAATTTGGTCAGTTGTTTCATCCAATCGAAAACTACTGTCTGTCCGAAGTCAGTCCATACTTTGCTTGGAAAATAATAATCACCTAATTGAACAGAGAATTTCCCAAAGTCATTAGAAACATAATCTTCAAGCGGCAAATGAATTATAAGTTGATTCATAATTAAAATTGCGGAAAAGCAGCATCCAATTGGTTAATTGTTATGTTGACATACATTCTAATTTCCATTCCGTCTTTTGAATGCCCGACTAACTCAACAATTTATTTTTAATCTTGTCAAAACTTCTTTACGAAAAGTCTGATAAACTTTCACTTTCTCAAAGTTCTTTTCATCTTCATATAAATTTTCTATCTTTTGAAAAGCTGTCAACATTTCATTGATAACCTGACTAGCATCCACTTCGCCTTCCGCAAATATTTTTACTTCTCCTCTTTCCTCAAAAAATTGGACTTTCCAAATATCTTTCTTGATTTTTGTTAGAGAAAAGCGATAAGGTCCGTCCATAAAGCTACAAACTGCTTTCGTTTGATTATCTAAAGCAAGTTTGCAAACAGCATCCAGCCACCAACCAATAATTATTCTCCCGAAGTCAGTCCAATTTTTGTCGGGGAAAATGTAATCATCCAATTGAACGCTTACCCTGCCAAAGTCCGATTTGTTTACGAAATCTTCAACGAATAAATTAATTTTGAATTTTTTCATTTATTTTATTGGATAAGCCGTTTCGAGAATATTATCAGTTAAGTTAATCCACATTTCAATCGTCAAATCTTTTGAATTGCCTACTAAACGAACTCTTTTTTCGCCAAACAAATGCTGAGTTTCGACTTTTTTAGAACTTTCATACGCTTCTCTGACCGCTTTGAAGATTTGTTTCTCGCTCATATTCGCAGGAAACACATCTTTTCTGCCGCCCATTGAAATGCTTTGCTGATAGCCTTGTCCTGTTACTGTATGATTATTTATCAAATGAATCGTTTTTCCGTCATTTTCTAACTTAAATGATAACTTATTCCAAGCCGGAAGATTGATCGCTTTCTTAACGCCTGACAAATTTTCCTTCGCCCGCGACTCCATCGGCTTGATGAGGTCTTCGAGCTTTTTAACTTCAACGTCGGGCATCCACCACTTGTTGCCTGCCGCGTCAACTATGACTTTCGAGTTCGGCACGGGAACTTTGACGTTTCCGAGCGTTTGCTTAACTGTTTTGCTTAAAGCGACGGTTTCGCTGATAATCTTCGTGCCGATCTTCAAATCTTTCAACAACGTGATCGCCGTGCCGATTCCCTTGCCTAACGCCGCGTCAACCGCCAACGCTCCGACAAAATTGCCGATGTGTCTTGACGCTTCCGGCAAAGTCATCTCGCCCAAGCCTTTTAATCCCGCTTTTCCCAACTGCGCGTAAAGCTGCAACCGTTCCGTTTCCGACATCTGCGCTAGTTCTAAGCCGAGCGAACCCGCCGTTTTTCCCGCTTCGTAGATTCCGCGTAGTGTGCCGATTGGGTCGGCAATCGCTTCGCCCGTGTCTTTGAGATTGTTCCACGCGCCTTCGCCGACTCCGATCAGAAATTGATTGTAGGCGGAATTGTTTTGCAGATCGGCGATTTGTGCATCTCTGATATTGGCTTTTTCCTGCACGCCGACGTAAGCGATGTGCAGTTTCAGAAGGTTTAGATTTATTTCCAAATAGTAAAGGCGTAAAATGATCGCACCTTTGTAACTAGCTTGGTTTTTGCAAATCATATTTTTCTAGATACGGTTGAAGCATTTCCCAATCTACATTTTTGATAGAATTGAATTCCATTGGCAATTCAGCATTAGCTTTTTCTGGATTGAGTATTTTTATTATACCTTCATAACAATTTTTTCTAACGGACGGATCTTCATCATTAATCAAACAAATAATTAACTCCTTTAAAACTCGATTTTTGTGATTTGTGCCTTCCTTAAAGAGTCTTATGAATTGTGTTAAAGCAAATGCAGAATCATAACGAACATCCCATTCTGGATCAAAGTGAAGCATTTGAATTGCTTTTTCTAAATAATTTTCTATTCCCCATCCGCCAACTAAAACTTTTACTGCTTCTGAACGCAGTAAATAATGTGGATGATCTAATAATTTCACGAGCAAAGATTCCATTTCATCATATCCATCAATTGCCAATCTTAAAATAGCTTCTGAACGCTCTACAATATCAGCAGATTCATCGTAGATTAGCTGTTTATCTTTCGGTTTTGATTTTCTGTGTTGTATCATTTTGTATCTAAAAATTCCTTAATTTTACGAATCATTTCGCCGAGTGCGTCAGCTTCTTTAGACAGTTGCTTGAACTCAATTGAATTTGGTTGATAAAGTTTCATTTCTTTATCTACGATAGTTTCTCGAAGTTTTTTCAAAGAATTAATCCCTTGCTCAACTTCCTGCTGGTGATCCCAAACCTTACCTGAACCGCTTTCTCTAACAGGCTTACTATAAATATCTCTTAAAGCCCCAACTAAATCATCCTGTTTTAACCCATTTTGAAGAGTGTTTTTGGCTTTGCGAATATCAATAGTTAGCTTTTGAGATAGATTTGGTGTGTTGCTTAACAAATTATCAAGCCGTGCAATCAATTCAGTTCTGGCGACATTCAAAACAACCAGTTTTTCCTTCGCTCGTTTCAAGACATCTTTCGGTAAATCATATTTTAATCGCTTCATTCCTTTTTGCGATATTTCCGACAAACCGTCTTCCGCCGTTTCCTTTATCGTTTCGCATAAAAAAGGCGCGAAGTTAATCACGCCCGTTTGGTTAGTTCGGTTTTTGCAAATCATATTTTTCCAAGTATGGTTTCAGCATTTCCCAACTTACATCTTGATTACGGTCAAACTCATCTTTATCTCCTAGATTATTTCCCGTGATAATTCTGTATAAACCTTTGTAACTGTCTCGTTGGACAAATTCATCTTCATCATTAAGCAGAGAAATTAATAATTCCTCAATAATCTTTTGTTGATATTTGCTACCTTCGGTAAATTCTTTGGAAAAATTTGCTAAAGCTGTTGCTGCCGTTCCTCTTACGCTCCAATCGGTATCGTTGTGTAATATCTCGACAGTTTTATTTACATATTTTTGTTGTCCCCAAGAATTTAGCAACATTGAAATTGCCGCATCACGCAAAAGAAAGTGTGGATGATTTAGCCAATTGTCTAAAGTAGGATGAATCTCATCACCGAATCCGTCAGAAGCTAGTTTTTTCATTGAATTTATTCTGTCGGGCGGTGAAACATTTTCATCCCGTAATATTATTTCGTCTTGCGGTGTTGATTTTATTCGTTTCATTTCGTTTCTAAAAATGTTTTAACTTTTCTTTCCATCTCTTTAATTGCATCAACTTCTTGAGAAATGCGATTATATTCCACCGAACCTTTTTCCATTTTTCTAAGTTCTCGAATAAGACGGTCTTTTCCCTTACCCAACGAGGAAATGGAATCAGTCACTTCTCTCAAATGATCGAATATCTTTCCATCTCCGCTTCGCTTAACCTGTTTGCCAAAAACATCTCGCAATGCTCCTACAAGGTCATCTTGCGATAAATGATCTTTAAGACTGTTCTTCGCACTTATTAAAACTTCTTTCGTATCAGATAACAAACTACTGTTCTTGATTAAATTATCAAGTCTTGCCATCAATTCAGTTCTAGCAATGTTGAGCGTAACAAGTTGCTCTTTTGCCTTCTTCAAGGATTCTTTCGACAAAGTTCCGCGCAAGGCTTTCAAACCTGACTGCGATATTTCCGTCAAACCGTCTTCCGCCGTTTCCTTTATCGTTTCGCGTCCGGCTTTTATTCCGTTGTCCAACATATCCAACTTGTCTTCGCTGGATTTCATCGTTTTTACGATGTCTTCCAGCTTTTTAACCTCGACATCAAGCATCCACCATTTGTTGCCCGTCGCGTCAACAATAACCTTTGAATTCGGAACGGGAACTTTGACGTTTCCTATAGTCTGCTTGACCGTTTTGCTCAACTCGACGGTTTCTCTAATTATCTTCGCGCCGATCTTCAAGTCTTTCAGCAACGTGATCGCCGTTCCGATGCCTTTGCCTAACGCTGCGTCAACCGCCAAACTGCCGATAAAATTGCCGATCTTTCTGGCGGCGACATTTAAAGGCATTTCGCCTAAACCTTTTAATCCCGCTTTTCCCAACTGCGCGTAAAGCTGCAACCGTTCCGTTTCAGGCATTTTTGCCAACTCGACGGCGAGCGAACCAACCGTTTTTCCCGCTTCGTAAAGTGCGTTCAGCGTGCCGATTGGGTCGGCAATCGCTTCGCCCGTGTCTTTGAGATTGTTCCACGCACCTTCGCCGACTCCGATCAGAAATTGATTGTAGGCGGAATTGTTCTGCAAATCTTTGACCTGCGCCTGTGTGATGTTGGCTTTTTCCTGCACGCCGATATAGGCGATGTGCAATTTCAGAAGGTTTTCCACCGATATATCGAAATCGGCTTTGCCGCCGGACACGTTGAGATTTTCTATCTTCACGCCGTTGGCTTTAGCGATTCTCAAGATGTCGGCTTTGTCGTCCCCGTAGAGATTGCTTCTGTCCGCGTATCGCTGTTCGATATATCCGGCGAGTGCCTGATCTGCCGCCGATAAACCGGAGATGTTCTGCATTTCCACCATCGAAATATGCTTTAAGTCGCGGAGTTTTGACGGCGTGCCGAATGAAGATGTTTCAAGAATTTGCGCGTCTTTGAATAATTGATTGAGTTTTATTTGTTCCTGCTTGGCTTGATTGTTTTTATCAACAATTTTCGCCGCGCCGCCGCCGCCGTTTGCTTTCGGTTGAGTTTGCGGCACGCCGCGTCTTTCGGCAAGAAATCCGGTGAGCAGTTTATAGTTATGACTGCTGATTCCGATATACGCCTGAAAGCCTGTCTTTGACGAAGCGTCTTTTGTAATCCTCGAAGCCTTGCCGGAAAATTCGGCGGCAAAACGCTCTTTCAGATCAATGCCGTATTTATCCTTAAACGCCTCGATGTCGGATCGAGTAAATCCCAAACCTTTCAAAAGTGCCTCGGCTTCTTCTTTCGGAGAAGCCGAGGCACTCGACAATGTAACAAGAATCTTTTTCGACGTATCGGAGAAATTGGTCTGATCGGCGGAAAGTCGTGATGAATCGGCAATCTTAAAAGTCATTATTTTAATCCTCCGGCAAATAATTTATCACAATGTAAATTGATTAAAAATACGAATCCATAGTTAAAAATTAATAAGACTTTTCTTGACAGCCTATTCAAGCAGGCTTTCCACTTTTGATCGGCATTTTAATTTTTAATTATCAAGGAGTGAGCCATTTTCTTTCGATTTCGCCGTTGGAATTCCAGTTAAAAAGCGAACGGCGGTTTCCCTGAAAATCGAGTTCGAGGCAGTCAATCGTGTCAATCGTCGAAGTTATCACGGCGAAATTTCCGCGTCCGGCTTCGCTTTCTTCCTTGGTCGGTTCTCTGTCGGTCAAATCTTCGGGCAAACCGCTGGTCGGTTTTTTGCTGATCTGCGTCGGTGCTTCGCCTGTGTAACAGCGGCGGCTGAAAAAACTCGACGCGAGCCATTGTTCTTCCTTTAAATCATCTTCGATGTGAACTTCCGCCTTGCCTTTGATGCGTAACTGCAATTTTTCTTCCGAGTGATAAAAAAGCCAGAAAACATTCGGATTCGCCTTGATTTCGCAAACTTTCGGCGAACCGATGTGCGTATGAAAAGCAAGCTGCGGCGGTCTGCGCCAAAAACGCCGCAAAACGACGACGCGCAGATTCGGCTGACAGCCTTCCGCCACCGTTCCGAAAACCGGCGTGTGAAAAGGGTGTTTCCGGTCAAGCGTTCCCAAATCCAGATGCTTCCAGATTTTTTTTAATATATCGCCGTGTGAAACCGGCTTGTCCCAAATCGAATCCATATTTTTTTAAAGTTCAGAGAGTTTGGAGAATTTGTTAAAATTTTTGAATTACACATTACGTTAAATTACAAAATCTTTCAGACTTCTTAAACTCTCCAAACTCTCTAAGAAGCTGTTTGGTAATTGTATCGCAGGCTTCCAGCCGGCTGTCTTGGCGGCTTCCAGCCGCCAAATTTTTCTGTTTTTCCTGTAAATTATAGTAAATAACGCTCGAATTGGCGGCTGGAAGCCGCCAAGACTGCCGGCAAGACGGGCGGCGTTACGTTTTTTTTGAGTTTCCAAACAGCTTCTAAACTCCCTAAACTAAAATAACCCTCTTAATTATTAATTTTATCAATAATCGCGTTGGCAAAATCAGCCGTTGAAGATTCGCCGCCCAAATCTTTTGTGCGAACTTCGCCTTCTTTGAAAACGTCCATCAGAGCAGTTTCCATTTTGTCCGCCGCTTTGCGCTCGCCGAGATGCCGAAGCATCATTAGAGATGACATCATCAGAGCCGTCGGGTTGGCGATTCCCTGTCCCGCGATGTCGGGCGCAGAACCGTGAACGGCTTCAAAAACCGCGCCCGCTTCGCCGATGTTCGCACCCGGCGCAAGCCCTAAACCGCCGATCAAACCGGCGCACAAATCCGAAACGATGTCGCCGTAGAGATTTTCGAGAACCAAAACGTCGAACTGTTCGGGACGCATCACAAGCTGCATACAAGCGTTGTCAATAATTTTATCGTCGGCTTCCAAATCGGGGTAATCTTCGGCGACTTTGTAAAAGCAGTCGAGAAACAAACCGTCGGAAAGTTTCATAATATTGGCTTTGTGCATTGCCGTAACCTTTTTGCGTTTGTTGTCTTTGGCAAACTCAAAGGCGTAACGCGCAATTCTGGTCGAAGCCTTTTCGGTGATAATTTTTATACTTTCAACCACGCCCGGAATGACGACGTGTTCCAGACCGGCGTATAAATCTTCGGTATTTTCGCGCATCACGACCAGATCGAGTTCGGGATAACGGCATTCGACATTCGGCAGAGCCTTGACCGGACGCACATTCGCGTAAAGATCGAGAGCCTTTCGCAAGCCGACGTTGACCGACGTAAAGCCCTTGCCGATTGGAGTCGTCAAAGGTCCTTTGAGCGCGACCTTGTTTCGTTTGATTGATTCGATAAGCTGCTCCGGCAGAGTTTCGCCGAGTTTTTCCTGCGCGTGCGCTCCGGCGATCTGCGATTCCCAATCAATTTCAACGCCCGTCGCTTCGATTGTTCTAACCGTCGCCGCAACAATTTCCGGTCCGATTCCGTCGCCCGGAATCAAAGTTATCGTATGTTTTGCCATTTATTTTTTTCCACCAAGTTTAATTTTTTGTATTGCTTTTCTAAATAGTATAACAAAATTTAGCTCGTTTCGGGCAATCGGAAAATATTGAAAAACCAGAAACCGGCGACGAAAAGTATTTTGCAAAAACGGAGATTTTCCGAACAGCTTTAACATTTGGCTTTTTATAAGTCATAATAAATTCGTATCATAAGCGGCGGGAAAGATTTATCAAATGAGAGAAATTTTAATCATCGGCGGCGGCATTATCGGTTTGACTCTGGCGCGGAAACTTCACAAAAAGGGCTTCGGAAAAATCACTATTATCGAGCGCGGAAACGTCGGGCGCGAATCTTCATACGCGGCGGCGGGAATGCTCGCTCCGCAGGCGGAAACGGATAAAATTGATCCTTTTTTTCGTTTTTGCGTTGACTCGCATAAACTCTACGCGAATTTCGCACGCGAACTTTTTGAAGAAACGGGCGTTGACATTCAACTCGACAAAAGCGGAACGCTTTATCTGGCGTTTGACGAAGCGGACGCGCGAGAAATTCGCCGGAGATTCGATTGGCAGACGAAGGCGAAACTGGAAGTCGAACATTTGACCGCCAAGGAAATCAGAAAAGCCGAAGCGTTCGTTTCGCCGGATGTGCGCGAAGGTTTGTTCTTTCCGAACGATTGGCAGGTGGAAAACCGCAAACTGCTCGACGCTCTGCAAATTTACGCCGAAATTAACGACATCGAGATTATCGAACAAACCGAAATTGAAAATCTTTTGATCGAAAACGGAAAAATCGAAGCGGCACAATCGAAAAATAAAATTTTTCGCGCCGAAACGGTTATACTTGCAACGGGCGCGTGGACTTCGCTCATCAAATCGGGCGAAAATGTTTTGGCTTCGCTTGATGTCAAACCGATTCGCGGGCAGATTTTCAGTTTCAGAACGGCGAAACGTCTTTTCGAGCGCGTAATATACAGTCCGAGAGGTTACATCGTGCCGCGAGCCGACGGCAGAATAATTGCGGGCGCGACGGTTGAAGATGCCGGTTTTGATAAAAATGTTACGACCAGCGGAATCGAATTTGTGCGCGAAAACGCCTTTGAGATCGCGCCGAGTTTGGTAAATCTGAAAATCAGCGAAAGTTGGGCTGGCTTGCGCCCGTTTGCCAAAGACGGTTTGCCGATTTTGGGTGAATTTCCCGGAATCGAAAATCTGTATATTGCCGCCGCGCATTATCGCAACGGAATTTTGCTCGCTCCGATAACGGCGGAAATTCTGGCAAATAAAATTGCGGAAAATATTGCTTCGGATTATTTAGACATCTTCAGTCCGCGCCGTTTTCAAGCCGTTTCTGCGGCAAACGGCAAACATTTTTGATAAAAAGTTTTTAGAACCTGTTCTTTGATAAATTAGTGGTTAAGTTTTAATCGAATTGTTCTTTAGCCGCTAACGGCGACAAACAAAATAGCAGATGGTGCAGGCGCACGCGCCGAAACCATCTGTTTTATCAATAAATATAAATAGCTCGCTGAAAGTGAGCGACAATTTTTTAACCGGATATAATTTGTTCGTCGCCTTCAGCGACGGCTTTATTGATTCGTCTGACCTAGCGATTCTCGCTAGGCTGTAATGTTAATCGCCGTTGGCGACAAGAACATTAGCAAAAAATAATTTTCACCACTAATTTTCAGAAAGTTTTCAAATTTAATTATGCGTCATTTTATACTTTTCACTTTAGTTTTTGTAATTTCCACAACTGCCGCCGTCGCTCAATCGAGGCGCGTTACGCCGAATAAAAATCCGCCTGCCAGTCAAGAGGTCAGTGAAATGAAGCAGATGAGCGTCGAGCAGATGTTTGACGACGCGAACGCTTACGCGAAAAATAAATTCGCCGAATTTCAGCAAAAAAAAGTTCCGTTCAGCGAAAGTTTGTATGACCAGACGATTCTCGAACAAAAACAGCTTGCCGCAAAATACGCGACCTTAACGATGTCGCGCCAGAATCTCGCCGGCGAAGATTTATATTTTCTCGGAATGCTGCATTGGCTGGCGGAAAACAAGCCGGGCGCGGACGAAGCATTTGAAAAATTTATCAACGGCGAAAATTCAAATCCCGAAAAAGCGCAGACGGCGCGTTCGATAAAAGTCGTAATGGCAACCGAGCGCAAGGATTTTGAAAACGCCGAACGAATTCTCGCCGAATATCTGAAAAACGAGCCGAAAAAGATGAGCGAACGCTCGAAAATGGCTCTCGAACTCGCCGAAAAATACCGGGAAGAAAAAAACTTCGATCTCGCCGCTTCGCACGCCAAAGACGCTTTTGCCGCCGCCAAAGAATTGTTTAAAACCGCCGCACCTTCGCGCGGGCTGAACGATCTGCTCAACGCCGGAATGATTGTTTTCGATATTTACAGACAAGCGGGCAGACAGGCGGAAGCCGATGCCGCGCTTGCCGATCTGCGCCAAGCCGCCGTCGCCGTGCAGTCTTCAAATATGTATTATTTCGCCGTCAACGAGCAGATAAAACACTTGATAAATACGAACCGCAAACCGCAGGCGATGGAGTTATACGAAAAGGCTCTGAAACAAGTCGCTTCCGATTTCGTGCCGAAACCTTTGCAGAATGATGTTATCAGCCGGCTTAAAAGACGCGAAAAACATTACAAAATTCTCGGCGAAACCGCGCCCGAATTACAAGACGTTGACAAATGGTTTCCCGGACAGATGAAAACTCTGGCAAGTCTGCGCGGAAAAGTAGTTCTGCTCGATTTCTGGGCAACTTGGTGCGTTCCGTGCATCGAAGCGTTTCCGTCGCTGATCGAATGGCATCAAACTTACAAAAACGAAGGTTTTGAAGTTTTGGGCGTTACCAGATATTACAGGCAAGCCGAAGGTTTCAGAGTAGATGAGGAAACGGAACTCGATTATTTGGAACGCTTTCGCAGAGCCGAACGGCTGCCGTATGATTTTGTTGTCGGCAAAAACGGCGAAAATCAAAAAAACTACGGCGCGTCGAGCATCCCGACTGTTGTTTTAATAGATCGCAAAGGAATTATCCGTTATGTTGACACGGGTTCGAGCAAAACCCGCGAAAAGGAACTCGAAAATTTAATCGTCGAACTTTTGGCGGAGAAATAGAAATTAACTTGAAATTTGCAAGAGCAAAACCGCGCTTTTAAGCAGGTTAGAAAATGTTTTTAAGTTTTATCGGTAACTTTTATTTCGATCTTTAACCCAACAAAATAATTGAGAATTGAAAATGGAGAATTAATAAGTAATCAAAAGATCAATTCTCCATTCTCAATTCTCAATTCTCCATTCTCAATTCTCCATTATTTTGTGAGTTGTCTTGATTCAAATCATTATCCTTCATTACTTTTACTCACCTGCTTAGTTCAAACTGCCCGTAACAACCATATAACGCATATCGGGACCTTCAAAACCCGATGTGAAAATGCTTATAAAAACGATAATTTTGTCCTCATACAAATAAATCCGCTGAACCGAATAAGCAGCGGGAAGTCCCCGCGTTTCGGGCAGCGATTTGTCTTTTTGTAAAATCTTCAATGTATTTTTTATATTATTTTTGAGCGTCAAATCTAATTTATACACCGAAGTTTCAAGATAATCCTGCTTGCCTTCTACTTTTACGGGATTGAGAATCACTTCATAATCGCCTTCAAAAGCCATCGAATAAACCCGGTTTTTGAAACCTATCGTCTGCGTTTTTCCGCCGTCTTTATAAGGAGAAAACTCAAACGCTGAATCGGTCAACAACCTCGCCGCAACTAATCTGCCCGTGTTTCTTTCGATTATACCGAACTTTTTCAAATCAGCGGCGGCGGATTTTCTCGCCTTCGCCCGCGTCGTTTCCACATTTCCCTTGTCAAATCTGACCATAATTTTAACGGGCGACGCGGCATATATATTTTTTTCAACGTCCACAAAATATATGTTCGAGTATGTATCGCCCGAACCGTCCTGAACTCCGTATTCCTCAAACGCCGTATATTTCCCGTTTTCCGAAACGCCGATAAATTCGAGTTCGGCAAAATCTCCTGCAAAAACGCTTGCGGGAATCAAAATAAGTAAAAAGAATACGAATAGAATTGTGTAAATTTTCATAGTTAATTTTCCCCGTTTATTCAGACGACGACTTTTAAAGAATTTTGCCGCTGAATGATTTTCAAAACAAAAATACAATGCCCGAAGTTTAATAATTTCGCAAATTCTTTTGTAAGCGTTGTAAATCGAAGACAATTGTGTAAAATCAAATTCGAGATTTCATTTTCATTTGAGAATTTTTTTAACGAAATGCCGCAAAACTCCGAACCTTTAAAGAACAAAACTCAAAACTTCTATGATCGGATCGCCGATGTTCACGATTTGATGATGAAAGTCAACGGTTATCGTGATTCGGTGGCGAAATATCTGAAATCGCTCGATTTGCAGATTGATTCCGATTCGCTCGTCTTAGATGCCGGAAGCGGAACGGGAATTGTGACAAAAGGTTTTTATGCCGCCGGTTTTTCTCCGAAAAAAACAGTTGCAATTGATCTTTCGCTAAATTCGCTGAAAGTTTCCCGCGAACAATTTGTCAAAGATAAAAAAACCGACAGCGAAAACATTGCCGCCGTGCAGGGAAATATTCTGAAACTTCCCTTTGCGGACAAAACTTTTGATTTGATTTTAACGTGCGGAGTTTTGGAATACGTTTCTCTGGACGAAGGCTTAAAGGAACTCGCCCGCGTTGTAAAACCGGGCAAAAAGCTGGTTTTGATTCCCGTAAAACCTTCGATTGTCGGCACGGTTCTGGAAATATTGTATAATTTTAAGACACATCCGATTGAAAATGTCAGAGAAATTTCTCAAAAATACTTTAACCTCGTCGGCGATTACGAATTTCCTTTTCACGAACCAATCGGCTGGTCGAAAAAGATTTTTCTGCTTGAAAAAGTTTAGAGTAACGGCTTCAGCCGTTCAACCGTTTTCGTTCGGAATTAAATTCTAAGGTTAAAACCAGCCGTTATTCTAGAGCGAATTAAGAATTGATATAAGGTTCACAATCAGCATATTTTAGATGTTTTTATCGTGACATAATTATCAATGCCTAATGCCTAATTAGAGCAGTTTATGAAATCTTTCGGCAAAAAGCCTCTGATAATCGCGCATCGCGGCGCGTCCGCCGTTGCGCCGGAAAATACTTTAGCGGCGTTTGAAAAAGCGTTGGACGACGGCGCGGAAGGAATCGAATTTGATGTGCAGCTTGCAAAAGACGGCGTTCCGGTTGTCGTTCACGATGAAAATCTGAGTCGTTTAAGCGGAACGGAAAATTTTGTCGCCGATTTAACTGTTGAAGAATTGCAAAAACTCGATGTCGGCAGTTGGTTTAATTCGGCGAATACGAGATTTGCAAACGATAATTTTTCAAATGAAATTATTCCGACTTTGGAAGAATTGTTTGATTTTTTGAAAAGTTACAAAGGCTTATTGTATGTCGAACTGAAATGCGAAACGAAAACCGCCGAAAAACTCGTTCGAGCCGTTTGCGAAGTTATCAAACAAACAAATCTTCTGCCGCAAATCGTCTTGAAAAGTTTTTATCTGCAAACTCTCACGCGAGCTAAAGAAATTCTGCCCGAAATTCGCACGGCGACGCTTTTTTCTCCGAAAATAATGAGCGTTTTACGCAAAAGAAGACATATTTTAGACGAAGCAGAGAAATTTCGAGCCGATGAAATCTCGATTCATTATTCGCTGGCGACAAAAAGTCTGGTCGAAAAAGCGCGAAATCGCGGCTTGCCGACGACGATCTGGACGGCGGACAATCCGCTTTGGGTAAAACGCGCTCAGGATTTCGGAATAAACGCGATTATCACAAATCATCCGGCGCGGCTTTTGTTAAAGAGAGCAAAAAGTCAGTAGCGTCGGCGTGAGCCGATGCGCCCGTTGCTAAAAAACGCATCGGCTCACGCCGACGCTACTGACAAGAACGCGCCGACTTACGCTCTACGCTACTGACAAGAATTTCAATTTACCGTTTACGATTTCGCCCAACTCACGTTAAAATCAAATTAACTTATCAAAAAATCTCTGGAGAACAAATGAATTTTTATAACAACATTATCGAACTTATCGGCAACACGCCGCTGGTTAAAATTAACAACCTGACCGAACAGCAAAATATCAAAGCGACGGTTTTGGCGAAGATGGAAAGTCTTAATCCGGGTTATTCGGTCAAAGACCGCATCGGGATTTCGATGATCGAAGCCGCCGAAAAAGAAGGCAAATTAAAGCCGGGCGGAACGATCATCGAAGCGACTTCGGGAAACACGGGAATCGGTCTGGCACTTGCCGCCGCCGTTAAAGGTTACAAATGTATCTTTTCGCTGACGGAAAAGGTTTCGATGGAAAAACTGCGTTATCTGAAAGGTTTAGGCGCGGACATTGTGGTTTGTCCCGCCGCCGCCGAACTCGGAACGCCCGATCATTACGTTGAAACGGCGAAACGGATTGCAAAGGAAACCGCGAATTCTTTTTATCCCGATCAGTATTCACATCCGGCGAATCCCCAAGCGCATTATCGCACGACGGGACCGGAAGTTTGGGAAGCGACGGACGGGCGCATTACGCATTTCGTTTCGGGAATCGGAACGGGCGGCACGATCAGCGGAACGGGACGCTACTTAAAAGAGAAGAATCCCGAAATTCAAATTGTCGGCGCAGACCCGTTCGGTTCGATCTTCAAAACTTATAAAGAAACGGGACAAGTTCCGAAAGGCACGCCGTATTTAGTTGAAGGCGTTGGACAATCGCATCCGGTTGAGAACGCGAATATGAAGGTGATTGATACGATCATCAATATCACAGACCGCGAATCGTTCGAGATGGCAAGGCAGTTAGCCCGCGTCGAAGGAATTTTCGCCGGCGGTTCGACGGGAACGAATGTCGCCGCCGCTTTGAAAGTGGCGAAAAATCTGGACGAAACGGGCGTTGTGGTCGTGATAATATGCGACACGGGCGAACATTATTTAACAAAGTTTTACTCGGACGAATGGATGAAGGAAAAACTTCTGCTCGAACCGCAGAAGATTACGGCGGGTTTGATCTCGGAAACGAAAAATTCGGGTTCGCCGGAAAAAGTGATTTTCGCCGAGCCGAATGAGATTTTGCGCGACGCTTTGGCAAAAATGAACGAAAACAGCGTCACACAAATTCCGGTTCTGGAAAATAATAAATCAATCGGCTCTCTGCGCGAAAGCCGCGTTTTGACAAGACTGCTCGAATCGCGCGATTTGCTTGATGAAAAGGTCAGCGAAGTGATGGACGAAAGTTTTCCGGTTTTGGATGAAGATTCCGGTTTAAACGAGATCAAACAGGCTCTGCTCGGTTCGCCGGCTGTTTTGATCGAAGATTTTAAGCGGATTACGGGAATTATTACCAGAACGGACGTTTTGGATTTGTAAAATTATCGGCGGCAGAAATCATTTTGGAAATTTGATTGCGGAAAATTAAAATGAATGACGAATATGACAATTCGGGAAAACCTGTTGAAGATTGGGCGATGTCCGACCCGGATTTTCATTTGAAGCAGAAACTAAAAGCGGACGACGCGGAAATTCCGGCGGCGACGCTTTACGCTCCGCCCGATATATTTGATGACGAAAACTTTCTGGAGATCGAACCCGGAGAATCGTCAAACGAATCTGAAAGTGATGATTGGACGATTGATGCCGCGGAAAATGAAATTACAGAAACGCCGAAAGAACAGGTAGAAACTGACGGTTGGAAAATGCCTGAGCCGGTATTTAAATCTTCGGAAGGAAAAACGATTAGGAAAGCGGACAAAAAAACTACAAATCCCGATCTGCCCGCCGCCCAACCCGTAATTTCCGAAAAAAGCGAGTTTTCCGACGACGCGCCGCCGCAACCGGATGTTTCCGATGAATTTGAAGCGAGTGCCTTAAAATCGCCTTTGCCGGTTCAAGCAGCCGCCGAACAGAAGAAAGACGTTGAAAAACCCAAAATGTTTTTTGCCTTCGGCGGAATTTTCCTGATGCTGATTTTTGCCACCGCTTTCGTCATCGGCATTTACTTTTTGTTTTTTCACGAATAACCGAAACGCCCGAAAGAAGCGAATCGGCAAGCTGCAACGCAAATTAAATTTGCAAACCGTATTCGCTGATTCGCATTCGTTATGTCTGCTGCAAAACTGAAATTCGACGGTAAGCAAACCGAAATATACGAAGGCGTAACGACCATCGGACGCGCTTCCGATAATAATATCGCCTTTACGGACAACTCCAACATCTCACGCTACCACGCCGAAATTGACGCGCACGGCGGCGATTACTGGCTGATCGAACTCGGCAGCAGCAACGGCACAAAAGTAAACGGAACTACTCTGAAAACGGAAATGCCGTTAAAGGAAGGCGACAAAATCGTTCTCGGCAATTCGGTTGAAATCGAATTTACGTTTAAGGATGAGAAAGCTGAAAACGGGGAAACTGCCGCCGATTCTGCGCCTGTTGATACAGTTTCCGACGAAACGGAGGCGGAAGAAGCTGCCGACGAATCGAGCGAAGAAGCGGCTGCCGCCGAAGAAGTTTCAAAAAAATCGAATTTGCCGCTTTTTCTCGGAATCGCCGGCGCATTGTGCGGCTTGGCATTGGTTTTTATAGTTGCCGCCGTCGTCTTTACGCAATATAACTCGTCTTCGTCTTCGGCAAGCGGAAATTGTCAGGCACAGGCGGAAATCTTAAAGCCCGAAATCGGCGATACGATCAACGAAGAAACCGAGATCGAAATGGACACCCAAGATGATGGATGCGTCGCCCGCGCCGTATTTTTAATTGACGGCAAAGAGTTTGCCGACGCATCGGACAGACCTTTTTCCGCCAAACTCGATCCGGGACAGATGGCGGATTACGCCGACGGTTTTGAACATTCGCTTTCGGTAATACTATTTGACGACGAAGGAAATCAGATCAAACAAAATATAGACGTGCCGCTTGCGTTTCAAACGATTGAAACCTCAGCACCGAAAGAAGACGAAATTGAAATTGCCGAAAACGATGATCCGAAAAATCCGGCTTCGACTCCGAAATCTTCAAAAGGCGCGGAAATTTCGCTGATTGAAACTCAGAAAATGACGGAAAACGTCGTCAAGCAGTTTTCGGGAAATTTTCAATACAAATTCGACAAACAGTTTTTGCAGGAAATCGGCAAAAAAACTTCCGAATTCGTGTCCGAAGGCTATTTTGCAAGGGCGCAGCAATACAGAGATACGATCAACGTCGCTTTTGTTCAGGAGCAGAATCTCGATCCGCCGCTTGGTTATATTTTGGCGATGAGCCGCAGTCAGTTTAAGCTCGACAAACCGGAAGCGGGCGAAGGGCTGTGGCAGATGACCGAAGATTTTACAACGGCAAACGCTTACAACGGACTTTGCGGCGAGGAAAATTTGAGCAATCCGGCGCAAAATTGTGCGGCAAAAGCGTCTTCGCTGTATATGAAGGATTTGACCTTGAAAGTTTTCGACGGCGAGGCGATTTACAGCGTGGCGGCTTTCGGCAAATCTCTGCAAGGCGCATACGCTTGGAAAAACACCATTCCGGCAGACCGTTCGGACGTATGGAACGCGGTAAAAACTCCGCGTGAGCGCGAAAATCTGGTGCGCTTTTTCGCCGCCGCCTTGGTCGCGGAAAATCCGCAAAAATTCGGACTGAAAAATGACCGCCCGATTTCGGAACTTTACCGCAATTTGATTCGTTAAACGGTTTTATCTTAAATATAGAACAAACGATTAATTTGTCGTTTATTAATCAGGTAATTAAACGACAATCAGGGACAATAATTTGAAGATGAAACCCGACAAGATAATTGAAAATTAAGAATTGCGAAATGAGAATTATGCAGATAATCAACAGACAATTCTCAATTTTCAACTATCAATTATTTTGTAAGAAGCTGTTTGGTAATTGTATCGCAGGCTTCCAGCCGGCAGTCTTGGTGGCATCTTGCCGCCAAATTTATCTGGTTTTTCTGAATGTTTGAGCAAATAACGCTCAACTTGGCGGCTGGAAGCCACCAAGACAGCCGGCAAGATGCCGGCGTTACGTTTTTCTGAGTTTCCAAACAGCTTCTTAGTAAAAACAGTTTTTCTTCGATTCTGCTTTTTCAACTTTGCATTGAAGCTATTATGCTCGAAATTTATCTGACATATCCGACTTCCGAAGACTCTGAGGAAATTCGTCTGGAGAATGAAAAAACTTCAATCGGACGCGGCGGCGATGCTGATGTTCGCCTTGATGACGGCGGACTTTCGCGGCTGAATTCGACTGTTTACAGGGACGGCGATAATGTCTGGATCGTTGATGAAAATTCGACCAACAAAACTTTTGTCGGCGGCGAGGAAGTTCCGCCCGGCGGAACTATTTTGAAAAACGGCGATACGATAAAAATCGGCAATCAGACGAATTTGCAAGTTCACATACGCGAAAAGCAGGCGGAACAATCTCAGCCGGCTGAGAACAATAAAACGCAGACAGCTTCGGCGGCAAATTCACCGCTTAAATCGCCTTATTTGATTCCAATCGTTTTATCGGTTTTTGCGTTTTTTGTGATAAGCGTTTCGGCGGTTGTTATCGGCGTAACGGTTTTCGGCGGAAGCGGGCAGACCGAATACGCGCAAAACAATAACGATGATGAATTCGACAGTTCTCAAACCGATGATGCTTTTAAAGATGATGAAGAATCAAAGCCCGATAAAACGCCCGTTCCGAAAATAAAGCCGACAGATTCCGCAGATGATTCCGCGTCCGGCAACACAAATCTGACCGATTCGCCAATTGCCGACCAGATGACGAACGCGCCGAATCTGCCTTCGGGCAAGAAATATCAGCAGATGTCGAATGATGAAAAAATGGCGTATATCGAGGCAAAGGCGAAAAAGGTGGCGCGTGTGATCGGCAACCGCAGCAGCGAAAATATTCCAACTGCGGCGGTGGCGAGAATCAAAAGTTTTGTTGACGGCTACGCGAGCCGGGCGAACGCCCGAAGCAGAACAGGCGGCTGCGGATTCGGCGACAATCTCGAAGCGACTTATAAGCGTGCCGCCGACAATGCGCCGTTTATCATTCGCGCATTTAATCAGCAGGGCGTTGATCCGCAAATCGGGCTTTATCTGGCGATGATCGAATCCGAACACTGCGTCTGTCTGCAAAGTCCGACGGGACCACTCGGAATGTTTCAGTTTACAAAAGCGACGGGCGAAACTTACGGCTTGGACGTAAAAAGCGGCGCGTCGCCTTCAAACCCGGACGAACGCTGCATTCCCGAACCGGCGGCAAATGCGGCGGCAAAATATATGAAATTTCTCGCCGGACGTTACGGCACGGGACCACTCAGCGTTCCGCTTGCCATCGGCAGTTACAACAGCGGCGAAGGCGGTTTGAGCCGAAACTTAAAAACCGCGCTCGAAGCCAACGAATCGCAGGAACGCTCCTTCTGGACGCTGGTTGCAAACTCGGAAAAACTCGCCCAGCAGTTTCAGACGGAAAATATCAGATACGTTCCGAAATTTTTTGCCGCCGCAATTGTCGGCGAAAACCCAGCGGATTTCGGGATGAATTTGCAGCCGATCTCGACGTATTCGGATGCAAAATAAGAATGCCGCCCGCGAAATGCGCGGAAACACGCGGAAAAAGGAAGAAATTTTAACAGGGATGAAGGTGATTTACAGGGATATTTTAAATATTTGAAATCTGGAATTTCAAATCCCAAATCTTTTTATTCCTGTTCATCTCCTTTATCCCTGTTAAAAAATCTTAAAAATCCGCGTCAATCTGCGGCAAATTTCTCTCTTTTCCGCGCATTTCCGCGTATTTCGCGGGCAAATATTTAAAATTACAAATATTTAAAATTAAATGAAGGAACTTTGGCTCACATTTACAAACGAACACGGTGAAACTGAAAAAATTTCGGTTGACCGCGAAATGTTTGAGATCGGCAGACATTCGGAATGCGATCTGAGCATTTCCGACAGCCGGCTCTCGCGCCGCCATACGATGATCGAAAAAATCGGCGATGATTTTTATGTTTCCGATCTGAATTCGAGCAACGGAACGACGCTTAATTATCAGCCTGTTTTTGAACCGACGCTTTTGAAAAACGGCGATGCGTTCGATACGGGCGGCGGTGTGCGTTTCTCGGTTGAAATTGTCGAATCGGCTGCGGAAAATCCGTCTGACGAAGAAGTTTCTGCGGAAAATCCGGCTGGCGAAACTGCGTCTGCACAAGAAGATAATACGGTTTCTCAAACGGCGGCAGCAAATGCGTCGGCAGCAAATACGCAGAGCGTTTCGGCTTCTTCGGGCGGCACTTCGTTTTCGACAATTGCATTTATCGCCGCGCCCGTTCTCGGTTTGATCGTCTTGATTTTTGCCGCCGGTCTGATAATTATTTTCAGCGGAAACGGCGAAAAGGAAACGGCAAAAACCGATGATATATACGTTGTCAGCGATGATGACGACGACGATGGTTTTTCCGGCACAAAAAAAGATGTCGAACCGGAAGCGGACACATCGCCCGTCGTTTCCGAAACCGAAACTTCGCCGAACGATTCTTCAAACGAAAATTCTGCGGATGCGAACGAAACAACTGAAACCGTGAATAATCCGCCCGTTCAGGAAACTTCGGGCGACGCGCAAAAAATCGAGCAAAACGCGGGGCTTTTCTTAAAAAGCATTTCCCGAAATGACTCAAAGGCTTTTTTGACAAGCAAACAAGTCGGCGTTGTTCAAACGGAAATCAACAAATTAAAGGGTTCGGCAAATCTGGCGGCAAATTTTAAGGAAGTTCGGGAAAATGCCGCGCAAATCAAATCGCTGGCTGATTCCAAAAATATGAAACCCGAATTTCTCGCCGCCGCCGCGCTTGCCAAAATCGGCAATAGTCGCGGAAATGTTATGGCAACGGCACAGAGTATGACGGAAAATCTGGCAAATCTTAGCGGAATTTTGGGCTACGAACTTGCCAACGATAATCTTTTGGTAATTGCGGCTTACGATCAGGGCGCAGCCGGAAAAGAGCGAGCGATGCGCGACACGCTGGGCGGCTTGACCAAGAAATTTCCGCACGTTCACCCGACGAGCATTCGCACGATCTGGTTTTTGCGCGAAAACGGCAAACTGACCGATGCCGAATTTGATTTTGCGATCAGATTTCTCGCCGTCGGAACTGTTATGCAAAACCCGAAAGAGTTTAGCGTCAATGCAGAAGCGGTAAAATTTTAATTAATAATTTCTTGAAAGTCTTGTTCTCATTAAAAGGATTTCTCAATAATTTCAAATTTGCGGGAAATACGGCGAAAAGTTATGGAAGACGCGGCGGAATTTGTTACGGGAAAAATAAATATCTCGATCAACGGCGAACCCGTCGAAATGGAGATGACCGTTCCGGCGCAAAAAGTCAAACCGCAGAGAATGCTTCCGCTTTTTCAGAAAATGACGAATTCTTTTGTGCAGATCGGCGTGGAAGCCGCCGAATCGGAAGGAAAAAAGATTTCCTGCAAAAAAGGATGCGGCGCGTGTTGCCGGCAAGCCGTGCCGATTGCCGAAGCGGAAGCGTTTTATATCGCCGAACTGGTCGAAAATATGGACGAGCCGCGCCGCACAAAAATTAAAAATCGTTTTGCCGAAGTTTGCCAGCGTCTGCGCGAAATGAACTGGTTCGAGCGTATGGAAAAATTTGCGGATTTAACCATAGATGAGCGTATAAATCTCGTGATGGAGCATTTTCACGAAAACATCAAGTGTCCTTTTTTAGAAGATGAATCCTGCTCGATACATCTGGACAGACCGCTTGCCTGCCGCGAATATCTGGTTACGTCGCCGGCTGAAAACTGCAAAAAACCGTCGGCGAAAAACATACGCATTGTCGAACCTTTATTAAAAACTTCAAAGGCATTTCGCGTATTGGGACGCTCGGAAAACCTGAAGAATCTGGAGTTTGTAACAATTTCCGGTGCGCTCGAATGGGTAGAAAAACATCAGGATAAATTCGCCGCAAAATCCGGTCAGCAATGGGCGGCGGATTTCTTTCAGAGAATACAAACGACGCAGAAAACTGACGGGGAAAATACAGTCGTCTGATTGTTAAGAAGTTGTTTGAAAATGAGTTCAAAATTGTTCGCTGTTCGTTTTTAACTTAAAAAAAGCGGCTCTTTGACAATTAGTGATGGAAAATTTTTTTTCAGTCATTATTGCTGTCGCCAACGGCGACCAACATTATAGCCTAGCGAGAATCGCTAGGTCAGATACATCAGTAATTCCGTCGCTGAAGGCGACGAACAAATTGCATAGAAAATTGTTGCTCACTTTCAGCGAGCGATTGATATATTGCTGCAACCTATGGTTTCGGCGCACACGCCTGCACCATAGGCTATAATGTTGATCGCCGTTGGCGACGCGGGAAAAAATATAATTAAATCTAATCACTAATTGTCAAAGAGCAAAAAAAGCGAACAGCGAACAGTCTTAATATTTTCGACTTAAAAATTTTGAACACGGCTTCTAAGGATCGGGTAAGTTACAAAAAATTGCGAAAAAATCGCAGATATTATAAATTAGTAAAATTACTAAAACTTTTTATCAACAAACGCGCGGCGGGAAATAAATTTTTGTCGTGTTTCCGAATATGAGCAAATACCGCAAAATCGTCTGGAATGAGGGAATGCTTCTGACTCCGCATCATTTTCAGCAATGGGATAATTATTACGAAGAACTTTTAAACTCGCGCCTGCGTTCGACAATGCCGTTTGAATACGGCGTTTTGGAATTGCAGGTCAACCGCGAAGCGATTGCCAACGGGAATTTTCAAATTACCAATTGCCGCGCCGTTTTGACCGACGGCTGGATGATAAACGTGCCGGATGCCGAAGCCGTTCCCGATTTGCGAAGCGTCGGAAAACATTTTGACCCGGAACAGGAAAAACTCGGCGTTCATTTAGCGATTCCGGCGAAGAAAATGGGCGAAGCGAATTTTCAGGCAAACGGCGCGAAGGCAAATGCCAATTTGCGTTTTTTGCAGGAAGGCGCACTTGTCAAGGACGAAACCAGCGGAACGAACGAGCAGCCGCTGGCGTATGCGAAAAGCAATCTGCGGATAATTTTTGACGACGAACTGCGCGACGGTTTTACTTCGATAAAAATTGCCGAACTCGAACGCACGCCAACCGGACAACTGCAGATTTCCGAAGAATTTATTCCGCCGATCCTGAGCGTTTCCGCCTCGAACTGGCTCGTTAGTATGCTTCGTCAACTGGTCGAGATTCTGATAACGAAAAGCGGTTCTTTAGGCGAACAGAGGCGGCAGAAAAACGCTTCGCTGGCTGATTTTACAACCGCCGAAGTCGCGGTTTTCTGGCTGCTGCACACGATCAACAATTCTATTCCGACAATTTCGCATTATTTTCGCGTCCCGCTGCTGCATCCCGAAAAACTTTATCTGGAGATGGCTTCGCTGGTCGGACAGTTGATGACGTTTTCAACCGAATTTCACCCGAAAGATATTGTAAAATACGATCACGACGATTTGTATTTTACCTTTTTCAATCTTTCAACGCAGCTCAAGGAACTGCTCGAAACGGTAATTCCGAGCCGCTGCGTTCCGATTCCGCTTGAGAAAACGCGCGAAACGCTTTACGTCGGGCGCGTCGAGGACGAGCGTTTGTTGAAAGAAGCCGGATTTTATCTGGCGGTTCGCGCTCAGATGCCGGAATCGAAAATTATCGAAGGCGTGCCGCGCGTCGTCAAAGTCGCTTCGCGCGACGTGATTGATTCGGTTATCGGTTCGGCACTTCCGGGCGTGATTCTGACATATACGAATCCGCCGCCCGCGCCGATTCCGACGCGCGTCGGCTTCAAATATTTCGCGCTCGATTCAACCGGACCGTATTGGAACGGAATCAAAGGCTCGAAAGTTATCTCGATTTATGTGCCGGACGAAATAGCGGATGAAAAACTGGAATTGTATGCGGTAAAACCTTAGGTTTTGTTCATTGTTCATCGTTGATTGTTCATTGATTAGTCGTGAAAATCGCTATTTTTCGGAAAAACAATGAACAATCAACGATGAACAATGAACATATTTGATTATGAGCAGAAGACCGACAAGTAAAAACGATTTGGTGGCGTTTGCCGGACCGATTTTCGATTTGATTTTGCGATTGAAGGCGAAAATCGTGCAGCCGTCGAACGATTTGCGTCCGCAGGTGGCGAAAATGCTGACCGAATTTGAAAAACGCGCCGAGCGATACAGGTTTAATCATAAAATCATACAGGTTTCAAAATTCGCGCTCGCTTCTTTTGTTGATGAAACGGTTTTGACAAATAATTTCCCGCTGCGCGACGAGTGGGAGAGGCATCCGCTGCAGCTCGAATATTTCGGCGAGCAACTGGCGGGCAACAAATTTTTTGACAAATTGCAGGCGATGCTCAAGCAGATAGACGTGACGGCGGATGCGGTTGAAATTTATTACGTTTGTATGCTGCTCGGTTTCAAGGGCAGATACGCCGTTTACGAGCAGGATAAACTGCTTGCGATAATGCAAAAAACGGCGAAGGCACTCGTCACAGCCGGAAAAATCAAAGCCGTCGAACTTTCGCCGAACTGGTTTGCCGACGATCAGCCCGAATTGCCGGAGAAAAAAGGAATGCCGATCTGGGCAAAAATTACGGCGTTCAGCGGTCTCGGCGCGGCGTTTATCGTTTACTTGGTGATGTTTCTGATGTCTTCAAAGTTTTTGCGGGAAGCGGTTGAAAAATTGCAGATTTGAATAGATTGTTTATTGTTCGTTGTTAGCGGTTAGTTGTTTTTTTATAGTAATTTCGTAACTTCTCCTAACCGGAATCAACAGACGGACAGCGAATATCTGCCGACATCTTTTTTTATAAATTATGAAATCTTCGATTTTATATCAGCTTAAATACGCGCTCGGAATCGGCTTTTTCGTTTCATTTTACGGAGTTGCCGGATTGATCGTCTGGGTTCTCGGCGAAAAGTTCGGAGTCCAGACTTCAACTCAGATCGTGCTGGTCGCGCTGCTTTTGCTGACTTTGCCGTTTGCTTTGGTATTCAGTTATTTTGTTTCCCGCCGCAATAAAAAGAAGGAAGAAGCCGCCGAAACGGAAGAAAAACCCGACGGCAAAGAAGAAGATGCGGAAAAGCCGAAAAAACTGTCTTCGCCGGCGGGAAATTACGAAGAAATTGATAACGGCGCAGCGGAAGTCGTCGAATTTTTGAAAAGTTCAAATTTGGGCGAAGCGGGCGTGGAAGCGGTCTATTCGCTGCCTTGGTATCTGGTTGCGGGAACTTTGCGAAGCGGAAAATCTTCGCTTGTTTTGAGTTCAAATCTCGATTTTAAAACTCTGCCGAGCCAGCGCGAATCGGAGCAGAAATTTATACGCCCGACCGGAAGCGTCGAGTGGCGCGTGACGAGCGATGCGGTTTTTATAGACACGGCGGGACGTTATCAGAGCGAAGGCGCGGACGGCGACGAATGGGCGGCACTTGTTGAAGCGATAAAAAAACAGCGTCCGAAACGTCCGCTTGACGGTCTTTTGCTTGTCGTTGATACGGAAAAAATCCTCGAAGGGCGCGATTCGGAAGTCGAGCAGATGGCGAAAATTCTGCGAACAAGACTTGACGAAGTTATGCAGCGAACGAAAATTCGTTTTCCGGTTTATCTGATTTTTACAAACGCCGATTCAATCGAGGGTTTTGCCGATTCGTTTTCGGTTTCGCAGAGAGAAGGAAAAAATCTCGTCTGGGGTTCGACGATTCCGCTTGAGAAAACCGAACAGGCGCAGAGTCTTTTCGACGGCGAATATGCACTTTTGCAGGACGCGATTATGAAACGCCGTTTGCAGCGTCTGTCCGCGCCGTTTTCGCCTTCAAAACAACTCAGAATTTTTAATTTTCCGCTTCATTTTACGTCGGCGCGGCGAAAATTAGGTTCGTTCGTTTCAACTCTTTTCCGCCCGAATCCGTTTAGCGAAAGTCCTTTTTTGCGCGGTTTCTATTTTACCGCTGCGCCGGATAAAAACGGCGGAAGAGTGGCGGCAAATCAACCGAAAACGATTGGCAATACATTTTTTACCGAAAAACTTTTCCGCGATGTCGTTTTGCGCGACAAGGATTTGGTCGGAACTTTTCAGGCGCAAAAAACAAGACCGCCGATGCTCGGCTGGATTTTAACCGCGCTCGGAACGATTCTGGTTTTAAGCGTTTTAACTTTGGCGGGCGTTTCGCTTTACAAAAATAAACAACTGCTCGACACCGCTTCAAATAGAGGCGAAGCGGTTATCAATTTAGCAAAGGAAAACACGAAAAATCCGCTGGAAAAAACGCCCGTCGAAGCGCAGAACGAAATTGACGCGACGGAAAATCTGCGCGAAACCCTTGTCGAACTCGACAGATACGAACGCGACGGCGCACCGTTCTATATGCGTATGGGACTTTATTCGGGCAATCAGATTTACAAGGAAAATCTTCTGCCGACGTATTTTGCCGCCGTTGAACAGCGTTATAAAGAACCGATGGTCAAACGCCTCGAAGCGGAAATGAGAAAATTTTCCTCAAGCAATCCGGTGGCAAACCCGGCGAAACTGACCGACGAGGAAGAAGAAAATTTAAGCAACAATTACGATCTTCTAAAAGCGTATCTGATGCTCACGGAAAAATACAAAGATCAGGCGGACGCGGCGCACGTTTCGACGACGCTCAAGGATTTCTGGGTTTCCGAATCGAAACTGCCCGCGAGTCTGGCGGACAAATCGCAGCTGCAGCTTGATTTCTGGGCAAAGCAGATTGACCGCGAAAGTTTCCCTAGAATTAGTATGGATCAGGCTTTGATTGATTCGACACGCGCCAAACTCAAGGCGTTTCCGGCGATCAATCGTTTTTACAAACGGAAGGTTACGGAAATTTCCAAGGAAGTTGACAAACAGATCGGCGAAACGACGGTTGACGCGATTTTGACCAGAAGCGGCGGAAATACGAGCTACATCGAAGGAACGTATCCGGTGCAGAGCGCATATACGCTCGAAGGTTTTAAGTTGATGGAAAAGGCTCTCGTCGAGGCGAACGACGAATTGACCAAGCCCGATTGGGTGATGGGCGAAACGGGCGAAAATGCGATTGCACAAAATGAAGATGTCGGCGGAAAGGTCAAGGAATTTTATTTCCGCGATTACGCCGAAGAATGGCGCAATTTCGTAAAAGGCACGAACATCAAATACAGCCGTGAAAATGCGTCGGACGCGCTCCAGACATTTTCTTCGGAAGATTCGCCGGTAATTTTGCTGGCAAAGGAAATTTCGCGGCAGACGAATTTTTCGAGCAAAGCCGAACCTGCCGGTTGGATGGACTGGATTTTCAGTTTCTTTGCTTCACAGGAAACGGCGGAAACGGGCGGCAATACGCCGGTTGAAAAGCAATTTTTGCCGCTTCATTCGTTTATCGGGGAAAGCCCGAACGAGAAAAATCCGGTTGATAAATATCAGACCGATATAAACGCTGTTTCCAAAAAATTCAGCACATTTTCGCCGACACAAATCAATCAGATTTCGCAGGAACTGGCGCAGGACGACAATAAGAATTTCCGCCAGTTGAGAGTCGCACAGGAAGGTATAAATACGCTTTTAAAACCGTTTGAAAGCACGTCGGCGGGACAGGAACTGGCGGCTTTTCTGCAAGAACCGCTTGAAAATCTGAGCGCGTTGCTCGGCGCGGACGCGCAAACTCAGTTAAAGAAAAACTGGGCGAACAAGGTTCTGCCGGCGGCGAAGGAAATTGAAAAAGGTTATCCGTTTGAAGCGGGCGACGCGGAAGTTGATCTGAAAAATCTGACCGCCTTCTTAAACCCGGTGGACGGAACTTTGACGAAGTTTTACAACGATAATCTGAAAGTTTATTTTGACGAAACGAGCGAAGGCTTAAAGGTCAAGGAAAACAGCGACGTTAAATTTAACGATGATTTTGTCGAATACTTAAACAACGCATTTCGTCTGCAAAAAGCTCTGTTCGGCAAGAGCGCGACTCCTAAATTCGAGTATGAATTTACGTTGCAGCCCGTCGAGCAGGCGATTATCGAAGTTACGATTGACGGACAAAAGGTGACGAGCGAAGGAACGGCTTCGATCAAACTGACCTTCCCGCCGGGAACGGGCGCGGAAACGGGCGTGTTTATGAATTTCTCTTCGACGGCAAGCACATCTGCGACTTCCGGTTCGCCGATTGCAAATTCTTCGGCAAATTCGTCCGGCACATCCGTCAACAATTCAAATACGGGAAATACGACTTCGCAAAATCCGCCGCCGCAGGACACGGATGCGGGCAGCGCACGACTCAAATTCCCCGGAACTTGGGGCTTATTCAAATTCTTTGATGCCGGTTCGCCGGAAAAACAAGCGGGCGGAGAATATCTCCTGATCTATAACCTCGGCGGCAAAACCGTCAAGGCGACGGTCAAACCGAGTGGTGAAGATTTATTTGACAGACAATTATTCAAATCGGTAAGTGCGCCGCAGGATTTTTTGAAGTAATGAGGAAAGTTCATTGTTCGTTGTTCATTGTTCGTTGTTTTTTCAGATCGGCGGTTCGGATTTGAGTTTGGCAATAAAATGAAATTTCAAAAAAAAACCGAGAGCCTTTTAAAACGAACAGCTAACGATTGACATTTTTTATCAACAATTATGAACGAAGCAAAAACACAACTCGACAACGGAAATCTCGGCAAAGCGATTGAATCGGCTTTAAATAATGTCAAAGCCGGTCCGACGGATGTTCCGGCGCGGACGTTTCTTTTTGAACTTTCGTGTTTTTCCGGCGATTGGGAACGCGCCGAACGGCAGCTTGACGTGATCGGTCAGCAGGATGTCAACGCAATGATCGGCTCGCAGATGTATAAACAAAATTTTGCCGCCGAACGAGATCGGATGAAGTATTTTTCCGACGGTTTGATGCCCGAATGTCTGATGTCGCCGCCGAACTACGTCGAGGATTTGCTTGTTGCGGGCAGTCGTCTGCGCGAAAAAAACTTTGGCGAAGCGCGTGAACTGCTCGATAAAATAGAGGAAGAGCGTCCGGCTTTTCCCTGCACGATTGACGGCGAAGATTATACGGATTTCCGGGATTACAACGATTCGACAATGTGCGTTTTCGAGGCGATTGTCAAAGAATCCTACACTTGGCTGCCGTTTGAGCAGATCGAAAAAGTTACGTTTAATCCCTTAAAAACATTGCGCGATCTGTTTTGGGTGCAGGCGGAAGTGGCGATGACCAACGGAACGACGGGCGAGATGTTTCTGCCGACGCTTTACGCCAATTCGTGGAAAAGCGGCGACGACCAGATCAGGCTCGGAAGATTAACCGATTGGAAGGAAGCGGGCGAAGAAACTTTCGTCGGCGAAGGAATGCGCCTGTTCTGGCTCGACGGTCAGGACAAACCGATGCTGGAAATGAAGGAAATCGTGTTTAAGCACGAAGAAAATTAGGTTTTTGGTTTTTGGTTTTTGGTTTTTGGTTGTTTTTTAGTTCGTTTTCAATTTCATATTTCAAAAGAATCAAATTTCAAAAATCTTACACATAAATAATGAGCGAAGAATTAGAAGACAATTCGGTAATTAATCTCGAACAGATAATGCAGCCGGTTTCCGAAGAGAATCCTTCGGGCGAGAGTCTGCGATATTCGGGAATTTACGATGAGATAAGCGAAGCCAGACGCGCCGATGACGATGTGCCGCAGGGCGATTGGCAGATCGAACTCAAAGTTGCCGATTTTCCGAAAGTCATCGAACTTGCCGTTCCCGCGCTGGAAAATGAAACGAAGGATTTGCAGATTGCCGCTTGGCTTTCCGAAGCACTCGTTAATGAACACGGTTTTTCGGGGCTGCGTGATTCTCTGAAATTGGTAAGCGGTTTGCAGGAAAATTTCTGGGAAACGATTTTTCCCGAAATTGACGAAGGCGATATGGAAGGACGCGCCAACGCGCTCGCGTGGATGGACGCGCAGACGGCTTTTGCCGCCAAAAAAGCCGCCATTACACAAGGCGAAGGGTTCGGTCTGCTCGATTTTCACGATTCAAAAATCTTCGATATACCCGATAACCTCGACACGTTCGATTCGGTGGATCAGACGAAATACCGCGAACTCGCCGAAAAAGCCGAAAAGGAAAACCGCGCGACTGCCGAAAGGTGGCGAAAGGCGGTTGCCGTTTCAAAACGCGCTTTTTACGAAGAGTTGGACGCGCTGATCGAAGAATGCTGGGAATCTTATAAAATTCTGAATTTGGTGATCGAAGAAAAATTCGATCCGAACCAAGCACCGAGATTGGGCGAACTGAAAAAATCTCTGGACGAAATTCAGACGCAGACCAACAAACTTTTAGAATTAAAACGCAGCGAAGAACCGGATGCCGTCGAGGAAACAATTGAAACCGTCGAAAACGAAGAAGGCGAAACGGTAATTGTGCAGACTTCCGGTTTGTCGGCAGGCGGAGCGATTGGAAACAGGCGCGAAGCGTTAAAAAGACTTGGCGAAGTCGCCGATTTTTTCCGCCAATCAGAGCCGCACAGCCCGGTTTCATATCTGGTCAACCGCGCCGTCAAATGGGGAAATATGCCGCTTGAAAGCTGGCTGCAAGACGTAATCAAAGACGAAAATATTTTATTTCAACTCAGGGAAACGCTCGGAATTGACGGCTCGTCCGCGTCCGATGGCGGCGGCGATGATACTTCATACGCCGAAGAGGAAGGAGTTCAACTGTAAAACAACCTAAGAGAAAAATTTGAAATTGGGGAGAGAGAGGAAAAATTTGAAAATCAACTAAAACACGAAAATAAATAAAAGGAGATAAATTATGCCAAAAAAAGAAAGTCTGCAACATAAATTGGAGCGCGTTCGTCCGCCCCGCGTCAACATTACTTATGATGTTGAGGTCGGCGGCGCGATTGAACTCAAGGAACTGCCGTTTGTAATCGGCGTGATGGGCGATTTTGTCGGGAAACCGGAAGAATCGCTGCCCGCGATGAAAAACCGCAAATTTGTCGAAATTGACCCGGATAATTTCAATCAGGTTTTAGCCGGAATGAAGCCGCGTCTGGCTTATTCGGTTGAAAACAAACTCGAAGGCGACGGAAGCAAATTGGGAATCGAACTGAATTTCGGCGACATCGAAGATTTCGAGCCGGATCAGATCGTTCAACAGGTCGAGCCGCTTCGCAAATTGGTCGAAGCCAGACAGAAATTATCTGATCTGCGCTCGAAAATGGACGGAAACGAGAAGCTCGAAAATCTTCTCGAAGACATAATTTCCGATACGGGTAAACAAAAAGAATTAAGCGATTCGCTCGGTTTGGAAGGAAAGGAGGAATAAATACAGATGGCTAAAGAAAAACAACAACAGAAAGAAGCGGAAGTCGAAGTTCAGGAACAGGAAGCCGGACTTCTCGATCAAATTTTAACCGAAGGCAGAATGGCGCGGGATGATTTCCAGAAGGAACGCGCCAAAGATATGATTTCGGAATTCGTCGGTCAGGTGATGAACGGCGAACTTACGATGTCAAAAAATATGGACGCGACGATCAATGCGCGGATTGCCGAGATTGACCGGCTCGTAACCGAGCAGATGAACGAGATTATGCACCATCAGGAGTTTCAGAAACTCGAAGGCTCGTGGCGCGGTCTGCATCATCTGGTGAAAAACACTCTGACCGGACCGATGATGAAAATCCGCGTGATGAGCGTAACGAAAAAGGACCTGCTCAAAGATTTTGAACGCGCTCTGGAATTCGACCAGTCGAATCTGTTCAAGAAAATCTACGAGGAAGAATACGGAACATTCGGCGGTGCGCCTTACGGGGCGTTGATCGGCGATTTCGAGTTTGGCAATCATCCGCAGGATATGGCTCTGCTCGAAAGTTTGTCGCAGGTTGCGGCGGCGGCGCACGCGCCGTTTTTGAGTGCCGCTTCGCCGGATATGTTCGGCTGGGACACTTTCTCGGAAATGAACGAAGTGCGCGACGTTTCGATGATTTTTGACCGCACGGAATATATGAAATGGCGCAGTTTCCGCGAGTCGGAAGATTCGCGCTACGTCGGTCTGACTTTGCCGCACACGCTTGGGCGCGAGCCTTACGGCGTGGCGACGAAACCGACTGAAACATTTAATTTTGAAGAAGACGTTGACGGCACGGATCACAAAAAATATCTGTGGTCGAACGCGGCGTATTCTTTGGGTGTGCGCCTGACCGAAGCGTTTGCGATGCACGGCTGGTGCGTGGCAATTCGCGGAGTCGAAGGCGGCGGTTTGGTTGACGGTTTGCCGACTCATACTTTTTCAACCGATGAAGGCGAAATTGCGATGAAATGTCCGACGGAAGTGGCGATCACGGATCGGCGCGAAAAGGAATTTTCCGACAACGGATTTATTCCGCTGGTTCACTGCAAAGGAACTGATTACGCGGCATTTTTCGCCACGCAGTCGGCGCAGAAAGCGAAAAAATACGACACCGACGAAGCCAACGCCAACGCGCGTCTTTCGACGCAATTGCAGTATATTTTCGCAGTTTCGCGGTTCGCACATTATTTAAAATCAATGATGCGCGACAAGATCGGATCGTTTATGTCGCAAAAGGACGCGCAGATGTTTCTCAATCGCTGGATAAATAATTATGTAACCGAAGACGACACGGCTTCGGCGGCGGTCAAAGCGGAATATCCGCTGCGCGAAGCAAAGGTCGAAGTGGCGGAAGTTCCCGGCAAACCCGGAGCATACCGCGCGGTGGCTTTTTTAAGACCGCATTTCCAACTCGACGAACTTTCGGTTTCGCTGCGCCTCGTGGCAGACCTTCCGCCGCCGGCAAACGGTTAAACGATAAAAGTCTGTAAATACGGGCGATTTAAACTTTTTTTCAACGAAAAAGCGCAGATCGCCCGATATTTTTAACGAATTATTTATTTTTTTTTAATTAAATATGCAAAAAAGTTTTCGCCTCACGTCTTAAAAACATAGCCAATGAGAAAAAAGGTTCTCAAAAGCAGAGTTAGGCGGAACTAACAAAAAAAGGTTAAAAATTTTAAATAATAAAAAATGGATTCGCCGATAAAACAGACGAGTCCGAAAAGGAGATAAAAATAATATGGCAGTTGACGTGTTCTTGAAAATTGACGGAGTTCCGGGCGAAAGCGCGGACTCGAAACATAAAGAGGAAATTGATGTTTTGTCGTGGTCTTGGGGCGAATCCAACGCCGGTTCGCACGCATACGGCGGCGGCGGCGGCGCGGGTAAAGTTTCGATGCAGGATTTTAGTTTTACGATGAATATGAACAAAGCATCGCCTAAATTAATGCTGACCTGTGCAACCGGCGATCATATTCCGCACGCACTTCTGACCTGCCGCAAAGCCGGCGGCGAACAGCAGGAATACTTGAAAATCAAGTTTACCGATCTTTTGGTCAGTTCATACCAAACCGGCGGAACGGGCGACGGCGGCGTTCCGATGGAAAGTATTTCGCTCAATTATGCGAAAATCGAATGGGAATACCGAGAGCAGAAAGAAGACGGCTCACTTGCCGGACCGATCAAAGCGGGTTACGATCTGAAATCGAACAAGAAAGTCTAACTTCGGCTTTAAGAAAACAGCCGCTCGCCGTTTTCAGACGGCAGGCGGCTGTTTATATCAGTCATTAATTTTAATTAGTATTTACAGGAAAACTTTTTTCTACAAAGTTTTCTTTTTACATTTATGGCAAGCAGAGATACGCAGATAAAAACTACGGCTTCGGTCTTAGACCGGCTGATTGATTACGAACCCGACCTCTCAAAAGAACCTCCGAAATCGAGATCCAAAACTCTATCCGAATTAAAACAGGCGGTCAGACGCGACATCGAATGGCTTTTAAATACGAAGAAAGGCGCGACAAAGATTCCCGAATCATTGGAAGAAACAACCAATTCGATGGCGACTTACGGGCTTAGTGATTTGACCGGATTGGGAATCAGCAACCCCGCCGAACAGCAGCGTTTGGTTAAAGAAGTGGAAAAAGCGATCAGAACATTTGAACCCAGATTTATAGACTTGAAGGTTAAATTAGAACCGATAAATAATTTGGAAAGAAGTATGAGATTTAAGATCGAAGCCAATCTCGATGTCGAACCCGCGCCCGAACCGATTGTTTTCGATACGATTCTAGAACTCGCCAGCGGCGATTTTGAGGTGAGAGAGAGGTAAACTTTTCCAGTCAACAATTGAAGGATAGTAAATCTATGTCAAATTTAAGTTTCGGCGACACGAAAGGAAATTGTTATATTGCGTATGAGGGTTTAGAGAGAGAATCCTACAAGTTTAGCGACGGCACAATCTGGAGAATCGTCGGGAGTTGGGCATCCAAAGTTTCCGGCTTCAAAGCAATTTTAGCACAGCCGCCTAACGGTCAATTGGTTTTAGCTTTCGCCGGAACGGATTCGCTCAGGGACTGGATCGTGGACGGACAGCAGGCAACGACCATTTGGCTTCCTGAGCAGTATCATCAAGCGTTGAGTTTAACGCAGCACTGCAATGGTATTTACGGCAAAACAATTCATCTTGCCGGACATTCGCTCGGCGGCGGTTTGGCGGCATATTGCTCTCTGCATACGAAACTAAACGCCAGCACGATTAACGCCGCCCCGCTGGTTGGCGCGGCGTGGCACTCCAAATTGCAGCTCTTGAAAGGATTTTTCAGCGGCAAGGGCAATTCGCAAATTACGAACTACGTTTCAAGCGGCGGCGAATTCGTGAGCAGTTCGCACGGACTGAATCCGGGAAGCCGCGTTGCTGTATCGGCTAAAGGCAGCGGTGTTAAAGGTTTTTTTACGAAACATTCCTTGTTAAATATCGGTGTCAGCATCTCGATACCGACGAAAGTGCAGTAAATATATCATCGGATAGCAAATGCGCGAAGAATTATTAGGTTACTACGAACGGGAACTCATCTTTTTGCGGCGGATGGGCGCGGATTTTGCGCGTCGGTATCCGAAAATTGCGGCGCGTCTGCTGCTCGATGAAGAAAAAATAGAAGACCCGCACGTTGAACGGATGATCGAAGCGTTCGCTTTTTTGTCCGGGCGAATCAGCCTTAAACTCGACGACGAACTGCCGGAAATAACCGAATCTTTTCTGAATATTCTTTACCCGCATTATCTCGCGCCGATTCCTTCGATGGCAATCGCCCAATTTTCCTACGGTTCGCCGAAAGATAAACTGACCGCCGTGCAGAAATTAGAACGCGGAGCGAAACTTTATTCGCGTCCCGTCGAGGGAACGCAGTGCCGTTTCAGAACCTGCTACGACGTGCAGCTTGCGCCGATTGAGATCGAATCCGCCGCGCTCGAATCGCCCGCGCCTAAGGACGGACGCGGAAAGTTCGCGGAAAGTTATATACGCCTGAGTATGCGCTGTTTCGGCGACGCGAATCTGAGCGATTTCAAAATGGGCGGAGCAGATGAAACGCCGAAATCCCTGCGTTTTTACATCAACGGCGATCCGCAATTAATTTATACGCTTTACGAAATGATTTTCAATCACGCTTCGGCAGTTGAATTTCGCCCGCGCGATACGCCGCTTACCAATAAGACTTTTGCGACGCTGACGAACATTCAACTGAAAATGCCCGATCCGGTAATTCTGCCCGCCGCCGAAGCGATCCGGCAAGTCGGTTTCGCGGAAGAAGAAGCCGTTCTGCCTTATACCAAACGCTCTTTTTCCGGTTACAGACTTTTGACCGAGTATTTCGCTTTTCCATACAAATTTTTATTTTTCGACGTTTTCGGGCTGGACAAAGCAATCGAAAACAAATTCAGCAGTCATTTCGATATTTTAATTCATTTGAAAGACATCACGCCCACGCAAGCACCGATTACCGAAGACACATTTCGTCTGGGCTGCTCGCCGATTATCAATCTATTTTCGCGCACCGCCGATCCGGTCTATCTTTCCAACAAAAAATACGAATATCATATTCTGCCGGACGTTCACCGCCAGCGAACAACCGAAATCTACTCGATTGACGAAGTTTATACAACCGATCCGCGCACGAATACGACCAGAGAATTTGCGCCGTTTTATTCGGTGCGCCACGCTTACGGCGAAGAATCGGAAAAAGCCTTCTGGTATGCGAACCGCCGCCAATCGCAGTTTCCCGACGATAAGGGAACGGAAATTTTTATGTCTATGGTGGATATGGATTTTAATCCGCGCGTGCCTTCGGCGGAAGTTATCACGATCAAAGCAACCTGCTCGAACCGCGATCTGCCCGCGAAACTTCCCTTCGGCGGGCAAACGGGCGATTTTGAAATCGAAGAAGCGGCAATTTTATCCGGCGTTCGCTGTCTGACCAAACCGACGGAAACGATACGCCCGCCGCGCCGCCGCGCTTTGCAATGGCGGCTTATTTCGCACCTAAATCTTAATCATCTTTCTTTGGTAAACAGTCCGAACGGAACGCCCGAAGCGTTGCAGGAAATTTTGCAGCTTTATAATTACGATAATTCTTCGGTTACGCGCCGGCAGATTTTGGGAATTACCGACGTTGAAACAAAAAAGGTCGTCCGCAGAATCGGCGAGCAGATCGGCGCGGGTTTCGTGCGCGGCTTGGAAACGACTCTGACTTTTGACGAAGAAGAATTCGTCGGCAGCGGATACTTTTTGTTCGCCTGCGTTTTGGAAAGATTTTTAGCACTTTACGCTTCGCTCAATTCGTTTAATCAACTTGTCGTCAAAACAAAACAGCGCGAAGAAATCGTCAGACGTTTCGAGCCGCGCACGGGCGAACAAGTTTTATTATAAAATAAACGTCCGATTCCGCACACGGCAAAAAAAGACAGCCGTTTCGTCCAATTAACAAAAACAAACTCCCCGAAGGAAACAGAAATATGAAAAAATTACTTATCTTAGGAATTTTATTTCTAACCGGAACGACGCTGAGCATAAACGCCCAAACAAAGAAATCGGAAATTGCGAACCCTTCGGATTTTCAAAAAATCGAAGCAGTCCGAAAAGTTGCCGATTGCAGAAATACGCTTAAAATATGCGGCGAAGAAACTTTGGTCGCGCTCGATTTGGCAGGATTCGGCGGACCGGATTATATAAAATACAAAACGGAAACTTTTGAATTTAAAAACGGTGTCGGCGTTTACCTGCTGACAATTACCGGAATCGAAGAAATGTTTTCGAGAGGCGAAAGAATCCGTCTTTCATTTACAAAAAGCGGCGGAAATTATCGTTTCGTCAATGCGGGCAGTCAATATTTATGTTCAGTCGGGCGAACAAGCGGAACTTGGCAGAAAACCTGTTCGCCGGATGCGACGACAGGCAAAAAAGAAACCTCTCTGAACGAAGTCCGCAGCGGCGACGATTTCAGATTTATCACGGTCAACGGCAGAGCCGTCGGCGAATTGATGAAACCGTGTTACGATTCGCTCGAAATCTGCGGTCAGTTAAAACTCGATTTTTACGGCTACGAGCGACTCACAACCGAACTCGAATCAGACCTTATCAATCAGGAAACTTTTACATACACGGACGAAAAAACGAATAAAAAAACCGGAGTTTATTTGATAACCGAAACCGGATTAAAAGACGATTCCGTATCGGGCGAGCGCGTCCGAATCGAATTTGAACGCGAAAAAAACTCTTGGATCGCCCGGCAGGGCGGCAATCAATTTCAATGCGCGAGAGGCAAAAACGCGGGAAGTTGGACGAAGGAACTTTGTCCGTAATATTTAACTTTTTACAAAAGGAGAAAAAAATGACACCCAGAAATATGTCTATGGGAATTATGGGTTCAGTCGGAGAAGGCGGACGCAATAATTTGCAGGACGTAAAAACAGTTCAGACATTACTCAACGAACGAATAAAAATACCGACACCGAAACTTGTCGTTGACGGCAAAAGCGGTCCGAAAACGAGAGAAGCGATCATCCAATTTCAGAAAAACGTCTTGAGTATGAGGCATCCCGACGGCAGAGTTGATCCGAACGGAAAAACCATCACTAAACTTAATGATCCGGGCGCGAGTCTGAATTATACGCCTGCACCGCCAAACGCGCCGTCGCCACCATCGCTCCCACAGCCCGTTAATCCACCTGTTGAACAACCGAATTCGCCTCACGCTCCTGTTCTCTTATCTCAAGCGCAGATTGCCGATCTCAATTTCGGCACTGACGCTAATTGGAATATCGGACTGATCGGTAAGGTAGAAGCCGGAAAAATTTTTCTCGGTTTTGACGGAAGCCGTTTAATTTATGAAGTTATGCAGGGAGCTGTCGTTTTTCAGATTGTTAAAGGTAAACCTAATAAGGTGGGAAAATTTTATGCACAGTCAAAAATCGGATTTATAGATGAAATAGAAAGATACACCTTATCAAGTGCCGGAAAAAGCGCGGCAGGGATGGTAAAACTGGCTGAGTTTGAGGCTGTTTTTCTCAAAGCACTGGTAGCGGCAGTCGGCGCACCGGGATTTATACTTATTACGGGAGTTGATGCTCTACAATTTTGGGTTGTCAATAAGCGCGAGATAGGACTCTACAAAGAGGCGATTATTACTTGTTTGCACGTTCGCCGTATTTTGAAAACTTATGCTCCGACGCTTTACAAAAAAATTATCGAACAGGCTCTTTTGCAGTTTGCAGATAAGGTTGCGCCGAACATCCCGGAATCTGCTGTTAGTGACCCTAAAGTAATTGCAGGTTTTCTCGGAGGTTTGATTGGAAAAATAGGAATGAGTGCGGCAAAAGGCAAGTTTACGGCACTCGGAACTGTTTTTGCCATTTTATCCAATGTTGCCGTCGCCGCTGTGAAAAGCGTGCCGGGTGCGGCAAAATTAACTTTTGACAAAGAATCTAAGAATATTATAACAGAAATGAGAAAGGCAGGAATAAATCTTTCGCCCAACGAATCCGATGAAGTTGTTAAAGAAGTCGAGAAAAACCCAAAACAGATAGAACAGGCATTAAAGCAGTTAAATCAGGCGTTCAGCAAAATCCAATAGCAGGGGATTTGAATGAAGATTAGAAACCGAAATTAATCTCGGAAAGATTTACAGGCGGTCAGGAATAATGAAGGAACGAAAACCTCTGAATCAAGAACTTTTCGACGAGCCGTATCGGTTTGAGTTTTTTCAAGCCGTGCGAGTTTTGGAAAAGATTTTTCCCGACAAGAAAGCCGTTGCGGGCGAAGCAATGCCGGACGAAGAGATCGTGCGTTTTCGTTCGCACGTTTCGCTCAATTTTCCGCCGAGTCAAATCCACGATTTGCAAACCGAATTTGACGAGGCGACCGACAGGGAAAAAACGGAAATGTTCGTCAACTTTATGGGAATGGTCGGCGTAAGCGGCGTTATGCCTGTTCATTATACCGAACTCGTGATGAACCGCATTCGTTACCGCGATACAACGATGTGGTCGTTTCTCGATATTTTCACTCATCGCTCGGTTTCCCTGTTTTTTCGGGCTTGGGAAAAATACCGTTTTCCCGTCGCATACGAACGCGGAAATGACGATTTTACCCGGCAGTTGTTTTGTTTTGCCGGACTCGGCACGAAGGGTTTACGCGGAAAACTGGATGTCGCAGACGAATCGCTTTTGCCATACAGCGGTCTGATCGCGCAGAAACCTCATTCATCCGAATCGCTGGAAAATATTTTGGCGGATTATTTTCAGATTAATGCAAAAATCATTCAGTTTTTCGGTCAATGGTTAGAACTCGATACGGAAAGCATTACAAGGCTCGGCACGGCGAATTACACGCTTGGCGGAAATGCTCTGATCGGAACGCGCATCTGGGATCAGCAGTCAAAATTCAGAGTCGTTCTCGGCGCACTTCCCTTTAAGCAGTTTCGCGCATTTCTGCCGAACGGCACGGCACACGAATCTTTGAAATCAATAATTAAATTTATCGTCGGGTTGGATTTGGATTTTGATGTCCAGCTGATTTTGCAGGCAGAACAAGTTCCAAGCACGATTTTGACGACCAGAGCAAAACGCCGTCCGATGCTCGGCTGGTCTTCGTTCTTAAAATCGAAATCTTTTACCCAAGACGACGGGCAGGTTATTTTGCAGACGGGCAATTAAACCGGGAAGAATATTTTTAAATTGCGGGTAAATACCAAATAATTTTCGGATTTATTCGATGATGTTTATTTCAAAGATTTAACCTAAAAATATAATTGATAGATGATAATTGATAAATCTCTTACTCACGCGGGCGAATAAAATTATCAAATATCAATTTTCAATTATCAATTATTTTTTAAGTTTCTTTTTGCCAAATAAAAAACAGATATTCAACAAATTTCAGGAGATAAAACAATGAACGTGAACTTAAAATCTTTGGTTGGCAGATTAAACGATACTTGCCGCGCGGCTCTGGAAGATGCCGCCGGATTGTGTCTGTCGAGAACGAATTACGATGTCGAGATCGAACATCTTTTGATGAAAATTCTCGAACGCGACGAAACCGATCTGCATAAAATCTGCCATCATTACGAGATAAATGTTGACCGCTTAACGAAGGATGTCAACGACGCGATTGACCGCTTAAAGACGGGAAATTCGCGCACGCCGGGCTTGAGCGAAAGGATTCCGCGACTCGTGCAGGACGCTTGGCTGAAAGCCTCGATTGATTTCGGCGCGGCTCGCGTTCGCTCCGGTCACATTATTTTATCTCTCGTGCAGGATGAAAGTTTAGCCCGCCTCGCCCGCGATATTTCCAAAGAATTCCGGCACATTTCGGCAGAATCCTTGCAGCAGAAATTTCAAGATATAACGGCGGATTCGATTGAAGAACGCAACGCTTCACGGCTCGGCGAAGCGGCTGGAGTTTCCGACGGCGAACAGATTGCAAGCGGCGTTCCGGGCAAAACGAAAACGCTCGATCAGTTCACGGAAGATTTAACGGCGAAGGCAAAGGCGGGAAAAATTGATCCGATCTTGGGACGCGACGCGGAAATTCGCCAGATTGTTGATATTTTAACTCGTCGGCGGCAGAATAACCCGATTTTGACGGGCGAAGCGGGAGTCGGCAAAACGGCGGTGATTGAAGGTTTCGCCTTGAGAATTGCCGAAGGCGACGTTCCCGAACCGCTTAAAAATGTCGCGGTCAGAACTCTCGATATGGGACTTCTCCAAGCGGGCGCGGGAATCAAAGGCGAATTTGAAAACCGCTTAAAATCCGTCATTGATGAAGTTAAAGCCTCGCCGCAGCCGATAATTTTGTTTATTGACGAAGCACACACGATGATCGGCGCGGGCGGCGCAGCCGGACAAAACGACGCGGCGAATCTTTTAAAACCGCCGCTTGCGCGGGGCGAACTTCGCACGATTGCGGCGACGACTTGGGCGGAATACAAAAAGTATTTTGAAAAGGACGCGGCACTTGCGAGGCGTTTTCAGGTCGTCAAAGTCGAAGAACCGGACGAAGAAAAAGCGATTCAGATGATGCGGGCGATTGCCGACAAAATGGAAGAACATCACAACGTGCGGATTTTAGACGAAGCCGTTGTTGACTGCGTTAAACTTTCGCATCGCTACATTACGGGACGGCAGCTTCCCGATAAATCGGTTTCCGTTCTGGACACGGCTTGCGCGAAAGTCGCCATCGGACAAGGCGCGACTCCGGCTTCGGTGGAAGACGCGACGCGAAGAATTCAAAGTTTGACAACGGAAATAGACAACCTCGAACGCGAAGAAGCGACGGGCGAAGAACACGGCGAACGCCTCGAAGAACTCAAAGCAAAACGAAGCGAAACCGAAGGCGAACTCGAAAAATTAAACGAGCAGTGGGAACAGGAAAAAGAACTGACCGAGAAAATCCGCACTATTCGGACGAAACTGGAAATGTCGCGGATTGATAGTAAACTACCGGATTTGGAAGCCGGAAGTCAGAGTTCAGAAGATGGTAGTGAGAAGGCAGAAGGTGAAAATCAAGAATCGGAAGTTCAAACTCAAACGGAAAATGAGGCGAACTCCGAAGACCAAAAACCAAAAACCAAAGACCAATCTGCCGAAATCACAGAACTCAAGCGTTTGAATGCCGAATTAAAAGAATTGCAAGGGGAAAATCCTCTGATGCAGCCGGTTGTCAATTCGCAGACGGTGGCGGAAGTTATTTCGGGTTGGACGGGAATCCCGATTGGGAAAATGGTTGCCGACGAGATCAATCAGATTTTGAAATTGCAGGAAACGCTTGCCGAAAGAGTTTTAGGACAAGATCACGCTCTGCACGAAATTGCCGAGCGAATCAAGACTTCCCGCGCCGGTTTGACCGATCCGAAGCGTCCGATTGGCGTATTTTTACTTGTCGGAACTTCGGGAGTCGGAAAAACCGAAACCGCGCTGGCACTTGCCGATACGCTTTACGGCGGCGAGCGCAATCTGATCTCGATAAATATGAGCGAATATCAGGAAGCGCACACGGTTTCGAGTTTGAAAGGTTCGCCGCCGGGATATGTCGGCTACGGCGAAGGCGGCGTTTTGACCGAAGCGGTTCGGCGCAAACCTTATTCGGTCGTGCTTCTCGATGAAGTCGAAAAAGCGCACCCGGACGTAATGGAACTTTTTTATCAGGTGTTTGACAAGGGCGTTTTGGAAGACGGCGAAGGGCGCGAAATTGATTTTAAGAACTGCGTAATTTTGCTGACCTCGAACGTCGCAACCGATCTGATTATGTCCTTGAACGCCGATCCCGACACGCGCCCCGATCCGCAAGGCTTGGAAGAAGCGATTCGTCCCGAACTCGTCAAGGCGTTTAAGCCCGCGCTTTTGGGAAGAATGGTGACAGTTCCTTTTTATCCGATTTCCGACGATGTTTTAAAGGAAATCGTCAAACTCCAACTCAAGAAGATCAAAAAGCGAATCCACAATAATCACGGCGCGGAATTTAAATATGACGATCAGGTTATTGACACCGTTGCGGCTCGCTGCACCGATGTTGACAGCGGCGCGAGAAACGTCATCAACATTTTAACCGGCACGCTTCTGCCGCAGATGAGCGGCGAAGTTCTGTCGCGTATGGCGGAAGGTGAAAATATAAACCAAATCAAAGTTTCCGTCGGCGACGACGAAAATTTCCGGTATTCGTTTGAATAACAGCAACAATATTTTGAAAAAGGGAAAACTTACAAAATAATTAAGATTTGAGAATTGAAAATGGAGAACTTAAAACTCGATCTGACGGACAATTCTTAACTTTCAAATCTCAATTATTTTGTAAGTTTTCTTCTGAAACTAAAGCCGCCGATTAAACCTTGAAACTTTTTATCATCTGGCTTAACCGCTTAATTATTGGCGAGGCGACAAATCAGATAAATCAGGAAGACGATACGACGCGCTGTCTTAACGGCATTATCGGCAATTTTTCGCAGGGCAGCCGCAATCCGCGCTTTTCTTTTTATAACGCCGCAATCGTGCCGCGCGTCTGAATTTTGACGCAGACAAAACAGAGCCGTATTTTTTCAGCGATCAGAGCGTTCCCGATATTTTGAAAAAGGTTTTCAACGGTTAAGTCCCGGATTTCGACAAATATTAAGCGTAGTTATCAAATTTTCAGAAAATGTTCACAAATCTTTGTGCAATTTTCCGGCGCAATGCCGTCACAGATGTAGCGAATCGAACGAGGCGGCGAAAAAGACTGGCGAGTTTCTAAGATCATAACAGGAAAATAAAAAACCGGATGGCGACAACACAAGAAAACAGGTTAATGAGTATTTCCACTCCTCTGGAGTTTGATTTTCTTTTGATCAATTCCTTTGAAACTACCGAAGAACTTTCGAGGCTTTTTGAAATTAACGTCGAACTGCTTCACGAAGAAAGCGAAGAAGGCACAGAGCCGACGATTGTTGACATCAAACGGATTTTAGGACAGGGCGTTTCCATCGCAATCACGCAAAAGGACGGAACTCTGCGCTATTTTAACGGCATTGTCAATCATTTTTCGCAAGGCAACCGCAATTCCAGATTTTCGTTTTATAACGCGACGGTTGTGCCGCACGTCTGGATTTTGACGCAGACAAAACAGAGCCGTATTTTTCAGCATCAGAGCGTGCCGGACATTCTGAAAAAGGTTTTTGCCGGGTTCGAGGTTTTATACGAATTGCAGGCGGAATATAAACCGCGCAATTACTGTGTGCAATACGGCGAAACCGATTTCGATTTTGCCTCGCGTTTGATGGAGGAAGAAGGCATCTATTTCTACTTTGAAAACAAAGCGGAAACTCATAAACTAATCGTCGCCGACACTCCGCAATCGCATATTGACTGCCCTTCAAAAAACGTGATTCCGTTTATGCTGGACACGACGACGGAAGAGGAATTTGTTTCCTCGATCAGAACTTGGCGCACGGATTACAGATTACAAACGGGAAAAGTTACGTTCTGGAGTCATAATTTTCAGCTTCCGACCAATAAACTCGACGCAACGCAGCCGAGTTTATTCAACATCGGCGACAATCAGCAGATGGAAGTTTACGAATATCCGGGCGGTTACGCCAAAAAATTCGACGACATAGACCGTTCGGGCGGCGAACGCTCCGACGTTGCAAATATTTTTGCGGATAAGATTCGCGTGGCGGAAAGAGCGATGGAAAAGCTCGATTCGCAATACCGCATAATTCGCGGAAGCGGCGATTGTTCGGCAATGACTTCGGGACACAAATTTACGCTGGCAAATCACGTTGACGCGGGCGAATACATCGTCACGTCGGTCAGACACAAAATCAAACAATCGCCGACTTATATTACGGGCGAAGAAACGGTTGATCCGTATGGAAATACCTTTGAATGTATCGCTTACGGCAGAAACAGCCCGGCTTATCGCCCGTTGAAACAAACGCAAAAGCCCGTTATTCAAGGCTCGCAGACGGCGATTGTCGTCGGACCGGCGGGAGAAGAAATTTTTACGGATAAATTCGGGCGCGTCAAAGTTCAATTTCATTGGGACAGGGAAAGTCAGGTGGATGCCGACAGTTCGTGCTGGGTGCGCGTCGCGCAAAGCTGGGCGGGCAACAAATGGGGAACAATTTTTATTCCGCGAATCGGAATGGAAGTCGTCGTGCAGTTTTTGAACGGCGATCCCGATCAGCCAATCGTTACCGGCTGCGTTTACAATCCGCAGACGATGCCGCCATACGATCTGCCGGATGAAAAAACGAAAACAACCGTAAAAAGCGATTCGTCAAAAGGCGGCGGCGGTTTTAACGAATTTCGCATCGAAGACAAAAAAGGCGAAGAACAGATTTTCGTCCACGCGCAAAAGCATCTCGATATGCGCGTCCGGCGCGACAGGCGCGAATTGATCGGAAATGACCGCCACCTGATCGTCAACCGCGACAAACGCGAGCGAATTAAACGCGACGAACACAAAATCGTCGAGCGCGACGTGATCGAAAAAATCGAGCGCGATTATCATTCGACAATCGCGGGAAAAACCGCCCGCGTTCACGAAGGCTCGGTTTCGATTGAAATAAAAGGCGATTTGACCGAAGAATTCAGCGGCAATTCGTCATCCGGCACAAACGGCAAACGCACGATTTCGGCGCAAACCATTGTATTGGAAGCGCAAATCGGAATCACTTTAAAAGTCGGCGGAAATTTTATCACAATCAACAGCGGCGGCATATTTATCAGCGGAACAATGGTAATGCTTAATAGCGGCGGCGCGGCTCTGCCGGGAACGCCGGGAACGCTCGTCCCGCCGCTCGAACCGGAAAAAGCGCACATCGCCGACAACGCCGATCCGGGCAGCAAAGCACCGACTTATAAAAATCAAAAACAACAAGTTCCGAGTTGGATGAAACCGTCTTTTACAAATCCGACGCACAATCCGAATTCTTCAAAAAATAAAGAAAAGAAATCGTGGATAGAAATTCTTTTACTTGATGAGGATGATAATCCGGTAGCAGGCGAAAGATACCGCGTAACTCTGCCTGACGGACAAACAGTATCGGAAGGAACAACCGACAACGACGGATACGCAAAAGTCAGCAGTATTGATCCGGGAAACTGTAAAATTACGTTCCCGGAACTGGACGGCAGAAGTTGGGAAAAGAAGTAAACGAATTATAATAGGAGGATAACTGAGGATAAATGCCAACTACCTATAAAGCAAAATCCGGCGACTCATTATGCAGCATTGGATATGAACACGGCTACGGCGACTGCACGGCTCTGCGGAGCGAGGCGGCAAATGCTTATATTATCAATCGAACCGATGATCCGTGCCAAGTAAAAGTCGGAGATATTGTTACGATTCCCGAAAAGATCGAAAAAGAAGTAAGCGGAGCGACCGAACAAAAACATAAGTTCGTAAAACGCGGAAGGCTGGCTTCGATTCGCTTTATTCACGGCTCGCCTGATCTTTCATATGCCGACGATAAGACGCTGACGAAATTGAACATCAGCAATTATGTTACAAATCGGGCGGGAAATCCTGACGGAGACGCGGGTTTTCCGGGTGCGAGCGTCCGCAAATTTAATGCTAAAGCGCATCAAGATGAAGACACATTTAAGATAGAAGTTTTGGATATTCGCGCCGGCGGTTTGCTGGATGTCGAACTTGAAGCAATGCGTCCGGTTTACGATAAAGGCGGAACAATAACGAAACACGAATCTTTTCCGACACCGCGCAAATTATCGGTTAAGGCTGAAAAACAAGATTCTACCCAACGCTTTAGAACTTGTTATCTCAGACTCGTTACCGACGAAAAAGATAAGAAAGCAGCCGATAAACAAACGCTTTTGGTTTCGGATTTATATGACGGGGGCGGCAAAGATGTCGAAATTTTAGATCAATTGGTCAGAGCTTCTTACGAAATTCCGAGCTGCCCGCAAAGTCCGAAATGCAAATCAATTGCGGAAGTTCCGGTTGGCAAAGACCGGCGGCGGATGCGAATGAATGTTCATATTTTGCGAAACGGTGTCGGCGGAAGTCCGATTGTTTCAACTGCCGATGCCGAAAGAAGAATTCTTCTTTGGCTGAGGCGAACTTACGCGCAAATGTCAATTGCGCCGAAATTAGTTGCCGCTGTCCGTGAAGTTGATCCGCCCGCAAATCTGGTTTCAATTTCAAATGATTTGGGAACAAGCGCACAGGGCGACGGAAACATTTCATTTCGCATTAATGCCGCCGGAATTCCGTCGCAAACAATTACCATCAATCCGAGTTTGGGTGATACGCCGATTACTACGGCAAACGCTATCGCTTCGCAAATCGCTGCCCCGTTTATCACCGCCGTTTCTGAAAACCCCGCCCGCTTTACAGACCCGACGGGACTCAAATCGGCTGACATAGTTATCACCGAAGCGGGCGGAGCGCGGGTAACAATTTCCGGGGAAATTTGTAATGATTCGGGTCATACAATTGAAGTCGGCAGACCAAACCCGCTTCTTTTTCAGGAATGGGACGGCACGAATTGGCTGGTCGGCTCGATAGAAATGCGAACCGTTTTGAAAAATTATGATACCGGAGATGATCTTTTCGATCTTTTTATCATCAGCAGTTTTACTTCGCCGAACCTTTTGGGCGCGGCAATGATGTCGGGACATATAGTTGATCCGAACAGAAGTGCTATTAGTCAGGTAAAATGGTCGGCGTTTATTGATCTGCGATCATCTGACGGCGGAGACGGATTTCCGACGGTCATCGGACACGAAGCGATGCACGTTGTTGGCGAAGTTATGCACGCGCAGTCTGCTCCCAGACAATTGATGCACCCGACAGCTGATTTAAATAATAATGTTACAATAGCCAAGCGGGTGCGCGACGGAGCAGTTAGATACGATGGCGGCACAATTGCGGGACAGCATAATCTGGTTGATAGAATGCGGGCGGAAGGAGCATCTCTGTTGGAAAGTTGGTAAATTATGGCAAAGATAATGTGTAGTTTTTTCAGAAATATACATCTCTGTTTTTTCGCCGTCGTATTGATATTTATTGCCTGCGGGCAACAGGAAGGAAAAATTATGGCAAATGAAGATAAAACCAATGCGCCTTCGCCGCCGATTCAGGAAGTTGATATGTCGGCACTCGAAAAGTTTATCTTTAATTCAGACCGCTTTACCGGAGATGTCGTTCCGAGAAACTACCCTCCTAAAGCAGTAGCAGAATTTCTGATCGAGAAATTAGATAAAAATACGGCTTTAAAACCGTTCATTCAAGCGGAAAAAGCCGCTGGTTTTTATGACACTTTTGAGATCGCCGATAAATTCAAAAGTTTCTTAGACGGAAACGACGCGGGCGAACAAGGCGTTCTCCGTTCGATAGTCATTACCCGCACCGTCGGGCGCGTCGGGAAGCCGGAAGATGTCGAATTCGCCCGAAAGTATTATGGACATCTAGTTTCAAAATTGGACGAGCAGGTTGAGTTTGAAGAATTTATAAAACTTCACGAAATTCTCGGTTTAGGAGAAAACTCCAAAGCTCTGGGAAATAAAATAAAGCAAAAATTAAACGAACTTGAAACGCGTAAAGCAGATGATTATTCTGCTGAACTGCAATATCTCAAACTACAGGGCGCAATCACTCAGAAACTAAATCGGGCGGAAAAAGTTCAACGATCAAAAGACTCGATTTTAGAAATACGAGATTATAAAAAAAGATTAAATGAAGAAATAAAAGCCTATCTATCCTTTGATTACGGCTATCTGGAGTATCTGCAACCGTGGGCAGCCCGCCGGATTAGGCGGGAAACGTGGGCATCGCAAACAGAAAAACAAACAAAACGAAACGACGAAATGCCTCTGAAAAAAGAAGTTGTTCAAGCGTTTCGCGGTTTTTTAAATGATTCAAAAATAAAATCTCTGCCTGCCAAAGAAAAAGAATCTATTCGGCTTAAAATTCTACGGGCGATCAAATTTTTTGACGGCGAACTTTCCGAACAAGAAGAAGAATATTTGACATTAAACGAAGGAGAACAAGCAGACACTTTAGCAAATGAAGGTTTTCTTTTACCGAAACAATAAAAAGGAGATAAAATTATGCCGCCAGCCGCCAGAGTTACGGATTTGACATCGCACGGAACGCCTTTAGCACCGGGAACGGGAAGCCCGAATGTTTTGATCGGTTTTTTACCCGCGTGGCGAGCCGTTCCCGCCGCCGCCGCTGCCGGGCTTCAGGCTTCGCTGCAAGCACTTGAAATCTCGATCAAGGCACTCGAAGAAACGACCAAAGCCGCGCCCGATCCGACTTCAAAAGCCGCCGCAGTTACCGCCGAAACAACGGCGAAAACAGCGGCAATTTCATCTATGAGCGCGGCAATGGGAGCTTTTGACAATCACATTTGCCCGATTCCGTCAGCACCTGTTCCCGCGCCGCACGGTCCCGGAGTCGTTCTGCAAGGCTCGGCAACCGTTATGATAAACAATATGGCGGCGACGAGAATGGGCGATAACGTCATCGAAGCACTCGGCGGTCCCGACCCGATTGCGAAAGGCGACCCGACTGTAATAATCGGTTGAGTGCGTATAATAAATTGGCGTTTGCAAAAAGAGGTGGAGAGAGTTCCGCCTTTTTGCATTGAATATGGAAAATCCAAAATTTATTCCGGGAATTTACAACTACTGTGATCGTTGGTGCGAGCGTTGCCCGATGACTCTGCGCTGTCTGGTTTATGCCGAACTCGAAGAAGATTTTGACGCGAATCACGATGCGAATCAGGAAATTTTTTGGCGAAAGGCTGCCGATAGTTTTACGAAAGCCAAACTGTTGATCGAGCAGATGGCAAAAGAAAGCGGAATTGATTTAAGCCAAGTTGATTGTGAAGAAATCGAAAAAGAGCAAGCGGCAAAAGATGCGAAGATTCGCCGAATGAATTTAACGAATCTCATCGAAAATTACGCGGGGAAAACCGGCGAATTTGTCGAAAACGAAAAATTTTGCAGCTTTGTCGAAAGCGAACATCTCGAAGATTTTTTCCAGATCATCGCTTGGTATCATCATTTTATTTCGGCAAAAATCTATCGCGCTTTAGCTTCGCAAAACAACGAATTCGAGGAAGACGACGATTTTCCGAGCGATGCCGACGGTTCTGCAAAAATCGCTCTGATCGCAGTTGACCGTTCGATTCACGCTTGGCACGCGCTTTTGAACGAAAACAATTCAGCAAGAATCAATCCGCAGATTTCCCTGCTCGAAAAAATCCGCCGCGCAGCGGAAGAAAAATTCCCGAACGCACGAAATTTCATACGTCCGGGATTTGATGAGATTGAAATTGTTATGTAAATTTTCTTTAATTTTACGGATGCGTCATATCTTCCGCCTTGACCAAATCATCAAATTTTCTGCCGTCCAAAATTCCCAATTCAATCGCCGATTCGCGCAGACTCGTTCCTTTTTTGTGCGCGTTTTTAGCGATTTTTGAAGCATTGTCGTAACCTATATATTGATTCAAAGCCGTCACAAGCATTAGTGAATCGTTCAAATATTCGTCAATCTGTTTGCGGTTCAGTTCGATTCCCGACAAGCAAAATTCTACAAAACCTTTGCAAGCGTCGTTCAAAAGCCGAACCGAATGCAGAAAATTGTGAATCATCACGGGCTTGAAAACATTCAGTTCAAAATTTCCTTGCGAACCGGCAAAACCGATTGCCGCATCGTTTCCCAAAATTTGCGCGGCAACCATCGTCATCGCCTCGCTTTGCGTCGGATTTACTTTGCCCGGCATAATCGAACTGCCCGGCTCATTTTCGGGAATCGTAATTTCGCCGATTCCGCAGCGAGGTCCCGACGCAAGCCAGCGCACGTCGTTGGCGATTTTCATCAAGCTGCAAGCCAGAGTTTTAAGCGCACCGGACGCGAAAACGATCTCGTCGTGAGCCGAAAGCGCGGCGAATTTGTTCGGATGCGATTTGAACGGCAAACCCGTCAATTCGGCAATATTTGCGGCGGCGCGTTCCGCAAATTCGGGATGCGAATTAAGCCCCGTTCCAACTGCCGTTCCGCCGATTGCCAGATCGTAGAGTCCTGTCAAAACCATTTTCAAACGCTCGACATCGCGTTCGATAAGACTCGCCCAACCGCCGAATTCCTGTCCGACTGTAAGCGGCGTTGCGTCCTGCAAATGCGTCCGCCCGATTTTCACGACATCGGCAAATTCCTTCGCTTTCGCATCAATCGTTTTGTAAACTTCCTCAACCGTCGGAATCAGTTTGTTCAACTGTTCGGCGGCGGCAATATACATCGCCGTCGGAAAAGTGTCGTTCGACGATTGCGACATATTCACGTCGTCATTCGGATGAATCGGCGTTTTGCTGCCCATTTCCCCGCCCGCAAGTTCGATGGCGCGGTTTGAAATAACCTCGTTAGCGTTCATATTCGTCTGCGTTCCCGAACCCGTCTGCCAAACGCGAAGCGGAAAATGCGCGTCGAGCCGCCCGTCAATCACCTCGTTTGCCGCCCGAATTATCAAATCGGTTTTATCAGTCGGCATTTTTTTCGATTTCAACTGATGATTCGTCAACGCCGCCGCTTTTTTCAAAATCCCCAAAGCGCGAATCATCTCGCGCGGCATCACATCAAAACCGATGTCAAAATGATGCAGACTGCGTTCCGTCTGCGCTCCCCAATATCTGTCCGCCCGAACCTCGATCTCGCCCATCGAATCGGTTTCAATTCTCGTTTCTTTTTCTTGTTGTATTGCTTCTGACATAAACTTTCTCTCCTAAATATTATTAAGTAAAACCTACAATCTATATAAATTACAAATTGTAACATTTATTAAAATTTTGAAAATCCTGGACTATTATGTTGAAACATTTAATTTTTATGCTAAACTATCGCCATTAAAATTCTTAAATTTTTATGAACAAGTTATGAATAAAATAACCATAAAATGCTTCTTATTTCTTTTTCTTACAACTGTTTCAGTATTCAGTCAAGAACTTACCAATATAGAGGATATTGCCGAAATTAAAAACTCTAAAGCCTCTATTCACTCTGAAAGAAACCCAGATTCAAAAATTATAAAATGGGTGGGTTATGGTGACCGAATTTCCGTTAGTTCAGTTCCGCTTGGTGAATGGTATAAAGTATATCTTAGTCCAAATCAAAGCGGTTGGATTTATATTGATGAGGTTCAATTGTTGCCAAATCCTATCTACATAAAAAGATGTGAAGCGACATTGGAAAATTTAGCTCCTGTACGCGGAATAAAACTAGGAATGACAAAAAAAGAAGTTTTGTCAAAATATGAATTAGCGGATACAACAGATTTTTATATTGATAAGAGAAGTATATCATTAGATGCTTTAGAAAAAGTTTTTATTCCGTTTGAGGCTCTGACTATTTCTAATGAACAAATTCCGAAAGAATACGGAGAAGGTTTATTATCTTTAACTATCAGATTTGTAGATGACCGTGTTGTTGAATTTGTAACTACTTATGATAATTCTATTACTTGGGTTTCTTATGATGAACTAATTACTAGGATTAATGAAATTTACAAGTTACCATCGCAGGTATGGAGTAGAAATCGGGCAAATTGCGGTAACTATCAAATTGTTTATAGATGTTTTTCCAAATACTCCAAAAATTGGCAATATTATTATTTTTTCAAAGTCTGATGATTTTATAAGATACGAAATGAAAAAAAACAGGAAAGCTAAACAAGAAAAATTCAAGCCATAGATACTATTTTAGATATCGCAAAATATAAATATCTTAGAGTAATTAATAAAATGTCAACAAATATAATTTACAAAGTATTTGATACTTCTATCTTTTAAGTTTTTTTGTAATTTAGCCTTTGCAGGCGCAGAGCAATCTTTCCAAACCTGCCAATTTGATTAACTTGTGCTTTTTCATCACTTTATCTTAAATAAATCATTGCCAAAAACTAACACAAGAATAAAAAATCGCAGGTCTGGAAGGGTTGCTCTCTCGCCCGCTTTTCAAAAAGTGAAAATGCCAAACAATATAAAAATTGTTCTATTTAATTGGTTACAGTTTATTTCTTATATTCAATAACAACTCTCTTGATTTTTTCTTCTTCCTCTTCATCAAACATTTCGGTTAAATTCATCTGCTTCAAACCGTTTTCCTCAAAACGCGACAAATCTTTCGGCGACAAAGCCCAAGGCAGTTCGCCGATTTCTTTGCCGTTTTCGCGGTGGCGCGTAACAACGATCAATTCGCCGCCGTCCGCGACAAAATCTGCAATCGCATCAATCGTTTTTTCGCGCAAATCCAAAGGCAACGCCTGAATCGTATAAACTTCCAAAACAAAATCGAACTTCCCTTTCCACTTTTCGGGCGCATTGAACAAATCAACACAATAAAATTCGATGTCGGTTTCCGAATGAATTCTTTTCGCCCAATTAACCGCGTTTTCCGAAACGTCAAACGCCGTAACCTTAAAATTCAAATCAGCCAAAAACTTCGCGTCGTCGCCAAGTCCGCAGCCGACGACAAGCGCGTTTCCGCCCACACCTTTTAGTTGATTTTTTTCCGCCCAGCGCACTAAAAAACGGTTCGGCTCAAGGTCTGCCCACGGAATTTTCTCGTTGTCGCCCGCCGCTTCCGCATAAAGCCGATCAAACCAACCCGTCGCATCGCCTTTTTCGATAAATTCCTCCGCTAGATTTTTTGCCTGTTCTCTGACAAGATCAATAGTTTCGTCTTTCATAAATAAATTGTATGCTAAATTTAATCTGAATTCGATATTATCAACTGATGTTACGCATTTGGGTAAATTTCCTGTCGCTGAAAGCGACAAAGATAATAGCGTAGGGTGGAATGAAGCGAGAGCGAAATAAAACCCTACGTCTGAAAGAAACAACCGTTTGCTCGCTGAAAGCGAGCAATAACGGGCGCGAATTTGTTGCTCACTTTCAGTGAACGGCAACTTGATAATCAGCGACGAAAACCAAAATTGCGTAACGTGAGTTATCAAGAAAAAAAATTATGAACGAGCAATTTGAGAAAACTTATAAACGCTGGAATGAATTTGTTGCAACACAAAACGCGGAAATTCTGACGGAAATTTTATCTGATACGGTTAAATTTCATTCGCCTTTTGTCTGGAAACCGAAAGACAAACAAGCCGCTGTTGCGATTTTAACAACGGTTACAAAAGTTTTTGAGGATTTTAAATATATGCGCAAAGTTTTTGGCGAGAATTTGTGCGTTCTCGAATTTGAAACGCGAATCGGCAAAATCGGTTTGCAGGGCGTGGACATTATCGAATTCGGCGACGCGGGAAAAATCGTTGATTTCAAAGTTATGATTCGCCCAGCAAACGGTTTGCAGGCACTCGGCGAAAAAATGAACGAACTTTTGACGGCGAAAAATTCGATTGGGTAATACTCTATTTTTTGAATTTTTTGGTAATTCAAGGTCTAAACGGTAAAGTTTATTAAACATTTTAACCGTAAAATATAATTGATAATTGATAGATAAACCAAGTATGAAACGATTTGTATTTAAAAATTATCAACTATCAAATATCATCTATCAATTATATTTTAGGTTTCTTTTGTAAATTATTAACCTTGAAAATATCTGCTCACCTGCTTAAATTTTACGAAAAAAAATCTTTTATTATTTTATGAACCAGAATATTTTCAGAGAATACGACATTCGCGGAATTGTCGGGCGCGATTTAACAGATGAAACCGTTCGGATTTTGTCAAAAGCAATCGGCACATTTTTTGTTCAAAAGGGCGCGAAAAAAATCGCCGTCGGTTACGATGCCCGCGTTAGTTCGCCGGAATTTTGCGCGATTTTAACGGAAGGATTTAACAAATGCGGCTTGGACGTTGTTCTGATCGGCAGAGTTCCGACTCCGGTTTTGTATCACACGGTTTTCACCGAAAATGTTGACGGCGGCGTGATGATTACCGGCTCGCACAATCCGCCGGATCACAACGGTTTTAAGATTTGCTTGGGAAAACAGACGCTTTTCGGCTCGCAAATTCAGGAAATAAAACAAATCGCGCTTGCGGGCGAATTTGCAGAAGGCGTTGGAACGACGGAAAAAATAGAAGTTTTAGGCGATTACGAAAAAGATATTTTATCTAAAATTGATTTTGGAGCGCGAAAACTAAAAGCGGTTGTTGACGGCGGAAACGGAATGGGCGGCGTAACGGCTGTGCCGGTTTATGAAAAATTGGGCGTTGAACTCGTCGAACTTTTTACCGAACCGGATTCGGATTTTCCGAATCATCATCCCGATCCGACGGTTGCGGAAAATTTGCAGCACGCGATCAAAGCGGTTGCGGAAACAGGCGCGGATTTGGGAATCGCATTTGACGGCGACGGCGACAGAATCGGCGTGATTGACGAAAACGGGCGAATAATCTGGGGCGACGAATTGATGGTTTTGCTTTCCCGCGCCGTTCTTGCGGAAAATCCGAATCGGGCGGTTATCGCCGAAGTAAAATGCTCGAATAATCTGTTTAATGACATCGAAAAACGCGGCGGAAAACCGATTATGTGGAAAGCCGGACATTCGTTGATAAAGGCGAAAATGAAAGAAACAAACGCCGTTCTCGCGGGCGAAATGAGCGGACATATCTTCTTTGCCGACAGATTTTACGGATTTGACGACGCGACCTACGCGGGCGCGAGAGTTTTGGAAATTTTATCGAAAACCGACAAAACCCTGAGCGAACTTTTGTCCGATCTGCCCGAAACTTTCTCAACTCCCGAACTTCGCGTGGATTGCCGAGAAGAAAAAAAGTTTGAAGTCGTCAAACAGATCGCCGAAGAATTTACCCGAACAAACGAAGTTATCACGATTGACGGCGCGAGAATCATTTTTGAAAACGGCTGGGGCTTGGTTCGCGCTTCAAACACGCAGGCGATTCTTGTTTTGCGGTTTGAAGCCGATTCGGAAGAAAACTTAAAAGAAATAAGGCAAATTGTTGAAAATCGCGTAAATGAAATAATTCAATGAAAATCTGGAAATTTATTTGGATGAATGTTAATATTCAGCTAAAAAGGAAGAAATAAAAATGCCGATTCTAAATCAAAAAAACGGACATCAAACCGAACAATTACTGCAAACGGCTGCAAGTTTAACTTCTCAGGAATTAGAAAATTTTGTCAATCAGGCAATCGTTTTGCGGGCAAAAAGAAATGCCTCAAATGTTACGAAAACCGAAGCCGAACTTTTATTTAAAATAAATCGAGGACTGCCTGCGAAATTACAAAAACGCTTTGATTTATTAAGTGAAAAACTCGATTCCGAAACGATTTCGGCAAAAGAGCGTGAAGAATTTCTAAAATTGACAGACCGCATCGAAAAACAGGATGCGGAACGAATCGAATTTTTGGGAAAATTAGCCGAAATACGGCAAATTTCGCTTGATGATTTGATGAGAGATTTGAAAATCAATAAAAACTGAAAATGCCTCAACGCAAACCGTCTGAAAAGCAAAAGATCAAGGTAAAAGAAAGAGCCGGATACGTTTGCGAATATTGCCGAAGCCAATCGGGATTTTCATCTCAGCCATTTGCTATCGAACACATCGCGCCTTTTATTGCGGGCGGAAAAACGATTCTGAGTAATCTTGCATTTGCCTGTCAAGGATGCAACGGACACAAATTTACGCACACGACAGGACACGATCCGATTACGCGGGAAAAAGTTTCGCTTTATCATCCGCGACAACAAAAATGGAATGAGCATTTTACTTGGAACGAAGATTTTACGCTTATAATCGGCAAAACTCCGACAGGACGCGCGACGGTTGAATTACTGCAATTAAACCGCGAAGGCTGCATAAATTTGCGAAAAGCACTTTTCGTTTACGGCAAACACCCGCCGAATCAAAAATAACGGCAGAGAATCATTTTTATTTATCGAAATAATCTTTGAAATCACCCGAACGGATAAAATCAGAGCCGCTTGCGGCAGCGGGCGGTTGAAGTTTATAAACTTGAGAGATTAAACTTAGATATTCGAGTCGGCAATCAAAAACCACACGCTGCCGCAGGCGGTTGAAGACAAATTAAGGAGCAAAACAAATATGATAAAGATCAGACGAAGCGACGAGCGCGGCGCGGCGAATTACGGCTGGCTCGACACGAAATATACGTTTTCTTTTAACACATATCACGATCCGAATTATATGGGTTTCCGCGATCTGCGCGTGATAAATGAAGATTTTATCCAGCCGAATCAAGGGTTTCCGAAACACGGGCATCAGGATATGGAGATTTTGACGTATGTTATCTCCGGCGAACTTTCGCACGAAGATTCGCTTGGCAACGGGACAAAGATTTTGCCGAATGAAGTTCAGCGAATGACCGCCGGAACGGGCGTTCTGCACAGCGAAGCGAGTTCGCCGACGGATGAAACGCACCTTTTGCAAATCTGGATTTTGCCGGAAAAGAAGAATTTAGAACCGGGTTACGAACAGAAATTTTTCCCAATTGAGGAAAAGAAAGGAAAATTAAAATTAGTCGCGTCGGGCGGCGACGACGCGGACGCGGTGAAAATTCATCAAGACGTAAATCTTTACAGTTCGATCTTGAGCGAAGGCGAAAGCGTTTCGCACGAATTGGCGGAAAATCGCCACGCTTGGATTCAAATTATCAAAGGTTCGCTCGACATAAACGGCGAAAAATTAAACCAAGGCGACGGCGCGGCGATCAGCGAAGAAAATTTGCTCGAAATAAAGGCGTGGGACGACGAAACGGAATTTTTGTTGTTCGATCTGAATTAAATTTCAGATTTTTTAGCCCGCGAATGAACGCGAATAAGCGCGAATAAGAAAAGAAATTTTAACAGGGATGAAGGAGATTGACAGGGATTTTTTAAAATCTAAATCAGAAATTCAAAGTTCAAAATCTGAAATTATCTTACATCCCTTTTATCTCCTTCATCCCTGTTAAATACATCTTAAAAATTTCGTGTTATCCGTGTCCATTTGTGGCTGAATTTCTCTTTTATTCGCGCTTATTCGCGTTTATTCGCGGGCAAATTTCTTAATTTTTATTAAAATTCTGTGAAACAAAAATTTTCAACTCCGAAAAATGCCGCCGCCGTTATTTTGTTGAACGGCGAAACGGGCGAAGTTTTATGGGCGCGGCGCAATTTGCAACTTAAATTTTTGGGCGGTTTTTACGGCTTTGTCGGCGGCAAGACGGAGGAAAATGATTGGGAAATTAAAGTTAGAAATTGCGGCGACGGCGAAAAATCCTCTTTGATAGCTTGCGCGGCGCGGGAACTTTTTGAGGAAACGGGTGTTCTGCTCGTCCGCAAAGGCGAAAAACTTACCAAAGGGCAGATCGCCTCTCTGCACGACGATCTGATTTCCGAAAGAATGACTTTCGGCGAGATTCTCAGGCATTGGGGTTTGCATCTCGACGCAGAAGATTTCGCTTACACGGGATTTTGGACGACACCGGAATTTTCGCCGATTCGTTTTAAGACGCATTTTTTTCTCGCCGTCTGCCCGCCGAAACAAAATCCTTACGCTGCGATTGACGAACTCGAAACGGTTGAATTTATCAAGTCCTCAAACGCCGTCGAACTTTGGGAAAAATCGAAAGTTTTGATCGCTCCGCCCGTCTTGATTGGGCTTAAAGAATTGGCGGAAAAAGAAAATTTGACCACGAATGAACGCGGATTTGAGAAAATAAATGAAAACAAAAACTTGAAAGCTGTCGCCGAAAATCTGCTTGAAACATCGCAAAACTGCGATGGAAATATAAATTACATCGAACTAAATTCGCGTCTGATTTGCATTCCGCTAAAAACCGAAACTTTGCCGCCCGCGACTCACACGAATTGTTTTATCGTTGGCAAAAAAGAGTTTATCGTGATTGATGCGGCTGCAAAAGACGAAAACGAGCAGCGAAAACTTCACGAATTGATTGATTCTTTCGTCGAAAAAGGTTTTGTCTGCAAACAAATAATCGTTACGCATCTGCACAAAGACCACTTTGGCGGCGAAGCGGTTCTGCAAAAACATCTGCGCGATAAGTTTAATTTAAAAGTTCCGATTGCCGCGCACGAATTAACGACAAAAAGTTTGCGCGGAAAGGTGAAGTTTGACCGTTTTATCAAAGACGGAGAAATCTTCAAATTAAAAAACGAAAACGGCGAAGCATTTGATTTAACGGCACTTCACGCGCCGGGACACGCGCTTGGGCAGCTTTGTTTTTACGACGAAGAATTCGGATTTTTGCTTTCCGGCGACAATGTTTTGAGTTTACAAAGCGTCGTCATCGCCCAGCCCGAAGGCAATATGACCGATTATCTCGCGTCGCTCGAAAGACTGAAAAAACTCCCGAACTTAAATTTTTTGTGCGGCTCGCACGGCACGGCGGTTTTTGACGCAAAAGGCAAGATCGAACAATACGTCGCTCACCGTCTGGAACGCGAAAGACAGATTTTAGAAGCGTTAAAAAACGGCGCGAAAACTCTGCCCGAAATCGTCGAAAAGGTATATGTCGGACTAAATCCGAAACTTTTCAAACTCGCCGAAAAATCCGTCCGGGCGCATTTGGAAAAATTAAAAGAAAACGATCAACTAAATCCAAATTCGTTGAGATAAATTTAATTAAACCGCACAAACTCAACTGCAACAATAGGATAGCTTAAAACTTCTATCGAACGGCTTTTAATCCCACCACGCCCGTAATAAATTATTTTCGATAAATACTTTGTCAGGATAATAACCATTTCATTAAGCAAAAACCTCAATCACTTTCTGAATCGCATCCGCTAAAACGTCAACTTCTTCGCGCGTGTTGTAAAAAGCGAACGAAGCGCGAGCCGTCGCGGGAACGTCGAAGAACTGCATCACGGGTTGGGCGCAGTGATGACCGGCGCGGATGGCGATTCCCGATTGGTCTAAAATTGTGCCGATGTCGTGCGGATGGACGTTTTCGATGGTGAACGACAGCACCGACGCTTTTTTCCGCGCCGTGCCGATGATCCGCACGCCTTCGATTGCCGAGAGTTTTTCGGTCGCGTATTCCAAGAGTTCGTGTTCGTATTTCGCGGCGGCTTCAAAATCAATCGAGTTCAGATAATCAATCGCCGCGCCGAGTCCGATTCCGGCGGCAATCGCGGGCGTTCCGGCTTCAAACTTTTCGGGAATCGGCGCAAACGTCGTCTTTTCAAACGAAACCGTGCGAATCATCGAACCGCCCGTCTGATACGGCGGCATTTTATCCAAAAATTCGCGTTTGCCGTAAAGAATCCCGCTGCCCGTCGGCGCGAACATTTTATGACCGGAAAAAGTATAAAAATCCGCATCCAAATTTTGCACGTCAACCGGAAAATGCGGAACGGCTTGCGCTCCGTCAATTAAAACCGGAACGCCGAATTTGTGCGCCGTCTGAATCATTTCCTTGACCGGAACAACTGTGCCTAAGCTGTTTGAAACGTGCGAAACGGCGACAATTTTAGTTCGCTCATTCAGCATATTTTCGTATTCTTCAATGACGAGTTCGCCGCGCTCATTCATCGGAATCACTCTTAAAGTCGCGCCTTTTTCCTCCGCCAAAACCTGCCACGGAACAATATTGGCGTGATGTTCGAGATGCGAAATAATAATCTCGTCGCCTTCGCCGACAAACTTGCGCCCGTAAGACGAAGCTACAAGATTCACGCCTTCGGTGCATCCGCGCACGAAAATACATTCCTTCGCCTCACGAGCGTTAATAAATTTCCGCACCTTTTCCCGCGCCGCTTCATAAGCCGTCGTCGCGTGCTGGCTCAGGTAATGCACGCCGCGATGAATGTTAGAATGCTCTTTTTTCAAATATTCCGCACCGCGCTCGATCACCAAATTCGGCACTTGCGAAGATGCCGCATTATCCAAATACCGAAGCGGTTTCCCGTTCACCGTTTGCGATAAAACGGGAAAATCTTTGCGGATTTTTTCTACCTCAAAATTGCTCATTTCTTTTACTGCTTTCATATATTTATTTTTCATCGTCTTGATAATTAAACTCGACTTTGCTCTGTATAATTATCTCGTTAAGTATTGAAATTAAATAACCTTGCTTAACCGCTTCTCTGAATCTTTCAGTCAAAACGGGAATATTTACAAGTTCTTCAATGCAAGTCATATACTTTTCGACAATCGCTTCAATCAAGTATGATTTAACCGCATTTTCTTTTAACTTTTGATATAAGTTTTCGACGGATTCTTCGGATTTTATGACAAAGGTAATCGGATATTTCTCAATTTTATCTATGTCGAGAAAGTATTTTTTGAAATCCAAAGTTTCCGTTACTTGAAAAAATCGCCCAAGCGGTTTCATCACGAAATCAATTCCGCCGTCATTGGCGTTCGTTCTGCCTGTTTTATAGAGTTTTAAGTTTTCTTCATTCAATTTTTCTATCTCGAATCCCCAAAAGATTTTTTGGTCGTGAAAGTAAAATTTGAGAATCGAATAGCTGACAATTTCAAAAAGTCTTGCGTCAACATTCGGCGCAAGCAGAGATAAGATAAATTCTTCGCTCGTTTCCGTAGAAGTATTTTCAAAAGTTTGCAATTCTTCACAAACTTGAATGAATTTCTGAAATGCGTCTTGTTTTGTTTTAACGTATTCGTCAATTATTTCAATAATCGCTTGAGAGATATTGAATGTATTATTTTCAGTTTTTACCTTTAATAAATTTTCATTTATCCAATAACGACGAGTTTCTCGATCACGAATGATTGGGAAAGAAGAAGAAAGAGGGAAAACACCTCCAAACTCATCATTTACACGATTATTTAAGGCGTGATTTTGTAATGCGCTACCAAAAGGCAATTCTTTAGCTCTAGAAAGTAAATCAGTAAACCTAGCACCCTCATATTTCGCGTAATTCTCATTTTCAACAAAACCTTTTTCAATATAATCTTCAACTAAAACATAAATCGCATAAAGGTTCGCAAAACTTCCACGCGCCTTTGAACCTCTGTCTGCTGATTTTGTTTTCAAATTTAAATACTGCAAAAGTTGACTGTTTTCATAAACAAGATTTCCCGCTTCGCCAAAATGTGAAGTCAAAATCTCTTTTAATTTTTCGGTGAAACTATGCTCCATTTCTCAAAACAAAGTCGGATTTACAATTGAAACTTTTTCCTTTCTTTCAAAACTGCGAATCGGCTTTTCCAACTTTTCGCCCTTAAATTCAGTTTCTAACTCAAGCCTTCGCAAACCGATTTTTACATATTCTTCCTGCAATTCGATTCCGATTGAACGCCGATTTAACTGCTTGGCGACAAAGGAAGTCGTAAAAGTTCCGGCGAAAACATCCAAAACCAAATCATCTTCGTTTGAACTCGCTTTTATAACTCTTTCAAGCAGCGCAGACGGTTTTTGCGTCGGATGATTTTCATATTCGTCCATTCGATAACGAACTCGCGGAAATTCCCAGACATTGCCCGGAACTTTTTCAGAGTTATAAACTTGCGGCGGATTTTTGCGATAATCAATCAACTTACGTTTCGCGCCCGTTTTGGCTTCAACCAAGATTTCATCAGCATTAAAAGTGTAATTTTCCTTATCCTTCACACAATACAAAATCGGTTCATACATCGAACCGAAATAATTTTTCGCCTGCACACCCGAACTATCGTAAAACCAAACAATGCGTGAAAGAATTTCTAATTTATTCCGCAAATAAACGTCAAAAAACGGCATAAACTGAGTCGCCGTCATCACATAAAAACTTCCGCTCGGTTTTAATTTTTTAAGGCACAAATCAAGCCATTTATAACACCATTCAAGATAACTTTCGTCATCCTTCCATTTATCTTTATGACCATTAAAATTTTTACCGATATTGTATGGCGGATCGGCAAATATCAAATCTATCGAATTATCCTCGGTTTCATTTTCCAAAATCCTAACCGCATCGCCCAAGTAGATTTTATTCGTTTCAGTTCCAAACAATTCAGCATCAGAAGACAAAACGGGAAATTCCTTCCTAACTTTTTCAACGTCCCAATTACTCATTTCTTTTACTGCTTTCATTATTTAATCACCAAAGCGATTTTCAACGCTTCATTTAATTGTTTCAATTTTTCTTCCGACAAAGTGCCGATAAACTGTGTCAGTTGCGTTTTTTGAAAACTTACGATCTCATCACAAAAAATGCAGCTGTCGTGTTTCAGTCCTTCATCAATTCCGACATCAACCTGCGTTTCCAAACCCGTGCAATTCGTATAAACGGGAACACAGATCACAGTAGAAAAATTTGAATCAATTACTTCCTGACGGCTCACGACAACAAACACGCGAAATCTTTTCGGATCGCGTGAATTCGGCTTATAAACTCTGTAAAGTTCGCCCCGTTTCACCAATTTACCTGCTGATATTCGAGCGTATCCAACGCTTCTTCATTCAATTTATCGGCGTTTGCGTTGATAATTTCGATGTCGCGCCGATTCAATTCCTGATGAGTTTCCTTCGCCACATAATCGCGCAAAGCCGTTTCGATAACATCGGAAATTTGCCCGTCTTTGTTTACTTTATTAGCTTGCTCCAACAAATCTTTCGGCAAACTCACGATTGTTTCAATTCTTTCAACTGTTTGCATAATTTTCACCTTTGATTTTAGAGAATGAAAAATCTTCTCGAACTTTATTTACGTCAAACTCTTTCATTTCTTTTACTGCTTTCATTTTAATTCAATAATCCCGTGCTTAAAATCAATTTTTAAGACATATTTACGAAGGAAATCTAAACCTAAAACACCATCAACTGTCGAGGTTGGCGGAAAATCGTGAGCAATAACTATAAAATCCGACTTTTCTTTTCCCAAGGCAGTCAATTTTTCAATAGCAATTTTCGAAACAAAGATCAAACCGCTGCCCGTCGTGATATAAATTTCATCTTCAGGTATATCTAAATCGTAACCAACCTCAAGCAGTTTTTTCGCTGAAACAATTGTTCCGCTTGCACCTGTATCAAGTGCTAAATTCAAAATAATTTCTCTGTCGGCACGAGCAACTTTTACACGAACATAAACCAATCCATAATCGGCTTTAAACTTAAACTTCATAATAATTTATGCGCGTTCAAAACCTAATAAGAATTCCATTTTCGGATCAGGTTTGCCGATAAATAAAGATGCAAGTTGATTGGATTTGGATTTCATAGCAACTTGGTGCAATTGGTTTTTGTCTTTACCGTGATAAACAACTTTTCCGCGCACAATTTCGAGTTTTTCATCCGTTTCAACGTCTTCGATCAAAACCCATTCCCCGTCAAATTTTTTTTCTATTTCTTCCATTGTCAAAATTTCGCTCATAATTCTCACCTCAAATTACGCTTCCAATCTCGCGTGCAGACGATTTAAAACCGCTTCGTCCAACTGCTTTTTGATCGAAGGAATTTTGATTTTATTGATAATTTCTTCGGCGAAACCGTAAGTCAAAAGATTTCGCGCCAAGTCTTCGTTCAAGCCGCGACTTAGAAGATAAAATAATTCTTCTTCTTCCAATTGCCCGACTGTCGCGCCGTGAGCGCATTTTACGTCGTCGTTGAAAATCTCTAATTGCGGTTTCGTGTCAATTCTCGCTTCGTTCGAAAGCAGCAGATTTTTGTTCGATTGCTTGGCATCCGTTCCGCTGGCGTTCTCGTGAACATAGACTTTTCCGTTAAAAACTGCCCGTGATTTTCCGTCTAAAATTCCTTTGTAAGTCTGATGCGAATTGCAGTTTTTCACGCGATGATCTATCCGCGAATGCGTGTCCGTGTGCTGTCCGTCGCCCATTATATAAAGCCCGTCCGCCCACGCTTCGCCGCCTTCGGCTTCAAAACTCAAGTTCACATCGTGGCGCGACAACTTTGCGCCGAACGTGATATTCGTGTTGTCATAAACGGCTCGATTGAGATTTGTCTGCGTCGTAACAAAATGAAACGCTGAATGAGATTCACGCTGAACTCGTGTGTGAACGAGTTTTGAGTTGTCCGCCAAACTGATTTCAACAACCGCGTTTGTGAAGTATTTCGCTTCGTTTGTTCTCGTATAATGCTCGACGATTTCCGCTTCGCTTCCCGTTTCACCGACGTATAAAATGCGCGGAAAATTCGCCGTTTCATTTTCGCCGATAAAAACAATATGAACGGGCGTTTCGATTTTTGTGCTTTTCGGAACGTGAAGGAAAATGCCCTGCTCAATAAACGCCGTGTTCAGAGCCGTAAACCCGTTAAAATCAAACTTGACCAACTTTGTCAGATTCGCCTTAAAAATTTCGTCTTCAAACGCTTCGGCGAAATTTAAAACTTTCGCGTCTTCGGGCAGTTCCGAAAGATTTGTTAAATTCGCATTGAAAACGCCGTCAATAAAAACGACGCGGTTTTTGCTTCCGATTTCCCTGAGAATTTCACGTTCGTCGTCCGTCGCGTCCTTTTTACTCGTCAAAAGCGGCGAACTGCTCAACGATTTTACATCAGTATATTTCCATTCCTCGTCTTTAATCGTCGGAAAACCGTTTTCCGTGAAATAATCGAACGCCTCGCGCCGCAGCTTTTTCAGCCATTCGGGTTGATTTTCGTTTTCAATACTTTTTTGAAAATCCGCTTTATAAATTGTTTCTTTTCCTACTTGCATATTTATTTTTTTGCCTTTGGTATTCTTAAATCTTTGCAGATTTTATTTACCAAAATATCGTTAATTTCATTATGTCTTGGAACTGCCGAACGCCTGTTCAATTCGGGGTTTATGCCACCAAGAATGACTTCCGCCTTCTCTCAAAAGTTTGCAGCCGTGTTTGTTTAAATATCGGATAAACTTTCTCTAGTTTCATATCGCAATCGCCAATTCCTGATAATCCGAACCCGCCATTGCCAGGGCATCTTGGCGATTAAATTCCAACGCTTCCTGCAAAGTCGTCTTTAGCGATTCGACAAGTTCATCCCGCGTTTTTTCCTGACAATTTACGCCCGAAATTTCTTCGATCCAACCGATCCACCAATCGCCGTCTTGTTTTATTACTGCTGTAAATATTCGATTCATAAAATCCTCAAATTAAATTTTTACAAACTATTTTAATTTTCTTTCGCTTGTCTTAAAATTACTTGTAAATCCTCTGAAATCGGCATCTTTTTGAACGCGCTGATATTTGCGCCGCCCGTGTTTCCCGTCGGATAAATGCCGAAAGGCGTTTTTGTCGAAGCACCGACGATGCGAAAAATCTGTCCGAAAATCTCTCGCAAATCCTTACGTTTCCAACCGATTTTCAGCATCAACCAATGAACCCGCGTGTGTTCGTAAGTTATCGCCTGCCCTAAAACGTGGCTTCGTTCGAGATGATAAAACGCCGCATCCAAATCGTTTTCGGCAACGCATTTTTCAGCTTTCAAAACTTCCGCATCAATGTATTTTTTAATATTCACTATTTCTACTCTTCTTTTCCACTTGGCAAACGTCGTTCAAATTTGAGCAACTCGTTTTCAAGACGTAACGCCAATTTTTCGCGTTCGTGTTGGTCTAAATCGCCAACCTGCTTTATTTCATAAGCCATCCGCTCCATAATCCGCATCATATCGTCCATCTGCCGACGCACTTCTTTGATTTCCTCGCGGTTACGTTTGCTGTCTTCGGCAACCGTTATGAAATGTTTGATTGCATCCCAAATCTCTTTCCACATAGTGATTTACTTTAGTTTTAAAAATTCCTTGGTGCGGTCAATTGATTTTTGAGTTTCTTCTTTCAGCCAATCAATTTCTTCCTGATCGCGTTCCATCTGAATATGAATCTGTGCTAATTTTTTGATTCCGTCTTCTACCGCCGATTTGTAATCTTCGGTAGAATTCAATGTTTGTTCATAAGTTGTTTCCGCCATAATTTTCACCTCATTTTGTTTCTAAAATTCTCCGCGTCTCCCCGTCTCCGAGTCCCCGCATCAATCTTATTTCCCCGCCGCTTTCACCCAATCGTAGCCTTTTTCTTCGAGTTCGAGCGCGAGTTCCTTGCCGCCTTCTTTGACGATCTTTCCGCCTGCTAAAACGTGGACGAAATCAGGTATGATGTAATTTAAAAGCCTCTGGTAATGCGTTACGAGAATTATCGCCTTATCTTCGCTTTTTAATTTATTTACGCCTTCGGCGACGATTCTGAGCGCGTCTATGTCGAGTCCCGAATCGGTTTCGTCTAAAATTGCGAGCTTCGGGTTTAAAACCGCCATCTGCAAAATCTCGTTGCGCTTTTTCTCGCCGCCCGAAAAGCCTTCGTTGACCGAACGCTTGAAAAAATCCGAACTCATATCAACAATTTTCGCTCTTTCCTTGAGCAAATCGTTAAATTCAAGCGGGTCTAATTCTTCTTCGCCGAGATGCTTCATTTTTTCGTTATAGGCAAGCCGCATAAACTGCGAATTCGACACGCCCGGAACTTCAATCGGATATTGAAACGCCATAAAAACGCCTTCTCTGGCGCGTTCATCCGGGTCTAATTCGAGCAAATCTTTGCCCTCGTAGAGAATCTCGCCCTTCGTAACTTCATAAGCCGGATGTCCCGCCAAAACTTTCGCCAGCGTGGATTTCCCCGAACCATTCGGTCCCATAATCGCGTGAACTTCGCCCTTTTTAACTTGCAAGTTCAATCCCTTCAAAATATTATTGCCGTCCGTGGCAACGTATAGATTTTTAACTTCTAATAACATAATTTCCTTTATAAACGGTTAAGCAAAAACCGATAAGAATTGCGGTTTTTACATTTACTTTTTTACATTTTCCTTAATTATCTTTCATCCAAATTTTCAAATCCCCGATTTTCTCAAAATCAAAAACCGAAAGACCGAGTTTTTTTAACTGCTCGATTGATAACTTTTCAATTTTGCTTTCGATTGAAGAATCGAGCTTTCCGAATTTCTTATTTAGAATCCCCAAATTCACTTCCAAAAGGCTTTGTCTGCCTTGTTCAATTCCTTGTTCAATTCCTTGATTTATAAATTCTTTAACTGCAATCGTCATAATTTCCTCCTCATTTTTCGGAAAAGCCTTGCGGACAGCTTTTCAGACATCTTCCGATGTTAATTTTTTTCTATCCAAATTTCCAAATCTTCGATTTCATCGAAATCAAACAGCGAAAGACCGAGGTTTTCAAGTTGTTTGACTGATAATCCTTCGATTTTCTTCTTGATTGAAGAATCAATTGTTCCAAATTTTTTAGTTAAAATATTCATATTTATTCTCAAAATACTTTGTCTGCCTTGTTCGATTCCTTTTTCAACTCCTTGATTTATAAATTCTTTAACTGCAATCGTCATAATTTCCTCCTCATTCTTCGGAAAAGCCTTGCGGACGGCTTTTCGGACATCTTCCGGTGTTAATTCTTTTTGCACCGCCATAAAATATCGCACGATCAGAGCGACAAACTCCATCGTTTCCTTCTCGTATTTGAGTTTGGCAAGCTGCGTTATTTCAACAAGCTGTTCATACAAACTCTTGCCGAAAATATTTTTCATCGCCAGCATCGCGGCTCTGATAAACGCTTCGCCCTTTAATTTTTCGCCGTCATATTCCGACAAATCGCACAGATGATAATTAAATCCAGGCACATAATCGGCAAATTCTTCGGGAGCGTTTATCAAATCCGCAAAATTTCGGCTGACTTTCCATTTCCGCTTGCCGTGATAAAACACAATCGGCAAAATCGGCGGCAATTTTTCCGGCTTTTCGCGCAGAGCCTTTTCCCAAATCCGCACCATATACCGCAAAAGCTGAAACGCCGCCAATTCGTCCGCGTAACTTTTATGCTCCAACAAAACAAAAACAAAAGCGTCGTCGCCGTTTTTGAGTTTAAGACGAAAAAGAAAATCCGTATGATGCCCTTTTAATTCGTCGTCGGCAAAAGATTCCTGCGCGATTTCGAGCGTTTTCAAATCAAACTTCGCCGATATTTCCTGCGGCAAATAATTTTTCAAAAAATCACGCGCCACATCGAGCCGCGAAAATGCTGCGCGAAAAAATTGGTCGTGCGGATTATTCACTTCTTTCGGCATCTTACATTTTATTTTTCCAACTGTTCTAAAATTTTTGCAATTTCTTCCTTTAATTTCGGCAAATCATTTTGTGCTGTTGACCAGACGATTTCTGCGTCAATTTCAAAGTAACCGTGAATCAGACGATTACGGGTTGCCGTTGCAAAACGCCATTCAACTTGCAGATGTTTTGCCTTTAATCCTCTGTCTAAACAAGTTGTCGCTTCACCGATAATTTCTATATTTCTCACAACCGCATCAATTTTTTCCTCATTCGCCGTGAATTTTTGTAAATCGAATCCGTGCAAATATCTCTCGATTTTGGCGATTGCATCGAGAATATGTTTTAAGCGGTCAATATCATTCGGTTTTTTCATAAATCACCTGCAAGTCATTCATTACATTTTCGCGGATGTATTTGTTTAACATATTCTCCGTCGCCAAATCCACCTTTTTTCCCAAAACATCCTGCAAATCTTCGGCGATGCCGTAAAACGCCCAACCAATCGGCTTTGAAAATCGCACAAGTAAATCAACATCGCTTTCTTCCGTCGCTTCGCCGCGTGCGAAAGAACCGAACAGAGCGCAATATGAAATATCATTGCGCTTGCAAATTTCGATGATTTTCTCTTTTTCCGCTAAAGCTAAATTCATAATTCATTTCCAAACCTCAAAAATCGTTTCCTTAAAAACCGCGTCAAGCAATTCCGTCGGCGGTTTATCATTGGGTGCGATTTCGTCGGCGAATTTTATGTAAAACTCGATTTCTCTTTCTAAAAACTCGTTCAAAATCCCGATTTTTGCCTCTTCCTTCAATTCTTCGCCCGCCATTTTCCGCTTCAAAAGTTCATTGATTTCCGTTTTAACTTTTTCGTCCTTAACTTGCGAATCAACCAAATCTCGAAACTCCATCGGCGGAAAAGAATTTTTCTCTTTTATCCAATCGCAAGCTAAAACGGGACGCAAAACGTAAAAATACTTTTTCGATCTGACCAAATCCTTTTGCAAAAACTCCCGAAAATTATTTCGCGCCATACTCAAATAATGATACATACACGCTTTCGGATTAAAATAACTTTCGCTCAATTCGCGCAACCGTTCAGCCGTCGAAAATTGTTCCAGATAAACAATCGGACTTCTCAGCCATTCGAGCATCGGCGGATTCGATTTGCGGAAGAGTTTCAGAGCCTTTTTGAGTTCCCAACCCGAAAAATCCAAATCATTCGGCAGCATTTCTTCTTGCGAATCTTTCAGATCGTCAATTTTCAAATACCAATCGAGCCGATGAACGTAAATATAACGAACATCCCAATCGCTGTCCGTCGAAGCAAAACCCCAAGCGCGACTTCCGCTTTCGACGGCAAGCAAAATTTTTATATCGCTTTCTTTTTCGATTCGCGCCAATTCTTTTTTGATTTTCTCGATCATTTAAAATTAGTTTTGAGTTCCGTCTTCAGACGGCTTTCCGCCGCGCATCGCCGGCGGTTTTGCACGCCAAAGCGTAAACTCAGAACAAAATTATTTCTGTCCGCTGACATCGAGATAAAAATGTTTTACCTCGCCAAGCATTAAAGTTTCTTCCAAAAACTCGACGATTCCGGTTTCGATATTATAAATCGCGCCGATCAAACCGATTTCGCCTTTTTCGATCATCTCGCGCAAAATCACGCTTCGTTCGACAATTTCTTCGACGCTGCGTTTAACCTGTATACGCGAAACCCGTTCGACAAATTCGGCGTTTTCCGCCGTCCGATTTGCCGAAACGGTGCGTTCAAAATAAACCGACGGCTGAATTTTATTAAGCAGCGTCGAAAGATTTCCCATCTGCACATTGTCGCAAGCCCCGCGAATCGCTCCGCATTTCGTATGTCCTAAAACAACGACGAGTTTTGAACCCGCAATTTTGCAGGCGAATTCCATACAACCCAAAATGTCTTCATTTATCACATTTCCGGCAATGCGAATACTGAAAATCTCGCCCAAACCTTGATCAAAAATCAGTTCGGCACTCGTTCGAGAGTCAATACAGCTTAAAATTGCCGCAAACGGAAATTGTCCGTCGCGCGTTTCGTTCACTTGCTGAAGCAAATCCCGATTGTTTCGCAAATTACTGACAAACCGATGATTTCCCTCGCGCAGAAATTCCAAAGCCATCTGCGGAGTCGTCGTTTCCTGTGTTTCTTTCGTGTGTGTTCTCATTTATTTTCAAATTTCCGCTTAAACCGGATTATTCAAAAAAAGTTACTTTCCCTGTTTCCAAGTTATAAATACCGCCGACTAACAAAACCGTGCCGTTTTCGACCATCTCCTTGATAATCGGACTGTCTTTTTTGACCTTTTCCATCGTCAGCCGGACATTTTCTTCGCTGACCGCTTCGACAAACGCCGGATTTTTGGAATTTGTCGCGCCATCCGTCCAAGATTTTTCAACCTTTTCAACCGCCGGTTCGATGTGGTCAAGAAGTCCGGTCAGATTTCCGAGTTTCGCATCATCACACGCGCCTTTGACCGCGCCGCAGCTTGTGTGTCCGAGAACCAAAAGCACTTTCGCGCCCGCCAATTTCGTGGCAAATTCAAAACTTCCGAGCATATCGTCGTTGACGACATTTCCCGCAATTCTGCCGCTAAAAGCGTCGCCGTTGTTCAAATCGAAAATATCTTCGACAGTTACGCGCGAGTCCACACAACTTAAAATCGCCGCAAACGGATATTGCCCGCGAGCCGTCAAAACCGCTTGTTTGCGGTAATTTTTCTGATTGACGGATTTTCCCGCGACAAATCTTTCATTGCCTTCCTTCAACTTCTGCAAAGCCTGCTGCGTAGTGATTTTCGTCTGCAAATCCTTTGTTTGAATGCCGAATTTCTTCGCTTTCTTATCAAAATCGTCGTTTTTCTTCTGCGCGTTAACCGCGAAACTGAAAACCATCACCATTACCAAATATAAACTTAATTTTTTCATCATAATTTTTTTACCTTCTCCAAATTTTTATTAACCATTTAACAAGCACAATGGTTGTCGCTTTCGGCTTTTTCAAAACATTCTCTGCCTTCGCGGAAAGCCAAAAACGCGATGCCGAGCGTTCCGGCGATGTCAATGTAGGCAAAACTCGTCAATTCGTAAATCAGACTGCTCGCCAACAAAACCACCGACATATAAACACAGACTTTGGTGCATTCCGCGTCCGCCAAAATCGCTTCGGAATCCAATTTCGTCCCGGCTCGCGTCTTTCCGGCGATCAATCCCAACATCACGACAATCGAAACGACGGACACGACAACGCCCCAAAAAGTCGTGGTCGGTTTGCTTCCCGACCAGACGTTGTAAGCCGCCGTCGCCGACAGTCCGGCGACCAGAATATAAAACGCAACGCCCGTAATTTTCAGCGCGGTTCGTTCAAATCCGTCGCGCCGACTTTCGGGACTTTGCTGAACCCGCCAAACCAGATGCGCGATTCCGATGCCCGAAATTACTTCGATAAAACTGTCAACGCCGAATCCGAACAACGCCAGACTTTCATCCGAATAACCGAAATAAGTCGAAAATGCGCCTTCGATAATATTGAAAACGATTGTAAAAACGGCGAATCCGAACGCCAATTTATAATATTTGTCGAATTGTTTTGGTAAAACCGCTTCCATTTAAATCGTTATTTCCCCTTTCAAATACAAAACCGCATTTCCGCCGATTTTCACTCTGTCGCCTTTTAATTCACAAAATAATTCGCCGCCGCGCTCGGAAATTTGTCTGGCAAACATTTCCGTTTTGCCGAGTTTTTCCGCCCAATACGGAATCAGATTGCAATGCGCCGAACCCGTTACGGGGTCTTCAAAAACGCCGACTTCGGGCGCGAAAAATCTGGAAACAAAATCCGCATCGTCGCCTTTTGCCGTAACAATAAAACCGTGCGCGTCAATTTCCAAAAGACGCGAAAAATTCGGCGCGATGTCGGCAATTTCTCGTTCCGTTTCATAAACCAAAAAATAATCACGCGCCTTCAAAACTTCCTTCGGCTCTTTTCCGATGGCTTCAATCAAACCGTCCGGCACATTCGTTTCAAAAACCGGACGCGACGGAAAATCTAAAACAAATTGATCGCCGTTTTTCTCAACCGACAATTTGCCGCTTTTGTGCGAATAAAATTTAACGATTTTGTTTTCGCTTTTTAGAACTTCAAATATCACAAACGCCGATCCCAAAGTCGCGTGTCCGCAAAGGTCAATCTCAAACGTCGGCGTGAACCAGCGGATTTCATAAAAATCATCTTTTTTCACAAAAAACGCCGTTTCGCTCAAGTTATTTTCCAACGCGATTTTCTGCATCAATTCCGCGTCAATCCATTCGTCCAAAGGACAAACCGCCGCCGGATTTCCGCGAAAAATTTCTTTTGTAAAAGCGTCCGTTTGAAAAATTTGTAACTTCATTTTATTCGACAAAACTACGCGGCAAGCCGTTCTTCAAGTTCCTTCCGTTCGGAAAAATCCAGCGAATCCAAAATAAAATCTTCAAGTTCTTTGAGGGATAATTTCCCGACGGCATTGCGTTCATCTTCGGACAAAATCCCGAATTTCTTCTGCAAAATTTGCAGAGCAGATTTTTCCGCCTGCATCCGCTCACCTTGCTCAATACCTTGTTTAAAACCTTGTTTAAAACCTTGTTCAAAACCTTGTTGAAGAATTTCTCTCATTGCCGGTGTCATAATTTTATTCTCCAATGTCGGAATGCAGTTTTAACCATCGGTCAAAATCTTCTTGTTCGTTAAAATCCAAAAAATCTAAAGTCAAAATTTTGAGTTTTTCATCTGATAAATTCTTGATAGCATTTTGCTTATCCTCAGACAAAGAACCGAATTTCTTCTGCAAAATTCGGAAAGCAGTAGTTTCCGTCCCTATTCGCGTTCCTTGTTCAAGTAATTCTCTTGTTGCTGTCGTCATAATTTTACTCTCCAATTTCGGAAAAACTTTTCGCAAAGTTTTCCTCATTTTATCAACCGTAATATCTTCATTTACCGCCAAAACATAGCGCACGATAATTGAAATAAACTCGACGGTTTCCTTGTCGCGTTTGAGTTTGTATAACTCGCCCAACTCGTCCAACTTTTCGTAAATCTCTTTATCGAAAATGTTCTGCATCACAAAAACCGCCGCTTTTAAGAAAACTTCGGTTTTAATTTCTTCCGCGTCAAATTTCGACAAATCCCACAAACCGTATTTAAAATCCGGTATCAATTCGCCAAAATCCGCCGCGTTCTCCACCAAATCCGCGAATTGCCGGCTGATTTTCCATTCCGCGTCGCCGTGATACAAAACAATCGGCAAAACGGGCGGCAGTTTCCCGCTTTTTTCCGCCAAAGATTTTTCCCAAATCCGCAAAACATACCGCAAAAGCTGAAACCCGACGAGTTTATCGGTGTAACTTTTATGTTCCAACAAAACATAAATAAAGCCGTCCGTCCCGTCCGTCTGCCGAAAACGAAAAAGCAAATCCGAATGATGTGCTTTTAGCTCTTCGTCAACAAAAGACTCCTGCGTAATCTCCAACGAATCGAGATTTATTTTCGCCGCCAGTTCCGGCGATAGATAATTTGTCAAAAAACTTTTCGCCACATCCGGGCGCGAAAACGCCGCCCGAAAAAATTGGTCGTGCGGATTGTTTATTTGTTCGGACATTTTATGGTTTTTATAAACGGTAAATTCCGCACCTTTCTTATTTCAGATTCTCCAAAATCTCTTCAATCTGCTTTTTCAAAACGGGCAAATTTTTTTGCGTCGTGTCCCAAATAATTTCCGCGTCAACATCAAAATATCCGTGAATCAAACGATTACGAGTCGCCGCTGCAAAACGCCATTCGACGTTTGGATATTGCGCTTTCAAACCTCTGTCCAAACGGGTTATTGCCTCGCCGATTATCTCGATATTTCTCACAACCGCGTCAATTCGTTTGAACGAAACTTTTGCAAGTCGAAATTTTGCAAATATCTTTCGATTTTTACAATCGCTTCGAGAATATGGTCTAAACGGTCAACGTCATTTGGTTTCTTCATAAATAACTTTCAAATCACGAAAAACGCTTTCGCGGATGCGCTTGCCGATCATATTTTCGGTTGCCAAATCAACCTTTCTGCCGAGAACTTTTTCCAATTCGTCGGCAATTCCGTAAAACGCCCAGCCAGTCGGCTTTGAAAACCGCACCAGCAAATCAATATCGCTCTCGTCCGTCGCTTCACCACGCGCAAACGAGCCGAAAACCGCGCAAAATTCAATGTCGTTGCGCTCGCAAATTTCGACGATTTTTTCTTTTTCGGCTGTTGCTAAATTCATTTTTTATATTTCGCCGTTTTCCAAACGGTCTGCAATCACACGAAAAGCCAAAGTTTTCACTTTCCGAATCGCATCTTCGCGTGTTTCGCCATAAACTAAAACGCCGTTGAGCGCGTCAATTTCCGCAATCCAACGCCGTCATCTTCTTGTTTAAGTTCAATTGCCAGATTCATATAAATTACTTCTTAACCAACGCTGTTTTCGAGTTTTAATCCCAAAAGTTTCTGCGCTTCAACCGCATATTCCATCGGCAGTTCTTTGAAAACTTCCTTGCAGAAACCGTTGATAATCAGCGAGATCGAATCTTCTTCCGATAATCCGCGCTGCTGCAAATAAAACATTTGATCTTCGCTGATTCTCGATGTCGTCGCCTCGTGTTCGACGCGGGCGGTGTTGTTCATCACCTCGATATACGGAAATGTGTTCGCCTCGCAGCGGTCGCCGATCAGCATCGAATCGCATTGCGTGTAATTTCTCGCTCCTTCCGCTTTCGGCATAACTTTTACAAGCCCGCGATACGAATTATTCGATTTTCCGGCGGAAATTCCTTTGGAAATAATCGTCGAACTCGTGTTTTTGCCGAGATGGATCATCTTCGTTCCCGTGTCGGCGATCTGCGCGTTGTTCGTCAAAGCAACCGAATAAAACTCGCCGATTGAATTGTCGCCCTGCAAAATAACCGACGGATATTTCCAAGTGATCGCGCTTCCCGTTTCAACCTGCGTCCAAGAAATTTTTGAATTTCGCCCGCGACACGCGCCGCGTTTTGTCACAAAATTATAAATTCCGCCCTTGCCGCTTTCGTCGCCCGCATACCAATTCTGCACAGTCGAATATTTTATTTCCGCATCGTCGAGTGCGACGAGTTCGACAACCGCCGCGTGCAGTTGATTCGTGTCAAACTGCGGTGCGGTGCAGTTGTGGACGGCAAAACCTTTGACCAAATAACTGTGCGTTTCGTCAACATCAATGTTAAAAACCAAATCGTCAAAATCTTCTCGCGTAATTTCACGAACAGGAACGATAAAATGCGTTTCGGTTTCACGCACCATATCCCATTTTTTGTTTTCCGTATAGCCGATTTGATAAAGCGGATTGCGATTGATAATTCGTTCAGGCTGCTGTTTTGAAAAGATCGCTTCGCCGCCTTCGCGGACTTGAATCCACGCTTGAATGTCGAGTTTATTTAAAAGCATCTGCACTTGTCTGGCAAGAGTTTCCGAAGCCGTCGAAAAGCGAATCATACGGGAATTTTCACGCTCCGAAATGTTTCCGTCGCCCTCTAAATATGCGTCTAAAAATACTTTTGTCTGACTTGGTGAAATGCTCATCAATTCGGGACTCAAAGTTTTTTCAGTTGCGTATTTTCCGCAATGCCGAACAAACCAATCAGACATTTCTTCCGAATAAAATTGAACATTTGTGCCATTGCGTTCTTGATTTTCAACGATATAAGCATTTTTGCCCGAAAGTTTTTCGACTAGCTCTTTTGTCCGTGCAATCAAATCTTTTTCGTGAATTCCAAAAGCGAATGAGTTCACATATTGCTTATTTAATTTGTTGTAGCAGCTTGAGCCTTCCGCCAAATAATAACCAAGCAATTCGAGTTCATCGTTATTAAATGCTTTTGAATCATTTCGCTCCAATTTTGGAACTAAAACAAAATCGCCTTTTTCAAGTTCATCTGCTTTTATAAATTTTGGTTCAGCTTTGAAAAGTTTTTGTGTGTCAACTTCGGGCAGCCAGTTTTCTTTCCGTTGCTTTCTAGGTTTCAAAACGTCCTTTCGCTTAATTGCATAAACGGGATGTTCGGGCGTTAATCTGAATTCGTTGTAACGCGACATCGGGCGCACCGTAATCATTTCGCCTTTAAATCGGCGAACCATTGCGGCGCGGACTTTTTGCAGTTTGCCGTCGTGGTCATAAACTTTATCGCCCGCTTTGATGCCTTCGATATTTCGCCAGCCTTCCGCCGTTAAAACCTGTTCGCCTGCGGGATGACAACCTTCGTTATAAGCGACATACGCGCCTTCTTCAGCAACAATCAATGTGCGTTCAAACTGTCCCGAATCCTGCGTGTTGATTCTAAAATACGTCGAAAGTTCCATCGGACAGCGAACGCCTTTCGGGATGAAAACGAAAGAGCCGTCGGAGAAAACCGCCGCGTTTAGAGCCGCATAATAATTATCCGATGAAGGAACGACCGAGCCGAGATACTGCTTGACGAGTTCGGGATATTCTTCGACGGCTTCGGTAAACGAGCAGAAGATCACGCCCGCTTTTAAGAGTTTTTCTTTGTAAGTGGTCGCCACCGAAACCGAATCGAAAACCGCGTCAACGGCGACGTTGGCGAGCATTTTTTGTTCGGTCAGCGGAATTCCGAGTTTTTCAAAAGTCCGCAAAAGTTCGGGGTCAACTTCGTCCAAACTCTGCTTTTTCGCCTTTTGTTTCGGCGCGGAATAATAGCTGATGTTTTGAAAATCTATATTCGGATAATGAAAATTCGCCCAATTGTCGGGTTGTTTCATCTTTAACCAATGACGAAAAGCCTTTAAGCGAAACTCAAGCAGCCATTCGGGTTCGTTTTTCTTTTTTGAAATCAAACGAACGGTGTCTTCCGACAAACCTTTCGCAATCGTTTCCGTTTCGATGTCGGTCGTAAAACCGTATTTATATTCTCTGTTCGTTAAAAATTCTGTTGCTGTACTCATATTTAGTCCAAAGTTTTGTGTCCGAAGTCTGATTCGGATTATTTCCCTTATAATTTATATAATTTCTGCGTTTGCGCGTTTGTTCGGTTCGATTGTTTTGTGAATTCCCTGAATGCGATGAAATCTTTCGTCAACTTTACTTTCCGTGCCGACAAGCTGCGCCAAAGTTATCTGCGACAAGGCGTTCTGCACGATTTCGTGCAAGCCGACGATAACGGGACGAATTCCGCAATCGCCGTTGTGAACGCACGATTCTAAAACGCCCGTGTAGCTTTCGCAATGCTTGTCTATTTCGTCCGCATCCAAAATTTTTATCACTTCGCTCAGATAAATTTCGTCCGAATCACGCGCCAAAATGTAGCCGCCTTTCGTGCCGCGCGTTGATGAAACAAAACCCGCTTTTTTCATCAGCCACATCAGTTTTCCGGCGTTTGCCTGCGAAATTCCTTCCAGTTCGGCGATTTGCGGCAAGGTCAAAGATTCATCTCCGCCGAGCTTTGCAAGCTGCACCAAACATCTGAGTCCGTATTCTTCCTGTGCTGAAATTTTCATCGTCTTTTTTTACTCGATCAAAAGTTTTTTCGTTCATCAAGTAACTCTTAGAATGTCAAATCTTTACTTTTATGTCAAGATTGCAAATATTGTAAATCCAGCTAAAAATTGGAATAAGATTCTTAATAAAAATTTATGTTTAAAAGCATTTAAAATAATGTATAATTCATTTTGACAAGCAACTTTTTTTAGTAATTTTTAGAACAGGAGAAATTCAAAAATGGCGGAAAATAAAGAGGAAAAACAAACGAAACAACAAACGGACAACGAAAAAGCCGGAAGTTTGGCGGGAGTCGGCGCGGGCGCGATAGCCGGAGCGCAAGCCGGAACGGTTCTGCTGCCGATTCCGGTTGTCGGAACTTTCACCGGCGCACTCGTCGGCGGAGTTCTCGGCAGCAAGGTCGGCAAAAAATACGGCGGCGCGATGCTCAATAAATTAAGCGGAAACAAAGACGAAAAGGCTTCGACGGATAAAAAAGATGTCGCGGCGGAACTTGCCAAACTCGCCGAACTTCACAAGCAAGGCGTTTTAGACGACCAAGAATTTAAGGCGGCGAAAGCGTCTTTGTTGAATTTGTAAAATTTATTAAAGTGTTCTGATTTTTCAAACAGCGGGCGAGAGAGCAACCCTTCCAAACCTGACATCTTTTCATTCTTGAGCAGTTAAATTCAATGATCTGTTCAAGATAGAGGGAAAAAAGCGCAAGTTTATTAAATTAGCAGGTCGGGAAGGGTTGCTCTCTCGCCCGCTTTTCGTCAAATATCCCGAAATTTAACTTGAAATGATAAATTTTATATTTGAAATTCTTATTCGGAAATAACAAGATGGTAAATTCGAGCAATTCAGAAGATGATTTTTCCCGCGAAAAAGTGTGAAAACTCCTCGAAATGCGAAAAAAAGAAGTTCTGGAAATTTTCCGATTTTATTTTCGCGCTAATTCGCCTCAACTTCGCGGGCAATATCTTTTTCTTTAATAATTTCCGATGATTCATTCTTACAAAACCACAGACAAAATCGCGGCTTGGAGCGTTCATATTTTTAGTGCTTGCGGTTTGCTGGTTGGATTTATGGCAATTCTGGCGATAAACGCCAAAAATTGGCAAGCGGCGATGGCTTGGCTTTTGGCTGCTTTGGCAATAGACGGAATAGACGGAACTTTCGCGCGAAAATTCAAAACGGCAGAAGTTCTGCCTAAGATGAACGGCAAAACGATTGATAATGTCGTTGATTTTACGACCTACGCCGTTATTCCGGCGTATTTTTTCTATATGAACGGTTTAGTTGAACCGTCTTGGAATCTGCCTCTGACCTTTCTGATTCTGCTCGTTTCCGTCATTTATTACGGCAAAGAAGGAATGATTTCCGAAGACTTTTATTTTATCGGTTTTCCCGTAATGTGGAACGTCGTCGTTTTTTATCTCGTCTTCGTTTTTTCATTAAACTCGCTCGGAAACGCTCTTATTATTATTTCCCTTTCGATTCTGCATTTTCTCCCGGTCAAATTCGCCTATCCGAGCCGCGCAACTCGTCTGAAAACCTTAACCGTCGTATTTACCGCAATTATCTTATTGGTTATGCCTTTGATCGTCTGGCTTTATCCGAATGTTCCGATTTGGCTTAAATGGATCGCCGTTTTGAATCTGGTTTATTTCGGAGGATTAGCCGTTTTGGATACTTTTGAGATCGGAAAAGCGGAAGAATAAATCTTGACAGGTTCGAGATAAGATTTTCCGCCTTAAATTTCGTGTGTTTCGTGTGTTTCGTAGGAAAGTTTCTCCTCAAAATCTGTCGCTCTTTTAGAGCAATTATTTCCCGTATTTCTCACGAATCTTCACGGCGCGTTCTAAATTATCCGAGTTTTCCAAAATTTTTAATCGTAAATCTTTATCCAATTTCGGATTGTCCGCCAGAAATTTGTTGACGATATTCAACGCTTCTTCGCTTTTCTGCCCGCCGATGAACACGCCGAGCCAGCCGTTGACGAAAAATATCTTGCGGTTTTTCTTTAGATTCGGCAATTCGGCTAAGGCTTTTTCCAAATACGGCAAAGTCAATTCGGCGTGTTTCGGCGTATTCCAAACATTGAACGCCGATTCAATATAACTTTCGGAAATTTCCTTGTTGTCGGTGAAATCTTTCCAGTATTTCGCTTTGTTTTCCTTCGTCGCAATTCCCGCTTTCGCCGCGTAAGCGTAGCGTTTCGCCGCATCGCCCGTTTCCGTTTCTTCGAGTTCGGCTAAAAGTTTCAAACCGTCGGCATCGCCTAACGTGATAAGTTTTGTAACGATGTCGAATTTGTCCTTCGCCTTCAAAGGCGGAAACCCGACAGTTATGGAGGGTGCTGTTCGATCTCTGTTACCTTTTGGTTTTACGGAGGATGTAGTTTTTTTCTTAACTTCCGAATTGCTGACAGCACCCTCCATAACTGTCGGGTTTCCGCCTGTGGATTTCAGCATTTCTTTTAAAACATTTCTGGCATTTTCCGAACTTGCCAGCGAAACAAACGCCCGATAAAAAGTTATCTTTTGTCCGAGCGTCGGCGCGTTCTGCATTTTTTCGATCAGAAGTTTTTCGATTTCAGGCGCGAATTGCGCGGCTTGCGCGTCCGACAAATAATAATTCATCGCCGTCGAAGTGCGATTGAGCAGCGTGGCGATTGTGCTTTCGTCGGTTTCGATGTTGATGTTTTTAATAACCAATTTCACATAATCTTCGGGTGCAAGTTCGTAAAATCTGACCGAATCCCACAAACTTCCCCACATCATCGAGCGCAGAAAATCGTCTTTTTCCGTCTGGATATTTTCCAGAACGTAAGCGCGGCTTTTCTCGTCAAGCAGAAAGATGCCGTAGCCGTAATCTTCATAATTGAGAAATTTAAATGCGACATCTTTACCAAAAGGAATTAACAATGAATCTTGAGTCGCCTCCAACTCGTCAACGGGTTTGGATTTTGTTATTTCATTATTAATCGTTTTTTTAGTTCCGTCTTGAAAGATAACTAATATTTTGAGTTTTTCTTGCCAGTCGTTTTTTTCGTTGAGTGAATTAACTTGTGCAAACGGATAAAGTCGCTTGCCGTGAATCAGCATAGTGTAATCTTTATCGCCTTTGCCTTCATAAAAGCTAAATATCGGAAGTCCGCGCTTTGTTACCCAATTTTCAGACCAGTTCTTTAAATTTCTTTCTGATGATTTTTCAAATTCCTTTACCAAATCCGTCCATTCCGCATTTGCGAATTCGTGTTTTTTCAAAAATGCGCGGACGGCGGTTTGAAATTTGTCTTCGCCCAGATAAAACTCGGCTTGGCGCAGAAACGACGGGGCTTTGCGATAGACGATGTTGCCGTAGGCGGATTTTGCCGACGACAGATTCGGGATTTCCTGATAGATCGGCGTTGTGCCGCGAGTTGCGTCCGTCAGATAAGCGGCTTGTTTGTTGCGCTCGTAAAAGACTTTCCACGCATTGTATTCGGGTATCACTTTCGCCAAGGTTTTATACGCCATAAACTCGGCAAAACCTTCCTTGAGCCACAGATCGTCAAACCACCGCATCGTTACCGTGTCGCCGAACCATTGATGCGCGGCTTCGTGAAAAATGACGTTGGCGCGTGTGACAAAATCGTTTTTCGTCGGCTCGGTCGGGAAAATAACGCGGTCTTCGCGCAAAAAAGTCGCGCCCGCGTGTTCCATTCCGCCGAACGGAAATTCAGGAATCAAAACCAGATCATATTTTGGAAACGGGAATTTGTAATCAAACCAATCTTCAAGAAACTTCACGCCTTCGCGGTTGAGGCGAAAAACTTCCGCCGCGTGTTGTTTGAATTTCTCGGCTTGCGATTTGCGGACGTAGATTTTCGGCAAAATGGCATCTGCATATATTTTTGTAGTATCGTAAACTTCTTTTATTCTCGCCGATTTATCTTCAAATATTTGAAAGTCACCTGCCGCAAATGCAAAAACATAAGTGCTGATTGGTTTAGTTTCAGGAAATGAATAAGTCGCGTAATGTTGTGTATCGTCCTTTATATAACCGATTCCGTTAGTATTAGAAACTGCTTTCCAATCTTTTGGCGTAATAATTTCCAAGCTAAATTTTGCCTTCAAATCCGGCTGGTCAAATACTGGAAACGCCGTGCTTGCGTCCGACGGGACGAACAACGAATAGATGTATTCCGCATTATCTTCCTTGTCAACATAGCGCGTAATTGCCGCGCCCGACGTTTTGATCGGCGAGGCGAAATTTATCTTGATAATATTTTCGCCTGTTTTTAATAAACTTTTTGGAATTGCGATGTGTTCGTTTTGTAGTAATTGCAAAGTTTTTGTTGGAGTTTCCGATGCACCGACATTTTTTTCGCGCTCCGCGCTCATTGCAAGCGTCCCCGCTTGCGCTCCAGTCGCGTTCGCCTCATTGACGGCAACGACATTGGCAAACGGTTTATCTTTATCATTCGCGAACTGCGTCGTCCGCCAATCGAGAATCAGATCATTTTTCGCGCCTTCTTCGGTCAAATTAACACGAATCTCGATGTCGCCGCGCATCAACGGCGCACCTTTTTCGAGCGTAATGTTCAACCGATACCGCACATTTGAATAATTCGCCGCCCGCCATTTCGCCAACTTCTGCGAAACTCCCGTTTCAATCGGCGGCTGAGTTTGTGCAAAAATTGTCATTGATAAAAAAAGTATAGCGATAATGATTTTCAAAAACATATTTTATCCTCCGGCGAAAATAGAAATCCCAAATCCCGAATCAGAAATCCCAAATCAAAACGCGGCAACTTTCCGAAAAAGGTTGCCGCCCGATGTTGAAGGTAATAATTTCGCCATATTTACAAACGGAAGTTAAAACTGACATAACCGCTGGCTTTTGCCGGTTGACCGTCGCGCTTGAAGGGTTTGAATTTCCATTTTCTTACCGCCGTCGCTGCCGCGTCCTGCAATAAAGCGGGTCCGTCCACATTCTGCACTTCCGCAACCCTGCCGTCTTCGTCAACTATTATGTCAAGTTTGACAACGCCGGTCATACGCATATTTCGCGCCGTCGGCGGATAAATCGGGTTTGCTTTGCTGGTGGCGTAACCGATCAGCGAACCGACTTCGATTGGTGAATTGTCGTCCGCTGCCGCAGGTATTTTTTCCGCAGCATTTTTTTCTTCGGCGACAGGCTTTGTTTCGGCTTCGTCCGCTTTCGGTTCGGTTTTCGGGGCAGAGCCGATAATTCGCCGTTTTCTTTTCGACGATTCGGCTTCTCCGGTTGTGTTTGCAGTCGTATTTTCCGCAGCCGTTTTTTCTTTTATTTCTTCTTTAGGATTTTCAAGCGATTTTGTTTTTTCCGTTGTTTTCTTCGCTTCCGGTTTTGTCTGCGGCACTTCAAGAACCGGGTCTTCTTTGCCGACGGGCATCATAATCGGCGCGGATTCGTCAACTTTCTGAACTTCCTTTTCATTGACCGCTACGGCGTTTCCGTTCGGTTCGTTGACGACGTTGATGACGTTGCTTCTCGCGTTAGTAAGTTGTTCGCGGGCGTTTGAAATCTCGCTTTTCCAGCGATTTGCATCATATTCGTCCTTTGCCAGATTGCTTCTCGCGCCGCTTGCTTCTTCGACAAGTGCCATTGCGTTGGCAACTTCGGTTTTGTTTTTGCTGAGAAGTTTCGACTGCTCGACGACCATTTCCAGCGTCTGCCGCATTCCTTCTAAATCAACCTGCGCTTCGAGTGCCAGATTTCTGTCCGAAAGACTCAAACCGAGCGCACGATAACGCTCCGCCTGTGTTCGCGCACCTTTGATAACCTGTCCGGCAATTGCAAAATAATTTGCCGCCGCGTTCAGAGTATTTTTCTCCTGTAATTTGGAGTATTCCGTTAAGAATTTCTGAGCGCGGTCATAATCGCCGAGTTCGAGATACGAATTCATCAGCAGAACATTTAAAACGCCGTGAACCGTCGGATCAACGGTTTCGCGGCGAATGTTTTCGAGTTCGTAGATCGCGCCGTTGTAATTTTTCACGGCAAGATATGTTTTCGCCTTCATAATGCGCTCGCGCATCACGTCGGCTGTCGTTCTCGGTTTCGGTTGTGCCGTATCGGTTTGAGCGATAGTCTGCGCTTTTAATGAAAATGCAGCCGTAAATATAAAAATGAATAAAAATAAGGCGGAAAATCTCTTAACGCTTTGCGGCATATTTCTTTTACCTCTTAAAAATAATTTGGTTTTTGATTTTCGATTTTCGATAAAATCGTTATAACAATATGACTTTTTCTTTAAAAAATCGAAAGTCGAAGTTCAAAATCAAAGTTCAAACAATAACTTTTGCTTACTTGCCCGATAAACTTCTGATGATTGAATTGCGATATGCGTTTGCGTCTATTTTTATACTCTTTTCGTCCAGAGTTTTCAAGTTCCCGTCGCGCATCACGATTTTTCCGTTGATAATCACGGTGCGGACATCGCTCGCTTTTGTCGAATAAACCAACGCCGAATAGATGTTAAAATACGGCGTTTGATGCAGAGAATCAAAATCAACAACGACCAGATCGGCGAGTTTTCCGGTTTCAATCGAGCCGATCTTATCTTCCAGATGCAAAGCGCGTGCGCCGCGAATCGTCGCCATTTCAAAGGCATCTTCGGCACTTACGACTTTCGGATCGCTCGTAAAAACTTTGTGAAGTTTCGCCGCCGTGTCCATTTCCTCCCACAAATCCAGATCATTATTCGATGCCGCACCGTCCGTTCCGAGTCCGACGGGCAAATCCATTTCGAGCATTTTCGGAACGGGCGCAATGCCGCTTGCCAATTTCATATTCGACTGCGGATTGTGCGCGATGCCGACCTTTCTGTTTTTTAAAATCTCGATTTCCGCATCATCGGCAAAAACGACGTGCGCGGCAATCGTTTTATCGCTTAAAAATCCGATTTTTTCGAGATACTGAATCGGTCTTGCACTTTTCTGTTTTGAAATATCGTCAACTTCGGTCTGCGTTTCCGCCAAATGAATAATGACGGGCGCGTTCAATTCGGCGGAAAGTTTGCCGATACTTTTCAAGTGTTCTTCCGAAACCGTATATGGCGCGTGCGGCGCAAACGCGGGCGTGATAAGCGCGTTTCCCTGCCATTTTTTGATAAATTTCTCCGCGTAAGCCATTGCCTCCGCGTTCGTTTTATTGTCCGGCGCGGGAAAATCAATGATTGTTTCGCCCAAAACTCCGCGAACGCCCGCTTTTTCCGTTTCTTCCGCAATCGCGTCTTCAAAATAATACATATCGCAAAACGTCGTCGTTCCGCCGCGAATCATTTCCGCCAGTCCGAGCCTTGTGCCGGCGCGGACAAATTTTTCGTCAACATTCTTCGCTTCCGCTGGAAAAATATAACCCGTCAGCCATTTTTGCAAATCTAAATCGTCCGCAATTCCGCGAAAAAGCGTCATCGGAATATGAGTATGCGTGTTTATCAAACCCGGAATTATAACTTTCCCGTCAGCGTTAATAATTTGTTTTGAAGTGAATTTTTGCTCGATTTCGTTTTTCGTCCCGACGGCGGCGATTCTTTCTTTATCAACGGCAACCGCGCCGTTCAAAATAACGCGCTTTTCCGCATCCATCGTCACGACAATTCCGCCGCTGATGATTAAATCAACCGATTTTTTCTGCGCGGAAGTTGTTTGCGAAGAAATCAAAATAGTTAAAACGAAGATTAGTAAATGCAGTTTTTCCATAACTGAATTTACACCAAACGGAAAGGAAAACGCAATAATCGAGAATTTATTCGGGTAATCGGTCAGTCATAAGTTCTTGTCAGTAGCGTCGTGCGTGAGCCGATGCGTTAATGCAGTTATGGCGAGCGCATCGGCTCACCTCGGACGCTACTGACAAGAATCTCAACTTATAACTGACGCATTACTTATTCGGCGGTTTTTACGGAAGATGTTCCAAATCGTTCAAATCTTTGTATCTGCCGCTGGCTTTTTTGTTGATTTTCAGATGTTCCAGACTAATTATGCTCATCTCGATTTCGTCAATCAAACCGATAACTTTATCTTGATACGCTTCTTCAAATTCGATTCCCGAAATGAAATTTGCAATTTCTATTTTCAACGGCTCTACGCCCATTCTTACGATACTTTTTTCCTGCATAAAAAGTTCGGTTGAAAATTCGCCCGTTCCAAACCCGAAGTCAATTAAACTTTTAACCAGCCGTTGAGCATTCTCCGAATCCCTTGCGACGAAAATATCTATATCATTTGTAGTTCGCGGATAACCGTGAAAGCCTACTGCATAACCGCCAATTAACAAATACTTAATTCCATTCGCATTTAACAACCTCAATAACTCTTTGAAATCTTTCGGTAGCTTTACGTCCATAATTTATTCGCCTTAATCTTTCGATGTGCAAAAGTCGTTCTTGCGGCGTGCGCGAGTGCCAATATTCTTTTTCTTCCGTATTATCAAACGAGTTTGAAAACGAAATTTTTGTTTTGTCCAAGCGTAGTTCTAAAATGTCTTCCATAATATCCTTATTCTACATTATTCCAAAAATTTAGCATCGAACGCACGCGGCAAAAGTTCGCTCATTTGAACGATTTCGGTTTCGCCTTTTAAGTTTGAAAAAACAACGGGAATATCGCCGCAAAATTCCCAGATTATTTGTCGGCAGATTCCGCACGGCGGGGTTAATTCGTCCGTGTCGGCAACGACGGCGATTTCCTCAAACGACGTTTCGCCTTCGGAAATCGCTTTCCAAATCGCCACTCTTTCGGCGCAAACCGTCGCGCCGTAAACCGCGCTTTCGACGTTGCAGCCCGTGTAAATTCTGCCGCTTTTCGTTTGAACAGCCGCGCCGACCTTGAATTTTGAATACGGCGCGTGTGCCTTTTCGCGGGCATTTTTGGCGGATTCGACTAGATTTTCTTGTTCATTTTTCATTTATTAATAATTTTCAAACCGAAGCGCGAGCATCTTGCTCGCCATCAGAGCGAAGCGACTAATACAAATGCCAATTAAAGCAGGCGTTTGCAGTAACTACACAACGCTCGCTTCGCGCATCGCTTTGCGAGCAGGATGCTCGCGCTCCCGGTTAGAAATATTTCTTTTATTTCACCGAACAATAATTTCAAGTTCCTTTTAATCCCGAATTGCCTATTTTTTCGCGCACGAGTCCGCACAGAATTTCGACTCCGACGTTTGATTTTCCGCCTTCGGGAATTATCAGATCGGCGCGGCGTTTTGAAGTTTCCACAAACTCCAAGTGCATCGGGCGGACGGTTGCAAAATACTGTTCAATGACCGATTCCGTCGTGCGTCCGCGTTCTTTTATATCGCGTTTTAAGCGGCGGATAAAACGCACGTCGGCGGGCGTGTCAACGTAAACTTTTACGTCAAATAAATCCAGAAGGCGCGGTTCGGCGAAGATCAAAATTCCTTCGATGATGACAACGGCTTTCGGTTCGATCAGTTCTGTTTGTTTGCTTCGGGTGTGAGATTTATAGTCATAGATCGGTTTTTCGATTGAATTTCCTTTTTTTAATTCTCGGATATTTTCAATCAAAAGATCGCCGTCAAAAGCGTCCGGGTGATCGAAATTCGCTTTATGGCGGGCATCGAGAGGCATTTCGGCGAGATTTTTATAATAGGAATCCTGCTCGATCAAAATCACGTTTTCCGCGCCGACCGATTCGACGATTTTTTTCGCAATCGTCGTTTTTCCCGAACCCGTTCCGCCGCAAATTCCTATAATCATAGATTGGTAAATTGTAAATGGTAAATTGTAAATGGTGGGAAAAGACAAATGATTCTTTCGATTTGCCATTTACTATTTACGATTTACTCTTGAAATAACTCTCCGCAGTAATTCTTCAAATGTTTCGGCAACTTTCGCGCCCGTTTCCATAACTTCTTCGTGATGAATCGGCTCGTCGCTGATTCCCGCCGCCATATTTGTTATGCAGGAAATTCCGATAACTTTTATTTTCATTTGTCTGGCGGTGATCGCTTCGGGAACGGTTGACATTCCGACGGCATCCGTTCCGAAAAGCCGCAGAGCGCGAATTTCGGCGGGCGTTTCGTAGCTCGGACCCGACAAAGCGCAGTAAACGCCGCGACGAAGAAAATTTTGCGGTTTTATTTTTTTGCCTGTTTCCTTAAATTTTTTCTCCGCCTTGTTTTTCGCCATTTCTTTGGCTTCTTTGATAACGATTTCCTGATGGGTAAGCGAATAAACTTCCGTCATATCTGGAAAACGCTCGCCGAAACGCTCGTCGTGCGTTCCGCGCAGAGGACTGACGCACATCATATTTATATGGTCGCGGATGAGCATCAGCGAACCTTGCTTAAAATCCGTGTTGACGCTTCCCGCCGCGTTCGTCAAGATCAGATTTTCAACGCCCAAAACGCCGAAAACGCGAATCGGAAAAACGACCTGCCCAATGTCGTAACCTTCGTAGAAATGAAAACGCCCTTGCTGAACCGCGACGGAAACGCCTTCGACTTCGCCCAAAACGAGCCGTCCATTGTGTCCTTCAACCGTCGAGCGCGAAAAATTCGGAATTTCCTCGTAAGGAATTATTGTCGAATTTTCGAGTTTTTCGGCAAATCCGCCGAGTCCGCTGCCCAAAACGAGCGCGATTTTTATTTGTTTATCGTATTTCGACTTGATAAATTCAGCCGTTTCTTGTGCATTTTCGTAGGTCATAAAGTTTGTTCGCGGTTGGTTGTTCGCGGTTAGTTGTTGATTGAACTTTAGAAAATTTGTGTAATTTTTCGGAAAATAACAACTAACAATCAACCGCAAACAATTAACCTTTTCCCACCATAAGTTCAATAAATCGCTCAAAAAGATACGCCGAATCGTGCGGACCGGGCGCGGATTCGGGATGATATTGGACGCTGAAAATCGGCAGAGTTTTGTGTCGCATTCCGGCAACCGTTTCGTCGTTTAAGTTGATGTGCGTTAATTCGAGTTCGGCGGGCATTGATTTTGCGTCCACCGCAAAACCGTGATTATGCGCCGCGATTTCGATTTTTCCCGTCTGCAAATCCTTGATCGGCTGATTGCCGCCGCGATGTCCGAATTTCAGTTTATAAGTTTTCGCGTCGAAAACCTGCGATAAAACCTGATGCCCCAAACAAATTCCGAACATCGGAACTTTCGCTTGGGCGATTTTCTTTATTTCTTTAATTACTTCTTTCATCGCTGAAGGATCGCCCGGACCGTTTGAAAGAAAAATCCCGTCCGGCTTTAATGCTAAAACTTCTTCGGCGGAAGTTTCGGCGGGAACGACGGTTAAACGGCAGCCTAAATCGGCGAATTCGCGCAGAGAATTTGTCTTTACGCCGAAATCGTAACACACAACGTGAAATTTTTCGCCGCCTTTCGCTTGGTAATCGAAAGATTCTCCGACGGTTACTTCGCTGGCAAGTTCGCGGTTGTTCATCTCCGGCGAACTTAAAACTTTATTCAAAAGACTTTTCTCGTCCAGATCGGTGCTTGAAATTGCGGCTCGCATCGCGCCTTTGTCGCGTATGTGGCGGACGAGTGCGCGTGTGTCAATTCGCTCGATGCCGACGATTTTATGGCGTTTTAAATACGAATCGAGGCTTTCCGAAGAACGCCAGTTTGAATGAACGCGGCTCGCTTCGCGGACGACGAAACCTTCGACCCAAGGCTTGCGCGATTCAACGTCTTCTTCGTTCACGCCGTAATTTCCGATCAGCGGATATGTCATACAGACGATCTGTCCGGCGTAACTCGGATCGGTCAAAATCTCCTGATAGCCGGTCATCGAAGTATTAAAAACCATCTCGCCGAAAGTTTCGCCTTCCGCGCCGAACGAAACGCCGCGAAAACTGCGCCCGTCTTCTAAAACCAAAATTGCTTTTTTTGAAAAATTCATCTTTTGTAATGGAAACCGGCAAATTTAAGACATACTTAGGACAGTTTTTAAATCTTTGATTTTATGAATTGCCGCCAACTTTAGTTGATGGAATTTTATTTATTTTTTTACAATTTGGCTAAAGCCTTATGTTTATTAACTTTCAAGTCCACCCGTCTTATGCTGGCGGCAATTCACAACAAAAATTGTCCGAACTATTGAAGATAAAGAAAACTAATTTTTCCCTTTTGCATCTTCCGTTTATTTCTCGCTTTCGGCGCGAACATCATCCGTAATTTTCGTATCTTTTATATTATATTCGCCGTGTTCGATAAAACCGGCGTGCGACGGCTGCCAATAGCGGAAAAACGCTTTGCCGTAAATGTATTTTTCGGGAACTAAACCCCAAATCCGCGAATCCGAAGAATTATCACGGTTGTCGCCCATCACGAAATAATAATGATCGTCAACTTCTTTCTCCGTAAAATTCGGCAGAGATTGATTATTTTCCGGCGCAAGATAATCTTCCTTGAGTTCCGTGCCGTTTATAAAAACCACTCCGCTGCGAACTTCGACACGCTCGCCCGGCAGTCCGATTATTCGTTTGACGTAACTTTTATCAGGGTCTTGCGGATACCAAAAAACGACGACATCGCCTCTTTCGAGATGTCCCCAACTGACGCTTTCAAAATTGTAGTAAATAAGTTTATTAACCAGCAGACGCTCGCCGTCGTGAAGCTGCGGTGTCATCGAAGTTCCCTCGACGACGACGGGCTGCACGGCGAAAACTCCGATTAAAATAAAAACGGCGATTATTAAAATAATGTCGCGCAAAAGGCGTATGCTCTCAAGCCAGAGTCCTTGTCTGGATTCGCGCCTTACTTTGTAAATTTCTATATCGCCGTCGTCTTTTGACGAAATATTACCAAAATCGAATTGGTTTTTTTTCTTAAAATCGAACATAATTTCTAGGAAATTCGATGTGCTTTTCGAGGTTTAGAGTTGGAGAAAAATTTTTCCAAGTCCAACTTAAAATTATCGGCAAATTCAGCGTTTTGTCAAAAACTTAAAAGGAGTTTATCAAATTTGAACGAAGAAATCCGCAAACTTTTTCCCGTTACGGAAAATTTTACATATTTAAACAGCGCGGCAATCTCGCCGCCGCCGACAATTTCGGTCCAAGCCGTCATCTCGCAGTTGAACGACGTAAGCCAAAACGGTTCGACAAAGTTTTCCGCTTGGGTTGACACGAAAAACCGCGCACGGGCGAATGTTGCGGAAATGCTCAATGTAAAACCGGAACAGATCGCGTTTTTGCGAAATACGTCCGACGGATTTTCAGCCGTCGCCGGCGGTTTGGATTGGCAAAAAGAAGATAATATCGTCAGTTTTGCAAAGGAATTTCCGGCAAATTTCTACGCTTGGCGCAGAGTGCGCGATGATTTCGGAATTGAACTGCGTCTTTGTCCCGAAAGAAACGGGCGGATTGATCTGGACGAATTTATCAATCTGATTGACGAAAACACAAAACTCGTTTCGATCAGCGCGGTTCAGTTTGCATCGGGTTTTCGCGCCGATCTGGAAAGAATCGGACGCGCCGCCAGAAAAGCGGACGCGCTTTTTGCCGTTGATATTATTCAAGGTTTGGGCGCGATGAAATTCGATCTGCCCGCGCAATTCGTTGACATTGCGGCGGGCGCAAGCCATAAATGGCTCTGTTCGCCCGAAGGCTGCGGAATTTTGTATCTTTCGGCTCGCGCCAGAGAACGCATCAAACCTACTCTCGTCGGCTGGATCAGCGTCGAAGAACCTTGGGATTTTGAAGATTCCGGGCAGAATTATAAACCGAACGCGCTCGCTTGGGAAACCGGAACGGGCTGCGCCGCGCTTTTTTACGGCTTAGAGCAAAGCACAAAACTTCTGCTCGAAACCGGCGCGAAAAAAATCGAAAATTACTTGGAAAGTTTGACCGATCATCTTTGCGAAATTATAGACGAAGAAAATTACGAAATCGTCAGTTCGCGCAAAAAAGGGGAAAAATCGCAAATCGTCTGTATCAAACACAAAAACGGCAAAACTCCTAACGAAATCGCCGAAAAACTCGAAAAACAAAATATAATAGTTTCGCCGCGCAATGACCGAATCCGCATCGCGCCGCATTTTTACAATAATATCGGGGAAATTGAAAAGCTGAATGGTGAATTGTTTATAGCTGATTGTTAATTGTTTTAGAAAAAATCTTTCTTACAATCAACAATCAACTATGAACAATTCACAACTCCGGCGTAAATCCGTCTAAATTCAGTCTGGTCATTCCGCCCGCGTCGGTGTATTTGTCCCAACTTGAGCGTTTTTTATCGCGCAGAGAATAATAGATCAGACCGACGATTACGCCGCCCGCGATGGCAATGGCAAAACCAAGCAGAATATATAAAACCGTAGCGATAAAAAGGCTCGACGTGCTGACGATAAAATCTCTCTCCTGCTGTTTTTCCTTTTCTCTCTGCGCGATTATGACGAAAGGATTTATGCCGAGCCATTGAATATCCTTTTCATATTTGACCTGATCGAGCAGAGAATTTGCCGCCGTTTCGCTTTCGGAATCAAAAACCAACGCCGTGTAATTTCCGATGCGGCGGTAAAAAACCGGAGGTGTCGGCGAATTGTCTTTTAAGTTTTGTTTGATCGAAGCGTCGGCTTCTTCGGCAAACTGCGGTGTCGAAAACTCGACGACGAGAAGTTTTCCCTGCGGATATACGGCAGTTGCGGCTTCCGTTCCGCCGGCAAAACCGAATGAATCGAAAACCGGACGGTTTCCGAGAGTTTTCTGCAATTTTTCCTTATTTAGAATAAAAACCGCACCTTTTCCGACATTTTCGTAATCGGGCAGACTTTTAATCAAACCCGGAACATCTTCGTCTTTTGCAATTTCGGATTTTGCCTGATTATCGGCATTTGTCTGCGCGAAAACGCTTGCCGCCGCACAGAAAAAAACGCCAGCCAAGACTAAAAATGCTGCAAGAAAATTTTTTTTCATAGTTCTAAATTTATCAAGCGGGAATTTTCCGCGATTCTTTTGGATTTATAATAGTATAGATGCTGAAATCCATTTGATAAAACGATGAAATCATACCTTAAACAAATTCGTATAACGAAATACACGCTTTGGTGTGAATCTGAACTTGGATGTTCGGCGAATATAATAGTATGTCCGGGAAAATGCAACAAAATTGCCATTAATGCGTGTAATATCTTATAATAGTTATAAGCGGATTTTATGGCACGCAAATTGTAGTATATAATTATTGCAAGGGGGAATAAAAAAATGAATACAGAAACATTAAATTATCCGGTTTTAGGAGATGCGGCGAAAACAGCCGCAGTAAAAGGCAAGACGGCAAAAAGTGAAGAAATTCTCGACGTGAAAAATGCGAAGGATTTTGAATTAACCAAAGCGTCGGGCAAAGGAAATATGGCGGCGTTTGAAGAAATTTACAATCGTCATCACCGAAGGGTTTACTCGATTTGCCTGCGGATGTTGAAAAATACGACCGAAGCGGAAGATTTAACGCAGGACGTATTTATTCAACTGCATCGCAAAATCGGCAGTTTTCGCGGCGACTCGGCTTTTACGACGTGGCTGCATCGCTTGACGGTCAATCAGGTTTTAATGCACTTTCGCAAGCGCAACGTCAAATACGAAAAAACTACCGAAGAAGGCGAAACGCCCGTTCAGGTTGTTGAAGGAACGCTTAATCCGCGAAAAATGCCCGTAGTTGACAAGATCGCGCTCGAATATGCGATTGAGCAATTGCCGACGGGTTACAAAAACGTCTTCGTTCTGCACGACATCGAAGGTTATGAACACGAAGAAGTTGCTAGAATTTTGGGCTGCAGCGTCGGCACGTCGAAATCGCAGCTGCACAAAGCGCGTCTGAAACTGCGTAAACTTTTGAAGAAAAAAGCTCCGCCGCGTCTTTTCGGCTTATAATTAAAAAGACACTATTTTGGAATAATTTGTATCATTGTTTGTTCGGCTTTTCGGAAACGGAAAGCCTTTTTTTTGTTCAGAGCAGGCGGCTTTAGCCGTGAAAAACCGTCGCTTCCGTATTCGGATTAGTCTAGTTCCGAATCGGCTCTTTCTTACCTTTTATCGGCTCGAAACCGAAAAAATTCGACTCGAACCACGCGCCGCAGACGGCGATAAACTCGCGGTAAGCCCAGTTATCTTCGTATAAATATTTTCGTCTGTTCGCCGTAACAGCGAGGCTGTCAATGCCCGCGTTTTCGCACAAATAGATCGCCCGCGGCAAGTGAAATTTTTGCGAAACGAGAATCGCTTTTTCCACGCCGAAAATTTCTTTGGCGCGATAACAAGTGTCAAAAGTTCTGCGTCCGGCAAAATCCAAAACGACATCTTCAGCCGGAACGCCGAGTTTGACGGCGGTTTCCTTCATCGCCGTCGGTTCGTCGTAATTTTCCGTCGGATTATCGCCGCTCATCAAGATTTTTCCGACTCGTTTTGCGCGGTAAAGTTCGACTGCCGTAACGATTCTGTCATATAAAACAGGCGAAGGTTCGCCGCTGCTCCACACGCCCGCGCCGAAAACTATGGCGATTCGCGCGGGATTTTCAAACGGAATTTCCGTGATCGAATCTTCTATTTTATCCGATGCCGCTTGGCTGATTCGCCAATTTATCAAATAACCGGCAAGGATTCCGATCAGCAAAATTATTAAAATTATTTGAAAAATGCGCCAAAACAGGTTCATAGATAATTTTCGGTAATTTCAATATTTCTCCGCGCAAGTTCCGCAACGAATTTTTCCGCATCAATCGCCAGTTCCTGCGGAGTCGCGCCGCGCATTGCAGTTTCGCCTTTTGCCGACATCTGCGCGATAATCGAAGCCGGAAAAGCCGTCGTTCTCATCATCGCGCTCAGATTCGTCTTTTTGTCAAATTCATCAACAATATCATACCTTAGACGCTTCGTTTCGCCGCTTATTTCTCCGACGAATTCTAATCTGATCAAAACGTAATCCGGTTCGTCGTGCGGCAGATTTTTTTGCAGCAGTTCGCCGAAAACCCGGCGCGGCACAATTTTTACCGAATCAATTTCAATTTCCCCGCCCGAACACAAACCGAGATCAATCATCTGTTTAAATTTTTCGCAATGCCCTCTATAACGAATCGTTTTGTAATCGAGTTCGCGCAGCTTGCCGAGAAAAGTTTCGGGCAAAGTCGAAGTTCCGCCCGAAGTCTGAAACGCTTCGAGGTTTGGAAAATTTTCAAACGAGAGAGTTTCCAATTCAGTCATTGATTCGACTTCTTTTATTTCGCCGTCGCGGATAACACGCGCCGTTTCGACGTATTCGTTTATCAAACCTTCGACGCTGAAAACCAATTGATAATCAAGCGGCGGTTTCGGATTCTGCGGCAGACCGCCGACGCGTATATGAATTTCATCCAATTCATCAAATCTTTTCGCGCCGTGCATCGCCAAAATCGAAACCATTCCGGGCGCAAGTCCGCAATCGGGAATAATGTTAATTCCGGCTTTTTCCGCTTCGGCATTCAGCGCAAGCTGCTCATCAACAACATAATTATTTCCGCCAAGATCGCAAAAATTCGTCTTCGCTTCGATTGCGGCTTTTGACAAACTCACATTGTGCCAGTAATTTACGCACGAAATCGCCGAATCGTGTTCACACAGAAGCCGGAAACTTTTCTCAAAATCGGAAACGTCCAAAAACGCCGCTGAAACTTTTTCATTTCCGATTGTTTTTGCAACCACTTTCGCTTTCGCCAAATCAACGTCGGCAACAGTTACAGATTCTACTTCCGGCGAATTATGAACCAAGTCAAAAACCGCGCCGCGTCCCATTCGCCCCGCACCAAGAACAAGAAATTTCATAAGCTATTCCCTGCCGCTTTTGTCTTCGCTTTTTTTTGCTTGTTTCGTTCGCGTTTTATTTTTTCAAGTTGCTCTTTGCCTTCTTTCTCGTATTCCGGACTAATTTCAAAAAGTTTCTCGAATATTTCAATACCTTTATCCACATCACCCTTCCGAAAATATAAATTTCCTAAAAAATCAAGTGCTAAATCATAATCAGGTTTGAGTTCTAAAACTTTCTCAAAACTAAAAATAGCATCATCGGTGTCGCCGAGTTTATCTTGTAGTTTCGCCATACTCATCCAAAACAAATAATCTTTTGGATTTAATTTAACTGCTGTTTGATATTCAGTAATCGCCTCACGAAACTTTCCTTTTTTTTCCAAAATATGTGCGTAAATATAATGCGTTTCGTCACATTCAGAACATAACTCTAGTGCTTTCTTAATTGCTTGCTCTGCATTATCTAATTTATTTATTGCTTTGTAACTGGTTGCTAATGCAACTTGCAAAGAATAATTATCCGGGTTAATTTCTCGTGCCTTTTCAAAACATTCGACAGCATTTTGATTTTCTCCTTTATCTCTTATAACAGCGCATTTTTGCAAAACTGCATCAAAATCTTCTGTTTCCCGCTTCTGACAATTTCCATAAAAGGCACAATTACCAACAATTACAAAGGCTAAAATTATGATTTTCAATTTCTTCATCTTAATTATTCCCCCAAAAAGCGCGACTGTCTTCAAGAATTATATTCAATTCCTGTAAAGCATTCATTATTTTGTCTTTTTCAAAAGAATTTGCGGACATTCGCCCATAATTTCGTAACACACTTATCGCTTCCAACACCTTTCGCGGCTTTGGTGGAACGAGCCGGTATTTCTCCTTCTTTATATCCTTTTGCAGTTGGCTTTTTTTGTTCAAATACTCAGCCAATTCCATCATTTGACGGTGTGCAACGGCATATTTTACAGTTTCGGAAATCAGGAAAAGCGCATTTCCTACTGTTGCGGGTGATTTTATGGTGTTTGAATTTAGGTTATACAGTTTAACAATTTGCTCGGTATTTTTCACGAATTTGCGTTTCGGAACATAATCCTTCCCAAATTTGTGGCGATTTTTTTGCGGAACTATTATTTTTTTATGACGTTTATAAGCGTCAGTAGGCTTCGTAAATAATCTTTCGGGTTTATCATCCGTCGTCGGAATTCCGGGATTTATTCCTCTAAGTTTATCTGCTTTTATTTGTCTTTGTTCTTCTTCTTCTTCTAATATATCCATTTTGCGATTTCTGACTGAAGGCACAGAAATAGCATTAGTTCCCGGTCGTAGAATTTCTAAAACGTCGCCTTCTTTATAATCGGCGCGTTCCTCGTCGCTTATTTCCAAAAATCTTCGCCGCCAATCGAACTGTATTTGCTGTTCCGCCGCGCCGAATTGCCCGTAGATTTCCCGCATTCTGTTGTATATCGCGGCGGCTTCCGTTCGGTTTATCTTATTGATTTTTGATTCCGACGGATTATTATAAAGATTTTCGCCAACTAACTTATTTGTTTGGGGCAAGCATTCCCAAAACTTGGCTGTCCGGCGCGTTGCCCGATGATTGCAGGGCTTTGGCAAGAGCAATTCTTATAAACGGATTTTCCAGATTGCCCTGTGCCGCAACATATTTCAGAGCGTCGGCTATTTGACAGCTCTGAAACGGTGAAACAGAAACTTCAAGCAACAGATTATTAAATGCCTCAATTCGTTTCTGTTCCGATGAATTTAGAATCTTTTCCAAATATCCCGATACTCTTTCGGCTGTTTCCGTATTTGCAATCGCGCCCGAAGCAATACTGATTGCCGTAAATATTTTCTGATAACGGTAGTTTCTTGCTTGATTTTCCCAGACATCAGGAATATAAACTCCGATTAATCCAGTGCGTTTATCAACCCAACTTCTAATTTGCTCCGCTGTCGCCCAAACATTCCAATTGAACTCGTCCGAAATAATATTTCTTTCGGGAAACTCCTCGTTATAATCTGTAATAGCGGCAGGCGAATAATCGAACACATCGCGCAGAATAATATCCCTGACTTTTCTCGAATCAATGCCGGGCGAAAACTTTATCCAAACAGTTTTGCCATTCGGCTTCGACATTACATTTCCAAATTCCACACCCGTTCCGTAAGCATTTCTGTTCATCAAGTAATATCTCCTTATCGAAATTTTCAAAATTAGGTCAATTCTTTTATTAGACCATATAATATATTTATTCAAGACCCAAAATATTTAAATTTCAATAAATTATTTAATTACCAGTCATCAAATTCTTCCGGTTCTTCATTGGCGACGATTTCCGCCGCCGATTTCCAGACTTTGCTGCGCCAGAGTCTGAGCGAATCGGTTAGTTTCAGAGCGCATTGCGGGTGCGAAGGATTTCGTTCGAGCCGAATTACCTGCGCCGTTACGCTTACTTCATCGTCGGCATTTTCCGTTATGGTCAGATTTACTTTATTTCCGACCGACGGCAGTTCGCGCGGCAGAAAAATCAGAGTTCCGCTTGGTCCGATGTTTTCCGTCAAACCTTCCTGAATTATCTCCTGCCCGTTTTCGTCCTTCCACTTCAAACGAACCGGAAATGAAATGTTGTATCGCTCGCCTTTACGACGTTCTTGCATAAAAAATGTTCTCCTGCGGGACTTTTTTCCCGTTTGAAATATACTCTAATTATCCGTTTTAAGTCTAATTAATGCTTTAGTTTATCAGTTTCCCGCTTGTGAAATATTTCTCTAATGATGCCGAACCTGCCCAAATTAACTGGACAAGCCGACTGCGTAATGATAGTATCGGTAGCGTTTTGACAAAAAGTCTTAACAAAAATTTAACTTTGAAAATTTTGTCGCCCGATAACACTATAACAAATACAATTTAACAGATTACACATAATATAATTATTTAACAAAACAGAGGGCGGCTGATTATTAAACAATATATATTTTTTTTTCATATATATAAGGAGCAATTGATAAATGAGACATCTAGCTAAAGGTAGCGTTATCTTTGGCGCGTTGGGATTTTTGATAATAAATCTTTTTTATTTTCATCCGACAGCCGAAGCAGTTACCCAAGCGATTGATTCGCAGAAAATTCAACCAGAACTTATTCAGCAAAATTTAACATTAAAACAACAAGATAATAAAACACAAGATAACAAACAACCGATAAAACAAAACGATCAAGACGAAATTAAGGAAGAAACCGAAGATAACGAAGAAGCAGAAAATTCAGCAATTTTAGCAGGCAAGACATTTAAAGCCACCGCTTACTGCCTGCGCGGAAAAACCGCCAGCGGAACGCGCGTTCGCAAAGGAATAGTCGCGGCTGACCCGCGCGTTTTGCCTCTCGGCACACGCATCAGCGTTTCCGCCGGAAAATACAGCGGAACATACACCGTCGCCGACACGGGCGGCAGAATCAAAGGACGCATATTAGACGTATGGGTTCCGAGTTGTGCCGAAGCCAGAAGGTTCGGACGCAAAAGCGTTAAGGTAAAAGTAATTAAGAGAAAAAGAAGAGGCAGCAGAAGAGCCTGATTTACATCTTAAAATTCAACTTTCAAACAACCGTTCGGAAATTATCCGGGCGGTTGCTTTTTGTTTATCGCAATAGCTTTGTTGAGCAGCTGCGCTCGTCAAAATGGTATTAACTGCTCGTTTCATCCTCAACGCTCCGTCCGATTTTCTTTCCAACTTATGAATCAAACGTATCAGCGTAAAAATTGATTTATATTACGATTTCAAAACTACAAAATAAATTACGTTTGCCATATAATTAAAAAATTATGGCTAAAGAATTCAACTGTCCGGCGTGTGCCGCGCCGATGAAATTTAAGGGCGGCGAATCAATGTTTCAGACGTGCGGTTCGTGTAGTGCGCCGATTGTCGTGCCTTCCGAGATTTATTATTCGTCGAAATCGCAAATTTTGGCTTCCGAAGAATTTGCGAGTCTGACTAATGATAAAGCGGTTAATATCGAGCAAGTTTCAAAAGAACTCGCGCCGGGCGAGGATTTCGCGGAGATGGAAGAACTGGCAAGCGCGGGCGACGAGATTGAAGATTTTGAAGCATTCCAAAAAAAGATTGACGCGCACGCGCCCGAAGCCAAAAAAGCGGTTGAAGAAATTGCTGTTCCGGTTGTCGCAAAAACTCAAAAAGATTCGGTTAAAACCGATCAGACAATTCACCCGGCAATCGAATATATCCAAAAAGAACTCTCGGCGGGCAGAAAAGTTACGGTGATAAAAGAGGTCAGAGAAAAAGTTACGGGCAGTCTGCAAACGGCGAAAGAAATCGTCGAAAAAGTCGAGCGCGGCGAAGTTGTTGACACATCAATTTTCAGACGCAAAATTTAGCTTTGGATAACGCTTGTAAAATCAAATGCTGACGACGATTGAAATAAAAAAGTTTTACGACAATCTGGGCGCAAGGCAGGATTGGCAGGCGTTTTACGAAAACAGAGCGATTGCGCGATTGATACAACACGGCGAATTTAAAAAAGCCGAATCCGTTTTTGAATTCGGCTGCGGAACGGGAAAATTTGCCCGCGCTCTGCTTGAAAGACATCTTTCCGAAAACTGCGAATATCTCGGAATTGATTTGAGCGAAACGATGTTTAATTTAACTCGTGAAAAGCTCAATCCCTTTAAAGACCGCGCCGCCGTCCGACTCTCAAACGGAACAATCGAACTTCCCTTTCCCGACAAATCTTTTGACCGCTTCGTTTCAAATTACGTTTTGGATATTTTGAGCGAAGGCGAAATAATGCAGATTTTCTCGGAAGCAAAACGCACTTTGCGCGAAAACGGTTTGCTCTGCCTGACGAGTTTAACCTGCGGCGAAAACTTTTTGACGCGCCCGATTTCAAATTTCTGGCAATTTGTTTATGAGAAAAACGCGAAACTCGTCGGCGGCTGTCGCCCTTTGAATTTACTCGGATTTTCGGACGAAAAATCGTGGCAAACAAAGCATCACTCAAAAATTACAAGTTTCGGCATCACGTCGGAAATTCTCATCGCGGAAAAACATAATTCCGACAAAATTAAAAATCCTGCATCTAAAAATCACTTTCATCCGAACTAATGACCAGTTCCGTAACTGTCTTTAATTTATTCGGGACGAAAACTAAAGATAAAAATAACCGTTTGAAGTTCTGCGATTGAGCCGAAAATTTCAAAAATCAGTTTCGGTTTATCGTTTAAAACGGTTAAAAAAACTATTAAATTTTCACGGAGGGAAATATAATGTCTAACATTTTGAAGTCAGAAAATGAACAAAACAAAGTTCAGGAAAATGAAAGCTGCAAAACCACCCGGCGCGATTTTCTAAAATGGTCGAGTGCCGCCGCTTTGACGGCGTTTGCGTTTGGTGCGCTCAGTCCGAATTCGCTTAAAGCGGGCGATGCTTTTTTGGGATTGCCGATTGAACCGCTGCAAAAATCGGTTGATTTGGGCAAAGGCGATTTCGCCGTTTTGAATTACGCCTACGCGCTCGAACAACTCGAAGCCGCGTTTTATACGCAAGCCGTCAGCACGCCTTATTCGGGAATGAATTCGGCGGAAAGACAAATAATGACCGAAATCCGCGATCACGAAATCGCGCACCGCGAATTTTTCAAAGCCGCGCTCGGCAAAAACGCGATTGGCAGTTTGCAGGTGAATTTCACGAAAATTGATTTCGGCAGCCGCGAAAGCGTTTTACAAACGGCGAAAACATTTGAAGATTTGGGCGTTGGAGCATACAACGGCGCGGGGCAATATCTGCAAAACGGCGATTTTCTGCTGATTGCCGGAAAAATCGTTTCCGTCGAAGCCAGACACGCGGCGGCGATTCGTGATCTTCTCCAACCGATGTCGTCATTCTTTGCGGGCGACGATATTGTTGATCCGGCAACCGGATTGGGCGCGATGAAAACGCCTTCGCAAGTTTTATCGGCGGCGGGTCCGTTCGTCAAAACAAAAATCAAGGCGAATGACTTGCTGAAAATGGAGAAGATGATGATGAAAAACGACAAGATGATGATGGATAAAATGGACAAGGAGGACAAATGAACAGCGAAAAGACACTTTTAGATAAACTCGATTCCGATATTGTCGGATTTATGACACGCGATAAGGAAAATATCGCTAAAGCTAATGCAAAAACGGGCGCGTTGGCGACAACGATTATTTCAACCGGAGTTCTTGCCGGAACTGCTTTCGGGCAAGGCAAACAGCTTCCCGAAGACATCAGGGACGTTTTGAATTTCGCCTTGACGCTCGAATATCTTGAAGACGAATTTTACCGAATGGGAATGAACAGTTCGGGCTTGATTCCGGCGGCGACGAGAGATGTTTTCGGACAGATCAGCAAACACGAAACCGCGCACGTCAAACTTTTAAAATCGGTTCTCGGCGACGAAGCCGCAAAAAAACCGAATTTTGACTTTACGGCGGGCGGAACATTCGGCGATGTGTTCAGAAATTACCAGACATTTCTTGCCCTGTCGCAAGCCTTTGAAGACACGGGCGTTCGCGCTTACAAAGGACAAGCGGGAAATCTGAAATCCAACGCGAAAATTCTGACAACCGCATTGCAGATTCATTCCGTCGAAGCCAGACACGCGGCGGAAGTCCGAAGAATTCGCGGCGAAAAGGCGTGGATCACAAACGATTCGCGCGGCACGCTTCCCGCCGCCGCCGATCCGGTTTATTTCGCCGACCGCAAAACGTCGGAAGGCGGAGTGGATTTGGCAAATCTAATGTCGCTTGCCAAATTGTCGCAGGCAACAATTACGCAGGCATTTGATGAACCTCTGTCAAAAAATCAAGTGCTTAATATCGCCGGTTTATTTATTAAAAGTTAGTAAAGCGTGAATTTTTTATCACTCGGAAAAAGCGAGCCGAATTTCGTTTCGGCTCGCTTTTTTTTTAATTTCGGGAAACGGCAAATCGAATCGTTTTCGATTTGCCGTTTCTTTTGTGAAATTTTTAATTTACGGATAAAATCAAATAAATTATGAAAAACACAGGCAAAACTCACTTAACGGAAAGAAGCGGCGTGGCGATTTTGATGGCTTGGATGCGTGAGATTATTGATAAGAATAATCTCGATTTGGGTTTTCCCGATGTTGAAACCGGCGGAACTGACCGCAAAATTTTCAAGCGGGGAAAAGAAGAACTATAATATACGCCCAACTTTTTCAAGCAAAGAAAATTGGTATGATTTAGGAAAAAGAGAATTTGGTGATGCTGTTGCTTGGATTTATATTATCAATGACAGATATGTAACTTTTCAAAATGGCAGTCCAAAAGTGTATCTTGATTCATTACTGAGCAGTATAGAGATTGCTCGATTTGAAAACAAGAAAAATATGCCCGCTGAAAACGCGGAAAAGCGCAGAAAAAGAAAGAGATTTAGTAATCGGTCAGTTATAAGTTGAGATTCTTGTCAGCAGCGTCCGAGGTGAGCCGATGAGCTCGCCATAACTGCATTAACCAATCGGCTCACGCACGACGCTGCTGACTTTTCTTATTTCCAACTTATGACTGACCGATTACTAAATTTACAATATTTCCGCGTCTTTCCGCGTATTCAGCGGGCAAAAATCTTAAAATCTTCACAAAACTGATTGAGCAAATATCGTGCCGATCAGTAATAAACCTGATTGTGAATTATTTGATATTTTCTTCAATGACAAGAAAAAATCTATTGGATTATTAGGTTATTTAAATTCAACAATTATTATTCTTTTTGCTGAAATCAATGGAAGAACCAATTTAGGACAGGGAGCTTTGAAAGTTCAAGTTTGTGAAGTTCAAAGACTCTTGACACCCAAAGCTAGTCTTTTATAAAGAGCGTGCGAAAACGATTTTCGGTAAGAAATTACGCCAAAAAGTAAAATGGAGTTTCTATCAGAATGTTTCCGGCACGGTTGAAACATATTACATAAACAATCCGAAACAAAAAAAATCTAAAACTGCCGAAAAGGTTTAGATTTACTTTTTTAATCGCCTTCAATTTCTTTGACAACAATCTCGCCATCAGGCATTTCGTAAATAATTTTCCCGTCGCGTCCGTAAACATTCGGAATGCCGAGTCTGCGATTTTCTTCCCGCGCCTTGCGGACGGCGATGTTACCGATGCGGACAATTTCCATTGTTTTTTCGTATGTTTCAAGGCTGATTTTTTTTTCTTTTTTCATTTCAAGTTTTCAATAAAATCGTTGAACAAATTTTCGTCTGTTATTTTCGGAGTATCTTTTTCACCAAAAGCGATTTCTCTAAATTCGCCTTGAGAATTATAGATCAAATTCCAGCGATCAACCGGATTTTTATAAATGTTCCAAAAATTTTCTCTGCCGCGCACAAAACGTCTTCGCACATCTTCTTCGGGAACAAAATGTCCGCCTTTTTTAACCCGTCCGGCAATGCGTTCAATCGAAATTTCGGGCGAATCAACAAAAATGAACGCAAGCGTCGTTTGATAATGTTGCTCTTTGATCTTGCCGATAAACTTTATCAAATATCGTCCCGAAAGTGTGCTTTCGACGACGCAGGATTTTCCCTGCTCGATAAATTTGTTTAATCTTTCAAAGAAAATCTTTCCCGCGCGAAATTGTTTTGCCTGCGGATTTTCGGGCGAAATTTCTTTGGCGATCTCATCGGCGTTTAAATATTCGTAGTGCGGATATTGATCTAAAAATTCCTGAGCGAATGTAGTTTTTCCGACTCCATTCGCTCCGGCGACGATTATTATTTCTTTAATCGGATTTTCAGACATTAAAATTTAGTTTGCCGTTTTCTGATTTTTAATCCATTCGTCAACATTTCGCTCCAAAATATCAAGCGGAACTGCGCCCGATAAAAGCACGACATCGTGGAATGCTTTGATGTCGAATTTGTCGCCCAATTCGCGTTTGGATTTTTGGCGGAGTTCTTTTATTTTCAGTTCGCCGATTTTGTAAGCTAATGCTTGTCCGGGATTTGAAATGTAGCGGTCAATTTCGTTGACAATATCCTGTTCGGTTTTCGCGGCGTTGTCCGTGAAAAAATCAATCGCCCGCTGTCTGTCCCATTTGAAATAGTGAATTCCCGTATCAACCACCAAACGCACGGCTCGCCACATTTCGTAGGTTAATTGTCCGAATTTGTCGTAAGGATCGTCGTAAAGTCCCATATCTTCGCCCAGACTTTCGCTGTAAAGTCCCCAACCTTCGGTGAACGCCGTGTAGCCGCCGTATTTGCGGAAGTTCGGAACTTCGCCGAGTTCTTGCTGAAGCGCGATTTGCAGATGATGTCCGGGAACGGCTTCGTGAATCGAGAGTGCCATCATTTCCCATTTCGGGCGCGTTTCGGGTTTGTATAAATTGACGTAATAATAGCCGGGACGCGAACCGTCGGCGGCGGGGCGGCTGTAATATGCGGTCGTCGTGTCGGGCGCGATGTTGTCGGGAATCGGAATCACGCCGTAAGGCATTCGGGGCATTGTGCGGAAGACTTTGGCGACTTCGGGATCAATTCGTTTTGAGATCGCGCGGTAGCCGTCGAGCAGTTCTTTCGGCGTTTTGTAAAAAAATTGCTCGTCGGTTCGCAAAAACTCGAAAAATTCCTGCAAAGTTCCCTTAAATCCGACCTGCGTTTTTATTTTCTCCATTTCTTGGCGAATGCGTTTGACTTCCGATAAACCTTTTTCGTGAATTTCTTTCGGTGTCATCGAAGTCGTCGTGTAAGAACGCGCGAGATACGAATAATACTCTTCGCCCGACGGATGCTGCCAGATTCCGGCGTTCGGATACGCGGCGGGCATATATTCGTTTTCAAAAAAGGTCTTGAATTTTTTATATTCGGGAATGATCTTGTTTTCAATCGTAAATTTCGCATCGCCGATCAATTCTTTTCGGTCAGATTCCGAAATCGAATCGGGAAAATTTTTGAAAGGTTTGAAAAACGGACTGTCTTCGGGATTTTCAACGATCTGCGCGTCAATCTGATTCGGCACGCGCTCCAGAACCTTTTTCGCCCACATAATTTTCAGCCGTTTGCCTTCCTTCATCCGCGCAATCGTCTGCTCCATCTGCGTCGGAAACGCTTTCAGACGAGCGAGCCAGTCTTTGTAATCCTTGAGCGTTTTAAATTGCAGAGAATTTGCCAGATTGTTCAGCGTCTGGATTCCGCCGCGCTGATTTATCGGCAGCAGATGATCTTTGAATTTGAAATTTTCAATGTTCTGCTCGTAATCTTTTTTGAAAAGATCGTAATTAAGCCGGTCGGAAACAGAAAGTTGCGAACGGTCTATTTTTTTGATCTTTTCGAGCGTCGCAATATCTTCTTTGTGCCGCCTTTCAAACCACGCAATCGAATAATCGCCCCATTTATCGTTGTAGCGTTTATCGCCCAAACTCGAAGCGAACGTCGGATTTTCCTTTAAATTTTTTTCCCATTCGGCATCGAAAATTTTATAAAGTTGTTTCGTTGTTTCATTATTATTCGATTTATCGGTTTGTGCAAATGCGTGAGAAAAACACGCGCAAATTACGAAAATTAAAGTCAGCAGTTTCATTGAAAGTTCTCCTTTGTATCAGATTTTTTTTTGCGAAAGAATACTTTAGAGCATACAACAAAAAAAGCGTCGGTCAAAAAAAACGACGCTTTTAAAGGCAGTTTAAATAATATTCTTCATATTGCAGCTATAAACTTGGAATTTTCATACTTTAAAATTCTGTCGTAACAGTAGTTCGGACAGTTTTTAGATTTTCAGTTTTTATGAATTGCTTTCGATTAATGGTCTTTGAAAAATAAATGCTGCAATAAAAATTTATTCGATTTTGGTGCGAAGCGACTGGCGCAATCGTCCCCGCTTGCAATGAGCGCAGAGCGCGAAAAAATCGTTATAATTCTAAACTTCTACTCTTCCAACGATTTTCCGCCGCTGGCGCGACGGTTGCAAGCGGGACGCTTGCGCTCCAGTCCGCTTCGCGTTTTTTACGGTATCTATTTTTCAAATTATATAAACTCGTGGCAATTTATAAAAAATGTCTGAGCTATTGGTCATAATAAACTTTCTAAAAAGATCAATTGAAAATTTATTCAGAAACTCTTTTTACTTTTTACCTCATTGTCTGACATTCAAATCGTATTCGCGCAGGCGGCGGTAAAGCGTTGATGAAGAAATGCCGAGAATTTCGGCGGTTTTGCCGCGATGCCAGCCGGTTTGCTCAAGGGCGTTTAAGATTTGGCGGCGTTCGACATCTTTTAGATTTGCCGGATTCGAGTTTTGAAAATTGCCCGGCTGGTTTTCCTGCGGAGAATTATAGCTGACCGAAATTTTCGGCTCAACTGTTTTATAGACGACTTCGGGCGGAAGTTCCTTGATCGTAATTTCGTCGTTATCAGCAAGCAAAAAGGCGCGTTCCAGACAATTTCTGAGTTGGCGGACGTTGCCCGTCCAATTGTATGAAACGAGCGCGTCGAGGGCTTTCGTGGCGATTTCGGGCGCGTTTGCTCCGGCGATTTTTTGCAGGAGATGTCTGGAAAGCGGTTCGATGTCTTCGCGTCTTTGGCGCAGCGGCGGAATGTGTATTTCAAAACTGTTGATCCGATAAAGCAGATCGGCGCGAAAAACGCCTTCCGCGATTGATTCTTGCGGATTGCGGTTTGTCGCCGCCACAAGGCGCACGTCAACATCAACTTTTTTCACGCCGCCGACTCTGAAAAATGAGCGCGTTTCCAGAGCGCGGAGCAATTTCGATTGCAGATGCGAAGGCATTTCCATTACTTCGTCGAGAAAAAGCGTTCCGTGATCGGCAAGTTCAAAAAGTCCGAGTTTGCGAACTCTCGCGCCGGAAAACGCGCCCGCTTCGTGTCCGAAAAGTTCGGATTCGAGCAGAGTATCCTGAAGTGCCGCGCAATTTAAATCTATAAAAGAATCTTCGACGCGCGGACTGAGCCGGTGAATCGCCTGCGCGATAAGTTCCTTGCCCGTTCCCGATTCGCCCGTAATTAAAACCGATGTGTCCGAATGCGCGACCCTTTTGACGAGGCGTAAAACTTCCTTCATCTGCGGCGATTCGGCAATAATATCGGGCAAATCCTTGTGCGTCCGGCTGATTTGTGCGCGAAGCCGCTGATTGTCAATTTTCAGCTGCTGCTTATCGGCGGCTTGCGTTACAAGCGCGGCGAGTTCAGTAATGCGGTAAGGTTTCGTCAGATAATCATACGCGCCGAGTTTCATCGCCTCGATTGCCGATTCAACCGTCGCCTGCCCGGTCAGCATTATGATTTCCGGCGGATTCTGAATCTTTTCGTCCATTCGCCTGATTAAACCGATACCGTCCAGACGCGGCATATTTATATCGCACAACACGACATCAAAATCCTGCCGTTCGAGTTTTTCCCAAGCCGCTTCGCCGTTTTCCGCCGTTTCAACTTCGTGTCCCTGACGGCTCATCTCTTTCTGCACGACAAGGCGCAGATTTTTTTCGTCGTCAACTACCAATAGTTTTGCCATAATATTTTTTTTAGTTCAGAGGTCTTTTTTAGTTTTGAGAGTTTAGGGAGTTTAGAGAGTTTGGAGAGTTAAAGGATTACAATTTATGTGAATGGTAATTTCATTAAATTTTCTAACTCTCCGAACTCTCCGAACTCTCCGAACTCTTAAATCGGCAGAAAAATCGAGAAAATCGTGCCTTTGCCCGGATTTGAACGAACGCTCAAGCGTCCGCCGTGATCGGTGATGATTCCGTAGCAGACGGCTAAACCGAGTCCCGTGCCTTTGCCGATCTCTTTTGTGGTGAAAAAAGGCTCGAAGATTTTCGGCAGATTTTCAGAGGCAATGCCGATTCCCGTATCTTGTATTTCCAAAATCAGGCGTTTATTTTCCGCCTTCGCCCGAAAAGTAAGCGTTCCGCCTTCGGGCATCGCGTCAATCGCGTTGGTCGAAAGCGCGATAATCGCCTGCTGAATCTGACCTTCATCGGCTTCGATTAGCGGAAGTTCGCTTTCAATGTCGAATTCGATTTTGATATGTTCGCCGCGTTTTTGGTGAACGAGCAGTCTTGCCGAAGAATGCAGAATTTCGCCCGCATCAAGCGGAAAACGGTTTCCCGTCCGCATCCGGCTGAAATCGAGCAAATTGTTCGTGATTGATTTACAGCGAAACGCTTCGCTGTGAATCAAACCGAGATATTCTTTCAAATCCTCGACTTCTTCCGATTCGCCGAAACTTCCTTCTGCAACTCTCGATTCCAGAGATTCAGCGCAGGCGGAAATTGTCGCCAGCGGATTGTTTATTTCGTGAACCACGCCCGCCGCGAGTCTTCCGACGGCGGCAAGTTTTTCGGCGCGTCCGACGGCGTGAATCGCCTCGACGCGCATCGTCACGTCTTCGCCGACGGTGATAACGTGCGTAACTTCGCCCGTTTCCCGATCTCTGATCGGAACTTTGCTGACCATCCAGTGTTTTGTCGTCCCGTTATCGTTGGTCGTTCTCTGTTCGATGCGCTCGATTTTTCCCGTCTGAAACGCCCTTTCAAATTCCTTCTGCAATTTCTTTTGCGGATATTTTGATAAAACCTCGAAAATATTCCGCCCGATAACCGCTTCTCTGGGCATTCCCTGAACTCCTATTTCGCGGTGTTTATTCCACGTTACAATGCGGAAATCGCGGTCAATCACATAAATCGAAACGGGCAGAGCGTCGAGAACGATCTCGGTAAATTTGCGGTGTTCTTCCTTCGCCTGATTTATCGAAGTGTGAATCGCCGCTTCGTAATGCGCCGATAAACTTATGCTCATCGCCGTCATCTGCGTCGCCGCGTCAATCACCCGCGCCGAAGATTCGGAAAAATCCGATTTATTTTCAAAACCCGCAATTACCGCGCCTTTTACTTCGCCGTTGATGTGCAGAGGCGAAATATATTCAATTTCGTGTTTTTCGTAATCGAGCAGAAAATCTTCTTCGTCTTGAGTTAAAAAAGAGATTTGCGCGGGCAGAAATTCGAGCCATTTTTGGAACTTCTCTCTTTGCAGAAAATTAGAATCCCGATTGTCGTCTTTCGTAAACGCCGAACTTACCAAACCGATATGATCGAGTTTGGCAATTACCACGCAGACTTTCGCGCCGGTCTTCTGCTGAATCGCCTGCGCCACGCGCTCGGCAACTTTTTTCGGGTGAACGCTGAAAAGCAGATTTCTGCCGAGTTCGGTGATAAACTTGAGTTCATCCGAAGAATTTTCCTGTTCCGCATTGATCGAAACGGGTTTTGCATCCGGTTTTACATTTTCAGGAAACAACATCTTATAATCTGGTCTGACAAACTATTCGGGCATTTTTTCATCTGATAGGACGGCGAAAAATTTTACGCTGGAGGGCAATTTGAGTAAAATCTTCCTATTTAATTAAAAAAGATTTTTAACATTTTGTCAACGGTTTTAACACAAAATTTTACAAATCAATTTGACACCCGGCGGAATTTGAACAAAAATCAATAAGTTTCTATATGAAATCAAATACCTTAAAGGCAAAAAAATTATTTTTTTATACGGCTTTTTTCGCGCTTGTATTTTTCGTTTCAAATTTTCAAATAAAAGCGCAAACTGTTGTAGATAAAACGGTTGCAACGGTCAGCGACGGCGTGCGGACGGAACTTGTGACATATTCCGATCTGCTCTGGCAGCTTGCTCTCCAGCCGAATGTCCCGCTTGATCCGCCTTCTTCGGAAACCTTAAACCGCGCACTTCAGTTGATTATTAATCAGAGGCTTTTCGCGCTCGAAGCCGAGCGTTTGCCCCGCGCCGCGCCGACTCAGGAAGAAATAAACAAGGAAATTCAGCGGATTCTGCAAAACTTTCCGTCAACTGCCGCATTTGAAAACCGCTTGAGAACGGTCGGCTTTGATTCGGTCAGAGATGATAATTTCGAGCGAATTATCAGCCAGCGCGTCGCAATCGAAAAATATCTCGATTTTCGTTTTCGTTCATTTACAATTGTCACAGGCGAAGACGAAGAAAAATATTACCGCGAAGTTTACACGCCCGAATTTCGCCGACGAAATTCCGGTTTGCTTCTGCCGCCGATTGATGAAGTTCGTGAGCAAATCAACGAAATATTAAAAGAAGAACAAGTCGCCGTTGACATCGAAAGTTTTCTCGACAACGCCAAACGCCGCGCCGAAATTATTGTTTTGAGCGAAGTTTGAACTTGAGTTAGGAAAATAAAAATATGGGATTAGCAAAACAAAAATCAAAGCCGCATTTCACGCCCGAACAATATTTGGAAATTGATCGTTCTTCGGAGGAACGCTATGAATATCTCGACGGCGAGATTTTCGCAATGGCTGGCGAAAGCGGCGAACACGGCGATATTTCGCAAAATTTGTCGGGAATTTTTTATAATGGATTAAAAAATACCGATTGCCGCGCAAGATTAAAAGACACAAAAGTTTTAAGCGGGGCGGGAAAGAAAAATCCGTTTACGCAAAAGGGAATGTTTTCGTATCCCGATCTGGTCGTAATCTGCGGTGAGCCGAAATATCACGATGAAGTTAAAGATATTGTTCTCAATCCGCAAGTCATCATCGAAATTTTGAGCGAATCAACCGAAAGTTTTGATCGCGGCGATAAGTTCGTCCGTTACCGAATGTGGAATCCGACTTTGACCGATTATCTGCTCGTTTCGCAGAATATGCCGCACGTCGAACATTACATCAAACAGGAAAACGGCGATTGGCTGTTGAAGGAATATCACGGTTTGAATAAAAGTTTTACGATTGAATCAATTAATGTAACTGTAACGATTGCCGACGTTTATGACCGCATCGAATTTGAAGATGATGACATTTAACTGATTTGGTCTTTGGTCTTCGGCTTTCGGTTTTTGACTTTTTATTTGACAATTTACTTACAGATAAAATAATTTTATACAGATAAAATAATTTTATATCAAAAACTAAAAACCAAAAACCGAAAACCATTTTCAACTTTCACTCTCAAGCATTTCCTTCGCTTCCTGCAAACGCTTTAAATGTTCGCTGGAAACTTCCGGGTAATTTAAATCAAGCGACTGCATTTTGTCAATAATCACGTTTGAAACGGTTACGCGCGAAAACCATTTGTGATCTGCCGGAATTACGAACCACGGCGAATTTTCGGTTGAAGTGTTCTGCATCGCGTCGGTGTAGGCGTTCATATAATCGTCCCAAAATCCGCGTTCTTTCGCGTCCGCCGATGAAAATTTCCAGTTTTTCTCCGGCGTATTGATTCTCGCCAAAAAACGCTCGCGCTGTTCTTCTTTTGACAGATGCAAAAAGAATTTTAGAACGTGAATGCCGTTTTCGGTTAGATATTTTTCAAAATTGCGGATTTGTTCAAAACGCTGCTGCCAGATGTTCGGATTGTCTTTAATATTGTCGGGCAACTGCGACATTTGCAAAATTTCCTTGTGAACGCGGACGATTAAAACGTCTTCGTAATATGAACGGTTGAAAATTCCGATGCGCCCGCGCTCCGGCAGAGCCTTCATACAACGCCATAGATAATCGTGGTCGCGCTCTTCCGCCGACGGTGCTTTGAACGAATAAACCTGCGTTCCCTGCGGATTCAGTCCACTCATAACGTGGCGAATCGCGCCGTCTTTGCCTGCTGCGTCCATCGCCTGAAAAACTATTAAAAGTGCGCGTTTGTCGTCGGCGTATAAAACTCTCTGTAATTCCTTTAATTTTTTTATATTTTCTTTTAAGTCTTTTTTTGCCGCGCTTTTGTCTGTATAATCGCCCGTATAGCCGGTTTCGTAATTTGCCAGATTTAATGTTTCGCCTTCCGCCACGCGAAATTGATTGATGTCCATTTAATTTTCTCCAGTTTTTTTTCAGTTTTTTTTAACCACAGATTATCACAGATACGCACGGATAAGACAAAGACGATGAATTTTTCGGCGGAAAATTCAAAACAGAAAATAAATTCGCTGATAGTAAATTATCAGTAGATCACGAAATAAAAAAGCCTTTCATCTGATAAAACGCCGTCCATCACGCGCGGCAATAAGCGCGAAGCGCGAAAGCAAACGCAGCAAACTTCAAAGTTTACAGTAAATAATTTGGAGTTGATAAACTTTGCCCCAACGCTTTCAGCGTCGGCTGCCGGCAAGATGCCGGCGTTCCATCGGCTAAAAAATGTTATTTAGTGAACTACTGATTGTTTATAGTAAATGGTAAATTTAAAACTATTAATGATTTACGGTTTACAATTTACTAATTTATGAATATTGGAATAACGGTTTACCCGACTTACGGCGGAAGCGGAATTGTCGGCTCGGAATTGGGCAGATATTTGGCGGAACGCGGTCACAACGTCCATTTTATTTCATCATCGCTTCCGACGCGGCTCGTCGAATTAAACGAGCGCGTGCAGTTTCACGAAGTTGAAATGATGAATTATCCGCTGTTTGAACATCAGCCTTACGATCTCGCGCTGGCGACAAAAATGGCGACGGTGGCGCGGGCGGAAAAACTCGATATTCTGCACGTTCATTACGCGATTCCGCATTCGATCTCGGCGATTTTGGCGCGTGAATCAATCAAGGAAAAACGATATATTCCCGTAATCACGACTTTGCACGGAACTGATATAACGCTTGTCGGCGCGGATCGCTCGTATTTGCCGATCACGAAATACGGTTTGCAGCAATCGAACGGCGTAACGGCGGTTTCCAGATTTTTGAAGCAGGCGACGATTGAAACTTTCGATTTTGACGAGATCGAAGTTATTCCGAATTTTATCTGCGCGAAACATTATTTGAGAGTTGAAGCGTCGGCTCTGCTCGACGAACTCGCGCCCGACGGCGAAAAACTTCTCGTTCACGTTTCAAACTTTCGCCACGTCAAACGTCCGGTTGACTGCGTTGAAATTCTCGCCAAAGTCAGGGAAAAAGGCGCGAACGCGAAACTTGTAATGGTCGGCGACGGTCCCGAACGCGCCGCTTGTCATTACCGCGCAACGCAGTTAGAAGTCGAAAAATACGTCGAATTCGTCGGCAAGCGCGAAAATATTGCCGATTATATGGGAATCGCCGATGTGTTTTTACTGCCTTCCGAACTCGAATCTTTCGGACTCGCCGCGCTCGAAGCGCAGGCGTGTGAAGTTCCCGTCGTCGCATCGCGCGTCGGCGGAATCCCCGAAGTCGTTACTGACGGCGAAACGGGATTTTTGAGCGATGTCGGCGACACGGACAAAATGAGCGAAGACGTTCTGAAATTTCTTAATGATGAAGAAATGCGGCGAACATTCGGCGAAAAAGCCAGAGAATTGGCAATTTCGCGTTACAGCGCGGAAAAGATCGTGCCGCAATACGTCGCGTTTTACGAAAAGATTTTGGGCGCAAAAACGCAGACAAATGTTGTCGGATAAAATTTATGAGTAATAATCAAAAGAAAAAACCAATTTCCAGAGTGGAAAAAACAGTTTCGGAGAATCTTCAAAGAGAATTGAATTCTTTTAAGGCGCAAACCGACTTGGGAAAAAGATTGCTCGAAATCTCCAAAAAAGGCTTAGAAAACGGTGTCGGCGTTTTAAGTGCCGACGAGATTACGCACGAACTCGGCAGAACTCCTTATTAATAAAATTCCAACTTTTATTGATTCGGGAATTCTTTTAGCAGGTTGGCGCGGCACGCCTGTTTTGCGGATAAAGGCTTTGACAATTTTGAGCGAAACCGAACGCGAGTTTATTTCTTCGCCATTTGTCCGTTTGGAATTAAAGCCGAAAGCAATTTATCACAAAAACATACTCGAAGCAGAGTTTTATGATGTCTTCTTCGCAAATGTAACTTTTTGGATTGATAAAGTGGAAAAAATTGTTGATTTGGCTGAAACCGTTTCGGAAAAATACGATTTGAACGGAATGGACGCATTGCATATTTCCGCCGCAATCATTGGTAAAGCAGATGAATTTATCACAACCGAACGCGCAGTTTCACCGCTTCACAGAGTAACGGAAATGAAAATTATTTCAATCAAATGAAACAAACCGAAGAAAAAGTCAGCGAAGAATACATCAAACCCGAATTTTCCGCGTCAAATTGGAATCGCGTTTATTTTGCCGTGATAATTTTTACGATTTTTATAATTTCGGCGTTGGCACTTTTTTCGCAGTATTTTTCTTGAAAAATTCGGTCTTTGGTCTTTGGTTTTTGGTCTTTGCATTGTTTGATTAAGATTCGAGTTTTAATTGATAATCAAAGACCAAAAGCCAAAGACCAAAGACCATTTCAAATATGAAATTCCTAGATTGGGCAATCGTCATCGCGTATTTGGTGTATGTAATTTACGACGGAATTCGTATGACCAAATACAGCGGGAAAGCGGAAGGCTATTTTCTCGCCAACCGAAGTCTGCCGTGGTGGGCGGTCGGTTTATCGGTGATGGCAACGCAGATGTCGGCGATAACGCTTGTCGGAACGACGGGACAGGCGTTTGACGACGGGATGCGGTTTATCCAGTTTTATTACGGTTTGCCGCTGGCGATGATAATTTTGTGTCTGACGGTCGTGCCGTTTTTTCACCGCGCCAAAGTTTATACGGCTTACGAATATCTCGAACGGCGTTTTGATGTCAAAGTCCGCACATTGACGAGTTTTTTCTTTCTCGTTTCCCGCGCTCTCGGTGTCGGAGTGATTATTTCCGCGCCGGCGATTATTCTTTCGATTGTTCTCGGCTGGAATTTAATTTTGACGATTTTCGGCATCGGTTTGACGACGACAATTTACACGATGGTCGGCGGCGTGCAAGCCGTAACTTGGACGGATGTTAAGCAGATGGTGATTATCTTCGTCGGTTTGAGCGTCGTTCTTTTTATCATTATTTCGAGTTTTCCGACTGGCGTTTCTTTAACTGACGGACTTTATCTCGCGGGTTCTGTCGGCAAACTTGATACTGTCAACACGGAATTCAATCTCAATGAAAAATATACGCTGTGGTCGGGTTTAATCGGCGGTTTGTTTTTGATGCTTGGATATTTCGGTTGCGATCAATCGCAAGTGCAGCGATATTTGACGGCGAAATCGGTTGACGAAGGCAGAACTTCGCTGTTGATGAGCGCGTTTTTGAAAATTCCGATCCAGTTTTTTATCTTGCTCATCGGCGTTTTGGTTTTCGTTTTTTATCAATTTAATGCGCCGCCGATTGTGTTTAATGCCAACGAACTTGCAAAAGCCGAACAAAGCGCACAATTTCAGACTTTAGAAAAAGATTACGCTCGCCTTCACGCCGAAAATTCGCGGTTTGCGGTAAATTTTGTGGAAAACAGAAATGAGCAGACGAGAAAAGATTATTTAACGGCGAATGAACTTCTAAAAACAAAGCGCAAAGAAGCCATCAAATTTATTAAAGACGGCGGCAACGAAAAGTTTAACGATGTAAATTATGTTTTCCCGTCGTTCGTCATTGCAAATATGCCGATGGGCGTGATCGGGTTAATCATCGCGGCAATCTTCGCGGCGGCGATGAGTTCGATTGCGGCGGAACTAAACGCGCTTGCCACGGCGACGACGATTGATTTTTACCGAAGACTTTACGCACCCGACGCTTCCGACGAACAAACCGTCAAAGTCGGCAGAATTTCAACATTCATCTGGGGATTTTTCGCCTGCATCGTCGCCATTTTCGCCGTCAATCTCGGTTCATTGATCGAAGTCGTCAATCTTTTCGGTTCATATTTCTACGGTTCGCTGCTCGGCGTTTTCGTTCTCGCCTTCGCTGTAAAAAGAGCAAATTCACGCGGCGCGTTTTTCGGTTTATTGTGCGGCATTTCATCAATCGCTCTGATAAGCAATTTCGGTTTTCTGGCTGATTATTGGCAGACGGTTTCGGGAAGTGCGGATTTGGTTTTTTACAAGAAATATTTCCAAATCGAATTTTTATGGTTTAATGTCATCGGCTGTTTGATGACCGTGATTTTCGGGTATTTATTGAGTTTGACGGTCAAAAACGATTATAATAAATCGTGAGGTGAAAAAAAATTATGTCGGCGGTAATAGAACTAAACGAATTGCAGGAAACCACTATCAACGGAATAAAACCGTTTCTTATAAATGTAAATCTTTATCATCAAATGATTGAAAAAGGCATTTTGACCACACAACATAAAATCGAACTTATCGGCGGCAAATTATACGAAAAATACACGGGCAAACCATATCGTATTTCAGTCGAAATTTATGACGAAATGATCGAACACGGAATTTTGGACGAAAATGATAATGTCGAATTGTTGAACGGGAGAATAATTGAAAAAATGCCGAAGGGAACAAAACATAGTTCTTATAACGATGTGATCACAAGATTTTTTTACAAAAATTTAGATGAAAATTGTGTCATACGAAATCAAAATCCGATTTGGCTCGACGAATCAACCGAACCCGAACCCGATGTTGTTTTGGCAAAACTGCCGCGTGAAAAATATCTCGAAAATCATCCGAAACCGGAAGATATTTTATTGCTGATTGAAATTTCCGATTCTACTTTGTATGTTGACCGAAATGTAAAAAGTATGAGTTATTCACGCGCCGGAATTCTGCAATATTTGATTGTTAATGTTGAAAACAAAACCGTCGAAGATTATCAAAATCCGACGGCGGACGGCTATGTTTTGAAACAAATTTACAAAATCGGCGACAAATTTACACTAAACGCTTTTCCCGAACTCGAAATCGCGGTTGAAGATTTTCTGCAAAGCTAAACCACGAAGAATTAAAAATGCAAAATTCAAAATGTAAAATTTTCGTTTCAATCCTCTTTTTATTTTCCGTTTTCCACTTTCCATTATCCGTTGATGCACAAGTGCGCCCGATTTACGATCAAGGCGCAGTCGGTTTGGGACAATTATTAAAACGCTTGAACAATACAAAAAGCGTGATGATGATCGGCGCACATCCCGACGATGAAGATTCCGCGCTTCTGGCATATTTGGCTCGCGGCGAAAATGCCCGAACCGCATATCTTTCGCTGACACGCGGCGACGGCGGACAAAATGTTATTGGTCCTGAATTGTTTGAATCGCTCGGCGTGATTCGCACCGAAGAACTTTTGCAGGCGCGAAGATTAGACGGCGCGGAGCAATATTTTACACGCGCTTTTGATTACGGATTTTCCAAAACTCTCGCCGAAGCGAAAGAAAAATGGGGCGAAAAAGAAATCTTGTGCGACACGGTTCAAGCGATTCGCACCTTTCGCCCGCTCATCGTCATTTCGCGCTTTTCGGGAACTCCGAACGACGGACACGGACAACATCAATACGCCGGTTACATCACGCCTTTAGCTGTCAAAGCCGCCGCCGATCCAATGCAATGTCAAAATTCGGGCGCACCTTGGCAGGTTTTGAAATTTTATGTCGGACAAAGTTTTCGTTCGACGGAAGAACCGACTTTGAAAATAAACACGGGAAAATATGATTTTCTTTTGGGGCGAAGTTACGCCGAAATCGCGGCGGAAGGTCGAAGTCAGCATAAAACTCAGGAACAAGGCGGTTTAGAGTTAAAAGGTGACAGATTTTCCGGTTTGAATTTGGTTGAAAGCAATGTGCCGAAAATCCAAGACGAGAAAAGCATTTTCGACGGCATAGACGTTTCTTTGACGGGCGCGGCAAAAACATTTGTCGAAGATGAAACGGCGGTTAACGATTTTACTAAACAAAAACTTGCGGCAATTCAAAACTCCGTCGAACGTGCAAATAATGAATTTAATCCGAATGATCCGCGCCGGATTTTGCCAATTTTAGCCGCCGGGAAAAACGCTCTGATTGCTTATCGAGACGATTTTAATCTGTTTTCGGGAACTGAAGAAGAACGAAAAAAAAATATGCCGAGGCAAATTAACGAATCGAAATTAAGCGATATTTTGAGCATCAAATGGCGGGAATTTGACGAAGCTATCAGATTAGCCGCCGGAATAAGAATAGAAGCCTTGACGGAACAGGAAACCGCCGTGCCGGGCGAAGAATTTGCCGCCGTCGTGAAACTCTTTTTTCCCGCCGATTTGAGTATCAAAGTCAAAGAACTGGATGTCAGAAAATTTTGTCATAATGTTGATTCGGGCGGATGCGACCAAGTGCATATTAAAAAAGCTAATGCACCGACGGAAAACGTGCAAAATCCCTATCGTCGAGAAATCGCCAATGAATCCGCGTATTTTAAAATTAAATTGACCGATACTAAAATGCTCGATCACGCCAAACTGACACAACCATATTGGCTCACAGAGAAAATAAAGGATAACTTATTTACTTGGACGACAAATGTTTTTAACCTAAATTTGCCGTTTGATGTTCCACTACTTTCAGCCGCAGCAGAAATTGAAATTGCAGAAACTAAAATTAATATTTTGCAGTCATTTCAATATCGTTACGCCGACGACGTGCGCGGTGAAATTCGCCGGGAGTTTAATGTAGTGCCAAAAGTTTCTTTGAGTTTTAACCAAGATTTGCTGATAGTTCCGAACAGCGATAAACCGCAGACGCGGCAAATTGTTTTGAATGTAAAAAATAATTCTTCGACGGCTTTCAGCGGTTCGGCAAACTTGTATTTACCGGGAAATTGGAAGGTAAAGCAGAATTTCGGAATCGTTCAACTCAATAAAAAAGATGAGAGTAAATCATTTGCTTTTGACGTAATAATTCCGGCGAACGCGGAAAACGGCAGTTATAAAATCGGCGCAAATATCAAAAGCGGCGAGGAATTTTTTCGCCAAACGATGCACACCATCGCTTATCCGCATATTCAGACGCATCGTTTCTACACCGATGCTGTGGCAAAAATCGAAGTTTTAGATTTGAAAGTCGCGCCCGTCAAAGTCGGCTACATAATGGGAAGCGGCGATGCCGTGCCGGATGCGATTCGGCAGATGGGTTTGAACGTCGAAATGTTGGGCGAAAAGGATTTGGCGAACGGTGATTTGTCGGGATTCGATGTGATCGTCGTCGGCATCCGTGCTTCGGAAGTTCGGGCGGATTTTGTCGCTAATAACGGGCGGATTTTGGATTATGTGAAAAATGGCGGAACGCTCGTTGTGCAATATCAGAAGAATGCTTATCTGAGCCAAAATCTTGCACCTTTTCCCGCAAAAATGGCAGCGCGTGTGGCGGAAGAAGATGCGCGGGTTACGATTATTGAGCCGAATTCTCCGGTGTTTAATTTTCCGAACAAAATTACGCAGAAAGATTTTGAAAATTGGGTGCAGGAGCGAAATTTATATGCGTTCACGACCTTTGACGAAAGATACACGCCGCTCCTTGAAGCGCACGATACGGGCGAGCCGGAAAACAAAGGCGGAATGGTTTATGCGGAAATCGGGAAAGGAAAATTTGTTTATACATCTTACGCATTTTTCCGACAATTGCCTGCCGGAGTTCCGGGCGCGTATCGGCTTTTTGCCAATCTTTTGAGTTTGCCGAAGGCGAAGTGATAAGATTTTTTTGCCCGCGAATCTACACGAATAAAAGAAAAGATAATCCAAATCAGATTGAAAAAGGTTTGAATAATTTCGCTTTGGTTATTTTGATTGTCTTATTCGTATAAATTCGCGTAGATTCGCGGGCAATAATTCTTTATCATTTGCTAATCTCGCTTCGATTTTTTACCATTAAAAACTTATGTTCAAACGCTATATGCACAAGCGGGAACGATATTTTGCGATGCTCAACGACAATCGTATTGTGCATCCGTTCGGCTGGGGCGCAGAATTTATTGCGGACAATCCGAACGGCGATGATCCGCGTGAACTTTTTCGGGAATACTCGAAAAAAATGGTGGAGAACAGTAATGAGTTTTATTATCTTCCCGAAATTACGGATTACAATTTGGAAGTTACAAATGAAATCCAAAATCCAAAATCCAAAATCCAAAATCAGCTAACTTGGACGAGCGCGATCAAAACTCCTTCGGTTGAAAATAATACGGCATACGCGCAATTTTTCCCGCACGAAAAAGACAAAAAAGCAGCGGTCGTCGTGCTTCCGCATTGGAACGCGAAGGCGGGAACTTATTTTGATTTATGCAAGTTTTTTAACAAAGTCGGCATTTCCGCGCTACGTCTGACATTGCCGTATCACGAAGAACGGATGCCGCCGGAACTCGAACGCGCTGATTATTTGGTTGCGCCGAATGTCGGGCGAACGCTGCAAAGTTTGCGGCAATCGGTTTTAGACACACGCGCCGCCGTTCGCTGGCTGAAAATGAAAGGCTATGAAAAAGTCGGAGTTGTCGGCACGAGTATCGGAAGCTGCGTCGGATTTTTCGCCTTCGTTCACGACGAAACGATTGACGCGGGCGTTTTCAATCACGTTTCCGGCTACGTCGCCGATGTCGTCTGGAACGGACTTTCGACCTATCACGTCAAAGAAGGTTTGCAAAACGATGTAACGCTCGAAGAACTCCGCGAATACTGGATGCCGATCTCGCCAATGGCTTATATGGACAAATTAGCCGAATCAAAGCCGCGCCCGCAGCGATATATTTACACACTTTACGATTTAACTTTTCCCGTTGACCTCTCGCGCCAAATGATGAAGGAAATTCGCGCCAAAAACGTCGAACACGATGAAGTTGTAATTCCCTGCGGACATTATACTTTGGGCGAAAAACCCTGGGTTTACCTCGACGGCTACAAAATTATTTCGTTTTTACGGAAACATTTGCGATAGTTTTATCATTCTTAATTTTTCGGCTTCAAAATCGCTGTAATCCGACTGACTTTTTGTTGATTTTTCAAGATTTGACCGAATCAAGCAAATTATATCTTTTAATGGAAAAACTCAAAGCACTCGAAGTTGACGGAATTACAACCGATTATCCTAAACTTGCGTTTAAGGTTTTCAAGTCTGAAAGTTTTTAGGTTTAGAGAAAATGAAAAAATACACAGTTATTAAATTCACGGTTTTCGTTATTTTACTTTTTACTTTTGCGGCAAATGCTCAGAATTTGAAGGTTATGACCTACAACATTCGCCTTGATATTAAATCCGACGGCGAAAATCAATGGGACAAGCGCAAAGATTTTTTCATTTCGCAGATAAAATTTTACGAACCCGAAATTTTAGGCGTGCAGGAAGCGATGCCGAATCAAATCAATGATTTAGAGGCGAGTTTTCCCGAATACGGACACATCGGAATCGGCAGAGAAGGCGTTGGAAAAGGCGAGGCTTCGGCGATTTTCTATGATAAATCGAGATTCAAAGCTTCCGGCGAGCAAACCTTCTGGCTTTCGGAAACGCCCGAAAAAGTTTCAAAAGGATGGGACGCTTCGTATATCAGAATCTGCACTTACGCATTGTTCAAAGACAACAAAACCAAGCGGACGTTCTGGGTTTTCAATACGCATTTGGACAACACGGGCGAACTGGCGAGAAAAAACGGCATAAATCTGATTTTGGCGAAAATAAAAGAAGTCAACAAGAAAAATTATCCCGTAATTTTAATGGGCGATTTTAACGCCGAACCCGAATCGGAACTGATAAACGATTTGAAAAAATCAATGTTCGACACGCGGGAAATTTCCCAAGAAAAGCCTTTCGGACCAAGCGGAACTTTTAACGCATTTAAGTTTAACGAACCCATTACGAGATTGATTGATTATATTTTCGTTGACGATTCAAAACGCGTAAAGGTTAAGAAATACGCGGTTTTGAGCGATTCAAAAGATTTGAAATATCCGTCGGATCATTTGCCGGTTTTAGCAGAATTAACAATGGACAAATAATAATTCTACAAATTCCGCCGTGCTACTGCTGCTGTTATTCTTCCCAATTCATTGTGCGTTTGACGGCTTTTTTCCAACCTTTATATAGTTTGATTCTTTTCGCGTCGTCCATTTTCGGCTCAAAGGTTCGTTCGATCTTTCGATTGTTGATAATGTCTTCTTTTTTCCAGAGTCCGACGGTTATTCCCGCTAAATATGCCGCACCCAATGCAGTTGATTCGATGACTTCGGGACGTTCGATTCTTGTATCTAAAATGTCGGCTTGAAACTGCATCAGGAAATTATTGGCACACGCTCCGCCGTCAACTTTCAGTTCGGCGAGTTCGATTTTTGAATCTTCCTGCATTGCGTTTACAAGGTCTTTTGTTTGATAAGCGATTGATTCGAGCGTCGCTTTGGTAATGTGTTTTCGCCCTGTGTCGCGGGTTAAACCGAAAATCGCGCCGCGTGCATACATATCCCAATACGGCGAGCCGAGTCCGGCAAACGCGGGAACGACATAGACGCTGGTTTCGCCTCCGACTTCCAACGCCATTTTCTCGGATTCCGATGCCGAATCAAAAAATTTCAGTTCGTCGCGCAGCCATTGAATTGACGCTCCGGCAATAAATACGCTGCCTTCGAGCGCGTAAAAAACTTTGTCGTCCAATCCCCAAGCAATTGTCGTGAGTAAACCGTTTTCCGAATACTGCAAATTTTCGCCCGTGTTCATCAGCATAAAACATCCCGTGCCGTAAGTGTTTTTCGCCGTTCCCTTTTCAAAACACGCCTGCCCGAAAAGTGCCGCGTGCTGATCGCCCGCAATTCCGGCGATAGCAATTTTCACGCCGTCTGATTCATAGTCGCCGAAATAATAACCGGACGGTTTTACTTGGGGCAAAATTGATTTTGGAATATTCAATTCTTCCAACATTTTTCCGTCCCATTCGAGATTTTCAATATTGAAAAGCATTGTCCGCGAAGCGTTTGAATAATCTGTCGCGTGAACTTTTTTATTCGTTAAGTTCCATAAAAGCCACGAATCAATCGTGCCGAAAAGCAGTTCGCCGTTCTCGGCTTTTTCTCTCGCATTTTTGACATTATCGAGCAGCCATTTAACTTTTGTGCCGGAAAAATATGAATCAACAACCAAACCCGTCGAGCGTTTTATGTAATCGGTCAAACCTTTTTCTTTGAGTTCTTCGCAAATATCTGCGGTGCGTCTGTCCTGCCAGACGATTGCATTATAAATCGGTTTTCCCGTGATTTTGTCCCAAATAATTGACGTTTCGCGTTGGTTGGTGATCCCGATTGCGGCGATCTCGTTCGCCGAAATAGTATTTCTGGAAATTACTTGGGCAAACGTATCCATTTGAGTTTGAAGGATTTCTTCCGCGTCGTGTTCAACCCAACCCGATCTTGGATAAATCTGCCCGAATTCTTGTTGAGCCATATCGAGCAAACGCCCTTTTTCATTGAACAAAACCGATCTGGAACTTGTTGTTCCCTGATCTAAGGAAATAATATATTTGTGCGGCATAAATATTTGTCGCGGTTATTCAACCGCTTGAAAATGTTTCGTAAATTATTTTCACAACTCGCATTGTGGACTGCAAATATATCACCAAGCCGTGTGCGCCCGGCGCAAGTTTAGCAAAAACCCGGATGTGTAAGAGGCGCGATAGCAGGCGACAGAAAATTCGCGGCAACTAAAACTGCCCGGCGGAAGCATTTGCGGTAAAGTTATTTTGAAGATTTTCCAGTCAAATATCCGACGAGTCCGCCGACAATCAAAGTCAGCAGCGCAAGCATCGTCTTTTCCGTTTCCGCGCTGTATTTACCGGAGAGAATTATAAAAAGGCAAGCTAAAAAAGCTAAACCGACAACGCCAATTGTTACAATAAAAAGATAAAAATCCTTTTGGTGTTGATGTTTAGCTTCTTCTTCTTCGCGTTTGAGGCGCGATGTTCTTTCGTCGGGATGCTCTTTAGAAGCGATGTTTATATTTACATCTTGGCGTTGAGCTACTTCGTTGACATCTAATTTACTCATATTCCGACAATCTCAGTTTTCAGTTCTTGATTTTGCTCGGCTAATCCTAATTTTAAACCGTCTCTTTTTGCATTAGCGGCAATTTCAATTAACGCAATCGCCTTGCGGAGAACATCGCTTTTTGTTCCGCCCGTCGAAGCCGCTAAATTTTCTAAAAGTTCATTAAGTTCAGGCGACACATCCAAACTTAATCTTATTGATTCTTTTTTTTCCTTAGGCATAATTTCTTCTGCTCCTTAAAATTTTTACTGTTATATGCAAAATTTACTTAAAAACTACTTAAATGTCAAGTAAATTTTAAGTGAATTGTATAATTTAACCAAATAACTTGATTTTTAAATTCGTATTCGATTCAAACTTTGATCTCATCGCTTAAAGTCATAAACAATAACACTTCTCGCTTTTACAGGATTCCCGGAAAGAGTTATCGGCTCGAATTTCGTTTCTCGCGCGGCTTTTTCCGCTTCCGCTCGGAGCAGAGGATGACCTGATACCGCTTTTGCTTCTTCAATATTTCCATCTTCATCAATCAAAATCTCGACAGAAACTTTGCCTGAAATCTTGGTAATTTTTGCCGCTGTCGGATATTTCGGTTGAGGAGCAAATATGGGTTTTGCGTTTGGCGGCAGGTGACCGATAGTGTTTGTCTTTTCAGTTTTAGTATGATTTTCGCTGTCTGGTTTGAATCTGTAAACAAGAATACCGGAAACTTTGACAGGCTGACCCGACAATTTTGTTGGTTTGAATTTCGCTTTCATCGCCGCTTTTTCGGCTTCGGGCTGTAAAAGAGGATGACCGGAGCAGGCTTCTGCCGAAGTAACATTTCCTTCTTCATCAATTGAAATTTTAACATTGACGACACCGATAATATTTTTATCTTGCGCTTCTTTCGGATAGTTCGGTTGCGGAAAATAGGTTGCTACTGAGTTACGAACTCCGCCCGTGCAAATTCGCGGTTTCCCTTTGTTATTTTCTTTCTGTTCTAAATCTTTATTTTCAACGCCTGTATCAACTTCGCCCTTCGGATTAAAATAATAAGTTAGAACACAAGACATTTTCTCGGATTTGTCCGCTTGATAATCTGTAAATTTTGCTTTTAACGCCGCCGTTTCTACACTTGAGCGAAAAACAGGATGTCCAGACACAGTTTTTACTGTCAACACATTTCCTTTTTCATCAACCAGAAGCTGCACGCTGACCTGTCCGTTTATATTTTTAGCTTTTGCTTCTTTCGGATATTCAGGTTTTGGAAGATAATTTGCCCATCCGTTGCAAACACCACCCTGACTTATTTTAGCTTTATTAGTTTGTGCAAAAACAGTATTAAGCGAAAGAAATACAAAAATCGTTATGCTAATTATTGAAGATGTTTTCATTGTTTCACTTGATTAGACACCAATTATTATTCTTTGTTCCCAATTTTAGCAAAAGAGTGTTAAAATTTGTTCAATTTGCAAATGGATTCGCTTGCACCAAAATATAAATCAACCGTTGAAGAAGCGGTCGCGCATCTGATTTCACGCGCTGAAAATTCGCGTGGACTCGAAGCGGATGATTTGCGTTTGCGCGTTGTGAAGGCGGTTGATAAATATGTTTTGCGGGATAATGAAAATGCGGATCGTTCGGAGATCAAGGAATTTGTTGACGAAATTCGCGCCGATGATTTTTGTTTGGTGATCGCTTGCGAAAAAGGCATTGAGTCGGCTTGGGGCGATTTGGTTACAAATTTCGATCAGACGGTCAAATCGGCGGCTTATAAATTTGCCAAAAATAAGGAAGATGCCGAAGATTTGGCGGGTTCGATCTGGGCGGAATTATACGGTTTGCGCGTTGATAAAAAGGGTAATAAAAAAAGCAAACTCGCTTATTATTCGGGGCGCGGAAGTTTGGGCGGCTGGCTTCGCGCCGTTACGAATCAATTGGCGATTGACCAATTTCGCAAGATGAAACGAATCGTGCAGATCGAGGAAGACCGTGAATTTGATAATCTGGCGAGCGAGTCTGCGGGAAAGGACGAAAATTTCGCGCTTACGCCGAATATCAAAAATCCCGAAGAAGATTTCAGCGAAAAACAGGCTGAAACCGATGTGGCAAACGCGCTGCAAGAAGCGATTAAGGAACTCGAAGCGGAAGACAAATTGCTGCTGAAACTTTATTATTTTGACGATTTAAAATTAAAGGATTTGGGCAAAACATTCGGTTTTCACGAAGCGACGGCGAGCCGCAAACTTGCCAGAATTCAGGCGAATTTGAGAAAAACGGTTGAGAAAAATTTGCAGGAAAATCGCGGTTGGCAAGCGGAAGAGGTCAAACGCCATCTGTCCGAAACGGCATCAAATCTCGGTTTGAATATCGAAACGATGTTCGGGATTTTGATTTTTTTCGTCGTCGCGCAAGAAATCATAAGGTCGAGCGTTCTTTAGTTGGCTTGGATTGGTGAAAACTATTTGAGAGAAACTTTATTTTGATGGAATTTAACTTCGACAATGAAATTAATGCTCTTTTGCGAAACGAGGCGCGAAACGTGAAAACCGTTTCGGGCGCGAATGTTTCGCATTTGGACGCGGACGAAATTTCAGCTTTTGCCGAAAATGTTCTGCCCGTAAAGGCGCAAATTCGCGCGACGGAGCATTTGGCGAATTGCGATAATTGCCGCGTTTCTCTGTCGAATCTGATCGTCTTAAATTCGGAAATTCCAGACGACGCGCCCGCGAAAATTGTCGAGAAAAAAATAGCTGCGGCGGCTGTTCCGTGGTATCGCAAGATTTTTGCCGCGCCGAATCTGGCTTACGGTTTGGGCGCGTTACTGCTCGTGTTTTCGGGACTCGTCGCTTTTGTCGCGGTTCAAAATTACACTTCGTCGGACACGCAGCTTTCGCAGATGAACGAGCAAGTGTTTAATTCAAACAGCAATACAATTTCCAGAAAACAAGTTTCGGCGGAAACGGATTCTGCCGCCGACGCGAATATGGCGAATCTGAATTCAAACGCGGTTATTGCGGATTCGTTAGAAACTCCTCTGACGGAAAATTCCAATGATTTGAGAAAAGAAACGCCAAACGCGCCCGAACCTGCGAGAAAAAACCAAGCGGAAAATAATCTCGAAAGTGCGCGGCAAAACGAAGTAACGACTGCCAAACCAAGGTCGTCGCCGAGTGTTGAAGATGCCGATTTAAGCGGAGTTTCAATGACAGCAACTGATGCGAAGGAAGCCAGAACCGCCGAATCCGAAGAAAGGGAAAAAGCTGTTGCGGAAGACAAAGCGGACAGCAATTACGCCGCGCCGAGTCCGTCGCAAAGCAAAAATCCTCAAACGTTAAGCAGAAAAGGTTCGCCTGCTGCAAATCAAGCGTCGGAACGCGCAAAGAGAAGTGAATCAACAGAAAGAAAAACAAGCGTCGGCGGAAAAAATTTTAAGCGCGAAAACAACGTCTGGATTGATATTGATTACAAAGATCAAAAAACAACAAAGATCACGCGCGGAACGAATGAATACAAAAAATTAGATAAAGATTTGCGCGTGATCGTCGAAAATCTCGGCGGAATTGTGATAATCGTCTGGAAAGAAAAGGCTTATCGAATTCAGTAAAGCTCTAATTTTGATGCAAGCTAAGAGTGGAAATTTCAGCGATGGAACCACGTCCATCTTGGCGGCAATGAATGCGTAGCACGAAAACTTCGACGGCAAACTTTAAATTTTAAAGAAAAACTCTAAAGCTGCCCGACATTATTCAAACGCTAATGCGTTTGCTGCCGCCAAGATGGACGTGGTTCCGTTTCTACCGTTGATTTATATTTTTAGTAAAAACTTTTTACAATTCGTCTGCATCACACGAAACGACATAAAATTTTATTTGTCTTTCGTGTTTTTTTATGAAAAATAATTGTGTGAAAATTATTTGCGCGTTTGCGTTTCTAATTTCATTTGCCCTGATTTCACAAGCGCAGACGGTTTGGCAGGCAAATTTAAGCGGGAAAATCGCGTTTTATCAAACGACGGATTTCGGCATTTTGCTGGCGGGAACGAACAATTCGCTGTTTGCGATTGACGGACAGACGGGACAAAAAATCTGGCGCAGAGATCATCGCGGATTGGACGAAACTTCGATTACGCCTGTGCCGGGAACGGATTTGATCTTGATGTCGCTTGACGAAGGCAAAAGATCGAGGCTCGAAGCGATTGATCTGCTGACGGGCGATTCGATTTGGCGCAGCGAGAAGATCAAAGGCGACGTTTTGCAGCTTGCGGTTGAACCTGCAAAAGACTTGATCGCGGTTGTAATTGTTAAAAATTCGCGCGGCGAATTCGGCGAGGAATTGCGGCGCAGACCGCAAATTCACGTTTTACGGCTTTCCGACGGTGAGGAACTTTGGGACAGAGATTTTGTCAACGATGTCGAGTTGATGCCGTCGCGTTTTGATCTGGAAAAAAGCGAAAAAATCGCTTTTACGCTCGACAATTATCGCCCGCCTTTGATTTTGGACGGCAGACTTTTTATCTTTTACGAAGGCGTAACTTCTTATGACGCGGCAACGGGAAAATCGCGCGAACGCGAGAAATTCGGTATTAACGAAGACGGTTTGGCTTTGACCGATGCCGATCCGGTTTTTGACGACGAAAATTTGTATATTTCGGGACGCGGAAAAGTTCGCGCCGCCAGCAGAAAAACGGGAAATGTCGTTTGGAAAGCCGATGATTTGGGCGTTACGCCGGAAATGGCAGTTGTCGGCGACGTTTTGTATGTTCGCACGGGCGGGCAGTTTACGCGCATCAAAGACGGCGAGATAAAAAAACACGGTCCGTTCGGCGTTTCGGCAATTGACGCGAAAACGGGCAAGCGTCTGTGGCGTTACAAAGGCGCGGACAAGGGTTTGACGAATTTTGTTTTCGCCGACAAGAATACGATTTTGATTGCCGACGAAGACGATCTAATTTCGCTTGACGCGAGCAGCGGAAAGCGTCTGCGAAAATCCGATCACGATGTAAAAGACGCGCAGTTTGTTTTGATAAACGAATCGGGCGAAGCAATTGTCGGCGGACGCGATGAACTGCGGGCGTTTCAAATATCGGATTTGAAATTTCAGAAAGGCGAATTGCGTCCCGTCTGGACGGCGAAACACAAACCGCCGTCGCGCGGAATTTTTCGAGTCGTCGCGGGAATCGCGCTTCGCGCAACCGCGCTTTATTTTCGTTACGGCGGTTTGGCGACTCAAGCGATAAACGCTTTTCGCGGCGTAAATTTAGCGCGAAACGCTCTTTCTTTTCGCTGGTCGGGAATAAAAACGAGATTTTCGGGATTTGATCTAACAACATTGGCGACGAATTCCGCGCGTGATTATATCGGCGGCAGCATCAGAGTTTACGGCATCGCTTCGAGAAATCCGAATTTTTTAAGCAGAATAAATAATTTGAGAAATTTTCAAATAATCGCGCCGAATCGTTCTGAAATCGGCGGACGAATCATCGGCGGAATTGTTCGCCGCGCAACGCCTTCGCGGGCGGAAGTTCAGGAAAGTTTAATTGAAAAACTCGATCCTGTCAGCCAAATTGAAAAACTTTCCGATTACTTTTTGCGCCGCAAACGCCTTGCGGAATTTCGCGGAAATTATATGTATTTTTACACCGATCTGCCCGAACCTTTTGACAAAAAAGGTTTACTCGGCGTAAACGTCAACACGGGCGAAGACGCGCGTTATATTTTAGTTTCCGAACCCGACGCGCGTTTTATCACCGACGAAACAATCGGCTTGCTTTATTCGGCGGATGGAAATAAATTAAAGGCTTATGATGTTTTGAGCAGATGATTTATAGTAAAATTATTGGTAAGTAGTCAAACAAAATTAAATTATATTAAGTTTCGGAATAGATAAAAGATTATAGCTGACAGATTATAGATAAAACTGTTTCTGAAACTATCAGTCATTATCTTTTATCTATAATCTATTCCGAATCTATAACCTAAACTATTTGTATCCGATTACTTACCAAATTATTTTATGCCCGCGAAGGATATTTTTCACGACAAAGTTAAAAACGCGCTTATCAAGGACGGCTGGACGATTACCGATGATGCTTATAATCTAGAATGGGGAGTGAAAACTTTGTATGTTGATTTGGCGGCGGAACGGGCTATTGCGGCTGAAAAGGAGAACGAAAAAATCGCCGTCGAGGTTAAGAGTTTTGTCGGCAAATCCGAAACCGAAGATTTGCAGAAAGCTCTCGGTCAGTATTATTTGTATCATTTGTTGATGAAAGAACAAGACCCGGAAAGAGTATTATTTTTAGCTGTTCCCGAATCTGTTTTTTATGATCTTTTCGGAGGCATCAGAGGCGAGATTTTATTGAGCGACGGAATGTTGAAAATTTTCGGATATTCAATCGAAGAGGAGGAAATAATCGGATGGAAAATGTAGATAAAATGCGTGATATAGTTGAGAAAGTTTTGCTCGAATGGGCGGAATTTATAACGCCGAAAATTGCTCCGCCTGAAAAAAATGTAAGACCCGAAGTTGTTTTTGACCGACAGCGAGATCGTTATGTTTTGTTTAACGTCGGTTGGAACGACCAGCGAAATATGTATGGAATAATCGCTCATCTCGATATAATTGACGGCAAAATCTGGATTCAGGAAGACAACACGGAAGAAGGAATTGCGACGGATTTGGAAAAACACGGCGTGAAAAAAGACGAGATCGTTCTGGCTTTCAAATCGCCCGCTTTGCGAAAATATACGGAATACGCCGCAACTTAAAATTCAATGAAATTCCCGAAAATAATATTTCAATTATCGTTTGTTCTCTTCATTTTTTGTGTCTGTCCTTATATTTTATTAGCGCAAAATAGTAAGAAGATAAAGATTTTCCCTGATAACTGTGAAACAATTAGTGGAAAATTAGATGTTACAGGCATTAAATTTAATAAGTTAGGAGAAAACGAAAGCTATTTGATAATAATCGGCGGTTCTTCAAAAGGCGAAAAATCTCGTTACAACGATAATCGGATTACGGATGCCGTAAAATATTTAACTGAATTTCATAAGATAAAAAGTGAACGCATAATTTACGGAACAAGAAAACTTTCAGATAAATTAGGTTATTTACAGTTTTTTGTTAATGGAAAATTATTAGTCGAAATCAGGTTTTCAAAAAAAGCCGAATTGTGCTTTGGAATTGGAGAAACTTTTCGTTAGCTGAAAAAGTGTATTAAAATACTTACTAAACAAAATTTTTCTTTATCCGTGTTAATCTGTGGTTAAAATTTTTCTTGGAAATCTAAAATTATGAAATCAAAATTATTTATCGTTTTTGCTTTATGTTTTTGTGTCTTTGCGGCTGATTCTTTCGCGCAAAATATGAAAGACAAACCGAATCCGGCGATTCAAAAAATGGTGAAAGACGTTTCGCCGACGAGAATCGAATCGTATATAAAAAAACTTGTTTCGTTCGGAACGCGCAATACGCTTTCGGCGCAGGACGATCCGACGCGCGGAATCGGCGCGGCGGCTGATTGGATTTATGAAGAGTTTCAGAAAATCTCCAAGGATTGCGGCGGCTGTTTAAATGTTGAAAAGCAGACGTTTTTGCAGGAAAAAGCCAGACGAATTCCCGAACCGACGAAACTCACTAACATTGTTGCAACATTAAAAGGGACAACCGATCCCGACAGAATTTATGTTGTTTCCGGTCATTACGATTCGATGTGTTCATCGCCGACGGATGCGGAATGCGACGCGCCGGGCGCGAATGACGACGCTTCGGGAACTGCCGCCGTGATCGAAATGGCGCGTGTGATGTCGAAACGGAAATTCGACGCGACGATAATTTTTATGACGGTTGCGGGCGAAGAACAAGGGCTTTTGGGCGCGACGTATTTTGCCGAGCAAGCGAAGCAGAAAAATATGGACATCGAAGCGATGTTCACCAACGACATTATCGGCGGCGTGAAAACTTTTAAGGACGCGCCGGATAGAAACTCGGTGCGCGTTTTTGCCGAAGGCGTTCCGTCGAACGAATCGGAAGCCGAAGCGAATTTGAGAAGAAGCGTCGGCGGTGAAAACGATTCTCCGGCGCGTCAATTGGCGCGTTATATTAATGAAGCGGCGAGAATATATTCGCCGAAATTCGGCGTGCAGATAATTTACCGGCGCGACAGATATTTGCGCGGCGGCGATCATATACCGTTTTTGGAACGCGGCTATCCCGGCGTCCGTTTTACCGAACCGCACGAAGATTACGAACATCAGCATCAAAACGTCCGCACCGAAAACGGCACGTTTTACGGCGATACGATTGAATATTTAGACTTCGGCTACATCGCAAACGTAACGAAAATTAACATCGCAAGTTTAGCCGCGCTCGCGCTCGCGCCCGCGAAGCCGAATAATGTCGGGATTGACACTTCAAAACTGACGAACGACACGGATTTGAAATGGGACGCAAACACCGAATCGGATTTGGCGGGTTACGAAATCGTCTGGCGCGATACGACTTCGCCGATCTGGACGAATTCGCTTTTTGTCGGGAAAGTTACGGAAAAAAATATGAAAAATATGTCAAAAGACAATTACTTTTTCGGAGTTCGCGCGGTGGATACGGACGGAAATAAAAGTCCTGTGGTTTTCCCGAAACCGACAAGATAGCTGAAAACTATAAGCGTTTTGCTTTCCGGCGATTTGGATAGTCCGGTAAAATGAAAAGGACACAAAGAAATTTTAAATTTTTGTGTCCTTTTCATTTTAAATAAAAGTTTTCGCTTTAAAAATTAAATCTGAAAGCGAATTGAATTTGCCTGTTTGTTCCCAAACCGACGGTTTTTTCGACGGTTGAGCGAAGCAGACCGAAGGTTGAACCGGCGCGAATTTGCGTGAAATTTTCTCCGGGCTGCAAGCTCGAACTCAAGCTGCTCACCGCGTAAGCCGCGCCGCCGGACGGAACGCTCAAAGTCGGCAGAGCGTTACTCAGAGTCGCGGACGGATTGGCAAAATTGGTGATGTTGAACAGATTAAAAACTTCCGTGCGAAACTCGATATTCATCGTTTCCTTGATGCGAAAACGCTTTGCCAAAACGAGATCGAACTGGCGGAAAATCGGACCGCGCAGAGCGTTGCGCGATAAATCGCCGAATTCTCCCGCCGCCGGAATAGCAAATGCCGCCGGATTCAAGATATTGCGGTCATTGTCCAGATAAAACGGCTCGCCCGTAATATTCGGACGGCGCACGTTGCGCGACGCGCCGCCGCCGGGAACATTCGGAATTACGGCGAATCCAGCGGGAAGCGGAACATTCGTGCTTGGACTTGTTCCGAGATTTGCGGTAAAACCTTGCGGAACGGTTGTCGAACCGATTGTGCAGCCGCCCGCTTTTTGGCAAACCGCGACAACATCGGGACGCACGACGAGAACTTCGACGGGAAGTCCGCTTCGGGCGTTCAAAATTCCGCCGATTTCAAAGCCGCCGATTAAAAAATTCCCGATTTTGCCCAAATCTACAAAGCGATTTCTGCCAATCGGCAAATCGTATAAAGCGGAAAGATTGAATGTATGGCGCACGTCGAAATTATTGCGTCCGCGATCCGCTTCAAAGTTTTCAAGCTGCGCCGAAGTTCGGGCTTCATTTGATCCCGCCGTCGTTCCGCGACTGCTGCCGAATGTGTATTGCGCGTTTAAGGTCAAACCCGAACTGAAACGTCTCGCCAAGGACATTTGTAAAGCGTTGTAACTGTCGTCGCCGCCCGAAGTTTTATAGTCAATTTCGGCAAACGGCGAGCAGATCGGATTCGTCGTCGTCGCCGACAAATTGCAAGCCGACGGGTTATTGATAATGTCGAATTGGCGAATTGTCGTTACGCCGACAACCTGATTGGCGGCATTTGTGCGGTTGATTACGCCCGTTCCTGTCGGCAGAGCCGCGCCGTTTGTGATTGCTGCCGAACCGGGCAGAATTTGATTTGTTACGCTTCGCAGAAACAAATTTCGTCCCTGACTTCCGACGTAAGCGATGGTCGAAACCAAATTATACGGCAATTCCTGCTGCCACGAGAAAGTGTATTGATAGACGCGCTCTGGAATTTCGTATTCGTTGGCGTAAGCACGCGGCTGATAGCGTCGGTTGTTCGGATTGGCGTTAAAATTGGCGACGATTGCCGAAAGCGGCGCGGGAAATGCAAGCAGTTGCTGCCCGTTAACGGTTGTCGGCGATGAGATCGTCGAACTCACGCGATCAGATTCAATCGGTTGAATCTGATCTTCCGTTTGTCCCGGACCGTAATAAATTCCGAAGCCCGTGCGGAAAACCGTTTTGCCGCCGGAGAAAAACCTCTCGGTTTTATCGTAATTCGGCGAATACGTCAGAGCGACGCGCGGACCGAAATTTGTTTTGGAAGATTTGAAAAACGCCGCATCCGAAGGCTTCAAAGTTCCCGTATCAATATCAAACAACACGTCGCCGTTGTTTTCTTCGCGCAGAGGGGTGTAGTATTCGTAGCGCAAGCCGTAGTTGAGAGTCAGTCCCGGATTGATTTTCCATTCGTCCTGACCGTAGCCGATGTAATATTCCTGCTTGGCAAGCCGTTCGCCCGCTAAACCGTTGTTGAAAACGCTCGGCGCGGAAACGTCGCCCAAATATTGAACCGACGACGGCGAATTTGAAAGAAAAGCGGCGAGGTTTGAAAAGGTGTAAGTCGTGCCGCCGAGTCTGTCCGTGTAAAGTCTGATTAAGCGAACTTCGCCGCCGAATTTGACGTTGTGATTTCCGCTTGTAATATTTAAGCTGTCAATAAAAGACAATGAATACGGCGTGTATGGCTGTCCGCGTCCGTTGGTCGCGCTGTTGGCGCGAACCAAACCGCCCGGAATCGAGATTCCCGAAGACGTTCCCTGTCCGGCAATTCCGGTGTTGGCGACGCTGCCCGAAATGTTGACAATGACCGAAGACAAATCAAAACCATTGACCGTCGGTGCTTGACCGTTGATTCTGGTTCTCGCGCCGTTGTAGCCGATTTTAAATTCGTTGATCTTGTTCGAGCCGATGATTGACTGAAACGCGAAAATCCCGTTTTGCGGTGCGGCTTGGATTAAAACGCGCCGACCTGAAACGCCTTCCGGTCTGTTATCCGTTCCGTTGTCGCGGAAAAAGCGAAAATACGCGCTGTTTTTATCGTCGAATTTATAATCGAGCCGCACAGCGTAAGAATTTTCGTTCGTTTCCGCAGTATCCTGAAGCTGCACAATATCGAATCCCGGCGCGGAAGTTGCGCCCGGAATAACAACCGCGTCAGGCGAACGGAAAGCCGCGATAAACGGCTGAATCGCCGGATTAACGGGCGTATTCGTTCCCGGAATCAACGCGCCCGCTTGGGCAAGGCTCAAACTCGGCGCGGCTTCGACAAAGTTCAGACCGGAACGCACGCGGTAGCCTTCGTAACTGCCGAAGAAAAAGAATCTGTTTTTGATAATCGGACCGCCGATTGAGCCGCCGAACTGGTCTAATTTCAAATCGCTTTTCGGCAAATCCGGCGAGATATTGTCAAAAAAGTTTCGCGCGTCGAGCGAGTCGCGGCGGAGATATTCAAAAACCGAACCGTGAAATCGGTTTCCGCCCGATTTTGTGACGACGCTGATTTGTCCGCCCGTTCCCGTGCCGAATTCGGCGGGAAAATTGCTTGAATCAACGCGAAATTCCTGCACGTTTTCCAAACTCGACTGCAGACGAAAGGGCGACGGAACTTCGCCGTTCAGATTGCCCGGCGAAGCGTCAATAATCGCCGTGCCTTCCACGCCGTCGTAGCGAATGACGTTTTGCTGATTGGCACGACCCGAAAAACGTATGTCGCTGAAACTTCCCGAACCGCTGTTGACCGCGCCCGGAGCTTGCAGATAAAGCTGCGAAAGCTGGCGACCATTGACCGGCAAACTCTCGACTTCGCGCTGGTTGACGTTCGCGCTCATACTCGCCGAAGCCGTATTGATCGCCGCTTCCGTGGCGATAACATTAACAATTGCCGTAGTTCCGGCAGGCTGTAAAACGATATTCAAATTTAATTCCTGCCCGACCGAAAGCTGCACATTTTGCTGCGCGAGATCGGCAAAATCAGCCGCGCTGAAATTGATCGTGTAAACGGACGGCTTTAAGGCGGCGATTATATAGTTGCCTTCCGCGCTTGTCGTTACGGTGCGCTGTTCGCCGGTTTTTTCGTTTTTGATCGTAACCGCTGCGCCGGCGATAAGACCGCCGACCGAATCGCTGACCGTGCCGACGATTCTGGCTTGGTCGGTTTGTCCAAAAGAAAAGATCGCCGTAAACGCAAAAAATAAGGCAATCGTGAAAATACCCGAATAATTTTTGATTTGTTTTTTTATTAATTTTTTCATATAAATCTCCCGGACAGAGTAAACCTCGATGTCCAAACAAACTTTTAGCGTGAAAACCGGCAAAAATAAGTTTTAAATAACCTTAATTTTTCGGCTTTGTAAATGGCTTTTTGATTGTTGTCCGAAAGATTGAGAATAGACTTTGTGAGATTTCCAAAAGGTGAACTCGGAGTTAAATAATTGTTAAATTTTCAACTCCGAAATAAGATGCTGAGGTGAACTTGAAACTTTTACAGCAGCGTCGTGCTGACGCACGACGCTGCTGCCTTATCTTCTTATGGATTTATCAATTATTTTCCGGGTTAAATTTGAAAATAACAGAATAAACCTTTTGAACTTATTTTCCTTTCGCTTTATCGCTTTTGGCAAAATATCCTTCGCGGTGAATGAGTTTTACTTTTTGTTTGGCGAGTTCGGGGTTTACCAATTGAATCTCGATATTGCGATATGAGCCGTCGCGTTTTTGGTCAACAGGTTCGTAAACCAATTGATACTGCGAGCGCATCTCGTCCTGAATTTGTCTGAACGCTTGGCGCAGTTCTCCTTCGTCGCGCGGGAAAAACGCATTTCCGCCGGTTCTTTCCGACAATTTTTTCAAAGCGGATTCGTTCACTCCCGAATAAAAATTATCGCCGATCCCGATTGAATAAATTACGGCTTCGGCTTTCAAGGCTTCTTCTACCGCTTCGCTGAATTTTTTGCTGCTGTAAGTGTCGTAACCGTCCGAGAGCAGAATGATTGCGCGTCTGGTTTTCTCCGGCGAAGAAGCCAAAATTTCGTTTGACGTGATCCAGATCGCATCCCAGATCGAGGTCGAAGCGGCGGAAGCCTGATTAGTTCCTGAAATCGGCGGAGTTCCCGGAATTCTGCCGCCGACGACCACGCCGCCGCCGACGTAACCGGAAGGCGGAACGAATTCCACGCGGTCAACTGCGCGATGCAGGCGCGAAATATTTCCGGTCATTCCCTGTTCGAGCGTCGTTTCTCCGGTAAAGGAAAGCACCGAAACTTCGTCTTTGGCGGCTCTGATAACCGATTCGATAAACGATTTGGCGGCATCCTTTTCTTCGGGCAGAGTGCGTTCCTGCGAACTGCTCGTGTCAATTAAAATCGCTAATGAAAGCGGCAGATCAACTTTGCGCGTAAAGGCGATCAGTTCCTGCGGCTGACCGTTTTCGAGAAGCCGCACATCGCCTTCTTTTAAGGTCGTCAGAAGACGGCGTTTTTTATCCTGCGCCGTAAACAGAACATTTACGACTTCCGTATCAATTTTGATAATATCGTCCGTTTCGTCAATTTCGGGAGTCGGCGTTGTAAGCGGCGGCGGTGTCGGAAGTGCCTCCTCCGTTTTAGACTTCGCCGGCATCTGCTGCGCCTCTGAAATTGTCAGATTGACAAACGCAAATCCCAAAATCATCAGACTGATCGTTAATACGGCTAATTTATTTTTCAGGCTCATTTCTTCTTCTCCAAATTTCTCTAACTGCTATTGTTCTCTAAAGTAAAAATTTCAGTATTTTGAAAACTGTTCCGAGTTCAAATCTCAGCGGGTTTTCTATAACTCTCCGAAACTCTGAAAACTTATTTCAGAGCATCTCTGACGGCACGATAACTTTTCTTCGTGCGAATTCGGTATTTATCTTCTTTGTCGCTGTCGGCAAACCGCACTTCGATTTCTCTCTCGCTGCCGTCAAAATTCTGATTTGCCGGGCGATATGTGAGAATATACTGCGAATTGAGTTCTTTTGAAATTTTTGTAAAAGCCCTTTCCAGTTCGAGCATATCGCCCGTGAAAAACACTTCGCCGCCCGTTTCTTCGCAGAGTTTCGTCAGATATTTATCGCCTCTGTCCTTGACCGTTCCGGCTTCCACGCCCGGCACAGTTCCGAGAAAACCCGCTTTTGTCGAAATTCCGAAAACCGTCGTTTCCGTTCTTTGGGCAATATCTATCGCGTCTTCCAAACTGGCGCGGCTGAAAGTGTCGTCGCCGTCGGTGATAATGACAACCACTCTTCTGCCCGGCGCACTTCTGAGTTTCTCATCGGTAAACTGCCAGATCGCATCGTAAAGTGAAGTGTTCAATCCCGTTTTATCAACATCGTCAACCGCTTCGTCGAGCAGATCGAGTTTATCGGTAAAATCCTGCCGCAAGTTCACCTGATGATCGAACGTCATAAACGCGGCTTTGTCTTTACGAAGCCTCGTTACCGTGTAAATAAAATTTTTCGCCGCTTCTTTTGAAAATTTCAGTTTTCCGGCGGTTGAAGCCGATGTGTCCATCAAAACGCCGACGTAAACCGGCGGATTCGTTTTCTCGTCGGTAAAAAACGTAACTTCCTGCCGCACGCCGTCTTCAAAAACGGCAAAATCGCCGCGTTTCAAACCTAAAACCAGATTTTTCTTTTTCTTTTTTTCCGTAACCGTGATCGGCAGACGAACCTCAAAAGTCCGCACCGCGCCGCCGTCATCATCAGTTAGCGGAGGTGTCGGCTGCGGTGTCTGCGCCGAAATTACTGCACTAAACGCAAAAATCAAAGTTATAAATCCCAATAATCGAAATAAATTTTTCATACTAAATTTTATATTGTTTTTTAGAACCAAACGTAATTTTTGATGCTGACACGCGCGGCTTTGTTGCCAAACCAAATTTGCTAATTATAGCAGAACCGAACAAATAAAGTTATCTCAACAGATAACACAAAAATCGGACACGACTATTTCATTAAAATCTGGAAATTTATAAGTTATAATGTTAATCTTTATCAGCACAAGTTATTTGCCCGAAATAAAATGCTCGAAAACGATTAGATCGAAGGAGATTTCCGGCTATGGCAGGCAAAGGCAATTCAAACAATTTATCGTCATTTCCCGACAATAATATCAATGATGAAATTTATATGATTAAGAAACCTTCCGATAACAGTTCGCGGAAAATACGCGACGCTGTTTTGGAGGATTTTTTCGGATACGCCGTCGCGGATATTGCGGCTCTCGATGAACAGCGAAAGGGATATTTTTATATTTCCGATGATGTCGCTCCGAAAGAATGGGCAACCGCCGAGCAGGTGAGAAATTGGAAAACCGACGCGCAAGGCAGAGTTGAAATAGCAATGCCGCAAACGCTGATTAGAAATTTGAGAGAGTTTCTGAACACACGAATCACAAGCGAAATAAACAAAGCGACGGCTTTTATAACCGACGCGGCACTTCGCACCGAAGTTCAGGGATATTTATTAAAGATTTTCAAATCGTCGGGAACTGAAAGAATGTTTGCGCTTGATAGATTGTTAGTTAAAGTTGTCGGTTCTTTGAAATTAGCAACCAAAATCTCAAAAGCAGTTTCTTATTTAGTTGATAACTCCAACTACAAAAATAATCCGTTTCTGGCTTTGATCAAAGCGGAAGCCGCCGTAACCGAATGTAGAACAAAAAGCGGTCCGGGTTATTGCGAAAACGCGACAATGCTCTTGTTCGGCGTAACGAACAGCTTAAACGAATACTCGCGCAATCCTCAAAATTCCAAATTAAAAACGGATCGGTTTGATACTGCCCAAATTAATACGCGGTTGAGTAATATGTTCGGACAGTTAAAAGACGACAAAAACGCCGTGGATCGTCAATGGATCGCCAGATTTCTTAATATGTCCGATGATGAGCGCGACAGTTATGAGGAAGGAAATATAATAGAAATAATTCAGCCGGGAGCGAAAGCTATTGGGACTCCTTCCAATACTGCTGACAAATTAGAAAATCTAAAGGGAAATTGGAAAACAAGACAAGCACAGGAAGGTGACATAAATATTATCGGCAATCCAAGTCCGCCGTCAGACCCGAATGCTGACAAATATTATACGGATTTCGACCAAAAACTTGAAATTGACGGTTCGGTGCGGGTTAAAAAAAGAACTCAAACAGGACCCAATCAGAAACGTCAGCCGGCATACAAAAAATCTCAGGTTTCCGTTCCGGTTTTCAAACAGAACAGGGTGAAAATGGTTTCCAATGTAGGCGGCGGGCTGCATATAATAAGTGAAGTTCTCAAATACGCGGCGGCGAACAGAAGAATGAATGAACTTGCCGATTATATGAACCGGAAGCAAAGTCTTGAAAGACAGATTGCGGCTCAGAAGGTAAGAGTTGTTCCGCCGAAGCCGCAAAAAATTATGCAGGCAATCAATGATTTACAAAAAGCAAGTAACAGCATAGTTAATCCGCCCGACAGACAGAAGATTCGGACGGCAATGCGGACTTTAGAAACGATGTTGGAGGAAAGCAATGCGTTTTGGAAAAATTAAAAACAGAAAAATTTTATGGCTGTTGCAATATGTGCCGTTAGTTTTACTAAGTTTTATTTTATTGTCTGTGCCTGCTTGTCAAAGCAAGCAAGAACACTTTGACGCGAAACTCACAGAATGTGTAGAAAAACGCGGAGATAAAACCAATGAGGGAGTTGTTTGTCTGGAAAATCTTCTCAAAGAATATCCTGAGAATCTGTATATTCATAGTTTTCTAGCCGACAAATACGAAGACACTAATCAACTCGATAAAGCGGAGGAATCAATAGAAATCTATACGACTTATTATCCTAAAAATGCTTCGGGTTTTAACTCTAAATGCCAAATACTAGAGCGCAAAGGTGATCTTGATAATGCTGAAAAGGCGTGTCAATGGGCAATCTTCATTGATCCAGATAAAATGACATACTGGGTGTCTTTAGCCAAAGTGATGGAAAAATCAGGCGATATTTCGGAGGCGGAACGTATATACAAACAAATTTTGGAAAGTGAGCCTAAAAACGAACGTGCTTTGGTATCTTTAGGAAGACTTTACGAAAAAGCGGGCAGAATAGATGAAGCGATTGAAACTTATGAAAAGGCGGCGGAAGCCGATGTCGAGTTTAGAGATAAAATAAAAGCCGGAATCGAAAGAATTAAGAAAAATCGTGATCTTCAACAGGAGAAAAGCAAATCCAATCAAAAAAATAATTGAATTTGCCCGACAGACAGAAAATTCGGACGGCAATGCGGACTTTGGAAATGATGTTGGAGGAAAGCAATGCGTTTTGGAAAAATTAAAAACAGAAAAATTTTATGGCTGTTGCAATATGTGCCGTTAGTTTTACTAAGTTTTATTTTATTGTCTGTGCCTGCTTGTCAAAGCAAGCAAGAACACTTTGACGCGAAACTCACAGAATGCGTAAAAAAACGCGGAGATAAAACCAATGAGGGAGTTGTTTGTCTGGAAAATCTTCTCAAAGAATATCCTGAAAATCTATATATTCATAATTTTTTAGCAAGTAAATATAAAGACACAAATCAACTCGATAAAGCGGAGGAATCAATAGAAATCTATACGACTTATTATCCTAAAGATGCCTCTGGTTTTAACTCTAAATGTCAGATACTAGAGCGCAAAGGCGATCTCGATAATGCCGAAAAAGCGTGTCAAGAAGCATTTTTTCTTAAACCCAAAGAACCCTATTATAGAGTTCACTTAGCCTCAATAATAGAAAAGAAAGGCGACCTCGGATCAGCAGAATCCAGATATAAAGAAGTTTTGTCTAATCATCCGAACGATGTAACTGCTTTGATATTTTTAGGCAGACTTTATGAAAAAACAGGCAGACTGGACGAAGCGATTGAAACTTACGAAAAAGTGGCGGAAGTTAGCGTTGAATTCAGAGATAAAATGAAAGCGGGAATTGAAAGAATCAAGAAAAATCGTGAACTTCAACAAGAGAAAACCAACTCCAATCAAAAAAATAATTGAACTTGCCGATTATCCATATAGCAAATGCGGAAATAGAAGGCAAAATAATCTTTTTTAATGCTACACAATTCGGAGAACTTCCTGCAAAAGCGTTGTGTAGCGAAGTGATTTGCGCTCGGATTTCATCGTCCAATTTTTTTCGTTTCGGCGCATTCCGAAACTGACCGTGTTGCGCCCGAAGCGTTTTGATAATTCGTCAATCGCTTGGCATAATCTTTTTTCCTTTTCATATTCGGCTTCGCCGTAAAGCCTGACGGTTTCGGCTGATTCCGTCTGCAAACCCTGCAAAATCACGCCGACTTTTTTGTAATAAAATCCGTCTTTGTAAATTTCTTTCAAAATTCGTTTTGTCCAATGCCGAATTTCAATCGTCGAATTTGTCGCATTGGCAAGTTGGACGGTTTTTGAGTTGCTGTATTGCGGCATTTTTGAAAAATGATTGGTGCTTAAAAAAACCGTTACGGCGCGGGCGGTTAAATTTTTTCGCCGCATTTTTTCCGACGCTTTTATCAGATAGCTGTCGAGTGCTTCGTTCATTTCTGCGAGCGACGTAACGATTTGCCCGAAACTGCGCGAGCAGGTGATTGATTTTTTCGCGGGCGGCACGAGTTCAAGCGGCAGACAAACTTTGCCGTTTAATTCTTCGACGATTCGCGCACCGATTACCGACAGCATTTTTCTGGCGCGGCGGCGGTCAAAATTTTTAAGCTGCAAAGCGTTTTCAATGCCGAGAGCGTTTAATTTTCGCGCCGAATTGTAACCGATTCCCCAAACGTCGCCGACTTTCATTTCGCCTAAAATCTCGTCGCGCAAATGCTCGTCGGTCAGATCGAAAACGCCCGCGTTTCGTTTTTTCGCAATTCGATTGGCGATTTTTGCCAAAGTTTTGTTCGGCGCAATTCCAACCGAAACCGGAAGTCCCGTCCATTGATAAATTTTGCGTTTTATCTCGAAACCCTTTTCGTTAATATCACGAAAACTCAATTTATCGGCGGCATTCGGCGCGAGATTTATAAAGGCTTCGTCAATCGAATAAATTTCCACCTCCGGCGAAAAATACGTCAAGGCTTCCATCACGCGGGCGGACATATCGCCGTAAAGCGTGTAGTTTGAAGAAAATACGGCGACTCGTTCTTTTTCGATCAAATCTTCGACCTGAAAAAGCGGTGTTCCCATATTTATCCCGATTTGTTTCGCTTCCTCGCTTCTGGCAATCACGCAGCCGTCATTGTTCGACAAAACGACGACGGGCAGATTCCGCAAATTCGGCGCAAAAACGCGCTCGCACGAAACGTAAAAATTGTTGCAGTCAATTAAGGCGAACATAAGAAACAGAAGTGAGAAGTGAGAAGTGAGAAGTGAGAAGCGAAGAATTAATTCTCACTTCTCACTTCTCACCTTAAAAGCTGTGAATCGCGTGGCTGACCTTTCCCCAAACCTCAAAGTCGGCTGCTTCGCAGATTTTGATCGGCTGATAATTTTCATTTTCCGAAGCAAGCCACATTATGCCGTCGTTGGTCATCCGCAGGCGTTTGACGCAAAGTTCCGCGCCGAGCCGCGCGATAACGATGTCGCCGTCTTTAGTTTCGATCATCCGGTCAACGACGACCAACGCGCCCGATTGAATTATCGGCTCCATCGAATCGCCCGTTACGCGCACATAAAATGTCGCCAGCGGATGTTTTATCAGATCACGATTTAGATCAATTCTGCCCTCGATATAATCTTCGGCAGGGGACGGAAAGCCCGCTTTGACGCGGGTTAGAAAAAGCGGACGCGAAAGTTTTTTCGTCCTAAGCGGTATAAAAAGCCTGTCTGCAATACAAAGCATCTGCGTCCCTCTGTAAAAATTATAATGTTTGAACTATGAAACAATGTATAGCATATAAAACAAGATATGACAATATTTCTTTAATGAAAATTGAGTTTTGGAACAAGATAACTGCCCGCGAAGCCGGCGCAAAAGGACGCGAAATTAAAGACGGAAATTTTTTTATTCGCTGAAAGTGAGCAGCAACTTTTCTAACCTATAATTTGTTCGTCGCCTTCAGCGACGGCATTCTTGATTCACCTGACCTAGCGATTCTCGCTAGGCTTAATGTTGGTCGCCGTTAGCGACAAGAAAATTGACTGAAAAATTAATTTCCACCACTAATTGTCAAAGAGCCGTTATTTTTAGCAATATTTAGTGTAAATGCAGCTATTTCCGGCTGACAAACGGATTATCTTTTACCCAGAAACGCCAAGGTTTTTCGGCGTATTCTTCGGCGTAATCAATGCCGATGCGCTTGCCGGAAGCGATTCTGTTTTTTGAAATTTGCCCGCCTTCTTCGAGCCAGATTTTTTCGCCCGTTAAATTTTCACCGTAAAAATCTTTTTCAATCGCAAAAGCGATGCACAGTTTTCCCGGACCGGAAGTTAAATTAGTATCTTTCATCTTACCGCGTCGTTCGCGCATAATTTCGATATTTTCAAGCGGTTCGACGGCGCGAATTAAAATTGCGTGCGGCACATTTTCCGCGCCGACGACAATATTAAATTGATAATATATTCCGTAGATCAACGTAACATAAGCCGCGCCGCCTTGGTGAAACATTACTTCGGTGCGTTTTGTGCGACGATTTCCGAAGGAATGTGCGCCTTTATCAAATTCGCCCATATACGCTTCGGTTTCGACGATTTTTCCCGCAACTCTCGCGCCGTTTTCGGTTGGAACGACCAGCGTTTTTCCGAGCAAATCTTTTGCAATGCGAAGCGTATCTTCGTGCCTGTAAAATTCCAGCGGCAGCTTTTTCATATGTTTTTGATTTTAGCAAAGAAAGAAAATGATGTCAGCAGCGTCGGCGTGAGCCGATGCGTAACCGTTGGCGCATCGGCTCACGCCGACGCTGCTGACTTGTTTTTTGGAATGAATTTTGCATTCATAAATTACAATACTAAGATTTAAAATTTTGTGTGCGAAAGTCATACAAAATGTATTACAAAACAGGAGAAAAAAACTATGAATAACGTAAAAGAAATAATGACGAAAAATCCGGCTTGCTGCACATCGGACGCGAGTTTGCAGGAAGCGGCAAAAATGATGAAAGATAATGATTGCGGCTGTATTCCGGTGGTCGAGAATCAAAATTCCAAAAAGCCGATTGGCGTAATTACAGACCGAGATATTGCTCTGAGAGCAGTCGCCGCAGGAAAAAATCCGCTTGATCTAACGGTCAAAGACGCGATGACTTCGAGCGTCGAAACGGTTAAAACGGACACGAGCATCGAAGACTGCTGTAATTTAATGGAAGAAAAACAAATTCGCCGCGTCGTCGTCGTTGACGAAAACGGCGGCTGTTGCGGAATCGTCGCGCAAGCCGACATTGCGATTCATTCGACGGACAACAAAACCGCAGAAATGGTTGAGAAAGTTTCAAAATCGAGTTCTTCTCAAGCATCGGCGTAAAATTTTAATTCAACCAAATGAAAAAGCGGACGGATTTAATCTGTCCGCTTCTTTATGTGTTACACGAAGAATTTGCCGCGAATCGCGCAAATAAAAGAGGAGAAAATTTAACAGGGATGAAGGAGATAGACAGGGATTTTTTAGAATTGGAAATGTGAAATTTGAATTACCGTTTATCTCCTTCATCCCTGTTAAATTTTTCCTAGTTCTTACCGTAATTTTCGGGGTAATAGATCAGTTCCACGATTTGCCCGCTTACGCCTTTCGTGTAGAACGAAGAAGTTCCGTCGCGGTGCGGTTTGATCGGACGATTTTCGCGCTTTGCCGCCGTTTCGAGTTCTTCCATCGTTTCAACTTTCATACCGATATGCGGCGGATGTTTTGAATCGGGCGGCAAAAGCGCGATGCCGAAACCTTTTGAATCGCGCAGCATCGCCCAATCTTCGTAAATGGTTTCAACCGAAAATCCGAGCCTTTTATATTCTTCGACGTTCTTTTCGAGGTCTTCGCACTTGATCGCCAAATGGTCAACCGTTCCTTCAAATCTCGTTTCTGTATTTTCCGACATATTAAATTGTTCTCCTGAAAATATTTTATCAATTCCCGCCGCTTTTTGAAAAGCACGTCATCAGACATTTTAAAACAACAATTTGCCCGCGAAAAGGCGCGAAAAAAAGAAAATTCGTAAATAGTAATACCAAGTTGCGTGAATAAAGGCGGAAACCCGCGTGTCAACAAGGGTGCTGTTTGGGAACTTAAAAGCTGATATTAAAAACAGCACCCTCCATTACTGTCGGGTTTCCGCCTTTATTCACGCAACTTGGTATAAATTGCAAATTGTTAATTGGTTGGGAAAAATTGCAATTAACAATGAACTATCCACAATTTACTAAATCTTTTTTCCGCGCCTTTTCGCGCCAACTTCGCGGGCAAATATTCTTAAATTTCTGCCGACATTTTATACCGCTTCTCTCAATTTAGCGGCGTTTTTCTGTGCATCGTAAACCTTTATTCGTTTTGCCCAGCCGAGTTTTTCAAAAATTCGGATCGTGATCCAGTTCATATCGAACTCGAACCATTTCAAGCCGTGTCTGGCAGAAGTCGGATGCGCGTGATGATTGTTGTGCCAGCCTTCGCCGAAGGTCAGAATGGCGACGAACCAGTTGTTTGTCGAATCGTCGCTCGTTTCAAAACGCCGTTTGCCGAACAGATGCGCCAGCGAATTGACAAACCAAGTGGTATGCCAGCCGAAGATCACGCGGACGACAACGCCCCACAAAACCGCGCCCCAACCGCCGAACGCATACAGCAGAATCGCCGAAATGATGATCGGCAGATAAAAATACTTGGCGATCAAAACCTGTCCTTTATCCTTGAGCAGATCGGGAACGTATTTTTGAAACGTCGCATCGTCGTGATCCTGCGCCGTTCCGGTGAAAATCCAGAGTATATGCGCCCACCAAAATCCCGGTTTTGTCGAATGCGGGTCTTTGTCGGTTTCCGTATGCCGATGATGTATGCGGTGCGTCGCCACCCATTTATAAGCCTCGTTCTGCAAAGCCATCGTGCCGAAGATCGTCAGAGTATATTCGAGCCATTTCGGAGCTTTAAAACTTTTGTGCGTTAAAAGGCGATGATAACCCAAACCGACTCCGAGACTGCCGACGATCCAGTTTCCGACGAGCATAATCGCCAGATTCGTCCAACTGAAAAAGTATAATGCGGGAATCAGCAAAATATGAAAAGACGTGATAATCGCCAAATCACGCCAGTTTATCCGTTCCGCCGTTTGCGTAAATTCGTTTATTGTTTCCATTTTTTTGTGTATTTGAAATTATAAGACTATCGTAAGAATAGCAGACGGAGCGAAAATCAAATGTAATATTTATGTATTTAGTGCGTGGATTTTTGTGAGATGCAGATTATCGCTGTATTTGAACGATAAAATATTATGCTCTTTCTTATAAAATTTCCCGAACTCAGCGAACGGGTAATTCTAGGGCAATTTAAGAATTAGCATAGTGTAAGAGTAACGGCTTGAACCGTGAAAACGCCAGCGAAGCCAGACGTTTTCTCACGCCTAAAGGTTTTTGACAAATAAATTTAACAAAAAATTTCCGATTTCAGCCCGCGTGAGAGGGCGACTCGCATAAAGCGTGAGCATCGGCAGAGCTAGGTCGGAATGGAAAAATAGATTCCAGCCATCGTAGATGGCGACGGACATTGCGGACGCTATCTACGATAGCTCTCAACCGTTTATTGTCAACAACCCGGCGTTTCGCTTCGCTCCACGCTAGGCTTTATGCCGATGCCATCTACGATGGCTGATTTAATAGTTAGATTTATTTGTCAAAGACCATAAGGCGTTACTCATACCGTATATCCAAACTTAAACCGCTATAGGTTCGTGCGGTATTTGATAAAAAACAAAACCGCGAGAGGCAGCGACGTGGTTATCATTCGCTGCTGCTCGCGGTTCTGATTGATTACAATATTATTACACCAAGCGAATTTGGTATAAATTGCTTGCCCTTTATCTGCCGCTAACCATATTTAGGTTATCAATTGCATTGAAAACATTGATAACTTGCGGCGCAAATGTGTAGCGTTTGTGTCGAACGCTGAAAACATAAGTTTTTCCCGCTTCGATTTCCCCAAAATGAAAATAGCCGAAACTGTTTGTAACAGTTCTTTGCTCATTTCCGTTTTCGTCGGTTATCACGACTATTGCGCGGGAAATTCCGTAGCCCTTCGTGGTTGAAACTCTCCCGCCGACTGACACGCTCGCCGCCGTCGGCGCAAGCTGCGCCAGCGTCCAATCGGAAAACTCCGAAACATTATTAACCGTTGCCGTGTTCGCCGTCGTGTCAATCGCCGCCGTCTGCCGCATCGCCTGACCGTCTTCGACTTTGAATAATTCGAGCTGCGATTCGTCGCCGACGACATCCGACTCTAAATAATGAAACGTCAGATTTGCCGTTAAACTTCCTTCGCCCGATTGATTCAAATCCCAATACCGATTGATCCGATTCGCCGAATTTGCAAAAAGCGGCTGCGGCTCGGCGACGGCGTTGATCGTCAAATTAGCTTCCGCAGACTGCGACGGATTAACGTCAACCGGCGAATAACCGTTTGCCGTGCCGACCGGAAAGGTGAACGGAGCAAGATTACCGAAGTTTTTTCGGATTTTGCCGATGACCAAGCCGCCGTCGCCGTCCAAATCCGCCACGCGAACTACCGTCGAACTCATTTCCAAATCGAGCAGCTTGTTGTTCGCGCCTGCATCCACGATTCCGCCGAGCAGCGAGAGTTTTCCTTCCATCGGCAAATCCCGATTCAGAGTCAGCGTCCGGTCTGCGTCAACGGTCAAGTTTTTCAGAAAAGTGGTTGTCGCCGGATTATAAGTCGGATTGTCGAAACTGTTGCCGGTGTATGGAACATAAACCGAATCGTTGTCGTTCGGAACGATGCCGCCGTTCCAGTTGTCGGACGATTCCCAATTGTTGTCGTCGTCGTCCAAACCGTTCCAGATTCGGCACGTTACGGCTTCACCGTCCGCGCTTAATTCGGTGATATACGAATGAATATTCGCGCCGTTGGTCGTCAGCGTCGTGCAGTCGAGCGCGATTGCCGTCTGAAAATCGCCGGAAATAAATATCGTGCCGCGAGCCGGATTAAAGGCGATGCCGAGCGGATTATAATTATTTTCGGTTTCGCCGTCTTCCGCCGACGGATTGCCGACGGCAATCGTCCCTTCCTGACCTGTGGCGGCAATCGCTTTGGCAAAACCGAAATCGCCGTTTGCTTCGTAACGGGCGATAAATATATCTACGCCGCCGAAACTCGCCAGCATTTCGGCGTTCGGTGTGTCTTCGCCGAACTGCGCGCCGTCGAAAAAAGTGCCGGCAATATAGATTCTGCCGATGTCGTCGAGCGCGATTGACTCGCCGATGCCGCCGAAGCCTTTTGCCCAGACAAAATCGCCGTTTGCGTCCATTTTTGCTATATATCCGCCCAAACTCTCTTCGTTGTCTTCGCCGCTACCGCCTTCGTTTTCAGTCAAAGTCGTTTCGCCGAATGTAACCGAATTGAAAAAGTAGCCGGTTATTAAAATTTCGCCCGCCTGATTGACCGCGATTTGCGACGCGCCGACGGTCGTATCGTTGCCGATGTTCTCTGTAAAAAGATTCGCGCCGTCGGCTGCGTCGAATTTGGCGATAAACGTATCGGTCGAATCTCCTTCAAAATTGTTCGGATCGCCCGGATTCGTATAAGTATCGCCGTTCGGAAAAGTAATCTCCGGCGAACCGAAATTACCGATTAAATAGAGAGTATCAGAGCCGTCAATTTCCAAATCGAGTCCATTGTCGTCTTCCGTTCCGCCGATAATTTGTTTCCAGACAATCGCGCCGCTCGCCGGATCGAGTTTTGCCAGCATAATGTCCGATAAACCTTGATTGGCAATCGTGTCGCCCAAAAATCGAGTGCCGGAAACAAAGCCGGCGATATACGGATTGCCGCTCGAATCAAAAACTATCCGGTTAACGGCGTTTTGTCCGGTTTCGAGATTGTCGGGATTTTTCGGGCTGTTCGTATTGCCGCCGCGCCCCCATAAAAGATTGCCCGCGCCGTCATATTTGGCGACGAAAGATTCGTAATTGATGCCCGCCGCGCCGTTGTCGGTGAGCGTGATGCTCGGATTCGCGCCGCCCTGCAAAGTAAGCGTTTTGACGAACGAACCGCCGATATAAACATTGCCGCCCGCATCAACCGCCAGAGCCGTTGCGCCTTCAACCGCCAGCGTGTCGGTTACGCCGACGGTCGCGCCTGTTCCCTGCCGCGCCCAGATCGGCGTGCCGTTTGCGTCATATTTGGCGACGAACATATCAAAATCTTCGGTTGCCGCGAGCGTTGTCGCGCCGATTGTCAAAGTTCCGGTAAAACCGCCGCGCACATAGCGATTTCCCGCCGCGTCGAAAACCGGCGAACCGATTTGGGTAATTCCGCTGCCGCCGATTTGCTGTGCCGTTTTGAAAACGGGTTTGTCTGCCGGATTGACCGCGCCGGTCATCAAACTTTTATTCGGCTTTTTGCGCTTTCCGGCTGTTACCGCCGTCGGTTCGGTCAAAACGCTGCCGATCATCGCCGCCAGAAATAAAAATCCGAACGCCGAGAGAGCGACGGACGGTTTAAGCATTACTTCCCAAATATTTGACGGTCGAACCTGATTTTTTCCGCGTAATTTATTGAAGTATTGGCGCAGCAAGATAAATAACGCCCAAATTCCGCCGATTAAGACAAAAATTGACGCGAAAAATGTAAAACCGGAGCGCGTCGCCAAGTCGCCGCCGGAATTCGACGGTGGTTGAATTTGTGCATTTCTGAACTGCGCCGCCGCTAATTCTCTTTCCTCTCTCGCCGGTTTGTTCGGAGGCGGGTTCGGGTTATACGGATTGGTAATGTATCCCCTTTGAGCGTTAGGATCACCGGCTAAAACATTTTGATCCGGGGCAAATAGTCCGACGGACAAAATTATTACCGCCAGAAATGAAAATCCGAACGCCGACAGCGTAAACGACGGTTTAAATGCGAAATTCCAAACTTTCGTCAATCGGACGTGCTTTGGCTGGCGAAGTTTTTTGAAGCTATTCCGCAAAAGTGCAAGCAAAGCCCAGAGTCCGCCGATCAAGACGAAGATTGACGCGAAAAACGTAAAATTCGAGCCTGTCGGCGATTCAACCGAGTTTATGCCGCCGCCCGGCGGCAGATTGCGCTCGTGTTTGAGCTGCGCCGCCGCAAAATCTGCTCGTTGCGGAGTTGGCGTCGGTGTCGGTGTCGGGTCTGGTAAACGAGCCGAACTTCCGCCAGAGCCTTGACAGTAAGGATCGCCGGCGAAGACATTTTGATCTGGGGCAAGTAATCCGGCGGTTAAAAATATCGCCGCCAACAGTAAAATTATATTTTTTTTCATTTTTAGTATTTTTTTTGGAAGCCGGCGCAGTTAAATTTTTTTGGCAGACGTAAAACAGGCTGACAGCCTGTTTCGCCCGATTAACAGGCTGACAGCCTGTTTTACGTTCGCCGACTTTTACTGATATTTTCAATTGCGCTCCGTGTGTTTGGAAAAACAATTAACCGCACAGTTTGTTGTGCGATTCGCAGAGAACGCTGAAAACAGTATTTGGTTTCATTTCATTATTATTAAATTGCAAAATTTGCAGTTTTTCGACTGATAATAATTTTAGCCGTCCGCAAAAGCAAAAATCTTCAAGAAAATATCAATTTTTCTCAATTTTGCTTTTTCGTAAATTTGTGGATAATAAAGTCAGGTCATACGCGGAAATTCACAAAATTTTTGTTTTCTTTCAAATCATTAATTTTGTTTGACCGCCGATAACCAAAGCATTTTTTTAAATTATGAAAGTCGAAACGACAGCTACAATCGAAGCCGATTTGCTCGAACAGGTCGAAGACGCGGCGCGGGATTTTTCCGGTAATTCCGAAGTTTTTGAACGAGCATTGCGTGAATATCTGCCGAAATTAAAGCGGAAACCGAAAAGAAAATTGACCGAACAGGAAGAAATCGAAGTGCTTGACCGAATCGGCACAGGGCAGCGCGAAGAAATTTTGGAAACTTTGAGTTATCAAGCCGATTTATGAAACGCGGCGAACTTTACAGAGTTAAAAAACCTTCAAAACGCGACCCGAAAGGATTTCGCGTTTTCGTCATTGTCAGCCGCCAAATGTTTATCGAGAGAACATATCCGTCGGTTATCTGCGCTCCGATTTATTCGGCTTGCCACGGTTTATCTTAGGAAGTCGAAGTCGGAATTGATGAAGGTTTAAAACACGACAGTTATATCCGGTGCGACGAACTCGTTAGCTTGCAAAAATCCGATTTGACCGATTTTATCGGTTCGCTCGCGCCGGATAAAATTCAAGAATTAAAAATTGCTCTGAGAGTTGCGCTCGACATCGAATAATTTCAACAAGGGGATTGTAGATGAGTAAAACTTCATACGAATTCGGGGATTTTCGTTTTGACGCTGCACGCCGACGGCTCGAACGCAAGGACGGCGCGGTTTTGCATTTGCCGCCGAAGGCAATTGATATTTTGCAAATTTTGATCGAACGCGCGGGCGAAACGGTGGAAAAAAATACTTTGATGGAAATCGTCTGGGCAAATTCGTTTGTCGAAGAATCGAATTTAACACAGACGATTTACCTGCTCCGCAAAGCGTTGGGCGAAAATGCCGCCGGACAAAATTATATTCAGACTTTGCCGAAACGCGGTTATCGTTTTGTCGCCGACCTTGCCGAATCGAACGGCAATATTGAAACAGCAATTAACAAAATCGCCGTTCTGCCGTTTGAAAACCGCAGCGGCGACATAGAAAACGAATATCTGGCGGAAGGTTTGAGCGAAAATCTGATTGACGTTCTCTCGCAAATCCCGAATATAAAAGTAATCGCCCGCAGTTCCGCTTTTCGCTGGAAAAATTCCGACGGCGGTTTTGAAGAAATCGCCGAATCGCTCGGCATAAAATACGTTCTGGAAGGTCGCATCACGCAGCGCGTTGAGAAAACGCAGATTCGCGCCGAACTCGTTGACGTAGAAAATGAAATTCAGTTGTGGGGCAAAACAATCGAATGCCGGATTTGCGATTTGCAGAAAGTTTTGCAGGAAATTCTGCACGGCGTTCTCGAAAAACTCACGCCCGGTTTATCGTCCGCGCAGAAAAATCTCATCTCAAAGCCGCACACAGTCAACGACGAAGCGTATCAGACGTATCTCAGCGGTTTGTTTTTATTCCGTCAAGGCGGAGTCGAAAATTTCTATAAGGCTTTGGAATATTACGACAAAGCAACCGAACTCGATCCGAATTTCGCGCTTGCTTTCGCCTTGAAACCGGCGATTTACGCTTTTCTGACCGAAGGTTATATGGACAAAACCGAAGCGTTTGAAAAGGCGCGTTTTGCCGCCGAAAAAGCATTAGAAATTGACGACGAACTGCCGCAAACGCACATCGCCCGCGCGATTATCAAAAAATGGGAACTCGATTTGGCGGGCGCGATTCGTGATTATCAACGCTCGTTTGAACTGAATCCGAGTAATTCGTCGGCGCACAATAATTACGCGCTTATTTTGTCGGCTTTCGGACAACACGACGAAGCGTTAAAAGAAATCGAACTCGCCCGCACGCTCGATCCGCTCGTGCCGTATATTGAAATAAACAAAAGCTGGATTTTAAACAACGCCGGGCGTTTTGACGAATCTTTGCAACTGCTCGAAAAATTGCTTGAAGAAAATCCCGATTTAACGCTCATCTACGAATTTGTCGGCGCGGCTTACGAAGGCAAAAAAATGTATCGTGAAGCGATTTGTGCAAATAAAAAGATGCTCGGCGAAAAACCTCTCTATGTTTATGCACAAGCCGATATTATTTACAATCTTTTCAAATCGGGCGAAACCGAAAAGGCGCGAAAATTGTTCAAAAAACTGCAATCGGAAACCGAATATATCGCGCCGCTCAAACTCGCCGCGATCTACGAAATTGACGAAAACCGCGAAGCCGCTTTGAACGCGATAGAAGAAGGCTTTGAACGACGCGATTCGGAAATGCACTCGCTTTTTTCGGATCGGCGGCTGAAATCGCTGCACGATGAACCGCGTTTTCGGGCATTGTTGAGAAAAATCGGTTTAAAAGTTTAGAAAAATTCATTTTCGCCCAAGCGCGAAGCGGACTGGAGCGCAAGCGTCCCGCTTGCAATAAGCGCGAGAGCGCGAAAAAATGTTTATTATCTGCGGCGTTCGAGTAAATAACGGCATTTTCGCGTAAATATCGGTTATCTGCGGGCATCCCGAAGACCAAAGACTTTTTCGCGCCGAAGCGACGCTCATTGCAAGCGGGACGCTTGCGCTCCAGTCCGCTTCGCGTCCTTAATCAACCGAGTATTTTTTTAGACCGAATTATGTTCCAAACTAATGTTACTAAAAGCAACAATAAAAAACCGACACAAATTTTAGCGAAAAACTCTCCGTATTTCACAAAAATCGTCTGTTCATCCGACAGAGAGGCACGCACCGACAAAGTTTGTTTCGACCACAATGGAACTTCGGCGACGACGCGCCCGAATTTGTCAACCGCCCAAGTTCTGCCCGTCGCCGCCGCGCGAACGACGTAGCGGCGCGTTTCAATCGAGCGAAAACGCGAAAACGCAGCGAGTTGATACTGCGCGTGCGATTCGGCAAAAAAACCTTCATTCGTGATCGCCGTCAAAATCTGCGCTCTGCCGCGAACAAGCTCGGCGGACATTTGCGGATAAAGATTTTCGTAACAGATCATCGTTCCGACGCGCACAGGTTCGCCGTCTTTCGTCTGAAAATCAAAATTTACCGCGACTGTGCCGGGCGTTAAATCCGGGCGCGTGCCGATTGGAATGATAAAACCCGCCAGCGACGGAAAAGCGTCAACCAGCGGTGCGCGTTCGACGAAAGGCATCAAGCGGCGTTTGACGTAAAGCCGCGAAAGATTTATTTCGAGATGTTTATTTTTGATTTCCGACGGCTGAAATAAAGCCGCCGCGTTGAAATATTCCTGAAAACGATTTTGATGTTCGAGCAAAAACGGGCGCGGCTCGTCCGCGGCGTAATTTTTAACTTCCGTTATTCCGGTTAAAAGCGGCGTTTTCCATTTCAGAATCTGTTTTGCCAAATAATTGTTCGCCTCTTTTTCTTGCGAAAGCCGGTAAGGTATGGAAACTTCGTGCCAGACGATCAAATCCGGTTTTTCGGTCTTGACGGCTTTATCGGTCATCGCCATTTGTTCGGCAAACATATTGATCTTTCGCTTCGGCGTTATCTCCAAAAGCGGAGAAACATTCGGCTGGATGGCGAGAACCGTGATTTCTTTTGACGGCGGCGACGGTTTCAGAAAAACAAAAGCCGCATAAGCGAGCGGCAATGTGAACAAAATGATCGGCGCGACTGCTTTTGCGGACAGAAGATCGGCGAACTTAAACTGATAATTTTCGCCGGAAAACTGACCGTCAACAAAACGGAAAACGGCAATATTTACCAAAACAAGCCAGCAAGTAACGCCGTCAACTCCCGTAATATCGGCGTATTGAATCAGCCAAAGCATTTCGGCTTGCGTGTAGCCGAGCCGAATCGTGCCGACTGAAAACGGAGATTGATGATAAATCCATTCCCACGCCGTCCAGACAAACGGCAAACTCCAAAGGGCGACGTTCCAATTCAAATAACGCCAAACAAAATAAAACAAAACAAGCGGAACAGTCCAGACGACAACGCCGAACAGCACCGCCGCAAACATACCGAACAGCGAAGCGTTGACGATCCACAATCCAATAATCGTAAAACCGATTGATACCGCCATTAGCGCACGAGCGAAAAATGACAAAAAACCGTCTGTTTTGCGAATCGAAAAAAGAAGCGGAACAAGCCACGCCCAAGCCAGAAAACCGAGCGGCACACTTGAAAAACTAGGCACGGACAAGCCGAGCAAAAGCCCGCTCATCACGCACGACATATAATCTTGAGAATTTTTCATTCGATAAAAAGTTCGGGATTTTTTTGACAAATTCTTTATCCTTTTTGAATTTCGTATTTGAATTAAAAGACCGTTTTCGCTTTGACGAGGAAATTGAAAAATCCCGTAAATCCAAACTGCAAACAGAGGAAATTTATCAGTTGCCGCTTAAAATTGTCAACAGCAATTTCATCCTTCATCTTTATAGGGCGACTGCATCAGATTTAAGAATTCGAGCGAATAATTTTCGTTTCAGCCTGCGTTTCTTTAATCCGCACTTTCCCGCGTAAACCGCTCGTCAATGATTTTGACCAAGCCGTTTGTTTCAAATATCCGATAAACACTTTTTATGCGAATTGTTTTTATATAATTTATAATTGAACACGCGCGAAACAAAAGGTAGAATAAACTCCAGTAAAAATTATGGAAGAAATCACAAAAACAAAATCTCTCCAACGCGAACAAGCGGAAAGCCTCGTCGTCAGCGAAGCGTTTACCGATTTTGCCGAACTCGACGAAGAAGTAAAACTCGCTCTGCGATTGGCAAGCGACAAAAAAGCCTTTGACATCACGGCGATAGATTTGCGCGAAGTAACGAGTTTCGCCGAATTTTTCATCATCGCCAGCGGCGCAAACGCCAAACAAGTTCAGGCGATCTCCGACGAGATCAACGAGCAGCTTAAAAAACAGCTAAAATCGAAACCGCTTCGCGTTGAAGGCTATTCTTCAGGCGAATGGATTCTCCTTGATTACGGCGATTTTATCGTCCATATTTTCGAGCGCAAACAACGCGAACTCTACAACCTCGAACGCCTCTGGAGCGATGCCAAAAGAGTTTCGCTGCCCGAAGAAATCCTTGCGTAAACGCCACGTCCGTTTTGTGTTTGCGAGATAAGTTTTTTTTTATTAAAATAATAAAGTTTTTGCCCTTGTAGCTCAACGGTTAGAGCAGCAGACTCATAATCTGTTGGTTGGAGGTTCGAATCCTCCCGAGGGCATTTAATTTTTATGATTTACTCTGAATTTGCGCGGGATTTCGCTTCATTTTAGCCTTGCCGAATTTATAAGTTTTTAACTTATTTTACGAAAATGCCGAATTTCGCTTGCAACTATTTGGTAAAGAGTGCATCATAGAACTCGTTAATCCTTCTCTTACATCAGAAATTGATGTAGCTAGTCAAAGACGGTTCGTTTGGATGAGTTTGAGAGCAGGTTCATTTTTAATTACAGAAGTCGCTCTTAGAGCATCCGAAACCCGACACTTCGCAGCAAGACCGTTTTTCTCCGAAGATAAACTCGATTCGACACTTCTTTTGAAATTCCCTAAAAAGGGAAAAGGTATATATTTTTATGTCAACGAAACTTTATGTAGGAAATCTTTCCTTCGATACAACAGATCAGGATTTGAGAGATGTGTTCGCGGAAATCGGAACAGTCGAATCAACCAATATTATTGAAGACCGCGACACGGGACGTTCGCGCGGATTCGCTTTTGTCGAAATGTCCAGTCAGGAAGAAGCGCAAAACGCTATTTCCGAACTTGACGGCAAAGAAGTTGATGGTCGCAATTTGAAGGTCAACGAAGCTAAACCGCGTGAAAATCGCGGCGGCGGCGGCGGCGGACGCGGACGCGGCGGAAATCGCGGCGGCGGCGGCGGCGGTTACGGCGGCGGCGGTTCACGCTGGTAGTTCGATAAACACTGGTTAATACTTAATTAAAAAGTCTTCGGCAAATGCCGGAGACTTTTTTTTTAAACTTTTTTTCATCTTTTTGCATTTTTTAGGCAACAATTTGCGAAAATTGGCGATAACTTATAGTAGAACGTATTTTCAGTTTTAAAAATCAATTTCTTTAGGAGATAAAAACGATGGGAATTTCATTTCATAATCCGCTTAACGGATTAAAAAAAGCGTTTCATCACGTTGAAAACGCCGGAAAATTTGTTGCCGATAATGCAAAAAAAGTCGTATCGGCTGGCATACACACGGGCGGACACGCCGTCCACAATGTCGAACACGCAGCACTTCAAACTTTGAAATTTGAAGCCAATGTTACAAAATTTGCTTTGCAAAAGTCTTTTGACGGAACAAGAGCAATCACTTCAAACGCTCTGAGATTGGGCGGAAGAGGACTTAACGCCATTACGCATCCGGGCAATCCGAATCCGCCGGCGGCGCAGGGGTTGAAATTTTCCGAATCGAAAAGTGCTTCGGAAATCGCTTATAAAAGAAACAACGCGAAGATCGGCGATGTTTACAAATTTCCAGACGGCAAAAACTGGAAGGTCGTTGACGTAAAGGACGACCCGAAAACGGGCTTTCGCGCCGTCGCTTTGAAGCCGTCCGATCCGAACGACCAGCGCGTTATCGTCGCTTATTCCGGCACGGACGAAGGCAGAGATTGGGACGACAACATCAAACAGGGCTTGGGTTTATCAACGGCGCAATACAAGCAGGCGGTTGATTTTGCAAATAAATGGAAAGCAACCGACGGCAATAATGTTATTTTGACCGGACATTCGCTTGGCGGCGGACTCGCTTCATACGCTTCGATCAAAGCGGATTTACGCGCCACGGCGATTAATTCCGCCCCGCTTGCGCTTAATCATCTGGGTTTGAATCCGCTTGATGCCAGACGCATCACGCAGTATTACGTTCCGGGCGAAATTCTGACGGTCTTAAACGAAGCCAATCCGCTTGATATTCGTCCGGGCTTCGGAATCGAAGTGCGCGGCAGAAACTCGATTCTCGATCCGCGTTCAATCGGCAGCAACCATTCATTAAATAACGTCGCGCCGAATATTCCTCTGCCGAAATATATCGGTAATTTCAATTAAAAAGAAGCGTCTAATCTTTACAGCAACAGCAGAAAGCCGCCGACAATCAACTGATTGTCGGCGGCTTTTTATTAAGAAGCTGTTTAGTAATTGTATCGCAGGCTTCCAGCCGGCTGTTTTGGTGGCATCTTGCCGCCAACTTTATCTGTTTTTCCCGCTAATTTCGAGTAAATAACGCGCGGATTGGCGGCTGGAAGCCACCAAGACTGCCGGCAAGATGCCGGCGTTACGTTTTTTTTGAGTTTCCAAATAGCTTCTAAGAAAAATTATAAGTTTTTCAATTTACGAAACGGCAACGGCGATTTCTTTTTCCTTCTGTTTTCTGGAGGATTTGCGCCAAGTTGAAAAGCCTTCTTTTGATAACGCCAAAATCGAACGGCGATTTTGATACAGCAATTTCAGCCACGCACGTTTGGTCATTTGCGGAAAATAGATGCCGCGAAAAAACAATCTCGCAACAAGATGACCGATGCGCGTTTCGATCGGTTTATCGCTGATCGCCTCAAGTGCCTGATAGTTGCGTTCGGGGCTGTAAGAGCGTTCCCACGCCTGAAATGTTTCTCCTTTTGCATCGTCAATCGTCATTTTCAGAGGCGTGTGCGCCATTACGAAAGGCGCGAATTCGAGCCAGTGCGTCGGGCGCGTCAATCGCCCCGAATCTTTCAGACGGTCATAAAGCGGAGTTGACGGAAACGGCGTAAGCTGCCCGAAAACCGGAAGTCCGGGCTGCCAGCTTTCGATCTCGCCGACGGTGCGTTTTGCCACGCCTTTCGTGTCGTTGTCCATTCCGAAAATAAACGACGTGATCGCAAAGACATTGCGCCTTGCCAAATTGTCCAAGACTTCTTTGTAATTTGCCGGACGCGAAAAATTTTTATTGACCGAAGCCATATTTTCCGGGTCAATTGATTCCATTCCGATAAAAACCCACTTGCCGCCCGATTCAGCGATCAGATCAACGAGTTCTTCGTCGCCCAAAAGATTCGCGCTGATCTGCGCCACCCAAGGCAATTGCGCGTCCGCCGCGATTATGTCGCGCAATAATGATTTAACCCTTTTTTTGTTGATCGCCAAGTTGTCGTCAATAAAGAAAACGGCGATCTGTCCTTTTTCGTCTTTAGCACGTTTTTTCAGACGCAAAAGTTCTTCGACGACCGATTCGTTTGTCCGAAAACGTATCGAATCGCCGAAAAATCCGGTTACGGTGCAGAATTCGCAGCCATAAGGACAACCGCGCCCCGTTTCTATCGGCACGACGAAAAATTTTCCCCAGCCTTCGCCGAGTTTCGACATTGAATTTTGCAGAAATTTCGGCACGAGGCTGAACTGCTCCAAATCCAGAGTTTCCCAAGGAATATGCGGATACGGCTGTAAAGAAGGCTTTATGTCGTTGCCCTTAGCGTCAATTTCCGGTTGATATATGTCTTTGAGTTCGCCGCGTTCCGCGTCTTCAAGAAGAATCGCCCAAGTTTCGTCCGCTTCGCCGAGCGCAACCGCGTCGGCGTGCCGCTTGCCGCCGTTTTTTCCCAGAGCTTCGTCGGGACATTCCGTCACGTGCGGTCCGCCCATCACGACCTTTACGCCGGAAGCGCGAATCGCGTCAGCCATTTTATAAGCTCTGGCGATCATTCTGGTCATCGCGCCGATTCCGACCAGATCAATTTTTTCGTCCTTGACGAACTGAACCAGTTCGGCTTCGCTCAACTGGCGGGCGTTGCCGTCAATTAAAACCACTTCGTGTTTTTTCGGCGTTAGCGACTGCAAAAGAAACATCCACAAATGCGGCATAAAGTTGCGCGTAACGCCGTTATCGGGACTGTATAGCAGGATTTTCATAATAATATTACCTTTTGGATAAAACGGGGAAAGGAAAACTTTTACAAACTTTCATTTTGAAGACCGGAAAAATTAACAATTCGCGTTATTGTAACATACCTAACATTAGGATTATGTGCGATAAAGCACACATTAACAAGTCTTAAAATTTTGATTTATATGATTTGGACGGGACTTTGACCGATAATTTAATTCATTACGGCGGAGTCTATGCCGCATTTGAATAAAATACTGCAAAGATTCTGACTTTAAAAAAGCCGAAAATTGTTTGCGTTATAAAATTTTCCGAAAAGTTTTACACCTTTTTTGTTGGTTATCTTTCTCCGATATATCACGCATCTCGACCTGACGACGCGGTTTTCTAATCAAGCGGTTTCAAAAAATGCAAAACATTCGTTTAGAGAAACCAAACGAAACTTTCGGCTCATAATTTTCATCTGCTCAAATTCGTTTCAATCTTAGCATACTACTGTTATTTTTGTTTTATCGCAATTTTCGATTTAAGTTCGATTGCGCGGAATTTTTTGTTTATCCGAGAGCTGCCGCGTAGTGTTTTCGGTAACGGACACAAAATTTTGTTCAAAATCAGGCAGTTCCGAATCGTTCAAATTTGCGTCGAGTTTGCGCTGCTTGTCTGAATCTGGATTCTTTTCTTCGATGAAATTTTTTGGAACGGTGAAAAACAATCCGTTAGTGATAATTCCCAAACCGATAAAAAAAGCGACCAAACCCGCGCCGATCATAACGAGTGATTGCGCCCCGTTTGAAGCTATCAAAAGAAACATCAATACCACACCGATACCGGCTGAAGAAACAATCGTGCCGGTTCGCATTCGCCGCAAGCGTTTCTCGTGAGGCGATTCGAGAAATTTTTCGATCTCCGGCAAAACGTCTTCAACAACTTCTTGCAGTTCTTCCGCTGACCGAGTTTCCCGAATCTTGGCGGCAAACGCGCGTCCGATCTCATCCCGCGCCGAAACTGCCGAAGCCGTAATCGTATCCGGCGTTTCAAGCGCAACACGCACGGAACGCAAATCCGCACCGCACGTTCGGCAAAATTGATTGGTATTATTTTCTTCTAAACCGCAGTTTGGACAGAACATATATTAAAGGTAAAGAGTTAAAGGTTAAAAATATAAATCGCTTGGTTTTGTAATGCAATTATATTTACGAATCCCCGCTAATTAAAGTTCGGAACGCTTCCGAAATACTTTGTAACTTAATTTACAAAGCATTTGTTTAGTATAATTTTATATTCCGTTGGAATCATTTCAATCGAAAAATTTTAACTGCCAAATTCGCGCACGATTTCGCTGATTGATTTTTTCGCATCGCCGAACAGCATTCGAGTATTTTCCTTGAAAAACAGAGGGTTTTCCACACCTGCAAAGCCCGAAGCCATTGAACGCTTTAACACGAAAACGGTTTTGGCAAAATCCGTGTTAATGATCGGCATTCCAAAAAGCGGACTCGCTTCGTCTTCGCGGGCGGCGGGATTGACAACATCGTTTGCGCCGATGACGATTGCCACGTCGAATTGTTCCATACGCGGATTTACTTCGTCCATTTCCATCAAAACGTCGTAGGAAACATCGGCTTCGGCAAGCAGGACGTTCATATGTCCGGGCATCCGTCCCGCGACGGGATGAACTCCGTAAACGACTTCCGTATCGTTTTTTTCGAGCAATTGCTGTAATTCCTTGACGACGTGCTGCGCCTGCGCGACAGCCATTCCGTAACCGGGAACGACCAAAACGCTCGATGCGGCTTCGAGTATATAAAATGCGTCTTCGGCAACAATCGGTTTGACCGTTCCTTCGATCTGCGCGGACGAACTCTGCACCGCGCCGAATCCGCTGAACAGAACATTGGAAAGCGAGCGATTCATCGCTTTGCACATAATCTGCGTCAAAATTATTCCGCTTGCGCCGACGAGCGAACCCGCAACAATTAACAAAATATTATCAACCGCAAAACCCGCCGCGCACGCCGCAAGCCCTGAATAGCTGTTCAAAAGCGAAATGACGACGGGCATATCGCCGCCGCCGATTGGAATGACGAACATTACGCCTAAGACAAACGAAAGCGCAATGACAGCATAGAGATAATTGAAATTCGTCGGCTCGATGCAAAACAAAACGCCGCAAATGATTATCGCCAGCATCAAAATTGCATTGATGATTCTCTGCCCGCTGAAAACGATTGCGCGGCTCGTCATTTTCTCGCTCAATTTTCCCCAAGCGATGACGCTTCCCGTAAATGTTACGCCGCCGATCAAAACGGAAAGAAAGATCGTCGCGGCGATAAACGTCGAAATCCGTTCGCCGAAAAGTGCCGCCCAACCGACGAGTAAACTCGCCAAACCGCCGAATCCGTTAAAGATCGCTACCATTTCGGGCATCTGCGTCATCGCCACGATTCGCGCCGCGAGTGCGCCGATTATTGCGCCGATAACGATTCCCAAAACGATCCATTGAAATTCGATAATGCTTCTGTCCAATAAAGTTACGACGACGGCGATGAACATTCCGATTGACGAAATCAAATTTCCGCGCCTTGCGGTTGCGGGCGAGCCGAGTTCCTTTAACCCGTAAATAAAAAGCGTCGCGGAAACCAAATAGGCAATGTGAATTAAAACTTCAACGCTCATTTAAGATTTTTCTCCTTTTTCTTAAACATCGCCAGCATTCTGTCGGTAACGAGATAACCGCCGACAACATTGATCGTCGCAAAAGCAACGGCGGCAGTTCCCAAAATCGTCGCCGCCCAAGAATTTCCCGCGCCCGCGTAAGTCAACGCGCCAAGCAAAGTTATTCCCGAAATCGCGTTCGAGCCGGACATCAGAGGCGTATGCAGAGTTGCCGGAACTTTGTTTATCAGTTCAAAGCCGAGAAAGATCGCTAAAATTAATATGAAGCCTAAAATTATAATTTCCATAACTTTTACTTAAACCGGAAAAAACAAGAATATTTATCCACAGATAAACACGGATGAACACAGATAGAAAGAGAATCAAGAGAATGAAAAGATAAAAAACAAATAAAATTATGAAAGTATTTATCTGTGTTTATCCGTGTTCATCTGTGGACAATTTTTAAGCCTTTGCCGAGTTACTCTTTCAAATTTCTAATAGTTTCGCTGACAATTTCGCCTTGATGAGTTATCACGCAGCCGCGCAAAATTTCGTTTTCAAAATCGAGTTTAAAAGTTTTCGCTTCTTCGTCCCAAAATTCATCAATCAAATTATACAAATTCGCCGAATACATAACGCTCGCGTCTTTTGCCACAAAATTTGTCCAGTTTCCGCTTCCGATTATTGTAACTCCTTCGATCTCAACGGTTTCGCCGCCGATAGAGCCTTCGACATTTCCGCCTTGCTGTGCCGCCATATCAACGATGACGCTGCCCGTTTTCATATTTTCGAGCATATCTTTTGTAATAATTACGGGCGGTTTGCGTCCGAAAAGCTGCGCGGTTGTGATGACAATATCGGATTCGGCGATTTGTTTTTTCTGTCCTTCTCTCTGCAAATTTATTTGTTCGGGCGAAAGTTCAACGGCGTAACCGTCTTTTGTTTCAGCAGTTTCGCCCAGATCAATTTCGAGAAATTTTGCGCCGAGAGATTTAACCTGTTCGGCAACGACGGGGCGCGTGTCGAAGGCGACGACTTTTGCGCCGAGCCTTTTCGCCGTCGCAATCGCCTGCAAGCCCGCAACTCCCGCGCCGATTATGAAAACCGTCGCCGGTTTTAAAGTTCCCGCCGGAGTCATCATCATCGGCAAAATTCCGGGAAACTTCTGGCAGGCGAGAATGACCATCACATAACCTGCTAAGTTTGCCTGCGAACTCAGCGCGTCCATTTTCTGCGCCAAAGTCGTGCGCGGAATCATCTCCATACTAATCGCCGTAACATCATTTTTGCGAAATTCTTCGATCAATTTTTTTTCATTAAAAACGTCAAAAAAACTCGTGTGAACGCTTCCCTTTTTTAATTTGCCGATTTCTTCTAAATCCGGCTGGCGAACGCGCAAAACGATGTCGGATTTTTCGAGCAATTCGTTTCTGTTTTCCGTTAAGTTCGCGCCCGCTTCAATGTATTCATCATTAGCAAAACCCGATTTTTCGCCCAAATCTTTTTCAAGCAGAACTTTTGCGCCGAGCCGAATCAGTTTTTTCACATCAGCGGGAACAAGCGCGACGCGCTTTTCGTCGGCGCGAAATTCTTTTGGAACTCCAATCAGCATAATCTTAAATTTTTGAAATTTTTCGGTTTGTAAGTAATCAAACAAGATTAGACCAGACTAAATTTCGGAATAGATTAGAGATTATAGCTGACAGATTATAGATAAAATCATTTCCGAATCTGTCAGTTATTATCTTTCAGCTATCAGCTATTCTGAATCCATAGCTTGACCTGTTCGCGTTCGACTACTTAGTGATTCTAAACCAAACTTAAAATTTTATGAAGTTTTTGCGGACGATTTGTTGAGGAACGCTGTCCATCTTGGCGGCAGCGAACGCGGAGGCGTTCGAGCGAAGATTATCAACATTGAATATTATTTAGAACTTTGAAGTTTGCCGCAGTAATTTTCGCGCCGTGCGCTCATTGCCGCCAAGATGGACGGCGTTCCATTAGAAAAGCCGCCACAAAGGACGGCTTTCTTCGCAGTAATTTTACACTTCTAAAACTTATACCGATACTGCAACAGAAGACTTCTGCCCGCGCCGTCAACGCCCCAACTCGGATTTCGATATGAATTATCGAATATATTTTCAAAGGCGATGAAAATATTTGAAGTTTCGCTGACGCGGAAACCGCCGCGCAGATTAAACAGCGCGTAGCCGGGCAAACCCGTGAAAAGCGGTGCGGAATTTACGCCGAAGCCTAAAACGCGGTTTTGGACTTGCGCTAAAGTTTCGCCCGTGGCGAGCAAAATTGTTTCGTCGCCGGAGTTGCAAACGCCGTCTGGATTATTTGTTAAGCCGCGAACACACGCGCCGCGCCGGAAAAAGTTGGCGATTTGCGAGCGCGAACGCGGTGCGCCCGTGCGTCTGTCGCTCAAGTCCAGAGTTGAAAGGCGGTCTTGTCTGGCGGCGAGGCGCGAATAGCCTTCGATCCAGAATCTTTGACCGATTGGCGAATAGCGGACGCTGACAAACCCGGTCGGCGGCGGCGTTCCGCCTTCGATGTTCGGCGGTTCGCCCGTCGCTTTGTCTTCGGCGCGAATATATGTGAAATTTCCCGTAAATTTTATTTCGCGGGTAATGTTTGATTCGAGTTCGTATTCGAGTCCGATGAGTTTTGCATCCGTAAAATTGGCGCGAACGAGAACCGGCGCGGTTGAAAGCGGCACAAAAACTACGCCGTTCGGAAGCTGCCTGACAATCGGCTGATCGCCTAAAAATTGTCCGACTGCGCCTTGGGGCAAAATCAGAGATTGTTTAACGATTGTATCATTTAAATCGAGCCGAAAAGCTGTAAACTCGGTGTCAAAAAATTTATTTTGCCAGCGAAAACCGGCATCGAAATTGTGGCTGATCTCGGAACGCTGTTTTGAAACGGGAATTCCGGTTGAAACGGCGTTATCGTCCGCCGTCGTGCCGATTGTGCCGCCCAAATTTATCGCCGAAAGATAATCAATTTCGTAACCGTCGCCGGTCAAACCGAGCGTTCCCAAATCGGTGGAACTCGGATAACGAAAACCTCGGCTGTAATTAAATGCGAGGCGGAAATCGTTGAAAACTCTGATAATCGTGCCGATTCTGCCCGAAAAATCGCCGACTCGCAAACTGTCGTCTTCAAATAATCTGCGCCCGCCGACAATCGGACTGTTTTCGCCGCGAACTTTGTAAAGCGCGGCACTATACCGCAGCGCACCCGTGATTCTCAGCCGTTCGGGAATTGCTTCCCAAGCGTCTTGAATGAACAAACCGCCCGAATTAAATTTTGTTTCATCCGGCACGCGCGGGCGCGAAACGGTTGCCGTATTTGTAACGGGATTGACCGTAAACGCGGGCGAATTTATTCTTTCGTGGTAGAAATCGCCGCCGACCAGAAATGTATTTCTAAAAGGTAATTGTTTGTCCAAAAAGAAACTGAATCCGGTAACATTCGTGCGCTCGTATTGGTGCGTGATATTTGCAAAAGGATTTCCCTGTCCGCCTTGATTGACGCGCTCTTCGCGCTGGCTGTTATAGCTGACGGTGAACGAGCCGCTGTCGAAAAAGCCGAGATTTTGTTTGATATAGCGCAAGTAGCCGAAGTCGAGCATCAAATTTCGCAGATCGGCAATCAAGTTTCCGTCGCCGCCGATTAATTGGTCAAAACGCTTTCCGCCGTCCTGCTGACTGCGCTGATAATGAAAAATAAACTGCTGATCGTCCGTCGGCGAATAATTTACGCGAGCCGCGCCGCCGTATTGCGTGAAATCCGTATTCGGCAAACGGTCGTAAAGAACCGTCGAAGGCAAACCGAGAAAGCGCGTAACCGCCGAATGCGTGTCAATGCCGCCCGCCGAACGCAGAGTATTTACGCGCCTTCCGGCAAGATTTACATAACCGTTGAGTTTCTGCGTGCCGTAGCTTAAAAATGTCGAACCGCCGAAACTTCTGTCCGCGCTGTTGAAAAATGTGTTCACGTCGCCGTGAAGTTCCGGTTTATCAAAGCCGATGATCGGCGTTCGGCTGATTAAATTCACCACGCCGCCCAAAGAATCCGAGCCGTATTGCGCCGCGTTCGGACCGCGCAGAACCTCGACCTGCTGAAAATTGCTCGGCTCGTTCAAGTTAAAAAACGTATTGATTCCGCCGCGTTGTGCCGAATTCGTGTAACGAACTCCGTCAACATAATTGACGACGTTTTTTCCCGTCAAACCGCGCACGACGATTGCGCCAAGCGTCGGACTCGTCTTCTGCACATTCAAGCCGACTTCTTCCGCGCCGACCTGCGCCAAAACCGATGTGCTGCGCTGTAAAATCTCCTGTCTGCCGATGATATTTACCGGCTGCGGAACATTTTTTATCTCCGCCGTTTGCCCGATTTCCGCCGAAACGGTAACGCGCGTCTGGTCAACGGCTAAAACTATTTCCAGTTCATCGCCTGACGCTGAAGTAATTTGCAGCGGCTGTGTCTGCGGAGCGAAACCGCTTGCCAAGATTCTGATTTTGTAGTCGCCGGCGGCTAAATTATCAAATGAAAAAACACCGCCCGCGTTTGTTACGGTTGTGCGCTCCATTCTGGTTTGTTCGTTTAGAATAAAAACACGCGCTCCGGCAATAACCGCCCCGTTTTGATCTTTAATAATGCCGCTGACGCGAGCCGGATTTTGAGCCTGAACCGCGCTTATAAAAATTGCGGTTAATAATAATGAAAGAATTGCTTTGAACATATTAATATTGCTTAATTTACCTCTTATTTTCTTACCGAGTTTTACCTCACTATTATTCAAACAAATTTTGCTGTTATTTGTAAATTATAAATTGTTAATTCCGTAATTTTTACAAAAAATGAGCGTTTGAGATTTTCTAAAATGCAGAAAGCAAAATCTCAAACGCCCGAATTTACAAATTACGCATTATCACCTGACGACAATTGTCAAATCTTCGACATCGCCGTTGACTTGTACGAATTGCGATTGTGATCTATAACGCTTGTGTCTGACGCTGATCGTATAGGCTTCTCCGACTTCAACTTCGTTGAATCGGAAATAGCCGAATTGATTGGTCATCGCCTGCACAATTCGCCCGTCGCCCTTGGTCAATTGCACTATTGCTCTGGAAACGCCCCTGCCTCTGTTGGTAATAACCTTTCCTTTGACCGTTGCAGGCGCGGCAGTCGGTCCGGCGATATTTACATTGCCGTCTTGGAAAGTTGTCGGGACAGCTTGCGCCGCTGTGTTCGACACTTCTATCGGCGCGGGTGTGCCGTCGAATGTTACCGGCGTTTGTCCCGTCGGTGCATTCGTCGGAACGTCAAACTGAATTGTCAGCAATTGCAGATTATTTCCCTGCTGAATCGGCGTGTTGCCGAAATCTATGTTGATTCCGATGTCCTGCCGGTTCGCGTCGCCGTCTTGTCCGGGCGGTCTGACGTTCTGCGTCAAAGTAGCACTCGACGAAGCCGAACCGAGCATCACAACCGGATTGGTCAATCTTGTCGAATCGAAATTGACGCTGAAATTATACACGCTTTCGTCGCCTGCCGTGTCAGCTTGGATCATAACCGTAACCGTCTGTCCGCGACTCGTGTTTGTATCAACAACTCTCACAACTCGCTGTGCGGTTACCGTAACAGTTCCGTTGGTAAAGGTCGTCGGCAACGCCTGTGCCGCTGTGTTCGACACTTCTATCGGCGCGGGTGTGCCGTCGAATGTTACCGGCGTTTGTCCCGTCGGTGCATTCGTCGGAACGTCAAACTGAATTGTCAGCAATTGCAGATTATTTCCCTGCTGAATCGGCGTGTTGCCGAAATCTATGTTGATTCCGATGTCCTGCCGGTTCGCGTCGCCGTCTTGTCCGGGCGGTCTGACGTTCTGCGTCAAAGTAGCACTCGACGAAGCCGAACCGAGCATCACAACCGGATTGGTCAATCTTGTCGAATCAAAATTGACGCTGAAATTATACACGCTTTCATCGCCCATCGTATCGGCTTCAAGCGTAACCGTTACCGTATTACCTTGTTTAGCTGTATTATTGACGATCCGAACCTCGCGCGGCGCGATAGCCGCACGGCTTTCCGATTTCAATGCGCCGGCAACGCCCATCATACCGATAATGGTGTTTTGGGGCGGAGCAGTCGGACCTGCCGCCGGCTGCGGCGCACCGTCTAATCCTACCGAATAACGTCTTGCCTGTGCCACGTCCGATGCGGCGACTACGCCGTTTCCTCTGTCGGCAAAAGGCGCACAATCGGCACGCTGAAATTCATTGGACATATAAGGCATATCGAGTCCGACTGAAAATCTGCGAATTTGTGCGATGTCCGTCGAACTAACCGAACCGTTTCCATCCGGTCTGTCAACGACATCTCCTTCAAAACCCTGCGCTCCGCCGCCCGGCGCGGCAGTAACTATCTGAGCAGCCGAAAATTCCGATGTATCGGATGTTGTTGTATTTGTGGCAGTTGCCGTTACATATTCTCCGACTGTCAGCGTTGCTCCGGTGTTAAAACTTATCGTCGCGTTGCCGCTTCCGTCAGTTACAACATTTGTCGCACCGATAAATGTTCTGCCTTCGCTCGCCGCCATCGTATCCGTGCTTGCATTTCTGAAAAAATCAACTGCAAAGGTCGTATTCGGCAAACTGTTTAATGTTCCGGCAATTGTGCCGTTATTCTGTGCTGAAGTTATTGCCGGGAAGTTTTGTAAGTTATTCGCTCCCGTGTCCGGGTCTGAAGCGTCGTTAGCAGTTGTGCCGACAGCACCGAGATCAATGCCGATTCCGGTATTCATATAGATCGAATTTCCGCGAATCGCATTTCCCGCGCCGCCCGTCGCGTCTATATAAACTCCGGCTCTCGCGCTGGTCGAATTAACATCGCCGTTATGGGCGATAACATTACATCCGGCATCGCAATTTCCGGTTGTTACCGTTGTTGAACCGATGGTATTTCCCGCCGCGAGATTCGAGATTTGAATGCCGCTGTCCCGATTCGGCAAGGTAGCCGCGCCGTTATCGCCGATTCCGATAAAGTTTCCGCTGACCGTATTTCCCGTTGCGAAATTCGTGCCGATGGAAACGCCGTTGGCGTTGTTTGACGAAATCACGTTTCTTGCGCCGCTTGTGTTTCCGCCAACCGTATTTCCGCTTGCGCCGATTAAAACGCCGCTGCCTGAATTCGGCAGAGCGATATTTCCGCCGATGTCAACGCCGATAAAATTTCCGACAACGGAATTTCCGCTTGCACTTGTTGTGCTGCTGCTTTGCAGAATGGAAATGCCGCTTGAATTATTTCCCGAAATGACGTTGCGCGAAGCAGCCGTATTGCCGCCGATTACCGAACCCGAAGAATCGGCAATGCGAACGCCTTCCTGCGAATTTCCCAAATCAGCCGTTCCCGTGCTGTTTGTTCCGATCAGATTTTTTCTGATCGTCGCCGAACCGCCGCCGGTTATCGAAATTCCCGTGCCGGAATTGCCGGAAATGACGTTGCGCGTGTCGTTTCCCGTGCTTCCGACGGCGACATTTGATGCGCCGACGATTAAAACACCGCGATTAACATTGCCCAAAGCGGTATTTCCGGCTGTATTCGTGCCGATAAAATTTCCGTAGATATTTGTTCCCGAACCTGCCGCATTAACTCTGATTCCCGCGCTTCCGAACCGATTAATGACAAGTCCGCGAACAAGGCAGTTCGGTGCTGAAATCTGCAAACCGTTGCTGGAAACTCCCGCGCCCGATCCGTTCAGTTCAACGGTCAGAGTGCCGTTAAATCCCGCGCCTGCGCCGTTCGTATTGACAGCCGCGCCCGGCGCGGTGTAACCGTCAATCGTAACTTGTTCGGTTATCGGATCAAGCGGAGTCAGTAACGAAATCGTCCCGGCAATGCTGAAATTTATCGTGTCCGCGCCGCCCGTAGAATTTGCGCTGATAATCGCCTGACGCAAACTTCCCGCGCCCGCATCGTCCAAATTGGAAACGGTAAAAGTCGCCGCATTTGCGATATTTGCGAAACCGATTGTCAAAGCAAATAGCGCACCGTAAAATAAGTAAGTTTTTATTAAATTGTGAATTCGGGAAACACCTTCCCCTGTCGCTGTTCTCGTCATAATAATATCCTCTTTTTCTCCAGTTGAATCTTTTCGTTTAGGCTTTTTCAATCGAACGGCGCGAAAATAAATTCTGAGCGCGAATTTTTGAGAAAGCAATTTATAAGCCGATTTTACAAAGGTATTTTGAAGCGTCGGAATTGCCAACCGAACCGTCTGTCGTCCGGCTGGCGAATTTCAACGCTGTCTTAACCGAAAATAATTGTTTCGGGTTATCTTCCGATACCTTTTCGGGATGATTCCGGCGCGTAGAATTTTACCGTGCGCGGACTTTCCCCGTATTTATTAACGGCTGTTACTTGGTAATAAACTTCACCGCTTCCGCCTTTACGCAGTCCGCGTCCGTTTCTCCAATTCCAATCGGCATAAGAATTAACGCCGTCGGCATCAACTTGTCCGATCAAAGCAGGTTTTTCATTTCCCGCCCCGCGGTAAATTTTGTAACCCGTCAAAGGCGAACCGTTGTCGTCGGGAGTTTTCCACGAAAGTTTATTTCCCATTCTTTGCGCTTCAACCGTAACCGGCGGCGGAAGCGTCGGTGCTGCCGGACCGCCCGTATCAAAATCGGAGAACAGACGCGAACCGCCCGTCTGTCTGATGATCGAGGTATATTCCTGCGCCACATTCGGATTGCTAGTTTTTTTATCAGTATCGGCTTTTGTTCCGCTGTTATCGGTTATTCCGGTGCATCGTGCCGATACACAGCCGTCGGCATATCCGGCGACGGAACGCCCGAAACGGTCAACTTTGATGTCCATAAAATCGAGCAGATTTCTCGTTCCCGAAGGACAAGTCGTGCCGTTCGTGCAGATCACGCCTTGCTGAACCGGATCGCCGACGCGGGCAACCGACCAGCTTTGACCGCCGTTGCAAGTCGTCGCTACATACGCATACCAAGTTCCGGCAAAAACGACTCCTTCATCAGTTCCCGTCGGATCGCCCGGATTTGTCGAATCCGTGCCGTGAAAGAATATCGCCGCGCGGTCATTGTCGCCCGCCACAGCCGCCGGAAAGACGCTCGCTTTAATTCCGAACGCCGCGCCGACATCCTGATCGAACTTCCAAGTTTTTCCCTTATCGTCGGAAACCGCTGCACGGAAAGTTTTGTCGCTCGCCGTATAAGCCATATAAACTCTGCCGCCCGCGCCGATGTCAACCGCCGGATCGTTGTCGCCGCTTCCGCTTCCCGGAAGAGTTCGCACGTTCCAAGTCAAACCGTTGTCTTCCGAAACCGCAAAACCTTGCCCGCCGTCCGCCGTTGTCGGATCCATATCGGGATCGGAGCAGTTTTTATTCGGAACATAAACCGTTCCGTCGGGTGCAACTTTCACATGTCCGTGTAAACCCGAACACTGCGTAATGTTATACATCGGAACTGCCGGACCATAAGTTACACCGCCGTCGTCGCTGCGTGCCGTTGTCGCCGCCGCGATTGACTGCGATGAGTAATAGAATGCGTGCGGATAAGCCGTCGTCGGACCAACTTGAACCGTCGAAGGATTTCCGTTTGCATCAATCGGATTTTCATTATAAGGTCCGCCGCCAATCGTCTGGTGGTCAACGCCCGATGTAATTCCGGTTGTAACCGTATTCGTAAAACTCTGTCCGTCGTTGTCAGTAATCGCCGTCTGACTCGTTCCGCCCGCCGCCAGCAGTTGTCCCGGAATCGTGCGCCCCGTTACCGCGTCGGTAAACATAATCGGGTCTAAACTCGTCGTAAAATTCGGTCTGCTGCTTCCCCAACTGACCGTCGCCGGAGATGTGCTGTCATTATACGTCGCTCTGATCGTGTCAAAACCGGCTTGAAACAGAACATTTCCCGTATTCCAGTTGACACCGATTGAAGGTTCGCCCGCCTCCTCAGCACCTCTAACGCTTAGAGGCGGTCTGTAAGTTTCAAATGAAGGCATCATACACGCACTTGCCGGCGGCACAAACGGCGGGTCTGTCGCCACAACCGAAGCGATTCCGCTGTATTGATCCGCCGCAACCGCCGCAAAATATACGACGCGGACGTAAAACGGTCCGAGCGTTCCCAATGAATTGGGATTCAGATCGGATTGCTCGAAAGTTGTCGTTCCCGCCGCCGATGTCGCAACGAGCGGACCGTTTTCCGAACCCGTATGAATATACATATCGTAATCGGTTGCCGGTGTAGTCCAGTTGATCTGAACTCTGGCAACCTTCGCGTTCCAATCGGCAAGCGTTCCGCCGAGTTGCAGCACAAAAGTATCGCAGACGGGCGATGTCGCGGAATCGCCGTTGCAGTCCGCTTCTCCGTTCGGAGCTGCGCCGCCCGCATCCGTTCCGACCCAGCTAACGCTCGGTCCCGTCGGCTGTAACAACCCCGCCGCCGGTGCTGCCGCTTCCGATTTTTTCGTTACCGGAAACAATATAATTCCCAAAACTATTACCGCCGCCAACGCCGATAAAATTGTTTTCAATTTTTTATCCGCAAGATAAATAAATATTCCATTCGCTTTTTTCATATTAATTTTCCCCTTCCTTATTTAATTTAATGCTGTCTTCATTTAATGTTGCTTTCGACCTTTTCTATACTTCAGATTTGCTCGATTTCTTTATTCCTCTTCTTCATCATCACCGCCAATCGGTTTTGAGATCGTGTATGTATTCAAATATTCCGCGTTCGTTCCTCTCGCCAAAATCATATACGGAGAATTGCCGTTCGCCGCCGGAATAGTCCAAGTGTATATATAATTCGGTTTGGCGATTTCAGCCTTCGCCGCGCTCAAATCGCCGATTTCCGTATAACGCATTTTCTCTCTGCTTTTCGGCGCGGCAATCGCCGAAACGTAATGCACTTTGTTTTCCTTATCAAAACCGACGGCTACATAACTGAATCTCGGATTATTCTTTAATGCCCATATTTGCTGACGCTTCGGCTCGACTCTCGTAAATTTGCCGATTTCCTGCAAACGGTTTTTTGCTTCCCGTTCGGTCATTCCGAGTTTTATGCCGAGAATATTATTCGGCAGATTATTCCCGGACGCGGTTTCACCTGCACAATTCGTAATTGCAAACAAAACGCACAACAAAATATATATTTTCAATTTTTTGATATTGATTTCCCCCGCCAATTTTAATAATCAGATTGATACTCAAAAAACAATATGCAGTTTGCTAATCTGCAATAATTTCTTTCGATTGCCCTCAATTCTTTTTTATACTTAAACAATTAAACAGAGAAATTTTCCAGTAATTAAGAAGTTATATAAACCCGGAAAATAAGTCCGGTTCAGATGCGGCTTGTCCGCCAATTCAAACATAACAGCAAGCAAATTTTCTGAGCCGGATTATTTTATTTCTCTTTTTCCAAGTAACTTATTATTACTTTTCTCTCTGCTTATTTTTAAATTTTACTGCCTTACTACTCCCATTCGACAAGCATCTGGATTTGGATTCAAAAATTTTACATTTTTTTGGAAAAAATGTAAAAACCTTCTAATTCAATTTATGACAAGAACTTACAAAACGTCTGTTTTCAAAAATTCAGACAAAAAAAGGATGCGGTTCTTTTTACAAAGACCGCATCTTTTCGTTATTTTATGCCGGTTAAATTCAACCGACTTGATAAGTCGCTACGCTCGTCGGCGTTTCGTAACAGCGCACTTTGTAAATTTGCACGCGCTCGTCGTCCACCCGTGAAGCGATATATTCCAAAATAAATTTTGCCAGATTTTCCGCCGAAGGATTCAGTTCTTCGTCAAACGGCGGCAACTCGTTGATATTTCGATGATCGAGATATTTCGTAACTTCGTCAGCCGCCTTTTTCAAATCCACAAAATCAATCAAAAGCCCGATATTATTGAGTTCTGCGCCTTTCGCAAAAATCTCTATTTTATAATTATGCCCGTGCAGATTCTCGCATTTCCCTCTATAACCGCGCAATTGATGTGCGCTCGAAAAATGCCGTTCGATCATTACTTCATAAAAACTACTCATCACTTATAATTTTTTTACCTTTACCCTTTTACCTTTTACCTTTCACCTTTCACCTTTCACCCTCAAATCCCTGCCCGTCATCTCCGACGGTTTTTCGATTCCTAAAATGCCGAGAATCGTCGGCGCAATGTCTTCGAGCGCACCGTCTTCGCGCAACTCTAAGCCGTTTGCAGTGTCGTCAATCAGATGAAACGGAACGGGATTTGCGGTGTGCGCGTTGTTCGGCTCGCCGGTTAATAGATCCGCCATTTCCTCGCAATTTCCGTGATCCGAAGTAATGATCGCTACGCCGCTGCGCTCGCGTATCTTTTCCAAAATTCCGCCCAAACAAACGTCTGTAAACTGCACCGCTTCAATCGTTTTTTCCAGATTCCCCGTGTGCGCGATCAGATCGGAAGCGGCAAGATTAACGATAAAAACATCATTTTCGCCCGCTTCGAGTCCGCTTAAAAGTTTGTCCGTAACTTTGAAATTTTCGGTTTCGGGATAGGTTTCTTCCGGCGATTTTTTTGAAGATTGAATCGCAATTCGCTGTTCGAGCGGATGTTCGCTTTCGACACCGCCGTTGAAAAAATACGTTATGTGCGAATATTTTTCCGTTTCGGCAACGCGCGAATTTAAAATTCCGTTATCGGCAAAAACCTTTGCCAAAACATTGTATTCATTGTTCTGCACAAACGCGGCGGGCAATCTGAAAGAACGGTCATACTCGGTCAAACAAACCGCTTCGATCTTAGGTTTGCCGAAGGTTGAAAACTCCGCATTATCGGCAACGGCGACGGATTTCACCAATTGCCGCATTCGATCCGGGCGATGATTAAAAAATATTACGACATCGTTATTTTTTACGGAAGCGACGGGAACGCCCGGCTTTTCTTCCAAAACTATCGGCTGAATAAATTCGTCGGAAATGCCGCGCAAAAACGAACCGCGAATCGCCGTTACCGCGTCCGCCGCGCGTTCGCCTTCCGAATGCACGAGCATCGTATAAACCCTTGCCGTGCGTTCCCAATTCTGATCTTTGTCCATCGCGTAATATCTGCCGCAAAGCGTCGCAATCTTGCCGAGTCCGATGTCCGCCAGTTTTATCTCCACCGCTTCAACATAAATATCGGCAGTTCTCGGCTGCACATCGCGTCCGTCTAAAATTCCGTGAATAAAAACATCTTTTACGCCTTCATTTTTCGCCATTCTGACCAATGAAAAAAGATTATCGGTTGAAGAATGAATTCCGCCGTCGGACAATAAACCGATCAAATGAACCGACGAATTAAACGCCCGCGCCTTTGTAAAAGCATTTTTCAAAACTTCGTTCTCAAAAAATTCGCCCGATTTCACCGCATCCGAAATTTTTGAAACGTCCGTCTGCACGATTCTTCCCGCGCCGATATTCAGATGTCCGACCTCCGAACTTCCCGGCGTATCCGGCATCAAACCGACGCGCAAACCCGAAGCGGCAAGCGTCGTGCTTGGATATTTTCGGCAAATCTCGTCATAATTCGGCGTATTCGCCAGCGCAATCGCATTGCCTTCACGCTTCGGCGAATAACCCCAACCGTCAATAATTATCAGCGCAAGCGGTCTTTTATTTCCGTTTTTCATAGTTTAATAAATGGCTTTTGGTCTTTGGTTTTCGGTCTTTGATTTGTTAATTCTTTAGTGTTACAGCGTTTTATGCAATATGTCATTAGCGTCGGCGTGAGCCGATGCGTCCGTTGTAGGCGCGATAAACGCATCGGCTCACGCCGACGCTACTGACCTACTCTAATAATGCACACTTCCTAAGAAAATTGTGTTAGTTACAAAAACCAAAGACCAAAGCCCCAATTTCAATAAGCATTCGGCGCGGCTTTTTCCATCCATCTGGTCGGATGTTTCAATTTCGTAAAACCGTATTTCTCATAAAGCGAATGCGCGTCCTTTGTCGCCAGAATCCATCGCCTGAATCCCTGCAAATCGGGATGATTTATAATAACTTCCATCAGCCATTTTCCCAAACCGCGTCCGCCAAATTCCTCCAAAATAAAAACATCGCCAAGATAAGCAAACGTCGCAAAATCCGTAACGACACGCGCAAATCCGATCTGCTTTTCGCCCGCGTAAACGCCGAAACACAACGAATTTTTTATCGCCGTTTCCGTCTGCTCTTTTGTTCGATTTTTCGCCCAATAAGAATCTTCGTTCAGAAATTTTTGAATTACATCAATTTGCAAAAGATTTTCGTCCGTGCTGATTGAAAATTCGCCGTTTTGCCATTCAGTTGTTCTACTCATAATTACGAACAAAATTTAAGGCATCATTTTTGTTTTCAAATATATATAATCCAATATTATCAAACTTTGCTGCCGAACCGTTTTGCGGAAAATATTTTCGTTCTGCTTGCTTTAATGAAATTTGTGCAGCCACAGTTCCTTTTGGAATTTGAAAAACTCCATACATCATTACCCACTCGGAACTGTTCTTCACTCGTCCCAGCAACTTTTCACCTGTCAAATAAGTGTTTATATGTCCGCCTTTTGGATTATCAACATCTAACAAGTAACCATATAAATAAGGCAATCCCGTAATTACGCCGTCTAAATTTACTCGCTCTGATGAACCAATGCCAATAAGAAGAATATATTTGTCGGCAGACTTCTCGGATAATTTTATTTTTTGAGTAAATGAACCTTTATTGCGAATAACAAATATATTATTTTGACCGGATGCTTGTTCAACCTGTGCATTTCCGGTGACTTTCCAATTTTGAATGCTACTTTCAGCATCAGGATTCAGTAATAAATTGTCCTGTGCGTTAATTGCTAAAACTGAACCAAAACATATTAACAGCAAAAATATTATCTTTTTCATATACTTATTTCTCCTAGAGCAGATTAAGATTGATTGTAGGGTCAGTAGCGTCGGCGTGAGCCGATGCGTCGATTTTTATTTGCACAAAACGCATCGGCTCACGCCGACGCTACTGACAATTTATCCTTACACTAATTCTTAAACCGCTCTAAGTTTATTCCGTCTGAAACCGCGCCTTGCAGTTCGGGCATTCGATTAGTGTATTTTTCCCGCTGATCGGAATCGTCGGAATCACGAAGAACAAAGTAATAAACCGCATCCCGGTTTTTTCCTTAAAATGCGCGAGCGTTCCGCATTGTGAGCAACGAATCAAATCGCTCGTTTTCTCCGAACCCCAAGTAATAAATTTTGTGCCGATTATAAAAAACATAAATTTCTATCAAGTATAGCTTATAAAAAAGATTTGAATTAATTTTTTTTCGTGTATGCGCGTGTGTTTCGCAGACATTTTCTTTAGGATAAACGAAAATGTTCAACTTAGCAGAAGTCTTTCTGTAAAATCATTCCGCATTTTGTTCGCGCCATTTTTCCAAAAGTTCCGTTTCCCTTTTGGCGGAAATTCCCGCTTTCATTTCGCCATTAACATTTTTCCGCCAATCGAAAGTGTCCCGAATCGTTTCTTCGAGCAATCTGAATTTTAAGCCTTTTTCTACCGCTTTATCAATATTCGCCGATAAAAAACCTTTCATTTCAGAAACAGATTCGGGCGAAAATATCGGCATATCGCTCCACGCTTCGACATTTTCTTTTTCCAAAAATGCCTCGCTCGCCCAAACAAATTTCGCGTCGCTTTTCGTAACTTTTTTGATTTCGTCGAGCGTTTTTCCAATCGTTAAATCAAACGGTTTTCCTGTCGCGTTATAAATTCCGCTTTCGCCGTTTTCGATCATTTCAATCGTCCATTTTGCCAAATCTTCCGCATCAATAAACTGCACAAAATTTTCCGAATTTCCCGGCGCGAGAACTTCACCGCCTTTCGCCACGCGCATCACCCAATATGTAAATCTGTCAGTCGTATCAAATTTGCCGACGATCAAACCGGGACGAATTATCAAGGCATTTTCGCCGAAAATTTGCAAAACTTCCCTTTCGCACAAAACCTTTAACGCGCCATACATTTCGCCCAAAACAAACGCCGTAATTTCTTCTTTCGGGTTAATTTCCGCAAATTCTTTTTCCTGCTCTTTCGTAAGCCGCGCAAGTTTTGTCGTTTCGTCATAATCCGCTTCGCTGAAATCCGCGTAAGCCGAAATGCTGGAGATAAAGACGTATTTTTCAACCGCATTCCGCAAAAATTCCGCCGACATTTTGACCGTTTGCGGCAAATAACCGCAAGTGTCAATTGCGGCATCCCAACGGCGATTTTCGAGTTTGTTTAAATCCGAATTTCTGTCGCCGAAAATCTCTTCGACGTTTTCAATATCCGCGCCCGAATGTTTGCCGCGATGAAAAATTGTCACTTCGTGATTTTTCTTCAAGCACCAATTAATCAAATGCCTGCCTAAAAATTTCGTTCCGCCGATGATTAAAATTTTTTTTTTTTTATACGTTTGGTGCTTGCCATTTCAAATCTTTTATAAACTTAAAATCGCCGACGTTGTAAGTTAAAATCGTCAGATCGTTTTCAAGCGCGGAAGCGGCAATCAGCGCGTCGGGCAGAAGCAAGCCGTGAGAATTCGAGTAATTGCGAATCAGTTCTACTGCTCTCAATGAACTTTTTGAAGTTATCGGAAGAAGCGGGAATTTTTGCAAATACTTTTCAATAATTTGCTTTTCCTGATTCGATTTCGAGCCTTGAATACACTCGATATAAATTGTTGCGTCAATTACCGCATCAAGATTTTCGACATATTGTGTTACTGCCAAATCGCCCTTGAAAATCTTTGAAAAAACATTTGTATCAGGCAAAAATTCGCTCATGTTATTTTTCGATTATTTTCACGAATTCGCCGCGCAATTTCATCCGCCGATTCTTCGCGGTCAGCCCAGATTCCGACGGCTTCATTTTCATCTATCTCGTCCAAATCATCGTAAGGCAAAATCAATGAAACCGTTTGCAATATCTTTTTCGGCTTTGAGATTTTCGTTTTTTTCGTTTCAGTCTTTTTCCGCTTTTCGATAATTTCCAAAATCTCATCGGCGACCTCGACGCTTTCAATCGTCGTTCTGAAATTTATATTTTGCGGCACGTCAATAATTACTTGTCCCATAATTCTTAAATTTTATCACAATTTAATGGTTTTGGAAGCTAAAGCAGTTGAAAACATAAAAGAAAATTTAACAGGGATTAAGAGGATGAAAAGGATAATTAAAATTAAACTCTTAACCAAATTTTATCCTGTTCATCCTGTCCATCCCTGTTAAATTTTCTTTGAACCGAGCGTTAAGTTATAACTTTATCTGATAAAAAGAATCGCGTCCCAAATATCTCGCCGAATCACCTAAATCTTCTTCGATTCTCAATAATTGATTATATTTTGCGATGCGGTCACTTCTTGAAAGCGAACCCGTTTTGATTTGCCCCGCGTTGGTCGCAACGGCTAAATCTGCAATGAAAGAATCTTCCGTTTCGCCCGAACGATGCGAGATAACGGCGGTCATATTGTTCGTTTTGGCAAGTTCTATCGCGTCCAGAGTTTCGGTCAAAGTCCCGATTTGATTGACCTTTATCAAAATTGAATTCGCGGCGTTTTCTTCGATTCCCTTTTGCATAAATTTCACGTTCGTCACAAAAAGATCGTCACCGACAAGCTGAACTTTTTTGCCGATCTTCTCGGTCAGATATTTCCAGCCGTCCCAATCATTTTCCGCCATTCCGTCTTCGATGGAAATGATCGGATATTTTTCCGTCCAGTCAATCCAGTAATCAGCCATTTCGGTTGAAGAAAGTTCGCGCTTGTCAGACTTTTTGAAAACGTATTTTCCATTCGAGTAAAATTCGCTCGCCGCCGGATCAAGCGCGATCAAAATATCTTCGCCCGCTTTGTAGCCTGCTTTTTCAATCGCTTCCAAAATCGTTTCAATCGCTTCTTCATTCGATGTTAAATCGGGCGCAAAACCGCCTTCGTCGCCAACCGAAGTTGCATAACCGCGCGATTTTAAAACCGATTTCAAATTATGAAAAATCTCCGCGCCCGCGCGTAACGCTTCCGCGAAAGTTTCCGCGCCGACGGGCATTATCATAAATTCCTGAAAATCAACATTGTTGTCGGCGTGCGCTCCGCCGTTGATGATATTCATCATCGGAGTCGGCAAAGTTCTGGCATTTGTGCCGCCGATGTAGCGGTAAAGCGGCATTTCCAAAAAAGCCGCCGCCGCCCGCGCCGAAGCTAATGAAACTGCCAAAATCGCGTTTGCGCCGAGTTTCGATTTATTTTCCGTGTCGTCGAGCGCGATCAAAGTTTCGTCAATCAAAAGCTGGTCGAGCGCGTCCGCGCCTTCTAATTCGTAACTGATCTTTTCGTTGACATTTTTGACCGCATTTAAAACGCCTTTGCCCAGATAACGCGATTCGTCTTCGTCGCGCAGTTCAACCGCTTCATTTTCCCCGGTTGACGCGCCGCTTGGCACAGCCGCGCGTCCCGTAACTCCCGATTCTAAAACCACTTCCGCCTCGATTGTCGGATTTCCGCGAGAATCTAAAATCTCGCGGGCGTAAATTTCTTCTATTTGGCTCATATTTTTATAAAATTGCTCCTGAAATAATTTTTGTTAAAACTTATCTGTTAAATTTAACTTGAAAAAATCGGAAATACAAAAGTTAAAAGGGCAAAAACGCAACTCATTTTTGCCCTTCAAATTTTCCGCCGTTCGTTATATCTCAAACAGAAACTTCTCCGCTTCTTCGATGGTCTTTGATAATTGAATCTAACATTAAATCAGCCATCGTAGATGGCATCGGCATGAAGCCTAGCGTGGAGCGAAGCGAAACGCTAGGTTGTTGTTGGCAATAAACGGTTGAGAGCTATCGTAGATAGCGTCCGCAATGTCCGTCGCCATCTACGATGGCTGGAATTTGTTTTTTATTCCAACCTAGCTCTGACGAGTTAGGCTTTATGCAAATCGCCCGTTATCACGGGCTAAAATCGGAAGAATTTTTTGTTAGATTTAACTATCAAAAACCATCGAAGAAGCGAATTTTTCGGGAATTTCATCAATTTTATTTTGCCTGCCGTTCATAAGATTTTTCCATCCGAACCTTCAAAATCCGCCTTTTATCAACTCTTTCAATTGAAAAAAGATGCCCGTTATATTTGACCTGCTCGCCTTCGGTTAAAACTTCGCCCGCTTCGTCCATCAGAAAACCCGCGATTGTCGTGTAGCTTTCGGAAACGGGCAAATTTAAACCGAGATGGCGATTGAGGTCGCGCACGGCGAGTCCGCCGTCTAAAATATAACTGCCGTCGGTGTTTTTCTGGATTTGTTCTTCAACTTCCTCATCGTGTTCATCGGAAATTTCGCCGACGATTTCTTCGAGAAGGTCTTCGAGCGTGATGATTCCCTCGATTCCGCCGTGTTCGTCAACGACGAAACCGAAATGAGTTTTGGCTTTCTGCATCTGCCGCAAAACGTCTTCGAGCCGCGCCGTGTCAACGACGTAAAGCGGTTTTTTGATAACTCTGTCAATCTTGAACATTCGCGGGCGCACAAGCAGATACTGCATTACGTCTTTGCTGTGAATTACGCCGAGCATATCGTCCATCGAATCGCGGTAAACGGGCAGGCGCGAGTAACCGTGCTGACGGAAAACTTTGGCGATGTCTTCGGGCGTTGCGGTGTGCGGAATCGCCACGACTTCCGTGCGCGGAATCATCGCTTCGCGGACGGTTGTTTCGGAAAATTCAAAAACCTGATGAATCAACGTGCGCTCTTCTTCGTTCAAATGACCGCTTTCCTGTGATAAATTTATCAGTTGGCGAATTTCGTCTTCCGTATAACTAGAACCGTGTTCTCCAGAAGGATGCAGCCCGAAAAGCCGCACGGTTTTTATTCCCGCCCAATCAAGCAGACGAATCGGATAATAAAAAATTCTGTAAAAAATCTGAAGCGGCAGGGCGATTGCTAACGAAACTCTTTCGGAAAGTTCCAAAGCGGCGGTTTTCGGCGCGAGTTCGCCGAAAACAATGTGCAGAAACGTGATAAGAGAAAACGCGATGGCAAACGAAATCGCGTGCAGAACTGCGCCCGAAGTCAGAAACGTCAATCCCGTCGCGCCGCCGAGCCAAATCAAAGCGGGTTCGAGCAAAACAGCCACCGCCGGTTCGCCAACCCATCCCAAACCGAGCGAAAACAGCGTGATGCCAAGCTGTGTTGCGGAAATATAGGCATTGAGATTATTTAATAAACCTAACAAACGCTCCGCACCTTTATTTCCCTCTCTGACCAAAGATTCGATGCGCGATTTTCTGACGGCGACAAGCGCGAATTCAGCCGCAACAAAAAAACCGTTGCCAAGCACCAGAAAAACTACTAATAAGAGATTAAGCGTTGTAGAAAGTAGTGTCGGAGTTTCAACCGCAGCGGTTTCGGCGGCGAAAAGTAAGATTAAACTAGCAGGATCGTCCATTATTTCGATTTCGGATTTCGGATTTGCGATTTTTTAATTTTAAAATCGCTTAAATTTTTTTCCTCAAAAATATTTTTACGCAAGCAAAGCGTTTATTTGAAAAATTATAGCACATAATTTTCAATTAAAACTATCGAAACTCGTATCAATAATTTCCTGAATCAGCGGCTGACACGAACCGCAGCCTGTTCCGGCGTTACAGATTTCGCCGACCTGTTCGACGGTTTCGAGCGCGTATTCGGAAATCGTTTTTTCGATTTTTTCTTCCGAAACGCCGAAGCAGGTGCAGATCAGAGCCTTTTCGCCAATAAATTCTTCGATTTGAAACTTGCGAAAATCGGCAAAAGCGTTTTGCAAAGCGTCTAAAGTTAATTCTAAACAATGCCGTCGTTTTTCGCCAAATTCGCCGAGTTCCGCCTCAATTTCTCCCGCAAGTTTTTCATTTAAACCGTGAAATTCGGTCAAACGCCGCCCGACGATCTTTTCCGTTAAAACGTCCGCCCACGCAATCGCAAAACCGCAGCCGTTTGTTTTAAATTTCGCCGCAAGAATCTCCTTCGTTGCAGCATCAATTTGCAAAAAAATCCGCAAAACCGCCGCGCAGACAAACGTCGCGCTTGTTCCGACGCAGTTTGCATCTTTTAATTCGCCCGCATTTCGCGGGTTTTGAAATCTGTTATTGATTTTCTCAGGATAAAACTTCATAAAAGGTAAAGGGTAAAAGGTGTAAGGGAAAAGGTAAAGGGTAAAAGATATAAGGATAAGCGAAAACTCAAATCTCTTCTTTCGATTTACAATTAACAATCAACAATTTACCATTAACCTTTATGAAACTGCTTTACCTTTTACCTTTTACCTTTTACCTTCTGCTCGCCGTGTCGTGCAAACCCGCCGCCGCGCCCGTTTCGGTTTCGGAAAAACCCGTTTCGATCAACAACGTGCCGACGACGAATTTGCCCTTGCCGCCGAATAAAAATCTGGCGGAAATGAGTTGGACGAAATTCGACGGGGCGACGAATGCCGACGGCAACCGGCAGAAAATCGGAGATTTGAAAGGAAAAGTTGTAATTCTCGATTTTTGGGCGACTTACTGCCCGCCGTGTCTTGAGGAAATTCCGCATTTGAACAATTTGCAGGCGAAATATAAAGATCAGGGTTTAGAAATCATCGGCTTGCACGTCGGCGGCGAAGAAGACCGCCCGAAAGTTCCTGATTTTGCGAAAAAACTCAAAATAAATTACGCGCTTGCCACGCCCGAAAGCGATTTGGAAAATCTCATTTTTTACAGTTCGGCTTCGATTCCGCAAACGCTCGTTTTAGACCGCGAAGGCAAATTGGTCGAAAGATTCATCGGTTATGATTTGAAGGTCAAAAACGATTTGGACAAAGCAGTTGAAAAGTCCTTAGCAACAAAATAAACGAGCCTGCCTGTTAAACAAGCGGTCTTTGACCGCGAATCACGATGTTAAGCAAGCGGTCTTTGACCGCGAATCACGAAATGACGTATCGCGGTCAATAGTGCCGTGCATTGAATAGTTATAAAAACGATAATTGAAAGTATGTTCTTCGGAATAGATTAAAAATTGTAGATTAAAGATAAAATCTATCAGTTATCAGCTTTAATCTATAATCTATTCCGAAGAGTAATTCTTATAACCAATCACCGCACGGCACTAAAAACCGCTTGCTCAACAGGCTATTGATATATTTTATTTTTCTCGTCTTGTTTGGCAAAATAATTTACAGATGAATTTAGATTACGACGGAAAAAAATCGGAAAAAGAAATTCTCAACGAAACTTTTCGCGCCGAACTAAATTCAGAATGGAACGATTTGCCGAATAAATTGATAAAAGGCGAAAATTCAAGCGTTTTGAAATTTCTTCTCACAATGCAAAATCTCGCGTCGAAAATTGACCTCGTTTATATTGATCCGCCGTTTGCCACACAAAACATTTTTGCAGTCGGCGAAAATCGCACAAGCACGATCAGCAAAAGCGCGAATGATAAACCCGCTTACGCGGACAATTTGACGGGTGCGAAATATCTGGAATTTTTGCGCGAAAGATTGATCTTTATTCGGGAATTGATGAGCGAAAACGCTTCGATCTATCTGCACATTGATTATAAAATCGGTCATTACGTTAAAATAATTATGGACGAAATTTTCGGCGCATCAAATTTTCGTAATGATATTTCGCGCATCAAATGCAACCCGAAAAACTTCAAGCGCAAAGGTTACGGCAATATTAAGGATTTGGTTTTGTTTTATTCAAAAGGCAAAAATTTCGTTTGGAACGAGCCGAAAGACGAATTTTCGGAAAGCGATATTGCAAGGCTTTTCAAAAAAACGGACGAAAACGGCAGGCTTTATACGACGATTCCGCTTCACGCGCCGGGCGAAACGAAAAACGGGAAAACAGGCGAACGGTGGCGCGGCAATTTTCCGCCGAAAGGCAGACATTGGCGAAGCGCGCCCGAAATTTTGGAAAAACTGGACGAAAAAGGTTTGATCGAATGGTCGAAAAACGGCGTTCCGCGACGGAAAATTTACGCGGATGAAAGAAAAGGCAAGAAAAAACAGGACATTTGGAAATATAAAGACGCGCAATATCCGAATTATCCGACGGAAAAAAATTCGGAAATGCTGAAAATGATCGTCGCAGCGTCTTCCAACGAAGGCGATTTAATTTTAGATTGCTTTTGCGGTTCGGGAACGACTTTGAAAGCGGCAAACGAACTTGGCAGAAACTTTATCGGAATTGACGAATCAAACGAAGCGATAAAAGCGGCGCAGAAAAAGCTGGACGAAAATGCCGAATTTCAGTTTTTGGAGCAAATGCCTTTATAATAGTCAGGAGTTACAGAGTTTAAAGAAATATTTAACAGGGATGGACAGGATAAATAGGATAGGAACTGATTTTTAATTATCCTTGTTCATCCTGTTCATCCCTGTTAATAATGTATAAAGAAAATTTCAGTTACAAGGAGAAAAAAAATTATGGCAGAAGAAACAGAAGCAGTTGAAGTTGAAAAAGTTTATCCGACCGGCGAAGTTGTTGACAAATTGCGGCGTTTAGCCGACGCGCTTGAGCAGGAAGTTACGTTTGAAATTCAGATTGACAACGAGCGCATATACGTTCCGCCGTATGCGACAATCGAGTTTGAATACGAGCGCGAAGGCGACGACGAGGAAATGGAAATCGAAATTAAGTGGCGCAATCAAAGCAGTTAAAGAAATCTGCAAAATCGGGCGAATATAAAACCGTCGAGCAGATCTCAGCCGGCGGCGTGGCTTTTCGCGCAAAAAATTCGCGGTTCGAGGTCGTTATAACTTTGGTTAATGATAAAGGTCGCTGGCAGCTGCCGAAAGGTTTGATTGACAAAGGCGAATCGGCGGAAACTGCCGCGTTGCGCGAAGTGCGCGAAGAAGCGGGCATCGAAGCCGAACTGCTCGAAAAACTCGAAACCGTCGAGTATTGGTATTTCGGCAAACATAAAGGCGAGCAGGTGCGTTTTCACAAACTCGTGCATTTTTATTTAATGAAATATACGGGCGGCGACATCGCGGATCACGACCACGAAGTTTTGGAAGCCCGTTGGGTTTCGATTGACGAAGCGATCAAAATGCTTGCTTTCAAAGGCGAAAAGGAAACGGCTGCAAAAGCGAAAGAATTGTTAAGAAAAAGATATGAATAAACCGGAAAATTATCCGAGTCTGCCGCTTTCCGAGTGGCAGGAAACGAATGACACTTTGCATATGTGGACGCAGATCGTCGGCAAAATTCGGCTCGAACAAACACCGATGATAAATGAATGGTGGAATGTTCCGCTATACGTTTCGCCGCGCGGTTTGACGACGGCGACGATGTTTTACGAAAATGAATCGTTCTCGATTGATTTTGATTTTTTAAATCATAAATTGCTTGTGCGGACGAGTTTTAACGACGGATTTTCGTTCGATCTAGAACCGATGATGGTTGCGGATTTTTACGAAAAATTATTTTCCGAACTCGAAAACATCGGCATTAAGGTCGAAATTACGGCGATTCCCGACGAACTGGAAAAACCGATTCCGTTTGCCGAAGACCGCGAGCATAAATCTTACGACAAAGAGGCGGTCGAAAAATTCTTTCGCGTTCTGCTGAATATTGACCGCGTTTTCAAAAAGTTTCGCTCGCGTTTTACGGGTAAATGTTCGCCCGTTCATTTCTTTTGGGGAAGTTTTGATTTAGCTGTCACAAGATTTTCAGGCGAAGACGCGCCCGCCAGAAAAGACGCTGACCGAATAACGCGAATTGCTTACGACCAAGAAGTTATCAGCCACGGTTTCTGGACGGGAAACGGTTTCGGCGAAGCGGCTTTTTACGCTTATCACGCGCCCGAACCGAAGAAGTTCAGCGAGCAAAAAATTGAACCCGACGCGGCTTTTTATTCCGAAGAACTCGGCGAATTTCTATTAAAATATGAAGACGTTCGCAACGCGAAAAATCCAGACCAAATGATTTTAGACTTTTTGCAGATGTCTTATGAAGCGGGCGCAAATTCTGCGAATTGGAACAGAGAAAAGCTGGAAATTGATTGGGAAAAAGTTTTATAATAACGAAAAGGAGCCAGGAAATATGAACTTTTTACTGAAAATTATTTTAGCCGTTACCATTTTCAAAGCGGTTCTCGTTTTTATACTTCTCGTCGGCGCGATCATCGCTTGGATTAGCGGCGCGTCGAGTATTATTCTTCCCGGACTCGGTTTGGTCGTTTCGATGCAATTCGTCGCAATTGTACTTTTGGGAATGGAAATTATTTTGCTGACAATTGCTGCAATTCTCTGGCGGACAATTTCAAAGATGCGTTTGAGATAAAAAATTTTCCGTTTTGGTTTTTGCAAATAATCCTTACTTTCTATGTTATTTTTATGATATTATTAGCTTGGTTATGAAGAACGGTAAGAAAAAAATTCAAGACACGAATGGCTCGCGCGATTATTCGCATCTGCCGCGTGCGCGTGATTTTAAGCTGCCGAAAGTTATCTCGCCCGAATTAAAAGAAGCGATGAAAGCCACCCGCGAAGCGATGGAAGCGTTGCGTTTGGAAGAAAAAAAATATGGCAAAAAGTCCCGTTTTTAACGCTTCGATTTTTTCGCTTTTTAGATCATAAATCTAAAAGGATATTTTAAGATTATGCTGCAAACTGTCGAAGCGGAAATTGATACGAACGGTAATGTAAAATTGCTCGAACCCGTGCGCGTTACAAAGCGAACGCGGGCGATTGTTACTTTGCTCGAAGAATCAAGCGGAAAAGCACGAAAAGGAAACTCGAAAAGGGCTTTGGAATTTTTAAGAAATAATCGTCTGCCCGAATCCGCGCGTCCGACGGTTGAGGAAATCGAACGGCAAATTTCGGAGGCGCGAAACTCGTGGGATTAAAGCCGATTTACGTTTATCTGGATTCTTGTCTGGTGATTTATCTTGTCGAAGAACATCCCGCTTTTGCGCCTCTTTTGGAAAATTATATTGCAAACGCCACCGATTTGATTTTCGTCGCTTCCGATCTGACCGAAATGGAATGTTTGGTAATGCCTTTTCGCCTGAACAATGAGAAATTGATTGATAAGTTTTACGATTGGTTTACACAAATTCAAGTTTTCCCGCTAACTAAAGAAATTTTTCACCAAGCCGCCGAATTTCGGGCGGATTTTCCGAGCGTGAAAACTCCCGACGCGCTTCATTTAGCCGCCGCTTTGCACCACGATTGCGATGAATTTTGGACGAATGATAATCGTCTTGAAAAAATCGCGCCGAATTTGGTCAAGAATGTTTTGACCGTCTGACAAAGAAACAAAAACTAATTTATGCGTGATATTCCCGTCGGCAACGGCTCGTTGCTGGTAACTTTTGACGACAAATATCAAATCCGCGACGTTTATTTTCCGCACGTCGGGCAGGAAAATCATTCGGAAGGTTTCCCGTTTCGCTTCGGCGTTTGGGCGGACGGCGCGTTTTCTTGGGTTTTTGAAGACGATTGGCGGCGCGAACTTTGCTACGTTTCCGAAACGCTCGTGACGGACGTTAAATTAACGAATGAAAAACTCGGTTTGGAAATCATTTGTAATGATACGGTGGCGAGCCACGAAAATATTTTTCTGCGTCGAATTCGGGTTAATAATCTGCGTGATTCAAACAGAGAAATCCGCGTTTTTCTGCATCACGATTTTCGGATTTATGAAAACAAGGTCGGCGACACGGCGTTTTTTGATCCTGAAAGCGAGGCACTAATTCATTATAAAAAGCATCGCTATTTTCTGATAAATACCGAGCCGCCGTTTGACCAGTTTGCGACGGGACGAAAGGCTTTTCGGGATCAGGAAGGAACTTGGCGCGATGCGGAAGACGGCGATTTGATAAACGGCGCGATTACGGAAGGTTCGGTGGATTCGACGATTCGGGTAAGTTTTCCGCTTGCGGCAAACGGCTCGAACGAATTTTATTACTGGATCGCGGCGGGAACTTCGTATCAGGATGTTTTTCGCTTGAACGCACATATTTTGGACAGAACGCCGCAGCAATATCTCGATTACACGAAAAATTACTGGCGGGTTTGGGTGAACAAAAACGAAACGGATTTTGACAATTTGTCCGCCGAAATCGTCGAACTTTACAAGCGTTCGCTGCTCGTTGTCCGCACACAGATTGACAACGACGGAGCGATTCTGGCGGCGAACGATTCGGACGTAACGCATCGCGCAACCGATCATTACAGTTACCTCTGGACGCGCGACGGCGCGTTTGTCGCAAACGCTCTTGACCTCGCGGGTTATCCTTTTTTTACCAGAGAATTTTTTGAATTCTGCGCGAAAATCGTTTCAAAGGAAGGTTATTTTCTGCAAAAATATAACGCCGACGGCAGCGTTGCTTCGGGTTGGCACGCGGCTTGGGACGTTTCGGCAAAACGAAAACTCGTGCCGATTCAGGAAGACGAAACCGCGCTTGTTTTGTGGGCGTTGTGGTTTCATTACGACAAATTCCGCGAAGTCGAATTCGCACGCAAACTTTATCGCCCGTTGATCGTCAAATGCGCTGATTTTTTGTTTGATTTTTACGACGAAAAGTTGCAACTGCCGAAAGCGAGTTGGAATTTGTGGGAAGACCGACGCGGAATTCATACGTTTACCTGCGCTTCGGTTGTCGCGGGACTTCGCGCGGCGGCGAAATTTGCCAAACTTTTCGGCGAAAAAGAGCGCGGCGAAAAATACGAAACGCGGGCGGAAAAAGTCGTCGAAGGAATGCGCGAGCATCTTTACAGCGAAAAGCACGGCAGATTTCTGCGGGCTTTGAATTCGCACGACGACGTTAATTTCCAGCCTGATGCGACGATTGACGCTTCGCTTTTCGGCGCGTTTTATCTAGGCGCGTTTGAAGCGGACGACGAAATGGTTGTCAACACGATGCGGGCGATTGAAGAAAAACTCTGGATTCCGACGGCGGTTGGCGGCGTGGCGCGGTTTGAAAACGACGGTTATATGCGAGTGTCGGGTGATGTTACGGGAAACGCTTGGTTTATCTGCACGCTTTGGCTCGCCGATTACCGCATTGCGATTGCGAAGAAAAAAGAAGACTTAAAGGGCGTAATCGAGATTTTAGAATGGACGGCGCGACGCGCTCTGCCGTCGGGCGTTTTAGCCGAACAGGTCAATCCGCTGAACGGCGAGCCGGTTTCGGTTTCGCCGCTTACTTGGTCGCATTCGACTTATGTTGCGACGGTTGTGAATTATTTGGAAAAACTGCAAAAATTCGGAGAAGAAACTAACAAAATAATTGAGAAATGAGAGTTGATATTTGATAATTATGAAAGAAAATATATTGCTTGAAAAATCATACTCGTTTGCATTGCGAATTGTGAATTTGTGCCGGTATTTGAACGAGGAAAAACAGGAATTCGTTTTATCAAAACAGATTTTATTTAGCAGAACTTCAATCGGCGCGTCAATCGAAGAAGCACAGCAGGGCGAAGACCGCGCGGATTTTTCCAGCAAATTATCGGCGGCAAATAAATTTGCTTTTAAGACGAATTTTTGGCTGAGATTGCTGCGCGACGGCGAGTTTTTGAGCGAAAAACAAGCTGAATCTTTATTGGAAGATTGTGATGAATTGCAAAGATTATTGGTTTCTTCGCTCAAGACAACGCGAAAATCTTTGGAGTAAGAACCAACAAAATAATGGAGAATGGAGAATTGAAAATGGAGAATTATCTTGAATTCTTAATTCTCAACTCCCTATTCTCCATTATTTTGTTGGTAATTTTAGCAAATATAACTCGAAATATAATTTAGAAATGAAATGTCGAAAAACTGGACGGAAAGCAAAATCAAAAATCTCATTGCGAACGAAATTGAAGAATCGCTGACGCTCGAATATAAATCCGCCGACGCGCTCGGCAGAAGCGATTATCAGAAGCAGGAAATTACAAAGGACGTTTCAGCGATGGCGAATTCGGCGGGCGGTTTGCTGATTTACGGAATTGCGGAAAATTCGCAAGCCGACAAGCGGCATCTGCCTGAGAAAATTACGCCGGTTGACCGCTTTGAATTTCCGCGCGAATGGATCGAGCAGGTTATCAACAGCATTCGCCCGCGCATTAACGGGATTTTGATTCATTCGGTTGCGCTCGCTTCGGGAGAAAATGACGTTGTTTACATTGTCGAAATTCCGCAGAGTCACACGGCGCATCAGGCGGGAAACAAGCGTTATTACAAGCGTTTTAATTTTCAAAGTGTTCCGATGGAAGATTACGAAATCCGCGACGTGATGTTTCGCCAACAGATGCCGGATGTCGTAGTCCGATTTTTGATCGAACTTAAAGATGTTTTCAGCGAAGCCGAAAATAAAAATTCCGCCGTTTACAATTTGATCGTTCAGACGAAAAATCTCGGTTCGGCGTATGCGCGTTATGTCGCTTGTTTTGTTGATGTTCCGGTCAAGGTTTTGGAAAATATCGAAAATAAAAGAAGCGTCAAAGACGGCGGAAAATATTATCGGCATCGCCTGACGAACTTAAATCAGGAATATGCCGACGAGATTTTTAAGGCGAATTTTCCGCTTTTGCGAAATATGACGATGAACTGGAAAATTCCGCTGAAAGAAAATTTCACCGACATTAAAGAAGCAAAATGGGCTTTGAAATGGAAGATTTACGCCGATAACGCTTTGCCTAATGCAAAATCAGTTGACATTGTTGGATAATCTCGGCAATTGTTCCGAGTTGAAATATTCGCATACTCTTTGCTCGATCATTTCTTTGGTTAATTCTCCGTTCGGCTCACAGATTGCTTTCTTGCCGTGCCTCCAATGCGGCTCGATCGGATTCAGCCACGGACTTTTCGTCGGTAACTGACACCTGATGATTCGCACTCCGCCCGTCTGTTTCGCTTCCCGATTGTTTTCTTTGATCCATTCCAGAACCTTTTTCGAGTCGTGCCAACTGGCATTGTCCCAAATCAAAAACAGAGCCTTTTTTCTCTCCTTTTTTAACTCACGGGCGAGCCACTCTAAAAACGAGATCGTTATCTCGGAAATCGGACGCTCCTCTAAAAACCTGACCTTGACCTGCCCGGTGTCTTTTCTCAATAACCCGTAACAAGCAATCGCTTTTGGCTCCTTATCATCTTTATTTGCTTCCCTTTGCACCATCCGCAAAGGTTCGCCAAATTCCCACGTCCTGATCTTCGGCTGCGAAAAGCGCGACCACCAAACCTCATCCAGAAAACCCAAAACTATATCGTCGTTTTCCGAAGCAATTCGAATCAAACGATCTCTCTGTTTTTTTTTAACTCATATTGTGGATCGGGCGATGTGATCCAATCCTTTGCCCGCTTCCAACTGCTCCCGTTTTTCTTCATCGCCGTCCGAATCGTTTCGTTCGCCATCTGCCGCGGGGTTTCGCCTTTTTCAAACAACACTTCCGCTACCAAGGTCAATGTCCAGACACTGCTCGCTTTACCATAAAGACGCGGAGTTTTGTGCATTATCTGTTTAATTCGCTCACACTTTTCCGCATCAACTATTGTCTCCGTCGTTTTTGGAGCCGAACTTCTTCTTTTCAGACAACTAACGCCTTGCTCGTTAAAGCGATGGATCATCTGCCGGGCATATTCAGCCGAATAGCCGAATTGCTTTTCAATCCCGGTCGTCGTCAAACCCTGACTACTCGCCAACAATATCTGAGCTCGTTTCATCTGACACGCATCGCTGGCTCGTTTTGCTTTTTCCAATACTTGTTTTTCTTCTTCGCTCATCGCTCTGACGAAGATCGGTTCTTTTTTCATTCCTTGATTTTATATTATTTCACCTAATACCAACAACCTTTGCTGTTTTTGCACTAAGGAAGGAAAAATTTCGCTTGGAGAGATCGAGATTGTTGATCTGCGAAACAAAAAGAAAAATCGGTAACATCTTTTTCATTTCGGCGTGTTACGCTCATTTTTACAATTTGCCGAAAAAGCGTAAGATAGGCGTGTGAGGTGAAATTTTATGAGTTTAACGATTGAAGCGACTTTTGACGGCGAGGTTTTTCGTCCCGATGAAAAGGTCGAACTCGAACCGAATACGAAGGTAAAATTGCAGTTGGTCGTCAAAGAAAAAAAGAAAACGGGCGAACCGAACAGTTTTTTGGATTATGCTATGTCAATTGACATAGATGCTCCGCCGGATTTTGCGACAAACATTGACGATTATCTTTACGGAGGAAAATCTTTGGAAAATGAATAGTTTATTTTTAGACAGTTTTATGCAATTGCTCTGTCTTCTAAAAAAGATTTTTCACATCAATCGGCTAAAGAACTTGCTTTATATGTAAAAGCTGAAAATATTCATATAATTACAACTCAAGCAATTTTACTAGAAATCGGAAATGCTCTCTCGAAAATCAAATACAGGCAATTCGGAATAAATTTGCTAAACGGATTTGAATCAGACCCGAATATCGAAATAATTTCATTAAATGACAGCTTATACGATGAAGCATTTGAACTTTTCAGCAGCCGAACTGATAAAGAATGGGGTTTGGTTGACTGCATTTCATTCGTCGTTATGCGGGAAAGAGGAATTACGGAAGCCCTGACCGCCGATGAACATTTTGAGCAAGCGGGTTTTCGTGCGCTTTTAAGAAAATAATATTTAGAACATTTATGCGTAGAGCCAAAATTTTAGCGACACTCGGACCGTCTTCCGACACGCAGGAAAAAATCGAACAATTAATAAAAGCGGGCGCGAATGCCGTGCGGATAAATATGTCGCACGGAACAAAGGAGCAGCACCAGAAAACCTTAGCAAATGCGCGGGCGGCGGCGGCGAATTTAGGCGCACCGCTGGCGATTTTGGTTGATCTTTCGGGTCCGAAAATCCGCACAAGATCGCTTGTGGATAAAACGCCCGTTCAGCTTGAAACGGGCGAAACTTTTACGCTGACGACGCGCGACATAAAGGGAACGGAAAAGGAAGTGGCGACGACTTTTGCCGAACTTCCCGCCGTTGTCGAGATCGGTGCGCCGATCTTGCTTGACGACGGTTCGCTGGAACTGAAAGTTCTTCATAAAAACGAAACCGATGTCGTTTGCGAAATAATTTCGGGCGGTTTGCTGTATGAAAGCAAAGGCATAAATCTGCCGAATACGAAACTGCCGATTCCGAGTTTGACGGAAAAAGACCGCGAGGATTTGGATTGGGCTTTGGAAAACGATGTTGATTATATCGCGCTCTCATTCGTGCGAAAAGCGGAAGACTGCACGGAAGTTAAAGACATTATAAAAGCGAAAAATAAACGCGAATTCGGACGCGCTCTGCTTGTGGCGAAGATCGAAAAAGCGGAAGCGATTGAAAATCTCGAAGCGATCATCAAAGCGACGGACGGTTTGATGGTCGCACGCGGAGATTTGGGCGTGGAAACGAGCGTCGAACTCGTGCCGGTTTATCAAAAAAGAATTATCCGCGAATCAATCGCGGGCGATAAATTTGTAATTACGGCAACTCAGATGCTGCAGTCAATGGTTGATAATCCGCGTCCGACACGCGCCGAAGCGTCGGACGTGGCAAATGCCGTCTGGGACGGAACGGACGCGCTGATGCTTTCGGCTGAAACCGCCGCCGGTAATTACGCCGTCCAAAGCGTGGCAACGATGGCGAGAATTATAAATTCGGCGGAAAATCCGCAGACGAGCAAACTCAGAAAACCGATAAAATTTTCTCAAAAGCCTTCGGGACGCACTTCGCAGGGACTTTGCAAAGCCGCCGCTTCCTGCGCCAAAGAAATTGAAACGGAAAAAATCGGCGTTTTCACCGAATCGGGTTTGATGGCGCGTCGGCTTTCGTCGTTTCGTTCGGGTTTAAGGACATTTGCCTTGACGACTTCAAAACGAGCCAGAAACCAACTGGCTTTGATCTGGGGCGTTTCGCCTTTTTATCAGGAATTGCCCGATTCAACCGAAGAATTGTTGAAAAAAGGCGAAGAAACCTTGCTTGCCAACGGAGAGGTCGAAAAGGGAGAAACAATCGTAATGATGGCTGGTCGGCTTTCGGGCTTGGGACTTTCCAGTTCGGTTGTCGTCTGGACAATCGGCGAAGATATGCCTCGGAAATAAAAAAATAAACCACGAAGGAACTCGAAGATTTCACGAAGTAAGAAAAAAGTTAGTCTAAATTGTTCTAAAAATCGGCACATAAAAAACTGCGAAACTCAACAGACAAATAAAAAACTTCGTGCTGCTTCGCGGTTAAATAAAACAGACTCTCGGATAATTCAAGCGGAATTTTCTCCTTCAACCCAAACTTCCCCGTCCGCGTAAACTTCCTTTTTCCAAATCGGAACAGTTCGCTTTAATTCTTTTATCAACCATTCGCAAGCCGCAAAAGCGGCGCGGCGGTGTGCGGCGGAAACCGAAATGACGACGCTCGTTTCGCCGATCTCCAATTTCCCCAAACGGTGAACGATTCCGACATTGGCGATTTCAAATTCCTCGTGCGCCCGCCGAATCAACTTTTCCAACTCCTTCAAAGCCATCGGCTGATACGCTTCATAAACGAGATATTCCGTTTCGCGCCCTTTCGTAAATTGCCGAACATAGCCGTCTAAAGTTACAGTCGCGCCGCATTTTGGCAAAACTACGCGCCGCGCGATTTCGCCGATGTCCAGAGGTTTTTCGGTGATTTCAAAAAAGTCGTTCATTATTCTACTGAGATGGATTTTATAATTTTTTTGAGATTTCCCATTGAAGGCTCAAATGTATTTTCATCAAATTTTTCCGCTTTTTCTTGTTCTCTTTTCAAATATGCGGAAACGGCTTTTCCAACTTCCTCAAGTGTCGGTTGAGAATAAGCGTTTTTTTGTATAGCACTATCGGTAAAATCAATGCCTTTCGGCAAATCGGGGTGAGTTATTGCAAAACGGGCGGCGACATAGAATTTTTTATCTTTGGTCAAGCCTTGAAAATTAAATGTCAGTTCTTCATTATTCAGCAAATTAGGAGTTAATTCTTGAGTATATTGAGTTAAAAGCGAAACTCCGGCAATTGATTTGTAGTCCAGATATTGAACTTTACTCGTCAAAGACCAGCCGGAATTATTATATGGAACATCAATGATATTTTTGAATTGTTCAAGTTTTTCGGGCTTTGAGCGAATTAACTTTTCCATTTTTTCAACGGCTTTGCTGAAATTCGGATACGCTTTTGCAAAATCTTTCTCCGATTCGTCCGCAATTGGAATAAAGCAAATAAAACTATACGACGGCGAAAAATATCTCGCGCCTTTTTCGTAAGCGTAAAATTTCTTTTTGTCTTCAAGTTCAAAGCACGAATGAGCAGGCAGATCAACAGGAAATCTGGTTTCGACATCTTCCGATTCAGCGTTTACTTTTGGATAATTTTTCCTTTCCACTTTGCCGAAATCTTTCCGGTCGTATGAAAAAGGCATTTCCTTTATTTCGTAATTTTGATTTGAAATGGACAAATCATTTCTCGAAGTTGTCAAACTAAAAACTATAACTCCCACAATCAACAAAACAGCAAAAAAAGCAATTTTTATTTTCATATCAACCGCCTGAAACTGCCGTAAAAACAGCCAGTTCATCGCCGTTTTCGATTATTTCATCGCCGTCTGCATATTCCTGATTAACCGAAAAAAGCAGAGATTTTCTGCCGTGATTCTTTTCCAGATTCGGATAATTTTCCAGAATTTGCGCGAAGGCTTTTTCAGCCGTAACTTTTTCATCAAAAGAGATTTTAACTTCCCTTTCGCCAACCGAATCGGCTGTCGCGCCGAAAAATAAAACATCTACTTTCATACGAAATTCACTACGGTTTTCTGAGCGTTCTGTTCGTTGCGTTTGAATCTTCGGCAACGAAATTTATATTACCGACGGCTTGCGAAACTGTCAGAGTTTGCGTATTTTGTGCAAATTTGTAGCGTTTCGCTTTTACGCTCAAAGTGTAAGTTTCGCCGGGCGAAACGTCCGCCAAACGATAGTAGCCGAATTGATTTGTAACAGCCGAGCGCGTTGCGCCCTGTGCGTCAATCATTGTGACAATCGCTCTGCTGATTCCGCGTCCGCTTTTCGTCAGAACGCGCCCGCCGATTGTTACCGAAGCGGCGGTTGGCGCGAGAAGTTCAAATGTCGCGGTGTAAGTTGCGGCTGTCGCCGGAGTAACGATTGTGTGCGAACGCGCACCGCCGTCCGACCAAGAAACAAAACCGTATCGCTGATTATTGACGGTTTGATTCGGCGCGTTAACGTTTAGCTCGTAACCGTCCCACGAAACAAAGGTCGTGCCGCCTGAAACATCGGTATTATTTACATTCAAATTTAATCCGGCGGGCTGTGTCGCCAATGTAATATTGGTTTTGCGCGGCTGAAAATTCTGCACAATCGTCGTGCTGAGATTATTTGAATCGGTTGCCGTCAGACGAATTTCGAGAAAACTTCCCGTTGCCGCCGCCAAATCTTCGGGCGGAGGCGCGGTGAAAGTTATATTGTTTCCAGTTGTCGGCGGCACAAACGGATGCGTGTGATCGTTGTTGTGATGCAGAATAACCTGCCAACTCAAACTGCTGTTCGGCAAATTCCCGTCCTGCGCGTCGGTTGCGCTTCCCGTCAAAGTTATCGTTTCGCCGACGCGAAATAATTGGCTCGTCGTCGGCGAAGTGATCGTCGGCTGCGGCGCGGTGTTTCCGACCTGAATCTGCACGCTTGCCGTGTCTGTTCCATTGCGCCCGTCGCTGACCGTAACAACTGCCGTATAAGTTCCGTTTGTCTGATAAGTATGATTTGGAGTCGCGCCCGTTCCGCTCGTTCCGTCGCCGAAATCCCAAGCGAAAGTCAAAGCGTCGTTGTCGGGATCGCTGCTCGCCGAAGCGTCGAAATTTACGTTTAGAGGTGCATTTCCCGTCGTCGGATTTGCCGTTGCTGAAGCCGTCGGATTGCGGTTCGCCGTTCCGGTAAAACGAATTCGGCGAATTTGTCCGCCGCCCGTGTAGCTCGTGTAATAAAGTGCCTGCGTGTTCTGATACGGTCCGAAGATCATCGTCACGGGTGCGCCCGCGCCGAGTCCCGTCGTAAATTCGCTTGCCGTATAACCGCCGCTTCCGTTCGGCGTGATTCTGAAAATTTTTCCGCAGACGTATTCGCCGAAAAGATATGATTGGTCGTATTGCGCCGACCAAACGCCGGCGGGAACGAACGCGCCGCCCGTGATCGAATTTCCTCTGATGTTGCCGACGGCGCAAGTTCCGTGCTGATAGTCGAAGATCGGATTGGTCAAGCCCGGCGGCGGAGTTCCGCAATTTGTCGTCGAACCGTTGGCGCAATGCCCTTCGCGGATGTTCCAGCCGTAATCCGCGCCGGCGATTCCTTCGTCAATTTCTTCCCAAGCGTTCTGCCCGACATCGTTGATAAAAAATCTCGTAACCGCCGCGTTCGGATCAAACGCAAAGCGAAACGGATTTCGCAAACCGCTCGCAAAAGTTTCCCGACACCAATCGCCGTCGGTTGTGATTCCCGTTACGTTACAGCGTCCGCTGTTCGCGCCCTGATACGGATTTCCGGCGGGAATCGCACCGTCTTTGGTGATTCGCAAAATTTTTCCCAAAAGAACGTGCTTGTCACGCGCCGCGTCATTTCCGCCCGCACTGCCGCCTCCAGCGTAATCCGCACCGCCGTCGCCGACGGAAATATAAAGCAGTCCGTCTTTGCCGAAATGCAGATCGCCGCCGTTGTGATTGCCGTTCGGCGAATGAATGTTGTCAATCAAGATCAACTCAGTTCCTGTGTCAATCGTGTTGTCGTCGGCAAGCACGAAACGCGAAACGCGGTTGACCGGATTGTTCGGATTCGTCGGTTGTCCGGTCGGACAAGTGTCGTTTTTATTAAAAGTGTAGAAAAGATATATGTAACGATTCGCAGCAAAACTCGGATCAACGGCAATGCCGAGAAGTCCGCGCTCGCTGTTCGTGCAAAGTCTGGAATTTAAATTAACGGCGGGCGGCGTAACGAGTGCGCCGTCTTGATAAACCTGCACCAAACCGAACTGCGTCGTAATCAAAAGCCTTCCGTCCGGCGTAAAAGCAAGTCCCGTCGGCGCGGCAATATTCGCCACCGTTTCATCCACAAAATCACTCGGCAAAGCCGAAACCGTGTCTGTCGTCCAAGTTGATGATAAAAAGAAAATTCCTAATAAAACTAAAGCGGTAAACGCGGCGGCAAAACGATAATACATAATTCTTCCCCTTTTTGATTGTTTTGATAAAAAAAGATTTTACCGTAAAGTTCGCCCGACTGCAATAAAAAGGCAGAAACCCGACAGTTATGGAGGGTGCTGATTGAGTAGAAGTTTGTCGGATTTAAAAAAAAGTTTAAAAATGTCGGTTATTGATAAACTTTTTGACTTATAAACAGCACCCTCCATTACTGCCCTCGTTTCCGCCTCTTTGAATAATCTCAACTTAAATTTCTTCCTTCAACTGTCTTTTCAAAACCTTGCCCGTTCCGCCGACGGGAAGTTCTTCGCGGAATTCGACTTGGCGCGGATATTTGTAGGGCGCGATTTCTTTTTTGCACCAAGCGATCATTTCCTCTTCGGTAATTTCCGCATTTTTCTTTTTGACGATAAACGCTTTTACTTCTTCGCCCAGACGGTCATCGGGAACGCCGAGAACGGCGACGAGGGAAACCGCCGGATGCGTCATAATTACTTCTTCGAGTTCGCGCGGATAGACGTTGTAGCCGCCGCGTAAAATCATATCTTTTTTGCGGTCAACAATTGAAAGAACGCCGTTTTCGTCCATAATTCCGATGTCGCCCGAATGAAACCAACCGTTTTTGAACGCTTCGGCTGTCGCTTCGGGACGTTTGTAATAACCTTTCATCACGTTATGCCCGCGAATGACGACTTCGCCCGGCTCGCCCGCCGGAACTTCCACATCGTTTTCGTCAACGCATTTGACCTGCACACCGAAGATCGCCTGACCGACAGTTCCGGGCGTGCCTTCAACTTGCGGATGATTAAAGGTCGCAACCGGCGAAGTTTCCGAAAGTCCGTAGCCTTCGAGAATTCGGCATCCGAAAAGTTCCTGAAATTCCTTCATAATCTCAACCGGCATCGGTGCGCCGCCGGAACTTGCGATTTGCAAATTTTCCGCAAAAGGCGCGACATCAATTTCGTTTTCTTCCAGATATTTCAAGATCGCCCAATACATCGTCGGAACGCCCGTCCAGAAATTTATTTTCTCGTCCCGAAAAGTTTCCAGAGTCGTTTTCGCCTCAAAACGCGGCAGCAAAACTATCCGATGTCCGGCAAACATCTGCGCGTTCATCTGCGCCGTCTGTCCCGTCGTGTGAAAAAGCGGCAGAGTTATCAGACAAGTTTTCTGCACGCCGTCCGTATAATCGAGCGCGGGAACGTGCAGATTAAAACACGCGACGGCGTTCATAAAAATATTCAAATGGCTGAGTTCCGCGCCCTTCGGCTGTCCCGTCGTGCCGGAAGTATAAAGAATCGCGCAGGTATCGTTTGGATTTGTCGGGCAAGTTTCAAATTCTACGCTCTGCTCGAAAGTGATTTCCGACAAAGTTTTGTGTTCGCCAAACGGACTCGGCGCGGTTTGATTTTTCATCATTACGATCAAATGCTCGCAATTTTTAACCTCGTCAAATCCCGCCTTAACCCGTTCTGCCATCGGCAGTTCGTCAGTTCCTTCAAAAACAAAAACCGCCTTTGCGTCCGAATCATTCAAATAATAAGCGACTTCGCGCGGCTGAATCAAAATATTCAAAGGCACGACAGCCGCGCCCGCTTTCAGAATTCCGTAATAAACGATCGGAAAATACGGCAGATTCGGACACGAAAGCGCGACTTTATCGCCCGCGCCGATCTTCATTTCGCGCAGAGCGTTCGCCACTTGATTCGACAAAGCGTTCAATTGCCCGTAAGTTAATCGAACATTTTGCCAAACAACCGCCTCGGTTTCGGGCGTAACTCCGGCGTGATGTTCTATAATCGAAGCTAAATTTAAAATGGTAGCACCGTAGTTCATAATATTTTATTTGTATTTTAAGTTGATTTATATTAACAATTTATGCGTAATTTGCAAAAATTAAAGTTGTCAAAAATCCGGCAACCGGAACGCCGTCCATCTTGGCGGCAGCAAATGCGTCGAGCATTTGAGCAAAGTTGAGCGAACTTCAAAGTATCAGGAAAACTTTAAAATTCGCCGTATTTTTTTCGCGCCTTCGCGCTCATTGCCGCCAAGCTGGACGGCATTCCGTGAAATTTTATGCCCGAAATTAATTTTATAAATTTTTTAAACGCCTTCGCGTGGTCGCTCGTCGGGCTTTGGTTTGCAGCTTTCGTCTGGACATTCTACTGCTTAAAAAAACAGATTCCGCTGAAGTTAAATAAAAATCTCGAATCGAGCAAAACCCCTTTCATTTCAATTTTAGTTCCGGCGCGAAACGAAGCGGGTAGAGTTTTAGAAAAAAGCGTAACTTCGATGCTCTCGCAAACATACAAAAACTTTGAACTGATCGTTTTAAATGACCGTTCAACCGACGGCACAAGTGAAATTCTCAATAAAATAAAAAGCGAAAATCCTAATGCAAACCTTAAAATTATCGAAGGACGCGAACCCGCAAAAAACTGGCTCGGCAAACCGCACGCCGTTCAACAGGCGTTTGAAAAGGCAAGCGGCGAATGGATTCTTTCAACCGATGCCGACATAATTTTCGCGCCGGAAACTTTGCAAAATGTTATCTATTATGCTGAAAAAAACGATTTCGACGCGCTGACTTTGATTCCGAAAATCGTTTACGGTTCATTTTGGGAACGCTTTTTTATGCCTGTTTTCGCTTGGTTCTGCCTTTTGGCGATGCCGCTTCATCGGGTTAATGATCCTAAGCGCAAGGAATCAATGGGCATCGGAAATTTCTTTCTTTTTAAGCGCAAATTGCTGAATGGGATCGGCGGTTTTGAATCGGTCAAATCGGAAGTCGCCGAAGATTTGAAGCTCGCGGAAATTATTAAATCAAAAGGCTTTAGATTGCGAATTGACAATGCGCCCGATTTTATCGAAACGAGAATGTATTCCGGTTTCGGCGAAATTTGGTCGGGTTTCACGAAAAATCTTTTTTCGGGAATGAAATTCTCCGTTTCAAAAACGGTTTTCGGTGCGTTTTCGATTTTCACTTTTGGAGTTCTGCCCGTTTTCTTTGCTTTTGCCGCTTTAATTTTTGGACAGTTTACACTTTTTATTCCGCTTTTTTTAATTTACGTTGTGCAAATCGCCGTTTTTATTTTAATTTACAAAAAATGGTCGGGAAATTTAACTTACGCATTTCTCGCGCCCTTAGGTTTGCTGGTGTTTCTTGCAATTTTAATAAACTCGACAATAAAAGTCGCCGGCGGAAAAGGCGTAACGTGGAAAGGTCGAAAAATTTACGAAGAAGGCGGGGTTCGTCCGCCTTTACGTTAGGCACTCACACAAAAATAAGTATATATCGGGAATGCCTAAAATCACGTTTCTATATTACCACTCTGCAAATTGAATGAAGACTTTATATAATTGAAGCCTGTGCATAATTCAGTCGCATAGCGATAAAGACAAAGCATTTAATTATGCACAGGCTTCAATCAAACTGATTGAATAAATCGGCGAACTTACGGTTGATCGAACCAAAGTTAAATTTTAACTTTGAAATTTTTTGACTAAACGATATTGTATAAAACTCTTCGATATAGTGTAAACGGATTTTTCTTTTATCCGGGTTTACAAATAAAACCCTGCAAAATAAGGCAGTTTAAGTTATGGCACGATCATTGCGAACAAGTTCCGCAACCGAAGGATTTTAACCTTTGAAATTTAAAAGGAGAAAAAAACAAAATGAAAAAATTTCTAGCAACATTTTTGACAATAGCAATGATGGCGATCTTAGTTCCGCTGACGGCAAACGCGCAAACAAAACGCAAAAAATATTACCGTGAACGCACCCAAACAACCCGTCAATATAGAGAGCGTCGTCAATACCGGAGACAAAATCAAAATATCTATCAAAGACACCGCAACGCAATTAACATCGGAATCGGCGGCGCGGCGGGCGCAATCGTCGGCGGAATCATCGGCGGCAAACGCGGCGCATTAATCGGCGCGGGAGTCGGCGCAGGTTCGGGCGCGGCTTACACTTACGGAATAAACCCGAAAAACAAGAGGAAACAACGCAGATATTATCGCCGTCCGTAATAAATAAGTTTTGACAGCAAAAAAGCCCCGATTAATATTAATCGGGGCTTTTTCTATTTTTTGAACTTTCGGCACATTTTAATTAAAACTGTCCAAATCCGTTAAATCTTCATAAATCAAGCCGCGCCGATCTCTTCTGGCTTTCGTCGTTGCTTCAAAGCCGCCTTCTTCATTGCGCGATATTTTGTTTTGCGCGTAAAGTCCTTCTAAAACAAATTCGCAGGCGGAAACGAGTTTTGCCTTGTTTTCTCGCTCGAAGGCAAGCGGCACGAGCGTCGAACCGATCAGTTCGGGAACGCTTTCGAGCAGCATTACGCATTCTTCCGCCGAAGCGGTTTCGGACAATAATAATTTGTTGCCTTCGTCAAACCAGCGAATTGTCGGCTCAAAATCAATTCCTAAAAAGAAGCCTTCAAAAATAATTCCGGCGGCGCGTTTGATAAGTTCTTTGGCAAGACGATTTGCGCCGATCTGTTCGCCTTCGTATTCGAGTTCCATTTTTCCCGTCATCGCCGGAAGCGCGGCGTAAATATCGGAAATTCTGGGAACGATTTGCTTTTCGTCCGTGATAATCGCGCGGCGTTCGGCGTTTGAAACTGCGGCTTCCGTCGCGCTGATCGAAAAACGCTGCGACACGCCCGAACGCTTGTCAATGCGCTGATCGTCGCGGGCTTCAAAGGCGATCTGCTCGATTGTTTCTTGGATAAAATCGGGAATTTCCAAATTGAAATCTTCAAAACCGTCGCGTTTCGTCCACGCTTCCTGTTTTGTGATCGAAACGCCGAGTCCGATGTCCGCCGGATAATGCGTCATAATTTCCGCGCCGATTCGGTCTTTAAGCGGCGTGATAATTTTCCCGCGAGCCGTGTAATCTTCCGGGTTTGCCGAAAAAACGAGCATTAGATCAAGCGGCAGACGAACCGGATAACCTTTTAGCTGCACGTCGCCTTCCTGCATAATATTGAACAGTCCGACCTGAATTTTCCCCGACAGATCGGGCAGTTCGTTCATCGCAAAAATTCCGCGATTCGCTCTTGGCAAAAGCCCGAAGTGCATCGTCAGTTCGTCGCTTAATAAATGCCCGCCTTTTGCCGCTTTGATCGGATCAACATCGCCGATAATATCGGCAATCGTTACGTCCGGCGTGGCTAATTTTTCGACAAAGCGATTATCTCTTGAAACCCAAGCAATCGGCGTTTCGTCGCCGTGTTCTTCAACTTGCTGTTTGCCGAAAGCCGAAAGCGGTTCAAACGGATCGTCGTTAATTTCAGAACCGGCGATAATCGGCATTTCGTCATCTAAAAATTCCGTCAATTGCCGAATAATACGGCTTTTTGCTTGTCCGCGAAGTCCCAATAAAATGAGATTGTGTTTTGCCAAAATCGCGTTGACGATTTGCGGCACGACGGTTTCCTCATAACCCAAAATCCCTTCAAACAATTTCTCTCTATTCCGCAATTTTTCAATTAAATTCGCTCGCATTTCGTCTTTGACCGAACGCGAATTATACCCGCTTGCCCTTAATTCTCCCAATGTTTCCGCTTTACTGCTCATATTTGCTACTGCTTTACTGCTCATATTTATTGTTTCCGTTTTTCCCGCCTGTTCCATCGTTTTCAGTTTGCTCAAAGTCTGCTCAAAGTTCGGCGTTTCAAAAGTTTGCCAAGTTTTCTTTACCCAAACGTCCTTTTCGCCGACGAAGAGGTTTGTTGCTTCTTCGCCGATTGCCCGCGCCGAATGGTAAGTTTCAGCCGGAATAAAAGTTCTGTCGCCCGTTTCCAAAACAAACACGCCCGCGCCGCTGACGGTCATTTCCAATTTTCCCGAAACCACCCAAAAGGTTTTATCTTTGTAAAATTTGCTTCTTGCAATTATTTTATTTGGGTAAAGAGACCAGTGAAATATGTCAAAGCCTTCTGCGGCAAGCGCGTATCGCAGCATCGCCGGATTCGGCAAATACGGTTTGTTCCATTTTTCGATGCGGTCAGGTGATTTCATATCCGTTTTTTTAATGATTATTATCTTAGCACTTTAACTTTTAATTTTCCCGCTTCGCCCGCTTAATATCTGAAATTTGTCTGAAACTATATTACAATTTTTTTATGACACAGACATATTCGGACGCACGAGAAAAATTTGAAAACACCATCGGCATAAGTTTTCAGCTTTATAACAGCCTTTTTTTATCTCTGCCGTTTTACGGAATCGAGAAAACCGGAACTTTGCTTTCGCTTTTTAATCAAATTTGCGAAGAAGGCTTCAAAAGCGGAAAAAGTCCGGCGCAGATTATCGAAGATTTTTTTCGGACGAATACTTCGCTCCAAAGCGAACAGGAAAAACTCGATCTGCTTTTCCGCTTCGTGCAATACGCCGAACGGCAGATCGTTTTGTTCGACGCGCTCGAAGACGCTTTTTTTGACAAACTGCGAAACCTGAACGGCAGCGGAACATTAGCCAATCTGGAAACGGCAATTTTGCAAAATAATAAGCAGAAAGAATTTGCCGAAAAGATCAAAGATTTCAGCGTCCGCCTTGTTTTAACCGCGCATCCGACGCAGTTTTATCCCGGTTCGGTTCTCGGAATTATCAACGATTTGGCGCAGGCGATTGAAGAAAACGACGCGACGCAGATAAAAACTCTGCTTCAGCAATTGGGACGCACGCCGTTTTTCAAAAAGCAGAAACCGACTCCGTTTGACGAAGCCGTAAGTTTGATCTGGTATCTCGAAAACGTCTTTTACCAAGCCTTTGGCACAATCGCTTCCGACATCAAAAACACATTTTCGGGCGACGAAATAAACGTAAAAAACCTTATGAAAATGGGCTTCTGGTCGGGCGGAGACCGCGACGGAAATCCGTTCGTAACGGTTGAAACGACTCTGAAAACTGCAAATGCTCTGCGTCTGGCGATTTTGCGAAGTTATTACCGTGATTTGCGGAAAATAAAACGCCGGCTGACTTTTTCGGAAGTTGAAAACACTTTAGCCGAACTCGAAGAAAAACTTTACAAAAACGCTTTTCAATCTGACGAAAATTCCGATCTGACCGCCGACGAAATTCTCGGATACTTAAACAAAATCTATAAAACTCTGCTCGAAAAACACAACGGTTTATTTGTTCATTTGATCGAAAATCTGATTTACAAAGTCGAACTTTTCGGACTTCATTTCGCATCGCTCGACATTCGGCAAGACAGTTCGGTTCACAAAAATATTTACGAACAAATCGCGGAGAAAACCGACATTTTGCCCGAAAATTTTCAGACGCTTTCCGAAAACGATAAAATCGAAACTCTTTTAAATATCGAAAATGAAATTGACGCTGAGATTTTTGAAGATGAATTGGTAAAAGATACGTTCCGAAATATCAAAGCAATCAAGCGGATTCAACGGCAAAACGGCGAAAAGGGCTGCAATCGCTATATAATTTCTCACGCGCAAAACGCTCTCGATGTGATCGAAGTTTTCGGTTTGTTTCTTCTCGGCGGCTGGACGAAGGAAGATTTGACAATTGATATTGTGCCGCTTTTTGAAACCGTCGAAGATTTAGATAACGCGGCAAATGTTATGCGCCGGCTTTACGAAAATGAAACTTATGCGGAACATTTGAAACGACGCGGCAACAGGCAGACGATTATGCTCGGCTTCTCCGACGGCACGAAAGACGGCGGTTATCTGATGGCGAATTGGGGAATTTACAAAGCGAAAGACGAACTGACCGCCATTTCGCGTGAGTTCGGAGTTTCTGTGATTTTCTTCGACGGACGCGGCGGACCGCCCGCCAGAGGCGGCGGAAAAACGCACAGATTTTACCATTCGATGGGCGAAAATATTTCCGATAAAGCCATCGAATTAACCGTTCAAGGACAAACCGTTTCGTCAAATTTCGGCACAATCGAAGCGGCTCGTTACAACGTCGAACAGCTTCTGCACGCCGGAATTTACAACTCGATTTTTAGCGGAAAGGAAAAAACTTTTTCAACCGACGAAGAAATTTTGATGAAAGATTTGGCGCGAATCAGCTTTCAGTCTTACTCGGAACTGAAAAACGATTCGATATTTTTAGATTATCTGGAAAACGTCAGTCCGCTGAAATTTTACGCGCAGACAAACATCGGCTCGCGTCCGGCAAAACGCGGCGGAGCGTCGAAAAAACTTTCGCTCGATTCGCTTCGCGCCATTCCCTTCGTCGGCGCGTGGAGTCAGATGAAGCAGAATGTTCCCGGTTTTTATGGAGTCGGAAGTGCGCTCGAAGAATTGGAAAAACGGGGAAAATTAAGCGAAGTCGCCGAACTTTACAAAAATAACGGATTTTTCAAAGCCTTGATTGATAACTGCGAAATGGCTATGCAGAAAACATTTTTTCCGCTGACGGCGCATCTCGAAAATGATAAAACTTACGGCGATCTGTGGCGAAAAATTTACGAAGAATTTAAGTTGTGCGAAAAATATCTCGGAATAATTACGGAAAACGCCGACTTTATGACGGATTTTCCCGTCGCGCAGCAATCGGTTCGGATGCGCGAAAAAATCGTTCTGCCGCTGACGACGATTCAGCAATTCGCGCTGACGACGATTCGCGCCGACGAAACCGATCTGAAAAACGCTTACGAAAAACTAATCGTGCGCTGTTCATTCGGAATTATCAACGCGGGAAGAAATTCGGCTTGAGTAGATTTGAGATATTTATGAAGTTTTAACTCCTAAAAATCTATTTGGTAATTGTATCGCAGGCTTCCAGCCGGCTGTCTTGGTGGCATCTTGCCGCCAGATTTATCTGTTTTTTCCCGCCAATTCGAGTAAATAACGCTCGAATCGGCGGCTGGAAGCCACCAAGACAGCCGGCAAGATGCCGGCGTTACGTTTTTTTGAGTTTCCAAACAGCTTCTAAAAAGTTTATTGACTTTGAATTTGACAAACTTTATACTCGCATTTACTATGCAGCCGAATGATCTGATAAAACTAAAATCGTGTATATTTCGCACCGGACATAATGATTCTGCCGTCAGGATTATTAAAACATTTCTCAACTCAAACCGGAGAACTTCAACCGTAAGTCTAAAACCAAACAATTTATTTGATGCGGAAACCGCAAAGGCTTTGGCGGATTTTCAAAAAAGTAAAAATCTGAATCCGACGGGCGCAATGAACGTCAAAACGTGGCTTGCCATCGGCGCGGAGATGAATCCGATTCAAATCAAAGTCGTTTCGGCGGCAAATCAGACGGTTCGGGATTTGCTAACGCTCGGTTATCGTTCAAAGTTTCCGTTTAACAAAGTAAATCCGCAAAATCCGACAGGCATCACCGGATTTGTTCACAAAAAGGGACCAAGTCCGGGCAATCGGTCTTTTTCAGGTGATTTTTCGTTTAGGGTTTTTGTTACAGTATTTGCTCCATTCGATTGGTTTGGACCGCTAAATTTATCACAAGGAGACGGAAATAACCGTCGTTTTGGACATAATCTCAGAGCCAGTTATAGATTACAAGCAATATCAAAAATGATCGCATCGCCCGGCAATCACAAATATCCTTATTCGGTTACACTAGCAGCACCGGCGACAACTTCCTTTCTATTTATACCTCCTACTCCTATTATACCTTCTATTCCTACTTCAATGGGGCTAAATCCGTCCACTATAAAAATGGCGAACTCGGAAGGCTACATCAGCGATGAAGATACAGGCGAAGTTCAACCAAACGGTTTAATCCGCGAAGGTAATGATATTCGTTATCATTTTCACGGCAATGACGACGCTTTTGCTCTTTGGGGAAAGAACAGTCTTGTTGCTTCCGATATTGATGTTCACGCTAATATTTATTTTAATCATTCTTATACTTCCAAGCCGGATACTTATCTTATGACGATTGGCGGACAGATAACGGGAGATCAATTTCCGGCAGTTGAAACTTACGTTATTGACCGTATCGGGAATGGTTTGATGCTGGGCGTTTGGCAAGTGCGCGAAGGCGACGGTCCGGTTTTTACACGCGACGGCAGATTGGGAATAGTCGGAGATAAGCAGTTGCCGATGATTGACATTGATGTATCCGTTATTGTGGAGAACGGTATTTTTACCGGCGTTCAAAAATCAGGCAGAGTTATTTCGCTCGCTCAACACAACAAACAATTCACGGATTTACCAACCGTAAAACCGGGAAAGTTTCAATTACGGGGAAAATCGCTTCCTATTCCGCGTCCGGCTCCAACTCCGACTCCGTAAAGATAAATTTAAGAGGTGAAAAATGAAAAAGCTGAAACAATTTACAATTTTATCGTTTATTTTGCTAAACCTTGCCTGCGTATCGTTTAGCAAACCTACTGAAATCACATATTTAATTCCCGAAGGTTTCACCGGCGGCGTGATTATCGTTTTTAACCAACCCGACGGCATCACTCCTGAAACGACGCAGGACGGCACAATTATCTTCCGCGTTCCGAAAGACGGATTGATAAAAGTTAAGCAACCTCTCGAAAAAACAGTTTATAAATTAAATTATTATTTTGTTGATGAAAAGGGAAACAAAACCCGGATTGAATATCTTCACCCGCAATATTCGGTAAAAAATCCGAATGATCCGAGTTGGAGAAATACGGATGAAGTTACGGAAGAAGAATCGAAAAACGAGGTTTTTGCCAGCGACTACAGAACTACAAATTTTAATGTCAGTAAAGGAAGAGTTTATATCAATAGTTTTATCATTGAAAAACCAATCATTGCTTTAGATACATTGTTAAAGACTATTGATAAAATTTTCGATATTCAGATAGAACTTTTGAAAAAAGAATCATCTGCGACGAAACAGCAAAAATAACAAAATGAATAAACTAAAACAATTTACAATTTTATCATTTATTTTGCTAAATCTTGCCTGCGTATCGTTCAGCAAACCTACCGAAATTACATATTTGATTCCCGAAGGTTTCACAGGCGGCGTGATTATCATCTTTAATCAACCCGACGGCATCACGCCCGAAACAACGCAAGACGGAAAAATCATTTTCCGTGTGCCGAAAGACGGTCTGATAAAAGTTAAGCAGCCGCTTGAAAAAACAGCTTATAAATTAAATTATTATTTTGTTGATGAAAAGGGAAACAAAACTCCGATTGAATATCTTCATCCGCGATATTCAGTAAAAAACCCCGATGATCCGACTTGGAGAAATACGGATGAAGTTACGGAAGAAGAATCGAAAAACAAAGTTTTTGCCAGCGATCACGAAACTTCAACCTTCAATGTCGGCGGAGAGAGAGTTTACATCCACAGTTTTATCATTGAAAAACCCGTCATCGCGTTAGATACATTTATGAAAACTAATCACAGAGCATTCGATATTCAAAGAGAACTTTTGAGAAAAGAAAAACCTGCGCCAAAACAGTAAAGATAACAAAATGAGGAGCAAGCTAAAACAATTTACAATTTTATCATTTATTTTGCTAAGTCCTTACTTATATATTGATAATATTTCAAATTTGAAAACTGCTTACGAAAAACTAATCGTGCGCTGTTCATTCGGAATTATCAACGCGGGCAGAAATTCGGCTTAAAAAATAGATTAGCTCTCGAAAAATTCTTTTGCCGAAATCACTCTCAAATCGGTCATCACCTTTTGAATGATCTGAAAATCATCAACATCGTGTGTTACGACAAAGCCCTTATTTTTAACGGCAAGGCGCGAGATCAGAGCGTCGTTTCGTAAAGTTTTCAGTTTTGACTGCGAAGCGGTTTTGAGCAGATAAAGTCGGCGAATGGCTTTCCCCGTTTCCCACCAATCGGCTTTTGTCGGATTTATCAAAGAATCGTTTTTGTTAAGCAGAATCCGCCAACGCTCGTATTTTTGCAAAGTCGAAGCATCAATCGAAGTGGCAATAAGTTCATAAAATACAATGGTCGGGAAAAGCACGGACAAGATGTATTCATCTACACGATCAGCATAATCGGAAAAAATCGAGGTATCAAAGATAGGTTTTCTTTCCATATTTTCTTTCTTCTTCTTTTAAGGCTTCCATCGCTTCGCGCGTTGCTTTGATGAGTTCTTTTTGCAGTTTCGTCAATTTTTTCGGCAACTTGAAATCCTTCGCCCGCGGCAGATCGCTCGTGTCATTTGCGCCGTTTGAATTCGTTTGTTTTTTATCATTATCTGTCGCCATAACTGAAAAACTCCTTTCCGCTTTTTCTGAAATTATAGCATAGAAACACATCAAAAATACTGATTTGCCCGCGAATGTGCGAGAAAAAAAGAAGATAAGATAAACAGAAAAATATCTCTGTATATCCCGTCTATCCTCTTTATATTTCTTATTTTACTCCTTCCAAATCGCGCCTTTTCCGGCATCCCAAAGCTGCTTGTTGATCTGCGGAATATCCTTATTTAAAATCTCGTTTGCTCTTGCTTTTAAAACTTGCCATTCGGCATTCATCTCTTTCAGCACATCAAGCGAAGGCTGATTGACGCGCGGAATTTCGCTTTCGGTTTGGTTTATCAAAAACATATAATTTGCCGTAAATTTGTTCGGAAAATTTTCAACGTCGTCATACGCCTTTGATTTTCGCTGAACCATCGCTTCGTCCCAAGTTTTCATTTTCTTGAGCAGCATTTCGCCGTTTTCCCTGACGGCGGCGAATCTCTCGTCTTTCGGCAATTCTTCCAAAAGCGTTTCAAGCTGCTTTTGTTTTTCGTAAAGATCATTGACAAGGCGGTGCATCGCGGTTAATTCGTTTTCCATAGCGGAAATCGTTTGATGATATTCCCGATAAGTTTCCGGTTTGGTCGGATAAAGCGGATTAGCGAGAACATCGGCTTCGGCGGAAACATTCTGCCCGTTCATTTTTAAGGTGAAAATATATTTGCCCGGCGACGCTTTGTGTCCGCGATAGCTTGCCTCGATATAAACATTCTCAACGCCCGGCAAAGTTTCATAACGCATATCCCAAACGAAACGATTTAAGCCTTTCGATTTCGGTAATTTTGGTTCGGCATTCGGTCCGCCGTCGTATTTTTTGAAATCTTTGTTTTCCTTTGAAGAATATGTGCGGACGAGATTTCCCGACGCGTCTTTTACTTCGAGCGTGATGTGTTCGTCTTTTTTCATTTCGGGCAAAGTGTAATAAACGACAATCCCGTTTGCCGGATTTACGCCTCTGTATGTGTTAGTTCCGTCAAAATCTTCGTCCGGTTTGTCCAGTTCGCTCGAACCGTTGGCAAGATAAGCGTCCGCCGGCTGCAAAATTGAAAAAGTTTTTAAATCGTTTTTATACTGCCGCAAAACATTTAAATCGTCTAAAATCCAGAACGATCTGCCGGAAGTCGCGGCAACCAAATCGTTTTTGTGAACGCGCAGATCGGTGATCGGCGTGATCGGCAGATTCAGTTGAAACTTTGACCAATTCTTTCCGCCGTCCCACGAAATAAAAACGCCGAGTTCCGTTCCGGCAAACAGCAAATCCCGTCTGACATTATCTTCGCGCACGACGCGCGTGAACGCATCGGGCGGAATTCCGTCGTCAATTTTCGTCCAGCTATTTCCGTAATCCGTAGTTTTGTATAAACCCGGACGATGATCGTTGAATTTGTAGCGCGTCGTCGCAATATAAGCCGTTGCTTTGTCGTGCGGCGAAATTTCAATCGCGTTGATCAAAGTTTCGGGCAGATTCTTCGGCGTGACATTTTTCCAAGTCGCGCCGCCGTCGCGCGTTAAATGAACGAGTCCGTCGTCGCTTCCCGTCCAAATCACGCCCTTCTCGAACGGCGATTCCGCGACGTAAGAAAGCGTTCCGTAATTTTCCGCGCCGACGGCTTCATTCGTGTATGGCACGCCGCCTTTTCCTTGTTTTTCCTTTTCGTTGCGCGTCAGATCGGGCGAAACTTCCTTCCAAGTCTTGCCCAAATCCGACGTTTTCAAAAGATATTGCGAACCGTGATAAAAAGTGTTCGGCTCGTGTTTGCTCCAGATGATCGGCGCGTTCCAGTTGTAGCGATATTTCAAATCTTTAGCGTCCAAGCCGAGATATTGCAGCGGCGCAGCCATTATGTTCGTCGCGGCTTTCGCGCGAACGTCTAAAACTTCAATTGTTCCTTGATAACTTCCGCCCAAAACATAATCCGGCTTGTCCGGGTCAAACGCCAAAAACGCGCTTTCGCCGCCCGCCGAAGCCGTCCACGCATCGGTTGTAATGCCGGAACTGCCGAATTCGCGGCTGGCGATTGCAACCGAAGTATTATCCTGCTGTCCGCCGTAAATCCGATACGGAAACCCGTTATCAACATTTATCCGATAAAACTGCGCCGTCGGCATATTGCTCTGCACGCTCCACGTTTTGCCCTTGTTAAAAGTTATCGCCGCGCCGCCGTCGTTGGCGATGACAAAGTTTTTCGGATTGTCGGGATTGATCCACAAATCGTGATAATCGCCGTGCGTTCCCGACAAAGTTTCCCAAGTCTTCCCGCCGTCGCCCGAACGCAAAGCCGGCGCGGACAAAACATAAATCGTATCTTCGTCCTGCGGGTCAACAAATAATTCGATGTAATACCAAGCTCTCTGCGTCAAACGGTTGTCGTCCGAAACTCGTTTCCATTTTTTGCCCGCGTCATTCGACACAAACAAACCGCCCAAATCCTTTTCCGTGTCGCTTTCGATCAAGGCATAAACTTTTTCGGAATTTGAAGGACTGACGGCAATCGCCATTTTGCCCATTTCTTCGGGCAAACCCGTCGTCAATTTCTCCCAATTCTCGCCGCTGTCGGTTGATTTATACAAACCGCTTCCCGCGCCGCCGCTAATCACCTGCCACGGACGGCGACCGTATTCCCACATCGCCGCATACAAAATTCGCGGATTGTTCGCGTCCATCGAAAGTTCCGACGCGCCCGTTTTTTCGTCCACATACAAGATATTTTCCCAAGTTTTCCCGCCGTCCGTTGACTTAAAAAGCCCGCGCTCCTTTGAACTACCGTAAAGTGCGCCCTGCGCCGCAACATAAACAACATCGGGATTTTTCGGATGAACAATAATCCGCGAAATGTGCCGAGTTTCGCCCAAACCGATTTTTTTCCAAGTTTTCCCAGCGTCGGTAGATTTATAAACTCCGTCGCCCGAATGCGACATCACGCCGCGCACGGCGTGTTCGCCCATCCCGACATAAACCACATTTGAATCGCTCGGCGCAACCGCAATCGCCCCAACCGAACCCGTCTTAAAATATCCGTCCGAGATATTTTTCCAAGAAACTCCCGCGTCCTCCGTTTTCCAAAGTCCGCCGCCCGTCGTTCCCATATAATAAGTCTTTGCATCGCCGAGAACGCCGTGAACCGCATTTGAGCGTCCGCCGCGAAACGGTCCGACGAGCCGCCATTTCATTGCATCGAAAATATTGGCGTTATCACTCGGAGAAGCATTTTTAGATGTTTGCGCCGGTAAAGAGAAAACGCCCAAACACAATACAAGTATGATTAAAATTGTTTTATTTCGCATAGAAAAGTCCTCGACAATTTACGGTTTATTGTTTTCGCTCTCCGAAACGGATGCAAAAAAACGGGTTTGATTTCAGATTGTTTTTTACTGTCTGCATTATACTTTGACAAATAGTTTTCCGCAATTGGCGACGTGAAATGCCGAAAAAATCCGAAGAATTTCAACTTAGATTCTCAGCAAAATAAGTGTTTCGTGAAGTTTTTTCTGTTCAAAAGTAGAGTTTCTATAAATGTCTGCGCTTTTTTATTTTACTCATAGCAATTTAAAAAGGCGGAAACCCGACAGTTATGGAGGGTGCTGTTTATAAATCGGGAGGTCTTATAAAAATATGTTTTTTTATTAACAATCTTTTACTCAATCAGCACCCTCCATAACTGTCGGGTTTCCGCCTATGTTTTAATAAATATTTTAGTTAGTTGGACGAAATTAATAATGTAATTTACTGATAATAAGGTAAATTTTTCAATCTCAGTCGAGTAATCGGGAAACCTGAAGGTTCAAAGATAGGTTTTCTTTCCATATTTTCTCTCCTCTTCTTTCAAGGCTTCCATCGCTTCGCGCGTTGCTTCGATGAGTTCTTTTTGCAGTTTGGTCAATTTTTTCGGTAATTTAAAATCGTTTGCCCGCGGCAGATCGCTCGTGTCGCTTGCGCCGTTTGAATTCGTTTGTTTTTTATTGTTATTTGCTGCCATAAATTAAAACTCCGTGTCGGCTCTGTTTTAGAAAATTACAGCATAATCGAAATATGGAAAAAATAAAGGTGAACGGGTGAAAAATGAATTTGTTTTATTTGTGAAACGGCGTTCTTTTGCTAAAATACGGTAATGTCATTCGCGCTCAAACCGATTCTCGCACGCAACGCGCTTTCTTCCACTTATGGTAAGAATATCGCCGTTAATCCGTATCAAGGCTGCGTTTTTGCCTGCGAATTTTGTTCGGCGATAAAGATGAATTTTTTCACCGGGCGGACGAAGGAAAAATGGGATAAAACGGGTTGGGGCGAGTGGGTTGATTACAAAACAAATCTCGTCGAACTGCTGCACAAAGAGCGCGAAAAGGTTAAAAAATCGAAAATTTATTTTGGCAACGCGACGGATATTTATATGCCGATTGAGCGAAAACTCGAACTCGTGCCGCCGATTTTGGAGTTTTTTCTGGAAAATCCGCCGCTTGAACTCGAAGTGCAGACGCGCGGAACTTCCAGAGATGTAAAAAGGGACATTCCGCTGCTTCAGAAACTCGCAAAGAAAACGAGCGTTTTGGTCAGTTATTCGATTCACACGGATCGGGACGATGTGAAAAAGATTTTCGAGCCGAAAGCACCGAGTTTGATCGAACGCGAGCGCGGTTTGAAACTTTATTTTGAAGCCGGAATCGAAACGCGCCTTTCGTGTATGCCGATTTTGCCTCTAAATCCCGAAAATTTCGCCGAACGATTTGCCAAATATATTACAAAAAGAGTCTGGATCGCTTCGATGAATCACAAGCAGTTGACAAACAATTTATTCAGGACGCATTTTCCCGAATGGCTCGTTGAAAAAAATGTCGAGGCGGCGATGAAGCAGACGCAGATCGAATTTCAAAAGCGCGGTGTCGAATGCTTTTACGCTTCGCTCGAACCGAAAGCCAAACGCGAGCGTTGGGAAAGACGCGAAAGGAAAATTGCCGATAGAAAAGAGAAAACAGCGATCAGTTCAAAAAAACGAATTGACGAAAATCAGTTGACGCTTTTTGATTTGCAGTAAATTTTTATAAACAAAAATATTTTAATCGGAAGAGCGTTTCAAATTTACGGACGAATAATTTGAAAATCCGGCATTTTGATTTTTTTTGTCACAAAACGAAATTTCGCGGTGTTCTCAATGTGTAAAGCAAATAAATTTTTGAGGAAATTTTACTATGAAGAAAAAAATAACACTTGTAATTGTTGCACTTTTTTTGTTTTCCTTTGCAGTTCCGGCGCAGACCGATTTAAGCGGAACTTGGCAGACAAACCAAAATGACTGGCAGAAATATAAAAATAAAAAGAAAAATATTGACGGCGACGATAAAGATTTTGACAACCAAACCGACGACGACGCGCAGGAGAAAATTCAATTGAGTTTTCGGTTTGAGAACTCGAAGGGAAAAAATAACAGCTACGGTTCGGGTTTTGCTTTTGAAGATTTGCAGGGTTTGACCAAAGCGCAGACCGAAGCGGCAAATTCCGCCGTTAATTTCCGCCTTACCCGCGAAGCCGGAACGATTGAAATGCGCGGCACTTTTCAAAACGGCAAAGGCGCGGGAACTTTTACTTTTACGCCCGATCAGAATTTCGCGCAGGCAATGCAGAATCGCGGATTTGCATTTGATAACGAAAAACTTTTTTCCGCAACGACTTTGGATTTAACCACCCGTTTTGTTGACGATTTAAGATCGGCGAATTTTCCGAATTTAGACGCGGAAGACCTTTTTAAAGCACGGATTTTCAAAGTTGATTCAAATTTTATGAGGGAAATGGCGGCGACGGGTTATCCGAATCTGACGATGGAAGATTTGGTCAAGGCGCGTATTTTCAAGATTGATGCCAAATTTGTGCGCGATGTCGTGGCGATGGGCTTTCAGGAAAAATCTTTTGAGGATTTGGTAAAATTCCGCATTTTCAAGATCACGCCCGAATATCTGCGCGAAATGCAGTCCGCCGGATTCGTTAATTTGTCGAGCGAGGATGCCGTCAAACTCAGGATTTTCAAAGTTACGCCCGAATTTATCAGGGAAATGCAAGCCGAAGGTCTTGTCAATCTTTCAGTCGAGCAGGCGACGAAACTGAGAATTTTTAAGGTTGACAAAGAATTTATTCAAAAAGCCAGAAGCGAGAACGTGCCGATCAATGTTGAAGATTTAGTCAAAAAAAGAATTGGCGTTTATAAAAAATAACTTGTAAGAATTTTCTCCAGAGAAACGGCGGAAGTTAAAGTTTTAAGATTCCGGGCAATAACTTTAACGTCCGCCGTTTCTTTGTTTTTCAATAGTTCGGATGTTTTTTATGAATTGCCGCGAGTTTATTTTCTTTAAAAAATACTTACCGTAGTAAAAAAACTTTTGATTGGAGCGCGGGGCATTCCCGCTTGCAACCATTGCGCGAGCAATGGAAAATGTTTGTTATCTCGAAAGTTTAAATCTATTACGATTTTTTCGCGCTCCGCGCTCATTGCAAGCGGGGACGCTTGCGCTCCAGTCCGTTTTGCGTTTTTACGGTAATTTTTTAAAGACTGTAAACCGGAAACAATTCATAAAACGAAAATCTAAAAATTATCCGAATCAGTAGTTCTTATAGCGGTTTAAGTTTAGATATACGGTAAGAGTAACGGCTTCAGCCGTGAAAACGCCAGCGAAGCGCGGCGTTTTCTCACCCCTAAAGGCGTTACTCTTAACCCTACGCTAATTCTTAAATTGCTCTAAAACCCGAATTTACTCAAACTGGCTTTTAAAATCCGCGAACATCTGTTTGAAATCGTTTAATTCTTCACGCAACTCTTCGATCTCCGCTTCGAGTTTTTCAATTCTTTCGTTTTGCGTCTGATTTGCCGAAGATTTTTGCGGAAAACTCAAACTTTCTTCAACAATTTCGCCGGACAAAAGATGCGCGTAACGCGATTCTTTTTGTCCGGGCTGCCGTTCCAGTTTAATAATAATCGGAGTTTCACGATTTATCAGATTTTCCACCGTTTCATTTACTTCATTCAAATCCGCAAATTCGTAAATTCTTGTCGTGCGTTGGTTTAGCTCGCCCAAAGTTTGCGCTCCGCGCAAAAGCAGAACGCAGACGACGGCGACTTGGGGCAGTTCGAGTTCGTAAACTCCGGGCAGTCTGTGTTTATATTTCGGCGTGCGGCTCGCGCCCGAAAAAAGCGTGTATGAAAGATGTTTTTCGCTCAAAGTTTCGAGCGCACGCTCGACTTCCTTTTCGTCGTAATCAGTTACCGGCTCGCGGTTCGTTTTCTGATTGCAGGCGTTCGTCAGCGCGTTGAGCGTCAACGGATAATAATCGGGCGTGGTCAGTTCTTTTTCGACCAGACAGCCGAGAACGCGGGCTTCAATTTCGTTTAATTCAAATGACATTTGGATTGTTAGTTGTTAGTTGTTCGTCGTTAGTTGTTTTTTGATATTATTCGACTTTGATTATTATAGAGAAAGAACCAACTAACAACTAACGACGAACAACCGAGTAAAGATTGAACATTTTAATTGCCCGAACAAACGAAGAAATAAATTTCGCTTACGAAAAACTCGTGTCTGCCGAAGTTCTCGGCTGCGACACGGAAACAAGCGGTTTGAGCGCACGCCTAAGCAGACTTTTTTCCGTGCAGTTTTCCGACGGCGATTTTAACGCGCTCGTCCCCGTTTCGGAAGGCGTTTCGCTTGGCAAACTGGCAGAAATTTTAACCGATTCGCGCATTGTCAAAATTTTTCACAACGCCAAATTCGATCTGTCGTTTTTAGAGGAAAACGGTTATCAAACGAGAAATATTTTCGACACGATGATCGCCGAAAAAGTTCTGACCAAGGGCGCGAATCAATCGGCGAGCCTTGCGGAAACGCTTTATCGTTATTTTGCCGTTGATCTGGACAAATCGCAGCGTAAAAAATTCGGCAAAACTTGGAACGGCATCTGGACAAGAGAGCTTGTCGAATATGCGTTGAGCGATGTTTTATATTTGCCGAAATTGAGAAAAGAGCAGATTTTGTGGATGGAAAGATTGGGCTTAAAAGAAGATTACCAAGCGCAGATGCGGAAGATTGTCTAAATACCGTTTGATACCTTACAGAGCAGAATTTACCGGGGAGAGATTTTACCCTCTGGAAATAGAAGGTTATCAAATGATCAGTTTATTATATTAAATCTGTATTGGTCAAAAAAATCATTTAACAACCCTCTTGTTTTTCAGATATTTACTTGCCTTGTTCACAGGTTCTACCTTGAACATGTTCTGCATTCCAGACATCGCCGCCTGTAACTTTAGCATCAACCCCAGATCCGGTTACGCTAACTTCTCCAGAGCATCCAATAAGACGATAACAAGATTGAACTCCAACTCCGTGCATAGCTGAACAACTTACCGGAGAGTTATAACTTCCTTGATCATTCTTCTTTTCAACTTTTTCTACCAAGTTATGATATGTAGTGGAAAAATGGGCTAGGTAGCCTGATTCAGTAGCCTGATTGTATCTAAATGATACATTACATTGTTGAGTGCAATTTGAAAATGATTTACAAACGGTATTAATACCGGTTTCAAGTAAATGTCTTCCGCTGTAATGACCCTTAGAATTAGGTGATTCTTGACCATCATGCACAGTAGGAGTTTCTACTGCCGGACAGTAAGACCCGCCGCCACCGCCGCCAATTGGATTAGGCTCAGGATAAGGATCGAATACTTCCCAACATACATCATTTTCACCTAACTCACTAAACGGATTTAGTGTCCAATCAACACACTCACAGTATAAGCTAAAATCACAAGGATGAAATTGTTTCTTTCCTGTAAGTGATCTTGCGCTTGTTTTAACAAAATTTACTTTATTACCAGAGTCTCGACTTTGAAGGCTGGATTCCTTTTTGTCTTTTTTGTCTTTATCTTTTTTGGGTTTCTTTTTTGTTCCCACTGGCAACGTATTTTTTTCATAGATTTCATTGAGTATTCCGCTGAAGCTGGTGACGTTATCAATAAAAATAGGGTTTGATGCCTTTGAGGATCGGTAGTTTCCACGAAGAAGCGCAATGGCATTATACGTTCTGGTATATTGATCAAAAGTAACTGTAACCTGATAAGTAATGTATTCTGTTACATTAGAAAATCTAGCTGGTAAATAGTTGAATGTTTCCCTAAACGTCCAATCCGAATCACTACCGCCGGAATATATTCCTTCCTTCCACCTAGCTTGAACGCCAAAACCCTCTTCAATGATTTTTTTTCCAAACTTGAGTTTACCATTGTTCGTTTCTACTCTAACAAACTTGAGGATTCTGTCGTCAGGCGGTGTAACTAAATCCGTTACTTTTCGGTTAAGAATCTCATCAATTGAACCTGTCTGAACATTATCTATTGTAAACTTTAGAGCATTTTGATCTATTATTTGTTTTTCCGAATAGTCTATATCATCGGCTTCTTTAGCTCTATATTTTTCATCATAAATATCGGCTCTTTTTTGAGCTATTTGATAAAACGAGAGTTTTTCATAAACACGCTTTACCAATCGTTCTTCGGAATTACTCTTTGGTAAGAAACTTTGAGCGTTTGCCCACCCGAATGATACACAGAAAATGCCGATTATCAGCAATGTATTAAATCTTAAATTTGCCCTAAACATAATTTTTTCTCCTTTTATTTTGTGTTATCTTTGTGAATTTACTGTTCATCTGCAATAAGTTTACTAAACCGTTCGTAACTGATTACCCCCTGAATAATTTTACCGTTGACGATAAATGTGGGAGTTCCCTCGATACCCAATCTTTTAGCCTCATTTATATCTTCTAAAACAATTTTATTTGAATCGTTTGAGGTTAAGCACTCTTTAAAGTAATTAACATTCAATCCATGTTGTTCTGCAATTTGAATTAATAAATTTTCAGACATATCTTCAGCCTCGAACAAACTATCATGATAATTCCAGAATTGATTTTGCTTATCGGCGCATACTGCGGCTTGAGCTAAAATGTGAGAATTCGGTTGTAACGGAAGGTGTTTAAAGACTACTTTAACTTTATCTCCGTAATTCTGAACGACTTGCTTAATAATTTTATTTGAATTCTTACAATAAGGACATTGAAAATCAGAAAACTCTATTATCGTAATCTTTGCCTTTTCATTACCAAGTGAAGGACCTTTTTCATCCGTATCAACTTTTGCTGACCAAAAGTTTTCTAAATATGTTAAATCAGCCTTATTTTTAAGTTGTTTAACAGACTTTACATATACTCTCATTCTTGCCTGTGCTTCAAAGGCGAGTCTTATTCTCTCTTTTGCTTCATCTGGATTCATTGACGCAAATGCCGGAATATTTTCGAGATATTCTTTTTCAATCTCCTCAAGAGGAACTATTACATCTACGTTGGTTAATGATTTTTTGAACTCTTCAACTGAAATACCTTTTTGTTTAGCTTCTTTTTCCAATAAAATTTTGACAATAATACTTTCTAAAGCAGTTCTCCGAATTTCACCTATTTGTTCCTGCAAAGGAATGAGTTTTCCCGCCGCATATTTATCAACATCAGCTTGTGTAATTCGTATATTTCCCACTGTCGCAACGACTGTTTCATCCGTTTGTGCAAATAAAACAGACACATTTAATGTTATCAAAAAGGCTAAACATACAAACATAATTTTCTTAAACATAATTTAAGATACCGTAATAATCTCACCCTGTCTGTTATGTAATTTACATAACAGACAGGGTGAGATTATTGAATTAACTTATTAATATTACAAATTATAGGTATTACTCAAACGATTATTGTAAGGAAAATTAATTCAGATTTTCGTAAAATTTTTACCAACGATGATAAGCGGGATGACCTTCTTTGACGGCGACGAACAAGCCTGTGCAAGTGGCGCAAACTTTATCGTTAGCAACAAGTTCGGCTTCGACAGTCGCGCGATCTTCGCTCGATTCGACGACTTTAGCGCGTAGCTTTATCAAAGCGTCGCTCGGTGTCGGGCGCAGAAGTTTTATCGAATAATTTGCCGTCACGGTGCAGTCGGGTTCGCTTTTTTCGTTCTGCTTCATCAAATAATGCGCCGCCGTCCAGTTTGAATGGCAGTCGAGCAATGCGCCGATGATCCCGCCGTTGAGCATTCCGGGAAACGCTTCGTGATGCGTGTCGGCTTTCCATTCGGCAACATATTCGCCGCCTTCTTCAAAACTCCTGATTCGCAAGCCTTTTTCGTTCGCCACTCCGCAGCCGAAGCAGACTCCGTTCGGCGCGTAAGTTTCCTGCAATGATTTTTCGTCGTTCATAATTTTATTTCAAGCGAAAGACAAGTCAGCAGCGTCGGCGTGAGCCGATGCGTCCGGCACATCTGTATTGACGCATCGGCTCACGCCGACGCTGCTGACAAAAATTTCAATTTCGCGGTTTAATTTTGTCTTCCAGCCAATTCGTCAGATCGTCAACCGATTCGATATGCACGGGCTTGCCTTGCCACGATTTGACCGCGAAAACAATCAGCATAATCGTCGTTACAAGTTGGAAAATTCCGTTTCCTATGTCCGCCAAATCCGTAAAGTTTCCGCCAAAACCCAGAATCGTCGTAATCAGCAAAATTCCGATGTGCGCCGCCAAACCCTGCGCGGCGTGAAAGCGCGTTTTCGTTTCGCTTTTCGGAACGAAAATGAGTTCCAAAATTCCGGCGATCAAGCCGATGGAAAATGGCAAATACGGCAGAGCCGTTAAGATATTTTCGGGCAGTCCGACCTTGGAAACTTTGCGCGAAGTTTTTTCTTTTTCGGCATCGAGTTTTGTCGTGTGAAAATTTGCCGGAACTCGGTCTGTGCCGAAAGCGTTTTGATGCGCCGTAAAATTCGCCTCGTCGAAACGGCGCGTCGTATCTTCGCTGACGCTGTATTTCGGAAGCGTTACGGTTTCCGTTTCTTCATTCTGCAAAACGTGCATCTCGGCTTCGCGCACTTTACGCGGAAAATCTGGATCGAGCGGATTTGTATCAAATTTTTTTGCCATTTCAATTTAATTTACGGCATTTTATCAGATTTTGTTCAATAAATCAGACGGCAAAACTGCATTTTCGTAATAATTACTGTGCCGATTGCAACGCCCGACAAAAAAAGGATTTACCTTTTTTCAAATTAGGCGTAAAATAAATGGCGGAAAAGCAACCAATTTTCAGAGGTCGCTCATCTTAGACGCAGACAACCTTTTAAATTCTGATAACAATAAATTTTAGGAGTAAGTATGGATTCAACCTCAGCAGCGGCGACTGGTGAACTCGGTTTTCAAGTTGAAGAAAATACGGAAGCTGCAAAAGTTTCGCGTGCTTTTATAGAGAAGGAAACGCACATTGCGGCAAAGGACGCGCCCGATTTCGATTTGACGCAGATGGCGGCAAACGGGAATATTTCGGCGTTTGAACTTTTATACGAACGCTATCATCGCCGCACATACAGCCTTTGCCTGCGGATGATGAAAAACCGCACCGAAGCCGAAGATTTGACGCAGGAAGTTTTTATACAACTTTTTCGTAAAGCGGGCAGTTTTCGCGGCGATTCGGCTTTTTCAACGTGGCTTCACCGCTTAACGGTCAATCAGGTTCTGATGCACTTTCGCAAACGAAGTTTTAAAAACGAAAAAACGAGCGAAGACGGGGAACTGCCCGAACAAATCGCGCACGATTCGGCAAACCGCACAAAAACTCCCGTGCTTGACCGCATCGCCTTGAAAAGAGCCGTCGGCGAATTGCCGCCCGGTTACAAAAGCGTCTTTCTGCTGCACGATGTGGAAGGTTACGAGCATTCGGAAGTGGCGCGGATACTCGGAATTTCCATCGGGACATCAAAATCGCAGCTTCACAAAGCGCGTCTGAAACTGCGCGGCTTGCTGATCGAGCAAAAAGAACTGTAAAAATTCAAACGCGGAAAATTTTGAAAGGCAACCTAAAGGTTTGTATAACAATCTATTTAGGTGTAGATACTTGTTTAGCGAAAAAAATTATCAATCATACAATTTTAATTTAACGGATTTAATTTAACGGACTTTTGAAGATGAACTGCAAAAAGTGTCAGGAATTAATTAGTGCTTTTTTGGACAACGAACTGGATACAACCGTTTCGTCCGATGTTCAGACGCATCTTGCGATCTGCGGCGAATGCGCCAAAATTTGTGAAGATTTTTCGATGATGCTCGATTTTTGCGAAGAAGATGCTGCCGCCAATTCTCTGCCGCCGAATCCGAACGCTTTATGGTGTCGGATAAACAACATCATCGAAACCGAAGTCAAACCGGAAATCGAACGCGAAAATTCCGAAAAGGAAATTATCACTGCGGGAAATCGGTTTTCCAGAATGTGGAACAGCAATTGGCAGTTTTCGCTTTCGCAAATTGCCGTTTCGGTTCTCGGCATTGCGCTTATCAGTTCGCTTTTAACAATCGTCGGAATAAAGAATTATTCACAGCCGAACGACAATTTGACGGCGAAGACGACGGTTTCCGAAACGATTTTTGAAAAAGTGCTTGGCAAATTCGGTTTTGTCGAAACGGCGCAGCAAAAACGGGAAAAACGCTTGAAGGAACGGCAGCAGGCGATAGATTACTGGCGTTCGAGAGTTGAAAACAAACGCGCCGAATGGGATTCTCATCTGCGTAACGCTTTTGACCGCAATTTAAGCGAAATTAACCAAGCGGTTTTTGAATACAACAGAAATTTGCAAAACAACCCGGAGGACGAGCTTTCCGGCGAAATGCTCGATTCGGCGATGGACGAGAAGATGGAACTTCTTCGTGAATTTGCTGAATTATAAAAATATAAAATGAATTGGAAGTTAAATAAATTTATTAGCTTTTCCGCAGGCAAAAAAACTACGATTTTCCTTTTGTTAAGCGTAGTTTTTTTCTTTGCTCAGGCGGCGACGGAAGTTTCCGCGCAAAAGCGTTTTTCAAAGACTTACCCGACCAGCAAAAACGTCCGTCTGCAGCTGACGAATCGTTCGGGAACGGTTACGGTTGAAGGCTGGGACCGGGATGAAATAAGCATTTCCGCTTATCTGGAAGCACCGGCGGCGCAGATCAGCCCGCAAAATCTAAGCGGCACGATTTACATAAATCTGATCAAAGACAATCAGGGCAGAGGCGATGTCGGCAGCGTAAATTTCACCATCAAAGTTCCATACGATTCTTCGGTTGACATCGAAACGCGTATGGGAAACTTAAACGTCAGCAACGTGCGCGGCGGACTCGTCAACGCGCATATTTCGACGGAAGGCGATATAACCTTAACAAACATCGCCGCGACAAATGTTGCCGCCGAAAACGGAATCGGCGACATCTTTTTTGACGGAGTAATTCAGTCAAAGGGAAAATATAAATTCACTTCAACGCGCGGCACGATAAATCTGCGTATTCCTTTAAATTCTTCGTTTCGCCTTGTCGCCACCGCGCCGACGACCAGAAACATCTCGCTCGGCTCATTCGCCAATTCGGAAATGAGTTTCGGCGACGGACGGCGCGTCGTCGGCAGAAACGGCGACGGAAGCGCAACTTTGGTAGTTACCAATCAGCGCGGAAGCATTTCCTTTATTCGCCGATAATTAGATTAATAATTTTACTACCATATTAAACTTTGCTTGATTTATTACTTTGTAATTAAGTTTTGAGTTATTTGACGTTTGCGGGCGCAGAGCAACCCTTCCAGACCTGTAAATTTGATAAACTGTTGCTTTTTCACTTTATCTTGAACAGATCATTACGATTAACTGCTCAAGATTAAAAAGATGGCAGGTTAGGAAGGGTTGCTCTCTCGCCCGCAAATGTAAATTATTAAAAACATTAATTTACAGAGCATTTTACTATTAATGAGTGAAACTAAATTACTAAGTCTAATTCTACTCGGACTTGCGTTTATCAATCTGAACCAAGTTTGTTTGGCGCAAAAAAGCGAACTTCGCAAACGCACGACTTATAAAACGGAAACGGCAAAATTCGGCGCGGGCGGAACGGTTTCGATTATCGGTGCGCCAAACGGTTCAATCGAGATCGAAGGCTGGCGAAAAAACGAGATCGAAATTTCGGCGGAAATCGAAGTGCAAGCCGAACGCGAAGAAGACTTGAACGCTTTAGCCGCCGTCAATACATATCTGATGGAAATTGATTTCGGACACGCCAGAATCCAGAGTTTCGGCAGCTACGATAAAAATTATCTCAAACGAGTTGCGAAAAATTTCCCGAAAAATCTGCGCGACGCGCCGGTTAAAATTGATTATAAAATAAAAGTTCCGATTTACTGCGATTTGGAAATTGACGGCGGACGCGGCAATTTGAGTTTGGCAAACGTCGAAGGCGCGATGCTGATTCAATATTTGGAAACAAACGCCGAACTCGATTTAATCGGCGGCACGATCCGCGCAAATTTCGGAAAAGGCGCGATCAATGTCAGATTTCCAAAAACCAATTGGCGCGGCGGAAGCCTCAAAATGCAACTTGTCAGCGGCGACATAAACATCGAATTATCCGCAAATCTCAACGCCGAAATTGACGCGAAAATTCTGCGAACCGGGCAGATTGAAAACTCGCTCGAAATGCTCAAACCACGCGAAAAAATAAAGTTCAGCGATAAACAGATAACTGCCAAAGCCGGAAACGGCGGCGCGAATCTGAGTTTTATAATCGGCGACGGGAATTTGAAATTAGACAACATTAACGAAAATTAAAAAAGCAAAATCGGAAAACATATTTCGCGGAAAGCGGGCGAGAGAGCAACCCTTCCTGACTTGTAATCTTTTTATTCTTGAGATGAAAAATGTTACAGATAATTCAAGATAAAGAAAAAGAAGAAAAGATAAGCAAATTGAAAGGTCTGGAAGGGTAGCTCTCGCGCCCGTTCTTTATACTTTATTTCTCCAAAATGCTTTACCTTATTTCAACTTTATGATTAAAATGTTTTTTTGCATTCGCATTTTGAATGTTTCGTATGGAAAGTGTTAAGTTATTTTTCTTAAACGCTTTCCATTTTTTTTGCTTCAAAGCAGACGAACAAATATATTTTTTCTTTAACTTTGCATTATCATTATGACTATCAAATCCGATTTATGGCTGCGCCGAATGGCTGACGAAAAAGAGATGATCTCGCCGTTTCTGCCCGAACTCGTCAGGGAAACGAACGGCAACAAAATTATTTCCGCCGGATTATCGAGCTACGGCTACGATATGCGCTTGGCGGACGACGGTTTTCGCATTTTCTCATCGGTTTACGGCTCTGAAATTGATCCAAAAAGATTCGACGAAAATTCCCTGATCGAACCCGTTCTGCACGAATCCCACGACGGTTCGCAATATTATCTTTTGCCGCCGCATCATTACGGTTTGGGCGTAACGGTTGAAACCTTCAAAATGCCGAGAAATGTAACAGGAATCGCGCTCGGAAAATGCCTGACGAAAGATGCCCGCATAATTGACGCGGAAAACGGCGATTTGATTTCAATCGCCGATTTTATTGCTGACGGAAAAGTTTTATCTTATGAAAAGGGAAAACTAAACGAACATCGCGCTTTAGGAGTTGTTTCGCAAGGCATAAAAAAGGTTTTTACAGTTAAAACAAAACTCGGCAACAAAATTACGGCGACGGCTAATCATCCTTTTTTATCCGTTATAGGCTGGCAAAACCTCGAATCCTTACAAATCGGCAGTCGCATTGCCGCCGCGCGAAAAATTGATTGTTTCGGTATGGAGAAAGTTCCCGATTGGGAAGCTAATTTGCTCGGTTTGATGATTTCCGAAGGACAATGCCGCACGCCCGGACATTCGCCTTGTTTTACTTCAAAAGATTCGATTTTAGTTGAAGAATTAACCAAATCCGTCAAAAAAGGTTTGAATGCCGAAATTAGTTATACCGGACATTTCGGCTATCGAATCGTTAATAAACTCGGCAGAGGCGGCACGATGACTAAAAACAGAGCGAATTTGTGGCTGGAAGGACAAAATTTAAATGTCGGAGCTTTGGAAAAATTCGTGCCGTCAAAAATTTTCCGCGCTCCGAAACGAAGCGTCGCACTTTTTCTGCGTGCATTATTTTCCGGCGACGGCAGTATTTACACGCAAACCGGAAAATCTCATACAGTCGCCTGCGTCGAATATTGCAGCAGTTCCGAGCGATTGGCGCGGGATGTTCATCATCTGCTTTTAAGATTCGGTATCGTCAGTAAATTAAGGAAAAAACCGACTCCCAAAAGTCCGACTTTTATCATTCAGATTCTTCGAACTGCCGATGTTAAACTTTTTCTTAAAGAAATCGGATTCATTCCGAATTCAGACAAAGATGTTCGGACAAAAAAAGAAATTTTGCCTGTATTAAAGTCGAGAAAAATTAATCAGCGCAGAATCGGCGACACTCTGCCGAAGGAATTTTGGAAAACACTAAAAAACGAAGCCGCCGCTTTCCAAACTACTCTATACGCTTCGGGAATTCACGTTAGAAATACGGGCAAAGACGTAACTTATCTCGAATTAGAGAAATTTTTAGCGACCTGTCCGCAAAGCGATTTGAATTATCATCTCGATTCCGATGTGATCTGGGACGAAATTATTTCGATTGAAGCAGCGGGCGAGGAAGAAGTTTATGATATTTGCGTCCCGAATGTCAGCAATTTTGTCGCCAATAATTTGGTAGTTCACAACTCGACGTATGCCCGCGCCGGTTTGCTCGTCAATACGACTCCGCTTGAAGCCGGCTGGACGGGAAGACTGGTCGTCGAGATCGGAAATCTGGCAAATCTTCCGCTGCGCGTTTACGTTAATGAAGGCATCGGACAAATTCTATTTTTTGAATCGGACGAAGACTGCTCCGTTTCCTACAAAGACCGCGGCGGAAAATATCAAGGACAAACCGGATTAACTTACGCTAAAGTTTAGAAATATACGTTCAATTAAAAGTTCAAATTTGTGTTAATCTAAGGCTATGCTTTACAAAGAATTGCTCGAAAACGAACTGCACGATCAAAAGTCTGATTTCGTGCGTTTTGTTGAAAGGCAGAATGAAGATTTAAATGAATATCTGGAAATTTTAGCGCGTCTGAAAAAGCATCCGAGCCGGGAGATTGCGGATAAGATTTTGAAAAATGAAAATGTCGGCGCGATTCCTTCGGATGAATTGGACAGGGAAAAATCTTTTTCGTGCGGTTTTGGTGAAAGTTGGGCAAATCACGAACAAGCCAGAAGTTGGGCGAATCGGGTTTTGCAAAATCGCACGACGTTTGCCGCCGACGGAAGCCAGCTTTATGCGGAAAAGGACACTTCGCTTCCGATTGGGGCGATTCAGATCGGTTGGTTTGAAAATCCGCACGATGCGACGCAGAGTTACGAAAAGAACGCGCAATTCAAGATTTTGTCGCCGCAGGATTTGCTTGAAAATCAGGAAGAGCCGCTGAACCCGGAATCGCGCGTCGGCGAAAAGCGTTTTCACGCCGAAGTTGACAAGATCGCCGAGTTTTTGTCGAAAAAACAAGGCTGGCAGAAACGCGGCGAGAAAATGCCGCTTGCCTTTTTTGACGGAACTCTGCTCGTATCGTTTTCACTGCCGCAGACGGCTCTGCAAAAAAGTTTCGTGGATGCGATGGTTGGAATCGTTAAACATTCGCGCAAAGTAAAAGTTCCGCTTGTCGGATACGTTGACCGCAGTTTTTCGCGCGATTTGCGTAATTTGCTGGACGCTTTTGATAACAGGCTAAGTTCCGACAAACAAACCATTTACGATGCAACTATTCTGCACGCGGAAACCTCAAATTTCAGGAGAATCTTAAAAAGTTGGGGCGAACGCACGATTTTCTGTTATTCTAAAAGGAAGGGTCTGAACGCCTTTATTGACAATGAAACGGAAAAATCGCTGATCGGTTTCACATATTTGCAGACGACAAGCGACAATCCGCCGGCGAGAATTGATGTTCCCGCTTGGATTTTTGAAGCGAATCTGCTCGATGAACTCGCGGATGTCGTCCGCGCCGAATGCGTCATCGGTTTGGGTTATCCGTATCCGCTTGAAACTGCCGATCAGACGGCGTTGATTTCTCTGCGAGACCGCGAAATTTTTCTCGGTGCTTTGCAGGAATTCGCCAAAATTAATAAACTGAATTTTAGCATTTCGCGCAAAAATTCGAGCAAAGGCAGGAGAAGGTGAAAGGTTAGAACGAAGATAGTATTTATTAAAAGTGCGATTAGATAGAGAAAAAATCCGAAATCCGAAATCCAGAATCCGCAATCGTGTCTGTTCCGGCTGCGGGGCGGAAGCGCGGCGGATAAATGCGAAGTATTGTTTGGTTTGCGCGAAACTCTTGAAGGAAGATTATCAACCGCTTGACAGTTTGCGTTCGTCGAATCGTTTGCAGGGACGCGGATTTCTAGTCGAAAATGTCGAGCGCGAAGAAGTTGCGGATTTGTTCGAGCGCAATGAAAACACCGTTTCGCACACGGCTTGGGCGAGTTTCGTTTATTCGATGGTGCCGTATCTCGGAATTTTGTTTATTCCTTTTACGTTGATAACAGGCGTTTTCGGTTATGCCGTTTCGGTTCAGAAACCCGAATTGGGAGGCAGAAAACTCGCCGTAATCAGTATCGGAATGAGTTTTATCGTTCTGGGCATTCAAATTTTTCTGTGGTGGCTGCTTTATATGATTCCCGAAATGGTCGGAATATAAAATATTTTAAGAATTATTTTTTAACCGCATAGAAATATAGGAAACATAAGTTTTTTTTGTTGTAATTGCAAAATATGTGCGTAAAATGCGTAAAGCATCAACATATCATAATTTTATATGTTTTCTCATTACTAAGCGGCACGCTGTTTATTCAATGAATTTCAAGAAGATTGCCCGCTGAATACGCGGAAAAACGCGGAAATATTATAAGTTTCCTTCTTTTTTCCGCGCTCTTCCGCGTGTTCAGCGGGCATAAGTTTCTTATTTTTCATATCAAGCAATTCTTAGATAGAATCGGTAATAATGTTTTCTACGTTTCTATGTGGTTAAAAAAATCTCTTTCAATTAAATTTCTCTCTCGCCGCCAAACAATATGAAAATCGCAAAAATCGTTAAGTCCAATTCTCACATTGATTATGTCGGGCGCGTGATTGATTCGCTCGATGTCAATGATCCGCCCGAACCGGAAGATTACGGCTTTGCTCAATTTGTTTCCCTGCCGCTTGAGCGCGAAGAAATCGTCGGCGTGATTTACAATTCGATGCTGCTTAATCCCGATTATGCAAATTTCGGTCCGCGTCTTTCGCCGAAACCCGAACTCGGAAATTTCAGCCCGGATTATCTGAACGAACAGGGCTTTTTGATCGGAATTCTGCTTCTCGGCTGGCTCGATGAAAATAAAAAAATTACGCACGGAGTTCCGCGCCGGGTTGTTCCATCGGGACAGGAAGTTTTCAAGATCGAAGCCGGACAGGTAAAACAGTTTCACACGGACGAGAGCGATTGTCTGCAAATTCATTATTATTCGCAAGTCGTCGCGCACGCCGGACTTTTCGCCGTTCCGTTGCTCGAAGCCGTTATCGAGCAGCTTTCAATTGATTGCAAAGACGAAGAAAAAAAGCGGCTCGGCGTATTAAAACAAACTCTGTCGTGGCAACGCACGATGAACGGGATGCGTCTATAAGATATAGATTCAAAAATCTGCCAAAGGTAAAAAATATGAAAAAATCATTTTTGTTATTCGCGCTCGTTTCAACATTTTTCGCCGTTTCAATTTCGGCACAGCCGCGCCCGCCGATCAAGATCGAATCGAGCGAAGCGAAAAAAACTCCCGATAAACCCGCGCTCAGTTCCGTCGAAGTCAGATACGAAGGCGGTCTTTTCGGTTTCAGCGAACGCGAAGAAGGGACGCTCAAATTTGATGACGAGAAAAACAGCATCGTTTTTTTCGACGAGAAAAACAGAGAAAGATTTGCGATTCCATACGCCTCGATTCTTACGCTTTATCCGAGTTCAAAAAAGGTGCAGTCCGGCGCGGGCAGAACAATCGGCGCGATTCCCTTTCCCGGAACGGGACTCGGCGGAAGTCTTCTGAAAAAGCGAAAAAATTATATGATTATGCGTTTTGAAGACCCGGAATTCGATTCGCGCGGAACGATGAGTTTCTTGGTTGACACCAACGAACTGCTCAAATCCGCAATTCAGGCACTCGGCGAAAAAGCCGAAATGAAACCGCGCGGCGATGCCTTTTATCGCCCGAATCCGGCGGATGATTATTAAACAAAAAAGGCGGAAACCCGACAGTTATGGAGGGTGCTGTTTATAAGTCGAGAAGTTTATTTGTAACCGGCGTTTTCAACAGATTTTTGAAACCCAATAATCTTCTACTCAATCAGCACGCTCATTTACATTCGTGCTTTCCGCCTTTTTTATTTTTAACTCAAATCTCCGAAACGATTCTGCAAAATCGCCGCAATTGAAATTGCCGCAGTTTCTGCACGCAGAATTCTGCCCGCAAAAGTTATAATCTGAAAACCGGAATCTTTTGCCGAATCTATTTCCGACATTTCAAAACCGCCTTCCGAACCGATGACGGCGGTGATTTTTTTGCTCTGTTTCACGCCCGAAAATTTTTCGCCGCTTTTTTCCGAAAACAGCAATAACAATTCATTTTCCGAACGCGCCGATTTGGAATTTTCAACAAACTTCCCGAAATCGAGAGGCGTTTCAATCTTCATTAATTGCGCCCGCCCGCATTGTTTGGAAGATTCGATGACGATTCTTTTTTGCCGTTCGAGTTTTTTTTCGTCCGGTTTCGGTTTTACGTCGCAGCGTTTTGTAATCAGCGGAACAAATTTCGTAACGCCGAGTTCGACGGCTTTTTGGATCGTCAGATCGAATTTTTCGCCCTTTAAGAGCGCGACAGCCAAAGTTAAATTCAAATTGGATTCGGAGGCGGCGGGAGAGATTTTTTCCAAGATTTTTAAACGCGTTTTTTTCTTTTCGATCTTCCCGATCTCGCACAAAAATTCCATTCCGTTTCCGTCAAAAACGGCAATTTTATCGCCGTCCGAAAAACGCAGAACATCGCGCAGATGTCTGGTTTCGTCCAAATTCAGCGTGATTTCGTTTGTATCGAAATTTTCCGGCGGCGCGTAAAATCGGTTCATTTTTCGTCATTCTCCGTTTTGAATTTCTTTTTGAAATCTTCCGAGTTTTGCCTTAAACCGATCCAGTTTTCAAAAATCTGCGGATTTTGCAGCCAGATCGTAAACCATTCGGCGATCTCCTTTTTTTCTTCGCGCTTTTGCCGATCAACCTTCGGGTTTTTGGAAATCATCTGTGCGCGACGTTTGCCTTTGATCGCGGTTTCTCTGACCAGGCGCAAACCTTCGCGGTCATTTTCCGCCGCAAATTTTTTTCGCAGATTTTCGAGTTGGCGCAAGGAAATAACGGTCTTTTTGAAGTCGGAAAACTTCAGAATATTGCGAAACACCGCGTCATATTTCGACTGCGTGCGGCGTTCGACATCGAGTTCCAAAATTTCGGAATGCCTCAGTTCCGCGCCTTCGTCGGCAAGTTGTCTGGCAATAATCATCGGACTCTCAACCGCATTCGCGCCGTATTCTTCGCGCACGACATCTTCGATTGCAGAAATCTCCTTCGCGCCGACGCTTTCGCAATCGAGCTTTTCCCAGACTTCTATAATCAGATCGGTTTTTGTTTTCGCTTCCCACATTGATTTAAAGATGAATGATTAATAACCAAGCGTAATAATTTGTAAAATAAATTAACAAAATAATTCAGAATTGAGAATTGAGAATTGAGAATTGTCTTCTGATTATCTACATAATTATCAACTATCAATTATTTTGTTGGTATTATGATAGAAAATCGAGCCTCTCAATAAACTTGAACACTTTTTCCGATTTGCTTAGTGTTTCTCAAACTATCCTTTTTCATTCACTATCAATTGAATCAATTCGGTTGACGAGTGATTTTTCGGATCGCCGACGATTGCCGTCTGACCGCCGCATTCGCGGACGATTTCACGTTCGGGAACGGTTTCGACGGTGTAATCCGTTCCTTTAGCGTGAAAATCCGGGCGAATTGCGCGGATCAATTGCTCAACCGTCGGTTCTTCAAAAATCGTCACGACATCCACGAATTTTAACGCCGAAATTATTTCGGCGCGTTCGGATTCATTTGTCAACGGACGGTTTTCGCCTTTCAACTTTTTAACCTGCTCGTCCGAATTAATGCCGACGACCAGATACTCGCCCAAATCTTTCGCGCCCGCCAAATATCGTATATGTCCGGCGTGGAAAAGATCGAAACAGCCGTTTGCCAAAACGATTTTTTTTCCTTTCCGCCGTTCTATCGCAACCCGCGCAACCAGACGGTTTCTGTCCAAAACGGGCGCGAAAAAATCCGTGTTGTTTGATAAAGACATTAATTCGAGATTAGAAAATTTCAGGAAAAGAAGCAAAGTTTGTTGTCATTTATGCGAATTCAAGTTGTAGATTCAATGATTTTCAATTGATTGCAGCAGTTCTCCGGCATTTACCGAAGCCGTGCCTTTTTTCATAACAACGATTCCGCCCGCGTGATTGGCGATTTTTGCCGCTTCCGTGAAACATAAACCGGAAGCCAAACCGAGAGCGTAAGCGGCGATTACCGTGTCGCCCGCGCCGGTTACGTCAATCGGTTGTTTTGCGCCGACTGCTTCAAATTCGGACGGCTCTTTGCCGCGTTCGATAAGAAGCATTCCTTTGTTTCCGCGCGTTATCAAAAGCGATTCGTAACCGAGTTTTCCGCACAGTTCAACACAGTTCCGCACGGTGAAATTTTCGCCTAAAATTTGTTCGACCTCTTCCTGATTCGGCGTTGCGGTTGTCGCGTTTGGAAATTGTTCCAGCCGAAAACGCGAGTCAACGAGAAGCGAAATTTTTTTTTCGGCAGCGATTTTTTTTGCAATTTCGGCAATCCCGGCGTTTGCCGCGCCGTAATTGTAATCGGAAATTACAAAAGCATCTGCGTTCTCCGCCGCCGCGACAAAATTTTCGCTTAATTTATCTAACAAGTTCGCGCTTATTTCGGATTTATTTTCGTAATCAATTCGTATAACCTGCTGGCGCGGCGCGTAATGCTGACCGGCGAGAACGCGGATTTTCGTGGTTGTTTGAATTTCGTCCGAAAAAACAATCGAATCGCAGTTTACGTTTAAGCTGCACAAAGATTCGTGCAGCGCGTCGCCGTTTAAATCCTTGCCGATCAAGCCGACCAAAACGGCATTTCCGCCAAGCGATGCGACGTTGACCGCCGCGTTTGCCGCGCCGCCCGGCAGAGTTTCAGTTTCGTCGTGGCGCAAAATAAAAACGGGTGCTTCGCGCGACACGCGGCTGATCGTTCCGCGCAAAAATTGATCCGCCACCAAATCGCCGACGATGACGATTTTTTTTCCGGGAAAATCATTTCTAATTGTGTCGGAAAGTTTCTGCATCGAGATTTATGAATCGAATATTACAAGATAAATTTACAAACAAAAAGGTTGAAGACTTGAAAAAAAGCCTCCAACCCGCGCAAAGTTTTCATTCTTTGTTTGAAATTAATGTGAATCGTAGCTGGCAATCGGATAATCGCTCGGCGCACCCCATTGAACTACGCCAAGAGAGTTATCGGAACTTCGCTGAATGTAAAAACTTCCGTTCGTGTCGCGCCAAACTGCAAAGTCCGTTTTACCGTCGCCGTCATAATCGTTTTGCGCCGTCAAATCGGAAGCGATCAAACCGAAACTGGAGATTTTAAAGCCGCCCGAACTTAATTGAGCATACCAAACCAGATTATCCGGCACATTCGATTGACCTTCGCGGACAATTGCGATGTCCGTTTTGCCGTCGCCGTCATAATCGCCCGGAACAACTATGTCGCTGGAAACGCCAAACGGAGTTACCTGAAGATTGCCGTCGGATGTTTTCAAAATGTAGAAAATCGCCTGCGAATTACTGTTTGCGCCCGGACGCTGAACCGCGAAATCAAATTTTTTGTCGCCGTCATAATCGCCCGGCGCGGTAAAATCTGTTGACAAACCGAACTGTGTAGCGGTGAATCCGCCGCCGGAACTTCTGAGAACATACCAGATCATCGCGCCGTTCGTGCGGCGGACAACAGCCAGATCGGTTTTACCGTCGCCGTCGTAATCTCTGGCGATAGGTTCGTCGCCCGTAGCTCCGAAGGCAACGGCGGTAAATGTATTGTCTTTACTGTTTAAGCGATACCAAACGCCGTTCGTATCGCGCCAGACGGAAATATCGCCCTTGCCGTCGCCGTCATAATCGCCCGGTGTCGGAAAGTCCGTATTCGCCGCGCCAAACTGCTGAAAATTAAAACCGCCGCCGGTTTTCATAATATACCAAGTTACATTTCCCGGACGAAAAACCGAATAATCGGCTTTGCCGTCGCCGTCCGTATCTACGGCTTTCCGCAAACTGATTTGGGCAAACGCCGAAACCGCCAGAGCTAAAACGCACACAAAAATCACACCGATCTTGCCGCTTTTGGTCAAAATATTTTTCATTATTAAAATCCTTTCCGTCTAAAAAATCTCTTTATAAGGATGTTTACGCGGTAATTTCCGCGCAAAACAATGTTGAGAATATATCAATATACTATTATTGAACCTTCTCTTGCAAGAAATCTTTTTGACTATTTTGGTAAATTATTATCAAAGTCCAATCTTTAGACGCTGCGATCTGCAAAAAAGTTTGTAATCAATCAAAAAATATCTGATGATTTTTAGAAACTGTTTGGAAATTCAGAAAAAACGTAACGCCGGCATCTTGCCGGCTGGAAGCCTGCGATACAGTTTCCAAACAGCTTCTTAGCGAACCGCAAGCGAATTAGCCGTTATTTTCATTGTTTTATCTCCCCAAAGAACTGTGGAATTTCCGCTTAGAACCGAATAAACGTAGAAAACGCCGGAATCAGACGGATTTTGATTTGCCCGCCAGACGGAGAAATCGGTTCTGCCGTCGCCGTCGTAATCGCCGGGTGTCGGCAAATCGCCGCTTGCGCCGAACTGGAAGGCGTTAAAACTTCCGTCGCTGCTTTTCAGGTAATACCAAACGCCCGTCGTTTCGCGCCAAACCGCGATGTCCGTTTTGCCGTCGCCGTCGTAATCGGCAGGCACGATTTTGTCCGTCGCCGAATTTCCGAACTGCACGACGAGCAGTTTGCCGTCGGAACTTTTCAAAACGTAAAAAGTGTTTGCCGGAAAATCGGACGCAGGACGATAAACTGCCAGATCAGCTTTTCCGTCCGCGTCAAAATCGCCGCGCAGAGGCTTGTCCGTTTCATTTCCGAACTGAAACGCGCGGAAACCGCTTGTCGTTCCGAGAATATACCAGATGAGTTTTCCGTTTACCCGCCGCGTAACGGCGAAATCGGCTTTTCCGTCCGCGTCAAAATCCTGCGTGATGGTCGGATCATCGCCCGGCAAGCCGAACTGCACCGCCTGAAACGTGTTATCAATGCTGCTCAAAACGTAAAATGTTCCGTTTGAACTGCGCCAAACGGCGAGATCATTTTTTGAATCAACATCATAAAGCGCGGGAACTGCAATGTCTTCGTAAAGCCCGAAATTAAACGGTTGATAGCCGAGCAGAGATTGGCGTTTGTGCCACAGCATATTTCCGCCGGAATTTTGCAGAGCGACGTAATCGGTGCGCTTGTCGCCGTCAAAATCGAGAAACGCGCGTCCGGCAGAAAGCCCGTTTCCGTTTTGATTTACGTTGAAAACTTTGTCGCCTATCGTGATTTTGCCCTGCCGCGCAAGCGAAGAATTTCTTTCGACTTCAAAAGTTATCGTGCCGTTTCCGCTTCCAATTTCGCCGCTTGTTACGGCAACGAAAAACGCATCGCTTTTTATCGGATAATCGCAATTTTGCGCCGCCGTTACGTTGATCGTAAAAGTTCCGCCTTCGGGAAAAACATTCTGCGATTGGCGGTCAAACGCAAAATTGCAGACGGTCTGATTTCGCAGAGCGTTATTGACGTTTAATCTGCCGCCCGTTTTGACAACGCCGTTCCATTGCGGAAGCGGATCAACCGAATTCATCAAAGTCGCTTTCAGCGAAGCCGCCGAAAGCTGCGGATTATAAGACGAAAGCAGAGCCGCCGCGCCCGCCGCGTGCGGACTTGCCATCGAAGTTCCGCTGAAACTTATGTATTTTGTCTGATTAAAATATGTGCTTAAAATTCCCGAACCCGGCGCGGCTATATCAACGCCCTTCGTTCCGAAATTTGAAAATCCGGCTTTTGCATCGCTCGAAGTCGAAGCCGCGACGGACAAAAGGCTCGGACTGTTATAACTCGCCGGATATTTCGGCGAATTGTCTATATTGGTCGCGTCGTTTCCCGCCGCAAAAACATTCAAAATTCCGGCATCGCCCATTGCATCGAGCGCGTCTTTTGTCGCCTGATCGTAACCGCAAGCCTCGGTGCAGCCGCTGTAAGAATTGTTCGTGACGCGAATATTTACACCGCGCTCTTTCATCAAACGCACATAATTATAAGAGTTGACGAGCATCGCCGAAGTCGTCCCCAAACCGTCCGCATCGTAAATTTTTATCGCCATCAAACGCACATTCCAGTTTACGCCGACGATGCCGAGATTGTTGTTTCCAACCGCGCCGATTGTTCCCGAAACGTGCGTTCCGTGTCCGTTTTCATCCATCGGATCGGCGCGATCATAGAAAAAATCGTAACCGTAATAATCGTCAATAAAACCGTTTCCGTCGTCGTCAACGCCGTTTCCCTGAATCTCGCCCGGATTTTTCCACATATTTGCCGCCAAGTCTTCGTGCGCGTAATTTACCCCGGTATCAATCACCGCAACGACGGTATTTGCGCTTCCCGTCGTCAAATCCCAAGCTGAAGGCGCGGAGATTTTCGTCAAACCGTAAAGTTCTGCAAAGCGCGTGTCGTTCGGCGTTGCGGCTAATTTGTAAATATAATTCGGCTGGACGGATTCGATTCCCGCAAAATTTTTGTAACTTGCAATTGCCTGTTCGACGGAAACGCCGAACGGCAATTTTATTCTCTGCCACTTGAGTTCGGGAAATTCTTCGACGACTGCCGCACCGTTTTGACGATTAGCCGAAAACGCCGCGCCCGAAGCCGTGCCGCTTTTATATTTGACAAGCAGTTCGCCCGCTACGAATTTTCCGGTATTTTGTTGAGCGAAAATCGCCTGTGAAGAAAAAATAAATGCCAACGCCAGACAACACGCGAATTTAAAAACGGTCATAATTTGCAGAACCTCTCGAAAATTTCACCAAAATCCGCAGACCGTTTTTCGGCGCGGCGGCTTTTAGCAGCATAGGCGGAAACCCGACAGTTATGGAGGGTGCTGATTGAATAGAAGATTGTTGATTTTCAAGAACCCTTCGAAAATGCTGTTTATCTATAAACTTGCTGATTTATAAACAGCACCCTCCATAACTGTCGGGTTTCCGCCTCTCTGGAAATTCAAGCACAAAAAAATAGTTAATATTTTCGTGATTTATTAATTATAGCTAAAGATGCCGGAGAAAGCATAGCGTTGTCTGGAAAATGCGCGGAAAGTAAAAAATGGGGCGGCTAACGGGTCTCGAACCCGTGACCTCCTGAACCACAATCAGGCGCTCTAACCAACTGAGCTATAGCCGCCATAGAAGCGAATATAATTATTAGCGCAAAACGAATTTTTATTCAAGTTATCAAATTAAATTACCGGGATTTCCCTTTTCCGGTTTTAGCGTCTTCCTATAAAAAATCCTTAATGATTTGTAAAAAGTGAGAAATTATTTTTCAAAACCGGCGTAAAATAGAAAAAGCCGCGACTGACATCACGGCTTTCTTTGTTTTGATTTAGTTGATTATTCATTGACGGCGGTAATTTCTGCGTTTCTTTCTTTTGTTTTTCGGATTGATTCCGTAAGTATAAGCCGCGCCCGCGCCTGCGCCGACACCCGCGCCGATCAACGCGCCTTTTTTGCCGCCGATGATTCCGCCGACAATTGCGCCCGCCGCGCCGCCGATGCCGATATTGATAGCGTTGCGATGGCGGCGATAAACCGAACGCTGATCGCGTCTGCGATAATCGCGGCGATTATTGTTTCTGTAATTTCTGTTGGAACGCCGGTTGTAATTTCTCGCGCGGTAATTGTTTCGCGCCGCCCGTTTGCGATATTTCCGGCTGACTTTTCTTCGTTTCTTTTGCTTTTTATAGCGTTTGGAATTAAAAGATTTTTTGTATTTATTGCCGCCCGAATACGCGCTGACCGAAATCGGTGCGCTGACCGCAAAGAGGAAAAACATTGCTAAAATTGCCGTAAACTTTTTCATTTTTGTAACCTTCCTTATTTTTTTGTTAAACGAGGAGAGAAATTTTTTCTGCGTTTCGGGAAGAGCGCGGATGAAAAAGGAGAGTTGTTTGATATACTTAATATAAACAAATGGGCGGCGAATGGCAAATTCGCGTTTTCTCGGTTAAAAAGTTTTCAGAGGAGTTTTAATGAAATTTATACGCTATTCAAAATTCAAGGGCTTCGATGTCTTCGGCGTAAATCTCGGCGATTTAATGCAGTCGCTGTCGGATATGATGCTCGATTCGGGTTATAACGAAGATTATTGGTATTCGCGCCAACGCAATGAAGTTGACGATTCGCTTGACGCGCTTCGGCAGGCACTTCTTAACGCGCTTTTAGAGCAGGGAATTTTGGACGAACTCGATGTTGAGAAAATGCTTGACGACAACGAAGGCAAATTCAAAGGTTCGCTGCTCGAAGAATTAATAAACAATTTGATCGAACGTCTGGTCGAAGAAGGTTATCTGGATTTAAAAGAAGTCGAACAACAGCAAAATCAGCCGCAAAACGGGCAGGGACAAGGCGAAGTTGGAGAATCGCAGCCGCGCGACGTGCGTTTTCAGTTGACCGAAAAAGGCTTGGATTTTCTCGGCTACAAAACTTTGCAGAAACTTCTCGGTTCGATGGGCAAATCCTCAATCGGCAGACACGAAACGCCGGAACTCGACACGGGAATCGAAGCCGCGATGAGTTCCAAGCAGTATGAGTTCGGCGACACAATAAATTTAGATGTCAACGCAACGCTTTTGAGCGCGATCACACGCGAAGGTTTGGGCGTTCCGCTGAATCTGGAATACAAGGATTTATACGTTCATCAGCAGGATTATCAATCTTCGTGCGCGACGGTTGTGATGCTTGATTGCTCGCATTCGATGATTTTATACGGCGAAGACCGCTTCACGCCCGCCAAAAAAGTCGCGCTCGCGCTCGCGCATTTGATTCGCACGCAATATCCGGGCGATTCGCTCAAAATCGTTCTTTTTCACGACGACGCGGAAGAATTGCCGCTTGCAAAATTAGCCACAACGCAGGTCGGACCGCACTACACGAACACGGCGGAAGGCTTGAAGTTAGCCAGACGTTTATTAGCCGCGCAAGGCAAGGAAATGAAGCAGATCGTAATGGTTACGGACGGCAAACCGACAGCCGCGTTCATAGATTCGGGAAATCCTGCATACTTAAATTACCGCCGTTATTCAGAAGCAAAAGACAGCAAACGCGCACTTTACAAAAATTCGATGGGCAACGATCCGTTCGTGATGGCGGAAACTTTCAAGGAAGTGCAGGCGTGCCGCAAAGCCGGAATTATGATAAATACTTTTATGCTCGCCAGCGATTATTATCTGGTCGAATTCGTCAAACAAATGTCCGAAATGACACGCGGAAAAGCGTATTTTGCCAATCCGAACAATTTGACGGAATTTGTTTTGATGGATTTCTTGAAGCGCAGAACGAGCCGCGTAAAATAAAATTTATGAACATTCAAACCATAAATCACAGCGAAAATCAGGTGATAATTTCCCAAGAAGATTTGCGAAAACTAATTGAAATTGCGGAAAAAACCGAACCGATTGAAATAGAAGAAATTGATTTTCAAACAGAAGATTTAATGCGTCTGGCGGAAAACGGCGGCGCGTTGGATTTTTTGAGCGACGAGCGCGAAGACGTTTATTCGGTTGATGATCTAAAGGTGAAATACAAATGAAGCGCGGAAAAATTGTGCTGACACCGTTTCCTTTTACCGATTTGACGAAAAATAAAGGGGGTTAGTGAATTAAAAGTAATGCTCTATGAATTGCCGTCTGCTTTAGCTGACGGAAAGATTGCTGACAAGGTAATCGGCTTCAGCCAAATTTCAAAAATATATTAATCATCCTATTTGCTTTAGCTAAAGCTGTTAAGGAATAAATTTAATTTAATAGTTCGGCTAAAGCCTGTCTTTTGCTGCAAACTAAACCGTCAGTAGGAGCAGACGGCAATTGATAAAAAAACTTGTCAGCATTACTTTTAGTTCACTACCTAATTTTGTTATTTAATTTGCCGCTTTTACATCTTAAAATCAGAACCGTGAGCAATAGCGAATGGGTTAAAATTGAGGACTTACCAAGTCGCTATCGCTCCCTGTTCTGATTATTGCAATCGCCGTCACAAATTTGTTGGCATTTTTTCTGTTTTTTGTGCTATAAATCCTTTATCAAAATATAAACGAAGTAATAATGAAACAAAACCGCACAAAATTAATCGCCTTTATCTTCGCACTTTTCGCAATCTGCTCAATTCAAACAGCACAGGCGCAAACCAGACCGCAGATGCGAATGACAAGAATCGAGCCGAACACGCCCGCGCCGGAACTTTACGCCGACAAAATAAATTTCAGAACGACGCTTGTAAATCTGCCGGGCGCGAACTCGGACAGCAGTTCGTTTCAGGTTTTTTACGAACTTTATTTTGTATCGGAAGCGGAATTCAGCAAATCCATCCGAAATATATTGAAAGATCAGCCGAGCAAAAACGGCATTCAAGTTTCGTCTTCGACACCGACCAAAGAAGATTTTCCCGTCAAAACGCTTTTGGCGAGCGGCAATTTTATCAGGAAAAACTTAAAAACAATCGGCGGCAGAATCGAAGAAAAAACGGCGATTCCTTTTTCCGCAAAGATTTCCGATAAGGAAAAAACGCAGGGCGCACACTTGTTGACCTTTTACACGGTCAAAATTTTTGATGCGAAACTAAACAAAACCATTTATAAAGAAGGTTTGTTTATGAAAATGTCTTTCGCGCAGGATGAAAGCGGGAAAAATACCGCTTCCGACGCATTTTATCTGAATTTTTATGTGAACGAAAAAGGCGGACTTTATGAGTCTAGTCTGGAAAGAAATAAAACGAGCGACAGTTGGGGACGAGGTGACAAATGAAAATTAAAAGTCTGAAAATCGCAATCTTTTTTTTAACGCTCGGCGTTTTTGCTTTCCCGAATCAAAATACTTTCGGGCAAACTTCGCCGAAGAAAAATTCTGAAAAAGAAACGGCGAAAACTGATAAAAACCCGGCTAAAAATGCGGCGGACGCGATGCCGAATCTTTTGAATTCGAGAGTTTTGGAAGTTTTGCGCGAAACCGCCGAAGACGCGAAAAGTTGGGACGACGCGAAAACTTCGGCGGAAGTTCAGGCGCGGATTTCCGAAATGATCTGGGACGTTGATCCGATCTCCGCCGAATTTTATTTGAAAACGGGTTGGGAAAAGGCAAAGCAGGTTGAAGAATCGGGCGCGAAGGACAAACGGTTTATAAATCAATCGGCGCGTGTAAATGCGGCGCGGGCGGTTTTGCTGGTAGCGAGAAAACGTAAACCCGAATTGGCGCAAAAATGGCTCGATGAATTGACGGATTTTGCCGAAGAAGATTTTCAGAAAAATCGCGGCACATTCGACGACCGCACGGCGCGAAGTTCCGTGCTTTTGCAATTAGCGTTACAGGCGGCAAAAGACAACCCCGAAGCGGCGGCATCGCTCGCTGTCGAAAGTTTGCGCGACGGAATTTCCTTCGGTTTGCAGACGGTTTTGATCCAAATCCAAGCGCAAAATCCCGAACTCGCGCAGAATGTTTTGCGCCTCGCTTTGCAGAGAATCGAAAAAAGAGGCATTGAAAGTCCGAACGAGATTTTGATTCTCGATTCCTATGTTTATTCGCCCGGACAAGTCAGAGTTGCGGCAAACACCGACGACAAAGGACAATTTTCGATGGCTGTCGTGCAGAATCAGCCGAAGATCGTGATGATGGCACAGCTAAATCCGGCTCTGGCGCAGGAGTTTTTGCGCGTTTCCGCCGACGCTCTGCTTCGTCTGCCTCTGCCTTCAAACAGGGAAAACGCGGAAATCAGCGCACGCGAGCAATACAGCGTGGTCGGCACGATTTTGGGACGCATCGGCGATTCGATGCCCGCGCAAACTCAGGCTTTGCGCGAGCGTCAGACGGCGATTTTGGCAAGCACGAATTTTTCGCCCGCTCCGCAAAGCACGACAGCGGGCGCGGTAAAAATTCAACCGGGCGAATCATACGCCGATTATCAAGCGAGAATAATTGATAAAATGGTTGAAAATGCCGAAAAAGAAGCGAATCCGCTGCGCCGCGATGTGCTTTACGCGCAGGCGGCTTTAAAAACAACCGCCGAAATGTTCGAGCGCGGCAAAAGCATCGCTTCAAAGATCGAAGACGAGCAACTGCAAATGCAAATCACGAATTTTGTAATTTACCGCAAAACATTTGACGAGATCGGCAAAAACGAACTCGACAGCGCGTATAAAATTCTCGGCAAAAATTCAAACGCAAAACAAAAAGCCGCGAGTTTGATCTACGGCGCGGCGAAATTAAAGGAAAACAAAGACCAAGTTCAGCTAAATTACTGGCTTTCCGACGCGGCGAAACTTTTCGCCAAAGCCGAAAAATCGGATGAAGACTGGATAAAGATCGGTTTCGGTTTGGCAAACGCTTACGCCGATGTTGACAAGATCGAATCGCTGAAGATTTTCGCCCAAACCGCAAAATTGATTGATGCTGCAGCAAATCTCGACATTTCCAACGAATACGCGCCGCTTGCCAATGGATTTTCGGGCATCGAATTTATAAATTTCACCTTCGGCGCAAAAGGTTTCGGCTTAAAATCGGCAATCGCCGCGTATTCGGTTGAGGATTTTGAAGACGTTTTGGCGAGTCTAAAAACAATCGAAAACCCGAAAACAAAAGGCTTCGGAATTCTCGAACTAAGCGACGGTTATTTGAAGAAGTTGAAAAAAGATTTGGCGGAAAAGAAAGGAAATTCCGTCAAATAAAATTTTTACAAAAACTGCTATTTTGGAAATTAAGGAATCGGAAAAAAATACCTTATAAAAGTAGCTTATCTTTCGCTATGTTTTCTATATTTCTATGTGGTTAAAAAAATTCTTTAACGATTCCTTAATAATGTTTCCGCCGTTTCTTCAAGCAAAAGCGGGCGAATTACGGATTTGAAGAAAATCACGTTTTCGTTTTTTATCGTTTCTTCTTCACGAGTTCCGCGAAGTTCTTGGGAAGCGGCGATGATGAATTTTTGGAATTTCGTATTGCTAAAATCGGCAAGTCGTTTTTTCAAAAGTTTCGGTGTCCAGAATCCTAAAATGTCCAGATAAACTTTCTCTTTTCTAGGCGAAATTAAAACGAAATCGGGAATGAAAGCCGATTTGCCCAAATCTACAACTTCTTTATTTTCTTTTAGTTTCCATTCAGTCGAAGATTTTTCCCAATCGGTTTTGAGTTTTTCATAAAGCGGATTTTCAAATTCGGGTTCGCTGAAATAGCACGAATCGAGTTCGGTTTGTTCGCTTGCGAGTTCGTAAAACGAATTGCCGTATTTTTTATCGTCAATTTCGGCGGACATTTTCCAATTTTCGCAAAGCAGTAATGCGGGCAGAAAAACCGCCATCTGAATTCCGTATTTTTGCGAACGGTGAAACAGCGAAGCCGCGCCCGTGATAATTATTTCGTAACCTTTTTTAGCGTTTCCGCTGATCGAATGAATCAAACCGAAATGCTTTATCGCGCCGAAGATATTGCGGTAATTTGCCGCGCTCGAAGGCTGAACCGAAATCTGCATTTCGACGCATCTGTAAAGCAAGGCTTGCGCCTGCGCCAAATTGTATCGGTCAAGCAAATCTTCGGGCGAAATTTCTTCAAATTCAATCAATTTTTGATTTTGCGGCAAATCGGCGTAAAGCTGCCGAAAAATCACGTCCACATCAGTTTGAAATTCTTTTGCGGCAATTTTTAAAACCTTGCTGCGCTCTTTTGATTCGGGCAGAACGGGCTGAAATTTTCCCGCTTCGAGAAACACTTTTTGTCTAATTTCCTGCGGTTCGGCAACGCTCGCCGTTTCAAATTCGCATCTGTCGGTAAGCAGTTTTATCAAACCGCGCAAAACCCGATAATTCGTGCCTGTGCCAACGTATTCTTCGAGTTCGCCGTCCAAATCGCCGCGTTTTTCGCCGGTAAAATTCTCGAAAATCTCAATCAGATTCTCCGCGTCAGTCAGATAATTACGATTGTCTGTGTTGATAAGTCGCGGGAAAATTTTACCCGCGCGACGGAAATTGATTGCTAAATCGGATGTAAGCATTTTTGTTCGTGGTTTGTTGCTAGTTGTTCGTTGTTTGAAAAAATCAACAAAGAAATAGACAAACAGAATAGTTGATAACGAACGGAACGCCGTCCATCTTGGCGGCAACAAACGCGGAAGCGTTTGAGCAGAGTTAAATCAACATTAATTTTCAAATTTAACTTCAAAGCGCGTCGCGTTATTTTTCGCGCTGTCGCGCTCATTGCCGCCAAGATGGACGGCGTTCCATTAGTCGAAACTTTATTGTAGTATAACATTCTGATAAGTTTTACCGTTAAATTTCGCGCGTTAAAAATTTATTCGCAAATTGAAAATCGCAAATATCTTATGAATCTTTTTGAATTAACAACTGCATTGATGAAAATTCCGTCCGTTTCGGGCGACGAGCAAATGATCGGCGCATTTTTGGGCGAATATCTCGAATCGCTCGGTTACGACGTTGAATTGCAAGACGTTGTAAACGGGCGAAAAAATGTTATCGCAACTGCTTCCGGCAATCCCGAAATTTTTCTCTCGACGCATATTGACACCGTTCCACCGTTTATTGCGCCGACGGAAACGGACGAGAAAATTATGGGGCGCGGCGCGTGCGATGCGAAGGGGATAATCGCTTCGCAGATTACGGCGGCGGAAAATTTGCGCCGAAAAGGAATTGAAAATCTCGGTTTATTGTTTACCGTTGACGAGGAAGAATCTTCGCTCGGCTCGAAGGCGGCAAATACGCACCGACTCGCCGGAAAGTGCAAATTTATTATCAACGGCGAACCGACGGATAACGATTTGGGAATCGGCTCGAAAGGCTCGCTGCGCGTTTTGCTGAAAACAAAAGGCATTGCGGGACATTCGGCTTATCCCGAAACGGGCGAATCGGCGATTGATAAATTGCTCGATATTTTAGCGGAAATGCGGAAAACGGATTTGCCGACTGATGAATTTTTCGGCGAAACGACTTTGAATATTGGCACAATTTCCGGCGGTTTGAAAACAAACGTCATCGCGCCGTTTGCCGAAGCGGGTTTGCATATCAGAATGGTTACAGAACTCGAACCGCTGATGGAAATTTTAGAAAAAGCGGTTGGCGGGCGCGGGGAATTAGAAATTATGTCGTGCAGTCTGCCGGTGAAAATGCTTGCGGTTAAAGGGTTTAGCCAAAAGGTCGTGCGTTTTACTACCGATATTCCGCAGCTGACGAATTGGGGAACGCCTCTGCTTTTGGGCGCGGGTTCGATTCTCAACGCGCACACTTCGGGGGAGTTTGTTTTGAAACGGGATTTGGAAAAGTCGGTTATACTTTATGAAAATTTGGTGGAAGAGTTATTGTCCACAGATGAACACGGATAAACACAGATAAAGAAGATATGAAAAAAGAAGGGCTTTTGGATTCGCTTTTTGACGGGAAAGATAAGGAAAATAATTATCAGGACGGAAGCGATATAAATAAGATAACTGAGAAAATAATTGGCTGCGCTTTTACGGTGAGCAATAATTTGGGTTGCGGGTTTTTAGAAAAAGTTTATGAAAATGCTCTTGCATATGAATTGAGAAAAGCAGATATTGAAGTTTTGCAGCAATATCCGATTGAGGTTTATTACGATAAAATGGTTGTTGGCAAATACAATGCAGATTTATTTGTAGATAATCGTGTAATTGTCGAAATAAAAGCTCTCAAAGGTTTAGAAGAATCACATATTTCACAATGCTTGAATTATTTGAAAGCAACAGATAATAGAATCGGACTTCTACTAAACTTCGGAAAACCCAAAATTGAAATCAAAAGAGCAGCTTTATAAAATCAAAAAAAATCTGTGTTCATCCGTGTTCATCTGTGGACAAAAATTATGAAAATAGCACTAATCGGCTACGGCGCGATGGGAAAACTTATCGAAACTTTAGCCGAAAATAAAAAACACGAAATCGTGGCAATCGTTGATGAACAGAATGCAAATTTGTCGGCTGATGAATTGGCGGAAAAATTAAAAACTGCTGACGCGGCGATTGATTTTTCCGTTGCAGAAGCAGTTAAAAGAAACATTGAAGCGTGTCTGTCCGCTGATGTTCCGCTTGTCGAAGGAACGACGGGTTGGAACGCGCAGATTGAAGAAATAGAACAGCTTGTTGCAGAAAAAAACGGCGCGTTTGTCTTTGGCGCGAATTTCTCGATTGGCGTGAATTTGTTTTATAAAATTACAAATTACGCGGCGGAAATTTTCGCTAAATTTGATGATTACGAAGTTTTTATCGAAGAACAGCATCATTCGCGCAAAGTTGACGCGCCTTCGGGGACGGCTTTGAAGTTGAAAGATATTGTCCACGAACACATCAAAGAAGATTTTTCCGTTTCTTCGACACGCGCGGGGCAAATTCCGGGAACGCACCGCGTCGGCTTTGACGGTGCTGCCGATCAGATTCTGCTCGAACATTTTGCGCGTTCGCGCGAAGGTTTCGCTTCGGGCGCGATTTTGGCGGCGGAATGGATCGTCGGAAAACAGGGCTTTTGGGAATTTACGGAAGTGTTGGACGAGATTTTGGGAAATTAAAAGAAATGGAAAACAGTTTATAATAACAGTTTATTAAATCGCCCTTTATGATAGCAACTTCGTCGTCCAGACTTCCGCAGCTCGATATTTTACGCGCCGTCGCCGTTTTTCTCGTGTTTGGAAATCATCTGACGATCTGCCCGAAGGAGACGAGTTTTTATTTGAACAAAATCACGGCTTTTTGGTGGCGCGGCGGCTGGATCGGCGTTGATCTGTTTTTTGTTTTAAGCGGTTTTTTGATCTCCGGTTTGCTTTTCCGCGAATATCAGAAAACGGGCGAGCTTGATTTAAAGCGTTTTCTGATTCGGCGCGGCTTTAAGATTTATCCGGCGTTTTGGGCTTTAATAATCGCAACTTATCTGGTTTCAGTATTTTACGACATCGGTTTCTACGGTTTAGGACTCGTCGGCGAACTGCTTTTCATCCAAAATTACGCGCCGAATCTCTGGGAACACACTTGGACGCTCGCCGTCGAAGAACATTTTTATATCGGTTTGTGCGTTTTGTTTTATTTTCTGATTCGCAAAGGAAAAAACGCGGACGAAAATCCTTTTTCGAGCGTTCCGAAAATATTTGCGTTTCTTGCCATTGCCTGCCTTTTGATGCGTTTTCTAACCGTTTACTTTTTTTCGTTTCAATACGGCAGAATTATCGAACCGACGCATTTACGGCTCGATTCGCTTTTTTTCGGCGTTTTTATTTCTTATCTCTGGCATTTTCGCGCTCTTTCCGAAAACGAATTTCTCAACCGCCGCAAATTTTCAATCGGTTTTGCGGGCTTGCTTTTACTGCTTCCCGCGTTTATTTTCGATCTGAAAACAAACGACTGGCTCGGCGTGATCGGTTTGACGATGTTTTATTCGGGAAGCGGTTTTATAATGCTCGCCGCCTTGAGAAGCGATTTTTCCCATATTCCGTTTTCAAAAACGATTGCCTATCTCGGCACTTTTTCCTATTCGATCTATCTCTGGAATTTGCCCGCGCAACTTTGGATCAGCGAAGCGTTTAACAATCTGACGGGCAATGAAAACTGGTATTTATACTTTTGCGTTTATTCGGCGGCGACTTTGATCTTGGGCGTTGGAATGTCGAAACTCGTCGAGTATCCGATCTTAAAAATCCGCAACAGACATTTTCCGACACTCAGCCCGTCGCTGGCTCAAACCGTAAAAGATTAAAATTTGTCAAAAAAAACTAATCGCTTCGGCGATAAATCGTTTTCCGAATTATTTATGTTTTAACGGTTTGCGCTACAATATACTTATTTTTGTTGAGGAACTAAGCTGGAAAATTATGACGATAAAACTCGATTGGATGCGCGGCTGCGCGACGGCACTTGTTACGCCGTTTAATAAAAACGGTTCGGTTGACGAAGAATGTTTCAAATCTTTGTGCGAAAGACAGATAAAAAACGGCGTGAAAATTCTCGTGCCGTGCGGAACGACGGGCGAAAGCGTGACGATGAGCAAGGACGAAAAACTGCGCGTTATCGAAATGACGGTTGAAACTGCAAAGGCGAAAAAAGCGCACGTTATCGCCGGGACAGGAAGCAATAACACCGCCGAAACGATTGATTTTACACGACGAGTCCGCGAACTCGGCGCGGATGCCGCACTCGTTGTCGCGCCGTATTACAACAAACCGACGCAGGAAGGAATGTATGCACATTTCGCGGAAATCGCCAAATCGGTCAAGGATTTGCCGATAATGCTCTACAATGTGCCGGGCAGAACTTCGTCAAATATCTCCGCAAGCACGCAAATCCGCCTTGCCGAAGATTTTGAAAACATCGCCGCGACAAAAGAAGCGTCGGGAAATTTTTCGCAGATTATGGAAATAATCCGCGACAAGCCGAAAAATTTCAAAGTTTTCTCCGGCGACGATATGACAACAGTTGCGCTGATCGCCGTCGGCGCGGACGGTCTGGTTTCGGTTTGCGCGAACGAGATTCCAAAGGAAACTTCAAAAATGGTCGAATCGGCGTTAATCGGAAGTTTTTCAAAAGCCAAACGGATTCATTACAAAATTTTGGAACTGATGGAAGCAAATTTCATCGAAGCCTCGCCCGCGCCGTGCAAATTCGTGATGAAGGAAATGGGATTATTGGAAGAAAATCTGCGTTTGCCGCTTGTTCCGGTAACTGATGCGACGCGGAAGAAATTGCGTGAGATTTTGAAAGATTTAAAATAGATGAAGGATTTGAAGTTCGGTTTTGTCGCTGAAAGCAACAAATTCAATAACGTCGGGTGCAACCCGACGACACGCGCAACCCGAAAACCGTCGCTGAAGGCGACGAATCAAAAATGTTATGGCACAAACGCTCGTCCAATTATACGTTCACATAATTTTCTCGACAAAAAACCGAGCCGATCTAATTCTGCCCGAAATCGAAGAAGAATTGTTTGCGATATCGGCGGAATTTCAAACAATAATAATTCAAAATTACTCGCTGCAAACGGAACAAAAAATCACGTTCACCTGCTCGTTTCGATGAGCAAAAACATTGAACTGAGCGAATTAGTCGGCGGTATAAAACGCGACAGTTGAAAGTGGATTAAAACAAAACGCGAACAATATAGAGTTTTTCATTGGTAGGACGGTTACGGCGCATTTTCGGTTAGTCATACGCAAATCGAAGACATAAAAAATTATACTGCGAATCAAAAAGAACACCACGCCGAATATAGTTTTGAAGATGAATTCAGATATTTTTTAAATAAATATGATGAGCGGTATGTATGGGATTGAGAAATTATCGGGTTTTACACAATTCTATTGAATTTGTCCCTTACAGGGACGAGGTATATTTCTGCAATTTACGTCGGGTTTCACCTGACGCTATTAAATTTGTCGCTTTCAGCGACGAGAAAGAAAATTTACAAAATGACTTTACAAGAAAACATCGAACAATTGTTAAACAAAACGGAATTTAATCACGATGACCGCCAAACATTTGAAGATTTCAAAGCGGCATTACGACGAGGCGAAATTCGTGCGGCGGAAAAAGATTCGGATGGGAATTGGAACACGAACGCTTGGGTGAAACAAGGCATTTTGCTCGGTTTCAAGATGGGCGCGATGATTGAAATGTCGAACGAATGTGAAACATTTCAGTTTTTTGATAAGGAAACTTATCCGCTTCGCCCGATGAGTTTGGAAGACAAAGTTCGCATTGTTCCCGGCGGTTCGAGCGTTAGGGACGGCAGTTATGTCGCGCCCGGCGTGGTTTGTATGCCGCCGATGTATGTTAATGTCGGCGCGTTTGTGGACGAAGGCACAATGATTGATTCGCACGCCCTTGTCGGCTCTTGCGCTCAGATCGGAAAGCGCGTTCACATTTCGGCGGCGGCGCAGATCGGCGGCGTTTTAGAGCCGGTGGGCGCAAATCCCGTCGTTATTGAAGATGATTGCTTGATCGGCGGCAACACGGGCGTTTATGAAGGCGTGATCGTCCGCGAAAAATGCGTTTTGGCTTCGGGCGTTATTTTAACTCGCTCGACTCCGGTTTTTGATTTAGCGAAAGAAACGGTTTATAAATCCGACGGCGAAAAGCCTCTGGAAATTCCGGCGGGCGCGGTTGTCGTGCAAGGTTCGCGGGCAATTACAAACGATTTCGGCAAATCAAACGGTCTTTCTCTTTACGCTCCCGTTATTGTCAAATATCGTGATGAACGCACGGACGCGGCGACGAAACTGGAAGATTATTTGCGTTAAAAGGTTTATATTATTGGTGATCTGTAATTGCTTTGATTTTACGAAAATTTTCCTGTGTGTAAAATAAATTTATGAACGATTCATTTGAAAACGGAACGGACGAATTAACTGTTGAAACCCGCCAAAGTTTGAAAAATCTGAGTGCGGCGATGCTCAGGCTGCATAAAATTCTGCTTGAAAATGCGAAAGCCGAATATGAAGCGGAAAACGGCAAAATTGCCAATCCGAATCAGTATCTCGCGCTTGTTTTGGACGACGCGCATTTTGCGTGGCTTCGCAAATTTTCTTCGCTGATTGCTTTAATTGACGAAGCGGTTTCGGTGCGCCGTCCGGCGACTGAAACTAATGCTAAAGCGTTGCTTAATGAGGCGAAAGTTCTGCTTAGTTTTGAGAATACGGACGAAGATTTTAACGATAAATTTCAAACTGCTCTGCAAAACGACGAACACGCGGTTTTGGTTCACAACGACGCGCTGAAATCTGCAAAATAAACGAAACGCCGTCCATTTTGGCGGCAATGAGTGCGCCGGCACGAAAGGAAAGTCGGCAAATTCCAAGGCTAAAGTCAAAATTTAAAGTTAATAAACTTTTTCCAAACGCTTTGGCGTTTGCTGTCGCCAAGATGGACGGCGTTCCGTCAATTCTCTTAATATGCAATAATTTGAAAAAGAAATTTTGCCGAACGAGGGAATTTATATGAAAGATGAAAAAAAGGTTATCAGCGAAGAACTGAAAATTGAGCGCGAAGGAATTTTGGGGCAGCTTGAAGACTGGCTCGAAACGCCGATGCTCATTTTGAGCGTTGTCTGGCTCGCGCTTTTCGTTTACGAGATTTTGTGGGAATTAACTCCGCTTCTCGAAGGTGTCGGACTTGTTATTTGGGCGGTTTTTATTCTGGATTTCGGGTTGAAATTATTTTTAGCTCCGAACACGCTCGATTATCTGAAAAACAATTGGCTGATTGCGATTTCGCTTGTTCTGCCCGCCTTGCGCGTGTTTCGGATATTCAGCGTTTTTCGCATTTTGGGCGCGGCGCGGGCGGCTCGCGGACTCAGGCTCGTGCGCTTTCTCGGCTCTTTGAATATCGGTATGAACGCGCTTGGCGAGAGTTTCCGGCGGCGCGGTTTTAAGTATGTTTTGTTTGTCACGCTCGGCGTAATTTTCGGCGGCGCGGCGTTAATGCTCACGTTTGAATCGGCGGCGGACGTTGAGGGCGGCTTTAAAGGTTACGGCGAATCATTATGGTGGACGGCAATGCTGATGACGACTCTCGGCGGCGCATACACTCCGCAAACCGCCGAAGGTCGCATTTTGAATTTCATACTCGCGCTTTACGCCTTTGTTTCATTCGGTTACATCACGGCAACTTTAGCGACATTTTTTGTCGAACGCGATGCGATAAAACGCGAGGAAGAAAAAGAACCGATCAAGCCTTCGCTTGCCGATCTGCAAAAGGAAATGCAGGATATGCGGCAGGAAATTAAGCAAATTTTGGCGGAACGGTAAAAGAAATTTTTTAAGCAAGATGAGTTTAATTGAAAGAATTAAAGAGAAATTAGCCGAATATCCGAAAATCGAATTTGAAGAAACCGAAAACTGGATTTCAGTTTTACCAATTAAGGAAAATGGATTTACCGTAAGTTTAGAAATCGGTTACGATAATTTCAAGGTATTTTATAACGGCTGGCACGAAGATTTTGAGTTTGAAGAAGAAGAAGACGCGCTGAAATGTTTCGCTTTCGGACTTTCAACAAGCTGTCGTCTGAAAGAATTTCGTCGCAACGAAAAGCCTTAGAAGCTGTTTAGAAAATGTATCGCAGGCTTCCAGCCGGCTGTCTTGGTGGCTTCCAGCCGCCAAATTTTTCTGTTTTTTCCGATTGTTTGAATAAATAACGCTCGAATTGGCGGCTGGAAGCCACCAAGACAGCCGCCAAGATGGCGGCGTTACGTTTTTTTTTTGAGTTTCCAAACAGCTTCTTATAAATGGACGCTCGAATATAAAGACAGAGTTTTATGGATTACGGACGGCACGACGAGTCTTTTTAATCCGTATTTTTGGCAAAAAACAACAGTTCATTATTTGCAAAACGATTTTATAAGATGAAAAAATTCACATTCAGAATACTTTTTACGATTCTATTGTTCGCGTGTTTCGCGCAGGCGCAGACTTATGACCGCGAAAAACTCTGGGAAAAGGAAATGAACGCTTTTGCGGAATTTGACCGCAAGCAGACTCCGCCGGAAAACGCAGTTTTGTTTGTCGGTAGTTCTTCGATTCGGATGTGGGAAAATCTTCGCACGAGTTTCCCGAAACTAAAAATTATTAATCGCGGTTTCGGCGGCTCGCGGCTCGAAGATGTCAATCATTATTTCGATAAAATCGTTGCCGCATACAAGCCGAAAACGATTGTGCTTTACGCGGGCGAAAACGATGTCAACGAAGGCATTGCGCCCGAAACAGTTGCCGAAAGTTACCGCAAATTCGCGGAAATGGCGCATAAACAATTGCCGAAAACAAAAATTTATTACGTTTCACTAAAACCGAGTCCGTCGCGCTGGCAGTTTGCCGACAAATACCGCAAAGCAAATGAACTTATAAAGCGGGAAACCGAAAAAGACAAAATGGCGCAATTTGTTGATGTTTTCAATCCGATGCTCGGCGCAAACGGCGAACCGATGCCCGACATATTTTTGAAAGACAATTTGCATCTGAACGAAAAAGGTTACGCGATTTGGCGCGAAGTTCTGGGGAAATATTTGATGTAAATTGGAACGCCGGCATCTTGCCGGCTGGTGAGCGCGATAGCGCGAAAAATACTTGGGCAGACTTTAAAGCTGAAGGCAAAATTCAGAGTTTGTCAAAATACTTCAAACGCTAGGCGCGTTTGTTGCCGGCAAGATGCCGGCGTTCCATAAGAAATAGGAATTTTCTGTGAAATTATTATTTGAATCAGGCACATTGATTTTAGAAGATGCGGAAGAAAGCGATTTTATTCCAAAGGCTTTTGTGTGGGACGAAAGAACCAAGCAATTTCGTGCGCCCGCGTATAAATATCGTGATGTGATTCTTGATTTTGTTCGCTCAAAAACCGTCTATGAAGACGAAGCGAAAAAGTATAATAATTTCGATTTTGTGCAGAACATTCATATAAAACCGCGTCCTTATCAAAGCGAATCAATCGAAAACTGGAAGCAAAACGGGCGTTGCGGCACGATTGTATTGCCGACGGGCGCGGGAAAAACTCACGTTGCGACGATGGCAATCGAGATGTGCGGCAGGCAAACTCTGGTTGTTGTGCCGACGCTTGACTTGATGAATCAATGGTATGACACCCTTCTTTCGACGTTTAACGCCGAAATCGGTTTGATCGGCGGCGGCTTTTACGAAATCGGCGCGATTACCGTAACGACTTACGCTTCGGCTTTTCGGCATCAGGAACGAATCGGCAATCAATTCGGGCTGGTGATTTTCGACGAATGCCATCATCTGCCGTCGGAAGGCTACAAATACGCGGCGGAATTTGCTCTCGCGCCGTTTCGTTTAGGTTTGACAGCCACGCCCGAACGCGCCGACGGCGGCGAAGACAATTTGGAAGAAATCGTCGGAAAATTCGTCTATCGCCTCGAAGCGCAGGAAATCGCGGGCGAATATCTGGCGGATTACATCGTCGAACGAATCGAAGTTGATCTGAGCGAGGCGGAAAGAGAATCTTACGCCAAAGAACGCGAAATTTATCTGAATTTCCGCCGCAAAATGAATCTGCCTTACGGCAAAGAAGGCTGGCGTTTGTTTTTGATAAAAAGCGCGTCGAGCGAGGGCGGCAGACGCGCGATGAAAGCCTATCGAAACTATAAAAAAATCGCCCTTGGAACTGATTCAAAATTGCGCGTTTTGCAAAATCTCCTCGTTCGCCACAAACGCGATAAAACTCTGATCTTCACGCAGGAAAACGAAATGGTCTATCAAATCTCCAACGATTATCTGATTCCCGCGATCACGCATCAAACCAACGTCAAAGAACGCCGTTTCTGGCTCAAAGCCTTTAACAAAGGCGAAGTTCTCGCCCTCGCCACGTCAAAAGTCTTAAACGAAGGCGTAAATATTCCCGACGCTTCCGTTGCGATAATTTTGTCGGGTTCGGGTTCGACGCGCGAACACATTCAGCGGCTTGGCAGAATTTTGAGAAAAAAAGAGGATAAACAGGCGGTTCTTTATGAAGTTGTCGCCAGAGATACAACCGAAGAATACATCAGCAAAAAGCGTTCGGACGTGCGCCAGTTTCAAAACGTGAAAAGCGGCGACAACAGGAAACTATTCGATTAAAAATGTAATTTCGTTTAGAGAAAATCTGATAAAAATCAGAAAGGATGCACTTATATCGGGAATTATCAGGTATGATAAGTCTTGTAAAATGCTATATTTGCAGCTTATGTTTGCTAAATTACAAAACATTTGATCGTTTTTTTCTACAATCAAATATGCCGGAAAAAAAACGATCTAAAGCGGCGATGAGAAAATAACGGATTTTCTACGCGAAATGAAAAAAAGTCGGAAGACAAACCGAATGTTTACAAATAAAAATCGTTTGATTTGTCTTCCGCGAAAAATAAAATGTCCGATTCCGCAAAAAACACTACCGATCAAAGCAAGATCGTCTTGCTTCTAATAGACGTAATCAGCGATTTTGAATTTGAAGACGGCGAACGGCTGTTTGAAAACGCGCTTCCCGCCGCCGGGAAAATAGCCCGGCTCAAAAAACGTGCTAAAAAGGAAAATATTCCGGTAATTTATATCAACGATAATTTCGGCAAATGGCGTGATGATTTTCAAAAAACGATCAAACACTGCCTGCAAGAATCGGTTCGCGGCAAAGAAATCGTCGAACTTCTGAAACCGGAAAAAGACGATTATTTCGTCTTGAAACCCAAACATTCGGCTTTTTATTCAACGACGCTCGATTTGCTTCTGGAAGAACTGCAAGCCGAAACTTTAATTCTAAACGGATTCGCCACCGACATCTGCATCTTATTTTCGGCAAACGACGCATATATGCGTGATTTTCGGCTTTTTGTTCCGCAGGACTGCGTGGCGGCTGTCGAACCGGAACAAAATACACATTCGCTCAAATATATCGAGCGTGTGCTGAAAGCCGATATTCGCTCCTCATCTGAAATACGTTTTGACGAATTGAAAAATTTATAAAACGCTTTTGATATACAGACATTACCGGAGAATAAAATAAAGAATATTGTGCCGGAGTGTATTTTCCAACGTCGGTAACTGCCGCGCCGTTTGATAATTGCCTCTTGATTATCTGCATAATTCTCAATTCTCCGTTTTCAATTATTTTGTCGGTCTTATGATTAAAAATCAAAAACCTCAATAAATTTGAATACTTTTTCCAACCTGCTTAGATAATACTAAACGGATTCCGTGGTTACGTTTTCCAAACGGCTTCTCATCGGTTATAATCCGTTTTTTATAATTATGCTCGAATTGGTTTTAGCGAATTTAAGAGTCAGACCTTTCCGCACGTTTATCAGCGTTGTCGGCGTGGCTCTGGGCGTTATTTTGGTAATTCTTTTTACCGGACTCGCCGAAGGAATGTCCAACAATATGGCAAAACGGGCGGCAAACTGGAAGGCGGAAATTATTTTTACAAGACCGGGCGCGATGGAACTGACAAGCTCGAATATGAACGTCAACACGCAGTATGTCGAAAAACTTCTGCCGATTGACGGCGTTCAGTCGGCAGTTCCGGTTGGTCGCTACATTATGGCTGATGACACCGGGCGTTGGGGACTCAGACAGCTTGAAGGTGTAAATTGGCAGTCGTTTTCCGAGATGAACGACATTAATCTCATCAAAGGTCGCGCTCCCGCCGCCGACAATGAAATTGTGATTGACGAGCAGCAAATGGAAGACGACAACCTGAGTTTGACCAACACTTTGGAACTTCTCGGCAAGGATTACAAAATTGTCGGAGTTTTTTCGCCGCCTTCGGGCGCACGAATCAAAATGACGCTTGCCGCGATGCAAAACGCATTTGAAGTAAAAGATAAATGCTCATTTATCTTAGTAAAAATAAAAGACGGCGCGAATGTCGAGCAAGTTGCCGCGAACATCAACCGCGAACTTCCCGGAAACAAAATCAATCTGACCAGAAATCTGATTATCAACGCGTCGGACAGAATTCCCGGTTTAGACACATTTTTGCGCGTTCTCGTCGGTCTCGGCGCGTTTGTCAGCACGATTTTCGTTCTGCTTTCGATGTATACCACGATTACCGAACGGCGTAAGGAAATCGGTATCCTAAAATCGCTTGGCGCGTCCAAGTCCTTTATTATCAAAGTTATCGAAGGCGAAGCGTTTTTAATCGGCGTGCTTGGAATTATTCTCGGCATCGTTACTTCATTTCTCGCTTCCTACATTATCGAATCAAATTTCGATTTGCAGTTCGAGTTCAGTTCCGGCTGGATTTTGACGGCAATCGTGATCGCCGTCGGCGGAAGTTTGTTCGGCGCACTTTATCCCGCGTGGCGTGCCTCGGCAATTGATCCCGTCAGAGTTATGGTCAATGAGTAATTTAAAAGAAAATTGCCCGCGAATCGGCGCGAATAATGAGAAAATAACTAAAAATAAAATCCCTATTTATCTCCTTTATCCCTGTTAATAAATCTTAAAAATCCGTGTCCATCCGCGTTAATTTTTTTCTTATTCGCGCTTATTCGCGGGCAAATTTCTTATTTTCGACAATCTCACTTTTCACCCGAAAATATGCTCGCTCCGGTAAAATTTCCAATTGCTGCCGCGAAAAAAGATATAAAAATTAAAGGTAAATCTTTTATCAAAAAATTATCCGGGTAAATTCCGCCGAAAATCACCGAAACTGCCGATAAAATCAACATCGGAGAAATCAGCCAGAACGCCCAACGCCAACTTTTTTCGCGCCAAACTGCTCCGAAAAATATTCCGAAAGCAAGATAACCGACGGAGTAAATCAACGCCGCTTTGAAAAATCCGCCGCTTTCGTTTTGCACAAAATTATTGTAAACAAACAGCGTCGAGATAATCGCAGTTACGCCGACGAAAAAAGCCGAAATTCTCTGCCGATTTTTCTTTGATAAGATCATTTTAATTTTGCCGAAATTGCAATAAAGATTTTTACGCACCCCGAACGGCTCAATCGTTGCAACGCGCTCTCTTTGAGTTATAATTACCTGTAAGTTTATACTTTTTCGTTCCGATTGGTTAAACAATAATCGAAAATACCTTTTATGACTTCTTCCGAACACAGTTTAGTTTTAAATCACGTCAAACAAAAGGGCGCAACGAAAAAACAGAGCATTTTACAGAAACTTTTCGCTGTTTGGTTTGATGCCTTTGTTTACAATCAGATTTGGGAAGACCCGCAAGTTGATTTGCAGGCGTTGAATTTAGACGAAAACAGCCGCGTTCTGACGATTTCTTCCGGCGGCTGCAACGCTCTGAATTATTTGATTGAAATGCCCGAAAATATTGTTGCCGTTGATTTGAATCGTCATCACGTTTATCTGCTCGATCTGAAATTAGCCGCGCTCAAATTTCTGCCGTCGCACGAAGAATTTTTCAACTTTTTCGGATTCGGCAAACACGAAAAAAATATCGAAAATTACAAAAAATATATTGCGCCGAATTTAGCCGAAGAAACGCGCAATTTTTGGGAATCGAATTCATTTTTCGGCAAATTTTCGGGCAAAACGCGAATCAATTATTTTAGCGACGGCGGACTTTACGAACATTCGCGCAACGGGTATTTTTTGCGTTTTTTTCACAAATTTTCGCATCTTTTAGGCTGCAAACCGGAAGAAATTCTAAAAGCGAGAAACCGTAGCGAGCAGGAAAAATTTTATCAAAAATATATTCAGCCGTTCTTTGATTCGCCGATTATAAAAGTTTTGGGAAAACTTCCCTTTTTGATGTTCGGTTTGGGCGTTCCGCCGCAGCAATCGGACGAACTCAAAGCGGACGGCGGCGAAAATTTGATTGAAATCTGCCGCGAACGCACATATCGGCTTGCCGTCGAATATCCGATTGACGAAAATTATTTCGCGTGGCAGGCGTTTGCCAGACATTATGACACGGAAAACCGCCGCGCCGTTCCCGATTATTTGAAACGGGAAAATTACGAAATTTTAAGGCGAACCGCCGATTTGCTGAAAACTAAAATCGGTTCGGTCACGGAAGAAATAAAAAACTCGCCGAAAAACACATACAACCGCTTTGTTTTTCTCGACGCTCAGGATTGGATGAACGCGGAAACGCTTACGGATTTGTGGCGGACAATCGCCGAAAAAGCCGAACCCGAAAGCCGCATAATCTTCCGAACGGCAGGCGCAAATTCGCCAATCGAGAAAAATCTGCCCGAAAATTTACGCGCAAAATTCGTTTATCAAAAGGAAATTTCCAGAGAACTTTTCCGGCAAGACCGCGCTTCGATCTACGGCGGATTTCATTTGTATATTTTGAAATAATGAGTTCAAAAAAAGTTCAAAGTTCTGAGTTCAGCGTCCAAAATCCGAATGCGGCTTTTGAGAAAATGGATAAAATGTATCGGTATCAGCGATATTTTTACGATTTTACGCGCAAATATTATCTGCTCGGACGCGACAGACTGCTTCACGAGATGAAAATTTCCGCAGATGACAATATTTTGGAAATCGGCTGCGGAACTGGACGAAATCTGGCGATTTTAGCCGGGAAATATCCGAAAACAAATTTTTTCGGTCTTGACGCTTCGGCGGAAATGTTAAAATCGGCGCATCAGAAGATCGAAGCGAAAAATCTTTCAAACGTAATTTTCAAAAACGCCCTCGCCGATGATTTTTCGTTCGGCGAAACCTTCAATCTCGAAACGGCTTTCGATGCCGCCTTTTTTTCATATTCGATCACGATGATTCCGACTTGGAAACAAGCAATCCGTAACGCGCTCGCAAACCTGAAAACGGGCAAAAATCTCTACATCGTGGATTTTTACGATCAGAGAGATTTGCCCGCTTCATTTCGGAAAATTCTGCAAAGCTGGCTCAGACAATTTCACGTCGTTTACCCGAAAGATTTAATTCCTTTTTTAGAAAAATTGGAAAAAGAAAATGCCGGAAAACTTTTTGTCAAATCAATTTTCAAGAGCTATTCTTTTATTGCCGAATTCAGGAAAAGCTGATTTAATCAATAAACCGCTTGAATCGAAATATTACAATCTTTTTCGTGATTTTCTTCATCAAAAGTGCTAGAATAGATTTTTCACAGGAGAAAAAAATCAAATGAATACAGATACGACATATACAAACACATTCGGAAGTTACTCGGCGGCGGATGCTCTGCCCGCTGAACGCGCGGCGTTTATCCGCAAAACTTATTTACATTTAGCCGGAGCATTACTGGTTTTCGGTTTGATGGAAGCCTATCTGATTACTTCAGGCGCGGGTTTATGGATTGCCGAAGCGATGTTGAGCGTTTCGTGGCTGCTTGTTTTAGCGGCATTTATGGGCGTTTCGTGGCTGGCAAGTTGGTGGGCGAGCAATGAAACGTCGCAGCCGATGCAATATATGGGTTTATCCCTTTTCGTCGTTGCCGAAGCAATTATTTTTCTGCCGCTTCTCTACATTGCCGCCGCGCAATCCGACGGTTACGCGCTTTTTCTTAAAGCCGGAATTGTTACAATCGGATTGTTTCTCGGCTTGACGGCGACGGTTTTCATTACGCGCAAGGATTTTTCATTTTTAGGACCGATTTTGATGATCGGCGGTTTTGTCGCGCTTGCGTTTATCGCTTCGGGCGTAATTTTCGGCTTTAGCTTGGGAAGTTTCTTCTCGTTTGCAATGGTCGCATTTGCCGGCGGCGCGATTCTTTATCACACGTCGGGCATTTTGCACCAGTATAAAACAACTCAGCACGTTGCCGCATCGCTCGCTCTATTCTCCAGCGTCGCGCTTCTGTTCTGGTATGTTCTGCAAATATTTATGAGTGGCGACGATTAATTTTTAATTTTAATCAGCAGTAAAAAATAAGCGAATGTCTAATCTGGACGTTCGCTTATTTTTTTATTTGGATATATTTTGGAAATTTTAACCACGAAGTTTCACGAAGAAAACACAAAGTTTTTTTACTTGTTTATTGAATTTTACAGTTTATTAATCTGATTTTTAAGTTTTATTTTCTTAAATTTTGCGGGCGCAGAACAACCCTTCCAGACCTGTCATCTTTATTATCTTTTGCAATTAATGTTAAAGATAATTCAAGCTAAAGTAAGAAAAGACAAGTTAATCAAATTAATAGGTCGGAAAGGGTTGTTCTACGCCCGCCGGATGATAAATACTCAAGAACTTATTTTACAGACTATTTATTGGCTGCTGATTAATAAACGATTAGACAAATCCTTCTTTTATTTCGTGAAATCTTTGTGTTTCTTCGCGGTTAATTTTTCTTCAAAAAGGCGATTCATCATCCGAATCATCACCAAAAACGATTCGCCGTTTTACTTTCGGTTCATTATCCGATAAATCGTTTTTATCAATCGGCTGCAACGCCGGATTTCCATTTTCGTCTTCGAGCAGAATTTCTATTCTGCGCTCCGCCTGATCGAGTCTTTCCCGGCACTCGCGCGAAAGTCTTACGCCGTTTTCAAAGAGTTTCAAACTTTCTTCCAAAGCCAGATCGCCGTCTTCAAGCTGCCTCACGATTTTTTCGAGTTCCTTCAAAGAATTCTCGAATGTTCCCTGTTTCTTTGCCATAATCTTAAAATAATAAACGGAAAACTCATCAATTTACTATTCACCGTTTATCATTCACCGTTATTTAAAAATTTCCTCCGCGCCCTTTATTATACTTTGCAGATTCTCGATGCCGAGTTCGTTTTCTCCGTTTGCAGATTTTTTCTGTGTCGCAATTGCGATAACTTCCTGCCCGATTTTTTCGGCGATTCGCTGCGCCAAAACCTCGTCTTTTATCGCAATTACTTTCCAATGATCGCCCGATTTCTGCATAGTCAGTTCGAGTTGGCGATTTTCCAGTTTGCTTTTGATAAAAGCCTTATCGCCTTCTTCCCGAATATCCAGATACTGATCTGCTCCGGCGGCAATCGCCCAGAACGGAAAATTTTCGAGTTTTTCCGTTTTATCCCGAATCAATCCCGGAACTTCCGCCTTGGCGCGTTCCTTGATCGCAGGCAAAACCGGCTGAACAACTTCGGCAACTTTAGCAATTGTCTGCGCGGGAATATTCCGCCCGTAAAGTTCGACGGCTTCTTCGGTAATCTGCGGCAGAAAATCGTCCACAACCGCGTCCGTATCTACTAATTCATCTACTTTTTCCTGATCGCCGTTTCGCGCCGCTTCAACCAAAAGCGCGAGCGAATATTGCGGAGTTTGCTTCAGATGCCGCCAGTAAAAAAAACCGCCGGTTGTGCCGATAATAATAAATATTACAAGCAAAACGGCGGAAAACTTCAAAATTTTGACAAAAATACCCGGTTTTTTCGGCTGCGTCTGTCCACTCAAGAATGCTGCCTGCTCAACTTTTTTCTCATTCGTATTATCCGCGTTTTTCAAATCAACCGTTATTTTTGACATCTGCTTCCTCAAAACTAATTTGCTTCCGCGTCAAACGTCGAATCGGGAAAAACCTGATTGAAAATAAAACCGCTGAGTTTGAAATCCCATTCAATTTCGGTTGTGCCGTTTTGACCGGAAACCGTATAAAGAATTTTGTAATCGTGCGGCAAAGTCAAGCCGCCGGTTTCCTTAAAATCGGAAAAATCTTCGGTTATCTTGAATCTGGTTTCGATAAATTTGCTGGAATCATTCGGATTTGTCCCGATTCCGGCGGAAGAAGTTCGTTTATATTCGCTTCGGACGTGGCGAAAAGTCGCTTTATCAAAATACAAAGTTACGTCTATATCGCCGCCGTTTTTGACCGAATAGCCGATTACATAATTTTCCTTTCCGTTAATTTTTTTCGTGCCGTTGTAAGATATTTTCGCGTTTTTACTCGGCAGATCAAGCAACGCCCAAGAAGTCGAAAGCGTTCCGCCGAGCAGACTTTCTTTGAGCAGCAAATCGTTCGTCAAAACAAAATTTCCGAGAACCGAACGCGCTCCCAAACGAGTGTATGCGACTTTCGATTTGTCGCCGTCAAAACTGAATTTTTCCTGCGGATAATCCGTCGCGTTGAGATTTAAGCCGAGAAAATTTTTCTCTTTAGCGGAAGCCATCACGATTCTGCCGTGCAAATTCTGATTTTTCGGAGCGATATATTTAACCGCCGCGTCGCCGACTGTTAATTGACTTTTCACGGCTTGGCGTTTTTCCGCCGTTCCGATTGAATCTAAATGTTTAGCAATAACGTCTTCGGCTTTCATTTTCTGCGCGAAAAGCGAAAGCGAAAGCAAACTCAGCAGAATTCCCGCGGAAACTGCAAATTTTAAAATCTTCAGATTGTTTACCTCATAAAAAAATTTAAGTAGCGATTGCCATATTACTTGAATTTTGCCGAACAGAGCAAGCGTTTTCGTCTTCCTCAAAACCGTCGCACGAATTTATTTCCAAATCCGCGTCCGAATCCGTTTCAACTTTGCCGTCGCCGAAAGTTTCGGCTTCGCTTAAAGCGTTGAAATATATACCGATATTGTCCAAGATTTCCGTCGCCGACTGCGAATGAAAAAGCGTCTGGCGAAATTGCGCTCCGCCGACCAAGCCTTTTGTAAATTGTCCGGCGAGTTGTTTCATTTTGCCGAGCGCGGCTTTTTCCGGCATATCCTCAATTAAATACTCAAAAAATTCGAGCAGAACTTCCTGTTTGTCTTCAAAACTCGGCTGATAAGGCTCGCGTCCTTCAAGCGTGTCCTGAATCTGCCGAAAAAGCCAAGGATTCTGCATCGCGCCGCGCCCGATCAAAATTCCGTCGCAATTGGTTTCACGAAAACGCCGAATTGCATTTTCCACCGTCGTCACGTCGCCGTTGCCCGAAACGGGAATCGAAACGGCTTCCTTTATCTGCCGCACCAAATCCCAATTTGCCACGCCTTTATAACGCTGTTCGCGCGTTCTGCCGTGAAGCTGTATGTGTTCCACGCCGCATTGCTCCGCCATTTTCGCAACCTCGACGCAGTTTATCGCCTGATCGGAAAATCCCGAACGAATCTTCAAAGTCAGCGGAATCGAGATTGATCTTTTTATTTCCTTCAAGATATTTTCCAGATTCGGCAAATCTTTCAAAAGCCCCGAACCGCCGCCTTTTTTAACCACTTTCGGCGCGGGACAACCGCAGTTGACATCCAGAATATCCGCGCCGACCTCTTCCGCCATTTCCGCCCCTAAAGCCATTCGCCGAACATCCGCGCCGAAAATCTGCACGGCAAAAGGTCGTTCCATCTCCAAAAAACGCATCTGCCGCTTCGACTTCGGATTATCTCTCGTCAAACCTTCGACGGAAATAAATTCGGACACAGTTAAACCGACTCCGCCGCGATTTTTCAGCAAACGCCGAAACGTAAAATCCGTCACGCCCGCCATCGGCGACAGCACAAGCGGCGCGTTTATTTCGATATTTCTGATTGCAAAAGGTTTCATTTCTATAATTGAACATTCCCCGTTGTGATTTCAATTTTGAGGATGATTTTCGGAATAATCAAGTCTTTCTCAAAAGTAAAAGGCAGAGTTGTTCTTTCTGCCTCATAAAAAATCGCCGGAGCAAATCTGGCATTCCCGGATGTTGTTTGGATCAATTTCAAATCTTTTTTAACTTCTAAGCACCCCAACAAAAATAGATTAGATCATCATTTGATGAAATTGAATTTTGTATTCTTCTCCGATGTTGTTGAAGATATAATTTATCTTCTTTTTGAACTTAGCGAATGAGCCGTAATCACCCGGTCTGAGCCACTCATATTTGGCTTTTCGCCAAAAGATTTCCGCGATATTCAAATGCGGCGAGTATTTCGGCAGAAAGAAGATATACAAATCTTTCTCCATCCACCTTTCGATTGCCGCCAGAAACTTTCCCGACCGATGCACCGGAGCGTTATCCAGCACCAGAACCGTCGGCTTTTTCACATAGCGGCTGAAATTATCTATGACGCGGATCAGAAAATCCGAATTGATATTGTCCGCACTTTCATACGTTACGCAAAAATTATCAGGTCGAAACACGCCGAACAAATTGATCTTTTTATGACGCTGCGGAAATATCCTGATCCGCTCTCCCTTTGGCGACCAACCATACGGCAGGCACGGATTCATCGAAAACCCGCTTTCATCTCCAAAATACAAATCTATCCAACCGCCCAAATAAAGCCGCCACAGAATCTTTAACAGTTCTTCTTTTTCGGCTCTTTCCGCTCCCACCTGCCGACTCTTGAGCCACGTTCTCGTGCGACAGAATCGGTAACCGTTTTTTTTAAGAAGCGTTTCAGGGTTTCCGGGTGCATCACTAACTCCAAATCTTCCGCCAGATGTGCGACCACCGTTTTGACCGAGTTCGGATGCTCTTTGATCTCGGCTTCGACCTTTTCCAGATGTGCGGGATTCTGCTGCGATAAAATCGGGGAGCGTCCCCGCCCGGCGCGAGTTGCCAAACCCTCGATGCCTTCTTGCAGATAGCGTTTGACCCAATTATTAACGACCATCTCGCAACAGCCGAATACTTCGGCAACCTCAATAGAAGTTCGCTTCTCGCTTTTCAATAGAATCATCTGACACCGCTGACGAAAAGTATGACTTTTCCCTTTGCGATAGCCTTTTTCAAGTTCGGCACGCTGAATCTCGGTTAATTCGATTACTTTTATTTTACCCATCTCAACAAATAGTCTAACCTATTTCTGTTGAGGTGCTTACTCTTTTGTAAATTGCTTTTATTTGATATTTTCTGCCGATAAAACCTTTTACGGCGAAATTTCCGAATTTGTCAGTTTTTCCATTCTTTTCATCTCTTTGCCAACTGTCATAATTATCCAAATCTACCAATTCAACCTGCACATCGGCAGCAGGTTTTCCATCATTCCAATATACTGTGCCGCGAATTTCCTTGTCCATTAGTTTAGGCAAAACCTGAAATAAGATTTGATCCATATTTTGCCCAAAACCGATTTCTACAATTTTAGCCTTTTTAATATCGGACGTTTGTGGAAAGTAAGTTGTAGGAAACGGAGATTCTGCGTGTGGCGACAAATTTTTATTAATTGCCAGAACATATTTGCCTGCTGGAACTTTCTCGAATTTAAATGAGCCATCCGATTGGCTCTCTACATCAGTTACCCATTCCCCTGTTTCAGAATCTATGAGTTCAACAGTTACCCCGCTAATGATTTCTCCGTCAGATGAAATCATTTTGCCGATTATTTGACCTTTGTTTGCAACAAAAAAGTTAATATTTGCACAGCCGTTAGCTTGTAAATTTATTTCCGTTTCAAAATTTTGGTCATCAGGAATGTGAGCATAACCGGGAATTACAGGAATGATTTCATAACTTCCTGCGGGAACATTAAATTCATAAGTTCCCTTTATATCTGTAATTGTTTCGTAAGCATTTCGCTCATTACCCGTTTCTATGACTTTCAAAGGCATATTGGCGAATGGTTTGATTTCGTCCCCTTTACGAAAGATTAATTTCTCAAAAACTTGCCCGTAGATTTTCCCTTCTGAATTTTTGGAAAGATTTTGTAAAAAGTTGAAATCTTCCTGCGCTCGCTCTACTGGTTTAGTGCGCGAACACAAACCTGTGCTAAACTTTCCACTTTTGCTTTTAGAAGCATAAACTAAATATGTTTCGCCTGATTTGAAGTTATAACCGCATATTGATTCCTGCTCATTGGCTCGGACTTGGATTTGCTTTTTTTTATTAACACCCTTAAATGATTCAATAATTTCAAATTTATGTGTAAAGTAATTGCCTTTTATTCTTTTCTTCTCAACTACTTTACCAACAAAAATCATATCTGCGTTTTGATAACTTTGACAGGGAACATTTCGAACACAGGAACAAGCCAAAACCCGCTCAAAACTGCCAAACGAAAGCATTAAGACAAGCAAAAATAGAAAAATGTAAATTTTGTGTTTCATAAAGACCTCACAAATTACGGTTTCATAATTTTCAAATCTTTGACAAACCGAAAATCTTTAGTGTTAAAAGTAACTAAAGTTAAATCATTTTCAAGACAAGTCGCCGCAATAATTGCATCGCCGAACATCAAACCGTGACTTTTCGAGTATGTGCGGAGCAGTTCGAGAGTTTTGTGCGAGATATTTTTGTCAAAATGAATTAAATCAAATTTAGCAAGATATTTCTCGATTTTTTTAACTTCAATTTTGTTCTTCGCGCCCTGAATCAACTCCGCGTAAATTGTCGTATCAAGAGCGCACGACATATTTTCTATCAAAGTTTTTAATGCCGTGTTGCCTTTTAATATGAATATGAAAATATTCGTGTCAATCAAAAACTCAATCATCTCTAGCTGTTCGGCGGTTCGATTTGTTTCTTAAATCTTTTGCAATTTCTTTAGCGGATTCTTCGCGGTCAGCCCATAAACCCAAAATTTCATCGTCATCAACCGAATTTTCCTGTCTTATTATCTGATCGAGATTAGACAAAACTTTCTCCGCCGAATTTTCGGTAACGAGCCGGTAAGTTCGATTTATTTTTTGCGGAATTTCAATTGTTATCTGTCCCATAATTATAAAAATTATAACATAGTAAGCGGCAGAAAAAACAAAACATAAAATCCGGCACGCCCGCCATCAGCGACAGCACGAGCGGTGCGTTTATTTCGATATTTCTGATTGCAAAAGGTTTCATCTTTTATGCTGCGATTTTCTCAATCGCTTCGTGCTGTAAAAGAATTATTTGGTTGTTTCGTAACGCAAGCAAGCCGTAAGTTTTCCCGTTCCTGTCAACAAACTCGACTTCAAACGCTTCGCCATTGTTGTATATTTCGACAACCGCGCCGACTTGTCCGCGCCAAAGGTTTTCTTCGGGCAAATCTTCGAGCAATGCCACCGAATCGAATAATTTAATTTCTCTCATAATATATTTTGCGAAAAACACTCAAAATAAAAACTATTCGTAGCGACTCAGAAAAAGTTTTCCTTCGTAATCAGCCAAACCTAAATATATGCGGTCAAGCCAGCCGAAGCGTCCAAGCACGTTTGGTTTTTGATTTTCGTTTTCGTAAAAGAAAATATACGAATCGAACTCCAAATCTTCCGTAATCAGCATTATGTTATGACCATAAGCCGTAAAAGTTCCGTTGCGGTTGAGAATCTCTGTTTGATGCCGTTTTCGATTTTCAAGCCGAGTTCTTCGCCGAAACGCCGCTCGAAGATGCAATGATCCGCGCCTGTATCAATTTTAGCCGCGAGTTTTACGCTCGTTTCGGCGGACGATCTCAGAACAACATTTAATTCGATGCCGTTTTTGCTCGTATCGTAAACGAGAAATTTTTCAAAGTTCAGTTGAAACATAACGATCACAAACCGCCCGATAATGTTTCATTTTCGCCGCTGACACGCACCAAAAAAGGCTTGTTTATGCCGTGTTGTTTAGCTTTTTCGTCGGCTTCGCGGATCGTTTTCCCCGCCGCAACGAGTTTTCCGCCGTCAAGCGCGACATACTGTCCGGCATATTTTTCGCGGTTTTCTTTCAACCAATACATTCGTTTTGTGCGAATTGTTTCTTCCGTTTCACAAGTTGAAACCGAATCTTTGCCATTTTCGGCTTTTTGTTCTTCTGCAACAAGATGTTCGAGTTGCGGTAGAAAATTATCGGATTTTATCTGATAATTGCGGTTTATATTTTGCGGAATTTCTATCGTAATTTGTCCCATAACTTTATTTTTTCGTCAGTTCAACGCCGCTTGCTTCAAACGAGATTTCCGTAACCGTTCCGTCCGCATTGATCTTATCGAATTTCGCGCCGTCGTCGTTCATTAAATGGTCAACTTCTTTTTTTGAAAGAGTTTTGATTGAAAAAACGCCTTCGGCTTTCGCAAGGTATCCGGCAGATTCAAGCGGAATAAAAAATTTGTGATCTTTAAATTTCACGCGCACCGATTTTGCGTCTTTCGCGGGCGCAAGTTCCATCCAGCAGCCTTCTTTTTTGCAAGAGCGAACGATCACGCCTTCGACGCGGACGTTTTTATCGGCGAATTTTTCGGGGTTTTCCATAACTTTGGCGAGCGAAACTTTTTTCGCTTTCGGATTTATCGTCGCGCCGCGCGTGATTTTTCCGTCTTTGTCAAAATTTGCGGTTTTGTCCGCATTTGTCGGCTTCATTTTGTCCGTTTCTTCTTGTGCAAAAGCATTAAGCGAAAAAGCGAGCAGTAAAATTGTCAGATATATTAAATTTTTCATTTTTTTCTCCATTGATTAAAGATTTTCAGATATATTATAGCAAAAAACTCTGATGTTTATTTTTTGTTAAAAGTTTGAATCGAGCGCGGATGTTTGACCGAATTTTGCAGATAAAATAATTTTGAATCCGAAATGTTCAGTTGCGCGAATATAATATCGCCAAGTAAAGAATCATACGTTTTTGCTTGTCTTTTCTGGAATTACAGGCATAATTTGTCTCACCCTTGAAGAAAAGCGGTTCAATTTGAGCCGCTTTTTTTCATTTTGCTTCGTAAACGATTTTCCCGTCAAGAATCGTTATCAAAACTTCGGTTTTCGGAATCTCGTCTTTTTTGATCGTAAAAATATCGTCGGATAAAATTACCAGATCGGCGTATTTTCCGACGGAAATCGTGCCTTTTTCGTTTTCTTGAAATTCGGCGTAAGCCGCGCCGAGCGTGTATTGGCGCACGGCTTCTTCGACGGAAAGCGTCGGCGCGGAAGTGCCGCCGCGCGAATCGTCAACCGCCGCGTAAATACCCAAAAGCGGATTAAAATCCGAGATCGGCGCGTCCGAACCGAACGCTAAGTTTACTTTATTATCGAGAAAAAATTTATAATCGCCCGAACTGCCGAAAAACAGAAACGGCTGCATCGAAGCGATTATCTTTGCATCGGCAAATCGTTTTACGTCGGACGGACGCACCGCGTAAGCGTGTTCTATGCGGAAACGCCTGTCTTTTTTGCCGTTTTCTCCGGCTACGCGCTCGAAGATCGGCAAAATCTGATGATTTGCGCTGCCGCCGATGGCGTGAATCATTATTTGCAGATTCGCTTTGTCGGCGGCTGAAATTTCCGCGTAAAGTTTCGCCAGAACTTCGGGCGTTCCTTCGTAAAATTCCTTTAGACATCCGTTGCGAACCAACGGATTTCCGCTTGCACGTTCGATGTTCTGCTCGGCTAAAACGCGCCAATTCGATAACGCCTGACAATCGTAAATTCTCGTTTTCAGTTTTCCTTCTGCGGCAAGTTTATTATAGGTGTCAACGTGATATTCGTGCATAGACATATCCTGCACGCTTGTAATTCCGAGCGATGCGGCGAAATTTCCGGCGGTTTCGGCTAAAACTTTTTTGTTCGTCTGCGGCGATTTCGGAACGTAAAACTTTAAAACATTAACCGCCGCGCCCTTTAAGATTCCCGTCGGTTCGCCGTCTGCGCTGCGCTCGATAAAATCGTTTTTCGAATCTGTTTTTATCTGGTCTAAATTAGCGATTTTCAGAGCCGAACTGTTTGCAAAAGCCTCGCTCGCGTCCGAATTGTAAATAAAAACGGGGTTTTCCGACGTTACCTTATCAATCAAATTTTTGGTCGGAAATTCGGCGGAATTCCAGTTTGCCGTGTTCCAGCCGCCGCCTAAAATCCAACTGCCTTTCGGCAGAAAACGCGCGTAGAATGCGATTTTTTCGATGAGTTCTTCGGGCGTTTTCACGCCGCGCAGATTGATTGACGTAAATTTATTGCCGATGTCCATAAAATGAACGTGGCTGTCATTGAATCCGGGCAGAACGAGCCGCCCGCCCGCGTCAATTATTTGCGTGTTTTCGCCAGCCAAGACGCGGACATCTTCGCTTGTTCCGACGGCGATTATTTTGTTTTTCGCAACGGCGACGGCTTCCGCACGCGGCAATTTCTCGTCAATCGTCCGCACGTTCGCGTTGACGACGATCAAATCTGCTTTCTGCACCGTCTGCGCTTCGGCGGCAAAGGCGAAAAACAACCCTAGTCCGATAAATATAAATTTGTAATTTGTTTTAAGCATTCAACTTACGCATCTGCCGGCAATCTGCAAAGATTAGAAGCAGTTTGCGGGAAAAAGGCGGTAAATTTTTTTATAAAACTTTTCAACGAAAATCGTGTATTCTATAAGACGGGCTAGATTATAACAAATGAACGAAAAATATATTCAAATTTCAAGCATAATTTTGGTCGGCATCTTCGGCTCATTCATTTTGTGGCTTTATTGGACAGAGCCGAAAACGATCAGGGAAGTTCCGGTCAAGGCGCAGGCGACCATCGAGAACGTCACGACGGCGACGCAGGTTATCACGCAGACTTACGAAGTTGACGAAGAAAAATTCGCCGAAGGTTTGCGAGCCTTTCGGCAGGATAATTTTGTTTCGGCGCGTGATTATTTTGAGCGTGCCGATCCCGAAAATCTAGACGCGAAAACGCAGTTTTACATCGCTTACAGTTTTTACAGACAAGGTTGGGGACGAATTTCAAACGACGACGAACTTTTCAAAAAAGGTTTGGAGCAGACGGAAAAAGTCGTCGGACTCGATAAAGATTTCAAGTCCGACGATTCCGATCTGAAACTTCAAACGCCCGCCGAATTAAAAAATGAATTTGAAGAAGGCTTGCGCGTAACGGCGGAAGATTTCAATCCGTTCAAACTCGTGCGCGAAAGAAAATAAAGTAAGCAGATGAGTAAAAGTAATCAAGTATAATGCAGAAGCCCGCTACGCTCGTAAGGGCGCAAAGAACACACTTACTGCGTGCGTGTTTCTGTATTCGGATTATCTTTAGAAAACATACTACGATCTGCTTAGTATAGTGATTTGCGATTGATGCAGTAAAAAACTTGAACTTTAAAAATGAAGATTGATTCCGAAAACACAGAGATTGAAAAGGATTTGCCGATTATCGAAGGCGAATTTTCAGATTTGACTGATGACGACATACTGGATTTGGAAGGCGACAAAATTGATTCTTTTCACGAAGAGCAAACGATAGTTTCCGCCAAAAAAGAAGACAAAATCGCTCTTGCAAAAACCGTAGATCGAAAAGCAAAGACCAAACAAAAAGATTCCAAGGCGTGGCTGCAATATATAATTTTGCCGCTGATTTTTCTGTTTACGGCTCTGCTCGGCGGTTTGCGGCTCGAAATGGCGGACGCGGATTTCATATTTTTGAAACCGCCGCTGGTCTGTCTGATTTTCGCCGCGATTTTGGTCGTTTTGTTTTTCCGCGCAAAATTAATCGTTTTGGAAAACTGGTTTTCCGAAGATTTTGCGCCGCTGCAAAATACCGCAAACGCGGGAGTTTTAATCACGATTTTTGCCGCCTCGACGCAGATTTTCAACTCGCTTCTGCCCGAACAAGGCTTGCCGTTCTGGATTATTTCCTTTTTCTTTTTCTGGTCGCTGTGGACAAATCTTTTCGCCGAATTTGATGCGAAAAAATTAATCAGAAGTCTGGGCGCGTTGTTCGGCTTGGCTTTCGTGGTGAAATATCTGATTTTCGCAAATCTGACCGCGCCGGAAAGTCAGAGTTGGTGGCAAAGCCTGACTTCGGGAAACCTGACCAAAGAAGCGTTTACATATCTTCTGGACTTGCCGCGTTTCGCCGCCGGAACGGGCTATATACAGTTTTTCGCGCTCATTTTTTATCTGCTCGGCTTGTTTTTACTGCCGCAGAAGTTGGTAGAAAGTAAAAAAGGGGAAATTTAACAAATATGTATGCTTTTTCCAGATACATAATTTATAAAAAGAACCGTAAAATATAATTGATATTTGATATTCAGTAGATCACAAAAGCTGTTTGGAAACTCAAAAAAAAACGTAACGCCGGCATCTTGCCGGCAGTCTTGGTGGCATCTTGCCGCCAATTTGAGCGTTATTTACTCGAATTGGCGAGAAAAACAAATAAATTTGGCGGCTGGAAGCCACCAAGACTGCCGGCAAGATGCCGGCGTTACAATTACCAAACAGCTTCTAAGTTGACGAAACTGATTTCGTGATTTATTGATTACCAATTATGTTTTACAATCAAAGCGTTTAACAAAATTACTGAATAAAAATTAGAAAACTTCTTCAAAAACTCATTTTTCCTTATCCAGCAAATCGTCTTCTGAAAATTCTTCCGAAATTATTTCGTAAAGATTCGCCGCTTCTTCGCGTGAAACTTGTTTTTTGGCGGGAACTTTCAGAACTTTAATTTTTGTGATGCGGTTACTGCGCTTGATTTCTATCTCATCGCCTTCGCTGATCGTGCGTGAAGATTTGGCAGTTAAATCGTTGACCTTAACCAGATCGGCATCGCAGAATTTCTGCGCCAAACTGCGGCGGACGATCAGGCGGCTGGATTTCAAAAATAAATCTAATCTCATCTTTTGGGGTTTTCCGCAACGAAAAAGCGGCGGCAGTCGGAAAAAAAATTCTAACTTTGCCGCCGTCTTTTCTGCTTTAGAAATGCTTACTCTCGGCTGTCTTTGGTTTCAGCTTTGGCATTTTCTTCGTAAAGAACCGGAGCAACTTCCGGGCGATAGGTTTCGTTTATTTTAATGTATGAATCGGCGCGGAGATTTTTCATATATTCCTTGCGCTTGGTCGGAAGTTTTTCATACGTCATCGCAATTCGCACATCCCTGTCGTTAAAAACGGAATCCTTGCTTGCCTGCGAACGCTCGTCAACGCGGATAATTTCCAAGCCCAGATCGTCAATATCAATCGGATCGGTGATGCCGCCGACCTTGACGTTTTCAAGCGGTTTGGCAAATCTTTCGTCCAAATCCTTGATGTTAAATGTTCCGGCTTTTCCCATCGTTTCCTTGACGTTCGGACGCTCGGAATTTTCAACGGCGAGTTTTGTAAAATCCGCGCCTTTTCTGGCTTGTGCAACGATTTGTTTGGCTTTTTCCCTGACCGCCGCTTCGTCGCGTCCGGCAAAACTCAGATAAATTTCGCTGATCGTGATCGTTTCCGGTTTGGTAAATTTCGCTTTGTTGGCTTCGTAATAATTCTGCACCTCGCTTTTCGACCAGCCGCGATAAACCTTTTGGTCAACTTCGCTCTGCAAAATCAAATCTTTGGAAATCTGCTTGCGGTATATGTCTTTGATCGAGTTCGGATCAACGCCGCTTCTCTCCATTTCCTTGTAAAGTTCGTCCAGAGTTTTCAATTTGAAATCTTCGACCTGCCGCAAAAGCTGTTCATTTAAACGCGCTTCGACCTCTTTTTCCAAGCCGTATTCCTTGACTTTCTGCAAAAGCAGTTCTTCATTGATAATGTTGGCGATCAGTTCGGGGCGTTTTTCTTCCACAGTTTTTCTCGCTTCTTCGGGCGTTTTGCCTTCCTGAACAAGACTGCTTACCACTTCATCCATTTCGCGCCGAACGCGCGAGAGCGTAATCACGCTTTCATTAACCTGCGCGACAACTTCATCAACAACCTTCAAATTCGTTTCCTGCGCGTTACCGGAAATACCTGTTAAAAACAAAATTGCAATTAAAAAAATTGCGGAGTTAAACTGTTTCACTTTTATCTACTCCTTACTAAAATTAAATAATATCCGAGAATCTTAAACTTTATCCGTATGTTTGTGCAACTTGGGAGTTTGATGCGGAAAAAGGCGTATAAGTTTATTCGCATCGGTAAAAATAAATTTCTGAAGAAAAAAGCTGATTAATAATTTATTTTATATAGTTTTGCCAAACGGTGAATCGCGCCTTACGAACCAATGAAAAAAAAATGTCTGAACTGTAATTTGATCAATTATCCGCACGCCGAAATCTGCGCGAGATGCGAATCGGTGTTAATTGAATTTTCTTCAAATAATATTGCCGGAACTTCGTTCGCGCGAACGATTTTAAGACGCGCCGTCGTCTGCCTCGCCGTTTGTCTTTTTGTCATCTTGGGGTTTTATCTGTCGCTGATCGGCTCATCAAATTCATTGACTTACAACGAGAAAAAAAAGGTTGAAAATGCAGTTTCCGTTTTGCGCGAAAAAGGTTTTTCCGATGAAGTTTTTCTGCTCGATTATCTGACCGTCTATCGCGGCAGCGACAATTGGCTGAACGCTTCGACCAGAGCAGAAGAGGCTTACGCTGCGACAAATTTCCCGTTCGAGATAATGACGATTTACGAAGATTTTTTTGAAGTTACCAAAGACGACACCGAACGCGCCGCGATTCTTCTGCACGAAGCCAAACATTTGGAGGGAAAAAATGAAAAAGAGGCTTACGCATTCGTCTGGAAAAACCGGAAAAAACTCGGCTGGACAAAGGAAACGCACTTTGATTCGGAAGTTTGGCGCAGCGTTCGAAAGCAGACGAAGGAATTTGCTCCCGACCTGTTTATCTGCAATTTTAACGATCTCGGCGACTGCACCGAATAATTACTGCACGATATTTTCGTAAGCGGCGGTCATTTTCTTGAGCATTGCGCTCGGATAATCCTTTTTAACCGCTTGCAGAATTTTTTCGCCGTCCGCCTTTGTTTCTCCGGCATAAATGGCGATAAAGTTGCCGATAACAAGTCGGTCATCCTTAATTCTGCCGTCAAAATCGTAACCGACTGCGCTCAGATTCGGACATTGATAATCGGCAAAAACCTTTTGTTCGGGAAATTTTTTCTGCACCTTTTTTCGTTCGGTTTCCGCCGCCGAAATATATTCGCCGCCGTCGCATTCGCCTTCGACTTCAAACATTTTTAAAATCACGGCGTAAAACGGTTCGGAAAGATATGTCTTATTGTCGGTAATTTTCGCAGGCATCTTAAATGATAATTCCCACGCATCAAACTTCTTACTTTTATGATTACAAGGTTTATCGGGATTAGAACAAACCGCGTTCGATTTGGCTTTCGCCGCCGCCGCCGTCTTTTTGGTTTGACCGAAGCCGGAAAATGCACCGAAACAGATTAGCAAAATCGCCGCACAAAACACCTTTAAATTTATTTTCATATTATTTTCGTAAGCTCTGACCGAGCAGTTATAATTTACTGAATTTTAGACAACTTTTTGCCCGAAATCAAGACTTTCGAGCCTGTTCAATAAATTATTTAGCGTTCATTGATAATCTTACAGAAAAAAGGCTTGCGAAACCTTGCAAAAATGTGCATAATCACAAATGTTTACTCTCAGAGGTGTCTGCGTAGATGCACCGACCACGATTTTTATGGCGACGTATTCGGTTCGGTAGGAGAGATTAGGTAGAAAACAGAAGCAGTTCGAGTTTTATTTTAAGGACGGAACAGGCGCGTCGTCAGTTTGGAAATAAGAATTTACGAAAAATTATTCTAGCCGGTTCAGCTTCATAGATTATTAAAGAGAAAAAAATGGGCAACAAATTATATGTAGGAAACTTGTCTTTTCATTTGACAAGTGAGGATTTACAAGACCATTTCGCACAAGCCGGAACGGTTGAATCAGCAAAAGTTATTGAAGACCGCGATACGGGACGCTCGCGCGGTTTCGGTTTTGTCGAAATGTCTTCGGACGACGAAGCACAAACGGCAATTGAACAATTTAACGGAGAAGATTTTGAAGGAAGAAGCCTCGTTGTCAACGAAGCCCGCCCGCGTGAAGAACGCAGCGGCGGCGGCGGAAGACGCGGCGGACGCGGCGGCGGCGGCGGAAGACGCGGCGGCGGCGGCGGTGGCGGCGGCGGAAATTATTCTTCTTGGTAAAACAAGTTTGAAATAATTTCAGCAGATTGTTTTAAAATCAGAAAAGGCGATAAAGAAAAATCTTTATCGCCTTTTTCGTTTGTAAAAATTAACAAAATACGGAAATTATCCAACACCGTAATTTTACATTTTTACTCTAAGAAGTTGTTTGGTAATTGTATCGCAGGCTTCCAGCCGGCAGTCTTGGTGGCTTCCAGCCGCCAATTCGAGCTTTATTTACTCAAACATTCGGAAAAAACAGATAAATTTGGCGGCAAGATGCCACCAAGACAGCCGGCAAGATGCCGGCGTTACGTTTTTTCCGAGTTTCCAAACAGTTTCTAAATTCTATGACAAAAAAGCGTTTGGCAAAAAGTTTTTAACCAGAGAGAATGAAAAATGATGATTATCACTTCTCAATTCTCATCTGTCAATTATTTTTTACGGTTCTTTATTCGCAAATTACTGTGCCTGAAAAAGTTACGCGCCCGCTTATTTTAGTTTATACTGACGTTTGGAACTCAGTTCACCGTTACGAAAATTTCCGTAAATTGCCGAATAATCTTCGCCCGACCATTGATAAAATTCGAGTTGAGTTTTCCCAATCGTCGAACTGCTCTTTTGTGTTCCTTTCGAGCCGATAATTTCAACTACTTCGTCGTAGCTCATTCCTATCTTTATTTTGTCAAATTTGGCTTTGGAAATATCAGCCGTTCCGTTTTTTCCGAGTTCGCCGCCCAATCTGGATTGACGTTTGCCGGTTAATTTATCATCTCTGAAAGTGGCGTAAATCGCCGCGTTGTCTTTGCCCGACCATTTGTAAGAGGAGATCGTGTAATTTTTTGTTTTGGTTTCCCGCGTCAGTTCGCCTTCCGAACCGATGATTTTCACGGCTTCATCATAACTCGTATCATTTTCCAACCGATCAAATTTGCTCTTCGTCAAATCGGCTGACGAACCGCTTTCAGATTTTGATTCGTCCGACGGCGATTCCGAAATAAACTCCGTATCATTTTTACCGTCGTCATCATTGTTGGTATCAGCTTTCTGAGCCGCCGGATTCGGCGTTTCAATTGTTATCTCGGTGTCTTTTTCCGTATAACTCGATAAATTGCAGCCCAAAACCGCAAATATAATAATTGCCAAAATCAAAATTGATGAATTCTTCATTTTATCTCCTCGTTTCATTATAAAGTTTTATTTTTGATGTATAAAATCGTCGGTATTTGCCGATTGACGCGATTTTTTATGTGATTTTGCTTTGGGGAAAAGTAAATTTAAAGTTTTAACTTTGCCAATCAAATAATTCAAAAGTTTCGATTTCTCTTTTTTGCAGTTCCCCGACGATTACGCGGCGGTGGCAGTTTTTCAAATTTTCGCAGACGCACATCAAAACGACGTTCATTTCCAAAGCTAGAACCGTTTCGATTCCCAGACTTAAATTCTGAATTGTTATTTTGTCTTCCTTAAAAGTCCGATTGCCGAGATTCGGAATATGCCTGTATTTCTCTCCGAGCAGAGCCTTCAGATAAACCTTTCGCCAGCACATAATCTCGCTGTAAGGCGTAAAGCGTATGTCAAAAAGCATCGCGTCAAGCCTTTCGATCAGGGGCTTTAAGTCGCCGATATTCTTGCCCGCATAACCTGTCGTAAAGATTTTTTTCATATCAAAAGACACGCGAAATTATCCGATTATTTTTTTCGCAAACAAACAATCGCCGATGTTAAATTGAAACTTGCGTTTTTCGCTATTATTATTCTTCTTCATCGGGATTGTAAACTTCGTAACCGTGCGAATCGTCGTAATAATAACTTTTTTCCTGCTGATCTTTAGTCCACGAAGATTCGTCGCCGATTTCCGGTTTTTCGTCGGGAATTTCTTCGATTTCCCTCTCGTTTTGGTCGGGAATTTCCTTTTCCGGTTCGGGCGTTTTGTTCGGATCGCCCATTTCCGGTTTTCCGATTCCATTTGCCGATAAACTTTTTTGATTCATAATAATTTGTTTTCCCAATCTGCCAATTTAGCGAAATTACTGTATAATCCTATATTTCCGCTGATATGACAATTCAAAACCAAATAAAGGCTGAAAGAAATTTCAATTGTATCATCAAAGCAAAAAACAACTTATGCGAATTTTAATAACGGGCGGCGCGGGTTTTATCGGCTCGCATCTGAGCGAAAGACTTTTAAATGAAGGCAATGAAATAATCTGCCTCGACAATTTTTTTACCGGACGACGCGAGAATATTTATCATCTGCTTGATAATCCGCGTTTTGAATTGATTCGGCACGACGTGACCGAGCCGATTCTGCTTGAAGTTGACCAAATTTATAATTTGGCTTGTCCCGCTTCGCCTGTTCATTATCAATTTAATCCGGTTAAAACGGTAAAAACCAGCGTGATGGGAACGATTAATATGCTCGGATTGGCAAAGCGCGTCGGAGCGCGAATTTTGCAGGCTTCGACTTCCGAAGTTTACGGCGATCCGCTTGTTCATCCGCAGCCGGAAAGCTATTGGGGAAACGTCAACTGCATCGGAAACCGCGCCTGTTACGATGAAGGCAAGCGCGTGGCGGAAACTCTGATGATGGATTATCATCGGCAGAATAATGTTGATACGCGAATTATACGCATTTTCAATACATATGGTCCGAAAATGCTCGAAAATGACGGGCGCGTTGTTTCAAATTTTATCGTTCAGGCATTAAGAGGCGAAGATTTGACCGTTTACGGCGACGGTTCGCAGACGCGCTCTTTTTGCTATGTTGATGATTTGGTAGAGGGCTTTATCAGATTGATGAACACCGAAGCCGAAGATATACATCTGCCGGTCAACGTCGGAAATCCGGGCGAATTTACGATGAACGAACTGACACAGGAAGTCGCTAAAGCCGTCGGAAAAGATATAAAGATAAAGCATCTGCCGCTGCCGCAGGACGACCCGAAGCAGCGTCAGCCGGATATTTCACGCGCACAAAAGATTCTCGACTGGAATCCGACGATTCCGCTTGCCGAAGGTTTGAAAAAAACGGTTGCATACTTTGCGGAAAGAATTAAAACATAGGTAAAATACCTAAAAATTAATTTAATACACGAGAATATGAGCATCGAACAAAGAGTTGAAACAGTTGAAGAAGCGATTTTGATTATGAAAAATCTCCTTGTTAATCATAATGACAGACTTGATGATTATTTTGAATATTTAAATCGGGAACGTCTTGAACGCGAAGAACAGAAGCGTCAACACGAAAAGTGGAATGAGAACTTTGAGTTTAAGATGAACGCTTTAATTGATTCTCAAATTAAAACTGAAGAAGCTATTATTGAATTGAGAAAATCTACGACTGAACTCAGAGAAGCATCTCAATCGCACTTACAACGAATCGAAAACTTGGAAGACAAAAACTAAATCCGAAACTTTTATGAAAATATTAATTACAGGCGGAGCAGGCTTCGTCGGAAGCCATCTTGCCGACAAACTTATCGGCGAAGGACACGAAATCACGGTAATTGACGACCTTTCAACCGGGCGTTACCAAAACGTCGAACATCTCGAAGAAAACGAAAATTTTCGTTTAATTATTGATACGGTTTTGAATGAAAATTTAATGGAAGACCTGATCCGCGAAACAGACCGCGTTTTCCATATGGCAAGCGCAGTCGGCGTTCGTCTGATTATGGAACATCCGGTTAAAACCATCGAAACGATCTTTCGCGGAACAGATGTTGTTCTCGGCTTCTGCTCGCGTTACCGCAAGCGGGTTTTAGTTCCAAGCACTTCGGAAGTTTACGGCAAAGGAATTTCCGTTCCGTTCAAGGAAGAAGACGATCTTTTGACGGGTTCGACGGACAAACATCGCTGGGCGTATGCGTGCGCGAAAACTCTGGACGAATTTTTAGCCATCGCGCATTGGAAGGAAACGCGCCTGCCGGTTGTCGTCGTCCGGCTTTTCAACACCGTCGGACCGCGCCAGACCGGACAATACGGAATGGTCGTGCCGAATTTTGTAAAATCCGCGCTGAAAGGCGAACCTTTGACGGTTCACGGCGACGGCAATCAGGCGCGTTGTTTCGGACACGTTTTGGATGTCGTCGAAGGCTTGACCAAAGTTATCGAAACGCCCGAATGTTTCGGCGAAGTCGTAAATCTGGGAAATAACGAGGAAATTACGATCAACGAACTTGCCAAAAAAGCAATCGAAATGACCGGAAGCGACAGCGAGATCGAATATATTTCCTATTCCGAAGCGTATGGCGAAGGTTTTGAAGATATGCAGCGGCGCGTTCCGTCGCTGGAGAAAGCGAAAAAACTTGTCGGCTATCAGCCAACCCGAACGCTCGAAGACATCATCAATGACGTAGCGGAACAGTTTCGTGAAGAAGCAAAAATCGAATCCGCAATTGCGTAAAAATATGATTTATTTGAGGAAAATTTTTCTGCTTTTTTCCATTTTTACCGTTTCGAGCGTTGTCGCGCTCGCTCAGGAAACCGGCGGAATCAAAGGAAAAATCCGAACTTCCGACGGCGACGGAATCGGCGGCGCGAGCGTAACCGCCAGACAAGACGGTAAAAACTTAAAAACCGCGACGGCTGACGAAAAAGGCAGATTCGTTTTGGAAAATCTCAAACCCGGAATTTACAATCTGGTTTTTGAAAAGGAAGGTTACAGTTCGGGAGTTTTGTTCAAGGTCGAAATTCAGCGAAAAAAGATTCGCAACTTGGGTGATCGCCTGATCCTGAATGTAGATCAGGGAACGCTCGTAATTATCAGAGGAAGCGTTTTCGCCGAAAACGGGCGAAGCATTTACGGCGCGAAAGTAAAAATAGAAAAAATTCTCGACGACGGCTCGACAAAGGAAATCGGCGATTCGGTTTACACCAGTCAAAGCGGCGAATTCGTCTTTCGGCAGCCGGACGAAAAAGCGAAATTCCGCGTAACTGCTTATTTAAAGGACGCTTCCGACAGCAAAGAAATCGAAGTTGACGGCGCGGCGATTTACAGGCTTTCGCTGATTCTGAATCCGAAAGAAAGCGAATAAGATAATGCTGAAAATGTAAGGCTGAGAATTTTCAGAGATTACCGAATACTCTGATTTTTAAGTTTTCCATAATTTAAGTTTTGCGGGCGAGAGAGCAGCCCTTCCAGATTTGTAAAGTTGATTAACTTATTCTTTTTCACTTTATCCTGAACAGCATCATTACTAAAAATGGTAGTGAGCTAAAAGTAATACTGACAAGTTTTTTTATTAATTGCCGTCTGCTTTAGCTGACGGTTTAGTTTGCAGCAAAAGACAGGCTTTAGCCGAACTATTAAATTTATTCCTTATTTGCTTTAGCTAAAGCAGAAAGGATGATTAATATATTTTTGAAATTCGGCTAAAGCCGATTATCTTGTCAGCAATCTTTCCGTCAGCTAAAGCAGACGGCAATTCATAGAGCATTACTTTTAGTTCACTACCCTAAAAATTAGCTCAAGAGCAAAAAGATTGCAGGTCGGGAAAGGTTGTTCTCTCGCCCGTTCTTCAAAAAGTGAAAAATCCGAAAAGTAATTGCTTTATTAAAAAGGATTACCGCAAATCAATCTGCGGTAATCCTTTTTTATTTAACGCCCGAAAAGATGAAAAACAATTGGAGATCACAAATCCATATCAATTTACCGTTTCGGAAACTTCTTCGGCGGGCTGAATATCATTGATATTTCCCGTGTCCGTAACAATCAGAGGAAGTTCCTCGACCAAGACCGTGTTGGCAAAAGTCTGTATCCAGTAAGTTCCCGCCGTTTGAAAAACGACATTGACGAAAAAACTCACATTGTCGGTAAAACCGCCTTGCGAAAGTTCAACCTGCGTCGGTTGAGAAGTAACGACAATGTTATTTTTGTCCGGCGATACGATCCGAACTTCGGTTTGATGAATTCCCTCGCCGCGCCAATGATTTATCACGGCGAATTTTATCAGGGACACGGGCAGTTTTTCGACCATAATGTTTTGGAAAATTCCCATCAGGGAAATTTTGTTGCCCATCTCCAGCCGCACGTCATCGCATAAAAGAGTATAGACGAGTTGTAAATTTTGATTATTCATAAATTGTTCGCGCACCAAAACCGGCGCGGAATTTTAAAGATTTTCTTTTATAAAAGTGTTATTAAACAAATTATTTCGCATAAATTTCGGTCAGATTTTTATTTATTAACAGATTTTGGCTTTTCCTTTCGAGTTGGTCAAGGTTATAATCGAATCCTTAAAAAAAATAAATTTGATTTTTGCGGGTTATAAGCTATGACGATCTATGTATTAATTGGTCTTGCGCTGTCTTTGGCAGGAGTTGCGGGTTTGCAGTTTTTTTATATGATTTATCTGGAAAGAATGGACAAAGACCAGAAAAAACGCCTGCGCCATTTAGAAATGCAATGCAGTTATTTGACCCGGAAACTGAAAAATGCCGAAGCGCAGATTGCCGATCAGACAAAAATAATCGAGTCGGTCTTTGACGATTTTGAAGAGGAAACCGAAATCTGGGCGGACGTAATCGAAGAATAATACGGCTTGGTTGTCTGCGGCTCTTTTTCAGAATTTTCCCGTAAAAACAATTCTCTGTATTTCGCGCAGCGATTGATTTTAGTCATATCATTTAAGGCACATAAAAAATCAGAGGTGAAAAATTATGCGGGCGCGTTTGACACGAAAAAACTCATACGCTATTCTACTTTTTCGCTTTGTAAGAGAGAAGCGTGATATTTGAAATCGGGATGTTTTTTTTCTCTTTTTGACCGGAGTTTTTACTTCAAACCGTTTGCGACCCGTTCGTCTAGTGGTTAGGACACCGCCCTTTCACGGCGGCAACACGGGTTCGAGTCCCGTACGGGTCGCCACTTTTTTTATTCGTCTGCATCATCTCGCAAAAAATCTGCATCATATTTATTAAACCTATTCGCTTAGATTCTAAGCGAATTTTTTATTTTGGAAAGAAATATGTTTAAAAAGTTACTTTTTATAGTTTTATTTGCGTCTTTTGCCGTAACTTTTGTGCAGGCGCAAGCCGTTCAGCAGAAGACGGACAGAGTTTTGATTCTGCCGTTTGAAAATACTTCGGGAAAAGCGGAATTTAACTGGGTCGGAGAAAGTTTCGCCGATGCTTTGGCGGATTTGCTGAAAGTTCCGTCGCTTGATGTCGTTTCAAATCAGGAACGAAAGATCGTGCAGCAACGCGTCGGCGTGCCTCTGACGATTTTGCCGAGCCTTGCGACTTCGCTGAAACTGGCGCGTGAATCGGGCGCGACGCTTTTGATCGCGGGCGATTACAACATCGCTCCGGCGCAGGGCGATATTGCGGCGAGCATTACGGTTACGGCGAAAATCATCAGCGTCAACGAAGGAAGATTTTTGAGCGAACAGCTTCCCGACGGAAGGCGAATCACGCGCGATATAAATCTGAGCGACGCTCTGCAAAATTTGCAGACGGTTCAAGGGCAGGTCGCTTACCAGATTTTGTATCAGCGCGATAAGGTTCTGCCGTTTTCGCAAAATCAGTTTATCGAAACTGCCAATAAAGTTCCGGCGAGAGCATTTGAGGCATACATCAAAGGTTTGCTGACACCGGCGGGCGAAAGCGATACGCGGGCGAATTTTTTCAAAAATGCTCTGCGGATATATTCCGAGGAAAAAGAAGGAAAAATTTATGCGGATGCCGCGCTCGAACTCGGTCATTTTTATTTAAATGCCCAGAAAAATACCGACGCGATTGAATATTTTTCGCGCGTTCCGCAGGAAACTCCGCAATATGCGGAAGCGGCGTTTTATACGGGTTTGATTCAATGGCAGCAGAAAAATTACGAGCAGGCACTTGCCGTTTTGCGTCCGCTTGCCGACGATTTGAAATTAACGAGCGTTTACAACACGCTGGGCGCAATTGCGGTGCAGGCTTCGCGTGCCGAACGAAATGATGCAAAAGCGGCGGGACTGCTTGCCGAAGGAATCGAATTTCTGAAAAAAGCGGCGGATTCTGCTGCCGAGAAAACCGACGCGAAGTTTAATTACGCCGTCGCTCTGTTTTTGAAAAATAAATATAACGATGCCGTCGAGCAGCTTCGTCCGATTTTGGCGGGCAATCCGCGCGACGGCGAATCGTATTTTCTGCTTGCCAAAGGATTAAAGCAGATCGGCGACGAATCTGCCGAAGATATTGACAATCAGGCGAGACGTTTTCTGACCGCCGGAAACAGATACGCCAATCTCGAAAAAGACTGGCAGGACGCGCGTTCGCTAAAAAATATTGATTTGCGGGTTGAACAGCCTTCGAGAAAGGATTTTGTCAGCGTTGTTTTGATCAAAAATCAAAACGCGCCCGTGCAAACTGCCGTAAGCGGAACTGATTCTCTTTTGCAGGAAGCACAGACGCTTTACAAAAACGGAAGCGACGACGAAGCAATGGCAATTTTGCGAAAGATTCTGGTGAGCGATCTGATGAACGCGCAGGCATATTTGCTGCTTGGCAAACTTCATCTGCGGCGCGGCGATCTGGAACAAGCGGTCAGTTCATTCAGAACGGCAACTTTTTGGGATAATCGCCTGATTGACGCGCACGTTGCGCTCGGTAAAATTTATCTCGAAAAAGGCGACTGCCTGCAAGCGAAGAATTATACCGCATCGGCTCTGGAAATTAACTCTGAAAACGCCGATGCCGCCGGTTTGGAGCGACAAGTCGAGAGATGTTCCAAATAGTGTAACTTTTGGTTTAAAGATAAGGTTGAAAAACGCTGAACAATTTGACAATTTACTAGGATTTTCAAAGTTAAAATATCTTTTTTATTCGATATTTATTGACTTTAAAGAATTTTCCCGCCGATACTTTATGTTGGTTTTAACTTTTGGCACGCAACGTGCATTAGTTAATATCGGCTAGCTTGATAACTTAATCAAGACCCTGCCGCCAACACTTCTTCAAACGCGGTTTGCCACTGTGTTTGACTACCTTCCGAGCGTTCCTACAGTTTTCCTTCCTATATGAGCCTAGTCTTTTCGACTAGGCTCTCCTACTTTTAAATCCCGTATTTCCGACGGTTTAGGCAGCATCGGCGTTTTCGTTCAAAATGATGCAGTTCATTCGTTTAATAAAACAGAAAACTGCCAATCTGACCTGAATTTCCAAAACCATTCGCCGAATAACAAAATCCGTCACTTTTCCCGTGACACCGTTTCCAAATTTTGTCATTTTGACCGTTCAATCTGATTAAAAACCTTTCAAAGTGAATTAACGATTGATTTTTATTCTGAATAAAGCCGCTGCAACTCACCAACAAACAATTTTTTTGCTAAAATACGGTCAATGAGATTTCCGCCCGTAAAAAATTTTCTGCCGTCTGTGAAAAACAGCCTTCTCGCTTTGTTTTCGGCAATTCTTTTAATACTTTCATTTCCCGATTTCGATTTTTGGTTCGTCGCGTGGTTTGCGTTCATTCCGTTTTTCTACGCCGTCGAGCGCGAAAAGGAGTCCGCCGTCAAATCTCTGTTTTTAGGTTGGATTTTCGGAACGACATTTTTTTTCGGAAGCTGCTGGTGGCTCACGTTTTCGATGACGACTTACGGCGGAATTCCCGCGCCAATCGCTTACGTTCTGCTTTTATGCGCCGCTTTGATCGTCGGGTTTTTCCCCGCGATCTTCGCTTGGAGTTTTTCTATCGTTTTAAAACGCTTCGGAACTCGCGCCATTTTGTCCGCGCCTTTTTTATGGACGGCAACGGAATTTCTGCGCTATTGGCTGACGGGAAACAACTGGAACGCCGTCGGTTATTCACAGGCTTTTAGCGGTTTCGCGCTCGATTACGCAAGCATCGGCGGCGTTTATTTGGTCGGATTTTTAGTTATTTTACCAAGCACTTTTATTTTATGGCTTCATAATTATTTGAAACAGGAATTAGGCATCGGCATTTTTACCTTTTCCTTTCCCTATCTGCTTTTTACGAAAGAAAATAAATCAAAAGCGTGGAAAACTGTTACGGGTAAACAACAACTTATAATTATTTCACCGCTTTTTTTAGGGTTTTTCCTGAGTCTTGTATTAAGTTTTTTTTCTATCGAAAATGATCGAGTTTCCAAACCTTTTGATAAAAATTCAAAAACAGTCGTAATCGCCTTACAGCCGAATGTCCCGATGAGTGGTTTAGATTACGAAAAATGGCAGGCACTTCGCCAACGCCACGTTAAACTTGCTGAAGACGCGCTGGAAAAATTGGGCAAACAACGAACAACGAACAACGAACAACGAACAATCGTCATCTTCCCCGAATCGCCGATGAATTTCTCTTATGCCGACGACGCGGAATTTCGTGCGTTTTTAAAGAACTTTGCGATGAAAAACAACGTATCGGTTTTGTTCAATTCCGCCGAACCCGTCGCGGGCGCGAGGCAGTATTATAATTCCGCCGTAATGGTCAATTCTAAGGGCGAAAAGATCGCCAAATATGATAAGATGCACCTCGTTCCGTTTGGCGAATATGTTCCGTTGGCGGAAGTTTTAGGGCAGATTTTGCCGCCGCTTGTCGGAAATTTCGCGTTTGGCGAAAAATATGAGTTGATGCCGTTCGGCGATGCGAAAGGCGGCATCGTTATCTGTTTTGAATCGGCTTTTGCGAGTCTTTCGCGGCAGTTTGCATTAAACGGCGCGGATGTTTTAGTTGAAATTACAAACGACGGATATTTGGGCGACACGCCTGTTTTGCGTCAGCATCTGGCAAACGCCGTTTTTCGCGCCGTCGAAACAAACCGCCCGCTTTTGCGCGTTACAAACGTCGGAATCACGGCGCATATAAACGAGCGCGGCGAAATTTCGGGCGAAGCGAAACCTTACACGGAAGACACGCGTGTTTGGACAATTTCAAAATCAGACGGCGGGCAGACATTTTATGTGAAATACGGCGACTGGTTCGCTTGGCTTTGTTCGGTTTTGAGTTTAGGATTATTACTTTTGAGCTTTAAAGGCAGAAACCCGACAGTAATGGAGGGTGCTGATAAAATATTGGAAAGTTAAATAATAAACAGCATTCTCGATTTTGAGTTTTAGAAAAAAATTGAAAGGAAAATGAGATCGGACTGGAGCGCAAGCGTCCCGCTTGCAATGAGCGCGTAGCGCGAAAAAATGTGTTGTCGCTCTAAACATTTAAGTTATTAACGGTTTTCCGTTGCTCGCGCAACGGTTGCAAGCGGGAACGCCCCGCGCTCCAATCAGTTGAAGAAAAATGGAATTAAACGATTTGCAGATAAAATACGAAGAAATAAAAGAAAAAGTTACACAACTTGGGAGGTTTCTTTGACCAGCCGACGAAGGAAGCCGAACTTAAAAAATTAGAAACGCAGATTTCTCAGCCCGATTTTTGGGACGATTCTGAAAAAGCGCAAAAGATCGTGCAGAAGCGAAGCCGCGTCGAACGCGCACTCGAAGCGCAGAACAAATTTGAAACGGATGTTTCCGATGCGGAAGTGCTTTTTGAATTTGCCGAAACCGACAAGGCTTCGGTGAAGGAATTGAGCGAATTGATCGTCAGACTCGAAAAGGAAGTTGACGAAGCCGAAACCGAAGCGTTGCTCGCGGGCGAAACGGACGCGAACAATGCGATTTGCCAGATTCAATCGGGCGCGGGCGGAACGGACGCGCAGGATTGGGCGGAAATGCTGATGAGGATGTATCTGCGCTGGGCGGAAAATAAAAAATTCAAGACCGAGATTTTAGACGAACAGGCGGGCAGCGAAGCGGGCATAAAATCGGCGACTTTTCGCGTTGAAGGCGAATTCGCTTACGGACTTTTAGCGGCGGAAGCGGGCGTTCACAGGCTTGTCAGAATCTCTCCGTTTAATTCGGGCGGAAGCCGCGAAACTTCTTTTGCGTCGCTTTTCGTAACGCCGGAAATTGACGAAGACATCGAAGTTGAAATAAACGACAAAGATTTGCGCGTGGATACATATCGCTCAACCGGCGCGGGCGGTCAGCACGTTAATACGACGGATTCGGCGGTTCGCATCACGCACACGCCGACGGGAATTGTCGTAACTTGTCAAAATCAGCGTTCGCAATTGCAAAACAGACAAGTTGCGATGAAGGTTCTGCGCTCGAAACTTTACGAACTCGAACTTGAAAAAAGACTCGCGGAAAACGCCGAACTTGAAGCAAATAAGCAGGATATTTCCTTCGGTTCGCAAATTCGCAACTACGTTCTGCATCCGTATCGCCTTGTCAAAGACACGCGCACAAAGTTTGAACGCTCCGACGTTGAAACGATTCTGGACGGCGATCTGGACAAATTTATCAAAGAGTTTTTATTGTTTAAGAAAATTGGTAAAGTATCAAAAGACTAATTTTCTTGACACGCAAGTTAAACTATAAATAAGAATTTTTTTAACCGCATAGAAACATAGATAATATAGGGCTTTTATTTATTGCTCGGCATCTTAAAATACCCGCATTTTTATTCTAAATTTTCTTATCTGTGTTTCCTGTATTTCTATGTGGTTGAAAAAATTAATTTAGTGCAATAATGGCAACACGAACCGCAAAAAATACGGCAACTCCGAGGGATTTTTCGAGGGCAAACGAAATTGTCGCGGTTATTCTTTCGGCATTGGCGGTTTTAATATTTCTCAGTCTTATAACTTTTAGCTCAAACGATCCTTCGCTTAATACGAGCAGTTCCGGCGAAACTCAGAATTGGGTCGGAGTTGTCGGCGCGTATATCGCGGATATTTTGTTTCAAGCCGTCGGCTTAACGGCGTATTTTCTGCCGATTCTGCTTGGCTTGGCGGCGTGGCGTTTTATACGCTCGAAGGATTTGCCGACCTCTTTCAGCCGCGTTTTCGGATTCATTCTGTTTATAATTTCAGCCGCCGGACTCGCTTCTCTTTTCGGTTTATCCGGCGGAATTATGGGCGCGTTTGTCGCTCAAACCTTTTCGTGGCTGTTGAGCGTAATCGGCGCGGGCATTTTGCTTTTGGCAATTTTTGCAACTTCGCTTTTGCTGATTACGAGTTTTTCGTTTGTTTCGTTTGTCAGCGATTTCGGCTTGGCTTGGGAAAATTTCCAGATTCGTTTTGCTCCATACTTTAAAGGCTATAAAAATTGGCGCGAAAAAAGAAACGCGGAAGCACTCGAACGGGCGGAAAAACGCCGCGAAGCCAGAGAAGAAGACAAACCGGAACGCAAAAAACCGACCATTTCACTTGGCGAAACTCTGACAAACTTAAAGGAAAAGACCGAAACTGCGGGCGATAAAGTTTCGTCGGTTTTCTCTCGGTTCGAGAAATCTTCCGAAACCGAAGCGAAAGAAAAACCAACTGCCGAAACGAAAGAAGAAATCGAAGTTCCGACAATTTCCACATCCGAAGAGGAAAAAAAGGAAAAGCCGATTGATCTTGCTGCCGAAGCCGAAGCCGATAAAATTCCGATTCAGCCGATGCAAGAAACCGGCGAACTCGACGCGGATTTGCTCGCAGCGCAAGTTGATGAAGATGACGAAGATTTTGTCGAAGAATCTGTTGATGAAGAGGACGAAGCCGATTTTGAAGATCAAGAACCGCAGGATTTTGCAAATTACGTTCTGCCCGAATCCGAATTTTTAACCGCGCCGCCGCCGCACATCGAGCAGAAGGATGAAGAACTTCTCGCTGTCGCGCAGGATTTGACCGGCAAAACCAAAGAATTTAACGTCACCGGGCGCGTGATGCACATTTGTCAAGGTCCGGTTGTGACGACTTATGAATTCAAACCCGATCCGGGCGTAAAGTATTCGCGCGTAACGAGTTTGTCCGACGATCTGTGCCTCGCGCTGAAAGCCGAATCAATCCGCATTGACCGCATTCCGGGCAAAGCCGTCGTCGGAATCGAAGTTCCGAACAAAGAGCGCGAAACGATTTTTCTGCGCGAAGTCGTCGAATCGGCAAAGTTCAAAAAGTCGAATTCCCTTCTGACAATCGCGCTCGGCAAAACCATCAACGGCTCGAATTACATCGCTGATCTCGCAAAAATGCCGCATCTATTAATCGCGGGCGCAACCGGCGCGGGAAAATCAGTCGGCGTAAATTCTCTGGTCGTTTCGATTCTTTATAAAGCGAAACCGGACGAAGTAAAATTCATAATGGTTGATCCGAAACGCCTCGAACTCGGACTTTACGCCGACATTCCGCATCTTGCCACGCCGATCATTACCGACCCGAAACGCGCCGCAATTTCGCTCAAATGGGCGGTTTCCGAAATGGAACGCCGCTACAAAGACCTTGCGGGCTGGGGCGTGCGAAACATTGACGGTTACAACACGGAAGTCAATCGCAGAAAGGCTGCGGGCGAACTCGACGAAGAAGGAAATCCGTATAAAAATCTGCCGTATATTGTGATAATCATTGACGAACTCGCCGATCTGATGATGGTTTCGGGCAAGGAGGTCGAAACTTCGATCACGCGCCTCGCGCAGATGGCTCGCGCCGTCGGAATTCATCTTGTTTTGGCAACACAGAGACCTTCGGTTGACGTGATTACAGGCTTAATTAAAGCAAATTTCCCTTCGAGAATTTCGTTCCGCGTTTCGTCAAAAATTGATTCGCGCACGATTCTCGACACAAACGGCGCGGAATATCTGCTTGGCAAAGGCGATATGCTTTTCAAGCCGCCGCAGACTTCGCGGATTTTGCGCGTTCACGGCGCGTATGTTGACGAGAAGGAAATTCATAAAATCGTTTCGCACATAAAAAGTCAGGGAAATCCCGAATACGATCAGACGATTACGAAATCGGAAGAAGAATTGGACGATTCGGGCGATCTTCCGGGCAGAAACGACGAATTATTCGCAGACGCTCTGCGAACCGTTGTCAGCTTGAAACGCGCTTCGACTTCGCAATTGCAGCGTCATTTGCGAATCGGCTACGGACGTGCCGCCGCGATTTTAGACGCGCTCGTTGCCGAAGGCTACATCGGCGAACCGGACGGCAGCAAACGCGCCCGACCTGTTTTGAGAAAAGCATACGAAGCGTTGCAGGAAGCCGAAGAAGGCAGAGAAATCTAAACTTTCTCGGAAATTGCAGTTTTCAACAGTTTTCCACAGAACCTGTGGAAAAAACACCATAAAATCTGTGGAAAACTCGCCTTTAATTCGCGTAAACGATTATTTTTAATAAAGTTTTAACATTTTGCACACAACGAATGCAATAATTTTACGCCCAAATTTGTTAAATTTATGCGGAACTATAAACCTTTTCATTTCAATACTTACGCATTCATCTCTAATAGTCTGCTTTTATTAATTTTTTGCCTTTTAATCGGATGCACCGATCAAAAAGATAAAAAACCGGCTTTTTCAACAGAAAATCAGTTTGTGATTTCCAAATCAGCGATAAATATCAATACGGCTTCGGCGGCGGAACTCGAAAAACTGCCGAACGTCGGCGCGAAGACGGCGCGAAAAATCATCGAACACCGCGAAAAATTCGGCAGTTTTCGCAAACCGGAATACTTGATTCTCGTTGACGGCATCAGCGACAAGAGATTTCGTCAGATGAGAAGTTTGATAAGAGTCGAATAAAATAATTTTCAGATGCTTTCTCAAAACTTGGACAAGCAACAGGTAAATTTCACACTTTACCCTTTATTATGGCTGGCAATCTGCTTTGCGTTCGGAATCGTTATTTCGGATTTTCTCACGAACGGCTGGCAGTTTTACGCGATTTTCTGCATTGTTTTCTCAGTTTTATCCGCACTTTTCTTTAAAAAGGAAATTGCCGTAATTTTCATCTTTGCCGCATTTATCGCATCCGGCGCACTTTGTCTGCAAATTCAAAAATCAACTGCTGCGGAAAACCGCCTGAAAATTTTATATGATTCCAATCAAATAAATTCCGGCGATCCGATTGAAATCGGAGGCGTTTTAGACGGCGATCCCGAAACGGCAATCGGCGGATTTTTCATTGAAATTGCTGCAAACAAAGCCGTTTACAAAAACAGAGAATTTGCGGTTTCGGGAAACGTAAGACTTTTCGCGCCGATTCGTGACAAGGAAATCGGGCGCGAATATGAACAATTGAATCTGCATACGGGCGCAAAAGTTATCGTCGCCTGCAATCTCAAACGCGAGGAAAATTTCTCGAATCCGGGAGTCGTTTCCAGAAAAAAGATTCTCGATCAGAGAGATATTGACGCAAGCGGCACAATAAAAAGTCCGCTTTTGATCGGAAAAATTTCCGACGCGAACAATTTTTTCGGTTTCGCCCGGCTTTCCGGCATCAGGCGCGAACTGATCGAAGATTTCAGGAAAAATTTCAATCAATCCACGGCGGGAGTTTTAACCGCGTCGCTTCTCGGAAACAAATATTTTCTCGACAAACAAACGGCGGAAGTTTTCCGCGAAGGCGGCACATTTCACGTTCTCGTTATTTCCGGTTTGCACATCACGTTTATCGGCGGTTTAATACTGCTTTTTGTCAGATTTTTTACAAAAAAAAGATTTTGGCAGTTTTCTATCGCGTGCCTGATTTTGTGGAGCTACGCCATCGCCGTCGGCGCGGAACTTCCCGTCATACGCGCGGCAGTAATGTTTACGATTTTGCTTTTCTCGCAGGTCATTTATAGAAAGGGAAGCCTCTTAAATGCTCTCGGCTGGTGCATTTTGATTCTGCTCATCTGGCGACCCGAAGACGTTTTTAATCAATCGTTTCAACTGACCGTTACAAGCGTTGCGTCAATTCTTGCGATGGCGTTTCCGATGATCGAGAATTTCCGCAATATCGGAAGTTGGTCGCCGTCCGCCGAAACGCCTTTTCCGCCGAATGTTTCCAAACGGTTAAAGCGATTTTGCGAAACGCTCTATTGGCGCGAAAAAGTTTGGGAGCGCGACGTAAAACGGCAAATCTGGTCGGCAAATCTTTTCAAATCGCCGTATCTGGAATGGTTTGCAAAACGCGATCTGCAAAAGATTTTGTCGTTTACATTTGAAGCCTTTGTCGTTTCTTTCGTCGTGCAAATCTGGCTTTTACCGCTTTTAGTTTATTATTTCCATCGTTTGCCGATCTTTGCCGTGTTCCTGAATTTGTGGGTTGGAATTATCGTCGCGCTTCAGAGTTTCGCGGCTTTTATCGCAATTTTGTTTGCCGAAATCGGCAGACTTTTCGCTTTTCCGTTTGTAAAGATTACAGAGTTTTTCAACTGGATTTTGATTTCGATTCCGCAAGTTCTGATCGAAAATAATTTGGCTTCCGTCCGCTTACCGATTTATTCGGGAAACTTCAAAGCCGTCTATTTTTTGTATTTTGCTCCATTAATTCTGCTGACGATTTTGATGAATTTGTGGAATCCGTTCGCGCTCGGTCAAAAGTCCGAAGCCCAAAGTCCAAAGCTGAAAATCGCGCTCGTTTCCGCTTCGCTGATTCTTTTTTCGGTGATAGTTTTTCATCCGTTTAGTGCGCCTGTTGCGGATAACAGGCTGCACGTTGATTTTCTCGATGTCGGGCAGGGCGATTCGGCTTTGATAACTTTTCCGAACGGCGAAACGCTTTTGATAGACGGCGGCGGGCGGCTCGATTTTAACAAAAATTACACGCAGAGCGATTGGCAGAGCGAACCCGAACCCTTTGAAGCGGACGGGCAGAACGTCGGCGAATCAGTCGTTTCCGAATTTTTGTGGGAAAGAGGATATTCAAAAATTGACTATATTTTAGCGACTCACGCCGATGCCGATCACATTCAAGGGCTTTCGGACGTGGCGAAAAATTTCCGAATCAAAGCCGCGCTTTTCGGCAGAATGCCTTTTCAAAACGAGGAATTTGCCGAACTTTACGAAGTTTTAGAGCGACGCGGCATCGCTTTCGTAAAACTTTCGCGCGGCGATGTTTTAACTTTTGGCGATGCGGCAGTCGAAATTCTTTTCCCTCTGCCGAAAGATACGGAAAAAGTCGTTTCGGAAAATAATAAAACCTTGGTTGTGCGCGTAACTTACGGAAACAAAAAATTTCTTTTTACCGGCGATATTGAAAAGGAAGCGGAAAACTATCTCACTAAAAATTCGCAGTTTTTGCAAGCCGATGTCGTCAAAGTCGCGCATCACGGCAGCCGCACGTCGTCAACTCAGAGTTTTATCGAAGCGACAAAAGCCGGATACGCGATAATTCCCGTTGGCAAAACGTCGCGTTTCGGTCATCCGCACTCGGAAGTTGTCGAGCGTTGGAAAAATTCGGGCGCGAAAATAATGACGACGGGCGAGCGCGGAACAATTTCGATTTCAACAAACGGCAGGGATTTACAAATCAAAACTTTCATCGAATAAAACCTATAAAACGCAAAAAGCCCGAAAAGATTTTCAAATTCAAACCTTCCGAGCGTTCCATTAAATTCCAATTGCATCTATTTTTACAGTAAACGGCGGCAAATGTCAAATATTTTTTAACGAGAGAAGCAAATTTTCTTTGGCAGAAGGAAACAAATGCGTAAAATACGAAAATTATTTTAACAGGGATAAAGGAGTTGAGCAGGGATAAAAGGTAAATTTAAGATGCAAAACTTGGATGTTGAATTTATTTTCCATCCCGTCCATCTCCTTTATCCCTGTTAAATATTTCTTCCAAATTAGTGCTTAAAATGTCTGTAATTTGTGAAGACCATCGAAAGTCCGTGTTCGTCGGCGGCTTCGATAACTTCTTCGTCGCGGACAGAGCCGCCGGGTTGGATTATCGCCGAAATTCCGAATTTTGCAGCTTCGTCTATGTTGTCGCGGAACGGGAAAAATGCGTCGGATGCCAAAACCGTGTTTTCAAGCGCGAGTTGGGTTTTTTCGGCTCTCATTTGGGCGATTCTGACCGAATCCACGCGGTTCATTTGTCCCGCGCCGACTCCGACTGTTTGATTTTCGTTGGCGAAAACAATTGCGTTTGATTTGACGTGCTTGCAGACTTTCCACGCGAAAAGCATTGCGCGTATTTCCGCTTCGGACGGCTGTTTTTTCGTAACGATCTTTAAATCTTCTTTGGAAATTTTCAAAATATCACGATTCTGCACAAGCATTCCGCCGGAAATCGTGCGAAATTCAAAAGGATTTTCCCGTTCGTTTTTTTGCACGCGCAAAACGCGCAGATTTTTTTTCTTTTTGAAGATTTCCAACGCTTCGTCTTCAAATTCCGACGCGAGAACGACTTCGGTGAAAATTTTGCCAATTTCTTCGGCGGTTTTTCGATCAACTTTCCGGTTAAAAGCGGCGATGCTGCCGAAAGCGGAAACCGGATCGGTGGCGAGTGCGCGTTTGTAGGCTTCGAGATTCGTTTCGCCCGTTCCGACTCCGCACGGATTCGTATGTTTAATAATCGCACAAGTTAGCTCGTCAAAATCATTTACGATCTGCCAAGCGGCTTCCGCGTCTATGTAATTGTTAAAGGACATTTCCTTGCCGTGAAGCTGCTCGGCGTGAGCGATTCCGCCCGTGTCGCTCGTTTCGTAAACGGCGGCTTTCTGGTGCGGATTTTCGCCGTAGCGCAGATCGCTGACTTTGGCTAATTCGAGTGAAATATGTTCGCTCAATTCGGCATTTTCCGTTTCATTTTCGGCTTCTTCGGCTGTTTCAAATTCGTCGTCGAGTTCGATAAATGCCAGATTGCCGAACGGATTAAGCGGTTCGAGAAAGTTCAAATCTTCGGCTGAAAGCTGCTCTGCCAAATAGCCGGAAATCGCCAGATCGTAATAAGATGTGCGCGTAAATGCTAAAGCGGCAAGACGTTGGCGGGTTTTCAGCGAAAGCGCACCGCCCGTTTCGTTCATTTCGCCTAAAACATTTTCGTAAAGCGCGGCATCGGTTACGACGGCGACATCCAGCCAGTTTTTTGCGGCGGAGCGAATCATCGCCGGACCGCCGATGTCAATTTGCTCGACGGCTTCTTCGAGCGCAACATCTTTTTTATCAACGGTTTGCTCAAACGGATAGAGATTTACTACAACCAGATCAATCGGCTCGATTTCGTGCGTTTCCAACGCTTTAACGTGTTCCGCATTATCGCGCAAAGCCAGAAACGCGCCGTGAATTTTCGGGTGCAGAGTTTTTACGCGCCCGTCCATCATTTCGGGAAATTTCGTAACTTCGGAAACTTCCGTAACTTCCAAATTTGCTTCGCGCAAAGTTCGCGCCGTTCCGCCCGTCGAGATGATTTCCACGCCGAATTTAGTTAATGATTCGGCAAATCTCGCAATTCCCTTTTTGTCCGAAACGCTGATTAAAGCGCGTTTGATTTTTCTGAGTTCGCTCATAAATTCGTGTCCTGAAATAAAATCAGCGGTCAAAAAGCTGACCGCCGCGTTATAAAAATTTGTTTCGGATTAAACGAAAGAAAACGCCCGGATTTTTGCAAATAAAAATTCGGGAAAATGCTTTTTTGCCGAAACTTCCTTTAAAAGAAAAAGCGTCCGAGATACAGAAGGCTCAACAAAAATGCTAATGTATAAATGATTATTTTGATGATACTCATAGATGTCTTATTTAAAAATTAGAGCCTGTATAAAAAAGGTTACGAACGAAATGTTATTTTAGTTCGCGGTTTGTTTTGATGTCAATAATAAAAAAAGGGTTTTCGCATATTTCGCTCGGCTTTATCGCAATATTAATGTTGTGTTACAGCGTTTCGGCGCAGGATTTTGAGGCGAAAATTACAGTTTTGCCCGATTCTTCGAGGGTGGAAATCACGGGAAAATTGTTAAAAAGCAATTCGTCAAAACCTGTAAAAAACTGGGCTTTTAAAACTTTTGCCGGCGGAGCAGAAAATTACGGCGAGAGAATTTCGGATTTGAAACTTACCGGCGAAAACGGCGTGGAGATCAGTTATAAAAAACTCGCCGACGGAGAATATCTGGCAAACGGTGAAGCGTTGAAATTTGAATATAAAGTTCAGCTTAAACCGACTCAATATCTTTCATCAAAGGCGCATTTTTCTTGGCTCGAAGGCGAGCAAGGAAGTTTTATGCCGGGAGATATTCTGCCGCTGCTTTTTCACGAAAACAATCAGCCTTTTTCCGCAAAACTTTATTTTGAACTGCCCGAAGACTGGAAAATCATCGGCGCGGAAAAAAAGCAAGCAGACAATTCTTTTTTTATCGAAAACTTTGAAGATTCGGTTTTCGCCGTCGGAAAAAACTGGCGCGAAAATGAATTTGAAATAGAAGATTTTCAGGTAAATCTGACTTTATTCGGCGATTGGCGTTTTTCCGACAAGCAGGCAGTTGCGATGACGAAAGAGATTCTGAGAGATTATCAGACGGTTTTCGGAAATTTTCCAAAAGATAAAGCGCAAATTTTTCTCGTTCCGGTTAAAAATAAATTCGGGCGTTGGGAAGCGGAAACGCGCGGCTCGAATTTGACGATTGTTTCGGGCGATATGCCTTTTGAAACGCAGTCCTTACAGCGTTTGCACGAGCAGCTCAGGCACGAACTTTTTCATTTGTGGATTCCGAACGATCTGGCTCTGACGGGAAATTACGCTTGGTTTTACGAAGGTTTTACGGTTTACTGGTCGCTGAAAACCGCGATTGCCGCAAACCGGATACGTTTTGAAGACTTCCTCGATACAATCGGGCAAGCCTTTAATTTAACAAGTTTCTCGGATGAGCGAATTTCGTTGATCGAATTGTCAAAAAATCAACTCGATTCTTCAAATCCGCAAGTTTATTCAAAGGGAATGCTCGTCGCTTTTTTATGCGACATCGCAATTTTGCAGGAGAGCAGAGGCAGAAGATCAATTTCGGAAATTTTTCGGGAAGTTTACCAAAAACACAAAATGCCGAACGAAAAAAAGAACGGAAACGAAGCGATTGCCGCCGTTCTCAAAAACAAAAAAGAATTGCGCCCGCTAATAGAAAAATACATCGAAGGCGCGGAGAAATTTGATTGGCAAACGGATTTGGAAAGCGTCGGCATCGAAGCGGAAACGGAAAACTCTTTTGTAAAACTCCGTGTCAAATCAAAATTAAGCGGGCGGCAGAAAGATTTATTAAACCGTTTGGGTTATAATAATTGGCGAAAAATGCAGAAGAAATTAAAATGAAATCGAAAAAAATTTTATCAAAAACTTTTATAATCTTTGCTCTTTTGTTCTCAGTTTCTGCCTTCAACGGCTGCGGTTTGTATGATGCGGCGATGGAAAATGTTTCAAATCTCGTCGGACTCGACGAAAAAGGAACGGTTATCGCAAAGGTCGCGCAGATTCGCAGTTCATACGCGGTTGTCGCGGCTGATCTGCTGGAAGTAAAACGCGGCGACAGGCTGGACATTTTGGAAGAAACGGATTTTGAAAAGGTAAAATGGTATCGTGTCCGCGCTTACGACGAAGACGAAACGGAAGGCTGGATCGAGGCGCAGAACGTCATTACGAGCGAACTGCTCGAAAAATCCAGAGAATTGGTCGAAGAAGACAAAAATTTGCAGACGCAAGCCGTCGGGCAGCTTCGCGCTCCTTCAAATTTGCGCTTAACTCCCGAACTCGGCGAAGATAATCTGATTTTCCGGCTCGACGGCAGTTCAACCGGAAAGGAACAGGCGGTTTTTGATATTGTCAGTTGGAAATACGTTCCGAAACAGCAGATCGAATCGGACGACGGCGAAACGGTGCAACCTGCAAAAACCGAAAATCAGGAAATAATCGCCGCCAAAGATGACGACGAACCGGCAAAACTCGATGAAGTTTACGACGTTTGGTATAAAGTGCGGCTCGATCCATCGGTTTCGCCCGCGCCCGCCGGTTGGATTTTCGGCAGACAGGTCGAACTGCAAGTTCCGAATGATATAGTATTTTTCCAAGCCAACGACAAAAAATTCGTCGCGTGGCAGCGGCTCGATACGGTTAATGCCGTTGATAATAAATACGGCGAAATGATCGCCAAACCGGGAAATTGGGTGGTTTTGACCAGAAGCAACATCGTCAAAACCAGAGAAGGCGTTGAACCGGATTTTGACGGAATTACGGTTTACGGTTACGACAAATTCCGGCAGGAACATTATATGAGCTACCGGATTCAGGACGTTTGGGGACTGCTTCCGCTGACGGTTGAAGGAACGGGCGACAATAAAACTTTTTCGGTAAAACTCTTGAACGAAAGCGGAAATGTCGAGGAAATGCGCTTTGTAACATTTAAGAATCAAAACGATCAGGTAAAAGTTACGCCGCCGGAAAACATTAAAACATACGAAGTAGAATGAGCGAAACAGAATATACCGATTTGGAAAATCCGTTTTCCGAACCCATTGAACTGGAAATTACGGACACTCTCGATCTGCACTCTTTCCAGCCGAAAGACATACGCTCTTTGGTGGAAAATTATCTGACCGAAGCGCGAAACAGAAATTTTCCGGTTGTAAAAATAATTCACGGCAAAGGAATCGGCGTTCAGAGAGAAATTGTCAGAAAAATTTTGTCCGACACCGATTTTGTCGAATCCTTCAAAAACGCATCCGAATTTTCGGGAAGCTGGGGCGCGACTATTGTGAAATTTAAGGAAAGCCGCAATACATCCACCAAATAAAGTTGGCGGCAATCAGTAAATCAACATATATTTTCAGCACGTCCAGACTTTAATTTATACGACGCTCAAAATAATTTATACTAACTTAATATGACCGAAAACAAACCGAAACGAGTATTTCTAGTTGATACGATGTCGCATATTTTCCGCGCATTTTTCGCGCCGATGGGCAGAAAAGGCGGCGAACCTCTGCGAAACAGCAAAGGGCAGGTAACGCAGGCGGTTTTTGTCTTTACAAATATGCTTCGCAAACTGCTCGACGACGAAAAACCCGATTATATCGCCGCCGTTTTCGATTCGGCAACGCCGACTTTTCGGCACGATGCCTACGCCGATTACAAAGCGAACCGCGACGATATGCCGGATGATCTCTCTTCGCAGATGCCTTATATCAAAAAGGTTTGCGAAGCGTTTCGGATTCCGATCATTAAATACGACGGCTTTGAAGCCGACGATATTATCGGAACTTTGGCGCAAAAGGTCGAAGAAAAAGGATTGCAAGCCGTGATCGTTTCAAATGACAAGGATTTGTGCCAACTTGTGCGCGATCCGCTGATCGTTTGTATGCGGCAGAACTCGCAGAATATCAAAAGAAAAACGCCCGTTCCGCCCGTCGAATGGTGCGATGAACGGTGGGTTGAAAATAAATTCGGTCTGCCGCCCAATAAAATGATTGATCTGCTCGGCTTGATGGGCGATTCGATTGACAATATTCCGGGCGCGAAGGGAATCGGAGAAAAAGGCGCGGTCAAATTAATAAAAAAATTCGGTTCGGCGGTTGAGGCGATGAAACACGCCGACGAAGTGAAGCACAAAACTTACCGCGAATCGCTGCAAAATAATGTGGAAGATATTCGCCAATCTCTCGAACTTGCGACGGTTCACTGCGAAGTTCCCGTCGAACTCGACCTCGACGCGCTCAAATACGAATCGCCAGACCGCGAACTTGCTTATAGACTTTTCAGCGAACTCGAATTTACGACTTTGACACGAGAATTTGCCGATTCCGCGCCGCTTTTTGACGGAACGGTTGACCGCGTTGTTGAAACGAAAAGGCGTTATCACATTATCCGAAACCGCGAAGATTTAGACGTTTTGATTCGTCGTTTGTGGGAAACGGAAAACTGGAGTTTTGACGTTGACGATTCAAATTCGCCCGAAAACGCTAGTTCTTATCACAAAAAAGAACCGCTTGGCGTGGCAATCGCCGTCGGTGCGGGATTTTCAAATTACGTTGATTTCGAGAATTTCGCCGAAGGACGCGAAGAAGCGATTGGACTATTAAAAGACATTTTGTCAAACGGCTTTTTGGACAAATGCGTTCACGGCTATAAACGAAATCTGGCGGTCTTGAAAACTTTGAACATTACGCCCGAAGCCGTGACCGACGACGTAAAGATCGCGGCGTATTTGCTCGATTCGAGCCGTCCGAATTACGACGCATCAGTTTTGGCACAGCAAAATCTCGGCGAAGAAGCGGCAGCGGAAATTCCCGACGGTTGGACGGAAAACCAATATCGAACTGCCGAACGCGCCGATTTTACGTTTCAACTTGCGCCGATTTTGCGCCGACAAATCGAAGAAAACGAACTCGAAAAAATTTATACGGAAATGGAATTGCCGCTTGTTCCGCTGCTTTACAAAATGGAAATGGCGGGACTTAAAATTGATATTCCCGCTTTAAACGGCGTTTCGGATTTTATCGCCGACGAACTCGAAACTTTGAGCGAGAAAATATTTGAACTTGCGGGGCGCGAATTTAATATCAATTCGCCGAAACAGGTCGGCGAAGTTTTGACCGAACTCAATATCGAAACGCGCCACAAAACGCCGACGGGAAAAATCTCGACCAACAAAGACGCTTTGCAGGAAATCGCCGAAACTTATGAGATCGGGCAATTTATTATTGATTACCGCGAACTCGATAAGATTAAAGCGACTTATTCCGACGTTTTGCCGACTTTGATCGGCGAAGACGGGCGAATACACGGAAATTTGAATCAAACCGTAACAACGACGGGACGTTTATCATCTTCCGAACCGAATCTGCAAAACATACCGATTCGCACCGAACTCGGTCAGCAAATTCGCCATTCGTTTATCGCCGAAGAAAACTGCAAATTAATTTCCGCCGATTATTCGCAGCTTGAACTGAGAATTTTGGCGCACATCACGCGCGACGAAGTGATGCTCGCGGCGTTCAAAAACGGCGAAGATATTCACGCGCAAACGGCGAAACTCGTTTTCAAAGCCGAAACGGACGAAGAACTAAAGGAAAAACGCCGCCTTGCAAAAATCGTCAATTTCGCTATCGCTTACGCCGTCGAAGCCTACGGTTTGTCGCAAAGAGTCGGCATTTCGCGGGCGGAAGCCAAAGATGTGATCGAAGATTATTACGACACATACAAAGGCATCAAAAAATTTATGGAAGAAACGCCCGAAGTCGCCAAAGAACAAGGCTACGTCAGTTCGATTTTCGGCAGACGGCGTTACGTTCCGACAATAAATGACCGAAATTATAACGTCCGTTCACGCGCCGAACGCGAAGCGATAAATATGCCGATTCAGGGCAGCGCATCTGACATCGTGAAAATTGCGATGCTCAGAGTTGAAGAAGCCTTAAAACGCGAAAACTTGAAAACGCGAATGATTATGCAGGTTCACGACGAACTTCTGCTCGAATCGCCCGACGCGGAAGTTGAAAAGGCTCTGGAAATTATCACAAAAGAAATGGAAGCGGCAGTTGAATTGGACGTTCCGCTAACGGTTGAAATCGGCGCGGGCAAAAATTGGATGACCGCGAAATAATCAGATCGCCAAATAATTAAAAGGATAAAACGGCAGATTTCTGACGAGAAAATAGACTAAAGCGAGAGCCAAAAACGTATAAACTATTTTCGGTTTGAAAATTTCAAAAGACAAACCGCGTCCTCTGAAAGCGGTGAGAAGCAGAGAAATAAAAATGTATGCAAAAAAGAATGCGAAAAACGGCAAAAGCGCGTTAAAATGCAGTGCGCCCCAAATGTCGCCGTGTAAAATCGAGTGAAAGCCGCGGGTCATTCCGCAGCCCGGACAATTTAAGCCCGTCGCCGTTTGAAGCGGACAAGCGGGAAAAAACCCGGCGGTTGTCGGATTAAAAAACCACAAAATGAACGCGCCGACGAATCCGGCAAAAATTGCCGAACCCGCCAGAACGCGCTCCGTTATCGAAGCCGAATCGAGATTTTTGTTTTTGATTTTCGCCATTTGCAAAAAATCTTGTGCCGAATAATTCTTGTGCGCCGTTTATTATGGCGATACGGCTTTCAGCACTTCCATAAACGCTTTGAGCATTTTAAATTTGTTTGCCGGCTCATTCAGGTTTTGATCGTCGGCAAAATCGGCAATTGTTTTTATATTTTCCAGCATATCAGCCGAAACGTCCGACGGCGCGGTAAAAGTTAAATCGCGCAATTTCAGAAGTTCGGTTCGCAAAGCGGTTTCATCAAAATTCTCTTTCGCCTGCGGCGTTTTGAGCGATGTCATAATTTTACCTAATTGTCTTCCCGTATCGAATTGCCACGCTTCCGTCTGGCTGAGTTTGCCTCTGACCGATGAAAACGAACTGTCGAGCAAAGCGGTTTTTTCGCTCTGCGTCGCATTTTCATCCAGAGATTCGAGCAATTTCAAATCCTCGGTAAACTGCGGAAATTCCGTTGCTAAACTTTTGGTCAACGGCTGTAAATTTCTATTTCCCGGAAAAGATTTTTCATTCATCATTGAAAATGCCATTCCCAAACCGAAAAATCTATCCTTTCCGTCGGCAGATTTTCTAACCGGAAAACCGTCTGCTCCCGCGCCCGAACCTTCTGCATTTACGTTGGAATCGCCGAAGTTATAAACAATCACGCCCGAAACTTTGACCGGCTGACCGGAAAGCATCGTCGGCGCAAAAGTCGCTCCACGCGCCGCCTGTTCCGCCAGCTGCCGCAATAAAGGATGTCCGGTAACGGCGTTTGCTTCGATCACATTTCCAGTTTCGTCTATCAAAATCTGGACATTGACCGCGCCCGACGCTTTAACCGCCTGCGCCGCCGCCGGATATTTAGGTCGCGGCAAACTTATAGCTTTTCCGTTTACCACGCCGCCTCCCATAGTTTTAATCGAATTATTTGAATTCGGCGCAACTCGAACTGAATTTCCGATTGCTCTGATTCCTCCGTTTTTATCGGCGGATTCGTTTGAAGTCGAGTTCGCATCTCCCGAATCGCAGGCAAATTTATAAACGATGATGCCGGAAACTTTGACCGATTGCCCGGAAAGCATCGTCGGTTTAAATTGCGAACCACGCGCCGCAGTTTCGGCTGCTCCGCGAAGCAGAGGATGACCCGAAACGGCATTTGCCTCCGCGATATTTCCCTGTTCGTCAATCAAAACCTGCACATTAACACTTCCGCAGGCTTTCACCGCCTTCGCCGCCGCGGGAACTACCGGCGCGGGAAGAACTTCGGCTTTTCCGTTGACTTCGCCGCCGCTGATCGTTTTCGTCGGCATAGTTTGAGCGAAAACGGCGGAAACGGCAAAAACCGAGATTGATAACGCGAGTAAAACTTGTTTTTTCATACTATTTCTCCTTTTTTTATAGTGTCAGTTTAACTTTTTATTTCAATAAGGTAAAGGGTTTTAATTTCCCGATTGCGAAAATTATTTCCCGAACATAAAAATTACAGATTTTTTTAAATAGTTAGACACCGCTTTTTGAAATTTGTTCCCGAAAATTCTTTTAGAAGCTGTTTGGACACTCAAAAAAACGTAACGCCGGCATCTTGCCGGCAGTCTTGGTGGCTTCCAGCCGCCAATTCGGGCATTATTTACACGAATTGACGAGAAAAACAGATAAATTTGGCGGCTGGAAGCCACCAAGACTGCCGGCTGGAAGCCTGCGATACAAATACCAAACAGCTTCTGAGTGAAAATTTTATCCAGCCATTTGCACGAAAAGCGCGTCCGCGGCGATTTTGCGGTTGAGATTTAGGACGAGTTGTTCGCGCAGAGTTTCGATTTCGCCGAGCCATTTTGCTAAATTTTTTGCGTCGGCGTTTTCGGCGAGTTTTTTCAGAGAGAAAATCAGATCAGCATTTGTCAGATTTTGTTCGGATTTGCCAAGCCGAATCGTCCAGATGTCGTGAATCAAAGTCTGCAAAATATCGAGTTTGTTTTCGTATTCGTCTTTCGCCTTCGCGTCGTTTAATTGTTCGGCAATTTGCAGAAGTTGGGCGCGGTTTTCTTTGAGCAGAAGGCTTTCCAGAACTTTGAGCATTGAAGCGCGTCCGTCGCGGAATTTTTCCAGATCGGTTTCCAACGCCTGTCCGATGCTTCCGCCGGAAAGATTGGCGAGAAGTTCGGCATCGTCGGGCGAATATTTTTTTGTTTCGAGCAGAAAATTTTCGATGTTTTGTTTATCAATCGGCGCGAAACGCAGATTTTGACAGCGCGAAAGAATTGTCGGCAAAAGCGCGTCGGGGCGCGATGTTATCAGAAAAATATACGAAGTTTCGGGCGGTTCTTCGAGCGTCTTTAAAAGAGCGTTTGAAGCCGAATCGTTCATTTTATCGGCATCGTCAATTATGAAAAATCTGGCTTTTGCCTGAAACGGACGAAAATTCGCTTCTCTTTCCAAATCGCGGATCGCGTCAACCAAAATGCCCGTTTTATACGGAACAACCGTTCCGATGTCGGAATGTTCGCTGAAAATTACCTGCTTAAAAGCATCGCGGTCATCATCTTTCGGAAAATTAAATTTGTCGGCGCGTTTGCAGTTCAAACAATCGCCGCACGCCTCGAAATTTTGTAAATTTTGGCAGATAAATGTTTTAGCGATTTCAAGCGCAAATTGCTTTTTGCCAACGCCGTCCGCGCCCGTAAAAAGCAGAGAACTCGGCACGCGCCCCGATTTTATCAGGCGTTTGAGAATTTCTTTGATATTGTCGTTGCCGATTAATTTGCCGAACATTCTTAAATGGAACGCCGGCATCTTGCCGGCAGCGAACGCCTAAGCGTTCGAGATGAGATAATAAACTTGAAATTTTGCATTTAAATTATAAACTTTTCGCCGTTGTTTTCGCGCATTCGCGCTCGTTGCCGCCAAGATGGACGTGGTTTCGCCTGTTTATTTATCCAAAAATTCCAAAACCAACTGCAAAACCGTTTTGTGTATGTCGCCAATCGAACCGCCCGCGTCTATAATTTTAAATCTTTCCTTTTCCGATTCGGCAATTTGCAGATACATTTCGCGCACGCGCTTGTAAAATTCGTTTGTTTCCGAATCCATACGATTTTTCCGTTCGCCGCCGAGGGTTCTCTCGTTTTTTCGCAGAAATGCCGTTTCAATCGGCAGATCGAAAAATAACGTCAAGTCGGGCTTTAAACCGTCGGTTGCAAGTTCAATAACTTTTTCAATCGTATTTTTATCAAAACCGCGTCCCGCGCCTTGATAAGCGGCGGTTGCGTCGGCGTAGCGGTCTGAAATAACGATTCTGCCGTTTTCGATGGCGGGTTTGATGAGAAATTCGACGTGTTGTGCGCGGTCAGCCGCAAATAATAAAAGTTCCGCCATCGGCGCAACCGTTTCTTCGGTTTCAAGAAATGTTCGGCGCAGACGGCGACCAAGCGGCGTTCCGCCCGGCTCAAGAGTAGTTAAAACATCCATTCCGCGAATCTGCAATTCGCCTGCTAAAAGACGTAATTGAGTTGATTTGCCGCTGCCGTCAATTCCTTCAAAACTGATAAATTTACCCGACAAAATTCTTTTATCCTGCTAAATTCGGTTTGTTTCTTTCGTGTGAGATGGTTGAAATTGCGTGCTTAAACAACAAAAAATCTTGTCCGCCGACATCGAGCAAAACCGAGAATTTATCAAAACTTTTGATTCTGCCCGTCAGCGTTCCGCCGTTCATCAGATCAACGACAATCGTAGTTTTTTCCCGCCGGGATGTGTTCAAGAATCCGTCTTGTATATTCTGAGTAGAATGTTTGTCCATAGCTTTTTCTCTTTTATTCGCTTAGATTTGGAACTACATTATAAATTATAGCAGATTTATATGGACAAACAATATCAATAAACTTATTTGATTTGCAAAATATCCCAAAGCTGTTGCTGTGTTTGAGTTTCATTTCCGAAACCGTCAAGCCAAATTACATCTTCCACGCCGCGAAACCAACTCAGTTGCCGTTTAGCGTAATTACGAACATCCTGTTTTGATTTTTCGACGGCTTCTTCGAGCGTTTTCTCCACGCGCAGAAATTCGCAAACCCGCCTGTAACCGTGCGCTCCGAGAGCGTTCGTTTCATCTTTTAAACCTTTTTCGCGCAATAATTTAACTTCTTCGATCAAGCCTTTTTCAAAATGAATTTCCGTTCGCTTGTTTATCTTTTCATAAAGCAAATCTCGCGGCGGATTCAGGGCGAAAATTTTTATTCGATTTGCAAATTCCGGCGGTTCGGCGCGTTTCGGCTGTATTTCGGAAATTTTTTCGCCCGTTTGAAAATAAACTTCCAACGCTCTGCCGACTCGGACGTAATCGCGCGGAAAAAGTTTTTCCGCCGCCGTTTTATCAACTCGCTGCAAAATTTTATGCAGATGTTCCGCACCTTTTTTTTCGCGGATTCGCTTTATTTTATCGCGCAATTTCAGATCGGTTTTCGGACTTTCAAAAAACGGCTGACGCAAAGCCCGCAAATAAAAACCTGTTCCGCCGACGAGAATCGGCACATTTCCGCGCTGTTCGATCTCTTTTATTTTTTGAGCCGCATCTTTCGCCCAAGCCGCCGCCGTATATTTTATTTCGGGCGCGACGTAATTTAACAAATGATGCGGAACGCCGCGCATTTCTTCAATTGTCGGTTTCGCTGTGGCGATTTCGATTTCCTTGTAAATCTGCACCGAATCGCAATTGATTATCTCCGCGTTTTCAAGCCGCAGAGCGAGTTCAACGCCGATCTCGGTTTTTCCCGAAGCCGTCGGTCCGACGATTGCGTAGATTGAATTTTTTGAAGAAGAATTATCCACAGATAAACACAGATTAACACAGATGGAAAGAGAAGTTTAACAGGTATGAGCAGGATGAATGAGATAAGATTTAGTTAGACTTTTTGTATTTTTTTTAGCGTTATGTTTTTGATTCATCAAACAAAAAATAGCCGTGCCAAAGCGATTATCAAAATCAGCGCGAGCAAAATCAGCGAGCCGATTTTTTGATTTGGAGAAAATCTGATCATTGTTGACAATTAGAACAAATTACGAATTGATGCAAGGTTAATTCGTATATTTTATTTTTTTATAGTGACGTAATTATCAATTATTAATGCCTAATTTGTAATTGATAATTCGGCATTTGGCATTATGTCACTATAAAAAAATCGGAAATTTATTAAACCTAAGACAAATCGTTTAATCTCACATTTAATCTTAAACCGCTTTAATAAGCCTTCGTCAGATCAATTCCCGTGTAGTAATGCCTCACGATTTCATCAAATTTTACGCCCATTTTCGCCAAACCGTAAGCACCATATTGACACATTCCAACGCCGTGTCCCCAACCGCGCCCGGTAAATGAAACGGACGAGATGCGCCCGTCAGAGCCGTAGCGTTTGTTCATTACGAAAAGCTGTTCTTTCAGGCGCAGAGCAGAACGGATTTTGCCGCCGGTTAAATGCTGTGTGCCGTTTGTCGTGATGATTTCGAGGTCGGTGGCGCGACCGGAAAATCCTTTTTTGGCAACGCGGACATCAATCAAAGTGCCGAGTCCTTTGACGTATCTGCTGAGTCTGGCGCGTAAGGTCGAAGCCGACATATTTGCGTTCCAATAAGTAAACGGCGACATTTTTTCGGCGACGGTTGTTTCCTCCGTCGGTTCGATTTCGAGATAAATTATTTGATTTAAGCCGTCGGTTTTGTAGCGCACGTTTTCGCCGCCGAGCAGTGCGGCTTCTTTGACTTGGTAAAATGCGTCGCCGAATTGCCGGAACAAAAAGACGTTTGGGCTGACGGCGATTTCCTTTTCGCTTCTGCCGGATTTCAAAATCAGTTTTCCGTCGTCCGCCGGTTTTGCAACGCCCGTTTCAAAATCGGTTTTCCATTTTTTTCTGTCGTAAATGTGATCTATGAGCCGCAGAATTTTCGCCCGCGAGTAATGTTTTTGCGGTTTTATCGTCAAATCCGAATGAATCGAAAACCAGCCGTCGCGCAAAAGCATCGCTAAGGTCGGACGAAAAAGTTTCGGAACTTGGTCGGCATCGTCAAACGAAAGTTGATAATTAACGTCCGATTCGCTCATCAGAAGATTTTCAGATTGCGCCGCTTCGGTGTAGATCAGTTCGGACAAAACTTTCGCTAATAAAAGCGGCTGCGATGTGTCTTTTGTGATAAGCGCGGGAAGCGGTTTGTTAAAACGAATCGCAAGTTGATTGAGCCAGCTTCTGAGTTCGATCTCCGTCGGCTGGTCTTCAAAATAATCGTCGTCAAAGCGGTTTGTAATCATCAAAAAATTATTGACCGCGTATTTTGAAGCGAGGCGCACGAGTTCGTAATTGGCTTCGTTTCTGATCTTGGCGACTTCGCGCGTGCTTTTTATTAAAAACGGCTGAAAATGTCTGTCGCCTTCGAGCGAGCAGTTTACGCCGCGCAAATACGGTTCGTCAAACTCGAAAATATTTCCCGAATTTTCCGTCCGCCCGCCGCAAGTTGACGTATAAAGCGCGTTGATCGGCGTTCCCTGATAAGTTGCGACGACTCCGCGAGTTTGCAAAACGGCGAGCGTTCCCATTTTTGTTTCGATTGCAACGCCTTTATAAACCTGCGACCAAACGGTTGGCAGCATATCGAAACCCTGCGAACCATAATTATTTATATTCGCCACGGCGTAAGTTCGCGCCGCAATCGCCTGCGCTTTCTGCGCTTCAAGCTGCGGCAGAGAAAGTTCGGCGGGAACGACTCCGAGCAGATATTCTTCAAGCGGCACGACGTTTACGACGGTCAAACTTCCGCGCGAATTAACGAAAACTTCGATCTTTCCGCGATACGATTTTCCGTTGTATTTGACGGGAACAGCGCGTTCGTTCTGCGAACCGAAAGCGACGGCTTTGAGCGACGAAAATTTGGAAGCCTGGCTCGCGCCCGAAACTAAAACTTCGCGCAAATTCGGGTTGACGGGAATATTTGTCGGAACGCTCGAACTCGTTTTTAAAACCGGATTTTGACTGATTTTATCCGCAACCGGACGCGACGAAGGAAGGCTTCGGACTTCGGATTTCGGCGATTGTGCGATTTGAGCAGATAATTTCAAGGCTTCGTCGGTATGCTGCGTAAATTTTGAACTGACGATTTCAACATCGCCGAAACCTTTATCATTTAAAACTTTTTTAAACTGCCCGGCTTCTTCAATCGTTTCGATTTTCGCGTTTATCAAAACGCTCCAAGTGTTCGCCTTCGCGTCGAGCCGCAACCCTGTGTCCATTTCCGTCGCCTCTTTTGCATCTTTTTCCAGATTTACGGCTTCGTCGCGCGTGGCGATGTTCGGAATCTCGAAATTGAAAATCTCTATTTCCGGCGGACTGTAAGAACGCGCCAGAATTCTGACCTGCTTTGTTCCCAAAAATTTATCCTGTTCATCGGGACTTGACGCGATAAGCTGCGAATCGCTCGTCGTAATCGTCGCCGAACCCGCGTTCGTCGCTAAACCGATGCGAATCAGAGGTTCGCGTTCGAGTTTGAACGCCGGAAATTTATTTAACAATTCGCTTTCGTAAACGTGCGAAAAACTGCTCGAATTGAGCAAAAATAAAACGGCGAAAAAGAATAAAATACTGCGTGTATTCATAAAATAAAAAATGCAAAATTTTGAGAATTTAATTTTTGTAAATCGTAAAATTCGGGAGAATACTCAAATAATTGTAATATACGATTGCAAAATTCGGGAAATAGTTTGTATTTGTTTGTTAAATAAAGAGATTTGCCCACGAAATATACGAAAAATTTTTAAGGGAAAGGTATAAGGGAAAAGGAAGAAAAAGAGATTCCGAATTTTATACTAAACCTTAAATCCCTTTTATCTTCTTTATCCCTGTTAAAATATTTCTTCTCTTTTTTCGTGTTTTTTCGTATATTTCGCGGGCAGTTCTTTCATTTACAGCCATTCATTCTGCAATTTAGCAATCGCAATTTCCTTATGTTTCGCTTCAATTTCAATCCACGGCGCGTGTTTGTAAACGTCGGGCATCGTAAAAATCAAATCGCTGTGCGCTCTGTCGTTGATGTTTTTTCTGCCGTTTGAAATGTGGACAAGCTGATTTTCGGGATTCGCCCAAGTTTCCCCAGCCGCCCAAAAGTATTTTTCGACGCTTTCGTGGTTGAAATCTTCGAGTTTTTCATTGCAGACGTGATGATGCGCGTCAAAAACCATCGGCACTTCGGCGCGTTTGCAAACTTCTAAAATTTCCGCCGAACTGTAAGCGTGTTCGTCGTTTTCCAAGCCGATTCTCGATTTAACATTTTTAGGCAAACTCGAAATCGTTTCGACTAATTTATCGGCGCGATTCGATTTTCCGCCGTGAATCGTCATCGTCGCCCATTCGCTTCTCGGTTGACCGAGCAAATCCATCGTCCTCGCGTGATGAGTTAAAATTTTTACGCTGTTTTCGACGACTCTTTCCGAATCGGAACTCAAAACGACGAATTGATCGGGATGCAGAACGAGCCGAATATTTTTATCGAGCGCGTCCGCGCCGATTTCGGCTAAATCAGCGGCAAATTCCGTCAGGATGTCAAAACCCATTTCGTCATCCGCAAACGGGAAAAGATTGGAAGTCATCCGATACAGATTTATATTTTTCGCTTCGCAAAAAGTTATCGCATTTTTTAATATTTCAATATTTTGCCCGTAGATCGAACGCAATTTTTCCACCTGTTCATTTTCGGAAAGCGTCAAAAGGTGCTTGCGCGTCGTGGTTTTATAGCGCACGTCCCGCGTCGTCGTGATGCAGACGAGTCCGAGATTGTTTTTGATCGGTTGTGTTTTCGCTTTCATATGCAGACAAAATGTGGAAAATTCTAAGCCACCATTACGGCTTCGACGAAACCTTTTTCCTTATTATAGACGAGCGAGTAACCGTCAGGATTTGTAAACTTTCCGCTTTCGACTGTAAAAGTTATGTAATTTCCTTGCGAGAGATGATCCGTCGGGTCGGTGTAAAATTTCAGTTCAAAACCTTCGGGCAGATTTTCGGCGGCTTTGTCGGGATTCATAATCACATATTTATCGAAAAACGGGTCAATATAATAACCGAATTTTTCGCCGTCGGCTTTAAGCTGCGAGAAATTCAGCGCGGCTAATCCGAGATTAACGAGTTCCATAATCAAAAGCCCGCGATTAAAGCCTTTGCCGAATCTGCCGGACGGTTTCGGGGCATCCTCATCAATCGTCGGAGATTTCGATTTTGCCTCCAATTTAGCGGACGCAGAATTTTCCGCCGCGTTCGGAGTTTTTCCGGCAGAATCATTCTTCGCTGGTCCCGGCGGAAAATCGTTTTTCTCAAACCGTTCACGATTCGGATACATAACTTTAACCGCACCTAATTTTTCCAAATCAATTTCAACATAATTTGGATTTTTTGCAATATTTTCGATTTTGAATGGTTTAGCTTTACCTTTTGTTGTAACATTTCCATAAGCAGAAATAACTCTCCCCTTATTGCCTTGCTCAGTAATCACGGCACTTCCGTCCTTATAATAAATATCTACATATCGCCCATTTTTATTGATACCACTATAAATCTTGTCAGGTTTATTCATTATTTCAGCTTGAACTTCTACTTTTACACCGTGTTTAGAATCTGGATGACCTGGAGATGCTCCCGGAGTTACAGGTCTTGAACCTTTTATTTCTTTTGGCTTTATCTGACGACGATAATTATCAATCAGCCGTTGCAGATCATCTCCACCAAGTTTTACGGTAGAGGTCGCATAATTAGCTTGTATCGGCTTGTTGTTTGCAATCTCAGAAGCAGAAAACTGTTGTAATAATTGTAGTTTTCGCATTTGCCCTTCAAAAACGTAAGAATGTTTTGCTGATGAAACTGCAAAATCAGTAGCTTCATTGCTAATTGATTCAGAGTTTTTCCCAATTTGTTTATCTGATACATCCGGCAATGGAATATTCGGAACGCCGTTGATTTTCATACTCATAATGCTCCTTTTAAAATTTAGAACCAAACTAATTACAAAAATTCAGATTCTATAATGTCCTCATATTCATCGAATTCATCAATTTCCCATCCGCGAGAAATCCAATTGCCAACACCATTTTCGCCTTTTTGATATTCTAAATAAATATATGATCTATCAGGTTGTCCAGCAGTTAAACGATGATGACTACCAAATAAATATAGATTTGCACTTGTATGTGTGCCAAATTCATCATCAATCAATTGCATTCCAATTACGCCGACATAAGTTATTTGAAAAGGCGTGTTAGCAATTTCGCCTCGAAAAGAACGACAAAACGAAGTTTCGGTTACAAAATCTTCCCCAATAATTTCAAGAGGTTGCTTTAAGTATTCTATTAAGGTTTTGAATAGGTAATCAATAATTAGCTTGCAAGTCTGCTCATCTAATGGATTCTCACTCGAAACGCTCCAAAGTTTATTTTCTAATTCTCTGTTTGCTTCCATAATTTCTTAAAAATATCGCTTAATTTAACTGAATACGTAACAGATTTTTGATTTGACGGGAAACATTATTTTTCCAAAGCATTAAAAATAAACGGAAAAGTTCCGAATGTCTGCCCGCGATGTTGCGGGCGGAAGGCGAAAAGGATGATTTTTCCTTTGCCGTAAGCGGTTTCGGCGATAGCGGTTTTGCCGCTCGCGTATTTTTCGCCGAGAATCCAGCCGGATAAAAGCAGATCGCTTTCGGCGTATCTGGCAACCGATCTGACTTTGCTCCAATCCGTAATTTCGTAAGCCGAACTGTTGATAAAATATGCCGGAGTTTCTTTGTTAAAACCTTTGGCAATCGGGTTTGAAGTGTCAACGTATAATTTCCAAACCGAACCGGGGCTGTAAAATTGGTCGCGTTTCACGTCGCTCAAGACGTTTTTGATCGGCAGACCGAAACGGTTAATAACCAATTGGCACGAATCGTCAAAGCAGATCAGTTTTCCGCCGTTTTCGACGAAATTCCTCAAATTCTCAACGCCTTTTTCCGTGATTCCGCCCGCGTATTCTTCGGGATAATTTTTCTTCGGCAAACCTTCGACGATTGCTCTTTCCGAGATCGAAGGCAGAATTATCGCGTCGTAATTTAACTTATTTGTGCGAAAATCCGCGTCGGAAATGGATGTGTAGGGAATCTGATGATTGTCCAGAACGAGCCGCGTCCAGCCTTCGTCCATCGAACTCGTAAAGCCTTTGTAAAGTCCGATCTTCGGCTTTGATTTCAAAGGATTCGGCAATTTTGCAAAAGGCTGATTTGTCGGTTTGAGATTCAGAGTTTTTCTCGCCTGATTGATGTTTTCAATCGGCTTCAAATCCTTTCTGTGCTGCTCTAAATTCTTGATATTCCAAGCCGTTACAGTTTCGACATTCATTTGCAAAGGCAAAGTCCAGCCCGCGACATCATAAGGAACTTCCGCCTCGCCTTTGGCGTTGAAGCGTTCGGGATAAACCTGCTTTTCAAAAAGACTCAAAACATTCGGTCTTTGCGCTTGATTGACGAAAACAATGAAACTTCCCAAAGGAATTTCGCTGAAATTATTTTTATCATTTTCGTTTTGTGCAACTTCGAGTTCGTGCGACATTTCATAAATTTCCATTCCCTGCCACATCAGAATTTCGAGAAAACGCGCGACGGTTTCCTGATTCGATTGTCCGGCGGGAATGATGAACGCACGCGGTTCGCCGTCTTTCGGTTTTAAGTTTTCGGAAGCTAAATAACGGGCGTTTTCCAAATATCTTTCGCGGAATTTCGCCGCCATCTCCAACACGCCGCGCGAAGCGATCATTTCGATTCGGGCGATGTCCTTCGGACTCCAAACGCCGCCTTCCCACGGATCGGGAATGTTTGTCGCTGTTTCGAGCATCGAAGTTATGCCGCGCGTCGGATTGCGCCGCGCCAAATCTTCTTTTTTAATTGTTACGGGCGACATCAAATCCGCGCTTGCCGCTTCCGACAAAATGCCGATTGAATTGTGATAATAAGGCGCACTGCGAAAACCGCCGTGCCACCAAGTGTCGTAAGTCGCGTTGGTCGTCACGCCCGCTTGTCCTTGCCTTTGCAGATCAGCCGCCATTTTGTAGCCGAGAAGTCCGAGTTCGCGCAAAATAAGCGGCGAAATTCGCGGATTCGGCGGATCGAAAAACGGCGGAATCGTAAATCTCGCGCCCGTCTGCCCTTGCTGATGCACGTCAAAAACGATCTGCGGAAACCATTCCTGCCAGAAAAGCTTCGTAATATTTCTGGTTTCCGCCAGATTCATCATAAACCAATCGCGGTTATTGTCGTGTCCGGCGTAATGATGATAAAGCTCCGGCGGCGAACTTCCTTCGTATTTCGTCCCCAAAGTTTTGCGATACCAATCGGCGACAATATCAACGCCGTCGGGATTTGCCGCCGGAATCAAAAGCAAGATCGTGTTGTCTAAAATCATCCGCGTCTTTTCGTCCGTCGCCGTCGCCAGATCGTAAGCCAGATTCATAGACATTTGCGACGCGACAATTTCCGTCGAATGAATCGAACACGAAATTGCGACGATTGTTTTGCCTTGTTCAATTAAATTCACCGCTGACCCGCCGGAATTTTGCGGATTGGCAGCTTGCCGGCTGATCGCTTTGTATCTATCTAAATTTTTGATATTTTCCGCCGAAGAAATATAAGCGACGATCTGCGGTTTGCCGAGCGTCGTTTTGCCGATTTCTTCAACTTTTACTTTATCGCTCGCTTTATCGAGCGTTGTAAAATAACCCGAAATCTGCGTCCAATCGGCAATTGTCCTGTCGTCCGTCGGATGAAAACCGAGAACCGATTTCGGAGTCGGCACATTTTGCGCGTCAACCGAAACAGGTAAAATGCAAGATGCAAAAAGAAGTAAACAAGCCAAAATGAAAGTTTTTGAGTTATAATCAAAAACCGAAAACCTAAGACCGAAAACCGAAAACCGATGAAAACTGAACTTGAAATTTCGCAAAATTTTTCCCTCGCTGTTAAGAATAATGAAAAGATTGTATTTCCTTTAGAACAGTCTATCAAATCAAACTTCGTCGGCAAACTCCGCTACTGGTGGAGCCTGACTTGGGCGGGCATTCTGCTGCTTTTCGTCGCGCTTCCGGCGATGATTGTTTTGCAGATTATCGGAAAGCGAATCTGGCTTTATCCGTTTTGTATCTGGGGTTCAAAAATGTGGATTCGCGGTTCGGGCGCGAAGGTGAAAGTTTTCGGCAGGGAAAATATTGACAAAAATAAATCGTATATTTTCGTCGCCAATCATCATTCGTATCTTGACACCACTTCGCTTTTCGCCTACACGGGCAACAGAACCGCGCTGATTGCGAAAAAGGAAGTGCTGAAAGTTCCGGTTTTGGGACGCGGAATGCAGTTTATAAATTTTCTGGCAATTGACCGTTCAAATCCCGAACGCGCCAAACAAACCCTTGCCAAAGCGCGTGAAATTGTAAAAAGCGGCTATTCGTTCGCGCTGTTTGCCGAAGGAACAAGAGCGATGCCGGGCGAACTTCTGCCGTTCAAAAAAGGCGCGTTTCATCTCGCTCTGCAAACCGGCGCGGCAATCGTTCCCGTCGTTTTCAAAAATACCGATTACATAATGGGCAAAAAAACCGGCGTGGTTAATCCCGGCACAATGGAAATCGTTCTGCTTGAGCCGATTGAAACAAAAAATGCGACGGAAGATGATTTAATGGATTTGCTCACCCAAACGCGCGGCGCGATTGCGGAAGAACTCGCCAAAGGTGAGAAAGGTAAAAGGTGAAAGGTGGAAATTCAATCAAATAAGCAGCTTAGAAAAAGTATTCAGGTTTATCGGGAGGCTCGATTTTCTATCACAATACCAACAAAATAATTGAGAATGGAGAATGGAGAATTGATAATTTTAAAGATCATCAACGTGCAATCTCAATTATTAATTCTCAACTATCAATTATTTTGTAAGTTCATTATTACAAATTATTATGCTTGATTATTTATACACACCTGCTTAGATATTTTATTTTTCACTTTTTCTGCTTTCAACCTTTAACCTTCAACCTTTTACCTTTCTATCTGTGCCTAAAATTTATTCGCTGGTAAAACAACGGTTTATAATTTTCGAGAATCAAAACTCAAAAATATGAAATCAATTCAATTAAAATATCTGTTTGTCATTTTGTTCGTTTCAAGCAACTTTGCACAAACGCCGGAAACGAATGTTGTCGTTGATCCGGCGACGGTTAGCGGCAAAGTTTCGGTTGAAGGAAAAGCGGCGGCGAATGTTTTAGTTGCTATCGTCAAGGCAAGCGCGAGATATAACGAAAAACCGCAGGCGACGGCGAGAACGGATGCGGACGGGAAATTCTCGCTCGAACAAATTCCCGCCGGTTCTTATTATTTACAGCCTGAAATTCCGGGTTTCGTCTTTGCCGATGATGACGACGGGAAAAGTTTCGGATACAACGGAAAATTCGTGATTTTGGAAGCCGGAGAAAAAGTTGAAAATTTTAATATCAGGCTTGTTCGCGGCGCGGTAATCACGGGAAAATTGATTGACGGCGACGGCAAACCGCTTATCAGCGAACAGATCAAACTTGAAACTTACAACGAAAAAAGCGAAAAAGTTTTTGCCCGTTACGATTTTTTTGCCGGACAAGGTTTGACCGACGATCTCGGCGTTTACCGTTTTTACGGCTTGAAAGCGGGAAAATATCTCGTAAGTTTCGGCTTGAGCGCGAAAAACGGCGGCATTTACGAATCAAACGGCGTAACGAAAAAATTCTATTATCCGCAAGTTTTTTATTCGTCAGCAACCGCAGAAAAGGACGCTAAAATCGTCGAATTAAGCGTTGGCGAAACAGTCGAAAACATAGATTTGCGAACGGGGAAAAAAAATTCGACATTCAGCGTAAGCGGCACATTAATAAACGAAGAAATTGGAAAACCGTTTGAAAAATCCAACGGCTACATAATGGCGATTCCGCTTGGCGAAGAATCGGAATTCGGATATGCGCGTGATTCGGTCAAAGAAAACGGGAGTTTCAAACTCGAAGGTTTTCTGCCGGGAAAATATACTGTAAAAATTCGGTTTTTCCCCGAAAATGAAACGGAATTTTATTCTCCGCAGACTGTTTTTGAAGTCGGCGATAAAAATCTGACAAATCTGAAAATTTATGCGAAAAAAGGTTTGAGTTTAAGCGGCATTTGCGTATTGGAAAATAAAAGCCAAAACGATATTCCCGTAAATTTGGCAGGCATTAGTTTGACGGCATTCGGCGATCAGTTCAATATCGGCAAAAGATTTACTTCATATCGCCAAACTCAGGTAAATCCTGACGGAACATTTCGTTTTGCCGCGCTCGAAGCAGGTGAAGTAAAAATTCTTCTCAGCAACAGAATTCCGGGACTGAAAATCAAAAAAATCGAAAAAGACGGCGTTCCGTTTGAAAAAATCAATCTCGTCAAAGATAAATCGCTGAAAGATTTGCTCGTTACAATTCGCTACGGAACAAATCGTCTGCGCGGCGAAATCCGCTTTGAAAACGGCGGCGAAGTTCCCGCAGATTCCGAAATTCGTCTGATCGCAAAACCGTCCGAATCGGGCAGGCTCGATAAATCCCGCGCCGTCGCCGACGAACGCGGAAAGTTTCTGCTCGAAGATTTAACGCCCGAACACTATGTCGTGCAAATTTTTCTGGCAAAAAAAGCGGACGATTGGGACGCTTCGCCCGGAAAACTTCTTGCCGAAAAACTGGTCACGCTCGTCGGCGATGTCGAATCGCAAACTGTTTTCGAGATCAAACTGAATCAATGAATTCGCAAATAAACAAGATAATGCTCGTTCTGACGCTCATTTGCGTCAGTATTTTTTCGGCTTTTGCACAGACGCTTGCGCCGAAAACCAAATCTGCCGACGAAGTTCGCGGAACGATTTTCGGGACGGTTTTTGACGAAACGGGAACGGCAATTTCAGACGCGCTCGTTTCGCTCGCTCCAATCGGTTCGCGTGCTTCGGGTGAATATGTGAAAATTTTGACAGACCGCGACGGGAAATTCAGTTTTGAGAATTTGAAACCGCGCCGTTATAAAATCTCCGTGCGCTTTGCCGGATACGTTTTACCGGAGCAATTTGAAATTTCGTCCCACGAGCAAAAAACTTATCTGATAGATCAGGAAGTAAATTTAACGCTGAAAAAAGGCGGCATAATTACGGGAAAAGTTTCGGGCGCGGACAATCAGCCGATCATACAAATCCGCGTTCGCGCGGTGAAAATCCGTGATGAATTCGGGCAGCGCATTCCGGCGCAGGAATTTTACCGTTATTCACAACAGAATTTTACGGATGATCGGGGAATTTACAGACTTTTCGGTTTGTCGGCGGGCGATTATCTCGTTTTTGTCGGCGGCGAAGATGTTTTTTCCGGTTCGGATTTGAAAACAAAAGGCGGTTCTCCGGTTTTTCATCCTTCCAATTCAATTGATGCAGCCAGAGAGATCAGCGTCGGTTACGGGCGCGAAACAAATGCAATTGACATAAATTTCCGCGAAATTCAGGGATTTACGATCAGCGGAAGCGTTTCCGGCGCGAAAGCGGACGCGGCAAATAACGGTGGTGTAGAAATTTCGCTGGTAAATGCGGCTAACGGAGTCGAGGCAATGCAAACCGTAATATCGCCTCAAACCGGAAAATACGCATTTGAATTTGAACAAATTCCCAATGGCGAATACGAAATCCGCGCTTTTCAGTTTAACAATAAAGGCATTTTCTCCCGAAATTCCCTGCAAAAAATAAACGTCAAAGGCGCGGACATCTCAGGCGTAAAAGTTGATTTAAAATCGCTCGCTTCGATCAAAGGCAACGTAACGCTCGAAAAAAATCCGGCACTAAAAACGATCAGGGAATGCACCGAAACTGCTCACACTGCTGTTGCTGTAACCGTTATAAAATTTGACTCAAGCCGCAAAGAAAGATCAATTCTCGATCCGCTTGAAAGAAATTTTCAAAACGCTCTTGCCGCGCCAGACGAAAAAGGTGATTTTGAATTAAACGGACTCGAAAGCGGCAAATATTTTCTGAACGCCGGATTTTCCGATAAAAATTTATACGTCAAAGAATTTTTCCGACAAATTTCCTCAAAAGAGAAACGCAGTTTGAATGATTTAAATTTAACAGCCGGCGAAAATGCGGACAATATAAAAATCATCGTGAGCGACGGCGCGGCGCAGATAAACGGGAAGATTAATATTTCAGACGAAACGGCGTTTGAAAATCGTGCTGAAAAACAAATTGTTTATTTGATTCCGGCTGATGAGGAGAATAAGGATAATGTTCTGCTTTACCAAGAAAGCGCGGCGGACGCGAACGACAATTTTTCGTTTGCAAACATCCGTCCGGGAAATTATTTTTTGTTAATCGAAAACATTCCGATTGATTCGGAAAAAGTGCAGGAAGTTTCGATTCCGAAATTTTTCGATGCCGCAGAAAGATCAAAATTATATCAAGCCGCCAAAGAAAAAAAGGTTGAAGCCTTAAAACTCCAACCTTGTCAAAATTCTTTAATAGAAATTGAAAAGTAAATCGTAAATGGTTAATTGTTAATAGCTGAAAACATTGGCAATTCAGCAAATTAATTTACGATTTACGATTTACGATTTACGGCTTATCTTTCGGCGGAGTGTCTTCGTCAACAACTTCGGCTTCGCCGATAACTCGGACTTCGCTGCGTCCTTTTCGGTAATCGGTGTATTTTACGCGCAGGCGGATTTTGATAACATCGCCGCTGTCGAAAACAAGTTCGTCGTCGGATGTCGAAAAGGCGGGAAACCAGTATTTGCCGTCAACATTCGTGCGCCACGTTTCGACCACCGGAAAACGCTGTTTGCCTTCGGGAACGCCTTTTCCTTTGGTTTTGACGATCATCAAATCGCGGTCATCAACCCAGATTCTGCCCTTAAAACGACGGTTTTTGAAATCGTCTGTTTTCGGCGTAACGTCGAAAACGTATAAGTTCAGTTCGTCAATTTTCTCTTTGCCGACAAAACTAAAACTGTAATCCTGAAAGTTTCGCGGATTTATCGCAAACGGCGTAATTCCGCCCAAATCCTCCATATCTTCTCTGGTAATGCCAATCTTTACCGTCGAAACGGGCGCGTATAAAACTTTCTCCATTCGTTCGCCCTGTTTATTAAAAGTCAGAAGCGAATCGAGCCGGAATGTTCCGGTAATTTGCCCGCCCATTCCGATAGTTTGAAACGTCGAACTGCGGTTGAAAACATAATTGCTCAGAGCAAAGCGAAATTCTTCTTCGTGTTTGGTAAAATTCTGCACGATCCGGTCAATCTCTGCTTGGCTCATATCGCTTTTTACGATGTTTGTCGTCTGAGCGAATCCGCTGATCGCCGCAAAGCAGAAAATTATTAAACTTAATAAAGCAAACTGTTTTTTCATCATAAAATGTTTCCTGTAAATTTGTGCTGCTTAATAGATGCAGGCACATCAGTTTAAGTTTGATGGTTTTATGCAGATTTTTGTTCGATTTGTTAAATCGTCCGGGTTTGAATATAATTTTTGTTTATGAGCGAATTTAGTCCGAGAAGACGAAAGGTATTTTTGTGGGTTGGAATTATCGTTTTAATCGAAGTTCTTGTAATGTTCGGACTTATTTTTGCAGGGAAAACCGATCTGCCGGTTATTTTGCCGATACTTTTAATTATTCCGGGTTCTATTATGCTGTTTTTCGGTTTGAAAAAATAATATTGCCGGAAAAAAAGGCGATGCCAATTGAAAGCATCGCTTTTGAGATTTGAAGTTATTTATGAAATTTACTCGACGAAATCAACTTCGACTTTGTGCGGAATAATTCCCTTTTCGTAACCTTCCTTGAGCAGAAGTTTGACGGCTTCCCTGCCTCTGTCGCCGTAATCGAGCGTCAGATCGTTTACCCACATTGCAACAAATCTGTCGGCTAATTCCGGCGGCATATCGCGGGCAAACTGCATCGCGTAGGCGAGCGCGTCTTCGCGGTTTTCCATCGAAAAAATGATACTGTTATGCAGATGCTCGGAAACTTCACGCATCAAATCTTCGCCCAGATCGCGCCGGATGACGTTTCCGCCCATCGGCAGCGGCAAACCCGTCTTTTCGTGCCACCATTCGCCGAGATCGAGAACTTTGTCCAAACCGAGCTGCTTGTAATAAAGCTGTCCTTCGTGAATCAGAAGTCCCGCGTCCGCCTCGCCGTTCTGCACCGCTTCGATTATTTTGTCGAACTCGACCACGACGTATTCAAAATCGCTGTTATAAATCCGCAAAGCGAGAAACGCGCTCGTCAATTCGCCCGGAATGGCGATTTTCATATTCGGAATTTCTTCGGGTTTACGCGGTTCTTTCGTTACTAAAATCGGTCCGTAATTATCGCCGATGCTCGCGCCGTGCGGCAAAAGCGCGTATTTATCGGAAATATACGCGTAAGCGTGAAAGCTGACCGCCGTTACGTCAAAAACGCCTTTTTTCGCGTCTTCGTTTAATGTCTGAATATCTTTGAGCGTGTGTTCAAATTTGAGATTGTTCGTTTTCAGTTTGTTTGTCGCCAAACCGTAAAACATAAACGCATCGTCCGAATCAGGCGAATGGGCGACGGTTATTATTCTTTTTTCAGATGTCTGTTCCATAAAAATTAAATCTTTCCGCAGAAAACTTTCGTGTCATACAAAATTGTTATTTTACCGTTTTCCTCGAAATCGGCAAAGAGAGTTTTTAAGTTTTTCTCCAAATCCTTAAAATTTTCGTCCTTTTCGGAAGGCATATAAGATGACGACAAAATTCTGCCCTTCATTCCGTTATAATCAAGCGTTTGCCTGTTTTGAAACGTCTTTGAAAATAATTGTGTTTTGAAAATTTTTTCCAAATCTTTTCTGTTTACGTTATCGTGACGAACTTTTTCATAATCCTTGCCGAATTCTTTGAGCAGATTTTCATACCGGCGCAAAAACTCATTCGAGTCAAGCTGTCGTTCGTTCCAGATTAAAACGATAAATCCTCCGGTTTTCAAAATTCGCTCAAACTCCGCAACGGTTTCCCGATTATTAAACCAATGAAACGCTTGCGCGGCGACAATAAAATCTACGCTTTCGTCTTTAAGTGTTATGTTTTCAGCAGTCCCGTCAATACTTCCGAAATTCGGAAACTCTTTCAAAAACTTTTCCGCCGCTTCGCGCATATCTTTGTTCGGCTCGATGGCGTAAACCGTATTTCCGTTTTCCAGAAAAAGCCGCGCCGAAATTCCCGTTCCCGAACCGATGTCGGCGACAATGGAAGACCTTGTAAAACCTGCTTCATCGCGCAAAAAATCCAGAATCTCACGCGGATAGACGGGACGATATTTAACGTAATTTTCAACGCGATTTGAAAATCTCTCAACGGAATTTTTCATATTTCTTCAACTTCTTCGCCCGTCCACTCGCTTTTTTTCGAGTGCGGAACGTCGAATTGATCTAAAATGCGAAAACACAAATGGTCAACAAGTTCGGCGATTGTTTTCGGGCGATGATAAAATCCCGGACTGGCGGGCAGAATCCGCGCTCCGGCTTTTGCCAATTTGAGCATATTTTCTAAATGAATCGCATTTAAGGGAGTTTCACGCGGCACGACGACGAGTTTTCTGCCTTCTTTTAAAGTTACGTCCGCCGCCCGATGAATCAGATTCGTTCCCGCGCCTGAAGCGATTGCGCCGAGCGTTCCCATCGAACACGGAACAATTATCATTCCCGCCTGTTTATTTGAGCCGGAAGCAGGTTTCGCCGCTAAATTATCCAATTTCCAGAGCCTTATTATCTTTGAATCTTTCGGCAAACCGAGCCATTCGTTGATCTTTTTCGCGTCGGCTTCGCGCAGATTCGCGCCCATTTCGACTTGCGCCACCGTCGGCACAACGCCCGAAATTATCAGATTTATCGTTTGAACCGCGCCGCTTTCGGCTAAAAGCTGCAGCGTTCGATGAGCATAAATCGTTCCCGACGCGCCCGTAATTGCAAGTGTCAATTCCATAAATGATTCGTTAAAGTGAACTTTAGCATTTTTTTATTTTAATCGGCTACTACGAAAAATAAACATTTTTGCACGCTGCTTCAAAACTGCTCAATTTGACCGCTTTGCGCTTTCAATCTGACCTAATTGATTTTTGTTATTATTTCTGAAAATTATGTCTAAATGCTGCATTCATTAAGTTTAAAGTATATTTCAAACTTTGGCATCTGTCTTGCAATAACTCTTCTGCAACTGCTACGCATTAGCAGAATGTGAGTAAAAATTATGAACAATATGAAAATTTCAACAACCGATATTTTATTAAACTTTGTAAGTCACAAAGCCGTAACTTGGACTTTTATAAAACTCTTCGGAAGTTATAAATATGTCAAATTGTTCGTATAGCTCCTCCTTTTTAGTTTGTATGTTAGTGAAAAACGGCGCATTCCGCCGTTTTTCATTTTTAAAGAGGCAGAAACCCGACAGTTATGGAGGGTGCTGTTTATAACTCGAACTTTTTCATCAAACTACACTTGCAGCAACTTTCTTAAAGTCTAACGATTTTCTAATTTATCAGCACCCTCCATAACTGTCGGGTTTCTGCCTTTCGTATCAAATTTCGTATTTACAAATGCTTCTCGTTTAGCTGAACAACTTCTCGCTTTAAAATAATCACCCGCAGTTTATTTTAAAAATCATAAAAGCTAAAATAAATTTATGAAAACAAGCGAGATAGAGAAAATTCTAGCTTCTCACAAAGCGGGACAAATTTCGGACGCGGATGCGGCGCAGGCGATTAAAAATTTGTCTTTTGAAGACATCGGTTACGCAAGAGTTGACCACGCCAGAGCAGACAGACAAGGTTTTCCCGAAGTGATTTTCGGTCAGGGAAAAACGAAAGAACAGATCGTCGGAATTTTTGAAAAGATAGCGGCACACGCTCCGAATATTTTGATAACCCGAACAAACGCGGAAGTTTTCGGCGAAATCCGCAATATCTGCACCGAAGCCGAATGGCACGAATCGGCAAAAATCATCAGAGTTTGGCAGGATAAACAGAAAACCGGAACGGGCGAAATCTCCGTTGTAACCGCCGGAACGAGCGATATTCCGGTTGCCGAAGAAGCCGCGCTGACGGCGGAAACTTTGGGAAACGAAGTCGTCAGAATCTGGGACGCGGGCGTTGCGGGAATTCACAGAATTTTGGCGGAACGGGAAATTTTGCAAAGTTCGCGCGTCGTCATCGTCGTCGCCGGAATGGAAGGCGCGTTGCCGTCCGTCGTCGGCGGACTTGTCAAAGTTCCCGTCATCGCCGTTCCGACAAGCATCGGTTACGGCGCGTCTTTTGCCGGACTCGCCGCGCTTCTCGGAATGCTCAATTCGTGTTCTTCAAACGTTACAGTCGTCAACATTGACAACGGCTTCGGCGCGGGTTTTGTCGCGGGTTTGATAAATCGAAAATGGGAAAACTAAGATTTTTACCGACGGAACCACGTCCATCTTGGCGGCAATGAGCGCGTGAGCGCGAAAATCAATGCGGCAATCTCTAAAGTAAAAAATTAAATCACAATTTAAGCGAACAGTTTTCAAATGCTTTAGCATTTATTGCCGCCAAGATGGACGGCGTTCCGTTACAATCTACGGATTCAATAAAACATAAAGCCGATCCGCCCAATCGGAATTTGTGCTTCGCAAGATTTCGTATTGGACATTTGCTGCATCGCGTTCGCCCTTTTTCAGCAAGGCTTTTCCGAGATTAAAACGCGCCTTATCGAAATTCGGGTTATAGCTGACGGCGTTTCCGAAAGCGTCTATGCTTTCTTGGATTTTTCCCGTTTCAAAAAGACTTTCGCCTAAATAATTATAAGTTTTCGCGTCGGGTTTGTAAGTTTTTAATTGCTCGAAAGATTCGAGTGCCTGCTTAAACTGCTTTTTTTCGAGATACGCCACGCCGATCAATTCGTAAGCGTTTGCAAAATCGGGTTTGATGGCGATGGCGCGTTTGTAAGCCAAAATTTCTTCGTCGGCGCGTCCGAGTTTATTAAAGGAAAGTCCGAGCGCGTATTGAATTTGGTGATTATGCGGGCTGAGTTTTGCCGCTTTTTTGTATGCTTCGGCGGCGTTTTCATAATCTTTCAAGGCGTAACTCGACGCGCCGATGTTCGTATAAGTTTCCGCCCAATCGGGACGAAGTTTGGCGGCTTGTTCGGAAGCGTTTAAAGCCGCTTTGTGCTGTCCGAGCATTCCGTAGCAAAATCCCGCCTGATACCAAGCCTCAGCGTAAGTCGGATCAATTTCGACGGCTTTTTCAAAATACGAAACGGCTTTGGCGAAATCATCACGGGACAAAATTCCCAAACCCTGCGAATAGAAACTTTCCGCCGTTTGGCGTTTGTTTTTTTGCGATTCGTCGTTTAATGAAGCAAAGGTTTGGAGCGTTCCGGCTTTTAACTGCAAAATTCTTTCGCTCGGAACGGCGAAATTCAGGCTTTGACCTTCGGCGGCTTGCAAAGTCGCCACGCCGACGACCTGCCCGCGCATATTGACGACGGGCGAACCGGATGAACCGGGCGAGATCGGCGCGGTGATTTGGATGATTTTTCCGTAACCGGGAATTTCGCGCACGGCGGAAACGATTCCATTTGAAACCGAGCCTTCCAAACCGAACGGATTTCCTATAACAACGATTGATTCGCCTTCCTGCGGCGCGTCGTTGACAATCGGAAGCGGACTTGCATAAACTGCGGGAACTTCCACTTGCAAAAGCGCGAGATCGCCTTCGCCGTCAATCGCCAATACGCCGCGAACGGGAAAAACTTTGCCGTTCATCAGATGAATTTCGGCGCGACTGGACTTTTCGATAACGTGCCGATTCGTGATTATTTTATCGCTCGAAACGAAAAAACCGCTGCCGCGCGAAAGAGTTTTGCCTTTTGCGTCGAATGTTTCGATAGCAACCGCCGAAGGCTTGACGCGGCGGACAAGCTGCGGCAGATATTCCTGCGCCGGATTGGTTTCAAAGCCAACGAGAGCAAAAAAAAGCAACAAAAAAAATTTTAAGGCGGCGGATTTCATTTATTTTGAAAACTTAAATTTCTATTAAAATTATAAAGTTTTTATCAAAACCAAACAAACTTCTCGGCAATGCAAAAACGGTTTTTATTGAAATTCGGTTATCGTGAAGATAGATGCTTGATTTTTGTCGAATCGTTGCCGTTTTTATTTCAGATCGGATTTACAAAATCGTCTTGACAAATTCGGCGACTTCGGCAAATGATTTCGGATAAAGCTGCGCGGGAAATTTTTGGTGCAACTGTTTGTCTTCAAAGGCGTGTCCGCCGAGAATTACGGGAATATTTTGTTTTGAAGTTATACAGTCAAATTCGACATAATCGCGCGAAAGTCGCTCAAAATCCGTGATAATCGTGGCGGAAACGCAAATCAAATCGGGCGAGAGATTGGAAATTTCCTCGCATAAAGCATAAATCGGCATATTTGCGCCGAAGTTTATTACTTCCCAACCTTCGTTTTCGAGAATCAACTGCACAAAATGTGTCGGAAGTTCGTGAAAATCGCCTTCCGTTGTGCAGCAAATTGCCATTTTTTCGCGCGGTTCGGAAACGGGCAGAATATTTCGTAATTTATGAATTGCGGACAGAACGGATTTCGTTGCCAGATGTTCTTCAGCAATCGTTAATTTGCCTTCGCGCCAGAGCTCGCCGATTTTGCACATTTCTTCTGAAATCAATTTGTCGAAAATTTTCGTCAGCGATTTGTCGCTCAAAAAAGATTTGATAATTATTTCCGCAACGTCTTCTTCGCGTCCAGCGATCAGCGATTTGAAAAGCATCGAACCGGGAACATCCCGAAATTCGCGCCGCATTTTCAAAGTTTTAAAAACAGATTCGTCGCCCGGACAACTTTTTACGCCAAGTTCCTGTTTTTGCTGAAAACGCGCCACATCTTCGGCGCGAAAACGTCTGTGTCCGCCGTTTGTCCGTTCCGATTTGAGCAAACCCGCGTCTTCCCAACGCTTAACGGTGGCATCGCTGACGCGGCATAAACGCGCTACTTCTTTTGTGGTCAAATTATTGGAATGCGGCATAAACGATTTCGGTTGAAAAATCCCTTCGTAATTTTTAGTTTAACAATTTCCTCTGGAAAAAAGAAAGTCTTATGTTATCTACACTACAAAAAGTAAGATCAAAACGCACAAAATTAAAAGATAAAATTATTTTGTTCCGAACCGCTTTTCGTTCATTTATTCTTATATTGATGTTAAAATGATTTTCGAGGTGAAATATGCTGACAGACACGATTCAAATTACAGGATTGCCGCCGACATTGATCGAAGCGGTGGAAAACAGAGCCAAAGAAATCGGCGCAACTAAAGAAGATTACGTTAAATATTTAATCGAAGAAGATTTAAATTCGACTTTGAGTATGCGCGTTTTGTTTGCGCCCGTGCGTGAGGAAATTGGAGAAAGCGGAATGACCGAAGATGAATTGGATAAATTGATTAAATCGGAATGGCGGGCGATGCGTGAAGAAAAAGATGCAAAACGGAGAAAAGATGATGAAAACAATCGGACTAAGTAATATTCAGAAAGAGTTGTTGAAACTTTATGCGAATGATGTTTCGGATGAAACTTTGTTCGAGATTAAACAAATTCTCGCCCAATATTTCGCGGAAAAAGCGACTTCGGCGATGGACGAGTTTTGGGACGAAAATGATTTAAACGAACAGACGATGATTGATTGGACAAATGAACACAACCGCGCTGAAACTCGTCATTGACACCAACATTTTTATAGCGATAATCGGCAAAAAATCGCCGTTTCGCTGGATTTTCGACTGTTTGTTGGCGGGCAAAATTATTCTCTGCATTTCCAATGAAATTTTGCTTGAATACCGCGAAGTTTTAGCCCGCAAAACTACTGCGAAAATTGCCGAAAACATCGCCGAGTTTTTGAGCGTTTCGCCGTTTGTCGAGAAAACGGAGATTTATTTTAATTTCAAACTGATTTCCGCTGATGCCGACGACAACAAGTTTGTTGACTGTGCGATCACCGCCGACGCGGTTTGTCTGGTTTCAAACGACAGACATTTTCAGGTTTTAAAAACGATTGATTTTCCGAAAGTGAATATTTTGAGGTTGCGAGAATTTGAAGAAAAATATAAAAAACAATTAACAATATGAACGATCTTTTTACAGCAAATTTAGCGGAAGTTGATTCGATGATAAATGAAGTTGTGAGGTGAAAATGAACGGAATTTTAGAATTAGAGAAAACAAATATTGGAGCAGATACTGATACTTGGATTATGCGTTTGCCGAAAGAGGTTTGTCAGCGTGAAGGGCTTGCGGAAAATACTTTGGTTAGCATGACTATAAAAGATGGCGGTATCCAAACAAAATTTATTTTGCCGCCTTCACAAAAATTACAAGAGATAAGTCGGCAAATCATTGAAAAAGATCGGGAACTTCACAAGAGGTTGAAAAAAATTGGCGACTGAAGAAATCGTATATCTGGAGTATGATGATGCCGTCTGGTTTCATTTTGAATTGATGTGGGAATGGAATGAAACACGCATCGGAGTTGACCGTCGGGGAATGATCGAGTCGGCTTTGGCACGTCCGATACACGCGGGAATTTATGAAGACGCAGACATCATTCGCCAAGCCGCAACGCTCTGTTTCGGTTTAATAAAGAATCATCCGTGGCACGGCGGTAATAAACGAACCGCAACACATTTGATGAGAATTTTCCTTGCGGCAAATGGCTTTGATTTGATTTTTACAGTTGATGAAATGGTTGAAATGGCTTTAGCGGTTGAATCGGACGCTTGGAAAGTTGATGAGATTGAATATTGGCTGCTAGAAAGAATAGAAGTTTTATGAAATTGAGCGAGTCAATAAAAGAAGTTTGTGGAATTTGGAAAAAGGAATGCTTGGAATTAGTAGAACCTTTTTCGGAAAACGAGATAATTGAAAAGTTTGCAAAAAGAGAGCTGCCAATTGCACAAGATGTTATAGAAGTTTATTCAAATCTTGGCGGAATGGCTAATGACGAGTCAGATTCAGTATGCTTTTCTTTTTGGAACATTAACAAAATATTGGAAGAGAACAAAGCAAATGCAGAATTAATTTCTTTTGCAGATTTTTTGATTTATTCGCATCTTTATTATTTCAAATTTGAGAATGAATTTGTATCATCAATTCATATTTGGTGGGAAGAAGATAATATCGAGAAAATTGCAGATTCATTTGAAGAATTTTTTGAAAATTATTTAATCAATCCAGAAAAATACTATTTATTTGAACGTGAAGAAAACAAAAAAGAGAAAAAAACAATAATTCAATTATGAACAAACTTTTTACAGCAAATTTAGCGGAAGTTGATCCGACGATCAATTCTGCGATCAATAATGAAATCAAACGCCAGACAAACGGCTTAGAGTTAATCGCTTCGGAAAATTTTGTGTCCGAAGCCGTTTTGCAGGCGATGGGAACGGTTTTTACGAACAAATATGCCGAAGGTTATCCGAAAAAGCGTTATTACGGCGGCTGCGAGTTTGCCGATGTCGTCGAGCAGACGGCGATTGACCGCGCCAAAGAGATTTTTGGTGCGGAACACGCCAACGTCCAGCCGCATTCGGGAGCGCAGGCGAATATGGCGGTGTTTTTAGCGTCATTAAATCATAATGATAAAATTTTGGGAATGAATCTGTCGCACGGCGGGCATTTGACGCACGGGCATCCGATGAACTTTTCGGGGATAAATTACGAAGTTTCCGATTACGGCGTTTCAGAGGAAACCGAGCAGATTGATTACGACGAATTGCAGAAAATCGCCGAAGAAACACCACCGAAAATGATAATCTGCGGCGCGTCGGCTTATCCGCGAATTATTGACTTTCAAAGGATTGCGGAAATCGCAAAATCAATCGGCGCAATCGTGATGGCGGACATCGCGCATATTGCGGGACTCGTCGCCGTCGGGCTTCATCCGTCGCCCGTTCCCTTTTGCGAATTTGTTACGACGACGACGCATAAAACTTTAAGAGGTCCGCGCGGCGGTCTTGTTTTATGCCGCGAAGAATTTGCCAAAGATGTCAATAAAGCCGTGTTTCCGGGCGTGCAGGGCGGACCGCTTGTTCACATTATCGCCGCCAAAGCCGTGTCGTTCGGCGAAGCGTTGCGGACGGATTTCAAAGCGTATCAACAGCAGATTTTGGATAACGCGCAGGCACTTGCCGAAGAATTGAAAAATCAAGGTTTGCGCCTTGTTTCCGACGGAACGGATAATCATTTGATTTTGATTGACGTTTTCGATAATGGAAAAGGCATTACGGGAAAAGTCGCGGAAAAGGCACTCGACGAAGTTCATATAACGGTCAATAAAAATACGATTCCGTTTGACACCAACTCGCCGTTCGTCGCATCCGGCGTGCGCGTCGGAACGCCCGCGCTTACCACTCGCGGAATGAAAAAAGACGAAATGCGGAAAATCGGCAAGTTGATGGCTTCGATTATTCGTGAACCGGAATCGGAAGATGTGAAAACGAAAGTTAAAAAAGAAGTTTTGGAATTGACCGAAAAATTTCCGCTTTATAAACATCGTTTGAGAGATAATGCAGAAGCGATTTCGGCGAAATAATATGCTGTTGAGGTTTTTTTATTTTTTGCGAATTCCATTTTAAGTTTTAAACTTATGAAATAATTGATATTTGATAAATGATAGATAAATCAGTTGTTAATTTACGCAAATAAAAAACTATCAAATAAGCAGGTGAGTAAAAGTAATCAAGGGTAATGATTTGAATCAAGAAAACTCACAAAATAATTGAAAATTGAGAGTTGAGAATTGAGAATTTATCTTTTGATTACTTACCAATTTTCAATTTTCCATTATTTTGTTGGGTTAAAGATTGAAGTAAAAATTACCGATTATACTTAAAAATATTTTCTAACCTGCTTAGAAATTATTTTTTTGAGTTCTTAATCCTGATTAATACGCTTAATAAATTATCCGAATCTGTTTAGCGAATCAAATTTATGAAAAGAATAATCGCGCTTTTTTTCGTTATAGTTTTGTTTTCAGTCGGCTTATTTGCTCAGACAAACCGGACTCCGGCGAATGATGCGAAAAAAATTCCCGCCGAATACAAAAGCGACAACTGCACGTTTTTTCCCGATTGCGATTATGCGGATTGCTGTGTTGAACACGACAGAACTTATTATCTCGGCGGAACATCGAAAGAGCGTTGGCAAGCGGACAAAAAATTATACAAATGCGTTAAAGCGAAAAAAGGTTTTCATCATAAAATAATCGCGCCCGTGATGTTTGTCGGCGTGAGAATCGGCGGCGTTTCGTGGCTGCCGACTCCGTTTCGCTGGGGTTTCGGAAAAAATAAGGTGAAGAAAACGAAAACTAACGCAGAAACTGCCGAAAAAGACGAAAAAAACAAACAGACACGGAATTTATGAGCAATTTATCAGACATCGGTTTTCCGGTGCGAAGCGAGCAGGACGTTAATTCCCTGATCGAAACGATGACCGAACAGGAACTCGTTCCGATCAAATGCCCGCGCGGTTTCTATTTGAAATTCGCCGACGAATCGGGCGCGGAAATTTATCTGCAAGGCAATCTCGAACAGGAACTCGTCGGTTTTAATCCGCATTTTGCGGGACGAAGCCGCCGCAAAGTCGGGTTGACGCAAATTATCGAGCGCGATTCTTCCGAACTCGACGGCGGTTTTCACGCTTGGGCGAATCCGACTGGCAAAGATGTTGAAATTTCGGGCGAATATCCGTTTGTTTTCGACGTGCCGGATTTTCGGACGATTGAAAATCTCGAATTGCCCGAAATAAAAGAAATTCAACTAACGGCGTTTGCGTCAAATGATTTTAAGGTTTTTGAAACGGAAGAAGATTATTTCGCTTCGCAGCAAGATGAAATGAAAATGGCGGCGAAATCTTTTATTCCAAGCGGACTTTTTACATTTAACGAAGACGATGAGGGCGATTTGAGTATCGTGCGTCCGATTGCGATTTTTGCGGGCGAAATAAAAGAATTTCAATTGAAGACCAATCAATTGACACAGGAAAATTTTTATCATTTTTTAGTTGAAACTCTCGGCGGAGAAGTTGATGTCGTCGCTGACGCGAATTTGCTTTCGGATGAACCGAAAATCGGCGGAATCGTCAGCGGGCAGTTTTGGCTTTCTGGAAGAATTTATGAAAAATAAGAATTTTTTTAACCACATAGATATATAGAATATATAGGAAAGCTAAGAAATGCAGCAATTAATTCGAGTTTTAGAAAATGCTTCAGAATAACCTGATTTTATGTTTCTATACGGTTAAAATTCCTTTTTAAAAATCCGGCATCAAATCAAAATCGAATCCTTCGAGAAACATCTGTGCTTCCGGGTCGTCAAATTCAAAGGCTTTTTGTTCGATTGAGATTTGCGCGATCTCGCTGTAAAGCGGGTCTTCAAAAAGCGGCAGAAGTGCGGCAATATCAAGCAAAACGAGCGTTTCAAAGCCGATGGCGCGGATTTGCGACATATCTGTTTGACGAATTATTTCGGCTATTTCGCTTGCCGGAAATCTTTCAAGCAGAATGTCTGCGAGTTCGTCAATTTTATCAAAATCGTTGCGAAACAGGGCGCGTTCGGCAAGTTGTATAAAAACTTCGGCTGATTCGATCTTGGCTTCCAAAACCTGCTCGCAGGTTTTCGCCAAATCTTTTATTTCGCTTAACTTTTCCGCATTTTTTCTGATTTTCTCATTGCCGATCTGCTCATCGAGAACCGTCAGCAAACCGCTGACTTCCCATTCGGTCTGTTTGTCGTAGGAAAACTTCTTTCTGGAACTAACGGACGAATTTTCGCGGCGTGAATTCAGCGCGTTTGCCAGTAATTTTTTTGTCATCGGGCGCAAATCTTTCCAGGCATTAACGACTCGCGCTCCAAAATTTTTTATTATCATTATAAAAACCAAATTTGCAAAAAGCACTAAGATCGGCTTAATGCAAATTATGATATATCTTATGACGTTTTATTTTGCAAGCGGGTTTCCATCTCTTTACGCTTTTTTTTGATAATTTTTTCGTCTTCATCTAGCGGGAAACTTTCAAAAAGCGCGAAAGGATTTTCGCTCAAACGGCGAATTTCCCAAGCCGCGCGGTCATTTCCAGACTTGCGCGTAAACCACACCGCATCAATTTCCGACGAAACGATCTCCGCATCGGCGAAAAGATTTTCCGCTTCCGCCGAGAGTTTTTCCCTGAGCCGTTCGGAAAGCAAAACACGACTTATTTTCCAGCCGTGTTTTTTATAAGTCGCTGTAATTTCCTTGATTTGTTCCGCATTAATCATTTTTTACGGTTTATTTTCCGACGGTTTTTCAATCGGCATTTTGTCTTTGGGCGTAACTTTAGAGTTCGTGTCGGAATTCGTGTCAATCACGACGACATTGACGTTGCTGTTTCCCACCGCCGGATTTTCCGAATTGGTGCTGATATTGCCGTTTAGCGGAACAAGATTGTTTCCCGCTGAATTGGAATTTTCCTGTTCGAGCGCGGCTTGCGATTTGCCCGGCGATTTGAAAGTTCCGCTGAAAAGTTCGCCCATAGCGATTTTCCATTTTCCGTCTTCCTTGATAAACGGCACGTCTTCCCATCTGTTGTCGCGCTGATTGAAAACTTCGAGCGAGCCGAAATTTTCATTAACCCGTTCGTCGCGCATTTTCGGCAGAGTGTCGCTCATCGTCGTCGCCGTAAAACCGTTTTCGATCACTTTTTCGACGGTTTTCTTTTGCTGCATTGCGGCAAATTCCGCCAATTCGAGCGTTCCTTTAGAAAGACGCTTTTTGATTTCTTCGGAATTTTTGCTTTTTACCGCTTCATAGAAACTTTTGTAGGCTTGCGGCAAACCGCCCGTTTCCGTCGTTGTGTCAGAAGCGCAGGCGAAATTTATTAAGCCAATGATTAAAATAAATCCGAAAATTGTAATTTTTTTGGTAAACTTCATATAATTTCCTGTTTGATAGAATGTATCTGTGAAAGTATAAATATAGTTTTGCGAAAAGTAAATTTTAGAATTTGTTTGGAACAACAATTATGTCGATTGAAATCTACATACATATACAAAAATGAGCAATCAATACGGACTACCTGAAAATGAGTTAGAGGCAATTAGGAAACGAGATAAAAAGTGTATTTACTGCCATAAAGAGATGTTTAAACCTAATAAGAAGGTTTGGCGCGGAGATTGGGCGACAATAGAGCATCTTAATCATCTGCCGCCTTGGAATAATTCGGCTACTGTTGCCATTTGCTGCGGAAGTTGTAATTCGAGCAGGGGCAATAAAACCGTTACAAAGTGGTTTGCTTCAAATTATTGCATTGAAAAGAACATTAATCCACATACGGTTGCACAATCCGTTCTTGAATATATTAGAAATTATGAGGACTATCGTGATTAATATTGATAAAATAAATATAAATCAACATAATGACTTTATATTGTAAATTTCCGTTTAAACAATAAAAAATTATGAAAATCTGCCCGCAATGCCGAACGACATATACCGATGATACTTTGCAATTCTGCTTGCAAGACGGCGAAAATCTTATTTCTGCACAAGACGCGAATACGGAAACGCCGACGGTGGTTTTACCAAACCCGGAGCGTTATACGACCAACAAAAATCTGGACAAAATGCGGATTGACATTCAAAATCCACCGACGGAAAGTTTGCAGAATGTTTCCGAACCCGCCTCTGAACCGAAAAGTTCAAAAACTTTGATTGCAGTTTTGGCAACAGTTTTGACAATGCTTCTGATTTTCGCCGGAGCAATCGGCGCGTGGTTTTATCTCGGCGAAAATGATGCAGAGGAAGATGCGGAAATTGTTCAAAATACAAACTCAAATAAATCTGTCATTACAAATAACGCGAAAAATGATGAAACTGTTGCTCCTTTACCGACGGCGGCGAAAAAAGCAACTCCGAAAGCTACTCCGACTGCCGAACCGATTTCAACGCCCGCGCCGGATTTTGATGCGGAACAAGTAGAAAAGGACGTTTCGGCGCGAGTTTTGACTTGGAAAAACGCCGCTGAATCGCTCGATCTCAATTCTTATATGAACAATTACGCAAAAACCGTCGAGTTTTACAACAAGAAAAATGCGAGCCTCGATTTTGTCCGGCGCGATAAACAGAGAGCGTTCTCGGTTTACGATTCGATCAAAATGAACTTCGGCAATATTCGCGTAACTCCCGACGAAACCGGCGAAAAAGCGACGGCGGTTTTTGACAAACAATGGAATTTCTCAAGCGTTGAAAAAAATTCCGAAGGAAAAGTTCAGACACAGTTAAAACTTGAAAAAATCGGCGGCGAATGGAAAATCACGGGCGAAAAAGATTTGAAAATTTATTATGTGAAATGAAAAAAATGGTTTTTGGTCTTTGGTTTTTGGGGTTTGTTATTTTAATTTTGCAGGTATATTTTCAAAGAAATAATAAGCAAAAAACAAAAACCAAAAACCAAAAACCATCCCGAAACAATGTGGCAAACCACGTTGATTGCTTGAGAATTAAAATATAATCTAAAAGCCGATAAATTGTTTATCAAAAAAACTTATGTCAATTCTTATTGCAGAAGACAATTCGGCGCAGCGCGGCTATGTGAGCGAACTTTTGAGCCGCGAATTTCCCGAACACGCGCCGGTTTTGGAAGTTGCCGACGGTGAAAAGGCAATCGAGTCGGTTTTGGAAAATAAACCCGTTTTAGCGATTCTCGATATTCAGATGCCGAAAATGTCCGGCGTAAAAGCGGCGCGGGCGATCTGGCGCGAATTTCCCGAAGCGAGAATAATTTTCTGGACGCAGTTTCCGCACGAAATTTACATCAACGAAATCCGCAAAATCGTCCGCACCGTCGAACCCGCGCCGGCTTACGGTTTTATACACAAAAATAATCCAGAATCGCGCTTTTTGCGTTTTGTCGCAACCGTTCTGGAAGACGGCGCGGATATGATTGATCCGGCGTTTAAGGATTCGTTCAAGCGTCCGCTTCTGACCGAATTTGAAGCCGAAGCGTTGCGCTTTCTCGCGCTCGGTCTGTCAAATTGGGCGATTGCCAGAAAATGCAGCCTTTCACAGCGCGGCGTGGAAAGCCGTCTGACAAATCTCTACGAAAAATTATTCGCCGACAGTTCCGAAGGCACGATTGACGAAACTTACGACAAATTAGCATATAACGTCCGCACCCGCGCATTTTTTGAAGCGATCCGGCGCGGCTTGATAAACAGCGATGAACTCGACAAATCCGAACGCGAATTAGCCAAATGGATAGAACGCGACAAAGTGCGCTTTCAAGCGGAAAAGTAAAATAACACAGGCGGAAACCCGACAGCTATGGAGGGTGCTGTATATTAATCGAAAGTTCATAAATAAACAGTATTCTCGACAATTTTTTTGTAGCCGACATTTTTTCTAATCAAACAGCACCCTCCATAACTGTCGGGTTTCCGCCTCATCTGAATAATTTTAAATGTTTAGAATAGGCAAAAGTGATGCGAAACAAAAATGCGGAAAATTAGTTTTTCTGTTTTTGTGTCTGATTTTCGCTTTTCAATTTTCAACCAATTCGCAAAACCTCACGGACAGCGAAGAAGTCGCCGAAGAAACAAAACTTTCAAACCTGAATCTGCATCAATGGGGCGCGATCAGCCTTTTTCACGGCTTGCCGTCGGACAGAGTTCGCGCGATCACGCAGGACGCGGAAGGCGTGATTTGGTTCGGAACTGATTCCGGTTTGGCGAAATACGACGGGCGGCGCGTGCAGACGGTTGCCGTCGAAGGTTTGTCGGGCGAGAAAATTTTCGCGCTCAAGTTTGATAAGAACAAAACGCTCTGGATCGGCGCAAATTCGGGCGCGTATAAATTTGCGGACGGAAATTTTTCGCCGGTAAAAGAAACTGCCGACAAGACGATTACGGAAATTTTAATTACTAAAGACGAGCGCGTAATTTTAGCGACCGAAAACGGAATCATTTTTGAGATCGGCAAAACGGGCGAAAATTCCGAAACAGTAAACAGTTTTCCAAACGCGCCGCTTCTCGGTGGAGATGGAGAAAATTTTCTGAAGTTTACGAGCCTCGCCGAGAAAAACGGCGCGGTAATCGCCGGAACTTTGAGTCGCGGTTTGATGCTTTTTGAAGACGGCGAATTAAAGCCGATTTTGTCCGAACCGCGCCCGTATTTCATCAACGCGCTCGAAATCGGCGGCGACGCAAAAATCAATTTCGGAACTCCGGCAAGGTATGATACAAGCGGAATTTATTCGGCGGAAAACTTGGCAAGTCCCGAAAAATCAGACGTTTTGACAGGAAATGTGTTATCGCTCAAAGCCGATTCGGACGGAAATCTCTGGGTTGGAACGCAGGAAAAAGGCGCGTATTTGTTTCACGGTTTGGAAGTCGCGGAGCATTTCACATTTGAAAATACGGCGGGCGGTTTGCGCTCGAACAATATTTATACGATCTTTATTGACCGCGAAAACGTCGTCTGGTTCGGAACGGACAAAGGAATTTCGCGTTTTGACGCAAAAAGTCCGTTTAACGAAAAGATTTCCGACGACGCGAACAGCAATTTTGTCCGCACATTTTTTCAAAGCAAAAACGGCAAAATTTACGCCGGAACAAATCGCGGGTTGTTCGTTTACGATGAAACCTTCGGGCGTTGGCAAGTTGTTGAAAATGTTCCGCTTGCGCCGATTTTTTCCGTCAATGAAGATGCCGAAGGAAACTTGCTCGTCGGTTCGCAAGCGGGATTTTTCGGCGATTCGGATTTGATTAACGAAAAAATCACGGACGGAGTTCGCGCGGTTAAACATTTTCGCGGAAAAACTTACTTGGCGGTTTTCGGAAAAGGTCTTGAGCAGATCGGAAACGAAAGCCGAAACCGGATGTTTCCGCAAAATTCATCGCTCCAATTTATAAAATGTCTTTACGCTGAAAATGATTCGCGGCTTTGGATCGGAACGGTTGACGCGGGCGTTTTATTTTACGACGGCGAAAAAATTTCAACCGAAACGGCTTTTGAGCCGCTGCGCGGTGCGGGAATTTGGGCGATCAGCGGAAACTTGGAAAAAGGAATCTGGATTGCGACGGGACGCGGACTTTATTTGTATCAAAACGGAAAACTTAGTCTGATCGGCGATGAAATTGCCGTGCGCGACGTTTTCGCGGGCGATAAAAAAACTTGGGCGGCAACGGAGAACGGCGTTTTTCAGTATAAATTTGATAATGAATTTGGCTGGCTCGGTTCAAAAATGGATGTCGAACAAGGTTTGCCGTCGCAGAATATTTTCGCCGTTCTGCCTTTGCGCGAAAAAGGCGAAACCGGGTCTTTATTGATCGGCACGAATCGCGGAACGGCGAAATATCAGCCGAACAATTCAAAACCTTTGCTGATTCCGACCAGAATTTTGAGCAAACGGCTTCATTCGCAAAACGAACTTGCCAGCGGAATAAACCTCGATTATCCGCAAAATACTCTGACGCTTGAAGTTACGGCACTCAGCAGCCGAACATTTCCAGAACAGTTTCAATATTCGTTTCTGCTCAAAGATGCGTCGGGAAAAATTGTCGAACGGAAATTTTCCAACGAAGCGGTTTTTTTAATGGAAAATCTGCCGCCCGGCGTTTATTCGGTAAAAGCCCGCGCACTCGACAAGGATTTGGATTTCAGCCAGCCGCTTGCCTTCGATTTTACGGTTGCCGAAGCACCTTTTCCGTGGACTTCCGTTTCGCTCGCGGTGCTTTTATTTCTCGCCGTTCTCGCGCTGATCTGGGCGATTTTCGAGCGTTTTCAGATTGTTAAAACGAGCGATGAACTGGCGCAAACCAATAAGGAACTTTCAACTGCGCGGCTTGATTTGGCAAACGAAGCCGAGCGCGAACGCCGCCGAATTGCCAGAGATTTGCACGATCAGACGCTTGCCGATTTGCGAAAATTGATGCTTCTGACCGACAAATTGCCCGTCGCGGAAACGAGCGAAGCGGATTTGGAAGCAAACGCTTTTCGCAGTGAAATCGAAACGGTTTCCGAAGAAATTCGCCGAATTTGCGAAGATTTGAGTCCGTCGGTTCTGGAAAATGTCGGTTTAACCGCCGCGCTCGAATGGCTTTTAATTACGCACGCGGCGGAAGGTTCAAAAAGCGAAAGATTTGAATACGAATTTGTCTGCGACGAGCAAACCGAAGACGATCTCGAATTATCAACCGGCGAACAAATGCAGATTTACCGCATCGCGCAGGAAGTCTTAAACAACATCTGCCGCCACGCCGAAGCCGACTCTGTGCGAATGTTCGTAACAAGTTCCGCAAAATCGGGTTTTGTCGTTAAAATCGAAAACGACGGACGAATTTTTGACGCGGAAAATGCAAAAAAAGGGCGCGGACTTTCAAATATAAAATCCCGCGCAAATCTGATCGAAGCTGATGTTACTTGGGAAAAAAGCGAAAACGGAAAAATGATCTTTGAACTTCGCCGCAAAACTTGAAAACTGCTGTAAACTCTTTATTCAAACTAATTGCAGAATTTCTCTTTCAATTTCCATTTCAAAAGGAAAATTAACCGTATTCGAGGTTAAATAATTTTCGATTTTCTCAACTAACGAATGAGTAATCGAAACGGGCAATAATCTCAAAATTTTTCGTAATTCTTCGGGAAAATCAACCGTAAAAATCTCGCCTTGCGTGTAGGAAAATTCGTATCTTTTTTCCGCATCAGCAAATTTTAGTTTGATTTCGGCTTGTTCGTTTGATTTTTTGTTTATTTCGATAAGTTCCATCTGAAAATTATTTCTCCATTCCAAACTTTTGAAAGTTCCTCTACTGTCATCTGATATGCTGTTCCTTCCCAAGAATCTTTTACATATAATATATTGCTTTCTATTTTTTCGATAAAAACGAGATGTCCGAGTGGATTTCCTTCTCGAAAAATCGCTCCGAAGGGACGCTTTTTCGCAATTTTTTCAAGATGTTTTATGGCGATTATAACTCCGTGCCATTTTTCTTTTCCGAACGGTTTATCAACTTCGTTCAAGAAATCCGCTAATTTTTCGGTTGTCGAAGCCTCTCCGATTATATCAATAATTTCACGTTGCGTCATTGAAATTCCGCGATTATCCAACAACATTACGCCAACTGCCGCAACACAGGAAAGCGGAGTTATCTGTTTAACAACCGAAGCGTCTTTTTTCTCATTAATAACTTTCCAAAATCCGCCCGCGCCGACTTCTTTATTTGTAATTTCAGACATTTCTAAAAATAAAATCTCGCAAAATAATAAAGAATCGGCGCGTTGAACAGAAGGCTGTCCAATCTGTCGAGCAAACCGCCGTGTCCGGGCAGGATGTTTGCCGCGTCTTTTGCGCCCGAACCGCGTTTTATTGCGCTTTCCGCCAAATCGCCGATTGCGCCGAAAAGTGCCATCACAATTGCCAGCGGAATCGAAACTTTGTATGGAAGTTCGGGAAAAAATAAAAGAGTCGAAACGGCAGCGAATGCGGCGGCGATCAAAATTCCGCCGACGAAGCCTTCCCAAGTTTTGTTCGGCGAAATTTTCGGCACTAGCTTATTTTTTCCGATTGTTTTGCCGACGTAATACGCGCCGATGTCCGCGCCCATTGCGACCAAAAAGAAAAAGCCTAAAAGTTTTGAAGAAAGATGCGGAACGAGCGTTTCGGCAAAACCGACGCGCATCGAAACGAGAAAACCGCCCAGAAACATCACATAAAGAACGCCCAAAATCGTTACGCCGACTCCGGCGAGCATTTTTGTAAAATCTTTTTGAAAACGAAAAGTCTGCGTGGCAAGGAGAATTATTATAAAAACCGCCAAAGTTAAGATCAGCAGATCGGGCGCATTGCGCGGCGCGTCAAACAAAAATGCGACAAAAAGTGCTGCCGCGCCCATAAAACCAATCGAAGCATCGGCTTTAAGTTCGAGTTTTTTCGTCATCAAAAAAAACTCGTAAAGCCCCGCAACCAAAGCGGCGGCGGCGATCACAACGAAAAGCCATTTTGCCTGCTCAAACTGCGGCAGAGCGTAAGGCATCACAATTGAAAAAATCAAAACGGGAAGCGCAAAAAGCGCGGTTATTATTCTGCTTTTCATAAATTAGAAGGTAGAAGGGTAAAGGGTAAAAGGAAGAGAAAAGAATTATGATATTTTGCGGTTTTCAATTTTATATTTTTAACCTTCTACCTTTTACCCTTTACCTTTTCACCTTTTCAAACTCCGCCGAAACGTCTGTCGCGTTTTTGAAATTCAAGAATCGCCTTGAAGATTTCTTCGCGCCGAAAGTCCGGGAAAAGCGTCGGCGTAACATAAATTTCGCTGTATGCAATCTGCCACAAAAGAAAATTGGAAATCCGCATTTCGCCGCTTGTTCTGACGAGAAGATCAACTTCGGGCAGATTGTGCGTGTAAAGGTTTTCTTCAATGTCCGCTTCGCTTAAATCTTCAATTGCATTGCCGTTTTCGCTGAATTTCTCAAACGCTTTTTTGCACGCTTCGACGATTTCGGCGCGTCCGCCGTAATTGAGTGCGATGCTCAAAATCGTTCCCGTATTTTCCTTTGTTTTCGCTTCGGCGGCGGCAATTCGTTTTTGTATGTCCGAGTTTAAATCTTCGATCTTCCCGATTGCTTGAAAACGTATGTTGTTATCGTGAACGGTTTTAAGTTCCTTTTTCAAGTAAAAATTGAGCATCTGCATCAAACCGGAAACTTCCGTTTCGGGACGCTTCCAATTTTCGGTCGAAAAAGCGTAAAGAGTTACGGCTTTTATCTCAAGTCTGGCGCAAGTGTCTAAAATCGCGCGAACCGATTCCGCGCCTTCACGATGCCCGAAAATTCTCGGCTTCCCGCGCTTTTTCGCCCAACGCCCGTTGCCGTCCATAATTATCGCCATATGATTCGGCAGACGCGCCGCGTCAATCTGCGAAAGAAGTGCAGCTTCTTCGGAATCGGGTTTGATAATGTTGGCGAAATTTTCGTGCATTTTTTCGTCCACAGATGAACACGGATGAACACAGATTTTTTTGATTGCAGTGCAGAAATATTTTAACAAATCATTTCTTATCTGTGTTTATCCGTGTGCATCTGTGGATAATTTTCCTTCTTCAATCCCAACAATCGCGTTCTTATTTATTTTCCCGTAAATGTGCGGATAAACCTCATCATTTGTCGAAGGTTCGTTGACCAATTTTGAAGTTAATTCGTCCGTTTCGATCTGCAAAACCAAAACCTTTCCCGCGTTTTTATAATATCTTTCCAAAACTACTTCGAGTTGGTTCGCAAAACTGCAATGAATAAAGCCTTCGGTTTGCAGACTCTCTGCTTCGTAGAAATCTTCGTTCTTAAACTTGTCCCAAACTTCGGGAGTTACAATGTGATAAATTTTCATTCTTTTTCGTCGGCTTCGGCAACCGCTGTTTGCAGTTCCAAAAACTTTTCGCGCACATAATGATTTAGCTTTTCGGCAAATTCCGCCGTCAAATTCTTTATTTTAATAATTTCCTGCACATCCGCCAAATCTTTCAAGCGATGTGCGGCGGTCATTCCCGAAGCTAATTTTAATTCAATCAGTTTTTCCAAACTCAGAGTTTTCACCACGTCAATTTCAATTTGATCTTCACTCGGATTCGGAAAAATCACGGGTTTTTCTTTTCCGTCGCCCGGAAATTCGCCCGCCGTAATTATTTTAATTGTCACATTTTCCGCCGTCGTGCGAAACTTTTTCTTCGCGCCTTCAAACGCCGGACGATAACCTAAACCGACTAATTCATTTTGAAATTTCTGCAAACCTTCTCGCGTGAGCAGCAAATCAATATCTTCTGTAAAACGCCGATAACCGTGCTGATTAAGCGCAACCGCGCCGATCACGCTGTAATCAATCGAGCGACTTCCTAAATCTTTCGCAATTTTTCGCAAAGTTTCGTTGAGCGTTCCTTTCCCCATAAAAAAGCGCAAACCTTCGTCATAAGCTGCGACGGGCGAAGACATTATTTTTTGAAAATCAACTTTTTGCATTATTTTCATCTAGCAATTTCTTAAACCAAAGTAATTGTTCTAAAAAGGCAAATACAAGACTTTTAACAGTATAACGATTTGGTAACGGCGTTAAATCAAAAGGATTATGAGAGCCATTATCACTTGCTATCTTGTAAATACACTCTGATAAATGCTCGATCCAGTTATTCTGAAACACTTCCGTTGAGGGTTTATAATCTGTATGTTTTGTTTTGTTGCCTGACAGATGATTGTGAACCTTCCAAAAAGAAACATTCGGTTGAATTGCAAAATCTGGAATTATTTTATCAACTTGCTTGTTTATAGTTTGAAAGATTTGCTCTTGCAGATTTCTTAATAAAGCCAAATTGGTTTTTATATCAGTCGGATTATCAGAATTAGAGTTTTTTAACAATTTTATTAAATGTCCTCTAAAGGTTGAATCCAAATAACCTTTATCAAATATTTCAAAAACATCGGCAAACTGCTTTTCGATTTTAGTATTTTCAGCATTTCCAATTTCTTCTAACAAATACTCTAACATTTCTTCTTCTTGCGTGGATTTGTCAAAGAGTTTACCTCTTTGTCGGGTAATTTTTGCAGATAAAGAACTTAAAACTTCCGTATCAAAATAACCCGTGTTCACTACAAAAGGGGTATGAATTTCCCTTTTGCTGTCCATTATTTCAAGTTCGTCGAGTGCTTCGGGCAAAAATTCAAAATCTTCCGTTTCCTGCTCTTTCGTCTGCAAACATTTCGCGTCCAAAATTACTGCTTTATATTTGCTTTCCTTTTCCAAAATAGCAAAGCCTTCTTCTAAATTTTGAAAATCGGTTATTTGAATATTCAAATTTTTTTCTTCACCGATTTCCCAAAATCTGTTTTTCAGACTTTTGCAGTAATCCTTGTTGTCATCAATCAAAAGAATATGAATTTGCATAAATTTCTAATCCTCTAAAGGCAATAAAATTTCAAATTGAACGCTGAATATCGAATGTTCGTTTGTCGGCAGTTCATTAAATTTGCCTTCGTGCAGTTTGATAATTTTATCAACAACTGCGCCGCCGATTCCCGTGCCTTGCGTTTTGCCGGCTTTACTCGAATATCTTACATAATCATCAAAAGAAAATCCTTTGGGAAAAGGTTTTCCATTATTTTTGTAAACGATTCGAGCATAATTTTTGACAGATTCGCTTTTTTCATCATAAATTTCTTCTGATTTCGAGAGTTCAAAAACGATTTTATATTCGCGGTTTTCTTCTGTAAATCCGTGCAATTCGGCGTTATTAACTAAATTATCAATTACATCTCTAAAAACTTCCTTATCAAGGAAGACGTTAAGTTTTAACTTAGGTTCGGCAACGATTTCGATTGTAAAATCTTTTCCGGCAAAAGAAGGTTTCAGTTCATTGCGAAAATAAACGACAAGTTCAACCGAATCTTTTTTCAACTCGCGTGTTTGAAGTTTCAAAGAAGTATTAAAAACCTTCGATGTATCCAAAAGATTATTTTTTAGTCTTTCGGTAATCAGTTGAATTGTATCAACATCGGAAATACTTTCGTTTTCAAAAATAGGACGAATCGTGTCATTAAAACTAATCGGAGAATTAGCACGTTCCTTACGGTGTAAAAATCGAACCAGCGTATCATAATCATTAATTATCACACCCAGTTTATTTTTTAAACTGTGATTCATATTAGCAATTACTTCATATTCAATTGCATCAATCTGTTTTTCAGCTTTGGCAACTTTCTCTTGAGCAATCGCTTTTTCTTCAATTACGCCGCGCATTTCCAAAATCTGACGACGGCGTTGTTTTTCCAACGGCGGTAAAATTATCTGAATGTTCAAAAAATCTTCTGTGGAGATGCGATTAATTGTTGTGCCTGAACTCATCATCTCAACTTGAATTTGCACAATCCGTGAATGAAGTTGAGTTAAAAAATATTCAATATCTACATCTTCTTTCATCTTTAGCGCAATTATATCTGAGCCGATAATAATAGGGTTGTTTGTAAACTCAAAATAAGTCGGTTTGAGTTTGGGAGCAATTTTACTGACTAAAATAGCCGAAAAATCAATTACTTTATGAGCATTGTTGCGTGAAATTTTACGTTCGATTTTGGAAATATCTAAATCAAATTCAGTTTCATTTTTAGCTAAATCAGAAACTCGAACGTAAGGCAGGTTTTCTGACGAGTTTTCAGTAATTCTATTCTTAGGCGAATAAAAACGCCCCGATTTAAACAGTTCTACCAAATCTTTGATTTTTCTTACATCATGTTGCTGGTGAGCAAGAATATTCCTTAACTCTTTACTCTCCTTTAAAGCATATCGAGAAACTCTTAAATTGAGATTTTTTTGTGAGCTAATAAAACTACTTTGAATTTCTATCGGCTCAAATTTTTCCTCCTTACCATCAAAAAATACTAAACCTTTCCGCGCTTTATTTTTGTTAAAAATTATAACAGAGCTTTTAATAGCAGAATTTGGCATAAAAGCATTTTCGGGTAAACTAACAACTTTCTCTATCAAATCACTAGACAAGTATTTCTCTCGAATTTTCTTATCCATAGCATTTACAAGAAAACCTTCAGGCACAACTATAATAGCCTTCCCCTTTTCGTTAAGCACAGCTAACATTATCTCAACATAATTATCTACAGATAAATTAGATATGAGCGGCGGAATTGTAATTGCAATATCTGCCTCTTCCTCGATTTCAATTTCAATGTCGGATTCAAATTTTAATGGATTAAATGAAATAATATTGAAAGGAACTTTAACATTATTTGCAAATAAATTCGCTTCACAAAGAAATCCTGTTTTGTAGTCTGCGTGTCCGTTAAATTTGAAATTATAATCAGGAAAAGTTTCGTAAAGATCAATGAATATAGAGCCAATACCACAGTTTGGGCTATATATAATTTGGTTTGGTTTTGGTTCGGCGAGTTCTATTAAAAATTTTCTAAGACTTTGTAATTCATAATAAGAATCACGTTTAAGTCTGATATTGTTATCTAAGTAATCTTGAATTAAAAACTTACAAAATCTTTGGTCAATAGATGATTTTGTCATCTTAGAATCACGATTATAATACATTTTTTGGAGAGCGTTTTTGGAGGAAACAAAGTTTTCAATTTGCTCAAGAACTTGATAGTTGAACAAATCAAAAAATCCCAAACCAATATTATATTGACGGACTATAAATGCAAGAAGATACAGAGAAATTTCATCCCCAAGATTAGGAAATTTTGCGGAAAGAGTATTAAGAATGCTTTCAAATGTGTAATTAAGTTTCATAAAAAATAAACTCCTATCAATTTTATCTTTTACTTGCTTTTTATGAAACTGTATTAACAAAAAGAGCGATTTGTCAGAATACAGATAAATTTTTAGTTTGTCAACACTTTTTTAATCGTAGTAAACTTTTACCAAAGTCAAACCATTTGCGGGCGCGGTAATTCCAGCTAAATCTCTGTCGCCGCTGATGATTGCCGTCTGAATTGTATCAGAATCTTTTTCGCCGCGCCCGACTTCGAGCATTGTGCCGACGATTGATCTGACCATATAGCGCAAAAATCCGTTGCCGGTGATGCGGAATTCGATTAATGAAGCGTTTGCGCGTTTGTCCCAGATTGATTCTACTGAAAAATCGGAAATTGTCCGCACGCGCGTTTCGGCATCGGAATTTGCGGCGGAAAATGCCGTCCAATCGTGTTCGCCTAAGAATAAACGCGCCGCCGAATTCATTCTGCCAACGTCGAGAGGTCTTGCTTCGTGATGGGCGTAACGCTGCCAAAACGGAGAGATGACGGGCGCGTTGATTGTGCGGTAAACGTAAGTTTTGCCTTTGGCGGAAAATCTCGCGTGAAAATCGTCTGGTGCTTTTTCGGCGTTTAATATTCGCAGATCGCGCCAGACGTTTCCGTTTATCGCGCTGCGGAGTTTGTCGGAAGTAAATTTTCGGCTGATTTGAACGCTCGCCACCTGCCCTTCGGCGTGAACTCCCGCGTCGGTTCTGCCCGAACCGGCGACTTTGACTTCCGCGTTTTCGATCAAACTCAAAGCTCTTTCGAGTTCGCCCTGCACGGTGCGCTGATTTTCCTGCACTTGCCAGCCGTGAAAATCCGTGCCGTCGTATTGAATGAGAAGTTTGTAATTCATTGATTTTTAGATGGTTTTTGGTTTTTGGAAGAAATTTAACAAATTCAATCAAATTTGAAAAATAACAAAAACCAAAGACCAAAATCTTATTTACTATCTTACGCGATTTATTTCTTGTCATCGAAGACGATTAACATTATAGCGTAGGGTTAAAGCGAAGGATGAGCAAAACCCTACGTTTATTTGACAACGATTTCCCGACGCTGAAAGTGTCGAACACGCGGACGTTAAATGTTGCTCACTTTCAGCGAGCAAATAAACTCGATTATCAAACGTAGGGATTCATTCGCTGTCGCTCATTGCTCCCTACGCTATAATGTTCATCGCCTTTGGCGACAAGAAAAAATCACTTTTCGTGAAAGGTGAGTTATTTATATATTTCTGCTTCCCGGTTTGACGGCTTTTTCGCCTGTTTCGCACAACGGGCAATTTTCCGGTTTGTAGCTTGGAACTTCCAGAGCAGCAAGCGCGGCAAGCGGAACGCCCGTTTCGGCATTTCCGTTTGAACGGTCAATTATCGTCGCGGCGTTTGTTACATTTCCGCCGTGATTTTTCAAAACTTCGATACATTCTCTGATCGAACCGCCGGTTGTGATTACGTCTTCGACGGCTAAAATTTTTTCGCCTTTTTTGATCGAAAAACCGCGTCTGAGCGTCATTTCGCCGTTTTGCCGTTCAGTCCAGATGAAGCGCACATTTAACGCTTTGGCGATTTCGTAGCCGATTATTAAACCGCCGATGGCGGGCGATGCGACTGTTTCAATTTCGGCATCCGCGAATTTTTCGGCAATTGCCCGCCCGAATTTCGCCGCGTCCTTAGGATATTGCAAAGCCAGAGCGCATTGCAGATATTTCGGGCTGTGTAAACCGCTTGATAAAATGAAATGTCCGTCCAAAAGCGCGTCTGTTTCTCTGAAATGTTCTATAATTTTTTCTTCCGTCATTCTGAAATAGATTTTTACAGGAAATTCATTTTCACGCAAAGGCGGAATGTTTGCAAAATAACTTGCGATTAACTTTTGCAGTTTTGTATTTTCACGCTAAAATTAATAAAAACTATGTCGCCGCATTATAATCTCATTTCAGATTCGATTTTAATAAAGGAAACGATTGAACTTTTGAAGGCTTTCGGCGGACGCGCGACTGCCAAAAAAGTTGTCGAGCGCGTGATGCGAATTTCCAATTCCGATGCGGATTTGGCAAAACTTCTGGCTGCGGATTTGGTGGCGAGCGATCCGCGTCTTAATTTAAGCGACGATTCAGTTGAACTTATTGAAAATAATTCGGATAAAAGAAAATTTTCCGAAACGTCTTTTGTCGTATTTGATCTGGAAACGACGGGCGCGAAATCTCCGCCGTGCCGCGTGACGGAAATCGGCGCGTTTCGTGTAGAGGGCGGGAAAATTACGGAAGATTTTCAGACGCTGGTTAACCCGGAAGTTCCGATTCCGTTGTTTATTTCGCAACTGACGGGAATTTCGGATCAGATGGTCAGACGTGCGCCGAAATTCCGCGAGGTGATGACGGATTTTCTGGATTTTATCGGCGATTCCGTTTTGGTCGCGCACAACGCGCCGTTTGATATGCGGTTTTTGAATCACGAAATTAAAAAAATTCACGAAGATTATCTGGTCGCAAATCCGCATTTATGCACTGTCCGACTTTCGCGCCGTCTGAACAAAAATGTCGTGCAGAATCACCGCTTGAAAACGCTCGCCGAATACTACCGCGTTCCGCTTGTCAATCATCATCGCGCCGGCGACGACGCACGCGCGACGGCGCATATTTTTGTTAATCTTCTAGCCGAACTGGAAAATCGCGGCGTGAGCGATCTGGCGACGGTCAGAAAATTTAAGTTTTGAGGAGATGTTAGCTGCTTGTCGTTGGCTGCGTAGTTTGCTGTTCGGGAAATTTATTTCTTCTCTTAAAACAACTAACAACTAACGACGAACAATTAACAATTTTAGAAAAATTATGTCAGACGAAATGAATTTACCGCCGATTAATCAGCAAAATTTGGACATTCGCTCGACTCCGCGCGAAGAAATGAATCTTGTGCCGCTTGATACATTTAAATACGAATACGCCGGACGCGAGATTTGGATTGATTTCGAGATTCCCGAATTTACGGCGATTTGTCCGTTTTCGGATTTTCCCGATTTTGCGACGATCAAATTAAAATACGTTCCGAACGAACGCTGTATCGAACTGAAAAGTTTGAAACTTTATATCAACGGTTTCCGCGAAATAAAAATTTTTCACGAACACGTTATCAATCAGATTTTAGAAGATTTCGTTGCCGCCTGTGATCCTTTGCGCGTCGAACTGGAAGGCGATTTTAACGTGCGCGGAAATATCAAAACGATTGTGCGGGCGAGTTATACGAAAAATGTCGGGAAATGAAAAGCGTAATTTTAAGTTCTTAAACAGCGGGCGAGAGAGCAACCCTTCCCAACTTGCTAATTTGATTGTCTTGCCTTTTCTTCTTTTATCTTGAGTTATCATTACCAATGACTGCGCTCAAGAATAAAAAGATTGCAGGTCTGGAAGGGTTGCTCTGCGCCCGCAAGTTGATAAATATTCAAGAATTTACAAAATAGTTTGCGGCATTTAATTGATAAGATAGTTTCGCTTTTTTGCTACCCGGATTTTTCAATAACAGGCGGCATTTCGTTTGCCTGCGAATCTATTTCTCCGACAACTCCTTTTTCATCCGTGCCGGCTTGTTCGGCAAGCACGGTTTCGGCGGCTTCGGCAATTCGGTCTTCGAGATTTTCGCTCGGCGTATCCGGCGTGTCAACTTCGCCATGATGATAAAAATAAGAATCCTGATAAAGTTCGCGGATAAATTTGAAGAAAACTTTGGCGATGGCGATTGACGGAATGGCGAGAATCACGCCGAGCAAGCCGAATAATTTGCCGCCGATCAGAAGTCCCAGAAATACCGCCATCGGATGCAGATTGAGCCTGCCGCCAAGAATTTTCGGAGTCAAAATGTAGCCTTCCAGAGTTTGAACGGCGGCGAAAACTCCCAGAACGGCGGCGATGTCCCATAAACCTCCGCCGTCGGCAAACGTAAAACCGCAGGCGAGAAGCACGCCGAGAATCGTCCCGACATAAGGAATGGCGTTTAATAATCCGGCGATCAGCGCGATTCCCGCCCACGCCGGAACGTCGAGAAACCAAAAACCGATGCCGTAGCAAACCGCCATAATCAAGCCGATAAAAAGCTGTCCGCGCACATAAGACTGCAAAATTCTGCCCGATTCATCAAACAAATTGCTGAACGGTTTGCGAAAACGCGGCGGAATCAGTTCTTCCAAAGACACGCGCCATCTGTGAAAATCTATGAGAATGTAAAACACGAAAAACGGCACGAGCATCAGATCGAGCGAGGAATTCAGCACAGATATTACCGCCGCGCTTCCGCCGCCGCCCGTTGCAACCGTAACATTTCCCTTCTCGTCGAGCGAAGCCGAAGCCGACATATTTTCGTTGTAAAATTTGACCGGATCGCTCAAAAATGTTTCTATCTTGTCGCCCGCCACTTTTTCCAGCGCGGGAGAAAAGCGTCTGAGATAATATCTCTGACGGGCGGCATTTTCGGGCGTGAAATTTTCCGCGATCTTCGCTCCGGCTTTTGAACTTTCCGTCCATAGATCGGGAACGACGTAAGTTGCAAACGCAGTGATAACGAGCGTTACCAGCAAAATTGCGATAACCGCCGAAATGGTGCGCGAAAGTCCGCGTTTTACGCCTTCGCTGACAATCGGATTGAGCAGATAAGCGAGCGCAACCGAAGCCAGAACGGGAATCAGCGCGACGCTGCCGACAATATACAAAAAGTATAAGATCAGGATCGAAATAACAATCGTCGGAATCCATCTGAACCACCAAAACGGCGATTGTTCATCAGGCGGTTTGAATTTGAAGCGGCGTTTTTTCATTCCGGTTTTGGCGATTTTACTCGAAGCATTTTGTTGAAATTGTGTTCGTGAATCTTTGGAGAGAGTTGATCTGAAACTGAATTGGAGTGTCGCACAGTTTTTTTAATAATACAACTATTTTTCTCAGAAGTTGTTTGGAAACTCAAAAAAAACGTAACGCCGGCATCTTGCCGGCAGTCTTGGTGGCTTCCAGCCGCCAATTCGAGCGTTATTTACTCGAAATTGCGGAAAAAACAGATAAATTTGGCGGCTGGAAGCCACCAAGACTGCCGGCTGGAAGCCTGCGATACGTTTCCAAACAGCTTCTCAGTAACCGTCCGTAAATTCAATCGTGTTGCCGTGCATCCAGCCGCTTGTGCCGTGTTCGCATACGACTTTATACCAAGGACTTTTATCGTTTTCGCGCTCGATTATTTTTATCCGGTCATTTTCCGGCAAAACGTCAATTTCCGCCGCATTTGCGTTTGGCGCAGAGCGAACGTAAGCATTGAGCGTTATCACGCGCCCGTTCAGATCGCTTTCGTCAATTGCCGTGTTCATCTCGCTGTGTTTTTCGCCCGCAGTCGGAAAATTATTTTCGTCTTCAACCGCCGACTCTTCAATTGCCGTATTTTCTCTATTTTCCGCAGTATTTACGGCGACTTTTTCGCTTGAAAAATAACCTCTCGAAAACATCAACGCCGCCAAAACCAGAAAACCGCCGATCAGCAGACCGACAAGCAGAAACAGCAGATAGTTTCTATTTGCCGAAGCGTTTTGCGCCGGAACGACAATGATATTTTCGGCTTGCGGTTCAACTTGCGGAATCTGCTGCGAAGTTTGCCCGTCCTGCTCTAAATCAATAACAATCGGATTCGTTCTGATAATCGTATCTTCTTCGATTTGCTCGGACGGCAGCACGAAATGTTCATCAATTAAAGTCGCGCCGTCATTCGCACAAAAGCTGACATTATCTTCAAAAACGCTGCTGCATTGCGGACATCTTTTCATAAACAAGGCTTCTCTAACATTTTTTGTTATACTTTGTAAGATTAGCAGATTTTTCTGCCCGAAAGTAGTATTTAATTAAAAATTGGTCTTTGGCTTTTGGTCTTTGGTTTTTGAAATTAAAACTTAAAATAGCTTCTTGATTTAGCCAAAGTCCAAAAGCCAAAGACCAAAGACCGATTTATAAAACAATGAAAATAGCAGTAGCAATGAGCGGCGGCGTGGATTCTTCGGCGGCGGCGGCTTTATTAAAAAAGCAGGGACACGAATTGATCGGTTTTACGATGCAGCTTTGGAATCAGCGTCGGCATATAAACGTGGACGAAAACGGCGATCCGCTGCCGTCCAGATGCTGTTCGCTCGACGATGTTTACGACGCAAGGCGCGTGGCTGAAAGTTTAGGTTTTCCGTTTTACGTTTTAAATCTCGAAAAAGATTTTGAGCGCGATGTGGTTAATCCTTTTGTTGACAGTTATTTAAATGGCGAAACGCCGATTCCGTGCGTTGCCTGCAATTCGCGTCTGAAATTCGCTTCTCTGGATAAATTAGCGGTTAGTTTAGGCTGCGATAAAGTTGCGACCGGACATTACGCCCGCGTCGAATATGACGAAAAAGCGAATCGTTATCGGCTTTTTCGCGGGCGCAATCATTGGAAAGACCAAAGTTATTTCCTTTGGGAATTAAACCAAGACCAGCTTTCACGCGCGTATTTTCCGTTAGGCGAAATGCTCAAATCGGAAGTGCGCGATCTGGCGCGTGATGCCGATTTATACGTTGCCGAAAAACAGGAATCGCAGGAAATCTGCTTTGTTCCCGACGGCAAATATTCCGAATTTATTGACCGCTATTTAGACCACGAAAATCGCGCGGACGAAATGCCGGAAGCGGGCGATATTGTCAACACAAAAGGCGAAAAGATCGGCGAACACACGGGGATTCACCGCTACACAATCGGACAGCGCAGAGGTTTGGGAATCGCGCACGAAAAACCGCTTTACGTCGTGCAGATCGAACGCGCAAAAAACCAAATTATCGCGGGTGAAAAAGAAGAATTAGACCAACCCGAATTTACCGCCAAAGGCGTAAATTGGGTGGCGTTTGATGAACCTTCTGAACCCGTCCGCGCTTCGGTCAAAGTGCGTTACCGCCACGATCCCGAACCGGCGACGATTTACGCTCTGCCAAACAATCGCGCCCGAATAGTTTTTGACGAGCCGCAAGCCGCCATCACGCCCGGACAAGCGACGGTTTTTTACAACGGCGAAGAATGCGTCGGCGGCGGTTGGATCGAGAAGAATTAAAGTTTCCAAAATTAATAGATTCATTGAATAAAAGGAAAAATATAATGGCTAAAGTGAAAAAAAGACCGAGCAAAAAAGCGAAGGCGGCTTTGAAAATTCTGGAAGACGCAAAACTTTTGGAAACTGCTAAAAATAAAAACGAATCGAAAGCCGAACAGAATTTCAAGCAGAATGATTCTTCAATTAAAAATGCGGCGGCGCATAAAAACAGACCGGATAAAAAACGCGGTTAATTTGAAATGACAAAAAGCGAACTCCGCAAAATTTATCTTGCCAAGCAGAAATCGCTTTCCGATGCCGAAAGAGATGAAAAAAGCCGCGAAATTGCCGAACGGTTTTTTGAGAAATTCAGTTTGGAAACAGTTCGTTTTCTGCACGTTTTTTTAGCAATCGAGAAAAATAACGAAGTTAAAACGGACAAAATCATCGAACTTTTATGGCAGGATTTTCCCGAAATTGCAACAATCGTTTCGCGCGTAGATTTTCAAACGATGACGCTCGAGAATTTGAAGTATGACGCTTTAACGGAACTTATTGAAAATAAATGGCATATAGCCGAACCGACAAATACGGAACTTGTCGAGATCGGGAAAATTGATATGGTTTTAGTTCCGCTTCTGGCGTTTGATGAATTTGGTTTTCGCGTCGGTTACGGAAAAGGTTTTTACGATAAATTTTTAAGCGAATGCCGCACGGACGTTTTGAAGATCGGTTTGTCGTATTTCGCGCCCGTCGCGGAAATTTCCGATGTCAATGAATTTGACGTAAAACTCGATTTTTGCATAACGCCCGAAAAAACCCGGAAATTTTAAATGGAAAATTCACTACGCGAAAAAACGAAAAACAGCTAACCGCTCACAGCTAACGGCTAACTTGTTTTCTGATCCTTCAAAATATCGCGGATTTCCATTAAGACTCTTTCTTCGGCAGAGATTTTTTCTTCGTCGGCTTCGGTTTTCTTTTCCGCTTCTAAAACTTTGAATAAATTCAAGCCCCAGCGGGCGATCAAAAACATCACGAAAGCGATGATTAAAAAGTTGATAAGACTGGTGATGAATTTGCCGTATTGAATAACCGCCACGCCTTTTTCGACGGCGGCGGCGCAAGTCGTGATCGGCTCGTCGGTTAGATTCCAGCATTTGTTTGAAAAATCAATTTTGCCCGTAAACAATCCGACGACCGGCATTATGATTCCTTCGGTTAAAGTAGTAACGATCGTGCCGAAAGCCGCGCCGATAATTACGCCGATTGCTAAATCAAGCACGTTTCCGCGTGCGATAAATTCTTTGAAATCTTCCCACATTTTGATTTTCTCCTTATTTTGAAACGGATTATTTTACAGACCTTTATGATTATTTAATTTGTAAGTCAAGAATTTACCGAAGCCTGAGCGAGCGTATTTTCTTCGACGGCGATCAGTTCGCAATCAAAGGCGTATTCAAACAAATCTTTTTTTGTTTCAACCGCCTCGATCTCGATGCGGCAGTCTTTATTGCTGACGAGTTTGAGATGAATTTTATCCTTTTGAAAATTGAATTTTACGTTTTTAACGTGATTTTCATAACCTCTGTCGAGCGCGTCGGCGAGGCGCAGAATTCCGCCGAGTTTGGCGACCTTTTTTCTGTCGCTTTCGGCAAGCTGCATATATTCGATGTGCTTCGATTTGGGCAGAGCCTTGCGGTGATAGCGGGCGATGTTGGCGATTATCGCTTTTTCGTTTTCGGAAAAGCCGGTAATTTCCGAATGTTTTATCAGGTAATAAGAATGTTTGTGATGCGATTCGTGCGAGATGTGATAACCGACATTGTGCAGAAGCGCGGCGGCGGCAAGCAATGTTCTGTCTTGGCGCGTAAAATCGTAGGCGGGCGCGAGTTGGTCGAAGATTTTTTCCGCCAGATTTGCCACCTGCAAAGCGTGTTTTTCTTCGTAGCCGTAGCGTCTGCCGATGGCGAAAATGTCGCGCAAGCGTATGTCTTCCACATCCGGCACGGGCGGCAGAGATTCGGCTTCGATCTCGCGCAGATAATCAATTATCACGCCTTCGCGCAGAGCATAAGTGCAGGGCTTGAGTGTTTTGATATTCAGGGCTTTCATAACGCCTTCGAGAATCAAACCGCCGGCGATGATGACTTCGGCGCGTTGCGGACTTACGCCCGGCATTACGGCGCGTTCTTCGTAAGTGGTTTTTCTCAGTTTTTTGTTGAAAGCATTGAGTTTTTTAAGTTTTACGTCGGAAAATTCCTCTAAACTTCCGCCTGCCTGAAAATTCAAAAGCGATGCGAGCCGCAGAATCGTGCCGGAACTTCCCGTCGAAAGCTGCCATTTTTCGCCTTCGATCTTTCGCAGAGGTCTTTCGAGCGCGAATTTTATTTCGCGTTTTAATTTTTTGATCTCCTTTTTTTTCGGCGGATCGCTGAGTATGAATTTTTCCGTCAGACCGACCGCACCGAGTTTGAGCGAAAAAAGTTTATAAGGTTCGCCGCCCGACATTAAGGAAAGTTCGGTCGAACCGCCGCCGATGTCTATGTTTAAAAGCGAAGAGCCGTCGCCTTCAAAACCCATATTTTGCGCGACGGCGATTCCGATCAGACGGGCTTCTTCGATTGACGGCAGAATCTCGACCTTTACGCCCGTTCGTTCGTGAATTTCTTTGACGAACTGCGCCGAATTTTTCGCTTCGCGCACGGAAGCGGTGGCGACGGCGATGATCGAATCAACTTCGCGGCTGTCGGCAATCGAGCGGAATCTGCTGATCGCTCCGGCTGAAAGTTCAATCGCTTCGTCGGACAAAAACTTGTTTTTCAAAGTTTCGTGTCCGAGCCGGACGCGCTCGCGCTCCTGCAAAAGCACCGTAAACGAATCGCTCGCGGCGGCTTCGGTGATAACGAGTTTCAGGGAATTCGAGCCGATGTCTATCGCGGCAAGTTTATGTGTTTTCATTTTCTGCTGTTATATTAAATTTATAGAAAAAAATTTTTGAATTTAAAAAATTTCTTTGGAAAAAGGCATTTATAAAATTTTATGAAAGTAAAAACAATTATGACAAAAGATGTCGCGTTTTGTCATCCGTCGGACGATTTAAATAAAGCCGTCGAAATTATGTGGCGAAAAGATTGCGGCGTTGTGCCGGTTATTGATGAAAATAAAAAAGTTATCAAAATGATTACAGACCGCGACGTTGCGATTTGTTTGGCAAGTCAAAACAAACGGGCTTCAGAGATAAAAATTTCGGAACTGGCAAAAGGCAAAATCGTTGCTTGTCCGGCAGATGATGATGTCGAAACGGCTCTGAAAAAAATGAAGCGAAAGCAGATAAAACGTCTTCCGGTCATCAACAAAAAACGCGAACTCGTCGGTATTTTATCAATTACAGACGTTCTCCTTGCCGCCGAAAAAGATAAAAAACTGCGAAAAAAAGTTTATTCGACGCTCAGAGCTATCGGCAAACCTCATCCGATCATTTTAAAGGAAATTTCCGTATCCGCTGCAAAATAAGCGGCGAAAGGTTAGAACAATTATGAAAACACTTTACGTGCTGCGGCACGCCAAATCGAGTTGGAACGATGAATCTCTGTCGGATTTCGAGCGACCTTTGAACGAGCGCGGAAAAAAAGCCGCGCCTTTTATGGGCGAATTTATGAAGAAAAATGATTTCGCGCCCGATCTGATAATTTCTTCGCCCGCCGAAAGAGCGAAGCAAACGGCGGAACTCGTCAAAAAAGCGGCGAATTTCGAGGCGGAAATTCGCTTTAACGAGAAAATTTACGAAGCCAGTCCGCTGCGGCTTCTGGAAGTTGTTTCACAAACGGACGCAAGCGCGAAAACATTAATGCTCGTCGGACATAATCCCGGATTTGAAGGTTTAGTTAGAGTTTTAGCCGGCGAAAACGCGAGAATGCCGACGGCGGCTCTGGCTGTTCTCGATCTGGAAATTGACGATTGGGCGGAGGTTTATGATGACTGCGTCGCTTTCGATGAAATAAAACCGTGCGGAAAATTGCGGACGCTGATCTTGCCGAAGGAAGAAATGTAATCTTTAGAAATTGCCCGCAAAACTCCGAATTTGTCTGAAATGATTTCAAGACTGTTCGTTATTAACTGTTCACTATCCGTTTTTAATCAAATGAAAAGATTATTTTGAAAAAGTGAACAGTCAACAGCTAACAGCGAACAGTTTAATCTTTGTATTTTCGACTTAAAAGTTTTCAAATAGCTTCTCGGAATTCAGACGTATCTGAAAATCAGAGAAATTTATTTAACATTTATTTAACATTTTGTTCACATCGCGTCTATATTCGGCAAATAATCTGATTATTTATGATGCAGCAAATTTTAATAATCGAAGACGACGCGGATATTGCCGAAAGTTTGCAGTATAATTTCAAACGCGAAGGATTTCGCCCCGTAATTGCCGAATCGGGCGAAAAAGGTTTGCGGCTTGCATTGGACGAAAAGCATCCGCCGGATTTGATTTTGCTCGATCTGATGCTGCCCGGAATGAGCGGCACGGAACTTTGCAGACGTTTGCGGCGCGAACCGCTGACGGAAAAAACGCCGATTATAATGCTCACGGCGAAAGCGAGCGAAAGCGATAAAATCGGCGGTCTGGAACTCGGCGCGGACGATTATATCGTCAAACCCTTTTCGGTCAAGGAAGTCGTCGCCCGCGTTCGCGCAGTTTTGCGGCGGGTTGAAAAAGATACGATTCAGGATTACAAAGACGAGAAGATTTTTGTGGATTTTGCCGATGTGCGCGTCGAATGCGAAGGCGAAAACGTGAAACTGACCCGCAAGGAATTTGCGCTTTTTACTCATCTGATAAAAAATCTCGGACGAGTCGCCACGCGCCAGCAGCTTCTCGATAACGTCTGGGGTTACAGCTATTTCGGCGACACGCGCACATTGGACGTTCACATCCGCCGTCTGCGCCAGAAATTAGGCGATTGCGGCGACTGCATCGAAACGGTGGTCGGTGTCGGTTATCGTTTTGTCGGCTATAAATGATTTTTGATTTTAAGTTGAAAACGGAATTCGTTTAACGTGCGGAGCAGACTGGAGCGCGAAAAAGCCGTTGTGAATTTAAACTTTTTGAGTTTTCAACGATTTTCCGCCGCTTGCGCGACGGTTGCAAGCGGGACGCTTGCGCTCCAGTCCGCTTTGTGTTTTTTACGATATTTATTTTTTGATTTCAAGATCAAAGATTAAAACCTAACCGTTTATGAACTTGATAGATACTTGGTTTACAAACAAAAATATCATCCGCGAGGAAGATACTTCGTCGCCGTCGGTTTTGAGCAAAATTCTTGAAACGATGCGCGAAGGCGTGATCGTCGTCGGGGCGAATACGAGGATTTTGGCTTCAAACCAAGCGGCTTACAAAGCGTTTGCACGCAGCAATGGTTCGATGCAGAACAAGCGCATCAGCGAAGTTATCCGCGATCTGAGTTTGCACGAAGCGTTTCGCAAAGCTCTGGAAGACGGCGAAGCGTCGGACATCAAACTCGAAATTATCGGCGCGGAACGTCATAAATACGACGTTCACATCGCGCCTTTGGAACTCGACGAAGTGAAAAGCGCGGTTGGGGTTTTTTACGACATCACGCAAATCGAACATCTGGAAAAAGTCAGGCAGGAATTTCTTTCAAACATCTCGCACGAACTTCGCACGCCTCTGACTTCGATTCTGGCGTTTGTCGAAACGCTCGAAGACGGCGCGATTGACGATTTTGAAAATAACCGCCATTTTTTAAGCGTCATCCGCAAAAACGCCGAGCGAATGCACTACTTGATAAATGACATTCTCGAACTTTCCTCTATCGAATCGGGCAAGATCAGAATCGAGCCGAAGCGCGTTAATTTACATTTATTGATCGAAGAAATTTTCGACACGCTTTCCGCTAAAGCAGACGAACGGCAGATTTTATTGATAAACGACGTTTCGCCCGAAACTTTCGTTTATGCGGATTTATTCAGATTTGAGCAGATGCTGATGAATCTGATTGATAACGCCGTAAAATTCAATCGTCCCGACGGAAGCGTTTTGGTCGAACACGAATCGAAACCGTTTAGCGACATTATAAAAGTTACAGACGGCGGCGAAGGAATTCCGAGCGAACATCTCCAGCGAATTTTCGAGCGTTTTTACCGCACAGACCGCGCCCGTTCGCGCGAGATCGGCGGAACGGGCTTAGGACTTGCAATTGTCAAACATTTGACGCGCTTGCACGGCGGCGAAGTTTCCGTCGAATCCATCCCGAACAAAGGCACGACATTTTCCGTCGAATTGCCTAAAACCCTTTAATTATCGCGCTTTACAAAAAAACTTCTAAAACCGGCGTTTTTATGATATAATGAAGACACCTTACAAGTTCGCTTTCGGGACGAAACGCATTTTGCTGTTCGTCATATTTTAATTTTTTAAAGGAGATAATTTAATTATGGAACTCAGCGTTGGACAAAAAGTCGCCTATCCAAATCAAGGCGTTTGTATGATCGAAGATATTGAGAAAAAGAAAATTGCCGGACATTCTATGAAATTCTACGCGCTTCGCGTTTTGAACGATAATTCGACGATTTTCGTGCCGCTTGGAAATGCCGAAAATGTCGGGATCAGACCGATTATCAATTCTAAGCAATACAAGCGTTTGATAAACGATTTGTCCGAAGATTTTGAAGATGTTTCAAAAGATTGGAAAGTTCGTTCGCGCGAATACAACGAAAAACTTCAATCGGGCGACGTTTTTGAAGCCGCTGACGTGATGAAAAAACTTACGTTTTTGGGCAACGAGAAAAAACTTTCCTTCCGCGAACAAACTTTGCTCGAAAAAGCCAAGTTCCTAATCGTTTCCGAAGTTACAAATGCCGGTTTAGCCAAAGAGAAAAAGTTTGAAACCCAGATAGAATCTCTGATCAGCGATGCCTGCGACAAACATCTTGACACACAGCCGAGCGTGATGAACGCGACGAGTCATTAAATATCAGTAGATTACGAAAAAGAATTTTCTAACAACGGAACGCCGGCAGCAAACGCCTCAGCGTTTGAGCAAAGTTAATCAGCTTTAAATTTCACTTGATCTTTATAATTTGCCGAGTTTGCTTTCGTGCTAGGCACTCATTGCCGGCAAGCTGCCGGCGTTCCGTTTGTCGAAAATCTGATTTTATCTGATTTTCGTGATCTACTGAATATTCGTAAAATCTAAAATTAAAAGCCCGAATTTTTGATTAAATTCGGGCTTTTTAACCTTAATAGTTCGGGCAATTTTTCTTATGAATTGCCGCCTGCTTTAGCCATTAGTTTCTACACAAGTCTAAAGGTTCTTTGATAATATCAGAAAGTATGAAATAAAAGTTCCGAATTTAGAACCACGTCTGCAAAGACGTTATAAAATGCTGGTGCGACAACATTTAAGTCTATCACAATCGGTGGCGAGCGGGTTACGTGCCTTGCCAAAAACAAAAGAGCCGTTTGCGGCAGCACAGGCGGCGTGGCGTTTTTTTGCTAATGAACGAGTTAGTTTGCCTTCTTTGGCAGAACCTCTGATTGATTATGCCGGGCAGGTAAGTGATTCTAAAGTCAATAGATATGCACTTGTGATGCACGATTTTAGCGATCTAAACTATACGACTCACGAGAGCAAAGCCGATCGGATCAGATTATGTAATAATTTGGAGCAGGGCTATTTTTTGCAAAGTGCATTGCTGGTGTCTGACATCGAAGGCGAACCGTTAGCACCGCTTTACATTGGCTTGGAAGCCGACGATGGAGTGCATTCATCAAGACGCGAAAAGCCTTTGCCGCGTCGTCGGCAATTAGATGAATTAAACAGGACATTCGGCTATGTCGAAGGACTCGGATTAGCCAAGCCGTGTGTTCACATAGTTGACAGACAAGCCGATTCTCTGCTTCATTTGAGGAGATTTATCAGATGCGGAAGGCAGTTCGTGATTCGTTCAAATGATGTTCGGCGAGTGAAATTAGGCGAGGAGAGTTTGCTGCTCAAGGAAGTCGAAGAGCGAATCAAGGAAGATTTTCAATATGTTCGGGAAGTCAAGTATCCGGGACGCAAAGCGTTTCAGTATGTCGCTGAAACGGAGGTTGTGTTGGATCGAATAGGACGCACGAAACGTCCAACCAAAGAGCAGCCCGATAAGCGAAAGTTAATCAAAGGAAAGCCGATCAGATTGAGATATGTGTTATCTGAGGTGCGGGATAAAAAAGGCAAAGTCTTGGCGGTTTGGCGGTTATGGACGAATGTTCAAAGGCAAGTAAAAGCAGAAGAGATTGCCCTTTGGTATTACTGGCGATGGCGAATCGAGAGTTTCTTCAAGTTGCTCAAAAGAGGCGGACAGCATTTGGAACAATGGCAACAAGAATCGGCACAAGCAATCGCCAAACGGTTGATGATAGTCGCACAAGTCTGCGTGATCGTCTGGGCATTAGCAGCATCCAAAGAAGAAAAAGCAAAGGAGCTAAGAAAGTTTTTAATCAGACTAAGCGGCAGACTAATGAAACGCGGAGTTGAATACACAATTCCGGCACTACTCGCCGGAATGTGGCAGTTTCTAACGCTAATAGATGTGTTAGAAAGCTATACGACGGCAGAACTAGAAGAAATAACCAAAGAGTTTTTACAAATAATCGGTTCGCAAACAGATTTTAAAGATGTGTAGAAACTAATGGCTTTAGCTGGTGGACTAGAAATGCAATAAATACAAGGCTTTAGCCGAATTTCAGAAAAATAAATAAAATTCCTTATAGCTTTAGCTAAAGCAAATAGGATGATTGGATTTTTTAATAAATTTGACTAAAGTCCCTAAATGTAAGTAATCAGCTAACCACCAGCTAAAGCAGGCGGCAATTCATAAAATTAAGGATTTAAAAACTGTCCGAAGTATCGTAATTTTAAAGTCTTTAAATATTCGCCAGAATTTCTAACAATTCAATTTCCTCATTTTCCGAAACGGTTCGCAAATCTATCAAAACCTTGTCTTCGGCTATCCGCGCCGCAACCGGAGGTTTTGAAAAACGCAGATTTTCTTCCAGAACACCAACGGAAATATTTTTATGCCGAACGGACAAAAGCGGCGTTTCGGGTTGAAAATTCGGTGCTGAACCGCCGCCGACAACCGATTTCCCTTTTATTATTTCGAGTTTCAAATTTGAATTTTCGGCTAGTTTTTCGGCGAAAATTTCCGTTCGCTTTTTTAATTTTTCGCGCGAAGTTGAAAGCATCTGCAAAACGGGAATTTCCTCAAATTGCGTTTCGCGTCTGAAAGATTCAAGCGTCGCTTCGATTGCCGCGTAAATCAATTTGTTCACGCGCAAAACGCGGTAAAGCGGATGTTTTCTGAGTTTTTCGATGATTTTCTTTTTTCCGACAATTAAACCGGCTTGCGCCGAACCGAGAAGTTTGTCCGCGCTGAAAGTTACGATGTCCGCGCCGTCTTGGATTGATTTTTTGATGATCGGTTCGTCCGTCAAACCGTATTCGCTCAAATCGAAAATCGCGCCCGAACCGGCATCTTCGTAAAATATAATTTTGTTTTTTTCGGCAAGTTCGGCGAGTTCTCCGACTGTCGGAACGCTTGTAAAACCGATGATTTTATAATTTGACGGGTGAACTTTGACGAGCATTTTCGTTTGTTCGGTGATCGCGTTTTCGTAATCGGCGAGTTTTGTGCGGTTTGTCGTGCCGACTTCTTTGAGAATCGCGCCCGATTGTTCCATTACGTCGGGAACGCGAAAATCGCCGCCGATTTCGACGAGTTCGCCGCGCGAGATGATCGCTTCGCCGTTTTTGCAAAGCGCGGTCAAAACCAAAACCGCCGCCGCCGCGCAGTTGTTGACAATTAAAGCATCTTCCGCGCCGATTAATTCGGTAAGGATTTTTTCCGCATACGCGCCGCGCTTTCCGCGTTTTCCGGTTTCAATGTCGTATTCGAGCGAGCAGTAGCCAAAAGCGTTTTCGATTACCGCCTTTTTCGCGTTTTCAGACAAAGGCGCACGTCCCAGATTTGTGTGAATTACAACGCCGGTTGCGTTTATAACTTTTTTCAGCTTTAGATTTTTCTCTTTTCGCCAAATTGATTCGAGTTTTTCTTCCGCTTTCGCCAAAATGTTTTCGCCGGTAAAAGTTTCGTTTGAAAAATCTTTAACATTTTTCTGAATTTCGATTCGCAAAGCATTTATCGCCGTTCGCGCCAATTCGAGCAGATGATTTGCGCCCGTTTCGGAAACGATCTTTTGCGAAGTTTCCGAATTTAAAAGCGAATCAACCGAAGGCAAAAATCTTAGAATTTCCGATTGTTCCGCCGCAGTTTGTTTTTCCATAACATTTATTTTAACCGAAATTTTCGGGAATGTTTTCCGTTATCGCAGTTTATTTTAAATGGAGTATATTTCCAAATTTGGAAGACGAAAAAATAATTATGGCACTTGTCGGAAACAAATTATACAGACAAACGCAGACGAAAGCGGAAGCCGCGCTCGAAATTGATCAGCAGATCGGGCGCATCGAAGAAGACATACGCAAACTGAAAATCGAATTCGATATATATTTTAACGGCGGAACAAAACGCCCGCCGCTGCAAGCGAAAGCCAGACTCGAAGCGCATCTCAAACGAATCGCCGACGATAGAACTTTGTCTTACCGCCAGCGTTATCAGTTTAATAATTTAACGTCGCGCTTTACGTCTTACCGCGAACTTTGGCGCAGAAAGTTGAAGATCAAGGGAATGGAAGATGAGTGAAAAGGTGAAAGGTGAAAGGTAAAAAAAAAGCGAACTTTAAAAAAGATCGCTTTTTTTCTTTAAATTCGGCTTTCCTTTCAGAAAATAACCGAAATGGTTTTGTGATTTAATTCGCGGCTCAGACTTTCATCACGTTTTCCGCCTGCGGTCCTTTCGGTCCGCTGGTAACTTCAAACTCGACTTCTTCGCCTTGAATCAAGGTTTTATAACCGTCGCCGGAAATCGCGCTGTAATGCACGAAAATATCCTGTTCGCCGGGCTGTTCGATAAAACCGTAACCTTTTGCGTTGTTAAACCATTTAACCTTGCCGATAGTTTTTGTCATTTGTCTAATTCCTCCTACAAACTTCAGTGAATTGTTTAAATTTATTTTGCATCCTAAGATGCGTTTCCGTTTCTTTTTAAGTTCCAGCCGAAAGCATTTTCAATAAAACGTCGGGTTCAAAAAACACAAAAATCCGCCAAGCAAAGTTTTTGCGAATGCTTTGCCAAATGCGGATTCAGATACAATTTCAGACTATTCATTTCTAACAACGTAGAAAATCTTAAACTGCAAGATTTTGAATGGATTTCGATTTGTGTTGTTTTTTGTATAGAACGCCGAAAATTTACCCGAATTTGCGGCTTATGTCAAGAACTATTTTCAATTTTCCCCGATTTTGATGAAAAAAACCGGAAAATTGACATAATTTCAATGATAAACGAAAATCAATGGAAGGGTTCTCGTTAAATTATTATGGCGGAAAATTACGGCGGAAAAGCTCCGCTTTCATACAATAAATATTTAAAGGTCGAGCAGCTTGTCGAATTACAGGAAAATCTGGCTCTGCCGGAAAAGCACGATGAATTGCTTTTTATTATTATTCATCAAACTTATGAGCTTTGGTTTAAGCAGATTCTGCACGAACTCGATCAGACGATTGAGTATATAAAACAAAATCGCGTATTGCGTGCCGTCAGAAATCTTCGCCGGGTTTGCGAAATCGAAAAAATTCTCGTCGAGCAGTTCAAGATTCTGGAAACGATGACACCGCACGATTTTCTGCTTTTCCGCGAAGAATTAAAACCGGCAAGCGGTTTTCAATCAACGCAGTTCCGCGAGATAGAGTTTTTATCGGGACTCAAAGACGAAAGTTTAATGCGTTTTTTTGACGAAGAATTTGCAATCGGGCGTTTGCAAAAAAGATTCGGCGACGAAACTCTGCACGACGTTTATTTCGGGTTTTTAAAAAAGCGCGGTTTTGTTGTCGAAACTTACGAAGACCGCGTTCGGGCAATGGTTAAAATTATCAAAGACGTTGAAAAATACGGCGAAGAATTTGAACTCGAAGAAGCGTTGATCGAACACGACGAACTCGTTTCGCATTGGCGTTACCATCATATTAAAATGGTCGAACGAACCGTCGGCGGCAAAAAAGGAACGGGCGGCTCGGAAGGAGTCGGCTATTTGCAGACGACTTTGAACAAACGATTTTACCCGGAATTTTGGGAAGCCAGAACCCGTCTGGAAATCGGATAAAATTGATACGAACGAATCGCTTTTCAAAATCCGTTCGGAAACACAAAATCACACGATGGATATAAAAAAAATCGCAAAACTCGCGCATTTGGAAATTACCGACGAGGAAGCGGAAATATATGCTCCGCAAATGGCTGAGATCGTCGCATATATCGAGAAACTGAACGAACTCGACACGGAAAATGTCGAATTGGCAATCGGCGGTTTGACCAAAGAAGGTGAAGCGACAAAGGCTTCGCGCGAAGACATTCCGCACGATTCGCTCGGACAGAAACTCGCGCTCGATCAAGCACCCGAAGCGGAAGAAGGACATTTTCGCGTTCCAAAAATTTTATAAGTTCAGAGCAACGGCTTTAGCCCTGAAAATGCCGGCATCCGACAATTTCAAATCAAAGCATAAAGCGAAAATCACGGCTAAAGCCGTTACTCTGAACCGGAGGAATTTATATTTGCGAAATTTTATTTTAATTTTTTTCGTCTTTTTTGCGGCAAGCTGCGGCGTGCCAAATCTGGAAGAACCCGAATGCGGGGCTTCAAAGGCGACGGTAAAAAAATTTTATTCGTATCATTTCGGAAACGATATGAAATTTACTAAGGAAAATTTAAATAAGCGCGGAGAATATCTGACCGGCGAACTGCGGCGGAAATTAGAGAATTTACCCGAAGACGAGCGCGACTATTTTACGCAGACGAGCGATTACCCGAAGGCTTTTCGGATTGGCGAATGCCGAGTAATTTCGCCTGACAAAACCGTTTTTCAAATCGTGCTTTTCTGGAGAACCGATACGCGCAGCGAACAGCGCGAAGTTTTCGCGGAAACGGTCAAGCAAAAAAACGAATGGCTGATAAATTCGGTCAGCGATAAAAAATAATTTATGACAATTGTTTCACAAACGGAAAAAACTTTAGATAAAGCTGAAAAGCTGAACGAAACGCTCAATTCTTTTTTGAAGATCGAGCGTGGATACGCTTTGGCACGCGCCGAAGAGATCGAGAATTCAAACGAAAGCGAAAATCAAACTTTGCGCGGCGTTTCAATCGCCGTTAAGGACAATATCTGCACGTCTTTTTCACAGACTTCGTGCGGTTCGCGGATTTTGGACGATTATCAGCCGCAATATGACGCGACGGCGGTTAAAAAACTGAACGAAGCGGGCGCGATAATCGTCGGTAAAACGAATATGGACGAATTTGCGATGGGTTCGTCAAATGAAAATTCCGCGTTTGGAAATGTCAAAAATCCTTGGGATTTAGAGAGAGTTCCGGGCGGAAGTTCGGGTGGTTCGGCGGTGGCGGTGGCTTCGGGCGTGGTTCGCGCGTCTTTGGGTTCGGAAACGGGCGGTTCGGTTCGCCAGCCGGCTTCGTTTTGCGGAATCGTCGGATTAAAACCGACTTACGGCAGAATTTCGCGTTTCGGGCTTGTTGCATTTGCCTCGTCGCTCGATCAGATCGGGATTTTCGGGCAGACGGCGAAGGATGTGGCGGAAGTTTTGAGAGTCGCGGCGGGACGCGATAAAAACGACTCGACAAGTGCCGACGTTTCAGTTCCCGATTATGTTTCGGAACTGGAAAAAGACATTTCGGGCAGAAAAATCGGCGTGCCTCGCAAACTTTTCGGCGAAGGTCTGGATGCGGAAGTCAGAAATTCGGTTGAAAATGCGATTGAAAATTACAAAAAATTAGGCGCGGAAATTGTTGATGTCCGGCTTCCGCACTCGGAATATTCGATTGCCGTCTATTATATACTGGCGACGGCTGAGGCTTCGTCGAATTTAGCCAGATTCGACGGCGTGCGCTACGGTTTCCGGGCGGAAAACGCACACGAACTGCGCGAAATGTATATGAAAACGCGCGAAGAAGGTTTCGGCGCGGAAGTCAAACGCCGCATTATGCTCGGAACTTATGTTTTATCAAGCGGGTATTACGACGCTTATTATGCCAAAGCGCAAAAAGTTCGCTCGCTTTTGAAACAGGATTTTCAGAACGCCTTCCAAAAATGCGACGCGATTTTAACGCCGACCTCGCCGACTGTCGCCTTTAAGATCGGCGAAAAATCAGACGATCCGCTGGCGATGTATCTGAGCGACGTTTACACGGCTTCGGCAAATCTGGCGGGAATTCCGGGAATTTCTGTTCCGTGCGGTTTGTCGGGTGAAAATCTGCCGATTGGCTTGCAGCTTGTCGGAAATAACTGGTCGGAAAACATTCTGCTGAATTTGGCTGGCGTTTATCAAAACGAGTTTCCGCTTGAAGGCAAACCGGAGATTTTTGCTTGAAATTTCAGACGGAAAATTTCTATATTTCTAAAATCCCGTTGCTGTTATTTGAATCGAGCAAAGAAATCTGTTCCGGCGGAAACGGCTTAGAATTCGGGATAATATTCTGCCAGCGCAATCTGTCTTTGAGCAGTTCTTCGGCTTCGACAGCCGGAACGGGACGCGAGAAAAGATAACCCTGACCGTATTCGCAATTTAAGATTCGCAGTTGATGAAGTTGGTGAATCGTTTCTATTCCTTCGGCGATCACGTCCAGATTGAGAGTTTTAGCAAGCGATATAATCGTGCGGACGATTTCGCCGTTTTCGCTGCCGCTTTCCATCGAGCCGACAAATGAACGATCAACTTTTAGCGTATCTATCGGAAAACGGTGCAGATAGCTGAGGCTGGAATAACCCGTGCCGAAATCGTCTATGCTCAATTTTACGCCCAGTTCTTTTAGCTGTTTAAGCATCGAAATAACCGTTTCGGCGTTTTCCATTACCGCGCTTTCCGTAATTTCAAGTTTGAGTTGTTCCGGGTTGATTTTCGTTTCGATAATAATTTTTTCAACCTGCTCGACCAAATTGCTCTGCGTAAAATGCTTGCCGGAAAGATTAACGCTGACGAACAAATCTTTATTTTTCGGCGATTGTTTCTGCCACTCGACAATTTGACTGCAAGTGTCGCGCAAAATCCATAAAGTTATCGGAACGATCAAGCCGGTTTGTTCGCTGACCGGAATAAATTCGACGGGCGGAACGAGTCCGCGTTTGGGATGATTCCAGCGAATCAGAGCTTCAAAACCGACTAAGTTCAGAGTTTCGTTATCAATGATCGGCTGGTAAAAAGAACACAGTTCGTTGCGGTCAATCGCATAGCGCAGATCGGTTTCGATCTGCAAAAGCGTCACGGCGCGGGTGTGCATCACCTGATCGAAAATCACATAATTTTCATTGCGTTCCTTCGAGTAATACATCGCAATATCGGCATCGCGCAAAACTTCTTCCGCGTTCTTATAACGCGAATCGCCCAATGCAATTCCGATGCTGACATCGGTGAAAACCTGCCTTCCGCCAAGCGTAAACGGGTCTGAAATTTTTTGTTTGATCTGCTCGGCAAAGTCAATTACTTCCCGTGTATCCGAAACTTTGTTGAGAATCACGGCAAATTCATCACCGCTAAAACGCGCAACCAGATCGCCTTCTTTGAGCAAACCCGACAGACGCTTGCCAACGTGCAAAATCAGTTTATCGCCAACCGAATGTCCCAGACTTTCATTAATTGTCTTGAACCGATCAAGGTCTAAAAACAAAATAGCAAATTGATATTCCGAATTATGTCTGCTTTTCTCAAGCAGAAATTTGAGCGTTTCGAGAAACAGATTTCTGTTCGGCAGATCGGTCAGAGCGTCGTGAAACGCGGCGTGGCGAAATTTTTCCTTGCTTTCCCGTAAGGCTTGCCCGATGCGGTCTTGTTCGATAATGTGATGCTGAAGTTCTTTAATGTGCTTTTCGGCTTGCTCCGCCCGCTTGCGTTCGGCTTGCTCGGCTTTCGCGGCGGACACTTTAACATCGTCAACATACCGCCGGTAAGTTAAATAACCGACGGCGGCAACCGACGCAGTAACGAGCAGCAAAATCGGATTGACGTTCTCCACCGCCCGAATCATCAATCCCGCCACAATTGCTCCGGCGGCATACATTATCAGGACGTTAAAACAATGTTCGTTCCACACCTGCCAAAATGGTTTTTCCGTCCTTAGCGAGAGCAAAACCGAAGCTAAAACGGAATTAACGGCGAACTGCGCCAGAGCCAAAACGCTCAGAACGGCAACTAATATTACCGTATCGTCATAATTATTTATCGCCGTCGTTATCGGGTAAAAATAAGTTATCAACGCTCCGGCAGAAAATGTCGTTACTACTCCGATAGCGACGTTGAGAAAAATAGTCCGGGTTTTTATATTTATCCCTTTGCGGCGAAAAGAATATGAAGAAAAAAGTGATTCCAAAGCCGTCAAAACTACGGCTAACTCAACGCCGTATAGCAAAATAGCAAAGAAAATAGCGGATTCGGCAACCGATAAATGTATCTTTGTGCGCGGCAGTTGAATGTGAAGTGCCGAACCGAGAAACACGCTGACGACCAGCAAAGCGATGAAAAGTAAATTTATCTTCCCGAACGGCAGAAACCAAAGCGAGTAACAGCACAAAGCGGTGGCTAAAGCGATGATTGCCCACGAAAAAATTATAATGTTTTTTTTATCGGTATTCACCTAAATTGTAGTTGGTCTGGTCTTTTTTGCGGCTTGTCGCCGGCTTTTATCGGATGAAAGTTGAAATTGCAGCGGGATCGAAGAACACGACGAAGTTCTTCACAATTGAGAGTATAACTGTAATAAATAGTTTTGTCCACAAAAATTTTTATAATTGTTAAATTTTGTTTATATGCAAAAAAATATCGCCGAAATAGTTGTTAAACTACTCCGACGATACTCGGTTATTTTGAAACTTGTATTAATTCATTGCTTTGGTATCATCACCTCGAACTAGAGGATTGTTGCTGCTGAATACCGAATCGCTCAGCAGCAAACCGTCGCTGAATAACAATCCGTCGCTGAATAACAATCCGTCGCTGAATAACAATCCGTCGCTCAACAGTAAACCGCTTCCGAAGGTTGAACTGTAATCCATAAAGGTCGTTCCGTCGCTCAACAGCAAGCCGTCGCTCAACAGTAAACCGTCGCTCAACAGCAAGCCGTCGCTCAACAATAAACCGTCGCTTAACAGCAAACCGTCGCTCAACAGTAAGCCGTCGCTTAACAGTAAACCCAAGCCGTAAACTTTTTGATATTCGGTAATCAGCTTTGTGCTTTGAGCGTAACCTTTATCAAAAATGATACCCTGCGACCAGAGAACCGTTTGATTGGCAATCGTCGAAGATTGGATTGGCAAAACGTTTGTCGTCAGCATTTTAGTTCCGAGTGCCGAATTGCCGTTCAAATCCTGCCTGACCAATTTTGCCAGACGAACCGCGCCTTCGATATTTACTTCGCCCGCGCCTTGTTCGAGCATATTAAAGCCGCGCAGAGGCTGCGCCGAATACATCAGGAGCATTTTGACCATATTCGGCGTAAGTTTCGGATTCGCCTGAAGCATCAGAGCCGCCGCGCCGCTGACAATCGGAGTCGCCATCGAAGTTCCCGAAAGGAACATCGTTTTTCTTTCCTTTTTCGCATCGCTGCTGTTCAGCAGTCCGGGATTTTCTTTGAGCAGATTATTTCTATCCGCCGCCGCTGAAATAATTTTGTTTCCGGGAGCGACGATTTCGGGTTTAACGATGTGATCGAAGTGCTTTATACCGGCTGCGTCCGTGTAGAACGAGCGCGTCGGACCGCGTGAACTGTAAGTTGCGATGCCGTCGTCATTTCGTCCGTCCGTGCCAAATGTATTTGACGCGCCGACTGTAATTACCGAAGGATCGTTGCCCGGCGAATGAATCATACCGTAAATTTTCTGTCCGGCGGCATCTTTTCCGTTGTTTCCGGCGGCGGCAACAACTACGATTCCCGCGTTTGTTAATTTTCTGACCGCCCGGCAAAGCGGATCATTGCGCCAAGTTTCGACAGCCGGCGTGCCTAAACTCATATTGACGACGCGGATGTTAAGTCTGTCTTTCTGACTGTAAACCCAATCAATCGCTCCGAGCAAATCCGTAACTTTTCCCTTTCCGTTATCGTCGAGAACCTTGACCGAAATTATATTCGCTTCGGGCGCGATTCCCTGATAATCTTTCAAATCCGCGATTGATTTTTCATCGCCGGGTTTTCCGCCGCGTCCCGCCGCAATCGCCGAAACGTGCGTTCCGTGTCCGAATTTGTCTTCATCGTCGCCTCTTGCAAATTCCTTTGTTTCGACGATTCGCTTTCTCCCGTCTTTTCCGACAAACGATTCGTGAGAATCATAAATTGCCGAGTCTAAAATGGCGATGCCGATTCCTTTTCCGTCGAGTTCGCCGCCGCCGGAAACCGAACGTATCTGGTCAACGCCCGTCGTCGTTTCGATGTGACCGAGAACCGTCGTTTCGCGGTTGAGCGAAAGATGCCGTGCGCCGCGAACGGCGGAAATCTGTTCGGCGAGTCCGACGGGCATTTCGAGCGCGAGCATATTCAGATTCGCCACTTTGTCCGTTACCAAAACGCCGCTGTTGTTCAGCAAATTGTTAAGTTCCGCGTCGTTTATGTCGTCCGCCTGCAAAATAACTTCAACCTTTTCATCAGCCGATTTGTTCGCCATCAGTTCGCGCAGATCGGGCGAGATTTTGTCGCCGACAAACGGATCGTCCAGATCGGCTTCCGTGATGTTCAGCGAAACTTTCTGAAAACGCTTGTTGAGTTCGCGGTCAAGCGCAATCGTCTGATCGTATTCGGCGGAAGTTCCGTGGGTGATAATTTGGAGTTTTCCCGTTGTAATTGCCTGCCGAAAACGCTTTGCCGTTTCAATGCCGAATTGCGGATTCGTATTCGAGAAGGCATCCGCCGTCTCGACAAACAAAATCGTTTTTCCGCTGCTTTTTTCAATTTGAGCAAAAACATTTTCAAACCGCTTGCCGATTTCCTGTTGATTTTTCGCGCCCGCAAACAGACGATCAAGATCGAGTTTCAAAATTTGCTTATCGCGCAAATTCGCCGGAGCATCTTTAGCGAGCAGTTTTAACGCCGCATTTTCAATAATAATCCGGCTGTTTCCGGCAATTTCATCAACCAAAACCGGATTCTTTTTAACCGGAGAATTTAAGACGGACAAAATTTTATCCAATTCCGTTTCGATTCCGCTGACCGGCAGAATCGCTCCGTTTTTCGCCGACTGCGTGATGTTTTGTAAGTATTGTGAATTTGTGTTTTCGGTTTTTGAAGATGTGTTTGTGTTTGGCTTAACTATATTATTTTTACCTGCGGTTTGTGCGAAACCGATTGAGGTAAAAGTCATAGAGTAGATGACCAAACTCGAAAAAATTGCGGTAAGTTTATTTTGTTTCATTGCTTAATGTTTCCTTATATTTGATTTTTCGGAATTTATAGAAATTCCTGCCAACGTATTTTGCAATGATCGTGCCGTTTCTGTTTTCTTTTATTTTTCAACAACTTACGGCGATTTCGTCTTTACGGCAAATAAAAAATCGGTCAAACTGATTGACCGATTTCTCTCAAATTGAATGAATTTTGATTAATTCTGATTATTTCGTAATTCCGACCTGACTCAGCGCGTAAGCGTAATCAAAGGCGATTTCCTTTAAGCGGTCATATCTTCCGCTTGAGCCGCCGTGTCCCGCGCCCATATTTGTTTTGAGCAGAACCGTGTTGTCGTCGGTTTTCAGATCGCGCAGTTTTGCGGCGAATTTCGCGCCTTCCCAATACGGAACTTGGCTGTCGTTCAAAGAAACTTCGATCAGCATATTCGGATATTCCTGCACCCGCACGTTATCATACGGCGAATATCGAATCATATAATCGAAGGCTTCCTTTTCGTTCGGATTTCCCCATTCGATCCATTCTTCCGTCGTCAGCGGCAGCGTATCGTCAAGCATCGTATTGATTACGTCAACAAACGGCACTTGCACAATCGCCGCTTTGAAAAGTTCGGGGCGCATATTGACAACGCCGCCCATCAACATTCCGCCCGCGCTGCCGCCTTGAATAATTAAACGGTCAGCCGAAGTGTAACGCTCGTTTATCAGCCAATTCGCCGAATCAACAAAGTCGTAAAAAGTGTTTAATTTCTTAAACATACGACCTTCCTGCCGCCACTTTTCGCCGAGTTCCGAACCGCCGCGAATGTGCGCGATGGCAAAGATCATTCCGCGATCAACAAGGCTCAGACGCGCCGAACTGAAATTCGGAGTCATCGAAGCACCGTAAGAACCGTAGGCGTATAGAAGCATCGGCGAAGAACCGTCGAGCTTTGTGCCTTTTTTCATCACAACCGAAACCGGAACTTTCACGCCGTCCCGCGCCAATGCCCAGACTCTTCTGGTTTCATATTTGGACTTATCGTAACCGCTTGGAATTTCCTGCTGTTTAAGCAAGGTGCTTTCGCCTGTCTTAAAGTTGTATTCGTAAGTCGAACCGGGCGTAATCATCGAAGCGTAACCGTATTGAATCGCGTCCGCTTCAAATTCGGGATTGTTGCCCAGATTTATCGTGTAAACCGATTCGGGCGTTTTGATTCGCTGCGGAGCGCGTTTCGTCTTTAAATCCAGAATTTTTAAATATTCCAAACCGTTTTCAAGTTCGGAAATAACGGCGTAATCTTTGAAAAAGCTGATGTCCTCGATTTTCACGTCCGGGTTGTGCGGAATAAATTCCTTCCAGTTCTTCTCCGACGCATCAGCAAGAGGCACACGAACGACGCGGAAATTTTCCGCATTTTTATTGGTCGTAATGTAAAATTCGCCGTTGTAAAAATCAACCGAATATTCGTGTCCTTCCTCGCGCGGCACGACGACTTTCCAATCGCCCGTCGGTTTATCCGCAGATAAATAACGGGTTTCGCGCATCGTTTTCGCGTAAGAATTCAAAAACAACATTTCCTTATCGCGCGAACGCGAAACACGAATATTAAAAAGCGGGTCTTTTTCTTCGTAAAGCAGATCGGTTTTGTTCGCCCCGACATCGTGCCGCCAAAACTGATTGCTTCTTTTTGAAACCGCATCTTCCGTCGTTAAAAACACATACTTCCCGTCTTTCGACCATTCGGCGGAAGTTACGCGCTCGATCTTGTTCGGCAAAATTTTGCCCGTTTTCAAATTTTTAAATTGCAGAGTGTATTGCCGATAACCCGTCGTATCAGTCGAAAACGCCAGCATATCGCCGTCGTCGTTGATCTCGAACGCGCTGATCGCAAAATACTCGTAGCCTTTCGCCATCTCGTTCTGATCGAGCAAAATCTCGCCGTTTTCCCCGTCGCGCGTTTTGCTTCGCAAATAAACCGGATATTGTTTGCCTTCTTCCGTTTTTGCAGAATACCAGTAATCGCCCATTTTATAAGGCACGGATAAATCCGTCTGCTTGATGCGCCCCAACATTTCTTCGTAAAGATTATTTACAAACTGCTCGTGCGGTTTCATAACCTTCCCGACATATTCGTTTTCCGCTTCGAGATATTTAATGACTTCGGGATTTTTCTTATCCCGCAACCAAAAATAATTGTCTTTCAATTCGTATCCGTGAATTTTCGTAACTTTAGTTTTTTTATCTGCCATAGGTGGTTTCAAATCTTTCTGTGCGACAATAACCGTATTGCCGATCACAATTATAATAAACGCGAATGCTAAAATGCTTAGTGACTTTTTCATTTTGCCGATCTCCTTTCTAAAATCCAAAAACGATCAGCCCTTATAATTCAAGCGTCGTTTTACTTCTTCGTGGCTTAAAACCTTTCCTTCCGCAATCTACTCACGAGATTTTTCAACCGTTTGCAAAAGTTCGATTTCATCCAACCGATTTAATTTCGGTATATTTTTCAGCCTTATTTCCTTGGTCATATCCATTTTAGTTTATCTGCTTAGTTATGTAAACAAAAAGGGCAAAAGAGAAACAATATTCTCCTTTGCCCTTTCACCTTTTCCCTTTTACCTTTCTTACCGTTCACTCATCGGCGTATATTTCCTATCTCTGTCGCCGACAAATTCGGCACGCGGGCGAATCAGTTTGTTGTCTTTGTATTGTTCGAGAACGTGTCCCGTCCAGCCGGAAATTCTCGAAATGGCGAAGATCGGCGTGTATAGATCAAGCGGAATGCCCATCATATAATAAGTCGAAGCCGAGTAAAAATCTACGTTCGGGTTCATTCCTTTTTTCTCTTTCATCAAATCTTCGAGTTTTTTCGACATCTCGAACCACTTTGTTTCGCCGGTTTCGCCGCCCATCTGCTCGGAGAATTTTCTGAGCCAAGTCGCTCTGGGGTCTTCCGTTTTGTAAACGGCGTGTCCGATTCCCATTACTTTTTCCTTATTTTCGAGTTTTTTATCGAGCCACGATTCGACGTTTTCCAGCGAATCAATTTCAACCAGAGCCTTCATCACTTCAGTATTCGCGCCGCCGTGTAAAGGTCCGGCAAGGGCGGCAATTCCGCCGGAAATCGCGCCATACATATCGGCTTTTGTTCCGGCAATAACGCGCGTCGTAAAGGTCGAAGCGTTAAATCCGTGATCGGCGTGGAGAATCAGCGCAACATCGAGCATTTTTGCCGATTCTTTGGTCGGCTTTTCGCCGCGCATCATATAAAGAAAATTTTCGGCGATGTCGAGATTTTTGTCCGGCGCGATAACGTCTTTATCGTTGCGGATTCGTTCCCAAGCGGCGACAATCGCCGGGAATTTCGCGGTTAATCTGACCGCCGCTTTTTTTCCGCTTTCAATTGTCGCATCTTTTCCGTCGGTGTCGTAAAAACCGAGTGCCGAAACTGCCGTTCGCAAAACGTCCATCGGCGCGGCATCTTTCGGAAATGTTTTCATCATTTCGATTACGTCGGCTTCGACTTCGTAATTTGCGCGAAGTTCTTTTTTCAATTCGTCGAGTTCGTTTTGTTTCGGCAAATCGCCGTTCCAAAGCAGATATACGACTTCTTCAAAAGTCGAATTTTCCGCCAAATCGTGAATGTCGTAACCTTGATAAATTAAAATTCCCTTTTCGCCGTTGACGCTGCTCATTGTCGTTTGCGCCGCGACCACACCGCGCAAACCTGCGCCCGCTGATGAACTTTTTTCCGTTGTTTCCTTTGCTGTCGTCATTATTTTCGTCCTTTATTATATTGATTTGTTTAACTTTGAAAGTATCAAAAACGAGGGCAACTGACAAGTGACAAAAATGGATAAAAGAGGCAAAAACGCAACTATTTTTCGAGCGATTTCACTTTTCCGCCAATTTCCGTTTTGAGAATATCTGCGGCTGAATTTTGAAAAGCGGCGATCTCTAAAAAGCCTGCGCTTCCGAAAATCATAAAAACCTCGTTATTTTCCCCTTCGGCAAAATAATTTTGAAGTTTTTCGACGCGCTTTCCATTTATTTCAACGGCAAACTTTTCGGGCAAATCTTGGCGTTTGAGGTTCGTTACCAAATTTCCGAAGCGATCAACATTTATGATTTCCGCTTCTATTTCACTTTCCGAAATTTTGCGCGGTTTGCTCTCGGCAAAACTTACAAAATCGCTCGTTTCCGCGCCGAATTCGCTTGCTTTAATTCCGCTTGAAAGATGTGCGGCGGCGGGCGAAAAAATGTCGCGCCCGTGAAAAGTCCGGCTCACCGGATGGCGAAAATATTTTTCGTTCGTGATTTCGTAAACCCGGAAAGTTTCTCTTTCGTTAAAGATAAAACTCAGCAAGCCGTTGTCGGGCGCGATGAAAAAATAATCTTTTGTTTCAACCAAAATCGCGCGTCTGTTTGAACCGACTCCGGGATCAACGACAGTTGTAAAAATTGTTTTTTCGGGAAATTCTTGGCAGCAAGCCGAAAGCGTGAAAGCGGCTTGGCGAATATTCTGCGGTGAAATTTCGTGCGTGATGTCAACGATGTTTGCCTTTTTATTGATTGACAAAATCACGCCTTTCATCGCGCCGACGAAATAATCTTTTGTTCCGAAATCCGTTAAAAGTGCGATTATCATTTTGCGAAAAAAAAGCCGTGAAATTTTCTGCAAAGTTCAAAAGGAGAAAAAATTACTTTGCAAAAAATTTCACGGAAAACACGCAATGCGCGAAACTCGGCATTTTTCCCGCACGCGCTCGTGAAAAGATTGACAACGGATAATTTAAGAGAAAATCATCAACTAAGCAGATGAGTAAAAGTAATCAAGTATAATGCAGAAGCCCACACGAAGTAAGGGCGCAAAGAACACACTTACGCGCGTGCGTGTTTCTGCATTCGGATTATCTTTGAAAACATATTACGACCTGCTTATATTGCTGCCGTGAAAAAAACATCGAAAAATTGATTCTTAATATTATCCGTTATTCGTTCAGCGTTTACCTGATCTGAGTTTCGTAAGCCGTCTTGATGCGAACCTGCTGATTTTTGCGAAGTTCGATGTGTTTGCCGCGTTCGATAACGACTGCGCCGACTCCGAAAGCCGCGCCGACTGATGCGCCGACTGCCGCGCCGACTGGTCCGCCGGCAACTGCGCCGATAACCAAGCCCGTTCCGGTTGTCGCGCCGACTTTGGCAATGTCTTCCTTGAGCGAACTTTTGCCTTCAACCGTTCCTTCGATGTCAACCTGTTTTACGTTGTCGCCCTTCGACGGCAAAATTTCCGTAACCGATGCGTTAAAGTTGCTCCAGCGATCTTCGCCGATAATTATCCGGTCAAAAGAGAGAAGCAGTTCCGAACGGCGTTTGATTCTGCCCGGTTCTTGAATCCGTGTGATTCTGCCTTCGATTATCGCTCCGGTCAATTCATACGGCGAAACGACGCGGGCGGTAAATTTATCGCCGACTCTGCTTTTATCGGTGCTTAGATCGTCGAGCAGTTCGACAATAAGTTCGGTGTCCGTCGGAATAACAATTATGTCTTCGCCGCTTGCCACCGAATTTATCGGGTCTGTGCGTCTGATGATTTTCGGTTTTTGCGTATCGGTTTGATAAGTGTCCGTTTGATCGTCAACTCCATTATCGGCAACCGTATTTTGCGGAACGGTGGTCGTCGTTGTCGTTTTGATCTGCGTCGGCGTTTGTGTCGTTGTTACTTGTGTCGGAACTTCTACCGCCGCATCTTCATCCAAATCTTCCGCATCATCATCAACAGTTTCAACCGTCGTTTTGGCAACTGTCTTGACTTCCGGCTGTTTCGGATTTGTCTGATCTATCGTCGTTTTCGTCGTCGTCGTCACAACCTTTGTGTCTGCCGCAGTTTTAATACCGCGTTTACCGAGAGCAGCGGGCAAAGTCGCATCAAAACCGCTTTTAGCAAAACCGGAATCGTAACCCGTTTCAAAACCTTGCTGATAACCGTCGCGGTAATCTTCCAGTTTTCCGTAATCGCTGCTATACGCGCGGTCTGCCTTTAAATATTCGCCGTGCCGGTCGTAATTTTTTACTTCATTATCAATCGCGTCGCGGTAGCCGGACATATAACCGTCCGAATAACCCGTGCGGTATCCGCGCTGCAAAGCGATTTTTGTGTCTTGGGCTGAAATTGTCTGAACAGATAAAGTCAGGAAAGAAATAGTAATCAGGGAGAAACTCAGGGCGATGGCTAAAAAACTTGTTAGCTTCATTGAAAAACCTCCTTTTCAAAAAACGAGAAATGTATTAACAGCTATGAGTTATACATTATAATCTGAGAAATTACAAGAACTTTTTTCAGATTTTAAATCTTTTGTGTGTTTTAACTCTTTTTTCAAACTGCTGTTTCGGATTTTTAAGCCTTAAAAATGAGCAGCGATCCTTATCTGCAAATCTTCACCTGCTTTAGAAATCAATTAACATCTTTGAAGGCATTATGCCGGAAAAAGTTGTTTTTCGTGCAAATTTATCTCCGGTTATGTTACTTATCTTACAGACCGCTTTCCGTTTGACAACGTATAGTCAAAAAATATCACGCAATTTTTTTTATAAAATCGTGTGGTTGTCAGCAAGGGGAAAGTGGGATGCGTTTGTAGAATTCGCATCTCACATTTTTATTTTTAAAGGTCGGAAATTTTTCTGATTGCCAATTTTTATTTATCCTTGCGGTTTCCCGCTTTTTGTTTTTCCATCCATCTCATCTTTTTCAATAAACATCGGATTGATAACGATTCTGCAAAATGTCCGGTTTTTAATGAATCAGACGCTCTCTTCCAGACGCGCTTTTGGCACAAATGTAAAATTTTAGTAAACTTGATTTCATTCACACAAAATTAAAAGGAGCATCTATGAAATTTCTGTTGATTTTCTGCATCTTATTTTTCGCCTCTTCGGTTATCACGATTTCCGGGCAGGAACGAAAGGTTTTTCCGTATAAGTATCAGGTTAATGATTTGGCGAACGGTTTGCGCGTTGTCACCGTTCCGACTGATTTTCCGAATCTCGTTTCACTTTATATCGTCGTGCGAACGGGTTCGCGCAACGAAGTCGAGCCGAATAAAAGCGGTTACGCGCATTTTTTCGAGCATTTGATGTTTCGCGGCAGCGAAAATTATCCGGCGGGTTCGTTTGACCGGATTATGAAAAACGCGGGCGCGTCGAGCAATGCTTATACTTCTTCGGATCAGACGGTTTATCACGAAACCTTTGCCAAAGAAGATTTGGAAGAAATTATGAAACTCGAAGCAGACCGCTTCAAAAATCTGAAATTCTCCGAGGAGCAATATAAAACCGAAGCCGGCGCGGTTTTAGGCGAATACAACAAAAACAGCGCGTCGCCGACATTTAAAATGTATGAAGTTTTGCGCGAAACGGCTTTCGGAACTCACACATACAGCCACACGACGATGGGTTATCTCAAGGATATTAAAGATTATCCGAATCAATACGAATACTCGCAAAAATTCTTCAAACGCTTTTATCGTCCCGAATATACAACGGTAGTTGTTGTCGGCGACATAAAACCGGACGCGGTGCAGGCATTGGTTAAAAAGCATTTCGGCGATTGGGAAAAAGGCGTTTATAAATCGGAAATTCCCGAAGAACCGGCGCAAACCGAACCGCGCAAAAAACATATCGAATGGGAAGCGCAGACTTTGCCGCACGTCGTCGTCGCTTATCGCGGTCCGGCTTTTTCGACAGTTGAAAAAGACAAAGCCGCGCTCGATCTGCTGAATTTGATCGCTTTCGGCAACAATTCCGATATTTATCAGAAACTCGTTTTAGAAGAACAAAAAGCCGTCTGGATTAACCCGGATTTCGGCAATCTTGTTGACCCGGAACTTTTCGCGGTTTATTCGCAGGTTAAAGACGAAAAAAACCTCGAATACGTTCAGAACGAAATTATCAAAACATTTCAGAAATACGCGGAAACGAAAATCCCGCAAAAGGAACTGGACGAAACGCGCTCGCGGCTTCGTTACGGTTTTGTATTGGCGATGAACAGCACAAACTCCGTGGCGGGAACTTTGGCGCGTTATATTTCGCTGAAAGGCTCGCCCGATACGATTGACGAACTTTTCGCGCTTTACGATAAGATCACGCCCGAAGACATTCAAAAAGCGGCGCAGAAATATTTTAAGGAAAATAACCAGACAATCGTAACTTTGGCATCGAAGAAAAACGGAGGTGCGGAATAATGAAAATCAATTTATCAAAAATCCGAAACGCGCTGGTTTTATTAGCAGTTTTCGCCTTCGCCGTTCCAGTCATCGCACAGACGGACGCGAAAAAAAATATGAAAGAAAAACACGTTTTACAGCCGGGCAGTTCGCCCGTCGTTTTGTTTCGCATACAATTTATGACCGGCTCGATTGACGATCCGAAAGGTAAGGAAGGAATCGCCTCCTTGACGGCGGCGATGCTCGCGCAGGGCGGCAGTAAAAACTTGACGTTTGACGAAATCAACCAAAAATTTTACCCGATGGCGACAAGTTTCGGCTGGCAGGTTGACAAGGAAATGACGACCTTCACGGGCGCGACGCACGTTGACAATCTCGATAAATATTACGGATTAATCAGCGATATGCTGCTCGATCCGGGTTTTCGTCAAGACGATTTCAAGCGTTTGAAGGACGAAGCGATCAATTTTCTCAAAGTAAATTTGCGTCAGGGCAACGACGAGGAACTCGGCAAAGAACGCCTTTACAACATAATTTACGCCGGGCATCCTTACGGTCATCATTCGATGGGAACGATCAGCGGTCTGGACAACATCACTCTGGAAGATGTCCGCGCTTTTTACAAAAGATATTACAATCAGGCGAACTTGGTCGTCGGACTTTCGGGCGGATTCGACAAGCAATTTTCGGACAAACTTTCGGCTGATTTCAAGAAACTTCCGAAAGGCGGCAGGGAAATGAATATGCTGATCGAGCCGAAACTCGAAAAGGGTTTGAAAATTGACATCGTGCAGAGAGAAACACGCGCGACGGCGATTTCAATGGGATTTCCGATTTCGGTCAATCGCGCTCACAAAGATTACGCCGCGCTTGCCGTAGTTGCTTCGTATTTCGGACAGCATCGTTCGTCGAACAGCTATCTATACCAGCAAATTCGCGCCAAACGCGGATTAAATTACGGAGATTACGCTTATATCGAATATTTTCCGCGCGGAATGTTTCAGTTTCAGCCCGATCCGAATTTAGCCAGACAACAGCAGATTTTCCAAATCTGGATTCGCCCCGTCGAACCGGAAAACGCTAATTTCGCTCTTCGCGCCGCACTTTACGAATTCGACAAACTCGTTAAAAACGGAATGACAAAAGAAAATTTCGAGGAAACAAAACAATTTTTATCAAAATTCGTCAATGTTCTAACCGAAACAAAAGACGCAGAACTCGGCTACGCGCTTGACAGCCGTTTTTACGACATTCCGAATTTTAACGAATATATGAAGGAAAGTCTGGCGAAATTAACTCTTGCCGATGTTAATGCGGCGATCAAAAAACATCTGAAAACTGACACAATGCGCGTCGTATTGATTACAAAAGACGCGGAAGATTTACGCAAACAAATTGTCGAAAATAAACCCGCATTAATAACTTATCCGGTTTCAAAACCAAAGGAAATCATCGAAGAAGATAAAATAATCGCTAAATATCCGATTTCGGTAAAACCTGAAAATGTAACAATTACGCCGGTTGATAAGGTTTTTGAATAAATAAACAAGTCAGTAGCGTCGGCGTGAGCCGATGCGTTTTCGTCACTTAACGGCGCATCGGCTGACGCACGACGCTACTGACTTCAACTTAGAAACTCTTCCTGAACAAATAAGACATCCGAATAAAAAACGTGCGTTCGCTGCGGAAAAATCCGGGATAGATGAATCTGTCGTTGTAGCCGGCGTAAAGTGCCGTTCCCGGACTCGGATTCCAGCCTACCAGAAGCTGACCGGAAGTATTTCTGCTTAAAGTGTCGTAATCGAGCCGCGCTCTTGTGAAGATAAATCTCGTAAATTGATAAGTCGAACGAAGCGAAAAAATGTCCGTGTCGAAGGCGATGAGTCCCGTGTCGCTTCTGACCAGACGGCTTTTATTAAAGTCAATCGAAACGGTCAGCGGATCAGTCGGTTTGTATTGAATAAATCCGCCTAAATTGAACTGATTTCCGACTCCGGGATCAAGCGGCGGAGCAGATAAACCGGGATTAGCGTCCAAATCAGCCAGATACCGCAAATAAGCGGAACTGACGCGCGGAAATCTCGAACCCGCGCCGAAATCGAAATCAAAATCATTCCAACTATAAGAAAAATCCGCGTTGACCGACAGTTTTTTGGTCGGCGAACTTCTGACGTAAAATCCGGCAGAGCCGTTGATTGCCGAACGCTCAGGCGAGCCGAAAAACGCGCCGATCAAACGAGTCGGAGTGCGTCTGCGTCCGAATTCCTCTTCAAAAATTCTTTCGTAGCCGATGCCGCCGCGAAATCCGACGGTTGTGTTTCGCTGCAATGTGAAATTCAGATTTGAATTGTAATACGCGCCTTGCGAAAGTCCCTGCCAGTTATATCTGAAACCGACGCTGTTAAATGTGCTGAAACGAATCAGCGGCGAGTCCGGCTTTGAATCGGTGCTGTATCTTGTGCCGAGCGAAATGCTGTTCGTGTTTGTCCGGCGCGTAAAACCGACTTCGGCTCGATAATCGCGCGTGCTTCCTTCGGCTTCGAGAACGTAGCCGAAATTTCTGTCGGTAAAATCATATTGAGCGTAATAGGAAAGCCCGTTTCCGTTGCGGTAAAAATTTTCGCGGCTTGCTCCGCGCTGACGCGAACTTTGGCAGATTTCCAGATTTCTGTCCGCCCGGAAAACATCCGTATTCGGATCGAAATTCGGATCGAAAAAACAACGGCGCGAAGCCGAACCGACGGTTTGAAACGAAAAAGTGGTTTTGTCGTTGAGTTTGAATCTGCCGTCAAAACCGCCCGTAAAATTGCGCCTTTCGGGAAAAACAAAAGCCGTGCCGAAAATTCCGACGCTGCTTTCCCTGCCGACATCGCGCTTGACGCGAAGAACGCCGATGTTTGAATTTTTATCGAATAACTCGCCGAAAATGCGGCGCGTATCCGGGTTATTGCGCTCTTCTTCGCTGAAATTTCCGGGCGCATTGTCGGACGCGAGCAGAAATCCGAAACTGTTTCTGCCTACTTTTCCGGTAATCTTGGCGGCGACATCGGGATCAATAATCTGGCGCGAATTAAATACGCGGATCGGCGACGAAAAAATGTCCGCGCCTTCGAGGAAAAAAGGGCGTTTTTCGCTGAAAAATATCGGGAAACGCTGATTTGCCGCGACAACCGGAGCATCGGCTTCGATTTCGGCAAAATCCGGGTTTATCGCCGCGTCTAAAGTAATATTCGGCGTGATCGTGTATTTGAGATTCAAGCCGTATTGCTGTTCAATCGGCTGATTGACAAAACCGCCCGAAGTTCGCGGTTTGCCCGTTTCGGAAAAAGTTACGCTCGGCACGAGTTCCAATGTTCGCTCGCTTTTGATCTCGGTCAAACCGCTGATCTTGCCGAATTGATTTATTTTTCCGGCAATCTCGCGCGACATCGGCATCCATTCGTCCAACTCGTCGTTCAAACGGTCAATATTCCTCGCAAAATTGATGCCCCAGAACTTTCCTTCTCCGGCGGCGTAGCGCAAGGATTTAAAGGGAATTTTCACTTCAACCGAATAACCCCAATCTTCGATCACGCCCTTTGATTCCATCACGATGTCAACGCTGTAATCGGGTCTGCCGCCGTCCGTGTCAATTCCGTCCTGCTGAATTCCAAGCGGGTTGAAAGCCAAAATATAAGCGCGTCTTTGGTCGTTAAAAGTGTCGAGCCAGACGCGCACATTGTCCTCGCTTGTCACGTTATCGCGTTTGACGACGGTTGCGCGGATTTTGTCTTTTTCGTCCCAAGCCTTAAACGCAATATACAGATTTTTTTCGTCGTAAGCCAGATACGCTTCCGTCGGTTTTGAAGGCGCGATGTTGTCGCCCGGCGAAGTTTGATAAAAATCCTTAAAAACTGCCGCCTGTTTCCAAATCTCGTCGTTTAATTTCCCGTCAATAACCGGCGGCGCGGCAATTAAAGGAACTTTGACCGGATTTAATTTCTCAGCCGGAATCGTTATTTTGCCGTGAGTCGTGTTGATCGTTTTAGAGAGTTTTGTATCGTCCTGAGTATTCTCGACGCTGTTTCGGGACGAATCGGTATCAGCCGCGTCGGAAGTTTGCGCTTGAATAAAAATCGGGATTAGAAAAATGAACAGGAAAACGCAAAAATTTCTCATAAATCGAGCCGAAAACCAGCGGCGGTTAAATAATTTTATCGGGGTTTCCAGATATTGATGATCGCACGAAGCGACCTTATAAACTTAAAAACGTCCCGACATAAAAAATGTTTCACAAACTCTGAAACATTTTCCGCGCAATTGGTTGGATTTATTTAATTTGACTGATATTTTTAATATAAATCTTCCCTTCTTCCGACGTAAAATTATAACTTTTGCCCGCGCCGTTTCCAACACGCCAACCGTTTTTTTCTCTGACCAGATTTATCTTTTCCGCGTAAACCTCGTTCGTATCAGCAAAAATACCCGCATTTGCGTTTTCCGGTAAACTCAAAATTATCGTTCCGTCTTTTGCCGAAGCCCTGAAATTATCAAAATCGCCTTCGAGAATCATTGTTCCGCCGCTGATCTGCGACTGAAAATCTCCGGTAAAACCGATTACGCGCACCAGCGCATCAGCGGCGCGGATTCGCATTCTGCCGCCTGCGTCGCGCACGTTTACAGCTTCGTCTTCGCCTTCCAAATCAATGCTGCCCGAAATATTTTCGATTCGCAGTTCGCCGTCGGTTTTGATGTTCAGATCGGATTTTCGCGGCACGAAAATTTCGATCCGAACTTCCGTTTTTTTACTGCTGAAATTGTTAAACGCTTTTATTTCAACATTTGAATCGTTCATTTTTTTCGATTCAAAGTCGAAATCTGCGAGAACTCTCACGCCGGAAATCTTTGTCAATTGATATTCGACTTGCGGTTTATCCCAGCCGCGCACGAAAATTTTGCAGTTTTCGGCTTCGATATTGACGCTCGGAACGCCCTTGACGGAAAATGAACCGCTTTTTTTTTCGACGTTTGAAGAATTTGCAAAAATCTTCTCGTCGTTCAGTTCGGCAAGAGCTTTTTCGCGCAATTTTACGGCGTTTTTCAAATCGCTCTGAAGTGCTTCGCGGTCAATATTTTCGGCTGCCTTGATAATTTCTTCGAGATTAAGTTTTTCGAGTTCGGGAGTGATTTTTTCAACTTCCTTTTCGGCTTCCCTGATCGCTCTGTGCATTTCCTGACGCGATTTTACCAAACTTTCTTCGACTTCTTTTTCAATTCGGCTCGCGTCGAAAGTTCCGTCGAAATCGTCGTTTCCATCTTTTTGGTCTAAAAGATCAACGGCTGGATTCGGATTTCCGCCGTCGTTTTTACGCGTAACCGACAACCCGCCGTTGACGCTGCTCAGAGTAATTTTCGCGTCGCCCGTGCCGATTCTGCCGTGCAAATCGCGCCCGACGTATTTTCCCTTGCGAATCGGCAAACCAAGATCGTTCGTGATGCTGCCGTTGACCGTATCCGCTTTGATCGTCGCGTTTGCCGCCGACGGAATCATTAACTTGACGTTTCCGTTGACCGTTCCGAGCGAAATTTCGCTGCCCTGTTCGAGCCGTTCAAAATCCGCCCAAACCGTGCCGTTGACGGTTGAAAGTTTCGCCGTTCCCTGCAAATTTTTCCCCGTAATTTTGCCGTTGACTGCGGACGCTTGGGTTTTATTCGTCATATCGGAAACGTCTATCGAACCGTTGACGGTGTTTATCTCGTCTAAAATTGCCGTTCGCGGAACGATCAGGCGAAACCGAATTTGCATTTTTCCGTCGTTTTTATTCCACGAACCGCGATCTCTTTTTTCAAATTTTACCGACGCGCTGAAAGAATCCTGATTCGATTTGATCTCCACCCGAAAATCATTCAGACGTTCGCGGCTGTCGGCAGTTTTGACATACTCGAATTTGATCTGCGGATTGTCCCACGCTTCAATCGTAATCGAACCGTTCAAGTTTGAAACGTCAATTTTTCCGTTCGGATTGATCGAATAAATCTGCTCGAATCGTTCCGTTTCATCAATTGAAACAATTGCCGGATTTTGCAAATTCACCTTTGTTTCGATATTTTTTGTGCCGGGTAAAGCCGCAACCGTCGAAAAAAGTGCGCCCGCCAAAGTTATTGATAATAACCAATTCATAATTTTCTCCCGTCCATATAAAGCCTGTTAATTTTTTTTGCTTTCTAATATAAATAACACCACGATAAGTAAATTTGTGACGACTTTTTCTAACAAGCTGTTTGGAAACTAAAAAAAAACGTAACGCCGGCATCTTGCCGGCAGTCTTGGTGGCATCTTGCCGCCAATTTCATCCGCTTTTCCCGTAAATTCGTGCAAACAACGCTCGAATTGGCGGCTGGAAGCCACCAAGACTGCCGGCTGGAAGCCTGCGATACAATTTCCAAACAGCTTCTAAGAAGTTTCAAAGAAATTATTAAATCAGTATAAAAGCCGATAGTGCTAAAAATGTAATGCTGAGAATTTGTTTTTATCAATTGCCGGCTGGCTTTATTTGTTTGAAAAATAAATACCGCAAAAAAGATTCATCCGTTTTAGCCAGTGATAGCGGGCGGCAGAACAAACGGCTGTCGCTATCTTCGATAGCTCTAAATCTTTGTGTTTCAATGACCTAGCGTTCCGCTGCGCTTCACGCTAGGCTTTATGATGTCGCCATCTTCGATGGCTGACTTATTGCAGTATTATTTTTTCAAAGACCATAAGTTGGCGGCAATTGATAAAGTATTACATTTTCAGCACCGCCTGAAAGCCTTACCTCCGAAACTTGTAATTTGTAAACCGTATGCTGAAATTCCGCCGGCAAATCGGTCTTCAAATTTAATTTGAGCCGGCTTCCGAAAAATAATATAGCAGCATCCTTTTTACGACATCTGACGAATTTACTTTATGTAATGGATTTGATACTTTTATACATTTGATTGACGCTATTTTACGGAGATTATAATGAACTTAAAACAAACCCGCCTGCATATTTTGCACAAAAGCGAAAATTTGAGCAAAAAGGCTGAAACCGGAGTTTCTCTCCATTGTCACACAGAAAATTCCAAGGAAATGCTTGATTTCGTTCCGTTTTACGCGGCAAAAATGCCGATCATCAAATTTTTCTGGGAAAGAGAAAGAAAAAATTACATCGAGCGCGAAGGCGAAGGGCTGAATTTTTCCACCGCATACTGGTCGCCGCCGATGACCGCCGAAGACGTTTTCCGTCTGGAAAATGAGCAGTTCGAGCAAGCCGGATTAAACGGCATCGTTTCGATCAGCGACCACGACAGCATTGACGGTAATTTGCAAATCAACGAAACAATCAGCAATGACAAAGCACCGATTTCGATGGAATGGACTGTTCCTTACGAACACGGATTTTTTCACGTCGGAGTTCATAATCTGCCCGAAAACCGCGCCCGCGAACTGACCGATACTTTAACCGCGTATTCATTCAGCAAAGACAAAGAGCCGAATAAAAAGCGGCTTCACGAACTTTTCAAACTTCTTTCGGAAATACCGCAGATTTTAATCGTTCTAAATCATCCTTTATGGGACATCGAAATGGTCGGCAAACCGCAGCACAATATTCTGCTCAAAGGATTTTTAGAAGAATACGGAAAATGGATTCACGCCTTTGAAGTCAACGGTTTTCGTTCGTGGTCGGAAAACAAAACGGTGATCGAAATGGCGGAATCAATGGGTTTTCCGGTGGTTACGGGCGGCGACAGACACGGATGCAAACCGAATACGGTAATTAATTTAACAAACGCAAAAACCTTCGGCGAATTTACGGAAGAAATTCGCGTCGGCAAACGCAGCGAAATCGTTTTAATGCCCGAATACAAAGACCCTTTAAAGTGGCGGCAATTGCAGTCTTTTTCGGAAATTTTGAGTTCATATCCCGAATTTCCGGTTCATCGTCAGCGTTGGTTTGACCGCGTATTTTTCGACATCAATAACGGCAAAGGACTTCTTCCGCTGTCGGGACACGGCTGGGATCGCGGCGGACCTCTCTGGCTGCGAATGGCAATCTGGACGCTCGGTTTTATGGGCAGCCGCAAAATGCGCCCCGTATTCGTCGCAACGGGAAGAAAAATTGACCGCGTGCCGAAAAATATAATCGAAAAAAAGTTTGACGAGGCAGCGGCGGCGGAAATGCAGGAAATCGCCGCGCCTCTGCCGACTTCGACGGGTTCGGCAAGTTAGAATCGGGGGCGTTTTTTCTAAAAATTAATTTACAAAAAGGCGGATTTATCCGCCATAATTTTTTGCCGCAGGTTTTATGTAGTTTTAGCAGCAGATGAGCGAGAAAATTCCGCGCGTCGTCTTTTTTCCCGATTCGTTTCTGGAAGTAAACGGCGTGGCGATGACAAGCAAAAGATTGATCGGATACGCGAAAAAAAACGGCTGTCCTTTTTTGTGCGTTCACGCCGGAGAGAAAACCGAAAATTATCAGGACGAAAGCATCGAATATCTCTCGCTGAAACGCTCGCCGATTGCTTTTCCGATGGACGAAGGGTTGAAATACGATCCGCTTTTTCAGCGTCATACGAATCGTATTTTGAAAAAAATCTTAAAGTTTCAGCCGGACGTAATGCACATTACGGGTTTGAACGACGTGAGCATTTCGGGCGCGTATCTTTCGTGGAAACTCGATATTCCGATGGTCGCTTCGTGGCACACGAATCTGCACGAATTTGCCGCCCGCCGTTTGAGCCGGATGTTCAAATTTCTGCCCGATTCGGCTTCCGGCAAAATAACCGATTTTGCCGAAGACAAAATTTTAAGCGGCGCGGTTCTTTATTATAAAATGCCGAAAGTGATACTCGTTCCGAACAAAGAACTCGCCGATTTTTTCGCCGAAGGAACGGGCAGAACGGTTCGCATAATGAGCCGCGGAGTTGACACGGAAAAATTCGCTCCGCATAAAAGAACCGTCAGCGATTCGACGATTCGTTTCGGTTTCGTCGGCAGACTTCGCGCCGAAAAAAATGTGCGGATGCTTGAAAAATTAGAGAAAGCACTCGAAAAAGCGGGCAGAACAAAATTTGAATTTTTGATCGTCGGCGACGGAAACGAGCGCGAATGGCTCGAAAAAAATATGAAACGCGCCTCGTTTACGGGATTCGTCGAGGGCGAAAAATTAGCCGAAGCGTTTGCCAATATGGACGTTTTCGTTTTTCCTTCGGAAACGGAAACTTTCGGAAACGTCGTGCAGGAAGCAAACGCTTCCGGCGTTCCGGCACTTGTCACCGATCAGGGCGGACCGAAATTTATCGTCAAAAACGGCGAAAACGGTTTTGTCTGCAAGAATTTTGAAGATTTTCTCAAACATTCGCTCGAACTGTCGGACAATCGGGAAAAATTGTTGAAAATGAAAGAAGCGTCGCGCGAATTCGCTCTTTCGCGCTCGTGGGATTCGGTTTTCGAATCGGTTTATGCGGCTTACAATGAATGTATAGAGTTAAGGAAAAAAGGTAAAAACTCCCCTAAATAAAGCAAATGGATACATCAATTCAGGAAATTCACCGTTCGGTTGCCGATGCCGACGATCTCGAATCAGTCCGCGACGAGCAGATTACCGTCGGCGATGTTTTTGCAAATCTTTTGCAGCACCCGTTACAGATTTTGACGCGCTGGAACTGGAAATCGGCTCTGCTCGGCGCAATTTTTCGAGCCTCTTTTTATTTTGCGGTTTACAAGGCGAGTAAGGAATCTATGCTCGCTACTTTAACTGCGGTGATGGTTGAATTTAGTTTTCGCCTGCTTACGTCGGGAATTTCCGGCGCGTTGGTGCAATCCTTCCGCCGCGCACGTCCTGCCTGGCTCGCAATGGGAATCGTTTCAATTTCGCTGCCGATTTTCAGCCACACAGTCGAGTTTACAACGCATTATATTCAGGAAGAGTATTTCAGCAGTATTTTCCCCCCGTCGGTTTATAATTCCCGTCGTGTGGCTTTGGCAATTTCGGTTTTGGTATCGGTCATATCGGCATTTTTCAATATTTTTATGATGCGGAACGGCGTTCTCCTTGTCGGCGCGGGCGAAGAAACAAAGTCTCTGTGGAGCGATATGAAAATGATTCCGCGCCTCGTTTACGAATTTACATTATTTCTGCCGAACCAAATTATCGAATTTGTAAAAAACGGAAAAATTCTCTACGCCGTCGGCAGTTTTCTCGCGTTCGGTTTGGTCGTCGGCACAATTCTGGGAACGATTCGCGGCAAATGGTCGTGGGGTTATTCAACCGCGCTCGGCGCGTGGGCGATTCTTTTCTGCTTTATTTTATTGGTTTTGGCGGGAAATTTCATTTACAAGAAAATAATTGCGAAACATTAAAAACTTTTAATTTACTTTCTTCTCTGCTAATCTTTCTGTTATGCAAGTTTTAGAAACAGTCCAGCCGAAGATCGCATTTTCTTCATTGCTCAAACGCTACACGCTCGAAGAATTGTGGGCGTTGCCCGAACCCGCAGACCGTTCGCACTACGAACTTATCGAAGGAGTTTTATATATTGTGCCGCCGCCATCAAAATCACACGGAAAAATTATCGCAAATTTAACTCGATCTATAGTAATTTATAATGTCGAAAAAGGCATTTTAGGAACGGTCTATCATCAACGCGAATCAATTTACATAGAAGAAATATGGGGAACATATCTCGAACCGGATATGATGTTCGTTTCCGCCGAAACGGAAGAAAATATGAGCGAACGGCGCACATCAGCCGACATCGTTTTCGAGTGTCTTTCCGAAAGCACAGGCGTTTACGACCGCACGACGAAAGCCGATACATATTTAGCTTTGGGCGTAAAAGAACTTTGGCTGATTGATTCGGATAACGAAACCGTCGAAATCAGAAACGCCGATTCGAGCGAAGACGTTTTATTTTGGCAGCGGCAGCACTACACAAAGGGCGAACAAGCGGAGTCGAATATTTTAGACGGCTGGAAAGTTTCCGTCAGCGAAATCTTTGCAAAATAATTATTCTCGGCACACCTTTTCATCTCAATTGGACTATACATAGTAACCTTCGCCAATTTTTTTTAGGGCAAATTGAGCCACCATATTTTGTGGTCGTAACTTTGATAACACACAATATACAGGTGCAATTTTACCGTTTTTAGACTAAATTTGGAAATTGGCGAAGGTATTGTAGTAAATAATCTATTTGATTTACCCAATAAGTAAAATTTTGATAAGCAGAATGAAAACAAGCAAAAAACCAATAATATAAATAAATTCTTTTATCTTTGATAAGATTTTAGATTGAAAACCTGTCAAAAAAATCATAACTCCACTCAAAAAGAGCAAACCTGCCACAATTATAGATGTCCAACTATTCCAATCGAAATACCAAAAAGCGAGCAGTATCTGAATTATAGCTAATAATATCTCAAACTTTTTTCGTTTCATCATTTACCTCAAAAGCAGGACGACTTTTATTTTCGCCCTGCTTATATTTATGCAGTTTGCCTATTTATTGATTTGACTCTGCACATTTTAAAGCGTGGTAAGCGGCATTCGCGGTCGCTGCCCAACAAGCTGGAGATAAACCACCACCAGTAGCGGCACATACAGCAAACGCAATTCCAGTATAAAATAATGCGTCACGACAGGCAGTACTAGAACCACCACCACGTGGAACATCAGTCTGAATATGTATGTCATTCTTACCATCAAATTTCACGCTTTCAAGCAAGTCAAAATCACCTGTAGTTTTCTTCCAATTGAAAATAGCTTTTTCCCCATTTGGCATTATTACAGATGATATTCTTTTATTTTTGTTGAGAAAAACTTGTAGTCTGATGCCACTCTCATCAATCATAACAAATGACCTTCCGTCTTTAGCGTGTTCAAAAGTAAAAGATTTTTCACGTCCATTGTCAGTTGGTAATTTCATGAAAACTACTTTACCGTCATTGAAGATTGCGCTCTCATTTGCGCTGGCAAAGAATTTTTCCCATTGATTTTCCACTATTTTCTCTTTCTTTATTAATTTCTGTCTTTCATTATTGTCAGGACTCCTTATAATCTGTGCAGAAAGAGAATTTGAAAATACAAACACTATGATTAACGTGAGTAAAAGTTTAGTTGTTTTGAACATATTTCCTCCATAGAAATTTTTAGGAAAATCAAATATGATCAGAGGACTCGAACGCAAAATTATATTTGACTCTCATTTTGTAGTTGAGCCTTTGCTGTATTTGCGCTATGATGCAAGTGTTATGGTCGCATCTGTTGTCCGAAATACAGCAGAAGCACTTAAAACAAACAAGCCTTGAAGTTACTTGTAGTAACTTCAAGGCTTATTTGATTAAAAACTTTCTTAAATCTCTTATTTTACTTTCACAAAAAATTCTAAACCCTATTTTTATACTCAAAAGAGAGAGGCTTGTCCGAGTTAATTGTGGAGAGTAATACAACATATAAATCTCAAGTTGTTAATATAAGATACTCGGACAGTATCAGTTATAATTTTATTTGTCAAGTTCTTGTCCGCGTAAACATAAAAAAAAAAAAGACTTACGGGATTTTTCATTCAGATTATTTACTACTTAAATGAGATATGAGTTACACTTAACTCAATTTCAAAAATGAAAAACAAAGCTATAAAATCAGTTCATATCACCAATTATTATCATAAAAATTCCGGCGGAATCAGCACGTCTTACAACGCGCTTCTCGCGGCGGCAAATCGTCATAAACGGTTTATGACTCTGATCGTGCCGGGCGAAAAAGAGGAAATCGAAACGGTCAACGATTACGCGAAGATTTATTATGTTCCCGCCAAGTATTCGCCCGTTTTTGATAAACGCTATCGGATTATGATGCCGTGGCAGTATATTCCCGGAGATTCGATCATCCGCCGGATACTTCTCGAAGAAAAACCCGATATGATCGAAGTTACGGACAAATACACGCTTTCGATGCTCGGCGCGATGATTCGGATCGGAAAATTCAAGCAGCTTGGCAGACCGATGCTCGTTCATTTTTCGTGCGAACGGATGGACGACAATATCGGTTCGTTTTTGTCCGAAGGAAGATTTGGAAAATGGCTCGCCAAGCGCGTAATGGGAAATTACAATTTTCCATCGTTTGATTATCACATCACGAATTCGCCTTATACGGGCGCGGAATTTTATCAATCGGTCAAGAAAAGCGAAAACCCGCGCCGTTCCGATTGGTTTTTCAAAAAATGCTGGCAGTTTCTCAAAGCACCGCGAATTTCGTTCGAGGAAAGAATCGCAATTTGTCCGCGCGGCGTTGACATCGCTCAGTTTTCGCCCGACAGAAAAAGCGAAAAAGTGCGCGGCGAAATGATCGAAAAAGCCGGAATTTCCGAAAACTCGATTATTTTGCTTTACGCGGGAAGAATCTCGCCCGAAAAAAACATCGGACTTTTGCCCGGTTTTATGGAACTTCTCGCGGCGGACGAAAAAGATTACCGTCTTTTAGTTGCGGGCGCGGGACCGAAAGCCGTTTGGTTGGAAAATGAAACGGCAAAACGAATTCCGAATAAAATCATTCAATTGGGACATCTTGACAAGGAAACTCTGGCGAATTATTACGCCAACTGCGACATTTTCGTTCATCCGAATCCGAAAGAACCGTTCGGAATCGCGCCTCTCGAAGCGATGGCTTCCGGCGTTCCGACAGTTGTTCCAAACGCCGGCGGACTTCTTTTTTACGCGACAAATGAAAACACTTGGCTGAGTGAACCGACGGCAAAAAACTTTGCCGATTCGGTGCGCGAAATCATCGAAAAACCCGAACTGACAAAAAGCAAAATCCAAAACGCACTCGAAGCCGCAAACGACAACACGCGCGAGAAATCAACCGATTTTCTGATCGAAACTTACGACAGATTGTATGCCGATTTTCAGAATCGCAAGGAACTTTTCACCGATACGGAAAAAGCAAAGGATTTTGATTTTTCCAAAGTCGGAATTTAACAACAAATTTCGTTTGGAAAATTCGCTCAAAATTTTATATATCGGCTTTTCGGCAGCCGAGCGACGAACATCTCGCTCATCGTTTTTTAGCAAATATCAGTATTCCAATTTATCATTTTTGTTTTCCCAATTTTCAAAAACATCCAATCCTTCATCGCGCAGAAAATTAACGGTTTTAATTCGCCGTTTGACAAAATCTTCGCCGATTTCGCCGTAAATAAACTGATCGTCAAAACCGACTTTCGCCGCGTCTTCGCGCGTGCAGGCGAAAAAGATTTTTGCGGGACGCGCCCAGTAAATCGCGCCCAGACACATCGGGCAAGGCTCGCAACTCGCGTAAATCCGGCATCCGTCGAGTTGAAAAGATTCGAGTTTTCGGCAAGCCCTGCGAATCGCCACAATTTCCGCGTGCGCCGTCGGATCGTTAGTCGAAGTTACGCAATTGTAACCTTCGCCGACGATTTCGCCGTCTTTAACGATCACCGCGCCAAACGGTCCGCCCGCGCCTTTTTCCATTCCTTCCTGCGCCAACTCAATGGCACGGCGCATAAATTTTTCGTCTTGTTCAGTCATTTAGTTTAACTCATTAGAATAAGAATATTGCCCGCGAAGCTGGCGCGAAAAGAGCGCGAAAAAAAGAAGAAGTTTTTGCCACAGATGAACACGGATAAACACAGATTTTAAGAAAATATTTAACAGGGATAAAGGTGATAAACAGGGATTTAAGATTCGATATTTGAAATTTTTAACTTTGAATTTTTAATTTATTTCCCATCCCATTTACCTCCTTCATCCCTGTTAAGTTATTCTTTTTTTCGCGCCTTTTCGCGCCAGCTTCGCGGGCAAAAAACTCTTACCGCCGGATCATTGAAAATCCCGAATATCCTTAAAAGGCTTTTCCGCATCGGTAAAATCGGGACGATAATAAAGCGAAGCCGATTCAAATTCCTGCACGAAGCCGTTTTCAAAACCTAAATCTTCGAGCAAAGAAACGGCTTTGAGCCATTCGCGCTCTGAAATTCTGCGCGAAAGCAAAATATAACGCGAATTTGTCGCCGCTTTGTTCGTCGCGTAATACTGCGCCATCAGCGAAATCGAAACTTTTGCGGAGAGATTTTCCTTTATCCAAATCAAATTTTTTTCAATTCCCGCCAAATCGTTCGGCAAAACCAACATTCTGACGACTAAACCTTTTTTCAAAAGACCTTTTTCATCAAAAATCAACTCGCCGCCCGTTTGCCGAAACATTTCTTTTAACGCCTGACGCGCAAAATCCGTGTAACCGCGAACTTTTGAAAATTCAAATCCCGCATCGTTTTCGGCGTATTTGAAATCGGGCAGATAAACGTCAACAATGCCGTCGAGAAGTTTCAACACTTCAACCGAATCGTAAGCGTTCGTGTTATAAACAATCGGCAAATTCAAACCGTTTTCCGCCGCCATCAAAATCGCCCGCGCCATTTGCGGAGCGAAATGAGTCGGTGATACAAAACCGATGTTATGACAACCTTTTTCTTGTAATTCGAGCATCATTTCGGCAAGCCGTTCGTGTGTGATTTCGTTTTTCTTTTCCGTTTTCCAATTTTGCGAGATTTGATAATTTTGACAATAAACGCAGCGCAGATTACAGTTGCCGAAAAAGATATTTCCCGCGCCGTTTGTCCCTGAAAGAGCAGGTTCTTCGCCGAAATGCGCCGTGTAACTAGACACAATCGGCAACGCGCCCGAATAACACGCGGCGATTTCGTCCTTTAAGCGATTATTTCCGCAATCTTTCGGGCAAATTGTGCAAGATTCTAAAAGTTTTTCGAGTTGTTCGACTTTTCGCTTTAATTCGCCCGTTTTTAATAATTTAAGATAATTCGGCAACATTAAAATTCTCTGTAAGATTCGTTTTCGTCGCCGTCGGTAATTCTGAAATCGGCAATATCGAACCAGCGGGAAATTCCTGCTTTGAATAAAACCCAAGCGTCAATTCCGACCACTTCAACGATCAATTCTTTAATTTTTTTTCGATTAACGAGTTTCGGTTGCCGCAGCAGGTAAACCGCGTCTTCCTGATCTTTGAAACGTCCGGCGATATATTTCAAAATCACCAACCATTCGGGCGTAATTATCGGCAAATCTTCAAGTTTTATCGCGTCGGCAAGCGCACGATTATAGAAAATTCTGGCATTATCTTGGCGAACGATCCAATCAACTTCGACGGTTCGCTTTTCAATCTGAATTTGATAACATTCGCCGCCCTGCAAAAGTTTTCCGAACGGCTTCAGGTTCAGACGTTTATCGGCGATAATATCAATATCTTTGGTCAGGCGCGGGCTGTTATACATCGCCATCGCCACGCCGCCGACCAACGCCCATTCGATATTTTCTTTTTCGGCAAGTTCGCCCACGATCTCAATCGCTTCCATTGCCGAATCTCCGTCGAGCATTTTATTTTGCTGACGACTTTTCTCTATATATTCTTTTAATTCTTTCTCTGACATTACTAATTTTTATTAAGCAAATTCGACAAGTTCGATTTTTGCCCGTTTACTTTTTATTTTTCCCGCGCCTGCCGCCGAAAGTTTCGTGCAGTTTGTGCCGGAATCTTCTTTGTCCTTGCGCGTTGTATGTGTATTTTCCGATCACGTCTTCGGGCGAAACGGTGCGGGCGAGTTCCCACGTGAAATCCATTTCGGCGTTGACGGTGGCGGTTGCCATACGGGTTTCGCGGAGCATCAAAATACTGCCGTAAAACAGAAAAAAGATGCCGACGATTCCGACGGGAATCGGCAGCCAGCGGTAAATTCCGAAAAGTCCGACGACGGCAATCGTTACGCTCGTTAAAATAAAAAATCCCAAGCCGTAATAAAACGCGCCCATCGCACGCTGCAAAATCCGTGCGCGGCTCGTAACTTTGTCGAGCAGATTGACAACCGTATCAAGTCGTTTTTCGTAAAGCGGAATCGCAAAATTATTTTCCGACAAAATCAGTTCGCTCAATCTGCGTTCCAGATCGCGCACGCGGTCAATCACGCGCCCCAATCTTGTCGAGGTCGAGAGAACAAGCGAACCCGTCGCCGAAATAAGCAGCGTCGGCGTAACCATCGCCGTTAAAAATTCGATTGTCGAATTCAGCGCGTTCGGATTAACTGAAAAAACTTCATTTGCCATAAATTTAAAAGTAGAAACTAATTGATTTTGCAGCAAAAATTTATGTTATGCCCCGCGAATAACAAACGCAAGCAATGAACTTAAATATAAAAATGTGATTTTAAAGAGGCGGAAGCTAAACGGCGGCGATTCGATAAATTTCAGATTTTTTTCCCGTGACATAATGCCCAATGCCGAATTATCAATTACTAATTGGGCATTAATAATTGATAATTATGTCACGAGAAAATCCTTGAAAGCGCGTTTGAATAAAATAATATTTCGGCTTAATTTTTACGGCAGAGCAAATTCGCCGCTGCATAAAAGTTTCTGTTCGGAAACTCCGGCGCGATTTTGAATATAGCCGTTTTCATCAATTTTCACCGCCTCAGAATCGGCTTGCGCCGCGCCCAGACAGAATTTTATTTTGTTGAAATTTTTCGGCATTTGCGGCTTCGGCGAACATTCGTCAAACGGCGTTTTCAGTTCGAGCGGAAGTTCGACCAATACTTTTTCGCTGATCGTTTCACCCGCTTTCAGCCAAGCGGCTCGCGCAACTATCGGCGCGTCTAAGTCGGGACAATCCTTATTTTTCGGCTCGGTGAACATTTTCTGACTCAGTTCGACAACTTCCGAAGCCTGCGGCTCGACGTAAACTATCGCCTGATTGCTTTCGTCGGAATGTCCCTGATTGTAAACGAGAAAATCTTTTGAATTAGTATTTTTCACGGAATATTCGATTACCAGATTATCGTTCGGATAATTTATGCCGTCGTATTTCCCTTTTTTCTGCAATTTTCCCGAAAAATTATATTTTAAGCCGTCATTTTCGCCCGAATAATTAAAAATCTCGTCCATATCTTTTTCCGTTTGCGCCGTCGTGTCAGATTTATCGGTTTTCATTTCCGTATTGAAAACGCTCTGCGACTGCGTGTTGCCGTCCGCTTTTGTATTCGCTTCTTCCTTTCCGCATTGAAAAAGAAAAGCCATTATTAGAAACAAAAAAACTCCTAGAATTTTCATAAAAATTTCTCCTTATACAATCAAAAAAATACCACTTTCGCAAAAAATCGGCAAGATTTTTTGCGAAAGCGGCATCCGGGAAAAATAAATTTTTACACGCGCGATTTTCCCGTTCCGCTGTAATGATCGCGGTTTTGCAGATTCATCTCTTCGCGCAAACCGTTTTCGGTCAGAGCGTCCGGGTGATTTGCATTGTCTGTCTGTTCGGGAGTCGTCGGATCGTTGTCGTGGTCAATCGGCAAACCGACGGCAACGCGCTCGCCTGTTTTGAGCGTTCCGTGATTGTCAATCGGGTCAGTTCCCGTATAAATTTCTTTCCGAAAAGTGCCGTGTGTGTAATCGTAGGCGTGCGCCATTTCGTGAAACATAACCACGCTCGGAACTGATTCAGTCGAAGTTCCGTCGGAAAACGTATAAGTCGGCATATACGACGGATTATAATTTATCGTCGCGTCATTCGGAGTTCCGAGTCCGCCGGTTGCCGGATCGAGAGCAGGCGACGAAGCGGTTGAAGTTCCGGTGGATGCACTTCCTTTATTCGCCGTCGTTTCATTGATCGTAACCGTTACGCCGTCGCTTGCATTTGCATTGTCGTAACTTTCGAGCATCTGTCTGCCGACGGGCGACGAGCGCAGCATTTCCAGATCGGCTTCGACGCGCTCTTTAAATTCGTCCGTGCCGTTGACGACGACGCTCGTGCCGCCCGGATTTCCGCTTAACACGACGGTTACAACCGTATTATTTGTGCCGCCTTCGCTTTTCTGCACCGTATCTTCGGCTTGCGAAAAGATTTTATTGCTGCCGTCGTCGCCGAAAACTTCGTCTTTTCCCTGCCCGGCGTAAACCACATCGTCGCCGTAATTTCCGCGCAGATAATCGTCGCCGCGTCCGCCGGAAATTACGTCGTTTCCGTCGTTGCCGTAAATTTCATCGTTGCCCTTGCTGCCTTCCAGATAATCGTTTCCGTCGTTGCCGTATATTTTATCGTTGCCGTCGCCGCCGTAAACGACATCGTTGCCTGCGTCGCCGTAAATGGTGTCGTCGCCGATTGAGCCGTTGATATAATCGTCGCCGCCGCCGCCGTGCAGACGGTCATCGCCTTTTCCGCCTTCGATCTTGTCGTTTCCGCCGCCGCCGCGAATAAAATCGTCGCCGCCCTCGCCTTCGAGCCGCAAATGAACCGTAACATTTTCGTCAACCCAAATATTATCATTGCCGTCGCCCGCGCGAATTACTAAATTGTCTTTGTCCGCGCCCGAAAAAGTCTGCGCTTCACCATTGACCGTTACCGTTACGTCGCCGGTTTTCGCATCCTGCCTTACGCCGATCTGATCGTCGCCCGCGCCCGCGTCAACGATGACTTTGCCGCCCGTTTTCGTCACCGTCGCTTCCGTAGAAAATCCGGCGGGCGCGGGTTTAACTCCGGCGAAATTTAAAAGTTTGCTTTTCATACTATCGCCGAAATTTTTCAGATCGCCCAATTTGCCGTTTGCGCCGTTATCTTGGTCGCCTGAGATGCTCCGAGGTTTCACCTCAACCTTTTCAGGCGTTTTAATTTTATCGTTATTTATCCGATTGTCGTTTCTAACCGAAGTCGAATCGCTGATTTTAGTCATTTTTCTTTTTCTCCTGCTAATAATTTTCGGGTTACACAAAACATTTTACAATTAATTCGAGATATAAAAATGCTTCTTACTAAGAGTTATCGCTAAAAACTCCGAATTGTTTCCCGATTTTTTTCATTAAATTTTTAAATTAATTTCAAGTTGTTGTAATTATTGAGTTTAGTTGCCAAATAAATTTCTAACTAGCCGTAAAGTTTCCATTTATGGTATTTTGTCAAAATGAAAAAAGGAAAAGTTCTCATAAAAAAACACAAAAGCGAAGTTTTAAGAAATAATCCGCTGAATGATCCATTCGAGCGTGATTTGATCGTGTATCTGCCGCCCGATTATGAAGAAAATTCGGGCGAAAAATTTCCCGTCGTTTATGTTTTAACCGGATTTACGGGACGCGGAAAAATGATGCTCAATGACGAAGCGTTCACGCCGAATTTTGCCGAGCGAATGGATAAATTAATCAGCGAAGAAAAAATCAAACCGATGATCGCCGTTTTGCCCGACTGCTTCACGCATTTCGGCGGCTCGCAGTATATAAACTCAACAGCGACGGGACGTTACGAAGATTACATCACACAGGAAATCGTGCTGTTTGTTGACGAAAATTTCCGCACGATTGCCGATAAAAATTCACGTGCCGTGATGGGAAAATCTTCCGGCGGCTATGGCGCATTGATTATGGCGATGCGCCGCGCCGATCTGTTCGGCTTGGCGTGTTCGATCAGCGGCGACGCTTATTTCGAGCTTTGTTATCTGCCCGATTTTCCGAAGGCTTTCCGCGCGATAAAAGGCGAACCCGAAAAATTTCTGGCTGATTTTTGGGCGAATGAGAAGAAAGGAAAAAACGATTTTTCGGGCGTAAACATTATCGGAATGAGCGCGTGTTACTCGCCGAATCCTGATTCTGTTTACGGTTACGATCTGCCGTTTGAGCTGGAAACGGGCGAAATCCGCGAAGACGTTTGGCAAAAATGGCTCGCGCACGATCCGGTCAGGCTTGCGGAAAAGTCTGTGGAAAACTTGAAAAGTTTAAAGTTGTTATTTTTAGATGCAGGAACAAAAGACGAATTCGCTCTCGACATCGGCGCGAAAATTTTGAACAAAAAACTGCGCGAACTTGATATTCCGCACGTTCACGAAGAATTTGACGACGGACATTTTAAGATTTCGTATCGCTACAATCGCTCGCTCGAATTGATTTCCGAGAATTTTGGAAATAAGTGAGAGTTGAGAAATGAGAAGTGAGAATTAATTTTAGATTTTTCACTTCTCATTTCTCAACTCTCATTTCTCACTTCTCCAAAACGCGCTCGATTTCCGCGTCCATTTTGCCGACGAGCATATAAAACATCATTTTGTAATCGGAAATGAAAGACCACAAAGGATATTTGAAAGTAGCGGGTTTATTGTGTTCAATTGCAAAATGCGAAAACCAAGCGAATGCGTAACCGACGGCGAAACACAGCGGAATATATATGTAATTTCCCGTTCGCAAAAACCACACGAGCAGAACGATTCCGAGCGTCGTGCCGATAAAATGCAGATAGCGCGTCAGCGGCTGGCTGTGTTCCAAAACGTAAAAATCCCAAAATTTCGCGTAAGTTTCAAATTTGCCGTCGTGGTTTTCCATAAATTTATTCTCCCGTTATTTACGACAATTATAAAGGAAATTGAGCGAAATCAACAATACGAAATATGACGTTGGACAGCAAGCGACTGAATTATTTTCGTCATTGTGATTTAATATATTTGCAAACGAATTTTTGAGTAATGCGTCAGTTAAAAAGAAGAAAAGTCAGCAACGTCGTGCGTAAGCCGATTGGTAAATGCAGACGCGGCGAGCGCATCGGTTTACGCCGACGCTACTGACAAGAGTTTCAAATTTTATGAGCGAAAAAAACAACTTAAAAATCGCCTCGCTTCTGCCTTCGGCGACGGAAATTTTGTGCGCGTTGGGTTTGGAAGAAAACATCGTCGGAATTACGCACGAATGCGATTTTCCCGAATCAATTTCGGACAAACCGCATTTGACCGCGAGTCGAATTTCGCACGAAACGATGTCGAGTAAAGAAATTGACCACGCGGTGCGCTCGCAGCTTGACGGACACGGTTCGATCTACGATCTGGACGAAAAACTTCTGCGCGAACTCGAACCGGATCTGATTATAACGCAGGAATTATGCGACGTTTGCGCGGTCAATTATGAAACCGTGCAAAAGGCGGCGAAAATTTACGCGGCTGATGCGAAAGTCGTTTCGCTCGAACCGAATACGATTGCGGATATTTTTGAAAATATAAAAACCGTCGGCGATTTGACGAACACGAAAGAAAAAGCCGAAAAGGTCGTCGGAAATCTGCAAAATCGGCTTGATAATCTGCGCGAAAAAACCAAAAATGCCGAGCGTCCGAAAGTTTTTATGCTCGAATGGCTCGAACCGCCGTTTGCGCCCGGACATTGGACACCGGAACAAGTGGAAATCGCGGGCGGGATTTGTCTTTTGGGCAAAGCGGGCGAAAAAAGCGTGACGACGACTTACGAAGCGATTTTTGAAGTTCAGCCGGAGATTTTGGTTTTAGTTCCGTGCGGTTATTACACGGCGGATATTTTGCGGCAACTAAAACAAACCGAGTTTCCATCAAATTGGAACGAAATTCCGGCTGTGAAAAACAAAAACGTCTGGGCTTTGGACGCGAGCAGTTATTTTTCGCGTCCCGCCACGCGCGTAGTTGACGGCGCGGAAATTTTGGCGAAGATTTTTCACCCCGAAATTTTCGGCGAACCGAGCGAACCGGAAGCGATTCGCGTGAAGATAAATACGGGATTTTAAGAATAATTTAACAGGGATGAAGGTGATAGACAGGGATTTTAAGATTTTGGATTTAATTTTTTAACTTTGAATTTATTTTTTATCCTATTTATCTCCTTCATCCCTGTTAAATTATTCTTTTCTTCTTTTTTCGCGTAATTTCGCGCCAGTTTCGCGGGCAAATTTTCTTCAAACATTTACTATGAAATTTTTATCAATAATTTTTATATTACTTTTGAGTTTCGGCACATTCGCGCAGAAAGCCGATGATGTTTTGGCGACGGCGGCGAATGGAAGGAAGTTTACGGCTGAAAATTTAAGTTCGGAAGTGCAAGCATTATATCTGAAATCGGCTGAGAGAATCGCCAAGGCGCGAACTGCGCTTCTTGAACAGCAGATTGTTGATATTCTGCTTGAAACCGAAGCGGCGGCGCGGAAAACAAATGCCGATAAATTGCTTGAAATGGAAGTTAAAAGCAAAGTTGCAGCACCGACGGACGCGCAAATCAAAGCGGTTTATGACGCGAATCGCGCATCCGTCGGCGATAAAACTTTGGCGGAGATCAGTCCGCAGATCATCGCTTTTTTGCGGCGCGAACCGGAGCAGAAAGCGTATCAGAATTATGTTTCTCAGCTTAAAAATAAATACAAAGCCGCGCTTGGAAAAGATGTCAATTCGGCGAATTTACAGCCGTCCGAAATACTTGCAACTGTTGGAACGAAACAAATTACGGCTGCCGATTTTGACGGAAAAAATAAAGCGGCACTTTCCGATCTGGAAGGTAATATTTACGATGCGGTCAGAGAAAATCTCGAAAATGTCGTCGCGTCCGAACTTCTCGTTGCGGAATCGGTTGAAAAAAGCGTCGCGCCGAGCGACATAATTGCTAAAGAAGTTACGAATAATCTAAAGGAATTTTCCGACGAAGAGCGCGAAAAATTTGAAAACGCCTTAAATCAAAGGCTTTTTAAGAAATACAACGCGAAGTTTACGCTTAAAAAACCCGCGCCGTTCGTGCAGAATATTTCAATTGACGGCGATCCGTCGCAAGGCGGAAAAAACGCGCCTGTAACGGTTGTAATGTTTTCGGATTTTCAATGTTCGGCGTGTTCGGCGACTCATCCGATCTTGAAAAATGTTTTGGCGGAATATAAAGATAAAATCCATTTTGTCGTGCGCGATTTTCCGCTGATGAAAATTCACGAAAACGCATTTAACGCCGCGCTTGCGGCAAACGCGGCGCACGCGCAGGAAAAGTTTTTTGAATACACGGACGTTTTGTATCGCAATCAGGACAAACTCGACATCGAATCTTTGAAAAAATACGCCGCCGATTTAGGTTTAAATCAAAAGCAATTTGATTTAGATTTGGAAAGCAAAAAATACGCCGCCGAAATTCGCAAAGATTTGGCGGACGGCGCAAAATACGGAATTTCGGGAACGCCGACAATTTACGTCAACGGCGTAAAAGTGCGAAAATTGACCGCTTCGGGTTTCAGAAATGCAATTGAAGAGGCGTTAGGAAGATAGTTGTTGATTGTTCATTGTTTTTCCCAAAAATAAATATATTCTTACAATGAACAATGAACAATGAACAATGAACAAATTTTATGCGAATCTATTTTATATTCATCATCGCTTTTTTAGCTTTCGCCTGCGACGAAAAGCCGAATGAAACCGTGAATTTAAACATCAATCAATCAACCGCAAGTTCTGCGGAAAATTCCGCCGCTTTGCCCGTTTACACTTACGAAGTGGTCAATACTTTTAAGCACGATTCGAAGGCTTTCACGCAGGGACTCGTTTATAAAGACGGCTTTTTATACGAAACGACGGGACAAAAAGGCGAATCAACTCTGCGGAAAATCGAACTCGATACGGGAAAAATTTTGCAGAAACACGATCTTCCCGACGACATCTTCGGCGAAGGAATGACGATTTTGGGCGATAAAATTTATCAGGTAAGCTGGCAGGACAGAAAAGGTTTTGTTTATAATTTGAACGATTTCAGCGTCGAAAAAGAATTTACATATTCGGGCGAAGGCTGGGGTTTGACAAACGACGGAACGAACTTGATCTTGAGCGACGGAACGCACGTTATCAGATTTATGAATCCCGAAAGTTTCCGCACCGAACGCACGGTTGTGGTGATGGATGAAGACGGCAAACCGCTGATGGACATCAACGAACTCGAATATGTCAAAGGCGAAATTTGGGCGAACATCTGGCATTCGGACAAAATCGCCCGAATTGATCCGGCTTCGGGCAAACTTCTCGGCTGGATAAATATGGAAGGAATCTCGCCCGACGACCAACAACGCGACAGCGAAAACACTTTGAACGGAATTGCTTACGACCAATCTTCGGACAGAATTTTTGTGACGGGAAAAAAATGGAAAAAACTTTTCGAGATAAAAGTTAGAGAGAAAAGTTAAGCTGCATAAAACTTGTGCTAAAATAATTTTATACCAAGTTGCGTGAAAAAGAGGAAAGGCGGAAACCCGCGTGTCAACAAGGGTGCTGTTTGAAAACTTAAAAGCTGATATTAAAAACAGCACCCTCCATAACTGTCGGGTTTCCGCCTAACTGAATTAACATTATTATTTTTGTATTTTGCTGCTTATTTACTCGATCAAAATCGAAACGAAGTCTTCCAAATCCATATTATAAATCGGCACATCAAACTGCGCCTTCAAATCATCAAACTGCATTCCGTCCAGCAAGATCGGTTCGTCCGATTTGATAACGCTTTCGGGAATTATCACAAAATCGCCTTCGACTTCATCTTTCACGCGGAGAAAATCCTGTCCCGTAAGAAGTCCGGCAACGGCGACATCGCCGCCGAAATATGTGTTCGGAACGGCGATGACTTTTAATTTTGAACCGATCAGATCGTTTAATTTTTCAACACATTCGCGCAAAACGGGCGCGAACATTTCGCCGGTCAAAATTGTTCCTAAGAGCGAATTGTTGATCGTTGAATGTTGATCGTTGATCGTTGATTCCTCAATAACTTTCGGTTTGATCGCCAGATCGTGCGTTCTGACGTTTGCGCTTTTTTCAGCAAAAAATCTCTGAGGATTTGCGCCTTTGCGGTGCGAAATTTTCAAATCTTTTAATAATTCTTCAAACGAATTCGTAAACGAGCGGATCATTCCAACGCCGTCTTCGATTTGCGGATAATCGCCGTAATGCTCTTTTGAAGGCACTTCCGCGCCGGCTTTGAGATAAATTTCGTCGCCGAGAAAGGCGAAAGTTACGCCTAATTCAGCGCGAAATTCGGCTTGCAGTTTTTCGACTTCGGCAATTGTGCGGCGGCAGAATTCGGGCGTAACTCTTGTTAAACGCTCGTCTTTATTATATCTGGTCAAGGCGACGGGAACGATTGCCGCCGAAACGATCTTAGGATAATTTGCAGCCAGATCGCGCAGAGTTTTTTCCAATTGTTTGCCGTCGTTTATTTCGGGACAAAGCACAATCTGCGCGTGAATTTCGATGTTGTTTTCAAGCAGTCTTTCGAGTTTGTCGGAAATATCGGCGCGTTCTTCGGGAACTCCGAGAAGATAAGCGCGTGTTTTCAAATCCGTCGCGTGAACCGAAACGTATTGCGGCGAAAGACGTTGCTCAATAATGCGATCCATTTCCGCGTCGGTGATCGAAGAAAGCGTCGTGTAATTTCCGTAAAGAAACGAAAGGCGTATGTCTTCGTCGCGCACGAAAAGCGAAGGTCTGGCATCTTCCGGGTTTCCTTTGCAAAAGCAGAAAAGACATTCGTTAGCGCATTGGCGCGGAACGATCTGCTCGAACATCAAACCGAAATCTTCGCCTTCGTCGCGGTCAAGTTCGATTTCCCAAGTTTCACCGTTCGTTTTGCGGACGAGAAAAGTCAACTCCGTTTCGCCCGAAGTCTGAAAGCGAAAATCCAGATAATCGCGCACGCTGCGCCCGTTGACGCGCACGATTCTGTCGCCCGCTTCGAGTTCCAATTCTTCGCCGAGGCTTTCCGCTTCGACTTCCGTGATAATGACTCCGGCGCGGCGCACTTGCGTAACCGCCGGAGTGACTGCAAATTCATACATTTGTTTTTCGGTAAAATGATAAAGCATTTTTTTCCAAATGCTTAACTGCAAAATATAGTTTATTATAAGTTCGATAAAAGAGTTAGTGTAATTTCTTTAATAAAAGGTTGGCAAGTTCTTAACGGTCGCTGTATTTTGGAATTTCAGAAAATTTTCACAGATGAATCCAAAATTAATTTTTCAGCGAAGCTCACAATTGATATTTACACGGAAAAATATATGACCATAAAAAGTGAAGAAAACTCCGCCCTGAAAAAAATTCTTTTAGCCGAAGACGACAATTCGATGCGGCGTTTTCTGGAAGTTTTACTGCAAAAATCAAGTTACGACGTAACGGCGGCAAAAGACGGTTTGGAAGCACTGGAAATCGCGCTCGGCAACGACTTTGATGCGATTGTCGCCGACGCGATGATGCCGAATATGACCGGCTACGATCTGTGCCGGATGATTCGCCGAAACGACGGCAAAAAAGAAATTCCGTTCATAATTTTAAGCGGTTTTGAACAGGACGAGGCGGACGACGAAGAATGTCTAGCCGACGCATATTTGACGAAGGAAAATAATATCAAGGCAACTCTCATTAAAACGCTCAATAAATTTCTCGACGAAAATACGGAATCTTAAATTTTTCTCCCGAACACAAAACGCGCCAGTTCACCGAAAATAACGATTCCCAGATAATCGGCGATCAAATCTCCCCAATCAAATGTTCGTCCGCTGATGAAAATCTGAGATAATTCTTCGAGCGTAACGACTATCAAAACCAGCAAACTTCCCAAAAGAAAGCGGATTTGCCAAATTTGAAATGTCTTGGCTTGCAAAACCAAGTTCACCAAAAACGAGAAAATCCCCATCAAAAAGAAATGACCGAGTTTGTCGCCGAACGGAATATCGCCCGTAAAATTGAGCAAATATCTCGTCCCTTTATTATTCGCCAAAAAGATCAAGCCGACGAGAATCAGAAAATAAATGACGGTGATAATTTTGATTCGGGTTGACATAAATTATTGAACAGAAGAGATTTACCCGCGAATAAAAGCAAAGAAATTTTAACAGGGATAAAGGTGATAAATGGGATAGGAAAATAAATTAAAAGTTAAAAGTTAAAAATTTCAAATATCGAATCTTAAATCCCTGCTCATCACCTTCATCCCTGTAAAAAAATCTTAAAAAATTCGCGGTTATCCGTGTCAATCTGCGGCAAAAACTTCTTTCTTTTTTCCGCGTCATTCCGCGTATTTCGCGGGCAAAATATTTCTTATTTAAGCGAAACATTCCAGATATTTTACGCCCGCGCCCGTGTTGAAAATTACGACATTTTCGTTTTCGCTGACGAGATTCTGCCCGATCATTTCGCGCAAAGCCGGCAGACACGCCGCGCCTTCGGGAGCGCAGAAAATGCCTTCCGCCGCGCCGATCTCGCCGACGGCTTTTATCAAATCTTCGTCGGAAACGGCGATTGCCGTCCCATTCGATTCGCGCAAAGCGTCCAAGATCAGAAAATCGCCGATTGCCTTCGGAACGCGCAAGCCGGACGCGACTGTTTCGGCGTTTTCAAATTCGTCGGCAAATCGTTTGCCTTCGTGAAATGCGCGAACAATCGGAGCGCAGGTTTTCGATTGAACGGAAACCATTCGCGGACGCTTTGAATCAATCCAACCCATTTTTTCCATCTCGTCAAAAGCCTTCCACATTCCGATCAAACCCGTTCCGCCGCCCGTCGGATAGAGAATCACATCGGGCAAATTCCAGCCGAACTGCTCGGCTAATTCGTAACCCATCGTCTTTTTGCCTTCCACGCGATACGGTTCTTTCAAAGTCGAAACGTCGAACCAACCTTCTTCATCTTTCCGACGCGCCACTTCCGCGCCGCAGTCGGTTATCAAACCTTCAATCAAAGTAACATTCGCGCCCGTCTGTTCGCACTCGATAATATTGGCTTTCGGCGTATCGGACGGCATAAAAATATTCGCTTCAAGTCCGGCACGAGAAGCATACGCCGCCAGCGCACCCGCCGCATTTCCCGCCGACGGAACGGCTAATTTCTCCGCGCCGAGTTCCAACGCCATCGAAACTGCCGCCGTCATTCCACGCGCCTTAAAACTCTGCGTCGGATTCTGTCCTTCGTCTTTGATAAAAACATTTAATTCGAGCGGCAGCGAATCGCTTAATTTTCTCGCCCGCAAAAGCGGAGTCCAGCCTTCGCCGAACGAAACGATATTTTCATCATTTTCAATCGGCAAAACTTCCCTGTATCGCCAAAGATTCGCTTCACGATCTTTCAAAGAATCTTTCGTCAAAGTTTCGGCGGCTTTTTCCAGATCATAACGAACTAAAAGCGGTTTTCCGCATTCGTCGCAAAGATTATGAAGTTTTCCGGCTTCAAATCGTTTTTGGCAATTGGCGCATTCGAGATGTGTTACGTTCATAGATTTTTGATTTTACACATTCATCCGAAAATTTCACACCTGCGGATAATTTTTACGATTCGGCATAAATAATTATAACGAATTACGAATACTCAAGAAAAACCACATCATATTTATAAAAGGTCTAGTATTTTCTTGACTTTAATGTTTGGAAGCAAGTATAAATAATTCGGTATAAGAAAATAGAAATTCAGTTCAATACAAAGTTGGGCATCTTCGCTTGACAAGAAGCGTCCTGAATTAGACAGTTAAGATAATTTATTTTGTTACATTTTGGAGGACACTATGAAAAAGATTCACATTGCTTCGTTTCTTCAGACATTATTCTTAGGCATTCTGCTTTTTACCGTTGCAGGCATTTCAGTTCACGCCCAAAGTTCTGATCCATCGCTTGCGTTAAAAGATTATAGTCTATTTGTTGACGGAGTTCCGATTGTCGAAAAACAGGCAACTTTCGGCGGCAGAGTCATTTGGTTTTCTTTACCTAAGCAAGGACAATTTATCATCTCGACCAAACCGCAGGAAGGTTACAGGTTTGAGCAAATTGCAGAGGTCAGAGGCAACATTATCTCGTTTTCTTCGGGAAATAAACTTTATCAATTGAGTTCCGTTGAGCCGATATTGAGCGATGGCGGCGCAATGAAGTTGTGGATATTCCACGATGCTGAATTTCAACCTAAAGATTCTGAGAAAGGCGTTTCTGGTGGTTCAGCTTCACATTTTGAGTATTTTCTGGAACAACGGAAAAAGGAAAAGTGTCCCTGATTCCTAAACCGATGCCCAACAAATCAATGGACGTGAAGGCGAAACAGCGACTTTGTTATCGAACAGGTCTTTTTAACTCAAAGTTGAGTGGCGGCGGTTTCGCCCCGCGCCATCTCAATCGTTAGCCGCTTCGCGTATGAAGCGGTTGTAGGTTAAGATGAACGTAATCCTTTTATGCAATATGATGTCCCCGATTCGGTTTCCCTTCCAATCGGTATCAACGATACGCAACTAGCCTTCACTCGTCGAGCTTTAATGGAAGCCGCCAGAATTGCCGGACTGCCGTTGCTTGAACAAGTTGACTTTGCCGATTTCATTTTGCGCTTGCCGATCAATCAGCAAGATCGGAACAAATTACTCGATGTTCGGGAACAAGCCAAAAATACGGAAAGGACACCGCAGTTCAGATTATTGTGGAACAGTAAAAAAGACCCAAGCCCGAAGGACGGCACATTCGAGATTCAAGACTGGGAGTTTAACAAGCGGCGCGGCAAACAGTTCGGTTTCAGTCTGAACGATTTTGAAAAGCAAGAACTCAAAAGGCGACAGGTTTATTATCAACTAAACGGCGGCGTGTTGGGTTCGATGAAGGAAATTCCGCGAAACACGGATATAATCGTTGTTGATTTGAATTTGATTTATGAAAAGGGAAACTATAACGCGACAACCGCACAAAATGAATTCGGCAAATACGTTGACGATGCGGTTAAAGCCTACGGACAATTAAGGATTAAATTCAACATCAATGGTTGGACACCCGGAGATGCAAAATTTGTGTTCGGCGATATTCTTGATGCGAGAATCACCGAAGGCTACAAAGACGGATTTTTTAACGTGATATTCGGCAGAAGAAACAACAGCAATGACCGCATTGCTTATACTACTTTTGGCGCACAAAACACACCCATCGCTTCGTTTCTTTATAAACCCGGTTTAGATGGAGGCGGGTTCGTCAATCGCGGGTTGCGAACGCACGCTTTGGCTCACGAACTTGGACACGCTTTCGGTCTTCTTGGCTCGGAAAAGATTTCTGATCCGATAGCGAGAAACAGAGATGCCGATTGGGATGTTGATAAAGCCATTATCAGACTTTTGGGAGGAAACGTGAAAAGAGGAATTGATTGGAACAGAAGCGGACTTATTCTTCCCGATGCGACGGGGAAAATTAATTACTTAACCGTTTTTGATATAATTCGTGCAGGAGCGAAATTACTGGCGAGAAAAGTTTAAGATAATGAGGAAAATTACCCAACTAACTTTGGATTTGTTCATTTACAACGCTGTCGGCTGGATACTCGTGTTTGCAAATTTTACGGTCATTTCCTTTTTAATTTGGGTTACGGCTGACATAGTTCATACGCAAATGCCGTCTAACGGCAAGCCTTATAAAATAACGATTTTATCTTCATATAAAGTAAATGGAATAGCTCCGGCAGATTTCGTAATGCTGGTGGTAATGGCTTTGAATTCGCCGGCACTTTACTTGAGCAACCTTTTTTATCAAACCTTTTTTGTCAATTCGACAGAAAGTTTTTCGACTATTGATAAAAGCTGCAAATTTTGCTGGTTTTATCTCTCTCAAGTCGGCTGCGACGTTTTTTTTATCATCCTTCAATGGCTGATAGTTGGTTTAATTATTAAAAGACTCTGCAAAATCGTAAAAGATTCTTGAAAAATTTTTGGCGATTTGTTCAATTCAGATTGATAGACATCAGCATCTTTAAATAAAAAGGCGGCTAACAATTCAATAAACGTTAGGGCGCGGACAGCGACTTTGTTATCAACGTCGCTAATTAAATTTAAGGTTGTCGTTGGCAGTTTCACCCCGCGTTACCTCAACCGCTGGGCGGCTTCTGGTTGATTGTTATGATATTCTTTCTGTGGAGGTAGAAAATGAGTCAAACTCTTGAAGCAACTTTTGACGGTCAGGTTTTTCGTCCGATTCAAACCGTTGAATTACAGCCTGATACGCAGGTTGAACTTGTTGTAACGGTTAAAGTTACGCCGCAGGAAAAACCGAAATCGTTTCTTCGCACAGCTCGCGCTTTGAAATTGAAGGGTCCGAGGGATTTTTCTTCGCGCATTGACGATTATCTTTACGGCGGAGCGGATGTTGATGACGAATGAGGTTTTTTTGGACACCGGCTACTCGATTGCATTGTCGGTTGAATCGGATGAACACCACGAACACGCCGAGAAATTAGCCGAGCAGTTGGAAGCCGAACAAACGCCGCTTGTTACGACGCAAGCCATTTTGCTGGAAATCGGAAACGCTTTGTCGAAGGAGCGTTATCGTGCAGCCGCAGTCGAACTTTTTGACGCACTTAAAGAAGACCCGTTGGTTGAAATTGTTCCGCTGACGGAAGAGATTTTTGCACAGGCGTTAGATTTGTTTCGCAACCGCTCTGACAAAGAATGGGGTTTGGTTGACTGCGTTTCGTTTATTGTGATGCAGGAACGTGGAATAAAGGAAGCTTTGACACCTGACAAACACTACGAGCAAGCAGGATTCCGTGCTTTATTACACGGCGGATAATAACGCGCCGCCCAAAAATTTATTGGAAGTAAGAGCGAAGCAGTAACTTTATTTTGACGTTGTGTGATTTCTTTTAGCTTGCGTGAATTAGCTTTCGCCCCGCGTCATCTCAGCCGTTTCAATTTATACTTGCCCGATTACAAAAAAGTCAATAAAATTTTATTGACTTTTTTGCAGACAAATATTAAAAATAATTTTAAAGAATTTACCAAATCGGTCGTCTGATTTCAACAAATTGATGATCGGTGGTTCAAACTATATTTAAAATCAAAAGTAATACGCCGGTTAAAAGCTGGATAATCAGTAACGTCGTGCGTGAGCCGATGCGTTCACACAACCGAAACGAACGCATCGGCTCACGCCGACGCTACTGATAAGAGTTACAACTTTTGACTGACCGATTACAAAAAGGAGTTTCGGATATGTTGAAAAAAACTTTAGCTTTATTTCTTTGTTTAATTGTTCTTAATACGGTCAATTTTGCTTTTGTTTCGGCGAATAAAACGGAAGCGGCGCGAATTGAAAAAATAAAAGCCGGAGTTTCCGCTCTCGGCACGGGCGCAGAGGCGAAAATCAATGTTAAATTGATTGATGACCGTAAATTGAAAGGTTATATCAATCGAATTGACGAGGATTCATTTACTATTATCGAAAAATCCGGCGTGGAAAAAACCGTTTCTTATTCCGATGTCAAGAAAATTAAAGGCAATAATTTATCGAACGGCACAAAAATTTTGATCGGAGTGGCGATTGCGGCGGCGATCATCGGCGTTGTGGTGGCGATTTTGGCAAGTCGAAAAGACGATGACAATCGGTGTCAGATTAGAACGCAGGTTTGTTGTGCGCCGTGTCCGCCCGGCTGTGTTTGTATTGCTCAATAGTAATTTGTTAAAAATTAAGAGGAAGCCGTTATTTTTCCAGTAACGGCTTTAATGATTTGTAGATATTTCTCGTCATAATTTTCGCGCCCTTCGCGTTCGGGTGAATTCCGTCGGCTTGATTTAAATCCTTTTCGAGCGCGACGTTTTCGAGGATGAACGGCATAAACGCGACTTCGTGTTCGCTTGCCAGATCGGGAAAAGCGTTTGTGTATTCGCGCCTGTATTGCTCGCCCATCGTCGGCGGCGCGAGCATTCCGCACAAAAGGACTTTGACATTTTTTTCCTTCGCTTTTTCGATAATTCGGCTTAGATTTTTCTTCATTTTATCAACCGGCAAACCGCGCAAAAGGTCGTTTGCGCCGAGTTCCAAAACTAAAATTTCGACGTTATCCTGTCCTAAAACCCAGTCAATTCTTTCTAAACCGCCAAGCGATGTGTCGCCCGAAACGCCCGCGTTTATTACTTCATAATTGTAATTTTCGGAATCAAGCTGCTGCTGCAAAAGATACGGATAAGAATCTTTTTCCGCCAGACCGAAACCCGCCGTCAAACTGTCGCCGAAAGCGACGATCTTTTTTTTGTCGGAGCTGATTTGCGGCGTGATAAGCGGTTTTTCGAGCCTTTTCGCCGTGTCTTTCGGCTGCAATTCGGCAGTCGGAACGTCGCACGCCGAAAATATAAGCGCGAAGAAAATGAAACTTAAAGCTGCTGTTGATCGAATAAATCTAGTCATAATTTTATAAGGATTTTGATAAATTCCGTTTTTATGATGCAAAAACGCCCGAACTTGTTTGCGCCAATCTCGCAAGCTATGATGATAAATGTAAAGATCGTGCGAAAGTTCAGCGAAAATGCAGTAAGAAATATTTGCCACAGATGAACACAGGTAAGCACAGATTTTAAGAAGTATTTAACAGGGATGAAAGGGATAAAAGAGATAATAAAGTTTATTTCAAATTTCAGATTTTTAAAAAATCCCTGTTTATCACCTTCATCCCTGTTAAAATTTCTTTTCTTCATTCGCGGGCAAAATCTCTTTTTCAGCAATCCGAATAACCGAAAATTGCCGATGAAAATTTATGATAATTCTCCAAAATGTAACCAAAACCGTTCAATCCGGCACGATTGATCTGACAATTTTAAAAGACGTTTCCGCAGAAATTCCCGACGGCGAATTTGTCGCCGTCACGGGCGCGTCGGGCAGCGGAAAATCCACCCTTTTAGGCTTAATTGCCGGACTTGACGCGCCGACTTCGGGTGATGTTTTAATTGACGGCGAAAATGTTACGACGATGAGCGAAGACGAATTAGCAGTTTTGCGAAGCGAAAAGATCGGTTTTATTTTTCAGTCTTTTCATTTGATTCCGAGCCTTACGGCGTATGAAAATATCTTGATTCCGATGGAAATTTTGGGCTTAAAAGACGCGAAAATACGCGCCGAAAAACTTCTCGCCGATGTGGAATTAACTGATCGCGGACATCATTATCCGTCCGAACTTTCCGGCGGCGAACAACAGCGCGTCGCCATCGCCCGCGCTTTTGCCAATCAGCCGAAAATCCTGCTTGCCGACGAGCCGACGGGAAATTTAGATTCCAAAACGGGAAATCATATTTTCGATCTAATGACCGATCTTCACGCGCGGCACAACGTAACGCTCGTTTTAGTTACGCACGACATAAATTTAGCAAAAACGGCGCAGCGGCAGATAATTTTAGAAGACGGTAGAATTATATAAGTTTAGAGAGTTTAGAGAGTTTGGGGAGTTTGGAGAGTTTGTGTAATTGATAGTTTTAGTTTTTTTGGAAATTCAAAATAGAGGAGAAGTATTATGGCTACATTTAAGAGATTTGAAGACATTAAGGCTTGGCAAAAGTCGCGCGTTGCCACTAAGTTGATTTATGAAACAACGGCAAGTGGCAATTTTGCTAAAGACTTTGCCTTACGCGATCAAATCAGACGTTCCGGCATTTCGGTAATGGCGAATATTGCGGAAGGTTTCGGACGGCGTTCAAATAAAGAGTTTGCTAATTTTCTAAATATCGCACACGGCTCTGCCGCAGAAACACAATCTCATCTATACGTTGCGTTAGATTTAAATTACATAAATCAAGAAGATTTCCGAAATATTTATAAATTGTATGACGAAAACTCAAAAATGATTATGAGCCTCAGTCAACATTTGAGGAAGAGCTTTTAGAGTTTGGAGAGTTTAGAGAGTTTAGAGAGTTTGAAGAGTTTGAAACACTAATAATCTCTCAAGTTTCTTAAAACTTATTAAACTCCCCGAACTCTCTAAACTCTCTAAACTCTCCAAACTCTCCAAACTAATTAAAATGAATTTTATCTTTAACTTAACTTGGCGCGAAATTCGCTCATCTTGGCGGCGATTGCTTTTCTTTTTTCTGTGCATTGCAATCGGTGTCGGTTCGATTGTCGCTTTGCGTTCGCTGATTCAAAATTTGAGTTTTGCCGTCGGCGGCGATGCGAGAGAACTTTTGACGGCGGATTTCGTGATTAGTTCGACGAATGATTTTTCGCCGACCGATATTCAAAAGATCGAATCGGTTGTTGATAATTCGAGCATAATTGAAGCGAGAAATGAAGTTATCGAAACGTCGGCGATGGCGCGTCCGTTTGATAAATCTATCGAAAAATTCAGTTTTGTCGAACTCAAAGGCATCGAACCGCCGTTTCCGCTTATCGGAAATTTTACGCTTGAAGATGGAAAACCGTTTAATTTTAAGCTGCTCGAAAACAAAGGCGCGGTTGTCGCGCCGGTTTTGCTCGATGAATTGGGTTTGAAGATCGGCGATAAGATCCGCGTCGGCGATGCCGAATTTCAGATTCGCGGCACATTTGAGAGAGAACCGGGCGGCTCGCGCGGTTTTCAGCTTGGAGCGCGTATTTTTGTCGAGAAAAAAGCGTTTGACGAAGCGGGTTTGACCAACAATCGCGGGCGGATTCGCCGACGGATTTTATACAGAACTTCGGCGAATCCGACGCAAATTGTCAATGATTTGCGCGAAGCGGTCAAAGGCACGACTTTGCGTGTGCAGTCTTATCGTGAAACGGAAGACCGGCTCGGCGAGCAGTTTGCCAGAACGGAAAATTATTTGTCGCTGACCGGACTTTTGATCTTAGTTCTCGGCGGTGTCGGCGTTTGGAACGTCGCCAGAGTTTTCGTCGAACAAAAACGCAAATCCGTCGCGGTTTTGAAATGTTTGGGCGCGAGCGGCACGAAAATTATCACGGTTTATCTTTTGCAGATTTTAACGCTTGGTTTTATCGGAAGTCTGTTCGGCGTGTTTCTCGCGCAGGCGGCTTTGTGGTTTGCGCGTTGGCGTTTTATCGAAGATCTGCCCGAAACGATGAGTTACGCCGTTCCGTTTCGAGTCGCGTGGCAAGGCGTTTTATTGGGCGTTTTGATCTCGCTTTTATTTTCCGCGCTGCCGCTTTTGCAAATCCGCACGATCAAGCCGAATTTGCTGCTTCGGGATGAAAATAATCAGAATCTGCGCCGTCTGGATTTGACCAAATGGATTTTCGGCGCGGTTTCTCTTCTCGGACTTCTCGCAATTGCCGCGTGGCAAGCCGGTTCGGTTATAGTCGGCGCGTTTTTTCTCGTCGGTTTGGGCGTAACTTCTCTGGTTTTATATTTTGCGGCGTTTGTTTTAACACGGATTTTGAAAAATTTCAAAAACTTCGGCTCGTTTTCAATCGCGCAGGCGATAAATTCGCTGTATCGTCCGGGAAATCAGACTTTGATAATTCTGCTTGCTGTCGGTTTGGGCGCGTTTGTCGTTTTGGCGGTTCAGTTTATGCAGACGAATCTTGTCCGCGAATTCGATTTTACGCGCAATCAGCGTCTGCCGAGTCTGTTTTTTATAGACATACAGAAAAGTCAGATCGCGGAACTCGAAAACATTATCTTGCAAAAAACGGGCGAAAAAGCCGAAGCGATTCCGACGATTCGCGCCCGAATTGCGTATATTAACGGCAAAGCGATTGATTATGACAACAAGGAAGTGCGCGAGCAGCAAGGGCGAATCGGGCGCGAATTTGCCGTAACTTATCGTCCGAATCTTGATGAAAACGAAACTATTATTGACGGAATTTGGTGGAACGAAAATCCATCTGAAAAAGATTACGTTCCGCAAGTTTCCGTCGAAGAAGGAATGGCGGAAAGTTTGAATATTTCAATCGGCGATTCGATAACCTTTGACGTTTCGGGGCGAAATATCACCGCGCAAGTCGCCAGCATTCGCAAACTGGATTTACGAAACACGCGCACCGCATTTATTTTCGTTTTTCGCCCCGGCGTTTTGGACGACGCGCCGCAAACATTTGTGGCGACGCTTTTAAAAAGACTACCCGAAGCCGAACGGCAGAAACTTCAATTGACAATTATTGATGCGTTTCCAAACGTGCGGATTTTCGATGTCGCCGAAATCGTCGCCGTCGTCGAAAAACTCGTCAATAATTTTGTAATTGCAATTTCATTCGTCGGCGGTTTCGTGATTTTAAGCGGAATTTTAATTTTGATCGGTTCAATCGCTTTGACGAAATCGCAGAGAGTTTACGAAAACGCCGTCTTAAAAACGCTTGGCGCAAAACGCAAAACTCTGGCAGTTATTTTATTTGCCGAATACGGACTTTTAGGACTTTTGGCGGGAATTATCGGAACGGTTTTTGCGGTCTTATTGTCTTTCGCCGTTTCAAAATATGTTTTGAATATCGAGTGGCAATTCGATTTAACTTTGACTGTTTTGGGGATTTTAATAACCGCGTTTCTCGTGATGATCGTCGGCGCGATTTCGAGTTTTGATGTGCTTTTCAAGAAACCTCTGACGACTTTGCGTTCTCAGTAAAAGAACGCGGAGATTTTTATCAGCAGCGTTGTGCGTCAGCCGATTGGTCAATGCAGCCGCGATGAGCGCATCGGCTCACGCCGACGCTACTGACCTTAGACGAACATTTCGTGCGGACTTTTATTCGCGGCTTCAAACGGGTGATCTGCTAAAACGACGCGCATATTTACCTGACCGAAAAGCGTTTCGAGATACGCGCCGAAGCGGTGCAGAATCGGCACGAGGTCTTTTTGGTTTTTTGTCACCAAAACTTCTTCGATAAAACGCTCAACCGTTTCTCTGTCTTTGTAAAAGAAAAGTTTCAGATTGTTTTCCAGAAAATCATTCAACTGCGCGTGCAAATCTGCAAGCGGATAAGTTTCGGGATTTTGCTCCGCTTTCTGAACGATGTTCAGAAGATTCCACATATTTTGGCGCAAAATGAGAGATTGTTCCAGTTTTGTTTGAAAATCGGGAAATATCTGCTTCGGCTCGATTGACGGATCGAGAAGCTGCGCGAAATTTACCAAAGTAAGCTGGCAGCTGTTATTTAAAAGCGAATAAGCGGCTTCGGTTTTGGCGTAGATCGAAGGCGTTGAACGAATTTCGACCAATCCGGCAAGTTCTTCGTTGTAAACTTTGCGAAGTTCGATGGAAGCCGTGTAAGCCGCGCCGTCGAGCGAGCCGTAAAGCGCGTCTTCTTCATCGGGAAAACGCAGAAGCCGATTGTTTATATAACTTATCGTTTCCTGAATCTGCTCGTAAACGCGCGAGAAAACGAGCAGCGCGGGTTTGAGAGGCTCGTCTTTGTCGAGCATCGTTTTGATAACCGACAGCCATTTCAGGATTTTTGCAAAACGCGGCAGAACCAGTTCCAGATTCGTTTCAGCCGACAGCGAAAGCGTTTTCTTTTCAAACAGATTTTTTAACGCCTGCGGCAGAAATTCTTCGCTTGTTTTCTCCGCCGCTTCGACGAGTTTTTCCGCCGCTTCTGATTTTCCGATCTTTTCGGCAACCAGATTGCTCCACGCTTTCCATTCGCCGAACTTCAGCGGCTGGGCGCGAAGCAGAGATTCATTCAGCAAAACTGCATCCTTGAGCATTTGCGAAAATTCGTAAATCTCGTTTGAATCGAATTTCGCCGAAATTTCCCGCGCATCGAGAGTTTCAAACACATCTTTTCCGATTTGGTCGGGTTGTTCGGTATTTTGTTTGTTTAAAATTCTGCCGAGTTTGTAAGTCAGATTCGAGCAGCGCAAAAGCGTCGAATGAGTCAGGCGAAATTCTTTTACCCAATCGCGCGAAGCGGCTTTTGAAGTATTTTCTTCGGTGAAAAAATGGTTTCGCAAATTCAGAAAACTCTCCAAACTCGCCAGCCATAAACCGAGTTCAAAGATAATTTCGTCCGCATTCAAAGCATTTGCGGCAGACGCAGTTTCGTCCCGAACGGCATTTGCCGAAAGCATATTTGTCGAGTTTGTCGAAGTTTGCGTCGTCGAAACGTCCAAGGCAGATTTCCTCTGAAAATTTTTGCGATCTAAGAAATGTTGCGGCTGACAGGCAACGGACGAAAAAATGTCCGCTACTTAATTTATACATTGAAACGGTATTGTTTGGCAACAAAAAAGTGTTTTTTTTTGTTTTATCAAGTTTGTTCATTTCTGGTTTTTGCAAGAATTAAATATTATTCATTACTGAGCAGCAGAAAAATTGATCAGTTGGAGAAGTTAGAATCTGCCTGCAAAACTCTGAACTTGTCTGAAAATCAGTTCTCAACTTTTCGCTGTTAGCTATTCATTATTTGTTTTTAACTCAAGTTACGAATAATTAGTTTTCGTCGCTGAAAGACAATCAACGTAATTTGTTGCTCACCTACGGCGAGCGAAATCTATTTTAATTTGACGCAGGGTTTCATTCCGCTTTGCTCCATTGCACCCTACGCTATTATATTTGTCGCCGTTGGCGACAGGAAAATACACCATAAGCGTAACATCAGTTTTTAATTGAAAAACAAAGAATCAACACAAAAAAGTGAACAGCTAACAGCGAACAACGAACAGTTTGCCGTTTATATTTTCGACGGTGCAATTTCTATATCGCTCAATAATGAGTATTATTAAAATTATTGCTCAAGAAAAGAATTATGAAACTTCTGATCGCCACACACAACAAAGGAAAAATAAAAGAACTGAAAAATTTTCTTGCCGATCTGGATTTGGAAATAAAAGGATTGGGCGATTTTAGAAACATTTCGGAAGTTTGCGAAACGGGCGAAACTTTTGCTGAAAATGCCGTTTTGAAGGCAAAATCCTACGCCGTTCAAACCGGACTCTGGGCTTTAGCCGACGATTCGGGTTTGGAAGTCGAAGCGTTGAGCAACCAGCCCGGAGTTTTTTCGGCTCGATATGCGGGCGAAAAAGCGAATGATGCGGAAAATACGGCGAAACTTCTCGACGAATTATCTAAAACCGAAAGCGAAAACCGACGTGCGAGATTTGTCTGCCGAATGGCGATTGCCGATGAGAACGGCAAAATAAAATTCGAGGCGGAAGGCGTATGCGAAGGCAGAATCAGCGTAAATATAAGCGGAACAAACGGTTTCGGGTATGATCCCGTTTTTATTCCCGCAAATTTCGAGCAGACTTTCGGCGAACTTTCCGAAGATTTTAAGCGAAAATTAAGTCATCGGGCGCGGGCGATGGAAAAAATAATTGAATATTTAAGCCGAATTACTGCGTCTTAACTTGACCAAAACGGTTTTCGCCTGTAATATTCGGCTTTTGGTGGCGTTTCTCAAATGAAACGCTTATCAAAAAAACGGGGCGTAGCACAGCCTGGTAGTGCGCGCGGTTTGGGACCGCGAGGTCGGATGTTCGAATCATCTCGCCCCGACCAATTTTTATTTTTTGAGCATTATGCTTATTAGGATTTGCATTTAAGCGATGTTTTATTGTTCAATAAAATAGTTTTAATAATCACAAACACTTAACTGGAGGTTAAATAATTATGGCTGCTACAAAGCGTATGACACAAACAGAAATCGTCAACCATATGGCTGACAAAACGGGAATGAAAAAAGCGGATGCGAAGGAATTCTTCAATACTCTGTCGGATTTGGCGACAAAAGAAGTTAAAAAGAACGGAGAATTCACAATTCCGGGCTTCGGTAAATTGGTTAAAGCCAAGCGTAAAGCACGCGAAGGTCGCAACCCGGCTACCGGCGAACCGATCAAAATTCCTGCCAAAACAACTGTTAAATTCCGTGTCGGCAAAGCTATGAAAGATGCTGTTGCCGGCTAGTTTTTAGCTGAAACTTTTTACAAAATGACCGTCTGACCGTTTGGTTCGGCGGTCTTTTTTTGCTTATTTTTAAAGGACTTTGAGAAAAATTGCACAAACTGAAAAAAAAATGGTGACAAACTGCTTTTTATTTGGTAACATAGATTTCATAAAGTTGAAGTGTTCCAACAAGTCATTCATAACAAGCATTTTTTTCGTTGTGAATTTCAACTAGAGAAAATTGAAAAAGCGTGTTTATTTTTGCGTCTTTTTCAATTTTTGCCGTTCTTTTGAGATATTTTTCAAAAGGACAAAAAAAATTTATATAAGCTAAGGAGAATAAAACAAGTGGCAGCAGCAGCTAAACCGATGACATTGCAGGACAGAATTTTGCAAATTGACCATATACAGGCACGTCGCTTTTCAAAATTAAGCGGCGAAACATTACAAATTGCGACTGAGGGAATTATCAGACATCTGAGGGCTTGCGCCCGGATGGACGTAAATCCCGACGCTTCAGCCGTGCGCGAAATCATTGATGATGCTTTAAATGGCAGACGAGTTTTTGCCGAAACGTCAAATGACCTTCTCGCTGCATAAAAAGTAGTTTTTATATTTAAGTAATACAATAAGAAAGCCGCCCGGATTCGAGCGGCTTTCTTACGTTGTCCGCGCCGTTTCAAAAATTTTTATGATAAAAACCGATTTAAGCGTCAAAGCCGAAATAAATCTTTATTACGATCTGTTTATTCCCGAAAATGCCGCAAAAAACGCGCCGCTTTTGATCGCGGTTCACGGTTACGGAGCGCATAAACATTATATGATGCGCGAAGCGAGAGTTATCGCGCCGGAGAATTTCGCGCTCGTTTCGATTCAAGCACCGAATCAATTTTATGAAAAAGATAAAAACGGCGAGTTAAAAGTGCGTTTCGGCTGGCTGACAAATTATAAATCGGAAGAATCGGTTGCCGTTCATCATAAATTTATTTCGGATATTATCGAAAAACTCGTCGCCGATGAAACAATTGACCGGAAAAACATTTTTTTGTTCGGTTTTTCGCAAGCGTGCGCGTTAAATTTTCGCTTTGCTTTTACGAATCCCGAAATTTTAAAAGGCATAATCGGCATTTGCGGCGGGATTCCTTCCGATCTGGAAACGAACGAAATTTATCAACCGACAAATGCTGAAACTTTATATCTCTATTCGGACGAAGACGAATTTTATCCGCTTGAGAAATATCAAAAATTCGAGCGCGAATTAGATGAATATCTGCCGAATTTTCAAAGTATGAACTACGCGGCGAAACACGAAATCACCAATCGGATGCGCGACGACATAAAAAACTGGCTGACCGTAAATTTTTAGTTCAAAGGAGTTACGCTGAATATCAAAAATCAGCTTAGAAAAACGTCGCAATTTCGGGTTTTCGCATATTGTTTTTTTGTAATTTTATGATAATGTTTCTTATTCGCTTAAAATTGTTCACACGAATTTAATATAGATGTAAGAAACTATTGATGTCGGTGTGAAAACATCTTTTATTATGAGATTGGGAAAACACGGGTTTTTCTTCAAAAGTTTTGATAAAAATAGGTGTCAATTTAGTAATTGACGCTCGAATTATCTCGGCAGATATTTTAATTTTCAGACAGCATAAAAGATAAGTCAGATGTTCCGTTTGAAAATCGGGTATTTTGCCGATTATTTATATACTAAGCATTTCTGCTAAAAAATCTAAGAAATTAAAGAGGTTAAAATGGCTAAAAATATTACAGCAAAATTTTTACAAATATCATTATTCTGCTTGCTGTTCGGCATCACGCAAATTTTCGCGCAAGCAGGAACGGGCGCGATCACAGGCGTTGTCAAAGACACGAACGACGCAATTGTTCCGAACGCGACAGTTAGAATTTTAAACAAAAACACGGGATTACAAAAAACAACGACTTCGAGCAGCGAAGGAATTTTTACGTTTACGCTGCTGCAGCCCGGCGAATATACGGTTACGGCGGGCGGCGGCAATTTTGCCGAGCAGAATATAGACGTGCAGGTGCAGGTCGGACGCACGACGGACGCGCTGTTTAATTTGGGCGCGGGCGACGTTTCGGTTGTCGTGGACGTAACCGGCGGCGGCATACAGACGACGGAAGTAAAGCCGGACGCGGTTTTAACCGAAACGGCGATTTCCGAACTGCCGATCAACGGACGGCGTTTTCAGGATTTCGCAATTTTAACGCCGACGGCGCAGATTGATCCGCAGCGCGGACAAATTTCTTTAAGCGGTCAGCGCGGAATCAACACGAACGTCAATGTTGACGGAGTTGATTACAATCAACCGTTTTTCGGCGGAATTCGCGGCGGCGAACGCTCGAACTCGGCATTCACACTTCCGCAGGAAGCGATTCGTGAATTTCAGGTTGTTGCCGCCGGATACGGCGCGGAATTCGGACGCTCAAGCGGCGGCGTGGTCAACGTCGTGACAAAAGGCGGCACGAACAGACTGCGCGGTTCGCTTTTTTATCTGATTCGCCCGAACGAACTGGCTCGCGGACACGAATACGCCGACGCATTGGTTGAGGCTCTGCCGCAGGGCATTGACGCGACGCTCGCGCCGACGCAGCAGCAATTCGGCGGTTCAATCGGCGGTCCGTTTGTTAAAGACAAACTTTTCTATTTCGGTTCGTATGAACAGCAGAGATTTCGCGCACCGCGTCAGGTTCTGTTCAGAAATTCGCTTGACGTTACGCCAAGCACTCTTACGCCGAATCAACTTGGTGTCTTCAATTTATTCAAATCTTTTGAAGTTCCGTTTACGCAAACCAACGACGCTTATTCGGGATTAGCCAGAATTGATTACAACGTAAACAGCGGCAATCAGTTTAACATCCGCGCCAATTACAGCCGCAACGAGGCGTTAAATGCCGTTACGACGGGCGAAACTTCGGTTGACCCGACGACAAACCGTTCGCTTTTGACGAACGGAACGGAAAACGATGAAAACATCGCGGTTGTCGGACAATTGGTAAGCACTCTGAGTCCGAGCATTCTTAACGAACTGCGCTTTCAGTATGCCCGCGAAGAGCGTCCGCGCCTTGCTAATTCCTTTGTGCCGCTTGTCGCAAATACTTACGGCGACATCGGAACTCGTTCGTTCTTGCCGACAACGCAGTTTGATACGCGTTATCAACTCAACGATGCCGTTTCGATTACGAGAGGCAATCACAACTTCAAGATCGGCGGCGAAATCAGCCGGATTTTAGCCAACCAGAGTTTCGGCTTCAACCAACCCGGCAACTTTAATTATTTTAACAATAATGATACCGCATTTCTCGACGTTTTAGCCGGAACGCGCAATCTTACTTCGACTACTCCGAGTAACAGGGTTTTCGGAAGATTTGACGATACGTCAGCTTCATACAGACTTCAGATCGGTAATTTGCAGGCAAATTACAAAGTTTACCAAACAGCACTTTACGCGCAGGACACTTGGCGGATAACGCCGAATTTCAGTCTTAATTACGGACTTCGCGGCGAAAAACAATTTAATCCTTCGCCGGAACTCGGCAACAACGCTTTGATTTCCGCCGTGCAGAACGGAGTTTTCCCGCTTCTCGGAAACAGAGGTTTTGATCCGAGCGCGATTCCCGACAGCGAAATTCAGTTGGGACCGAGATTAGGCTTTGCTTGGGACCCGACCAACGACGGAAAAACGGTTGTGCGCGGTTTCGGCGGCATTTATTATGCGACAACGCCGCTTCTTTTGTTGGCTGATCCGGTTAATAACTTTCGTTCAACGCCGGGAAATTTAACTGTTCAGATCGGCGGAAACGGCGTAATTCCTTCGACCTTTAATCAAGCGGCTTTTGATGCGGCAAATCCGCAGTATGTCGCATTGGTCGGAACGGGAGTTCGTCCGAATACGGTTTACCGCCAGTTTGCGATTTTGGGGATTAATCTGAACAATTCCGCTTTGGACAATCTGCCGATTCTTACGCCGCAGCAGCTTCAAAATATAACGGCTGCGCTGAGTGCCGCGTCGCCCGGAGCAAGCGGCGGTGCGCTCGGAGTTTTCACCAATTCACAGCCGACGGCGGTTGCGGAAGATTTTAAAAATCCGCGTTCCGTCCAGTTCGGCGGCGGAATAGAGAGAGAAATTTACCGCGGAGTTACCATCGGAGTTGATTATTCGCAGGTAAATACTTCGAGATTGGAACGCAACCGGGACATTAATGTTCCCGCGCCGTTTACGGCGGATCAATACGCAAATCTGCTGATCGCGGCAAACAGCAATTCGCCGGCGGTTTTAAACAACGCACAGTTTCTGAACACGTTGAACGATCTGCGAACCGTCGGTCGTCCGATTTTTGCGATCAGAACTCCGCGCGGCATCCCGACCAGAGTTCAAACCGGAACGACGGCTGCCGGCGCACCGATCTTTACGAATGTCAACATTCCGACTCGTGCGCGTCCGGTATCTAATTTAGGTTCGGTTACGCTTCGTGAATCGTCGGCGCGTTCCTTGTTCAGAGGTCTGACGTTCCGCGCGACGATGAACCGCAAATGGGGACAGATAAACGCTTATTACGTTCTTTCGCAAAGTCTTTCAAACGACGATAACGAAAGAAGTTCGGGCGGTTTTGAATACGACAACAGTTTCAATCTGATTCCCGAATACGGAGCATCGAGATTGGACGTTCGCCATCGCTTTACGGCAAGTCCGATCATCTTTCTGCCTTACGGTTTTGAAGTTTCGTCTTCGATTCGTCTGCGTTCGGCAAGACCGATTGATGCGATTGTCGGAAACGATTTTAACGGCGACGGCAACACCAACGAACGCCCGTATCTTGCACCGGGAATTCCGTTTAAGCGCAATGATTTTCGCGGTAAAGCCGAATATGAAGTTGATCTTCGTCTGCAAAAGAACTTCAGATTCCAAGAACGACGACGTTTGAGTTTTTCGGCTGAATTCTTTAATATCTTTAATCGTTCAAACGTAGATATTTCGGGATTTAACACGACTTCATTCTGCGCCGATTCTTTGGATTTGAGATGCGGATTTGACGGCGCGACGAATCCGAATTTCCTGAGAATCAGAAATTCCAACGGCGATTTGATTACAAACGCCAATTTCGCCGGTTCACAGGTATTTCAGATGCAGCTTGGCGTTCGCTTTGAATTCTAGTTTTTATTTGAAAACCGGAAGTTTTACTTTTACGGCGCGTTTCCTTAGAGAAGCGTGCCGCTTTTATTTTGCAGGTAGTTATACCGAGAATCATTTGGTAGGTATGATAAGTTGATTTTGCAGAAACACGCGCGCGCGTAAGTGTGCAAAAGTTCCGGCACACTTACTTCGTGCGTGTTTCTGCATTATATCGAACCTATTTACTGGTAAGCCGTATTATTTTATCTGTTATTTCCGCCCGAAAAACGCTTTTGTTTCGGGTTTTACCCAATAGATCATCAGCGGAACGACGGCGGGAATAAAGCAGCAGCTTGTCATTCCGAAGGCGATCATCACGATTCCGACGATCCAGTTCCAAGATTTGCGCGGTAGAAAAAGCGCGATTGCCGTCAGAACCGAAAATATCGCGCCGAGAATTCCGTAGATCGCTCCGGTAATCAGCATTTCCGCCTGATCGCCCGACTCTGTTTCGGGTTGAAAAATCACGAGCGCAACGCCGAAAATCGTTACCGACAGATAAAGAATCAGCAGAACCGACAAATAGACACGATACCAAAAATACGTCTTGCGCCCGATTTCATTGTCCTGCGGAATAGAATTGGTTTGAGCGAAAGTCTGCGCCTGTCTGAGTTCTTCAATTGGAACTGAAACGTATTCGGTTTTCGGAATAAACGTCAGAGAAGAACCACAGCGCAGACAATTTTCGGCGGTTGTCAAATTCAGCAAATCGCATTTCGGGCAGATAATTCCGTTCATAATTTAATAAAAAAGGTTCAGAGATTTTCATTTTTCAAAAAATATATTCTGACAAATTTTGAAGTTTTCGTCTATTTATTATCAACTCTGTTTTCGATAATATTCTGCAATTTTGGCGAAAGATTCGAGAAAAAATTGTAACCTGTGCGCCCTTCGATGACGCGAATTGTTGTGCGGAATTTGCGCCAATCGGTTTTCGCAATGCCTTCCGCATTCGGCATATCAACGGCGACGACGTGCGATTTTTCGTTGATGGCGGAAATTCCCGCGCCGTTTGGAACGGCGACGATTATTTTCCAGAAATTCGTCGGAACGGTTATCTTGCGTTCTAATCTGCCTTTTTCGCCGTAAACTCCGGCGTAAATGTATAAATCAACATTTCCGCGACGCACGAGTTTGCGCGAATATTCTTCGAGTTTTCTCCAAGAATTGCGATTCAAATCCGGCGTTTGCGGCGCGATATTGGTCATCAAAAATGTTTCGCTGTTTTCATTGTCCCGGCTGACGCGATCCGCGCTCGGACAAATATGACCGCGATCAAAACCGCTTCGTGTATAATCGTTCGGTTTTACAATTGTCCAGCCTTTCGGCAGACGCGAATCGGGACGAAAATCATTTTGCCGGTCGGCTTCGCCCAGATTATTTTTCGACACGCGCCACGCAATCCAATTCGCCGTTCCTTTTTCGCTGTTATAAGACAGCGCGTAAGCCGTATTGACCATCAGATAATTGTTTTTGTTATAAGCGATGCTTACGGCATTGCTCGGATTTCCCGGCGCGAGATAAATTTCCGCCGCTTCGACGGCATTTGCCGGCGGCAAAACGATTTTGCGTTCAATCGGTTTTGAAATTTCCGGCTGTTCGTCCTTTTTCGTAAAACTATCGCTGATTTTTTTTCCCGCCCAAATGCAAAAAATTATCAGCGTAATTATAATAATCAGCGCAATTATCCCGCCGATGACGGCTTTATTTTTCATATAACATTTACCAAATCAGTTTTATCATTTAACATTTATCATAATGAGCGAAAAACTTCATCTGACAGGACTAAGAGAAAATGAACTGATCGAGTTTGCCGAAGGGATCGGCGAACCGAAATATCGCGCGAAGCAGATTTTCAAAGCTCTGCACGAAAGACGTTTGCTCGATTTTAACGAAATAACCGATCTGCCGAAAAATTTCCGCCAAAAATTAAGCGAAACGGCGACGGCTTCGACTCTAAAAGTCGAATCACGTTACGTTTCCCAAGACGGAACGCGCCGTTTTTTGATGAAAACCCGCGACGATTTTCCCGTCGAAACCGTTTTTATTCCGACGGAAAAACGCGATACGATCTGTTTTTCGTCGCAATCGGGCTGCCCTTTGAAATGCGATTTTTGTTTAACGGCAAAACTCGGATTTTTGAAAAATTTAACGGCGGGCGAAATTGTCGAGCAGATAATTATTGTCTTAAACGACGTTTACGGCATCGGCGAAGAAACTCCGCACGGCACAAATCTCGTGGCGATGGGCGCGGGCGAGCCGTTTTTGAATTTTGAAAATTTAATAAAAGCACTCGAAATTATGAGCGACGAAGACGGACTTTTTATCGTGCCGAACCGCGTAACAGTTTCAACCGCCGGAATCGTGCCGAAAATTTACGAATTTGCCAAACTCGAAAAACGCCCGAATTTAGCAATTTCCCTTTCCGCCCCAAACGACGAACTGCGCGACAAATTAATGCCGATAAACAAACGCTGGAACATCGAAGAACTTTTCAAGGCGGCGAAAGAATTTGAAAAAACTCTAAAGCGCGGCGAAAAATTTACATTTGAATACGTTCTGCTCGGCGGCGTAAACGACAGCGACCAGCACGCCGAAAATTTGGCAAATTTAATAAACAAATACGAATTAAACCGCGTAAAAATCAACTTGATTCCGCACAATTCCGCCGAACCGCTTGAATATCAGCCTTCGACATCCGAGCAAGTCGAACGCTTCAAAAACATTCTGGAAAGCAGAGGCGTTTCCGCTTACGTCCGCCGTCCGCGCGGACGCGATATTTACGCCGCCTGCGGACAACTCGCGGCAAAAGACGCGCCGAATTTGGTGCAGATTGGGAAGTGATTTTTGAACTTTGATTTTTGAAAGAAATCATCTAAGCGAAAGTTCAAAAATCAAAGTTCAAAAATCAAAAATCTACTATGAAATTTACAATTCTCGGTTCGGGAACGTCAGTTCCGCACGAAAAAAGAAGTAGTTCGGGCTTTTGGCTCGAAACGGAAAACGGCACGATTTTGCTCGATCTGAGCGCGTCGGCGGTTCATCGGATGGCGCAGGAAAAACTCGATTGGGCGAATCTTGACGCAATCTGGATTTCGCATTTTCACCTCGATCACGTCGGCGGACTTCCCGCCTTTTTATTCGGCACGAAATACGCGCCCGAAACGCAAGGCAGAGAAAAAACCTTGAAAATTTTCGGCGCGAAAGGTTTAAAAGAATTGCTCGAAAGTTTTAATCAGGCGAACGATTACGAATTGTTTGAGCAGCCTTTTCCGCTTGAAATCGTTGAAGTCGAACCTCTCGAAAAATTCGAGATTCTCGCGGGCATCGAAGCCGTTACGATGAACACGCCGCACACGGACGAAAGCCTCGCCATACATCTGCGCGACGCGAACGACAAAATCATTGTTTATACGGCAGACACGGGTTTTACAAAATCTCTCGGCGCGTTTGCAAAAAACGCCGATTTGCTCGTAATGGAATGTTCTTTCGTCAAAAATTCGCCCGTCGAAACTCATCTGACGCTTGCCGAAGCGATGTTCATAACGCGCCTTGCCAAGCCTAAAAAAGTCGTTTTAACACATCTTTACCCGGAATGGGACGAAGTAAGTTTCGATAAGGAAGTTCGAGAGTTTTCACCCGATTGCGAAGTGTTTGAAGCGAAAGACGGTTTGAAATTTGATGTTTAACTCTGAAAATCTTTCCGAAATAATTTTAATTATCTCTGTATTTAAAATAAAAAATAATCATAATTAAATTTAGCGTTGTAGAAACTCCGTTTGTCAGAATTATCGGCAGATCGCTTTGCAGAACGCCGTAAGTCGTCCACAAAATCAAGCCCAAAGTCAAAACGGAAAACATTTTGAGCGAAATGTCTTCCACGCTTTTCGTTTTCCAAGTTTTGTAAAGCTGCGGCGTAACGGCGATTGTGGTGCAAAAACCGGCGAATAAACCTAAAAATTTTGTCCAATCCATTTATTTATATTTCTCCGCAAATTCCTTGTTCGTATTAAACGCCGATTTCAATGGAACGTAAAATTCGCTCCAGACTTGCTTGATTAGTATATATTTCATTTGTGATACGGTATGTCATATAGCGAACATAACCGTCACAATAAAAATCCCTGACATTTGAAAACGTCAAGGATTTTTATTTCTCTAAATTTTTCACGGCGTTCAGGATTTCGCCTTAGCTTTCAAATCAATTATTTTATCCTTGATTATTTTTTCTTCATCTTTGCTCAGTTTGCTGGCTTTCAGATAAAGTTCGAGTTCAGCCGCCGCTTCTTTGTATTTTTTCAGATCATTACCGTAAAGCTGCGCCAGTTCTTTTTGAATTTCGGCGATTGGCTGTTCGGCTAATTTCTTTGCTTGCAGCAGATGCTCTTCGGCGGCTTCAAATTTGCCGGCGGCTCGTTCGGCTTTTCCGAGCGTGTAGAAAACCTGCGGCATATTAGGAATAAGAGTCGAAGCGTGAGTCAGCGAAGTGATCGCCGCTTTGTTGTAATCTTTTCCGAGTTTGCTGAACGATTCGCCGAGGTAATAAAAAGCGACTCCGCTTTTCGGATTCACCTCCGTTGCTTTGAGCAGAAATTTCCACGAATCATCATATTTTCCGACGTTGTATAATTCTTTGCCCATCCGATACAGCGCGTCGTAATAGTCGGGAAATAATTTTATCGCCTTAAAAAGTTCTTCGACTCCTTCCTGCTTGCGGTCGTTGACAAAATTTTTATCCGCGTTTCTGTATGCTTCTCTCGCTTCACCGGGAATATCCTGAGCGAAAATAACGCCGAGTTCGTATTCGGCAATGCCGCCTTTTTTGGGAGCTAAATAAAAATCCTGATTAATATAAGTATTGCCTAATCCGCTGCCGCGAACATTCATAGTGCGGATTTCGACCTTGACCTGCTGATCTTGATAGCCGTAACGAAAAGGCATCGCTCTGACCGAATAATAACCGTCGGGCAAACCGCCGAATTCGTATCTTCCCGAACCGTCGGTTCTGGCGCGTCCGCGCAATTGATAATTTTCGTTAAGCAGTTCGACATCAACATCAGCCAACGGCACTTGTTTAGGACCATAGACAAAGCCCGCGATGGTGCTTGCCGGCGAGATTTGTGCAGAAAAACCGAGGACAAAAATAAAAAGTAAAACAGGCAACGCTTTCTTAAACTCGAAATTAGATAAACTCATATATCCTCCGCAAAAAATCGGGAAATAGTGTAAAATTAGTTTTTGAGATACAGTTTTTTGAATTATACATTAAAAGACGCATTTTACAAAAACTTTTTTTTCACTTGACCATATAAAATCAGTTTAACAACGGAAAATTACGGGAGCAGAAAACTGGCAGAGAGAATATACCGCGATTCGGTTCACAATATTATTCGTCTGAAAACCGATTCGGATGAAGGAAAACTTCTTGTTCGTTTGATCGACACGGCGGAATTTCAGCGTCTTCGACGGATTCGACAGCTCGGACTCGCGCATTTTGCGTATCAGGCGGCGGAACATTCGCGTTTCGCGCATTCGCTTGGTGCTGCTCATCTGGCGACGAGAACTTTGGCAAAACTCGCGGCGAAATATGAGATTTCCGACGAAGCGAACATCGCCGTCAGAGTCGCCGCGCTGCTGCACGACATCGGACACGGCGCGTTTTCGCACGTTATCGAAACGATTCTCGATTTTCATCACGAAGATTTTACGATCAAAGCGATCTTGAGTTCGGAAACCGAAGTCGGACAAGTTTTGCGCGATTTTTCCGCAGACTTGCCCGAAAATGCGGCAAATGTAATTCGCGGCGATTTTCGCCCGCAGGCTTTGGCGCAGCTTGTTTCCTCGCAGCTCGACATTGACCGAATGGATTACCTTTTGCGCGATTCGCTGATGACGGGCGCGAAATACGGGAATTTTGATCTCGAATGGATCATCAAATCGCTCGAAATTGACGAGGAAACTGATCGGCTTTACGTTTCGGCTCGCGGAGTTTACGCCGTCGAAGGCTATTTGCAGGCGCGTTATTATATGTTCAGACAGGTTTATTTTCACCGGACTTTGCGGGCGGCGGAAGCGATCTTGAAATCTTTGCTCAAACGCGCTTTATTTTTGTTTCAAACGGGCGAAAAAATATGGTTTGCGGCAAACACGCCTTTTGAAAAGATTTTATCCGGCGAAAAACTTTCGCTTGCCGAACATTTGAATACGGACGACGCGGACGTGCTTTTTCACATCAAACAATGGCAACGCTCGGAAGACAAAATTTTAGCGGATTTGGCAAAACGCTTTTTGAATCGCAAATTATTCAAAGTTTTCGATCTCGATATGCCGGAAGACGAAAAGGAAAATTTTTTAAACGAAGCAAAAAAAATTGTCGAAAATGCCGGATTTGATACCGATTATTATTTGATCGAAGACCGCGCGGGCGACGTGCCGTATTATTTTTACACGAAAAATTCGGCTGAACCGAAAAACTTAATTTACGTCGAAGAAGGATTTTCAAATCCGCAAATCCGCGAAATCTCCGAGATCAGCGCGGCTGTTCGCGGTCTGCAAAAAGGTTATCAAATTCACAGAGTCTGCTTTCCGCCGGAATTGAAAAAAGAAATTGCGCGAGTTTATCATTCTTGAGAATAATGGAACGCCGTCCATCTTGGCGGCAGCAAATGCGAAAGCATTTGAAAAGCGTTTACACAAATTAAATTTTGGGTTGCGGCATTAGAGTTTTGCCGCCCAATTTTTCGCGCTCACGCGCTCATTGCCGCCAAGATGGGCGGCGTTCCATCGCGCACTTTTTCAAACAATGAGATTACTTAAAGATATTATTTTTTATGTTTTTCACTTCGTTTTCTTTTGTGCGTATTGCTGCATTTTGATTTTAAGTGCGTCTTGGGCAATAAACGCTCAAAAAATCGCAATCGTAACTCCCGAAAAAAATGCGGAAGCAGAAGTTTTCGCCGAAAAACTCGATGAGAATTTGTCCGAACATTTCAAAATCATTGACAATTCTTTAAGCGAAACTGCTTTTAATTCAATCGCTTACGAAAATCCTTTTAATTTAACGACAGATAATTCAAAAAACATCGGTTTACGAATCGGGTGCGATTATTTTATTTTGATAAAATCCGATTCTCTGCGCCGTTTCTCTTTTGAACGAAAGGAATTTTACGAATCTTACGCGGCGATTTTTGTCGTCGGTTCGCGTTCGGGAAATTTAATTTTTTGGAAACTTCTCAGCCGCGAAAGTGAAAATGTTGGAGATTCAAATAAACTTCTGCTCGATTCAACGGAAAATTTATCAATCGAAGTTTCGGAAAAAATAAAAGAAAATAACGAAACGAAAACGAATAAACTTAAAGAAATTCGAGAACTTCCCGACGCGGATTCGCCGGAAGTGAAAAATTTTCGTCCGCCTTTGCCGTATAAACGAATTCGTCCCGAATACACTCAAGCGGCGAATCTTTACGGCATCGAAGCGACAATTGATATTTTGGTTGATGTGGACGAAAACGGCGAAATTCTGCACACGGAAATCGTGCGCTGGGCGGGTTTCGGTCTGGACGAAGCGGTTGCGGAAACGGTTCGGAAAATGAACTGGAAACCGGCTTCTTATAAAGGCGAAAATTTGCCGATTCGAGTTTTGCTCAGATATAATTTTAAGAAAATCGAAGATAAATGAGTAATGTAAATAATATTCTAAATTTTACCTGGTAAATTTTTATTTTAGAATTTAACCTAAAAAATAACTGATAATTGATAGACTAATAGTTCGGACAGTTTTTTATGAATTGCCACGAGTTTTAACCATTAGTTTCTACACAAGTCTAAAGGTTCTTTGATAATATCAGAAAGTATGAAATAAAAGTTCCGAATTTAGAACCACGTCTGCAAAGACGTTATAAAATGCTGGTGCGACAACATTTAAGTCTATCACAATCGGTGGCGAGCGGGTTACGTGCCTTGCCAAAAACAAAAGAGCCGTTTGCGGCAGCACAGGCGGCGTGGCGTTTTTTTGCTAATGAACGAGTTAGTTTGCCTTCTTTGGCAGAACCTCTGATTGATTATGCCGGGCAGGTAAGTGATTCTAAAGTCAATAGATATGCACTTGTGATGCACGATTTTAGCGATCTAAACTATACGACTCACGAGAGCAAAGCCGATCGGATCAGATTATGTAATAATTTGGAGCAGGGCTATTTTTTGCAAAGTGCATTGCTGGTGTCTGACATCGAAGGCGAACCGTTAGCACCGCTTTACATTGGCTTGGAAGCCGACGATGGAGTGCATTCATCAAGACGCGAAAAGCCTTTGCCGCGTCGTCGGCAATTAGATGAATTAAACAGGACATTCGGCTATGTCGAAGGACTCGGATTAGCCAAGCCGTGTGTTCACATAGTTGACAGACAAGCCGATTCTCTGCTTCATTTGAGGAGATTTATCAGATGCGGAAGGCAGTTCGTGATTCGTTCAAATGATGTTCGGCGAGTGAAATTAGGCGAGGAGAGTTTGCTGCTCAAGGAAGTCGAAGAGCGAATCAAGGAAGATTTTCAATATGTTCGGGAAGTCAAGTATCCGGGACGCAAAGCGTTTCAGTATGTCGCTGAAACGGAGGTTGTGTTGGATCGAATAGGACGCACGAAACGTCCAACCAAAGAGCAGCCCGATAAGCGAAAGTTAATCAAAGGAAAGCCGATCAGATTGAGATATGTGTTATCTGAGGTGCGGGATAAAAAAGGCAAAGTCTTGGCGGTTTGGCGGTTATGGACGAATGTTCAAAGGCAAGTAAAAGCAGAAGAGATTGCCCTTTGGTATTACTGGCGATGGCGAATCGAGAGTTTCTTCAAGTTGCTCAAAAGAGGCGGACAGCATTTGGAACAATGGCAACAAGAATCGGCACAAGCAATCGCCAAACGGTTGATGATAGTCGCACAAGTCTGCGTGATCGTCTGGGCATTAGCAGCATCCAAAGAAGAAAAAGCAAAGGAGCTAAGAAAGTTTTTAATCAGACTAAGCGGCAGACTAATGAAACGCGGAGTTGAATACACAATTCCGGCACTACTCGCCGGAATGTGGCAGTTTCTAACGCTAATAGATGTGTTAGAAAGCTATACGACGGCAGAACTAGAAGAAATAACCAAAGAGTTTTTACAAATAATCGGTTCGCAAACAGATTTTAAAGATGTGTAGAAACTAATGGTTTTAACTCGTGGACTCGATATGCAATGAAGATATGGCTTTAGCCGAACTGCAAAAAATAATAAAAATTTCCTTACTGCTTCAGCTAAAGCAAAAAGGATGATTGATATTTTTACTAAGTTTGGCTAAAGCCTGTTATATCAGCAATTACTTAACCTCCGGTTAAAACCGGAGGCAATTCATAAAACCAAAAATCTAAACACTATCCAAACTATTGATAGATGATATTTGATAAATATGAATCGTTTCTTTTGCGAGAGCGAAAAAATTATCAAATATCATCTGTCAATTACTTTTTAAGATTCTTCTCTGCAAATTAAAATACTTGACAAGGGTTATTTATACGGCTTAAAACTCAAATGAAATACATTCGTGCGACAGTAAAAATATTTCTCTTTATCGGCTCGACTTTCGGTTTATATGCGATCTGGCTGATCGGCTCGGTCTTTATTCCGAATAAACTTTTTTGGCGGCAGATTATTTTTCAAATTTGGGCGCGGGCGTTTGCAAAAATTGCCAATATGAAGATCGAAACTATCGGCGAAATTCCGCGTCCGCCGTTTTTTCTGGTGACGAATCATTTGAGTTACACGGATATTCCGGCGATTCGCGCAGTTGCCGACGGCGTTTTTGTTGCTAAAGGCGATATTGAAAAGTGGTTTCTCGGCGGGCGCATCGTGCGCGATATGGGAACGGTTTTTATTGATCGAAACAACCGGCGCGACATTCCGCGGGCGGGCGAAGAAATTCTCGAACGGCTCGAAAACGGCGAAGGCGTGATAATTTTTCCCGAAGGCACAAGCACCATCGGCGCGGAAGTTCTGCCGTTCAATTCGTCGTTTCTGGAATTTGCCGCACGCACCGATTTTCCCGTTTCCTACGCTTCGATTTCTTACAGAACGCCCGCGGGTTCGCCGAAAGCGAGCGATGTCGTTTGCTGGTGGGAAGACATAAGTTTTATCGAACATTTATGGCGGCTTTTCCAAATCCGCGAATTTACGGCGATTATCAGTTTCGGCGAAGAAACTCTGCAAAACCCGAATCGCAAAGAATTAGCTAAAGAATTGCGTAAGAAGGTGAGCGAAAAATTTATTCCGGTTTTGTAAGAAGATGGTCTTTGGTCTTTGGTCTTTGGTCTTTGGTTTTTGAAACTCGAATCTTGAATTTTATTTTTCTTTCTCAAAGACCGAAAGCCGAAAACCAAAAACCAATTCTTCATCATTTGAAACAAACTTTTTACAATGGCGTAAAATCTAAACTTAAATTTCTAAACATTTCAGGAGAACAAAAAATGATAAAAAATAAATTTCGGTTAATCGGAATTTCGTTGATTTTGTCTGCACTTTGCGTTTCGGCATTTGCACAAAATAAAGGTTTTGACTTGACCAGAATGGACAATTCGGCGGAAGCCTGCACGGATTTTTTTCAGTATGCGAACGGCACTTGGCTGAAAAATACGGAGATTCCGGCGGCTTATTCGCGTTGGGGCAGTTTTAATGTTTTGGCGGAAAATAACCGCGATATCTTGAAAAAGGTGGTTGACGAAGCCGCGAAAATGAAGGCGAAAAAAGGCAGCGATACGCAGCTTATCGGCGATTTTTATTCGTCCTGTATGAACGAAGCGGCGATTGAAAAAGCGGGCGCGAAACCGCTTAATCCGTATTTCAAACAGATTGATAAGATCAAAACGAAACAGGATTTACTGCATCAAATCGCAATGATGCATAATATGGGAATTCCCGCTTTGTTCGGTTTTTACGGCGGTTCGGATTTGAAAAACAGTTCGATGGTGATCGCCAACGCGACTCAGGGCGGTTTGAGTTTGCCGAATCGTGAGTATTACACGAAAGACGATGCAAAATCGGTGGAAATCCGCGAAAAGTTCGTCGAATATATGACGAATATGTTCCAACTTTTGGGCGATTCTCCGGCGGAAGCGGCGGCAAATGCGAAAACCGTGATGGATATTCAAATGCAGCTTGCCCGAAACTCGCTCGCGCCGGTTGATCTGCGAAATCCAGACAATCGTTACAACAAAATGAGTTTGATGGAAGCGCAGGAAATTTCGCCGAATATTTCTTGGAAAACTTATATGATGACGCGCGTGGTTCCGTCGGTTTCGGAGATCAACATCGGTCAGCCGAAGTTTTTCAAAACCGTGCATCAGATGCTCGATTATACTCCGATCAATGATTGGAAAACTTATCTGCGCTGGATGCTGATAAACGATGCCGCGCCGAATTTGTCGAAAAAATTTGAAACGGAAAACTTCAATTTTTACAGCAAATATTTAAGCGGAACGAAGGAACAGCAGCCGCGCTGGAGAAAATGCGTGCAGGCGACGGACGGCAGTTTGGGCGAAGCACTCGGACAGGAATTCGTCAAAAGAGCGTTCAAACCCGAAGCAAAAGAGCGAATGGATGAACTAATCAGCAATCTTTTCGCGGCGATGAAAGAGCGCATCAACAATCTCGAATGGATGAGCGACACGACGAAAAAAGAAGCGCAAGTTAAACTTTCCACATTCAAGCGCAAGGTCGGCTACCCGGACGTTTTGCGCGGTTACAAAGGCTTGAGCATTAACGGCAAATCTTATTTTGACAATGTGGAAAATTCGGGAACATTCCAAATCAAACGGAATTTGCAGGACATCGGCAAGCCGGTTGACCGCACGCGCTGGGGAATGACACCGCCGACGGTCAACGCATATTATTCGCCGGCTTTGAACGAAATCGTTTTCCCGGCGGGAATTTTGCAGCCGCCGTTCTTTAATTTTGCGGCTGACGACGCGATCAATTACGGCGCAATCGGCGGCGTGATCGGACACGAAATTTCGCACGGTTTTGACGATCAGGGCAGCAAATTCGACGCGGAAGGAAATTTGAAATCGTGGTGGACGGATGAAGACCGCACGAAATTTGACGAGCGTGCAAACTGCGTCGTCAAGCAGTTCGACAAATACGAAGTTCAGCCCGGTTTGTTTATGAACGGCAAATTAACTTTGGGCGAGAACATCGGCGATCTCGGCGGTTTAGCGGTTGCTTACACGGCTTTTCAGAAATCTATGGAAGGCAAAACGCGAGCCGAAAAAATTGACGGTTTCACGCCGGAGCAGAGATTTTTCTTAGGCTGGGCGCAAGTCTGGGCGGCAAAAGCCACCGCCGAAGCCGAACGCTCGCAAGTTCTCGGCGATTCGCACGCCCTTCCGCGCTGGCGCGTCAACGGACCTTTATCAAATATGCCGCAATTTGCCCAAGCATTTAACTGCAAGGAAAACAAACCGATGGTCAAAAGCGATCTGTGCGTGATTTGGTAAGCAAAGTAAATTTATTATCGAGGCAGCCGGCGGACGAAATGTCCGCCGTTTTTCTGCAAACAATTTCTCAAGGGAATTTAGTTCTACTTTGTTAAGTTGGAAATGATTGTTTGATTCTCCATTTTCAATTCTCAATTCTCCATTATTTTGTAAGTATTTTTCGACCATTTCCAACAAAATAATTGAGAATGGAGAATTGTGATTGGAAAATTACCGTATTTTCAATCTGAATTCATTCAAATTTCCTTTCAAAATAGTAACGAAGATGCAATTTTTTTAACTTAACAAAGTAGAATTAGACTTACATTCTTTTTTATTTTCCCGAAGACTTATTTTTTTTACCGCCTCTGTTTGTATATGCGCGAAAACGCGGGAAAAAGCGTCAAAATAATTTAAAATAAATTTTATTCTTAAATCATTTCAATTTTGGAAGTGCGGGCGCAGAGCAACCCTTCCCGACCTGCAAGTTTTATTATCTTGAGTAATTAAAGTTAAAAATTACTCAAGATAAAGTAAAAGAAGGAAAGATAATAAAATTTGCAAGTCGGGAAGAATTGCTCTTGCGCCCGCTTTTTTAGAAAGGGAAGAAGCAAAAAGCCGGAAATGGTTCTTTGCTTCTTCCCTTTCTTCTTTAGGAGAAACAGTTACGGCAGAAATGCTGCCGGAAGCGGTTTGTCGCCGCTTGAGCCGAACTGCACGATTAATTGTCCGCTTGATGTCTGATTGACATACCACAGCTTAGTCGTGCCTCTGAACACCGCCGCGTCCGCTTTCCCGTCGCCGTCGTAATCGCCCGGCGCGGGAATGTCGCCCGTCGCTCCGAACGGGAACGCGAAAAATGATGTGTCTTCGCTTCGGAGAACGAACCAGCGTCCGGTTGACGGAGCGAAAAATGCGATGTCCGCTTTGCCGTCGCCCGTGAAATCCGCCGGGGTGGGTTTCGTATCATTCGGTGCGCCGAAGCGGAAACCGATGAATCCGTCGCGGCTTCTTTGGAGATACCACTCGGAAACCGACGGGCGATAGACAGCCAGATCAGCTTTGCCGTCGCCGTCGTAGTCTTCGACAATGGGAACGTCGCCGTTTAAGCCGAATTGTCTGGTCGTAACGCTGCCGTCGGACGAATTTAAGATAAACCAAGTTCCGATTGAAGGACGAAAGACGGCGGCATCGTCTTTCCCGTCGCCGTCGAAATCGCCGGGCGCGGGAATGTCGCCGTTTGCGCCGAACGGGAAGGCGAAGAAGGATTCGTCTTCGCTTCTGAGGACGAACCACTGACCGCTGGACGGGCGGAAGAAGGCGATGTCTGTTTTGCCGTCGCCTGTAAAGTCTGCGGGAACGGGCGTATCGGAAGGCGAACCGAACTGGAAGCCGCGATCAACACCGTCGGAACTTCTAAGATAAAAATACTGAGATTGATCGGGACGGAAAACGGACACATCGGTTTTTCCGTCGCCGTCAAAGTCGAAGCGGGCGCGTTTGCACGTGCCGGACGCGCCGAGTTCAAACGCGCCGATGTCAACCGTGCCGCCGACGATGCGATCAAAGCACGCGCCGCGCTGGTCGTAGCGCAGTTTATTTCCGTCTTGGTCAACGGCGAGCGCGTTGCTTCCGGCGTTGATGGCGGGACTTCCGGCAAGCGGTGCGTGAGTTTTGGTCGCTCCGCCGTTGTCGGCTAAAACGTCGAGCTGCGGATTGACGTTAAACAGATCGCCCGTGTTGGCGGCACTCGTTCCCGAACCCTGCGTATTGCCGATGATGTTGTAGCCGTTGGAAAGGAACAGGTTTCGCAGATCGGGTCCGTTGTTCGGAGAGTTATTATTAGCAATAATCGTATTCTGGAGTATAACCCGATATTTATCAGAGGGACCTCCGACACAGCTGGCTAATACACAATAATCAACAATTCCGCCGCCGCCGCGATTAGAACTGGTGCCGGCATCTGTAACGGTATTATTGACAATCGTTGAATTGATAAACTGCGTATTTCGACCGCCGTTGGCTATAGCACCGCCCGCGTAACGGGCTGTATTGCCGGAAATGGTCGTATTTATTATTTTAGTCGAGGCGTTAGTGCCGCCGAAGACAGATATAGAAATTCCGCCTCCTGCGGCGGATCCGCTGAATTGACTATTCGTAATGGAATTATTTGAAACAAGCGAATCAATCATCGTAAACTTGTCGTGGTTTTCTAAAACCATTCCGCCACCAGAATTTAAGCCGGAATTATTAGAAATTGTAACCCTTCTCAAAATTGATGAACTTGTTTCTATAAGAAGACCGCCGCCGCTGCCGCCTGCAGAATTATTAGAGATTATCGTGTCGGACATATCAATAGCGGATTGGTAAAAGTTCATTCCGCCTACGTTCCTGTCCGCAGCATTGCCGGTAATTTGACAGTTTTTAATTTCAACATCTCCGCGACGAACAAAAATGCCTCCGGTATGCGAGTCTGTCGCCGTGTTGTTGGAAATGGTCGTGTTTTTCATCACGAATGATCCGCTTTCAGCATTGATATACATCCCGCCGTTTGTATTCGCCAAGTTTTCGGTTATCAGCGAATCGTTTATGACAAGAGTTCTGGTGCCGTTTAAATACATTGCCCCGCCATTACTTGCACCGGTATTATCTCTGAAAACCATCGAATTTAATGTCAAATGGGCGGCGTTAAGTGCATAGATCGCTCCGCCGCTTCCTGTTGCTAATGCACTGCTCACTCCGTTGCCTTGCGTCAACGTCATTCCGCTCATCACAACATTAGCGTTTTGAATCCGGTGTCCCGGATTTGCCGTTAATAAAAATATCCGGCTCGCATTATTGCCGCTGATCGTCAAAAGATTCGCTCCCGGTCCGTTGATCGTCACCAATCTTCCAATTTGATTGTTTCCAGACATATCCTCAGCGGTAATAGGAATCTCGCCGCTTGTCAAAGTGATCGTTCGCGGGACGTTAAAAACCGCCGGATCGAAATTGATCGTGTCCTCTTGTGCATTGGTGTTCGCCTGCATCAACGCATCGCGCAAACTGCCCGCGCCGCTGTCGTTCGTGTTCGTAATCGTAAAAGTCGCCGCCAACGCGCCGCTTGCCGAGATCGCCAATATAAAAAGGGCAATCGAAAATGTATTTCTCAAATATCGTGTAACTTTTTTCATCTTTTTTCTCCTAAAAATTAAATAAAGAATTTGCTTCTCATTTAGTAATGCGGAATAACTCTGGAAAATCGCTCAAAATAATTTGAGATTTTTGAAAAAAGCTGCAATTTGACGAAAAAAGCCGCCGGGAAACATCTGAAACCCGGCGGCTTTTTTTTTCTATGAGGCAGGAGAGAAATTCGATCTACGGATTAATATAAGCGTTCGGAACGGCTCTGTCGTTGCTTGCTCCGTAATTTGTAAATGAAGCGTTTCCGTTCGTGCTTTGTTTGATAATCCACGTTCCGTTGCGGTAAACGGCGATGTCAGCCTTGCCGTCGCCGTCGTAATCCGCCGGAACGGGCGCGTCGCTTGCCGCGCCGAATGTTTCGTAGCGAACCTGATTGTTCGACGATTGCAGAATATACCAAACTCCGCTGCGGTAAACCGCCAGATCGGTCTTTGCGTCGCCGTCGTAATCAGCCGGAACGAATTTATCGGCTGCCAATCCGAATTGAACGTAACGAATTTGATTATTCGAGCTTTGGCGAATGATCCAAGTGTTGTTTGACGGACGGAAAACAGCCGCGTCGAACTTGCCGTCGCCGTCGAAATCGCCGCGAACGGGCTTGTCGCCAGTCGTTCCGAAAGGAACAAAAGTGATATTTCCGTTTGGATTATTTGCGCTTCCGCGATAATAGAAAACGCTCTGCGCTCCTTCGCGGTAAACGGATAAATCGGCTTTGCCGTCGCCGTCCCAATCGCCGACGGTTAAAACGTCGCCCGGCAAACCGAAGTTCTCGATGCGCGTGGCGTTGTTTGAACTGTTGGAAATATAGAAATTGCCTTCCGCTTCGCGCCAAACGGCGATGTCTGTTTTGCCGTCGCCGTCGTAATCGGCGGGAGCTAATTTGTCCGAAGCCAAGCCGAACTGCACGGCTGTCGAGCCGTTGGTTGTTCGGTTCAGATACCAAGTTCTGTTTGACGGACGGAAAACGGACAAATCTGCTCTGCCGTCGCCGTCAAAATCGAATTGCGGACTTCGGGCGAGTATTCTTATCAGACTGTTTTGCACAGTTCCGTTATAAACGTCAAACTCGCCGCCGACTAAAATTCCGCCGTTCGACTGCCGTAAAAATTGTCTGACAAAATAAGACGGATCATCGGAAAGTCCCGATACAAAAGAAGTATCCAAACTTCCGTCGGCGTTGATGCGGGCTAAATGTTCAGCCTTTGTTCCGTTATAATTGGAGAAAAATCCGCCGATCAGCGTTTGACCGTTGGCAAGCGGCAAGATCGCGCGAACCGTTCTGTCTGCTCCCGTTCCGGGATTGAAAGACGTATCCAATGAACCATCCGCATTCAGACGCGCGAGGCGATTTCTGCTCACTCCGTTAAATTCTGTGAAATCTCCGCCAACCAGAAGTTTACCGTCCGGTTGAAGGGCGATGTCGAGAATTGTCAGATTCGCTCCCGTTCCGGTATTGAACGAGCCGTCAATATTTCCGTTGGCATCGGTTCTGACGATGCGCGTAACGGGCGAGCCGAGAAAGCGGTTGAATACGCCGCCGAAAATATATTTTCCGTCCGGCTGTCTGGTAATTTGCAGCACGAAGGAATTCGCGTTGCTTCCGTTGCCGAAACGCGGGGCGAAATTCGGATCAATGCCGCCGTCCGCGTTCAGACGAAATACGCCGTTAAATTGCCCCGTATTTGCCGGATTAAAGAAAATTCCGCCGACCAGAATTTTTCCGTCCGCCTGTATAAAAATATCAAAGACATATCCGCCGGCGCGTTCCAATGTGATAATCCCCGAAGGATTAAACGATTCGTCAACCGAACCGTCCGCATTCAGCCGAACCAATTGCGGTCTGGCGACTCCGGCAAAAGCGTTGAAGATTCCACCGACCAAGATTTTGCCGTCCGCTTGAACTTCGATGTCGTAAACGCGGTTTGAAAAATTAACAGACTCATCCGGTTCTGCTATTCCCGTGTTAAAACTCGCGTCCAAGCTGCCGTCGGCGTTAAATCGGGCGATATTAAATCTCGATGTGCCGTTGGCTTTGTGAAAAATTCCGCCGACTAAAATCTTGCCGTCCGGCTGTTCGGCGATAGCGTCAACCAATCCGAGTTTGGAAACCGCGCCGTTAAAAGTGTTGTCCACGCCGCCGTTGCTGTTGAGCCTGACAATTCCGATGCGGTTAAAATCGTTTCTGAGAGCGAAAAAACCGACAACGACGACCTTACCGTTCGCCTGCAAATCTACGTTGTAACCCAGACTATCGGCGGCGGGCGGCTGGAAAGTATCGTCAATTTTGCCGTCCGTGTTTAATCTGACAACCGAAAGTTTCTGACCGGATGCAGTTGTAAAATATCCGGCGGCTAAAATTTTCCCGTCCGACTGAACCGAAAAATCTTCGGCTATCGAAGCCGTTATATTTAAACTAAACGTCGTATCCAACGCGCCGTTAGGATTCAGACGAGCGATGACCGGACGCGGTAATCCGTTAAAGGTCGAAAAAATTCCGCCGACCAAAATTTTACCGTCCGCTTGCAGACCGATTGTATAAACATCGTTATTCGTGCCGCCGCCCGGATTAAAACTCGTATCCACAGAACCGTCGGGATTCAGACGGGCGACGTTAAAGTTTGAATTGTTTCCGTTAGGAAGGGTGAAAAATCCGCCGATAACGATCCTGCCGTTTGGCTGAATGGCGATTCCTTCGACAAACTCGTTTGCTTTGAGCAGAGTGTTGAAAGTAGTATCCAAAGTTCCATCAGCGTTTAATCTGATAACGGTGTTTTTCGCAACTCCATTATATGAAGTCAGAAAACCCCCGATCAGAATTTTGCCGTCCGCTTGAACGGCGATTTTCTGAACGCCGCCGTTGCCGCCGAACCGCCCGCCCTCAGTTCCTGCGCCGCCCGGATTAAAAGTCGTGTCGAGGCTTCCGTCGGCATTAAGACGGGCGATGCCGCTTGCGGCAATCCCATTATAATTGACAAAAAAGCCGCCGATCAGAATTTTGCCGGTTGACAAAACAACAATGTCATAAACGGGTAGATCGGGACCAAAGCCGCCTTGGTTAAAATTATTATCAAGCGTGCCGTCGGCGTTAAAACGCACCAGATTTCTTTTTCGCACTCCGTTGGCAACCTGAAAATCTCCGCCGACCAGAATTTTCCCGTCCGGCTGAGTCGTCGAATAATAAGTGTTCGGCGCGGCATCCGTTACGCCCGCGCCAAAATTAGCGTCCAGCCTCAAAGCCTGCGCCGAAGCCGTCTGAAAAAATAACGTGCCGATGGCGATCAGCGTAAAAGCCAATAACCGTAAACCGTCCGATTTTGAATTTATCTTCATTTTTCTCTCCTTTTTAGTAAGCAAAATTTTTGAATTTTTCCTGTCATTTGTATATGTGAACTTGAATTGGAAAAAGTGACAAAAATAATTAAAAATATTTTTTCGAGGCAGCCGGCGAACAATTTTTCGGGAAATTTCAGACTTACATTCTTTTTTTTTATTTTTCACAAAAAATCGTCCGCTTTTACCGCCTCTGTTTGTATATGCGTAAAAACTCTGCAAAATCGCTCAAAATAATTTAAAAAAGGTTTTATTTTCGTTGAAAGTAAGTTACAATGTGTGCAAAAAATCTTTCTGAACAAATAAATTATGAGCAGCGAACAGTCTTCGGAGATCACGCAGATTCTTCACGAATGGAACGATGGAAATGAAGATGCAAAAGAATTACTTTTACCGTTTGTTTATGACGAACTGAAACGGCAGGCACGGATTTTGATGTCCAGAGAACGCTCCGATCATACTTTGCAGTCAACCGCTTTAGTTCACGAAGCGTTTTTGCGGCTTTCCGAGCAGACGGGAATTGACTGGCAGAACCGGCGGCATTTTTACGGCATCGCTTCGAGAATGATGCGGCAGATTCTGGTTGATTACGCCCGTCAGCACTCGGCGGAAAAGCGCGGCAACGATAAAATTCATTTTTCGGTTGACGACGTGCAGATTTCCGCCCGTGAACGGCTCGGCTCGGTTCTCGCTCTGCACGAGGCTTTGGAACGGCTCGAAGAATTCGACGAGCAGCAGGCAAAGATCGTCGAGATGAAATTCTTCGGCGGAATGAGCGCGGAGGAAATCGCCGAATCGCTGGAAATCTCGGTCAGCACCGTCGGACGCGAATGGCAGGCGGCGCGTTTGTGGCTGTATCGTGAATTGAATCAGGAGTAGTTAGGAATAGGTAAAAATAACTTATAAAAGCAGCGTTATCTTTCGCTATGTTTTCTATGTATCTATGTGGTTAAGAATTTTTTTAACCATATAGACACATAGAAAATATATGAAGAAAATAGTTCAATAAAATCATCAAAATACTGCTGACAGCCCGGAGGTGAAATTATTCACCCGCAAAATTGGAAAAAAGTTAAAGATTTGTTATTTGATATTTTGCCGCTCGATGCGGCGGAACGGGAAAAGTATTTTAAAAGTTCGCTCGTAACCGACGAAATTCGCCGCGAGGTCAAATCGCTTTTGACGTTTGAAACAGAGTCGGAAAGTTTGCTGAAGGTGTCGGCAGTTGAATTTTTGAAGGATTTTATTGACGCAGATGAAACGAACGGAAACTCTCTGAACGGGCAGAACGTCGGCATTTATAAGATCGTCGGCGAACTCGGTTTCGGCGGAATGGGCGCGGTTTTTCTTGCCGAAAGAACTGACGGGAAATTTAAACAAAAGGTCGCCGTCAAAATGCTCAAACGCGAGTTTAACGTCGAGAAAATACGGCACATTTTCCGGCGCGAAAAGGAAATTCTGGCGACGCTTTCTCATCCGAACATCGCGCGTCTGCTCGATGCCGGAAAAACCGACGATGGAATTCCATATCTCGTGATGGAATACGTCGAAGGCGTTCCGGTTGACGAGTTTTGCCAAAAAAATTCGCTCGACATTCATTCGCGTCTGAAACTTTTCAATAAAATCTGCGATGCGGTGGCGTTTGCTCATCGAAATTTGATAATTCACCGCGATCTAAAGCCGTCGAATATCCTGATTACAAAAAACGGAACGCCGAAACTGCTCGATTTCGGAATCTCAAAACTGCTCGACGAATCTGGCGAAACTTCTAAAAACACGACGATTTACGGAGCGATGACACCGAAATACGCATCCCCCGAACAAAAAAAAGGCGAACCCGTCTCAACCGCCACCGATATTTATTCGCTTGGCGTAGTTTTATCGGAATTAGTTCAAAGCCGATTTCAGATTTCAAATTCCAAATTTCAGAACAAAAACCAAAAACCAAAGACCAAAGACCAAAAGCCAAACCCCGATTTGCAGGCAATTTTGCAGACGGCGACGAGCGAAGAACCCGAACGGCGTTATCAAACCGTCGAGCGTTTTTCCGACGACTTATGGCGTTTTATAGACGGTCTGCCGATTGCGGCGCGTCCGGCGACGTTTTCTTATCGGGCGGGCAAATTCGTGAGGCGCAACAAAATTCCCGTTATCGCCGGAGTTTTGATTTTTCTGAGTTTGGTAACCGGAATCGCGGCGGCAATGTGGCAGGCGAACGCGGCGAACCGGCAGGCAAAGATTGCCGCCGAAGCGCAGCGGCAAGCCGAACTCGAAACCGTTCGCGCCAATACCGAAAGGGAAAAAGCCGAAAAGATCAGTCAGTTTATGGCAAAGGTGATCTCGTATGCAAATCCGGCGTGGTATGCCGAAGGCGCGAAATTCGGTAAAGACATAAAGTTGATTGACGTGATAAACGATCTGAGCGATAAGATCGAAACCGAATTTGCCGATCAGCCCGACGTTCAGGCGGAACTTCATCATAAATTTACAGAAGTTTATAATGTCGTCAAGGGTGGTGAAACAAATCCGGCGCGTGCCGCATTTTTTTTGAACAAACAAATGTTTCACGCCCGCCGCGCACTTGAATTGCGAAAACAATTTTACGGCGAAAAACACGAACTCGTCGCCAAAGATATATATTATATGTATCACGCGCTTGAATCGGAACTCCACGATGCCGAACTGCTCGCCCGCGCTATCGAGATGATGCGCGAAACAAATCCTAAAAATCTCAACTTTCCTTATATGCTTTCCGATTATGCGGGAATGTTAGTAAAACCGGATTCTACACACCTTCACGATCAATATCTGCAAGCGGCGCGTCCGCCGACAAGCAAAAACAAATATCAGTTGAGCGAAGATTATATCCGCGAAGCACTGCCGCTGTTTCGTGCTTATTATAAAGAAGATAATTACGCAGTTATCGAAGGCGAGTGCTTTTTGGCTTACGCTTTGGTAAAGCAGAATAAAATGATGGAATTTCAGCCGCATTACGACCTTTGTAAAAGACGAATAAATACATTCGGTGTCGAAAGGATGGATTTTCCGAAGATAATCGGAGAAGCGTTGGCGGAAAATGCTGAATAATTTAAAAATTGTTTTATTAAATAAATGAGAGGTCGCAGAGTTTTTTATTGACTGGAGCGCAAGCGTCCCGCTTGCGCTCCAGTCAAAAACTCCGCGACCCCTCAAATAGCTTACGATTTCGGTTTTTATAATTTTTTTTGACCATATTTTCGGATCAATTACGCATTAGTAAATAAGAGCCTTTTTGGGAGAACCGATCTATGCGAACTGAGAATTGGAAAACGATCAAGAAATTATTAAATGAAGTTCTGCCGCTCGACAGGGCGGAACGCGGAAAGTTCTTTGAGAAATTTAAAGTAAATGGTGAGATTCGCCGGGAAGTCGAATCGCTTTTAGCGTTTGAAGAAGAATCCGAAGATTTGATGCGCCTTTCGGCAGTCGAGTTTTTAAAGGATTTTATTGACGCTGACGAAAACACTCTGATCGGACAGAATATCGGCGTTTTCCGAATTGTCCGCGAATTAGGGCAAGGCGGAATGGGCGCGGTTTATCTGGCGGAACGCGCCGACGGGAAATTTCAACAGAAAGTCGCTCTTAAACTGCTCAAGCGCGAGATGAACACAGCCGCTTTGCGCCGTCGCTTTCAAACGGAACGCGAGATTTTGGAGTCTTTGGAGCATCCGAACATCGCCAGATTGTTAAACGCCGGAATGACCGACGACAAAATTCCGTATATTGCGATGGAATACATTGAAGGTTTGCCGATTAACGATTACTGCAATAAAAACGGACTAAACTTGAATCAGAGGCTCGACCTTTTCAGAGAAGTCTGCTCGGCGGTTGATTTCGCGCACAGAAATTTAATCGTTCACAGAGATTTGAAGCCGTCGAATATTCTGGTCAATGAAGACGGCGTTCCCAAACTGCTCGATTTCGGAATCTCGAAAATTCTTTCCGAAGAAATAGAAAACGCGGATTCGGCGACAATCACAAAACTCGGCGTGATGACACCTTCTTACGCTTCGCCCGAACAAATCCAGAGCAAAAGCGTAACGACGGCAACCGATGTTTACAGTTTAGGCGTAATTTTATACGAACTTTTGAGCGGACATCGCCCGTTTGAAACAAAAGAAGATAACTTAAAGGAAATCTATAAAGCGATTATCGAAATTGATCCGCCGCTGCCGTCTTCGATGGTTGACACTATTTCAAAACAATTCAAGGAAATCACGGAAGCGAAAACCGCGATTCAATCGAACGACGAACCGAAATCTTTTTTAGAAGAACCGCAGACAGAGAACAAACAAACAAAAGCAAACAAAACGCTTCTGACAAATCCGCATCAAGTAAATCTAAATTCAAACAGCATTCGCGGAGATTTGGATAATATCGTTTTAAAGGCGTTGCGAAAAGAACCGGAAAGGCGTTATTCGTCCGCCGAAAATTTCGCCGAAGACATCAAGCGGCATCTTAGAGGTTTGCCCGTTTCGGCGCGTCCGAATACATTTTCGTATCGGGCGGAAAAATTCGTCAAACGAAATAAAGCGAGTGTTTTTGCGGCGGGTTTGATTTTGCTGGCGATCATCGGCGGAATCATTGCGACGCTCTGGCAAGCGCGTGCCGCACAAGCGGAAAGAGAAGTCGCACAAGCGGAAAAAGCGAAGGCGGAACGGCGTTTTAACGATGTGCGGCAGTTGGCAAATTCGTTTTTGTTTGATTTAGCTCCTAAGATCGAAAAACTGCCCGGCTCGACTCCCGCCCGCGAAGAATTGATCTCGCTGGCACTCGAATATCTCGACAGTTTATCAAAAGAGGCAAGCGGCGATTTACAACTTCAAAGAGAACTGGCAATGGCTTATGAAAAAGTCGGCGATTTGCAGGGAAATCAGGCGAGTTCAAATCTCGGCGATACGCAAGCTGCGGCGAAAAGTTATGAAAAGGCTTTTAATATTCGGCAGAAATTGTATAACCAAAATCCGAACGATCTGACGGCGATGAGCGATATGGCGAGCAGTTTTGCCAGAATGAGCGAAATTAAAATGCAAATCGGCACAACCGAAGAAGTCAAGGAATTCTTTGATAAATCTCTCGCTCTACGCAAGGAGATCGTCCGCAGAAATCCGAACGATTTTGAAGCCCGCAAAAATCTGGCAATTGCTCTAAGAGGAAAAGGACGTATGCTTTATACGGATGCGAGATATAAAGAAGCCGTCAAACAATACGATCTTGCAACAAATGCTTATGAAAAACTGCTGCGGGAACAGCCCGAAAATTTGGAGATCGCCGAAAATCTTGCCTATATGTATGTTGATTACGGCGAAGCATATGGTTGGGACAACGATCTGGAAGCAGCGGAAATTGCTCTGAAAAAAGCTCTTGATCTGCTTATCCCGCTTGCCGAAAAATATCCGAACAATCAAAGTTTGCAAAGATCGCTGCAACTGGCTTATGCAAAAAAAGCCTCAAGCACGATAGAAACCGAAGATTATGAAAAAGCGATCTATGAATACGGAAAAGCGGCTGAAATTGCCGAAATATTTTTAAAGGCTGATCCGCAGAATTTTCGTGCAAGATGGGATGTCGTCATAACGAAAAAAGATTTGGCGGACGCATACGGCTATGCAGGAAAACATCAGAAATCACTGGACATTCTTAAAAATGTAATCAAAAAAGCCGAAGAAATCTCTAAAGGAGATCGGAACAATCCTAAAACTTTATATGAAATTGCCGTTATTCAGTTAAAAATCGGCGAGGCTTACGCTGAATTGAAAGATTTTGAAGCGGCTTTGGACATTCTTAAACAGTCAAAAGAAAATTTTCAAACCGTTGTTGAACTCGATCCGAAATATAAATTTGCGATCAGAACAATTCATTTAACCACGCTTACAATTGCCGACGTATATGCCAAATTTGCCGAAAAAAGAAACGACAAGGAACTTTACCGCAAAGCACTCGAAAATTATCAAAGTGCATTCAAAGGTTTTACCGAAATGAAAAGCAAAGGCGAGATCGGCGAATATGATAATAAATTGTTTCCCGAAATCGAAGCGAAAATCAAGAAAGTTAAAAGCAAGTCGGGAAAATGATAAATATCCGGGAAATTCAGGATTTCTCAGGTTTTTTTGGTGAATAAAAAGCGCGGAGTTTCCGAACAAAATCAGAAACTCCGCGCTTGTGCTTTTAGCTTTCGCCATCCGAATTTACGAATCGTCTTCATCCGAATCGTCTTTTTTAGAAACCTTTTCGGCATCTTTTACAGATTGCGGTGCTTCGACTCCCGGCACGTTCGGCGGATTCGGTAAATCCAAGCCGCCGGTCATTGCCGTGATCTCGTCGTATTCTTCTTCCTGTTTGCGGTTGACGCTCGGATCGTAATCAACTTTGACGTTGCGGTAATATTTCATTCCCGTTCCCGCCGGAATCAGTCTTCCCATAATTACGTTTTCCTTGAGTCCGCGCAAGTAGTCCACGCGCCCGGAAATCGCCGCTTCGGTTAGAACGCGGGTAGTTTCTTGAAAACTCGCCGCCGAAATGAACGAATCGGTTGACAGCGATGCCTTTGTGATTCCCAAAAGAAGCGGTTCGGCACTCGCCGGTTCGCCGCCTTCTTCGATCACTCGGCGGTTCGTGTCTTCGTAGCGGAAGCGGTCAACCTGCTCTTCGAGAAGGAAATCCGTGTCGCCGACATCTTTGATCTTCACCCAGCGAAGCATCTGGCGAACGATACATTCGATATGTTTATCGTTAATGTTTACGCCCTGCAGACGGTAAACTTCCTGAATTTCGTTGACGATGTAATTCTGCAATGCTTCCGCGCCGAGAACGCGCAAGATGTCGTGCGGATTAAGCGGTCCGTCCATCAAAGGTTCGCCCGCTTTAACGTGGTCGTCTTCCTGCACGTTGATATGCGTTCCGCGCGGAATGTCGTAATCGCGCTCGTTTCCGTCGTCGCCGGTGATGATAAGTTTGCGTTTTCCTTTCGAGATTCCGCCGAACCTAACAGTTCCGTCAATTTCCGACATCATCGCCGTTTCCGACGGACGACGCGCTTCAAAAAGTTCGACGACACGCGGCAAACCGCCGACAATATCTTTTGTCTTCGTCGTTTCACGCGGAATTTTTGCGATAATATCGCCCGCTTGAACTTCGTCGCCGTCTTCAACCAAGAGATTAGCGCGAATCGGCGTTTGATAAGTTTTAAGGACTTTGTTTCCGTCGCGGATCTCAAGACGCGGCTGATGTTTTTCATCCGAATCTTTAACCACGAGGCGTTTTTGTCCGCTGACCTTATCAATATCTTCCTCGATGGTTTTGCCCATTACCAAATCGTGATATTTAACCGTTCCCGAAACTTCCGTCAAAATCGCAAACGTGAACGGGTCCCAAGTTGCGAGAAGGTCGTCTTCCTTGACTTTCTGCCCGTCTTTAACGTGAACGTGCGCTCCGTAAACGATTGTGTAACGCGCAACTTCGCGCCCGCGATCATCAATGATTGCAAGTTCCGATTGGCGTTTGGTCGAGATCAGTTCTCCGGCGCGGTTTTTGATAACCTTCAAATCTTCCAGATATTTAACCGTTCCGTCCATCGCCGCGACGTGCTTTGTTTCCTGTTCGAGCCGCGCCGTTCCGCCGACGTGAAATGTTCTCATCGTCAATTGCGTTCCCGGTTCGCCGATTGATTGCGCGGCAATTACGCCGACGGCTTCGCCGATCTCAACCGAATTTCCGGTTGCAAGGTTGCGCCCGTAACATTTGACGCAGATTCCGCGTCTTGCTTCGCAGGTTAAAGGCGAGCGAATACGAACTCTTTGCAGACCGGACAACTGCACCTGCGCGGCTAAATCTTCGTTGATTTCCCTGTTTGCTTCGACGATTACATCGCCGTCAACCGGATCAACAATGTCGTCAAGCGCGGTGCAGCCGACGATTCTATCGCGGAGAGATTCGACTTCTTCGCCGTTTCGGATGATCGCTTCCGCCCAGATTCCTTTGAGCGTTCCGCAATCTTCCATCGAAACGATCACGTCTTGCGCGACATCAACAAGGCGGCGCGTCAAATAACCCGAATCGGCGGTTTTAAGTGCCGTATCAGCCAGACCTTTTCTTGCGCCGTGCGTTGAAATAAAGTATTGAAGCACGTTCAAACCTTCGCGGAAGTTCGCCACAATCGGCGTTTCGATGATTTCGCCCGAAGGTTTCGCCATCAAACCGCGCATTCCGGCAAGCTGACGAATCTGCGCTTCCGAGCCTCTCGCGCCCGAATCAGCCATCACCAAAATCGGATTGAGTTCGCGCCGTTCATCTTCGCGCTCGTGCATCGCTTTGAACATTTCCTTCGCCACGTTGTCGGTAACTTCCGACCAGATCGCCGTAACTTTATTGGAACGCTCAAGCTGCGTCATCGCGCCTTCTTCCGACTGCTTCTGAAGTTTATCAACTTCCGCCCGCGCGTCTTCAATAATCTGCGCCTTACTCTCCGGCACAACCATATCGTCAACGCCGATTGAAATACCGGATTTTGTCGCGTATAAAAAGCCCGTTGCTTTTAAGTCGTCGAGCAGCGCAACCGTCTGCTGTCTTCCGAGCCGCAGATGGCAGAAGCTGACCAGCGTCTGCAAACCTTTTTTCCTTAAAGTTCCGTTGACGAACGGCAGATTTTCGCGGATCAGGCGTTCATTGAAAACGACGCGCCCGACGGTTGTATCAACCAGCCGATTGACATTTTTGCGAACCGTCGCCCGCATCACATCCTGCGGGTTGTGTTCCTGCGTCAGATCAATCAAATCGCCTCTCCAGCGAAGTTTTATCTTCGTCTGCGTTTCAACGGCTTTTGCGTCGAGCGCGAGCAGAACTTCTTCCATCGAACTGAAAACTTTGCCGTCGCCTTTCAAGCCGTCTTGCGCGAGCGTCAAATAATACGAACCGAGAACGATGTCTTGGGAAGGAACTGTGATCGGCTGACCGCTTGCCGGACTCAAAAGATTATTCGAGGCGAGCATCAAAACCGTCGCTTCGATCTGCGCTTCCGCCGAAAGCGGAATGTGAACAGCCATCTGGTCGCCGTCAAAGTCGGCGTTAAAAGCCGTGCAGACAAGCGGATGAATTTTGATCGCTTTTCCTTCAACGAGAACCGGCTCGAACGCCTGAATTCCCAAACGGTGAAGAGTTGGCGCACGGTTTAACAAAACCGGATGTTCGCGGATAACTTCTTCGAGAATATCCCAGACAATCGGCTCTTGCCGTTCGACCATTTCACGCGCCTGCTTGATCGTCGCGGCGTGCTGATCTTTTTCCAATTTGTTGTAAATAAACGGCTTGAAGAGTTCCAGAGCCATTTTTTTCGGCAAACCGCACTGATGCAGTTTGAGTTCCGGTCCGACGACGATCACCGAACGTCCCGAATAATCAACACGTTTTCCGAGCAAGTTTTGGCGGAAACGCCCCTGCTTTCCTTTCAAAGTTCCCGAAAGAGATTTTAAGGGACGATTGTTCGCGCCGCGCAGAACTCTGCCGCGTCTGCCGTTGTCGAACAGCGCGTCAACCGCTTCTTGCAGCATACGTTTTTCGTTTCGCACGATAACTTCCGGCGCACGCAGTTCCATCAGTTTTTTCAGACGGTTGTTGCGGTTAATCACGCGGCGATACAAATCGTTCAAATCCGAAGTTGCAAAACGTCCGCCGTCAAGCGGAACAAGCGGGCGAAGTTCCGGCGGAATAACCGGAATCACATCCAAAATCATCCATTCGGGATTGTTTCTCGAACGCATAAATGAATTTGCCACCTTTAAACGCTTGGAAAATTTCAGTTTCTTTTGCTGAGAAGTTTCCTCGCGCATTTTCTGGCGAAGTTCCGAGACGAGTTCGGGAATATCTATCTGCATCAAAAGGTCTTTGATCGCTTCCGCGCCCATTTTGGCGATAAACTGATGCGGATATTCCTGCATCAATTCGCGGTATTTCTCGTCCGTCAGCAAATCCTTTTCCTTGAGTTCCGGCACGTCGCCCGGATCAACGACGATGTAAATCTCGAAATATAGAATTTTTTCCAGATCGCGCAGAGTTATATCCAAAAGATGCCCGATGCGCGACGGCAAACCTTTGAAAAACCAAACGTGCGAACAAGGCGAAGCGAGTTCGATATGACCGAGCCGTTCGCGCCGGACTTTCGACTGCGTAACTTCAACGCCGCATTTGTCGCAAATCACGCCGCGATGTTTCATCCGTTTGTATTTTCCGCAGAGGCATTCCCAATCCGACACGGGACCGAAAATGCGAGCGCAAAAAAGCCCGTCGCGTTCCGGCTTAAATGTGCGGTAATTAATCGTTTCCGGTTTTGTAACTTCCCCGTGCGACCACGAGCGAATTTTTTCCGGCGAGGCAAGACTAATCCGAATCGCCTCAAAATCCGGCGTTAACTGCGTTTTGTTCTCATTTTGAAATCTAAACATTTCTTTCTCTCCCTTTCCAATCTGCTATTCGGTTTTGGTCTTTGGTCTTCGGCTTTTGATCTTTGAAAATTTTTTAACACTAAAAATTCCAAAACCAAAGACCAAAGACCAAAGACCAATTAATCACCTACAACTTCGCCGACTCCGGCGTTCAATTCTTCCGCATCAACTTCGTCTTCCGTAATAAGTTCGACATCAAGACAAAGCGATTGCAGTTCGCGCACGAGAACATTGAACGATTCGGGAATTCCGGGTTGGAAATCCGATTCGCCTTTGACGATTGTTTCGTAAATCTTCGAGCGTCCCGCCACGTCGTCGGATTTGCAGGTCAGAAGTTCCTGCAAAATATGCGCCGCGCCGTAGGCTTCTAAAGCCCAAACTTCCATTTCTCCGAAACGCTGTCCGCCGAATTGCGCTTTTCCGCCCAGAGGCTGCTGCGTAATCAAGCTGTATGGTCCGATTGAACGGGCGTGAATCTTATCGTCAACAAGATGCGATAATTTGAGCATATAAATATAACCGACGGTTACTTTCTGCTCGAATAATTCTCCGGTCATTCCGTCATAAAGCCTCGTTTTGCCCGACGGTCCAACCGAAGCCGGAATACCGAGTTCGTCATACTTGTCGTTGGCAAGTTTGATGTAATCCTTGATTTCCTTTTCGCTTGCGCCGTCAAAAACGGGCGTTGCAAAATGAAGTCCGAGAATACGTCCCGCCCAGCCGAGATGCGTTTCGAGAATCTGCCCGACGTTCATCCGCGACGGAACTCCAAGCGGATTAAGCACAATATCAACCGGCGTTCCGTCCGGCAGATACGGCATATCTTCTTCGGGCAGAATCCGTGCGATAACGCCTTTGTTTCCGTGCCGTCCAGCCATTTTGTCGCCGACGCTCAATTTGCGTTTCATTGCGACAAAAACTTTGACCGTTTTGATAACTCCCGGCGGAAGTTCATCGCCTTGTTTTAACTTGGTGATCTTCTCCTCGTAGATGTCGCTCAAAATATCAATTTGTCTGGCTGTTCGATCTTCGTATTCTTTTATTTCGTCGGCAATATCAACCGTTCCGGCGGCGACTTCCGCTTTACGCAAATGCTTGATCTCGATTTCTTTCAAGGTTTCGCGGTCAAGCGTCGTGCCTTTTTTCAGCAGAACGTCTTTGCCGTCAACAAGGTCTTTTGTCAGGTTTCTGCCTTCAAAAAGTTCGTAAATTCGCTGATCGCGCTGTTCGGTCAAGATACGAATTTCGTCTTCGAGATCGCGGCGCAAACCGTCTTCTTCGAGCGACTCAATATCAAGCGAACGCTCGTCCTTTTCCTGTCCTTTGCGCGTGAAAACCTGAACGTCAACAACCGTTCCGTCAATTCCCGGCGAACAAGTAAGGCTCGCGTCTTTTACGTCTCCGGCTTTTTCGCCGAAAATCGCGCGAAGCAGTTTTTCTTCCGCCGTCAACTGCGTTTCGCCTTTCGGCGTAACTTTTCCGACCAGAATCGAACCCGGTTTAACTTGCGCTCCGATGCGGATAATTCCCGACTCGTCCAAATCACGCAGCATATTTTCGCCGACATTCGGAATGTCGCGCGTGATTTCTTCAGGTCCGAGTTTCGTATCACGGGCTTCGACTTCCAGACTTTCGATGTGAATCGAAGTGTAATAATCTTCCTTGACAAGACGCTCCGAAACCAGAATCGCGTCTTCAAAGTTATAACCGCGCCAAGACATAAACGCGACCAGCACGTTTCTTCCAAGCGCGAGTTCGCCGCGATCCGTGCAAGGTCCGTCGGCGATCACTTGTCCTTTTCGGACTCGTTCGCTGACTTGGACAATCGGACGCTGATTGATGCAGGTGTTTTGATTCGAGCGCGTGAATTTCACCAAGCTGTAAATATCGGCGGTAACTTCGCGCGAAATTGTTCCTTCGGTTTTCGTGTCGGCTTTGACGATGATCCGTTCCGAATCAACATAATCAACGATTCCGTCGCGTTTGGCGATCACCACCGCGCCCGAATCACGCGCCGCAATCGCTTCCATTCCCGTTCCGACATACGGCGATTCGGCTTGCAGAAGCGGAACTGACTGCCGCTGCATATTCGATCCCATAAGAGCGCGATTAGCATCGTCGTTTTCCAAAAACGGAACTAAGGATGCCGCCACCGAAACAAGCTGTTTCGGTGAAACGTCCATATATTCGATGTCGTCGCGCGATGCCGTAATAAATTCGCCTTTCAGACGCGCCGCGTTTCGCTCATTAACCAGATTTCCCTTCTCATCGAGTTCAATGTTCGCCTGCCCGATAATATATTTATCTTCTTCCCAAGCCGTCAGATAAAACGGAAACGGCTCGTGTTCAGCTTCGCGTTCGCCTTTTTTCAATTTCTCGTTCGCCGCTTCGACATCTTCAAGCGGATGATGCGTATTCGGTTTGAAATCCGTGTCGCCGCCGTTGATAACTTTGACGTATTCGACAACGCGCCCGTCTTCGACTTTTCGATACGGCGATTCTATAAACCCGAATTCATTGATTCGTGCAAAACTTGCCAAAGACGAGATCAGACCGATGTTCGGACCTTCCGGCGTTTCAATCGGACAAATTCGACCATAGTGCGTCGGGTGAACGTCGCGCACTTCAAAACCGGCGCGTTCACGCGAAAGACCGCCCGGACCGAGCGCGGAAAGACGACGTTTATGCGTAATTTCCGAAAGCGGATTCGTCTGATCCATAAACTGCGAGAGTTGCGACGAACCGAAAAACTCACGCACCGCCGCCGTTACCGGCTTTGCGTTGACAAGATCGCGCGGCATCGTCGTAAACATATCCTGCTGAATGGACATTTTTTCCTTGATCGCGCGTTCCATTCTCTCTAAACCGATGCGGAATTGATTTTCCAGCAGTTCGCCGACGGCGCGAACCCTTCGGTTTCCGAGATGGTCAATATCGTCCTGATAATAATTGTCGCTGTCGCGTTTCATACGCAACAGATAATTGACGACTTCAAAAAAATCTTTCGCTTCGAGCAGAGATTTATCAATATCTTCGAGCATCGGTCTGCCCATTTTGATATTAAATTTCAAACGTCCGACACGCGACAGATCAAAGCGGCGCGGCTCGAAAAACATTCCTTCGAGCAAGCGATATGCCGTCGGAACAGTCGGCGGATCGCCGGGGCGCATTTTGCGGTAAATCTCCAAAAGCGCGTCAACCGGCTTTTCAACCGCGTCTTTTTTCAGAGTTGCCGAAATCACCGAACCGATCACGTCTTTTTCTGGAAAGAAAACAGAGAAACTCTGCACGCCTTCGTCAATAAGCTGCTGCAAAACCGAAGCCGTTATTTCATTGTTCGCTTCGAGAATAACTTCGCCCGTTTCCATATTGATAATGTCGTCAATGGCAAACGCGCCCTCAAAATCGGCATCGAAAACGGCAACCTTCCCGATATTGTTTTTACGCAGTTCGCGGATCGCCGAAGCGGTTATTTTCTTGCCGCTTGAAACGATTTTTTCCTTTCCGGCTTTAACGTCTTCGTCCGCCCGCATTCCTTTTAAATGCGTCGCGCCGTCTTCCTTGATCTTTAAGTATAATTTACCTTTTTCAACAGACGCTGTTTCCGTCGTATAAAACTGTTTCAGAATATCCGCGTCGGTAAACTCGGCATTTTTGACGACTTCTTCCAGAATACTGTCGGAAACCGTTGACATATCAATCTGCGGATTTAGCCAAAGTCCCAAAGCACGCAAAAAGATTGTTGACAAAAGTTTGCGCTTGCCAAGACGCGACTGCAAAATTCCCTTCTGGTCGTATTCAAATTCAACCCACGAACCGCGATACGGAATTACTTTCGCCAGATATGAATCGCGGTCACCTTTAAAGAAAACTCCCGGCGAACGGTGAAGCTGCGAAACGATCACCCTTTCAGTTCCGTTGATAATAAATGTTCCGTTGTCGGTCATCAGCGGAATTTCGCCGAAAAAGACTTCTTCTTCCTTGATGTCGCGGATCGTCGAAACACCCGTGTCCGCGTCCTTGTCAAAAACGGTCAGGCGGATTTTCACTTTTAAGGGAACGCTGTAAGACGTTCCGCGTTCCTGACATTCTTTCTGATCGTGTTTGTGCTTTAAACCGACGGGTTCGCCGCAGTTCGTGCAGAGTTTCGGGCGGACGACGTTAAAAGTTCCGCAATTGTCGCAGAGAACTTCCGCCTGATTAAACGGATCAACTTTGATCTTCGCGCCGCATTCCTTACAATTTGCGCGAAGATGTTCGAGTCCTTCCAGACTTCCGCATTTGCACTGCCAGTTTCCGATCTGATATTCGACAAACTCCAGCGTCGCCGTTTCGCGGAAATCGGAAACCGGGAAAATTGACTGAAAAACCGTTTGCAGACCGACATTTGCGCGTTCTTCGGGAATCAGATCCATCTGTAAAAAGCGGTTGTATGATTCGCGCTGAACTTCTATAAGATTCGGAATTTGGGCGGATGTCGCAATTTTTGAAAAATCCACGCGCTCCGGTGCTTGGCTCGTTCTGCGCCCGACTCCGTGTTTGTTTGTTTGTAGCGGATTAACTATCATAATTTTATAAACTCAGGGGTTGAAGAAATTTTTTTGTTGATTTTAAATTCTTTTACTGGTAAGATTCCGTAAATTGGAATTCTAATAATTATATTTTCAATAAAGACGGCAAATGCGGTCACGGGTAAAGTTCACCCCGACCGCTTTTTATTTAGCAGTTAAGCTCTGAAATAAATTTTTCGAGAGTGTCGAAAAGGACAAATACTCTCCACTTCTTTTATATACGAGAACTAAATCTCTCTAAGTCTGAAAATTTGTAAACTGTATTTAACTAAGCGGGTGGAAAACTTGGAAATCAGATTTTCCACCCGCTTAGTTAGTTTAACAATTAATTTATTTAACTTCAACCGTCGCGCCGGCATCTGTTAATTTCTTTTCAATCTCGTCGGCTTCATCTTTGGTTACGCCTTCTTTAATCGCTTTCGGTGCGCTGTCAACCAACTCTTTGGCTTCTTTCAAACCGAGTCCCGAAACGATTTCGCGGACGGCTTTAATGACATTGATCTTACCGCTTCCGGCTGCCGTCAAGATTACGTCAAACGAATCTTTTTCCTCAGCCGCCGCCGCGCCGTCGCCGCCGCCTGTCGCCGCCGCCGGAGCAGCCGCAACAGCCGCCGCCGCCGAAACGCCGAATGCCGTTTCAATATCCTTTACCAAATCCGCAACTTCCATCAAAGGCATATTTTTCAATGCTTCTACTATTTCTTGTCTATCCATTTTATTTATATTTCCTCCTAAAAAGGGTTCTTGTGTTTATTATTGTTAGTTAATCGCTGCGGAAAAATGACGAAAAATTCACCATTCATCAACCACGATTAACATTTTGTTGTCAGCCGATAGAACCCAACGGAACGTATAATTATCTTCGTGCATCTCAGATAATTTAAAAACGTCCGAGCCGCAAAAGCGACCTGACAAATCGCTTCGCTCGTTTTACCTTGGATACGGCTTGTTTTAGAAAACTTGTTTTATTCCGATTTTTCCGCTTAGGTTTCTTCGCCGGAAGTTTCGGTTTCCGCATTTTCTGCGGTTTCCGCTTTTGCTTCTTCAACGGAAGTTTCCGTTTCGGCTTTTTCGTCGGAAGCGGCTTCGGCTTTTACTTCTTCTGTTGCCGGTGCTTCCGTTTCCGCTGTTTCGGTTTCGGCTTTCGTTTCTTCAGCCGCTTCAGCGGTTTCGGCAGATTCTGTTTCCGCCCTTGCATCTTCTTTTGTTTCGACTTTCGGTGCTTCAACCGTTCCCTGACCTTCGCTGATTTGCTTCATTACAACCGCCAGATTGCGCGGAACTGCATTGAGAACAGTTGCCAGACGCTGTGCCGGCGCGTTGAGAAGGAAAAGAAGTTTGCCGACGAGTTCTTCTTTTGAAGGCAGACTCGCAATTGATTTTACTTGATCGAAATCAACCGTTTTGCCTTCGACAATTCCTGTTTTAAAGCTGAAAAACTGTGAATTATCTTTGATAAAATCCGATACGGCTTTCGATAAATTAACGGGTTCGTCGCTCGTCCAAGCGATTGCCGAAACGCCCGTTAAATGTTCTTTCGCATTTTCATACGGCGTTCCTTCGACGGCAAGACGGGCAATCGTGTTTTTGACAACCTGATATTTCGCGCCCGCTTCGCGCACCTGTTTGCGGAATTCCTGATCTTTGTCAACGGTTAAATTTGTAAAACTGAGAACCATCGCGGTTTTTGAATCATTTAATTCTTCCGTGAGGGCTTTCAAATCCTTCTGTTTTTGTTCTTTCGATTTCATAAGTCTTTTTTAAAACCTCACTTTTGTTGTTGAATATATAATGTTTCATCCAGCAAAACGCCCGGACTCATTGTTGCCGCTAAATTGACCTTTTTCACATAACGACCTTTTGTCGTCGTCGGTCTTGCTTTGACAACCGCGTTTATTAAAGTTCTCGTATTTTCGAGCAGTTTCTGTTCATCAAACGAAACCTTGCCAACCGGCGTATGAATAACGCCCGTTTTATCAACACGATATTCAACTTTACCCGCTTTTGTTTCCTCGACGGCGGTTTTGACATCCATCGTCACCGTTCCCGTTTTCGGATTCGGCATCAAACCGCGCGGTCCTAAAACTTTTCCGAGTTGCCCGACTCCGCGCATCATATCCGGCGTGGCGATCAAAGTGTCAAAATCCAGCCAGCCGCCTTTGATCTTGTCAACCAGATCATCGCCGCCCGCAAAATCCGCGCCAGCTTCTTCGGCTTCCTTTATTTTATCGCCCTGCGCGATAACAACGACGACTTTCGCCGCGCCGCCCAAACCGTGCGGCAGAACAATCGTTCCGCGCACATTCTGATCGGCTTTTCTGGGATCAACGCCGAGCCACATTGTCAGTTCCACCGTTTCGTCAAAATTCGCAAAGGCAATTTCCTTGACCTTTGCAATGCCTTCCGGCACAGTATATTTTTTATCAGGCTCGATTTTCTCCAGAGCCTCTAAATACTTCTTTCCTCTTTTAGCCATTTATATTTCTCCAAGGTTCAAACGAAAAATCAATAAATTTTTCTCCCTCTGATTATGATGCGGAAGATGGGCTACGCAGGGAAATCAAATCTCCATATCGCCGCCTCGCCCATTCGCCGCGTCAAATTATTCTATTTTCAACCCCATACTTTTCGCCGTTCCCGAAATTGTGCGAACTGCCGATTCCAGATTTGTCGTGTTCAGATCGGGCATTTTCGTCTTGGCAATTTCTTCAAGCTGCGCCTGAGAAATCGTCCCGATTTTCGCTTTGTTCGGCTCGCCCGAACCTTTCGGAATTCCCGCCGCTTTGCGAATCAAATCAGCCGCCGGCGGAGTTTTCGTTTCAAATGTAAACGAACGGTCTGCGTAAACCGTAATCACCACCGGAACTTTCAAATCCGGGTCGTTGTCCTGAGTTTTCGCATTAAAAGCCTTGCAAAACTCCATAATATTCACGCCGTGCTGCCCCAATGCGGGACCAATCGGCGGCGCGGGATTCGCTTTTCCCGCCGGAATCTGTAATTTTATATATCCTGATATTTTCTTTGCCATATTTCGATTAACGATTTCGGGTAAAAACCCGAAAATGTCCTCTATAATTAATTTTAGTTAGTTGTTGATAGTTAATTGAACCGCAAACTTCGCAAACAATTAACAATGAACTATCAACAATCAACAAATTTATTCTTCTTCCGCAAACGTAACTTTTTCAACATCCAAAAAGTTTAATTCAACCGGAGTCGAACGCCCGAAAATCGTCACGGTAACTTTCAGAGTTGTTTTCTCTTCATTGACTTCCTCGACCTTGCCCGTAAAACTCGCAAAAGGACCTGACTTAATGCGGACGACTTCGCCGATTTCGTAACTAAACTTCGGTTTCGGTTTATCTACCGCTTCTTCTACGTTGCGGATAATCTGGTCAACTTCTTCCTGCGTCAGAGGTGTCGGATTTTTTCCGCCGAGAAATCCCGTAACTTTCGGCGTTGCTTTAATAACGTGAAAAACATTGTCGGGAATCCGCCCCTGCTCAGTGCATTCGACCTCGACTAAAACGTATCCGGGATAAAACATTCGCTGAGTTTCGATGCGCTTATTGCCGCGCATCTCGACAACCGTTTCTTTCGGAAGCAAAACTTCCGTAATAAGGTCATCGAGTTCCATATCCCGAATCCGGGCATTTAAACTTTCCAAGACTTTATTTTCGTGACCTGAATATGTGTGGATAAAATACCACTGTTTCATTTTTCAATCCTTATATTCCGACAAGTTTATTAACCAACGAAGTTAAGCCGTCCAACAGGAAAACCCAAATTTTGTCAATTAAAAATAAATATACCGCAAAGAAAATAACGCTGATAATAACTACGATGGTCGTATTTCTCACGTCCTCGGATGAAGGAAATGTGGTTTTATCAACTTCCTCGCGCGTTTTGCGAATAAATTCGCCGACACCTTCCGACTCGTTACTTTTTTTATCTAAAGTGCTGACTTCTTCTGCCACTTTTATACTCCTTAAAATTTAATGGCAGGGGTACCAGGACTCGAACCCGGACCTACGGTTTTGGAGACCGACGTGCTAGCCATTGACACCATACCCCTAAAATAAATTTTCGATTTTAGATTTTGAGATTGCGGCTTTATAAACTAAAAACAAATCGCAATTCATTAATCACAAATCGAAAATCAGGCTATTTATTTTCTCTGTGCAAAGTGTGGCAACGACAACGCGGGCAAAACTTTTTAAATTCAAGTCTTCCCGGCGTATTCTTTTTGTTTTTCGTCGTTGTATAATTGCGCTCTTTGCAATCAGTACATTGTAAAATAATATTATCGCGTGGCATAAAATTTACCTCAAGTTTTGTTCGTTGTTAGCTGATAACAGTTAGCTGTTAGCTGTTTTTTCCTTTACGGCTAACTGCTGTCAGCTAACCGCTAACCTTTTCTTCTATTCAACGATTTCCGTTACCGTTCCCGCGCCAACCGTCCGCCCGCCTTCTCTGATGGCGAACCGCAAGCCTTTCTCCATCGCTATCGGCGCGATCAACTCAATCTCCATCTGGATATTATCGCCCGGCATCACCATCTCCACTCCTTCCGGCAAGTTCGCCACGCCCGTTACGTCCGTCGTCCGAAAGTAGAACTGCGGGCGGTAGCCCGTAAAGAACGGCGTGTGCCGTCCGCCTTCTTCTTTTGTCAAGACGTAGGCTTCCGCCTTGAATTTCGTGTGCGGAGTGATCGAACCCGGCTTGGCTATCACTTGTCCTCTCTCGATGTCCTTTCTATCCACTCCTCTTAAAAGCAAGCCGACGTTATCTCCAGCCACGCCTTCGTCGAGAAGTTTCTTGAACATCTCGACTCCCGTGCAAACCGAGTTCATCGTATCCTTGATGCCGACAATCTCAACCGGCTCGTTGACTTTGACAATCCCTCGCTCGATTCTGCCCGTCGCCACCGTGCCGCGTCCCTGTATCGTGAAGATGTCTTCAACCGGCATCAGAAACGGTTTGTCCGTTTCCCTCTCCGGTGTCGGAATATAATCGTCCACCGCCTGCATCAGTTCGTCAACGGTTGCTTCCCATTTCGCATCGCCTTCCAGAGCTTTCAGTGCCGAGCCTTGCACCACCGGAATATCGTCGCCCGGAAATTCGTAAGACGAGAGCAGTTCTCTGATCTCCAGTTCAACGAGTTCGAGCAGTTCTTCGTCGTCCACCATATCCACCTTGTTCATAAACACGACCATCGCCGGAACTCCGACCTGTCTTGCCAGCAGAATGTGTTCTCTGGTTTGCGGCATCGGACCGTCGGTTGAGGCGACAACTAAAATCGCTCCGTCCATCTGCGCCGCGCCGGTAATCATATTCTTGACGTAATCGGCGTGTCCGGGACAGTCAACGTGCGCGTAGTGGCGGTTCGGCGTTTCGTATTCGACGTGCGCGGTAGCAATCGTTATCCCGCGAGCGCGTTCTTCCGGCGCGTTGTCAATCGAATCGAACGAACGGAAAGTCATCTTCTCGTTATGCTTGCTCATCACTTTGGTAATGGCGGCGGTCAAGGTCGTCTTGCCGTGATCAACGTGTCCGATTGTCCCGATGTTGACGTGCGGCTTGCTTCTATCAAATTTCTCTTTCGACATTTTTTATCTGTTCCTCTTTATTATAATAAACCCTTGTAAATACTGGAGCCCAAGACGAGATTCGAACTCGTGACCTTTTCCTTACCAAGGAAACGCTCTACCCCTGAGCTACTCGGGCATCTTTAAAATATAATCTCTCGCACAACTAAATTAAAAAAACTGGAGCGGGAGACGAGGGTCGAACTCGCGACATTCAGCTTGGAAGGCTGACGCTCTACCACTGAGCTACTCCCGCAGAGCGATTTGGGATGTCGGATTTGGGATTTGAGATTTAACTTTCAAATCCGACATCCCAAATCCGAAATCGGTATGCAAGGGGTAGGATTCGAACCTACGTAAGGCGTCAGCCTGCCGGGTTTACAGCCCGGTGCCATTAACCACTCGACCACCCTTGCAAATATAAAATTTTCAACTGCAAAAACTAACTTTTTGAGTTAATTAGCAAATTTCACATAATACCCAAGTTTTTCATTAGTTGCAAGTCCGCGAAGAAAGGTTTTAGTCGGTTTTCGATTTTTTTTCGGGATCGAATGCCGCATTTGCCCGCGGATGAAATTTTTCGTAAGTTTTTCGCAAGTGTGTGTCGGTGATATGCGTGTAAATCTGTGTGGTCGAAATATCGGCGTGTCCGAGCATCGCCTGAACCGAGCGCGAATCCGCGCCTCTCTGCAAAAGATGTGTTGCAAAACTGTGGCGCAGAGTGTGCGGCGAAACGTCTTCGAGTCCCGCTTTTTCGGCGTATTCTTTGACAAAATGAAATATGATCTGCCGATTGATCGGCGTTCCCGAACTCGTCACAAAAAGATTGTTCATTATAATATGTTCCCTTTTTTTTCTGCGAGCCAGATGGCATCTCGTCCATTCAGCCGCGCTTTTACCAAGCGGAACTTTTCGCTGTTTATTTCCTTTTCCTTTACAGGTTAAAATTCCCGCGTCCAGATCAACGTCGGAAATTTTCAGCGTAACGGCTTCGGAAACGCGCAGACCGCAGGCATACATCAGCTCTAAGATCGCCTTGTCGCGCAAACCGATCTCCACCGAAACGTCGGGCGCGGAAAGCAGTCTGTCAATTTCAAATTCGTTTAGAAAACGCGGCAGATAAGAACCTTTCTGCGGCGCGTCCAAATCTTCCGCCGGATGTTTTTTGATATGTCCGTCGAGCATCAAAAATTTGTAAAAACCACGCACCGCGCTGATTGTTCTGCCGATTGAATTCGGCGAAAGTTTCGAGCGCGATAAATCCGCCGTAAATTCGCGCAAATCTTTTCTCGACAAATTTACAACATCCGCATTTTTATTTTTCGACCAATCTTTCAGTTTTGCCAAATCTCTTTTGTAACTTTCAATCGAATTTTTCGCCAAGCCGCGCTCGACCTGCAAATATAAAAGGTATTCGTTTATCAAATCGCGCCCGGTTGTGTAATTTTTGGTCATTTTGTTAATTGAATGATTTAAGCAGGTCGTAATATGTTTTAAGGGTAATCCGAATGCAGAAACACGCACGCAGTAAGTGTGTTCTTTGCGCCCTTACGAGCGTAGCGGGCTTCTGCATCATACTTGATTTTTACTCATCTGCTTATAAGAAAGCCGCACAAATTAGTTTGAACCGTGAACAATATAACAAATTTCAGCCGGAAAATTAAAATTTTATTTATTTTCGATGCCGTTTGTTGTATCTTGGCAGTTAATTTTTTATGATTTATCAAATATGAGGAAATTTTTAATTTTAAGTTTATTGTGTTTCGGTTTATACGGCTGCGCGGATTCGACACCGAAAGTTTCCGAACGGGCGGCGGAAAATGCGAACGCGAATGTGTCGGCGCGGCAAACGGACGAAACTCTGACCGTTTCGAGTCATTCTGCCGATTCGGAAAAAACTGCTGCGGCAAACCAGAAGGGCAGTTCCGCAAAAGACCCTTCGCCGATGGCAAAATCGGTAGATGTTTCAAAAATGACCGCTGATATTGAAAAGGCGGAAAAAGATTTCAGGCAAAACGAAAATGATTCGCAAGCCAAACAGACGCTTGCTAAGGCTTATTTTGAAAGAGCCTTTGCTTTGACCGGCGCGGCACAATATCGCGCCGCGCTCGGCGATTTTCGTAAAGGTTTAAAACTCGAACCGAATAATGCGGAAGCGAAGAAAATGCACGACGAAATTATAAAAATCTTTCAATCGCTCAACCGCGAGCCGCCGAAAGAAGGCGAAGAACCCGCGCCGCTTCCGATTGACGGCTGAAAACGGTTTTTAAAACGGTAGATTTCACGATTGATTTTTTACGGAGAAATTTTTATTTTATGTTTCGGCTAGACATTTCGAGCATTCAGGCAATAAACTAACATTTTTTTTAGAACAGGCGGGAGATTTATGCTTTCTTCCGCCTGTTTAAATTTTAATAAACGGAGAAAAACTTAATAAATGGCAACTTCAGCAAACGATTTACGCAGGGGAAACACTATAATTCTCGACGGAACGCCGTGCAAGGTGATGGAATTCAGCCGCAATCAACCGGGAAAAGGCGGCGCGGTGGTGCAGACGAAATTGAGAAATCTCGTTACGGGAAGTTCTTTCGATCATCGCTTTCGCTCAAACGAATCGGTGGAAAAAGCGGTTCTCGATCAGCACGAAATGGAATATCTGTATTCCGACGGCGAATTTCATCATTTTATGAACACGGAAAGTTACGAACAGATTGCGATGAGCGAAGACGATCTGGGCGACGCGGCAAAATGGCTGATGGCGGGACTTAAAATTCAGGTCGAATTTTACGAAAGTGCGCCAATCGGCGTGGAACTTCCGCAATCGCTGGATTTGGACATAATTGAAACCGAACCTGTTCTAAAAGGCGCAACCGCCTCGAATTCAAACAAACCGGCGACGCTCGAAAACGGCGTAACTTTATATGTTCCACCGTTTATCACTTCCGGCGAACGGATTCGCGTCAATCCGAGCGAAGAAAAATACATCGAAAGAGTAAAATAATCGAAACGCGTTGTGAATTAAAGTTTGGAAAAACCTTCTATTAGAAGTTTAGTCTATAAAATCTAAACGAATTATTCAGCGATTAACAAATGTTCTTTCTATACAGCATAATTTTAACTCTCGGCTTTGTCCTGCTGCTTCCGCGCTTTGCTTTTGACGCGCTGAGGAAAGGCAAATATTCGGCTGGTTTTAAGCAGAGGCTCGGTCATCTGCCGGATTTCAAGCCGTCTTTAAAGCCTGTTTTGTGGGTTCACTGCGTTTCAGTCGGCGAAGCAAACGCGGCGCGTCCGCTTGTGGAAGAAATTCTGAAACAATTTCCCGATTATCGCCTGATTATCTCCACCACAACCGATTCCGGTCAAAAACTTGCCAAAGAGATTTTTGCCGATTATGCCGAACAAATTTTTTACTTTCCGTTCGACTGGCGTTTCAGCGTTCAACGCGCTCTGAAACATTACAATCCGAATATTATTCTGGTGATGGAAACCGAATATTGGTTTAATTTTTTCCGCGAAGCGGTCAAAATCGGCGCGGCTGTTTTTATCGTCAACGGAAGAATTTCCGAAAAATCCTTTAAAAGATATTTATACGCCAAAAAATTCGTTCGCCGCGTTTTTCATTACGTCAGATTGGCTTTGATGCAAACCCAAGAAGACGCGCAGCGTTTGATAGATTTGGGCATTCGCAGCAGTAAGCTGAAAGTTACGGGAAATATCAAATACGATCAGAGTTTTTACGAACCCGACGATATTTATACGGACTACTTTGCCCAACGCTTCAATATAAACGAAAACGCGCCGCTGATTTTAGCCGCCAGCACGCATCAACCGGAGGAAAAACTGATTTTGGAAGCGTTCAAGCAGGTTTGGAAAAATTCACAAGGAAAACTTCCGCGCCTGCTGATCGCGCCGCGCCATCCCGAAAGATTTAAGGAAGTCAAGAATCTGATTAAAAAATCCGGCTTTGACTGGGCGACGCGCTCGGAAGCGATTTCGGAACGCGACAAAGCTGCGGAAGTCATACTGCTCGACAGCATCGGCGAACTGCGTTCGGTTTTCCCGCTTGCCGAGATAGTTTTCGTCGGCGGAAGTCTTGTCCGGCACGGCGGACAAAATATTTTAGAACCCGCCGTTGCTGAAAAAGCCATCGTGACCGGCTCGCACACCAAGAATTTTTCGGCGGTTATAAACAAATTCATCGAGCAGAACGCAATCGTCCAATTGCCTGAAATGAGCAAATCGGAAATCGTTCCGGCACTTACAAAAGTTTTTTCCGATTTACTGCAAGACCCCGAACGCCGCGATAAACTTGCAAAAAACGCTTATTCAGCCGTTTTGGAAACGCGCGGCGCAACCGAAAGAACCGTCGAATATCTCAAACCTTATCTGGTCGTTCATAATAATCAGTAAATTTGTTCATTGTTAATTGTTGGTTGTTCATTGATAGAAAACGCATTTAATAAGTTTAACAATCAATAGATCACGAAATAAATATTTTGCCTTAATTTTATATTGAAACATCGGAAAACATAATGTTTCTAATTAGAGTGTTAATTATCAAATCTCCATTCTCCATTTTCAATTATGTTGTAAGTATTTCTTCAAAATCGGACACTTACAATATAATTGAGATTTGAGAATGGAGATTTGATAATTTTCATTTGGTTGGCAGATTGTTTTTTAAGTTGACGAGAATGATTTCGTGATCTGCTGACGAACAGCAATGAACAATCAACAATCAACAATGATCTACATTTTCTACTTCTTCGCCGCCTTTCAGATTTTTTTCGGCTGTAAATCTCTGCGCGGCGGAATTGATTTTCTGAATTATTTCAAGCGGGAACTTTCCAAACCGAAATCTTTTTATACGCCGTTTTGTTCGGTTATCGTTCCGTGTCGCGGAATTGATGCGGATTTGGACGAAAATCTGAAACGGCTTTTTCTTCAAAATTATCCGAATTACGAAATCATTTTCGTTGTTGACGACAAAGCGGACGAAGCGGTTTCGGTTATCGAAAATCTCTTAAACGAACAAAGCGGGAAAAGCCTTGAAAATGTTCGCGCAAAAATAATCATCGCCGGAAAAGCCGAAAATGAAGGACAGAAAGTTCACAATTTAAGAGAAGCGTTGACGAAAGTTTCCGACGAAAGCGAAGTTTTCGTTTTTGTAGATTCCGATGCGCGACCAGATCGGAATTGGTTGAAAAATTTGGTCGCGCCTTTGCAAAATCAAACGCTCGGATGCGCGACGGGTTATCGCTGGTTTATCGCCAAAACGGGAAATTTCGCTTCGCAGATTCGCTCGGTCTGGAACGCTTCGATTGCATCTGCTTTGGGCGAACGTGCGAATAAAAATTTTTGCTGGGGCGGCTCGACGGCAATTCGCCGCCAAGTTTTTGAAAAACTAAAAGTGCGCGAAAAGTGGCGCGGAACTTTATCCGACGATTTTGCTTTAACGCGAATTTTGCAAAAGGAAAATCTGCCGATTTATTTTGTTCCCGAATGCCTGACGGCGACGATTGAAGATTGCGGTTTTGCCGAATTTCTGGAGTTTTCCACGCGCCAAATGAAAATTACGCGCGTTTACGCCCCGAATCTCTGGAAAGCCTCGTTTATCGGTTCTTTCCTTTTTACGGCAATATTCTGGACGGGAATTTTTCTTTTATTTTTCGTATCCGGCTGGCACTTTTGGCTGACTCTCGCATCTTTGCTGATAATTTTCTGGCTCGGTTCGGCAAAATCTCATATTCGCTTAAAAGCCGTCAAATTAGTTTTGAAAGATTATAAAAAAGATTTAGATCGGAGCGTTTTGTGGCATAATTTGTTTTGGGTTATCACGCCCGTAATTTTTCTCTATAATAATTTTACCGCTTTGCTGTCAAACGAAATCGTCTGGCGCGGCATCACATACAAACTCGTATCGCCTGATGAAACCGAAATTCTTTCGACAGGCGAAAAATTTTAATAATTCAGGAAACGAAATTATGCACGAATTTTCAAAAAAAATTAAATTTTTCACTTTTCTGTTTGTAATTCTGAATTTGGCTTTTCCCGTCGTCGCTCAGGAAAATTCAAAGGAAATTAAAAAGGACGGCGAGAAGATCGCCGCTTTGTCGCCGAAAAAATCAGGCAGATTGCCTGTGATAATCATTCCCGGTTTGGTCGGTTCGGAGCTTGTCAACAAGGAAACCGGCGATCAGGTCTGGTTCGATTTGGGACGCGCCGATGACGACGATCTGCGCCTTCCGATTTCGGCGAAATTAAAGGCAAACCGCGATAAACTCGTGCCGAAAGACATTTTGCGGGAAATTCAGTTGATACGGTTTACGCCCAAAGTTGACATATATCAAAAGCTGATTGATTCTCTTATCGCTGACGGCTATGTTGAAGGAAAATTCGATGCTCCGCCGAAAAACGGTTTCGCCGATACTTTTTACGTTTTTCCATACGATTGGCGGCTCGATAATGTCGAAAACGCGCATCTTTTAATTCAAAAACTGGACGGACTTCGCAAGCATTTAAAGCGTCCGAAACAACAATTCAACGTCGTTTCGCATTCGATGGGCGGCTTGATCGCGCGTTATGCGGCGATGTATGGCAAAGCCGAACTGCGCCCGAATATGCGTCCGAACTGGGCGGGCGCGTCGTATTTCAACAATATTCTTCTCGTCGCCGTGCCGAACGGCGGCTCGACTTCCGCGCTGAATTCGCTGCTCAACGGTTTCTCGCTTTTCGGCAGCGGAAAGATAAATCTGCCGTTCATTCAAAATCTGACGAAATACGATTTGTTCACAATTCCTTCGATTTATCAGCTTTTGCCGCACGAAAATATGGTCAACGCTTATGATGAAGATTTAAAACCGCTGAAAGTTGACATATACGATCCCGCAACTTGGGAAAAATACGGCTGGACGGCTTACACCGACAAGGAATTTGCCGAAAAATTTACTGCCGAAGAACAAAAGCAGGCGAAAAATTATTTTCGCGCGGTTCTGGCTCGCGCCAAACTTTTTCAAGCCGCTTTGGACGCGAAGCCTCTCAAGCAAACTCCCGTTTCGATCTACTTTTTAGGCTCGGAATGTGCGCCGACCATTGACGGAATGGTAATTTACAAAGATGCTGAAAAAAATGTCTGGAAAACGGAATTTGAACCCGATTCTTTCAAAAAAAGCGACGGCACGAAAGTTGAAAAGGAAGAACTCGAAAAGATTCTCTATTCGCCCGGCGACGGCGTTGTTCCGAAACGCTCTCTGACTTCGACGATTTTGAGCAAAGGTCAGCTGCGCGAACTGAAAAAAGAAAAGGTCGGCAACGATTTGAAAGCCGCTTGCAGCGAACACAACCGTCTGACCGGCGACGAAGTAATCGGCAAAAGTCTTCTCGGCGTGCTTGATTTTATCACCGAACCGATGAAGGATAAAATGACTACGCAGGTGAAAGGTAAAAGGTAGAAGGTAGAAGGTAAAAAACAGATTTCAGAAATGTCCGGGTGTTTGCAGCTTTGAAAGTGCGGATGTTTGGGCATTTTACTTTTGTTTGAAATAATTTCACAATAAGCGAATAAGTGCAGAGTAAGATTTTCAAAATGCTTTTGACGAAAGTTCCGAAAAATTATCTGACGCGGGGAAATTGGCGATGATTAGAAGTTTGTTTGAACAAGACGAAGAAGAAATAAAAAAAACGAAAGCCGCAGAAGAAAATGCGTCTGACGGCGAAAGCATCGAAGAAATTGCAAAAGCGATTGAAAGCGCGAGCGTCGAAACGGCGCAGACGGAAACGGAAAAAAATTCAATCGAAACTGCCGAAAATCCGGCAAAAGAATTTCCATCTGAAAAAATCGAACAAATCGAAACTGCCGAATTTGTAAGAGAAATCAAACAAATCGAACCGATTCCGACCTTTCAAATCAGCGAACCTTCCGCTGAGGAACTCGCCGAAGCGAACGAAAATTTTCTCGAAGTTCCCGATTACGAAGCCGAACTCGAAGCGAAAATAAATCAGATTCACGCGCAAAAATCTTCTGCAAATCAGCCGATTATTGAAACTGTCGTGCCGATTGAAAATGCGGAGAATTTTGTAAATCAAACGGACAAATCGCAGACGATATTTGTTTCGGGCGACAAAAAAAATTACGCCGCGTCTGAGCCGACCTTTCAATTTGAAACGCAAAGCGAAACGATCCGGCGAACCGGACTCGCTTTTTCGGCGGCAATAACGCTTTTCGGAGCAGTCGCGTTTATGATGATAATCGGCTGGTTTTTCGATTTGATCGCCGGCACATCGCCTTGGGGAATCGTCGGCGGCGTAGCCTTTGGCGCACTCATCGGATTTATACAGTTTTTCCGCCAGACTTCGCAGATTTTCGGCAAGAAAAATTAGTCGGGAATATGTAAGAGGCTATTTTAAAAGTGTATCGCCGGCATCTTGCCGGCAGTCTGGTCGGCATCTTGCCGACGCTTTGATAAAAAAGTTACGCTGTTCTAATTAAGAATGTGGCGGCTGGAAGCCACCACGACAGCCCATTAGTTTCTACACAAGTCTAAAGGTTCTTTGATAATATCAGAAAGTATGAAATAAAAGTTCCGAATTTAGAACCACGTCTGCAAAGACGTTATAAAATGCTGGTGCGACAACATTTAAGTCTATCACAATCGGTGGCGAGCGGGTTACGTGCCTTGCCAAAAACAAAAGAGCCGTTTGCGGCAGCACAGGCGGCGTGGCGTTTTTTTGCTAATGAACGAGTTAGTTTGCCTTCTTTGGCAGAACCTCTGATTGATTATGCCGGGCAGGTAAGTGATTCTAAAGTCAATAGATATGCACTTGTGATGCACGATTTTAGCGATCTAAACTATACGACTCACGAGAGCAAAGCCGATCGGATCAGATTATGTAATAATTTGGAGCAGGGCTATTTTTTGCAAAGTGCATTGCTGGTGTCTGACATCGAAGGCGAACCGTTAGCACCGCTTTACATTGGCTTGGAAGCCGACGATGGAGTGCATTCATCAAGACGCGAAAAGCCTTTGCCGCGTCGTCGGCAATTAGATGAATTAAACAGGACATTCGGCTATGTCGAAGGACTCGGATTAGCCAAGCCGTGTGTTCACATAGTTGACAGACAAGCCGATTCTCTGCTTCATTTGAGGAGATTTATCAGATGCGGAAGGCAGTTCGTGATTCGTTCAAATGATGTTCGGCGAGTGAAATTAGGCGAGGAGAGTTTGCTGCTCAAGGAAGTCGAAGAGCGAATCAAGGAAGATTTTCAATATGTTCGGGAAGTCAAGTATCCGGGACGCAAAGCGTTTCAGTATGTCGCTGAAACGGAGGTTGTGTTGGATCGAATAGGACGCACGAAACGTCCAACCAAAGAGCAGCCCGATAAGCGAAAGTTAATCAAAGGAAAGCCGATCAGATTGAGATATGTGTTATCTGAGGTGCGGGATAAAAAAGGCAAAGTCTTGGCGGTTTGGCGGTTATGGACGAATGTTCAAAGGCAAGTAAAAGCAGAAGAGATTGCCCTTTGGTATTACTGGCGATGGCGAATCGAGAGTTTCTTCAAGTTGCTCAAAAGAGGCGGACAGCATTTGGAACAATGGCAACAAGAATCGGCACAAGCAATCGCCAAACGGTTGATGATAGTCGCACAAGTCTGCGTGATCGTCTGGGCATTAGCAGCATCCAAAGAAGAAAAAGCAAAGGAGCTAAGAAAGTTTTTAATCAGACTAAGCGGCAGACTAATGAAACGCGGAGTTGAATACACAATTCCGGCACTACTCGCCGGAATGTGGCAGTTTCTAACGCTAATAGATGTGTTAGAAAGCTATACGACGGCAGAACTAGAAGAAATAACCAAAGAGTTTTTACAAATAATCGGTTCGCAAACAGATTTTAAAGATGTGTAGAAACTAATGCGACAGCCGGCTGGAAGCCGGCGATACACTTTTAAAACAGCCTCTAAGTTCTTTTTTCCCTTCCTTAAAAACCTGCCGCCGTTAATCAAATAATCGTCGTTACAATTTCCCGGATGCTTCTCTGTAATTCTCTGTCGTCGGTAATCGGCGAAACAATGGCGACTTCCGCCGCGTCAATCGGCGAAATTCCCTGCGCGATCATCTGCGCCGCATAAATCAAGAGGCGCGTGGAAACTCCTTCTTCGAGTCCGTGTCCGCGCAAATTACGCACTTTTTGCCCGATTATTACCAAATCTTTCGCCGCCTGTTCGTCAATTCCGCCTTCTTTGGCGACGATTTCCGTTTCGGCTTCCTGATTCGGATAATCAAATTCCATTGCGACGAAGCGTTGTCTGGTTGACTGTTTTAAGTCTTTTAAGATTGACTGATAACCCGGATTGTAAGAAACGACAAGCATAAATTCCGGCGGTGCTTCCAAAACCGTGCCGCGTTTTTCAATCGGCAAACGCCGCCTGTCGTCGGTCAGCGGATGAATTATAACAACCGTGTCCTTTCTCGCTTCCACGACTTCATCGAGATAACAAATCGCGCCTTCGCGCACGGCTTTCGTCAGAGGTCCGTCGTGCCAGACGGTTTCATCCGCTTCGAGCAGAAATCTGCCGACCAAATCCGTCGCCGACAAATCTTCGTGGCACGCCACCGTTATCAGCGGACGATTCATTTTATGCGCCATATATTCGACAAATCTGGTCTTTCCGCAACCTGTCGGACCTTTGAGCATCGCCGGAAGTTTCGCTTTGTATGCCGCTTCAAAAAGCTCGACTTCACTACCAACCGGCAAATAAAACGGCTCGTTTTCCACTTTGTATTTTTCTACTGCTAATTCCATAAACTTTTGTAAAATGTTAGCCGTTAGCCGTTGGCTGTTAGCTGTGAAGAATCAAACAACAGCTAACAACTAACGACTAACAGCTAACCAATAACTAAAATCATAAATTTACGCCGCACCGTTTGCAAACTACCCGACATCTTCGCGCGAAACGCCTTCGATTTCCAAAACCAAATCCGCACCGTAACATTTTGCAGGAGTTTGAAAACCGACGCAAAAATCATCGTTCAGCACTTTTTCGGCAATTTTCAACGCGCTCAAAACCGTAAATTTATATGCTTCGGGCGCAAAAACACGCGATTCGACAAAGTTTCCGTTTTCGTCCGCCGCCTTTCCCCACAAATAAGTCGCGCCTTGTTCGCGTTCTTCCCGGCTCGGACCGCCTTCGGAAATACGGCTTTGCAGAATGCTCTGAAAAGGCTCTGATGCCAGCAGCCAGCCGACGTAGCGGCTCATTTTCAAAAGCGTAATCATCTTTTCGGGAACGACTGTAAAAACTTTTATATTCGGAATATCGGTTGAATAAAAAGCCGTCGAAACGTCGCCCCAAGGAATTGTCACGCCCGTTTTCGTCGCCCGACCAAAATCAATTTCTCTCGTTTCAAAAGCCGCCGGAACGCGGACTATCTCGCCGTTTTTGCGAATCGCGCCGCCGCGCCCGACGTTCATCGTCATCGTTTTCTGCGTTCCGTGCGAAATTTCGCCCAAACCGTAAAAAGCCAGAACCAGATCAACCGCGTCCGGCAGACGATTTTTCAGATGTTTCGCCAGACAATCCGACGGCACGACATCAAAACCGCCTCCGGGCATAATCATAATGCCGGCTTTTTTCGCCTGCTCGTCGCGCTGTGCCATCTGCTCAAAAACCGCGATTTCGCCCGTAATATCGAGATAATGTTTGCCGAGCCGCAGACACGCTTTAATCATCTGTTCCGAAGTCAGCGAAAAAGGTCCCGCGCAGTGCAGCACGAAATCAACTTCTTTGAGCGTGTATTCGAGCGATTTTTTGTCTTCGAGCGCGAACGTGCGAAATGTCAAACCCAATTCTTTCGCCAAAGGCTCGATCTTGTTTTGACTGCGCCCGCCGAGAATCGGCTGCAAACCGCGCTTAACCGCTTCTTTCGCAATAAGTTCGCCCGTGTATCCGTTCGCGCCGTAAATCAGAAAATTTTTCATAAACTTTTGCAGATGAAAGATGATAAATCAAAAAAGCGTTCAAAACCTAAAGCAAATCAAAAATAAGCGTTAAGTTTGCAGAGTCATTTTTCGATGTCTTTGATTCGGATATTTTTATTGCAATATAATTATCAATGCCGGATGATTAATTAATAAATGATAATTCGGCATTCGGCATTATGTCACAATAAAAAACCAGTAAATTCGCTCTGTTTATTACCGATCAGCGGATTTTCAATCGTCGTATCAATTTCAATCGGAACGACGCGTTTGAATTTGAAAATTGATTTTTTGAACTTTCCGAAAACAAAAATTCTGCCCGTAATTTGCCAGACTTTTTTCGAGTCGCGCCATTCCTGCAACGCTCCGCGCAGCATTTCCTTTGTGTTGATAAAAATTCTGAGAGGTTTCGGCAAAATCAGTTTTTCATTTTTCTTAAACCCGAAAGATTCTTTGTATTCTTCGACCTCGACCTTCAAAGTATTAACCTCGAAATCGTGAAACGTCAGAAAATCAATTTTTCCGCTTTGCTCCAAAGATTCGATTTCAATCGGAAGTTCGAGCGTAATGCCGATCAGCGAAACGTCAACAATTTCCGGTTCGCCGATTTTGACAAGTGCTTCATTTTCGCCCGAATCCGCTTTTTCCGAATCTTCGCCGCCTTCGGTTTTTACGTCAATTTTCGCTTCGTAAACTTTGTAACCGCGAATTTTATCAGGATAATTCTGCGCCGCCGCGTCCGCGTTCGACAAACTGAAAATAAAAAAACATATTACCGGCAATAAAAAAACGTATTTGCGGAAATCAAATTTTCGCAATTTATGTGGAGAAAATTTACACTTTTTAGATTTCATTTACTAATGTTTGATCGCTGCAAAATTTCGGCAAAAAAACTTTGAAACTTGTTCCCTTTCCTTTTTCGCTTCCGACGCTGATTTTTCCGCCTTTTTCTACGATTAAACTTTTCACCACGTCGAGTCCTACGCCGCGCCCGGAAATTTCCGTCAGATGATCGGCGGTTGAAAGTTCTGATTGAAAAATCAATTCGAGCGTTGCTTTTTCGCTCAGATTTTCGGCGTTTGTGATAAAATTTTTCTCCAGAGCCTTTGCTTTTAATTTCCCGCGGTCAATTCCCTTTCCGTCGTCTGAAAACTGCAAAAGCAAATCGTTTCGATCAACATTTTCCGCAGAAATTCTGATTTTTCCGTTTGCGTTTTTTCCGGCTTTTTCCCTGTTTTTCGGAGTTTCAATCGCGTGGTCAACGGCGTTTCTGACCAAATGCAGAAGAATATCGAAAATGAGTTTGAGATTTTCGGCTGATATTTTTAGTTCATCTGCCGCAATTTCAAATTCGACTTTTTTGCCTGATCTTTCCGCAACATCTTTTCCGTGAGCGATTATTTCGTCCAAAATTTTCGGCAAACTGTCGGGAATATTTCCTGATAACTTTTTGTAAATTATCTTGGCTGAAAAAGGTTCGATAGTTTTTTCGACATCAGAAGTTTCCGCGTTTCCGTTCAAAATAAACCGGAAACCGATTTTATCCGGTGAATTTGCACCCGGAAAAGCCGCCGTAATTTCGCCGTTTCTGCTCAATTCGGCGCGAAAGTTTTTGAATTCTTCGGCAAAGTTTTTCAAAGCGAATTTTACTTCGACACAAAACAAATTTTTCCCGTCTTCTAAAGCCGAAACGAGCGCGTTTTTCTCTTGTCTGGAAAGCGTTTTTGTAAATTCAAAGGGAATCCGCCCGATTAAATTCAGCGAAAAATCTTTTTTTTGTGAAGATTTCGGAATCAGACGGTATATTTTATTGAGAAAATTTTGCGGCAGTTCAAAATCGGTATTTTTGAGAAGTTTTTGTAAAAAAACCAAACCTTCAATAAAAACCCGTGCGTCTGAAAAATTTTCATCATTTTTCCCGCTTGCCAAAAGATTTTCGAGTTCGTGAGCGAGAAAGCCCGCGTTCTCAAAACCGAAGGTTTGGGCAGTTCCCTTTATCGTATGAAGCGTGCGAAAACATTTGCGGCGCAGTTCAGCCGAAATTGTCCGCGATTTTTGCAGATTTTCGGTTAATTTTGTGAGATCGGCGGCGGATTTATCGAGAAATTGGCGGTGCAGATTTTCCATATTCGGAAATTTTCATCAGATTTCAAAGCAGAAAATATTTTCACACGGAAATTTACACGGACGAAGCGCGAATTTTTTCAGACGGTTTTTTTTTATCCGCATCGTCGGGAGAATTATCATTTTTGGCGGATTTTTTTGCCAGATCGTATTTGATAGCATCTAAAATTCCGTTGATAAACTGCGTTGCTTCGGGAGTTGAAAACCGGCGGGCGATTTCCAGAGCTTCGTTGATAACAACCGTGTGCGGCGTGTCTTCAAACAGAAATTCGTAAACCGCGAGCCGCAAAACATTGCGGTCAACAATCGCCATTCGCTCGATGCGCCAATGTTCGGCGCGTTGGCGAATATGCTCGTCAACAGTTTCGATTTCGCGCAAAGCACCGACAGCCAGCTTGTTGGAGAATTCGCGCATTGCATCGTCAAATTCTTCGCTGCCGAGTTCGTCCCAATAAGTGCCGGTCAAAACGCTCTTTTGCGTTTTGGCAACATCTGCCGCAAATAACATCTGCAAAGCGCATTCACGCGCCTTTCGCCGAGTTCCCATAATCCTTGTTTTCAAACGACGTGCGGAAAAACTTTATCTTTTCCCTTGCCGGATTTTTTTCCGCCGTCCATAGTTTTGTATAAATTAACGAGTTCGACTGCCGACATTGCTACTTCAAACCCTTTGTTTCCGGCTTTTACGCCTGTTCTATTAATCGCCTGTTCGAGCGTATCGGCGGTTACGACACCGAATAAAACCGGAACGCCCGATTTTATCGAAGCCTGTCCGATGCCCTTTGCCGCTTCGCCCGCGACATATTCAAAATGCGGAGTTTCGCCGCGAATCACCGTTCCGATGCAGATCACCGCGTCAAATTTCCCGCTGTTGGCAACCTTGAGTGCCGTCAGCGGAAGTTCAAACGAACCCGGAACTTTAAAAATTTCAACCGCTTTTTCGTCCGCGCCGAGCCTTTCGAGCGCGTCGAGCGCACCTTCGATCAGTTTTGATGTCAAAAAATCGTTCCAACGCGATGCGACAATCGCAAAACTGAAATCGTTGGCATTAAGTAGTCCCTGATGAACTTTCGGCTGCAAAATTATTCTCCTTCAAACAAGCGAAATTTACTGTCTATAAGTATAGGGAACGCGCTGCGAAGTGACAAGCCGCAAAAAAAAATATATATTTTCTTCGCTCTCCAAATCATTAATAAAATTTATTTCTTTACATTTTCGATTTTATCTTATAAATATTTGTGAAAAAATATTCGATTAAACTTTTTCTATCCTTTGATGACAAATTTTTACGACAATATCAGCAATAACAAAAAAATTTATCAAGCAATTTTTATATTTATCGGTTTCGCCTTTTTGAGTTTCAGACTTTGGCGCATTGCCGATTATGGTTTATGGCTTGATGAAGTTTTCAGTTTGCGGGCTGTCGAAGGAAGTTGGAGTTTTTTATTTCAGACTGTTATTGATGACATTGTTCATCCGCCTCTTTTTTATGTTTTGTTAAAAATTTGGGCGGCGGATTATTTGTTGTGGTTAAAAGGCTTACCGTTTCTCTTTTCATTGCTCTCAATTATTCCCTTCTATTTATTGACGCGGGAACTAAAACTCAAAAAGATCGAATTCCTGACGGCTTTTATCTTTGTTTCCTTTAACAACTATTTAATTTTCTACGCGCAGGAATTGCGTATGTATAGTCTTTTGCAATTTCTCAGTCTGGTTTCAATTTGGCTGTTTGCGAAACTTCTCCGCGAGAAATCGGATTCGGGCGTTTTATTTCTGCTGTTTTTCGTCAATTTTCTGTTAATTTACACGCAGTATTTCGGCTGGTTTGTCGTCTTGGTTCAATTTATTTATATTTGCCTTTGGCACAGAAATCTTTTGCTGAAGTATTTTCTGCAAAGCGTCGTTTTGGTAATTAGTTTCGTGCCGTGGGCGTATTTTGTTTATCTGAAAATTATCGAGAAACGAGGACTTTCCCAAAATTTAAGCTGGATAAACAAACCGCAAATTTCCGATGTTTATCTGTTTTTCGCCGAACTTCACGGAGCATTGCCGATTAGATTCGGCACAACTTTAGGATGTATTTTTCTTGGTCTTCCGTTGATTTTGTGGTTTTGGCAAATTATAAAAAGCAAAAACAGCGAAGATTGGATAGTTTTCAGATTTTTGGCAGTATTTTCGTTTTTTCCGATTTTTTCAGCCTTTCTCGTCAGTCGTTTTATATCAATATCCATATTTAACTATCGTTATCTTATTATTGCAGCCGTTCCGTATATGATTCTTTCAGCACTCGCCGTAAACAGAATAAGCGATATTCGCCTGAGAACTTTAATTTTGACACTTGCTGTTTTATGGTCGGCTGGAGTCGGCAGTTGGAATGCGTTTTATTATCAAAACAGAATTAATTGGCTGAAACTTACCGATCAGATTGTTAAATACAACTCTCAGGAAAATTCACGACAGAAGATTTACACAACCGAGAAATGGACTTCTCAACCTTTGGAAAATGCTCTTGACAATTATCAAAGCTGCAAGCGAAATTCTGTAAAGGAAATTCCGTTCGGTAATATCAGCGAGAAAAAGTTTTGGTTTGTTTATCGCATAAATAATTGGAAGGAAACGGAAACGCCAAAACAAATGTTTTATCGAAAGAACTGCTCGATCAAAAAGCAATTCAGCGAAAAAAGTTTTAATGAAGAAGTTCGGGCAATTTTGATTTTCTGCAAGTAATAAAATAGCTTCTATTTTCTCTTGAACACGGGTTTTCAATTTTCAAAAAAAGATTGAAAACGGGCGACAGCCTTTTGTTTAATCGGCTGTCGCCCGTTTTCACGGGCTAAATCGCTTGCTTAATGCTTGACCTCGCGCTCACGCACGAGGCTTTATGCTGACACCCGCTTCGCGGGTTAAATTAAACAAGCCGTTTATTATCAAGAATTACGATCAATCTTTAACTTAACATAAGGAGAGTTAGTTTGTTAATAAAATTGCGATTAACGATCAACCAATAACAATTTACCAACATTTTTTCGCGTTTATTTGCAGGGAGAATAAGTTTGCGTAACCGGCTCTAAAAATTTTCTTCGCTTCCGATTTCCTTTATTTCCTGTAATGAAATTCCGCGTTTGACGACTAAAAGCAGACCGATTGCCGTCCAGAAAATAATTCGCCCTTTGCGGACGATTGCCAAAGTTACGCCGATTCCCGCGCCGATTGCCAGAGTTTCGACGATAAATTCCGCGCCGGCTTCGTCAACTCCGACGAGAAACGGAATCAGTTTGAAAACAATCGTGACCAGACGGCTCATTGATTCGAGAAAAAATGCGGTTGAAAAGGCGGGAGATGACTGAATGAGTCTGGTTAAAATAAACCAAACCTCGATAATTCCGAGCGAATGAAATGCGATCTGCAAAAGAAAAATGGGAAAAAAGCGGCGCGGATATTTGCGGTAAAATCCGTAAACCAGTTTTTCAAAAAGCCTGACCTGAGCGCGACCTTTCTGCAAAATTCCGGGCAGAATACGGCGTTTATACAGCCAACTGCAAAGATTGCTCGCCCAATGTTTTTGCTTGACGATTATTACAATTCCGACGATGATGCAGAGAAATATGAAACCGATAATAAAATCAATCAGATAAACATAAGTCAGTTCAAGCTCGAATTGGCGCAAAAACGCGAACGCGCCGAGGCATATAAAAAGTCCCGTAACAAATGAATAAAAAAGATTTTCCGTCGCAATCGAAGACAGACCGACGACAAACGGCACGCGGCGGCGAACCGCAAACGCTTTGGCTGTTCCGCTGATTAAAATGCCGAGAGGAATAATGCTGCTCAAGGCTTCGCCGATAATTACCGCCGGAAGCGTATCCTTAAAATCGAGTTTGTGCGGCTCGTAAACCGTAAGCCGCCAAGCGGTTGCGCGAACGGAAAGTTTCAGAAGATACAAAAACAAAATAATCGCAAAACCGTCGAAACCGATCTTCCCGATTCCGGCGAGAATTTCGGTAACTCCAACCGAATAAACAAAATACGAAAACAGCGCAACGCCGAAAAGCGTAAAAATAACGCCGAGTATTTTCAGGCGTTTGACGTTTTTCTTATCGGAAATTTGAGATGTCGGCTTTTGATTTGCGGCGGCTTTGTAATTCACAAGGTTTTTCAGCTTTCCCGGATGGCTCAAGTTAAGATGTTAATTTATGCGAGTTCGATTGCAAAATCAACAGAAACTTTTAATAAGAAACAGGGGGAAAAATTTAAGTTATAAAAGCAACTTTAATTTTTCAAAATGTTAAAGGTTGTTTTTTGCACGTTCCCAAACAGGCAAAACAAATAAGCGAAGGCGGTTATCACGGACTTCACGATCTGGCGTTCACAATCCGCTGGACAAACAGAAATTGCTGAATAAATTTTTCTGCCTGTTGCCGTTTAAAATTCCGAATATCCGACAATTACTTTTCATCGTAGTTCCGCCGAATAACATAGATTTGGTTTTTTCGCTAAATTCTATTTTACAGTTTTCACCAACCGATTTCTCTCCGATCAATTAACAATATCAAAACAAAAGCCGTTGCTTGAAGCCGCAAGATTTCTTATGATGTAAATATCATTTTATAAAACAATTTAGAAAAATCAGAGGAAATAAAAATATGGATGCAGCAGCTTTAGAAAAAGAAAATTTAAGATCGGCTTTAACCGATTTATCGGAAGAAGAGGAGTTATTTCGCAGCAGTTTCCGCGAATTTGCCGAAGGCGAAGTCCGCCCGCGCGTCGAAGAAATGGAAGAAGCGGGAAAACTTGATCCCGAACTTATCAGACAGTGTTTCGAGATCGGTTTGATGGCAATCGAAACGCCCGAAGAATACGGCGGCGCGGGAAGTTCGTTTTTCAACGCGATTTTAGCGATTGAAGAATTGGCGCGTGTTGACGCTTCGACGAGCGTGTTTGTTGACGTGCAGAACACTTTGGTAACAAACGCGATTATCAAATGGGCGAATGAGGAACAAAAGAAAAAATATCTGCCGCAATTGGCTGAATCGAAAGTCGGCGCATACGCTTTGAGCGAAGCCGGTTCGGGTTCGGACGCTTTCGCGCTCAAAACCCGCGCGGTTGAAAAAGGCGATCATTACGAAATCACGGGACAAAAACTGTGGATCACGAACGGCAATGAAGCGGAAATTTTCGTCCTTTTCGCAACCGTTGACCCGGAAGCCGGTTATCGCGGAATCACCGCTTTTATCGTCGAAAAAGATTTTGAAGGCTTTGCAGTCGGCGAAAAAGAAGACAAACTCGGAATCCGCGCAAGTTCAACGACGGAATTGATCTTGGACAATTGCAAAGTCCCGAAAGAAAACGTCCTCGGCGAAGTCGGAAAAGGCTACAAAGTTTCCATCGAAACCTTGAATGAAGGCAGAATCGGAATCGCCGCGCAAATGGTCGGAATCGCGCAAGGTGCTTATGAAGCCGCCTTAAATTACACAAATGAGCGCGAACAATTCGGCAAAAAACTAGACGAATTCCAAGTCGTCCAATTCCAACTCGCTGAAATGGCTGTCGAATTAGAAGCCGCCAGAGTTTTAACATATAACGCCGCGCGTTTAAAAGACGCGGGCAAATCCTTCTTAAAAGAAGCCGCCATCGCCAAACTTTACACTTCAAGAGTGGCGGAAAAAATCTCTTCAAAAGCCATCGAACTTTTCGGCGGTTACGGTTACGTCAAAGATTACCCGGTCGAAAAATTCTGGCGCGATTCAAAGATCGGCGCGATTTACGAAGGCACGAGCAATATGCAGTTGCAGACGATTGCGAAGTTGATTATCAGCGGGAAGTAATTTTGCCGTAACGATAAGATAAACGCAGACAATAATTAAAGAAAATCTGCGTTTATTTTTGATTTGTGATAAATTTCTCATAATAAAAAAATTTATGAAACACGCTCAACATAATGCGATTGTCAATTTCATTTGGAATATCGCCGACGATGTTTTGCGGGACGTTTATCGGCGGCATCAATACGGCGAAGTGATTTTGCCGATGACGGTTATTCGGCGGCTCGATGTTCTGCTTGAGAAAACGAAGGAAGATATTTTGCAGATGAAAAAACAACTCGATTTCGCTCAAGTCATTAATCAGGATTCGGCTTTATGTGCGGTGGCAAAACAAAAATTCTACAACACTTCGCAATTTACGCTCAAAAAACTTCTCAATGATCCGAAACAAATTCACGCTAATTTTACCGAATATCTCAATGGTTTTTCCGCAAATGTCGGTGAGATTATCAAAAAGTTCGGGTTTTATAATCATTTGGATAAACTCGCCGAAGGTGATGTTTTATATTATTTTGTCGAAAAATTTGTTGATCCCGAAATAAATTTGAGTCCGTTTGATGTGTTGAACGCCGACGGAAGCGTTAAATTGCCCGCTTTGAGCAATCACGGAATGGGAACGGTTTTTGAAGAACTGCTCCGACGGTTCAGCGATGTCAGCAACGAAGAAGCGGGCGAACATTTTACGCCCCGCGATGTCGTGCAATTGATGACAAAACTGATTTTTACGCCGATCAAAGACGACGTTTTAAGCACGACATATCTCGTTTACGATTGTGCTTGCGGGACGGGCGGAATGTTGACGGAAGCGGAGAAAACTTTACAGCAACTTGCCAAAGAAAACGGAAAAAAAGAAGTCAGCATACATCTTTACGGGCAGGAATCCAGCCCCGAAACTTACGCTATTTGCAAAGCCGATTTGCTTATCAAAGGCGAAGAAGAACAAAATATCGCCTTCGGTTCGACGCTCTCAAGTGATGCGTTTCCAACGACTTCCTTTGATTTTATGCTGGCAAATCCGCCGTATGGAAAATCTTGGAAAACTGATCTTGACCGTTTGTGCGGCGGCAACAAAAAGGATATTTCCGATTCGCGTTTCGTCGTTTCGCACGACGGCGATGCGGAATTTCCGCTGGTTACCAGATCAAGCGACGGGCAATTGATGTTCTTAGTCAATATGCTTTCTAAAATGAAAGACGACACGCCGCTCGGAAGCCGGATTGCCACCGTTCACAACGGTTCGGCACTTTTTACAGGCGACGCGGGACAAGGCGAAAGCAATATTCGGCAGTGGATTATCGAAAACGATTGGCTCGAAGCGATTATCGGCGTTCCCGAAAATATGTTTTATAACACGGGAATCGCAACTTATATCTGGGTTTTGACAAACCGCAAACCCGACAAACGCAAAGGCAAAATCCAGTTGATTGACGCAACCGATTGGAAAAGCCAACTGCGTAAAAATCTCGGCAAAAAGAATTGTTATTTCAGCGAAGAACAGATTGAAAGAATTGTCGGAGAGTTCTTGAATTTTGAAGAAACCGAGAACTCAAAAATTTTCGATGCGGAAGATTTCGGCTATTGGAAGATGACGATTGAAAGACCTTTGCGTTTGCAGATTTCGCTTTCGGCGGAGAATTTAGCGAATTTACGCGAGGTTTGCGAAAAAGAGAATGAAACGCCTTTGGCAAATTTGGTCGAGCGGTTTGCGGAAAAAGCGGACGCTTCGATGTTTAATGATTACAATCAGATTTGGCGGGCTTTGAAAAAAGGAGCAAACGAGCAGGATGTTAAATTGACCGCCAGACGCGAAAAACTTTTCCGCGAATATTTGTGCGAAGTTTCCGAAATTGCCGAACCCGTTGTTGCTAAGCGAATCAAGATCGAAACCGAAGCGGAAGCGATTTATGGCGTTTATGCGGGCGAAAAACCGAAGTCCGCCGTAATTTACGAAGCGGACGCGGCGTTGAGAGATTATGAAAATGTGCCTTTGAAAGACGACATCGAAGATTATTTTCGCCGCGAAGTTTTGCCGCACGTCGCCGACGCTTGGATTGACCCGGACAGCATCAAAAAAGGTTATGAAATTTCTTTTACAAAATACTTTTACCGTTACGAACCGCTCAGAGATATAAAGGAAATATCCGCCGAATTGCTGACTCTCGAAAACAAAACCGAAGGTTTATTAAAAGAAATTGTCGCACAGGCTTAACATGATGAAACCATATTCGGATTACAAAAAAACAAATTTGAATTGGCTTCCCGAAATTCCTAAGCATTGGGAGAAATCAACTGTTCGCGGAATAACTAAGACAATAAGCGAACGTGGACAGCCCGATCTTCAACTTCTTTCAGTTTATCGGGATTTCGGAGTTATTCGCCGCACGAAAGATGATAAAAACCACAATACTATTCCCGAAGATTTATCAAATTACAAAGTAGTCCGCAAAAATAATTTAGTTCTCAATAAAATGAAAACTTGGCAAGGTTCGTTGGGCGTTTCCGAGTTTGAAGGAATTGTCAGCCCCGCATATATTGTTTGCGGATTACTAGGTAATAACAATCCGCAATTTATTCACAGGTTGTTACGGTCAAAACTTTATATTTTTGTTTGGAAAAGAATATCTTACGGCGTTCGCGTTGACCAATGGGATATGAGATATATGGATTTCAAGCAAACTCATATATTTCTGCCGCCACGCGAAGAGCAAGATGCAATCGTCGAATTTTTGGAAGCGAAAGAAGCGAAGATTAAAAAATTCATCAAAAATAAAAAGCGAATAATCGAACTTTTGAAAGAACAAAAAAACGCCGTCATCAATCGTGCCGTAACACGCGGGCTTGATAAAAATGTTTCGCTCAAATCTTCGGGCATTAATTGGCTCGGCAATATTCCAGAGCATTGGGAAGTGAAAAGGCTAAAAACCGTTGTTAAAAATATAACAGAGCAAAAGTCTTCAAAAAAACAGAATGAAATTTACATAGCACTTGAAAATATAGAAAGTTGGACTGGCAATTTACTTGAAAACAAAGAAGATGCAAATTTTGAAAGTATTGTTAAATGTTTTCAACCACGAGATGTTTTGTTCAATAAATTACGCCCTTATCTTGCAAAAGTTTTATTAGCCGAACAAGAAGGTGTTTGTGTTAGTGAATTATTAGTTTTTAGAGTTCAGGAAAAAGTATTTTTACCTGAATTTCTTGCTAAATTTTTATTGAATAAGTTGTTTATTGATGTAGTTGATAGCTCAACTTTTGGTGCAAAAATGCCAAGGGCAAGTTGGTCATTCATAAAAAATCTAAAAATAGTTATGCCGCCGATTTCCGAACAAAAAGAAATTGTCGAACACATCGAGCGAAGAAATGCAGAAATTGATACGGCAATCGAACAGGCGGAAAAAGAAATCGTGTTGATGCGGGAATATCGCGTTTCGCTGATTGACGCGGCGGTTACGGGCAAGATTGATTGCCGCAAAGCGAAAACCGCGAAAATTTTACAGTTTAAGGCGAAAGCGGCAAATCAGACGCAAAAATTCAATCCTTTCTGGAGAACTGTTGTTGGAACTGAAATTGTTGCACAAAATTACCAAGACAAAACTTTTGGTCACGTTAAGTTTATGAAACAACTTTATCTGGTTGAACATCACGCTGAATTAGAAGGGTTTGGAAGTAATTATTTTCGCCACGAAATGGGACCTCACGATAAATCGTTATTGATTTCAATTGAGAAGCAAATGAGAAACGCCAAATATTTCAAAACGGTTGGCAGTTCTGAAAAATATATTTATCAACCTTTAGATAAATTCGGCGAGCATCGAAAGTATTTTGAAGAACATTGGGGAAATAAAAAAACTGAAATTCAAACTGTTATTGATTTATTAAAGCCATACAATAAAGAAATATGTGAAATGATCGCTACGACTTATGCGGTTTGGAATGATTTTTTAATCGAAGACAGAGATTTTACCGATGATGATATTGTTAATGAAGTTTTGACGAATTGGCACGAAAGCAAACAAAAAATCGAAGCGGAAAGATGGCTGAATGCGTTAAAATGGATGCGGGAGAAAAATTTTGTGCCGAAAGGTTTTGGTGAAATGACGAAAAAGGCGAAGAAAAAATAATTAGAGAAGAAGATAAGCCGTCGAAGACGGCAACATATTTGTAGCCCACAACGCAAGTTGTGGGAATGATGTAACGAATTATTTCAAGCGGTTGAATAACCGCGACATATAATTTATGCCGCCATTTTCAATGGCTTTAATCTGATATTGATAATATTCCCACATCTTGCGTTGTGGGCTACAAATATATCGTCGGTTTCACCGACTAAGAACGAGAAATATTATTCCTAAATTATATTAAGCGGAATTCTTATGGCTTATACGGACACAAGCGAAAAAGGCTTAGAGAAGATTATTTTCGATAATCTTCTAGCGAACGGTTATCAGGCGGGCGACGTGAAAGATTACAAACGCGAATTTGCCGTTGATTTGGTCAAACTCCGTGATTTTTTGCAAGCTACTCAACCCGAAATCGCCAAAGCCTTCAATTTGTCCGAAGATACTCCGACGCGATATAAGTTTTTAGCCAGATTGCAGGGCGAAATTACAAAACGCGGCGTGATTGACGTTTTGCGAAAAGGCATCAGTCATAAAAATTTCAGCAAAATCAATTTCTATTTCGGCAAACCGACTCCGGGAAATCCGACAGCCGCCGAACTTCACTCGAAAAACATTTTCAGCGTTACACGCCAATTGCGTTACAGCCGCGAAAATCCGAATCTTTCGCTCGATTTGTGCATTTTTCTGAACGGCTTGCCGGTTATTACATTTGAACTCAAAAACAGTCTGACGAAACAAACTTACGAAGACGCAATCGGGCAATATAAAAATGACCGCGATCCGCGTGAACTGCTTTTCAAATTCGGACGCTGCATCGTGCATTTTGCGGTTGACGATTCGCAGGTTTGGATGTGTTCCGAATTAAAAGGTCAAAAAAGTTGGTTTCTCCCTTTTAACAAAGGCTTTGACGACGGTGCGGGAAATCCGCCGAAAGCGGACGGCGGAATAAAAACCGATTATCTTTGGAAGGAAATTCTGCGAAGGGAAAGCCTTGCGGAAATTATCGAAAACTACGCTCAGATTGTCGAAGAAGAAGACAGCGAAGGCGGCAAAAAACACAAGCAGATTTTCCCGCGTTATCATCAACTCGACGTCGTCCGCGAACTTCTCGGCGATGCCGAAAAAAACGGTGCGGGCAAGCGTTATTTGATTCAGCATTCGGCGGGTTCGGGCAAAAGTAATTCGATAACTTGGCTCGCTCATCAGCTTGTCGAACTCAAAACGGGCGGCAATCCGATTTTCGATTCGATAATCGTTATCACAGACCGACGGAATTTAGACAAACAAATCCGCGAAAACATCAAACGCTTTGCTCAAGTGGCGAAAGTTGTCGGCGGCACGAATAAAGCGAAGGATTTGAAAAATTTTTTGACGGCGGGAAAGAAAATAATTATTACCACCGTGCAGAAATTTCCGTTCGTTTTGGACGAAATCGGCAACGAACATCGCGGCAAAAAGTTTGCACTGATTATTGATGAAGCCCATTCGAGTCAGGGCGGACGGACGATGGCTCAAATGCACTTGGCACTCGGAGAAAATTCCGCCGATGAAGCGGAAACAATCGAAGACGTTATCAACCGCATTATGGAATCACGACAGATGCTTCTGAATGCGAGTTATTTTGCTTTTACGGCGACTCCGAAAAACAAAACGCTCGAAATGTTCGGCGAAAAATTCTTTGCGGAAGGCGAAACGAAATTTCGCCCGTTTCACGAATACACGATGAAGCAAGCCATCGAAGAAGGCTTTATTCTCGACGTTCTGCAAAATTATACGCCCGTGCAGAGTTATTATCGTTTGATCAAAACGGCTGACGACGATCCGAAACTCGATGTCAAAAAAGCCAACAAAAAACTGCGTCGCTATGTGGAAACACAAGACAAGGCGATTCGCCACAAAGCCGAGATTATGGTTGACCATTTTCACGAAGAAGTTTTGGCAAAACGAAAAATCGGCGGAAAGGCTCGTGCGATGATCTGCACGACGAGTATCGCTCAAGCCGTCAAATATAAACTCGCCGTTGACGAATATCTCAAAGAAAGAAAAAGTAAATATAAAGCAATCGTCGCTTTTTCGGGAAGCCACGATGTCGGCGGGCGGGAGTTGACGGAATCGGATATGAACAAATTTCCGAGTTCGCAAATAGAAAAACGCTTTCGGCAAGACGAGTATCGTTTTTTGATTGTCGCCGATAAATTTCAGACGGGTTACGATGAACCCTTTTTGCATACGATGTATGTTGATAAAGTTTTAGCCGGAGTAAAAGCCGTTCAGACTCTTTCACGTCTGAATCGTGCGTATCCGCAAAAATATGATTGTTTTATTTTGGATTTTGCCAATAAAACGGAAGTCATCGAAAAAGCCTTTGAACCTTATTATCGCGGAACGGTTTTGAGCGAAGCAACCGATCCGAATAAACTTCACGATCTGAAATCCGATTTGGACGCAAAACAAATTTATTCATCGGAAGATGTTGATGAAATCGTCGAATTATTTTTAAGCGGTGCAAATCGTGATAACAGCCGCTTTGATTTGATTTTAGATAAATGCGTGCATATTTATCTCGGCGAACTCGACGAAGACGGACAAGTTGATTTTAAAAGCAAGGCTAAAGCATTTTTGCGAACATACAGTTTTTTGGCGACAATTCTCACTTTTACAAATGCCGATTGGGAAAAACTTTCTATTTTTCTCAATTTTCTCGTGCCGAAACTACCCGCACCGGAAGAAAAAGATTTAGCCAAAGGAATTTTACAGATGATTGATATGGACACATATCGCTCAGAAGTCCAAACGCAAATAGAAATAAAACTTCCCGACAAAGACGGCAAACTCGCACCCGTGCCGATTGGCACTGTCGGCGGCTTATCCGAAATGGAGTTTGATTTATTGAGCAACATCCTAAGAGATTTCAACGAAATGTTCGGCAATCTTTTTAGCGACAGCGTTGAAACAAGCAGAATTATCAAAGAGGTAATTCCGTTAAAAGTCGCGGCAAACAGGAAATATCAGAATGCCCAGAAAAATTCAAATAAAGAAACAGCCAAACTCGAACACGACAGAGCGTTACAAGATACCATTACCGGACTTGTTTCAAATCACACGGAACTTTTCAAAGTTTTTATGGACAATCCGAGTTTTAAGAAATGGTTAAGCGAAACCATTTTTGCTCTTACATACGAAGGAAAACAACGTAAATTCGGCAGTATGAAGGGTTTGGTTAAAAATATCGCCGATGATTTCGACGCTCCTTTGAAAGACTTTGAGGAATATATGTAATGCAATTCTTGATTGATACGCATATTTTGATTTGGTTTCTCGAAGGCAACAAACTGCTTTCAAAATCGCGGCGTGAATTTATTGAAAATCCGAATAATGAGATTTTTGTCAGCATTGCTTCGTTGTGGGAGATTGCCATTAAAATCAGCATCGGTAAATTAGCTCTTGCCGAACCGTTTAGCGATGTTATCAAACAAATTGCCGTCGAAAACATCAAAATTTTAGCAATTTCACCTGAACACGCTTTGCGGATTTCAACTTTGCCGTTTCATCACCGCGACCCTTTTGATCGCCTTATTATTGCTCAAGCGCAAGTTGAAAATTTAACGATAATTACTAATGACCGCGAATTTAGTAGTTATGGTATCAAGAGTTTATGAAAAAGCGGTGCGACCACGAAGGCACGTCGAATATGCGGTTGCGGACGATTGCCTAGTTGATTATCGGCTGGAAATAAACCGGCTCGAACAAATTGATTTTGGCAAGTTCTGAATTTTCCTTCGTTCTTTAGATATATGAGTAAAAATTCTCTTACTCGTATATCCACTATTAAGGAGTATTTTAATGAAATATATGAAAATCGCCGTATTTATAATTAGTTTGATTTTATTAACACTTACGTTTTCCGCTTGCTCAAGCGACCAAAATAATTATAAAGCAGGAAAAGAAGATAAGTCGGTTGAAGTAGAGGATGTGAGTGCTGCTCAAACTGAAAACCGATCTTTGGAAACAATTTCAGAGGAAAAAAATTCGGTTCGGGATTTTCAGGGAGTTTCCGTTCCCGCCAAGCGTGAAAATTTAACGTATAAAGATCGGGACAATTTATTAAATGCTTTGAGTGAAACGGAAAAAAATCGTTCCAGTTCTGAAAAGTATGTAAAATCTTTGGAAAATCTTGGAGTCAAAAATGCGGGGGTTGAATTTTTCAAATTAAATGACGATACATATCTGGTTGAAATTTTGCTCGATCCCGGATCATATATCGGAATTTACGAATATGGAATTTATACGGAGAAAAATGATAAAGAAGCATTTATCACTCCGGCGAAATTTGTGTCTTACGAATATCATAATGTAGATGAACCTTATTTTCTTCAATCTTCGGGAACTCACGCCAGAACAGAATTTAATGAAAGAACAAAAACTTTGGAAGTTTTTACATTTTTTCGCGGAATCGGAGATTGCGGTATTTACTACAAATATGATTTGAAAACATTAAAGCCGGTTTTGACGGAAGCAAGATTCAGAGAATGCGACGACAAATATGATTCAACCCGAAAAATCGAAAGTTGGGATAAATTGGACATAGAAAATATCAAAATCAAAAGACAAGAACATAAAATTTATTCCGATGACAAAGCAACAGTCGAGCAATGGCTGAAAACCAAGCCGAATTTGCGGCTTACTTCCGACAAGGAATATCCCGCCGATTCGCTGAAAAGATTTTGGGAAGCGGGTTATTCTAATTCGAGTCCGTTTTATGCTTCGGGTGATTTTGACAAAAACGGCAACCGCGATTTTGCAATCCTTTTGACATACAAAGACGTTAGCAAAGCAAAAAAAGACAGAAATCGTTTTTTCGCCGTTTTTAATAATGCCGATTCGCCCGGAAAAAACCCGAAACCCGTTTTTACTTATGAAAATTTATACGATAACGACGCGATTATGAAGACGAAAGATAAACTTTATGTTGCCGTTCCCGCTTCGGATAACGGATATTATATTACCGTCAAGAAAAATAGTTACGCGCTCGAACCGCTGGCGGGAATTGACCCGGACGCTTTGTAAATCGGTTAAAAATTAAATTTCCTTGAGCGTGATTTATGGAAAAAAAGAAAGTCATTTTAGAAGTTGAATATGATTTTGAAGAATATAAACGTGTTTATTTGGATTCTTTGAGCAGAATTCCGATTTTTTCAGCAGTCTTTAATAATCCGTTAAACATTGTGCTGACTGTTGCCATATCTCTTGTTATTCTTTACTTTTACGGACAATTTTCAATTCCTGTTTTCTTGATCGCGTTCTTATTTATAAATGTTTTCTTGGCTTCCTTTTCCAGAATTGCAGGATTTATATTTAAAAAGTGGCTTGAAATTCTGGCGAAACATCATTTTCAGACAGAAGGCGAACCACTCGTTTTGCGTAAAACATTTATATTTGCAGATGTCGGAATCCAAGTAATATCGGGCAAAAACCCGATAAAAACAGATTTTAACGGTAAAATTATTGATTGGTTCGCAGTTGATAAAGCCGTCGAAAATGAAAAGGGAATATTTATTTTTTACGACAAATATTTGCTGGAGTTTATTCCGAAAAGAGCGTTTGACGTTTACGAAGAATTGAGTAGTTTAAAAAATTTTATACGAGAAAAAATCGGCGACCGTGCGGAATTTTAAACGCGAAGAATTAGTCAATTTCCGCATTTTTTGTGTTAAAATCCTATAAAAGATGACCGCCGAAGAAATCGAACAATATCTTTCGGAATTAAATGACGAACTCGCCGCGCAGGATGTTAAAGGCGAGATTTGTCTTTACGGCGGCGCGGTGATGTGTCTGGCGTTTAAGGCGCGTCCGGCGACGAAGGATATTGATGCGATTTTTGAGCCGGTAAAGCAAATTCGCCGCGCGGCGTCAAAAGTCGGCGAAAGACATAATCTTGAAATCGGTTGGCTGAATTTTGCGGTTAAAATGTTTGTCGTCGAACACGAAAAACGAATTTTGTTCGATTTTCCGAACTTAAAAATTTTTATTCCCGAAACCGATTACCTGTTGGCGATGAAGATTTTAGCGGCGCGTGCCGACACTTCCGATTTGGACGATATAAAATTTCTTGTCAATAATTTACAGATAAATTCGGTCGAAGACGCGCTTGAAATCGTGCGAAACTATTATCCGCGAAAGGAAATCAAAGCGGAAACCGTTTTTCTGCTCGAAGAGATTTTGGAAAGATGATTACGCTCAAAGAAACGAAAGAAAAAATCATCGAAAATCCGCGTTGGTGGCGCATTCCGCTGATGGATTTTGCGGATGATTTTCGTTATCACAAAAATATCGAAGCGATTGTCGAACCGTTTGTTTTGAGCGACGAGAAAATTGACGCGATTTTGGCTTCGACTGCCGAGAGTTTGTGCGATGAAATGAATTTGCCCGTTCCTGTTTGGCTCGAAGAAATTTCCGCTTGCCGCGAACCGTATTTTGTTTCGGGTTTGGAAAACTTGAAAGCGGCGGCAATCGTGCAAAGTCCGCTTCGTTTTCGGATTCGTAAAATCTTTGTTTTGGAGAATTTTTTGAGCCGTGTCTAATCAGATAAAAATCCGTCAAGCAATTCTAAAGGATGCCGAAATGCTCGCCGAATTAAGTTGGAAAACTTTTTACGACGCTTTTCACCAGCATCCGAAAAACGCGCCCGAAGATTTGGCGGAATATATGAAAGCGGCTTTCAGCGTCGAGCAGACGAAGCGCGAACTCGGCGAGAAAGATTCAATTTTTTTGATTGCCGAAATCGAAAAGGAGTCTGCGGGATACGCGAAAATTATGCTCGGAAGCCGCGAAGACGGAATCGCGGCGGAGAAACCGATTGAATTGAACAGACTTTACGCCCATCAGAAATTTTTAGGCTGTGGTGTCGGGCAGAAATTGATGGATGAATGTTTTCGGATTGCAGGGGAAAATGCCTGCGATGTGATGTGGCTCGGCGTTTGGGAATTTAATCTCAGAGCGCAGGCTTTTTATCGAAAATACGGTTTTTACGAAGTCGGCAGGCACATTTTCCGGCTCGGCTCTGATCCGCAGATTGATCTGCTGATGCAGAAAGAACTCTCCGAATGAATTTAGAAACGACGGATTTTATAATTTCTCAGGCAAACATTGATGATGCGGAGATTTTGGCTCGGTTCGCGGCGAAATGTTTTTGGGAAACATATCACGACAGCCCGCATTTACGGCAAAAAGACATCAAAGAATATATTGCTTCGGCTTTTTCGTGCGAGCAGATTCGCAAAGAAATTTCGGACGAAAACGCGCTCTTTTTGATGTGCGAAAAAAAGTGTGAACTTGTCGGCTACGCGAAACTTTTGTTCGGCAGTAAACTAAAAGAAATCAAAGCGAAAAATCCCGTCGAAATTTGCAGAATTTATGTCAAACAAGATTTTTTAGGCGCGGGAATCGGTAAGATTTTAATGGAAAAAAGTTTGAATGAAGCGAAATGGCGCGGCTTTGATGCGGTTTGGTTGAGCGTTTGGCAGCACAACAAAAAAGCGCAGGCGTTTTACGAAAAATTCGGCTTTTATAAAGTCGGAACACACATTTTCGATTTGGCTGATTCGCCGCAGAAGGATTTTTTGATGCGTAAGGATATTTAGAAAATATAGAGCAATTTAAGAATTGGCGTACGGTAAGAGTAACGCCTTTAGGCGTGAGAAAACGCCGCGCTTCGCTGTCGTTTTCTCACGCCTAAAGGCGTTACTCTTACCGTATATTCAAACTTAAACCGCTCTATATTAAATTTTGCAAAAGAAAAAAGCGGAACTTAGAAATTAAAGTTCCGCTTTTTCTTTTATTTGCCGATTGCCCGAACTTATAGCAGATTTAGATTGATTGTAGAGTCAGTAGCGTCGGCGTGAGCCGATGCGTCTTGTGCAAACAAACATTGACGCATCGGCTCACGCCGACGCTACTGACAATTTTCCTACACTAATTCTTAAACCGCCCTATTTGTTGTGACGATAAACCGAATATTGCTCGTCCATTCGGACATCCTGCCCGTTGGTGAATTCAAACATACAATAATCATCGGTGTAATCCATAAAATTCGTGATCGGATCGAGTCCGGGATAACGTCTGCCCGTGCAGCTGTCGCGTCCGTCGGGACAGCCGTAAGCCGGTGAACGCTCGGCACTTGTGTCATCAACATAATCGCCTGTTCCGCTGCATCCGCCTTGGAATGTATGATATAAACCCATCCAATGTCCGACTTCGTGCGTTCCCGTGTCGCCTTCATTATACGGCGCGGCACTTCCGCCCGGAAGAGATGAATAAAGCAGAACTACGCCGTCAAGACTCGGCTGGCTTTGATATGACGAAGGAAATGTCGCGTAACCCAAAATTCCGCCGCTCGGATTGCAGGAATAAATGTTTAAATCTTTTGCCGAACCTTGATGAAGAGCGTTTTTCATCGCACTTTCCGCCGAACCGTAACAACCGTTATACCAAGCCGCATTCGTCGTGCGGTCTGTGCTGATCAAGTTAAAACTCCATCCCCATTGCGCGAAAGAAGAATTCAAGACGTTCATCTGGTCATTGATCATTTGCGCGGAAATATCACCGTTCGCAATTCCCGAACCGTTGTTGACAACGTGAAAATAGACGTTTATCACGCCGCCCGTAACAGTTGCTCCGCCGCCGCCGCCGCCAGTTCCGCCGCCGCCGCCGCCGCCGCTCGGTTTTTTGCCGTTATTCATTTTTGCAAAACGCGCTTCAAAATCTCTTTCAAATGCTTCGATCTTTTCCGGTTTATGATCCGTTCCGCAAGCCCTTTTGCCGTGAACGACCGTCGGATTTTTATCGCTGCCGTTCCCGTTACCATTGCCGTTACCGTTATTTTGAGCTTTGGTCGTAAAATCAAAACTGAACAATGCTCCGCAAAGCATTATCAAAGTAAAAACTGCTCCAATTACAAAAAACTTTCTCATTTTTTCGGTTATCTCCTTGTCTGTATATATTTAAGAAAACAAATTTTATTATTTAACTGCTCGAAAGTAATCAAAACACAGGGAAAGTGTTTGAAATTGTGAACTGTTTCAGAATTTCGGAAATGCTTTAGTAAGATAGTTTAATTTTCCCGAATATGTCAACCGAAATTTCGCATTTAATTGATAATTTTCTTAATGCCGTATTTACAAAGGTTCAATCGGATTAAAAAACTTTGCCGATATAAAATTTTTTCGATGTTTGTTAGAATTATTTTTATTATGAGCGACAGAATAGAAGTTTTTAAACAAATGTTGGAAACCGACGCGGACAATACTATGGTGATGTTCGGTTTGGCGAATGAATATCTGAACGCGGAAAATTACGCGGACGGCATAAAAACGCTCGAAGATTATCTGCAAAAAGCGGACGATGAAGGCGCGGCTTACGGAATGCTGGCGAAGGCTTACGAAAAAATGGGCGACGCGGAAAAGGCGCGGGCGGCTTACGAAAAAGGCATCGAAGTTTCGCTCGCGCACGGACATCCGACGATGGCGGAAGAATACAGGGAAACTCTCGAACTCGATTACGCAGAATAAAACATCGGAAAAGAACGAGCAGTTTTTGAGTGATTCCGCCGTTTGATGATAAACTGTTGCGTTAGTTTGATTATGAAGGAATTAATTTTTTCAGTAGAAGATGTGTTGGAAGGCGGATTCACGGCGAAGACTCTCGGTGCTTCAATATTTACCGAAGCCGATTCGTTGGAAGAATTACGCGCGTGATTAAAGACGCGGTTTATTGTCATCTTGACAAATCGGAACGCCCGAAAGTCATAAGTTTTGCGAGAAACTTGTTTGAATAATTTAGAATTAGCTTTTCGGAATAGATTAAAGATCATAGCTGAGAGATTATAGATTTATTTTGGAACAATCAGAACAGGGAGCGATAGCGACTTGGTAATTGCTTAACATTTAGATATTCAATTTAACTTATTCGCTGCCGCTCACGGTTCTGGTTAGAAATCAAATCTCTTTTTTTCTGTTGCTTAGTATAAATTTCTGACCGATTAACTGCTTGTCCTTAATTGACGAATTTACATTTACAAAATCCGCTAATAATCGGCGCATTTTCAAACATTCTAAAAGATACAGCCGAACATTTTAATATAGAGCGAAATAATTTATTGAGAAAATTGAAATTATAAATTTATTTAGGAGATTCATTTAATAATGGCAACAGCGAGCAAGAAAACCGATAAAAAAGAAACGAAAAACACGGGCAGCGCAGTTAAACAAAAAAATATTCAAGCGAATAAAAAACCGCTTGGCGAAGCGATAACTTCAAAGAAAAGTAAGGCTTCAAAATCAAATAAAAAAACGGAAACAACGGCGAAATCAAAAACCGCAGCTGACAAATCTGCGGAAAAATCCGTTAAAACAACGCAAGCCGACGGCGCGGGCGATGTGAAGAAAAAGCAGGAAACGGCGAAATCTAAAACTCCTGCAAAATCAGATAAGAAATCAACCGCGAAAAAATCTTCGGCGAAAAAATCAGGCGATTATAAGGGTTTGGATGAAAAAACTCTGGTCGGAATTTATCGCACGATGTATATGTCGCGGCGGATTGACGACAAGGAAATTCAGTTAAAAGGTCAGAACAAAATATTTTTTCAGATTTCGGGCGCGGGACACGAAGCGGCACTCGTCGGCGCGGGAATGGCTTTGAAGGCGGGTTACGATTGGTTTTTTCCGTATTATCGTGATCGCGCTTTGATGCTTGAACTCGGAATGACGGCGAAAGAGATGCTTTTGTCGGCGGTTGGCGCGGAAGCCGATCCGAATTCACACGGGCGGCAGATGCCTTCGCATTGGGGACACGTTGATTTGAATGTTCCGTCGCAATCAAGCTGCACGGGAACGCAGGCTCTGCACGCCGTCGGCGCGGCGGAAGCGTCTTATCGCGCGTCTTTGGTTGATGAATTAAAGGAAATTGTCACGGGTTTTAAAGGCGATGAAGTCGTTTATATGTCGGTCGGCGACGGGACGACGAGCGAGGGCGAATGGTGGGAATCTCTGAATACGGCTTCAAATTTGAAACTGCCCGTGATTTTCGTTGTTGAAGATAACGGTTACGCGATTTCAGTTCCCGTCGAAGTCGGCACGGCGGGCGGCGATATTTCAAAACTCGTCGTCGGTTTTCCCGATCTTTATATTCAAAAATGCGACGGCTGCGATCCTTTGGACAGTTACGAAACATTTCAACGCGCCGTCGAATACTGCCGCGAAAGAAAAGGTCCGGCATTCGTTCACGCAAAAGTTATACGCCCATATTCGCATTCGCTTTCGGATGACGAAAAAAATTATCGTCCCGAAGAAGAACGCCAAAAAGAAGCGGAAATTGATCCGATCAGAACATTCGGCGAGTTTTTGATGACCGAAGGAATCGCTTCAACCGAAGAATTGGAAAAACTGCGAAAGGAAGTTGACGCTGAGATAAATCAAGCGGCTGACGAAGCGATTGCGTCGCCGCAGCCCGCGCCCGAAACCGCCTTACGAAACGTATTTTCGCCGGATGTTGACCCGACTTCAAAAGATTTCGACACGGAAGAAGGCGCGGAACTTTCGGGCAATCCCGGAACGATGGTTGACCTTATAAATCGCTGTCTGCACGAAGAGATGGAACGCGATCCGGCAATCGTTATTTTCGGCGAAGATGTCGCGGACGCTTCGCGCGAAGAACTGCTCGAAACGGTCAAAGGCAAAGGCGGCGTTTTCAAAGTTACGGCAAATTTGCAACGCGAATTCGGCTCGGCTCGCGTTTTCAATTCGCCTCTTGCCGAAGCAAATATCATCGGACGCGCCGTCGGAATGTCGCTTCGCGGACTAAAACCCGTCGTCGAAATTCAGTTTTTCGATTATATTTTCCCGGCGTTTCACCAGATCAGAAACGAAGTCGCCGTTACGCGCTGGCGTTCGGACGGCGACACGAAATGCCCGATTGTAATGCGCGTTCCCGTCGGCGGCTACTTAAAAGGCGGCGCGGTTTATCACTCGCAATCCGGCACGACGCTCTTTTCGCACACGCCCGGCTTGCGAATCGCTTATCCGTCAAACGCTCTGGACGCAAACGGACTTTTAAGAACTTCGATTCGCTGCGACGATCCGGTTTTGTTTCTCGAACACAAACATCTTTACCGGCAGGTTTACAATAAATCGCAGTATCCCGGCTCGGAATTTATGATTCCGTTCGGCAAAGCAAAAACCGTGCGCGAAGGCTCGGACGTAACAATCGTAACCTTCGGCGCACTCGTTCACCGTTCAAACGAAGCGGCGAAACGGCTCGAAAAAGACGGCGTTTCCGTTGAAATTATTGACCTCAGAACGCTCGTGCCTTACGATTGGGACGCAATCGAAGAATCAATCAAAAAGACCAACCGCGTGATCGTCGCGCACGAAGATTCTTTGTCTTACGGCTACGGCGCGGAAATCGCCGCGCGTGTCGCGGACGAACTTTTTGAATATTTAGACGCGCCCGTTCGTCGCCTCGGCGCAACCGATACCTTCGTCGGCTACGCTCCGCAGCTCGAAGATTTTATTTTGCCGCAAGTTGACGACGTTGAAATGGCTCTGCGTGATTTGATGAAATATTAGAAGGAAGTTAGCGATTAGCTGTGAACAGTTAGCCGTTGTTATCTTAAACTCGGATAACTTTTTCCGTTTTTTCGTCATCTGAAAGTTAAAACATTCTCCCGAAACCAACAATTTATTATGAAAAGTGCAAAATTATATTTCGGCGTTCTTGTTTGTTTAATCAGTCTTTTACTTCCCGTTGCGGCTCAGAAATCTGCTGACAAAGTAAATTTCAAAGTTGATTACGAAAAATTTACTTTGGATAACGGCTTGGATGTTATCTTTCACGTTGACCGTTCCGATCCTGTTGTCGCCGTTGCGTTGACGGCGCACGTCGGTTCGGCGCGGGAGAAAGAAGGGCGCACGGGATTTGCACATTTGTTTGAGCATCTGCTTTTTCTCGAATCGGAAAATCTCGGCAAAGGCGGACTTGATAAATTGTCGGCGCGAATCGGCGGTTCGGGCGCGAACGGTTCGACATCGCGTGATCGGACGAATTATTTCCAAACCGTGCCGAAAGACGCGCTGGAGAAAATGATCTGGGCGGAAGCCGACAAACTAGGGTTTTTTATCAATACCGTTACCGATCCGGTTTTGGCGAAGGAAAAGCAGGTCGTCAAAAACGAAAAACGGCAGAGCGTTGATAATCGTCCGTATGGTCATACTTCTTATGTGATTGATAAAAATCTATACCCGGAAGATCACCCGTATAATTGGCAGGTTATCGGTTCGCTCGACGATTTGCAGAACGCGACTCTCCCGGATGTCAAGGAATTTTTCCGCCGTTGGTATGTGCCGAATAATGTAACGCTTGTGATTGCGGGCGATTTTGACAAAGCGCAGGCGAAAAAATGGGTTGAAAAGTATTTTAGCGAAATAAAAAAAGGCGAAGACATCAAGCCGATGGTGAAACGTGCGGGCGAAATAAAGAAAACGGTTAAACTTTATCACGAAGATAATTTTGCGCGTCTGCCGCAGTTGACAAGAAATTGGGTTACGGTTGAGCAATATCATCCCGATTCTTATCCGCTGGCGGTTTTGGCGCAGTATTTGTCGGACGGGAAAAGTGCGCCGCTTTACAAGGTTTTGGTCGAAGACAAAAAACTCGCGCCGAATGCGGCGATGTTTAACCGCGATTCGGAACTTGCCGGACAGATGCAGCTTGTCGTAACAGCTTATGCAGACAAGGATTTGGACGCGGTTGACGAAGCGATTGACGAAACTTTTGCCAAATTTGAAAAAGAAGGAATTTCGGAAAAAGACCTCAATCGCATCAAAGCCGGTCAGGAAACCGGATTTTACAACTCGCTTTCGAGCGTTCTCGGCAAAGGTTTTCAACTGGCGCAATATAACATTTTTGCCGACAATCCCGGATTTATCGAGCAGGACATCAAAAACATTCTCGCCGTTACGCCTGCGGACGTGATGCGTGTTTATAACAAATATATCAAAGGCAAAAATTATGTGGCGACGAGTTTTGTGCCGAAAGGCAAACTTGAATTGGCGTTAGAAAATTCAAAACGCGCGGAAGTCGTCGAAGAAAAAATTGTCGCGGGCGCAGAAGACGAAGTTGATCCGAATCAAAAAGCCGAATATGAACGCACGCCGTCGAGTTTTGACCGCACGGTTGAGCCGTCTTACGGCGACGCGCCGGAGATTAAAATTCCGGCGATTTGGGAAGACAAACTCAAAAACGGTCTGAAAGTTTACGGCATTCAAAACACGGAAGTTCCGCTTGTTGATTTCGAGATTGTCATCGGCGGCGGACAGCTTCTTGAAGATGCAAACAAAGTCGGCGTTTCAAATCTGCTGGCGCGGATGCTGACGCAAGGCACGAAAAACAAAACGCCCGTCGAACTCGAACAAGCGATTCAGCAGCTCGGTGCTTCGATTTCAGTTTCCGCCGACACCGAAGATATAACGATTCGTGGAAATACTTTGGCGAAAAATTACAATGCGACGCTCGATCTCGTCGAAGAAATCTTGCTCGAACCGCGTTGGGATGCGAAGGAATTTGATTTGCAAAAACAGCGAATTATCAGCCAGATTCAACAGCAAAAGGCGAATCCGAACGCAATTGCCGCAAACGCTTTTGACGAATTGATTTACGGCAAAGACAACATTCGCTCGAAAAATATTTTGGGAACAATCGAGTCGGTAAATGCAATTACGCTCGACGATTTGAAGGCATATTACAACAAAAATATCTCGCCGTCGGTTGCCAGAATGCACGTCGTCGGAGCGTTGGATAAAAGGGCGATTACGAGTTCATTAAACGATTTGAACAAAATGTGGAAAGCCAAAAAGGTCGAAATTCCCGATTATAAAACGCCCCAACCGCCGAAACAGTCGAAGATTTATTTCTACGACGTTCCCGACGCGAAACAGTCCGTAATAAATTTCGGTTATCCGGCATTGGCGGCAACCGACAAAGATTTTTATCCGGCGACGATTATGAATTACATTCTCGGCGGCGGCGGTTTCGCATCGCAATTAACACAGCAATTGCGCGAAGGAAAAGGTTACACTTATGGAATCGGCTCAGGTTTTTCCGGCACGAAGTCGCCCGGAGTTTTTAGAATTTCAAGCGGCGTGCGAACGAATGTAACTTTGGAATCCGCGCAGCTCGTTAAAGAAATTTTGGACGATTACGGGAAAAATTATTCGGAAAAAGATTTGGAAACGACGAAAGGTTTTCTAATAAAAAGCAACGCGAGAGCCTTTGAAACGGCGGGCGCGAAATTGAATTTGCTCTCTAATATTAGCAAATACGGTTTCAAATACGATTACGTCAAAGACAGAGAAGCAATCGTCAAACGGATGACGGTTGACGAGATCAAAAATTTGTCGAAAAAATATCTCGACTCGAATAAAATGATCTATTTGGTCGTCGGCGATGCGAAAACTCAACTGCCGCGTTTGAAAGAGTTGGGATTCGGCGAGCCGGTTTTACTTAACGAAACTGAAAAGATGAAAAAATAACTAACAGGAATGGACGGGATGAACAGAATTAAAAATAGTTTGAGTATTATTTTTAATTATTCGGTTCATCTTGTTTGTTTCCGTAAAATTTGCCTTTTTCACTTCAAAATTCAGAGCAAAACAAGATGATTGAAAGATACACTCTGCCCGAAATGGGCGCGGTTTGGCAGTTGCGGAATAAGTTTCAAAAATGGCTCGATGTAGAAATCGCCGTTTGCGAAGTTCACGCAGAAATGGGAACGATTCCGCGCGAAGCTGTTGAAACGATTAAGGAAAAAGCCGATTTTACGGTTGAGCGAATTAGGGAAATCGAAAAAATTACCGATCACGACGTGATCGCTTTTACGACGAATCTGGCGGAAAATATCGGCGACGCGGCGCGTTTTGTGCATTTCGGTTTGACTTCAAGCGACGTTGTTGATACGGCGAACGCGCTTTTATTAAAAGAATCTTGTTCAATTTTGCTCGAAAAAATTGAACAACTTTCGGAAGTTCTAAAACGCCGCGCTTTTGAATTCAAAGACACGCCGCAAATCGGCAGAACGCACGGAATTCACGCTGAACCGACGGCTTTCGGAATGACTTTTGCCCTTTGGTTCGCGGAAATGCGGAGAAATAAAGTCCGTCTTGAAAAGGCGAAAGAAATAATCTCCGTCGGCAAAATTTCCGGCGCGGTTGGCGCGTTTGCTCATCTTGACCCGGAAGTTGAGGAGAGAGTTTGCGAAAAATTAGGCTTAAAAGCGGCGGACATTTCGACGCAGGTCATTCAGCGCGACAGATACGCCGAATATCTATGCACGCTCGGAATTATCGCGTCTTCGCTTGAAAAATTCGCTTTGCAAGTTCGCCATTGGCAGAGAACGGAAGTTCGGGAAGCGCAGGAAAAATTCAAAACCGGACAAAAAGGCTCAAGCGCGATGCCGCACAAACGAAACCCGATTTTATCCGAACGCATTTGCGGAATGGCGCGGACGGTTCGCGCAAATGTGGTTGTCGGCTTGGAAAACGTCGCACTTTGGCACGAACGCGACATTTCGCACAGTTCCGCCGAACGCATCGTTCTGCCCGATTCTTCCGTTACGCTCGATTATTTGCTGGCAAAAACCGCTTCGCTGCTTGATAATTTAGTTGTTTATCCCGAAAATATGCTGAAAAATCTGAACGAAACGCGCGGGTTGATTTTCAGCGGACAGATGCTTTTAGCTTTGACGCAAAAAGGCGTTTCGCGCGAAGACGCTTATTCGTGGGTTCAGCGAAACGCAATGAAAGTCTGGGACGAAGGCGGCGAATATAAGGAATTGGTGAAAAACGACGCGGATATAAACTCGAAACTTTCGGATGAAGAAATTGAAAAAGTTTTCGACTTAAAACATTATTTGCGAAATGTCGGAAAAGTTTTTGACAGAGTTTTTGATTAAGCGTTTTTATACTTATATTTAACGGACAAAATTTTATTCCCAATCAACTTTTCTGTTCAGCTAAATCTTTTTCCTTTGCATCTCTGCCGACTAAAAATAAATAAGAATACATCGCAATTCCCGTCGAGATTCCCGTGCCGAATTTGATCCACGCGGGAATGTCGGCGGGCGAGAGAAAGCCTTCGATTATTCCGGCGATAACGAGGAAAAACGCGCAGCCGATAACGATTTTCGCGGCTTCGATTCCCTTCTTTTTTACGGCTTGACCGCGCGACAGATCGCCCGGATTGACAAGAGCGTAGCCGATCATCATTCCCGCGCCGGCGCAGAAGAAAATCGTCGAAAGTTCGATCACGCCGTGTCCGACGACGAAACTTGCCAGCGCGTTGCCGAACGGCGGGTTCAGTTTGTAGCAAGCGGCGAAAATGCTGCCGAATCTCGCGCCTTCGATTGCCAGATCGTAAAACGCGCCGATTCCGAAAAACGCGCCCATTGCGAAAACGCGAAACGTGACGAGAATGTTGTTGGAAAGTATGTAACTCGCGCCCATCTGGTTGGCTTCGTTAAGGGAAAGCCACCATTGATTGTTCGCCTTGATCTGCTCGGTAACGCCGCCCAAATGCACAAATCTGGTAAAATCCGTGTCGAGCCAAGTGGCGACGAATCCCAAAACGATAAAAACTGCGAAAATGCTGAAAGCAATCCACATATAGCGAAAATTTGCCCGAAACGTCTGCGGAAAATCCTTTGCGAAAAATTGCCAAACGACGCTCGCGCCTTTGCTTTCGGCTTTATAGATTTTGCCGTGAGCGCGGATAACCAAACTGTTCAGATAATTTATCAATCGCAAATCGCGCGTTTCGGCGCGGGCGATTGCCAAATCTGCGGCGGCGCGGCGGTAAAGTTCGCCGAATTCGCGCACTTCGGCTCGCGGCAAACCGCGCAAACTCAGTTTATCCGTTTTCGCCAGAAGTTCTTCCAAACGCTGCCAATTGTTTTTGTGTTCGTTGATAAAACGGCTCATTCTTTTTTTAGAAGCTGTTTGGTAATTGTATCGCAGGCTTCCAGCCGGCTGTCTTGGTGGCTTCCAGCCGCCAAATTTATCTGCTTTTCCCGCCAATTCGAGTAAATAACGCTCGAATTGGCGGCTGGAAGCCACCAAGACAGCCGCCAAGATGGCGGCGTTACGTTTTTTTTGAGTTTCCAAACAGCTTCTTAGATTTTAGATTTTGGATTTTGGATTGGCAATGTGCAATCTCGGTTTTTGGCAAGCCATAAGTTGAAACTCTTGTCGGCAGCGTCCGAAGTGAGCCGATGCGTTCTCAATGCCTTAGCAATACGCATCAGCTCACGCCGACGCTGCTGACCTTTCGCGCAAAACTTACTACTGACGTATGGCGATTTTTGTGAGATAATCTGTAAAATAGAGGTAAAAAGTATGAACATCAGAGAAGAAATTGTCGCCAAAGTGCAGAATCTGCCGGAAAATGTTTTGCCGGAAGTGTTTGATTTTGTTAAGAAGTTTGAAGAAAACGGAGATAAACCGAGTTTGATGGCAAGGTTGCGAAAAATCAAAATTCAAGGTCCGCCGGATTTTGCCGAAAATTTTGACTTATACGCAAACGGAGAAAAAGACATTGAAGAAAACATTCGTTGATACGGCGTTTGCCGTCGCTCTTGTGAGCGAAAGGGACGAATATCACGCGCAAGCCGTTCGCCTGTCGCACGAATTTGAGTATAAGCCGGTTTTGATAACCGACTGCGTTTTGCTCGAAATCGGAAATGCGTTGGCGAAAAATTACAGAAATGAATCGGTTACAATTATCGAAAATTTTCTTTCGACTTATGAAACGGAAGTGGTTCGCCTTGACGAAACACTTTTCAATCTGGCATTTGAACTTTACAAAACTCACGCTGATAAAACTTGGGGTTTGGTTGACTGCATCTCGTTTATCGTGATGCGCGAACACGGCATAACGGACGCGCTGACTTGCGATAAACATTTTATTCAAGCGGGTTTTCGCGCTTTAATGCTCGATGCGGTAAATTAGTAACTTCGCCATATTGCCAATCCAAAAACCAAAATCTAAAATCTAAACTCGAATGCCTGAATCAACAAACGAAAAGCAAGACGAACAGCTTATCGAAAAAACTTACGATTGGCGCGTAACAAAGCGTCTGCTCGGTTATCTGAAACCTTACTGGAAAACCGCCGCCGCCGCGCTCGTTTTAACTTTGCTGACCAATATTTTGATAAGTTTGCAGCCGTATTTTACGAAAATGGCGGTTGACGATTTTATCGTGCCGAAGGAAACGGAAGGCATTTGGCTTTTTTCATTTTTGTTTTTCTGTCTGTTTTTGTTTCGCTTTATTTTTTCATACATTCAGGAAATTCTGCTGAACATCGTCGGGCAAAGAGTGATGTTCGATCTGCGCTCGCAGATTTTCTCGAAACTGCAAAATCAGGAAGTCGCGTATTACGACAAAAATCCCGTCGGCAGAATTATTACCCGAATGACAAGCGACGTTGACGCGCTCAACGAACTTTTTACGTCGGGCGTGATTGACGTTCTCGGCGATCTTGTGATTATTTTTGCGATTGTCGGGATGATGTTCTGGCTCGATTGGAAACTCGCGCTCGTAACGCTGATTACAGTTCCGCTTCTTTTCGCGGCGACGAACTGGTTTCGCAAACGCGCCCGCGTCGGTTTTGACAAAGTGCGGACGAGAATGGCGAAACTCAACGCTTTTTTGCAGGAACACATTTCGGGAGCGCAAACCGTCCAGCTTTTTAACGCCGAAGAAAAAGTTCAGCGCAGATTTCACGACATCAACGACGAATACCGCGACGCGAACATCGAAACCATATATTATTACGCGATCTTTTACCCGATGGTTGATTTTATCGGCGCGGTCGGCATCGCGCTGGTCATTTGGTTCGGCGGTTATCAAATTCTGCAAAGCGCGTCCGCCGCACAATCGGCTGTGACAATCGGAATCGTCATCGCTTTTATTCAATATTCGCAACAGCTTTTTCAGCCGATCAGAGATTTGTCGGATAAATTCAACGTCCTGCAAGCCGCAATTGTCGCTTCGCACAGAATTTTTCTGCTGCTCGATCTGCCCGTCGAAATAACCACGCCCGAAAAACCGAAAAAACGTGGAAAAGCCGTCGGCAAAATCGAATTCCGCGACGTTTGGTTTGCATATAAAGATGAAGATTATGTCTTGAAAAACATAAATTTTACGATAAATCCGGGCGAATCAGTCGCGCTTGTCGGTCATACGGGTTCGGGAAAAACTACGGTGACAAATCTTCTGATGCGTTTTTACGACATTCAAAAAGGTAAGATTCTGCTCGACGGAGTTGACGTGCGCGATTGGGATTTGCACGATTTAAGAGCGAATTTTGCAGTCGTTCTGCAGGACGTTTTTCTTTTTTCGGGTTCGATTGCTAATAATATTCGATTGGGAAACGCGGAAATTTCCGATGAAAAAGTTCGCTGGGCGGCGGGCGAAGTTCATTCGAGCGAATTTATCGAAAAACTGTCCGAAGGCTTTGAAACAAAGGTCAAAGAACGCGGCGCGGGGCTTTCCGTCGGGCAGAAACAGCTTATCTCTTTTGCCCGTGCTTTGGCGTTCGACCCGAAAATACTGATTTTAGACGAAGCGACAAGTTCGATTGACACGGAAACCGAGCAATTCATACAGCAAGCCGTTGACCGCGTGATGCAGCAGCGAACTTCGCTCGTCATCGCGCACCGCCTTTCGACGATTCAGAAATGCGACAGAATCTTGGTTTTTCACCACGGCGAGTTGCGCGAAAGCGGAACGCACAACGAACTTTTAACCGAGCGCGGTCTTTACTGGCGGCTTTATCAACTGCAATACGTCGAAGACAAATTGGAACATTCCACGACGGAAAACACTCAAAACCTGTCGCTTAAATCGGGCAAAATCAATTGATTTTATCGCGCTTAATGACTTTCTCAGAAAAAAGCTGGCATATTTCCCGGAAATCGTTTATAATTCTTCTTTCAATGAACCCTGACGATGATTTAATTAAAGATTTGCTTGCAGAATGTGAATCCGTAATGGATGAAATCTATACGCGGTGCAGTAAAAATGCGCCGAATTTTGAATTAACTCTTGATTGCGTAAAAGACTCCTTACGAACATCCGCCGAAAAATTCATTAACACGAACTTTTCCGAACCCGCCACCGTCGAAGAAGTAAAAGAATTCTTAAACAATATTAAAGCCGATGATTTATTTTTGGCTTTGGGATGCGCCAACGGAAACGAACGCGCTTGGTGGGAATTCGACCAACAGCATCGCTCGTATCTGGAACGAGTCGCCAGACACCTTGCCCGCACGGATGTTGACGCGGACGAGGTTGTTGATCGGGTTTACGTTGATCTTTACGGAACGCGGATCGTTGACGGCGAAAGGGCTTCAAAATTTGCCACATTCAGCGGACGCGGTTCTCTGCGCGGCTGGCTCAGAACGGTTATCTGGCATTCGCTCGTAGATTTGCACCGCGCCAGTCAGGACGAAGTTTCCCTCGATCAGATGACGGAAAATGTCGGCGAAGGCTACACTCACGCGAGTTTTGCCGACACGGAAAAACTCGGCGGCGAAAGCGAAATGATTAACGAAATTTCCAAACAACGCTATCGTCAGGCAACTTCGACGGCGATTGAAAACGCCTTTGAAAATCTGGACGATCACGAAAAACTTCTGCTTCTTTATTATCACGTCGAAGATTTGAAACTGCGCGAAATCGCAAGGCTCGTCGAAAACCCCGAATCGCCGCTTCGCAAATGGTTTCAGAGAAAATCCGCAAACCGCAAAAAAAACCCGAAAAGCAAAATTCACGAATCAACAATTATGCGCTGGCTGGAGAAAAGTTACAGCAAAATTTTGCAGCTTTTCTGCGCGGAACTCGAAGAAACACACCAGTTATGCAAAAAGGAAATTGATCTCTGCCTCGAATTAGCCACTCAAGACCTTTCTACATCAGACCTCTTCCGAAAACTTTCAACAACTCATAGTTAAATTCCGACATCGTAAAAGATTGCCGTAATTTCATAATAATTTTAATATTTTACGCAAATTTAACTTAGACAAGCGTCTGTTTGTCGGGAGGCTGGAACCTTTAATGAATAATCAGATAAAACCTGATTCGCCCGAAGTGCGAATTCAGGCAATGATAGACCGTGCTTTGAAAAAGAGATGCGGAAATAATATAGAAACAAAAGAAAATCATCTTGATGATGACACCTTAAACGCGTTTGTTGAAGGTAATTTAACCGCGAAACAAAACGAACCGATTATCAGGCATCTTGTAAAATGCTCTTTTTGCAGACATATAACGGCGGAACTGGTTAGATTGGATTTTGTTTTTGCCGAGAAAACTTTTGAAAGAAACGGTGCAGACAGTAAGCCTTCAAAAGTGTCTGATGTATTGAGCAATGTTCTTTCAAGTATTTTCGGCAAAAACGACGGCGCGGTATTTGCTCATCAGGAAACAGAAGATGAAGATAGAGATTCCGAAAATCATCCGGGTAATAAGGAAGATAAAAAATAACTCCGAACTTTATGTAATTTTCCCCAAATAAAATTAATAAAACAAACATCGCGCGGCGTTTTGATCGAGTCAAAATCGCCGCCGATTTATTTTTTGCTGCTTTAATTTGTTTTTTACATTGACGAATTTACAAAAATTCCATAATCCGCCCGTGTTTGATAAACGATCCTGCCATATCGGTCAGCGTGTGGCTTGCCGCGCCGAGCCACAAACCGATAAAAACCGCCGGAAACGCCTCTGCACCGAAATTCGTGCGAACGTATCTGCCGATAATTTGCCAGCTTTTTGAAAATTCCCACAAATTCGGAATGTCGCCGCCCGAATATACCGAACATAAAAACACGAACAGAAATGCCAAAAGAGTCAGCACGCCGACAAAATAGACGACGCGAAGAAATGTTCCGAAAATCAAACCGTGCGACCAGCGCGAACGATGCTTGAAAAACGCCTGATAGGGATACCAAAGACTTGAAAAAACGCTCCACCGCGAAGTTTGCGACGAGCGCGTATCCAAATCGGGACCGAACATTAAGCCGCCGAAAAGAAATGCGAACATTACCAAAAAAGCCGTCGGCAAACTGCCCGCGACTTGCCACGTCGCCGCAAAAACGGGCGCGGTCAAAAGGAATGTAACTGCATCGTGCGTTTTACCGGAAGGCATTTTTCGATTTGGGATTTGGGATTTCGGATTGCGGATTTGTCATTATTTTGCGACGATTTTATTATAAAGCATTTTGCCGTTTGTTTGCCAATCGGTTTGCATTTTGCCAAAGATTTGCGATGCAAACTGCCGTTTTTGCCGCATTTTTTTTTCGGCATTAAATTTGCTTTTCTGAAATTTGTGTTATGAAAAACTTCGGAGAAAAACTAAAAACGACGCTGGAGATGATAAAGTTCGAGCATACTTTGTTCGCGCTTCCGTTTGCGTTTCTCGGCGCGGTTTTGGCGGCGAACGGTTTGCCGACCGTTTGGCAGATTCTCTGGATAACCGTCGCAATGTTCGGAGCGCGTTCGGCGGCGATGACGTTTAACCGCATCGCCGATAAAGAAATTGACGCGCGAAATCCACGAACGGCAAGCCGCGAACTGCCAAGCGGAAAATTGAGCGTCAATTTCGCTTGGGCGTTTTTGATCGCTTCGATAATTTTGTTTGAAATTGCCGCATATGCTTTGAATTGGCTGACATTTGCGCTTTCGCCCGTCGCGCTTTTGAGCGTTTTAGGTTATTCCTACGCGAAAAGATTTACCGCTTTCGCGCATTTGATTTTGGGCTGGGCGTTGGCGATCTCGCCGACTGCCGCTTGGATCGCCGTGCGCGGCACGTTTGATTCGCCTGTCCCTTTGCTTTTATCGCTTTTCGTTTTGATGTGGACGGCGGGATTCGATGTTTTATACGCTTGTCAGGATTTCGAGTTTGACCGAAAAGCCGGTCTGCGCTCGATTCCGGCGCGTTTCGGCATCAAAAATTCGCTTTGGATCGCCCGGATTTTTCACTTTCAGGCGTTCATCGTTTTAATTTTACTTTATTTAATGACGAATTTGGGATTGTTTGCGCTTTTCGGCATAATTGCGACGGGCGCGTTGATGATTTATCAACACACACTTGTTAAACCGAACGATCTTTCACGAATGAACGCGGCATTTTTTACGACAAACGCCTTTGTCAGCGTGATCTTATTTTTAACTTTCGGCGCGGCGGTTTTTGCGGAGAAATATTTGTGAAAATTCCGTTTATATTTTGTGAAAATTCCGTTTATATATCGAACTTGACGGCTCTTTGCCGGTGCGAAACGTCCGGCACAAACGGCACAGCGCGAAAAAATTTAAAGTAAGACGGACAGCCGATGATTAGTGAGGATAAAACCAAAACTGTGGAAAGCACCCTTATTGCGATTCGGTTTTCCGCCTTCTTTCCGAATATTAAATTCACTATGCTATGCTTGAGAAAATGAACAAGAAAATTTTCTCAGGAGTAAAAATATGAATAAAAAAAATACAACGAACAGATTGAAATGGTTTGGATTTCTGGTGTTAATGTCCGCCTTGATGGTCGGCTGCGTTCCGCCGGAAAATGCGAACAGTGGGAATAATAATATAAACGCCGAAAACGCGGCGAACAATGAAAATTCAAATGCTGACGCGGATGCGGCGGCGAAAAAAGAGGTCGAACCGCTTGGCGACGAAGAGGAAAATCCTTCGGAAGCGGAGATCGAAAAAGGACGTATGGACGAAGGCTGGAAAAGTTTCGTCCAAGTTGACCAGCCGACGGAAAAAGCCGAAAAACCGAATGCGGAAAAATATTCGGAAATTTCGATGGAAAACGTCAATACAAAAAATCAATACACGCCGCTTTCGGGCGACGTTTCCGGTCCGTCGGTTTTCCGCGCACAGATTCTGCTTGACAGAACAAGGTTTTCGCCCGGAATTATTGACGGAAAATGGGGCAAAAATACGGAAAAAGCCGTTTATTGGTTTCAAAAAGCCAACGATCTTTCGGCAAACGGACAGGTTGATAAAAAAACTTATCAAAAATTGATCGAACTCGCCGATTCGCCCGACAAACTCGTTACCGAACAGCAGTTGAGCGAAAAAAATGTCGAGGGACCGTTCAAGAAAATCCCGGCGGACATTTACGAAAAAGCGAAAATGGATTGTATGTGCTATGAAACTCTGACCGAAAAACTTTCGGAAGAATTTCATACTTCGCCCGAACTTTTGAAGCAGCTTAATCCGAACGTCAAACTCGACGAATTAAAAGCCGGCGATAAAATAATCGCGCCGAATATTCGGGCGGTTGAAGAAAAACCGGCAAAAGATGTTGCAAAAATCGTCGTGTCCGACGGCGGACATTACGTTCACGCGCTCGACGCGCAAGGAAAAGTTCTCGCGCATTATCCGTCAACGCTCGGCTCGGATTACGATCCGTCGCCTTCCGGCGAATACAAAATAAATTCCGTTACGGAAAGACCGACGTGGCATTATCAGCCCGAATTACTCGGCAAAAGCGGCGGCAAAGACGCGATGATTCCGCCGGGACCGAACAACGCCGTCGGGCTTGTCTGGATGGATTTATCAAAACCGCATTACGGAATTCACGGCACAAAAGCACCGGAAACAATCGGCTATGTAACATCAAGCGGCTGCGTCCGGCTGACGAATTGGGACGCGCTCGCTCTTGGTCGCCGCACCAAAGCCGGAACGCCCGTCGAATTCAAAGATACGGCGGGACGCTCGGACAAATCTAAGGAAAAAGATAAAAATGCTAACTCTTAATTAAAAAAAACCAAAGTTGAATCGGCGAAATTTTCCGTTCGGAAATCAAGCTGATTCAACTTTTCACTTATTACAGCTCTGATTTTTTGGTTTTTCCGTTGAAATTAAAAGAGATTCGGAGATAAATTGCGGAAACTCCAAAGCCTTTGTTAAAAAGTAAATATGTGGAAGTTTTAACGTGGTGATTTGATAAATCGGCATCAAAATCAGTAAAGCGAACGGTAATCGAGCAAGTTTATTTAACGCCAAGTTTTGAGTAATTTACGATACTCGCTATTGCTCGTTATACTGATTAAAAAATTTAGGAGTAATTTATGAAATTCGCAATATTTACAATCATTTTCATTTTTCTTACAGGAATTATCCAAATTGATTCGTTTAACGAAAAGCTGCTTATAAATGAAAATCTCTATCCAAATGAAATTAAAGGGCTTGAGTTTTTTGGCAAAGGTAAATTAAAGAATTTGAAACTTGGTTGGTCAAAAAAAAAGGATGTAGAAATAATGTTTGGAGAATCGTGCGAAGAAGAATGCGATTATGACGAAAACTTTAGAATTGAATTTGAATACGTTAAGGCATTAGATGATTGTATGACAACAGAAGACATACGCGACAAACTTATGTGTCCACAAAATGAATTCGTCGGCACAATAGTTTCGATTACCCTTAAACCAAAAAAACATCAAAGTTTAAAAGACCTTCCTACATCAATATTCAGTATTGTTTCTGGAGGCAGTATAACAGCAAAAGGAAGCGAAGTAGATAGCGTTTCTTACACATCGTTTACCGATAAATATGGTCTTACATATTCTATAAACAATGAATTATCTAGGAAAGTTGTTGTTCATTCTCAGTATCCTTCGTTTGTTGAAGGAAGTTTATATTCAATAAAATACATTTTTACCGACGATATAATAAGGAAAATTTTTACAGTAGAATATAAGACAAGAAAGCAAGAAATGAATAAATAATATATGCAATTTTCATTTGATAAAAATATAAACGTGCATAGCGGAAAAGGTTGAAGCGGATAGGCGTTTGACCTGTTCAGAAGGAATGGCTTTGTTTGCGACTGAGGATTTGTGAGGAGGTAAAAAATGAGTTCGATTGTAATAAATAATGAACTAATTCAAGAAACATATTTTGATGAAATAAAACTTGAGTTCGGGTCTTTTCTAAAGAAAATGAACGACAAGGAATTTTTACGGTTTTGTCGGAATAATGATGATGTTTTAATTGAAATGAATGCGGAAGGAGATTTGGAAATTGTGCCGGGAACTGGTGGATTAACAGGTAAGAAAAACTCATATTTGAATCGAAAACTTGGAAACTGGGCGGAAGAAACAAACAACGGCGAAGTATTTGATGCACAGACATTTTTCAGATTAGATAACAGTGCAAAACGTATGCCCGATGTCGCTTGGTTAAAAACAAAGCGTTGGAATTCGCTGACGAGAGAAGAACAGGAAGGCGTGATTCCCTTCGCTCCCGATTTTGTGATCGAACTCCGTTCAAAATCCGATGTCTTAAAAGATTTGAAAGAAAAGATGCAGGAATATATCGAAAACGGCGTTTCGCTCGGTTGGCTGATAAGTCCACAAACAAAACAGGTATTCGTTTATCGCCCGAATAAAGAAGTTGAAATTTTAGAAAATCCAAAGGAAATTTCTGGCGAACTGTTTTTGGATGGTTTTAGATTAGATTTGAAAGAAATTTGGAAATAACTGAAACTCCGAAGCCTTTGTCAAAAAGTGAATATGTGGAAGTTTTAGCGGCGTGATTTAAGAAATCGGCATCAAAATTAGTTTAGCGAACTCAAGTCAGAGCAAGTTTATTTAACGTCAGGTTTTGAGTAATTTACGATACTCGCTATTGCTCGTTATACTTATTAAAAAATTTAGGAGTAATTTATGAAATTCACAAAACTCACGATCATTTTTCTTTTTCTTTTGGCTTTTGCCTCAAATGTTTCGGCACAAAAACCTAGCAAGAAAAAGATTAAAGTATCAACTAAAGATAAAGCAGAAATTTTAAATTTAGTTTTTGATGATGGATTTGAGAAATTGATGGTTGATGAAAGTTTTCTTCAATGCACAATTCCAATCGTGGATGACAAACAAATAATTTTGATTGAAACGAATGAACCCGAAATATTTCCGAAGCAAATCAATGATTATCATCTTAAGTTCATGAATGATAAAGAAATTGAAGCTGAAATTAAAAGTAATAATGGAGATTGTTACTTTGAAATTAACCGCCTGCTTTTTGAAAACTCAAATAAGGCAAAAGTTACATTATGGAGAAAGATACAAGTAATTACGGTTGTAAACGGTAAATCGCGGTATCCATCAAGATGGGTTGGTGCAACCGGATTAGTCTATGAAGCCACAAAGGAAAAAGGAAAGTGGCAAATAAAATTTCTGAACAGAATAGTAATTGTTACATAAAATAATTATATGCAATTTTCATTTGATAAAAATATAAACGAAATAGCGGAAAAGGTTGAGGCGGATAAGCGTTTGACCTTTGATGAGGGGATGGCTTTGTTTGCGACTGAGGATTTGAACGGACTCGGCAAACTGGCTGATTTTGTGCGTCGGGAGAAGCACGGGAAGGATACTTATTACAACGTCAATCGGCATTTTAATCACACGAATATTTGTGTGGCGGATTGTAAGTTTTGCGGGTTTTACAGGCGTGCGAGGCAGGATGATGCTTATACGCATTCGATTGATGAAGGGATTGAAATTGCTCGAACTGCCGTTAATGAAGGGGCGACGGAACTGCATATTGTCGGCGGTTTGAACACGAAATTGCCGTTTGAGTATTACACGGATTTGTTTTCGTCCTTGAAACGGGAATTTCCGAAACTTCATTTGAAGGCTCTGACGATGGTTGAGCTTGATTTTTTTGCGAGGTTTTACAAAATGTCGGACGAAGAAGTTATCGAAAAACTGGCGGCGGCGGGAATGGATTCTTGTCCGGGCGGCGGTGCGGAGATATTTGCCGAACCGACTCGTTCGAGAATTTGCGATCACAAATGCGACGGCGAAAGATGGTTAGAGCTTGCGGGCAAAGTCCACAAACAGGGTTTGAAAACAAACGCGACGATGCTTTACGGACACATCGAAACAATTGAGGATCGCATTGACCATTTTATCAAACTGCGTGAACAGCAGGACGACACGGGCGGTTTTCAATGTTTTATTCCGCTTGCGTTTTATCCGCCGGGAACGGCACTTTCGACTTTGCCGGGACCGGATGCGATTGATAATTTGAAAACGATTGCGGTTTCGCGTCTGATGCTCGATAATTTCGACCACATCAAGGCTTATTGGGTGATGCTCGGCAAAGACGTTGCTCAAACCGCACTACATTTCGGAGCAAACGACCTCGACGGCACGATTACCGACGGCGGCGAATTAACGCACGCTTACGCCGACGAAGGCGATGTTAAAATGACGAAAGATGAGTTGATAACAATGATCGAAAACGCCGGATTTGAAGCGGTTGAGCGAGATACGGTTTATAATCGGGTTGAGAGAGCGACGGTTTAGAAATTTTGCACAAGTTGAATAATATATTTGGAAAATTATTTATTTTTTATTTGTTGAATGAAAATGCAAGTGAAAATGCAAGTTTAGACATAATTAAGCGTTATACAGTTTATAAATCGAAAAATAACTGTTTAATTTCCAAAAGGAGGAAAAATGTTTAACTGGAAAATTTTATTGACAACTTTGGTTTTTTTTATTTTATTTTAATTGTTATCCGGTCAAAAATGCTAATTTAGCGGCAGGTAATTTACAAAACACAGAGATTGCCGCTTCGCAAAATCAAACAGATGAGATTCCCGAAGATTTATTGATAATTTTGGAGAGAACCGCTTGTTACGGCGTTTGTCCGATTTACAAATTGACTGTTAAAGCCGATGGTTCGGTTTTATTTGAGGGCGAAAAGTTTACAAAAACCAAAGGAAAAGCCGAAGGGAGAATCAGCAAAGAGAAGGTCAGAGAATTGGTAAAAGAATTTGAAAAAGCCGATTTTTTTGATTTGAACGGCGAATATGATTGTTATCAAATGACCGATAATCCGTCGGCTTTAACTTCAATTCAAATCAATGGCAAGAAGAAAAGTATTGACCATTATAGAGGCTGCAGAAAAGGAAGTGCCGATTTTGAGAAGGAACTTTCCAAATTGACGGAATTGGAAAATAAAATTGACGAAATTGCCGGAACTCGAAAGTGGATTAAATAACAAAAAATAATGAGTATAAAAAGATTCTTTCCGATTTTTCTTTTTTTTGCTCTGTTCATTTCGGCGTTTGGACAGACTGCTAAACCTGTTTTTCAAGGTCAGCAGCCGGCGCAGGAAGTTGATACGACGACGAAGCCGATTGAAAAACAGACGCGGCAGATTTTTTCTTTTGAAGCGGACGAAGTTTATTTTTCAAACGAATTTGACGGCGCGAGGCTTAATGAGATTGAACGGACAGGCGAAAATATTTATACGATTTTGATCACGCCGGAAAACGCGCCGATCAATATGAGTCCGTGGTATGCGTTCAAAGTTTGGTCGAAACGGAAGAAAGAAATTTTTGTAAAACTGAAATATCCCGAATTTGCCAAGCATCGTTATTCGCCGCAGATCAGCAAAGACGGCGAAAAATGGAAACCGCTCGAACTTTCAAGAATTACCGAAGAAGAAAAAGGAACGGGCGAAATTGGCGCGGAATCGCGTCCGAAACGAATCCTGATGCGGCTTGAAATCGGCAAAAAACCGATGTGGATTTCCGCGCAGGAATTGCAAACATCGAAAAATGTCTTTGCTTGGATGGACGAATTTGCGGCAAGACGTGATCTGAAAATTGAAAACATCGGCACAAGCAAAAACGGCAAACCTTTGCGGATGTTGACAATCGGAAATCCGAACGCGAAAAAGATGATTATGGTCATTTCGCGCCAGCATCCGCCGGAAGTTACGGGTTATTTTGCGATGCAGGCGTTTGTTGAAAAAATCGCCGACGAATCGAAATTATCAAAGCAGTTTCGCAAGGAATTTACGGTTTATGTCGTGCCTCTGATGAATCCCGACGGAGTTGATGCGGGACATTGGCGGCACAATGCGGGCGGCGTTGATTTGAACCGGGATTGGACGAAATTTAATCAGCCGGAAGGAAAAGCGGTGAGCGAATTTTTGAAAAAACGTGAACGCGAAACGGGCGGAAAATTTTATTTCGGCATTGATTTTCATTCGACTTGGGACGATATTTATTATCCGATGGAGAAAAATTTTACCGACAGCAATATGCCGAATTTGGTTTGGGATTGGTTAGATAATATCAAAAAGGCATTGCCGAATTACGAACCGAACATCAAACCGAACGACAAAGCCGAACCTGCGATTGTTTCCAGAAATTATTTTTACGTTTCGCACAAAATGGAAGCGATTGTCTTTGAGATCGGCGACAACACTTCGAGGAAATTTATCAAGAAAAAAGGCGAAATCGGCGCAATTGAACTGATGAAATTAATGCTCGCCAATCGAAATTAATAGTCAGAACCCTGAGCGATAGCGACTCGGTAAACATCGAAACCCGTCGCTATCGCTCAAGGTTTTGATTCGCAAATGCCGAAAAAGAAAAGCAAAATTCAAACCAAAGCCGAACTTTACGCCGTGCGTTCTTTGCTCGGCGCAATCGGTGCGCTGCCGCTTGAAACTTCAATGCGGTTTGGGAAAGCGTTTGGCAAATTTCTTTCAAAAAAATTTCCGAAACTGCAAAAAACGGCAAGGCGCAATTTGGAAATTGCTCTGCCCGAATTATCCGAAGAAGAAAAAGAAAAAATCATTCACGGCACATTTGAATCGCTCGGACGGCATCTCGGTTTTGTGTCGCATTTCAGAAAATTCAAACATAAAGATATTCATAATCTCGTCGAAGTCGTTGGCAAAGCGGAAAATTTCGATCCGGTTTACGCGAAAGGAAACGGCGTTTTGTTTTTTACGGGACATTTCGGAAGTTGGGAAGTTTTTAATTTGCTCGCGCCCGCATTCGGTTACGGAATGAATATTTTAGTGCGTCGGATTGATAATCCTCTGATCGAAAATTTTGTGGATTCTTTTCGCACGAAGTTCGGCACGGTTACGCTCGATAAAACAAAATCGGCACGGAAAATGTTTCGCGTTTTGGAAAACGGCGAGATTCTGGGGATTTTGGCTGATCTGAACGTGCAGGAAAAGGAAGGCGTTTTTGTAGATTTTTTCGGCGTTCCGGCTTCGACGACCGTGAGCATTGCAAAGTTGGCTCTGAAAACAGGCGCGGCGGTTTTGCCCGCTTTTGCGGTTTGGAACGAGGAAAAAGGAAAATACGTCGTGCATCTCGAACCGGCGATTGAATATGAAAAAAGCGGAGATCAGGCGGAAGATATAAAAATTTTGACGCAGAAAATTACGAATGTCGTCGAAGAATACGTCAGAAAATATCCCGAACAATGGCTCTGGATTCACAAGCGTTGGAACACGCGACCACGAGATGAGGAAGGATTTTATTAGTCAAAAATTAAAGAATTTTAATTATCCAAACAGCGGGCGCAGAGCAACCCTTCCGAACCTGCAATCTTTTTATTCTTGAGCAGTCAAAGTTAATCATTTATTCAAGATAAAGTAAAAAAGCGCAAGTAGGTCAAATTTGCAGGTCAGGAAGGGTTGCTCTGCGCCCGCAAATGCAATCGTTTCAAAAAATTAATTTACAAAACATTCAATTTTTCGGCAAAATTTAACTTTTAATTTCCCTATTGAACCATTCGACAAATTTTGCAATTCCTTCGTCAATTTTCGTGTTCGGAGCGTAGCCTAAAAGTTTTCGCGCCTTTGTGATATTGGCGTAGGTTTGCGGAACGTCGCCGGGCTGCATCGGCTGGCGGTCAATGATCGCTTTTTTGCCGAGATTTTTTTCGATAACTCGGATGAGTTCGCGCAGTTGGATCGTTTGCGATTCGCCGAGATTGATGATTTCATACATCGAATCTTTGTAATCCATCGCTTGGCGAACGCCTTGAATTATGTCGTCAACGTATGTGTAATCGCGCCTAGTTGTGCCGTCGCCGAAAACCTGAATCGGTTTGTTATCGGTGATAAGCTGCGAAAATTTTCTGATCGCTAAATCGGGACGCTGACGCGCTCCGTAAACGGTGAAAAAGCGCAGACAGACGATTCGCATATTGTATAAATGCGAATAAGCGTGGCAGAGAAGTTCGCCGGCGGCTTTGGTTGCGGCGTATGGCGAGATCGGTTTGTCTATTTTGTCGTCTTCGGCAAACGGGACTTTTGAGTTTATGCCGTAAACGCTTGACGAAGAACCGAAAACGAATTGTTCGACGTTGTAATCTTTGGCAAGTTCGAGCAGATTCAGAGTTCCCGTCACATTTGTTTCGTTGTAAAGTTTCGGCTGGAGAAGCGAAGGACGCACGCCGGCGCGGGCGGCAAGATGAACGATTGTATCGAAATCGCTTTCGGCAAATATTTTTTCGAGATTTCGGGTGTCGCAAATGTCAATTTCGTGAAGATGAAAATTCGGATTATCCTCGAATGCGGCGACGTTTGAACGCTTTAATTCGGGCGAATAAAAATCGTTGAAATTATCAACGACGGTGACGTTCCAAGTTTTTTCATCGAGCAATTTTTCGACCAAGTGCGAACCGATAAAACCTGCTCCGCCTGTTACTAAAACATTTTTCATACATTTAAAAATAATTTCGTTTGATGAATAGGCAAAATAACATATTTGACGTTATCCAGTAAAGATGGATTTTTTGTTTATTTTAATTTCAACCTTTTGTTTTCAAACAATTATCGGCAAAACGCTTGTCTGATACGATTTTTAAGAAAACTTGTGAGATAATCGGCGGTAAGAATTGATGTTCAGAGTAACGCCTTTAGGAGTGAAACCGTCGGCGAAGCCGAACGGAAAACGCCTAAAGGCGTTACTCTGAGCGAAAAACAAAAGTGATGAAATACGGTTTGATCGCCGGAAACGGCGCATTTCCATTTTTAGTTGTCGAAGGCGCGAAACGGCGGGGCGCGTCTTTGGTCGTTGCGGCGATTCGTGAGGAAACCGACGCAAGCATCGAAGAAATCGCCGAAAAAGTTATTTGGGTCGGCATCGGGCAGCTTGGCAAGATGATCTCTTTTTTCAAGAAAGAAAAAGTTGAAAAAGTGATAATGGCGGGACAGGTCAAGCACGTTCAGATATTTTCGGGTGCGCTGCCGGATTTGCGTATGCTCAAAATGCTGTTCAGTTTGAAAGAAAGAAACACCGACGCGCTGATCGGCGGAATTGCCAACGAATTGGCGAAAGAAGACATCGAATTGATTGATTCGACCTTTTTTATCAAGGAACAACTCGCGCAAAAGGGAGTTTTGACAAAAAGAAAACCGGATAAAACTGAAAGAGAAAATATCGAATACGGTTTGAAAATAGCGAACGAGATCGCCAGATTGGATTTGGGACAAACGATTGTCGTCAGAGCGAGCGCGTGCGTCGCAATCGAGGCGATGGAAGGAACGGACGCGGTTATCAAACGCGCGGGCGAATTGGCGCGAGGGAAATTAACCGTCGTCAAAGTCGCCAAGCCGAATCAGGATATGCGTTTTGATGTTCCGGTTGTCGGCGTTCCGACGATTCGAACGATGATCGAAGCGGGCGCAGCTTGTCTGAGTTTGACTGCCGGAAAAACCTTGATGTTTGACCGCGAAGAAATGCTCGAACTTGCCGATAACAATAAAATTTGCGTCGTCGGAGTTGAAAACGAAACCGATTCAGACGATTTTGCGTAAAAATTACGGAATAAAATTTGGAGTTGCGAAGTTGAAAATAAGAAATATTCGGAATAGCTGATAGATGAAAGATTATAGATTAAAACTACATATCTGTAATCTTTCACCTATCAGCTATTATCTATTCCGAAATTGTCTGCCTTTAAACTGCGTCGGATTATAAAAATTTAAGTTTGAATTTCCGAAATAATTATTTTGGATAAACGAATTATCTGCGGAGAAAAATCAATGAGAAAAAATTTACTTGTTTTATTTATATTAATGTCTTTTGTTCTGCCGACGGCGGTTTTGGCGGAAACGAAAACGGAAATTACTGTGGCTGAAAAGAAAATGGCGGAAAACATAACCGCCGCACAGCTTAAAGATTATCTGTATTTTGTTGCGTCGGACGAGATGGAAGGACGCGACACGCCTTCGCGCGGGCTTGATCTGACGGCGAAGTTTATCGGCACGATGCTTTCGCGCTGGAATTTCAAACCTGCCGGCGACGACGGGACTTTTTATCAGAAAATCGCGCTTGTAACCGAATCGCCCGACGCGGTAAATTCTATGCTCAAGGTCGGCGGACAAAATTTCAAATACGGCGAAGACTTTTTTCTCGTCAGCGGCGGTTCAAATGAAATGATCGGCGCACCGCTTGTTTACGGCGGCGGCGGTTGGATGTTCAAAGCGAAGGGAATTGACCAACTGCAAAATGTTGACGCGAAGGGAAAAATCGTCGTTTTATATTCGGACGGTTTCCCGAATCGTTTTGCAGTAACAACTCCGCCGGAAGGCATCACGAGAGAGGATTTTGCCGGAGAACGCGGAACGGATTGGGCTGATCCTTTGACCAACGCCAAAATGAAAGGCGCGGTTGGCGCGATCATCGTTGCGTCGAATCAGGCGCAGGAAAATTGGGCGAGAATGTCGGCGCAGCCGAATTCGCCGCGTCCGTTTGTCGAAAAATTCCGCGACGAAGTTTCGATTCCGACGATTATGGTTTCGCAGAAAGTCGGCGATATGATTTTCACCGACGCGCAGAAAACGCCTTATAAAATGTCGGGCGCGACATACGTTGTCAAGCCGGATACGGAATTTAGTTATAAAGCGGCGATCAATCAAGAGAGAGTTTACACGCAGAATGTCGTCGCACTTTGGGAAGGCGGCGATCCGGTTTTGAAAAAAGAAATGGTCGCCATCGGAGCGCATTACGATCACGTCGGAATCAGACCGAACGCGGCGGGCGAAGATAAAATCTGGAACGGCGCGGACGACGACGGCTCTGGAACGGTTGCGGTTTTGGCAATCGCCGAAGCACTCGCCAAAGCACCGAAACGCCCTAAGCGTTCCACGCTTTTTGTCTGGCACGCGGGCGAAGAAAAAGGCTTGTGGGGAAGCAAATATTTTAACGATTTTCCGACAGTTCCGATAGAAAACGTCGTCGCGCAGCTTAATCTCGATATGATCGGGCGCAGCCGAAAACCGAATGACGATAATCCGAAAAACAAGGAATTATCGGGCGAAAACGAAGTTTATGTGATCGGCTCGAAAATGATGAGTTCGACGCTCGGCGAAGTTACCGATCAGGTAAATAATTCGTATATCAAAATGAAATACGATTACCGCTACGACGACCCGAAAGACACGAATCGTTTCTTCTTCCGTTCCGACCACTTTAATTACGCGATCAACGGGATTCCGATTGTTTTCTGGTTTGACGGAGTTCACGAAGATTACCACGGCGCGGGCGACGAACCGGAAAAGATTGATTACCAAAAAATGGAAAAAATCACGCGCACGATCTTTCTGACTTTGTGGGAAGTCGCGGAACTGAAAGAACGTCCGAAAGTTGACAAGCAGCTTCCGCCGGAATTAATGAATCGGTAGTAGTTTTGCGTTAATTAAATAGTCTATTTTGGTAGTGCTAGAAATGTAAGGCTGAGAATCTGCTTTTATCAATTGCCGCCAACTTTAGTTGGTGGTCAAGTTCATCGAAAACATCCGGCTTTAGCCGAACTTAAAAATTAATCAATCATCCTTACAGCTTCAGCTAAAATTTAGCTGAAGCTGTAAGGAAAATGTTTTTATCAGAAGTTCGGCTAAAGCCGGAAGCTAAAAATCAAACAAATCCACCAACTAAAGTTGGCGGCAATTGATAAAACATTACATTTTTAGCATTATCCCAGTTTAAAAACTAAAAACGGTTAAATTTTTAATTTACGATTATATGTTTTTATAGAAAAAGCGTTTTGTTCAACTGAACAAAACGCTTTTTCTATGTGGCAATTTTTATTTAACTTTAATTATTCGCTTTCGGAAGTTTCAATTGTCGCAATCATTTTGTCAGTTTCCGGCTTCTTTTCTTCCGGCGTTACAAAATTATTTGCGAATAAAAGCTCGAATCTTTTACTAAAATCCTTTAGCACATTTATCTTCGCCGCTTCGTTTGCTTTTATTTGTTCGGCGGTTATCGCTTTCTCTTTCAGATTTTCAGGCGAAATTTCATCATCTAAATTTATATATTTGTAATAAATCTCACTTATATTTTCGTCGCCGACGGTCAGAATGATAAATTCCATAATCATACGCTTTTTAGCAAAATCGTTTTCGTGGACGTTTTGCAGCATATTGTAACCGTAAAGTGCCGTCTGCGATTTGTTTATTCCCGCGAGAATCGGCGAGATGCCGTAATTCGGATGTTTCACTTCCGAAGCAAACCAAGCGTCGTATAATTCGGAATAAAGCACCGACGAAATTCTCGATTTTTGCGAATCGCTCAGATTTTCGGCGATTATCGGCGAATAAGTGTTAAAATATTTTCCTTCGATAATCAAAAACTGCTCTTCGTCGGAAGTATATTCGTCATTGAGCGCGTAAAAACTCGAAGACAATTCCTGTATCGCATCATCGCGGAACTCAGTTTCCTCCAAACTTTTAACGATCCATTCGATCAGATTTGCCGTCTGATTTTCCTTCGTTTGAAAAATTTCTCCGAGTTCGTTCAGATTTTTCTCGTAAACTTCGAGTTTTCCTTCAACGTCTTTCACGCCCGAAACGTAATCGGTCAGACTTTCCTTGCTGCTTCCGTCTTCTTCTTCATATTTCATCAGGAAAAACAGATACTGTTCGCCGATCTTTACTTTGACAAAATCCGCATCTTCTTCATAATATTCCGCCGAATCTTCGGCTTTGTTGGCGTATTCGGAATCGGCATAAGAAACCGTCTTCAAATCCGTCCGTCCTTTGAGCGTTTTAACGATAGTCAAGTTTCGCTCAAGCTGCGTCCAAGTTCCGTATTCGTCTTCTTCGACCTTGATAATTTTATTGCCCTCAACCGTGGCTAAAACGATCAGATCGCTTTCCAGATAAAGCGAGATCAAAGTTTTCGGCGGCTCTCCGCAGGCTTTCGCCGTATCGGGCGAAACGAATAAAGAAAATAAAAGAACTGCAACAAATGTTGCGGCGAAAATTATGCGGCTTTGTTTTAACATTTTTCTGACTCCTAAAAATTTAATAAATTTCCAAAACATCTGATTATTGAACGAATATAACTTAACTGTTTGCATAAATTTTCAGACAATTCGATAAAAATTTATGATGTTTCGGTCATAATCAATTAAAAGAATATATATTTATTGTTTAACGAAACAGAGTGTCAGCAACAAAAGGTGAGTGTGGCTGCTACTGAAATTGATTTTTAAATGTGAAAAAAAAGGCGTAAATGTTGAAAGCTCCTCTTGTCGAATTTATACGATTTTTTTATGAACTTTCGATGTGAAGAATTTTATATGCTTCCGATTTGCTCAAACCGAATTCCTTTGCCGCCTTTTTCAGCGCGTCTTTGTAATTTACGCCCTCGTTTTCCAGTTCGGCAACGCGGTCAATAACGGACTTCGGACTTCGGACTTCGGACTTTGGACTTCCGATCTTCGTTCGGTCAATTACTAAAACGATCTCGCCTTTTGTTTTTTGATTTGCAACATTTTCAGCTAATTCTTCTAAATTTCCGCGAACGGTTTCTTCGTGCAGTTTGGTCAATTCGCGCGATACTGCGGCTTGGCGGTTTCCGAGAATTTCAAGACAATCCTTTAAAGATTTTGCGATGCGGTGCGGAGTTTCGTAAAAAACGAGCGTGGCGGGAATTTCCTTTGTTTCTGCGAGCCGTCTGCGCCGTTCGCCTTTTTTTGACGGCAGAAAACCGCCGAAAAAAACGGAATCCGTCGGCAAACCGGAAACAATAAGGGCGTTTACAAAAGCGACTGCGCCGGGAATCGAGATGATTTGTGCGCCGATCTCGACGGCTTTTTGCACGATTCGGAAACTCGGATCGGCAATTCCCGGCGTTCCCGCGTCGGTGATAACGGCGATTGATTTTCCCTGTTCTAAAAATTCGGCGAGTTCGTCGGCGCGTTCGTGTTCGTTGTGTTCGTGATAGCTGACGAGTTTTTTCTTGATTCCGAAATTGGCGAGAAGTTTTCCCGAATGGCGCGTGTCTTCGCAGGCGATAAGGTCAACCGTTTCAAGAGTTTCGAGAGCGCGTCGGGAAATGTCCGAAAGATTTCCGATTGGCGTGGCGACGAGATATAAAATTCCTTTCATATCGAAAATGGTAAAGCACAAAAGTTTCTACGGCAAAAGAAAAAGCCTGAGTTTTTACGCTCAGACTATCTTGCGCGGCTCGAAAAGGGGTTGGCTGAAAAAATTTCAAACCGCGCTTGATCTTTGACTGAATTTAATACCGATTCCAATTGCCTCGACGATTGTTTCGCCGATTGCGATTGTCGCGCCGATTGCGCTGATCGCGTCGGTTATAGCGGTCATTTCGCCGATTGTAACGGTCATCACGCCGATTGTAACGATCATTTCGGCGGTTGTAATTACGGTTGTTGTAATTATAAGCCTGAGCCAACTCACGCAGATAACCTTCGATTCTGTTCCAATCACCGCGCAGATTGCGGCTTATACGCGCCCGTCTGAGCGCAGTTCCAAGCTGTTGACCGTAAACTAAAACGCGGCGTGCTTCGTCGGCACTATGATTATAATCGCCTCTGTTGTCGTATTCGTCGTTAAAATCATCAGCCGCGTCCGCGAATCTGTCGGCTATTTCATTGATTCGATCTTCGCGTCTTGTGTCATCATAGCGGCTGCGGTCGAGTTCGCGGTCAAGTTTCTTTTCAAAACGCTCGCTGCTGCGCTCTAAATTCCTCGCCAAAGAATTCAGATTGCGGTTGTAACGGTTGTTTCTGCCGTAATTGTCGTTGCGTGTGTTTCTGCCGTAATAATCATTATTACGACGATTGTTTCGATTGTCGCGCCGCTGCGCTTCGGCGATAACGGGCAAACTCAAAATCAGGAGAGAGAAAGCAATAATTGCAAAATACTTTTTAAAACGATTCATTTTTGTTTTCTCCTTGAAAAATTAATTCTGTTAAATGAAAACTTACCTTTTCGGTAAGCTGTTCCCTTTCAAATGTGAACTGCAATGATCGTGCCGAAAGTTTTTTTTTAATTTTTAAAAAGAAAAAAGCCTTGCGTTTACAAGGCTTTACAAAAATTTACATTTAATTTTAAGATTTATAACTTGGCAACTCAACTCATAAATGTTCCAAATGGTTGAGTTACCAACTCATATTGTTTATTGTCCGAGAGCGATTGCCGCATTGATGCGTCCGCCGTTTTCAACTTTTCTGTCCAAACCGTCGAGTTTATCAACCGATTTCAAAAGTTTTGCGCGTAATTTCTCGACATCCATATCCGAATTATCCGCCAAGATCAGCGCGGCGACTCCGGCAACATAAGGAGTTGCCATCGAAGTTCCCGACGCTTCGCGGTAATTGTCGTTCAGCCAAGTGCTGAGAATATCTCTTCCCGGCGCGGCGATGTGAACCGTTTTTTCGCCGAAATTCGAGAACGAAGCGATCTGATCGCTGCGATCTAAAGCCGCGACGCTGATGACGTTCGGCAGATCGTAATTCGACGGATAATGCGGACGCTTATCGTTGTTCGTCGCCGAATTTCCGGCGGCGGCAACAAATAAAATTCCGTTTTCACCGGCAACGCGAATAGCGTCTTCGAGTGCCTTCGAGTATTGCGTCGAACCCCAACTCGCGTTGATAATGCGGATATTTACGCCCGCTTTTTTGCGGTCAATCGCGTAATTTATCGCTTCTATCGCGTCTTTCGTCGTGCCGAAACCGCCTTTACCCAAGAATTTGAGAGGCATAATCTGGACTTTCCAGTTAATTCCCGAAATTCCTTCGCCGTTATTTCCTTCCGCGCCGATAATTCCCGCGCAATGCGTTCCGTGTCCGTTCGTGTCCATCGGATCGCCTTGATTGTCTTCGGCGTTAAAACCGCGCAGATCGTTGAATTTTCCGAGTTCCGCGTCTTCATAAGCCGGAATATTTTCGGGACGAAGCCACATATTTGAAACCAGATCGGGATGCGTATAATCAACGCCCGTATCCAGAACGGCAACGACAATATCTTCGCTGCCCTGCGTTTTCAGCCACGCTTTTATCGCCCGCAGATCGGCTTCCGCCTTTCCGCCTTCCTGACCGACATTATTTAACGCCCATTGATCTTTGAACAAAGGATCGTTCGGTTTGATAACATTCGGCGGTTCTTCATAAAGCAGATTTGAAGCGTTTGCGTAATCAGCCGGATCGTCAAGATTTATTTCGTAATTCGGTTGAGCATATTCAACCAAATCGGTCATCGCCGAATACTGTTCGGCAACCGTTTCCGGGCTGAGTCCGTCAAGATCGTCAATCGAGGTCAAATTATTGACTATTTCAATATTATCTTCAACGCGGTCGTGATTTTTCGCGGCAACTTCTTTTATTTGCTCTAAACTAACGCCGGAACGGAATTTCACTAAAACTTCCGGTTCGCTGATGTCTTCAGCAGAAATCGGAACTGTTGTAACAGATTTTTTTACGGCACTTCTTTTAACGGCATATTCGGAAGGCTGCCAATTTTTGACCTGCCCGATAATTCCGGCTATTCCGATCAAAACCAAAGCGATGCCGAGATGCACCCAGATATTATTACGATTCATAATGTTTTAAGCTCCTCTAACGGAAAATTTTACTTAATTTCCCTTGTCGTCCTCCGATTCGATGACGAAATTTTCGCCCTTAAAATCAAACAGACGTAAATGATATTTGTCGGCGCGGTATTCGTAATCTTCACCGTCCGCACTCAAATTTATCGTCCAACCGGATGAGATCATCTGCGCCGACATTTCATCTTCGACAGGCGCACCAAGCGACATATTCGGAAAATCCGTTTCCTCGACGGAAACCGTTTTGACGTCATTTTCCGAAACATTCGCGCGTTCAGCCAAATCCTGTTTAGCTCTTTGAGTCGCGCTGTCTTTTGTAAATTTACCCATAAATTTCTTTGTTGACCTTTATAATTTTGCCTTTATTTCGCCGATTAGTCAATAAAACAATTTTTCGAGTCGGTTTTCCACCTGTGGAAAACTTTTGTGCGAATTTGTTAAACCGTTTGATTAGAATGATTTAATTTGCAAAATGTTGTCTGCGTTACATAAATATTAATGAAAACTTGCAAATTCGCCTCGTTTAAATATATAATAACATTTAATTATCAAGGGACGCGGAAGCGTTTCCGCGTTGCCGAACAAAATATCAAAGATTATTATACAAATTGATATAAACAAAAAAGGCTGTCGAAATTCGGCAGTCTTTTTTTATTTGCGAAGCAGGCGAACTTGAAAAATTTCCACCAACGCCGGAATCATAAAAACCGCACACCACGCGCCCAAGATCAAACCCGTTGCAAAACGCGAAAAATGCGTATTTTCCCAAATTCCAAAAAATCCGAGCGACCAATCGAGAATCATCGGAACGAGCGCGAGAATAAGCCAGATTCGCGGCAAAGGTTCGACGTTTTCAAGCCGCCGAACAAGCGGATACAAAGCAAAACCGAAAAGCAAACCAAAATAAACGCCGAAACAGCGCGAACAGACGGCAAAAGAATGTTCGACCAAATAAAATGAGCGTTCGGGCATTTGATGGCAGAGAAACCCGAAAAATGTATAGATCGGATTTGAAATTGACGCAAAACCGAAAGATTCCGCAATCGGCGCGAGCAAGATCACAAAAACCCAACCCGCAACCAAAAGCGCGGAAACAAGCCAAACCGCAAATGCCTGCTTCCGCATCTTTTCGGTAATAATTTGCGGAATATAATTTTCAGCCGAATGTTTCATTATTTGAAGATGATCTTTGATTTTTGATCTTTGATCTTTGCAGGAAAAATCGGCATCTTGAATTTCAAGAAATAAATCAAAAATCAAAGATCAAAGATCGAAGATCAATTCTTAAAATCGAATCACCGTATCTGGACCGCCTTCGACGTGAACCGTGTCAACAAAGCGTATGTTTTTGTTGTCGGTCGTCATCACGACGGAATGCGTCCGCTTGCCGTCGCCGAAAAAGCGCACTCCGCGAAGTAATGAGCCGTCGGTTACGCCCGTTGCGGCAAAAATTATCTTTTTGCCCGGCGCAAGATCGTTTGTGTCGTAAATTTTTTCGGTGTCGCTGATTCCCATATCCTTAAGGCGTTCCTTGACTTCTTCCGCCGGCGGAACTTTTGATTTGTCAACGCCTAATTTTTTCGGATCAAAAACGAGTTTCGCTTGAATCTCGCCGTTCAAGCATTTCATCGCCGCCGCCGTAATCACGCCTTCGGGTGCGCCGCCGATTCCCATTAGCGCGTGAATATTTGTTCCCGCAACCGCCGCCGAAATTCCCGCCGACAGATCGCCGTCGGAGATCAGACGAATTCTCGCGCCCGCGTCCCTTACGTCCTGCACAAGCTGTTTATGACGCGGACGGTCAAGACAGATCACCGTCAGATCGTCAATTTCCCTGCCCAAACGTCTGGCAATCGCCTTCAAATTATCCTTAACGGGCGCGTCAATATCCACCGCGCCGCGGCACGAAGGTCCGACGATGATCTTATCCATATAAATATCAGGCGCATTCAGAAGCCCGCCGCGTTCAGCCGCCGCTAAAACGGCAATCGCGTTATTCGCGCCGAGAGCGCACAGATTAGTGCCTTCGAGCGGATCAACGGCAATATCAACTTCGGGAAATTCCGCTTTCGCTTCGTCCGAATAATCGCCGCCGCCGACTTCTTCGCCGATATAAAGCATCGGTGCTTCGTCGCGCTCGCCCTCGCCGATCACGATTCGCCCGCGCATCGGCACGGAATCCATTACCTTCCGCATCGCTTCCACAGCAACGTGATCCGAATGCTTTCTGTCGCCCTGTCCCATCGTCCGCGCCGACTCGATAGCCGCCGCTTCCGCCACCCGCAAAAAATCCAACGCCAACTCGCGTTCTACCTTCAAATGTTTCATTAATGTTCCTCGTGTAAAAGTTTTGTAATTCGCACATTCTATCACTTGTCTAACCCGCTTTGACAAGTTATGATTTTGGATATTACATTTTTATTTTGAAATTTTACAACAATTTAGAGGAGATTTATAAAAAATGACATACATTGTGACCGAACCGTGCATTGACTGCAAATATACCGACTGCGCGGCGGTTTGTCCCGTCGAGGCTTTCCACGAAACGCCCGACAGACTCTTAATCAACCCCGACGTTTGCATTGACTGCGATGCCTGCATTCCCGAATGTCCCGTCGAAGCGATTTACTCGGATATGTCTTATCCGCCCGAATACGAAGAATGGATTGCAAAAAACGCCGAAGCCGAAAATTACCCGATCATCAGCGTCAAGCAGCCCGCGCTTTATAAGGAAAGCTGCACAGGTCCGGCTGAATAAAATATTTTTGCATTCTTTAGACATTAAACACCGGCAAAATAATTTAAATTTGATAAATAAAAGTTAAATTCTTTCCGAAATTATCAACTTTCAATTATCAATTATTTTGTCGGTGTTTTTTTAATAATTTATAATCGCTTCAATTATTTTCGTCATATAAATCTCAATTCCAGCGAATCCCAATTCTCCCGTTTATCGGTGAACTTATTGTTCTGACCGGCGTTCTGCCCGTCGAATAACGCGAATTAAAAATATTTTCAATTCCAATAAAAATCTGCAAATTCTCTTTAAATCTTTTTGCCGCAAACAAGTCAAGTTGAAAAAACGGTTCAAGCCGAAATAAATTCAGATCATCGTCAAACTGTTCGCCGACGGCGCGACCTTGAAACGCAAGACTCCAATCGTTTTTTGCGTAACGAGTTTGAAAAGTAAATTGATTTCGCGCCACTTGCGGAACTTTTAAGCCTTCTAAATTTCGATTCGCCGCAAATTCCGTAACGCGCGAATCGGTAAAAAGATAACCGGCTGAAAAATTAAATTCCCGCCAACGCTTTTCTGCTTCGATTTCCACGCCCGCGCTTCTGGTTTTCCCGATATTCTGCCGCTGACGAATTATCAAATTTGAAACGCTCAACGTAACATTCGCAATCGGGTCGGAAATTTCGGTGTAAAAGAAATTTCCGCGCAGATAAAAGTCGTTTTTCCCGAAACTCGCGCCCGTTTCAAAATTCGACGCTTTTTCCGCTTCCAGATTTTCGTTCGGATTCGTAATCACGCTGCCAACTCGAAAACCTCTGTAAAGTTCGTTCAAAGTCGGAGCGCGAAAACTTTTTGACGCGAGCGCGTGAAACGAAAAATCGTCGGTCAATTGATACAAAAACGAAATCTGCGGACTAAACGCATTTTCGCCGCGTTCGGGAAAAACGGTCGTGTTGACAAGATTTGTCGAAAGCGTTCTGACCGAACTCAAAGCGTCGAAATTTTTCCAATCGTCGTAACGCAAACTGCCGATCAGAACGATGCGCGAGCCGATTCTGACGAAATCCTGCAAGAAAATTCCGTAAGTTCTTTCCTTTCCGCCCGCGCCGATTTTCGACGTTGCGCGTCCGCCGAAAAATCCCGTTTCATCGCTCGCTCCGCGAACTTCTCTTGCTTCAAAACCGATTAAAAAAGTTTGATTTTCGCCGACATTTGCCGAAACCTGCCCCGAAAAACCGAAATCCTGCGCGGGAACTCTCTGAAGCCGCACGAGATTTTCGCTATTTCTGTCGTCGCCGACGGCGGAAAAAGTCTGGTCAAAAACCTGCGTTCCGCCGTAAACGCGCCAATTAAAATTCAGACTTTGGACTTTGGACAACGGACTTCGGACTGCCCGCGCATCGCCGCCGAAAACGAAACGCCGAAGATGCGTGCGGTTGCGCTGCAAAAAAGTTCCGTTTGAGCGTTCTTCGCCGAAATATGAAGTTTTAAAAAATACGTTGCCCGCGTCGCCGACTTTTCTGCCGATTCTTCCCCAAAAATTTGAATTGCGCGAACCCGACGGAATATCGGCAGTTCCGCGCACATCTTCTTCGATGTCAATATAACCTTCGGTTTGAAAATTCGCCGCGACAAAATCCGCCGTCCAATCGTTTTTTTCAAACCCGAAAAACGTCGAGGCGGAAAAAGTTTTCTGCGTTCCGGCGTAAACTTCGGCTGAAAAAGCGTGATTTTCGCGGACTTCACGCGGAATTATATTTATCGTTCCGCTCAACGAATCGTTGCCGTAAAGACTCGACGCGCCGCCGCGCAAAACTTCGATTCGCCGGACGGCAATCGGCGGAATTCTGCTCCACTGCACCCAGCCGCCGAAAATATCGTTAAGCGGAACTTCATCAAATAAAACCTGAGTTCGTCCCGCGCCGCTCGCGCCGACACCGCGCAGCGAAACGCCCTGCGTCGTCGGGTTTGCCGTTCTGCTTCCTGCACGGCGAAAAAGCGAAAATCCGGGAACTTGACGAAGCGCGTCGTCAACAGTCGGCGCGGCTGTCGTGTCCAATTCAGTTTCCGAAATCGTGACGACGCTGGCTGGCGTTTCGCTCAGACGAGCCTGAATGCGGTTTGCCGTTACAATGACTTCTTCACTAATCGAAGCGGGCGAAAGCGAAAAAACATTGTTTAAAATAAATTCTTGCTTATTTTTGTAAGTTTGTCGTAAAATAGAAAAACCTTCTGCTTCGATTGTAAGCAGAAATCGTCCTTCAAAATCCGTTTCGCAAGCGAAATTTCCCGTTTCATCCGTTCGGCACGAAGTGATTTTTCCATCGTCCGAAGTAATTTTTATTGTCGCATTTTCAATCGGCGCACCGAAATTATCCGCAACATTTCCGCGTAAAAAACTATCGTTTTGTTGAGCGAAAATTTGAATACTGCAAGTTAAGATTATGATTGCTAAAAATATATTTTTCATTGCTATGGAACGCCGTCCATCTTGGCGGCAGCAAATGCGCCAAGCGTTTGAGAAGTGATATTAAGTCTGAATTTTCAGTTGCTGCTTAAAAGTTTACCGCGTCCGTTTTCGTGCTTCGCACTCATTGCCGCCAAGATGAACGTGGTTCCGACGACTTCAATAAAATTATGTTAAACAATTCGGGCGACAATTCACAATTGGCAGAAGAAGTTTACGGTTCTTCGAGCGTTTCGCCGCAAAAAATTCTCGTCCTTTTCGGCACTCGTCCCGAAGCGATCAAACTTGCGCCCGTAATCAATGAATTAAAAAAGCACGAAAATTTTAAAATTATTGTCGTTTCTTCGAGTCAGCACACGGATTTGCTCCAGCCGTTTTTGGAAATTTTTAATGTTAAAACAGATTACGATTTGAAAGTGATGACCGAGAATCAAACGCCGAATGAGGTTTGCGCGAAGATTTTGTCGTCTTTGGATCGGATTTTTGAAATGGAAAAACCCGACGCGGTTTTGGTTCAGGGCGATACGACAACCGCTTTTGCAGGCGCGTTTGCGGCGTTTAACAGGAAAATAAAAATCGGTCACGTCGAAGCGGGGTTGCGTTCGGGAAATATTTCGAGTCCGTTTCCCGAAGAGATGAATCGGCGTTTGATCTCGCAAGTTGCGACGTTTCATTTTGCCGCAACCGCAGCCAACCGCGAAAATCTTTTGCGGGAATCCGCTGCAAGTGGTAATATATTTGTGACCGGAAACACGGTCGTTGACGCGCTTCAATATATTCTCGAAACTTCTACCACGAGCGAAAAAATAACTCAGTTAATCGAACAAACAAAAGACTTTAAGCGTCTGCTTTTGACGACGCACCGCCGCGAAAGTTTCGGCGGAAAAATGAGCGAAAATCTGCGCGTTCTGCGCGATTTTGTTGAAAAACACGAAGACGTTTGTTTGTTTTTCCCCGTTCATCCGAATCCGAATGTTCAGAAAGTAACGAATGAGATTTTAGCCGAGCGGGAAAGAATTTTTCTGCTCGAACCGCTCGATTACGCCGATTTTATTTGCTTGATGAAAAACGCTTGGTTGCTCGTTTCCGATTCGGGCGGCGTGCAGGAAGAAGCACCGAGTCTTGGAAAGCCGCTTCTTGTTTTGCGCGAAAATACCGAGCGTCCCGAAGCGATTAAAGCGGGAATCGCCAAACTCGTCGGCGGAGACGCGGAAAATTTAGCCGAAATGCTCGAAACAAATTATAATGATGAAAGCTGGATTGATTCTGTTAAAGAAATCGAAAATCCGTTTGGAAAAGGCGACAGCGCAAAAAAAATTGTTGATATTTTGTCGTCGGTCAAAGGTTTACCGTCTGCTGTTAGATAAATGAGAGATTACGGAGTTTTTAATAAGCAAATTAATGAGTTTTATGACTGGAGCGCAAGCGTCCCCGCTTGCAATGAGCGCGAAGCGCGAAAATTTAGATTAAATTCTGAAAAGCCAAAAGTTGAACATTTTCCGCCGCTGGCGCGACGGTTGCAAGCGGGACGCTTGCGCTCCAGTCATAAAACTCCGCGACTTCTCAAATAATTATGATTCCTCTAAAGTTACGATGAGTTCAAATTTTACAAACAAAAAACATCTCTTAACCATTCTCGTGGAAGATTATTTCCACGTCGGCGCGTTCGAGAATTTGATTCAGCAGAGAAATTGGTCGAATTTCGAGCCGCGTTACGAGTGCAACACTTTGAAAACGCTCGATTTGCTCGATGAATTTAAGGTTAAGGCGACGTTTTTTGTTTTAGGCTGGATCGCCGAGCAGAATCCGAAATTGATTCGGGAAATTGTCAAGCGCGGACACGAAGTTGCGTCGCGCGGGTTTTATCATCGTTCTCTAAGGCATTTAACGCCCGACGAATTCCGCGAAGACGTGCGGCGGACGAATGAAGTTTTGGAAAACGCGGGCGGACAGAAAATCGTCGGCTATCGGGCGGCGGAAAAATTGAATTACGAAAAAGACGCTTGGGTTTTGGACATTTTGGCGGAAGAAGGCTTGGTTTATGACGCTTCGTTTTTGCCGTCGAAAAGGGACGCAAAAGAAAAGCGTTTCGCGCATAAAGTTCAGACGCAGGAGAAAATTATCTGGGAATTTCCGTATTCGACGCGCAATGTCGGTGTCGGACTTTTGCCGATTTCGGGCGGAAATTATCTGCGTCAGATTCCGCATACGTTGATGCGCCACGCCGTCGCCGATTGGCACAAACGCTATGACGCACCGTTTGTTTTGTATTTTCACGTTTGGGAATTAGACCCCGATCAGCCTAAGATCAGCGCGGCTTCGAGCTACAATCGCGTCCGCCATTATCGCAAACTCGACAAAATGGAATGGGTTATCAAAGAGTATTTCAGAAGATATGATTTTACGACGGGCGCGAAATTTCTCGGCATAGAAGAACTGGAAGTCAGTCCAAAGTCCGTAGTCCAAAGTCCAAAGTCTGAAATCCAAAGCCGAAGACCGAAGTCCGAAGACCAAAACCCGGTTTCTATTGTAATTCCCGTTTATAATGAAGAAGCGGCGTTGCCGTATCTGGCGAACACTTTACGAAGCGTTGAAGCAAAATTGCGCGAAAATTACGAACCGAATTTTATATTTGTTGACGATTGCAGTTCGGACGCGACGCTTGCAAAATTGAACGAGCTTTTCGGGACGCGGGAAAATGTGCGGATTATCAAGCACAAAACGAACAAGGGCGTGGCGGCGGGAATTATGACGGGAATCAAACAGGCGAACACGGAAATCGTCTGTTCGATGGATTGCGACTGCACATACGATCCGCACGAACTCGCCAATATGATTCCGCTGCTCGCGGGTGATGTTGATATGGTCACGGCTTCGCCGTATCACAAAAGCGGCGGCGTGCGAAACGTCCCCGAATGGCGTTTATTTTTATCCAGAGGCGCGTCTTTTCTATACCGGCGCGTTTTGGAAGCGAAACTCGACACTTACACAAGCTGTTTTCGCGTTTATCGCCGAAGTTCCGTTGTTGATCTGAATTTAAGAGAACAAGGTTTTCTCGGCGTAGCGGAAATGCTCGGAAAATTAGATATTAACGGCGGAAAAATCATCGAATATCCCGCCGTTTTGGAAGTTCGCCTTTTCGGATTTTCAAAAATGAAAACCGCACGAACCATCTTAGGACACTTAAACTTGCTCTCGCATTTGTATAAAGAAAGAGTTTTTGGGAAAAACAAACCGATTAAAACTTCTTTAACAAAAGAACGGCTCAAAACCGTTTCAAATGATGCGATTGATAAGTAAAATTCAAATTTCAGATATGAGATTAATGATTTCAGCCTGTTTCAACAGGCTTTCCGCGAAGCGATAATTAGCCGCGTCATTTATGGCGCGGTCTGGGAATAATGAAAATTTTAGGGCGTTTTAACGTCCTTTCAAATAGTGTTTATCATAAAACATCAGATGCTGAAGCAGAAGAAAAGGACGTTAAAACGCCCTACATTAAATTACAAATTGATAACCGCGCCATAAATGGACGCGGCTAAATCCACGAAACGTGGAAAGCCTGTTGAAACAGGCTGAAAATCGTTTTTGTGCAGTGCAAAAAATCCAAATAATAAAAAAAACTATGAATCCTGTATTAGAAAAAGAAAATATGCAATTACCAAACGACCAAAATATTACGGGCAGAACCTTCGGCGAAGAAGAATTAAATGCCGTTAAAGAAGTTTTGGAATCGGGAACTTTGATTACGACAAAAGGCAAATACGGCGGAATGCTCGAAAAGGCTTTTGCCGAGAAAATGGGCGTAAAACACGCCTTTGCCTGCAATTCCGGTTCGGCGGCGGTTCACGTCGCAATTGCCGCGATAAACCCGAATCCGGGCGATGAGATCGTAACGACTTCGATAACCGATATGGGCGCGTTGACACCGATTGTTTATCAGGGCGCGATTCCGGTTTTTGCCGACGTTGATCCGAAAACTTTGAACGTCACGGCGGAAACTATCAAAAAAGTTTTATCCGATAAAACAAAAGCGATCATCGTCACGCATCTGTTCGGAAATCCTTGCGAAATGAACTCGATTATGGAACTTGCGAATGAACGCGGAATTCCCGTAATCGAAGATACGGCGCAATCATTTCTTGCAACAGTTGACGGCGAAAAGGTCGGCACAATCGGCGCAATCGGGGCGTTTTCGTTTCAGCAAGGTAAACAGATGACGACGGGCGAAGGCGGAATTGTCGTAACAAACGACGACGCGCTTGCCAGACGGCTTTATTTGTGTATCAACAAGGCTTGGGGTTACGGCGACGAAAATCCCGATCATTATTTTATCGCTTTGAATTACCGTATGACCGAACTGCAAGCGGCTTTGGCTTATGAACAATTGAAAAAATTGGACGATTCGGTTGCACAGCGTCAGAAAATGGCGGCTTTGTTAGACGAAAAACTTGCCGATGTTGACGGAATCGAAAGTTACAAACCCGCCGACAATGCGACGATGACTTATTGGAAATACTGTCTGCGCGTTGATGATGAAAAAATCGAAGACGGTGCGGTTGGATTATCAAAGGCGTTAAAAACTTACGATGTCGCAAGTGCGCCGCGTTATGTTGTCAAACCGGCTTATAAATGTCAGGTTTTCCGCGAGCAAAACACATTCGGCGATTCCAATTATCCGTTCAATCTGGCGCGTCCCGAAGCGGTTGATTATTCGGACGAGAAATTTCAAGGAACTTTGAAAGGTTTACACGATGTTCTTGTTTTGCCGATAAACGAAAAATACACGGAAGAACATATCGAATTTTTAGCTTCTTCGATCAAAGAAGCGGTTGAATCTGTAAAGATCAATTAAGAATTTGCCCACGAAACACACGAAAGAAACGAAAATAAAACAAAAATTTAAATTTCTTTTTTTCGTATTTTTCGTGTGTTTCGTGGGCAGAATAAAATTATGAAAAAATTAAAATTTGCACTAATCGGAACGGGCGGAATCGCCCAAACTTACGCACAGGCTTTTCAGGAAAGCGATTGCTGTGATCTCGTTGCAGTTGCGGACGTTCGCAAAGAATCCGCCGACGCTTTTGCCGAACCTTTCGGCGCGAAATCGTTTGCGGATTATAAAGATTTAGCCGAAAATGTCGAAGTTGATGCCGTGATAATTTCCACGCCGCCGAATTCGCATCCTGAAATTGCGATGTATTTTATGCGGCGAGGCGTTCACGTTCTTTGCGAAAAACCGCTTTGTTTGTCGGTGTCGGAAGCCAAACAAATGATCGAATGCGCGGCGGAAACGGGCGTAAAATTTACGATGGCATCGAAGTTTCGATACGTTGCGGACGCGGTGAAGGCGAAATCTCTGCTCGCGTCGGGAATTTTGGGGAAAATCATTCAGTTTGAAAACGCTTTTACGGCAAAAGTTGATATGTCGAGCCGTTGGAATTCGGATTCGAGCATCAGCGGCGGCGGCGTTTTGATGGACAACGGGACGCATTCGGTTGATATTATCCGCTATTTTCTCGGCAAAATCGAAGAAGTTCTGGCGGTTGAAGCGGGCAAAATAAACGGCTTAAAAGTTGATGAAAACGTCAAAATGCTGGCGAAAACAAAAAGCGGTATTACGGCAAGCGTTGATCTGACTTGGGGAATCAACAAAGAACTGCCGAATTTTATCAGCATTTACGGCACGAACGGGACTTTGCACATCGGTTGGCGCGAATCAAAATATAAATTAAATTCAAATCCCGATTGGACAATTTTCGGCACGGGTTACGACAAAGTTCAGGCTTTTCGCTCGAAAATAGACAATTTCGCCGGAGCAATTCGCGGCGAAGAAGAACTTTTGATCACGCCCGCAGACGCGCTCGCCTCAGTCGAAGTGATCGAAGCGGCGTATAAATCGCTGAATCAAAATCTGTGGCAGAAAGTTGTTGAAAAAAGCGAAACTGCTAAGACTTAGAAAGTAAGAAATATTAATCACATAGGAACATAGGAAACATAGAAAATTTTATTTCTTCTTCCTACCTATGTTTTCTATGTTCCTATGTGGTTAAAAAAAATCTTATGCCAAAAATTCACCCGACAGCAATCATCGAAGAAAACGTCAAAATTGGCGAAGGCACGAGCGTTTGGGACAACGTGCATATTCGGCACGGCGCGATTATCGGCGAAAACTCAATCGTCGGCGAAAAAACTTATATCGCTTACGACGTGAAAATCGGCAATTTAGTAAAAATTAACGCGATGGTTTATATTTGCGCCGCCGTGACAATCGAAGACGGCGTGATGATTTCGGCGGGAACGATTTTTACAAACGATCGTTTTCCGCGTGCGACATTTCCCGATTTGAAAACTCTGCGCCCAAGCGAACCTGACGAACACACTTTGCCGACTTTGGTAAAAGAAGGCGCGACAATCGGCGCGGGCTGCATTATCGGCAACGATCTGGAAATCGGACGCTGGGCGATGGTCGGAATGGGTTCGGTGGTTACAAAATCAGTTCCCGATTTTCATCTCGTCTTGGGAAGTCCGGCACGAAGCGTCGGCGCGGTCTGCAAATGCGGACAGCTTTTTCACCGATTTTCGGCGGAAGACGCGAAAAGTTTCGATGCGAGATGTTCAATCTGTAATTTGGATTTTAAAATTGAAAAGATGATTGTCAGCGAGAAATAAATTATGGATGTCGGTTTTAATCTATCACGTCGGGAAGCGGTTTTTTTACTCGCCCGGCTTATTGCTACTCCGATTTTAAGCGGCATCGGAATTTATTATTTAGTTGCTAAACAATTTGATGCGACAGCAATTTTCATTTCGGCGGTTATATTTATTTCACTCGTAACTTTACAGTTTTTAAAAAATCGTCAAACGTCTTTAGATATGAATTTAAGTGCTTTAGGAGTTCCTCTCGGCTTTGTTATTGTCGTATTTTTACTTAGAAGAAATCCGATTTTAGCTTATTTGATTGGTATTGCGTTAAATTATTTTGCGCTTTTCGCCGTAGTTAATTTTATACAAAGAACTTTCGATAAAATAAATTTGTAATGGCTTCAACAACACAAAATATTGCCATCATCGGAAGCGGATTTCTCGGTTTGACGCTCGCTTTGCGGCTTGCCGAAAGCGGCGCGAAAGTTACCGTTTTTGAATCCGCGTCGGAAATCGGCGGATTGGCGAGCGCGTGGCAGATCGGCGATGTGGTTTGGGATAAACATTATCACGTTACACTTTTGTCGGACTCGTTTACGAGAAAAATTGTCGAAGAGATCGGCTTGCAAGACGAGTTTGAATGGGTTGAAACGAAAACGGGATTTTATACGGACGGGAAACTCGTTTCGATGTCGAACACGCTGGAGTTTTTGCGCTTTCCGCCGCTTGATTTGGTTTCAAAATTTCGTTTGGGCGCGACGATTTTTTATGCGTCGAGAGTGAAAGATTGGAAAGCTTTGGAAAAAGTTTCGGTTGAAGATTGGCTGACAAAACTTTCGGGGCGAAAGACGTTTGAAAAAATGTGGAAACCGCTGCTTAAAGCGAAGTTGGGCGAGGCTTACAAAGAAACTTCCGCCGCGTTTATTTGGGCGACGATACAGCGAATGTATGCAGCCAGAAATTCGGGGTTAAAAAAAGAAATGTTCGGTTATGTTCACGGCGGTTATGCGCGGGTTTTAGAGAAATTTGGAGAGCATTTACGGAAAAAAGGCGTTGAAATACGCCTGAATTCGCGGGTTTTTGAAATTGAAAAATCCGAAGACGGCAAGATAGAGGTTTTCACCGTAGAGTCGCAGAGTCGCAGAGATTTTATGGAAGAAATTTATCCACAGATAAACACGGATAAACACAGATTGAAGATAGGAAAACAAAATGTCGGAGTTATCGAAAAACACAACGAACAACGAACAACGAACAACGAACAATTATTCGACAAAATAATTCTCACCTGCCCTTCAAATATTGCCGCAAAGATTCTGCCGCAATTGACCGAAGCGGAAAAGGCGAAACTGACGAATATCAAATATCAAGGCATCGTTTGCGCGTCGGTTTTGATGAAAAAATCTTTGTCGGAATTTTATGTAACGAACATCACGGACGAAACGCCGTTTACGGGAATTATCGAAATGTCCGCGCTCGTGGATAAATCGGAATTCGGCGGAAACGCGCTTGTTTATCTGCCGAAATATGTTCAGCCCGATGATGAATTGTTTGAGAAAACGGACGCGGAAATTGAAGATAAATTTTTATCGGCGTTAGAAAAAATGTATCCTCATTTCAAACGTGAAGATGTCGTTGATTTCAAAATTTCCCGCGTCAGACAGGTTTTTCCGCTGCCGACTTTGGAATATTCGGCGAATGTTCCCGACGTGAAAACTTCGCTCGAAAATGTTTTTGTCGTAAATTCGGCGCAAATCACGAACGGAACTCTGAATGTGAATGAAACGATTCAATTAGCAGAAAGATTTTTTGAAGAATATTTCACCACAGAGGCACAGAGAACACGGAGTTTTTAAAATTATTTTCTCCGTGTTCTCTGTGCCTCTGTGGTGAAAAAACATTATGAAACAAATTGCAAGTTTATCTTTAGACCTCGATAACAAGTGGTCGTATATGAAAACGCACGGCGATGCGGGTTGGGAAAGTTTCCCGTCGTATCTCGATTGCGTCGTGCCGCGTTCGCTGGCGTTTCTGAAAGAGCGCGATTTGAAAATTACATATTTTATTGTTGGGCAAGATGCGGCGCGTGAAGAAAATCTGGACGCGCTCGCGCAAATTTCGGACGCGAATCACGAAATCGGAAACCACAGTTTTAATCACGAACCTTGGCTTCATCTTTATTCAAAGCAGGAACTTGTCGAGGAATTTGAAAAGACGGAAAACGCGATTGCCAATTTTACGAATCAAAAATTAAAAGGCTTTCGCGGTCCCGGATATTCCTTGTCGCCGACGGTTTTGGAAGTCTTGGCGGAACGCGGCTACGAATACGACTGCTCGACTTTGCCGACTTATATCGCGCCGCTCGCGCGGGCTTATTATTTTTTCAAATCGCCCGAAATGTCGGACGAAGAACGCGAAAAGCGGAAGAAACTTTTCGGCAAATTTTCCGACGGCTTACAGACCTTGAAGCCTTTTAAATGGCAGATCGGCGAAAAGGAATTGATCGAAATTCCGGTTACGACCTTGCCGATTTTTAAAACGCCGATTCACGCCAGTTATGTGATCTATCTTGCGACATTTTCGCGGATCGCGGCGAAAATGTATTGGAAAACCGCCGTCAATATGTGCAAAATGTCTGGAACGCAGCTTAGTTTGCTGCTTCATCCTCTCGATTTTATGTCGGGCGAAGACGCGCCCGAACTCAAGTTTTTTCCGGCGATGAATTTGCCCGTCGAAGAAAAACTCGAATTTTTGAGCGAGATTTTGGAAATTTTCAGCGAAAAATTTGACATTGTAAATATGAGCGAACACGCTGATCTTGTGAAAGACAAAATCAGCAAGAAGAAAATTTTGAACGCCGAGAACGCCGAGAACGCGAAAGTTTTCAAGAAGCAGGCACAGTTAGAGTAACGCCTTATGTTCTTTGAAAATTAAATACCGTATTAAGTTGGTTTTTCTCTAACGAGCGAAATCGCTTCTCCATAGAGTTTCGAGTTTTCCGTTAAACCGATGTATTTCAATAATTCGGCGGACTGTTCTCGGAATTTGTCGAGAAACTCTTTGATTTGCTCTTTGAGTAAGTCCCAATTATCCGCTTGACGATGCAGATGCAGTATTTCTTGGGTCAGCCATCGCCATAACTTTTCGATCGGATTGCACCACGAAGCGTAGGTTGGCAGCGGCACAATCTGGATCGGCAGTTTTTCTGCCTTCCAAGGTTTGCCGATGACATCTTTCCAACTCGGTGGAATTTTCAGATCGAAAACAGTTTCCTGTTCCGCTAAAGCGTTCAGGATTGTCGGATGAAAATGCACCGACCAGTTATCTTCGACCAGATAGATGACTTCCGCCTCCGGGTAATCGAGCCGGATTTGCTGATATAATTTCAGCAATTGCGGGATGCCGCATTTGCTTGCCATCACATAACTGACTTGTCCCGACAGTGCGTTAATCGCTCCGCCGATGCGTCCTAAAGTATTTGAGCAATGCGACATCCGAGCGATTGGCTGATGTCGGCTTCCGGTTCGAGAATACGCATCGGCAACAGTCGGTTGGCGATAGAAACTGAACTCGTCGGCGAACAAAACGACGATTTTGCCGTCGGAATTAGCAGCCAACTCCAAAAGCCTTTGGATTTCCGATAACTTTTCCAAGTATTGCAAATCCGGCGAATGAACTTTCATTCGACCTCGTTTGCGGGAGATTTTAGCACGTTTCAAATGCCGCCAAACGCCTGATAAAGATAGTGTGCCGAGCCACGAAAGAGAATCTCTGACAGTAGCCAGAGTCCAGCGGACACCTGTTTGCCGGAAATTCTCCGGCGGCTGATCGGTCAAATACTGAAGTTGCTGACAGGCTTGTGCATCAGACAACTGAGGGGGAAAAAGCGGGCCCGGCGACCGCGACCCGTTTTTATTTTTAATCCCTCGATGCCGGCAGTTTGAAAACGATGAAACCAATCGGAAACCGTTTCATAATAACGCTTACGGAGTAATCCGTCAGAAGCTATTTCGGAAGCCGTCGAGCCTTCCGCCAGTTTAAGAATGGCACTCGCCCGCTCTCGTAAATGAGGTTTTGGCGAATGATCCCGAAGATCGGTCAGTTGTTGAAATTCATCATCGGAAAGAATAGGAATAAGTCTTTTTGGCATAAATTACCTCCTATTTTTAATAAATGACTAATTCCAGCTTTTTTACGGTATTTAATTTTCAAAGAACATAAGGCGTGATCTTATGTGGACGAAATCACGCCTGAAGGCGTTACTCTGAACGAGAAAAGAATGGATAATCAAGCGCGAAAAAATCTGAAATTAGTTCACGCCGAATGCTGCATTTGCGACAGCGCGGACGCAGAGAAAATCGGTGCGGGGCGTGATTTTGAATACCGCACGAGCGACGATATTTTCAATGTGATGCGGTGCAATTCGTGCGGCTTGATTTATCTGAATCCGCGTCCCGAAATCAGCGAATTTGAAACGATCTATCCTTCAAATTATCACGCTTTTGATTTTTCCGAAGAAGATTTCGGCATCGTTTACAAAATTCGCTCGCGGCTTGAAGCGAAAAGACTTTTGAGTTGGTGCGCCGAATTACCCGACGACGCGCGGATTCTCGATGTCGGCTGCGGCGACGGTTTTCATTTGAAACTTTTGGAAAGATACGGCAAAAAAACTTGGAAACTCGAAGGCATTGACATTGACAAACGCGCCGTCGAAATGGCGGAAAAAAGAAATTTGAATGTTCATCACGGAACAATCCGCGAACTTGATCTGCCAAAAAATTCTTATGATCTGGCGTTTACAGTTCAGACAATCGAGCATACGGAAAATCCGCATAAATTTCTGACGGCGATCAAAAAGGTTTTGAAAACGGGCGGAAAACTCGTCATCGTTACGGACAACACGGATTCTTTCGATTTCAAATTATTTAAAAATTCACATTGGGGCGGCTATCATTTTCCGCGTCATTGGAATTTGTTCAACAAAAATAATCTCGCAAAATTAGGCGAAAAAGCGGGTTTTGAAGTTGAAAAAATCACGACGCAAATTTCTCCCGTCAATTGGGTTTATTCTTTTCATAATAAATTTGTTGATACGGAAAAACCACAATGGCTGATTGACCAATTTACTCTAAAATCAACCGCGTCGCTGTCGGCTTTTACCGCGCTCGACATCGTTTTGCAGAAATTCGGCAAAGGCGGACTTCTAAATGCGACATTTGTTAAATCACATTAGAGCAGTCGCCTTTAGGCGTAATCTTACGTTGATAAAATCACGCCTGAAGGCGTTACTCTAAACATTGAATCATTATGAAAAACGAAAAACCAATCGCAATCATCGGCGCGGGAATCGCGGGGCTGACGGCGGCAAATTATTTGCAGTCGAAAAATGTTCCGTTCGTGCTTTTTGAAGCGGGCAAGAAAATTGCGGGGCTTGCTTCGAGTTTCAAGGACGCGGAAGGTTTTTCTTACGATTTCGGAGCGCATTTTATAACCAATCGCCTTGCTGACGCAGTTGGAGTCGGCGATGAATGTCTGACCGTAAAGCATTACGGCGAAGCGGTTTATCTTGGCGGGAAAATTTATTCTTATCCGTTCGGTTTGGTGAAAATTCCGCGTATGACGATTAGCGGAATCAAAGCGAAACTTGCGGGAAACGGACACGCTCCCGAATCCGCCGCCGAATGGTTTCGCAAAAGTTACGGCGCGGCTCTTGCGGATGAAGTCGCTCTGCCGCTAATCGAAGCGTGGTCGGGCGCGAAAGCGGAAAATTTATCGCCCGCCGTCGGCGAATCTCTGCCGGGAAGCATCGGAAAAACTCTATATTTAAAGGCGATGAGCAAGATCACAAAACGCGCCGTCGCTTGCGGCTACAACCGCGAAATGCCCGAAAAAGCGAGCGTTTATCACGTTTATCCCGAAAAAGGCGTTTCTACTTTGTGCGAAAAATTAGCCGAAGGAATTGAAGACAAAATAAAACTCGAAACGCCCGTCGAAAAAATTATTGTCGAAAACGGACGAGCAAAAGCGGTTTGCGCGAAAGGCGAATTGACGGAAGTTTCCGCCGTCATCAGCACCGCGCCCGCGCATATTTTGCCGAAAATCGTTGAAGGAACTGACGCTTTAGACGAATTTTCCAATTTTCGTTATCGCCCGATGACGTTTATAAATATGCGTTTTGAAGGTCGCGGACTGCTTCCCGACACGGTTTTATGGTTTCCCGAAGACAAATTCCCATTTTTCCGCTTGACCGAAGCGACAATTTCGATGCCGTGGCTCGCGCCCGAAGGCAAAACGATGATTACCGTTGACATCGGCTGCGAAAAAGGCGATGAAATTTGGGAAATGAGCGATGAAAAATTAAGCGAACTTTGCCTTGAAAATCTCGTTTCCGTAATTCCCGACGCGCGGGCGAAATATCTGGGAAGCAACATTTTACGCACGCCGATTGCTTATCCTGTTTTTCTGAACGAATATGAAAAACAAAGACAGAATTTTGAAAGATTAACTAACATCGAAAATCTTTTAAGCGTCGGGCGCAACGGCGAATTCGCGCATATTTTTATGGAAGACGTTTACTGGCGAACACGGAAAAAAGTCGGGCGGTTGATCGAGAAACAGTAAGAAAAATTTGGCTGCGAAGTTGGCGCGAAAAGGCGCGAAAAAAAGATTTGGTAAATTGTAAATTGTTAATAGTAAATTGAAATCTTCATCAACGAACAAACAATTTACAATTTACATTTTCTTCCCCTAATGTCGAATGAGAAAAAATTTCTTTTGGCTTTGATTTTTCTGCATCTTGCGGTTGCGCTGCTGTTTGCTTATTTGACGAATATTTGGATGGACGAAGGTTCGACGCTTTATTCGACGCAGAACGGTTTTGTTCACGCGGTTTTTAACGCCTACGCGGACGAAAAGCAAGCACCGCTTTATTTTATAATCTTGAGTTTGTGGCGCGAAGTTAATGATTCGATCTTTTTCGCGCGTTTGTTTTCGGTGATTTGCAGTCTGGCGGCGATAAAGTTTTTTTACGATTTGGCGCGGACGATTTGGACGGAAAAAACGGCGATGTTCATTTCTCTGCTGTTTGCCGTTCATCCTTATTTATTTTGGGCAAGCGTTGAAATTCGCGTTTATTCGCTGACGATCTTGCTTTCGGTTTTGCTGTTCAAGTTTTTTTACGAAGGATATTTAAAAGACGCTAAATCGGCGCGTGTTTTTTTTACGCTGACAGCGATTTTTGCCGTTTATACAAATTATTATCTCGGATTTTCGCTGGTCGGCTGCTTTGTCGCGCTTGTTGTTTTGCGCGAATGGCAGAAGGCGAAAATTTATTTTGTGCAAATGCTCATCGCGGGCGCGGCGATTTTGCCTGTTCTTTTTATAATCAAAATACAGTTTGCCGTAAATACCAGCGGATTTCAGGAAAGCAAGTCGCTTTTTGCGGGTATCAGATATATTTGGCATCACATTTTGACATTTATTTTGCCGTCGGAAATTCTGCCGCGAACCGAAGGCGCGTCGCTTATTTCAACTGTTCGGCTGTGGATTGTGCGCGTCGGGATTTTTGCGGCGATTGTTGTTTTAGCCAAAAACAGATTCAGAGATTTTGACGAGAAAACGATTGCTTTCGGCACAATTTCCGCCGTAATTTGCTTGTTTTTTCTCGTCGCATATTTTCTGCTCGGCTCGGAACTCATCGCAATTCGCCACGCTTCCGTTTTGTTTGTTTCCGTCTTTTTATTTGTCAGTTTAATTTTAACGAAAATCACGCCCGCAAAATTCTGGATTTTATTTGCAATAATTTATGCGTTCTTTTTTGTTTATTCGATGTTTACGATCTATCCGAATTTTACGAAACGCGGCGATTGGGCGCGAATTGCAAATTACATTGAAAGGCGCGAAAAAACGAATCAGCCGATCATCGTTTTCCCCGCTTATCAAGCGGTAACTTTGCCGTTTGAATACGATGGAAAAAACGAAATTCTGCCCGACGAAAGATTTTTCGAGTTCGGACCGGAAGCCGAATTCGGCAGCGCGAAAAGTCTGGAAAAGCAGATCGAGTTCGTAATTTCCGAGTTTCCGCCCGATGCGGATGAAGTTTGGCTTCTGACCGAAGAAGGCTGTCAAACGAGCGATGCGTGTCTGCCTTTGGAAAATTTCGTCAAAGAGAACTACACTATTGTTGACACGAAAGATTTTTATTTGGAACGAGTTCGGCTTTTGAGGAGAAAATAATGGATGAAAAAGAGTTGGGAGAATTGGAAGCAAAAGAGTTGGAAGAACTGGAAACGTATAACAATGTGGACGACAAACCCGCGCAGAGATGCAGCGAATGTGATCGCGTAATGGAGCATTACATCACGGTTACGGGTCCGACGAATGAAGAACGAATAATCTGCTGGGAATGCCGCTCGCGCGACGAGAAAAGATTTTTCGCAAAGCGCGATTTTCGCAGGCAGTCGCGTCGGGGCGTGATTCCGAGATAGTTTCACAATGTGAAGGCGAGTCAGTAGCGTCGGCGTGAGCCGATGCGTAAATGTGACGAACGCATCGGCTCACGCCGACGCTACTGACAAAAGTTTCCGCGACATCTTTTAACAAATTATGATTAGAAAAATTACCGAATATCCCGAAGAAGTTTTGGGAAAGGTCGGAAAACCGATTGAAAAATTTGACGAAGAACTCGAACAACTTTGCGCCGATATGTTTGAGACGATGTATGATGCGGAAGGCGTTGGGCTTGCCGCGCCGCAGATCGGACTCAATTTGCGGCTTTTTGTGATGGATTGCGAAGACGTGAAACTAATTGCGGCAAATCCCGAAATCATCGAAACTTCGGGCGAACAGTCGGGACAGGAAGGATGTCTTTCCGTCGGCAAAGTTCCCGCCGTCGTCGTGCGTCCGTTGAAGGCGAAATTACGAGCGCAAAACGAAAAAGGCGAATGGTTCGAGCGCGAAGCGGAAGGCTACGCCGCCCGCTGCTTTCTGCACGAAACCGATCATTGCGACGGGAAACTTTTTATTGACCATCTGCCGAAAATGCGTCGGGAAATGGTTGTTAAAAGATTTAAGAAAGATAAAAAACTGCGATGAGATTTTTAATTTATGAACGTCCTAAATCGCATAAAATTAAAAATTTCACGCGGGGAATTTGCATTCTCAGACCATAGCATTTATGACAAACTGGAAGTTTATAATTTTTCAACCGATGATATTTTGAGCGCGGTAAGAAATTGCGAAAAAGTGATTAAGCAAATTAACGATATTCGCGGCACAAGATAAATTATACTCGGTTTCGCAACCGACGGAACGCCGATTGACGTGATCTGCCGTTTTCGTTCCGATGGATATTTAATTTTTATTACGATTTATGATTATGAATAAAAAATTAGAATGTGTTATTTGCGGCGGTGAAACAAAACCCGATTTTATTTCAAAAACTTTCAAACGATTTGGACAAGAATTTACATATCACGAAATAAAAGCCGATGTTTGTCTCAGATGCGGCGAAAGATTTCTAAATGGACCTCAAGTTTTGGAAATAGAACGGGATATAAAGAAGAAAATATCTAAAAAAGCCGCCTGATTTTTGATGAAACGCTTTTTATTGATTATCTGCCGAAAATGCGTCGGGAAATGGTTGTTAAAAGATTTAAGAAAGATAAGAAACATTCGTAAATTATGAATTATTACCGTCAATAAAGATTTTTTATCTGTGAATTTTAAAGCCGAATACTGTATTTACAAAAAAGCAAAACCGTTAAGAAACAGGTAAAAAATAACTTATAAAAGCAGATTTATCTTTCTCTATGTTTTCTATGTGTCTATGTGGTTCAAGAATTTTTTTTTAACCGTCCGCTCCGCGACACATAGAAAACATAGAAAGAAGATACACTTGCGAATTTAGTAAATACAAATCTTTTCCGTTTGATAATTGTAATGCCGCACACGCATCACATCGCGGACATCATCAAGAAGTTTTGACATAATTTTTAATAATTCCGTTAAATTAATTTAAGGGAATTCCCGATTTAACGGAATTATTTAGTGTAAAATGTTCGAAAGTCAAATAATTGTTGACTTATACCAAAAGGTGAAGTATAAAATAATTCGGTATAAGAAAACTGAAATTCAGTTTAATACAAAGTTAGCTGTCTCTTGTATGGTGAGGTAATAGGAGTTCAATGATTAAATTTTTTTCAATAGCTTTTTTGACGCTGATTCTTTTAGTCAGCAATAACTTTGCTCAAAATGATTTGCTAAACCGCGTCCCGCAGTTACAAGACACTGCTCGCAAGTCCAATGGTGGCGCGTTAGGTTGCGGTTCTGATTTTGCTAATGTTTTCGGTAGCGAGAAAGTTACCGTTTCAGATTTACTTGTTTTGTTGGAAGCGCGAGTCAAAGCAAATCAAACAGACGAACAGAATCCAATGTCGGGCGAAGTTAGCGATCTCGTTTATGTTATTCTTTCAGGTTTGCCATACTTCAGAGATGAAAAAGTAATTCCAGTTGTTAAAGAGTTGCTGAAAGATAAAGATGACGTTATTCGCGGTTGGTCAGTTATCGCATTGCTTCGGTTAGCAGAAAAAGACAAAGATTTACAGAGAGAAATTGAAAAAATTGTTTTTCCGCAAGCTGCAATTCAAAGTGCAAGGGCAAGAGGTGAGAAATTACCAGCGTGGATTAGTATTGAGGTAGACAGCTAACAAATCAATGGACGTGAGGGCGAAACAGCGACTTTGTTATCGAACTTGTCCGTTAAACCTTAACGGGTTTGGTGGCGGTTTCGCCCCACGTCATCTCAGCCGTTCGGCTCTTTCGTGATGATGCCGAAACAGTATTTTGTTGAAGGCTTGAATTTTTTATTGAAAAAGTGCATCATTACGTTAAGATGCGCCTGAAATTGAAGTGATAAAATGATTGTTACATTACCAACCGAAATTGAGCGAATAGTTATCGAAAAAGTTAATAGTGGAGCATATCAATCTGCCGATGAGGTTATTACTAATAGCGTCAAATTACTAGAGGCGAAAGAAAAAGGAGAGGAAGCATTGCGCCGAGAAATTATGCGTGGTTTCGAGGATATTCAGCAAGGACGATTCTCGACATTTTCAACGGACGAGGAACTCGATGCTTTTTCAGACGATATAATCCGACAAGCCAAAGAACGCCGTGACGCTTCAAAAAAATAACCGGCGAACTGTAAAAATTTCGGCTGCCGCTGCCGAAGACCTCAAAGATATTTGGGAATATGTTTCGCAATACAATGAAAATGCCGCAAGCAAACTAATCAAGGAAATTAAGAACAAATTTATTCTTTTGCGCGACAATCCGCTTGTCGGACGTGAGCAAAATAGGTTCGTCGTCGGTTTAAGGAGTTTTATTGTCAAAGACTATTTTATCTTTTATCTACCGCTTGATGACGGAATAGATGTGTGGCGAGTATTGCATAGCTCACGCGACGTTGAAAGTGTTTTTGAAAACTTTTTTGATTCTCTGTCAGAGGCAACCTGAAAATAATAACGAGCCGAACAAATCAATGGAAGTGAGGGCGCGGGCAGCAATTTTGTTATCAACATTTTTTGGTAAACTCAAACTTGCGTGAATTCGGTTTCGCCCCGCGTCATCTCAGTCGGTTCGGCTTCTTCTTGTGTGATCCCGTCAAGCAAGATAAGATTAGCGAGTGAGTGACGGAACGGCTATTTTATCTTTGGTGCGAACGGCTGCCGCAAAAAGAATTTTATTTTTGCCACACGCTATTCGTCAAATGTCACGTCCCGATAGGCTCATTACAACGTCGGAAATTCATCGTGTGATTGATGAGGGCGAAGTGATTGAAGATTACCCTGAAGATGCGCGAGGTCATAGTTGTTTGATACTTGGTTTCGGGGACGATGAGCGTCCGATTCATATTGTTTGTTCACCGAAAGATGAGTATTTGGCGCTTATTACGGCTTATCTGCCCGACGAAGAGGAATGGTCAGGTGATTTTCGAGCGAGGATTTAAGTTATGAGATGTATGTATTGTCAAGGCAAAATGGAACGCGGCGTTGCGCCATTTCACGTTGACCGAAAAGGCTATCATTTGGTTTTGGACAAAGTTCCGGCGTATATTTGTCGTCAGTGCGGCGAAGTCTATTTTGCCGAAGCTGAAGTTGATTCAATTCAAACAGCCATTGAAGCCGTAGATATGCAAGTTGAAAAAATAGCTGTGCCGGCGTAAAACTTTCGTTATTTATAATGCGAAGCCGAACAAATCATTGGACGCGGACGGCGCGGGCAGATGCTTTGTTACCAACGCCTTTGGTTTCCCTCACGTTGCGTGCTGGCGGTTTCACCCCACGTCATCTCAGCCGTTCAAAATCAATTTCATTTTGTCGTTTTTGTCTTCACAGCCAAAAGCAAAATTGCCGCGATTATTGAAATGCCCGCGCTGATTAAAAATGCGGTTTCCGCGCCGAATTTTGTCCACAATGCGCCGAAGATTATTGAGGCGGGAAAAACCGTTATTGAAAAAGCTAAATTATAGAAACCGAAAGCCGTTCCGCGTTTTTCGGGCGGGACAAGATCGGCGACGAGTGCTTTTTCAACACCTTCGGTCAAGCCGAAATACGCGCCGTAAACGAAGAATAACGCCCATGCCTGCCATTCGGAATTAACAAAGGCAAATCCCGCGTAAACGAGCGCGTAAATAATCCAACCGGCGATTATCATTTTTTTGCGTCCGATGCGGTCTGATAAATCTCCGCCGATCAAAGAAAATACGACTTTGCTGAAATGCAGAAACATCCACAAAAGCGGCAGAACGGCGACGGGAATGCCCGCTTGTTCGGCGCGTAAAAGCAGAAATGCGTCGGTTGAATTCGACAAGGTGAAAATGGCGATGACGAGTAAAAATCGCTTGAAGTTGCCGTCGAATTCTTTTAAGGAAAGTTTTATTTTCGGGGTTTCGACATCGGAAGCGGCTTTCGGTTTTTCCTTGACGAAGAAAATAATGACAAAAAGACCGAGCGCGACGGGAATCGAGGCGAACAGAAAAACGCGCCGATAATCGTGCGCGGCGGGTTGGTCGGGATTTGCGGCGAAATAGGAAAGCAGCAAAAATGCGGCGATTGGACCGAAAACCGCGCCGAGATGGTCGGCGGCGCGATTGAAACCGAATGCAAGCCCGCGTTTTTCGGGCGAAACGGAGTTTGCCAAGATCGCGTCGCGCGGCGCACCGCGAATTCCTTTGCCAACTCTGTCGGTCAAGCGGACGAACAAAACTTGCTGCCAAGTCGTTACAAAAGCGAGAAGCGGGCGCGTGATGCTTGCCAAGGAATAGCCGAGAAAAACAGGCAGTTTGCGGCGGTTGAATTTATCGCTCAGATAGCCGGAAAAAAGTTTGAGAAATGCGGCGACGGATTCGGCGAAACCTTCGATCAAACCGATCACGAAAGGCGACGCGCCAAGCGTTAAAGCGAGAAATGCCGGAAGAAGCGGATAAATTATTTCGCTCGAAAAATCGTTGAGAAAACTGACTAAACTGAGCGCGAGGACGTTTCCCGAAAGATTTTTGTAGCGTGAGAATAAGCGTTTGATCGGGCGAAACATTTGTTAAACTATTTGCGGGATTTTTTGGTTTTGACCGGCTTTTTAACCGTATTGGAATCGGAATTGAAATTCCACAAAGCGAATCCGCCAACGACGGCGATGACCAAAATCAGCAGAACGATCAATGCCCGAATCGCCATTTTTATTGCGCGTTTCAAAACAAAAAAAGTTATCGCCGCCACCGCGAGCATAAAAAGCACAAAAATTATCGCTGCAATTTCCATAATTTATCCCGCTTTCTCCCTTTCATTAAGAGCCTTTTCGATTGCGTCCAAATCTTCCGGTTCGAGTGCGGCATCTTGCGACGGCAAAGCGAATTTCTCGTCCGCCCAATCGCCGAAGTCTAATAATTTACAGCGTTCAGAGCAGAACGGACGAAATTCATTTCCCGTATATTCTACTTCTTTTTTGCAATTCGGACATTTTACTTTCGGCATAACTTTCTCGAAAAACAGATTAACATAAGCGGAAAAAAATTTGAATTACTCAGCAGAATTTGCAAATATAAAATTTTTGTTGACAAATTTTGCGTTTTTTTTTAATCTGTTTTTGAGCAATTTACAATTTTCGCTCAGGTCGCAACTTCCAGCGATTGTTTTAGCCTTTCTACTCGACTGAACAATCTTTCTATACACATTTTTCACGCTTCTCAAAAGCGTATAGGAGATTAAATTATGAAATTACAAAAAATTCGAGAATATGTCCTTCGTAAACACAGGAAAATTATTGATGAGAAAATATTTCGCTCAAATTTAAGCGGACTATTTTTTACTGATAGAGGAAAATCAACTGCAACTAGGACTTATTTATCAGTAATTTGTATAGGGTTTCTGCTGATTTTCCAATTAAGTATTTTCTTACCCTACGCAAAGGTTTCCGGGCAAACTAAGAATTCTCAAGATACTTTTAATGAACAAGCTCGTAAAACATTTAAGAAAGGGAGAGAACTTTTACTTGATTATGGTTTGCCATTTGAACCTAATGAACTTATTGAAATGAAAGACAAAAGTAAAGTTCTTAGTAAGTTGAATCGTTTACAAGAATTCAATAATGTGAAGGTATTAAATAAAGAGATTAGAGGTGTTGAAATTGCTGATACACTTTATCTTCCAGAACAAATAGAATTAGAGGGTGATACCGTTATGATTGCACGCTCTTTAATTTTTGAAGGAAAGAACGTAGTAATTAAAGGAAATTATGATTTGCATGTCTTCTCTTTTGAAAATACTGGATTATTAGGTACTACTTTGTCAAAAGCATTAGCAGTAGAAAAACCTCTGTTTATAGATGTTAATTTCAAAAAATCAACAAATCTCAAATTTTCTTCTCTGAGATTACCTTTAATTAAAAAAGGTTATATTACGGTTGATTTACACGGTTTTGGCAGAAGAGATTGGCTAGAACTTAAAAATAAGAGAAAGAAAAATCAATTAGTTAACTCCAATCTACAATTTGAAACAACAAATTATCTAACCAAAGTTGTTTTCCAAAAAGAAGCTGTATCAGAACAACCGCTTGAATTTCCACATCTTGATATGTTTTCCGCATTTCTTCAAACTCAAGGTGGTAGAGGGACAGATGCTCAACCTGGTGGATTAGGTAGTCAAGGTGTCGGAGGTGATAGTGGGGCAGTTGGTTCTGGTGGCACTTGTACTGGTATGATAGATGGTGGAACTGGTACTATAGGTAAGGATGGTGGTCCTGGAGGAACTGGAGGAACTGCTGGCGAGGCTGGCAAAGGCGGTAATGGTGGAAACCTCTCTTGGATTGTAGGAGATAACGAAACTACTACGGATTTTACATTCAATACATACGGAGGAGAAGGAGGATGGGGAGCTCCTGGTGGCACTGGTGGCACTGGTGGCACTGGTGGCACTGGCGGTCCTGGCGGTCCTGGTGCTAGTTGTTCTTGTGCTATAGGACAAGGACAAGGTGGCTCAGGTAATACAGGAGGTAATGGCGGACCCGGAGGTAAGGGTGGTAATGGGAGTAATGGGGCTCAGGGCGGCGACGGTGGTGATATTACTGTTTCTGTTCCATCTAACTATACTGGAACTGTAACGCCGAATTTAGGTGTTGGTCCTGGAGGGCAAGGTGGTGCCCCAGGGCAAGGTGGTGTGCCGGGAAACCCCGGACCAGGCGGTTCACCTGGATCAGGTGGCTCTAATATATCTTGCGGTGTTGGAGGTGGTTCAGATGGTTCAAGGGGAAATGATGGAAATACGCTCGGTAATCTCGGTCCTGGTTCACCGGGAAATGCTGGCAATCCTGGAACTAAAGCTGGTACTTATACTTTTATAAGACGTTCTGGTGGTCCTGGCGGCGATGGCGGATATGAATGTGATTCGTCAAGTTTAGAACCGCAATGTTCTTATGCTATGGAAGACTATTGCGATTGTCAACAATTTGCGGGTCAATGGGATGACATAAGTTGTAGTTGTAATTATTACACGCCGATTGTAATAGATATACAAGGTAATGGATTCAATTTAACAAGTGCTTATGCAGGCATTACTTTTGATATGCGTGATGACGGCACACCTGATAGCATAGCTTGGACGGCTATCGGTTCAGATGATGCGTTTCTTGTTCTAGATCGCAATGGTAACGGTAAAATTGATAACGGCAAGGAACTATTTGGTAACTTTACTCCACAACCACAGACTCCTAATCGAAATGGTTTTCTTGCTCTTGCTGAATATGATAAATCATCCAATGGTGGTAATAGCGATGGCGTAATTGATAAAAAGGATTCCATCTTTACAAGTTTACGTCTATGGCAGGATAGTAATCATAACGGCGTATCAGAAGCAGATGAACTACATACGTTAAACAGCTTAGGCATATCAAGCCTAGAACTTAATTATAAGACATCAAAGCGCACGGATGATAACGGCAATCAGTTTCGTTATCGAGCAAAAGTCTGGGATGCGAAAAAGGCAAAAGCCGGACGATGGGCTTGGGATGTATTCTTTGATTATGTTAAGTAAGTCTGAGAACTTGAAAAGCCATTCTTAACAGAGTGGCTTTTCAAGTTTTCGGCTCAGTAAAATAATGTTATTTTGGATTTAATAAATATGAAAAAATTACAATCATTCATACTTTTCCTGCTCGCTTTTTTACTCGTTTTCACAGCTAACGGGTTTGCTAAAGACGATATTGTTAAAAAGCAATTAATGTCGGAAGGCAAAAAACGCTCCTATTATCTTTTTGTGCCGAAAACAGTTAGTAAAAACAAACCCGCGCCGCTTTTGGTTTTACTGCACGGCAGCGGGCGCGACGGGAAAATACTCGTCGAACATTGGCAGGAACTTGCCGAACAGGAAGGCATAATTTTAGCCGGACCGGACGCGCTCAAATCTTCAACTTGGTCTGTTCCGAACGACGCGCCGCAGTTTATTTATGAGCTTGTCGAAGAATTAAAATCAAATCAGCCGGTTGATTCGCGGCGCGTTTATCTGTTCGGTCATTCGGCGGGCGCGGCGGCGGGATTATTGCTGTCTTTGTTAGAATCGGAATATTTTGCGGCAACGGCAGTTTCGGCGGGTGCTTTGCGAAAAGAAAATTACGATCTATTTAATGATGCCGAGAGAAAAATTCCGATTGCGCTTTTCGTCGGAACGAAAGACCCGCTGTTTCCGCTGAAAATAGTGCGCGAAACCAGAGATGCTTTTAAAGAACGCGGATTTACCGCCGAACTGACGGAAATTCCGAAATTGGATCATAATTATTACTCAAAATCCGCCGAAATTAATAAACAGGCTTGGGAATTTCTTGCAAAATACAAACTCGACGGCGAGCAAAAATATAAAAAATACAATTTTAAGTAAAACACTAAAATATTGTTATAAAAATAATTTCTAAACGGGAGCGCGAGCATCCTGCTCGCCATCAGAGCGAAGCGATTGATGCAAACGTCAATCGTATCGCACGTTTACAGTAATCACACAAAGCTCGCTAGCGCATCGCTTGTGCGAGCAGGATGCTCGCGCTCCCGATTAGACAATATTATTTTTTTATGGTGTTTATTTTTCATAGAGCAAAATGTGGGATGGTTTATTTACTAATAATCCGTAATCAAATAAAACCGAACAAAAATCAAAAAGTCTTTGCAGAACTTAGAAATTTGCAAAGACTTTTTTACATAAATTAAAATGTTAAATTTTTCTTCAAAACATTAACAAATTTACATTCTGCGATTCAAAAATGTTTGAATGTTCGCCGCAAAAGTGTAAATATACAAAGTTGAGATACTATTTTTGCATCAAAGGCGAACAAAAGATTTTTTTGAACGTATTTTAGAGTGATATTTCAAAAGAGGTAAAAAATGGCAGATTACAAAGAGCGGTTTGAGAAATGGCAGCGCGAGGCGAAGGAAAGATTTGACGATTTTGACAAGCAGATCGGCTTAAAGGAAAAAATCGCGGAAGGCGCGAAGGCGGCAAAGGAAACGGCGAAGGAAACGGCTGAAACCTTCCGTGAAGGCACGAAGAAAATCAGAACCGAAGCGGAAAAATCGGAAGTCGGGAAAAAAGCCGTCAAGGTTGCCGAAGAAACTTTTAAGACCGCCGAAAAGGTCGCGGGCGAAACGGTCAAAACCGCCGGAGAACAGGCGAAAAAGGCTTGGGATGCGAGCGAACCGATTCGCAATGCGGCGGGCGACGCAGGCGGAAAAGCCGCCGATGCGTTTGGCGAGTCAGCCGTTGAAGCCGAAGATTTGATAAAAACCGTCGGCAGACGCGCGAGCGAAGCGGTTACTTTTGCGGGCGAAACCGCCGGAAAGATTTTCGGCGAAGCGAGCGAAACTTTCGGTGCGACGGCGAAAAAGGTTTCGAGAACTTTGGGAATCGGCGCGAGTTGGACGCGGACGATAAATTCGGCGTTTAAATCCGTGCAGAGCGCGGGCGATTGGATTCAGGAAAAACCCGTGCAAGCCGCAACGACGGGCGTTTCGATGGCTGTCGGCGCGGGTTTGGGCGTTGTCGTAACGTCAATCAGTTCGCATTGGTTTTTTAATTCCACTCTGCCGACAACCATCGTCAGAATCGGCGGCGAGCAATTTAAAAAGCATCTCGATAAACAAAACGAATTGATTAAAAAAGGCGATCTGACGCAAGCCGAAGCCGAGCGCATACAGTTCGAGCGCGACATCGCAAAATTCGTCGGCGCACCGCTTTTGGGCGCGTATTCGTTTACTTCGGGCGTGATGCTTTTGTCGAATGTGCTGAATCCGAAAACCGTGACGGGCGCACCGATTGACTGGCTTTTGGGCGAAAATCCGCTGCTCGAAGGCATCTGGTTTTTCGGCAACGGAATTGCCTGTTTCCAAACGAGTTATGACTTTTTTATGTTCGCCCTTGAAGATCAGCAGGATGTGCAAAATGTTGTAAAAGAAATCAAAGGTTTGCTGCCGCAAATGAGAACGGCGCAGACGGGCGGGGCGTAGAAGAAATATTTGCCCGCGAATGAACGCGAAAAGACGCGAAAAAAGAGAAGAAAATGAAGATTGTTTTTTATAAATTTCTAAACATTTGTCAGAGAATTTATGATGGAATCTGCGCTTTTTGTGAAATATGTCTGAGGATTTATGATGGATTTTGCGCTTTTTGTGAGTTCATTTGACACTACTAAATGCAGCTAATCTCAAATAATTATGGATGCGATCAGACTGAAAACCGAATATACTCTCGACGATTACTTTGAACTCGAAAAATCAACCAACGAAAAATTCGAGTTTTGGAAAGGTGAAGTTTGGTCAATGAGCGGCGCAAGTTATAAGCATAATTTAATTGTCAGCAATCTAAATGTCGAAATTGGTCTGCAACTGCGCGAAAAAGATTGCAGCGTTTTTCCGTCGGATATGCGGATAAAAGTTCCCGTTCGCCCGCCGTATCGTTATCCCGATTTGACGGCTTTGTGCGGAAAAGCGGAGATTGAAAATGTAAAGGGTTTGGATTTGTTGGTGAATCCGCATTTGATAATTGAAGTTTTGTCCGATTCAACCGAAGGTTTTGATCGCGGCGATAAATTCAGTTATTACAAATCAATCGAAAGTTTTTCCGAATATATCTTGATCGCACAGCATCGCCCGCACGTTTCGCAATTCGTTAAACACGGCGACGGATTTTGGATGCAGACAGAATATAATGATTTGAAGAATACAATAAATTTGGAATCAGTTCCTTGCAAACTGTCTTTGACCGCAATTTATATAGATGTCGAGTTTGAAATCAAGTAATTTTAATCGGAAACGGCACGAAACATAAAACGAACATTAAAAGCGTCAAAAACGCGATTATTTTTCGTTTGAAATCGAGCGGCGTTTCGTCGAGCGGTTCGGGATGGCGGACGCGCATCATCACGGCTAAAAGCAACGCGAATAAAAGACCGCTCGGACTATTGTAGATATACCAACCGAAAAACGTAAAAGCGACCATTACAGCGAAGGCGATTCTGCCCGTCCAGAAATGAATTTTCTCGCCGAAAACCGCGTAGATCGCGTGTCCGCCGTCAAGCTGCCCCGAAGGAATAAGGTTTAAACTCGTTATCAAAAGTCCGAGCCACGACGCGGCTAAAAATGCGTTCATATAACCCAAACTCAAATTTAAACCGAACAAATTTGCGAATAAGTGCGTTAAAAGCGGATCGGAAAAAGACATTCCGAGTCCCGAATCGGCGAATTGTTCGGCAGTTCCCTGTTCCATCGTTAAAAGTCCGACGATCAAAAACGGAATGACGGCGACGAATCCGGCAAAAGGTCCGGCAACTCCGACATCGAAAATTGCCCGGCGCGAAGGAAACGGCGAAACGATCTTGATAAACGCGCCAAGCGTTCCCGCCGGACCGATCAGCGGCGGAAGCGGTATAAAAAACGGCAGAGTCGCGTCAACTTTGTAAATTCGGCACGCAATATAATGTCCCATTTCGTGCGCCGTCAAGATCGTCAAAAGCGAAAGCGAAAAGGTCGCCCCGTATTTCAGAGTTTCGTAATCGCTGAAAATCTGATGAACGGTTGTGAAGATCATCTGAAAATAATAAGTCGGAAAAAGGAGAAAAAACTCGAAAATTTCAGATGAAGTCTGCGGATCGACATTCGGCAGAATCGGAATCGCGCCGAACGGTTGCATTGTTCCAGCAACCGTTATTGTTGCAAAAGCGATCAGCAGCAAACCCAAATGCTTGAGCCACGTCTGCAAAGACGGGCGCATCGCTTCGCGGCGGTCAAAAAATTGATTGGTCAGTCGGTTCAGTTCAGGCATTATAAAAACATTTTCGGAATTAACCACGAAGGAACACGAAGATTTCACGAAGAAGATAATATATAATAGGGCTTTCTTATAAAAAACAAATTCCTTAATTGTCGCGTTAGCGGCTAAATTCAAATAATCGCTACGCGATATTCAAGGAAATTTTTTATAAGAAAGCCCTATAATATATAATTTATAACATTATAGAAGTTACAAATTTCTATTTTCAAAATCTTTCTAACTTCGTGTTTCCTTCGTGTTCCTTCGTGGTTAATTCTTCCCGATAATTTACAAAAATAAAATCGTAAATCGCCGACGATAATAAACTGCATTATTCTGACGATTTACGATTTACAATTAACGATTTACAAAAATTATTCGATCACCTGCGCCTGCAAATCTTTGCCCGGTTTAAAACGAATTGTTTTTCCCGCCGGAATCGGAACTTCTTCGCCCGTGCGCGGATTGCGTCCGATGCCGCGTTTGCGCGGTTTGACGATGAACACGCCGAAACCGCGAAGTTCGATGCGCCTGCCTTCCGCCAGCGCGTCCTTCATCGCGTTGAAAAGCGCGTCAACGACCTGTTCCGCTTTTTGTTTTGGCACGCCGGTTTTTTCCGCCACCTCGTTTACGATGTCAATTTTTATCATAACCCTTTTTTTCCTCCAAAATGGTTGAAACGAAAAACTTTAATGGAATTTTGCGTATCTCCAATAATAAAGTTATAAAAAGGTTTCTGTCAAGATTTTTTTGCGAAAACTTTTGCTTTTAAGTTTTACAAGTATTACATTTACGGCAATTTTACCGTTTGTGAAACTCGAAAAACTTTTCCAAAAGAACGTCGGGAACTTCAAAATGCGGAAAATGTCCGACGTTTTCGAGTTCGATAATGTCGGTCTGTTCGGGAAAAACTTCGCGGAATCTTTTGACAAGATGTGCGCCCGAAACCGGATCGGCTAAACCGTTGATAAACCGAAACGGCTGTTTTATATTCTCCAATGCACCAACCCAACGATTTCTGTATTTCGCGCGTTCCGTCATATATTTGATAAGTTTATGAGCAATTTTTCTGCCGTTTTTGTATTTGAAAATTTTGATAAAATCGTTTAATTCCCTTTCATTCGGCTTCGTATTTTCGCCGAATATCGAAGCTAAACCTTCCTTAAAACGCTTGTCGGAAATAAATCTGCCGAACAAAAAACCGATCGGGCTGATAAGAATTTTCTGCGCCAAAACAGGCTTATGTGTTTCGGGAAAAAGTGCGCCGTTCATAAAGCAGATCGTTTCAATTTCAAATTTTAAGCGATTTTCTTTCGCGCGGGCGAGAAGTTCCTGCGTGATCGTATTGCCGTAATCGTGCGCTAAAATGTGCAGTTTTTCGATCTTTAAATGCTCGATCAAATTTTGCAAAACGTCCGCTTGTTCAAAAGTCGTGTAGTTCAAATTTGCTGGCTTATCGGAAAATCCGTAACCGATCATATCGTAAGACACAACATCGAATTTCTCCGCAAGCGCGTTCCAAATCTTATGATAATCAAACGAAGAAGTCGGAAATCCGTGCAGACAAAGCAGATTTTCGCCTTCATTTTCGCTTTGCTTGTAAAAGATTTTATTTCCTTTGAAATCGAAATAATTTCCCGCTTTTTTCCAATCGTTCGGCGTTATTTTCATAAATAAATTTTCCGTTTGTTTTGACAAAATGATAAAATTTTACAAAGCTATAAAACAAACACGCGAAAGCGAAAAATTTGAAAAGGGGCGAAAAAATTATGCGTTGGAGAAATCAAAGACAAAGCACGAATGTAGAAGACAGGCGCGGAATGAGCGGCGGCAGAGGACTCGCCATCGGCGGCGGCGGTTTGGGAACTTTAGTTTTGATACTCGTTTTGTGGATGTGCGGTGCTGATCCAAGCACGCTTTTGAGCTTATTTACGGGCGGCGGTTCAAATGTTCCGACGCAGACTCAACAACAGCCGCAAGCGCAGACGGGCGGTCAAAATGACCAAAACAAACAATTTGCCGAAGCGGTTTTGGGAAGCACCGAAGACGTTTGGAACAGAATTCTGCCCGAACAAGCCGGTCAGCAATACCGCGAACCAAAGCTGGTTTTATTTACAAATCAAGTTTCGTCCGCGTGCGGCTACGCGAGTTCGGCAACCGGACCGTTTTATTGTCCGGGCGATCAGAAACTTTATCTCGATTTCGGATTTTTCCAACAGCTAAAAACCGAATTTCGCGCCGAAGGCGATTTTGCCGAAGCCTACGTTATCGCACACGAAGTCGGGCATCACGTTCAAAATTTGTTAGGAGCAATGAGCCGCGCCGGAAGTTCAAACGAAGGAAGCGTCCGCCTCGAACTGCAAGCCGATTGCTACGCCGGAGTCTGGGCGTATTACGCCGACAAAGATAATCTGGTCGAAGCGGGCGACATCCAAGAAGCGATTCGCGCGGCGGAAGCCGTCGGCGACGACGCGATTCAAAAACGCACACAAGGCTACGTCGTCCCCGATTCGTTCACACACGGCTCGTCGGCACAACGCGAACAATGGTTCAGACGCGGCTTCCAAAGCGGCGATATGCGCCAATGCGATACTTTTGGGAGATAAAAGAATATTTTGTCCACAGATGAACACAGATAAAACCAAGTGAAAGTTTTATGATAATTTTTGAGAATCATATATTCTTATCATCTGTGTTTATCCGTGTTCATCTGTGGACAAATATTCTTTCCGCCTTTTAATCAAACAGCAGGCTGAAAAGGCTTGCCGTATAATTCCTGATAAACCCAACCTAAAAATCTTGTTTCCGCCGTGCAGAGTGCTTCGAGCCAGCAGCTTGTCAAATACAGACGCTTTTCGATTTCCGAAGGAATCGCTTCGGCTTGTTCGATGTGCGATTTGTCCTGAGCTAGATTATACTGCGCCGCAATATCTTCATTCGTCTGCTTAGACTCGCCCAACGCGCCTAAAACGTCCGTAATCCAAACGCCTAATTTTTCCTCCGAATCGTTTTCACCGAGTGCCTGAAAAACTCCGATGGCAAATCTGGCTTCGGCATTTTCAAACGGATAAATTTCAACGCCGTTTGCTTCGTCATCCGCCTGTTTCCAACGAAAAAGTTCCTCAACCTGCGGATTCCTGACAAGCGCAACGCGGTTATCGTAAGCCAAAAACCATTCGAGCAGATCGGCAAGAGAATTCGTATTTATATCGCCGTCCGAAGTTTTTACAAGTTTCGGCGGCATTTGTTGTTCAGCCATAAAATATTTGCAAATGGTAAATTGTAAATCGTTAATGGTTTTTTCATAAATTAACCATTCACCATTTTTTCTATCACCTCATAACTCGCCTGCAAAGCGTCGTCCAATTTCCCCGCGTCCGTGCCGCCGCCTTCCGCCATATCGGGTTTGCCGCCGCCTTTGCCGCCGACAATCGGGGCAATTTCTTTGATGATGTTTCCCGCTCTGATCTTGTCGGTCAGATCGTCGGAAACGCGGACGATGAACGAAACTTTTTCTTCCGTTTTATTACCAATTATCACAACGCCCGATTTTATTTTCGACATTAAATTGTCGGATAAATGACGCATTCCGCCTTTGTCCAAATCGTCAACCGCTTTGGCAATAACTTTTATGCCGCCGATTTCTTTCGTTTCGTCGCCGTTTGAAGACGTGCCGACTGCGCCCGACGCGATTTTAAGTTTTAATTCGTCAACTTCCTTGCGCGATTTTTTTAATTCTTCCTGCAATTTTTCAATCGCCGACGGCAGTTGATCTCTTTGTGTTCTCAACGCTTCGAGCGATTTGTCAATCAAAATTTCGTCTTCGCGGAATCTCTCGAAAGCGTCAAAACCCGTGATCGCGCGAATTCTTCGCACGCCCGACGCAATCGCTTCGTCGTTCGTGATCTTAAAACTGCCGATGTCGCCCGTCGCGGAAACGTGCGTTCCGCCGCAAAGTTCTTTCGAGAAAACGCCGTCAGCGACAGACAAAACGCGAACTTCCGAGCCGTATTTCTCGCCGAATAACGCAACCGCGCCGCTTTTTTTCGCTTCGTCAATCGGCATAACATTCGTATTTACCGAATGATTTTCCAAAATATATTTGTTTACCAAATCCTCGACATCCTTAATTTCCTGCTCCGTCATCGGCTGATAATGCGTAAAATCAAACCGCAGATAATTCGGCGCGACAACCGAACCCGCCTGCTTAACGTGCGTTCCCAAAACCTCCTTGAGCGCGGCGTGAACCAGATGCGTCGCCGTGTGATTCCGCCTCGTCGCATCGCGTTTTTCCCGATCAACAATTGCCGTAACCTTATCGCCGACTTTCAGCGAACCGCTTTTAATTTTCGATTTATGCAAAACAATTCCCGCAATCGGCGCGAAAGTGTCCTGAACAATGATCTGTGCGCCTTTGTCAGAACCATCTGCGGTAGCGGATGGTTTAACGTCGCCATTTGCATTTTCATCTTTAGAATTGCCCGCGTTCAACCACCCATTACCGTAGGCGGTTCTGACAAGCCAACCCTTGTCGCCAACTTGCCCGCCCGCTTCCGCGTAAAAAGGCGTTTCGTCTAAAATTATTAAACCTTCTTCGCCTTCATTTAGTTCATCAACTTTTTCGTCGTTTTTGACGATTGAAATAACTTTCGCATCTTCAACTTTTGTTAAATCGTAACCGTGAAAGTTTGAGCGAATCGAATCTTCTTCCAAAGATTTATAAATTGGATTAATTTTCACATTTTGTTGAGTTTTGCCAATATTACTTTGCTTTTGAAATTCTTTAAGTTCATTTTCTATAAGTTTTCTGAAATTTTCTTCACCAATCTCTGAAATATCGAAAATATTGTTATCCTTATCAATCAATTGCCAGCCTTGACGCTTACCTTCATAGTATTTTTGATTTGCTTCCTTCCCACTTGTAGTTAGAGCAACATACATCACATCAGGATTTAATCCAAAAGTATCGTATAAACGTGCAAGTTCAGAAACTTGAAGATAACCAGCAAAAAATTCATTAGGATAATTTAAGATGATAGTGCGATTTTCTTCAAGTAATTTATCTATTATTAGTTCATCTAGTTTCCTCAACCCAACCGTCAAAGTATTCCCAAATCTCTCTTCCTCAAGCCGCACCATTTTTCCGATAAATTCGCGCTGAGTTTCGAGTTCCGGGTAAGCCGTTTTCATCTGTTCGACGACGAAATCGCAGACTTTGTAGAAAAACGAATCTTCAAAACCGAGATGCTCGCGCCCGTGATATATGGCGCGGCGCATAATTTTCCGCAAAACGTAATTTCTGCCTTCGTTACCGGGCAAAATCCCGTCGGCAATTGCAAACGCCGTTGTTCTCGCGTGGTCGGCGATTACGCGGCAGGCAAATTGTTTCTGTTCGTCAAATGTTTCGTAAGTTCCCATAAAAATTATTTGTTTCTCAAAATATCTATAACCGCTTCGATAATTTTTGCCGTCGCTTCCTCGCTCAAAATTCCGACGCGGCGGTTTATCAAACTTCTGTGTCCCGTAAAAATCTTGTCGGGACGCGCAAAACTCGTTCTTTGCAAAGAACCTTTTTCAAAATCTGAATTTTTTATCTCAATCGCTTTTTTATCAATTCCCGCGTTGCTCGTGATTTGGCACAAAAACCAATCCTGATCGTTCGCTTGAGCCAAAACTATCGCAGGTCGCAACTTATAATCGGACAAATCGGAAAATGGAAAATCAACTAAAACGAGGGAAGATCGCTTAAATGCTGCCACGCTTCATCCTCCTCTTTTGTGTTCCAACTTTCCGCCAAAGATTTTTCACTCAAAAGTGCGGTTTCCGAGATTTTTGCTTTCGGTTCTTCGTCCAAAATCGTAACTAACGCGCGATATTTCTTTTCGGGCTTAAATTCATTTTGCAAAACGACCGTGCCGTTCGTGTCAATTATCGCTTCAATTGTCTGAATCATATTTATTTCTCCATTGCTAATTCCGCCGTAAAATCTACAATCGGTCTTATCAAATCCGTGTCGTAATTATTCGATTTTCCCTGCATTACCGCCGCGATTCGCTCTAAACCTGCGCCCGTGTCAACCGACGGCGCGGGCAAATCGTGCAGTTTGCCGTCCGCGTCTTTGTCGAACTGCATAAAAACGAGATTCCAGATTTCAATCGTGTCGTCGCCCGTTTCGGCGTTGACAAATTCGGGACGGTTTTTTTCGGGGTTTTCCGGTTCGTCGCCCATATAATAATGGATTTCCGAACACGGTCCGCACGGTCCGGTGTCGCCCATTTGCCAGAAATTTTCCTTTGCGCCGAACGGCAAAACTCGTTCCGGTTTCGCGCCCGCCGCAATCCACAAATCGCGGGCTTCCGTATCGGCGGGAACTTGCGCGTCGCCTTCAAAATATGTGAACCACAGATATTTCGGGTCTAAACCGAGTTTTCCTTCGTCAACGCTTCCGGTTAAAAAATCCCACGCGAAATTTATCGCGTCTTCCTTAAAGTAATCGCCGAACGAGAAATTGCCGAGCATTTCAAAAAACGTATGATGTCTGGCGGTTTTGCCGACTTCATCAAGGTCATTGTGTTTTCCGCCCGCGCGTATGCACTTTTGCGAAGATGCCGCTCTGGAATAATCGCGCTTTTCGCTGCCGAGAAAAACGTCTTTGAACTGGTTCATTCCCGCGTTGACAAACAAAAGCGTCGGATCATTCGCCGGAAGAAGCGGCGATGAATGCACAGTTTTATGCCCGTTCTTTTCAAAGTATTCTAAAAATTTTCGTCTTATTTCGCTGCCTTTCATAATTTTTCTAAATAATCGTTTGTAAAAATAAAAGAGAATTTTACCACAAAATAGTTTAGAATAAACACTTATGCGGTGAAAAGTCGGTAGCGTCGGCGTAAGCCGATGCGTCAATGCAGACGCGACGAGCGCATCGGCTTACGCCGACGCTACCGACAAAAATTTGATAGTGATATTTTTCAATTTTAAGAGTATAATCGAAAAATAATTCGAGAAATCAAAAATCAGAGGTAAATATTATGGATAGAGATGAAGCGACGATAGTTAGAAAGGAAAGTCCGGTAAAGAAATACGCGATTTACGCGGCGATTTTATTGGTCGTGTTTTTGCTCGGCTTAGTTCCGATGTGGTATCAGAAAAGTCAGGTCGCATATCAACTGCAAAATACGCAGACGCAGCTTCGCAAACTGGAAACCGAGAATTTGCTGACAACATCTTATATAAACGTCCGCGCCGGTGAATACGAAGCGGCAAGACAAAGTATGAGCGCGTATTTTACAAGGCTCGACGCGGAAATCGAGAAAGGCAAAGACGGATTTTTCACCGACGCGCAGAGGGAAAACTTAAAGCCGATCTTGAGCGAGCGCGACGGCACGATCACGATGCTCGCCCAACGCGATCAAGGTTCGGCGAATCGTCTGGGCGATATTTATATGAATTATAAAGAGGCTCTCGGCGAAACCGTCAAACCCGAAACGGCTCAACCGGCTCAGTAAAATTTGAGAAGTGAAAAGAAAATCTGCCCGCGAAATATACGAAAAGAAGCGAAGAAAGAATTTTAAATTCTTTCTTCGCTTCTTTAGTGTGTTTCGCGGGCAAAATTTTTTTCTGTTTACGAAAATCTCCGCAGCGCATCGGCGAAAAGAACTCCGGCAATTCCGCCGACGATATTGAATAAAACGCCGAAAATAATAAAGATCACGATTGAAATCAAACCCGAAACGATTATATTAAATTCTTTTTTTTCGGCTAAGTAATAAACGGCTAAAACGCTCAAAACGCCCGAAATGATTACGCCGAGAAATGCCCAAACCAAATAAAGCAAAATTCCCGGTCCGCCGTCCGATTCGCTAAAGCCGTTGAGCGCGACAAGAACAAAAAGCCCGATATAAATTGAAACTGCTCCAACCAATCCGGCGGTAATAATAAAAGCCGCAATTTTTATACCCAGATTCATAAAATTCGGGAAAGTTCAGGCAGGATTTTCCGGCTAATCGGCAAATGCAACGCTCAACTTTCCAAGCGGCATTGATTTTTTCTCGTCCAGTTTCTCAACGTCTTCGCGGTCAACATAATTATATAAAATATCGCGCTGCTGCGGACGAAAGCCCGCTTCCGAGATTTGATAGCGCAGTTCTTTTTCGTTGGCGTGTGTGTTTGCGCCCGCCGCCGAAACGACATTTTCTTCGATCATTATCGAACCCATATCGTCCGCGCCGAAACGCAAAGCGGTTTGTCCGAGTTTCAAGCCCTGCGTCAGCCACGAAGATTGAATATGCTCAATATTATCAAGAAAAAGACGCGAAACCGAGAGCATTTTCAAGTAATCAATTCCCGTCGGCTCTTCCGTGATTTTTCTTCCCAAAGCCGTATTCTCGCGCTGAAAAGTCCACGGAATGAACGCCGTGAAACCGCCGGTTTCGTCCTGTAAATCGCGGATTTTCTGCAAATGATTAACGCGGTGTTTCACATTGTCGCCGATTCCGAACATCATCGTCGCCGTCGAGATCAAACCGACTTTGTGAACGGCACGCATCACGTCGAGCCATTCCTGCGACGTGCATTTGGTCGAAACACGCTTGCGAACTTCGTCGTCTAAAATCTCGCCGCCGCCGCCGGGCATCGAATTCAAGCCCGCCTGTTTCAAACGCCGCAAAATCGTTTCGTAATCGAGTCCCGAAATCAGATGAATATTGTGAATTTCCGGCGGCGAAAAGCAGTGAAGTTGAAAATTAGGATATTTTTTGTGCAAAACGGAAAGCAGATTTTCATACCATTCGATATTAAAATCGGGATGAAGTCCGCCCTGCATCAAAACGCCCGTTCCGCCAAGCGCGATTGTTTCGTCAATGCGTTTTTCGATCTCCTCGATAGAATGAACGTAAGTGTCGGGCTTTCCCTGCCGCCGATAAAACGCGCAAAACGTGCAGACGACGTTGCAGACATTCGTGTAATTTATGTTGCGGTCAATAATATACGTTACGATGTCCGAAGGGTTTTTCCGCATCCGAATCTCGTCCGCCGCAAGCCCTATGCGGACAAAATCATTTGATTCGAGCAGCGTCGTGCATTCTTCGGCGGACATTCTTTCGCCGCCGACTGCTTTATCTAAAATTTTTTGTATTTTTTGGTTCATTGCAAAATTCTTGTCGCAAAATGCAAATTTATTTTATCATAATTTCGACGAAACACATTGTTTCGGGCATTTTCGCAAACTTCTCAAATGAATACTAACAAACTATTAACAAACCGTGTGCCGCAAATGGAATTGCGATAATCGGTCAGTCATAAGTTCTTGTCAGTAGCGTCGTGCGTGAGCCGATGCGCTCGCCGCAAATACATTAACCAATCGGCTCACGCACGACGCTGCTGACTTTCCATATTTCCAACTTATAACTGACGCATTACGAATTGCGGCGTTTTCCGATTGCCGAAATACGCGGGAAAGTTGTATATTATTTTTTGCCCGAAATACTTTCTGGAAACGGCTGAAATTGCCGCCGAATTTATATGAAATTTGAATTTACGACGCGCAACCTTGTTATAGTCGGATTTTTTATCTCTTTCGTCGCTCTTATTTTTAACGCGATAATTTTAGCCGAGGTCAACAATCGCCTAAAAGCCGCCGATTCCGAATATGAGCGAACGTTTGAAGCTCTGCGCGAGCAGACGAAACTCGGCAACGAAGGCGAAAATAAATACGATTCCTATACGCTGATGTCGTATCTCTCCTCGATTGTGCCAAAGGAAAAACGCGAAGATGCGGGTTTGGATACCGGAGCTTTGTTCAATGAGGCTTTATTGTTCGTTTACGCTTCGGGAAACGATCTTTCGCTGACTGATTTTCGACTTGCCGAAGCCGAAGCAAATGCCAAAGAAGCCGAACTGATGATAAACGAAGAACTGCAAAAAAGGGCTTCGCCGGAAGCGGAAACGTCCGCGAAATCTGATGAAAAAGAAACGGCTAAAGAAGAATCCGCCGCCGAACAGACGGCGGCAAAGGAGAAACTCTTCGCGCAGTCGCTGAAAATTCTTGCGGAAAAGACAAAAGATTCGAGCCAAATCAATTATAAGGAGAAACTTTCGGCAATCAGCACGATTTCCGAAATAATCACGACGGCGGAGAATAGAGATGAATCTCTGATGAAACTTTATCCGGTTTATATTCTTCTCAACGAACGCTGGAGCGAAAGCGTCAGGCAGAAACAAAATCGTCTAGCCGAACTCGAACTCGAACGCCGCCGTCTGGCAGACATTCAGAGCTACGGCACATTCGGCGCACTCGTTTTGCAGATGCTCGGTTTGGGCTTCGTTTTTCTGAAAGATTTTTCCGGTCAAAAACAGAAGTAAAATATTTTGAAAAGATTAATTATGCGGAAATTACATAATATGCAGACCTTTTCCGCCGAAACGCAAGACTCCGAATAGTAAGTAATTTGGACACGAATAATTAAGAGTATTGCTTCGGAAGCGGGTTATAGATGAAAGATGATAACTGATAGATTCGGAGGCGATTTTATCTATAATCTGTCAGCTATAATCTTTCAGCTATTCCGAAACTTACTCTAATCTTGTTTGACTACTTAGAAACTAAAAAAACAGACTATTGCTGCCTTTTCGCAGTTTTTCAGCTTTCGATAAAATGCAAATCTTTTTTATTTCCGATCAACCCGTGTTTTTTCGCCAATTTATAAAAAAACTCTAAACCGTTCCACAGCGAATCGTCAATCGAATACGAAATATTTTCCGACAGATACCGGCGAAATTCCGTCGTTTCGAGCGAAATTTCCGTTTCATAATTGGAAATTATCTCGTCCAAATGCTCCAAACCTTCATCGCGGGCGCGTGCAAAATCAATTTTTTCAACGATTTCGCGGCGATCTTTTTGCACCATCCACATTGCGAAAACAAAGCCGAAATTTGTAAATTCGCGCCACGTTTCCGCCAAATCGAATTTTCTTAATTGTTCGTTGTTCGCCCTTCGCTGCTCGTTGTTTTTCAAATCCGAAATCGCCAACGCCGGGTCGCCGATTATCAGAGCGCAGTCGTTTTCCTTTAACATTTCCGCGATGTTCGGTTTTGAAACTTTGTATTTCGGTTCAAAACCTAAAAATTCACGAAAAATTATTTTTGTTAAAGCGACGCTCGTTTTTGAAGAAACGTCGAGCGCGACGGTTTTGACATCCGGCAAATCTTCGCCTTTTGTGACAAGACAGACGCTTCGCACCTTTTCTTTTGCGCCGACGCAGACATCGGGAACAAGCAAAACGCCTTCGATTCTTTGATATTCGATGACCGGAACAAGGGCGGCATCAACTCTTTTTTCGCGCAAAAGCTGCGCCGAACGCGCCGGCGCATTGTCTAAAATTAACTCGGCTTTGCCGTGCATTGCGCCGTAGAGAAAACTCCAGACGAGTGGCGCGGTGTTTGAATAACTCGAAGCTGAAATTCTGTATGGGCGCATTTTATAGCGGATTGTTTATAAACAAAATTTATCTAAAGTTAAAAACCAATCGCAAATTGAAAATCGCAAATCCATATTATCTGGTCAAGACATCTTCGTATTTTTCGTCCGATTCGAGAATTTCTTTGACAAACGGGGAAACGGGTTTTATCAATAAATTATTTTCTTCGGCAAATTTGACGGCTTCTTCGACCATCTGTTCGCCGATTCCCTTGTCCTGCAAAAATTCTTCGAGTTCGATGTCGTCAATCACGATTTTGCGCTGACCTTCGCGGTAATAGGTCATTTCCGCGATCCAATCGCCGTCTTCTTCGATAAAAAACGCGCCCTTTTTTCCGTGTTCTTCCCTTTGTATTTCCATATTTTTGTAAAAGTGTAAATTAATAAAATATCTATAATTTTATTTCTAACAGACGCGCGTTGCTTTGCCAACCTCTTGCTTCAAATAATTTGTTGAATTATTCTGTAAGTTATGAAAATTTACGATGTAACCGTTCCGATCTCCGAAAAAACTCCGGTTTACGAAGGCGATCCGAATGTTGAAATTTCCGTGTCGAGTTCGTTGGAACGCGGCGATGCGGCAAATGTTTCACGCCTTTGCTTGGGAGTTCACACGGCGACTCACGTTGACGCGCCGAATCATTTTATTGCGGGCGCAAAAAGAGTTCACCAGCTTGATCTGCAAAAACTCGTCGGCAAATGCACGGTTGTCGAAATAGAAAAAGACGCTTTGGAAATCAACGCTTCGCACATTAAAGACGCAAATCTGCAAAATGCCGAACGAGTCCTTTTTAAAACGCGAAACTCTGACTTTTGGAACGATTTCGAGCAGGGTTTCCGAAAAGATTTTACATACGTTTCCAACGAAGCCGCCGAAGCATTAATCGAATTGGAGATAAAACTCGTCGGCATTGACTATCTTTCGGTTGAAAAATTCGGTTCAATAGATTTTATGACGCATAAAACTCTGCTCGCAAAAGAAGTTATAATTATCGAAGGCTTGGATTTACGCGAAGTTTCAGCGGGCGAATATGAACTGATTTGTCTGCCGCTTAAACTCATCGGCGGAACAGGCGATGGTGCGCCGGCGCGGACGATTTTAAGGGAAAAGGTGAAAGGTGAAAGATAAAAGGTAAAAGGTTAAAGAATGAAGAAAAGAAAATATTTGAGAAGCCGGAAGCAATTTCTTGAAAAATCAGTCGAGGATTTGCTCGATTTGCTGGCAAGCGAAGATTTGCAAACCAGATTTTTCGCGGAAATGGCGTTGCGCGATATTAGCGGCACTTGATTGAATTTCAAACCCGCGAGTTCGCCGGAAGAAAGAGAAAAAGAAATCAAACGATGGCGCGAATGGTTTCGCGCGAGAAGCGGAACATTTAAGAAAAAGTGGAAATTGAAAAACTAAAATGAACGTCGTAAACGATAAAAATTACCGCGAAAAAGTTTACAAAATCGTCTGCGAAATTCCTGCCGGGCGCGTGATGACTTACGGGCAGATCGCCGAAATTTTAGGCGAAGGCTACACGCCCAGAACAATCGGTTACGCGATGCACGCCGCCGACACGGAAAAAGTTCCGTGGCAGAGAGTTATCAATTCAAAGGGCGCGTGTTCGACGGGGAAAATGACTCTGCCCGTTAATTTACAGCAGAAAATGCTCGAAGACGAAGGCATCGAATTTAACGAAAAAGGTCGCTGCGATTTGAATATTTACCGTTGGTTTCCCGTTGGATTTGAAGAGAAAAAAGACGATTCGCAGCAAAGTCTGTTTAATTAAAATACGCTTTAGTTTTAGAAGAAAAATTACCAAAAACTCTGAGAAGCTGTTTGGTAATTGTATCGCAGGCTTCCAGCCGGCAGTCTTGGTGGCTTCCAGCCGCCAAATTCATCTGCTTTTTTTCCTGAATGTTCGAGTAAATAACGCTCGAATTGGCGGCTGGAAGCCACCAAGACTGCCGGCAAGATGCCGGCGTTACGTTTTTTTTGAGTTTCCAAATAACTTCTAAGCAATAAAACCCGAAGTTTTCAGTTTTTCCTTCGTAATACCTTCCGGTTTGTTTTGATTGTAAAGCATAATCCGTTCGACATATTTGGCAATTACGTCAACTTCCAGATTCACCGCATCGCCGTTTTGCAAACTTGAAAGATTGGTCAATTGCCAAGTTTTCGGAATCACGGCGATTTCAAAATAACCGTCTGTCAAATTCGCAATCGTCAGCGAGATTCCTTCAACCGCAACCGAACCCTTAAAAACAAGATATTGCCTGATCTCCGCCGGATAAGAAATGCGAATCGTCCAAAAATCGCCGTCCCGCTTTGCGCCCGAAAATTTGCCGGAAGCGTCAACGTGTCCCTGCACGATATGTCCGCCAAGGCGTGTTGCGGGCGTAACTGCTCTTTCGAGATTAACTTTTGAACCGATTTTCAAATTTCCGAGCGTTGAACGCGCTAAAGTTTCCGCTGAAACATTAGCGGAAAACGATTTTTCATTGATTTCCAAAGCCGTCAAACAAACGCCGTTGACCGCAATCGAATAGCCTTCATTCGTATCTTCAAGGACGATTTCGGCATCAATTTTCATTTTCGCGCCGCCCGCGTTTTTTTCAAACGACGCGATTTTTCCTAATTCTTCGATAATTCCTGTAAACATTATCTCTTTTATTTCCTTATACTTACCGAGTGATACAGAGTGTTTTTGACTGTATTTCGTTTGTTATCTTATCACTTGAGAATACTCAAAAACAGCAAGTAACAGATACATTATTAGATACAGCCGTTTTGAAATGAGATTTCAAATTTGATAGACTGCTTTTGCACAATAGCTTATTCAGTTTTCAAAGAACGAACAAAGTATAAAGCCGCTGGTTATCCACAACTAGCGGCTTTTATTTTTTTTAGAATCCTTTTTCTCTTTCGGCGGTCTGCCGGGTTCGCGTCTGTCTTTCACATCTTTGAGATCGGATTCAAATATAATCCATTGGTTGCCGACCTTTTCAGCTTTTAATTCATCACGATAAATCATTTGCTTTATTCGCGGTTCGGACAAATTCAAAGCACCTGCGGCATCTCTTACGCTCAATAATTTTCTTGTTTTTTGTGCCATACAAAAAAAGTATAAATAATTTAATGAAAAGTATCAAGTTTGTTATTCTTAGCTTGCATTATAGTATCAAGTTTGATACTATTTAATCAGTAAGAAATTACTAAATAAATTAAATTTACGGAGTGAAAAACAATGATTAAATTAACAACCGAAAACACGCAAAAGGCAGTCGAAAGATGCAGACAATTAAAGCCGAAAGTGATTTTTATTTCAGATCGAACTTTTGAAGTAAAGTCTGCCAACAATTCAAATTCTTACACGGTTCGCTTTGATGTCAGAAACGGCGAAAAGTTCGGACAATGCGAATGTAAGGCAAGTGAGCGCGGTCTTGTCTGTTATCACTTGATCGCGGGCGCAACGGCGAACATTTACCGCAAATCATTACATCGAGTTCACTAAAAACAAAAAGGCTTAGAGATACTATGAATATCTCTAAGCCTTTTCTTAAACCTTTTCGGAGTGTGTCCGAAATGATTAAATTAACAATATGGAGAATATCACAATGAAAACAAAAACAACAAAAACCACAGCACAAAACAAAAAAGAATATGTAGATCAAATTGCCATTCAAATTGAAATGGCTTTGAACAGCGAAAAAGCGGCGGACGGCGTGAAAGATTGCATACGGACGATCATCATTGAAGCGGCAACCGAAGCGGATATGACGATCAATGATTTTAGTCTTATCCGCGCCGAATTTCCGCGCATTATTGAAAATCTGAATGAAGATTACGGGCGCGGCTTTCTTCATTCGGTAGCGGCAATCATTCGTTATGATACTGATGCTTTTCAAAGTTTTTATGATGAAAGATTAGACGAAAATGCGGAAAATCCAAACGATATGAGCCGCATAGAAAACGCAGCAAAATTTATAACCGATTTGGAAATGTCTATCAGCAACGATCAGGAACTAACGGCGCGTTTAATGATGCTTTTTAATGCGATTGCGGAAAAGTCTTGTCTTATAGACGTAAAAGACTTTTGCGATTCGATTAACGATCACTTATACAATTGGACATCCGATCAAATGTATGCAAAACAAAGATATATTGATAAGGTGAAGCAGATTTAACTTGGATTGTTCGTATTACTGAAAAAGCCGCAAGTTTTCAATGCTTGCGGCTTTTCGCTTTTCTAATTAAAAATTGCCCGACAAAGTTTGTATCGGACAATTTGTTGTCCGATAGCCTGAATTTCTTACACATAAACGCAGATAAATTAAAAAAAAATGTCGGAAAAATGTCGGTTTTTAAGCCTCTTTCACGCGGGCGCGGACAAACTGAATGATTCGCGGTTGTTTCAAAACCGAATATCCGCATTTTTGGCAAACTTTCGGCGCGGTTTTGTTATTTTCACTAAAAAGCGGTTCGGCTGATTTTCCCGTTTCGTTCCGGTCTTGCCTTCCTAACTTAAAAATTATTCCGCCGTTGCATCCGCAAAAGCCGTTCGTGCTTATTTTCGTTTCAAGTTTTTCAAGTCTGTTTTTGATGTTCATAATCCAAACCCCGCAGATCGTAGTTTTCCGCGTGTTTCGGCGGAAAGTTCCATCGGTTCGCCGATGCTTAAAAAATATAGTTCGTCGTCCGTTAATTCTTTGATGGCTTGTCCGAGTTTCGGCGAACTTTCATCTCTGATTTGTTCTAATTCGGCATCGGATAATCTTTTCATTTTTTCCTCGCCTTGTTTAGCAATATCGAGCCGTTCGGCTTTTGGAAGTCCGCAAAACGCCGAATATGCCGACTTTGCAAAATACTCATTTTCGAGTTTTTCAAGTCTGTTTTTGATATTCATATTGTTTATGTTCTGGCTTCCACTTGCTTTGTAACAATTTTAAGCCGTTCTTCCCCTTCGATTCTGCGTTTTGCAAAAAGTTCTATTTGCTTATCCGTCCGCGTCTTTCCGCATTTCCTACAAACTTTATTGAGAAAGCGAGCCGTAACAAGTTCGGGTAAATCAGATATACTGCACAGACAAAGCCCGGCTGTATTCTGCGTTTTTTCAAGATTCTTTATTCTGCTTTTAATGTTCATTTTTCCTGACCTGCTTCTAAAATTTCCAATCTTTCCAAAATATCGAGCGTTTCAATTCCTTTGCTTGCCGCGTCCAGTATGATTTGCGCCGCGCGAACTTCCACCGACGGATTTTCACAATACAGATTTTTCCTTAAAGTTTCGACAGCTTCACTTGTCGCCGTCTGAATTTGTCCGATTGACCTTTCAACTAAGGAACGCCGCGCCTTGCGATATTCCTTTTGAAAATCTTCATCTTCCAAGTATCTGTAAAGCGTCTTTTCAGACAGTCCGCAAGCCTTCGCCGCATCCGCAATCGAATTTGTATTAAGCAAAGCATTTAAGGCTTTTTCTTTGTTTGTCTGTTTCGGCATAACTTCTTATATTCGGTCAAAATCTGTCAATGTCTGACATTTCCGCCGTCTGTATTTCGTTCAATCATAATTTTAATTGCGGGCGCGTTTTTGCATTTCACGGCAACGCTCGCGCCCGCTTATCTTTTTATATTGCTAAAATTTTTGCCACATTGAGCGCGTCATTTGTTCGCTCGCTTCCGTATCGCGTTTCACGGCTTCGGCGCGTAAATGCTCGCTTTTCATTCGCGGATAATCGGCTTCAAAATCATCTTCGGTTGCTACCGGATTCTGCATATAAGCCGATTTCAAACGGCTTTTCAAATTCGCTTCGACATCGGCTTGTTTTTTCGCCGCCGCGTCCCGTTCATTTTTTGCTATATTTTCGTAATGAATTTTGACTTGCTTGATTCGGTGCGATTTTTCGCCGTCCGAAACATTTTCAAATTGAATTGATTTAATTTTTTGGTCGAGTTCGTTTTGTAATTGGTTTGTCATTTTTTTTCATCTCCTAGTTTTTAGTTATTGGTTAATGGAAACAAATGTTTCCGCTTCCGGTGCGTTTTTGACTTGCGGCAAGGCGTTTTAAGCCGTTTTTATTGGTTAAGTCTTATCTTGCTATGCCTTTTTTTGATCGTTTTCAGCTTGCGCCGCGTCCGTCGTCAAAAGTTGGCAGATAAGCCGCGCGTTTGATTCTAAATAACATTCGGCAATAACAACTTGATTGCCTTCGGGCGTGTGTTTCAAAATCAAATGCCGGTTGCCGTAAAACAAAATCGTAAATTTATCGCTCATAATTTTGTTTCGATTTCCGCTTTTTCAAATTCCGCCGAATAATAATCAGCAAGTTCTTTGTGGTCGCTCGCAAGCTGTCTTTGATAAGCCGCCGCGCGTTTGTAGTCTTCGGGTTCAAACGAGCTTTCACGCTTGTATGCTTCGACAAGTTCGCCGTTTGCCGTTTCGAGTTCGATAACCGCAAAGACGGGCAAGCCGCGCCCGTCAACTTTCGTATCGAGCATTTCTTTTACTTTTTCCCCTGCCAAGTCTTTGATTATCAAAGACTGTAAATCCAAAGTTTCGTCATTTATTTTGTTCATAGTTTTTTTTCCTTTTTAATTATTGAGATTGTGCAAAACTCTGTCCGCAACTATGCTTCTCAAGTTAGTGACACATTTGTTTTCCGCCGCTTCAAATTCTTTTTGAAGTTTAGGATATGGCGCAAGACAAGAAATAAATTTCTCATTTTCCATAATTGCCCGTGCAATTTCCGAAAGCGGCTTGTCTTCGCCTTCGACACATATTTCAGGAATCAATAAAACGACAATATCGTTTACACGATTCAAAAATTTCGTTGTTACAAAGATTTCATTTTTCATAGTTTTTTTTCCTCTTTTTATAGTGTTGGATTTGTTCATTTCCACTTCTCAAAAACTTGTCAATTTTTAGCGTTTTGAAAGTAATTTTTACACGCTCAAAACAATTTCCCGCAGGTTATCAAAATTCATTATTCGGTTTTCCGCTTCCGGTTCGGACAATTTCCCGCCGACGATTAAAACGGCAAGCTGTTCGTCTAAAATCGTTTCGGCATCGGTAAGTAATTTTTTATCACTCAAAACCTTTTCGAGTTTTGCATTGTAAAGATTCGCAAAGGCGTTTTGTTTCTCTAAGCGGTCAATTTGTTCATCTATCAAGTAATCAGCCAGATCATCGCCGTTTGCCTTTTCCGCATCGCTGCCGCGCTTTTCGACAAGGTTTGATACTTTGACGCTTAAACCTTTCGTCCGCGCCTGTAATGCGACATTCTGCCAACGGTCAAAAGCCGTTTTATTTGCGTCCGGGAAAAGAACGATTTGCCTATCTTTGAATCTGCAAAGTTTCCCGTAACTTAAATTGGTCGCGCTTCCCGCGCCGAGCCAGACGTATTCGGGAAAGAATATCGAGCAGATCACGGCGGTTTTTTCCGCTTCGACGACGGCAACCGCTTTTTCTGTTTCCGCCTTCAAAAGATGCGTCCCGAAAAAGCATTGTTTCAAATTAAAATTTTTGGGGAGCAGATTTTTCTTTTTCAGAAGCGAGTGCGTCCAATTCGGAAAAACATCTTTCCGGCGCGTTCCCGTTGCCGCGTCGTAAGCAATAACTTTTCCCGTGCGGATTTTTCCTTTTTGGTCAATTTGCCAGAAAACAGTTTTGCCCGTTTTGGTCGTTCCGATGCGATAATCTTTGACAGCCTTTTGAACGGCATCAAAACTATTCGGGAAAAGATTTATCAGAAATTCGACAAAGGCGTTTTGCTCATAGTTTCCTAATGTCCGAAGCAGATAAGATTTATCAATATAATCCGGCTTTATTCGTATAGTTTGCGCGTCTGCCTTTCGCTGTGAGCCGTTTTTATTTGGCAAGCTACCGTTTGATATACCTTTGTTTCGGCGCGTTCCGACGTAAACGCCGACGTTTGATTTATTAAGATTATCTGAAAAATACTCTTTCGGCTTTTTGTGATAACCGCATTTTCCTTCGCGGTCACAGCGTCCGACATCAAAGGAAAGATGACCGCTCGTTTCCGTGTTCACATAACGGACAAATCTTTTGTTTGAACACGCCGGACAATCGTATTTTTTCGAGCCTTTTTCTAATTCAAATTTATACATTTTTCTTTTCCTTACCCTCAAGAAAAAATGTTTTTTTATAAGTGCAAAAGTGCAGAAGTGCAGAAAAAGAGAAAAACAATTTGTGCAGTTATGCACTTTTGCAGTTCATAAAAAACATTTTTTCTCAAGCCTTAAATCCTGTTATTCCGAATCCGTAGCTTTGCTTTTCGACAATAAACCCTAATGTTTGCAAGCGTTTGGAAAAATTATTGCGTCCGAGCGGTCTGATTCCGCAGTCAATACAGAAAGTGCGATAATCGGCATAAGCGGCTTTGAGCGACAATCCGACAAGGTTTGCATTTTCATCAATAAATGATGCTACGCTGTCCGATTCGCGCTTGTATGTTTCGAGCGTTTCTTTGACGATTTCGCTTTCCGTGAATTTCTCTGTTTCGAGCAGTCTTTTCAATCCGGCAATAATCCAGTTGAAAACTCCGGCAAGTTCGGTTTTTATAACTTTATTGGCAAGCGTTTTATCTTGATCGGCTTCGGGAATTGTTACGCGAAACGGAATTATCAAAAGCCGCCGAAAGTATGCGTTTTGATGATCGAAGTCTTTTGGCAATTCATTACAGTTGAAAGCCAGCTTTGCATAATGTTCCATTGTGAATGAATTGCCGTATTTCAAACGCGCCTGTATCGGTTCGGTAGAAACGAGATTCTTAAATTCATCGCGTGTTTTGGTTGCATTTATTTCCGAGCCGTAATTTAGAAGTTTGTAAGCGATCAAAGCGCGGTTATGTTCTTCAAGTAAATTTGAAAGTGAGAAATTCGATATATTTTCTTTTCCCAAAAGCGCGTTCATTATGTCGAACAAAACGCTTTTGCCGTTCGCGCCGCTTCCATACAAAAGCATTGCCTTTTCCATTTTTAAGCCTTTGGTGAAGATATAGCCGAAAAATTCAGAAACGATATTCTGCAATTCCTTTTCCGGCAAAACTTGATCGAGATATTTTTCAAACATCGGACAATCTGCATTTTCGTCATACTCAAAAGGAAGTTGATAAGTGAGAAAATCCTTTGCGCTGAAATTTCGCAGCTTTTGAGATGTTTTTGTTATTTCAAAAGTTCCGTTTTGCAGATTGATTAAAACCTTGTCTTTTTGCGGTTCTATCGGTTCAAAATGCGCCGACGAAAGAAATTGATTGTAAAGTTCATTCTTAAACTTATAATGCTGCGCTTCGAGCGAATGAACGCTTAACCGTTCGGCAACATTTCCGAGAAAGTTTTTGATCGTTTCCCGGTTTAGTTCCTTCCAGAACGCGCCGTTGAAAGCAAAGATAAAATCATCTTTCCGGGCAAGGTCGAGATTTTGTTCTTTAACCTTGCTCAAAAGTTCATTGATGCACAAAACAAGCAGATGCTTTTGCGGCAATTTATCTTCGGCTTCCAGTTCCGCCGCTTCTTTGAAGTTTATTTTGTCGAGCGTGTCCAAAATCTCATTCAAGATTTCCGAATGTGCCAAAACTCTAACCTTGCCGTTTGATGAAAGCAAAGTTTCGGCTTCGGCGCGGATCGCGTCCGCGTCAATTTGTTTTTTCGGCTGTGTCATATTCGCGCCCCCGTCATTTGTTTTAGTTTGTTAAATTTCGCGTGATAATCGCGCCGATGCCGACGCAAACCATTGACTAATTTTTTTGCTAATCTGAAATGCACGGGACACGCGCCGATGCCGTCAAAACGGATTGAATTGTTTGGCAGATCGCGCCAACAAAATGAGCAAAGATATTGAAATTTACTTCCGGTTGGTGTAGAATTTTTCATAGTTGGTAGATTTAATTTAATTATTGAGCCGTCGCTTTCCAGAGCAACGGCTTTTTCCTTTGTTGCTGTCATTTTTCACCTCATTTTTAGTTTTCTGATTTTTCATCATTTCCATTCAAATAATTTTGTAAATCATTATTCAAAACCAAAACACGCCGTCCGAATCTTTGAATTTTCAAACGTCCGGCGCGTATCTCATTACGCAAAAACGCTTTTGAAAGCGTCGTTGCGTCCGAAATTTCTTCAACTGAATAAGCTAATTTGTTTTGTGTAATGCTTTCCGTTTGTATTGCATCGCTTTCCGTAACACTTAATTCCATTCTATTTAACTCCATATTGTAATTTTTTCTTGCTAACAAGATAAGCCTATGATACGCTATCTAACAGCTTATATGTCAAGTGTTTCCTGTGATAACAAGCGGTTTAATTTAGCAAACAAAATATGCTCAATAAGCATTACATAAAAAGTAATTCTTAGTTTACCAAAAGAAACACATAAGCATTACAAAGATTAAATATGGTCAAGAAAAAGACAACGAAACAAAAAAAACAATCACGGGCAAAATACAAATGTCCGGCGGAATTGAAAGTGTTAATTCGTCTTACTAATCTTGTGCCGATTGGAATAATAATGTTTGATTTCTACCCGGAAATGACAATAGAAATTCAAAGGCTAAGGAATGAAACAGGCGAGCCTTCGCCGGAATTTTCCGCATACGAATTTTTGACGCAAAAAATTTATTATCTTCCAAAAGAGTTTTTGGAATTTGTAGAAAAGGAAGCCTGCCGCCGTGCCTTTCCATTAAGCAAACCTAAGTCTTATCGTGATGAAAGAAATTTCAGAATGGAATTTATCAGGCAATATGTAGAGTATTCCAATATGAGAGCGTCAATGCTCTCGCTTGTTCTGCGAATTGAAAATGAACGAAAAGTAATGCGTAGTGCGGAAAAAGCACGCGGACTTAAAGAAAATTCTATAACCCCTAAAACTTTCACCTTCTATAATTGGGATGCTTTTCCATTAACAATCAAAACTACTTTGTTAAGAGATAAATACGGAAATTTACAAACAACCGGACTAGCCGCTTTAATTGGAACTTTTGATGACAATCGGCTACGAAAATGCGAAATTTGCGATCTTATTTTTTGGGCAAAACGTGAAGATTCAAAAACCTGCTCAAAGAAATGTGCTAACACTTTTCGCGTCCGCCGTTACCGTTCTTTGACAGATGAAGAAAAAGCCGAAAGAAAGGCAAAAAGAAAGGCAAACCGAGAACACAAACAAAAACTTAAAAAAATGAGGGAAAATAAAAATGGCAATTTATAAGCGGAAAAATTCAAAATACTACTGGTTCAAATTCTACTTTGACGGCGAACTTGTTCAACAATCTTCTAAATGCACATCCAAAGTCAAAGCGCGTGAAGTTGAAGCGGCTTTCCGGCATCAGCTTGTTTTAGGTCGCATCGGAATAAAGCCGAAAGTAAAAGCACCGACATTTGAAACGTCTGTGAAAGATTTTTTGAAATGGTCGAAAGTCAATCACGCCGATAAGCCGAACTCTTATAAAAGAGTGAAGTATTCTTGTGAAGCATTAAAGAAATTTTTCGGCAAAACAAAGGTTGACCGGATTGAGCCGAAAGATATTGAAAAATTTGTTATTTGGCGTTCCGGGCAAACATCGAAAAAAACAAAGGAACTTATCACACGCGATACGGTCAACTTAGAACTAATCGCGCTCAAGACAATTTTTAAGCGTCTTATTTCACAAGATGTTTTAACGAAAAGTCCGGCTTCGGATGTCCGGCAACTTCCCGAAAATGATAGAAAATTTCACGTTTTAACCCGTGATGAAGAAAGAAGATATTTGCTTGCTTGTCCGCAACCACTTCAAGATGCCGCATTGTTGATACTCGAAACGGGTATGCGTCCGATGGAAGTTTATAATTTAAGGCGTGAAAATGTTTCGATTGAAAAAGGAAACCTCAAAATTGAGAAAAGCAAAACAAAATCTTCCAACCGAACAATTTGGCTGACAGATAAAGCATCGAACATTTTGCGGTCAAGACTTGAGAAATTTTCAGGCGCGTATCTTTTTCCAAAAGGCGACAAAGACGGCGAAACGGCAACTTATCAATTAAACAATCAACACAAAACGACATTAAATAGAATCGGTCTGAAATTCCGCATTTACGATTGCCGTCATACTTTCGCCACCCGCGCAGTTGAAAGCGGAACGGATTTATTAACGCTTGCTCATTTGTTGGGACATTCGAGCCTTGATGAAGTTATGCGATATGCTCACGTCAGCGAAAACCGGAAAAATGAAGCAATTCAAAATATGGAAAGGAAACGGGCAAAAGCAGTCTAAAACGTCAAAATCAAATCAAAAGACTACATTTTTAGATACACTAACTAAAACAGATAAACTCTAACAATTTGTAAACTAAGTGAATAAAAGAGATACAAAGATAAAAATTTTAATCTTATATGATTCCCGTAAACATTTTTACGATCTCTTTTCCTTTAAGACTTCGCCCGCATTCTGCATTTTTTCTTCCTGAAACATTATCTCTTCAAATGCGATGCCCGTCAGTTTTGTAATATAATCGAGATGCTTGTGCGTTTGCTGCCAACGCTTTTCGCTTTCCTGCTCGAACTTGCGTCTTTCTTCTTCAACTTTTTTCCGACGCTTTTCACTTTCTTCTTCATCTTTTTGCCTTTCCTTTCGCCTCTCGATCTGCTCTTGCTTTCGCAGCATTCGGTTTTCGCCTGCGTGTCGGCGATAAATTTTAATGTTTCTTCAATCGTCGCAAATTTTTCTCTGAATTCGCTTTCAAAATTTTCTTCGTTCATTTTTTCTACACCTTTTTAGCGTATTTTAATCTTCCGATTTTAAGGCATCTTCCTGTTTTTTTCTATCTTCTTCGGAAAAATGTAGTTCGGCGGAAAGTTTGGACACGCGATATTTGGCGACGTTTCTGGCAACCGAGCCGAAAGCCTCCTCCGTTCCTTTTGCGTTTGCCGCGTAAGTCAAAGCCGCGCCCGCTTTGATTCCGATCTGCTGTGCGCTCAAAACGGCATCTTGATTTGCGCCGATAAAGACGAATTCCCAACCGTATTTTTCCGTCTGATGCCGAATCATTTCGCTGATCTTAACTGCCGAAAATTCTCTCGAAGCGTTTTCAAAACCGTCGGTTAAAATTACGAAAATCACTTGGTCGGGTCGCTCATTTTCAGGTAAAGCGGCGAGTTTCTGTCCGACGGAATTTATTGTGCGCCCGACGGCATCATATAACGCCGTCATTCCGCGCGGCTGAAACGTTCCTTCGGTCAGTTCGTCGGCGGAATTTATATCTTTATCCGAATAAATTGTTTCGTATTAATCGTCAAACTGCACGAGCGACAAAACCGCTTCGCCTTCGACCTTTTTTTGTTCATCGAGAAAACTGTTAAAACCGCCGATTGTATCCGATTTTACGCTGTTCATCGAACCCGAACGATCAAGAATTATTGTTATATCCGTTTTATCTTTCATTATTTTTTCTCTCCTATATTTCGGCGGTCTTTACACCTTAAATTTTAGTTTTCCGACACGCTCCGCATTGATTTTATTGTTCCGTTTCCAAAAGCATTTCCTGCAATGCTTCAAGTTCAGGCAAAATGAGCAAATCTTTTGTTCTTCCCGCCGCTTTTTTTGCTGCAATTAATGCTTTTAGCGATAATAAAGAAACTTCACAGCCGTAAAGTATTTCAGAAACTGACTCCGCCTTAACTTTTTCAAAATCGCCGACTCCGGCGACTTCGCCAAGCATATCAATCTCGCCGATTGTCGTATTCAAAGTAAAATTCGTCCCGTTCTGTAAAGTTCTCTCATCCCAAACAAATGGAAAATCTTCCGGGAAACCGCGAAATCTCGGATTAAACGGCGCAAGTGCCGCCACAATTCTTTTTAAGTTTTCCTTTGTGCGTAAATAACAAAAATCGAGGTCAGTAGTGATATAACCGGTCGAATGTGCTGAAATAGCTAATCCGCCGACAATCACAAAATCCACTTTTTCCTTTGTCAAGGATTTTAACGCCGTTTCAAAATCAACCATCGTTTCGTTTCCTCAACTGTTCGGTTTGTCGCTTAAATTCTTCTAAACTCCTCATCGCACTTTGTTGATATTCAACTCGTTCTTGCGGAGTTTTTTTCAATTGACCGAAAGTCAAAGTTAAATCTATGCCGAACTCTTTTGCGTGGGCAACTTTGCTTCCGGGACGCGGATTTTCAATTAATTGACGGATTTTTTCCAGACGTTCTTCACTCAGTTTTTCCATTGTTTTCACTCTCAAATATGACGTTCTTAAAAATTCTGTCGAGCCACATATTCGACAGTTTTTCCTGAATCGAATTTGCCCGCAATCTGTCGTTCAAGTTCTTAAAATCAACAAAATCTAAGTTTTGATCTTGATTAAAACACGAGAAAACAAAAAATTCTTCGCCCGTGTGCGGGTTGACGTGGCGTTGCAGACATTGGGCGCAGACTTCCTTCATCATACACTGCATCGGCGAATTGATTGAGCCGATTGCCGTGTGTTCTTCTTTTAAATACGGCTGTAACGTGGTGAATCTGGCTTCTTTTACGCCGTTCATCATTCGGTCAGAACCGATGGCGATGATTCGGTCAACGTCTTTTAGATCAACGGTTTTGTTGCCGAGTTTTCCTTCGGCGTAAGCGATCATTGCCTGCACAATATTTCCGCGATAATGCGCGTCTTGCGGGCGTTCGGGCTGGATTTCCTTGCCGTAATCCGTCGCCCAGACGACTTTATCAACGGCTTCTTCGATTTCTCTGCGCTTAAATAGATCCGCGCCGTCTTTGTAGCCCGCAAAATAGATAATTTCGTTGTCATTGTCGCGCATCGCTCTGGCAATCGAGAACAAAACGGCGTTTCCGAGTCCGCCGCCCGCGAGCAGAACCGTTTCATTTTCAGGGATTTCCGTCGGCGTTCCGGTCGGTCCCATCACGACGACTTCTTCGCCTTCATTCAAAAGCGAAACCAGCCGCGAAGATGTTCCCATTTCCAAAACGATCATCGAAAGCAAGCCGTTTTCTTCATCAACCCACGCGCCCGTCAGAGCGAGTCCTTCCATCATCATCCGCGTTCCGTCAATAACGGGCGCGGAATATTCAAAATTCTGCAGGCGATAAAACTGTCCCGGCTCGAATTTTCTGGCTTGAAGCGGTGCTTTAACGATTACGTCAACAATCGTCGGCGTTAAACGCTCGACTTTGACGACATAAGCGCGAAGCTGCTCGTCCAAAGTTGCAACGAGTTCGTCGAAAATCCGGTCTTTTTCCGACGTATCGCCACCATCTTGCCGGCTGTCTGGTTGGCTTCCAGCCGACGCTTCCGGTGTGTGAGCAGGATGCTCACACGACTGCCGGCTGGAAGCCGGCGATACAATTTCATCGGCAAAAAGTTCGACGACCTTTTCGTAACCGTTTTTCGCCGAAGCCATTGCTTTTACTACATTTCCGGCGTATTGCGGATGATTGTCGCCGTAGTATGAAATGAATTTTCCGCCCGATTCATAAGACGTAAAAAATCCCGTTTCGCCTTTTTCGGTTTCGACAGCGTGAAAGTTTCCGTCGCCGTTTTTTGATAATTTGAACGGCTGAAAAAACTGTTTCCATTCGTCGAGTTTGAACGTGCCGGGTTTTTCCTTTTCGTAGATCACATTCGGCGAAGTTCCCGCCGCGACGCAGACGGTTCGCGCCGGAAATTCGGTCATTTCGCCCGTTTTGTCAAATTTTCCGGTTTCTTCATTATAAGAAAGCCGCTCGAAGATCAGAGCCTTGACCGCGCCGTATTCATCCGGCACGGCTTCGGTCGGGTTCATACATTCGACAAAATTGATGCCTTCTTCGAGTGCTTTCTGCACTTCTTCGTGATTGAGGCGATACGCGGGCGAATCCTGCAAACGCTTGCGGTAAACTAAGGACACGCCGCCCCAACTTTGAATTAACGGAACAAAATTCGGTTCTTCTCCATTTTGTGCCGCGCGTTCTCTTTCTTCTCTAATCGCTCTGCCGTGCGTTAAAAATTCGTCCAAAACGCTCTTTTCTTCTACGTCAAATTTTTCCCAAGTGTTTTCTTCGCCGAATTCTTCAACAATTTGCTCGTATTTTTCGAGCATTTTTTCGACCTGAACCGGATAATACGCGAAAAGTTCCGTCGTCGTATCAACTCCCGTCAAACCGCCGCCGATGATGATTGCGGGAAGGCGCATCTGCAAATTCGACATCGTATCTTTTTTGAACGCGCCGGTTAGCTGCAAAGCCATCAGAAAATCGGACGCTTGGCGAATGCCGCGAATCAGATTGTTTTTCATTTTTACAATTGTCGGTCTGCCCGCGCCCGTCGCAATGGCGATGTGGTCGAAACCGTATTCCCAAGCATCTTCGATGGTCAGAGTTCCGCCGAAACGGATTCCGCCGTAAGCGCGAAAACGCTTGCGTCTGGCGAGCAGTAATTGCAGCATTGTCAAAAAATTCTTGTCCCAGCGAACCGTAATTCCGTATTCGGAAACGCCGCCGAAACCCGATAAAATTCTTTGGTCAAGCGGATCGCGGATTTCGTCTATATCTTTGATCGGCTTCGGCGTTCGCGTTCCGTTTGCGCCCGTCCATTCGTCGGGCAAAGGTTCGATTTTCAAGCCGTCCATTCCGACCACGCCGAAACCTTCATTCAAAAGATAATGCGCGAGCGTGTAACCTGCCGGTCCTAAACCGACGACCATTATATTTTTGCCGTTATAAGGCAGTGAATACGGACGTTTCGCGTTCAAAGGATTCCATCTTGTCAAAAGCGCGTAAATCTCAAAACCGTAAGGCAGATTTAAAACGTCGGTCAAAGTCGCGGTTTCCGCCAAAGGAATGTTGACCGGCTCTTGTTTTTGGAAAATGCAGCCTTTCATACAATCGTTGCAGATTCGGTGTCCCGTTCCGGCGCACATCGGATTGTCAATTGTCACCAAAGCGAGCGAAGCAATCGAATCGCCGATGCGCTTCATCAAGTGCATTTCCGAAATTTTCTCGTCTAAAGGACAGCCTTCGAGCGCGATTCCCAAAGGATTTCGTTTGATGTTGACGCTTTTCGGATCGTGCAGACCTTTTGAACAACTGTCTTTGTCGCGTTCGTGGCAGATCAGGCAGTAATCAACTTCATAAAGCGCGTCGCGCATTGTTCCTCTGTCGTCGGTCAGAGCGAAACCGTCGCGCCGCCGCATATTTTCGATTGCGCCATTTAAAAGATTCGGAATTTTTTCGCTCGGACGCACGATATTGACGAGATTTTGATAATCGAGCGTGTGCGGAGTTTTGAAACTGTGCCAATTTTTTTCGCCTTTATAAAATTGCATCGCCGACCAGACTTCTAAAATGTTTAAAACGGCTTCGATTTGCAGAAAATCTCCCGTTTTGTCGCTTTCAAGCACAAAGCGCGAGAAAACTTTGCCGAATGTTTTGTCTTTTAGTTTGTCGTAGGCTTTTTTAACCTTATTAATCGTGTTCTGCGCTTCGTCGGTAATTTCCAAATCTTTCTTGAAAAGTTCTTCCGTTTCGAGCAGTTTCGCCGTCATATCGGCAATCGCAAGTTCGTCGTCGTGAATCAAAACTTCGCTGAACGATTCAAATTTTAATCCATTGACGGCTTCATTTATCTCGCCTTTGTTAAAGTCTTCAAGGCTTTCCTCTTTATAATTTCTGATCGCCCGCCGCTGAACGAAAAATTTGTATTTCCAGATCGGATTCTGCTGTAAGATTTCCTGTTTCAGCAATTCGCGCTCGTGCGAAATGTTAAACATCCGGGCGATAAAATCGGACAAATACGGGGCGGAATCGGTCAAAATTTTTGATTCGACGCGCGATTCGTAGTTTTCGCCGCGAACTTCGATATATTTGATTAGAGCATCGTGCAGAACCGGATCGGCTTCTTCGATCTCGGCGTAAAATTTTTCAGCAATCTCTTTGAGTTTTCGCGCATCATACAAATCTGAATACGAATACCCGACGATTCCGAGCTTGAAATTGTAACTATTATTTGCAGCAATATTTTCCTTTATTATTGTTTGAATCATATTTTGTTTGAACGGTAATTTATAAATTTTTTATATAACTGAAATATAACATTTACGTCGGAGTGGAAACAAAAGGTGCGGAATTTTAGTTTGATTTTTTCCGCAAAAGATTGGAAAATACTGGTTTTTTCGTATATGTTACAAGTAAATTTATTAACATAAGGAAATAAACCGAGAATATTTATTAAAAATGTGTTATAAATTTAAGTTCGCTTAAAAGGCAAAAGACAAATAAATTTTTACAAGGTTTTATATTAGAAGTATGACAGAAAAAGAAGAAAGACTACTGCCTCTGCCGAACGCGAATGATTTGCAGACCGCGCCGCCGGATTACCCGTCGAGCTATGCTCCGTTTTACGATGACGATTCGTTTGAGGAGAAACGCTCGATTCGGGAATATCTGCACGTTGTTTACAAGCGTCTGCCGATTATTTTGGCGATAACATTTTTTGTTACGGCTGTTGTTGCGTTTTATATGTATAGTCAGCCCTCGATTTATCAATCGAATCTGACAATGATAATCGAGCCGCGAAAACCGAGTCCGACATCAAAAGAAATTAACATAAATTTTGGTAATGATCTAAATTATTATAATACCCAGTTACAGTTACTTAGAAATTTCGATTTGATGCGCGAAGTGGTTGTCCGTTTGAATCTGCATAAAGAACCGGATTTGTTTAACAAAGGAGAAAAGGGAATCGCTTCTACTTTTCGCTTGATGTTTTCGGGTGAAAAAGAAAAGCAAGGCAATAAAAACGCGCTTCCCGTTATCAGCGACGATACCGCCGCAACCAATACGCCGAGTCTGGCTAATTTGCCGCCCGAAGAAAAAACGCGCACCGATACTTATGCCGGAATTCTGCTCAGCGGGATGATCGTTGACCAAAGACCGGGAACAAATCTTGTTGACATAACGGTAAACAGCGAAGATCCCTTAGTGTCGGCGGCGGTTGCCAATAAGATTGCCGAAGTTTTCATCGAACAGGACATCGCACGCGAAACCGAAGGCGCGAAGAAAACTCTGGTGGATTTGAGCAAATCAATCGAAGAATTAAACGCGACCATCGCCAATCAGCAGCAGGCTCTAAATAACGCGCAGGCGGGCATTGACAGCCCGCTGCTCGGCGAGCGAGGTCAGGAATTTAACGCCAGCAAGTTGCAGCAGTTAAGCACGCAGCTTTTTGAAGCCCAAGACACGCGGCGCAAACTCGAAGCCGATTACAATGCGGCTCAGAGAGCAAACGCCAGCGGCGAAATTTTAGCTGTGGTCGCTAATAACCCGATGGTTGCGGAATTGCGAAGTCGCTTAAATGAAAATAAAGCCAAAGTCGAGCAGCTTAAACAGGATTTGAGGTCGAAGATTCAAGCTAAAGAGGCTGAGAAAAGCAATCTTTTAGCCAGATATACGCCGAAATATACTCCTGTCAAGCAGATTACCGAAGAGATCGAACAACTCCGAAAGACGCTTGCCGACGTTGAAAAACGATCTGCCGAAAGTTCGACGCTCGAAGAAAAGGATTTGAGGCAAAAGGTTGCGAGAGAGGTTTTGACCGGACTTGCCGCCGAGGTTGCGGCGGCGCGAAACCGCGAAGCGCAGATTCAGCGGGCTTACAACGCCGAAGAAGCAACGGCTAACCGGCAGGGTTTGCAGGCGACGAAATTGACAACGCTGATTCGTGAACTCGATTCAAACCGCCAGCTTTACGATACATATATTCAGCGGCAAAAGGAACAGGAATTGACCGTAGCGAGCAGCCGCCCGGATAATATCAAGATTTCCGCCGTCGCGCAGGCTTCGCCGCAGCCAATCGGACCGCAGAGAAGCCGCAATATTCTGATAGCTTTATTCTTGTCTTTAGGCGGCGGCATCGGTTTGTCATTCCTGCTCGATTATCTGGATGACACGGTTAAATCTTCGGACGACATCGGCAAATTCCTCGGATTGCCGACGCTCGCTTTAATTCCGTATCAGAGCAATTCGGAAAAACGCAAGTTGAACGTAATTTCCGGCAAAGGCGCGGGCGCGACATCTACCGCGCTTGTCACGCTCGAAAACAACCGTTCGCCGATGGCGGAAGCATATCGCCATTTGCGAACATCGCTGCTCTTTTCATCCGCCGGAAAACCGCCGCAGACGATGCTTATAACTTCTTCGCAGCCCGCCGAAGGAAAAACGACGACTGCCATAAACACGGCGGTTACGCTCGCCCAATCGGGCGCGGAAGTCGTCATCATTGACTGCGATCTGCGCCGTCCGCGTCTGCATAATTATTTCGGTTTGGAAAACACGAGTGGTTTGACCAATTATATTTCGGGCGAGAAAAACCCGGAAAATCTGGTAAAAACTTACAAAGATTTGCCGAATCTGAAAATTATCACCAGCGGACCGATTCCGCCGAATCCGGCTGAACTTTTGAGTTCAAACGAGATGAAAAATCTGCTCGAAATGCTCAAAGGCAGATACAAACACATTCTCATTGATTCGCCTCCGGCGATCTCGTTTACCGACGCGGCGATTCTTTCGACGCTTGTTGACGGAGTTGTGCTTGTCGCAATGGCTGGAAAAAGTTCGCTTCACCTTGTCCGACGCTTTAAGCATCGCTTGAACAGTCTGGGCGCGAGAATTTACGGAGTTGTCTTAAACGGCGTAAAATCCAGTTCGGTGGAATATGGCTATTACGGCTACGCTTACGCGTATAATTATTACGCCAACGCCGAAGACGACGATTCGACACCGCGAATGGAAGAGGTCGAAACCGTTTCTTCGATTCACGATACGAAGGATTAGTGAAAAGTGAAAAACTAAAACATAAAAGTCGGTCAATTTTATTGCGCCGACTTTTATGTTTTAAATCTATAAATCAACTCAAAAATTTCACAAGCGCGTTTTCCCAATTCTGCAAAGGCGCAAGTCCGAATTTTTCGCTGAACAGGCATTTTAGTTTTGAAGACTGCGGACGCTCGGCGGGACGCTTTAAAGTATCGCTCGAAACGCCTTCGACGAGGTTTTTATCAAATCCTTTTATTTCGCAGATTTTTTCGGCGAAACCTTTGTAAGAAGTTCCCGAACCGGAATTTGTCGCGTGATAAATTGCGGGCAAATCCAATTCGGCGAGTTCGCGCAGGCGTTTTGCCAGATCGTTTGCAAATGTCGGCGTTCCGTAAGAATCGGAAATCGCTTTAATTCGTTTTCCTTCGCGGAGAAGTTTGTCCATTACGCTTAAAAAATTCGTTCCGCCCCAGCCGTAAATCCAGCCCGAACGCACGATTATCGAACGCGCGTAAGCGTTTCGCGCTAAAATTTCGCCTGCAAGTTTTGATTTTGAATAAACGCTGCTCAAAGGATTCGGCGTATCGCGCTGCGTGTAAAAACCCGTTTTCGCGCCGTCAAAAACATAATCGGTTGAGATCGTCACAAACGCCGCATCAATTTCCTTCGCCGCAAGCGCGAGATTTCCCACGCCTTCCGCGTTCACTTTGTAACAAATTTTTTCATTAACTTCTGCCCCGTCAACATCCGTATAAGCCGCGCAATTTAAAACCGCGTCGAATTTCTCCGACTCAAAAATTTCGGAAACCGCCTCGAAATCGGAAATATCGAGTTCTTGTCTGGTCAGCGCAAAAACTTCATCGCCGATTGAACGGCAATAATTCGCCGCCGCCTGCGCGACCATTCCGTTTGCGCCTGTGATTAAAATTTTCATTTAATTTTAAGTTTTGAGAGTCAGAAGTCTATACTTGATGAACGCAAAGCAAATTATCCATTCTCAAATCTCAATTCTCAATTATTTTGTGAGTTTTTCTAACTAAAAGAACCCTAAAATATAATTGATATTTGAGAATGGATAATTGATAAATAACCCGAATAAAGCGATTACCTCAGTTTTTCTAACTTATTCATATTAGCTCAGTATTATATTTTCTAAACTCCCAACTTTTCCCCATACATCTGCTTGTAATAATTTCGATACGCGCCGTTTCTGATGTGATTTACCCAATCCTGATTTTCCCGATACCAGCGAATTGTTTTTTTTAAGCCTTCTTTCCAACTTGTTCGGGTTTTCCAGCCGAGTTCGTTTTTAACTTTTTCCGCGTCAATCGCATAGCGTCTGTCGTGTCCGAGCCGGTCTTCGACGAATTTTATCAAGCTGTGCGGTTTTCCGAGTTCGTCTAAAATTGATTTGACGACCTCGATATTTTTTCGCTCGTTTTCCGCGCCGATGTTATAAATTTCCCTTGATTTTCCTTTTTCGTAAGCGAGCCAAATGGCGCGGCAGTGGTCTTCGACAAAAATCCAATCGCGCACGTTCTGACCGTCGCCGTAAACCGGAAGCGGCTCGTCGTTCAACGCATTCGAGATCATCAGCGGAATCAGTTTTTCGGGAAACTGCCGCTGCCCGTAATTATTTCCGCAGCGCGTTATCACCCAATCAACTCCGAACGTTTCGCCCGCCGCGCGGACAAAATGCTCGGCGGCGGCTTTTGAAGCGGCATACGGCGAATTCGGCTGTAAAGTTGAGTCTTCCGTGAAAAACAAATTTTCGTCTTCGGGCAGACTTCCTAAAACCTCGTCAGTCGAAATCTGCACAAAACGGCGCACATTTTTTGCCCGCGCCGCGTCGAGCAGAATCTGCGTTCCGAGAACATTTGTCAAAACAAATTCGCTTGCCGAATTTATGCTTCGGTCAACGTGCGATTCGGCGGCAAAATTAAAAATCGCGTCCGCCTCAAACGGCAAAGCCGCAAAAACTTCGTCGCGGTTCGTTATATCGCCCTTAATAAATTTATGGCGCGTTTCGTCCAAACCTACGAGATTTTCGGGATTTCCCGCATAAGTCAGCGCGTCGAAATTTATAATTTCAACATCGGAAGTTTCTTCTAAAACCTGATGAACAAAAGCCGAGCCGATAAAACCTGCTCCGCCCGTGACAAAAATTTTCTTCATATTATTTTGGATTTTACGTCAGGATATTTTAGAAAGCTAAAGCATCTCTTTTTACCTTTACCCTTTTACTTTTTACCTTTTACCTTTCTAAACGCCGCATTTGTCTGAGCAGAATATCGGCGTGTTTTCTCGGTGAATTTATGTCTTTTAGAACGATTTCGCTGTCCTTCTCGCCCGCGTTTTCAATAACTAAATCGCCGAAACCGAGAACTCTCTGCCAAACCGTCGCCTTGATTGTTACATCTTGAATCGTGCGAAGCGGCACATTGCGCGTCGTGCGCGAGATAAAACCTTCGTCAATCTCGATCTTCGCGTCGGTTAAAGTGTAGCGCACCAATTTTTTTCTCAAATGATAATAAAGCGGAACGAGCAATAAGGAAAGTCCTAGAAGAACCGGAATCCAAGCGTCAATTTCTGTAAAATAACTGAACAAAGCAACAACCGTAAACGCGCCGAGAATTGCCAAGGCGTAACCGATCTTGACAAATAGAAGCGTCGGGCGAATCGTGAAAATTTCCAACTCGTCATCATCATTAACTCTCTTTCTGAAATCAGTTTGTTCGCTTTCGAGATCAAATTTCGGCGGACGCGCGATTCTCGTTTCTTCTTCGTGTTCGAGCAGCGCACCGCATTTCTGGCAGTAAACCGCTTCGTCCGAATTTTGTGCGCCGCATTTTGTGCAGAATCTGTGCATAATTTTATAACCGAATTTCCTTATTCTATACGACGTATTATTTATTGACAAAACTACTCATATTTGAAAAGTTAATAACCGAGAAGATTATGCACATAATCAGTCCGAAAAAACTAACCCATAATCGCAAAAAAAAGGCGGCTGGAATCGTCCAACCGCCAAGTCTTTTCGACCAAGAGGAGAAGAAAGAAATGAAAGTTTAACTTTTTAGTTCTTCCTTGCTGTTAGAAAAGCGTAGAAATTTATTGATTAACAAGACGCATTCTGCCGTCGGGCAAGCGAACCGTCAGGACGTTCAGCTCATAAGTTTTAAGAGACTCGATTTTTTCATCTTGTTCGAGTTTTGCCGCCTGATCGTCTGAAACTTTGACAGCCTTTTTAACAATATTCGGATTTATGATCGAACTGTAACGCCCCGTAATGCGGCGGACATATTCCTGCGTTTCACGATACGGCGGAACGCGATTTCCGTATTTCATCACCGCGCCTTCGCCGGCATTGTAACCGGCAAGCGCAAGCACCATATTGCCATCGAACTTATCGAGCAGCCAGCGCATATACCGCACGCCCGCGTGAATATTCTGCTGCGGATCGTAAATTTTCGTTACGCCGAATCTTCTCGCCGTCGCCGGCATCAACTGCATCAGCCCGCTTGCTCCTTTGTGCGATGTCGCCTTGAGTTTGAACGCCGATTCCTGATGCATCTGCGCGTAAATTAAAAGCGGATCAATATTGTATTTCGCGCAGGCTTCGAGAATATAAGAATCAAATGCGGAGTTTCCGGTCGTGAATCCGCCCAAACCGAAGTTGACACTTATTAAATAACCTTCTTTCCTAAGTTTGACCGAATCTCGCACGCTCGTCATCTGCGATGTCTTTTTAATTAACTTTTTATCATTCGCTTTCTTCGTCGGATTTTCATTCGCTTTCGTGATCGGAGTTACCGTCGGCGAAACGATTTCCACGCCTTTTGTCGTATCGAAATTATCGAAAACACGCGATCTGTTCTGCGCGGAAACGGCGATTGACAACAGGCAGAGCGCGACACAATATAAAGATATTTTTTTCATTTTTTAACGGTTCTCTTGGTAAAAAGCGGCTTTGCAGCCGAAAATGATGTTCGCGCTTTTCCCGTTCGGCAGACACACCTTCGGCACAGCCTGCCCGCAGAAACATTTGCCGCAGCGAAAATCAGCACATCAAAAAGTTAGTTTTTTTATAAGTTAAGAGTTAATCAATAACTGAAGTTTGAGAGTTTATTACAGGATTCTGCATTTGTTATTAAAATAAATAAAAGTTCGGCGATAACCATTTTATAAGTTTGGAAATTGTTATTTTGATCCCTGAATTTACGCTCGAAAATCTTTTGTCCGATTATCTCTGAATGCTTCTTTTTTAAGCATCTGATAGAAAGAAAGATTTAATAATTGAATTGTTCCACAAAATTTAACAATTTTTAAACATTTTTTTGCATCATATCGGAAATCAGCAAGCGGTCAAGATAAACCGGCTTTTATTGCTGATTTTCCGCATTAGACTCTGCACTCGGTTTGATTGGTAAATGATGTTTTTTGATAATTTTCCGTTTATTGATAAACTTCTGCAAAGCAGTAAAACAATTTAATTTTTCACGATCATATTTTTACTAACCTGATAAAAAATGTTTGAACAAACTTTTAAGAATATAGACAATACGCTTTGGAAAGATGCGGGTGTCGGCAACGAACTGGATTATGTCGAGCAAACTTCGTGGGTGCTTTTTCTGAAATATCTGGACGATCTGGAAGAAGACCGCAAGATTTCGGCTTTACTTTCGGGAACGGATTATCAACCGATTTTGGCAAATGAATATCGCTGGAAAAACTGGGCTGCGCCAAAGGATGCGGAAGGAAATTTGGATCACAATAAAACTCTGACAGGCGATGATTTGAAGGAATTTGTTGACCGCGAACTTTTTCCTTATTTGAGAAAATTCAAACAAAATTCCGATAATGCTTACACGGTTGAATACAAGATCGGCGAGATTTTCAGCGAATTGAACAATAAAATTTTAAGCGGCTACACTTTGCGCGAAGTTATATCGCTGGTTGATACTCTGCATTTTCGGACATACGCGGAAAAGCACGAGATGTCGCATCTGTATGAATCGAAGATAAAAAATATGGGAAACGCGGGGCGCAACGGCGGGGAATATTACACGCCGCGTCCGCTGATTACGACGATTGTAAAAGTCGTTAAACCTAAGATCGGCGATAAAATTTATGACGGCGCGGTTGGTTCGGCGGGATTTCTCTGCGAATCTTATAATTATCTGAAAGACGGCAAGGAATTAAGCACGACGGATTCGGAGATTTTACAGAAGCGGACGTTTTACGGCAAGGAGAAAAAATCTCTGGCGTATATTATCGGCATTATGAATATGATCTTTCACGGCATCGAAGCACCGAATATCATACACACCAATACGCTTGCCGAGAACATCGCCGACATACAGGAAAAAGATCGTTTCGATATTGTCTTGGCAAATCCGCCGTTCGGCGGCAAGGAACGGGCGGAAGTTCAGCAGAATTTTCCCGTCAAATCGAGCGAAACGGCTTATTTGTTTTTACAGCATTTTGTTAAAATCTTAAAAGCGGGCGGAAAAGCGGGCATCGTTATCAAAAACACATTTTTGAGCAATACCGATAACGCTTCGATTGCCATCAGAAAACAACTTCTCGAAAGTTGTAATCTGCATACGATTCTGGATTTGCCCGGCGGAACATTTACGGGCGCGGGCGTTAAAACGGTTGTGCTGTTTTTTGACAAAGGCGAACCGACCAGACGGATTTGGTATTATCAACTGAATTTGGACAGAAACTTGGGCAAAACCAATTCCCTTAATGAAGACGACCTCAAAGAATTTTTAGAACTCCGGGAAACAAAAGCCGAAAGCGAAAACTCGTGGACGGTAAAGATCAGCGAAATTGACGAAGAAACCTGCGACCTTTCCGCCAAAAACCCGAACGCTCCCAAAGAAGCACCACTCCGCGAACCGTCGGAAATAATCGCAGAAATGACGGCGTTGGATGCAGAAAGCAATGATATTTTAGAAGCAGTCGGAGAAATGATATAAAATGCGGAAGCCCGCACAAAATAATGCGGAAAATTGCAGAAGCCCGCACGAAGTAAGGGCGCAGAATGCAAGTAAAAAACCCGTAATTGCGAAAACACACTTACTTCGTGCGTGTTTCTCCATTAGAATATATCTTTAAAATGATATGAGAGAAGATTGGGAAGAAAAAAAGTTAGGTGAAATTTCTGATATAAATTATGGTTATACAGAAAAAACATCCTTTGATGAAGTCGGACCGAAATTTTTAAGAATTACGGACATTCAAGAAAATGGCGTTAATTGGGAAACTGTTCCATATTGCAAATGTGATGATATTCAATTGCCAAAATATCAACTTGAAAAAGGAGATATTGTTTTTGCACGAACAGGGGCAACAACAGGGAAAAGCTATTTAATAGAAACACCACCTTTATCAGTTTTTGCTTCATATTTAATAAGACTTCAAATTTCAAATAAAAATCTGCTTTTGCCTAAATATGTTTCTCTATTTTTTCAAACTCAAAATTATTGGGATAAAATCAATGAAGGAATTTCTGGAAGTGCTCAAGGCGGATTTAATGCAACAAAACTTAAAGCATTAACAATTCTAATTCCACCAATCGAAGAACAAAAACGCATCGTCGCCATTTTAGATGAAGCCTTTGAACACCTAGACACGGCAACCCGCAACGCCGAAAAAAATCTGGCAAACGCCAAAGAACTTTTTGAAAGCTATTTGCAATCGGTTTTTGCTAATCCGAATGATGATTGGGAAGAGAAAAGTTTGGGCGAAGTATTACAAAAGACTGAAACAATAAATCCTGTAAAAGAACCTGAAAAAGATTTTATTTATGTTGATGTTTCAAGCGTAAACAAGGAAAATTTAAGAATTGAAAACACAAGTTTAATTAAAGGTAAGGATGCTCCGAGTCGAGCCAGAAAACTTATAAAAACGAATGATGTCATTTTCGCAACAGTCAGACCAACTTTGAAGCGTATAGCTTTAATTCCCCAAAAATTTGATAATCAAGTTTGTAGCACAGGTTATTTTGTTTTGAGAGGAAAAGAATTTTTAGAAAATAAGTTCATATTTTATTTCTTGCAGACTGCTGCATTTATTAAAGAAATGGAAACTCTTCAAAAAGGAGCAAGTTATCCGGCAGTTACTGACAAAAATGTAAAAGAGCAAATAATTAAATTCCCTAAATCAATCGAAAAACAAAAACAAATTGTCAGCAAACTCGATGCACTTTCCGCCGAATGCAAAAGGCTTGAGGAGATTTATCAAAGGAAATTAGAGAATCTGGAAGAATTGCGGAAATCAATTTTGCAAAAGGCTTTTGATGGGGAATTGTAATTTATAGATGGGTTACACAATTGAACAATTAAAAGAATTGCGGGAAAGCGAAGACAAAGTAGAGTTCAAAGCGGCTCGACACAATTTCTCGTTTGCGGGAAGCGAACACCGAGAACAAGCCGACAGAAGAAAATGTTTTCTCGGCTACATCGTCGCATTATCCAACGAAGGCGGCGGAACTTTGGTTTTAGGAATGGATGATGAGCATCCGCATAGTGTCGTCGGTTCAGACTTTGCCGAAAAAAGAGTTGGAAATTTAGAAGATGAGGTTTATAAAAGACTAGCAATTCGCGTGCATACCGAAGAACTATTTGATGAAAACGGTTTGAGAATATTGGTAACTTATATTCCGCCAAGACCTGTCGGAAGAACAATGAAGTTTGAAGGAGTTCCGCTAATGCGAACAGGCGAAAGTCTGCGGAATATGTCCGACGAAGAAACCTTTGCAATTTTATCCGAACAGGAAAACGATTTTTCAGCAACAATTTGCAGAGAACTCACTTTAGATGATCTTGATTCAAGAGCAATTTCAATCTTGAAAGAAAAATATTCCCTTAAACAAAATAACGAGGCTTTTCTAAATCAAACTGATGAACAAGTATTGTCAGATTTGGATTTGTTATCAAACGGGCAATTGACATACGCGGCTTTAATTCTCTTAGGCAAAGCCGAAAAGATAAAACAGGAACTTCCGCAATGCTTGATTAATTTGGAATACAGAGAAAATCCCGCCAACATTCAGTTTGATAACAGAACACCATTTCTCGGAGCGTATTTCTTGGTTATAGACGAATTATGGAAAATCATTGATGCTCGCAATAGGAACGAAAATGTGCAATTAGGTTCTTATATAATTAACATCCCCGAATTAAATGATGAAATAATCAGAGAATCCGTAAATAATGCCGTTGCTCACAGAGATTATAAGAAAACGAGTGAGATAACCATCAAACAATCCAAAGCAGAATTTACCGTTCAAAGTCACGGCGGCTTTCCTTTGGGGGTTAATGTTGACAACATTTTGACAATAAATTCAACGCCTAGAAATCGCTTGTTAGCAGATGTTTTAACAAAAACAGGCTTAGTAGAAAGATCAGGACAAGGAGTTGATAAAATCTTTTATCAACGCCTTAGCGATGGAAAAGGCTTTCCTTCTTATGCTAAATCAGATTTATTTCAAGTTACTCTAGAAATACCTATATCTGTTTTGCACCCGATATTTGATGTATTTTTTGACAATTTGCAAAGTAATACCAAGTTGCGTGAAAAAAAGGAAAGGCGGAAACCCGACAGTAATGGAGGGTGCTGTTTTTAATATCAACTTTTAAGTTTTCAAACAGCACCCTTGTTGACACGCGGGTTTCCGCCTTTATTCACGCAACTTGGTATAAGTTTTCCAGAGATGAAAGACTCGGTGTGCATCACGTTGTCGCACTTGCCAAAATCAGAGATCAGGAAGATATTGCAACTATTGATAATGTAGTAACTAAAAAATTGTTGGAAGTTGGAGCAATAAGAGAGGTCAAAAACAGTTATCTACTATCTGAAAGTTTTACAGAACTTATAAGAGAAATAGAAGGAAGTGATCGCAATAAGGTCATTGAATTTATTAACGAAACCGGAGAAGCAAAAATGGGTGATTTAGTTTCTTTATTTGATAACAGGTTAACTAGAAGACAGGTGAATAATCTCGTCTATAATCTTGTAGATGAAAATGTTCTAAAGAGAAAAGGAAAAGGTGCTGCCACTACTTATCTGATAAATGTATAAGAAGACGTTTAAATGTATAAGAAAGAGTCTAAATGTATAAGGAAATAGTTCTAGAGATTAAGATGTTTCAAATCTGATTATAGGTAAGTGTTGTAAACAAAGGGTTAATATACTTCTTACAGGTAGTTTATTAAATCATTATAGCGGACAACAGATGTATAAGAAACGGTTTTGATGTATAAGGATTTTAGATTTTTCTGGTATGAATGAAGCTCAAACAAGAATAGATTTGATTGATCCGCAGCTTCGTAAAAGCGGTTGGGGAGAGATTGCGGATTCCCGCATTTTGGTTGAATATCCGATCACGGACGGAAAGATTTTGGCGGGCGGCGGACGCGCGAAGAAATACAAGGCTGATTATGTTTTGGTTTACAAAGGCGTAAAACTCGCCGTCATCGAAGCCAAGAGCGATGAACTCGAAGTCGGCGAAGGCGTTGCACAAGCCAAACGCGACGCTCAGAAATTGGATTTGGACACGACCTTTGCCGCCAATGGACGCGAAATTTATCAGATTTGTATGGTGTCGGGCAATGAAGGTTTGATCAAAAGTTTCCCGACTCCGCGAGAACTTTGGAACAAAACATTTCCGAACGAAAACAATTGGCTCGATAAATTTAATGCCGTTCCGTTTGACGATCTCAGCGGAACGAAACCGCCGCGTTTTTATCAGGAAAGTGCCGTTAATAATGTGATGAAGGCGATTGCCCAAGAACAAGACCGCATTTTATTAACGCTGGCAACGGGAACGGGAAAAACCTACATTGCATTTCAAATCGCTTGGAAATTGTTTCACAGCCGTTGGAATCTAAAGCGCGGCGGCGGAAGAAGACCGCGAATCTTATTTTTAGCCGATAGAAATATTCTCGCAAATCAGGCTTTTAATTCGTTTAATGCTTTTGATGAAAATGCGCTTATTCGCATCAAACCGAATGAAATCCGCAAGCGAAACAAAGTTCCGACGAACGGCAGCATTTTCTTTACGATTTTTCAGACGTTTATGAGTGGAACGGATGCGGAAGGAAATCCCGAACCGTATTTCGGCGAATATCCGCCCGACTTTTTCGATTTTATCGTGATTGATGAATGTCATCGCGGCGGCGCAAACGACGAAAGCAATTGGCGCGGGATTCTGGAATACTTCTCGCCCGCCGTCCAACTCGGTTTAACCGCTACGCCGAAACGCGACCAAAATATTGACACATACAGATACTTCGGCGAACCCGTCTATGTCTATTCGCTCAAAGAAGGAATTAACGACGGCTTTCTAACGCCGTTTAAGGTCAAGCGGATTCAGACAACTCTGGACGAATACACATACACTTCGGACGATACGGTTGAGCAGGGCGAAATTGAAACGGGCAGACTTTACGGAAAAAGGGATTTTAACCTAAGGATCGAAATCAAGGAACGCGAAGCGGAAATGATAAGAATTTTTCTCGAACAGTCGAACCCGAATGAGAAATCGCTCGTCTTCGGTGCAACGCAGGCACACGCCGCACTTTTGAGAGATTTGATAAACCGGCAAAAGGAAAGCACAAATATAAATTACTGCGTTCGCGTAACCGCCGATGAAGGAGAGATCGGCGAACAGTTTTTAAGAGAATTTCAGGATAACGAAAAAACAATTCCGACGATTTTGACGACTTCGCAAAAACTTTCGACCGGAGTTGACGCGAGAAACATCCGCAACATCGTTTTGCTTCGCCCCGTTAATTCGATGATCGAATTTAAACAGATCATCGGCAGAGGAACACGCCTTTTCGACGGCAAAAACTTTTTTACAATTTACGATTTCGTTGATGCTTACAGACATTTTCACGACGAAGAATGGGACGGCGAACCACTTGAACCCGAACCAATCGAATCGCTTCCGCCCGGAGAGCGCGAAAAACCCGATTCGCCCGAAACACCTGAGCCGCGACCGGAAAAAATAAAAGTAAAATTAGCCGACGGCAAAGACCGCGAAATTCAGCATATCGTAAAAAATATGTTTTTTGACGCTGACGGAAATCCGATTTCGGCGGAAGAATTTCTGCGAAATCTATTCGGTAAATTACCCGACCTTTTCAAAAGCGAAGATGAATTGCGAAAAATCTGGTCGAACCCGATGACGCGCAAAACACTTTTAGAAAAATTAACCGAAGCGGGTTACGGCAGAGAAGAACTGGAAAAGATTCAAGAGGCAATAAACGCCAAAAACAGCGATCTGTTTGATGTCTTGGAGTTTATCGCGTATGCCAAAAAGCCGATAACCCGTCTGGAAAGAGTAGAATCGGCTCAAAACAATATTTTCGCTCTTCTAAATCGAAGACAGAAAGAATTTTTAGAATTTGTTCTCTTAAAATACATCGAAGCGGGAGTAGATGAACTCGACACGGAAAAACTGCCCGACTTACTCGTTAATAAATATAAAACTATCCAAGACGCAGCACTAAATCTCGGTGAAGCGGAAAACATACGCAGCACATTTATTGACTTCCAAAAACATCTCTATCAACAAAAAGCCGCGTAATATTCGCCTGATAATACCGGAAATCATCGGGTAGATATGATAAGTCAGCTTTGCAGAAACACGCACGAGCGTAAGTGTGTCAGAACTTTTGCACACTTACGCTCGTGCGTGTTTCTCCATTTTATCGAAACTATTTACTGATAAGCCGTATAATACCTGACTTTCAGATTTTTAAACAAAAGCACAATGAAAATAAAAATGCCGCATTATTGCCGCACTAAACATAAAAAAGGACATCTTAAAAGATGCCCTTTTTATTAATTTAGTGGTGGCTTGGGACAGAATCGAACTGCCGACACGCGGATTTTCAGTCCGCTGCTCTACCAACTGAGCTACCAAGCCGTCTGCCGTGAATTTATCAACTAACAGCAAGAAAATTAGTGTAAATAAGCGGCGGTTTGATGTCAAATCCATAGCGGTAAAACATTTTCGGTTCGACACTTTTCGGCTGTAATTTGATTTTTTTGATTGACTTTATTTTTAATCGGCATATAATAACTTTTTAGTAACTGCCGCTTATGGCAGTTAGCTCCTTCCGAATAATTTAATTCCTGCCCGTGCCGATTTAAATGTCGTTGCTGTCCCCCGGAAACGCCACATTTAAATTGGCACAGCTAATTTTAAAGTATATTTATCAGAGAGGTTTTATTTTTATGACAAAGAAATTTTTATTCGCAGTAATCTGTTTTTCGTTCGCTCTGACGCTGGCTTGTGAGCCGACGACGACGGAAACGAATATTTCAAACACATCGCAAGTTGATACGAAAACTCTGCCGCCGGAATTTTCGACAAGTCCCGCGCCGCCTTCGGCAAATTCAACGCCGGGAATTCCTGATCCGAAATCCGTTGACGCAAACGCTTCGCCGGAAAAAGGCGCAGCCGCCACGCCCGGAATTCCGAGCCAGACAGAACTCAACAAACCCGTCAAAAAAGGCGCGACTCCGACTCCGGGAATTCCGAGCGAAGAAGAAATAAAGGCGGGAAAAAATCGCGGAACGATGACTTTGGAAGAAGTCAACAATCCGAAAAATGCTCCGACCAAAAGCGGTTCGGAAAGACCGCGCAAAGTCGGTGCGCCGCCGACACCGGAAAAATAGATTTTTAATCAATAAAAAAAACAGCCGTCAAAACTATTTGGTTTTCGACGGCTGTTTTTTTATTGATTAAAATTTTTAAGAAACGTGCAAAAAATAACTTATGATATTTTGAAAATAACTTTGAATTTATTAATTTATTTTCTTTCTGTTTCTAAGAAGTTATTTGGAAACTCGGAATAAAACGTAACGCCGGCATCTTGCCGGCAGTCTTGGTGGCATCTTGCCGGCAGTCTTGGTGGCATCTTGCCGGCAGTCTTGGTAGCATCTTGCCGCCAATTCGAGCGTTATTTACTGGAATTGGCGGGAAAAACAGAAAAATTTGGCGGCTGGAAGCCACCAAGACAGCCGGCTGGAAGCCTGCGATACAATTTCCAAACAGCTTCTAAGCAGTTTCGGCTTCTTCTTTCGTTTCCTTTTCTTCTTTTTCAGCTTTCTCTTCGACTTTTTCCGATTTATCCGGCTTGATAAAACCGAGCGCGATTTTTACGTCGTTTTCGATTCGGTCAAAAAGTTCCGGATCTTCGGCGATAAAATTTTTGACGTTTTCGCGTCCTTGTCCCAAACGGTCTTCGCCGTAGGAAAACCACGAACCGCTTTTTTCCACGATGTCGTGGTCAACCGCCAGATCGAGCAGATCGCCTTCGCGCGAAATTCCTTTACCATACATTATGTCGAATTCGCATTCTTGGAACGGCGGCGCGACCTTGTTTTTTACGACCTTAACGCGCGTGCGGTTGCCGACGACCTTATCGCCTTCCTTGATCGCACCGATTCGGCGGATGTCTATGCGGACGCTGCAATAAAATTTCAGCGCGTTGCCGCCCGTCGTCGTTTCCGGCGAGCCGAAAAATACGCCGATTTTATGCCGCAATTGATTGATAAAAATAAAACTCGTTTTTGAATTGGAAATAATTCCGGCGAGTTTTCTCAACGCCTGCGACATCAGACGTGCCTGCAAACCCATATGCGAATCGCCCATATCGCCGTCGAGTTCGGCACGCGGCACAAGGGCGGCGACGGAATCCACGACGATCACATCAACGCTGTTCGAGCGCACAAGGGTTTCGGCAATTTCCAAAGCCTGCTCGCCCGAATCCGGCTGCGAGATCAGCATATCATCCAAATTTACGCCGAGATTTTCCGCGTATTCCGGGTCGAGCGCGTGTTCCGCGTCAATATACGCCGCAACTCCGCCGCCTTTCTGCGCCTGCGCGACAACCTGCAAAGCGAGCGTCGTTTTGCCCGAACTTTCCGGTCCGTAAATCTCTATAATCCTTCCGCGCGGCACGCCGCCGACTCCGATTGCCGCGTCTATGCTCAGACAATTTGTCGAAATCGCCCCGACATCTTCCTGCGGACGCTCGCCCAGACGCATTATCGAACCTTTTCCGAATTTCTTCTCGATCTGCGACAGCGCGGATTCTATCGCTTTTCCCTTTGTGCTTGTATCTTTGCTCATTTTTGTTGCTTCTCCAGCCATTTGATTTTGCTCCTTTTGTAATTCTTTATTTCTATTAAAAGACAATCAGAAGTTTAGCACAAAAGAGAGCGTAAGTGAAATCTTGTTTCACAAATGAAACAAGATTTTCTGTGAATTTATGAAAAATCGTTTATTAAAATTATTGCAAAACGCGGAAGTTTGCAAGGAAAGAGTGAAGAAAGTCTGGAGTCTGGAGTTTCTTGTCAGCAGCGTCGTGCGTAAGCCGATGCGCTATGCACTTGAGGCGGGCGCATCGGCTCACGCCGACGCTGCTGACCTCATAATCAATCTTAATCCGCTATAAATTTGTTCTTCTAACCTGAATCGCAAAATTTTTCGGCAAATCGGGTCAAATAAATTGCAAAAAATGGTTTTTTCGACGTTTCTCGTGTTAAAATAGTGTGCGAATTTTCAAAAGGCTCAAACTGTTCCGAAAATACTGCAAGCAGGCGACATTTTTTCGTTCCGTGAAACAGATTTGAAAAAGCAGTTTTTATAGAAAATCCTTTCAAAAAACGATTGACAAATGCCTGAAAAACCCGACGTAACACAACTTTTGAGCAAAGCGCAAAACGGCGACAAAGCCGCGCTCGACAAACTTTTGCCGCTTGTTTACAACGAGTTGCGCGGCGTGGCGGCAAACCAGCTTAAAAGCGAACGCGGCGATCACACTTTGCAGGCGACGGCACTTGTTCACGAAGCATATATGCGGCTTTTGGAACAAACCCAAGTTGACTGGCGCAACCGCGCACATTTTTTCTCCATCGCGGCGGAAATGATGCGCCGGATTTTGGTCAATTACGCCGTCAAACGCAACGCTCAAAAACGCGGGCAAGGCGCGACGAAACTTTCGCTCGACGACGCTGTAAGCTACACGAATCAACGCGATTTCGACTTGGTCGCGTTGGACGAAGCGTTAAAAAATCTCGCCGAATTTGACGAAACGCAGGCGAAAATCGTCGAACTCAGATTTTTCGGCGGTTTGAAAATCGAAGAAGCGGCGGAAGTTCTGGAAATTTCCGTATCAACCGTCAAACGCGAATGGCGTATGGCGAAGGCTTGGCTGAAAACCCGTCTGTGATTTTTATCGCGCAAACGCGGAGAATTTATGAATATGAAATCGAAAATATGTCTTTTTTGTTTTTTGTTCTTGATTTTATTTACTGCAAATTTACCGGCGCAGGAAAAACCTGATAAAAACATCGCGCAAAACACTTGCGACGCAGATTTTGCGCGGACTTTGGTTGAAGGGCAAGTTGCCGAAAGCAAATCAATTGAAGATTCGGAAAAACGCATCAAAATTTCGGTTCGCGCGGCTGATTTTTTGTGGAAATTCGACGAGCCGTCTGCCCGCAAATATCTGATTGACGCTTATGATTTTGCCGATGACAGATACAACGAATGGGGATTCGAGCGCAAAAAAATCGGAACTTTCAAGGGCGAAGATTTGACCTTTGCAAAGCCCGATTTGCGGTTTGCGGTGATCGAGGCAATCGCCAAAAAAGACCGCGCTTGGGCGAATCGGCTGATCGAAAAGGTTCTGAAAAATTACGAAAAAGACCGCGAAAACAGAAAAGATTCGATAAATAATGTCGCCGAAGTCGCTTCCGTTATGAAAATCGCGTTCGACACGATCAAGACGAATCCGAATTTGAGTTTGCAGCTTTACCGCCGCGCAATGCAGTATCCGCTTGACAGGCATTGGTTCTGGACATTTTATTCGATTCATCGGCAGGACAAAAATTTTGCGGACAATCTTTACCGGGAAGTTTTAAATAATTATCAAAACGCGCCGCCGAGCAAATTGTTATTTTTGTCGGCTTATCCGTTCGGACGCGGCAGATTTTTCGGCGCAGACCGTTTTACTTTCAACATCGGCGTTCCGAAGGATTTTGCCGCCGAACGAAATTTGCAAATGCAGTTTTTGAACGTATTTTTCAACCGCATAAATTCATTTGCCGACAATCCGAATGAGTTGAACAAACCCGCCGAAAAAGACAAATTGGCGGAAATCGCTTATATAGTTAGTGCTTTGCGCGAAATCGAGCCGATTATCTTGAAGGATTTTCCCGATTTATTTGGAAAATTTAATGCCGTCAAATCCAAAGCGAACGCTTTAATGACGCAGGAAATTGCAAAAAATCTGGACGAAAAAGAAGCCGAATACGACAAAAATACCGAAGATTTCGCGGCGAAACTCAAACGCGCCGAAAAATCGGACGAAAAAGGAACGCTCACCGACCAAGAAAATATTAACCTTATTTTGTCCGCCCGCACCGAAGAAGATTACAAACAGGCGGAAACTTGGCTCGACAAAATCGAAAATGAAAACGCCCGACGCGACGTTTCCGGTTATTTTTTCTACCAGCGTTCCGAACTCGCCGTCAGGGAAATGCGTCTGGACGACGCGGAAAAATTCGGCGAAAAAATCTCCGACATCGAGCAGAAAGCGGTAATTTCATTTAAGATCGCCGAAGCGAAATTGAAAAGCGGAAACGCGAAAAACGAAGCCGAACGGATTTTGCTCGAAGTTTCAAAACTCGTCGGCAAAATGAAGCCTTCAATTGAAAAAGCCAGACTTCTGCTCGGTTTGGCAAATTCCTTTGAAGACATAAATCATTCTTACGCCTTGGATGAATTGCGCGACGCGGTGGCGGTTATCAACAAACTAAATGAACCGGACATTTTTTCGACATTTATTTCACATAAGGTCAGCGGCAGCGGTTACGAATTTCTCTATGCGATAATTTTTCCCGGATATGATTTTGAGGAAACATTCCAGAAAATCAGCAAAAAAGATTTCGGGTTGTCGCTCGCTCATTCAAACGCTCTGAGCGACAAATACTTAAAGACTTTGGCAATTCTGGCAATTGCGGATAATTGTTTGAAAAATTCGGCGAAAAAATAAGTTAGTTTAGAGAGTTGGAGAGTTTGGAGAGTTTGCAAAATTTATAAACTTATACCAAGTTGCGTGAAAAAAAGGAAAGGCGGAAACCCGACAGTAATGGAGGGTGCTGTTTTTAATATCAACTTTTAAGTTTTCAAACAGCACCCTTGTTGACACGCGGGTTTCCGCCTTTATTCACGCAACTTGGTATTACTGTTGCATAAATTGAAAGTTTTTAAACAGGTCGCAATATGTTTTTAAAGACAATGCGAATGCAGAAACACGCACGAAGTAAATGTGTTCTTTACGCCCTTACGAGCGTAGCGGGCTTCTGCATTATACTTGATTACTTTTACTCATCTGCTTAACTCCCCAAATTCCTCAAACTATCCAAACTCTCTAAACTAAATTCAGAATTTCATAATTCCAGAAAATTTTGTATATAATTAAAATCATATTTTGACAATTATTTTTGGGGGGATTTTACGAAAAAAATGAAAAACGAAACTTTGAATCTGAAAACCGCAAACGGCGATACGACGGCTTATGTCGCAATGCCGGACGAAACGAATGACGATACGAAAGGCGTAATTTTGATACACGAATGGTGGGGTTTGGCTGACCACATCAAAGACATTGCGAAACGCTACGCCGACGAAGGTTTTATCTGCATCGCGCCCGATCTTTATCGCGGAACGGTGACGAAGGACAAGGAAGAAGCCTCGAAATTGATGGGCGAACTGGAAATCGAAGACGGTTTGGATACGATTAATCAGGCGATTATTGCCGCCGAAGACAAATATGACGTTTCGGGTTTGGGCGTTACCGGATTTTGTATGGGCGGAACTTTTGCGTTTCAGGCGGCTTGCCATCTGGAAGGCTTGAATGCGGCGGCGGTTTTTTACGGCGACATTCCGAAAGAGGAAACCTTGAAAAATCTGAAAATGCCGGTTTTATTCATTTCGGGAACAAAGGACGAATGGATCAACCGGGAAAAAGTCGGCGGCTTGGAGAAAATGGCGAAGGATAATGTTCTGCCGATAAAATCGGTCAAATACGAAGCCGATCACGCTTTTTTTAACGATACGCGCCCGGAAGTTTATGACAAAGAAGCGGCAAAAGACGCTTGGTCGAAAGTGATAAATTTTTTCAATGAAAATCTTTAGTTTGAAAATAAGAGATTTGCCCGCGAATCGGCGCGAATAAAAGAGAAGAAATTTTAACAAGGATGAAGGAGATGAAGGGGACTTAAATTTAACCTTTAGTAATAAAAGTTAAATAAGTTTACCCGCAAATGTTAATATAATCAGAAATTTTATTATCAAATTTCAATTATCCATTATCAATTATTTTGTAGGTTTTTGTCAGCCGACAAACAAACCCACAAAATAATGGATAATTGATAATGTTTTATAATCTCTTGATCGAAGCATTACTCTGGTAATGTTATTTTTCTTTCTTTACTTAACCTTTTACCTTTTACCTTTTCTTTTATTCGCGCAAATTCGCGGGCAAAGTTTCTTAACTGCCGATAAATTCAGCAAGTTCCCTGCTGCTTGGCAGAGAAGTTCGCGCACCGATTTGGCGGCATTTGAGCGCGGCGACGGCGTTTGCCATTCGTGCGCTTTCTTCGACGGATTCGCCTTTTAACAACCCGTAAAGCAAACCGACGCGGAAAGAATCGCCCGCGCCCGTCGTGTCTTTGCAGCCGTTCGGAACTGAAAAACCTTTTGTTTCAATAAATTCGTCTTCGCACAAAAGAAGCGAACCGGATTCGCCGAGCGTCATTCCGACGACTGCACAGCCGTAACGCGATTTTATCGCTTGCAGAGATTTTCGTCGGTCACCGATTCCGACGAGTTTTTCGGGAAAATCGTGCGAAGAAATCAAAACGTCAACCTGCCGTAAAACTTCGTCAATTCCGGCAAAAGTATTGTCAATATCAATTGAAATTATCGCCTTGTTTGCTTTTGCGGTTTTTGCCATTTGCAAACAGGCTTTTGTGTCGTGCGGAGTAAAATGCAGAATTTTGCATATTTCGGCGGCTTTAAGCGGCGCGTCTTTTTCCGTGAACGCAAGTTTTTCGTCCCTGTTCCAGATTATCGTTCGCTCGCCGCTTCGCTCGTCAATTACGATGAATGCGATTTGCGTTCTCGCGCCCGCGATCTGTTCGGAAAAACGCACGTCAACATTTTCATCTTTCAAAGTTTGAACTCCGAAATCGCCTTCTTTATCGTCGCCGAAGCGTCCCGCGTAAGCCGTTTTTAAGCCCAGCCGTTGAAGTCCGACGGTTGTTGTGGCGATTTCTCCGCCGGCGGCTTGAACGTAATCGGTCAGCCGGACTTTTGAATCGAACTGCGGATATTCGGGAACGATTATCAAATAATCAACCGCGTTCGTGCCGAATCCGACCACATCAAATTCCTTTTCGTCGGGAAATGTTAAGGGAAATTTCATTGTTTTTATATGATACCAATTTACAAAATATTTTTTTTCGGCAATATAGATTTTTCTGCAATAAACTCTTGCAAAACTGCCGGAAAAAAAGTTAGATTGAAATTATACGAAAGTTCACTTGATTTTTAAGTGAAAAGCAATAAATTTTATAAATTATTTTAGGAGAAATTTTAAAAATGCCAACTTCAATTTGTCCGGTTTGTGATGAAAAAGTTTTTGTGGATGCCGATTTGGTGCAAGGCGAAACTTTGTCTTGCGACGAATGCGATTCGGAATTGGAACTCGTCGGACTCGACCCGATTGAATTAGACCCTTCCGGTGAAGACGATTTCGGTTTTGAGGACGACGATGATGATTTTATGGACGACGACGACGATGATTTCGACGACGACGATGACGGTGAATTTAATTTTTAGGAAAACCCGAATTTTCCGAAAATTGAATTTTAAACAAGTTTATTTGAAAAAGCGGCTCAAGGAAATTTATTTTTCTTCGCCGCTTTTCAGCGCGTAGCCTTGACGATTCTGCTTAACCCGGAAATCTTTCGAGGTTTCGATTCGCACTTGTTGAAATTGTCCTTTTTGCCGGGTTTCTTCGTTCGGATAAAACGCCAGAACGTAGGAAGAAGTGATTTCTTCTTCGAGCAATTTAAACAGCGGCTCGAAATCTTTTTCTACGGCGTAAAATGTCCGTCCGCCCGTTTTTTCGATCAGACCGCTGGCTTCAAGCGGCGTGAGAAGCGGTTTTCTGTTTTTCTGCAAACGGGAAAACGACGGCAGAATTACCGAATAGACGGTTGTTTCCGCTTCGTTGGCGCGTTCGATAACGGTTTTCGGTGCAACGGTATCGCCGACGGGAAAACCGTCGGTAATCAATATGACGGCGCGTTTCGGAAGTTTTCCGCGAACGGCTGGCGGCGATTTTTTGTCGAGAAATCTGATCGAATAATCAACCGCATCGTAAGCGTGCGTTGAAAGCCCGTCCTGATCGCGCAGAATTTTGCCAAAGGTTTTTTCGAGTTTTTCCGGTTTGTTTGTAAACGACTGCAAAACCTTGACGCGCATTCCGAAAGTCATTACGGCGAAATGAGATTCGTAATCGGCAAGCCGCCGAACAAAATTTTTCATCGCGTCGCGCAGCTTTAAGAGTTCGTCCGGCGTAACGCTGCCCGACACGTCGAGCGCGAAAACTATCGAAAGCGGGCGGCTTTCGTCTTGTTTTACAATCGGCTTGAAAAAATCGAAATCTCTCTGCTCCCCGTTTTCGTAAACGATAAAATCCTTCGCCTCCAGACCGCGCACGGGATTTCCTTTTTTGTCGGTAACAGTTACCTCAAACGGTATGAGTTCGGTTTCAACGCGGATAATTTCTTCGGAATTCTGCGCGTGAGATGCGTTTGAAAAAATTAAAATAACCGCGCACAGAAAAGCGGAAAATCCGACAAAATCAAGCAGCGGCAATGCAAACCCGGAAAAAGATGTTCGCCGTTTTCTTTGTAAAAATTTGTCTTTGCGTAATTTCATAATTTTTCCGTAAAAAGTTAAACTCTTGTTCAATTTGTTAAAACTTGTTGATTTTTGCGGTTGTTCGGTTTAGAATCAAAGCGGCGAAAATCTCTTCCGGCTTTTGCAAAATTCACGATTCTGCAAATTAATCAAAATGACCGGATTACATCAAACTGATTTGTCAATCTGACCGAAAATTTAGCCTGCCGCTTTACGTTTTTAATTCCAACCGAGTATTTATCAGTTTACAAAACGCATCCGATGTTGGCACGAAAATTGTATTCCTCTTTTATGATAACCCGGAAGGGTTTCCGAGTTGCAGTAAAAATTATTCCTAACCAAAACGGTAAGAGATTTCTCCCTGATGATTCGCGCCGCTTCAAAAATTTTCTGTGAGGCGCGGAAAAGAACAACAAAATGAAAATATATAACTTGCAGTCGAAAATTCTATGGGCAGTAATGCTTTGTGCAAGTCTTGTGGTTACAGGTTTTGCTTCATTTGAACTCTACAATTTTTCCGGCGTGCAGTTTATAACGCTCGCCGTTGCGCTGACCGTATCGCTGCTTGTAAATCAGCATCAATTTAAAATTAAAAACACGAAGATAAATTTGTCCGCCGGAGAATTTTTAATTTTTCTAAGCGTTCTGTGGCTTTCTCCGATTGGCGCGGTTCTGCTTGCGGCAAGCGCGAAACTGGCGGGAATCAAAAATACCCGAAAATCAAAACAGGAATGGTTATACGAAATTTTTGCCAGCGTCGTATCGGCATATCTTGCCGCCCGCCTTTTTTATCAGTTTTTATATGCTTTTACCACATTCGATCAACTTGTCGTCGCGGATAATATGCTCGAATCCTTATGGCTGACCGGCGCGTTGGGCGTTGCGGCACTCGTCTATTATATTTCAGCAGGATTTTTCAAGACAATTTATCAGAGCTTTTCCAGCGGATTTTCAACCGATCAAATCTGGAAGAAAAATTTCGTGTGGGCGTGGGCAAACTGTATTTTAGGATTTGTTTTGGCGGTGATCGCACATTTTTCCTTTGCCGGATTCGGTTTGTCATTCGGCTGGGTAGTTTTATTGGGAAGCGTCGCGGCGCATCTTGCGTATCGGATACACGTCCGCCGCTTTACGCAAAAAACTAAGGAAATAAGCGAAGCCAGCCGGATTCATTTGGCAACCGTCGAAGCCTTGGCAACCGCGATTGATGCCCGCGATCAGGTCGGTGTCGGACACGTTCGCCGAACGCAGATTTACGCCGTCGGAATCGGCGAAATTCTCGGTTTGCCAAAAGACGAACTAAATGCTCTGCACACCGGAGCATTGCTTCACGACATCGGAAAACTTGCCGTGCCGGATCATATTTTAAATAAACCGGGCAAACTGACGGCGGCGGAATCGGAGAAAATGAAAATTCACGCCGTCGTCGGAGCATCAATTTTAGAAAAGGTAAATTTCGTTTACCCGGTTATTCCAACCGTCAAGCATCATCACGAGAAATGGGACGGAAGCGGTTATCCGCAGGGTTTGAGCAAAGAGCAGATTCCGCTGACCGCAAGAATTTTAGCCGTCGCCGATACTTACGATTCTCTGCGCGGTGCGCGTCCGTATCGCCGGGCGATTTCGCGCGACGATGCCCGACGCTTTTTGCTGAATAATGCGGGAACTCAGTTTGATCCGCAGATTGTTGACGTTTTTCTCAGAAATTTACAGCATTTTGAAGCGGAAGTGGAAAAATGCAGTCTTCCGTATTCTTTTGATTCTCAGACGAAAGACGCGGGTTATCATACGACGGAAGAAATCGGCGAGCAGAGCTACATCGGACAGATCAAACGCGCCAACCGCGAAGTTTACACGCTTTTCGAGTTGGCGAGAGTTTTCAGTTCTTCGCTGAACTTAAAGGATACGCTTTCTCTTTTCGCCGAAAAGGTCAGCGAACTCGTTCCGGCGGATACCTGCGCCGTTTATTTAATGAATAAAAACAATGACGCGGCAAATGCAAAAATCGTCAAAGGTTTGTATGCGGCGGAACTCGAAAATAAATGCGTCAAAGTCGGTATCGGCGCAACCGGAACGGTTCTGGAAACGCTCCAGCCGCTGAACAAAATTGATCCGAAAATGGATTTTGCTTTTCATCAGACCGAAATCGGAGAGCAATACCGGGCGATGACTTCTCTGCCGCTGATTTCCGAAGACGGAACAATGCTCGGCGCGGTTTCGCTCTATTCGTGCGAACTTGCCGATTATGAAGAAGAACACATCCGCCTGCTCGAAACGATTTCGCGCATTGCGTCCGACGCGATTGCGATGGCGTTGCAGCACGCCGAATCGGAATCCCGCGCGTTGACCGACTCGATGACCGGCTTGCCGAACGCGAGAAGTTTGCAGATTCAGTTTGAAAAGGAAACCGCCCGCGCCAACCGCAACGGCAGTAATTTCCAGCTTTTAATGCTCGACCTCGACGGATTCAAAGCCGTCAACGACACTTACGGGCATAAAGTCGGCGACAAGATGCTCAAGGAAATTTCCAAAGTGATGCGACGGGAACTGCGCGATTATGATTTTCTGGCGCGTTACGCCGGAGATGAATTTGTCGTTATCGCCCCGGAAACGAACAGAGCCGCCATCGAAGAATTATGCGAACGAATGGAAAAAGCGGTTCTCGGCTTTAAGCTGCTGACGGAAACCGGCGAATATGCCAACGTCGGCGTAAGTTTAGGCGCGGCTTGCTATCCGCAGGACGGCGTATCGCTCGACCAAATAATAATCGGCGCGGACAAAGCAATGTATGCCGTCAAAGCCGAGCGCAAACGCGAAAAACTGCTCGAACCTCTGAAAGCGGCGCAGGCGGAAGAAATAAAGGCTGAACAAATAAAATTCGCAACACCGGAAGCGTTTAATGAAATCAGCGAAGGTTTTATCGTTGAATTAGACGAAAGCCATATTGTTTCAAATGCAATAAATTAAACGGGAAAATCAAATTTCCAAAAGAAGAAGCCGGGATTTACTTGCCCGGCTTTTTCTTATTTGATTCGTCGCGCTTTTTATTTAGAAGCTGTTTGGAAATTGTATCGCAGGACTTCCAGCCGGCAGTCTTGGCAGCTTCCAGCCGCCAAATTTTTCTGTTTTTTCTGAATGTTCGAGTCAATAACGCGCGAATTGGCGGCTGGAAGCCGCCAAGACTGCCGGCAAGATGCCGGCGTTACGTTTTTTCTGAGTTTCCAAACAGCTTCTTGGTAATAATATTACTCTGTAAATCAAGTTTTAAGATATTTTTCAAACACTTAAAATATCACTTTTAAATTTTAGTTATTCACTTTTCCTACCGTTTTGCGTTAAAATCAATAATCAAACACCTAACATAAAACAAGAGGATATTAAAAGTGAGCGAAAAAACAATAAATATTTCCGAATATATTAACGAAAATTTCGGCGCGAATGCAAGCTACGTCGAAGGTTTATATGATCGTTTTCAGAGCGATCCGAATTTGGTTGACGAATCTTGGCGCAATTATTTTAACGATCTGATCGGCGGCAAATCGGCGAAAAGTAACGGTGGAAGTTCTGCCGCGCAGACGAAAAGAGAAAATGTAACCGCCGAAGCGAAAACGTCCGCGAAATCCGCCGAAACGAAAACCGAACCGAAAAAGCAGGCGGAAACAAAAACGGGCGACGGAGTTAAAGCAAAGCCTCTGACGGGCGTTTCAAAAGTTATCGTCGAGAATATGGAAGAGAGCCTCTCAGTTCCGACGGCGACGAGCGTAAGGCGCGTTCCGGTCAAGATTCTGGAAGAAAACCGCAAACTTATCAATGAAAATCTCAAATCGAGAGGTTTGGGAAAAGTTTCCTTCACGCATCTGATCGGTTGGGCGATTATCAAGGCGATGAGGGAATATCCGCAGATGAATTACGGTTTCGGAACGGTTGACGGCAAACCTTCGCGCCTTGAAAGCGAGAGCGTAAATTTCGGCGTGGCGATTGATGTCGAGAAAAAAGACGGCTCAAGAAGTCTGCTCGTGCCGAACATCAAAGCGGTCAACGAAATGACTTTTAATGAGTTTTTCGACGCTTTCAACGATACGATCAAACGCGCCCGCAGCGGAAATTTAACGCTCGACGATTACCAAGGCACGACCATTACGCTGACAAATCCGGGAACGATTGGAACTGTGCAGTCAACGCCGCGCCTGATGTCGGGACAAAGCGCGATTATTGCGACGGGCGCGATTGAATATCCGGCGGAATATCAGGGAATGACTTCCGGCGCGTTGTCGCAGCTTGGAATCAGCAAGATTATGACGATCACCAGCACTTACGATCACCGCGTGATACAAGGCGCGGAAAGCGGTCTGTTTCTCGCCAAAGTGCATCAGTATTTAACCGGCGAACACGAATTTTACGACGAGATTTTTGCCGGTCTGGAAATAAATTATCCGCCGTTTCGCTGGGCGGAAGACTATAATCCGTCGCTTCTCGGAACGGATCACGTCCGCGAGCAAATCGTTAAACAGGCGAAGGTTTTGCAGCTTATAAACGCATACCGAACGCGCGGGCATCTGCTCGCCGATATTGATCCGCTGAATATGACTTCGCATTATTCTTCGGGGCTTGAACTGGAAAATTATGGCTTGACGATCTGGGATTTAGACCGCGAATTTATCACCGACGGTCTGCACGGCAAAGACGTTTCGACTTTGCGCGAAATTTTATGGGTTTTGCAGCGTGCTTACTGCGGAAAGGTCGGCATCGAATACCGCCACATTCAGAGCAAAGAGGAAAAACAATGGCTGCGCGAACAAATTCGCCGGCAATTTGTTGACACCGAACCGCTTGCGCCGGAAACGCAAAAGGAACTGCTCGAAAAACTGATCGAAGCCGAGCAGTTCGAGCAGTTTCTGCACAGAAAATATCTCGGTCAAAAGCGGTTTTCGCTTGAAGGAACGGAAACGATTATTCCGCTTTTAGATCAACTCGTTGAAATGTCTTCCGAGCGCGGAGTCGAGGAAATTTTCTTAGGAATGGCGCATCGCGGCAGACTCAACGTGCTGGCAAATATCGTCGGCGATGCCGAAAAAGGCGATATGGCGGAACGGATTTTCACGGCGTTTGAAGGCAAAGCGCACCCGAATTTTCCGGCGGACGAAGGCGATGTCAAATATCATCAGGGCGCGATTGAAACGCGCGTTACCAAAGGCGGAAATAAAGTTAAAATTCAATTGGCGTGCAATCCTTCGCATCTCGAATTTGTTGATCCGGTGGTCGAAGGAATGTCGCGGGCGCGTCAAGACCAGTTGCTCCAAGGCGACACGAACCGCGAAGAAGTTATTGACCGCGTTCTGCCGGTTCTGCTTCACGGCGACGCGGCTTTTGCCGGTCAGGGAATCGTGATGGAAACGCTCCAATTGGCGAATCTTTACGGCTACCGGACGGGCGGCACAATTCATATTGTCGTCAACAATCAGATCGGTTTTACGACCACGCCGGAAGCCTCGCGCAGTTCGATCTATTCAACCGACGCGGCGCAAATTACGCAGCTTCCGATTTTTCACATCAACGGCGATTCGCCCGAAGCCGCCTTGCGCGTCGTGGAAATCGCGCTTGCATATCGTCAGCAATTTAACAAAGATGTCGCGCTCGATCTGGTCGGTTTCAGAAGATTGGGACATAACGAAGGCGACGAACCGAGCTATACGCAGCCGCTGATGTATCAGAGAGTCAAAGCGCATCCGGGCGTTCAGCATCTTTACGCGCAAAAGCTGATTCGGGAAGAAATTATCTCCGAAGACGAATTAAAAGAGATGACCGAAAAGGTCGTCGAAAAATACGAGGAAATTCTCAAACGCGCTAAAGAAATAGCCGACAAAAAATCAGCAAAAGCGGAACTCGACCAGCCGATAAAAGACGAAGACGGCTCAAAAGTGTTTGAAACGGCGATTTCAAAGGAAACTCTGCAAAAAATTTCCGAAAAAATTACGCTCGTGCCGGAAAATTTTCATATCAATCCGAAAATGGTCGGGCAGCTTGCCCGCCGCGCAAAAATGGGCGCGGGCGAAACGCCGATGGATTGGGGATTTGCCGAAGCAATCGCGTTCGGTTCAATCGTTTGGGACGGAAAAAGCGTGCGTTTAAGCGGTCAGGATTCGGGACGCGGAACATTTTCGCACCGCCATTCATTGATGTATGACACGCAGAACGGCGCGGTTTGGTGTCCGCTGGCGGAAATCCGCAACGATGAAACACCCGAAGCGAAATTCGACGTTTTCGACAGTTCCCTGTCGGAAAACGCCGTTCTCGGTTTTGAATACGGCTACTCAAACGTCGCCCGCGACACGCTCGTTATGTGGGAAGCGCAGTTCGGCGATTTTTCAAACGGAGCGCAGGTAATTATTGACCAATACATTTCCGCATCCGAAGACAAATGGAACGAAAAATGCCGCCTCGTGATGCTTCTGCCGCACGGATACGAAGGGCAAGGTCCCGAACATTCGAGCGCACGGCTCGAAAGATATTTGCAGCTTTGCGCCGAAAACAATATGCAAGTTTGCTATCCGACGACTCCGGCGCAGTATTTTCATCTGCTTCGCCGACAAGTTTTGCAGGAAACAATTCGCCCTTTGATCGTGATGACTCCGAAAAGTCTGCTGCGTCTTCCGGCGGCGACTTCGACAACGAAAGAATTGACAAACGGCGGTTTTCAACCCGTTATCGCAGATGCGGCGATTAAAAACAAGGACGACGTAAAGCGCGTGGTTTTATGCAGCGGAAAGGTATTTTATGATCTCGAAGCGGCGCGTGAAGAAGCGAAAGATTTTGATGTCGCGCTGATTCGTCTTGAGCAATTTTATCCGTTTCCGGCTGAACGATTAGAGGAAATTTTCAGCGAATACAAAAACGCGGAAACTCTCGTCTGGACGCAGGAAGAACCGAAAAATATGGGCGGCTGGAACTTCGTCGAACCGCGCCTGCGCGAGATAAAACCGGAAAATATGATTTTAAGATACGTCGGCAGAACGGCTTCGGCAAGTCCGGCGACGGGTTCTTATACGATTCACAATCTCGAACAAAAACAACTTGTCGAGCGTTCATTTTCCGATTCCGATGCCGACAAATTATCAGCGGCAAGCAAACCGGAAGTTTCCGAACAGATCGCTCCGGCGGGCGCGTAAAAGTTAAGAGTAACGCTTTTAGTGGTGAAACCGCCGGCGAAGCGCGGCGAAATCACCACTAAAAGCGTTACTCTTAACTTTTCATTAAGGCATTACGGATATTTTTTCAGTTTTCTCGTCAATTTCAATTCTCACGCTTTTTCTTCCTTGACCGAACTGCATTTTATTAATTTCTTTATCGTCAATCCGCACTTTTTGCGATTGATTTGGAATGCCGATAAATTCGACAAATTTGATTTTCTGCCCGTTGAAATTTCCCGTGCGTTTCAAACTCAGAGAATTTCCCATACGTTTGATTTCAACTTCGCGCTTGATATTTTTTCGGTAATCGTAGCCTTCGCCCGCGTCTTGGAAGAGCGTGAAAGTTTCCGTTCTGCTTGCGGGAATTTCGCCGATGATGTTTAAGGTAATCGGCGAATCGGGCATTTCGCCCGTGTGCTGAATTACGTTTTGCGTCGGAATAACCGCGCCGACGCGAACGAAGATCGGCAGTTTTTCAAGCGGCGTTTTGATGTAATGAGTTTTGCCGCTTTCGAGTTTTTCGCCCGTCCACCAATCAATCCATTCCGCGCCTTTCGGCAGGTAAATGCCGCGCGTTGTCATTGCTTCTTTAACAACGGGCGCAACTAAAACGTCGCCGCCGACCATATATTGATCGTTTACCAGATAAGTTCCCGCGTCGTTCGGAAATTCATACCAAAGCGGACGCATTACGGGCTGCCCGGTTTTCTCGTGCTGATAAAAAAGCGTGTAGAGATACGGCAAAAACTGATAACGAAGTTCGACGGTTTCGCGGTTGATCCGCGTGAATTTTTCGCCGAACGCCCACGGTTCTTTGTCGCCGACCCAGCCGACGGAATGCGAGCGTAAAAACGGAGTTAAAGCGGCGGCTTGCAGCCAGCGTGCGTAAAGTTCCGCGCTCGGCATATCCTGAAAACCGCCGACATCCGCGCCGACGAACGGAATGCCCGAAACGCTCATATTCGCCAGCATCGGAATCGTCAGAGCCAGATGATCCCAACTCGCGTAATTGTCGCCCGTCCAAACCGCCGAAAATCTCTGAACGCCCGCAAATCCGGCGCGTGTCAAAACGAACGGGCGTTTTGTCGGCTCTAATTTTCGTAAACTTTCAAAAGACGAACGCGCCATCTGCATTCCGTAAACATTGTGATAGCGGCGATGCGTGTCCGGCATTCCGTCGCCTTCGTGCGGCGTGTCATAAGGAAAAGTTTTCGCCGGATGATGAAAAAGTTCCGGTTTTTCGGTGTTTTCCGTCAGAAAAACGCCCGGCTCGTTCATATCGTTCCAAAATCCGGCGATTCCCTCGTCGAGATGCTGTTTGTATTGTGCGCCGAACCAATCTCTCGCCTTCGGATCGGTAAAATCGGGAAACGCCGATTCCTTCGCCCAGACATTGCGAATCAAAGTCGAGCCGTCGGGATTTTTAACGTAAGCGTCTTTTTTCAAACCTTCGCGGTAAACCGAATAATTTTCGTCCTGTTTGATTCCCGGATCAATTATTATAACCGTCTTAAAGCCGTCCTTTTCCAAATCGGAGACGAGTTTTGCCGGATTCGGAAAACGCGTTTTGTCCCAAGTAAAAACGCGGTATTCGTCCATATAATCAATGTCCAGATAAATCACGTCGGCGGGAATTTTGTTGCGCCGGAACTCGTCGGCAATCGTGCGAACTCTTTTTTCGGGAAAATACGACCAGCGCGATTGTTGATTGCCCAACGCCCAAATCGGCGGCAGAGGCGTTTTTCCGGTTAAATTTGCGTAATCTTCGAGGACTTTTTTCGGCGTTTGAGATTTGCCGCCCGTGAAAACGAAGTAATCCAGTTCGCCGCCGTTTGCGCCGAAGGTGTAGCGTTCGGGCGAAGTTTTGCCCATATCGAAAAATGTGCGAAACGTATTATTAAAATAAATTCCGTAAGTTTTGCCGTTGTAAACGGAATAAAAAAACGGAATTGATTGATAAATGGGGTCTGTGCCGATTGGATACGCGAATGTGTCCGTGTTCCAGTTGACGATGTATTTGCTGTTTCTCGCCATTTCGATAAAGGCTTTTTCGCCGAATCCGTAATAAGTTTCAACTTCGCTTCGGCGCATTTTTGAAGTTTTTATCTCGCCGGTTTCGCTATTAAAGGAAGCCGGATGTTTTGCATCGTCTTCAACAATCGTTTCGCCCGTTTCGCTTAAAATTTTTGTGCGAAAATTTTTCTTTTCAACAATAATTTTCGCGCCGCTTTCATTTGTCAAAATTATCTGCAAATTCGTTTCGGAAACTTTCACCAACGGCGTTTTTCGCGTTTCGGAATAAACCGATTCGTCAAAAGCGTAAGAAAATTCGCGCTCGAAAACTCCGTTTGGCGCAACGCGTATGCGAACCGTATTTTCGTTAAAAAATTCAACCGAAATTTTCGCGCCGCTTGAAGTGTCCAGAATTACGCCGTTTGATTTTGTTTCGACGATTTTCGTCACGTCGCCGATTGTCTTAAACCACGCAAACGCTTTGACGCTGCAAAAAAACAGCAGGCAAAAAAAAGAGCATACGAAAAATGCTCTTCTGACCGTTTTAATTTTTAACGAATTTTTCTTTAACATCTTGCCTTCCCTTTATAAAAATGTTTCACCGCAGAGGTTGCCGGTCAGCTATAAACGCAAAATTTTTCGCGTTTCTCTGCGGTGAATTTTTTGAAGTTTACGATTTCGGCGGTCTTTGATCTTCCGGCACGTTCGCGTAAACGTCCTCGTAAGTTACATAACCGTCTTTGATAACCGTATCCATCAAATTGTTTTTGTCCACGACGATGACTTCGAGCAGAATCGCCGGAACTTCCTTTTTAATATTGTCGTTCATAAACGGCTCGGTGTTCGGCAGAGGTTCTCTTTTCGCCAGTTTGACGGCGGCTTCAACCGCCGCATTCGCCAGAGGAATAATCGGTTTATAAATCGTCATCGTCTGCTTTCCTTCGGCAATTCTCTGAAGCGCGTCCTTTTGCGCGTCCTGCCCGGTAACGAGAACTTTTCCGCTTAAACCTTTTTTATCCAGCGCGGAAACCACGCCGCCCGCCATTCCGTCGTTTGAAACGACAACCGCATCTATCTTATCGCCCGTCTGCGTCAGAGTATTTTCGACCATACTCAGAGCTTCTTCGGCTTTCCAATCGGGAATAAACTGATCGGCGACGATTTTGATTTTTCCGCTGTCAATCGCCGGTTGCAAAACCTTCATCTGTTCGCGCTTGCCGATCACGGCGTTATTATCGGTTGACGCGCCGTAAACCATCGCGTAATTTCCTGCGGGAACTTTTTCCAAAGCATATTCAGCCATTTTTTCGTAAATTACCGGAACTTGATGCGAAACGTAAACATCAATTTTGTCCGAATTTATCAAACGGTCATAAGAAATTACCGGCACATTCTGCGCTTTGGCTTTTTCGACCATCGAAACGGCTTGCGTCGCGTCGTGCGGCGCGATCACCAGAACGTCAACGCCCTGCGTCAAAAGATTGTCAACGTCATTCGCCTGCTGATCGGCTTTGTTGTCGGCAACCGTAATCACGCATTCGACGTTCAACTGCTTGCAGTGCGCCTCGAAAGCCGCCCGATCCCGCTGCCAGCGTTCTTCTTTTACTGTGTCCATCGCAAAACCGATTTTCACCTTTTCGCCATCCGCAACGCCCGTGTTATCTGTTTGCGTCGCCGTATCGCCGCCTTTCTGCCGGCTCTGAATGCAACCCGTGATAAGCAACGCCAAAGCTAAAAATACTAATATCTTTAATCGCATTAAATTTATTCTCCTGTTTATAAAAATGGTCTTTGGTTTTTGGTCTTTGGTAAGAATCTTTCAGATGTGTAATTCTCCTACGAAAACCAAAGACCGAAGCCCAAAAACCAAAAGCCAATTACGTCTTCTTCCCAATCATATCGAGTCCGACAGCCGCCACTAAAATTCCGCCTTTGACGAGTTCCTGCATATAATCCTGCACGTTTAAAAGCGACATTCCGTTGTCCAGACTTGCCATAATCAACGCGCCGAGACACGCGCCGAAAACCGTTCCGCGTCCGCCCATCAAACTCGTTCCGCCGATTACGCAGGCGGCGATTGCGTCGAGTTCGAGCAGCGTTCCCGCGTCGGGCGTTGCGCTGCCGACCCGCGCCGTGTAAATGATCGCGGCGATTCCCGTCAACGCGCCCAAAAAAGCGAACACTTTGACGATGTTGATCTTGTTGTTGATTCCCGAAAGTCTTGCCGCTTCCGCGTTTCCGCCGATGGCGTAAAGATAGCGTCCGAAGGTCGTGTTGTTGGTGATAAAATAACCGACGAGCGCGACGGCTAAAAATATCAAAACGGGAATCGGAGTTCCTTCGTAGGAATTCATCACGAACACGAATGCGACGATAACGGCAATCGGCAAGATCGTTTTCATCAACGCCGCGCCGAGATTTGCGTCGCCCAAACCGTATTCTTTTTCGGCTTTGACCTTGCGAAACGTGAAAAGCAAAAGCAGGGCAATCGCTATAACCGCTATGATCCAACCGAAATTAAACGCCAGTTCCGATTCTTCGCTTAAAATAATCGCGGCATCTCCGGCGTAACCCTGCCCGATAAATTTAAACCATTCGTCGGAGATCGGAATCGTTTCGCTGTTTGAAATTCCCTTGATCGCTCCGCGCCACGCGAGCAAACCGCCCAAAGTTACGATAAAAGACGGAATACTCAGATACGCCGTCAAAGCACCTTGCAGCAATCCGATGGCGGTGCTGACGGCGATTGCTCCCAAAATAGACGGCACGAGTCCGTAACCCATATTCGTCAGCATAATCGCCGAAACGCCGCCCGCCAATGCGAGAAGCGAACCGACGGATAAATCAATATTTCCCGAAATAATCACCATCAGCATCCCGATTGCGATAATTCCCGTCACCGACGTTTGCAGCATCAAGTTGGAAAGATTGCGCGGCGTTAAAAAAATGCCGTCGGTCTGCCAGTAAAAGAAAAGCCAAATCAAGATCATCGCTCCGAGCATCGTATAAGCCCGCAACGCCGTCGTTTCGATCTTGAAACCTTTTTTTTCCGTTATTGTTTCAGTCATAAGCTAAAATCCGCATTGTTAAGTATTCGGACACAATTATTAAGACTATAAATTCGGAATAAATTATAGATTAGAAGCAGATTTTATAATTCATCTATAATTTATAATCTATTCTGAAATTTAGTCTAAGCTAATCTCGTTGATAACTTACATATTCAAAGAGTAATAGTCTTTGAAAAATAAATACCGTAAAAAATGATTCATCCGTTTTAGCCCGTGATAACGGGCGGCAGCATAAAGCCTAGCTCGTGAGAGCTAGGTCAAGTTAAAAATAAAATTACAGCCCGTGATAACGGGCGACATAACAAACGGCTGTCGCTATCTTTGATAGCTCTAAATATATGTGTTTCAATGACCTAGCGTTCCGCTACGCTTCACGCTAGGCTTTACGCCGTCGCCATCTTCGATGGCTGACTTATTGCGGCATTTAATTTTCAAAGAACATAACTCTTTGCGTTTTAAGCGTCGTTTCCGCGTATTGCAGACACGCTAAAATGTCTTCGCTTCTTCCTGCCCCATAATTTTTACTTTTTTTCAAACCATAACTTTTGATTCGCCCGTCGCCGCCATCATAACCTTTTCCGGCGTGGCTTCAATTTTAGTAAATTCTCCGGTTAAACGTCCTTCGTGCAGAACAAGAACTCTGTCCGACAAACCCAGAACTTCGGGCAGTTCGCTTGAAACCATCACGATTGCCAAGCCTTGTTTCGCCAGTTCGTTAATCTCGGCGTAAATTTCCTGCTTCGCACCGACATCTATGCCGCGCGTCGGTTCGTCCAAAAATAAAACCTTCGGATTCGTCAAAAGCCATTTGCCAAGCACGACCTTTTGCTGATTTCCGCCCGAAAGCGTTCCTGCAACGGTCATCGGCGAGTTTGCTTTAACGCGCAGAGAATTCATAACCTTTTTTGTTGCAACCGTTTCGCGCGAGCGATTGGTTAAAAATTTTCCCGAAATTTTCTCCAGCCCGGCAAGCGTCGAATTATCCAAGATCGTCTGGTCTAAAATGAGTCCAAAGCGTTTACGGTCTTCGGTTACAAAACCGATGCCGTTGTCAATCGCCGTCGCAGGCGAATTGATCGAAACTTTCTCGCCTGCCACAAAAACATCGCCTTCGCTTCGTCCGCGCCACGCGCCGAAGATCGCCATCAAAAGTTCGCTGCGTCCCGCGCCCATCAAACCGGCGATGCCGAGAACTTCGCCTTTGTGAACCGCAAACGAAACGTCGTCCACCAGTTTTTTATCCGGCACATCCGGGTCGTAAGCGGATAAATGTTTGACCTGCATCGCCGTTTCGCCGAAATCGTGAGTCGTTTCGGGAAAAATATCGCCGACCTCGCGCCCGACCATCAAGGCGATCACTTTTTCTTTGTTTAAATCCGCCGCATCTTCCGTTCTGACCGTCTGCCCGTCGCGCAAAACGGTTATTCTGTCCGACATCGCAAAAACTTCGTCGAGTTTGTGCGAAATATAGATCATCCCGACACCGCGGGATTTCAAATCGGTCAAAATCGTAAAAAGCGTTTCAACTTCCGATTCGGTCAGAGCCGCCGTCGGTTCATCAAGGACGAGAATTTTTGCCTTTTGCGACAAGGCTTTGGCAATTTCAACCAATTGCTGCTGCCCGATGCCGAGATTTCCGACGACGGTTTTCGGATTCAGAGGCAAATTCAAATCTTTTAAAAGCTGCGAAGATTTCTGATAAACTTCCGCCCAATTTATCACGCCGAATTTGTTCGGCTCTTTGCCCAAAAAGATATTTTCGGCAACGGTCAATTCTTTAACCAAAGATAATTCCTGAAAAATGATGGCGATTCCGGCTTCTTCCGCCTGACGAATTGTTTGAAACTGCTTTACGTCGCCGTCCACCAAAATATCGCCGGTGTAAGTTCCATAAGGATAAACGCCCGATAAAACCTTCATCAGTGTAGATTTTCCCGCGCCGTTTTCGCCGACCAGCGAATGAAATTCGCCCGCGTGCAAATCCAGATTCACGTTGTCCAGAGCCTTCACACCGGGAAATTCCTTCGTAATCCGCCTCATTTCAAGAAGTGCCATATCAAAATATTTCCTTCCGGGTTTGTTTTAATTTGCCGATTTAATTTATAAATTACACCAATTTCAAGCATTTATCTATTTCAAACCGATCTTTGCAAACGCCCTTCGCGCGTCTTCGTTCTGCATAAACCAATACCAGACTTTTCCCGTCCGCAGATTTTCCGCGCCGATCAGCGAAATTCCCAAATCTATGCCGAGAACATCATTGCCGACCCAGCCGTTATGCGGATTAAAGGCATCGGCAAAACTGTATTTTCCGTAAACTTTATCCCCGTATTCTTCCTTCATCTCCTTCAAGGTCGGCAGAGCGATGTCGGGCGTAAACATCAAGGAGGCGGCGACGGCATACGGCACAACCGAACCGTCCGTTCTGTCGTGGCGCGGCGGTGCGCCCCACGCGATGTAGCCTTTTTCGGTGTCCGAAGCCGACATTCCCCACATTGTCGCGGAATATTTCGGAAATTCTTTGCTCAGTTCTTCAGCGAAAAACTTTTGGTGCGCTCTGGTCGCTTTAACCGAATTTTCGTAATAATTGACAAACGGCGGACGATGTTCGCGCCGTCCGCGAAAATCAATCCAAGCGTGTGAATACTGGTGGAAAAACAGCGGCGAACCGGATGCCAAATATCTGTAACCGCCGTATTCCTGCCAATTTCTCTCCCACGCATACCAAGCGTTCGGCGAGATCGGATGCGTTTTCGAGCCGATGGCGAGAATATACAAAATTTTGTCTTCGCTGTATTTTCCCCAATAATGTTTCGTCCAGCCTTCATTTGGTCGCCAGCCGTGCGAAAGCAGATATTGATCTTCGTTCTGCATCCATTTGTAGTCAACTCTGTCGGCTATTTTATCGGCTAACTGAACGATTTCCTTGTCGTCGGCAAAACACTGCTTGACCGTTAAAATTCCGCCAAGCAGAAGCGCGGTATCAATCGAAGAAATCTCGCTGTTCCAACGCCTTTCGCCCGTTTCATAATCCATCCAGTGATAAAACCAGCCGTTTTTGTTAAAGGCGCGATTGGCGAAAAAATCGAGCGCGTTTCTGGTTCGCTGTTTGATCGCTTCTTTCGATTCCCAACCGCGTTCTGCGGCGATGCAGTAACTTGTCAAAGCGAAACCCGAAGCCGCGATGCTGGCGATGTGATACGCGCGATGCCCTTCCGGTTTGCGCGTTCCGTCTTTGCCCACGCGGTCAAGCGTCAAGCCGTTTTTCGGGTTCGTGTGTTCCCAAAAATACAGAAAACTGCGCTTTGACATATCTTCTAAAAACGCATCGTCCGCCGCCGAGATTTTGCCGGCAGGAACGGGAGTTTTCGGCGCGTAATCAATTCCGCCGAAATTTTCGGTATATGATACATTCGGATTTTTCGGATCGAGAACTTCAAAAACGCTCTGCATTCCGCCTTCGCTGCTCGTTCCGACGATCACTTGAAATTCTCCCGGCTCAAGCACCAAATTCATATTGCGGTCATAAAATTTCAAATCGTCGGGCGTGAGCGTAAATTCAACCGTTTTCATCTCTTTCGGCTGCAAAGTAATTCGCTCGAAACCGCGCAATTCTTTGACCGGGCGCGTGACCGTCGCCGCAAAATCGTGTATGTAAAGCTGCACGACCTCATCGCCCGCAACTTTTCCGGTGTTTCTCACGTCAACCGAAATTTTTACGTTTTCCGTCGGCTGAATTTTCAGTTTATCAAGTCGCAAATTGCTCAGTTGAAAGCGCGTGTAGCTCAAGCCGTGACCGAACGGATAAAGCGGTTCGTTTGAAACGTCCAAGTATTTTGAAGTGTATTTCTGCTCGGCTAAAAATGGTCTGCCCGTCGGTTTGTGATTGTAATAGATCGGAATCTGTCCGACGTGGCGCGGAAACGATACGGGCAGTTTTCCGCCCGGATTCGCGTCGCCGAAAAGTGTGTCCACAATCGCGTTTCCAGCCATCGTTCCGGCAAACCAAGTTTCAAGAATCGCCGGAGAATTTTCCGCCAGCCAGTTTATCGTCAGAGGTCTGCCGTTTATCAAAACAACGGCGTAAGGCTTTCCGGTTTTGTGAATCTGCTTGACCAGATCGGTCTGCATTCCGGGCAGATCAATTTCCGCACGCGAAGCCGCTTCCGCCGACATCGCCGACGATTCGCCGACGACCAAGATCGTAAAATCGGCATTTTTCGCCGCGTCAATTGCCGCCGCAAAATCTTTGTCGGTATTGCAGTAAGCGTCGCAGCCTTTTTCAAACCGAATCTGCACGTTCGGATATTTTGCCTTTAACGCTTCCAAAACGGTGATCGGGTCTTCGGGTTTTCCGTCGCCCGACCAATTGCCGTTCATTTCCTTTTTGTTGTTCGCCAGATCGCCGATCACGGCGATTGATTTTACCGTCTTGCTGATCGGCAGAGTGTTGTCTTCATTTTTGAGCAGAACAAACGATTTTTCGGCGGAAACTTCCGCGTAATCTCTGTATTCTTTTTTGAAAACTTCCCTCTTTTCGAGATTTTCGTCCGCGAAAGGTTTGTCGAAAAGTCCCAGACGATATTTGACGCGCAGAACATTGCGGACGAGATCATCAATCGTCGCCATCGAAACTTTGTTTTCCCTGACCAAATCCGCGCCGTATTTATTGTAAAGCCGCGAAACCATCTCGATGTCAGTTCCGGCGTTCAAGCCATACATCGCCGCGCTCGGTTCGTCCTTTGCCAAACCGTGAAACATCAGTTCCATCACGGCTGTATAATCGCTGACAACCAAGCCGTCAAATTTCCAATCCTTTCGTAAAACGTCGCGCAGAATATACGGATTAGCCGTCGCCGGAACGCCGTCAAGATCGTTAAACGCCGTCATAAACGAATCCGCGCCCGCATCAATTGCCGCCTTAAACGGCGGAAAATAAATTTCGTGTAAAGCGCGTTTTGTGATGTTCGTCGTGTTGTAATCGCGCCCGCCTTCCGCCGCGCCGTAACCGACCCAATGTTTTGCCGTCGCCAAAACCTTGTCGTTTCGGCTGTAATCGTCGCCCTGAAAACCGCGCACACGCGCAAAAGCGATCTTTGAACCGAGAAACGGGTCTTCGCCCGCGCCTTCGATAATTCGTCCCCAACGCGGATCGCGCGAAATATCAACCATCGGCGCAAACGTCCAATGAACGCCCGCCGCGCGTGATTCCGCCGCCGCTATCGCCGCCGTTCGCTCTATCGAAGCCAAATCCCAACTCGCCGATTCCCCCAATGGAACGGGAAAAATCGTGCGATAACCGTGAATCACGTCAAAACCGAGCAGAATCGGAATTTTAAGGCGCGATTCAAGCGCGGCACGCTGCAACTCATCGGTCATTTTCACGCCGCGCACGTTTAAGGTCGAGCCGAGCAAACCTTTTTTTGCAAGTTCCAGATGTTCGGGACGATATTTTCCGTTTGCTTCGCCATCGAGCATCTGAAGCTGACCGAGTTTTTCCGCCAAAGTCATTTTCGCCAGAAGTTCATTGATCTTCTGCTCGATCCGAACGTCTTTTGCCGACATCGGATTCGTTTTCATCTGCGCCGAAACGCCCGAAAAAAGTAAGACGAAGATGAACAGAAACGAAATTATGAATTTTAGTTTTTTCATTTTTCTTAGAAAGTGTTTATAAAATAATAAAATTAAAATATGGCAAACAAGCCGAATTAAAGATGAATTTTTCATCTTCCTCAGTTTAAACGGGAGCGTAAGCACAAATACAACCCGGTATTTTAAATAATGTTTATCATCCGGGAAGCCGACGTTTGTTAATTTTCTGAAAATCGGCTGATTGTTTTTGGGCAATCTGCAAAAATTCTTCGATTTGCGAATCCCAGAAAATCCAGTTGTGAACGCCCGGAAGTTCGCGGTATTCGTGCGCCGCTTTTCGTTCGACGATCAAAGACAAAAAATCGCGGTTGATTTCAAACAGATGATCTTCCGTGCCGCAGTCAAAATAAATGAACGGCAGTTCTTTTATCTTCTCCGCGTTTTTTTCGCGCAGAATTTTGAAAACGTCGTTTTTCCCGCGCGATTCGTTTTCATCGCCGCCGAAAACTTCGTTGATCGAATCTCTCGCCTGCGGATGATCTTTCAGGCGCAGAGGCGCGTCAAACGCTCCGCTGAACGAACCGACAAGGGCAAATTTTTCGGGATACAGCAAACCGAATTTTACCGCGCCGTAACCGCCCATCGAAAGACCGGCGACGATTCGCTTTTCTCTCGCGGCATCAATGCGAAACTTTTTTTCAATTTCCGGGATAAATTCTTTTATCAAAAAACTTTCGTATTTGTCATTTTCAACGCTCGCGCTGTCGGAATACCAACCGTTTCCGCCGTCGGGCATTACAATCAAAAAATCGTAATTTTTCGCATACTGCCCGATTTTCGTCAATTCCGTCCAGTTCTTGAAATTTCCGCCCAAACCGTGAAGCAGATAAATTACCGGAAAGCGTTTCTGCTTTTCCGCTTCATAGTTTACAGGAAAAATAACCCGATAAGGCATTTCGCGCTTCATAAATTTGCTGCCGAATTTGAAATCCGAAAATTCCGGTCGAATATTTTGCTCGGCGGATTTTCCGGTTTGCGCGAAAACCGAAAACTGAAAACAAATTACCGCACAAAACAAAAGCGCGAACATTCCGAATTTTTCCAATCTAAAGAGTTTTGTCATTATTTCGGATATTTGACAACAAATCTTAGAAGCTGTTTGGAAACTGTATCGCAGGCTTCCAGCCGGCTGTCTTGGTGGCTTCCAGCCGCCAAATTCATCTTGTTTTTCCCGCCAATTCCAGTAAATAACGCTCGAATTGGCGGCTGGAAGCCGCCAAGACTGCCGCCAAGATGCCGGCGTTACGTTTTAATTCTGAATTTCCAAACAACTTCTTAGAAATCAACAGCTTAAAAAATTTCAAAGAAAAAGGCGCGGATAAATTTTCATCAATCCGCGCCTTTTGAAAAAGTGAAACGCAGATTAGAAACTGAATCTTAACTGCATTTTAATCATAATAAGTTAAGCAAAATGATATTACGCTTTAGATTCAATTCTTCTGACAAGTTAAACTTGCTAGTAAATAATAATCCACTTCTGACTCTGCCGATTTTGCCTGCTAAGTGCTTCAATTGCTGCTCCATTACTCGTAGAGCCACCAACAGGTTCCATTGCATATTGTGTGCCTCCATTATTATATTCATAAACAATATAAAATGAAGTTCCATCTCCAACAGATACTAGTTTCCAAGATCGGTTCGCTCCAGACAATTGATATACTAGAGAATTGCTTGAAAGGAAATCAGAATACAAACGCTTTCCAGTAGCACTATTAGTAAAATAATGCCCTTCATCTAGATTTGATCGGGATAATGTCCAATATTGATTACCCCCTTGTATTGATATTCCTTGTGTAGCGGAGGAATAATCAGAGTAATCATTAACTTGAAGAAAATAATTACTCTGTTTATTTTGAAATCTAATACTTGGTGATGGATTTACCCTCAAATCAGAATATCCATTACCTGTATAAGAAGCATAGGTAGTAGCATCGAAATATTGGCTACACAACCCGGAGATGCCGTCCCCGATGACGGTACCGAATGCTCTAAATTCTACGTCCCCTACAGGAAATCGTTGCGTAGAAGTATCAATTGCAACTCCGAAAGTTCCTCCTGTGGAAGCTCCAGAACTTGAATTATAACTTCCGCTTGCAAGAGTTCCTGCTTCATCTGTTAAAGTCCAAGAATAATCTAGATAACCTCCATAAGTATTATAATTTGGAAAGTCTGTTGCCAACACAGACCATCCCATAGATTGTGCATATCCAATGCTATGACCGTTAAAATTTATGGTTCCTGTTCCACACCCCTCAACTGAAACTGCTTTGAAATCATAATAAAGTTGCGACGCATTACTTTGTGCGTGAACATTACTATTAAAAGAACCTAATACAACAAACAATGCCAAAAACAAAATACCAATTTTCATCTTTTTATTCATCATTTTATTAGCCTCCTTAGCTAAGTTTAGTTATTAAGTATTTAAGAATTTAATTCTAGATTCAAAAGTTAATCTAATAGATGCAACAGATTACTATAAAAATAAACTGTTACATCTGTTAGATTTAATTTATGCAATTTCCATCTAAAAACTGAATCTTAGTTGCATTTCAACGACTCGTCCAGATAAAAGCGCACCTCCTTCGCTAAAGTTGGGATTGTTGATCCGATTGCTTGCCGCCGAGCCAAGCGGAGCGATATTTTCGCTATTCAGGATATTGAAGAAATTGAACCTAATATCAAAGTTCGGATTTTCTCCCAAAACTCCCAAGTTCGGCAAGCCGAAGCGTTTCTGCACACTCATATCGAGGTTAAAGTATTTGGGTCCGAAGAATGAGTTTCTTCCGACTCCCGGAGGATTGTCCAAATAACTATTACCAACAAGTTGTGTGCTGAAAATCTGTGTTGCTCTTCCGCCGAAAATTCCGCCGGCACGCAGGAAATTCTCGTTTGAATTTGAATCCGGGCGTTCGCCGTTATAGAAAACAGGACGAACCGGACCAAAAGTTTCTCCGTTCGGTCCGCGAACGCTTGAACTGATTGTTGGTGTAAACGGGAATCCGGTATGTCTGGTCATAACTCCACTAAGCTGCCAGCCGCCAAGGAGTTTTCCAGCCCACGAACTGCGGTTGCGGAAGAAAGGAACATCCCATAATCCCGACAATGTAACAAAATGTCTGACATCAAAATCCGAAGGTCCGAATTCCGTAGATTGGTCAATCGGAAATGTTTGATTAGTGCAGGCGCACGGTGCTTCAAACGAATAAGTGTCCAGACTTTTGGCAAATCTATAATTCAAATCAAATTGAAAACCTTTGCTGAAACGACGCTGCAACCGCGCATTCATCGCGTTGTAATAACCGTAAACATCACTTACACCGTAAAAGACAGGATTGAAGGTCGAACTTCTATTCATTGTTTGATGAAGCGGTTCGATTCGGACGAAATTATTACTTCGGCTTCCCTGATAACCGAGCGTTCCAACCAAGTTATATGGCAATTCATATTGCGTTTCAAGCGAATATCGCAGAACATTCGGTTGAACGAAATCGTTATTGATGTCATAAATCTCAATTGTTCCGGCAATAGGACCGCCGGTTGCGGGATTTACGCCTCTGCCGATATTCGGATTACGCGGGAAACTCGTCGGCGTTCTATCGTTTCCGAGAGTATAAATTATTTGTCCATTAACAAAAGGTCTGTCCACATTACCGCAACAAATTCCAAAATTACCAATATTCGGTGGATTGCGACGGGCATTTGCCGGCAGAGAATTCGGCAGACGGTCATAACCCAAACCGATGCCGCCGCGAACAACCATTTTGTTTTCAAACATTTCCGGTGTCCAAGCAACGCCGAATTGCGGTCCGAAATTATCTCTGTCGGGATTCCACAAATTCTTTCTCTGCTCGACTCTGGAATCTACAAGCCCATTCGGACCAAATACCAAAACTCCCAATCCGTCTTCATTGCTGACCGGGTTAAAATATTCCCAACGCAAACCGAGATTAAGCGTTAAATTCGGACGAACTTTCCAGTCATCCTGTATGAAAAGGGCTGTGCCGCCTGTGTTAAAAGGTGCTTGACCGGCAAATGGTTCGCCGGTAAGTTTAGCGGTTACAGCATAAAAAATCGGTGCATCATTGGCGAAATTCCAAGGACCGACAAAGGTATAAATAGGACGCGCCGCGCCTGTTCCCGGATTTTCATTTCTGTCCTTACGATAATCTCCACCGAATCTAAAGGCGTGATTGCCGTAAATTACGGTCGTCGTATTACGAAGATTAAACTGCGTTTCGCTGATAATTCCGGGTGTATTTGCCGCACGAGGTGCGCCGAAGGAAATACGATTCGGCGTAAATTGCTCTATTTCGACACGCGGAATACCGAAATTCGTGTCGGGATTTGCATCAACTTCGTTGTAGCCCCATTTTGTAAAATTGACTCTTGCTTCATTGATGATGCTGTTGGAAATCGTGCGAATATAGGTAAACGCCGTATTGTAGTTGAGCCGATCCGAATTTATGTCAGCCATTGGGCGACTTTGTGCGCCCGTGTTAAAGGTGCTTGTAAAGCGCGGCGAATAAAACAATGTGAAAGCAAATTTGTCTTTCTGCGTTGCTTCATAATCAAAGCGGGTTACATACTGATTTCCGTCCGTGCCGGAAGTATTTTCCAAAAGCGCATACTGCACATCGGGAATACCGTCAAAACCGCCGCCGAGTTGCTGATTTCCTGCATAATATCTGCCTAAAGAACCGGCAGGTGAACCTAAATCAAATCCACCGGCAACATTCCGGCAATTGTTTCCTCCGTCAAATCTAAAATCTGCACAGGTGAAACCGGATAAAATTGAAAGCACACGCGGTCTTGCTCCGTCTGAATTAACAATTTGCGAAGAAACCCCGCCGCGACTGCCGATAAATTGTCTGAGTTGATCGGTTTCAATAAACGCCTGATAAGGATCGCTTGAAGTTTGACGCAAACCTTCGTAAGCGAAGAAGAAAAACAGTTTTTTGCGGAAAACAGGTCCGCCTAAACTTCCGCCGAAAGTTTTGTTTCTATTTTCTACACGGTTCTCCCGAATAAATCTGGTTGTTCCGGGAATATCAATTCTCGGCGTGAAAGCATTCCAACCCGGATCGTTGTATTTGAAGAACGCGCTTCCGTGAAAGTTGTTTGTTCCGTTTTGCGTAACGACCTTGACTTGCGCTCCGCTGTTGCGTCCGTCTTCCGCCGAATACGACGAAGAAGTTACCTGAACTTCCTTGACCGCTTCCTGTGTCGGCGTGATAACCGCCGCGCCGCCCCAAGTTTGGCTGTTGACGCTTACGCCGTCAATCTGGAAGTTGTTGGCGGAAACTCTCTGCCCGTTGGCTGAGATCGCCGGACGATTTTCCGTTCCGAAAATACCGATGTTCGACCCGTCAGGTCCGCTTGTGTTCGGCAAACCGACAGAACCGCCGCTTCCGCTTCTCGCGCCCGCGCCGAAAACTCCCGGAGCAAGACGAACGAGTTCATACGGATCACGACCTGCCTGCGGAAGACGCAGAATCTCTTCGGTAGTAATCGTTTTTCTGACGTTGGCATCCTCTGTTTCAAGCGGAGCATTGTCGGCTTCGACGGTAACGACCTCGGAGATGCCGCCGATCTCCAGTTTAATATCAACGCCTCTGACCGATTCGGCATCAACCTTGACATCGTTGATAATTCTCTTTTTGAATCCTGCTTGCTCGGCGGAAACCGTATATAATCCCGGCTTGAGCAGGGGAAATCTATAAAATCCGTCGTCGTTTGTGGTAGTTGTCCGAATTTCGCCGGTTTCGTTGTTGGTCAGCGTAACCGTCGCTCCACCGATAACTCCGCCGACACCATCGGTTACGTTGCCCTGAACGCCGGCTTTAAATTGAGCGTTGGCGGCTACTGACAAACCGATGATAACTGCTAAACATCCGAGAACAGCCTGAATATATTTAACTGTTTGACGCATAAAATCCTCCAAATTGGTTTAATTTTCTGAAATTATATTGTTTATTCACAACAAGCATTTGAACTTTCAAGAATCGGTATTTATCGGTAAATTACCGTTTATATCTTAAAAACTCTAGGTTTCACGCCGGAGAAAATGCCAAAGAAATAAGTTGTGTTACTAAATCGTTTTACTTAGGTATGAAAGTTATAACACTCTTGTAATACAATGGTCAAGGATTTTCCGTCATTTCGGGAATTTATTTTGCCGAAATGACGGAAAATCCGAAATCAGGCAGCGAACTAAAAGTAATGCCGACAAGATTTTTTTTACGGATTGCCGTCAACTGACGGTCATTGAAAGATAAATCTGACAATTTGATTTCAGCCCGTGAAAACGAAAATTACGGTTTTTCCTTAGGATCAAGCACGAGTTCGGGCGGAAAATCAGCCGCGTCTTCTTTTCCCTTGCGCCTTTTATTTTGCTGTCCCCAACGATTCGGTTTTAAGGGAATATACATTCCGCCGGTTTCCTCCATCGTTTTGAAAAGCCGTCCGCGCATTTCGTCAACAATTTTTCGGTGTTCGGGACTGTAAATCAGATTTTTCGATTCCAACGGATCGGCTTCGATGTCGTAAAGTTCGTTGATGTCCCACAAACCGTAATAATTTATATATTTGTATTTATCGCCGCGCAGAGCAAAAACCGTAGGCGTTTGCGGAAAAGCGTATTCCCAGTAATATTCGTAAAAAATCTGCTCGCGCCAAGGAATTTTCTTTTCCTTTAGAAGCGGCAGGTAGCTTTTGCCGTCCATATCCTGCGGCGGTTCGAGTCCGGCGAGTTCGAGAAAGGTCGGCGCGATGTCAATGTTTGCGACCACTTCTTCAACCTTTGTTTTCGGTTTGAAAACAGCCGGAAGCTGCATCACGAGAGGCACGCGCATTGATTCTTCGTAAGCCGTGCGTTTATCAATCAAACCGTGTTCGCCGAATGCAAAACCGTTGTCGCCCATCACGGCGATCAGAGTATTTTCATACAAACCCTTCTTTTTCAAAGTTTCGATAATCTGCCCGATTCCCTCGTCAACCGCCAGCAGAGTTTCGGCGTAGCGTTTGTAATATTCGCCGATGTCCAGATCGCCCTGTTCCCAATGATACGGAAAATCAACTCCGTGCCAACTGTTTCGCTGATTGCGAACCCAGATCGGCGCACCCGAAACATTTTCGGGATTCTGCGTTTTCGGTTCGACGAATTTTTCGTCTTTATATTTTCCTTTGTGGCGTTCCGCCGGAATAAATTCGGCGTGAACGGCTTTGTGCGATAAATAAAGCATAAAAGGCTTCTTATCGTTTCGTTTTTTCAGCCAATCGAGCGCGTAATTGTTCAGTTCGTCGGTAATATAGCCTTTCTGCTCGACCTTTTTGCCGTTGACGTTCAAGCCGTCTTTGTGCGGAAGATAATGTCCCTGATTTAGAAAACTCACCCAGAAATCAAAGCCCGGACGCGGATCATCAGAGCCGCCGCCCATATGCCATTTGCCGATAAAAGCCGTTTCGTAACCGCCTTTTTGCAGATACTGCGGAAAAAATGTCAAACCCGGCGGCAGAGGACTGTCGTTATCCACAACGCGGTGACGATGCGCGTATTGCCCCGTCAAAATCGAAGCTCTCGAAGGCGAACAAAGTGAAGTCGTCACAAAAGCGTTGGGCAAATAAACGCCGTTTCCGGCAATCTTGTCCATATTCGGCGTTTGGAGAAATTTCTGTCCTTTCAAAAATCCCATCGCATCATAACGCTGATCGTCAAGCAGAATGTAAACGATATTGTATTGCTTGGCTTTCGGGATTTTCTTTAAGTTGAGATTCGTTTCCCCTTCCGCCGTCTGAGCAAAAGAAAAATTCGCCGAAAATGAAATAAAAGCGATGAGCAAAAAATAAACCGTAAATTTTTGTCGAATGATTTTAATTTTTAACATAAAATTCTCCCTGTTTTGTTCAAGCCGTCGAAAATCGGAATAATAGTAAGTTTAGAAACGTGCAAAAAATAACTTATGTCATTTTGAATAGAAATTTAAATTTATTGAACTATTTTCCTCTATGTTTTCTATGTTTCTATGTGGTTAAGAAATTTTTTCTAACCACATAGAAACATAGAGAAAAATAAAGCTGATTTTATAAGTTGTTTTTCACCTATTTCTAAATTCTTGAGTATTTATCAACTTGCGGGCGAGAGAGCAACCCTTCCTGACCTATAATCTTTTTACTCTTGAGCAATATATGATTTACTCAAGATAAAGTGAAAAAATATAAGTTTATCAAATTAATAGGTCTGGAAGTGTTGCTCTCCCGCCCGCTTTTCCGACTAATTATCTTTTAACTTACGATTGCACTTCATATTCATTCATCCTTCACAAGACGAAACCCGACATTGTTTAACGCCGAATCGGGCGTTGCGCTGCTTCTTCCGGCGACTCTGTAATTCGAGCAGAAATTCTCGGCGCACATCCAAGAACCGCCGCGCATTGATTTTGCCGCGCCGTCTGCCGCGCCTTTCGGATTTTCCTGCGGCGAGTTCGCATAGTAATCGGGCGCATACCAATCCGCCGTCCATTCCCAGACGTTGCCCGCCATATCGTAAAGTCCGTAACCGTTCGGCGCGAAACTTTTGACCGGAGCGCGTTTCAAAAATCCGTCTTCAACCGTATTATCAAGCGGAAATTCTCCCTGCCACCAATTTGCCGTAGGTTTTCCGTTCGGTCTTAGATCGTCGCCCCAAGCGTAAGTTTTCCCGCGCAGCCCGCCTCGTGCCGCGTATTCCCATTCGGCTTCCGTCGGCAGACGTTTGCCCGCCCATTTCGCGTATTCGTTCGCGTCGTTCCAAGAGATTTGCGTGACGGGTTCATTCGGCGCAGGTTTTTCCCCGACGGCTTCGGGATTTTGCCAATTCGCTCCGTCGCCGCGCGTCCATTCCTTTGTTTTCAAATCAAATACGCCCGACCAGCCGAACTTTTCCGCTTCGGTTTCGTAACCCGTCGCCTCGACAAATTCTGCAAATTCCGCGACGGTAACTTCGTGCGTGTCCATCCAAAAGGATTTGACAGAAACTTCGTGAACGGGCTTCTCGTGCGGCATTCCCTCGCCGCTTCCCATTAAAAACTCGCCGCCTTTGACGTAAACCATTTTTCCGTCAGCATTAAAGCGCAAATTATTTTCCGTCTGCGGATTTTCGCAACTCGCAGTAAAAAATAATAAGCAGATTAATAACGTAAAACTAAATCGTTTTAGTAGAGATGCGAAAGAATTTTGTGTTTTTCTCGAATTCACAAGTTTAATTTTTGTTCGGATTTTTTGTTCGGCTCTTAACAATATAGATTTTATTTCAAAATTTTTCAAATAAAACGAAAAAATCCCGGCAATCTACGCGCTGAGTTTCTACACGCCAAAAATTTATCGGCGAGTAAAAATCACGCGCATATAATATTTCTTGCTTTGCGGCGTGTGTTATGAGAAAATTTCCGCCGATGGCGCGAAAAAAGGAAAAGCAGACAAAGAAAAAGTCGGATAAATCGAACAATCGCAGCGTAAGTCTTAAAGAGTTAGCCGCACATCTGAATTTATCCACGACATCGCTTTCTTTTGTATTAAACGATTCGCCGGCGGCGAGCGCGATTCCGCAGGAAACGAAAGACCGCATTTTTGAAGCGGCGCGTAAATTTAATTATCGTCCTAATTACATCGCCCGTTCGCTTCGCGCTCAGAGAACGCACACTATCGGCGTTCTGATTCCAGAACTCAGCGGCGGTTATTCTTCGATGGTTCTCAGCGGAGTCGAAGAAAAACTGCTCGAAGAAGATTTTTATTATTTTGTCGGCAGCCATCATCACAACAAGGAATATATCGAACGCTACTCGCGTTTTTTTATCGAACGCTGCATTGAGGGAATTTTAACGATTGACACACCGCAAACCAACAATACTTTTTTGCCGGTTGTGTCAATTTCCGGTCACGAAAAAAAAGCCGGAATCACGAATATAATTTTAGACCACAAAAAAGCCGCGCAGTTTGCCGTCGGGCATTTAACGGAATTGGGACACAAAAAAATCGCCGTGATAAAAGGTCAGGAATTTAGTTCCGACACGGAGATTCGCTGTAATTCGATTGTTGAAACGGCGCGGAATTTCGGAATTTCGATTTCGGAAAATCAGATTGTTCAATTAATCGGCGATGATCCGTCGCCCGAACCCGGCTACATTGCCGCCAAAAAACTTCTCGCCGAAAATGCGGATTTTACGGCACTCGTCGCGTTTAATGATATTTCGGCAATCGGCGCAATTTACGCTTTGCGCGAAGCCGGATATAAAGTTCCCGAAGATGTTTCCGTGATCGGTTTTGACGATGTTTATGAAGCGAGATTTCACAATCCGGCTTTAACGACGATCTGCCAGCCGCTGAAAAAAATGGGACGGCTCGGCGCGGAAAACCTTCTGCAAAGGATTCGCGCCAATTCAACGGAAGAACTGCCCGTCGAAATAAGCGTCGAACCGGAACTGAAAATTCGCCAATCAACCGCGCTTGCCAAAAAATAATTCGATGCCGAACGGAAACAGCATTGCAGCCGAAACCAACTCGAAAAAGGTATTTTTGTTTTCCTGTCTGAGTTTTATTTTAATTGGCTTAGTCAATACCTTTCTCGGTCCGATGCTTCCGTTTCTCTCGGAAAAATGGGCGATCAGCGACGCGCAGGGCGGTTATTTTCTCGCCGCGCAATCTTTGGGCGGAATGTGCGGAACGCTCATCGCATCCGTTTTATACGCCCGTTTCAATTCGCGCCAAATTCTGCTTTTCGGCTTCGGTCTGCTGATAATTTCGCTTTTCGGCTTTGGCGGCGGCAATTGGGAAACGGGACTTTCGGCTTCGCTGGCAAACGGAATCGCCATCGGTTTTATCATTCCGACCACAACTCTGATCGTTTCCCGAAATGCGGGCGAAAAGCGTGCCGCCCGCATAAATCTGCTGAACTTTTTCTGGGCGGCGGGCGCGATTTTAAGTCCGGTTGTTTTTCTGCGTTTGAGTTCGGCAAATCAACTGAATTTTCTGCTGTTTTCGATAGCTTTCGGCGCGATTATTTTCTTTGCATTTCTTTTCAAACAGCCGGTTTTCCGGCTCGTCGAGGAAAAAAAAGCGTCGTCGCTAAATTGGCTCGGAAAATTAAAATTGTTTGCTTCCAACTGGATTTTCGCCTTGACGATCTTTCTGACAATCGGCATCGAGGCATCTCTCAGCGGCTGGCTTCCGTCTTACGCCGAGCGTTCGACAAATTCAAAATTCTGGCTCGTCGTGCCGCTGATTTACTGGGGCGGATTCTTGTTAAGCCGTCTGCTGTCGCCGATTTTTCTGCGAAAGCTAAACGAAAAAACTTTGATTTTATACGGTTTGATCTTGCTCACCGCCGGACAAATTCTGATAATTTCCGTCGGCGCAAATTTATCTGCAATCTCGCTCGGAGCATTGCTGACGGGTTTCGGAGCGTCGCCGATTTTCCCGACGACAATCGCAATGGCTTCCGCAAAATTCGAGCGAAAAGCACCCGAATTAATCAGCTATTTATTTTTGTCGGCAGGTTTAAGCGGGATGACTTTCGTGTGGCTCGTCGGATTCGTTTCTGCAAATACAAACAGCCTCAAAACGGCTCTGCTGATTCCGTTTATCTGCGGCGTGATTCTGCTTTTTCTGTATTTTGTAAAACGCTTCTTTGATTAGGAAACCGTTTGCGATCAATTCCAATGTGGATTAAGAGTTGAAAACAAGCCTTATTTCCAACTCTTGATTTGCATTTTCAAAAATATCTATCTCTGCTTTTCCGCCTGCGTTTTCTCTAATTTCTTTTCATCCTTTTCGGCTTTTTTCTCGATTTCGGCAGCGAGTTTGGACGCTTTGTTGCGGGAGATCAGCGGAATTCTTTCGTCATCGCTTAACTCTTTTAAATACGGAATCAGCTGAACCGGATCGGAAATCTCGCCGCGCTTTAAGTGCAGATCGAGTTTGTTCATAACTTTCGGGGCTTCAAGCGGCTGATTTTCCTTAGCTAAATTTATGTCGAACAGCCAGACAAATTGATTTGCGATTTTTTGATACTCGCCTGCCAAAGCCTTCGCGTCCTGATTTGTCGTCCAGTTAAACTTCGTTGTTCTGGTTCGCCCGTCTTTTATCACCGAAAATTTCATATTTCCCAAATGCGAATAATCATTTTCATATTGATAATCTTCGCCCGCTTCGAGAAAATTCAGAGCCTGCCAGATTTCCTTGATTCTCTCCAGAGCCGTCGGCGAAATCTGAATCGGATCGGTAATGTCCTCGTCAACATATTTTTTCAAAAACGTGATTTTTCCTTTGCCCTTTTCGTCGTGTTCGATTGAAACATTGGAAAGATTAAAATCGGGACGCGAAAATTCGTAAAAATAAATCGGCTTATCCGCCGCAATTTCGGCATTTTTCCCGTTTTCCGAAACAGCCGGAGTTTGACGCTGGTTCTTTTTGTGATTTGAATTTTGAGCAAAAGCCGCAAATGCAAAAGCGGCAATCAAACAAAATCCGGCGAGCCATTTTCTTTTCAGTTTTTTATTAAACATTATTTTTGTTTTGTAACATTAAACACGAAATTTCAGTCGAATTTTTATCAAGTGTTTATTTCTCAATGCCTCTGATGATGTTCATTGACTTATGGTTTGACAAAGAAAAAATCTTCAATTCAAAACGTAAAATATATTTGACGGATAAGCCGATAAATAAACAGTTTGCAGTCAAAAAATTATCAATTATCAAATCTCAATTATCAATTATATTTTAAGTATCTTTCGTAAATTTAATACCCGAAAAAACTTTCATACCTGCTTAATTTTTACAAGAATATTTACCACGAATCGCACTAAAAAAAATCAACGATTCGACAATTAATAAAATGCCGGAAAATATAATTTCGATCACTCGAATTTGACCGAAACGAGTTTTGAAACGCCCGCTTCCTGCATTGTTACGCCGTAGAGCGCACGCGCCGCTTCCATCGTGCGCTTGTTGTGCGTAATGACGATAAACTGTGTTTTTTCAGACATTTCCGCGATTTTACCCGCGAATCTTCCGACGTTCGCATCGTCGAGAGGCGCGTCAACTTCGTCGAGCAGGCAAAACGGCGACGGGCGATATTTGAAAATCGCCAAAACGAGCGCGATTGCCGTCATAGCTTTTTCGCCGCCCGACAAAAGCAGTATGCTTTGCAGACGCTTGCCCGGCGGCTGCGCGACGATTTCGATGCCCGCTTCCAAAACGTCTTCCGCTTCGAGCAGAGTCATTTCGCCTTTTCCGCCGCCGAAAAGTTCCTGAAAAAACTCTACGAAATTGGCGTTGATCTGCTCGAACGCCTCGCGGAATTTCTCGCGCGAACGCCGTTTTATCTCGCGTAAGGCTTCTTCCGTCGCGCTGATTCCGTCAATAATATCCTGTCTTTGCGCGGTCAAAAACAGCAGCCTCTCTTCGGCTTCGCTCAATTCTTCGAGCGCGAGCATATTTATCGCGCCGAAATTTTCGAGTTTGCCGCGCAGTTCCCCGACTCTGTTTTTCGCCTGCGCCAAATCGAAATCTTCGGAAACTTCTTCATTGTCAACAAGTTCGGCTAAAGAAACGCTCAAATCCTGAGAGCATTTTTCGTTAAGACTTCGCAATTTCGTGATCGCTTCGGTTCGCCTTATTTCCAGCGCGGCGCGTTCGTTTCTCGCTTCGGCGGACTGTTTATTCAATTCGGCAAGTTCGCGGCTCATTTTGTCGGCGCGTTCGCGTTCCGCTTTCAGATGCGTTAAGGCTTCGTTCAGTTCGTCTTTTTCCCGATCTTCGTCCTTTGCCGAAGCCTCGATTCTGCTTTCGATTTCCGTAATCAGAGTGCTTAATTCGATTAATTTTCCTGCAATTTCCTTTGTTTCGATACTCTCACGCGCCAGACGCGATTCGAGTTCCTTCGCCTCGTTTTCCACGCGCTTAGCAGCCGTTTCCACCGCCCGCCGCCGTTCGTCGGAAGTCGCCGCCAAAGTTTTCTTTTCGTTTAGAACGCGGTTTTCCGCTTCGAGTTTCGCTCTCGCATCGTTTAATTTGAAGTTGATTTTCTCCAAAGTCTGCGCGGTTTCCGTTCTCGCCTTTTCCGCTTTTTCAAAATTCGTTTTCGCTTCCTTTTGTTTATTTTCAATTTCGCCGAGTTCCGTTTCGATCTGCTCGATTTCGTCCGTTACTATCTTTTTGTGCCGTTCGGCGCGTTCGGTTTCCTGCGCGAGCGATTTTGCCTGTATTTCCTGCGCCAAAGTTTCACGTTCGACCTTTACGATAAACGACTGCAAATCAACGAGTTTATTTTCCTTTCCGACCAAAATTTCCCGCGCCCGATTTGTTTCATTTTCGGCTTTTTCGATTTCCTTTGCCGATGTATTGAAAATCTTTTCCAGTTCGCGCAGTTCGCGTTTGAAGGCTAAAAGCGACGTGTTTTTCTCGTTCGCGCCCGATTTTCCGCCGACGAAAAGTTTTCCGCCGACAATCAAATCGCCACCGAACGTGATAAAAATTTCGTCGCCGGAAAAATCTGCATCTTCAACTTTTTCAACAATTTGCGCCGACATCTCGCGCGGAAAAACGCCGGTTAAAACGTGCGCGAAATTTTTTGAGATTCCCAGAAATTTTGTCAAATTTGCTTCGACTTTTTTACTTTCGTTTTTTGATTCCGCTTTCCGCACGAGAATCGGAATTCGTCCGAGATTGTTTTCATTTAAGAACTTTATCGTTTTTCTCGCGTCTTTTTCAGTTTCGACCAAAACGCTCTGTAAATACTGACCGAAAAGATTTTCGACGGCTCTTTCCGCTTTTTCTTCGACATCGAGTTCGTCCGCCAAAGTTCCTTGAAATTTCACGCCGATCTTTTTTTGTTCGGCGAAAAGTTTCTGCACCGAAGGCGCGTAAACGGCGCGTTTTTCTTCGAGTTCGCGCAAAGTTTCGAGCCGATGCCGGGTGCGCGAAAATTCTTTTTGCAGATTTTCCAGTTTGCTTTCGGCTGCGCCTAAATTTTCCTTTGCTTCGCGCGACTGTTTGAGAATTTCCTGTTTTTCCGTATGAAGATTTTCCAGTTTTTCGCGCTCCGCCTTGAGAGTTTTTTCAAGTTTTCCGGCTTCCGTTTTGCGCTCTTCAAAAGTTTCGGCGGCGCGTTCGCCTTCGCGCTTTAATCCTTCGACTCTTTCCTTCAAACGCCCGCCCGTATTTTCAAGCTGACGCTCGATTTCCGTCAGACGCTCAACCGCCGCCGTGTGCTGAACAAATTCTTCGCGCCGCGCTTCGAGTTCGTTTTCTATCTCATTTAAAACGCGCAGTTTATCGTGATATTTGTCTTCGGCTTCACGCAGTAAAATCGTGTTTTTTTCGGCTTCCGTCCGTTCTTTTTTCCGATCTTTTTCAAGCCGTTCGATTTCGGTTTTGATAAGTCCGAGCCGCTGCTTCGTATTTTTTATGTCGCCTTCCAAAACTCCCGAACGGCGGTTTGAATTGGCGATCTGTTCGGTCAGATAACCTTTTTCGCGCAAATTTCTGTCGCGCTCCAACGCGCTTTCCGAGTGCTTTAAGCGCATTTCGGACAAGTTTTCTTCCGCTTCTCTGGCTGTATCGGTTGATTTACGAAAAGCCTCTTCCTTTTCGGCAACGTTTGAAAAAATCACGCGCTCGGCTTTTACCGCATCTTCCAATTTTTCGTCCAAATCTCCGACAAGTTCGGTCAAAAGCCTGCCTTCGGCGGAAAAAGTTTGGCGCAGAAGCGTTCTGAATTCTTCGCGCAAAATTTTATAACGCCGCGTTTTCGAGGCTTGGCGGCGCAGACTGGTCGCTTGCTTATCAATTTCGGAAACGATGTCGGAAATGCGGCTCAGATTCGATTTTGCCGATTCCAGACGGGTTTCGGCGGCGCGTTGGCGTTTGCGGAATTTTGAAATTCCGGCGGCTTCTTCAATCAAACCGCGTCTGTCGCTCGGTTTTGAAGACAAAATCTGTCCGATTCTGCCTTGTTCGACGATTGCGTAATGCGCTCCCGAAAGTCCTGTTCCGGCAAATAAATCCTGTATGTCGCGCAAACGGCAGGTTTTATTATTCAGCAGATATTCGCTTTCGCCCGAACGATACAGACGACGCGTGACCGAAACCGATTCGCCGGGCGCAAAGTCCAAAGCGAAACTTCTCGGTTTCCAATGCCGTTTAGTTCTTATTTTCGTCTGAACTGTCTGAACCGAACCGATCTGCGCCGCTTTCGCCGCTGCAATTTCGGAATTTACCGTTTCGCTTTGTTCATTTTCAAATTCCGTATTTTCCCGTTCGATCAAATCAACGTCAACAACATTTTCGTCCAGATCGCTCAAAGTTTCGTCAATTTCTTCGAGTTCATCTTCTTCGAGCGAAAATTCCGATTCGACGCGCTCCAGATGCAAAACAACTTCCGCCATTCCGCCCGGCTGTCGTTTGCTCGTTCCCTGAAAAATCACATCCTTCATTTCTTCGCCGCGCAGAGATTTCGCTTTTTGTTCGCCCAAAACCCAAGAAATAGAATCACTTACGTTGCTGTTATGAACGATTATATTTCCCGCGACAAAATTATGTGTTTCGTCAATACTCAAATCGTAAACCCATTCGCCAACAGGCGCGATTTTCTGAACGCTTACAATTTCATCCCAATAAACATCGGAGTTTGCAAGCATAGAAAGTTTTTCGAGCGTTGGCTCTGACGGCGCGGCATTTTCGCTCAAATGTCTGATTTGACCAACGACTTCATTTAATCCGTTGCGGCTTGCCTGACAAATTCTGCCCGTATAAGCGGCGATTTTTGGATACTTTTTCCGATTCGGTTTGATTTTGACTTTTGCAAGTTTGACCGCTTCTCTGACAAGTTCGGTTGCGCTCGGAATCAAATCCTGATTAGGATTATTAGCAACCTCTATATTTCTTAATTTTTCCAAAGAATCTTGTTTATCTCCTGCAAAACTCAAGTTTTCAGCGGCTAATTTAAGTTGTTTTGATCCGTAAATTAAAACTGAATAATATTGCCTAATCGTTTTATTTTCGGTATTACTTGCGTATTTTTTCTTAGGACGCAAATATGCAAAAATTCCTAGTTGAAGAAGTAAAGAAACGATTTGTTGAGCAAGTTTTTCGCTGGCAGTTGTGTATTCGATATAATTTAGAAGTTTTCCGTTGTCTTTTTGTTTACGCGAACAAATATAAGCGTCGCCTTCAAAGAGTCCCGACAAAAAAGACCATTTTACTTCATTTTTTGCCCGAAAAACTTGTGGCGGAACTTGTTTTTCAAACGAATTTGAATTGATTGGAAAATTGAAAACTTTTTCCAAAATCTGACACAGAGATTTTGAGTAAATTAAACTATCGGTAACATTTGCCGTATAACTTTTTTGCGAAACATTTACAGAAAAAATTTCCTCTGCAATTCGAGCATATTCTTCATTTATCTTATGGTCAGAATTTACAAACCAAATCTGATTGGAATATGTATTTCGTCCTTCGGCAATCAACAAACCAAGAAAATATGATAAATCTTTTGAGAAGTATTTAGGCAAAGTTAAATTTCCGCTTCGTTTTGATTTAATTTCATAGTCAAAAGGGATAGGAACATCAAAATCTTGTGCGAATTTTCTAATTTCAGCAATATTGATGGCTTGTTCACCGCGTAAACCTCTGATTGAAAGAAGTGAAGCATTGGCGGACTCCGACCAATTCTTCAGAGTGTTAAACTTTTCTTTTCCTTTGTCCGTCCAATTTTTGAGATTCTCCGAATATGGCAAATAAGCATTATCTTTGCGCCGAAAATTCTTTAAATAATCTTCGGCGCAAAAACTGATTTGTTTTTGTGAGGTTTTTAACTCACGCGGAACGGCGATTCTCAAACCTATTTTCAGTTCATCGGCGCGAAGTGTGCGAAGTTTTCCATTTTCCAAAGTAAATAAAGGATGATACGGCGTTGCTTTTATTTCTCGCCCGCTTTTTGTGCGAATAAGCAGAAGTTTTGCGGTTGTCTGCCGCTTGATAAAAGCGGAAACTTTTCTCGGTTCGAGTTTGAGAGTTTGCCGATTCAGCGAAAGAATTTTTATGTTCTCCGGGTTTTCGTGCGTCAAAAATCCGTCGTCAAATTGCTCTCTCAGGAAAGATTTTTCTAAAGCAGAGTCAACTAATTCTTTAATCTCTACTTCCTGCCCATCGGATAGAGCAACCAAAGTATCGCCGCTAACGCATTTACCACAACCGTTCGGTCCGACAACGGCGGTGATTCCGCTGCCGGTGAAAACAATTTCCGTGTAATCGGCGAAAGATTTGAAACCTGAAATTTCCAGACGTTGAAGTTTAAACATTTTACGGCGTTTTGTCGGAGAGTCAGCAGTATATTTTGTTGTTTTGCCTCAATTAAGTCAAATTCGCAAGCTAAAGTGTCGGCAAAAATTCAAAACCCGAAACGGCTTTGGCGGTATTGAAATAACTGCCGATGAAAATATTTAAAGTATAGTGAAGCGAAAAAATCCCCTCGTGTAATTAAGGTAATTTCCGATGCTTCAATATTTTGTTCGATATTTAATATAAATTTAATTCTTATTTCACACCGAGTTTAGATTTTATTCCTAACCTTAGTTCTTGAAACACAAAACATCTATAAATTCTTTTGATTTTGCAGACGGAAAAGTATTTGTCAAACGGCATAAATTCCAATTACAGACCAAGATGTGGTCAATCAAACTTAAACCAATTTATAAAACACAAAAAATTTGGAGGAAAAATGAAAAATTTACTTAAATTATTTTTTTGCATCGTCGTTATCGCGGCAATGCAGCAGGCGGTATCGGCGCAACTCGCGTATTCGGTTACGGACAACAATCGAGATGCAAGCGGTTTGGCGCAGCAGTTTTACGAAATCAATCTTGCCACCGGACAGGGACGATTGATTCAGACGCTCAACGGAATCAGGCGCGAGTATGAAGGCTTCGGTTCTGCCGGTTCGATGCTTCTCGGCGTTGCCGAATTTGACACCGAACTTTGCAACACGGGTTCTGATCCGATCACGGGTTTGTCGTCGGATGTTCGCTTGTTTACGACAAACGGAATCGGTCCGCAAATCGGCGAAACGTGCATAGATTTCGGCGGCGAAGCGGGCGCGGCTTACAATCCGGTGGACGGTTTTATGTATTCAATTGCCAGCGATGACGAATTGCCGGCTTCCGCACCGCGTTCGCGCTTGTATCGAATTAGTCCGACGACGGGACGCGCAACTTTGGTAACTTCGGGCAGCGACACGGGAATTGTTTTAACGTCGAGCAGTCCGGCGGGCGGCGAACAAAATCCTTATATGGACGGTTTAGCGATTCTGCCGAACGGCGTGGCTTACGGTTCGGAAGCGAGATTCGGCGCGACTTCTTCGGGAAATCTCGGAACTTTGTATCGCGTATTTTTAACCGGACCGAATGCGGGACGCGCTTCGTTCGTGAAAAGACTGCTCGCTTCGCCGGACGGCGAAGACACGGGACTGGCGAGTTTGCCGAACGGAACGCTCGTTCTTCTGCTCGAAGACAGTCAGGTTTTATTCGGAAGTCCGAACGATTCCGCCCCGTTTACCGCACCTTCTTACGGAAGATTTACAACTCCGGGCTGCTTGACAACGCCGATTTGTCAGGACTTTGAAGGCTTCGACATTCCGAACGGCGGCGCGGGACTTCGTTAAGTTTCGGTTTCTTATTTTTAAGTGCTGCTCTGATGGAAACTTGTCAAATTTTTCATCAGAGCAGCGAAATTTATATTAAAAATTTTTACAAATTTATTTTTTACAATTTTATAAACAAATATTTTAGTCATATTTTATAATGAATAACAAAATTTTAACGCTATTGCTGACAGCCGTCTGCTTCGGGTTATTTTCAGCGTCCGCGATTTTCGGGCAGGCAACCGACAACGGCGGTTTGCAGGGAACTGTTTTTGATTCGGTTGGCGCGGTTGTGCCGAATGTGCGGATCAAAGCCGAAAATATAAGCACGGGACAATCCAGAACGACTGTTTCCAACGGGCAGGGCGAATGGAAAATTGCGGTTTTGCCGCCGGGAGATTACGAGATTACGGCGGAAGCCGACGGATTTGCCCCGGCAACGCAAACGGCGCGGGTTGAAGTTTCGGTCAGCACAAGTGTCAGGCTGGAATTGGGCGTGGCGAGTCTTGAAGGAGAAGTTGTGGATGTTGCCGTCAATGACGGCGAGCAGGTAATTGCCGGCGGAAATTCGCCGATGACTTCTTCGGTTTTTACGGGCAGAGTTTTAGAAGCCGCGCCGCTTCCGGTTCGCTCGGCGTTGGCGCGAACCGCGCTCGACACTTCGACAAGCGGAAATTTAGCCGACCCTCTGACGAACGGCAACGGCAATCCCGAAAGTTCGGTCAACGGAACGCGCACGAACAGTTCGAGTTATATTTTTGACGGAATTGACGCGACGAATGTTTCGGGAACGGGAAGTTTGACGGAAAATGCCGCGCCCGCGCCGGAAGTGGTCGAAGAAGTCAAACTTTTATCGAGTCTTTACGACGCATCGCTTGGCAGAAGCGGCGGCGGAAGTTTTCAGGTTGTCACGCGCCGCGGCGGAAATTCATTTAACGGAACGGCGTATTTTTACGCGCAAAACGAGCAATTTAATGCCAACGATTTTTTTTACAACCGCGACGGAATTGACCGCCAAGTTGCCCGCAGACTTGAAGGCGGCGCGACAATCGGCGGTCCGATTATCAAAAACAAATTATTTTTCTTCGCCGGTTATCAGCGAACCGACGCGAAAACGGCGTATGTGCCGTCGGCGCAGAGTTTTGTGATTCTGCCCGAAGCACTCGCGTTTATTACAGACCGCAGCGATCCCGAAAATGTCCGTCAGGCGTTTCTGCGCTCGGTGAATAACGGCGGTGTCGGCAGAGTTTTCAGAAACGGTTCAGGCTGCATCAGAAATCTGACTTTGCAAACTTCGCCGTCGCTCACGGCTCTAACCTGCATTGATCCGAGCAGCGTCGGTTTTCGTCTGCTGAATCTGCGAAATCCGGCGACGGGCGGTTTTATCATTCCGAGTTTGACGCAAGGGAGATTTGAGAGGCTTTATCAGGATTCGCAAAACGTCGGCGTTTTCGTCAACGGCGTGAGAACGACGAATTTTTCCGCGTTCGGTTTTCCGAACGGACTGCCGCTTCTCGACGCGACTTTTCAAGGGCAGATCGGCGGCGGACTTCCGCTTGTCAGATTCCGCAACGTATTTCCGGCGGAATTCGAGCAAGACCAAATTACAACGCGCCTCGACTACAATCTTTACGACGGTGGAAGCGACGGTTTGAACTCGAACACTCTTAGCGGTTCTTTCTTTTTCTCAGATTTTCCATCGCTCGACCCGTTTTCCGACGACACGCTCGTTTCGCCGACTCCTTTAATCAAGGATGACCGCAACCGCACTTTGTCAATCAAAGACGTTCACGTTTTTTCGGGAAATTTGATCAACGAAGCGCGTTTCGGATTTTTCTTTCTGGATAATTCCCGGCGGCTCGACGATAGATTTTTGATTGACGAATTAACCAACGAAGGACAGGGAATTTATAATCCGGCGACGGCATTTGTTTCGGGCGCACCGACGCAGAGATTGGCGCGTTTTGCCGGAACAGGAAATTTGAGCGATTTTTCGGTCAACGCGCCGAACGACATTTTTAATAAAAGAAAACAGGTAACTTTGACATTTGCGAATAATGTAACGTATATCACGGGAAATCATTCGCTTCGTTTCGGCGTGGAACACAAGCGCAATTTCTTTGATACGAGTCTGCCGGAAGAGCAGGGAATCGAATTTGAAGGACTTGTCAATTTCACGCAATTGCTCACGACTTTTGTGCCGGAAGCGGACGTTTCGCTCGGAATTACCGACAAGCAGTTTCGGTTTAACGATTTGAGTTTTTACGTTTCAGACGATTGGCAGGTGAGAAGCAATTTGACGTTCAATATCGGTTTGCGCTGGGATTTGTTCGGCTTGCCGTTCGAGAAAAACGGGCGGTTTGCCAACTTTGATTTTGACCGCGTAACCGATCCGAACAACATTCTGCCCGGCATCGTTTTGCCGAGCAACGCGCAAAAAACGGGTTTTCCCGCAATTGACGGAAGCCTCGATTCGCTTGCAAGAGCAGACACGAAACACACTCTGAACGGACAGGATTTGAATAATTTTGCTCCGCGCGTCGGTTTCGCGTTCAAGCCTTTTGACAACGAAAAAACGGTAATTCGCGGCGGTTACGGCATATTTTATGATCGCCCGTCGGCGGGATTTATCAACACGGTCTATTCAAATTATCCGTATTTCGGAGAGGTCGAAGTTTCAAACAGTTTCCGCCCGAACGCGGTTCAGGGTTCGACGGCGTTTCTCGGAATTGATCCGACGCGCCCGTTTGTCCAGCGGTTTCCGTATTTTACGCAGTTGACCAGTCAATCGGACGTTTCGCCCTATATTTTGTTAAATAACGGGCAGGGCGTAAACGCCGGAAACGGCGCAGAACCGCTTGAATTTCGGGCGATTGATAAAGATTTGAAAACGCCGATGATTCAGCAGTGGAACATCGGAATCCAGCAGGAAATTTCAAAAAACTGGACGATTGAAGCGAGATACGTCGGCACGCGCGGGCAGAATTTACTGCTTGCCGTCGGTTTCAATCAGCCGTATGACTTAAACGATCCGAACACGCCCGATTATATTTACGAGCGATTGAACAACGCTCTGACAGCGCAGTTTCCGGGCAGACTGCCCGCGAGAATTCCCGGACAGACGGCGCGTGATCGCGGAACGACGACGGCGAACAATAGTCCGAGAGCATTCGGCGCGTGCAACCCGGCGTTTGCGGGAGTTGCGGGTTACGCGCCGTGCAGCGGCGTGAACGGCGCGGGCGGAATTGATCTGAATTTAACGAGTTTCGATTTTGAAAATCCGCGGGCGATTATTGACGCAAACGTGCGCGTTCCGTTTCTCGGTTTAGACCCGACGGACGCGATTATTCTGCAATCGCGCGGCTATTCGATTTATCATTCGGGGCAGTTCAACATCAGCCGAAGATTTGCCGACGGCTTTAATTTTAACGCATCCTATACGTTCTCAAAGTCAATAGACATCGGCTCAACCGATCCGGGCAGCACGACGGCTTCGGGCAGACCGGACACGGCAAATCTCGGCTTGGTCGTGCAGGGCGATCAGCGGAATTTGAACAGCAACCGCGCCGTTTCCGATTTTGATCGCCCGCACCGTTTCAGTTCGAGCTTTGTTTACGAAATTCCGAACTTCGGCTCGAAATCGAAATTTTTGAACGGCTTTCAAATTTCCGGTTTCGGTCAATGGCAAAGCGGAACGCCGTTTTCGATTTTCGCCACCGATGCGGACTTTTTTCCGCAGACGGCGGGCGGCGCGTTTTTGCGGCAGTATTTCGGAATCGTCGCGCTCGTCACCGAGCGCAACACGCCGCTTGGCGGAACTTTCCGCGAAGAAAATTACAACGTCGGCGCGGGAAGCGGAACGATTTTCAACACCGCTTTCGGTCGTCCGAGCGTGAGAAATCTGGATTTGTTGAAAAGGCGGGGCGACGACATAACGCGGCAGTATTTTAACACTTGCCAAAACCCGAACGACGCGGACTGCGCTCTAATCGCGCCGCTTGGCGGCTTCGGAAATCTCGGCAGAAACGTCTTGCGCGGACCGTCGGGCAAGCGTTTTGATCTGAGTTTGCAGAAAACGACGCGAATCAGCGAAAGAGTTTCGCTCGAACTGAAATGGGACATTTTCAACGTATTTAATTTCGTCAATTTTGCCAATCCGAATTCTGATTTGAACGATGAAACCGATTTCGGGCAGATTACGCGCACCGTCGGCGCACCGCGCGTAATGCAGTTCGGGGCGAAGTTGAGATTTTAGTATTTTGAAGAACTATTTTTATTCCAAAATTATGAAAAGAATTTTAATTTCATTCGTATTCGTTATCGCGGCGGCGGGCGCATTATTTTTTGTCTGGCAAACGCAGAACGACAAAGCCGAAGCCGCCAAGATCGAAGCGGAAATCTTAAAAAGTCTGACGGCGGAAGAAATCGGTTTTGTGCTGAAAAGCGAAGCACTTGCAAGCTCCGAATCAATCAAGGCGATAACCGAAAATCAGGAACGGCGGCAGATTTTTTTGAACGGATTGCGCGAACACTTGGCGTTGGCGGCGCAAGCCAGACGCGAAGGTTTTGCGGAAGACGAAAATTTTAAGATCAATCTCGAATACAAAAAAAATATTCTGCTCGCGGATTTATACAAATTTTATCTGAGTCAGGGAAAAGACAGGCTTTATGTTGTTCCCGAAAACGAAATTGAAAAGGTTTTGGCGAATCGTGCAAACGACGAACTTTTCGAGCGCGATATGAAAGTTTTACGGGAAATCAGAATTGCCGACGCGAAGGCGAAAGGCAATTTTAATCCAATTTCCGAACTTTCGCCGGAAGCTGAAAAGAATTGGGCGCGGACGAAAATTTTGTCGGATATGGCAAAAGCCGATGCCGGATTTATGAATCAAAAGGCGATTCCTTTGCGTCTGAAAATTCTGGAAGCGGGAATTTTATCGAGCGATTTTCTGCGGGCGAATTACGAAAAATTCAAGGTCAGCGATGAGGAAATTGCGGATTATTTAAAAACTCATCCCGAATATGACGCGGCGAAAAAACGGCAGACTGCCGAAATGGTTTTGCAGAAAGCGAAAGCCGGAGAAGATTTTGCGAAGCTGGCGAAAAAATACAGCGAAGATCGCGGAACATCGGAAAACGGCGGACTTTACGAAAATGTCGGAACAAATGTTTTATGGGCGGAAGTGGAAAAAGCCGCGCTCGAACTCGAAAAAGGCAAAATCGCCGATAATTTGATCGAAAGCGGAATCGGTTTTCACATCGTTAAATTAATTGATAAAAAAAACCAAAAAAACGGCGGCGAAAAAGATTTGAAATATACGGTCAGACACATCGTTCTGCAAAAGAATTTTCAAGAACCGAACAATAATATTCCGGGCATTCCGCCGCCGTTTATGACCGCCGAAGAAATCGCAAAAGGAGAGATCGAACGGGAAAAACACGCGCGTTTTATCAATGGAATCGTTAATAAAAATCCGGTTTCATTGCCGAAGGATTTCACGGTTGAATTACCGGAGAGAAAATGATTTTTTTAAAAAAAGTCAGTAGCGTCGGCGTGAGCCGATGCGTAGATCAAGCCGCGACGAGCGCATCGGCTCACGCCGACGCTACTGACAGAAGAAATAATTGATATAAAGAAAAACCGACAAAATAATTGAGATTTGAGAATTGATAATGCAAGAAACAATTCGATTTTTTAAATCACTATAACAAAAACTATAAACACAGAAAATTAAGGAGGAAAAATGAAGAAATTTACAAACATATTTACGGCAATCGGGCTGTTTTTTGCCTGCGCGTTTTTATTCGCGGGAATGGCTGACGCTCAACTGCTTATCAACGAAGTGGAAATTGATCCGCCGAATCCGACGGTAATCAGTGACCGCTGTCAATTCGTCGAACTGCGCGGAATGGCGGGCGCGGCTGTTCCGGCGAACACATACTTTATTTCGATCAACAGCGATTCGGATAATTTCGGATTTCTGAATGTCGCCGTCAATATCAGCGGAAAAACATTCGGCACAAACGGGACTTTGACTCTGCTCAATTCATTGCAGGGCGATTGTCCGAACAGAACTTTTCCGGCAGGCACGAACACTTTAAAGTATAATTCGCTGACCTCGCTCGGCAAAAATTCGGAAGGTTTTTATATCGTAACCTCGTCAACCAATTTGTTTTCGGGTTTGGATGCCGATACGAATAATGACGGAACGGTTGATTTTGCAATAACTTATGTTGACGGTTTCAATTTGATCTTCAATCCCGAAGAGCAATTTAAATACGGACCGGGCGAAAATCTGGTAACAACCTTTCTTGGCGATGTGCCGGATGCGGCAACGCGTTTTTCAAATAATGATACGCCGTTTAGTGCCGGCGCGTTTTATTCGGGCGAACTTGCTTCAACGCCGGAAGAAACTACTGTTTATGCCGCACCTTTCAGCCGCAATTTTCCGAACGGCGGAATGTTGACACCGGGCGCGGCGAATGTCGGAACGGCGATTAACCGCAATCGTTTTGACTTTGACGGAGATGGACGCAGCGATCTGGCAGTTTTCCGCCCGTCAAACAATACGGCTTATGTCAACCGCACGACATCCGGTTTTGCCGCTTTCCAATTCCAGACGGGAGCAAATCAAAATCAGTTTGCTCCGGCGGATTACGACGGCGACGGAAAAACGGATTTTGCAGTTTGGCGCGAAGCGGCGGCAATGCAGGCGAATTTTACGATCATTTTAAGTTCCAATAATATGACTCGCACGGAGCAGTTGGGACAAACCGGCGACGTGCCGATTTCGGGAGATTTCGACGGCGACGGCAAAGCGGACACGGCGGTTTACCGCGCGGGCGCATCCGGCAGCCAGAGCATTTTCTATTATCGCGGAACAAATAACAACGCGGGCGGGAATATTACATTTATTCCGTGGGGACTGAGCAGCGATAAACCCGTCAGAGGAGATTTTGACGGCGACGGACGACAAGATGCCGCCGTGTTCCGTCCGTCAAACGGAACTTGGTATATTCGCCAATCTTCAAACGGTCAACCGCTGTTTGTTAAATTCGGTCTGGCGGCGGACGTGCTTGTTCCGGCGGATTACGACGGCGACGGAAAAACAGACATTGCCGTATTCCGCAGCGGAACTTGGTATATTCTGCGAAGTTCCGATAATCAGGTTCGCATCGAACAATTCGGTTCGGCAGGCGACAGGCTTGTTCCAACCGATTACGACGGCGACGGACAGGCAGACTTGGCTGTTTATCGCAGCGGAGCGTGGATTATCAAACAAAGCACCAACAGCAGCGTGATCTACCGCAATTTCGGAATTGCCGGTGATACGCCTGCGGCGGCGGCTTACATCAGATAGTTTCGATATAAATTCGGAAGTTTTTCCGGGAGCGTCGGTTTTGACGCTCCTTTTTTTTTGCAAATTACCTAACTTTTGCGTTTCACCGTGCTGACAGCGCCGGCTTCGATATAGATATGTTTGATGTCCGGGTATTTTTCATAAATGGAGTTTTCCAGACGCTCTATCGTTTCTTCGACTTCCGCCGCCGATAATGTTTTGTCAAATTCGATGTCCACCGTGAGCAAAATCGTGTGCGGACCAAAGTGCATCGTCAGCGGATTTATTACTTTTTTTATACCTTTTTCTGCTCCCGCCAGTTTTTTAATCTCTTCCAAAGTTTTCGGATCCGCACCTTCGCCGATCAGCAAACCTTTGCTTTCATAAACCAAAACCAACGCCACCGTCGCCAAAATCAAGCCGATCAAAACCGATGCCGCACCGTCTAAAACGGGAGCGTTAAAATAATGTGCCAGAAAAATCCCGACAAAAGCAACGATCAAACCGAGCAATGCGGCGGAATCTTCAAAAAGCACGGTAAACGTCGTCGGGTCTTTGCTGTTCTTAATTGACTGCCAGAAATTCTCTCCTTCTTTTCTAAGAGCCTGAAATTCCCTGAGCGCGATGAAAAAAACGAAGCTCTCAAAAACCATCGCCAAACCCAACACGACATAACTCCAAAACGGGTCTTCGAGGTCTGCCGGATGAATCATATGCTGAATGCCTTCGTAGATCGAGATGCCGCCGCCGACACCGAAAATTAAAACCGCAACGATCAGCGACCAGAAATAAATTTCCTTGCCGTAACCAAACGGATGAGAGGCATCGGCGGGCTTTTTGCTGCGGTTTATGCCGAGCAGAAGCAAACAGCCGTTGCCGGTATCCACCACCGAATGAATCCCTTCGGAAAGCATCGCCGAACTGCCGGTGAGTGCCGCCGCTATAAATTTCATAATCGCAATTGCCCCATTTCCTGCAATCGCCGCATAAACAGCCGTTTTTGATCCTGATGCCATAATATCTAAATTGTTCTATTTTCTGAGCGCAAAGGCAAAGTATGTTTGCAAAAATTTTGTTGTCTTAAAATATTTTCAAACTTATTCGTTTAATATTTATCTTTAATAATATAATAAAAGCAAAGACAATTTTAATTTTGCGGTTGGTAAAATTATAGAATTTTTGGAATTTTGTGTAAATGTTACTAAAAAAAACTTAAACTTTTTGAAAAAACTGTTACCATTTAACGAAAATAAAAATGATTTAAAAGAGCAGGTAAAATTATGAAAAAGTTTTTTTTGATTTGTTTGTTTTTGATTATTAACTCTTTATCACAAACTTTTCTCTGCCAGACTCCGCAGCCGACTGCAACTCCTGATGTTCAGCAGGAGCAGGAAGAAGAAATTGTCAAAGTTTCGACCACTTTGATAAAAGTTGACGTTGTTGTAACGGACAAAAAAAACGATCCCGTGAACGATTTGAAACTCGAAGATTTTGAAGTTTACGAAAACGGGGAAAAGCAAAAAATCACCAGTTTTACCTATGTATCTCCGAAGCCTCAAAACAATCTGAATAATTCTTCCGCAGACAATTTAAATTTGCAAGATGATAACGACGGATTGAGTTTAAAGGATAAAATCAGCATTCCGACAAGATCGGAGAATACTGATTCTAACAACATTCGCCGAACTCTGGTGCTTGTGGTTGATAATCTGGGTTTGAATTTTAAAAGTATTCAACTTGTCAAAAAATCTCTCGAAAAATTTATAAAAGAGCAGATCAAACCGGGAGATTTGGTAACGATTGTAACAACCAGCGGTGCAAGCGTGCTTCCTTCTTTTACCTCCGACAAAAAATTACTTTTGGCAATCGTCAAGAAACTCAAATGGAGTCCGCAAAGCAGAGGCGGCGCAAACGATTATGAGCCGGTTACAAATACTCTGCTCGAAGAATTAAGCGACAGCCGCGGAAGAGACCTTGCCGGAGTAAGAACGGAAGCATCGCTTTTGGAAGACTCAGACCGGACGGGGCAGAATAATTCGGCAATCGGAACGCTCGGTTCGTTAAATTACATCGTTCGCGGAATGCAGAATCTGCCCGGCAGAAAGGCTCTGATACTTTTCTCCGAAGGATTTTCGCTCTCGGATGCAAGTTCGCAAAACAGTTCAAGTTCAAATATCAACAGTTCTGATACGCCTTCTCCGATGAATAACCGTTTTTCAGACGGAATTTCAAATGCCTTTCAACTGCTTGTCAAAACGGCAAATCAATCTTCGGTTGTAATTTACACCATTGATCCCAGAGGTTTGCAGTATCTTGGGATGGCTACTTCCGATGATGATGTCAGAACGGCGTTCGGCAGAGATTTCAAACCCGGACAGACGGGCGATAAAAGAACAAACCGCGATGCTAATTTCAGGCAGACTCAGGAAGGTTTACAGATTTTAGCCGGCGAAACGGGCGGATTTGCGATTCTCAACCAAAATAATCTCGATAAAGCATTAGAGCGAGTAATTGACGATCAAAGCTATTATCTGCTCAGTTACATAACGAGCGCGGAAACGGTTGATTCGGCAAAAGACGTTTTCGATAAAGTTGAAATAAAAGTAAATAAGCCTGATTTGCAAGTTCGTTACCGAAGTGCTTTTTATTCGCCGGACAGTAAAATCGAAAACGGAATAATAGCAAATACGCCCAGAGAAAAATTCGCGCAGGCGTTGGCTTTTCCGTTTAAGGCGAATGAGATAAAACTAAATTTGTATTCCGTTATAGGAAATGATGTATATGATAATTTTGCGCGTTTTCTGATAAACATTTCCGCCGAAGATTTGGATTTTAAAAAAGATTCAAAAGGCGAGAGACAAACAAATTTTGATATGTTGGCGATAACTTTGGATGCCGACGACAAACCGATCAATCAATTTGTTCAAAATTTTACGATTACAGTCAACGAACCGACTTATAAAAATATTGTAAAACGCGGATTCGTATATGTTTTGCCGGTTATTTTGAAAAAATCGGGAGTTTATCATTTTCGGGTTGCCATCCGCGATTCTAAGACAGGAAAAATCGGAGCCGCTGCAAAATTCATAGAAACTCCGAAATTTGAAAAAAAGAGACTTTGGTTGTCAGACCTGACTTTGATAACCGATTTGAAAGACTCGGCAAAAATTGACAGTACAGAAACCGATAAGAGAGTTTTCACGGACACGACTTTGCGGCAGTTTGAAGTGCCGGTTACTTTAAATTACGGAGCCGTAATTTACAACGCAAAAACCGAAGGAAATGCTTCTCCCGAACTGACTGTTCAAACAAGACTCGTTCAAGACGACAAAATCATACAGGAAACTGCGCCAGAGCCGATTTCCTTAGAAAAACAAAAGGATTTACAAAGAATTGATTTGTCGGGAAAAATAAAACTTGAGAAAAACCTGCCGCCCGGAGATTATATTCTCCAAATTATTGTCACGGACAATTTGGCAAAGAAGAAAACTCAAGTTGCAACTCAATGGATAGATTTTGAGGTAATAAAATAAAGTTATGATTTGCGGTTGGCATTCGCTGACTGCTTTTATAATTTCAAAAATTCAAAACCAATTCGCCGTCGGTTAATTTGCCAATAAATTAAGCCGCAATTCTAAAAGTTTCCCGAACTGCTTGCGGCAATTCAACCGCGCAAAAATAGCTTGCCGGATAAAGATAATCTTCGCCTGATTCATCAATTACGCGGATGTAATTATCTTTAGCAGCTTTTTCGTCGGGCAAAACTTCATAGATTTTTCGCAATTCCAAATCTTCGCAATCAATATTTTTGATGCAAACTACAAACGAATTTTTTTCGCCATTTGTCTTCATAACTTTAATCCAGATATTTTTTGATTTTCATTTTCCTTTTGCCGATGCCGTGCGCTTGATACCAATGAACTTCGACGCGGCGAATTTTGCCGTTTATCAAACGCACAGTCGTTTCGCCTTTTAATTTTCGCCAACGTCCCGCGCCGAATTCTTCTCGTAAACGGCTGATTTCTCTGATTTTGTTACCGACGGCGATAATTTTAATGTCTATGATTTTATCAATAATCTCAAACGTCATCTCAAAAATTCAAAACTAATTCGTTGTCCTTTTCAGAAACCGCAACGCTTCCGCCGTCGGTTAATTCGCCGAACAAAATCTCCTCGGCGAGCGGCTTTTTGATCTTTTCGTGAATCAGACGCTGCATCGGACGCGCTCCGTATTTGGAATCGAAACCGTTTTCGGCGAGCCATTTTTTCGCCGAATCGTCGAGTTTTACGATCACCCTTTTTTCCATCAACTGCGCGTTCAATTCTTTGATGAATTTGTCAACGATAAGTTTTATAACGCTCAAATCCAAAGCCTTAAACGCGACGCGGGCATCGAGGCGATTCAAGAATTCGGGCGTAAATGTCCTTTCAATTGCGCCTTTTGCCGAGCCTTTTGTGTCGGCGGCGTTTTGAAAACCGATTCCGCCGGAGGAGAGTTCACGCGCTCCGGCGTTGGTCGTCATTATCAAAATGACGTTGCGAAAATCGGCTTTTTTGCCGTTGTTGTCGGTTAAAGTCGCCGAATCCATCACCTGCAAAAGCAGATTGAAAAGATTCGGATGCGCTTTTTCGATCTCGTCAAGAACCAGAACCGAATGCGGATTTCGCATAATCGCGTCGGTCAAAAGCCCGCCTTGGTCAAAGCCGACGTATCCGGGCGGCGCACCGATCAGGCGCGAAACCGTGTGCGGTTCGGCGTATTCGCTCATATCGTAGCGCAGAAATTCCACGCCAAGAATCTCCGCTAATTGTTTTGATAATTCGGTTTTGCCGACTCCCGTCGGACCCGAAAAAAGGAACGAACCGACGGGTTTTGTTTCGTGTCCGAGTCCGGCGCGTGAAATCTGAATCGCGCTGACGACTTTTTCAATCGCTTGGTCTTGCCCGAAAATCACATCCTTTAAATCTTCTTTCAAAGTCTTCAAGCGGTCTTTTTCATCCGCCACGACGGTTTTCGGCGGAATTTTCGCCATTCGCGCCACCGTATTTTCGACCATCTGAACCGAAATTTGTTTCGGACGCTTATCTTCCGGCATCAATTTCGTCATCGCGCCGACTTCATCAATTACGTCAATCGCTTTGTCCGGCAGATGCTTGTCGCCGATATATTTTCCGGCAAGTTCGGCGGCGGTTCTGATCGCTTCATCCGTATATTTTACTTCGTGATGCTCTTCATAATATTTCTGCAAACCTTTTAAGATTTCGTAAGTTTCCTCAATTGTCGGTTCGTAAATTTCGATCTTCTGAAATCTTCTCGCCAACGCTCTGTCGCGGTCAAACGCGGCTTTGTATTCGGCGTAAGTCGTTGAACCGATACATCTTAATTCGCCCGCCGCAAGTGCCGGTTTCAAAATATTTGAAGCGTCCATCGAACCGCCCGAAACCGCGCCCGCGCCGACGATTGTGTGAATTTCGTCAATAAACAAAATCGCGTTTTCCTGCTTTTTCAGATCGTTTATTATCGCCTTAAAACGCTGTTCAAAATCTCCGCGAAAACGAGTTCCCGCCAAAACCGCGCCCATATCAAGCGCGAAAACCTTCGCGTTTTCAATAACTTCCGGCACGTCGCCTTCCGAAATTTTAAGCGCAAGACCTTCCGCCAAAGCCGTTTTGCCAACGCCCGGTTCGCCGACATAAAGCGGATTATTTTTCTTGCGCCTGCATAAAACCTGTATCGTTCTTTCGATTTCCTCGACGCGCCCGATGATCGGATCAATCAAACCGTCTTTCGCCTTCGCCACGAGTTCGACGCAAAACGATTCGAGCGGTTTTTTCTTTTTCGGCTGTGCGCGTTCTTCGGCAAATTCGCCGTCTTCACCGCCTTCCAAAAGTTCGTCGCCGAAACCGTCAATTTTAGAAATTCCGTGCGCCAGATAATTCAAAACGTCGAGCCGCGTAACTCCCTGCTTTTTCAGCAGATAGATCGCCTGCGAATTTTCCGACTGAAACATCGCCGCCAAAATATTTCCGCCGTCAACTCGCTGCTGTCCGCTGCCTTCCGCCTGCAAGATCGCATACTGAATCGTCGCCTGAAAAGTCGCCGTCAGTTCCGGCATCTGCTGAACGTGCGCGGGCATTTTCTCCAAAATCGTATCAAAATACTCTTCCAAATCCGCCGCGAGTTCCTCAAGTTTCGCTCCGCAATTATACAAAATATCACGCGCCGAACTGTCTTCGAGCAGCGCAAACAGCAAATGCTCCAGCGTTACATATTCGTGCCTTCTTCCGACGGCTTCATCAACCGCTAAACTCAATGTTTCTTCTAATTCTCTTGTCAACATAATTTAATTTTAATACATAAAAGTCAGTAGCGTCCGAGGTGAGCCGATGCGCTCGCCGCGTCTGCATTGACAAATTGGCTCACGCCGACGCTACCGACAAAAGTATTTACTTCTAATGCCTAACTATATTTTGCAGTCCGTTTAAAAACTTTTCAACTTCTTCTTCGCTTGAGAAAAATCCTTCGTAACCCGACCATTCATCTTCCGCACTTTCGTAGTAACGCCAATTTTTTTATATTTTTCCGTCAACTTATTAAATTTTGATTTCTTTCACCATAAATTTTAATTATATTCACTCAAAAACAGTTTGCCTTCATAATCAATCAAACCGAGTTTTATGCGGTCAAGCCAGCATTGTCTGCCGAGAACGCTTTTTGTGAAATTTTCATCTTCGGCAAAATATACTTTCGCGTAAATCTCAATGTCTAAAAATCGGATGTATAATTCGTGTCCGAATGCTCGAAAATTATTCATAACGGTTGAAGAAGTCAGCAAATCGCCACTCTCAATATCGAGTTCGAGATATTCGCCGTGAATTCTCTGGAAAATGCAATGACTTGCTCCCGTGTTAATTTTTGCTTGAACGGAAGTTTCCAAAGAATTATTAAGCAGCGAAACAGGCAAAGTAATTCCCGTTTTCAGAGTGTCATAGTGATAGACCTCTTCAAAGTCAATCGTGTTTTCAGATTTCATATCCAACCGCCCCAATATGCTTCGGGTTCTTCTTCGATAAAGTGAACAAAAGGTATCTTGATCCTTGCTTCTTTGGCTTTTTGATAAACCTCACGCCCGTCTTTGCTATGCGCGACGAGCCGATCACCATCCAGACAAACCCATTGATTCATATATTTTTCGCCGTTCTCGTCAAGCCATCTGCGAGCCTTTTTATAACGCTCCAATCGCCGATCCGTATCGCTTTTGTTTCCGTTTTTTGCTTGTTTGGCTTTTTGCTGTTCCGCGATTGTTTTTTTCAGTTCGTCCAAATCTTCAACGGGCAGAGTTTTTACCATTTCTTTAATTTGTTCTAAATTTGCCTGCATAATTTCGCACCTCACATTTTTAATTATATTCGCTCAAAAACAATTTGCCTTCATAATCAATTAACCCGAATTTTACGCGGTCAAGCCAGCCTTGTCTGCCGAGAACATTTCTCGTAAACGATTCTTCTTTTGCAAAATAAACGGCGGTAAATGTTTCAATTCCTAAAACATTAACTGTTAATTCGTGTTCGTAGGTTACGAAATTGCAGTTCACGGTTGAAAATATCTTTTCCGCGCCCGATTCGATTACAAAGCCGAGAGTTTCGCCGTGTCTTCGTTCAAAGATGCAATTTTCCGCGCCCGTATCAACTTTTGCTTCAAATTCCACCGCCGTTCCGTTCAACCGCAAAAGAATGGGAACTGTGATGCCGATTTTGAGAGTATTGTAAAAATAAGACTTGTCAAAGAACAATTCTTCCGCCATTTTACCAGCCTCCGAAAGGATGTTTTTCTTCGACGATATGATGAATAAACGGAATCTCGATGCCCGCTTCTTTTGCCTTTTGGTAAAGTTCCTTGCCGTCCGCGCTGTGCGCGACGAGTTGATCGCCTTCCAGACAAACCCATTGATTCATATATTTTTCGCCGTTTTCATCGAGCCATCTGCGAGCCTTTTTATATCGCTCCAATCGCCAATCCGTATCGCTTTTGTTTCCGTTTTTTAATTGCTTGGCTTTTTGCTCTTCCGCAATTGTTTTTTGCAGTTCGTCCAAATCCTCAACAGGCAGAGTTTTTACCATTTCTTTAATTTGTTCTAAATTCATTTGCATAATATCTCCATTTTACTCTTCCTCAACCGTGCAGAGAAGCGGATATTCATTTGCTTTGGACAAATTCATCGCTTTTTCGGCTTTCATCGTGGCGATCTCATACGAGTAAACGCCCGCGATTCCGATGCCTTCGTTGTGGACTTTGAGCATAATCGTAAAGGCTTCCGCGTCGGAGCGCATAAAGACGGTTTTTAAAATAAAGACGACAAATTCCATCGTCGTAAAATCGTCGTTGTGCAGAATGACTTTGTAAAGCGGCGGTTTTTCCAGCTTTGTTTCGCTTTCGGTTAAAACCGCGCCGTCTGATTCGATGTCTGGAAACTGGGGCATATTTGTTTGATGATCGTTTTAAGTAATGTTTTCCGAAAAAGTTTCTCCGAATTATTATAATACTTTTGCCTGTTATTTTTGTAATGAGAAATGATTTTGCAGATGATTTGAAGTTTTTTTTAAGTTAATTCAGAAATTTGCCTTTCGCGTGCCAGCGTCCGACGAGTTCTTCTAAAAAACCTTCGTAGGAGAAATTTTGCAGATCATAATTCGGCTTGATTTTATACATCAGCGGAAGCGCGACGCGCCACGCCATCCAGAGCCTTTGACGCTCGCTCAAATCGGAACGGCGGCGCAGAAACGCTTCGACAACTTCGATCTCATTTTCGGTTAAAACTGAAATGTTTCCCGTAAATTCGACCTTTTTCTGAGTCCGCCGGAAAGCCGCGTCTCCGATCTCGCTCAAAAAAGTTTCGTGAAACGTCGGTGCTTCGTCCGAACGCTCGCGGATGACAACCGTTCCCGAAAACAGATCGCCGATTCGCTGATCGCGTCGGCTTAAAAAAATCGTAATCAAACCGATTGAATAAACGGGCAGAAAAAATCCCGGAACGGCATCAAAAATCCGCAGAAGGTTTCGCGCCAGAGATTCCCAAAACGTGATCGGTCTGCCGTCTTCGCGGATGACGCGCAGTTTCAAAAGGCGTTTACCGGGCGTTTGTCCATTCCAGAGCCATTCAAACGCGACGAAATATCCGGCGAAAATTACGAATAAAAAAAGAATCAAAACGGCGAGCGTCCATTTCGGCACATCGGAAAACAAGCCGCCCGCCGATTCGCCGAAAAGGTCAATTCCGCTAAAACTTATAAACGCCCAAGCGACCAGAAAAATCGCCAGATACTGAATAAAATGATCTATCGCCACCGCCAGAAAACGGTTGCCGATGGACGCGAGCGCAAACGCCAAAGGCACGCGCTCCGGCGTTTCGATGATTAAAGTTTCTTCGGTTTCGATTATCGCTTGGGACATTTTTAATTTATTTTTTCCTGCCGCTTAACATCTCACGGGTTTTCTCGATTTCCCGAACGAGAATTTTTTCATCCGGCAAAACCGTTTTGTATTCCTTCGCCAAAACCTTGTTCGGCAAATTCTCCAAAGTATAATGCGCCAGCGCGTCGTTTTTTTCAGCGCACAAAATCAAACCAATCGGCGGATTTTCGCCTTCTTCGCGCCAATTTTCGGCAGCATAACCCGTGTAAAGAATCATCTGCCCGATGTCGGCGTGAGTCAATTTTTCGAGTTTTAAATCAATAATTACAAGACATTTCAAACGGCGATTGAACAAAACCAAATCAATAATATGACTTTTATTTTCAATTTGAACTGATTTTGAATAACTAACAATAGTAAATCCTGTTTCATCATTAAGAAAAAAGTTTTCAAACGCCTTTAAATAACATTCTTTGAGATTCTTTCCCTCAAAATCATCTTTCAAACCTAATATTTTAAGCGTCAGCGGATTGTAAAGCGTATCGTAATTGATTTTAGGAATTTCCAAGTCTGCTTTGACGCAGGTATTAACAACGATCTCATTTATAGAATTTACTGCTAAATTTCTGGAAGTTTTTATAATTTCTGACAAATCCGACAAAATCGAATCGTATTCATCTTTGGTTTTAACAATCTCAGTTTTCTTTTTCGCCATAATTTACTTACCTTTTACTTTCAAAAATTTCCGCTTGCCGACTTGAAGCAGAACTTCTCTTGACGAATCAATTTCAACTTCAATTCCCGCGTGTTCAACTTTTTCTTCATCTATTTTCACGCCGCCTTGTTTTATCAAGCGTCGGGCTTCGCCTTTTGATTCGACCAATTCGGTTTCAAAAAGCAGATCGGCGATTTTGTAATTTCCCGAAGCGATTTTCATTGTGTCAATTTCGTCGGGCAGATTTCCTTTTGAAAATTGGTTGATAAAATTTTGCTCGGCTTCCTTCGCGTCTTTCGCCGAATGAAAATCGCTAATAATTCGTTTTGCCAAATCAATTTTCGCGTCGCGCGGGTTTTTTTCTCCGGTTTCGCATTTGAGTTTCAAATTGTTGATTTCCTCCGCGCTCAAATCGGTCAAAAGCTCGAAATATTTCCACATCATTTCGTCGGAAATTGACATCAGTTTACCGAAAATCTCGTTCGGCTGTTCATCAATTCCGATGTAATTTCCCAGCGATTTCGACATTTTATCAACGCCGTCCGTGCCTTCGAGCAGCGGCGTTGTAATCACGACCTGCGCTTCCTGCTCGTATTCGCGCTGCAAATTTCTGCCCATCAGCAAATTAAACGTCTGGTCAGTTCCGCCGAGTTCGACATCGGCTTCCAAAGCAACCGAATCGTAGCCTTGAATCAGAGGATAAAGCAGTTCGTGCAGAGCAATCGGTTTTTCTTCCGTCATACGCTTTGAAAAATCATCGCGTTCAAGAATCTGCGCGACGGTTGTTTTCGCGGCGAGCTTGATAAAATCTTCCGCGCCGAACTCGTTAAACCATTCGGAATTAAAGCGGATTTCGGTTTTTTCCTTGTCGAGAATCTTAAAAATCTGCTCTTTGTAAGTTTCCGCATTTGCCGCAATTTCCTCTTTGGAAAGCATCGGACGAGTCGCCGATTTTCCCGACGGGTCGCCGATCATTCCGGTAAAATCGCCGATCAGAAAAATTACTTTGTGACCTAAATCCTGAAACGCCTTTAGTTTGCGGATAACAACCGTATGTCCGAGATGTATGTCCGGCGCAGTCGGGTCTGCGCCGTATTTTATTACAAGCGGTTTGCGCGATTTTTCGGCTTTTTCGAGTTTCGCCTTTAAATCTTCCTCGCGGATAAAATCAACCGTGCCTTTTTTCAAAAATTCGATCTGTTCGTTAATTGTCATATCTGCTAATCAATAACTATGTATTCCAAAAATGGTTTCGAGATTTTTACGATTTCGTCATTCGGAGATTCTATAGAATTATTCCGTTCATCTGCAACAGGTTTAAACTTTACGTCAACCTTTATATAATCACACTTCTTGTAAACGTATCGTCTGGAAGTTCTCGTAGAAATTCCGCCTTCCATTTTGAATTTGTCGAGTAAATTTTTTCTCGTCATTCCCACTTTGATTTCATTCATTTCTTTAAGACTCTCAACGATAAATCGGCACTCACAATTTTGATTTTGAGCTTTATTGATTTGAAATTTTGAAAAAAGAAACGCAAAAGCGACGACTAAAAATAAAATAATGATTCTTTGCATTTTTCTCCTTTTACCGTAACACTTATTAGATTAAGACGAATTAAAATTTAACACAATTTCTTTATGGAAAATAATTTATCAAACACAAAGTTGGCATTTATCGGCTGCGGAGTGATGGCAGGATCAATGATCGCCGGACTTTTGAAAAAAGGTTTAGTTGCGCCCGAACAAATTTCCGCCAGTCATCCGCGCGAAAATCGGCGCGAGGAATTAAGCGAAAAATATAAGATCGAAGTTTTTGCGAAAAACGCGGAAGCGGTTGAAAATGTGCGTGAAAATGAAAATTCAATCGTCGTTTTGTGCGTTAAACCGCAGAGAATAAAAGGCGTTCTGGACGAATTAAAAGGCGTTGTTTTATCCGACCAACTCGTTCTCTCAATCGTCGCGGGCGCGAAAATCGAAACGATTTCAAAAACTCTCGGCAACGAAAAAATCGTCCGCACGATGCCGAATACGCCTTCGCAGATCGGCTACGGAATTACGGCTTGGACGTGCGACGAAGAAAAAGTTTCCGAAACCGAACGCGGGCAGGTCAAATCGCTTTTGACGGCTTTGGGACGCGAACTTTTTGTCGAAACGGAAAATATGATTGATATGGCGACATCGCTTTCGGCGACGGGACCGACGTATATTTTTCTCGTGATGGAAGCCTTGACCGATGCCGGAGTTCATATGGGATTTTCGCGCGATATGTCGAAAGAATTAGTGCAGGAAATGATGCTCGGCTCGGTTTTATTTGCGATGGAATCGGACAAGCATCCGGCGGAACTCAGAAATATGGTCACATCGCCCGGCGGAACTTCCGCCGACGCGATTTATCAAATGGAAAAGGGCGCGTTGCGGACGGTTCTTTCTAAGGCGGTTTTCGCCGCTTATCAAAAAGCCGTCGCGCTTGGCGAGAAGAAATAAATTTATGAAATTTTTTGCAAAGTAAATTGCCAGATCATTCTTTCGGCTTTTTCGTCGTAGATGTATTTTCCTTCCAAAACCTGCCAAAATCCTAAAAATTCCCAACGTCCGACGGCTAGTTTATTGAAAAGCGGAACAGAATGTTTTGAATCAATGGCGGCAAACATCGCGCGGTTCGGAGCGTCGAGTTTTTGGTCGCCGCGTCTGCCTGCGCCTGTGTAGAAGATCGTGTTTTCGTTTTCGCCCGAAAAATCGGGATAGCACGGATTTATTTTGCCGAAATCGGTTAAAAGCGAGATCAGTTTTTCCTTGCGCTGATATATTCCGTTGCGGACTTTGTGAATTTCGCTGATCTCGTTCCACGAAAAAATGTCGCCGATTTTCGCCGATTTTCGCAAATAATTTTCGTTTATCTTTTCCGCGTTCATTGCACTTTCAAAGAAAAAAAGCCGCTTGATAAATCAAACGGCTTTGGTTTTGGTTTATAAATCTAAATTCAGACGGCTGCGCCCGGATAACCTTCGCCGAGTTTTTCTTCTTCGCCTTCGGCTAAAGTGTTGATAACTTCATAATGAAAATAATCGAAACGGGCGGCAACCGGCGACTGAACGCGCTTGTCATACATTTCGCGCGAACGGTCAATTGCTTCGCGCAGACGCTCGTAGAGGTCTTTTCCTTCGCGTCCTTCTTTTACTTTTTGTTCGTTATAAAGTTTGATTTCCGAAACCAGAAGCCTCGCAAAACGGCGTGCGTCATTGTGCAGACGGCGTTCTTCTTCGCTGACTTCAATCGGCAGATCAACATTTCTGTCGCTGAAACGACTTCTGACCGGCGGACTCGGAGCAGTTTGTTCGACTTGCGGCGGCGGTGTCGGCTGATTTTCAAAACCTTGGTTTATAGATTCAAATTGCTGTGAAACATCCGCCGGAGTTGAAGAAAAATCATCAACCTGCGGACTTTGAAATTGATTTGAATCAAACTGCGCCGTATCGTTTAACCCAAACTGATTTGAATCAAGTTTGGATGTTTCAAATTGTGCCGATTGCTGCTGATTTTCCTGATAATCGAAGTCGCTTGACAAGTTTTCCTGCCCGGTTTCAAATTGATAAGTTTCCGGTTCAGGCTGCGGCTGTTCCGTCTGAAAATTTTCCTGAGAGGTTTGCGCGTAATCGTCTATCGAACCCGCATCTTCGATTTCGTAGGTTTGCGAATCGGTTTGTCCGATTGGCTGTGAATCGTTCTCAAATTTGTAATCCTGAGAAACTTCTTGCGGCTGACTCGAAAAATTTTCCGAATCCGCAGAAGTTTCCGAAGGTTGATTCCAAGAATAATTTTCCGGTTCGGGCGCGTATTGACTGCTTTCGATCTCCTCCGGCTGAAAAGAGCTTTCCTTTTGCGGCTGGACTTCAAAGGAATATTCGTCCGCCGAAGAATCCTGCGCGGCGGATTCGTTTATATAGTCATTTGAATAAGATTCCGCCGAAGATGTTTCCTGCCCGGTTTGAAAAGTTTCCGTTTGATAATCGCCCGACCCGAAACTTGCGGCAGACTGCGGAATTTCCGTATCTGATACGGAATTATCAGTTTCGCCGCGTGAAACTTCATACTGCGCGTTTGATTCTGCTTGTTCACTTGATCCGTATTCGTTTGAATCTTCCGTTTGATCTTCCTGTACGCTGTCGTTTTCGTCTTCGACTTCATATCTCTGCGCCGTCTGCGCTCCGCCGGCTAAAATTTCGACGGTCAGGCTTGCGACGCGAACGAGAGTTTCCAACGCTTCGATATTTACCTGACCTTCTTCCGAACCATTGTCCGCGTAAAGCACGGCTACGGCGCGTCCGCGCACGACAAGCGGGACGGCAAACATATTTTCCGGCTGTCCGAAATCGAGTTTGTTCAGATAAATCGAGTCGTCCGCGTGATTTCCGAAACTTCCTTTGACCGCGCTCAACGATTTGACCGATTCGCCCAAAATGGTTGACGATCCGACGGGAAAAAATACTTCGCGGATAGTTTTATTGTCGGCGGAATTTTCCTTGCCGAAAACGCGCCATCCGACGAGATGTTCTTTCTTAATGATAAAAAATGCTCCGCGCGGAGTAAATTGTTCGGCGTGGCTGACCAGCGATTTCAGAATGGCTGATTGTGAGTCTTTCGTGCTTATGTCGTTTACAGCAGCGAGAATTTCCATTATACCGACAGAAGCAGCTTCGGCTTCGGCTTTTTCCTCGGCAAGTTTTTCCGCTTCGGCAAACGCCGTCGCGGTAATTTTAGCTCCTTCGTCGCGCGATAAGCGGAGATGCTCGACAACCGTTTCCTTGAAAACTTCGTCGAGTTCATCTTTGCCCTCTAATCGGGCGGAAAAATCTTCAAAGGTTTGATTAACCTGTGATTTATGTTTTTCGAGTTCGGCTTCAAATTTTTCCTGAAGTTCGGAAACATTCTGTTTCATATCAGAAAAAACATCTTTGAGATAACTCTCAAATTCGGTTCGCAAACTCCGTTCGAGTTCTTCACTATTCACTATAATTCTCCTCCGTATTTTGAAAACACAGCACTCTAGGAATGAAGCGGCTGGTGGTAATTGAGCAGTTTGTAAAAAAACTTTGTTGGACAAGGGCGAAGTTGTTTAAACGTCGCTAGTTGTAGATTATGAACAATTTTATGTTTCGATGTCAAGAATTATTTTTAACAAATGTGTATAAAACTTGTTAAAAGAGTTTTTCGCTCACTTGAAGTCTTAGATATATATGCTTTTTCTGTTGAAAATACAGGGTTTATGCTAATAGACAAATATTTATCCGGTAAAATAAATTTTATAATAATTCCCGAATTTTATTTGCCGATCAGACTGCGATAACTTCAATTTCGGGATTAATTTCATCTTTTATCATATTTTCGATTGCCATCAGCGTTCCCGTCAGACTCGAAGGACAACTTCCGCACGCGCCTTGGTAACGAATTTTCAGAGTGTTTTCTTCCAACTCCAAAATTTCGAGCCAGCCGCCGTCGCTTGCCAGATAAGGACGAATTCGCTCGTCAAGCAGTTCGTTAATCTGCGCGACAACCGGATTATCATTAATCGCCGCCGCAATCGCTCCGCCGACTTCCTTTGCCGCCGAATTTCCGTTCGTCCCGTTTGAACTTGCGCCAACCGAATCAGCCGCCCGAATCGGAACTGCCAGCATCGGCAAAATCTCGTCCCACTCGGCTTCGTCCGTTTTTTCAATCGTAATCATCTTGTCCATATAAAAAACGGACACGACATCGCCGACCTCAAAAATCGAATTTGCCAAGTCGTCTTCTTTGGCAACCTCGGCGTTTTCAAACGAATGCGAAGTTCCGTAGCTGACCGGCTCGCGCAAAATAAATTTAACGGCGTTCGGATTCGGTGTTTCTTGTATATCTGCAATTTTCGGCATTTTTTTATTACTCTCTTATTAAAATGAAATTGTAAATTTTATTAAATCTTTACTTTTATTTCAACATTATATCGCATATTGGATGAAATTTCATTTTGTTAGGATAATTTTTTCTAATGTCCGAATAAAAGGATTTGTTAATTTGAAATTTATGACAAACACAAAACGCCGAAGCAGTTTATACTTCGGCGTTTTGTGTTTGATAGACTGAAATCTATCTAATCGTTCGGCTGTTCGAGTTTGAGAAATACATCCCACGCCCAACGTCCGACTTTGTTTTTTGACTTCTTAAATTTGGTTTTTGTATCCCAAACCTTTGCTCGATAACGAAACTCGTTGCCGAATTCGTCCGTCTTTTTCGACTCCTTGTATTTCAGTTCTATTTCCGCAACATTTAATGCCGGAAGTGTAAACAGTTCGCTCGATTCGGAAATGCCGTTATGATTCAAATCCTGCCACAAGCGCAAATCGTCAAAAACATTATCTTCGTTATTTATCGAGCCGTCGCCATTTCCGCCTTTTTCCGCTTTATCAAATTCGGCAAGAGCGAGAAATCCGTTTTTATTTACGGCTGACGGCTGCTCGGTCATATTGCCGAACATCTCTCTGGAACTGTCAATCAAACCGTTTCCGTCGCGGTCAAGCACGAGCCAAGCATCGTCCGTGCCTCCGGCAGTCCACGAGATTCGATTAGAAATACCGTCGCCGTTGAAATCGAACATTACGCCGCCAGTTGCGTCGGTTAGTGCAAAGCCGTCGCCGAAAATATCAATTAAAATCGGAGTCCAAATACAACAAGAATTAACATTGTCTGGAGAATAATTGTCCAAGCCTTTTGCTTGAGGAAAAGGTGATTGACAAAACGGATCGCATTCCCAATGTCCATTTCCACCACCGGGAGTTGGTGTCGGATTTGGAGTTGGCGTTGGCGTTGGTGCGCCACTACAACACAATGGATAACCTAATGGATGCTCAAAATATCCTATCGGGCATCCATCAGCAGGTTTTGGAATAGGAAACGGACAATATGGTGGAACTATTGGAATTGGAGTCGGTGTTGGTTCTGTTGGACAGTAGGTAGCTCTTACTGCTGCAGTATCGTTTTCTGTAATAACCCTATATTGATTACCAGCTGCAATGCCCATAACTGAGGTCGTACAGGTAGCATTTGCTAAATTAAGAGTGTGACCTATTTCGTGAGTCATTGATCCTTTAAGCCAATCGGGATTGGTTGATGGAGTGCCTGGTTCTCTTATATCTCCATAAATTACGGTTTCAGCATGTGGTCTACTGGTGATAGTTGTCAGAGCTTTGTATCCTGATGTGAGAGAAGGATTAAATTCTACCCAGTGAGTTAGGGTTAATTCAGAATCGGAAGTTACATTAGCATCAGCAACTTCATAGTTATTAGTATCAAAGAATACATTTGAGCAATTCACAAGCCTTTTTTTATTCCATTCTGTAAAAGCTGACAAAATAATTTGTCGTTCAGTATCTGTAAATGCAATATGAAGCCTAAGTTTTACTACAGAATTTTTCTGCCATTTGGCATTATTATTAAGTCCATATGTTGGTGGACAATTCGTCAGTTGAGCAGAAACCTGTCTTTGTAATTCGGTAGGAAGGCTAAAATAAATAACTAACCCGAAAACTGAGATTATACAGCTAAATATAATAAGATTTGATATTTTCATTAATTTCTAATTTCCGAAGACTATTTATTATTTTCTTAAGACTCTTCGTAAATCATTTAGTAAAACAGAGTCTGTCTTTCCCTTATAAAAAGAAGTAATTGGATGTGAATTGCTAGGATTATCAAGCGGAATAATTTGACCTCCAGTTAACTCATATGCAGTCAGTAAATAAAAATCTTTCTTATAATGCCCATAAACTGGGAAATCATTCGTAAGGAAAAATATATATGTGCGATTAATTATTGGCATTTGTTGTCCTGCTAGGCGATGCCAAAGTTCATAACCCGAAGGATAGCGAACTATTCCTCCTTCACGCTCGAATACTATATATTTATTATCTTTGATTTCTAAATAACTATTATTCTTAAACACATCTTCGACCTCTATTTTAAATTCAGAATAGACAGATTTTTTTTTGTAAGATAAACGCGCTTTTGCATCAATTACCTTACCAAGAACAATAATATCACTATTCTCTATAGGTAAAGCTGTTAAGTCTTTTTCCCAAGAAATAGTCGAAAGTGATTCAATATTTTTAGATATTTCAGAAGTCAATACCTGAAAACCTCTATCATATTTTTCACTTTTTTCATCTTCACCTTCTATATCTTCTGTATATGATTCATCAAAATAGTCGACGGATGGAAAAGTTTCCCGAATATCCGAAGAATTTTTATTAATTTTTTTAAAGCTCCTTAGTTCTCTATTAGTCTGACCTTGCAGAACAATTAAAAAGATGCCAGTTGTAAAAATTAAAAGTGTAATAACTAAAAATAAGCTCTTTTTCTTTAAATCAAACATGATATTTTTCCTCATTTGTCTTCAGTTGAAATAGTATCATATATGATATAAGATAAAATAGCAAGATTTTTCGGAAAATTTCTAAATTTAATCACGCTTTTCTATTTTATTAATATTAGTATTGAAAATTTTTGATTCAAACAATTTAATAAATTTAGCATCTAATAATTTTCTTAAGAATATTCCCGGTTTAATAACTCACCTTAAGCGAAAATAGTTTTTGACTAGGAGCGCAGACATCCTGTCTACTATTTGTTCGGTGCGAAACACGAACGAACGAAAACGCTCAATTAACTGACAACTTCCGCTTTTATTACCGACTTTTCGCATCTTTGCTTCGCTTGATGCGATGTAGGCAAAATGTTTACACTCCCGATCGAAACTTTTTTATTATTTTTCAAAGATCGTAAGGCGGCTTAAATCAAATCTGTGTAAGATGAGTTAATAAAAAAATTTAAGAAGAGTAAATGGTCTTGTTATATCATAATAATTTCAAAAGATTTTGAGAATGTTTTTAGAACTCCCAGAAATACGGAATCAAAAGCGTCGCAAGAATCCAGAGAATTATGTTCAGAGGCGTTCCGACCTTGAGAAAATCGGCGAATTTGTATTGACCGGGACCGTAAATTAGCGTGTTCGTTTGATAACCAACCGGAGTCATAAAACTCGCCGAAGCCGCGAACATTACGGCGACGAGAAACGGGCGCGGACTCACGCCGAGGGAATTGGCGGTGGCAATCGCAATCGGCGCGAGAAGTGCGCCCGTCGCGTTGTTTGACATCACGCCGGTCAGCAGAGATGTGAGCAGGAAAAACGCCGAAACGAGCGCGACGTTGCCGCCCCAAGCACCGACGTTTTCAACGATCATTTTCGAGATATAATTTGCCGCACCCGTTTTTTCGAGCGCGATGCCGAGCGATAAAACGCCTGCCAGCAGAAAAATTATTTTCCATTCGACGGCTTTGTATGCTTCTTCGATTGTGATGCAGCCGAGAAGTATCAGCAAGATCGCGCCGACAATCGAACTTGCCACAATCGGCATAATTCCCAAAGTCGCCGTTAAAACCACGCCCAGAACTATCGCCAGCGCGGGATAAAGTTTGCCTTTGCGAAATCTTTCGCGCTGAATTTCGGACGTGATTATAAACGAGGGATTTTGTGTTAATTGTTTATAGTATTCATTTTTGACTTCCAAAAGCAGAGCGTCGCCGGCGGTCAGAACGGTTTCGGAAAGTTTTTCGCGCATCAATTTTCCGCGATGACGAAGCGCGAGAACGGTTGCGCCGAAATTTTCGCGGAACTCTAGCTCTGCCAGAGTTTTACCGATAAAATACGAATCGAGCGCGACGACGGCTTCGACCAATTTTGCGTCTTCCGCCTGCACGTCTTTTTCGCGCCATTTGAAACGCGGTTTGAGCAGAACTCCTTCGTGATCCTGAATTTTTTTGAATTTTTCCAGATTACAGCGCACGCGCAAAACATCGCCGGCTTTCAAGCGGTTTTCCGGCGAAGGAACGCCGACTTTTTCATTTCCGCGCTGGATTTCGATGATCGCCAAATCAATATCGTTGACAATCGGCGCGTTTTTGATTTTGCGCCCGACGGAAACGGCGTTCGGCAGAAGAACGATTTCCGTAATGTATTCCTGAAGCCGGAAACTCTCAATCAGATCGCCCTCGGCGCGGCGTTCGGGAATCAGACGGATTCCGATGATGAGCATATAAATCGTGCCGACGACGAACATAATCAAACCGAGAGGCGCGAACTCAAACATCGTAAATGCGGGCTGATTCGCTTCTTCGGCAATCGAACTGACGAGAATATTGGTCGAAGTTCCGATCAGAGTGCAGATTCCGCCGAGCATCGAAGCAAACGACATCGGCATTAAAAGTTTTGAGGTGCTGACCTTTATATCCTTTGAAACGCCAAGCAGAATCGGGATAAAAATAGCAACGACGGGCGTGTTGTTAATAAACGCCGAGAAAAACCCGACACCGACCATCACCACGATCAAGCCGAGCCAGTAATTTTTTCTGAAAATTCTCGATGTTATTCTGCCGACGTATTTCACCGCGCCGGTCTTAAAAAGTCCCGCGCTGATGATAAACATTGCCGCAACCGTTACCGTCGCTTTATTGCTGAATCCGGCGATGCTCTCTTCCGGCGTAACAACTCCCGCAAGCAAAAGCGTTGCCATCACGACCAGCGCGACCAGATCAACCGAAAGTTTTTCCGTGACGAACAAGATTATCGCGCCAATCGTAACGATAAACACAAATATAATCTCGTAAGTCATATTTTTATATGTAAAAAACTCGTATTCAGCAGAGAAAAATACTTGTCTAAAATTGCTCTTAAAGCATTTAGAAGTTGTTTGGAAATTGTATCGCAGGCTTCCAGCCGGCTGTCTTGGCGGCATCTTGCCGCCAAATTTTTCTGTTTTTCCCGCCGATTCGAGTAATAACGCTCGAATTGGCGGTTGGAAGCCGCCAAGACAGCCGCCAAGATGGCGGCGTTACGTTTTTTTTGAGTTTCCAAACAGCTTCTTAGAAAATTTGCGAAATGCCGAAATGTTTAGAAAACGTCGAAATGTTTATAAATTTTTCCTTATTATACCTGTTTTCGGCACAGTCTGGAAACAAAATTTTGTGTGAACCGGAATGAATGAGGAAATTCGGGATAAGAGAGCGTATCGAAAAAGAGATTCAGAGAGCAGAATTTAAGCGCACTTCACCCTTTTACTTGGAAAAGATAAGAATTTCGACGGCAGGCGGTAAATTGAATTTTCGCTTATTTGCAAATTTACCGTCTGCCGGGAAAATTATTCGATTGAATTATTCTGTAATGTGTATATCCTCGTGATGACCGACCTTGCTCGTCATAAACATAATGCCGAGCGCAACCGCTATAATAGCGAAAATCACTCCGAGAATTATATTCAAACTTGTTTGAACTTCGCTCGTTTGAAAACGATAAATAAAAAATCCTGCAATAATAGCCGAAACTACGGCTAACAGAGCAAAAAGTGTATTCTTCATAAAACGCACCTCCTAAGTAATTGAAAAGACGTAAGTTCCTAAAAGGATTTCAGTTTTCGGGCGGCTGAAAAAAACCGCTGAATCCAACTGAAATCTTTGAACTGCTTGATTTTGGAATGCACCTTATCTTACCTTAATTTTATAAAAAAAAGCAAGATTTTTTTATCGAATTTGAAAAATTGAAGAAAAATTATTATCAACCGGCGGTTTCAAACAGAGCTAAAATCTGTCTGCCCTCGCTCGAACGCGGATCAATCGTGCGAAGATGCTTTTTGCCCTGCGTTTCCCAAATAGCCGTTACCTTTCCTTCTTTTTCAACCGCGTGATACGAAACTTCTTCGTCATCATCGGTTGTTTCGACCTTTACATTTTCGATTTCCGGCATAATTTCCGCTTGATTAAGTTCTGTGTTTTCGGCATTTTCATCGGTTGCCTTTACTGTTCCGTTTTCTGACATCTGTTGCTAAAATCTCCTGAATTTTTTATAAAATTTATTTTTGATAAACGAATTTTGACACAGCCCTTAAACTAAATCAAGGAAAATAAGCATTATAAAAGGCTTCTGTAAGTTCTATTATTATTACGTTTTCCAAAAACTTTAAATATTAATGTCAAAATTTCCGTTTTCTTTTGACAAATTCGGATTATAAAACGGATCATTTTCAATAAATTTGCGCCATTTTTTTTTGAAAAAAACTTTTTCCTGTTCGCTTGTTTTTCTTTCAAAATTGAGTGTTTTATTCTCGTCAACTTGAATAAGTTCGACGTATGGAGTAAAAATGATGCGTAAATTTTCTTCGCGCAGTTTCAAACAAAAATCAACGTCGAAAAATTTATACGGAAAATTCTTCGCGTCGAATCCGCCGTTTTTCTCGAAATTTTCGCGCCTCACCGCCATACAAGAAACAGAAACTGCTGAATAATTTCCGATAAGAAGATTACGAGTGATATTTCCCCCTTTATCTCGCGGAAAATTTTGATGCGCGATGCTAACCAAATTTTTTGTTCCTATGATAAAACCGCCGAATAAAATCGTTTCATTTTTACTTAGAAGTTTCGCTCCGACTACTCCAATTTCCTTTTGAATTGCAAAACTTACCAATTCTCTCAACCAATTCGCTTTCAACGGCTTTAAATTCGTGTCGGCAAAACACAGAATTTCGCCATCTGTTTCCGCAACTGCCGAATTATATATCTCCGCTTCATTTCCTTTTTTAGAAGTATGAATTTTTACAGTTTTTGGAAATTCTTTTAATTTTTCCGTTTTCTTTCTTGAAACTAAAATAATTTCAAAATTTGGATATTCAGTTGTTTCAATATAATTTTGAATTGAGCGAATTGTAAATTCAAACTCTTCATTCGCAAGTAAAATCAAACTTACTTTCGGTAAAACTTTTGGTAATTCATAGCGAACGCGGTGCAGATTGTAAACGGTTTGCTCGACATCTGCTTTTTTGCCGAGTCTTTCCAAATGTTCTCTGATAGCTTTCCGAGCAGCATCGTGAGCATAAGGTTTTTCGTCGCCGCTTAAAGCAACCGAACCTTTAATTACGCGCCAATGATAAAGAATTTTCGGAATATGACGAATATGATTTTCGGGAATTTCTTCAACCACGCGCAAAGCTAGATCATAATCCTGACTTCCTTCAAAGCCGACGCGAAAACCGCCGATTTTTCGCAAAACTTCCGTTTTATAAGCTGATAAATGCGTAACTAAATTTCCCGAATAAAAATAATCCCGACTCCAATCAGGTTTAAATTTCGGGTTAAAACGCCTGCCTTTCGCGCTGATTAAGTCTTCATCCGAATAGATCATTTCCACTTCGGGAAATTCGTTAATTTCCTTTGCGACATAAAAAAGCGCGTGTTCGGATAATTCGTCGTCGTGGTCTAATAAAACACAAAATTCACCTGTCGCAATTTCCAAAGCGGAATTTGAAGCGGCGGAAATATGCCCGTTTTCGCGGCGGAAAATGATTTTTATCTGATCGTCCATTTCGGCGTATTCTTCCAAAACCCGCCGAACGTGCGGACTTGGTGAAAAATCATCGGCGATACACAATTCCCAATTTTCGTAAATCTGCTTTCTGACCGATTCAATACATAGGCGAAGAAACTTTTCTTCAACATTATAAACGGGCAGAACTATTGATATTAAAGGTCTGCGCGACAAATTTTCAATTTCGCGGCGAAGATTTTTACGGTTTTCATTTGTTAGAGTATCGAACCTCCAAATCCATTTTTGATAGGCAACTTTCTGTTTTAGAGAGAAAAAACTATTGTGTAGGCGAAATTTAATTCCGTTCCAGCCTTGTTTTTTCCACATCTTAAAAGCGGTATTAATTTTACGCCGAATTACCATTGATTAATTGAAAACTAATTTACAAACCCTTTCTTTAATTTCCGCTTTCAAACTCGGTTTCCCAATTTAAAATCGGACGAACTGCGCCGCTGATCTGTCCGCCGAAATCGCCGCGTGCCGAATCTCCTTCGAGCGAATCGGTGATTAAAAAAGCAACCGCGTCGCGCTCGTTAAAATGAAATTTCAAAGGTTCATAAGTTGCCAGCGAAACGCTGACGTAGAAATTTCCTTCCGCCAGAAAATTTGCGGGAATTTCGGCGCAGCTTGTGTAAAAACCTTTCGGACGAATTTTGCCGCGCCAATTTTCGTCCAAGTCGTTTGACGTGAAAATGCAGACGTTTTCTTCATTGTGAAGTTGAAAGGAAGGCATCAGAATTTGCCCGTTTTGCAAAACTTCGTAAATTATTTTGACAAAAACCGGATGGCGTATATCAAAAGCGGAAGATTTATCGTCCGCCGGGTTGAAAACTTTTACGCCGCGAAGTTTCGCAACCTCATTTCCGGGCGCGTCGTCCGAATTTTCCCAGATTTTTTGCGAAGATGTTTCCGTCTGCGAATTGAGATAATTGCTAACCACATCTTTCGCCGAATTGTCTTCTTTGACAAATCCTTTTTCGATCCAGATCGCCCGCGAACAGAGGCGCGTAACGGCTTGCATATTGTGCGAAACGAAAACAATCGTCCGCCCGCGCTCGCTGATGTCGCGCATTTTGCTCAGGCATTTGCGCTGAAAAGCCAGATCGCCGACTGCCAGAACTTCGTCAACCATCAAAATTTCCGGTTCGAGATGCGCGGCGACGGCAAACGCGAGCCGCATATACATTCCGGTTGAATAAAATTTTATCGGCGTTTCGAGAAATTTTTCCAGTTCGGAAAAAGCGACTATTTCATCAAAATTCTTTTCGATTTCGGCGCGTTTCATTCCCAAAACCGCGCCGTTCAAATAAATATTTTCGCGTCCGGTCAGTTCCCTGTGAAATCCCGTCCCGACTTCCAGAAGACTTCCCGTGCGCCCGTGCAGAACGGCTTCGCCTTTTGTCGGTTTGATAATTCTCGATAAAATCTTCAGCAAAGTTGATTTTCCCGCGCCGTTATTGCCGACGAGCGCAACCGTTTCGCCGTCTTCAACCGTAAAATTTACGTCGCGCAAAGCCCACATAAATTTTTCTTCATCGGTCTGCTGATTTTTCGGTCTGACTAAATTCGTTAAAAGATCGCGCAGAGTATTAGCCTTGGGTTTTGCGTTCAAGGCATATCTTTTTGATAGATTTTCTACTTCGATCATTTTCATAAATTTAGAGCAAATCGGCAAAATCGTCTTCCATCCGGCGAAAAATCGTTACGCCGGCGACAAACAAAACGGCTGCCGTAAAAATTGAAATCAACAATACGATAATATCCAGCTGCGTGCCGAAAAGTATGCGGCGAAAACCCTCTAAACAGCCCGTCATCGGATTTAGGGCGAAAATGTATTTCCATTTCGCGGGAATCCAATCGGACGGATAAAAAACGGGCGAGATAAACAGCCAAATTTGCAAAAGAAACGGAATAATAAACTTTACGTCGCGGAAACGCACATTTACGGCGGCGAGCAGAAGGCTGACCGAAACGGTTATCACAAGAAGAAAAATCAAAAACAGCGGAAGAAACAAAATTTCCCAGCCGATAGAAATTCCGTAAACGATCATTCCGCCGAATAAAATCAGAAGCGTCGGCACAAGGTCAACAAAATATCCGCCGACTGCCGAAATCGGCACGATCATTCGCGGAAAATAGATTTTCGTAACAAGTTCTTTGTGATGCACAAGGCTGTTGCTCGCAAAATTTACGGAAGAATTGGTAAAAGTCCAAAAGGTAAAACCGCTTAGAGCGTAAAGCCAGTAAGGAACATCCGTCGTTTCAAAACGTGCGACTTGGGAAAAAATTATCGTAAAAATAAACGCCGTCAAAGCGGGCTGCAAAACCGCCCAGAAAACTCCCAGAAGCGTCTGTTTATAGCGAACTTTCAGATCGCGCCAGACAAGCAGGAAAAAGAGTTCGCGGTAATGCCAAAACTCCCGGAAATCGAACGCCGCCCACGAATCGCTCGGTTTAATTTTTATAATTTGCGAATTTTGCATCTAAGAAGCTGTTTAGTAATTGTATCGCCAGCATCTTGCCGGCAGTCTTGGCGGCATCTTGCCGGCAATCTTGGCGGCTTCCAGCCGACAATTCGAGCGTTATTTACTCGAACATTCGGAAAAAAAAGATAAATTTGGCGGCTGGAAGCCACCAAGACTGCCGGCTGGAAGCCTGCGATACAATTACCAAACAGCTTCTAATACCAAACAGCATCTAAGAATTTTCGGACTTTTTCAAATCGAGTTTGCCGTATTTTTCAATCGCTTTGCGCTTTTTTCTTTTCCTGTTCCATTGAAAAACGGTTTGCGGCACGGCAAGGCGAAAAAGCATTTTAGCAATTTCCAGCGAAGATTTCGCGCCGCCCGCGTTTTCTGCGATCAGCGAAAAGGCTTTGCGTCTGTTTCCCGTTCGTATAAAATTTGCCGCCGCGCCGAATTTCAGTTCTTTTTGAATTTTACCGAGTTCTTCGCGGCTGATCTTTAATTTATCGGCAACACGATTTTGCGCCGCGATCCATTCTTTTAACATCAGCGAAAAATCATCGCTCGCGTTTGAATCGTGCTGCCGCCACGCGCATAAAATTTTATCGAGTCTGGCAAATTCGCCGTCCGCCGAAAGTTTTAAGTAAAGTTCGTAATCTTCGAGTTTTGCCTTTTCGTTCCATTTGTAATTTTCCAAAGCGGCGCGGCGGTAAACGACGCTCGGACTCGAAAAAATCATACCGCGCAGAAGATACGGCAAAACATCGCCGTCCGCAAAATCCGTCCAGTTTTTTGTGCAGTCAATAATCCTATCTTTTTCGTCAATTAAAAATGCGTGTCCGAAAGACAAAACGGCTTTTCGTCGTTTTTCCAAAAGCCGCACGCTTTCGGCGAGAAATTCGGGCAGCCAAACGTCGTCAGAACCCAGATATGCAAAATAATCTTCCTCGCACGCTTTTGCAAATCCTTCGTTCAAGGTCGCGCAAAGCCCGCGATTTTCGCGCACAATAAATTCATTTTCAAACGGGCAGTCGCGCAAAACTCTCCTGATAATTTCAGCCGATTCGTCTTTTGAGCCGTCGTCAATTACAATCAGTTTTTTCGGCTGAAAACTCTGCGCGAAGATCGAGCGCAAAGTGCGTTCGACGAAGGCGGCGTGATTATAAGACGGAACTAAGACGAAAATTTCAGGCACTCGTAAATTGTAAATGGTAAATTGAAAATGGCAAATCCATCGTTTCATAAACAATTTACGATTTGCGATTTACAATTTACAAATTGAAAGTTTTACATTTTTTAGACACGACAAATCGCGGCGGCGCGGAAATGCAGGTTTTGGATGTGTGCCGAAACGCCCGCAATTTCGGCATCGAGGTAACTTTTGCAACCGCAAACGGCGGCGCGTTGGAAGAAGATTTTCGCTCTTCGAGCGCGGATTTCGTCAAACTCAGCCGGAAATTTCCCGTTGATCTGCAACTCGTTTTAAAACTTCGGAAAATTATAAAAGAGCGTAAAATTCAGATTGTTCACGGTTATCAGGCGGTTGAAAGTCTGCATCTTTATTTAGCAACGCGCGGTTTGAAAAATGTTTTGCAGGTTTTGAGTTTTCAAGGTTTTATCGCCGACAAAAAAAATCTCTCGGCGACAAAATTTTTAATTCCGCGAATGGACGCGAATATCGCGGTCAGCAACGGTTTGAAAAACTGGCTGAAAAACACGGCGAATCTGGATGTGAGCAAAAATTTCCACACGATTTACAACGGCGCGGACGCAGAACGCTTGCAGCCAAGCGGAAAATCTCTACGAAAAGAATTGGGTTTGAGCGAGGATGCAGTGCTTTTCGGAATGATCGGCAATTTTTACGTTGATCCGCGCAAAGACCAGTTTACTTTGTGCCGTTCTCTGCCGAAGGTTTTTGCTGAAATCGAGAACGCTCACTGCATTTTCGCCGGAAAAACCGAAAACGGCGCGGAAGCCAAGTTTCAGCAATGCCTTGATTTTTGCAAAGATCAAGGCATCGCCGGAAAAGTTCATTTTCTCGGCGGAAGAGGCGACATCCCGGACATTTTGGACGCGCTCGATCTGTTCGTTTTTTCGTCTTTGCACGAAGGTTTGCCGATTGCGGTTTCCGAAGCGATGCTGGCGAAAGTTCCGATGATCGTTTCCGACATCGAGCCGCTTTTGGAAGCGACAAACGGCGGAAAATGCGCCGAAGTTTTTGCGGTGAAAAATTATGAAGAACTTGCCGGGAAAATCTTAAAATTGCTGAAAAACAAAATTTCGCGCGGGAATCTGAGCGAAACCGCTTACCGATTTGCCTTAGAAAATTTCAGCATCGAAGCGCATTTGAGAAATTTGAAAAAACTATACGAAAGTTTATTAAAGGACAATGGAAAATAAAGAAAAATCGCCGCCGCAATTTATCAATTTGGAATTTCGGAAAATTTCGCTTGAAGAACAAAAGCGAAAAGCCGCCGGGTTTTACGAAAATCTGAACCGGCGCAGAACCGTGCGCGAATTTTCTGATAAAGAAGTTGATTTTGAAATAATCGAAAATGCGATTCGCGCCGCCGGAACTGCGCCTTCGGGTGCGAATTTGCAGCCGTGGCGTTTTGTCGTCGTCAAAGACTCGGAGATAAAAAAGAAAATCCGCGAAGCCGCCGAAGAAGAGGAATTCAAAAGCTATCACGGGCGTATGTCGGAAAAATGGCTGAACCGGCTCGCGCCTCTCGGCACGGACGAACACAAACCTTTTCTGGAGATCGCGCCTTATCTGATCGTCGTTTTCCGCATCACGACAATTACCCAAGACGGCGAAACCGAACCGACTTATTACAGTCAGGAATCAGTCGGAATCGCCGTCGGAATGCTGCTCGCCGCTTTGCACAACGCCGGACTCGCCACTTTGACGCACACGCCGAGTCCGATGAAGTTTTTGCAGGAAATCTTAGAACGCCCGAAAAATGAAGTTCCGTTCGTATTAATTCCCGTCGGCTATCCGGCGGAAAACGCGAAAGTGCCGAATATAAAGCGCAAATCGCTCGCGGATATTATGCAAATCGTGTAAGAGGCTGTTTTGAAAGAGCAATGCCGGCATCTTGCCGGCAGTCGCGTTGGCATCTTGCCGACGCTTTGATTATATAAGCGCAACTTTGCGCTTATATAATCAAGAATGTGGCGGCTGGAAGCCACCACGACAGCCCATTAGTTTCTATACAAGTTTGTAAGCTCGATGTTTATTGACTTTTATTCAAATAATCTTAGTCGTCAAAGGCGACAAACATTATAGCCTATGGTGCAGGCGTTTCGCCGAAACCATAGGTCTTTGTCAAATAAACAGCCGTGTCGCTGAAAGCGACGAACATCAATAGTCATTGGTTGTTCGTCGCTTTCAGCGACGGGGCATTTGTTCGATTTTACCTAGCGATTCTCGCTAGGCTATTATGTTTGTCGCCTTTGGCGACTAAGAACACAAATCTTAATTTTAGATTTGTGTAGAAACTAATGCGACAGCCGGCAAGATGCCGGCGTTACTTTTCTAAAACAGTTTCTAAGAAAAAGTTGTGTAAATTGATGCGGAGAAATGATTTAAGAATGCCGAGGGTCGGACTCGAACCGACATGGGCGTAAAGCCCGCTAGATTTTGAATCTAGTGCGTATACCAATTTCGCCACCCCGGCGCGTGAACTATAAATGATAAAACTATTCGCTTTGTCCAGTCAACCGAACCTGCCGAATTTCGCCGAAAAAAATTATTGTAAAACAGCACTTTGGTAATTGAATTTATCGAAAATTATACGCGCTGAAATGATTATCATTTTTCAATATGTGATAATTATTTTATGTTTTATCTGGCAAAACCGACTGAACGGCAGATCGAAAAATTTATCGAGGAGCAATCGGGGGAAAACTTTTCATACGAAAATGTCGGGGCAACAAAAAACCGAAACGCGCCGACGGATTTTCCTGTAAATCAACTGCGGCGAAAATTGGGAAACGGTGAAGATGTTTATAAAAAAGCCGTCCGCGCGATGAATTCGTGGCAGATGTATGCGCTCGACTGGACGCAGATTCGCCCGGAAAACGCGCCAATCGGGGAAGGCGAAACTGTTGTTACAATGATAAATCATCTCGGATTCTGGTCTTTGAATCCGTGCCGCATCATTTATTTGTTTGATGAAAAAACCGATTTTTTTCAAAAAACGGGTTTTGCCTTCGGCACGCTTCCGGCGCATTCGGAAACGGGCGAAGAGCAGTTTTCGATAGAATGGGACAAAAAGACGGACGAGGTTTTTTACGAACTTTACGCCTTTGCAAAACCGCACGATTTTTTTGCGAAAATCGCTTTTCCGTATGTCGGATATTTGCAGAAAAGTTTCGCCCGCGATTCTTTTAGGGCGATGCTCAAATTTGTTAATTTCAGTTGAGATCGCGCTTAACCGCCGTCGGATTTTGAAAAATTCAGTTTTGCAGACGGTCATATTCCTGTTTGACCGTTTGGTAGCAATCGCAGGAAAAATCTTCCAATCCTTCGCGGTCTGTAATCACGATGCGTCCGCGCGAGTATTGGATATAGCCGATGTCCTGTAATGTGATGGCGGCTAATGTGACGGTTGCGCGGTTTGCGCCGAGCATAATGGAAAGAAATTCCTGCGTCAGCTTTAACTCGTCGGTTGCCGAGCGATCCTGGCACAACAAAAGCCAACGGGCTAATCTTTCCTCAACCGTGTGCAGACGGTTGCAAAGTGCCGTCTGGCTGATCTGAATCATCAGCAGGCGCGTAAATTTAAGAATCGAATCGTGCAGCGCACCGGCTCGTTTGAATTCGCGTCTGACCGCGGCGGTTTCCATCCGCAACGCGCCGTCGGCAAGCTGGATAATATTTTCGTTCATCGTCGAATCGCTGCCCAGCAAAACGTCTATTCCGACCATTCCTTCGTGACCGATCACGCCGACTTCGGCGGATTGACCGCTGAACGTATTGGCGATAACGGAAATCATCGCGTTGTTCGGAAAATAAACGTGCTTTATCGGCTCTTCCGCTTGGTAAATGATTTCACCGATAGAAAGATTAACTTGTTCGAGGTCGGGCAGAAGACGCTCGTAATCTTCCTTTGGCAGAGAGTTTAAAATATAATTTTTGGTTGCAGATTTCTGTGTTGCTGAATGGTTATTTGGCATTGATTATCTCCTTGATTTTCCGTTTCGCGTGCGTAAACAAAGCAAACGGCACAAGGAGTTCAATGTCTATGCTAAACCCGATGTCGCGTGTTATGTTTTTGTAAAGAACAACAAAAGTCAGTTTACCACATTTAAAATCAGTTGATGTGTTGGCTGAAGAACACAAGAGATAAATTTATCTTGAATTGCCGTAAAAACTTAGTAATACCAAGTTGCGTGAAAAAGAGGAAAGGCGGAAACCCGCGTGTCAACAAGGGTGCTGTTTGAAAACTTAAAAGCTGATATTAAAAACAGCACCCTCCATAACTGTCGGGTTTCCGCCTTCATTCACGCAACTTGGTATAACTCACCTTACGCGATTTTGGTCTTCGTCGCTGAAAGCGACAAATATAATAGCGTAGGGTTGAGCGAAGTATGAGCGAAACCCTACGTTTGTTTGAAATAGATTTTCCGACGCTGAAAGTGTCGCACAATCAATGCGGGAATGTCGCTCACTTTCAGCGAGCATAAGAATTTTTCAATTAACGCAGGGATTCGTTTCGCTTTGCTCTACTACTCCCTGCGCTATTATGTTGGTCGCCGCCAGCGACAAGAAAAATATTTATTACTGCGTCAACTTAGCACAAGCCTTGATTACGATGGGTAATGTTATTAACTCACGTTACGCGATATAATTCTTTTCTTATGAATTGCCGTCTGCTTTAGCGGACGGTTCAAGTTGAAACAAAAGACCGGCTTTAGCCGAACTATAAATTTAATTGAAATCCTTACTGCTTTAGCTAAAGCGCAAAGGATAATTGATTTTTATTTGAAGTTTGGCTAAAGCCGATTGGCTTAGAGCAAACTCATCCGTCCGCTAAAGCAGACGGCAATTCATAAAAGAACTAATTCTGCGTCGGCATCAATTATTAAATCTTCTTTACTTACTGTTTTCTAAAAGATACCGTCATATATTTCGGTTCTCATTTTAACTTTCTCTTTCGTAATCATTTCTTCAATATTCAAAAGCCGTCCGACCGTTTCCGTTAATCTGTCGAGATCATTCGGTTTGACGAGATATTCCGTCGCGCCCGCCGCTTTTGCCATCTGATAATCAATTTCCCGCGCCATTGCCGAATAAAACATAATCGGCGTGTGCAGATCGGTTCGGCGAATTTTCCGGCACAGTTCCGTTCCCGTTTCGTCCGGCAGAGCGTAATCGAGAATATAAAGATCGAACGTCAGATTCTCAATCAAAACCAGAGCCTTTTGAACGGTGGAAACCGATGTTAATTTGTAATTTTCATTCTCCTGCTGAAGCATTACTTTCATCAAATAACGCGAATCGTCATCATCTTCGACATACAAAATACGGGCAATCGGAAAGGTCATTATTTCTGCCTCCTTTAAAAAACAATTTTTTATGGTCAGATAATCAATTCTTATACCAAGTTGCGTGAAAAAAAGGAAAGGCGGAAACCCGACAGTAATGGAGGGTGCTGTTTTTAATATCAGCTTTTAAGTTTTCAAACAGCACCCTTGTTGACACGCGGGTTTCCGCCTTTATTCACGCAACTTGGTATTAGAAGCTGTTTGGAAAATCAAAAAAAACGTAACGCCGGCATCTTGGCGGCTGTCTTGGTGGCTTCCAGCCGCCAATTCGAGCGTTATTTATTCAAACATTCGGAAAAAACAGAAAAATTTGGCGGCTGGAAGCCACCAAGACAGCCGGCTGGAAGCCTGCGATACAATTTCCAAACAGCTTCTAAGAAAAAAAAAGCGGGCTTGATTATAAAATGAAAAGCCCGCCACAGGGTTTTTAAACCAATACTTTCTAAATAGTAAGTATAATGATTAAAATATAAAAGCAAATTTTTTTTGTGTCCGTTGGCAACGCAACAGACGGATTTTTTTGAAAACGATAAATTAATAATCAAGCCATTGAAGTAAATTAAGTGTCTTACCTAATTTTACACTTGAGTAAAACACCCGTCTTACTAATTCTTCAATGGTGGCTTTTATGCAGAACAAGGGGGAACAAGGGGGAAAAAGGATGTGTTCTATTCGGATCGCATCCTTTTATTATTTTGGAAGATTAAACGATAAAGTTTTTAACCGTCAGATTCTGATGTTTATTTGACGAGATGAAAAAATCAGCTTATGAAGATAGTGCCGTTTATATTCTATTACACGAAATTGCTGATCGGCGTAACGCTCGGCGTTTATAAAACCGCTGAACCGATAAATATAAAATGGCGGTGGAAGTTCTGGCAGCACAAATATTATGTGCGCCGCAGGTGATTTAAAAGCAGAAAGGCGGACGAAATGTATCTTCCGAAACGCTCAAAATCTTAGAAACTGTTTGGAAACAGTATCGCAGGCTTCCAGCCGGCTGTCTTGGTGGCTTCCAGCCGCCAATTCGCGCGTTATTTACTCGAATTGGCGGGAAAAACAGATAAGTTTGGCGGCTGGAAGCCACCAAGACAGCCGGCAAGATGCCGGCGTTACGTTTTTTCTGATTTTCCAAACAGTTTCTTATAAAATTTAAAATTAATGTGAAAAATTCGCCGTTCGCGCGTGAGCTAAAACGCCTTCATTCGATCTTTCTTCAAGAGCGATTGGCTCTAAAATCCTTTTAACCTTGCCGATCAGTTCCAAAACATCTCTGGAATCAACTTTTTCCGAATGTTTTTTTTCAACAAAAAATGCCAATGCAATATCGTTTCCCAATTCATCAATTAAGTTCATAATTTTTTCTCTATCATCAAGATTTTAATAAAGTTACGCCGCTAAACGCACTTCTTTCCAAAAGAAATATCAAACCGAAATTCTTGCAAGGAATAAATTATAATACGACTGCGATGTTAGAATAATGTTAAATTAATGTTAAATAATCAAGCCGACAAATTAACTACTCAAAAAATTTAAGTATAATTTAACCGAATCGAAACCTGCTTTAGTTATAATTCAAGAAAATTCGAGTTTTTCGCCGTTATTCTAAAGTATTGTTTCGTCTGCGTTTGGCAGAATTTAAGAAATTTGTAAACTATTCGGTCAGTAAAAATTTCAGGAGAAATTAATGTTTAATAAAAATATAAAAAACGTATTTATCGGCACATTTTTAATATTCGCGGTTGCCTTATCGTTCGCTTGCAGCGGCGAACAGATGGGAAACAGCACCGGCGGAACGACGGATGCGGGCGGAAATATCAGTCTGCAAGGTTCGGGAGCGAGTTTTCCGAAACCGATCTATGAAAAATGGGTGAATGAATACGGCAAGATCAATCCCAAGATAAAAATTGATTATCAGGCAATCGGTTCGGGCGGCGGACAACGCGCGATCAAGGAAAATACGGTTGATTTCGGCGCGTCCGACGATCCGATGAGCGACGAAGATTTACAGAAAGCACCCGGCGAACTGCTGCATATTCCGACTGTTTTGGGCGCGGTGGTTTTGACATACAATCTGGAAGGCGTAAATCAGCCGCTGAAACTTTCGCCGGAAACGATTGCCGGAATTTATACGGGCGACATCAAAAAATGGAACGATCCGAAAATTGCGGCGGATAATGCGGGCGTAAATCTTCCGGCAACAGATATTTCTCCGATCTATCGCGCCGACGCAAGCGGGACAACCGCCGTTTTTACGGATTTTCTCTCAAAAACCGTTTCGTCATTTAAGGAAAAGATCGGCTCGGCAAAACAGCCGAATTGGGTTCAGGGAGTCGGCGCGGGCGCGAAGGGAAACGACGGCGTAACCGGACAAGTCAAAAACATACCGAATTCCATCGGCTACATCGAAATCGCGTTTGCCAAAGCGAACAACTTGCCGACGGCTCTGATAAAGAACAAAGCGGGAAATTTTGTCGAACCGACGATTGAAAATGTTTCGGCGGCGGCGGCGGGTTCGGTTAATGAGATGCCCGATGATATGAGAACGCAGATTACAAATGCCGACGGCGCAAATGCTTATCCGATTTCGAGTTACACATACATTCTGGTTTACAAAGATCAAAAAGACGCGGTCAAAGGCAAAGCGTTGGTAGATTTTCTTTGGTGGGCAACGCACGACGGCGAAAAGTTTACCAGCGATCTGCATTACGCGCCGCTGCCGGAAGAAGTCGTCAAAAAAGCCGAAGCAAAAATCAATTCGATAACCGCAAACGGCAAACCTCTGCGCGAAGCAAGTTAAAAACCGGAACGCCGTCCATCTTGGCGGCAATAACGCGGGTTCACTCTGAAGTTAAAATTCAAGTATTGAGTAAATTAACTTTTTTCAAACGCCCGAAGCGTTTGCTGCCGCCAAGATGGACGGCGTTCCGTCGGAAGGAGAATAAATTTGGCTCAGACAGGCACAGTCGGCGATAAGGTTTTTCGCACAATCTTAATTATTGCCGCTTCGACGATTTTATTGATCGTGGCGGCAATGATTTATATGATGGTGGTAAATTCCCTGCCGACGATCAAAGAATTCGGATTCGGATTTTTGATCGGCAGCGATTGGCAGCCGGCTTCGGATATTTACGGTGCGCTGCCGTTTATCTACGGAACGATTGTTTCATCGGTTATCGCTCTGCTGATCTCCGTCCCGATCTCTTTGGGTGTCGCCATATTTTTAACCGAACAAGCACCGAAAAAAATTGCCACGCCGATCGCCTTTATGGTCGAACTGCTCGCGGCGATTCCGTCGGTTGTTTACGGACTTTGGGGAATTTTCGTTCTCGCGCCGTTCATCCGCGATTATCTGGGCGTTTTTCTGCAAACTTATTTCGGTTTCATACCGTTTTTTCAAGGTCGCTTAACGGGAATCGGGATGCTTACGGGCGGAATAATTCTGGCATTAATGACAACGCCGATCATCACGGCGGTTATCCGCGATATTCTGGAAGTCGTGCCGGACACGCAGCGTGAAGCCGCGCTTGCTTTGGGCGCGACAAAATGGGAAACGACGCAGATCGTTCTCGGCAACGCGGCTTCGGGAATCGCCGGCGCAGTCGTTCTCGGTTTGGGACGCGCACTCGGCGAAACGATGGCGATCACAATGGTTATCGGAAACTCGCCGCAAATTTCGGCATCGCTTTTTGAACCGGCAAACACTATCGCTTCCGTTTTAGCCGCAAATTTTGCCGAAGCAACGGACAAACTTTATCTGAGCGCGCTGATCGAAATGGGTTTGGTTTTATTTCTCGTAACCTTTATCGTCAACGCCTTCGCCAAAGTTTTAATTATGAGCGTCGCACGCGGGCAGACGGCGGTGAAAAGGTAAAAGGTAAAAGGTAAAAGGGTAAAGGTAGGAATTGAAGAATTTTAGCTGAATGGAAAATAGTCGGGAAAATCACAATCGGAGAAAGCTAATCAGCAGTTTTATGACGACGCTGACGGCGGCGTGTGCGGTTTTTACGATTGCGATTTTGCTGATAATTCTTTTTTATATTGCGGTTCGCGGAATTGCCGCGATAAATCTTGAGTTTTTGCTCGACACTCCGAAACCCGTCGGCGAAGGCGGCGGAATCGGGAATGCGATTGTCGGTTCGGTTTTAATGACGCTTCTCGCAACCGTGATCGGTTTGCCGATTGGAGTCGGCGCGGGAGTTTATCTGGCGGAGTTCGGCGACAATTGGTTTGGAAATACCGTTCGTTTTATTTCCGATACTTTGATCGGCGTTCCTTCGATCATTATCGGCATTTTTATTTATACATTGATTGTGCTGCCGATGGGCAGACAATCGGGACTTGCGGGCGCGCTTGCTCTGGCGATTATTATGATTCCGATTGTCGCCCGCACGACGGAAGAAATGATTCGGCTCGTGCCGAATTCGATGCGCGAAGGCGCGCTCGCGCTTGGCGCGCCGCAATGGCGCGTAACTTGGAATATCGTGATGCCCGCCGCTGCTTCCGGCATTGCGACGGGCGCGATGCTTGCCATTGCCAGAATTTCCGGCGAAACCGCGCCGCTTTTGTTTACAGCGTTAAACAGCCGTTTTTACAATTATTTCTTCGACCAGCCGATGGCTTCGCTAACCGTTCAGATTTATCAATATGCCACCGGAGCTTATGAACTTGAACATCAGATGGCGTGGGCGGCAACGCTTATTTTAATTACGCTTATTTTGGCGATTAATATAATCGTTCGATATTTAACTAGGAAAAAGTTTTGAGGAAGTTAGCAGTTAGCGGTTAACCGTTAGCTGTAAAGAGAAAATTAACAGCTAACAGCTAACAGCTAACCGCTAACAATTTCACTATGGAAAGCAAGATCAGCATCAAAAATTTAGATTTTTACTACGGCGATTTTCAGGCTTTAGAAGATATTTCGCTGGAGATTCCCGAACGCGAAGTTGTCGCGTTTATCGGACCTTCGGGCTGCGGAAAGTCAACATTTTTGCGAACGCTGAACCGGATGAACGACACGATTCCGATTGCGAGAGTTGACGGAACGGTAATTATTGACGGGAAAGATATTTACGCGCCGAAAACGGATGTCGTCGCTTTGCGCCGGAAAGTCGGAATGGTTTTTCAAAAGTCGAATCCGTTTCCGAAATCAATTTTTGAAAACGTCGCTTACGGCATCCGAATCAATAAACTGTATAAAAATAAAGCCGATCTGCACGAACAAGTTATCAAAGCTCTGGACGATGCCGCACTTTTGGACGAAGTAAAAGACCGTCTGAACACTTCCGCTTTCGGACTTTCCGGCGGACAGCAGCAGCGTCTGTGTATCGCCCGCGCGTTAGCCGTTCAACCGGAAGTTATTTTGATGGACGAACCGGCTTCCGCGCTTGATCCGATTGCAACGCAGAAGATCGAAGAACTCGTCGTCGAACTGAAAAAGAAATATACAATCGTCATCGTTACGCACAATATGCAGCAAGCCGGACGAGTTTCCGACAGAACGGCGTTTTTTATGCTCGGCAAATTGGTTGAATACAATCCGACGCAGAAAATGTTTACAAACCCGGAAGAAAAACTCACGGAAGATTATATTACGGGCAGATTCGGTTGATATTTATTAATGCACATCGCTTTTTTCTCGAAATTTATAAGGAAATTGTATAGAATAGAACTAATCGTATGATGGATAACAGGATTATAGACCAACAACTTGACCGCTTGCGCGATAAAATTCTGCTGCTCGGCGGAATGACCGAAACGGCACTTTCGCGCTCGATGCAGTCTTTAACGACGCGCGACAGCGATCTGGCGCGTCGGGTTCTGGAAGAAGACAAGATAATAAATCAGATGGAACTGGAGATTGACCGTCTGAGCATCGAGATTCTCGCTTTGCAGCAGCCCGCCGCGCACGATCTGCGTTTCGTTATATCGGTTGCGAAAATCACGCCGATTCTCGAACGAATCGCCGATCACGCCGCAAATATCGCCGAAGCCTCGCTTGTAATAAACAACGAACCGCAGCTAAAAAATTATATTGATCTGCCGTTAATGGCGGAAAACGCCGCCGAAATGCTGAGAAACGCCCTCGACGCTTTTACTTCGGAAGACGCGGAAACTTCCAGAAGAATAATCAAGCAGGATAAGGAAATAGACCGATGTTACAAACGCGTTTTCGACGAACTGCTCGAAATAATGATCGAAAATTCGTCCGCCACGACAAGCGCGGCGCATCTGCTTTTCGTCGCCAAACATTTAGAGCGCATCGGCGATTACGTCAAAGACATTTGCGAACTAAATGTTTACCTGACCGAAGCGGCGTTCATCAAACATCAGCCTAAGAAAAGGTAGAAGGGAAAAGGTGAAAGGGAAAAGGATTATTTTTAACTCCACAATTTTCAGTTTAGTAAATAGTTTTTTCCAACATAATTTATCAACGTAAATAAGCAGATGAGTAAAAGTAATTAAATATAATGCAGAAGCCCGCTACGCTCGTAAGGGCGCGAAGAACACACTTACTGCGTGCGTGTTTCTGCATTCGGATTATCTTTGAAAACATATTACGACCTGCTTAATAATTGGAATCTCGAAAAATCTACACTTTTTTACCTTTTATCCTTTTTCGGCGGTTCTTTTTTGTCGCCCCAGTAAAATGCTTTGACGACTATAAAGTAAACGAGCAAAACTAAAAAACATAAAATCAGAAAAAATATAATAAGCCAACCTATATAAGACATTATTTTTGTTCCTTTCAGTAAAAGTAATCAGACCTAAAGAATTATAGATTACACGATATTTTTACCCTTTACCTTTCACCTTTTACCCTTTACCTTTCACCACAATTTTTTCCTTAATAATTTCATCATTCGGCGTTTCGGGTTGCAGCCATTCGTAAAAAAGTCCTTTGTTTCCCGTGTGTTCAAGGACGTGTTTATAAAGAACGGTGAGCAGGGCGACTATCGGAATCGAAAGAAAAACGCCCGGAATGCCGGCGACTTGTTCGCCAGCTAAAACCGATAAAATAATTGCCAGCGGATGCAGATGAATTCCTTCGCGGACAATTCGCGGATAAGTTATATAATCGTGCGTCAGACGTAAGATTGCTAAACCGATTGCCGTCCAGAGCGCGAGCCACGGCGAACCGCTGAAACCCGCCACCGAAACGGCGATAACGGCAAGCGCGAAGGGTCCGATCAGCGGCACGAATTCAAAAATTCCGGCTAAAATGCCGAGCAGAAGCGCGTATTTTACGCCGAGCGTCCAGAAAATTATCGTGCAGAGAAAGCCGATTATAAAACAGGAAATAAGCTGCGCTCTGGTATAAGCGGCAAGCGTTACGTTGACATCGTTTAGAATGGATTCGACGCGCACGCGCCAACGTCCCTGCGGAAAAATTCTTATCAGCGAAAGGCGGAAAAGATGCACGTCTTTGAGAAAGAAAAAAGCCAGAACCGGCACTAAGATAAGCCACGGCAGATACGTCGCCGCGCTCAACAGAAATGCCGTTATCCGCGAACCGACACCTTCGGCGATTACGGCGGCGCGTTTGCTGATTTCCTCCTGCACGCTGATCGGAACTCTGTATCTGCGATAGCGAGTTCCCATACTATTTAATTCTTTTTGGATCGAAGACGCGTATTCGGGCAGACTCGCCGCAAATTGTTGGGCTTGATTCGTAACGCGCGGCGCAATATTCGAGATTCCGATTCCCAAAACGCTGAAAACAATCGCGTAAGCAATAATAATCGCCAGCGAACGCGGCATAAATCTGATTGCGTTTCTATCCTTAAAAGGTCTTCGGATCAATTTGACCAACGGATTTATCAGATACCCGAAGAAAACCGAAAGCACGATCAGAAAAAACAGATGTTCGAGCAGATACAGAATATTTCTGGCAAAATCGAAAATTGCGAGCAGCAGCAGAGTGATAATCACCACGCGGACGATTGAAGCAGCCGAAGGCGTTGCCGGATCGAGAAAAACGCGCCGCGAATTTTTCCTGACCTGCCGTATGCGCTTGTGCGAAACTGTTTTTCGCTTTTCGCGTTTTTTGTTTTCAACCACGAAGTTTATTCCTCAATTTTAGAATTCGATCTTTCCGGCGATTCATTCGTATTCTTTTCGCTTTGCGGTTTTGAATAATTTTCAATTTCAAAACGCTCGCCTAATTTTTCCAAATCTTTTTCCTCGAATTTGTAATTAGAACCGGCAATTGCGGCTTTGTCTTTATCGGTAATGATAAACCGATTCGTGTTTCTGGGCGAATTCGTTTTCAGAAATGTTTTGTCTTCGCCGTCAAGTTCGCCGCCGTCTTTGCGCCGGAAAAGGTATATATAATCAAATTCCGCCGTTCGCATCGTTTTCAAATCCCTTTCGACATCGCTGAGTCTTTCCGATTCCGGCACGGGAGTCGGCATTTCTTTTTCAAACGAACGCGGAGTTCCGCAAGCCGCGAAAATCAATGCGGAAAAAAGCGCGATTGAAAAAAGGAATTTTGTGTGATTTGTGCGAATCGTTTTCTTAATTTTCTTCATTATTTTCTCCTTCCGCCGGATTTTCGGCTTTATTTTCTTCCATTGCGCTTGCTTCGTCTTCCGAAACGTCCGCGCCGTCATCATCAGCTTCGTCGGGCGGTTTGCCCTTTTGGTCGCGGATTTTCAAAAATATCGCTTCATCGTCGCGGTAAGTTATTTCGCACCAACCGCTTTTCAGACAATTGGCGATAAAATCGGCGTTTTCGTTTGCGTCCGACATTATAAATCTCGAACCGAATTTCTCGCGGATGATCGGCGCGGGATTTTCCTCTTTGCCCGAATTTATTCGATTAATCAGTTTATACAACTGCGGATTTTCCGAATACAGATAATTCGGATCGAGTCCGTAAACGTAACTGTGTTTCGTGTCAAAGAAAAACATTTTCGGAAAATCGTCCCAGTTGCAGTTGTAAATCCGTTCGCCCGCCGGGATATTTTCCTTCGCCCAATTCATCGCGCGTTCGTATTTCGTGTTCGGTTCGTTTGTCTGAATCGAACTCATCAAACCCTTCTGTTTGATGCTGAAAAGCGTGCGGAAACCGACTGTATTTTTCAGATTTTCCGGCGCGAATTTTGACGTATCCAGCCCGACAAAATAAAAGAGCATCGTCAAAATCAAGGCGAAACCGATCACGCCGGCGGCGATGGATTTCCACAAATCCAGTTTTGCATCCCGCAAATTATCTCTGTCCAGATACGGCGCAATCTCGCGTTTGAAATCTTCGGGAAGTTCGGGGCGAAAGTAGAAAAACGCCTGCCAGCTAAATGCGGCAAAAAGAATTGCAAACGGCGGAAAATACTCGGCAATTCGCTTTGATTTGAACATCCAGACAAACAAAACGGTTGTAAACATCAAAAAAAACGTTGCCTTTTCGGGTAGTTTTCCTTTGTTCGGTTTGTATAAAACGTAGCCGACGAACATTGCGACGAACGCGACGGACAAATGGGTTATCAATTGCCAGCCGGTATATGGATACCATTCGCCGCCAACCGGAACGGGATAATCGCCCGCCGTCGCTTTGGTGATAAAATGCTCGAAAAAGAGTTTGAAATTGTTCGGAAAATACGGGTTGATAACATTTCCCAGAATCATTCCGGCAAACGTATAAGCAATCGGTTTCCATTCAAATTTTCGCTCGTTCCAAGCAATGACCAAAGCCCAGATTATCGTCGCGCCGAAAAGCAGCGGAAAAAGGCTGTAAGTCCAGACAAACGCGAACATCAGCGGCAGCAGCCAGACGTATTTTCGCTCGAACAGCAGATAAATTCCCGCAACCGTATAAATGATCGTCAGCGGCGGAGCTTTCGCCATATTCATCCGGTAAAAAAAAGGATTCGCGCACGTTAAAAGCGCACCGAGCCATAACAGCAGATATTCGACTTTGTAGCGGAACATCAGCCAGTAAACCGAAAAAATTGCCAGACCGCCGTAAAAAACCGCCGCGACTTTCGCCGCTAAAACCGGCTCGAAAAACCACAAAAACGGAATCTGCAAAAGGTGAAAAAGAAAATGATGATCGGCGTAATCGTTCGGATTCAGAACCGTCAGCGGAAGCCAGACGAATTCGGGAAGCCATTTGCCCTGACTGAAATTCTCCCAAATCAATGAACTCCAGCGAATATGATAATAACCGTCCCAATCGCCGCAGCAAACCGCCTGCGTCGAGAATTGCAAAAATACCATTATCAGAAAAATCGCGCACAAACCGAAGACCAGATAAACACAGCGCACCGCGTCGTTTGACTCCGCCCATTTTTTCCAAGTTCGTTTTGCTTCCGGCGTTTCTTCGCCGTCCGCCTCAATAAATTCGGGGTTTTCTGTAAAATCTCTTTCCATTATAAAAATTCAGCAACAGCAAAATAATTTAATTCTTATCAATTGCCGTCTGCTTTATCCGTTAGTTTCTACACAAATCTAAAATGCTTAAAATTCAGGTTCTTGTCGCCGACGGCGACTAACATTATAGCCTAGCGAGAATCGCTAGGTCTGAATTGACAATAGATTTTGTCGCCAACGGCGACTAACAAACGATGTTCACCCGTGTTCGTCGCTTTCAGCGACAAATTAACGATTATCAGCAACATATAGTTTCGGCGCGTGCGCCTGCACCATCTGCTATAATGTTAGCCGCCGTCGGCGATGGGAAACGTAAAACTTAGTAACATAAAAGCCGGTAAACATCGGCTTTACAAACTGGTGCAGATACTATTGGCTAAAGCAGACGGCAATTTATATTTAAAAAATGTTCCTAACACTTCTCAAAGATTATAAATAAATTGTGCATTTTAATCTAAGACGCATTTGCTAAACCGACGGCTTGAAACTAAAATCGGAAATTCAGCAAATCAGATAGATACTAACGTCAGCTTTGTATCTTATTAAATTTTGCACTTTTAATTTGCCGGTTTTGCATTTTCAAATATGTATCCAAAAGGAAATTTATTCGTTCCCGCTTCGCACGGACAACTTGAAGCGATCTTAAAAGAACCCGAAGGCGAACCGAGAGGAGTCGCGCTCGTTTGTCATCCGCATCCGCTTGGCGGCGGAACGATGCACAATAAGGTTGCATATCGCGCCGCATCCGGGTTAATTGACGCGGGACTTGCCACGCTGCGCTTTAATTTTCGCGGCGTTGGCGCGTCAACCGGCGAACACGACGACGGCGACGGCGAAAAGGAAGATGTAAAAGACGCGCTCAAATTTTTGGCGGAAAACTATCCGAATCAGCCGATCACGCTTGCCGGATTTTCCTTCGGCTCGCGCGTCGGTTCGGAAGTCGGAATTGACGACGAGAGAGTTGTGCGTCTTATCAGCATCGGCACGCCGGTTGATAAATATGATTTTTCGTTTATGAAAAATGTCCGAAAGCCGATTCTTTTCGTTCACGGCGATTCGGACGAATTCGGCACGATCAGAAACTTGAAATCTCTATTCGTGCAGGTTGCCGAAAATACGGATGCGAATCTAGCCGTTTTCAAAAATTGCGGACATTTTTTTGAAGATCATCTGTCGCAATTAAAGGACGCGCTTCACGATTGGGTTTTGGAGAAAATTGCGGAATCTGAAAGTTGATTTAAAAAGAGAAGAAGTTTTAACAGGGATATAAGGGATTGACAGGGATAATTTAAAAATGAAGGTTTAAAATTCTAAGAAGCTGTTTGGAAACTCAAAAAAAAACGTAACGCCGGCATCTTGGCGGCAGTCTTGGTGGCTTCCAGCCGCCAATTTGAGCGTTATTTACCCGAATGTCAGAGTAAAAACAGATAAATTTGGCGGCTGGAAGCCACCAAGACAGCCGGCTGGAAGCCTGCGATACAATTACCAAACAGCTTCTAAAGAATTTTTAAAAATCCCTTGCATCTCCTTTATCCCTGTTAAATTCTTTGTTTTGTGATAGAAAGTTATGGAAGAAAAAGAAGCCGAAAGACTGCGTAACGCGGCGATTCGCTTAACAATGATGCCGAAAGATACGAATCATCACGGAACGATTTTCGGCGGCGTGATTTTAAGTTACATAGACGTTGCGGGCGGAGTTGAAGCCGTGCGGCACACGGGACACGACAGATTCGTAACCGTTGCGATCAAAGAAGTTATTTTTCTCGAACCCGTTTTTGTCGGCGATTTGGTCAGTTTTTATGCGAACACTATAAAAGTTGGAAATTCTTCGATCACAATCCGCGTCGTCGTCGAAGCCGAAAGATTCGGTTCGCGCGGTCAAATTGTGAGAGTTACAGAAGCCGAAATCGTCTTCGTCGCCATAAACCAAAACCGCGAAAAAATAAAAATCGGGAATAGCGGACAATAAAAATCCCAAATCTCAAATCGAAATATGCCTGCTTGGAAATTAGAAATCGAATACGAAGGAACGCGCTATCGCGGTTGGCGGATGGAGCATAATCAAAAAACGGTTCAAGACGAACTGTATTTTGCGGCGCGTCAGCGGTTTTCTTCAAAGATCGAAATAATCGGCGCGGAAGACACCGAAGCGGGCGTTCACGCCATTTCAAACGTCGCGCATTTGAAGGTTGAGGAAATAAAAACCGATCTGATTCCGAGCCAAATTCAGCAAGGCTTAAACGAAATTTTGCCGCACGACATAAATATCTTAAAGGTGCGAAACGCATCGGAAGATTTTCACGCGAAACGCGATGCCGCCGCAAAACAGTATCTTTATCAAATCTCGACGAGAAGAACGGCTTTTGCGAAAAATCTCGTGTGGTGGAACAAGGAAAATCCGAACGTCGCGGAAATGAAAGAAGCCGCCGAATTATTAAGCGGCAAACACGATTTTCAATCGTTTTATACTTTCGGCGAAGACGAAAAGAAAATTCCGACGACGATCTTTATCGAAAAAGCGGAGATTTTCACCGACGAACATTTAATTTGCTTCCGCATTCGCGCCAAGCGTTTTCTGCCGAAAATGATACAGAGATTAGTCGGATGTCTGGCGGAAGTCGGACGCGGAAATTATTCAGTCAAAGATTTCGAGCGATTTGTAAAATTCAAATCGAACGCGCCGACAAAATTCACCGCGCCGCCGTCGGGTTTGTTTCTGGAAAAGGTTTTTTACGGAAAAGAGTAAATTTTTATCAGCCGGAACGCCGTCCATCTTGGCGGCAGCAAACGCTCGCGCGTTTGAATAAAGTTGATCGGCTTAAAATTTTTCGTAAAAAATTGAAGTTCGCTGTCTTTATCTTCGCGCTCACGCGCTCATTGCCGCCAAGATGGGCGGCGTTCCATTCTTTAGATCGGCTCAACTTGCTATTTTCCCTTCGTTTATCCTAAAGTCTAAGTATAGAAGTTTTACAAAAATTGACAGCAGGAGATTGAATTTAATGCACAAAATTACTGCGGAAACCGCCAACGGGCAAGTTGCTTTTGAGGCGGAAGAAGGACGAAAACTCGTTTTATGTCTGGAAGACAACGGCGTTGATATTTTGCATCGCTGCGGCGGAAATGCCAGATGCACGACGTGCCGCGTCGAAGTTTTGGCGGGCGATCCGGGCGAGATCGGCGAGCCTGAAAAAGCTATTTTGGCGACGAAAACCGATTTGAACGATCACACGCGGCTTTCTTGTCAAGTGCGCGTAATTGACGATCTGCACGTCGAAGTTGTCAGACAGGCGAGCGTCGAAGGAATGGATGCCGGAGCGCGTCCGAGCGAAGACTAAAATGGGATTTGCGATTTTCAATTTGCGATTTGTGTTTGTTTGAAAATCTATTGAAACGGATGTCGGCGATTGTATCAACTCGAATTTATGCGTCGACATTTTTGGGAAAAATAGAACAAGGGAGAAAAATTATGTTTAGAAAAATAAAAGAAAAATTAGTAAATACGACACCAATTAAAACAGCCGAAGCGCATTGCGACGCGCCGTGCGGAGTTTACGATCCGGCGCAGGCGCGAATCGAAGCCGAAGCGGTTCATTCGTTGACGAAGAAAATTTTGGATTTGAAAAAACCGGCGAACGGCGACGAAGCGGCGAATGTAAAATATCAGAACACTTTGACGCGCTACATCGCCATTAAAGAAGAACGCGCGGATTTGGCAAAAGACCATATTCTCGTGCTTTGGACGGATTATTTCAAGCCCGAACATCTGGAAAAATATCCCGATCTGCACGAAGTTTTCTGGAAGGCGGCGAAACTCTGCTCGACCTGCAAACAGGAAGTCAGCCACGAACACGCCAACGAATTGATGGATTATATCAAGCGAATCCACGAAATGTTTTGGGACAGCAAAGGCGAAGACGTGAAGTATTACACGGTAAGTTTTTAGTTAATGGTGAATTGTAAATGATAAATGGCGAGCGATGAATTTTTTAATTTGTCGCTCGTCTTTTTCTTTGTTAGAAATTACACAATTGAAATAAAAAAGCAAAAAAACTCGAAATAGCTGAGCGGGTGAAAGATGATAACTGATAAATAAAAGCGGCAAATCTATTATCTTTCATCTATAATTTATCAGCTATTCCGAATATATCTTCGTTTCAAATGAGTAATGTTTATTTGTAAAATTTTCTTATGAACGAATTGCCGAACGCGAATTTTATTGATATTGGTCTGCTTCTATTCGATTACCGCGTGCGTTACCGTGTGGAAGGCAATTCGATGCTGCCTCTGCTCAGAGAAGGCGATCAGGTTGTCGTTGATGAAAACGCAAAAAAATTTGAAATCGGCGATATTGTCATCGCGGCGCATCCTTTTAAGAAAGATGTCGAAATGATTAAAAGAGTCGAAAGCATCGGCGAAGACGGAAAATATTTTCTAATCGGCGACAACAAAGCCGAAAGTTCCGACAGTCGCACTTTCGGCGCGGTTTCGGTAGAATATATAAAAGGAAAAGTTATTTCCCGATTGAGGTAAATATGGAAAACTTAAAAGAGCTAAAAGAAATAAAAATCAAACGTCCGCCAAAAGCCGACCTTTCAAAAGAGGAAGTAATCGAACGAATGGAAAAACTTGAAGAACGAAAGGAGAAATTACTTGCAATTGCTAGAAAAAGTCAGAATGGAAGTTTACCTTCCTGATTTGCCTGTTGATTCTTATAGAGATTTACTTGAAACTTTTGAAACAGAATTTACTTACGCTTTCGGAGGTTGTTCGATTATGCGTGGAATTGACGGCAGGTATCTTTCACAAGCGGGAGGAATTATTCCAGACCGAATCAATTTAATTTATAGTGATCTGCCGCTTAATTTAATTGACGATTTGGAAACACTCACAAAATATACGGGAAAACTGAAACAAATAGCTTTTGAGGCTTTAACGGAAGAAGCTATTTTAATTACCGTAATTCAAGTTTTTCACGCGGTTTAACTTTATGATCTAAGAAAAATTTATCGTAAAAAAGTCAAAAGCCGCGAGCGTGAGCATTTAAGGTGAAAATTCCGACAGTCGCACTTTCGGCGCAGTTTCGGCGGAATTTATTAAAGGAAAAGTTATTGCCCGCTTAAATTAAAAGCAGCGAAATAAGTTGAAGATTTATTTTTAATGTGAATCAAGAGCAGAGACGGAACGCCGTCCATCTTGGCGGCAATGAGCGCGAAAGCGCGAAAATTTCGGTTGCGGAACTTTACAGCTACAATTCTCATTCGAGAAATTCAGCTTTGCTCAAACGCTGAGGCGTTTGCTGCCGCCAAGATGGACGGCGTTCCATCAGAAAAATTTCAACTCTTGATTCACATTTTTAACTTTCTCTAAACAACATTTACGCCGTTTTTTCCATTTCAGGTGTCCACTTTTCAGCTTTTTTCCGCATCGAATCGAGTTTTTTCCAATGTTCTTCAATCGCCTCCGAACCTTTTTCCATCAAACCGATATTCGTATTCGGAATTTTTCCGATAAATGATTTGTGGATATAGACGAGTCCCGCGTCTTCGAGTTTGGATAAATGGCTCGAAAGATTGCCTTTGCTCAGTCCGGTCAAACTTTGCAGAAACGTAAAATCAGCCGATTCGCAGTTTGCCAGAGCCGTCATAATCGAAAGCCGCGCCGGTTCGTGAAGCAATTTATCGAGTTCGGTCATTTCCTTAAATAGTTCCATTAAATTCCTCCTCGTCGTAAGCGGCGGGTTTGATTATCTCAAACATTTTTATTCTATGAACTATTCCAAAAATAATTGAAGCGATTCCGCCTACGCCAATTATAACTATCCAGAAAAAACCTTCCGCTCCTCCCTTGTGTTGAGCCGGATCAAACCAAATGTAGAAATTTTGCCAGGGCAAAAAGGTCATTAAAGTCGGAATCCCCGCCAGATATAAAGGAAATATCGAAATACCCCGATATGAAAAATACCAATATATGCCGCAGCCTATTCCGAAATATAATGAGAGCAAATTGACGGGTAAAATAAATTGGCTGTCAATTTTTATCGCAAAATAGAAAGGCAGAAATTTTGCAAAATGAATTAAACATTTTTTGAGCGTAAAATTGGACTCATATTTAACCTGACCGTATTTTTCATTCAGATATTTCCGCAAAAATTTATAACCGACAAATATCCCGACTATTGCTGCCAAGACAATTGCCAAAAATGTGTATAAAGCGGTGGAACTTAACATACCGAAATAATCCGATGTCATAAATAGGATAATAGCTGCAATTAATAACATAACCAGCCCTCCGAGTATGTCCAGTATTCCGCCGCCGCTGTGCATAACTGCCGTTGCAAACTCGATTTTTCTTTTTTCTAAATTCATATATTTACTCCAATTTCAACGGGGTTTGTATCGCAAACCTGTTTGTTAATTTTGAATATACAGATTACTTTTGAAATTGTCAACAACAAGTTTGCAATACAAACCTGTTTTTATAAATTTTATTACGAAATATTTTACAAGTCGCACTTTCGGCGCGATTTCGATAGAATATAATTTGAGCAAAAATGATTTGCGGTCGTAAGAAGCAAAGAGATTTACTTAAAATATTGAAGGAGAAAAAATCATCGTGAATATAATTTTAACGCCGGAACTTGAAACATTGGTTCGGGAAAAAATCGAATCGGGAAATTATCATTCGGCATCGGAAGTCGTCCGCGACGCGCTTCAACTTTTAAAAGAACAAGATCAATTAAGAGAATTGCGCCGCGCAGAGATTCGGCGCGAGGTGATGAAAGGCGTTGAGCAGATCAGAAACGGGGAATATACGACGTATAATTCGGCGGAAGAACTGGCGGAATCAATTATTAGTCGGGCGAAAAAGAAAAAGGAATCGAAATAATGCCGAAATTTACACTTGCTCCGTTGGCTGAAGCCGATTTAGAAGCGATCTGGAATTATATCTCCGAATTTAACGAAGCCGCCGCCGATAAATTTATTCGGGATGTTTCCAAAAAGTTTGAATTATTAGCCGATAATGACCAAATTGGTAGAACGCAAGACAATTTTATTGTCGAGCTGCGGATGTTTCCTTTCAAGAAATATCATATTTACTATTTTCCGACGGAAATCGGAGTAGAAATTTACCGCGTTCTGCACGGTTCGCGCGACGTTGAAAGCGAGTTTGAAGAATATTTTGAAGGATTAAAAGAATAAAAAGCAGTATTTTATGATCGAAGAAAAAGTTTTAATAGAAAAATTTATCGCGGGTAAAAACGGCAAGAGCCGCAAGCGCGAGCGTTTGAAAAAACCCGATTGGCTGAAGATCAAGATCGGCGATCCGACGAATCAGAATAAGGTTTTGAAACTGATCGAAGGCTTAAATCTGCACACGGTTTGTCAGGAAGCGCGTTGCCCGAATATTTTTGAATGCTGGACGGATAAGACGGCGACGTTTATGCTCGGCGGCGATACTTGCACCAGAACTTGCGGATTTTGCGCGGTTAATAAAGGCAAACCGTCGGAACTCGACCCGGAAGAGCCGTCGAATGTTGCCAAAGCGGTGAAACATCTCGGTTTGGCGCACGCCGTAATTACATCGGTCAACCGCGATGATCTGGAAAATGGCGGTGCGGAACATTGGGCGGAAACGATTCGGAAAGTTCACGAATTGAATCCCGATTGTAAGGTCGAGGTTTTGATTCCCGATTTTCAAGGAAACGAAGACGCTTTAAATACGGTTTTAGCGGCGCGTCCTGAAGTTTTGAATCACAATACGGAAACCATTGCACGGCTTTATCGCCGCGTGCGTCCCGATGCGATTTACACGCAGTCAATGGAATTACTCGAACGCGCCGCCTATTTTCGTGATACGCAATTTCCCGAAATGTTCACCAAAAGCGGAATTATGGCTGGACTCGGCGAAGAGTTTGAAGAGGTCGTCGAATTGATGAAGGATTTGCGAAGCGTGAGTTGCGACATTATGACCATCGGGCAGTATTTGCAGCCTTATGAAAAGCGTCTGCCGGTTGAAAGATACGTTACGCCCGAAGAATTTGCCGAATGGAAACGAATCGGCGAAGATATGGGCTTTAAGCACGTCGAGTCATCACCGCTGACGCGCTCTTCTTATCACGCCAGAGAACAAGCCGAAAGCGGAAATGTGGCGGCGCAGACGATGAGTGTCTGAATAATTATCTGCTTGAAACAAGAAAATGGGATTTAGTCGGAGAAATTAATCTGCTGTTTCCGATAATATCCGATAAAAAAGGGCTGCCGGTTTAATAAACCGGCAGCCCGAAACAGTTTTTAGGCTGTAAGTTTTTAGAATTCAAAACGCGCGGCAAACTGCATCTGACGTGCGGGAAAGGCAGATGTTATCTGTCCGAAAGCCGCGCTGTTGATGTTTGCAAACTGTGCGTTGTTGATAAAGTTTACGTTATTGAGCAGGTTAAATGCTTCTGCTCTGAGTTGGATGCGTGTAGTTTCGCCGAATCTGATATTTTTCAGTAATGCCGCGTTGATGTTGAAAAAGCTCGGACCGTCAATAAGCGAACGTCCGATATTTCCGGTCTGTCCGGGATCAACATTGAAAAATGCCTGTCCGTTGAAAGCTCCGTTGGAGTTCGCCGGATTGATAAATCCGTTTGAACCTCGTCCGGTGTTCGGGTCAATAACAGCAGGATTAATAAAGTAAATTCTGCCGTTTGCTTCGTAAACTCCGCCGAGCGAACGAATCTGATCGTTGGTCAGAGAGCTAAACGGAGTTTGTCTTCCCGAACGCGCACCGCGATTTAGTGTTCCGCGATTATCTACTAAAGAAATCGGCGCACCACTTGAAAGCTGCATCAAGCCTGAAAGTTCAAAACCGCCGAAAACCTTGTCAATGATTCCGCCATTATTCAAAAAGCGTTTGCCTTTACCGAACGGCAATTGAAAAATACCGTTAAAGTTAAAGACGTGCGTTTGATCAAAGTCGGCGCGTTGACGGTCTAATTCGGGATTCTGATTTTGCAGATACGGCTCGAAAAGTGCCTGACTCGTGCCGATTGTATCCGTCAGATTTTTTGCAAACGTATAGTTCGCTTGGAAATATACTCCTTGCGAAAAACGTCTGCGGATTTCCATTTGCAGCGAATTGTAATTATACGAACCTGCATTCGTGAAAAGTTCTATCTGTCCGATGTTCGGGTTCGGATAGAAATTAACGAACGGAACTGCATTCGGATTAGCAAGCGTCGGATGATTGTTTCTTCCGGTTGTAACGAATCGCTGTGCCAAGTCAGTCACGATTCCGTTTCTCAGATCGGATACGAACTGCGAAAGAGTTACGCCCGTGCCGACTGCTAAACGCCCGGCAGAACTGTTTCCGCCATTTTGGAAAATCGTTAAAGCCTGACATCCTGCAACCGTTGCCGGATTACAGAAAGGAGTAGTTGCTCCGGGTAATGCTAAATTTGCCTGCGCTCTCTGGAAATCAGCTAAGAAACCGTTATTGATAATATCAATCTGGTTCAAATCAATTCCTCTCGCCAGATTATCGCTGCGGCTTCCGACATAGCGAATTTCAAACGCCGTGTTGCCGAAGAATTCGCGTTGGAATCCAAAGCTGTATTGTTCAACTTTAGGAATCGTTAATTCGGGATCAACAGCATTGGCGTTAGCAAAGAAACCCTGCCCTTGCGTATTGTTTTGCAAAAATGAACGCGGCGGTGTAATAAAATCAGGCGGACTGATTGTTGCCAATCCTTGGCTCAAACGTCCGTTCAAAGCCGTTGTGCCAATCGGACCGATAGCGTTGTTGGTAGCGCGACCAAGACCGATGTTGCCATTGATCGTCGAGTTCAAAGAAGTAATGATCGAGTCATTTCCGTAAATGTGGCTGTATCCGCCGCGAATAACCGATTTGCCTTCTCCGCCGAACATAAATCTTCCGATTCCGGTTTCAAAGATCGGCGTGTAAGCAAATCCGAGATTCGGAGCAAAGTTGTTGTAATCGGTTTTGTAATACTGAAATTCCTTGCCGGCGTTCGTGCCTAAGATATTGAAACTTCCGTTTCCGGCAAGAAGCGAAGCCGCCGGATTTTCCGGGTCTGCAATTGCAGGCTCAAGTCCTAAACCGTTGGCAAGTTTTAAAGCCGGGAACAATTCGTAGCGCAAACCGAGCGATATGGTCAGACCGCGCGTAAGCGACCATTTGTCCGAAGCGTAAAGCGCGTGATTGGAGTTGCGGAACGGCGAAAGATTTCTGACCGGGGCGTAACCCGATGTCGGACTCGTCGTATTAAAACCTTGCGACGCGCTGCTGTAAAGACCGCCTAAAATAGCCAGCAAAGAGTTTGCCGTGCCTAATTGAGTGGTGCTGATAAGACTTCCCGAACCGCCGACATTGGCAAAATTGCCGGTCTGCAATGTGGTAGTCGTAGCTGCATTGACGTTGGTTGTCGCAACATTGTATGTCGGAACAGTCAGAACGTCATTATAAGAATTGATCTTATATTTCTGATACTGTCCGCCGAATTTCAGCGAATGTTTGCCGAGAACGACGTTAAGATTATCGCCGAAGGAGAACAATTTGTTGTTGCGTCCCTGATCGAGAAAAATGTTGTCCGGCTGGCTGATAATTCCCGCCAAAGTCGAACTTATTGTTCCCGTAGCTCCAAGAAGAAATGACGGATACGAGCTGACACGTTGGAAAGGAACTTCGCTGGTGAAAATTCCTCCGCGAACTTCGTTGACAATCGTATTGGAAACAATTCTGCGATACGAAGCCGTAAAGGTTTTGTTTGCCGAAAATTGAACTACGTCCGGCACTTCGCTGAATCCGGTTGAATCAACATCCGGGCGAAGATTGTTTTCCTTATTGTAACTGAAAACTCCGTTAAAGCTGTCCTTATCGGTAGCGTCAATATCAATTCTGGTTGTATATGTGTTACGCGTCGTATCTTGACGGCGATTAAAACCGAAGCCGGTTGTATTTAAACCGTCACCGCCGTCGGCATTGCCAGCCGCGGGCAGAACGCCGAGAACTCTCTGTTGAATGATCGGATCAATCGTTGTCGGAATTCCCTGGAAACCTTGTGACCGCGCGAACGTCAGAATGTTGCTGATCGTGCAGACACTTCCGACTGCGCCCGAAGGACACGAAATGCCGTTGGCATTTACCGGATTTCCGGCGGTTGCGCGATTGAATTGAAAAACTCCGGTTCTCGCGCCCGGTGTCAGAATCGTTCTGGTCGCACGCGATGATTGCGGGTCTTTGATGCCTTCATAAGCGAAAAAGAAAAATCCTTTATTTGTGTCAAATGCCGGACCGCCTTCGCCGAAGTTCAAGGTCGGAAACATTCCGCTGAATTTGCCGCCGTATTGATTGCGGTTGCGTGTCGGCGGTTTTTTGGCAACTTCCGCCTGCGTGCCGTCTGCATTATTCGGCGTTCGGTTATTGAAAAAGCTGTTTGCCGAGAATGCCGAATTTCGGTTGTAAGCGAAAAGTGCGCCGTGATATTGCTTGCCGCCGCGAGGCGTTACGAGAATGATCTGTGCGCCGCCCGAACCCAGATCGGATTCCTGATTGGTCGTCGCCAACGTAAATTCGCCCGTGTCGTCAACCGACGGTCTGCCCGGCGCGAAATCCGTCGCATTTGTACGAATAAACTGATCGTTGATGCTGATTCCGTCGCGGGTGATGTTCGTCATCGTCGTCCGCATTCCGTTGATCGAAGAATTTTGGTTCGCATTAGCGGATACGCCCGGTTGAAGAGTCGTCAGATCAAGCGGGTTACGCGTGATAAGCGGCAGAGATAAAATCTGCTGCGGGCTGACCACATTCGTTACCTGCGCCGTGGTTGATGTGATAACATCCGCGCCGGCGATAACTTCGACGACTTCGGAAACCTGCCCGATCTCCAGAACGGGCGTTAAAGTATAATCGCGTCCGATGTCAATTTTAACATCGTTTGCAACATAAGTTTTGAAACCGTCGGAAGTTATATTAACCGTATAAAATCCGGGTTCAAGTTGCGAAAAAGTAAATGAACCGTTGTCATCGGTAACAGCGGTTTGAACCTTGCCGTTAGCCTTGAATGTAACCGTTACAGTCGCGCCCGGCAATACGCCGTCCGTCGTTGCAACAGTTCCTAAAAGGCGACCTGTCGGTGTTTGTGCAAAAGCGAAAGCTGCGACGCTCAAGGCAAACATAACACTAAACAAAATTTTCTTCATACTATTTTCTTGTCCTTAATTAAATTTGAAATATGTTTTTGATAAAACCGGGAAATGATGAGCCTTCTTCAGCAAATTTGATGCCATCATTTTTTTCTTATGGAAAACACAATAAAATTAACAGTTTAATTTTCGGGCGATCTTAAAATTGAACAAAATTTCAGTCTTTTATATGAATTTTCGGATTTTTTTGATTTAATTTGAGTAGTTTTAATTGACGAAGCATTCGGAGAAATCTACAAAAATGATTTACGATAAATTTGCAGACCAATACGATAAAGCCTTTGCGCCGTTCGAGAAACGCTTTCTGGGAAAATGGCGCGGTGAAACTTTGTCTTATCTGCCGGAAAACTCCCGCATTTTAGAGATCGGCGCGGGAACGGGCGCGAATTTTCCGTTTTATCCCGATTGCAGACGCGCCGCCGCCGTTGAAATTTCGTTTAAAATGATCGGATTTGCCAAACGGAAAACCGATTTTGTCCAACTCGTCCAAGCCGACGCGCAAAATTTGCCGTTTGCCGAAAATTATTTTGATGCGGCATTTGCAACGCTTGTTTTCTGCGCGATTCCGCATCCCGAAAAAGCCTTTAAAGAATTGCGGAGAGTCGTCAAACCGAACGGGGAAATAATTCTGCTCGAACACGTTCGCCCGAAAGGTTTGACCGGATATTTTTTCGATTTTCTGAACTTTTTCACAGTCCCTTTATTTGAAGATCATTTCAACCGCGAAACCGCAAAACCGGCTGAAAACGCCGGACTGAAAGTTTCGGAAGTAAAAGAAAAAGCCCTCGGCATCGTAAATTTGATAATAATAACAAATGAAAGTAAAGAATAGATCCGAAATCCGAAATCCCGAATCCGAAATCGGTTGTCAGGGCTGGAATTACGAAGACTGGACGACGAAGGCGGGCGGCGAAAGCGTGTTTTATCCGCGCGGCACAAAGTCCAATGAGATGCTCGCTCTTTACGCGGAAGTTTTTGATACGATTGAAGTTGATTCGACCTTTTACGCGATTCCGGCAAGTTCCGTCGTTGAAAACTGGTATAAAAAAACTCCCGGAAATTTCACCTTTTCGCTGAAAATGCCGAGAGAGATCACGCACGCGCACGCGCTTTCCAAACAGACATTCGCGGTTCTCGACGAATTTTGCGAAAGAATAATTTTGCTCAAGGAAAAACTCGCCTGCGTTTTGATTCAGATGCCGCCGCAGTTTGAGGGAAGCCGGGAAAACGCCAAAAACGTGCGCGAATTTCTGATGCGTCTGCCGCAGGAAATCAATTTTGCAATCGAATTTCGCCATCGTGACTGGTTGATCGAATGGACGTTTGAAGAACTGGAGAAAAACAGAGTCGCGTTGTGCCTTGTCGAAGGCGGCTGGATTCCGCGCGAAACGATGTTTAACGCGATCAGCAGATTAACGACAGATTTTTCCTACATACGTTTTATGGGCGAAAGAGATTTGACCGCTTTCGATAAGATTTACCGGGCGCAAAACGAAAATCTGCAAATTTGGAAAAACGAGATAGAAAAGATCGAAGCAAAAAACACATACATTTATTTCAGCAATTTCTACGAAGGACACGCGCCCGCGAGCGCGAATAAACTCAAAAAATTATTCGGGCAAAAAATAATCAAGGCAAACGAACTTGAAAATCAAGGCTCGCTTTTTTGAAAAACTTTGTAAATAAAGGCTCTTTGATAATTAGCGGTTAGATTTAATTGTATTTTTTCCCGCGTCGCCAACGGCAACCAAAATTACAGCAGATGGCGCAGGCGTTTTTCGCCGAAATTATATGTTATAGGAATGTATTAATCGCTCGCTGAAAGTGAGCAGCAATTTTCTACATAACTTGTTCGTCGCCTTCAGCGACGGCATTCTTGATGTATCCGACCTAGCGATTCTCGCTAGGCTATAATGTCAGTCGCCGTCGGCGACAGGAATAATAACTGAAAAAAAATTTCCACCATTAATTATACCAAGTTGCGTGAAAAAAAGGAAAGGCGGAAACCCGACAGTAATGGAGGGTGCTGTTTTTAATATCAACTTTTAAGTTTTCAAACAGCACCCTTGTTGGCACGCGGGTTTCCGCCTTTATTCACGCAACTTGGTATTACTAAAGAGCTAAATAAATTTCCAAGAAAAAAGGTTAAGAATATCAAATTAATCAATATTCTCAACCTTTTCTGAAATTTTGCCGAATATCCGGCAGACGATTAATATGTTCCGAATCGTCCAATTGGTTCATTCCCGGCATTTGCCGCTATGCCCCATTGCTGAACCGTCAGACCGCCCGTGCTTTTCAATACATAAAAAGTAAGATTTGAAGGACGGTAAACCGCAATATCAGTCTTTTTATCGCCGTCATAATCGCCGCTTCTCAAGGCAATATCTCTGGCGGCATCATCATCGGCAGCAAGTCCGAATTTCGTATATGAAATATTGCCGGAATTTGTGCGTAGATACCAAACAGCGTTGGTATCCGAACCGAATCCGCGCCAAACCATAAAGTCGGCTTTGCCGTCGCCGTCATAATCGCCGCCGGGAACTATAAAATCGGTATTGTAATTGCCCCAAGCTGTTTGGCTGATCTGCATTCCCGAAGTAGTTCCGACATACCAGGTGACTTGTCCGTTACCGCCGATCCGAACCAATGCCGGATCGTCTTTTCCGTCGCCCGTGTAATCTGCTCCCGGAAGCGGTATGTCCGTTCCGGTATTAGACGCGAAAAATAACGTCGTTCCGAAGTTAAATGTCATAAATGTATTGTCGGAACTTCTTCTGACATACCAAACGAGCGAACCGTTAGTTTCACGAATAGCCGTCGGGTCCATTTTTCCGTCGCCGTCATAATCGCCCTCAGCACCGAACGAATCAGTATCGAGTCCCCATCTTATATAGATAGGATTTCCGGGAATTTGCTGATTCGGCTTGACCGGCAAAATCGCGTATGAATTAGACGGAGAACCGCTGCTGAAACGATATACGTTCAGCGAATCAACTCCGTTGCCGGAGTAATCGCCAAAAGCCGGGATGGAATCTATCGCGGACGCGGGCGCGGGGTCTGAAAGCAATCCCCACGGCACATCTATAATTCTGGCTGCTCCCGGAGCAGCCGGGGCTGGATTTTCGTTTTTCAGAATTCTCCAACGAATGTCGTTGCCGTTTTGCGGAAATGTTAAAACCGCAAAATCCGATATTTTATTGCCGAAAAAGTCTAATTTTACTTTTGTATTATTTTGCGCGTCGGCGGTTAAGATTGACACCGCGAGAAGTGCCGCAACCGAAAAAAATGTTACGGCTTTGGAAAGAATTTTCTTGATGTTTTTTTCTGACATTATTTCTCCTTTATCTGAAACATATAAATCCGAAGTTTGAAGCCGGATTTTCAAAAACTTTTTATCTGAAGCAGAATCTGCAAACTCGTCCGAAACCGTTTTGATAACAAAAAAATTAATTACCTTTACAAATTATCCGGTTATTAAAATCGGGAATCGGGAGTTTCATAATTGATTATGAGCTAATTTCAAGCGGATTTCAGCCGCTTGAAATTCAATCCTGCTGAACAATTTTTATAAGCATACGAAATTTACGGAAATTTGACAACACAATTTTTACAAACCTTTTTAATCTTTTTGACGTAATAGAGAACAGCATCTGACAAAATCATTTGCTGAAAAGTAATAAACTTCGGGAGTAAAAACTTATTATGGCAATGTCAAAAACAGCAAAAACACTTCTCATCGTCGGCGGAATTTTTCTGACCGTTATTTTAATCGCGGTTATCGGAATCGCTCTGCTGGCGGAATCGCTCGGCAAACCGGATGTGCCGGAAAACAGCGTTCTGGTTATCAAACTGGCGGGCGAAATACCCGATTATTCGCCGCGCGATCCGTTGGCGGAGGCTTTCGGAGTCAGCCAGCCGAATTCTTTTTCGAGCGTTTTAACGCAGCTTCGCAAAGCAAAAGCCGATGCCAGAATCGGCGGCGTTCTGCTTGACATAAATTTTCCCGATACGGGTTGGGCAAAAGCCCAAGAACTGCGCCGCGCGATCAAAGATTTTCGCGCGTCCGGTAAGCCCGTCTATGCCTTTATGGAACTCGGCTTGAATCAGAATTACTATATCGCTTCAGCCGCCGATAAGGTTTTTATGCCGCCCGCCGGAGATTTATACGTCAACGGTCTGGCGGCAAACACGATGTTTTTCAAAGGTTCGCTCGACAAACTCGGCATCGAACCGGAAGTTATCAAGATCGGCAAATACAAAAACGCGCCCGACCAATACACGCGCAAGGAAATGTCCGACGAACAGCGCGAAGTTTTGAACGCGATTTTAGATCAGTATTTCGGAAGCCTCGTCAGCGCGATTGCCGAAGACCGCAAAAAGTCGCCCGAAGCCGTCAAAACGATTATTGACAACGCGCCATATCACGGCACGGAAGCCGTAAAACTCGGTTTAATTGACGGCGCGTTTTACCGCGATCAGGTTCTCGAAGATTTAAAAAATAAACTCGGTTACAAAGCCGAAGACAATCTGCGAACGATCAGCGACAACGCTTACAGAGAAGTTTCCGCCGAATCGCTTGGCGTAAACGTCGGCGAAAGAGTCGCGGTGATTTACGCTTCGGGAACGATTATGAGTGGAAGTTCGAGCAGCAGTCCATTCGGCGGGCAAACCGTCGGCTCGGACACGATTATTCAAGCGGTCAAGGATTCGGCAAACGACGATTCGATCAAAGCCATCGTTTTGCGCGTGGACAGTCCGGGCGGCTCGGCTTTAGCTTCGGATATGATGTGGCACGCCATCGAAGAAGCCAAAGCGAAAAAACCCGTCGTCGTTTCGATGGGCGATGTCGCCGCTTCGGGCGGTTATTATATTTCGTGCAACGCCAACAAGATCATCGCCGAACCTTCGACAATCACCGGCTCGATTGGCGTATTTTTAGGAAAACCCGTCGTCAAAGGCTTTTACGATTGGATCGGCGTGACAAATGAATATGTGATGCGCGGCGAAAACGCCGGAATTTTCCGCGAAACCGAAAAATGGACGGAAAGAGAACGCGCCAAAATGGAATCTCAGGCGAATAAAATCTACTACGATGATTTCATTCCTAAGGTCGCTAAAGGAAGAAATATGACCGTCGAGCAGGTTGACCGGCTCGGTCAAGGTCGCGTCTGGACGGGAGCGCAGGCGAAACAAAACGGCTTGATTGACGAATTCGGCGGATTGGAAAAAGCGATTGACGTGGCGAAAGTTTTGGCGAAACTGCCCGCCGACAAAGACGTTGAACGAATCCCTTATCCGAAACCGCAAAATCTATTCCAGAAACTTTTCGGCAACGACGACACGACATTTACGCAAACCGAAGAACAGCAGACGCAAAAAGCAGTCATCAAATCGCTTCCCGAAGACGTGCGCCGCGGCTTGCGCTACGCGGAAATGTTCGACCGTATGAAAAAAGGCGAATCAATGCTGATTATGCCGTTTGAACTCGAAATTAAGTAAGAAGAAAGGTAAGAAATGAGAAGTGAGAAGTGAGAATTAAAATTTTTCACTTCTTACCTCTCATTTCTCACCTCTCATTTCTCACTTCCTAAAGCGGTCTTGCCGGAATTTTCGGCGATTCCTTCGTTCCGATGGCGAAAACTTTTATCAGCGCAAGTCCCGCAATAAATCCGCCGATGTGCGCGGCGTAAGCGACTCCGCCCGTGTCTGACGGGGTGAAATAACCGACGACGATTTGATAAACGATCCAGATTCCGAGCGCGACATACGCCGGAACTGTGGAAACCATTCTAAAGATCAAAGCGCGGACTTTTCGTTTCGGGAAAAGCAGAATATACGCGCCCAAAACGCCGGAGATCGCGCCCGACGCGCCGAGCATAGGGATTACCGAATCAGGATTCAAAACGGTTTGCGCGAGCGCGGCGGCGATTCCGCAGACGATGTAAAAAGCCGCGTAGCGTATGTGTCCGAGCAGATTTTCGATATTATCGCCGAAAATCCAAAGAAACAGCATATTTCCGCCGATGTGCATAATGTCGCCGTGCATAAACATCGAACTCAAAAAATTAAAATAAACCGGCAGCGGCGTTTCATAATGATTGATCTGTCCGAGAACCTGCCCGCTCGCGCTTTTCACGTCCTGCAAGCCCGAAATATCAATCCCATTCGTGATCTCCTGCGGCACAAGTGCGTAAGCGTAATCAAAAGACTCGTTCGAGCCGAGTTGCTGAAGCAAAACAAAAACCAAGATATTGATGCCGATCAAAATATAATTGACATACGGCGTAATCACGCGGTCTGAATTGTCGTCGCTAAGTGGAAACATTTTTGTAAATCTCCTTTTTAACCTAAAATTTTATCGGCTTCGATTTCCAGATCGGGCAAAATTTCCGATCTGACAATCTCGCCGGAATTGAAAATTTTCGTCAGTTGATAAATTCCGTGTTTCGGTTTCTGATGAATTTCGATGATATTATCCGGCAGATTAACGATCCAGACTTCGGGAATTTCGGCTTGCGCGTAAAGCAGAAGTTTAACCGTGCGGTCATATCTCAAAGTCGAATCCGAAACTTCCACAACCAAAATAGTTTCTTCGGGACGCGGATGACGCTTTCCGTCGTATTTTGTTAAATCCGACAAAACAATGTCGGGTTCAGGCTCGTTAAAATCTGATAAACGTAACGGATTTTGAACGCTAATCAGAACTTTATCAGAAACATTCTCAAAGAAAATTCGGTTTAAAGAATTTACAGCCGCCGCGTGTCTATCGCCAATTGTCATTTTTTGTATCAATTCTCCATCAATAATTTCGGCTTTCTCATAATTTTCAAGTAAACCGAGTTCGATCATTTTGTAATACTCATCAACGCTGAATCGAAGACGCATCGGCTGTGGCTGCATTTGCGGTTGTGTTTGGACATTCATCATAAAAATTTACCTCACAAGTTAAGGACATTCTAAGCTAAAAATAAAGATATGCAAAGAAAATAGGTAATAAGTCAGTCATAAATTGAACTCTTGTCAGTAGCGTCGGCGTAAGCCGATGCGTGAACGATAATGGACGCTCGACGCATCGGCTTACGCCGACGCTACTGACTTTTTGGCTGACGCATTTAAAAATAGAGTCCGAACCCGAAAGGCGCGAACTCTATAACTCTCCAAACTCCCGAAACTCTCCAAACTCTTACCCGATTCCCCGATCAGGCGGAACTTTCAAAAGTTCGTGTCCTTCGGAAACCGCCACATAAGTCGCCGCCGTGATGTCGCCGACGACGTTAAGCGTCGTGCGGCACATATCGAGAATGCGGTCAACGCCGATGATAATTGCGATTAGCGCGGGATTTACGCCGATCATCGCCAAAATTCCGATGATAAACGGAATCGAACCGCTTGGAACGCCCGCCGTTCCGATGCCGCCCAAAATCGCCAGATAAACGACCATCAACTGCAACGCCATCGTCAATTCAACACCCGCAAGCTGCGCCAAAAACAGAACCGTCACGCCTTCATAAAGTGCTGTTCCGTTCTGGTTGGCAGTCGCGCCGACGGTTAAAACAAAGCTGTTTATATCCTTCGGAACGCCCAAGTTTTCTTCCGAAACGCGCAGAGCAGTCGGCAAAGTCGCGTTTGAAGACGAAGTTGAAAACGCCGTCAAGATCACCGTGCGAACTCTTTTGAAAAATTCGAGCGGATTCATCTTCGACAAAAAGTAGATCGAAAGCGAATAAGTTCCGAAAAAATGAATCGAAAGCCCCAAAAGAACCGTAAACACGAACCAAGCGAGCGATTGCAGCAAATCCAAACCGAACAAGGCGATGTTATTAAACAAAAGACACGCCACCGCGTATGGCGCAAATTTCATCACAATATCAATGATCTTCGCCGTGATCTCGAAAACCGCTTCCATAAACGACACGAACGGCGCGGAAACCGGCGACGGAATCAGCGTTATCGCAATTCCGACGATCAGCGCGAAAAACATTATGTGCAGCATATTCGGATTTTCGCCCGCAATCGAATAAAACACATTTTTCGGCACAATCGTCGTTACAACCGACATCAGAGGCGTTTCAACGCTCGACCTCGCGCTTTTGACCTGCGACACGAATTTCTTTGTTTCGTTCGAGAACTTTTCCGCCTCGATTCCCAAAACATCCGTCCGTAAAGCCAATTTATCGGCTTGTGTCGTCAAGACTTTCGCTCGGTCGGCGAATTCGTCCGTCGGTTTATACGATTTCTTTATGTCTTCGGCGAAAATTGCCGCCATCTTCGCAAAATTCGCCGTGTCGCCCGCAAAAGCGTTCGCTTCGTCGGGCGCAAGACTCGTCTGCCTTGCGATGTCGCTGATCTTCGCCGACATTTTTTCCGCGTTCGTCGCATACGCCGCCGAAACCGCGCCGACGTTTATCGCGTCCGAAACCCTTCTGCCCGCTTCCGAACCGTATTTTTCCTCAAGCTGCGCTTTAACGTCCGGGTCAATCCGCAAACCCGGCGCGATAAAATTCGCCAAACCCAAACCGATAACAACCGAAATCGCTGAAATAATCAGTGTATAACCAAACGATTTCGCGCCGATTCGTCCCAATTTTCGTATATCGCCGATTCCCGCCACGCCGACCACGAGCGACGCAAAAACAAGCGGCACGACGATCATCAAAAGCAGATTCAAAAACAACTGTCCAATCGGACGAGTAAAATTCTCGACGATCCAGACCACCCACGGATCATCGCCGCCCATCGTCCCGTTGACGATCAAACCCGCGATCACGCCGATTGCCAAACCCGCCAAAATCTTCGTATGCAGCGGAATTCCCTTCGGCGCGTCCGGCGTATCGTCGTCCAAATCCGTCATCAATTCCCGTTCATAACCATCCGGCGGAATCGAACTGTCAATATCTCGTCTATCATTTTCCTGAGCCATAATTTACAAAATTCACCTTTCTAAATTTTTTTTGGAATGGATAAAACAAAAGCGTTAAAATTCTTCACGGAATTTTCTAAAAAGAATTATTCGCTTTTTCAGCAACTGACAATAAAATCGGGAGATTTCGGTCAATCGCTTTTGATGTTTTGAAATACAATACTACAAATGCGCTTGGAACTCTATTAAACTTTGGAATTAGTGAAAAATAATATTTGAAAACTCGGATAAATTTACAATTGTTAAATTTTGAGTTTGTTATCTTTCTATTCGTAATATAATAATTATGTAATGCTGACAAAACAACGTATCGAAAAACTGAAAAAGAACGGCAACGGCGATTTAGCTGAGTTGGTGACTGCTCAAAACGATAACAAAAGTATAACTTTTATTCTCGAAAATTTAGGTGCGCTGCCGAAACAATTTGACGGCTCGTTTCTTCTGCCGCTTATCGAACACGAAAACCCGAAGATCAGATTGTTAGCCGCGAAAAATATCGCTAAATTAAATGAAGTCAAGCACTTGGAAATTCTTTGGGACGCTTTCAATAAGGAAACCGATACGAGCGCGAGAAGAGAAATTGTTTCGGCAATCGGAAGATTGCGAAAAAGACAAAACAAACCGTATTTGTTTGAAATTCTGCAAGACGAAGACCCGAAAGTTGTTTGCCAAGCGATTCGCGGATTGTTGGTTTATCGGGATGATATTTTAGTTGAAAGAAAACTCAAACCTTTATTAAATCACCCGAACGAAATGGTTCAAACGGTAATTTATAAAGAATTCTTTGCCGATAAAACCAGAAAAGAATCGGATTTGCCGCATCCTGAAACTTATGACTTCTTAAAAAATGTCGTCGTTAATGGAGATGTTTTGGAAGTATTACAAAATGTTCCAGAGGAAAGCATTCATCTGACATTCACTTCGCCGCCTTATTACAACGCAAGAGATTATTCGATTTATCCGAGTTATGAAGCCTATCTCGATTTTTTAGAAAAGGTTTTTAAAGCTACGCACCGAATTACAAAAGAAGGAAGATTTTTAGTCGTTAATACTTCACCGATAATCATTCCGCGAATCAGCCGACAATATTCGAGCAAGCGGTATCCGATTCCTTTTGATCTGCACGCTCGTCTTGTCCAAAATGGTTGGGAATTTATTGACGATATAATTTGGAAAAAACCCGATTACAGCGTTAAAAATCGCATTGGCGGTTTTATGCAGACTCGAAAGCCTTTGAGTTACAAACCAAATTCTACGACGGAATACTTAATGGTTTATCGTAAAGAAACTACAAGGCTTTTAGATTGGAACATTCGCAGTTATCAAAAGAAAACGGTTCAGGAAAGTAAAGTTACGGGCGATTACGAAAAAACGAATGTTTGGGAAATAGAAACGACATTTGATAAAGTTCATTCGGCAGTTTTTCCTGTTGAATTATGTAAAAGAGTTATTCAATATTATTCCTACAAAGGAGATTTAGTATTTGATCCGTTTGCGGGAAGCGGAACTGTCGGAAGAACTGCGAAAAGTTTGGATAGATATTTTTTCTTAACCGAAAAAGATGAAAAATATTTTGATTATATGAAAACGAAAGTTTCAAAAGACAAATTGCTTTTTTCAAAAAACAAAACTAAATTTTTAACTTCAAAGGAATTTGCCTCAATTAAATAAAAAATACAAAAAGGAAATTACTATGGCTGATTTTAAGTTGGTATCTAATAGCGGTAGTGCTTTAGGTGAAGCGATTGGTGCTTCTATGGAAAAGGCTTTAGAAGAAAAATTAAGAGAGGTAGCGGATTCTTACGGTTGCCATTATTTAACTTCTGGCGTTAGAAAAACAAAGAGCGGAACAAAAGTCAAAAAATTATTAATGTCAGATAATTATGGAAATGAATATGATATTGACGGAGTAATTGCAAATGACCACATGCAGCCTTTAATAATTTTTGAATCCAAATATATCAGATATAAAAAACACAATCGGGACAAAGGCAGTTGGATTTGCACGGCTCATTCAGCGGTAAGACGTAGGTATCACAGTATAAGAAGTTCGATTGCTGTTTTAGCGGGAAGCTGGAGTTTGTCATCTCAAACAATGATGACCAGTAACGACATAAATTTATTTTTAATTCCATTTAATCTTATTTGTGAATTATTAGCAGAATTTGAAATAGATTTTAATTGGGGAGAAAAGGAAAAAGAAAAATCAAAAACAGCTTGGCATAAATACAATGATTTAAGCGATGATGAAAAACTTTCAATCGGTAAAAAGATGATAGAACCTATTGAGGAAAATCTGATTTCATTGATTGAAAAAATATTAGATGATTCTGTTGAGCGAAGTATTGAGAAGATAGTGGTTGAAATAGTTTCAAATTTGGGTGAAGTAAAAGTCTTCGATTTTGACAATGTTCAGGATGCGTTAAATTTTATAGGGCAAGATGAACTCAAAGAGTTATTTTTGATTACAGATTCGTTTTCATTATTTGATCCTCCGCCTTCCTTTGAAGATTGAAGCATTCATCGCCAAATCTTCAAATATCTTCCGAACCATTTTTGCACCCAAGGTTTTTTTAATTTTTCGATTGTTTTTTCCGTTCCTAAGGCTTGCGTGATTTTCGCTAGTGTCGGATAAACGTGGATGGCGGAATTTAGTTCGCTGATTGAAAGCCCGTGTTTTAATGCAACGGTGAATTCCGAGAGGAGTTCGCCGGCGTGGATGGCGACGATTGTGATTCCTAAGATTTTGTCGCCTTTTAAGACTAATTTTGCAAAGCCTTCCGCGTCGCCTTCGGCGTGGGCGCGGTCGTTTTCGGTGAACGGGACTTTGTAGATTTTTACGTCCGCGCCGTGTTTTTCTCGTGCTTCATTTTCGATCATTCCGACTCTGGCGACTTCGGGTTCGGTGAAAGTTGTCCACGGAACGACTTGGTAATCGGCTTTTTTGGTGAACGGGTAAAAAAGAAAGCAGTTTTGCAAAACGATCTGCGCTTCGTAATCCGCGATGTGCGTGAACTGGAATTTGCCGTTGACATCGCCCGCCGCATAGATATTTTTGTTGGTTGTGCGTAAATATTCGTCCACTTCGATTCTGCCTTTTTCGTCGAGTTGGACGTTTGCGGTTTCGAGGTTTAAGCCTTTTGTGTTCGGTTTTCTGCCGACTGCGGCGAGGATTTCGTCGGCAATTATTTCTTCTTTTTCGCCGTTTTCCTTTTCGATTGTAATGACTTTTTTGCCGTCGGCGTTTTTATGAGCTTTGACGGCTTTTGAGTTTGTTTTAAGCCGCACGCCTTCTTTTTTGAAAATGCCTTCTAAAAGCACGGAAACTTCCTCGTCCTCTTTTGACAAGATGTGCGCGGACATTTCGATGATCGTAACTTTCGAGCCGAAACGCTGAAACGATTGCCCCATTTCGCAGCCGATTGCGCCGCCGCCGAGAACTATTAATGTTTCGGGTAGATTTTTGAGATGAAAAATTTCTTCGTTGGTGATGTATTTCGTTTCTTCCAAGCCTTCAATCGGCGGAACGAACGGCGACGAGCCGGTTGAAATACAAAACCGTCTGGCTTTTAAAGTTCTTTTTTCGCCCGTTTTTTTTAGTTCGACTTCGATTTCGTTTTTCGATATAAATTTCGGCGAACCGAAAACGATTTCCGCGCCCATTTCTTCAAAAACTTCCGGTGAATCGTGTTCTTCGATTGTGCCGATAACTCGCTGAACGCGATTTGTAATTGACGCAAAATCGTTGTTTTTGAAATTCATTTCCGGCTTTTCAAATCCGTATTTTTCGGCGTTTTTTATGTCGGACGCGAGCCGCGCCGAGCGAATCAGCGTTTTTGACGGAACGCATCCGGTATAAAGACAATCGCCGCCGAGTTTATTTTTTTCGATCAGCGCAACTCGTGCGCCTAAAATTCCCGCGCCGCCCGCTGCAACTAATCCCGCCGAACCGCCGCCGATAACGATTAAATCGTAAGTTTCGCTCATAAAACACCTTAAATCACGAAGGAACACAAAGTTTTCACAAAGTAGTTTGCTAAATTTTTCTTAGAAGTTGTTTGAAAACTCGGAAAAAACGTAACGCCGGCATCTTGCCGGCAGTCTTGGCGGCATCTTGCCGGCAGTCTTGGCGGCATCTTGCCGCCAATTCGAGCGTTATTTACTCGAATCGGCGGGAAAAACAGATAAATTTGGCGGTTGGAAGCCACCAAGACTGCCGGCTGGAAGCCTGCGATACAATTACCAAACAGCTTCTAGTGATTCTTCGTGACCCTTTGTGTCTATTCTTCTTTTTTTATTTGCCGCCGCACTTTTTTAAAAGTCGAATACACGCCGAAAATTATCAGCAAAACGACGACGGCGTAAACCCAGATCGGAACATTTTTTCCCGCGAAAATCAGATAAATATAAGCGGAAATAAAAAAGAACACTGCCGATATTGCAGGCAAAACCACAGATTTTCCCTTGCGGTAATTGCGGACGAGCCACGCGATTGAAATTGTAAAAAACGGAATCGCGCCGATGTAAATTGCGCCGAAAATCAGCGGATTTACGCCGTATTCCGCGCCGAAACTCGAAAACCAATCGCTGATCGTTTGCCACATACATTCGTTTAATGCCCGAAAACGGAAAAATTATTTCAATTTTTGAAATTGTTTTTTATAAGTTTTGCAGTTTATCATAAAATTACGGGCGAAATTAAGAAATGGAAATAAATAACGGCAAAAGCGGTAATTTATTATAGTTAAAAAAATTTACGAAAAGGAGTTAGAAAAATGAAAAGATTTTTGATTGCGGGATTTTTAGCGGTATTTGCGGTTTTTGGCTTAAACTTTTTTACGGCAAACGCCGATCAGCCGACGATTGCCGAAAAATTTGCGGCAAGCGGCAAAGTAAAAACGGAAGGCGCAAGCGGAATTTACGAATTTGACAAGGCGCACAGTTCAATCGGTTTTCGCATAAAACATTTAGGACTCATCGAAGTTCCGGGCTTTTTCCGCGATTTTACGGGTGCGATAAATTACGACGCGAAGGACGTTTCAAAATCTTCCGTCGAATTTTCCGCAAAGACGGCAAGCGTTGACACGGGCGTTGCCAGACGCGATGAACATCTGCGCTCGAAGGATTTTTTCGAGGTCGAAAAATATCCCGATATGACTTTTAAAAGCACAAAGATCGAGAAAAAAGGCGGGCAATGGATGGTTTCGGGCAATCTGATGATGAAGGGCGCGACGAAAAAAGTTTCGTTTCCGTTCGATGTCGCCGGATTCGTCGAATCGCGCGGTTCGATGAAAATGGGCGCGACGGCGGAAACCGTCGTAAATCGGCGCGATTTTAATGTCAATTACGGCGGAAATCTGCCGAACGGCGCGGCAATTTTGTCCGACGATGTAAAGGTAAATCTGCAAATCGAAGCCGAGATGAAAGGGAAAGAAGATTCGATGGAGAAAAAATAGAAGATTGTAAATCGTTACTTGTAAATTGTTTTTTCATTACGATTTACTATTTTATTGTTTAAGTTTTTTGGTTGTTTATGTTTTGCGGGCGCAGAGCAACCCTTCCTGACCTGCAAATTTATTTAACTTGTGCTTTTTCACTTTATCTTGAGTAAATTATTACATAAGACTGTTCAAGATTAAAAAGATTACAGGTCAGGAAGGGTTGCTCTCTCGCCCGCTTTTTAAAAGGTAAAAATGCAAAGCAATCTAAAAATTGCTCTGATTTACTATTTACTGATCTCAGAAAATTCCAAATCGCAAATCTCATATTTTTCCCAATCTTTGTAATCGAAATGCCACCATTCGTTGCGATTAACGAGGAAATCTTCGGCTTCCATAAATTTGCGAAGCAGGTCGCGGTTTGCTCTTTCTTCTTTCGTTCCGCCTTTGTAATCGGGCGCAGCGCGGCTCGTAAATTCGTCGAAGCCGGAAGGCATCGGCAGATTTTCGCCAGTTTTTAGGTCAAATAAACTCAGATCAACGGCGCATCCGCGATTATGTTTCGAGCCTTTTTTCGGGTCGGCGACGAATTTTCGATGTTCTTTTTTGACCGTTTCCCAGAAAAGTTTTGTAATTCGCCACGGGCGATAACCGTCGAAAATCACCAAGCCGAGATTTTTGTTTTTTAACTTTCGATGAACGCGGACGACGGCTTGCGCCGCGTCTTTTTGCAAAAATGCGCGGGCTTCCGGGTAAACCCGCCTGCCGACAAAATTGTTTTCGGCGGCGTAGCGAATATCGAGTTTTATTGTGTTGTCGAGCTTAACGAGTTCGAGCAAAGTTTGCCTCACTTTTTATTTTTATTCTCAAAACGGCGCGTTTTAAAAGCTGTCTGGAAACTAAAAAAAAACGTAACGCCGGCATCTTGCCGGCAGTCTTGGTGGCTTCCAGCCGCCAATTCGAGCGTTATTTACACAAATTGGCGGCAAGATGCCACCAAGACTGCCGGCTGGAAGCCTGCGATACAATTTCCAAACAGCTTCTTAGAAAGCTACGCGAAGATTCCATTTTTGTATCCAAACAATCAAAGGCGAGATTGTCAAGATAAGTTTTCCGGCTGATTTAGCAAAACTTATAAATGCGCGGATTGAAAAGTTTGCCGGAAAACGATATTTTAAAATAGATATGCACGAAGAAAAAGCTCAAAAAGAAAAAAAATCCCTGATCGAATGGGTGAAAGCACTCGGCTTTGCCGGATTTATGTTTTTTCTGATAAAGGGTTTGGTTTGGCTGGCAATTCTTATGCTTCCGGCGTATTTCGCTTGCTGAACAAATCGAAAAAATTTCCGGCACGTTGGCGCGAATTCTAAACAATAGTAAAATTAGTGAATTCCAAAAAAACGCATCCGCATTTTACAAGCGCAAATTTTTTCGCCGGAGAATTTTAAAATTATGTTCAGATTTTTATACGCATTTTTCCTTCTTGCCATCGCCTTCTCTTTTGCTTTGGCTCAGGACAAAAAAGACGATTCTCCGCCGATCAAAAAATTCTCCGATTTTACCGAAAAACTGCAAAAAATTGACGGATTCGTTCCGCTTTATCTGAACGCTCAGAACGGGAAAATCTACATCGAAGTTTCGCGTTTCAAGCGCGAATTTCTTTATCAGGTTTCGCTTCCGACGGGCGTTGGTTCAAATCCGCTGGGACTTGATCGCGGGCAGTTGGGCGATACGAAAGTGGTTTATTTTGAACGCGCCGGGAATAAAATTCTCCTTGTTCAGCCGAATCAGAATTTTCGCGCGTTAAGCGATAATTTAGCGGAACGGCGGGCGGTTGAAGAATCTTTTGCAAAATCCGTGATCTGGGGTTTTAAAACGGTTGCGGCGGACGACGACAAGGTTTTAGTTGACGCGACGGATTTTTTGATTCGTGACGCACATTCGGTTGCGGCGCGTTTGAATCGGGCGAAACAGGGGAATTTCAGCTTTGACGAAAGCCGAAGTGCGCTGTATTTGCCGAACACGAAGGGGTTTCCGAAAAATACGGAAGTCGAAGCGACGATTACGCTTGCGTCGAAAACCGACACGGGAAACTTGATAAATCAAACCGCGCCGTCGGGCGATGCGGTAACGGTGCGCGAGCGTCATTCGTTTGTCGAACTTCCCGACGACGATTACAAGCCGAGGAAATTCGATCCGCGAGTGGGCGTTTTTGCGATCAGTTTTTACGATTACGCCGTGCCGATCTCCGAAGATTTGGAAAAACGCTGGATCGTGCGGCATCGTCTGGAAAAGAAAAATGCGGACGCGGAAATGTCGGAAGCCGTCGAGCCGATAATTTATTATGTTGACAACGGCACGCCGAAAGACATCCGCGACGCGCTTATCGAAGGCGCGTCTTGGTGGAATCAGGCGTTTGAAGCGGCGGGTTTCAGAAATGCTTTTCAAGTGAAAATTCTGCCCGCCGATGCCGATCCGCTGGATGTTCGCTACAACGTCATAAATTGGGTGCATCGCGCAACACGCGGCTGGGCTTACGGTTCGAGCGTTGTTGATCCGCGCACGGGCGAAATTATCAAGGGCGTTGTAACGCTCGATTCGCAACGCGCAAGACAGGATTTTCTGATCGGTTCGGGACTCGTGCCGCAATATGCAAATTTGATGAACGCTTCGTCGTGCGATTTTGCCATTTTGCCCGACGTTGATTATCTGATAAAAGCCGATGAAAAAGTGAGCGCGAACGAACTCGCTTACGCCCGAATTCGCCAGCTTTCGGCGCACGAAGTCGGACACACGCTCGGACTAGCGCACAATTTCGCCGCCAGCACTTACGGACGCGCGTCCGTAATGGATTATCCCGCGCCTCTGATAAAAATCGAAAACGGCAAACTCGATTTCTCGAACGCTTACGCCGTCGGCATCGGCTCTTACGATAAACTTGCGGTTGATTACGCTTACAGAGATTTTCCCGAAAGCGCGAATGAAAATGCCGAACTCGAAAAAATTCTCCGTCAAGGCGCGGCAAACGCGATGCTGTTTTTGTCCGATGCCGATGCGCGTCCGTCGGGCGCGGCGCATCCGTTGGCTAATTTGTGGGACAACGGAAACGATCCAATCGCGCAGTTAAAATACGAAATGCAGATTCGCCGCATCGGTCTGGAAAATTTCGGTTTAAATAACATCGAAAACGGAAAACCTCTGTCCGAACTCGAAAATAAACTGCTTCCGCTTTATCTGCATCACCGTTATCAAATGGCGGCGGCAATAAAATCCCTTGGCGGCGTTTTCTACACTTACGCGGTCAGAAATGAAAACGGAACGAGTCCGTCGCAGATTTATCAGATCGTTCCGGCAAAAGTTCAGCGCGAAGCACTCGAAGCGGTTTTGGAAACTATAAATCCGAAAGAACTCGCCGTTTCCGAGAGAATTTTGCAGATAATTCCGCCGACGGCTTACGGCACGAATTCGAGCCGTTCGGAACTTTTCGACAAGCGCACCGAGCCGGTTTTTGATGCCATCGGCGCGGCTGAAATTGCGGCTGATATGACTATCGGCAGTCTGCTCGAACCGAACCGCGCCGCGCGTTTGATGGATTTTAACGCCCGCGACAAAAATAATCCGGGCTTTATTGAAGTTGTTGATACGCTGATGAAAAAAACGTGGGAAACGCCCGTTTCGGCTGATAATTATCACGCGCAAATTCAGCGCACGATTCAAAATCTGGTAGTCAGAAATTTAATGAATCTTGCGGCAAATCCGAATGCGCGTCAGCAAATCAGAGCCGTTGCTTCCGAAGAATTGCGCGAATTACGCGCGAAATTGAAAAAAGCGATTGTTACGGGCGACACGAAAATCCACTATAATTCGACGATTGAAAATATCGAAAGATTTTTAGAACGCCCCGATATGCCGAGAAAACAAACCGAAACTCTGCCCGAACCGCCGGGCGATCCGATAGGCTGACGGATTTGGGATGTGTGATTTCGGATTTGGGATTTTTATGGCGCAGGAGATTTTTCCCGACCTTTTAGCCTTTGCCTTTTCCAAGCAGATCAGAAAAAGTATTCAGTTTTATTGAGAGGCTCGATTTTTTATCATAACACTAACAAAATAATTGAGAGTTGAGAATTGAGAATTGAGAATTATGTAGATAATCAGAGGATAATTATTATTTCTCAATTATTTTGTTAATTTATTTTACAAATTATTACGCTTGGTTATTTATACGCGCCCGCTTATTTTATATATAAGTTATTTGACCAACTCGAACGACACATATTGGGCGGCGTATTTGTGTTTATCTTTCGCCAATTCGTCGGTTACGATAATCTGCAAAACATATTCTCCCAAATTCATTTCCGTTCCGAGATTAATTGCGCCAATCGCCGGAATGCGCGAAAAATCGGTTTGATTATCTAAGTTTATCGGCTGCGGTTTTCCCTGAAAAATTTCCTTGCCTTCGTAAAAAATTTTCGTCTGCATATTCAATTGCGGTTTTCGTCCGGCTTCCAATGCCGGATTATAAATCTCGAAAGCGTAACGCAGAATCGTGCCTTGTTTGAAAACTCTCAAGGAAGTGTCGCGCATCGGATTTGTCGCAGATTGCTGCTGCTCTCTGCTCTGATTTATCTGAACGCCCGGTGAATTTATTTTAGCTTCGTTATTCCATTGCTCAAGCGTTAAATTTTCTAAAACCAAATCCGAGAGCGTCGGGCGATTTTTCTTCATTTTCGGAATCTCGATAAACTGACTCGCCGAGCCGACTTTTCCGCTGGCGTGATCGCGGATGACAACTCTCATCTGATACGCGCCTTCTTTTTTGACGGGAAATGCAAAGAAATAAACAAAACCTTCTTTGACAAAGTTCTCGTATTTTTCGCCCGAAAGCGTTACGTCGTAAGTTTTGCTGATTTCGTTCAGCGCAACTCCTTTTGTGTCAAAACTTACCGCCAAAACATCGAAAGTCAATCTTTTTCTGCCGTTTCCTTCGTCCTTGAAAACCAGATCATTCGTATTGACGTGAAGCAGAGAACGCACGAAAGAACCTTGTTTTTCATCATTTGCAAAAAGCGTGTTGAGCCGCAGAGAAATTCCGTTCGCGGCAAACGGCGAATAGATCGCGTCCAAAATTGTTTGTTCGGCGGTCAGATTCTCTTTCGGTTTTTCATAATCTTCATCGGTAATGCCGAAAAATCCGCTTCGATAACGAACTTTCACGTCGTCGCGTTTGACCTTGATCTCGAATTTATTAAATTTATTTTTCGCGGCATCAAAAGTTTCGGAATCCGGTTGATAACCGAGCAGATAATAACTCTGTTCGTTGAGCATTTTTCTGATTCCGCCGCTTAGATCATTACTATTACGAATTGAAAATCCGCCGGTTTCACGCGCCAGATAAACCAAGCCTTCCTGCGAATCATAAAAATCTTGAGCGCGTTGTTGAATGGCTCTGTCGCTGCCGCGAGGATTACTGTTGAAATTATCCGCCGCCGTAAAACCCAGCGTTTGTAAACCTCTCGCGTCCATTGTGTGAATATTGACAGCGGAACGATTAGCGGCATCAACCAATCTTCTCAATTGTTCCAAAATTATGGAAGAAGTGCGCGTCCCTCCGGCTTTAGTAAAAAGCGGGAAGCCGTCCGAGAGAAGCATAATAGATTTGCGTCCGGGCAATTCTTTCATTCCGCTGACGACATAATTAACCGCACCCAAAGTGCCGGAAGTAAAAGTTTGATTTCGGAGTTCCTCAATATCGGTTTCCTTTTCGCTGTCAATAGAAGCAGTTTCATTCCCTAATGTTCCGTCAAGGGCATTGATCGGAGCAAACGCGCCGATTCCGCCTCTGCCTCGCGGACTCCAAGTGATTTTCTTAATGGCGGCGAGAAGCATATTTTTATCCGAAGTAAATTGCTGCAACGCGCCGATTCCCGCGCCTGTGCGAATGATCGCCACAAAATCGCCGTTCTGCATCTGTTCTTCGACAAAATTCCGCAGCGCACGACGCACAAAATGCGTGCTTTCAAATGACAGAGAAAGATCGTCAACGACGAGCGCAATAGTTCTTCTGACTTGTTCGGGTTTTACTTCTTGCGGCGGAACGGGAACGCCGGGTTTATTTTCCTTTTCGACCTTTTTTTCTACTTTATCTCCCGCCGAAACGAATGAAAATGTGGTAATGTCTTGTTTAACTCCGTTTTCGTAAATCTCGAAGTCTTCGGGTTTCAGATCGGTGACAATATTTCCTTTTCTGTCCGTTACGGTAACGTCAATTTGAATCAGAGCCGTCGTAATTTTAACAACATTTTTGTCGTCAACAATGGCGGGCGGCGGAGTCGGAAGCGGTTGTATTTCTTGTGCCGAACCGCTTATAAAACAAGAAAGAGCGAAAATCAGGGCGGAAGCAAATTTTTTCATCGAAGAACTCCTGTGACTAATTTTTTTGTTATTGTATAATGAAACTTCGCTTTTTGGGAAGTTTTTTTCGTCTGCAATTATAATGCGTCAGTAAAAAGTCTGGAAAAAGTTAACAGCGTCGTGCGTGAGCCGATTGGTTGATGCAGTTGCGGCGAGCGCATCGGCTCACGCCGACGCTACTGACAAGAGTTTCAACTTACGACTGACTGATTACCTGAAATTCAGACAAATCTCACTTCTCTTTTCGCATCCAAAAATCGGGAGTTTCAAATATATATGTTTTTTTATAAAGTTTTACGTCTTAATTTGCTTTCAATTTTCATTTTAATTGCAGGGTTTGTGCTAATTCCTTTTTCGCTGAGTTGTACGGCTTCTCCGGCTTCTCAGCAATCGGAAGAAGCGGCTTTGGAAAATTTGCGGCAGCTGACGAAAACGGGAAAATTACCGCCTGAATCGGTGGTTTTGGGAATTGAAAACCGTTTTGCAAAAACCCGCACGGGCGCGTTGGCAAAACTTCTGCGGGCGCGGATTCGTTACGAATCGGGCGATAAGATCGGCGCGGCGGCGATCTTGAGCGATGATATTTTCCAGACAAAAACAACCGTCGGTGATTACGCCTTGTGGCTTCGCGGAAAATCTCTACACGAAGCGGGCAGAATCAGCGAAGCACAAGCGGTTTACCACGAACTTGCCGAAAAATTTCCGAATTCTCTGCGAACCCGCGAAGCAAAAATTCTCCGGGCGGAAAGCGTTTTGCAAAGTCAAAGCGGGAAAGCGTCTGAAATTCCGGCGTTTCTCAAAAGTTTAAATGAAAAACACAACGCGGACGCGCTTCTTTTGACCGCAAAATCTTACGAAATAACGGGAAATCAAGAACAGGCAATCGCGTTTTACCGCCGAACGTATTTTTACGGCGCGGGCGAAAATGCGGCGGTTGAAGCCGAAGCGAAATTAAAAGATTCGGGACAAACTCTCGACGCGCAAACCGCCGAAGAACTCAAAATTCGCGCCGAAAAACTTTTTGAATCAAAAAATTATACGGAATCCGCCCAAGCCTATACGGATTTGCTAACGAAATTTCAAAACGAATCAACCGATGAAATAAATTTGAAACGCATCAAGGCATATTCAAACGCCCGTCGTCCGGCTGACGCGCAATTGGCTTTCAATTTGATTCCGCCGACTTCCCCTCTAAAACCCGAAGGTTTTTACGAATTGGCGACGGCGTTTGCAAAAACAAGACAATGGGCGAGCGCGAAGGAAGTCATTCAGCAGATGCGCGAAGAATTTCCCAAAAGTGATTGGACACCGAAAACAATGGTTGCCGTCGGCGAAATGGCGGGCGAGGCGAGAAATCGCGCGGATGAATCTTTTCTTTTGAAAACCGCGCTTGCGGCTTATCCGACTGCGATTGAGGTCGCGCAGGCGCAGTTTGAACTCGCTTGGCTCGAACACGAATCGGGAGATTTTCAGACATCTTCGAGAATGCTCACCGAACATCTCGCACGCTACGTTGACGAAGACAATACGAATCGCGGAAAAGCCGGATATTGGGCGGCGCGGGATTCGGAACGCGCCGGAAAAATTGACGAAGCGTGTGCGCTTTACGACGCGGAAATTTACCGCTACGGCTCGAATTGGTATGGCTACTTGGCTTTGCAAAGACTCGTCAATATGCGCTCGCGCGGTTTGTGCCAGAAGCCCGCCGTTTTTCCCGCCGGTTCGCCGATTCCCGAAGCGGTCAAAAACCTAAAAGTCATCACAGTCGCCCCCGAAACCGCCGGAGCGCGTGAACTTGCAAGGGCGGAAAACGCCGAAGAACTCAGCACCGTCGGGCTATTTGATTGGGCGATAGAAGAATTGCAGGAAGCGAAAAAAACCGCCGAAAACAGCCCGAAAATAAATTTATCGCTTGCCAAACATTATCAGTTCAAGGGCGAAAATGTTCGCGCACTTCTCGCTTTAGCGAAAAGTTACCCCGATTACGCGCAGATGTTTCCCGAAGAAATGGGAACGGACGAATGGGAGATTTTTTATCCTTTGGATTACTGGAATGACATAAAATTCTGGGCGAAAAAACGCAATCTCGATCCGTATCAAGTGGCGGGTTTTATTCGGCAGGAAACGATTTTTAATCCGAACGCGAAATCGAGCGCGGACGCTTACGGCTTGATGCAATTGCTTGTTCCGACGGCGCGTGCGATGGCGCGAAAATACGGCGAAGATGTCGGCACGATCTACGCTTCGACGCTTTATCAACCCGCTTTGAACATCGAACTCGGAACGGCTTATATCCGCGAACAATACAACAAATTCGGGCGCGTCGAGTTCGTCGCCGTCGCTTACAACGCCGGACCGGGACGAGTTCCGCAATGGCAGAGAACGCTTCCTTCGGAAATGGACGAATTTGTTGAACAAATTCCGTTCCGCGAAACTCGCGGCTATGTTCAGGGAATTATCAGAAATTCCGCGCAATACCGCAGACTTTACGACGAAAGCGGTAATTTCAAACCAAACGTCGGTTCAAAACCCGTGCGCGGAAAAATAGATTCGATGCCTCGCGGACAATTTGCCGAAGAGTTTCCCGAAATCCGTCTGGACGAATCCAATAACGCCGGGTAAATTTGTAAAAATAATTCATTATTATACCGTGTTCGATTAAATGCAGGTTTTTATTGTGAGATAATGCCGAATTAGTTACGAAACGCCGGCATCTTGCCGGCTGGTGAGTGTGAAAGACGCGAAATCAGAGTCGGCAACTCTAAAGTTAAAATAAAAATGTAAAGTTTATAAACTTTGCTCTAACGCCCGCGCGTTAGCTGCCGTCAAGATGCCGGCGTTTCATTGATGGAATAATGTTTGTGAGAACTCTCTGTTTACCGTTGTAAATTATCTGCTGCACATTCTTCAAGTCCGCAGAATCGCTCTGCGGTTTGCCTCGCTCAAATCCTTACAAAAGAAAATTTAGCAAATAAACTTCTTGAAATCGCCCCGCCTAAAAGGTTATAGTCAAATAATACCAAGTTGCGTGAATGAAGGCGGAAACCCGACAGTTATGGAGGGTGCTGTTTTTAATATCAGCTTTTAAGTTTTCAAACAGCACCCTTGTTGACACGCGGGTTTCCGCCTTTCCTCTTTTTCACGCAACTTGGTATAACTACCGATTGAAAAATCTATTTAAATTTTACAGATTCAATGGCAACGATTTTGCCGCAGATTTTTTCGGGCGAAACCGTTTGCAAAAAATTCTAGGGAGTAAATAAATGAAAGAACTAAATGAAGGGCTTGAATCTTATGATGTCATCACGCACGCCGACGAGATGTTTTTGGCGGAGGAATTGACCGAAGACGAAGAGAAATTGCTTGACGAACTCGGACTTTACGGCGAATCACGGCGGAAATTTCTGGGACAAGTCGGCGCGGCGGGTTTCGGAATGCTGACGTTGCAGGTGCTGGCAAATCAGGAAACTTTTGCGGCGAAAGGCGGTTTTGAAACGCTTGAAGTCAAACCCGAAACGCTTGAAAATGCGGTTAAGGTTGCGTTGAAAATTAACGGCGATAAAAAATCGCTCGAAGTTGATTCGCGGATGACTTTGCTTGATGCTTTGCGGGAAAGACTCGGTTTGACGGGTTCAAAAAAAGGCTGCGATCACGGGCAATGCGGAGCTTGCACGGTGATCGTTGATGGCGAAAGAGTTCTTTCGTGTCTGACTTTGATGGCGACTTGCGAAGGCAAAAACATAACGACTATCGAAGGAATTGCCGACGGCGACAAACTCCATCCGATGCAGGAAGCGTTTATCAAATATGATGGCTTCCAATGCGGTTACTGCACTTCGGGGCAGATTTGTTCGTCGGTTGCTTTATTGGACGAAGCAAAACAGGGCGAAGTCAGTTATGTTACGGAAAACATTGGCGGCAAAACTCGTGCGATGACGCTTTCCGATGATGAAATCCGCGAGCGTATGGCGGGAAATCTATGCCGCTGCGGTGCTTATCCGAACATCGTCAAAGCGATCAAAGAAGTCCATCGCGGCGAAGAAACTGCGGCGACTTGGAACTTTGCGGAAACACGCGAAGATTCGGAAAACCGTGCGTAAGACAATCGAGGAAATATAAATTATGAGCAACTCGAAGAAAAAATTAGCGACGGAATCGAGTGAGGAAGTATCTCGATTACACGCCTTAATGAAAAAACGGAACGAGGCAGAAGTAAAGGCGGTTGAAGAAATGAAGAAGCATCCATTCACTTGGGAGCAAGTGAAAAAACAAGAGCAGAAAAGGCAACGATTAGCAGGTTTAAAGGAAAATAAAAATGAGACCATTTAAATATAACAGAGCAAACGAATCAAAAGACGCGGCGAAGATGGTTGCGGCGAACAATAACGCAAAATTTCTTGCGGGCGGCACGAATCTTATTGACTTGATGAAAGAAGATGTGATGCGTCCTGATGAATTGGTTGATGTCAATAATTTGAATTTGAAGCAGATAAAATCGGTTGGAAATATCATTTCAATCGGTGCTTTGGCAAAAAATAAAGACACAGCGAATCATCCGCTTATCAAACAGAATTTTCCGCTTTTGTCGCAGGCGATTCTCGCGGGTGCTTCGGCACAAATCCGCAATATGGCGACAAACGGCGGAAACTTAAATCAGCGAACCCGCTGCGTTTATTTTTACGATACGGCAATGCCTTGCAACAAACGCGAACCGGGAACGGGCTGCGGTGCGTTGGAAGGTTTAAACCGTATGCACGCGATTTTCGGCTGGTCTGATAAATGCGTCGCCACGCATCCGTCGGATATGTGCGTCGGTTTGGTCGCATTAGACGCAGTTGTAAAAGTGCAGGACGAAACGGGCAAAGAACGCTCGATTCCGTTTATTGATTATCACCGTCTGCCGGGAGATTCGCCCGAAAAGGACACTAATCTAAAACACGGCGAACTTGTAACTTCCATCGAAATTCCGAAAAACAAATTTGCGAATAAATCTTATTATTTAAAAGTCCGTGATCGTGCAAGTTATGCGTTTGCCTTAATTTCCGTCGCCGCTGGTTTGGAAATGAACGGCGACACGATTCGCGGAGCGAGGATAGCAATGGGCGGAGTTGCACATAAACCTTGGCGGGCATTGATCGCCGAAAAAGAATTGATCGGCAAAAAATTTTCGCAGGAATTATTTGAACGCGCCGCACAAATGGAAATGGAACGTGCCAAGCCCTTAGAGCATAATAAATATAAGGTCGAACTCGGAAAACGCGCGATTGTCCGGGCTTTGAAAATGGCGGCGGGATAGAAGAAGAAAATAAATTAATAAAGTAAAAATCATTTTCAAACAGCGGGCGAAAGAGCAGCCTTTTCAGATTTGTAAATTTAATTAACTTACTCTTTTTCACTTTATTTTCAATAGATGATCGCCAGTAACCATTCAAGAATAAAAAGATGGCAGGTCGGGAAGGGCTGCTCTCTCGCCCGCAAACGTCAAATATTTCTAAACTTTATTTACAAAATAAGCAGGCGAGTATATGTTTACAAATATAATAATTTATAAAAGAAACCTAAAATATAATTGATATTTGAGATTTGATAATTGATAATTTTGTTGCGTGTCAGCCTTTTAGAATTTGATTTATCTATTAAATATCAGTTATCAATTATATTTTACGGTTAAAGTTTGCAGTTAAATTCCTCGAATAAATCACCAAACTTTTTCTGCTCTGCTTGGTAATTCTTAATTTAGCTCGCGCAAAATCCGGTCTTTGGTCGGCGATTCGCGCAGAATGAATAGAATTTGTTCGAGCCATTGACGGTTATTCAGGTTTTCGGCGGACGCATAAAAGTTACTGCCGAGTTCTTTTAAAACTTGGGAAAGTTCCGCCTCTTCCAAATCTTCACCGAGTAAATCTTCCATCTGATTTCTGACAAGAGCGACGAACGGCGGCGGATTTACGGCTTTGAAATGCCGCACGACGGCAGAAAAATTCGGCGAAGATGTTTCCCAGCGATAATCGGAAGTCCAGCCCTGATAAAAATATCCGCCGAAAAACTGGTATAATTCGGGAAATTTGAAACGGTAATTTTTCACACTTTGTAAATTTATCCGACCAAGAAGGATTTGAGAAAATGCCAGCCGACAACAGAACCGTCGCGCACTAAAACGATGCGGACTTTGGCGGATTCAGAAACATTTTCGGAGTCGCGCTCGGTTACTACGCCGATTGGATTTTCAAGTTCGATCTCCTTGACAAAACGATGAGTTCCGCTTTTCAGCCAATTGTCTATGTCGTCCTGATAAATGCTGATAAAATCTCTCTGCGCCCGGCTCGCGTCATCAAAACTGTCAAAGGCGGAAGCCGAATTATCCGACGCTGCCATCGGATTAAATTCCAGAAATTGCCGCAAAGCCGATTCTGCTCCCGAAAGCTGACTTTTTAAGCCGTTCAGCATCTGCTCGCCTCTTTCGGCAGTTTTTATTACGCCGGCTGACGCGAGTTCGCCTTTGCCGTTCGTTTGCAGAATATGTCTGCTTGCTCCGCCCGCCAATTGATTTTTCATAGCCTTTTCGCCCGTTGCCGTAAGCCGCGCGATCAATTCGTAAATCTGCACTAAAGCAAGCGAACGGCTGACGGAAACTTTCGGGTTTTGTGTTTGCGAAGCCAATTGAACGGCGGCGAGCAACGCGCCGATTTCGTTATTGGCAAGCAAAAGGCGTAAAAATTTTTGAACGGCTAAATCGAGATTTTCCGACGTTTTCGCCGAAGCCGTTGCGGAAATCAGAATTTTGACGATTTGACCGACGTTTCGCAAATCCTTCAGCGAAATGTCTTCGGGCAGAATCGGCGGCTGGAAAGACAGCAGATTTCTCAAATTTGCCGCGTTTTCGCGTCCTTCAACCAAACCGCGTGCCAAAAGAAGACCGCTTAAAATCTCTTCCGGCTGATAATTTTTCAACTTTCCGGCAACTTCCGGCGGAAGTTCGGACAATAAAATTTTAATCGCCGCCTGCATTCTTTCGGTGATATTTAACTGATTGAAAGTTTTCGCGCCCGAATCAGTTCCGCGCGTGAAAATATTTTTCGATGTTTCGATCTGTTCGTGAAACTGCCTTGAAAGTTCCCGCGCAATTTTCCGAATTTGTTTGTCGCCCGTTTCCTGCGAATCGCCGAGCAGAGCAAAAATCTGTTCTTTAACATTTCGCAGTAAATCAGTCGCATCATCCGTCGAAAGATTTGACGGTTTTTGTCCCTGTTTACCGGCAGCTTTTTCCAACAACTTATGCTCGTTTTTCTTTTGGTCGGGCAGAATATTTTCCAACAGCGAACGGATATTATCAATTAATTTGCCGAGTTCCTTATTGCCGGGTGCGTTTGATTTGCCCGCGTTATTTTTATTCGAGTCATTCGTTTTATCCGGGTGTTTATCTTTTATCGTATTTTTAAGAATTTTACTATCTAAATAAACATCGTTTTGCCGAAAGACTTCCGTAATAATTCGCTCAACTAAATTATTCAGCCCGTTAATTTCGCCGCCGCCTGTTTTATTGATCTGAGAATTAGCCGCGTTACTTGCTGATTTGTTTGAATCACTGCCTTGCTCTGTCCGATTCGAGTGATTCGGGTTTTTTCCCAGATTGTCATTAACCTGCCGGAAGATATTTTGGCTCTGCCGGTTGGAAATATTCGTCGAGCCGGGCGCGTTTGCATTGCCGCCGCTGTTTCTGCCGATATTGGCGTTTGCATTGTTTCCATCATTGTGAACCGGATTCGGCATAAAAGTTTTCTCCCGTATTAATTCAAGTATTGGTTTTTCGAGTTCAAAGCAAAAATCAACTGCAAAACAATTTTTTTCACGATTGCGTCGCTTTCTGCGCGGCGCGGCGAAGCGATAAAAGCAGAGCGCGGGCGCGAATGCTTGCCGGGCGAGTGCCTTCGGGATCGAGTTCGACGGCTTTTCGCAAATCCTCTATGCTTCGCTCGATCTCGCCTTTTTCTATTAAAAGTTCACCGCGTCCGGCAAGCGCGTCAACATTTGCGACGTTATAGCGCAAAGCCGCGTCGTATTCTTCAAACGCTCTGTCGTTTTCTCCCAAACGCCACAAAACCGCGCCCAGATGACAATGAAAAACGCTGTCATATGGATCAGCCGCAACCAATCCGGCGTAAATCTGCTTGGCTTCTTCGAGTCTGCCCGAACTCAAAAGCTGAAAACCGCGCTCGGCAATTCTATAAAGTTCCTGCTTGGAAATTCCGACGGCTTCGGAAATCGTAATCTGCCCGCTCGCCAATTTTCCCATCACCTCTTCGGTCAAAACGGCGTTTGATTTTTCATTTGTTTGTTCTTCGTCCATAAACCGAATTTTCTCACAAAAATTTCCTCAATGTAAAATAAAATTAACAAAATATAAATCGCAAGACGATTACTTTCCAACTCAAACTTAATTCCCGGCAATTCACCCGGCTTCGGCGGCGCAAAGTAATTATTTTTGATGAACTGCTCGCGCTTCGCCTTATCCATCTCGCTAATTTGACGAGTTGCTTTAGTTTGCCGATTGAGTCGCAGTTTTAGATTTTTGGTTTTTTAATTCTTCAAGTTTCTTTTCGCTGGTTTTTATAAACTCTAAATCTTCAGGTGGAGCTATTGTTTTTAAATTAACTACCTTCTCAAATAAAATTTCAGCTTTATCCTTGTTACCTCTTTTAAGCTCAAATTCTCCGTATTGATAACGCGCATAGATATAATCAGGATTCATCCTCAAGACTTTCTCAAAAGATTCTTCTGCTGATTTATATTCACCTAATGAACTATGAATTGATCCAATATTAACTATACTGTCAAGATCATTCGGCTGTAATTGAATGACAATATTTAATTGTTTTAATGCTTCTTCATTATCACCTAATCTCTTTAAAGTTTCAGCTAACATTTCGTGTCCAATCGGGTCTTTCGGCTCTAATTGAGTTGATTTCTCCAACTGTTTTTTTGCCTCAATCAGAAATGTTTTATCTTTAGTCTTTTCATACAGTTCTAAATAAAGATTAGCTAAAACAGTTATGGATTCTCCACTTTTAGGAACAAATTCAATAGCTTTTTTCTGTTCTTCAACAGCTTCTTTTAATTTGCCTTGTTCTCTAAGTTCAGATGCTTTATTTGCGTATTCATTATGAAGTTTGATCTTTTCAGCTTCGCTTTGACCGCAAGCAAAATTAGACGAAATCAGTAAAGACAGAAAAATCAAAATTAATAATTTACTTCGTTCCCCAAACCGCATAACTTGCCTCCTCGATGAACTTCATCATTTCTTTTGCATTTTCTTTGCCGAATTTCGTTTCTAATTGAAACTTAACTCCCGACAATTCGCCCGGTTTCGGCGGCGTAATATAATTGTTTCTAAGAAAATGCTCTTGTTTCGCTTTCATCATTTCGTTAATCTCTTTTGTTGCTTTAACGCTGTTTATGCGAAACATCATCCATCTATTCCACTCATCGGCTAAACCTGCTACGCCTGCTGCTCGATTTCCTGCACTTATTCCTTTCGGATTTAATTCAGGACTTTTAATTATTTCTGAAGAATACCCCAAAGTAACTCTTTTTTCAGGGAATTTTCTACCGCTTTTATTTTCATATTTTCGCCATTCATTCTCTTTTTTCTCTTCCAACCTCAAAGAACCGTCCATCTGATAATTTCTCTCGTAACCTTTGACCGTGCCTTTCTGAACTTCCGTCGAAGGTCTGCCGTCGCGCCACATTGTTTCGACTACTTTGTATTTTTTCTCATACTTTTTCGTTTCCAACTTGAACGGGTCTTCGCCGAATTCTTTTGGTGTCGGCTTGATTTGACTCGGTGCGACGGACAAATTTTCGGGAACGGTTACGGCGTATTCGCCTTTTTTATAAAGCGGAATAATTTTATAGCCTTTTACTTCAACCGAATTTCTTTCCTTGTCGTCAACCTGATAAAACCGCATCATCATCTCGCGCTTCTGCGCTTCGCCTTCATTGCCCAACGCTCTGTAAACGTCCGCCGCCTGCCGATTGACCCACGCGGCTTCTTCGCGGTTGACTTTGATTGTCGGCGATCTTTTGCCCGTTCTATTGTTTCAGTTTTTCTAATTCTTTTCTTGCCTCCTCGATAAAAACTTTATCGGCTTCTTCTTGCGGCTGGAGTTCTAATGCTTTGTTTAACAATTCTTTAGCCTTTTCATAATTACCTTCTTCGGCTTCCAAACTGCCTAAGCGATAATAGGCAGGAATATATTTTGGATTAACTTGGAGAGCTTTGATAAATTGTTCTTTAGCTGAATCTATTTGATTTAAGTTTTCATAGGCAATACCTAAATTTACCAAAAATAAAGTATTTTTTGGATTAAGCGAAACAGCTTTTAGGTATTCATCAATAGCTGCCTGATTTTTTTCCAATCTCTGCAATGAATCAGCATAGATATAATGAGCAAAAGAATCCGCAGGATTTAATTTAACTGCTTTATGGGCTGTCGCTTCTGCATTTTGTAATTCTCCGTTTTCCAAATACATACCTGCTAAAACAATTAACGGCTTAGAATCGTTTGAATTTAATTCTACTGCTTTTTGTTGTTCTCGTATCGCGCCTTGAATGTCACCTTTCTGTCGCAACTCTAGTGCTTTGTCTTCGTGCTGATAAGAAAGTTTCAGTTTTTCTTCCGCGCTTTGAGCGCAGGCATTTACGAAAAGCAGGAAACTAACTAGAATCAGGCTACTTAGTCTGATAGTTCCAATACGCATAACTTGCCTCCTCGACAAATTTCATCATCTGATTAGCCGTTTCTTTACCGAAACTTTCCCTCAACCGCCAGCGAAGCTGCGGCAGCTTTTCAGGCTTCGGCGGAACGGGCAGATTTTCTTGTTGAAAAACCGCGTCTTTCAATCCTTCTCTTTTCGATGTTCTGCTTTTACTTGTTCCCAAATACAAATCGGTTAAAATCGGAAACCACTTGTTAAATTCTTCGGGAAGTGCCGCCACGCCCGCCGCCCTTATTGCTCTGCCTGTTCCTGCTCTGTTTAATTCTTGCGGTTCAACAATTTGTTTTGTTCTTACCTGATTTCTGTATTTATATTCATAACCCTTTGGAGCAACTTTACCTTTTTTATCTTTGTAAATATATGTTTCTGTTATTTGCTCGCTACTAAGCGGTTTGAGCGAACCTTCAACTTGAAACTGCAATGCAGGCACGATTTTTATCAGATTGTTTTTCCCGTTTCTTTCGATCAAAATCTGCTTTGACAATTCGCGTTTCTGCGGGTCTTCCGACAAATCCTTTTTCACGACGGACGAATCTTTAGCCTGCATTTCCCGCAACTCTTGCTTTTCGGGCGTTATCGCGCTCATCGCGTTTCCTTTATGGCGGCTGATAAAAAATTGATTTCCGTTTCTGTCCGCGTCGTCCGCTTGATAAAAGCGCATCATCATCTCGCGTTTTTGCGCTTCGCCTTCATTGCCCAACGCTCTGTAAACGTCCGCCGCCTGCCGATTGACCCACGCGGCTTCTTCGCGGTTGACTTTTATCGTCGGCGATTTTTTGCCCGTTCTGTTGTCGAAACCGCCCGCTGTTTTTGCCGTTGTTTGCAGGTTTGTCATTTCGTTTAACGTATTTTATTTTCTAACTCTCTTAACTTATCTTGCGCTCTCTGAAGCCTTTCTTCATCATCGGAACTTTTTTCAATAACTTGTTTCAATAAAGTTATCGCTTTATCCGTATTGCCTTCTTCGGATTCTAATAAAGCTAAGTTATAAAGTGCGGGAAGATAATTAGAATCAATTTCTAATGCTTTTTGATACGCCTCTCTTTCGGATTTTCTATTTTCTAAACTTCCATATATAACTCCTAAATTTGTCCAATACATTAAATTTTTAGGATCATATTTAACAGCTTGTTCAGCTTGCTTAACAGCTATTTCATTTTTGTTTAATCTTTGAGCAATATTACTATACAAGTGATGGGCGACAGAATCAGTTCCGTCAATTTTCAAGGCTTTTTCTAAAGTCGTTTCTGCCATTTCCCATTGTTTAATATCCATATACATACCAGCCAAAACAGTTAAAGGCTTAGAATCATTTGAATTTAATTCAATCGCTTTTAGCTGTTCTTTTATCGCGCCTTGAATATCACCTTTTTTACGCAATTCGAGTGCTTTATCTTCGTGTTGATAAGATAATTTCAGTTTTTCTTCCGCATTTTGAGCGCAGGCATTAATAAATAGCAAAAAGCACAATAAAACGAGGCTACTTAATTTTAGTGTTCCAATACGCATAACTTGCCTCCTCAACGAACTTCATCATCTGATTAGCTTTATTGAAAATTTCATTCTTTACTTTTCAATTTTTCTAATTCTTTTCTTGCTTCCTCAATAAAAACTTTATCGGTTTCTTCTTGCGGCTGGAGTTCTATCGCTTTCTTTAATAATTCTTTAGCTTTCCCATAATTACCTTCTTCGGCTTCCAAACTGCCTAAGCGATAATAGGCAGGAATATATTTTGGGTTTACCATCAAGGCTTTTTGGTAATAATTTTTCGCTAATGAATTTTCATTTAAAACCTCGTAGGCATCACCTAAATTTATTAAATACAGAGCATTATTTGGTTCAAGTGAAACTGCTGTTTTGTATTCTTCTAAGGCTTTCTTATAATCTTTACTTCTACGGAGAGAATTTGCGTAAACATAATGCGCTAGTGAATCTTTGGTATCTAAACTAATTGCTTTCAATGATGTTGCTTGAGCATTTTGTAAATCATCGTTTTCCAAATACATTCCGGCTAAAACCACCAATGGCTTGGAATCGTTTGAATTTATTTCAATAGCTTTTATTTGTTCTTTTATCGCGCCTTGAATATCACCTTTTTGCCGTAACTCAAGTGCTTTATCTTCGTGCTGATAAGACAATTTAAGTTTTTCTGCTTCGCTTTGAGCGCAAGCCGTCGTGATAAGCAAAAAGCTGACTAAAAGCAAAAGACTACTTGATCTGATAGTTCCAATACGCATAACTCGCCTCCTCGACAAATTTCATCATCTGATTAGCCGTTTCTTTACCGAAACTTTCCCTTAACCGCCAGCGAAGCTGCGGCAGCTTTTCAGTTTTTGATGTAAAAATTATTTTCAATTAGATGCCCGCTCTAGCTGTTCGAGTCTTTGTCTAATTTCTTCGATAAACTTTTCATCACCTTCTTCCGTCGGCTTCGTTTGAATGATTTTTTCAAATATCTGTTTTGCTTTCTCTAAATTGCCTTCTTCTGCTTCGAGCAATCCCAGACGGTATAATCCGTAAATATAATCTGGATTGATAGACACAGCCTTTTTATAGCTTTCTCGCGCTGCTTTATTATCACCCGATAATTCTTGAGCTACGCCGAGATTCACTAAAAATAATGTGTTATCAGGCTCTAAATCTGAGGCAATTCGTCTTTCCTTTAGTGATTCTTGATTATTTCCCAGATTATCTAACGCTTGGGCTAATAAATAATGCGCCCAAGCATCTTTTGGATTTAATTTAACCGCTTTGCTAGATACATCTTTAACTTTTTGCCAATTTTTTTCCTCAATATACATACCAGCAAGAACGGTTAAAGGCTTGGAATCGTTTGAATTTAATTCTATTGCTTTTTGTTGTTCTCGTATCGCGCCTTGAATGTCACCTTTCTGTCGCAACTCTAGTGCTTTATCTTCGTGCTGATAAGACAATTTAAGTTTTTCTGCTTCGCTTTGAGCGCAAGCCGTCGTGATAAGCAAGAAGCTTACTAAAAGCAAAAAGCTACTTGATCTGATAGTTCCAATACGCATAACTTGCCTCCTCGACAAATTTCATCATCTGATTAGCCGTTTCTTTACCGAAACTTTCCCTCAACCGCCAGCGAAGCTGCGGCAGCTTTTCAGGCTTCGGCGGAACGGGCAGATTTTCTTGCTGAAAAACCGCGTCTTTCAATCCTTCTCTTTTCGATGTTCTGCTTTTACTCGTTCCCAAATATAAATCGGTCAAAATCGGAAACCACTTGTTAAATTCTTCGGGAAGTGCCGCCGCGCCCGCCGCTCTCATTGCTCTGCCCGTTCCTGCTCTGTTTAATTCTTGCGGTTCAGCCACTTGCTTTTGAGTTATAATACGCCGACGATAATAAGGATAACCTTCTTTAACAGTTTTTCCGTTTTTGTCAAGTTGAAGATATTGGTCAACTTTCTGAACGCTACTAAGCGGTTTGAGCGAACCTTCAACTTGAAACTGCAATGCAGGCACGATTTTTATCAGATTGTTTTTCCCGTTTCTTTCGATCAAAATCTGCTTTGACAATTCGCGTTTCTGCGGGTCTTCCGACAAATCCTTTTTCACGACGGACGAATCTTTAGCCTGCATTTCCCGCAACTCTTGCTTTTCGGGCGTTATCGCGCTCATCGCATTTCCTTTATGGCGGCTGATAAAAAATTGATTTCCGTTTCTGTCCGCGTCGTCCGCTTGATAAAACCGCATCATCATCTCGCGTTTTTGCGCTTCGCCTTCATTGCCCAACGCTCTGTAAACGTCCGCCGCCTGCCGATTGACCCACGCGGCTTCCTCGCGGTTGATTTTTATTGTCGGCGATTTTTTGCCCGTTCTGTTGTCAAAACCGCCCGCCGTTTTTGCCGTTGTTTGCAGTTTTGCTTGGTAATCGGCGATCTTTTGGCGCAGTTCTCTTGTCTGCTCTAAGGCTCGCGCGTCGGCTTCCGTCAGCGGCATTAAAACGTCAACGGGATTTCTTCCGATTGACGAATTCAGCAAGCCGCCGTCGTTTTTCTTGTCGAGCAGTTTGTTGATTATTGTCGGTTTTGCTTCGTTCGCTTTGGCGAATGTCGAAGCTATTTTGTTTTGCGTTCGGCTGATGTCTGCCAATTCGATTTTTGCCGCTAAAATCTGCGCGACGGGGTTGTTTTTCGTTTCCTTTTGTTCGGCAAACGTGCGGATTGAATCGCGGATCGTCCGCGCGTCGTCGTGGTTTTCGACTTCCAGATTTATCAGGCGTTCCGCCGCGTTTGTTTTGTCAAAGCCTTCCGCATTGTAGATTTTTATCAAATCGGTTTTGACCGTTTCGCGCAAAAGCGGATCGCCGATGTTTTCGAGCGATTTGTCCAAAACGCGCCCGACGCGAAATGAGCGCAGTTCGGCGGCTTTTTCGTTGGAAACATCTATTTCGACAAAACCGTTTGCCGTTTTCCAATTGCCGACATCTTTTGCCGTCGCACGCTTGTCCGGTTTTTTCGAATTAATTAAATAAAAACCTTTATTTTCGGTCAGTTTGTCGTATTCGGCGATGTCTTCGTCGGTAAAACCGAAGTTATCACGCAGCAGATTGTCCCGAAGTTTTTGCGGGTCTTGGTCGGCGGGAAGTTTTACCGAAAATTTCTCTTTTGTCCGAACTTCCGGCTCATTGCCGATCTGTTCGTTCAAATGGTTTATCCATCCGCTGTTTGCGGAAAAAGCCGGGCGGGAAGTTTTTAAATTGCCGAGTTTATCCGCCGCATTTCCTATTTTATCCAGAAAACCGCCAAACGAGTTTTGGATGCCTTTGATGCCGGACATAAATTTTCCTCCTGAGAATTTTTATCAAACGGTATGGCGGACAATTTGCGGTTCGCCATACCGATTTTTATAATTTATTTCATTACCAAGCGACACACTGTTTATTTAGTGAATTTTAAGAAGATTGCCCGCAAAAGAGCGCGGAAAAACGCGGAAATATGATAAATTCCCTTCCTTTTTTCCGCGCTCTTCCGCGTTTTCAGCGGGCGTATTTTTCTTATTTTTCATATCAGTAATTTTCAAACCGCTTAATAATAAATTTATATGCTTTGCTTCTGAAAAATTTAAGCATACATTGTGCGGTTTCTTCCGACGGAAAGCTGATCGTTAAGTCTTGCCATTCGTTCGAGCAGATGAAACATTTCGCCGAGAAGTCTGAACGCCTGACGCATCTGATTATGATGACGCGAGCGATCATAATTGTTATTACTGCGAAAATCATTGCGCGTTGATAAACCGTCGTAATACGGATTTGTGCCGAAACGGTTCGGTCTCCAGTTGCGATTCCAGTTGTTCGACATAAAGTTGCTGAAATCACGCAAAAAGGATAAGAAATTATATTCCGAACTGCGTCTGGTGTCGCCCGCCGCCAATCTGCCGCCGAGTTTGAAAGATTCGCCGCCGTTTCTGCTGCCGACGATCTCTCTGCCTTGAAAAGACCAATCATCCGTTTCTCCGCCCATTACGAAAACGTCGTTGCCGCCGAAAGTGTTGGCGTGCGCGTATCCGTCCTGCGTAACCTGCCCGACGACTCCTCTGCCTTTGTCTATGCCGGAAACGGTCACGCGGTCATTACCGCTGATAATTTCCAGACCTTGCGTAACGGTTGCGCCGTTGCCGTAAGGCGCGGTTGTTACGTTGACCTTTGTTCCGTCGCCCAAAACGAATGTCGAATTTCGTTTGAAATCCCATTTTCCGCCGTCGCCTTCGTCAACGTGCGGATCGCCCCAGACTCTGGTTGATTTTCCGTCCGGTCCGGTAATGTTCCACTCGAATTGTCCCGTCGCTTCGATTTTGTAGCCGCCGGGCGTGGTAATCGCATTGCCGTCGGTTGTCAAACTTCCCGGCGGATGAAATGATTCCTCAATCATCGGCGGAGAAACCCAGCCGCCCGGCTGTATGTCCTGACCGCCGGAAAACCGGCTGCCAAAGGTTTCAAAAAGTTTTTCAAAATCGCTGAAAATATCCGCTAGAATATTGTTTACGTTGTTTAGTTTTGCCGGATTAACTTCGTCAAAAAAATTCGTATTGACATCGTTAAGTGTAAAAAGATCGTTCAAAAATTTTTCGCTGACGTTCATATTATTTTTTTCTCCTGTAAATAAATGATTTTTTTTCGGCGAAAATTTGTTTTTGGTTTGCTGCCAAAATAAATTTTCTCAGCCGTTATTAATAGTTATCGCCGGAAATGCGAAATTGTTTCCCGATTTTTTTCATCAGCGGTTAATTTTTTTTAATTAATTTGATCTTCCTCCAATATTCCGACCAAGGCGAGGCGTTGGCGCAGACGCGTGAGAGCTTTGACGTGAAGGCGGGAAATCCAAGACCGATTAACGCCCATCAGGTCGGCAACTTCGGTCAACATCAGGTTCTTAAAGTAAACCGATATAATGACTTCCTTTTCCGCGTCGGGCAGTTCGCTGATCGTCTGGTAAAGCAATTCGGCAATTTGCTGAAATTCGACGGTTTCACTCGGCAGTTCGCGCAGATCGGCGATGTCCGGCGTGCTTTCTTCGCTTAAAGACAGCAAATAAGCCGGAATCAGCGAATCAATATATTTTCTGACGATTTGAATTTCGTCTTCGACGCTCAGATGTCCGCTTTCCGTTTCGTCGTCGCCGGCGGTCTGCACCAGATCATTTAAGACCGCTTCCCGCCGAATCCACGCTTCGTTCGGCTTGCGTGATAAAATTCCCATCTGGCGCAATCCGTCAAAAACCGCGCCCTTGATGCGGTAATACGAAAATGTCACGAACGAAATTTTGCGGCGCGGATCATAGCGGTCAGCCGCTTCGAGCAAACCGATAAAGCCGTAACCGGAGAGTTCTTCAAAATCAACCTTGACCGGAAAATTTTGCGAAATTTGTGTGACGATAGAATAGACAAGCGGACGATACCGCTCAATTAATTCATCGCGGTCTAAAAATGCCGTCTGCGCGGCGGAAACTTGGTCGGAAGGATATTCGCTCACGATAGTAATTTAAACAGTAACTTATTTTTCCGTGTAAATACAAAAAAAATTTATAGAAATCTTAAAACAAATATTTAAAATGATAAACTTTAACCGGAGAATCCGAAGAAATATACCGTGAAATTTTACGAAGATAAAGCCAAAAAAATTTATTTGCCGGATTTTCAGCAAATTTTATCTGCCGGATTTCGGGGCAGTTTGCCCTGAATTTTTTCTATGTTCGTGAAATTTTCGTATTTTCCGGCAATTTATTTCTCGTTTGCGATTCGGAAATTTTTCGCAACGGTTTTTACCGGCAGAGCATCGGAAAATTTTGTTTGATAAGAGATGATTTTTCCCTAAGACTTGAAAAAGAAATTTGGTAATGCTAAAAATGTAAGGCTGAGAATCTGTTTTTATCAATTGCCGACGGGCTTTAGCATTACCGGAAATTTTTATGAAAGCGAAAAAATACCGCTTGGAAACGGTTTTGGACATTCGCCGCCGCGCCAAAGACGAAGCGGCACAAATTGTCGCTCTGCGCTTTCAGCAACTGGAGCAAGCCGAAGCCGAATTAAGCCGCCGGAGAATGCTTTTGCAGGAATGCTACGAGCAGCAAAATCAAGCGCAAAAGAAAATGTATGAAGAACTGGACAAAGGCATACGGGCGCAGAATGTGCTGGTTCACAAGGAATTTTTAAGCGATCTGAAAAAAAAGGAAACCGAACTTCAAAGCGATGTTGACAAACAGATTCAGGTTGTTGACAGGGCGGAAAAGGAAGTTGAGAAGGCGCGGGAAAATCTGATCGAATCCGCCCGCGATTTAAAATCAATCGAAACGCATAAAAGCAATTGGCAAAGCGTCGAGCGCGTCGAGGAAAACCGCCGTCAGCAGAAAATCAGCGACGAGATCGGCGCGATTCTGCACGGACGCAACAAAGAATCCTGATTAAAATTTTGTTAAAAACCGGAAAAAAAGTTGCTATTAATCGTTTGAATTATTATGATTATAATTATCTAAAAAGATCAAGCAGGGAATAAAGTATCGGAACAAGTTTTTTTCTCCGATACATTTTAATTTTTCGGGTTTTATAAATTATGTCGGAGCAAAATACGCAGCCTGTCAAAACAATTCAGAATTCGCCTGCCGCAGAGGAACTGCGTCTTTTTCCGTTTATTACCGCCGGAATAATTTGTTTTACAACCGCTGTTTTTCTCGGTGTCGGAAGCTGGTATCTGTTCGGTTCGGCGAATCAGCCGCAAATCGCAAATTCCGACGCTTTAAATTCGGCAAACGCCACTCAGAACCAAACGGCGGCGGCAAATAAGCCGGAAAATCCGCCGCCCGTCAAGAAAAAACCGGCGCAGGAAAAACGAAAAATCGAAAATACGGTTGAAGTTTCCGGCGGAGAAATCGTTATCGGCGGCGGCGATACGAAGATGCCTCTGGAGCGTTCGATTGTCGGAGATTTTCTGATCGCCGAAACGGAAGTTACAAACGCGCAATACGCCGAATTTATCAAGGAAACCGATTATCCCGCGCCGCCCGACTGGAAGGAAGGAACTTTCCCGGCGGAAACGGAAAACTTTCCCGTCACAAATGTTTCGTGGCGCGATGCGATAGCCTTCTGCGAGTGGCTGGAGAAAAAGATCGGTCTGCCCGTGCGTCTTCCGACCGAAGCCGAGTGGGAAATGGCGGCACGCGGAAGTCAGGGCTTTAAGTATCCGTGGGGAAACGATTGGAACGACGACGCGGCAAGCAGCAAGGAAAGCGGCGCGAAAATTTCCGCCGCAAGAAGTTTTCCGCTTAATCGTTCTCCGTTCGGCGCATTTGATATGGCGGGAAACGTCTGGGAATGGACGCAGGATAAGGTCGGAAAAGACGAGGAAGTTACCGACCAATCAGTAGAAGAAGCACTCGAAAGCGGAAAGAACCTGCGCGTCGTCAAAGGCGGTTCGGCAAAAGAGCCGGCTGAACAGATTTCCGCGCAAGCCAGATATGAGATACCGGAGAAAACGAAAGTTCCGGCAGTCGGTTTCCGCTATGTCGTTGTAAGAAAATGAAGTTTTTATCGTTATTATAATTAGAGAGATTTACCGTTAGGAGGTTATTTACCAAATGATTAGTTCAGACATATTTTTCATAATTTCACGAAAGTCAGTTCTCGTTTTACCGGCAGCTTTATTTTTAATAATTTTCGCTCTCGGAACAAATGCGTTCGCGCAGGACAGTTTACGCGATACCGTTTACGGAACTCCCGATAAGACTCCGAAAAGGAAACCTCTGCCGCCGGCAACACAGCCGACAACGCAGCCGAAAGCGCAGCCGGCAAGAAAAAGAACGTCTCCGCCTCCACCGAAAAGAACGCCGAGTAAGAAGCGCAAAACGTCTTCTCTGAAAAAACTCGTTACCGTTACATTTACCGCCGATCAGCCGGAAGTAGAAGTTTGGCTCAATGACGAAATGATCGGCGTTACCGACGATGATTTCAAGTTTTCGGAATACATCGAACCGGGCGATTATACTTTGACGGCGAAAAACAGCGATCAGGATGTTATAACGACAAAGAGCATTACCATTAGTCCCGAACAAAATTTATTCAATATATCCGCCGCCGGCGAACTGAAAAAAGGCGCGGCAGACAGCAGCCGAAATCCTTCGGAAAATAAAGTCGTTTCGGGAAGTGCTTCGGGAAACAGCAACAAGGTCAAACGGATTTTAGAAGATTATGCGAATCCGGCAACTACCGATTCGGTTACGCCGGAAGACTGGCAATTTGTTTTTCAAGCTGCCCAACTCGGTCAATTGCAAGGCTATACGGCTGTTCAGATCGAAGCCCAGCGTTGGTTTGCTTCCGGTCAGATCGAATTTGCCAAAAAAGAATATCTTAACGCTGTCACGGCTTTCAAAAAAGCTGAAGAATTTATGCCGAGTTCGGCTTTGCCGGCTTATGCGACGGGCAACACATATTTTGCCAACGAGCAGTATGAAGACGCTCTGAAACTTTATACGAAAGCCGTGCAGATTGACAGAAAGCTGGCGATGGCTTATAAAAAAATGGGCGACGCATACCGCCTGCTCGGAAAAGAAAAAGAAGCCGTCAGTTCCTACGAACACGCGATCAAGACGGGTTACGATACGCCCGACACGCAGCTTTGGCTCGGAACTCTGCTGCTCGACACGAAGTATAGCGAGAAAGGTTTGGAAATGCTCAAAAAAGTTGCCGAAACGATGCCGAGTGCCGAGGTTTACATTAGTATCGGTAAGGGTTACGAGAAATTAAAACGCGATGTCAGCGCGATTGAAAATTATCTCAAAGCAATTGATTTTGATGCGAAGTCGGCTGTCGCTTACGGCAGATTGGCAAACGTCTATTACGAACAGCGCGAATACAGAAAAGCCAAAGAAGCGTTTGAAAAAGTTGTCGAACTCGATCCGAAAGGCGAAGCGACAGACATCAGACAAATCAAAAAGGATTTACGCGAAGTTAATTCCAAGTTGAGGTAACACGAATGCGAGTCGAACAAACGAAAAATAAGGCGGCGGAAAACAAAGAGTCGAACTTTAAAACGGAAAAATCCGTGTTCGATTCGTCGGGCAGAACGCAGACGGCAAACATTACGAACGCGCCCAAACCGGGCGCGTTCGAGCGCATTTTAAGCGAAGCCCGCGAGCAAACAGGTAAAAACGAAAAAACCGCCGCCGCAAAAAGCGATTCGTCCGAATCCGCCGCTAAAACAAGCGAAGCCGAAGAGAAAAAAGAAGCGAATCGGAAGGAAGAAGAAAAGGTAAAATCCCAAGACAAAAACAAAGGCGAAAGCGGCGGCGAACAGGGAAACGACGATGAAAATTCAGCCGTTTACGCCAACCGGATCGTTTCGGCAGGCGCGAAATCCGCCCCCGAAGTTTCCGCACCGGCGGCGCGTTCCATTCTGCACGTCGCCGATCTGGAACGCATCGTTTCTTTCGTCCGCGCTCAAACTTCGGGCGACGGACAGCAGCAACTTATGATCGCGCTTAAAAATTCCGTTCTCGACGGCTTGCAGATTCGTCTGACATCCGACCAAAACGGAAACGTCAAAGCCGAATTTCTCGCCCTCAACGAAAAGATCAGAAAACAATTGAAAGCACGCAAAGGCGAACTGTCCGAGATTCTCAAACAACGATCTAATAAATTTACTGAAGTTAAAATTTTGCTGTTGGAAGATTAAATTGGTTTCTAAATAAAAATCATCACCGAACAATTGTTCGGTGATGATTTTTCAGTTTCAGCAAATTTCAGTCAGTCAAATTCCCGTTCTTCAAACCGATCATCTGAAATACAGGCTCATTCGGCGACCAGAAACGGGCGATCCAAAACCACTGCATTGCGCCGATGACAAACAGAAAAATCGTGTTCAGATAAATTCCTTCGCCCGAAACAGGCGCAAGCGACAAATAATGATTTGCCGCAATGACAACCGGAATCACGAAAAGGCTGCACGGCAAAGATAATACAAACGCAGTAAAATTAAGCGCGAGAATCGCGTTTTGCAGATTCTCAGAACCGAAACCGAACCAATCAAAAGCCAGCAAAATCAGCGAAATAACGCCAACCGTCAGCCAGACATACTTCAAATTCAATTTGTTTTTCATTTTTTCTCCTCCTAAAGTTTGATATTCGGTTAGACACCGGAAAAATGTATTTGTTCCCGAATCAAAATATCAGTTACCGGAATTTATTGAGAAAAAAGATATTTTTTATCGTAATTATTCAGATTTATCGGCGCATTTATTTTCATAAAAAAGGTGAAAGCGGTTTTAGTGTCGTGCGGTAATTATAGGGATTCTAAATGAGATGTGGATAAATTATGCAGAAACACGCACGCGCGTAAGTGTGTTTTGTGTCCTTACTCCGTGCGGGCTTCCGCAATTCATTTTGCGGAAGAATATAAAATCTCCGTGATATAATTTCCTCTTTATTACAAAACACAATAAACACACGCGCATCGGCGAATTGTTTATTATCAAGAGCAGATCGGCAGCATAAGCAAAAACAGAAAATTCATATAAAACTCATTCGGCTAATTCGGCGAGCATTATTCCGGCGTTAATTTGGTCTTGCTGCGCGTAGAGAATTCGCCCGCCATCGGCTGAAACGCTCAGATTAGCGTAGTAATCGAGCGGAAATTTATCAACGGCGGCGATTTGCTTTGTTTGTTTAGCCGTAAAATCGTAAAACTCGATGTGCAGCGGAATTTGTGCGGTGAACGCCGCGTAATAGATGCCTTTCGGCATAACCGTCCACGAACGCCACGCACCCGCTTCGGCGAGTTCGGGAGACGGTTTCTCGTCCGCGCCGTCGGTTTTAACCGTCCACAAACCGGATTTTCCCGCGCCCTTTGAATAAACAATCGTTTTGCCGTCCGGCGCGGCGAACATTTCAAACGCGCCTTGTTTGGTAATCTGCACGGCTTCGCCGCCGCTTGCCGGAATTTTCCACATCTGCTCGTCGCCCGCCCGATTTGAAACAAAGAAAATCCATTTGCCGTCAACGCTCCACGCGGGCAGAAAATTGTTTCCGGCATTTTCGGTCAAACTACGCCACGCGCCGCCGTTGACGGAAATTATAAAAATATCGCTGCCGCCCGCCGCTTGCTCGTCGTAAACAATAAATTTTCCATCGGGCGAAAAACGCGGACTGCCCGCCGACGCGCCCGAATCGGTCAATTGCGTTTGATTTTTGCCGTCTGCGTCCGCCAGCCAGATTTCGTAATTTCCCGTGCGTTCGGAAACAAAAACAATTTTTGTTCCGTCGGGCGAAAATTGCTGGCTGTGGTCGGCGCGGCTCGAACGAATAATCGGCTTCGGCGGCTGGTCGGCGGCAATTTCCCAAATGTTTTCGTCGGCGGTTTCTTCAACAAAAGCGGCGGTTTTCCCGTCGGGCGAAATTGCCAAATCCTGCAAATTTTTTCCGTTCGTCGGAATCAATTCGGGTTCGGCGGCATCGTTTAGCGAAATTTGCCACAAATTGAGTTGATTAACGTGGCGAAACGATGTAAAAAACAGACTTTCGCCGCCGGCGTTCCACGCCAAACCGTAAATCCGCACATCGTCATTCGTGATTTGTCGCGGTTCGCCGCCGCCAGACGGAACGACGAAAATTTCGCGCTTGAAACTGTTGAAATACCTGATAAAAGCCAGACTTTTGCCGTCCGGCGAAAAGCGCGGCGTGTGGTCAACCGTCGGGTTTTGCGGCTTCGTAATTTGCTTTTTTTCGCCGGTTGCAAGATTGATGAGAAAAATTCCGGCTTTATTTGTTGAACGGTCAAGTTCGGCGTGCGCGAGAAATTTCCCGTCGGGCGAAAACGAAATGCTGGCGTAACTTGCGTGTTCGTAAATTTTACGCTCCGCGCCGCCGAGCGCGGGAATCGAGATTATTTCGTTGTGCGTCGGAAAAACGCGGACGAAGGCGACGGTTTTTCCGTCGGGCGAGAAAACCGGATTGATTTCGTCATTTTCCGTATTCGTCAGCCGGACAGGTTCGCCCGCGCCGATCAGTTTAACGTAAATATTCATTTTCCCGCCGTCAACTCCGCCGTTCCAAGCGAACACGATCTGCTTGCCGTCGGGCGAAAAAGCGGGCGAAGTTTCGCGTCCGGGCAAACCTGAAAACGGAACAATTTTTGTCGCAAGCCGAACTTTCGGAAACTTTTCGGCGACAAAACCGTGATACGCGAAAAACGAAAGCGCGGTGAACATCAGCAAAACGGGAATCAGCCAAAATTTTGAAACGCTTCGGCGCGGCGCGGTGGGCGGCAATTTCAAATTTGAATCCGAAACGGCGGGCAAATCGGTTTCAATTATCTCTTCAATCTGAATTTGTTGAACGATCTGTTCCTGATAAACAAATTCTTCGCCGCCGTTTTCGACGAATGCGGGAAAATCTTCGACAACTTTCGTAATTTCCGGCAAAAAACGATAACCGCGTTTCGGCACGGTTTCGATAAACTTCGTATCGCTTTCGGCGTTCTCGGCTAATTTTTTTCTGAGCCAAGAAATGTTGCGCGTCAGCGTTCCTTCTTCGACAAACGTATCCGCCCAAACAGCATCGAGCAATTCGTCCTTTTCGACGACGCGCCCGGCGTTTTCGATCAATAAAAATAAAACTTCAAACTCCTTCGGCGTGAGCGAAACGATTTCGTCGCCGCGCATCAGACGACGTTTTTTTACGTCAATCCGAAACGAGGCGAAATCGTAAAACTCTTTTATTTGCTTATCTTTCACGCTATCCGAAATTTTATCCGAAAAAATTTCCGACTTTTTATCAGGACTTTTATAAAGGGGTTTTTATAAAGTTTTTACCAAGCGACAAACCGAAGTCGGACAATTTTTGATTTTACCCGAAAACAGATGAAAGTCATACGCACAATGAACATTTTGGTCAAAACCGAACGCAAAATTTTAATGCGGCGGCAGACCGCGAAAGAAAATATCTTTTGCGTCCGGTGTTTCGCGCAGATGATTTCGGCGCAAGCGTCCGCCGATCTGCTCTTTATGAGCAGTCGTGAAATTTATCGGCTGATCGAATCGGGAAAAATTCATTTTATCGAAACCGACCAAAATGAAATTTATGTTTGTCCGCTTTCTATTGAAAAAAAATTGAGGAGTAAAATTATATGAACAAATACATAATCAGAATATTCGTTTTCACAATAACGGCGATTATTTTCAACGCCGCCTTTTTGCCGGCGTATGCTCAAAAAAGCAGTAATAAACTTTGGCGGCAGATTGACGAAAAAAATCTGCAAGATCGTGAAAACAGCCAAGCAACGCCGGAGAAATATCTCGTTTTTCGGCTCAACGAAACGGCTTTGAAAAATTCGCTCGCCGATTTGCCGCTTGAAAACACGGACGCGGCGGAGGCGAAAAACGTCATAATGGAAATTCCGATGCCGGACGGCTCGCTTCAGCGTTTCAAAATGGAAGAAACTTCCGTGCTGTCGCCCGAACTTGCCGGGCAATATCCCGACTGGAAATCTTTTGTCGGCTACGGAATTGACGACAAATCGGCAATTGGGCGGTTCGATTGGAACGCGCTCGGTTTTCACGGCTATATCGAAACCGATCACGGCATCGTTTTTATTGATCCGTATTCCAAAGGCGACACAAACGATTATCTCGTTTTTTACAAACATGAATTCGGCAGATCAAACGTCGAATTTTATGATCGGGAGGAAGTAAATTTCTCGAAACTTATCCGATCCGATTATCAAGCCTTTGTGCCGGACGCGCCGGAATTTGCCTTCGGCGCACGGGTTCGCACTTACCGGCTCGCCGTGGCAACGACGGGCGAATTTGCGCGAAACGCCGCCGGTGCGGGAGCGACTACCACGCAGCAAATTCGGGACGGCGCGCTTGCCGTGATAATGACGGCGGTTAATCACCTCAACGGAATTTACACGCGCGAACTCGCTTCGCAATTTCAATTGGTCAATCCGCCGACCAGCGACAATACGAGAAATATCATTTTTGACGATCCGACAAACGATCCGTATGACAACACCGACAACACGGCGCAATTAACCATCAACAATAATACGCTCAACAACCGCGTCGGCACGACGAATTACGACATCGGGCATCTTTTCGGCACGGGCGGCGGCGGCGTGGCATCGTCGCCTTCGCTGTGCAGTTCGCAAAAAGGCGAAGGTTATTCGGCACGCGGCACGGAAACGGGCGATCCGTTCGTCGTTGATTACGTCGCGCACGAAATCGGGCATCAATTCGGTGCGAATCACACTTATAACAACGCCGATTCGTCGGGAACTTGCACGACGCGCTCGGCGGCGAACGCCTTTGAAGTCGCCAGCGGTTCAACGATTATGTCTTACGTCGGCATTTGCGAAATGCGAAATTTGCAGCAGTTTAACGATTTCACTCTGCCGGCTTTTCATATCAGAAGTATGACCGAAATAAACGACAATCTGAACGACCCGAACGGCGATCCTCAGCAAACCGGATGCGGCACGTTGGCGGCGGGCGCGAATAATATTCCGACAATCAACGCCGGAGCGTCTTTCACGATTCCGCGTCTTACGCCTTTTACGTTGACGGCAACCGGAAACGACGCGGACGCGAATGATGTTTCAAATCTGCTTTATTCGTGGGAAGAATACGACCTCGCGCCGTCGGCAAGCGGTGTGGCGGGAACTCCGCCGGGAACTTATGACGTTGATTCGGACGGCGTTTTGCGCCCGTTGTTTCGCGCTTATTCTCCGGTTGGAAGTAATCAGAGAACATTTCCGAGTTTGACTTTCATCTTAAATCCGGCAAATAACGATCCGGCGGGCAGCAATCAGCCGCCTTTGACCTATACGGGAACGCATCCGACCGGAAAACCCGGCGCGGTTTGCGAAACCGGAATGACCTGCGTCGTCGGCGAGCGTCTGCCGACGGTTTCGCGGACAATGAATTACCGCGTTTCCCTACGAGACCGCCGCGGCGGCGTTGCCGATGCTGGAACAACCGTTACAATCGCCGGAGGCGCGGGACCGTTTCAGGTAACGACGCAGAATTCTTCGGCGGCAAATTTTCAGGAATCATTCGCGGCATCTGCGCCCGCCGCAACGTGGCAAACCGGAACGACGCAAACCGTAACGTGGGACGTGGCGAACACGAACGCCGCGCCGGTAAACACGGCAAACGTCAATATTCTGCTGTCAACCGACGGCGGGCAGACATTCCCGATCACGCTTGCCGCCAACACCGCGAACGACGGCAGCGAGCAAATCACCGTGCCGAACAATCCGACAATGGCGGCGCGAATCAAAGTCGAAGCCGTCGGCAATATCTTTTTCGACATCAACAACGCCAACTTTGCGATCACCGCGCCAACCGCCGCTTCGGTTTCGGTTTCCGGGCGCGTCTTTTCCTCGTTCGGCAGAGGAATTTCCAACGTATCGGTTACAATAACCGACCAATACGGCAACCGCCAAACGGCGCGAACCAATTCGTTCGGCTATTACCGTTTCAGCGAAATAGAATCGGGACAGACATACGTTCTCAACGCCTCGCACAAACGCTATAAATTTGCGCCGCGCGTTGTCGCTGTTACCGATTATCTCGTCGGATTCGATTTGTTCGCCAAAAATTAACAGGCAATAAATTATTAACTTACACAAGAAAAGGCATTCGATATGATGCCTTTTTCTTTTTTTGTTCGGTTTCTCATCCAAAAAATTTTAAGGCGCAGTCCGATTTTACGGCGGAAACGCCCGTGATATAATTTCCTCTGAAAATTATTCTTTTAAATTTAACTTATGACAACCACAGACAATTTAACAGGAACGGTCAAAGGTCCGGGCGAGTTGCCGCACGAGTATCTTTTTATTACCAAAGACAACAAACATACGCGCATCGGCGAATTCGTGTATTACGCGAAAGAGGTCGGCGACGAAAAACGGCAGATCGTCGGCACGATCAAGAGCCGAAAACTCGTGCGTAATTTGCCCGACGCTTTTTTATCCGATCCCGACACGCCGCCTTCGATGGTTTCTGCGCTGATCGGACTCGAAGAAGCGCAGGAGATTTACGAAATTACGGTTGAAACAATCGGTTATTTCTCTAAAAATTTAAACGATTTCGTCAATCCGCGCATTCCGCCGAATCCGGGCGATGCGATTTTTCTCGCGTCGAGCGAAACTTTGGCGCAGATGCTTTCGCCGAAACAGTTCGAGCAGATCGGTTCGGCGCACATCGGTTCGCTTTTAACCCGCGAAAACGGCGAAGTTCCTGTCGTGCTTTCGGTCAAAGATGTCGTTTCAACTCATCTCGCAATTTTGGCTTCGACGGGTTCGGGAAAATCTTACACGGCAGGCGTTTTTGTCGAGGAATTGATGAACCGATACAACCGCGCCGCCGTTTTGATCGTTGATCCGCACGGCGAATATCACACGATGTCTTCGATTATGGGCGATTCGCAATTTTTCGGCGACGGCGATGACGAATATCGTCCCGAAGTGAAAATCTATACGCCCGACAAAATAAAGGTGCGCTTTTCGACCTTGACCGAAGCGGACGTAAAATATCTTCTGCCCGAAGGAACGTCGGACAAAATGGCGCATTTTCTCTCGCAGGCGTTTCGTAGTTTGCAGGAAAAATTAAAAGCGGAACGGCGTTCAGATTACGCCTACGCTTATCACGATCTGCGCGACGAAGTTTTGGCGCAGAAATACGGGGACGAAACGAAAAAAGACAGTTCGGGCGGCAATGTTTCTTCGATTGACGGACTTTTATGGCGAATGGATTCGCGTTTCGACAAACCCGACAGCATTTTCCATTCATCCGAACACATCGAATTAAAAGATTTGTTCGCGCCCGGACGCTGCACGATTTTGCAGCTTTCCGACATCGAACAGCACGAGCAGCAAGTCATCGTCGGAACTCTTTTGCGGCGCGTCAACAAAGCCAGAATGCTGACCGTCCGCGAAGAAGTATCGAGCGGCGAAAATTTTCTCAATTATCCGGTTTTTGCCCTTTTAGAAGAAGCGCACCGTTTTGCGCCCGCCGGCGCAAGCGTCGTTTCAACCAACATCTTAAAGCAGATTTTAAGCGAAGGTCGTAAATTCGGAGTCGGCATCGGCTTAATCACGCAGCGTCCGGGCAAATTAGACCAAGACGTTTTATCGCAATGTATGACGCAGATCATTATGCGAATCGTCAACCCGATTGACCAGCAAACCGTCGCTCAATCCGTCGAAGGCGCGGGACGCGCAATGCTCGCCGAACTTCCCGCACTAACCAAAGGTCAAGCCGTAATTTCGGGTGTCGGAATAAACACGCCCGTTATGTGCCGCATCCGCAAACGCCTGACCAAACACGGCGGCGACACCTTCGACGCGCCAAACGAATGGATGAAATGGCATTCTTCCGGCGAACAATCGAAACGCGAAATGGAAAATGCGCCGATTACAAGACCACACAAGGATAAAAAACCTGAGAAGATTGGTAACATTAGAATTTAATTTCTTGTTACAACATTAAGAAAATTATGCTTCATATAACAATTGGAACAGCCCCTGAAATGCCACCTGCACTTGAAAATGATTTGCGAATGGTAAAAGCAACTATTTTATATGCAGACAAAGCAAAATTATGTAGTGCTGGATATTCAACTTGGATGCCCACTTTTTTTAATCGGAATAAGACAATTGAACAGATGATTAAACAAACCTATGATTTAGAAGAAGCTATACCTAGAATCGTAGTGGATAATGTAGTGGTCAATGATTTTCTCAAGTTTATAAGGGGAGTAAGAAAAATCTTACAAATTAAAAATCCCACAGATGAAGAACTAAAAACTATTACTTTTTTTCAACAAACTTTTTCAATGGAATGCGAATATATTAATACAAAATTTCCGACTCTCAATTTAGAATTTGCCAATACTGAACTTAAAACTGCTGTGAATTCTGGTCTGCTAGAAATACACAGATTTGAACTTAATGAAAATGAAAATATTGGACTTAGTTTCCTTAGAGGAACATTTCAAGAAAGCCTTAGAAATATTTCAAAAGAATTTTTAGATGAGATTTTAGAAAGTGTTAATAAAAATTCTACTTATCCATTATTTGATAATGCAACGGGAAATCTTGTAAATTTGGCAGTAAATGCAGGTGAATTAAAGATAAATCAAACAAGAATAGCACAAGCAAAACAATCAAAATTAGCGGCGGAAGTATTACAACGACTTCCTGTTTTCGATGATGCCTCAATGAGTGAAATTTTAGATGTGAGAAAAGAACTTGAGCGGCATCTGATTCGCTTTCGCAGTGCGATCATTAAATACTCTGAAAAAATACGAAATGAGTCTTGGAATAAAGAATTTTTAGTTGAAGCAGAAGAAACTATTCACCGAGAAATTGAGCCTGCGGTTTTAGATATTGAAGATGCCGTAAAATCGAATCCTTCTTTGTCAGCATTATTTACTCGAAAATTTGCTGATAAATCTACTTCTGCAACTATCGGTGCATCATCAATCTCGTTTTTTGTATCACAATTAAACTTGTTGCCAACTTTAACTGCAACAGCTCTGTCAACTGCCGCCACATTTGGAACAAATGCTGCTGTAGCCTTTTATGATGCTTATAAAGAAAATCAAAAACAGGAAAATGAATTAGAAAAAAATCAACTTTATTTTTATTACAAAGCTGGGAATTTATTAAGTAATAAATCTTGAGCGACAATTGTTAGTTCGACACCTTCAGCGTCGGACTTGATTTTGGATTGCTAACCTACGGTTTCACCGCAGGCTATGATGTTTGTCACCTTTGGCGACTTTGGAAAAGAATGTTTCGGCGAAGATAAATTTAGGCGTTGAAATGTTTTTGGGTTAAAATATAACGTATGAAAGTTTTAAAGAAAAATATTCAAATTCGTAAAACTTCGCTCAGAGAAGATTCCAACGATTTGAAAAACACAACTGCCGCAGAGCGTTGGGCGATGATGCGGCAGCTTGCGCTCGACGCTTGGGCGTTTAAGGGAGAAACTGTTGCTGAACCCGGACTTTACAGGCATATTATCCGCGTTTATCGGAGAGAAACTTAAAAATTTGGAAGTTGACAAAATTTAGGGAATTTTCGGGAATTATGAAAAAAATATGCGTATCAATTTATGTTTGTCTTTGGGTAATACTTTTTTGTTTCCCGATTTCCGCGCAGAATTTCAGGACGGTTCAGAGTGGAATCGAGTATGCCGAGATGACGAAGGAAATTGACGATCAATCGGTGAAAATGAATCTTTTGCGGCTTGATCTGACGAAGGTTCGTCTTGATGTCGTTCACGCGAAGGATTCGGCAATCGGCACGGAAACCGTTTTTTCGATGGCAATGCGGCACGGCGCGTTGGCGGCGGTTAATGCGGGGTTTTTCAGATTGGACGACAGCGTTTTCGCCGGTGATTCGGTAGGAATTTTGCAGATTGACGGGAAACTTTTGAGCGAAAGTTATAAAAACCGAATCGCTCTGCTGATAAATAATAAAAAAACGCACACGGAAGTTAGTTTTGAAAAACTGAACGCTTCTTACAATTTGATAGCTCCAAAAAATATCTGGAAAATTTCGGGAAGCAATCGTGAGCGAAAAGACAACGAGTTAATATTGTTTACGCCCGAATTTCATTTTACGACTTTGACTGACAATCAAGGAATCGAAGTTTCTGTCAGCGGAAAAAAGATAATTCGGATTTCAGATAAGAAAGGAAATAGTGAAATCCCGAAAAATGGTTTTGTTTTGTCGGCGACAGGGAAAATCAGAGAAGAATTTTTGGGAAAATTAAAAGCGGGAGATAAAATATCAATAGGATTTCCTACAAATTATCGTCCTCACAGAGAGCCTGTTGACAACAGCAATTACAAAATACTTTTGGCGGAAGATATTGTCGGCGGAGTTCCGCAGCTTATCAGAAACGGCAAGATCGAAATCACTTGGGAAGAGGAAAAAACGAGCAGATCATTTGTCGAAACGCGCCATCCGCGAACTGCCGCTGCGAAGTTAAAGGACGGAAAATTTTTGTTGATAACAATTGACGGCAGAAGCGAGGAAAGCGGCGGAATCGGTTTGGAAGATTTAGCGAAAATCTTACTCGAATTGGGTGCGACGGATGCGATGAATCTGGACGGCGGCGGTTCGACGACGATGTTTCTTGATGGAAAAATCGTCAACAAACCTTCGGACAAAGAAGGCGCGAGAAAGGTAAGCGACGCAATTTTGGTCTTTCCGCGAAAGAAAAGTTAAAATCAAAAAAGAGGTTTTTATAAATACGCAAACTGTCTCAAAAAAGAAAGCCGGAAAGTCTTTACAGAATAACGGCAAAAATTCGATTCCGCCGCTTGAGAATGGCGACAGATTAACCCGTGCGGAATTTGAACGCCGCTACGAAGCAATGCCGAATGTGAAAGCAGAACTTATCAAAGGAGTTGTGTTCATCCAAAAAAACCGCAGAGTTTCTGAAGGCAAAGCAAGTGCAAGATTTGCAGTTTTTTTGGTCACTTACGCATTAAATATGAAAGAAATAGAGTCTGCTCTCCGCACGTCATTAATAATTGACGACGCAAACGAATATCAACCCGACGTGGTTTTATATGTCAAAGAAAATTTTGGCGGAAATTCTTATATTTCTGCGGATGATTACCTTGAAGGTTCGCCCGAATTAGTAGTTGAAATTGCCGCAAGCACGGCTTCTTATGACACAACTCTAAAGAAGAATATTTATCGTCGAAACGGCGTGAAAGAATATATTATCTGGCGGGTTGACGACGAAGAAATTGATTGGTTCGCTTGGGAAGAAGGCGAATATGTTTTGCTCGAAAAAGATAAAAACGGCGTGATCGAAAGTCGTTTTTTCGGCGGTTTGCGGCTGAATGTGGATGCGATTTTAAGCGACGATTTAGCAAAAGTTTTGAGCGATTTGCAAAAAGGTTTGAAATCGAAAAAACATATGGACTTTGTAAAATCTCTGTCTAAATAATTTTTATCAAAATCTTTCTCTCACGCGCTCCGTCAAATTCGCACAGAAAAATTCCCTGCCATCTGCCTAAAAGTAACTTGCCGTTTTCAAACGGAACGGTAACGCTCGAACCTAAGAACGAAGCCTTTAAATGCGCGTCGGAATTATGTTCAAAATGCTTAAAGCCTTCGTAATACTGCGGGATTGTATTTTTTAGAAACAGCAGAATATCGTGCTTTACATCCGGGTCGGCATTTTCATTGATCGTCAAGCCGCAAGTTGTGTGCTGCGTGAACAAAACGCAGATTCCTTCGCCCGATTCGGGAAGATTTTCGGAAACTTCGCGCGTGATTTCGATCAATTCTTCGCGTTTATTCGATTGGATTTTTATCGTTTTCATAAAGATTAATTTAACCACATAGAAACATAGAAAACATAGTCAGGGGAAAAGAAAAAAGGACACACGAAAGGAATTGTAATTTTTTCCCGTGTGTCCTGTATCTATGCGGTTAAAAAAACCTTACAGTTTCTTTTCCGCAGGAATTTCGATTGTTCTTTCCACTTTAGTTTGCGGTGCTTCTCCGGGATGAGGCTGCGGATTTGATTTGATTGCGATGTGCGGAGCGATAATTAAAGCGACGATGCTCATCAGCTTAATTAAGATATTCATCGAAGGTCCCGAAGTATCTTTGAACGGATCGCCGACGGTATCGCCGGTAACGCTCGCTTTGTGGGCTTCGCTTCCTTTGTATTGCATTTCGCCGTTGATCTCGACTCCGGCTTCAAAGGATTTTTTGGCGTTGTCCCACGCGCCGCCGGCGTTGTTTTGAAACATTCCCATTAAAACGCCCGAAACGGTAACGCCTGCCAATAAACCGCCGAGAACTTCGGGTCCGAAAGCAAATCCAACAACAACCGGAGTTACAAGCGCGATTGCGCCGGGAAGCATCATTTCTTTGAGCGATGCTTGGGTAGAAATCGCCACGCATTTATCGTATTCCGGTTTTGCTTCATACTCCATAATTCCCGGAATTTCCGCAAATTGCCGCCGGACTTCCTGCACCATCGCCATCGCTGCTCTGCCGACTGCCGCGATTGCGAGAGATGAAAAGATAAACGGAATCATTCCGCCGACGAATAAACCTGAGAGAACGTCGGCTTTGTAAATATCAATCGAACTGATTCCGGCAAGTCCGACATAAGCGGCGAATAAAGCAAGAGCCGTTAAAGCGGCGGACGCGATGGCAAAACCTTTTCCGGTTGCGGCGGTGGTGTTTCCGACGGCATCCAAAATATCGGTTCTTTGTCTGACTTCTTTCGGAAGACGGCTCATTTCGGCGATTCCTCCGGCGTTGTCGGCAATCGGACCGAAAGCGTCAATTGCAAGCTGCATCGCCGTCGTCGCCATCATTCCGGCGGCGGCAATCGCCACTCCGTAAAGTCCTGCGAAATAGTGCGACAAATAAATTCCCGATGCTAAAATCAGCGTCGGAACTAAGGTTGACTCCATTCCGACGGAAAGACCGCCGATAATGTTTGTCGCCGCGCCGGTGTCGGATTGCTGAACAATCGAGCGAACGGGACGTTTTCCCATCGCCGTATAAAATTCGGTGACAATGCTCATTAACGCGCCGACAAATGATCCGACCAAAATTGCCAAGAAAACTCCTACATTCGTAAAAGTGTGACCGCGCAGTTCCATACTTTCAGGCATCATCCACATTACAATAAAGCCGCAGGCGATTGTCGTAATGATGATCGAAGTCCAGTTGCCGAGATTCAGAGCCTTTTGGACATCGCCGTTATCGTCGGAAATTCTAACAAGCAGAAAACCGATGATCGAAAAAATGATTCCGAGTCCGGCGATCAGCATCGGCAGAAGCATCGGAGAAAGTCCGCCGAAATTGTCTATGGCGACAATCTCGCGTCCCAAAACCATTGTTGCAAGAATCGTCGCCACATACGAACCGAACAAATCCGCTCCCATTCCCGCCACGTCGCCGACATTATCGCCGACATTATCGGCAATCGTCGCCGGATTTCTTACGTCGTCTTCGGGGATTCCGGCTTCGACCTTACCGACAAGGTCCGCGCCGACATCCGCCGCTTTTGTATAAATTCCGCCGCCGACTCTGGCAAAAAGCGCGATTGATTCCGCGCCTAGAGAAAATCCGGCGAGAACTTCGATGGCTTTTTCCATCTGCACGCCGTTGACGGAACTGCCCGTGCTGACGACGTATAAATTGTAAAAAATAATAAAAAGCGAACCTAAACCTAAAACGGCAAGTCCGGCAACTCCGAGTCCCATCACAGTTCCGCCCGTAAATGCGACCTTTAAGGCATCTTTCAAACTCGTGCGAGCCGCCTGCGTCGTTCGCACGTTCGCTTTTGTTGCGATGTTCATTCCGATATAACCCGCCGTCGCGCTGAAGATCGCGCCGATCACGAATGAAACCGCAATAAACGGCGAAGACGTTTCGACCATCGTTCCAGACCAAGCCAAAATAGCCGCCGCCGCAATCGCAAAATAAGTTAAAACCTTCCATTCCGCCTTCAAAAACGCCATCGCGCCTTCGGCGATAAAATTTGAAAGTTCAACCATTTTGTCTTCGCCGCTCGGCTGTTTCGCCACCCACGCCGATTGAATTGCCATCACGACCAACCCGAAAATCCCCAACGCCGGGATCGAATAAAGTATTATAGATTCCATTGATAAACCACCTGATTTTTATAAAGTTTTTAAAATAATGAGTCTTGTCCCAAAACCAAGTATTATCTATGATTTTCCGCAAATTATAAAGCGGCGTAATCAAATTTAGTTTGAAAAATAATGGAAATTCATTTGGTTTAAGTATTTTTTTGGTATAATTCCAACGAATATTAAACTGTCCGGTGCTTTTAATCATTTATATTCGTCGAGAATCTACGAACAAAATTAACTAATCTAAAAACTTTAAAAATTCAGAATTATGCAAAAATCATTTTTTAACGCGAGTTTATTTCTCTTAGCCGCGCTTTTGCTTTCCGCCGTTCATATCAGAGCGACTGCGATTGTTGACAAATCTTTCGGCACGAACGGAACTTTGAATATAAATGTCGGCGCGAATCAAATTATTGAAGACATCGGCGTTCAAACTGACGGCAAAATTGTCGTCGTCGGTTCGCTCCAAACCGCCGCCGGAAACACGGATATTTTTCTCGCCCGATACAATTCCGACGGCACGCCCGATCAATCGTTCGGCACGAACGGAATTTCAAAGATCGCTCTGTCGAACTTAAATGAATTTGTCTATGATTTTGAATTTCAAGCGGACGGCAAAATCGTCGCCGTTGGAAAACAGCAAGCTACCGGAGCTACGGAAGTTTACGATTTTCTCGTAGTTCGTTTTAACCAAAACGGTTCGCTTGACCAATCTTTCGGAAACAACGGAATTGTTACCGAAAATCAAGGGCAGAACGATCAATTTAATAAAGTTGCCGTTCAGCCGGACGGAAAAATCGTCATCGTCGGTGAAACGCAGGTGAACAACAAACTGATCGGCGCAATCGGAAGATTTAACAGCGACGGCACTCTGGACGGCGGATTTGAAGGCGGCGGATTTTTTATTTACCAATTCGACGCTTCGCTGACTTTTGTTGAATATGGTTTGACGGACGTGGAAGTTTTGCCTGATGGAAGCCTTCTGCTTGGCGGCGAAGTCGAACAACTTTTGCCGCATAATCATATCGCAAACGGTTTTTACGAAATAAAACTGCCGTCAAACGGCAATCCCGACGTAAATCCCGGCAACGACGAAATTTCATATACGCTTGGCGAGTTCAGACGCGGTTTTCAGAGAGAATCTTATGATGCCAAAGTTTTGCCAAGCGGGAAAATCTTCAAAGCAAGCGGAATCGGAATTTACATTGACGGCAAAAGATTTTTGCAGGACGGAACAAACGCCGTCGTTTTATCAAACGGACGAATCGCCGTCGCGGGCAAAAGATTCGGCGGAAATTTGAAAATTTATTCGGAAACAAATCTGGTCGGCACGGCTTGGAATGTCCCGACGGGAAAACTCGCCGCCGCACCCGACGGCAAAGTTTTGATTCTCAGCGGAAACACGATCACGCGCGTCGCTTCGATAACTTCGCAGGGAACGCGCATCGCTAATTTCAACGGAAATTACATCAACGCCGAATCCACGCAAGACGACAAAACCGATTTCGCCTTTTACCGTCCGGGCGAAAAGAAAATATCTATTCTCAAAAGCAACGGCGAAACCATCGAAAGAACCACGCTCGGCGAGCCGACGAAAATTTTCCCCGAATTTACGAATTTTATTTTGGAATCAATTCCCGATGACGGTTTTACAAGTAATTTTTTCAATCGAGTTTTAATAAGTTGGGAAGCCGGAAATACTCCCGACCAACAGGCTTATTTCGGATTTGACCGAAAATCCGACGATGATTTGCCCAGAGTGCCTTGGGGTTTAAGCGGCGACATCGCTTACGGCGGCGATTTTGACGGCGACGGTTCGTTCGATGTCGGAGTTTTCCGCCCGTCAAACGGCGTTTGGTATGACTTGACCGAACCGCGCGTAGATCAGCAAGGCGCAATCGTCAGTTGGGGAACGGCAGGCGACAAACCCGTTCCGGCGGATTACGATTTCGACGGAATTACAGACCGCGCAGTTTATCGTCCCTCGACGGGAACTTGGTGGATTCTGAAAAGTTCCGGCGGCTCTTTCGCCGTAAAATTCGGGCTTGAAACCGACATTCCTTTGACCGGAGATTTTGACGCGGACGGCAAAGCCGATTTTACCGTTTACCGTCCTTCGACGGGAATTTGGTATCAATTGCTGACAACCGAAGGTTTTAGAGGAATCAAATTCGGCATCGCCACCGATTATCCCGTTCCCGGCGATTACGACGGCGACGGCAGACACGACGTGGCAGTTTTCCGCGAAGGGCTTTGGTATCTGCTGCAAAGCACCGAAGGTTTTAAAGTCGTCCAATGGGGAACGGCGGGAGACGTTCCGGTTGCCGTCCGTTACGATCAATAATATGTTTAAGAATAAGAAATAAACCACGAACCAACACGAAGATTTCACGAAGCCGGAAAAAACTTTTGTAAATGTTGAAAAACAGCGAATAAAAAATGAAATTAGGCGGATAATTAAAAAACTTCGCGTCTTTTCGTGTTCCTTCGTGTTTTATTTCCAAAAATCTCCTTTGGTTTACGGCTCGTCGCACTCGATTTTTTTTACGGTTTTGAAAAGTTTGTTGAAATTTTCTAGATGTTCGTTATAATCTCCGGGAGAATTATTTGCACCGACAGCGCAGTTATACCAACCGTATATTGTTACTTCGAGGCGGGCGAATTTTAGTCTGTCGGGCGAAGCAAATTGCTTGTCGAAAATCTCTTTTGTAGTCTTGGGCGAACCGTTTTTACTGCGTATATCCAAGTTGACTTCCTTCCAAATATTGAGCAGTTCATCGCCGCCGGCAATCAGCGGAACGGCGTATTTTTCGGTGCAGACTTCAGCGTTAGTATATTCTTTGAGCGCGGCGGGATTTTTATAACTTAACATCGTCGCTCTTGAAAGTTGGTAAAAGTCTTTCAATTCCTTCAAACCGCGCTGCCGCATATTTTCAAAAAATTCGGTTTTTACGATGTCGAGATTTTTCAACTTTGCGTATTTCGTTTTATATTCCTCGTCTAAAGCGGCGGCATCAAGTTGATCTATTTCCTCATAACTTCTCGCCAACTGCTCCGTTTCAAGCAGAATTACGCTGAGGTTTCTGAGCATCTCGTAAGTATTTTTCAGTTGCGTGTCGGTATATTTCGACGAATCGTAAGTTCCTTCAAATTCGCACAATTCCGTTTCCCAACTGAATTTCTTCGTCTGGGCGGAAGCATTCGTATCAAATAAAATTAACGCGCAGCAGACAATCAAAATCGCTGTAAAAAAAATTTTCATATTAAAAGCATCTCCTTTTTTTCTGATAATACAAATGTCAATTTATCTGACGACCAAGAACAAAAGAAATTGCCGAAATGATCTATAAATCTATTCCTAAGTTTGCTTCGATCTAATTATCTTCGACTATTTCTCCTTGCTGTAAGGAATTCCCAACGCTTTCGGCGCACGCGACAAGCCGACGAATCCGGCGAGAACGATGATTGTTAAAACATATGGAATTATTTGGACGAACTGCACGGGAATTCCTTCGCCGGAAGCAAATTTGTAATTGCCAAGCGGAATCGTCAACGCTTCAGTCAGCCCGAAAAACAGACACGCGAGCATCACCGGAACGGGTTTCCATTTTGCCAAGATCAACGCCGCCAGCGCGATAAAACCGCGTCCGGCGGTCATTCCGCGCGTAAAAAACGAAGACTGCCCGATTGCCAAGTAAGCACCGCCCGCCGCCGCCAAAACGCCCGACAAAATCACCGCCGAATAACGCATCTTTAAAACGCTCACGCCAGCCGCATCAGCCGCCGCCGGATTTTCGCCGACGGCACGCAGACGCAAACCGTAAGGTGTTTTGTAAAGCACATACCAACAAACCGGAACGAGTGCGAAAGCCAAAAGTGACGAGAGCGAAATGCCGAAAACTTCGGGCAGTAAAAATTGTTTGGCAATCTGCTCGGTCGAACCTGCCGAATCGTAAATCGCGCTGCTCAAAAGCGCGGGAAGTCCGAGCATCAAAATATTTATCCCGAATCCCGCGACAACCTGATCGGCTTCAAATTTGATGCACGCGACGGCAAAAACTAACGCCAAACACGCGCCCGCCGCGATTCCGCACAAAAATCCCAAATACGGATTGCTCATCTCGTAAGTTACAACCGCCGCCGTAAACGCGCCCGCCAGCATCAACCCTTCAAGCGCAATGTTTATCACGCCCGAACGCTCGGAAAACATCCCGCCGAGTGCCGCAAAAATCAGAGGCGTGGCGAAACGTATGACCGATAAAAAGAATGCAATCGTAAAAATTCCGGCTAAAATTTCAAGCATAAAATAAATGGTAAATGGTAAATGGTAAATGGTAAATAGTTTTTTTTTACCTACACGGGTCAATTTACTATTTACGATTCACTATTTACCAAATCTCTATTTTGAATACCTTTGCAGAGATGCAACTAATAAAATCACAATCGCCTGCAAAACTTCGACCAAATCCTTTGAAACGTATTCGGTAAAAGCGTCAACGAAAATTCCGCCTCTTTGCAAAACGGCGAAAAATATCGCGGCGAGAAAAATTCCCAAAGGGTGATTTCTGCCGAGAAGCGCGACGGCGATTCCTAAAAATCCCCATTCGGGCGAAAATCCATCGTAATAGCGGTAGCGATAGCCCAAAACTTCGCCGACGGCGACCATTCCGGCGAGTGCGCCCGAAATTGTCATTGCGACGATAATTTGTCTGTTCGGCGAGATTCCGGCGTATTCCGCCGCGCTCGGATTTTCGCCGACGGCGCGTAATTCGTAACCCCATTTTGTTTTCCAAAGAAAAATATAAACAAGAACGCACATTAAGATCGCCAGCAGAAACGCGACGCTTAACGGAACAAATTCGGGCATTCCGGGAATAAATTGGCTGATGCGCGGAATGTGCGCCGCTTCGCCGATTGGAACGGTTTGCAAAATCGGATCGCCCGCTTGCTTATAGTGATACTGCGTCAAATAACTGACCAGCGCGATGGCGATAAAGTTGAGCATTATCGTATTGATAACTTCGTGCGAACCGAATTTCGCTTTCAGATAACCGGGAATAAATCCCCAAAATCCGCCCGCCACAACCGCCGCCAAAATGCACATCGGAACTAAAATTATGCTCGGCAGACTCATCCACGAATAATCAACATTTTCGCCGAAAACATTGACGACCGTTCCGCCGAATTTGATGCCGACCCAAGCCGTCGCAAACGCCGCCACATAAAGCTGACCTTCCGCGCCGATATTCAAAAGCCCGCACCGAAACGCGACGGCGACAGCTAAACCCGTGAAAATCAGAGGCGTGGCGATAAATAATGTATAGCCGACATCTCTCAGCGAACCGAACGAATTGCCGACGAGCAGCGCAAACGTCTGAAAAGGATTGTCGCCGATCAGCAAAACGATGATTCCGCCGATGATAAACGCAATTATCACGGCGGTTAAGGGCGAAAGAATTTCTCGGTAAATTTTCATTTGTTACAAAAATACGAAATTTCGCGGATTATTTCTTAAATTATTTACAATGGATGTGCGACAACAAATATAACCGAATAAAACGCAAAGTGTCATCCGTGAAAGTGAAAAAATTAAGTTTTATATTTCTTTATAACTTATTTGCGTTGATAATCACGCATAATAAAAAGAGATTTTAGCGACAATAACAAATTATCACCGCTAAAATCTCTCAGAGTTTTCGGCAAAAACAGTATCTCTTTAGCAAGTTATAAGAAAGATAAATTTACTGAACATTTTCATATCGAGAGTTTTATATTCGTTCGATTTTAGTAAGCGTATTGAACAGCAACCGGAACATCACTCGGCAAACCCCACTGCACAGCATAAAAGCCTCGTGTGCTTCCTAAAATATACCAAATTCCATTGCGGAAAACTGCGATGTCGTGTCGTCCGTCGCCGTCATAATCTCCCGGAACAGGCACATCGGTTGAAATTCCGAATTTCACGACGCGAAATCCCTCTGAAGTGTTGAGCAAATACCAAATGCCCTCGGAAGGACGATAAACTGCAAAGTCGGCTTGTCCGTCACCATCAAAATCTCCGGTTAAAGGAATATCATTTGAAAGTCCAAACTGCGTGGCAATCGTGCCGTTGTCCGAACTGCGATGAACATACCAAACTCCGTTTGACGGGCGATAAACTGCGAAATCGGTAATTCCGTCGTAATCATAATCTGCCGGAACAGGTTTGTCGCCTGCTTTCCCCCAACGAAATCCGCGCGTTTGATTATCGGAACTTTGTTTAAGATACCAAATGCCATCCGACGGACGAAAAACCGTATAATCGGTAAGCGTATCGCCGTCATAATCGCCGCCGACCGGAATATCACCGGACAAACCCCATTGAAACTTAGCAATCTCGGTTGATTTGTCAGCAATGTGAAAAAAAGCCGGCGAATCGGCGTTTAGAGCGACTTGCCAATAGATGAATAGTGGCAATATACGATTATCAATTATCACGCGATTATAATTTTCAGGAATCACGCGGGCAACATCCGAATTTGCCGAAAAAGTAAAAAAGCTGTTATTCAACGCACCGCTTAAAACATATAAAACGCGATTGCTTGGACGATAAACCGCAAAGTCGGTTTTCTCGTCGTTATCGAAATCAGCAAGCCGTGTTGCCATTGAAGTAATCGAAAGCAAGCGGCTTATGATTACGACCGGCATATTTGTTGCCGTTGTTTCAGGACTAAGCAAAACTAATTTTCCGTCCGGCTGATATGCCGCCTCATAAGCGTCAATGCCTCTGGCTCTGCCAATAAAACGATTGTCGCGGCTGAAAAGCCTCGTTTCAATGTCCGGCGAATTTAAGAGGGAAAAGTTTGTAACTATATATCTGCCGCTTTTCGGAGATACGGCGACTGCTCCGCGATTATTACTAAGCGGGAACTCTAAATCAAGCACGCCGCTGCCGGTAAATCTTAGTGTTCTTCCGGCAACTGCCAATATTTTACCGTCGGGCAATTCGGCAAGATCAACTTTTATCGGTGAAATTCCGCCGTTATAGCGCGTTATTCCTTGATTGCCGAAACTTTCAACTAATTTGCCCGTATTATTGAACAACGCCAAAATTAATGAGAATGTTCCATTAGGTTGTGATTCATTTTGAACAAAACCGCCTGCCAAAATCTGCCCGTTGGCAAGCAATTCTACTTTGCGAAAACCGGCAATGCTTCTTGTCGTTGGTGCGGGCGTAGGCAGATAAATCGCGCCGTCCGTGCCAAAACTGCTGTCAAAACCACCGTCCGAATTAAAGCGCAGAATCGCTCCTTCGCCGTCATTTCTCGAAGTCGTGCCGACAGCAATAATCTTACCGTCCGTCTGCACGGCGACATCGTAAAGAACATCAGTTTCCGAACGGTCGATCAATACGATTCCGTCTTTGCCGAAGTCCTTATCGAGAGTGCCGTCCGTATTGTAACGAATAATAAAAAAATCAGAAACAAGTGCCTGTTGGGTTGGTTGGGCTTGACCGACAACGATAAATTTTGCCGTCAGGTTGAAGTGCAATTGCCTTAGCAAAATCTTCGCCGGCTGAAACCACCGTAATAACTTTACCGCCGCTCCCAAAACTCGCGTCTAAACTGCCGTTTTCATTAAAACGCGCAACAGCAACGTCCAAATATCTCTGTCCTGGCTGCTCAACGGAGGCGAGAACGAGAATCTTGTTTTCACGATCAACAATCGCCGGACCAGGAATTGTGAATCCGCCAAAATCAACCGCGACTCTGCCGCCGTTTCCGAAACTTGTATCAAGAACTCCAACGGCTAAAACTTGCGGATGTATAATAAAAACGGTCGCTGCAAGAAATACAATCTTAAACAAATGATTAAAACATCTGAAAATTTGGTAATTCATAAATTTCCTTTTTTTCCCAAAGGACTTTCTTTGAGCGTGCAATTATTAAGAGAAATTTGAGTAATAAGCAAAACTCGACAAAGATCCCGCGCGAAGAAAATCACGTTTCCTGTTTTTATAATGTAAAGTTTTCGGTTCTCCGGTGTGCAACGAGAATCACACCGTTTGACTAGAAATTTTCTAAAGTTAAAGCATTAAAGTATCTTTGACTTTTTACTTTTTTGCATAAAATTATGCCGAAAAAATACAGTAAATTTTCAATCATCAAAGAACTTTCTGAAATAGTAAAACAATAATAATTTTAGTGTCAAGAAATTTTAATAAAAAAGCGAGATTTTTTATTAAAAGACTTGACAAGACGATACTCAGGTTTTATTATGGTATCAGACTAAGCAATTACAGGTTTTAGTCTTTTAATCTAAATAGACATCAAATTTTTGGAGGTAAAGATTATGAATATTATTAAGTATGACCCGTTTCGTGAATTACGCAGTTTGCAGGATGATATGAACCGTCTTTTTATGTCGAATTATTCGCGCGGTTCGGAGCAGGAAGATTTTTCAAGCGGCTCTTGGATGCCGAGCGTTGATATTTTCGACAACAAAGACAAACTCGTTTTGGAAGCCGAACTTCCGGGAATGAAGCGCGAAGACGTAGAGCTTTCGATTGAAAACAACGTGCTTACTCTGCACGGCGAGCGAAAGTTCGAGAAAAAGGACGAAAATGATAATTATCACCGCGTCGAACGCTCTTACGGTTCGTTCACGCGCTCGTTCACCTTGCCGCAGACGGTAACTTCGGAAGACGCGACGGCGAATTTTGAAAACGGCGTTTTGCGCGTCGAACTCAAAAAACGCGAGGAAACGAAAGCGCGTAAAATCGAAATTGCGGGCGAAGGCGAAAGCGAAAACAAAACGATAGACACAACGGCGAAGAGCGAAACAGCCAACGCTTAATTTCCGAATGGCAAACGGCAAACGATGTGCGGTGAACGAAAATCACCGCCGTTTGTCGGTTGCCATTTATCATTAAAAAAAGATTTTGAGAATGAAAGTAATACGATAATTTATCGGCTAATTCTCAATTATCAAATCTCAATTATCAATTATGTTGTAAGTGTTTGCAGATAAAACCTCAATAATATAATTGATAATTGAGATTTGATAATTGAGAATAATCGCCCGTTTAGCTTAAAATTTTAAGTGAAAAATTTTTCTAACTACTAATGATTAACAGTTCACCATTTAAAAAGTTATGAGATTTGACAAATTTACAATACGAGGGCAGGAAGCGGTTCAGGAAGCGATTGGGGTTGCCGAAAAGAATCAGAATCAACAGGTCGAGCCGGAACATCTTCTCGTTTCGATGCTCGAACAAAAGGAAGGAACGGTTAAACCAATTCTCGGAAAATTGGGCGCGAGAGCGGAAACGGTTTTAACTGACGCGCTGGCGGCAATCGAGAAGTTTCCGAAGGTTTCCGGCGGTCAGCAGTATTTTTCTTCACGGATCAATACGATCTTTCAGGAAGCGCAGAAATTAGCCGAAAAGATGGGCGACGAATATGTTTCGACGGAGCATCTTTTGATGGCGATTGCGGCTGAAAAGGACGGCGACGCGGGGAGACTTCTGCGCTCGGCGGGCGTAAATTCGGAAGATTTGATGAAGGTCGTCGAGCAGATGCGCGGCGGCGCGAAAATTACCGATCAGAACGCGGAGGAAAATTTTCAGGCGTTGGAAAAATACGCGGTTGATCTGACCGAGCGGGCGAGAAAAGGAAAACTCGATCCGGTGATCGGGCGCGACGACGAGATTCGGCGGACGATTCAGATTTTGTCCCGTCGGACGAAAAATAATCCGGTTTTGATTGGCGAGCCGGGAGTCGGCAAAACGGCGATTGTCGAAGGTTTGGCGCAGAGAATCGTTTCGGGTGATATTCCCGAAACCTTAAAGAATAAAAAACTCGTCGGTTTGGATTTAGGCGCGATGCTCGCGGGCGCGAAATATCGCGGCGAATTTGAAGATCGTCTGAAGGCGGTTTTGAAGGAAATTGAAAAATCGGACGGGCAGATAATTTTGTTTATTGACGAACTACATACGCTCGTCGGCGCGGGCGCGTCGGAAGGCGCGATTGATGCGTCAAATATGCTCAAACCGGCGTTGGCACGTGGACTTTTGCGAGCCGTCGGAGCGACGACGCTCAACGAATACAAAAAATATATCGAAAAAGACGCGGCACTCGAACGGCGTTTTCAGCAGGTTTATGTTGCCGAGCCGAATGTCGAAGATACGATCTCGATTCTTCGCGGTTTGAAGGAACGCTACGAAGTTCATCACGGCGTGCGGATCACGGATTCGGCGATAATTGCCGCCGCAAATCTTTCAAACCGTTATATTTCCGACAGATTTCTGCCCGATAAAGCGATTGATCTGATTGACGAAGCGGCGAGTAAAATCCGCATCGAGATTGACAGTTTGCCGCAGGAAATTGACGAATTGGAGCGCGAGATTTTACAGCTTGAAATTGAAAAACAGGCGTTGGGACGCGAAACTGACGAAAAATCGAAAGAAAGATTAGCCGATATTGAAAAGAGAATTGCCGATCTGAACGAAAAATCTTCGGCGATGAAGGCGAAATGGCAGTCGGAAAAGGAAGAGATCGAAAAGATGCGTTCGGCGAAAGAGCAGCTTGAAGAAGCGAAATTAAACCTCGAACGCGCACGGCAGGCGGGCGATCTGACACGCGCCGCCGAACTGCAATACGGCGAAATTCCCCAACTCGAAAAACGGCTTGCGGGCGAACAGGAGCATTTAGCGGAACTCCAAGCGGACGGAGTTTTCTTGAAAGAGGAAGTTGACGAAGAAGACGTGGCGGAAGTCGTCGCCAAATGGACGGGCGTTCCGGTTTCCAAAATGCTCGAAGGCGAAATGCAGAAACTCGTCAAAATGGAAGACCGTCTGCGCCAAAGAGTTATCGGGCAGGACGAAGGCTTGATCGCTGTCGCAAACGCCGTCAGACGCGCCCGCGCCGGACTGCAAGACCCGAATCGTCCCGTCGGTTCGTTCATATTCTTAGGTCCAACCGGAGTCGGCAAAACCGAAACGGCGCGGGCTTTGGCGGAATTTTTATTTGACGACGAACGCGCGATGATCCGCCTCGATATGTCGGAATATATGGAAAAACACGCCGTCGCCCGAATGATCGGCGCACCGCCCGGATACGTCGGCTACGAAGAAGGCGGGCAATTGACCGAAGCAGTTCGTCGTCGTCCTTATTCGGTAATTTTATTTGACGAAATCGAAAAAGCGCACCCGGACGTTTTCAACGTCTTGCTGCAAATTTTGGACGAAGGACGCTTGACCGATTCAAAGGGCAGAACGGTTGATTTTAAGAACACGGTTTTGATTATGACATCGAATCTCGGTTCGCGTGAAATCCAATCGGCGCAGCTTGTTGACACGCCCGTTAAAGAAATGGTTTTAGACGTTTTGCGCGGACATTTCAGACCGGAATTTTTGAATCGGATTGATGATATTGTCGTCTTTACGCAGTTGTCGCGCGAAGAGATCGCGCAGATTATTGACGTGCAGCTAAAGCGTCTTCACAAACTGCTCGGAGAGCGCGATATACAAATTACTCTGGACGATTCAGCCAGAGAACTTCTCGTCGAACAAGGTTACGATCCGACATTCGGCGCAAGACCCTTAAAACGCGCGATTCAGACGCTGATTCAAAATCCGCTGGCGGTCAAAATGCTGAACGGCGAAATTTCCGGCGGGCAAAACGTAAAAATCTCGGCTGAAAACGGCGAAATGCAGTTTGCGCCGGAAACTGCAACGGCGAAAGCAAACTAAGCGGATTGGACAGAGTAATAAAGGATTTTTTTTCGTTTAGAGTAACGCTTTTAGGCGTGAAACCGCAAGCAAAGCCAGGCGGAGAACGCCTGAAGGCGTTACTCTAACATTTCAAAATACCTTATTACTTTTGCTCATTTGCTTAAAAGTTAAAACTATAAGTGTAAGAAATAAATTGATAATGAATGGATTGTTTGATTGTTAATTTGATATTCTTATAAAATTAAAAAGATATTTACTTTCAACTAAAGATTCTTACACTTTTAGTTTTTAGTTATTAACTAATTTATGAGCTGGTTTAACAAGAAAAAAGAAATGAACGAACAAGAATTTAACGAAGAAGAAATTATCGAAGGCGAAGCGGAAGAAATTCCGTTTACGGACAAAAGGCGTTCGGGCGGCGAAAGCGAAATGAAAAACGCGGACGGCGGAACGGCGGAAGAATTCAAATCGGCGGAAGTCGTCAAACTCGAAAACGATTTGAAGGAATCACGCGCCCGTTCGGAAGTTGCGGAAGCGAAACTTGTTGATGTGCAAAGGCGTTTTGACGAGGCGAAAAACAATCTCGAAAAGGAAACTGCCGAGATGCGCGGGCGTTTGACGAAGACTCTGGAGCAGAGAGCGAAGCAGGGGCAGTTTAACTTTTTGACGACTCTTTTGCCGGTTTTGGACAATCTGATCTTGGCGATTGACGCGGGCGAGAAAGTTACGGCTAATGATAATGATCCGACCAACAATAATCTGTTTGACGGCGTGAAGGGAACGGCGCGTTTGTTTGAACAGGCGTTGATGAGCGTCGGAGTCGAGCCGGTTTCGGCAATCGGCGAAACATTTGATCCCGAAGTTCACGAGGCGGTTGATATGGTCGAAGTTTCGCCCGAAAAAGACGATATAATCACGGCGGAATACGCCCGCGGTTACAAATTCGGCGACAAATTACTGCGTCCGGCAAGAGTGCAGGTCGGCAAAGCGTCGGCGAAAGGCGCGAATGCCGAATAATTTTTATGGGACTTGCGAAAATCAAAACGCGGAAATCGGTTTCGCCGGAAGAATATCTGGAATTCGAGCGAAATTCTCACGAGCGGCACGAATTTCTCGACGGCGATATTTATCAGATGGCTGGCGAAAGCCTTTCGCACAGCCGCGTTTGCGTGAATCTTTCGGGCGAAGTGAGAGAAAAATTAAAAGGAAAATCGTGCGAAGCTCTTTCGCCGAATATGAAGGTTAGAACGACGGCGGCGAGCCTTTTTGCTTATCCCGATTTGACAATAGTTTGCGGCGAACCGCTTTTTCACGATGTTAAAAAGGATGTTTTAGTAAATCCGCAAGTGATCTTTGAAGTTCTTTCGCCTTCGACGGCGGAATATGACCGCACGAAAAAGTTTCTGAAATACCGAATGGGCAATGAAACTCTGACCGATTATATTTTGATCGCGCAGGATTATGCCTTTGTCGAACATTTTGTGAAACAGGCGGATGATAGCTGGCTTTATCGAAGTTACAGCGATATTAAAGAAGTTTTTACGATTGAAACGATTGAATGTGAATTGAGTTTGCGGGAAATATACGACCGCGTTGAACTGAAAGAACCGCCGGATGAGGAAGATTTTACGGAGCATTAGATGGATTTAACTAAAAAATTCAAATTTATAATTTGCTTGATCTTTTTATTCTGCAACAGCACAACTACAGTTTTTCCGCAACAAGAACCGAGAAAGTTTATTGTTGTAGAACTTACAATTAAAAAAGAATATTTCAATCAAACTGTAAAAATTCCGATTTCGGAAAATCCTTTTGAGAAAAATGGTGTATATCTCAAAAACGGAGAATTTTACGCGGCTGGGCTTATAACAGTTCATTGTGATAAATGTCTGCTTACAAGGGAATACGATATTTTTGGTTTGACTATTTCTAAAAATGAAAATTCAGCAGACATTACTTTAAATATTAATTTTAAGAATGAACCTAAGTGCAAAATAGAAAAGGAATTTCTTAATAAGAAGAAAGAAAAATTTAAGTTCAAGTCAAAATGCGGGGTTCAAGTCGTTGCTTACTATGAGAACGATAAAAACAATTAGTTTTTAGAATAAAAATAAGGAAATTAATTTGAAAGTTTTAAACTTTTTCTTTTCCCGAACTTTTTCAAATGTTATAATTTATTTCAAGGCAGAATTTTTATGTCGAACTGCATCACAGAATTGCAATTTTAATTTGAGAGAAATTTTATGGCAGATATAGAGGCTTATAAAGATAAATTCAGCGAAAGCGGACAGCGCATTCTGGAAAGTGCGCTTGGAGAATCGAAGAAACGCGACCAGAATTATATTTCGGTTGAACATATTCTTCACGCGATTGTTGACGAGGAAAAAGAACTTTTTAATTCGACGATGCGCGATTTGTCGGTTGATCCGCGCTCGGTTCGGCTTTTGATCGAAAAACGAGTTGACACCAGCCGACAACATACGGGCAGAGGTTTTAGAATTGATCCCGCAACTACCGAACTTTTCAAACGCTCAATGGACAGAGCGCGTTCGCAAGGTCGCCGGATTATTGACGCGAGCGATATTTTTTACGTTTTATCTAATGATGAACGCAGTCTTTTAAATGACGTTCTGCAAAACTTGGGCGTTCCAGCCGAAGAAGTGGCGCAGATTGCGCGAACGAGAATTCGCAAGCGCGAAAAGGAAGAAGAACAGATGCGTAAAAAATACGCCCTGCCTTCTTATCTGAAACATTTCGGCGTTTCGCTGAATAAATTAGCCAGACAAGACAAAATTCCGCCGACCATCGGGCGCGAGAAGGAAATTCGTCAGATGATCGAAATTTTGTCGCACCGCGAGCGCAGCAATTCGCCGATGCTCGTCGGCGAACCGGGCGTTGGAAAAACGGCGGTTGTCGAAGGTCTTGCAAGAATGATCGAACTTGAGCCGGAAAAAGTTCCGCTTCGTCTGCGCGATTCGCACATCGTCCAACTGCAAATGGGCGGACTCGTCGCCGGAACGATGCTTCGCGGAATGTTCGAGGAACGCATCAAAGGCATTATTGACGAAGTTAAAGAACGGGAAAATCTGATTTTATTCATAGACGAAGCGCACACGATAATCGGTGCAGGCGCGGCGATGGGAACATCGTCGGATGCGGGAAATATGTTCAAATCCGCATTGGCTCGCGGCGAACTTCGGATTGTCGGCGCGACGACCTTGACCGAATACAAAGAATATATCGGCGAAGACGAAGCACTTGCAAGACGTTTTCGTATGGTCAAAATCGTCGAACCGACAATTGACGAAACCCGCGAAATTCTTCTCGGACTTCGCCCGCGCCTTGAGAAAAATTATTCGGTGAAAATTTCCGACGAAGCGATCAATATGACCCTTGATATGTCGCCGAAATACATCCGCAATCTGCATTTGCCCGACAAAGCAATCGGCTGGCTCGACACGGCTTCGGTCAAAGTTGAAATCAACGAACCGTCTTCGATGGTCGTTAAACCCGAACATATCGTTGACGTTATCTCGCAGGAATCCAGGATTCCGAAGGATATGATCTTCCGCGATACGACCGACCGTTTTTCGACGATGGAAAAAGATTTGGGCAAGCGCGTCGTCGGACAAAAAGAAGCGGTCAAAGCCGTCGCTGAACGGCTTCGTTTGAACAAAGGACCTTTAAAAGATAATCATTACGCGCCCGACGGCGTTCTGCTTTTCCTCGGTCCGACGGGCGTTGGAAAAACCGAACTCGCCAAATCGGTTGCCGAATTTATGTTCGGCGACGAGAGCAAAATGGTTCGGATTGATATGAGCGAATACGGCGATGGAACTGTCGGCATCGAAAAACTTATCGGAATGCCTCGCGGAATCGTCGGCTCGGAACGCGGCGGGATTTTGACCGAGCAGCTGCGCGAAAATCCATACACCGTTTTATTGCTCGATGAAGTCGAAAAAGCGAATCCGTATTTGATGAACATTTTTCTGCAAGCCTTTGACGAAGGCTGGCTGACCGACGGGCGCGGCAAAAAAGTTTATCTTTCAGACGCAATCGTGATAATGACTTCAAACTTGGGTTCGGAAAATTTCAAGAAATACGAGAAACCCCTCGGTTTCGGCAAGAAGACTTTGGGCGACGTAAAAGCGATCAAAAACGACGTGATGAAAGCGGCGGAAACTCGCTTCTCGCCGGAATTCCGCAACCGGATTGATGAAATCGTTATCTTCTCGCCTTTAACAATGGACGAAGTGCGCGACATTGCCAAAATTTATCTGAAAAAACTCAGAAAAAATATGGAACGGCAGGGAAAATTCATCGAAGTAACCGATCAGGCGATTGATCTGCTGACGGAAAAAGGTTTCAGCCCGACTTACGGCGCGAGATTTTTGAAACGGCACATTGACCAAACAATCAAACTGCCGATCACAAACGCTTGGAAAACCGCTTCGCATTTTACCGTTGACGCGGAAGCCGGCGAAGTCGTTATCAAACCGACGGATTCTTTTAATTTGAATTAACTGAACTAAAAAACATAATAGAAAAAAGAGAAGATACAATGAACCAAAATGGTTTTGCGTATCTTCTCTTTTGCTTTAGGAAAGAAACCAATATTCACGGATTGAGGAAGGCGTTCGGAACTGCTTGTTCCGAAATTAGTAACCGAAACATTTCTGTTCTTGATTTACTTGCTCCTTTGATTTCCGCATCCGGTTATAAATAAAGCGGCTCGCGCTTTTGCCCCAGCCGCCGCTAAAATTATTGTATTCCGAAACTGGCTAACGGAAAATTCGTATTTCCCGGAACGCCCCATTGCTGCATAGTAACGCTGCCGCTGCTGCGTAGAATGTAGAATGTGGTGTTCGATGGACGATAAACTGCGATGTCGTCTTTGCCGTCGCCGTCGTAATCGCCGCCTCGCAAAGCCGTATCTCTGTCCGCGCTGGCTCCGGGAATCCCGAACCGAACTTGTGAAGTATTTCCTGCGGCTGTCCGCAGATACCAGTTGCCGTTTGTCCCGCTGCCGAATCCGCGCCAAATCATAAAGTCGGCTTTGCCGTCGCCGTCGTAATCTCCGCCCGGAACTACAAAATCGGTGGCGAAGTTTCCCCAATCCGTATAGCTGAGAACCGTTCCCGAAGTAGTTCCGACAATCCATCTAACCTGACCTGAGCCTGCAATACGGATAATTGTCGGGTCGTCCTTTCCGTCGCCGTTGTAATCCGCGCCGGGAAGCGGAACGTCGGTATCAAGCCCGTAATTGAACGACATAAAAGTATTGTCCGAACTTCTCAGCACATACCAGACAAGGTTGTTACCTTCATTTGCAAGATCGGGATCACGAATAGCCGTCGGGTCTAATTTCCCGTCGCCGTCGTAATCGCCTTCTCTGCCGATAATGTCGGTTTGGGAAAGTCCCCACCGAACATAGACGGGATTGCCGGGCGGCTGTTGATTCGGATTGTTCGGCAGAATGTGATAAGTATTAGCCGGACTTCCCGAATTAGACCGATAAAGATTAAAATCGGTAATGCCGTTGCCCGTGTAATCACCCGGATTCGGAACAATATCAGTTGCAGAATTGCCCCACGGAGCATCAATAATTCTTGCACCATTGGCAGTTGACGGATTATCGTTTCGTAGAATTCTCCAGCGAACTTGTGAATTACTGCCGCTCGGAAAAGTTAAAATCGCAAAATCGGTCAGTTTATTGCCGAAGAAATCCAGTTTTCTTTTGCTGCCGACAAACGGCGGTGCTTCAACGGTTGTCAGCGTCAGATTCGCGGCTGTCACCGAACCCGTATCGCCAATTCCGCTGTCGGTTATGCGAAGCGTCCACATTCCGTTTGCGCCTGCTCCGTTAAACGCTGCATTTAAACTCGTTGCCGGCGAATTAGCGGCAGACGACTGCGGACCGGCGGCGGTTGTCCGATATGAACCGGCGGGAATTATATCGGCATCGCCCAAATTGGCTGCCGCCATCCACCAGTTTGTATTATTTGCCGCGTCGCTGAACTCATAAACGCCGCCGAGATTAGTGTTGTCGCCGCAAGCCGTCGGTGAGGTTGTTCCCGTTCTGCCGAAAAGAATACGACTTTGACCGTTCGGCGCGATCAGCGTCGCCGTAACGTCGGCAACCCAAGTGTGTGCGATGTTCAGATTAATTCTGACATTACTGACATTTCCGGGTAATGCCGCAACATTAAATTTAATATCGAGCGGCGCACCCGCCGTGCCGCAGTCCGAAGGCGTTCCGGGCGAATCGGGAATCGCACCGCCGCCGCTTCCCGCAAAGGTCGTCGGTCCGCCTTGTCCGTTCACCGTTGCTGTAAAAATTACCAAAATCGCTAATGATACGATTTTGGCAATTACTCTATTGAATTTTTTTTTCGACATAATTTTCTCCTGCTGATTTGTAACTTTCGTTGTTCGTTTCATAGTTTCTTTCTCTCTGAAACTGTTTGTAATCGCCTGCATTTTTGTTTCTTCTGCTGCATTTTTCCAAAATTTTCTTTGTCTTCTCTTATTTCTGTGTATTTCCGCCGGAAAAAGAAACAAATAATTTGAAAAAGTTTTTCTTTGAAAAGATATTCTTTTTTGAATATGCCTGTGAAAAATTTTTTGTTGTTACTTATAACGCAATATTATTTGATAGAAAAGCTCAAAATAAATTAAAAAATTTTTATTTTTGGAAAAATCTGCATTTTCCGGCTATTTGAAAAGCCGGAAAAGTTATAAATGCTGAAACTCGGTAATTATTGCAGCGAATTAAGGAAAGGCGGGCAAAAATTAGCCGTAAAATATCCGAGATACGGTTTTAAATTTATAAGTAATCAAACCATATAAAATGTTTTATCATCGTAGATTTTGATGATAAAATCTTAAAAATTCCAATTTGGAGAAAATTTATGATAAAACCTTTGAATAAAATTTTTTTATTATTATTTGCCGTCTTTTCGCTTTCAAACTTTTCGTATGCTCAGGAAGTTCAGCCGAAAAGCTGGAAAAATCTGAGCGATACGGACAAAGCCGAAAAAAAGGAAACTCCGAAAGCCGATTCCGAAAATATTGAAAAAGCCGAAGCCGTAATCAAACGTGCGGTTGAAACGCTCGGCGGCGAAAAGTATCTGAATGTGAAAACGCAAGTCGGACGCGGAAAATTCAGTCTTTTGCAGGGCGGCGTAAATATTCTGTATCAGAGTTTTACCGACGTGATCGTTTATCCGAACAAGGAAAGAACCGATTTTAAGGCAAGCGGCATAAAAACCGTGCAGACGAATTTCGGCGGTCAGGGCTGGATTTACGACGGAAATTCGGAAGTTATCGGCGATCAAAACGAAAGTCAGATCGAAAATTTCAAGCGTTCGATGCGGACGAATCTCGACAATTTTCTGCGCGGAAACTGGCGCGGAGAAGCCGAAATTTCCTATCTCGGCAAAAGACCGGCAAGTTTAGGAAAGCGTAATGAAGCCGTAAAATTAACCTTTAAAGACGGTTTTGAAGTCGAATTTGAATTTGCGGCGGATGACGGTTTGCCGATGAAATCAATTTACCGAAAGCTGAACGCCGACAATGAAGAAGTCGTCGAAGAAGACCGCTTCGCGCAATTCGTTGACATAGGCGGAATCAAAACGCCGTATATTATTGACCATTTTACAAACGGAAAACGCACCAGCCGCATAAATTATCAGTCGGTTGAATACAACGAAACTATTCCCGATTCGATTTTTCAAAAGCCGGACAGCTATAAGGCTTTGAAAAAGGATTTGAAATTTTAATGAATAAGAATTTTTGGTAGTGAACTAAAAGTAAGGCTAGAAGAAAAATCTTATAACTTGCCACTAGATTAATCCATTAGTTTCTACACAAGTTTGTAAGCTCGATGTTTATTGACTTTTATTCAAATAATCTTAGTCTTGGGCGGCGACAAACATTTATAGCCTATGGTGCAGGCGTTTCGCCGAAACCATAGGTCTTTGTCAAATAAACAGCCGTGTCGCTGAAAGCGACAAACATCAATATTCATCGGTTGTTCGTCGCTTTCAGCGACGGGGCATTTATTCGATTTTACCTAGCGATTCTCGCTAGGCTATTATGTTTGTCGCCGTTGGCGACTAATAACACAAATCTTAATTTTAGACTTGTGTAGAAACTAATGGATTAATCTAGTGGCAAGTTATAAAGCAAGAGCATTTCTTTCAGTTCACTACCGAATTTTTTTAACCACATAGAAAACATAGAGAAGAAAGATCATTCGGCAGAAAGCAGAAAACATTATTGTTTATAAAAATAAAAGTTTTAAAACAATAAAAAATCTATGTTTCCTATATTTCTATGTGGTTAGAAAATTTTACACGAAAGCGAAATCGAACTGCTCCTGATGAATCGAATTATCGCCGGTTACGTCAACATTTCCGAGATATTCTTCAATTTCGTCTAAAACGCCGCTTTCGGAATCGCGCAATGCTTCGGCGACATCGGGATGAACTCTGAGCGTTGTCTGCCGCACGTCTTCGACGTTTTTCGCCAGACTTCTCGCTTCTTCCAAAATTTCGTAACAGATTGTCTGCGGAGATTTAACCCAACCCGCGCCTTCACAGTAATCGCACGGAGCGCACATCGTTCTCTCCAGCGACTGCTTAACGCGCTTTCTGGTCATAATTATCAAACCGAAATCGTTGAATGACAAAACCTTGGTCGGCGATTTGTCGCTCGCCAGACTTTCCTGCAACGTCTGTAAAACTTTGTGGCGGTTGCGCCGGTCTTCCATATCAATCAGATCGAGAACGATGATTCCGCCGAGATCGCGCAGGCGAATCTGCCTTGCAATTTCGCCGACGGCTTCCATATTCGTTTTCGTGATCGTATCTTCGAGCCGTGCGTTTCCTTTGCCGACAAATTTTCCGGTGTTGACATCAATTGCAACCAACGCTTCGGTTTGATTGATGACGAGATAGCCGCCGGATTTCAGCCAAACGCGCGGTTTCAAGGCTTTGTCAACTTCTTCCTGAACGCCGAACGCTTCCAAGATCGGTTTCTCGCGCGTGTAAAATTTAACGCGCTTGACCATTTTCGGCTGAATGCGGTTGATAAATTCAACTGTCCGCAAATATTCGTCTTCCGAATCTACGCGAATCGCCGCAAATTCATCGGACAAATGATCGCGCAGCAGACGTTGGATAATGTCCAAATCCTGATGAACCAGTTCGGGCGATTTCGCTTTATCGGCTTCCTTGCGGATGTCATACCAAGTTCTGAGAAGATATTTTGCGTCCTGCGCCAAATCTTCTTCCGAAATTCCCGCGCCCGCCGTGCGAACGATAAAACCGCCCGACGGCAGATCAACTTCATCTTTTATTTTCTGAATCAGATTGCGAAGACGGTTGCGCTCCTTCGCCGATTCGATCTTGCGCGAAACGCCGAGATGTTCGATAGTCGGCATATAAACGATAAATCTGCCCGGAAGCGCGATGTGCGAAGTGATTCGCGCCCCTTTTTTGGCAATCGGCTCTTTGGCAATCTGGACGAGAATTTCCTGTCCTTCGTTGAGCAAATCCGTAATTTTCGGCTGTGAACTTTGATTACTTCGTCTGCCGCCGCTGCGTCTGCCGCCGCCGGATTTTTTTGAATCTTTCGAGTCGTTATCATCCGATTTAGAATCGCGGTTGGAACTGCCGCGCCGTCCGCGTCCGCCGCGCCGAACAGCCATTTCCGCCGTTTCATTTTCTTCCTTGACGCTTGCCTCGCCGTCTTCGAGTTTTTCGTCGTCAGCCGTTTTTTTGCTGCGGCTCGTTTTCTTTCTGCCGCGTGATTTTGATTTGGATGATTTTTCGTCCGCGCTTTCCGCCTCGTCTGCTTCGTCTTCCGCCGACTTTTTGGATTTTGCCGCGCTCGTCTTTTTAGCAGTTCCCTTTTTCGCTCTCGAAGTCCGCTTTCGTTTCGGCTTGTCAGTTTCTTTTTCGTTCTCTGCGCTTTCCGCAGAATCGGTCTGGTCTTCATCCGCCGCCGTTTTATTTTCCGCTTCGTCGTCGGCTTTTTTCTTTGCGGATTTTCTGCCGCCTCTGGATTTGCGTCCGCGTTTTGCCGGTTTTTCGGATTTTTCCGTTTCCTCATCTTCGTCGGCAATTCGCTCGAAACCGTTTGAATCGCCGCTTAGAGAATCGAGCAAAGAGCCGACTTCCGCTTGTTCCGGGCTTGCCATATCAAATTCGATGGCGCGAACCTGGTCAATAATCGCTTCCTGCATATATGCGTCTTTGAACAACTCGCCCGTTTCCGAATCGTCAATAATACGCTCGAAATCCGAATCTTTTTCCTCGAATTCTTCAAAGTCAATCTCGCCGACTTCGCCGACTGCGCTTCTGAGTTCTCTCTCTTTTCTTTCTTCTTTTTCTTGTATTTCCTGTTTTTCGTCGTCCGAATCTTCTTTTTCGGATTTTGATCTTCTTTGGCTGCGCCCGCGATTTCTGCCGGATTTGTCTTTGGAAGATTCTTCCTGTTTATCTTCTTTCTGTTCTTCCTTTTTATCGTTTTCTTGTTTGTCTTCTTTTTCCTGATCCTGATCTTTTGATCTTCGCCCGCGCTTGGTTTTTTTGCGTCTGTTCTTCGATTTATCTTTGTCCGAATTATCTTTGTCCGAGTCTTCTTCCGCGTCATCGTCTGCGCTGCTTTCGGCAATCGGTTCGGCGAGTTCCTGCACGTCTTCCATCTGCTTTTCGCGTTTCAGGCGCGATCTCTGAACGTGATCGGTTGCTTCGCGCTCGGCTTCTTCGGCTGAAGATTCTTTGGATTTTTCCATTACGATGCGTTCGATTTCCTCTTCTTCGTCAAAAAAATCGGAAACATACAAAAACCCGTCGCGTTCCAAGCCGATGTTGACAAACGCCGACTGCATTCCGGGCAGAACGCGCATCACGCGCCCTTTGTAAATGTTGCCGACCACGCCCGTATTTTCTTCGCCGCCGCGCTCGATATAGTATTCCGTAACCTGCCCGTTATCGAGTATCGCAATCTTTTTTTCGCGCCCGTTGACGCTGATTATCATTTCTTTCGACATATTTTATAAACTTAAAAATTTTTAGATTTCAACAATTAAAAAATCAAAAGCGTTTTGGAAAAAAGCGCGGAAAATTTAATTGTTGATTGATATTTGCCTGATGGATTTTCGATTTTAGAAGATAAACGCAGAGAAATGGATTTTTTATAGACGGAGATTAACGCTCTCTTAGAGAAAGCGGTTTTACGCAGATTTCCAATTTTTATTTTGTTTTTTAGAAATTTCTTCCAAAACAAACGGAATTTTGAGTTTTCTCACGCAGGAATCTCTTTTTATATTAGTAAAGCCGATAACAAAAACCGACTGTATTTCAAGGCAGGGAGCGCAAGCATTTTCTTATCCAAACGCGCTCGGAAACCCGCCGTATTTTATAAACCTTTCTGTAAAAATCCTTTCAATTTCTGTGCGTCTGCTTTTTCTTTCAAAACAATCGAATCAAACCTTACACAAGCAAACTGCGATTAGTATAAATGTTTTTTTTAAATAGGTAAATGTCAAACGAGGGAAATTGGAAAAAACTTGTTCATTCAAAGGCGGAAACCCGACAGTTATGGAGGGTGCTGTTTATCTATTGAAATGTTTTACAGATGAACGGTATTTCAACGGATTTTTTGAAAGTCAACGGGTCTTCTACTCGATCAGCACCCTCCATAACTGTCGAGTTTCTGCCTGTTTGGAAAAGTCTATTATTTTAATATTTTCGTGATCTACTGATTGTTTTTTTTTGTTAAAGATAGTTTTTTCCTTACCGAATAATTAACCGCTGTCAATAAACAACGAACTATGAACAATGAACAATTGACAAATTCTTTCCGACAATTTAGTTTTTTGATACACGCAAAATTATAGGAGATAAAATATGTCCGATCAAAGCCAAAATAATATCGAATCAATTTTAGACGAGCAGAGAATTTTCCTGCCGCCGAAAGATTTCGCCGAAATTGCTCACATTAAAAGTTTTGAAGAATACGAAGAAATTTACGAGCAAGCCGCAAAAAACCCGGAAGAATTCTGGGCTTCGGCGGCGGAATCTCTGCATTGGTTCGAGGATTGGGAAACGGTTTTGGAATGGAACGAGCCGCACGCAAAATGGTTTGTCGGCGGTAAGACGAATGCTGCATACAATTGCTTGGACAGACATCTCGAAACGTGGCGCAAAAACAAAGCCGCGCTGATCTGGGAAGGCGAACCGGAAGGCGAAATTCGGACATTAACTTATCATCAATTGCACCGCGAAGTTTGCAAATTTGCCAATGTCTTAAAAAAATTAGGAGTTGCAAAAGGCGATAGAGTCGCCGTTTATATGCCGCTTGTTCCCGAACTTGCGATTGCGATCTTAGCCTGCGCCCGAATCGGCGCGATTCATTCGGTGATTTTCGGCGGATTTTCGGCGGATGCGATCAAAGAAAGAGTTAATGACGGCGAATGCAAATTAATAATCACGGCGGACGGCGGATTTCGGCGCGGCAAAGTTCTGCCCTTAAAAAGCGCGGTTGACGAAGCCGTAGAAAATTGCCCGACAATTGAAAATGTCATTGTTTATCGGCGCACGAATTCCGAAGTTACAATGAAAGAGAATTTCGATCATTGGTGGCACGAGCAAATGGAAACAGTTGATGCAAATTGTCCGGCGGAAGAACTCGATTCCGAACATCCGCTTTTTATTCTCTACACTTCGGGAACGACGGGAAAACCGAAAGGAATTCTGCACACGACGGGCGGATATTTGACGCACGCATATCTTTCTTCAAAATGGATTTTCGATTTAAAGGACGAAGACACTTATTGGTGCAGCGCGGACATCGGCTGGATCACGGGACACACTTACGTTGTTTATGGTTTGCTTGCAAACGGCGCGACGAGTTTTATGTATGAAGGCGCACCGAATTACCCGGATTTCGACAGATTTTGGGACATCATCGAACGCCATAAGATAAACACTTTTTACACCGCGCCGACGGCGATTCGCGCCTTTATAAAATGGGGCGAGCAGTATCCGAACAAGCACGATTTATCTTCTTTGCGCCTGCTCGGAACGGTCGGCGAGCCGATAAACCCGGAAGCGTGGATGTGGTATCACAAAATTATCGGCGGCGAAAAATGTCCGATTGTTGACACTTGGTGGCAGACCGAAACGGGCGGCATAATGATTACGCCGCTTCCGGGCGCAACGCCGACAGTTCCGGGAACTGCAACGCGCCCGTTTCCGGGAATTTCCGTTGACATTCAGACCAAAAAAGGCGAACCCGTTCCCGACGGCGAAGGCGGTTATCTCGTTATCACAAAACCTTTTCCGTCAATGCTTCGCACGATCTGGAACGACGACGAACGCTATCAAAAACAATATTGGTCGGAAATTCCGGGCGTTTATTTCGCCGGCGACGGCGCAAAACGCGACAAGCGCGGTTATTACTGGATTATGGGCAGAGTTGACGACGTAATAAATGTTTCCGGTCACCGGCTCGGAACTGCCGAAATCGAATCCGCGCTCGTGTCGCACGAAGCCGTCGCCGAAGCCGCCGTCGTCGGAAGACCGGATGATTTAAAAGGTCAGGCAATCGCCGCATTCGTAACTTTGGAAGGAAAACGCGAAACAAGCGACGCGCTTAAAGAAGAATTACGAAACCACGTTACAAAAGAAATCGGCTCTTTGGCAAAACCCGACGACATACGTTTTACCGATTCTCTGCCGAAAACCCGAAGCGGAAAAATTATGCGCCGTCTGTTAAGAGAAATCGCGGCGGGCGGAAAAGTCGAAGGCGATGTAACCACGCTTGAAGATTTTTCGGTTTTGGAAAAATTACGCGAAGATGAAGAATAGAAGGTAAAAGGTGAAGGGTTAAAGGGAAAAGGATAGAGTTTTTCCTGTGTAAGTTTTTTGGTGCGAACAGAACTGTTACGATAATCTCGGAAAATCAAAATGTCTGCTCAAGATTTTGAAAAACTACAATTGGTCATTTTGGAAAACCCGGCTTTGCAGATAGAGCTGCGGGAAATCACCGATCTCGAAGATTTTATTTTTCGCGTCATCGAAATCGGCGCGGATTACGGTTTGCATTTCGGATATGAAGATATTTTGCAAATAATTCGCCAAAGACGACGAGTTTGGATTGAGAGGTGGATTTGAATACGAATGACTTTCATAATTGGTCGCCGATCCGCATTTATGAAAATAACGGCAAAATTTTTGTTGATTGGTGTTTTCTCGGCGGCGAAAGGTTTACTGCACCATTTCACGACGATACGATTGAAAACCTTCTGAGAAAACCTTTTAATCTGCTTTTCCGGCGGCAAACTCCGATTGAGTTTTTGGGCGAAATCTACGAGCGTGAAAAAGGCATCAAACCGAACGGTTTTATATTTCACGTTTCGCGCTGCGGCTCGACGCTCGTTTCGCAGATGTTTGCTGCATCACGGAGAAATATAGTCATTTCGGAAGCCTCGCTGATTGACAAGATCGTTCGCGCCGAAACTTTTTTCGGCGATGTTTCAATCGAGCAAAAAGCGGTTTGGCTGCGCTGGATTTTGAACGCTCTGGGACGGAAAAGATTTGCCGCCGAAGAAAATTTTTTTGTTAAATTCGACAGTTGGACGGTGCTTGATCTGCCTGTGATCGAAAATGCGTTTCCGAATGTGCCTTGGATTTTTATGTATCGAAATCCGGTTGAAGTGATAGTTTCAAATTTGCGCCAGCCGGGAATGCAGATGATTCCGGGAGCGATTTCCGAAATTTTTCCGCAAATGGATTTAACGCGGATTTTGCAGCTTTCCACCGAAGAAAGATTTGCCCGAACCATCGGCGCGTTTTGCCAATCGGCACTAAAGAACGCCGATAATCCGAACGCGAAATTTATCAATTACAGACAATTACCCGAAGTTTTCGCCGATGAGATTTGCGGGCATTTCGCGGTTTCTTTTCCGATTGAAGAAGCCGAAAAAATGCGGCAGGCATCCGAATTTAACGCCAAAACTCCGCAGATGAAATTCAAATCCGACAGCGCGGCGAAAAGACACGAAGCGAGCGAGGAAGTTATCAAATACGCCGAAAAATTTGTTGATCCGCTTTATGAAAAACTGGAAAAGCGGCGTTTGCAAAATTCAAAATAACATTTCTTTGATAATGAAAAAAATTAATGAGAAAATAGTTTTGCGTCCGGTCAAAAAAGATGAAGAAGATTTTTGGAAAGAAGTTTTCTGCGATTCGGTGCGCGGACATTTTTCGACTGCGGGTCTTTCGGCAGATCAATTAAACGAACTTTTGGAAATGCAGTATCAGGCGCAAAAAGCCGATTATGAGAGAAACTATCCGCAGGCGGAAAACGATGTAATTCTATACGACGGAAATTTGGCGGGGCGCGTGATTTTGTCAACCGAACACAATGATCTGCACTTGATTGACATTGCTGTTTTGAGCGATTTTCGTAATCGGGGAATCGGAACGGCGATTCTCGAAAATCTGTTTGAGAAAAGCCGCCGAACCAAACTGCCGATCAGATTTTACGTCGAAAAAAACAATCCGGCTTTCCGGCTTTACGAAAGATTGGGGTTTGAAACGATTGCCGATGTCCAGACTCATTTTCAGATGCAGTGGCGCGAACAATCCGAACAAATTCAGCCGAAGAATTTAACGATCAAATCGTGAATTCTGCCGTCAATTTTATCTCTCCAACTTTCCGATTTGTTTTTCAGGCAATTTCTGATTTCCGTCGCCGAAATACTTCCGATGTCGGCGGGCGGAGCAAATTCGTTGATTTCGTAACCGACTCTGCGCCCGAAATTTACGCTTTCGATGTCGGGAATGACGATTATTTCGACATCCGCATTTTCATACATTTTCTCCAGAATTTCGACGGTTTGCCGGGTTGTCAGCAAATTATTTTCATCCGGCGCGACATTTCTGACGGCGATTAAAACCGGAACGCCGTTTTTTAATTTTTGGTCAATAAGCCAGCGGTGTCCGTTGTGAAACGGCTGCCATCTGCCGATAAAAAATGCTTTAGGTTTGCTCATTTTTTCCGATGCCCGCGAGAATAAAATCAAGCAGTTTTTTGGTAGATTCCGCGATTGTTTCCGTGTTTGTCCTGACGATCAAATCCGCGTTTTGCGGAATTTCAAACGGATCGCCGACTCCGCTTAAATTATCTAGTTTTGCGGGATGATCTGCGGGCAGAAACGCCCGTTCATAAAGTCCTTTGGTATCGCGCCTTCGCAGCGTTTCGAGGTCGCAGTCAATCCAGACGATTTTCACGAAATCGCCTTTTTCCTTTAATTCGCGGCGCGATTCTTCATACGGATTAATCGCCGAAAGCAAAACGATGATCTCGTGTTTTGCCAGAACCGAGCCGACGAAACCGAGCCTTCTGATATTTTCGCAGCGGTCTTCTTTGGAAAATCCCAAATCTCTGCAAAGAGTTCGGCGATATTCGTCGCCGTCAATAATCTCGATTTTAAATCCCTGCTTTTGCAGTTCGTTTCCGACGTTGTAAGATAAAGTTGTTTTGCCCGCGCCGGATAATCCGGTCAACTGCACGAGAATCATAATTTTGCCGTTAAAAGTTTTATATCAAAATATGCCGAAAGAATTAACCCGCGATGAATTTGCCTCTCAAATCAATACAAAATTTCGTATTTTGCGCGAGCAAGATCGGTTTGAAGCCGAACTGATCGAAGTTTCGGAAGCTAAAATTTATCCGAAACAGGAAAGTTTCAGTTTGTTTTTTCTGATGCCGGAAAGTTTCCCGCCGGCGCAGGGAACATATAAATTTGAACACGACAAAATCGGCGCGTCCGAAATTTTCGTCGTTCCGATTGAAAAAGAGGCGGACGGAGTTGTTTTTGAAGCGGTTTTTAACCGGCTTTTCAAAAAAGTTTAATTGTAAACGCGGTTTATGACGGCTTGGTATCTTTTCCCGCTTCTTCCGACGGTTGAAATAAAAAGCGAAAATTCGCCTAAATTCGGATGCGCCATTTTGTATATTTTATCCGGCAAATTCGTTTGCACACGCAGTTTTGATTTGCTCAAAAGTTTTCTTCCGCCCGCTTCTTCAAAAATCAGCGAAAAACAATCACCGGATTTTTGCCCGAATAATTTTGAGTTATTTTCGGCGCGAACAACTTCGACCAAACGCAAAGAAACACTTGCCCAATTCGGCTTATCAAACCCGAAAGCCCGATTAGAAATCTCAAACGTCGAACCGACAAGCGGCTCAAAAGTATTATAAGTAAAGGAGTTGATCGAATCGGCGTAAACTTCGGCAGGTATCGGGAAATAATCATCACCTTTTTTCGACTGACCGAAAACGCTTTTGCCATTCGGCAGCAGCAAGCCGCCGATGACGGCTGCACTTCCGATTTTTAGAAAATTTCTGCGTGTATTCATATTTTTTTTATAGGGAAAATAAGTTGGAAAAACATTTTGAAAGTTATCATCAAAATCGAAATTATTCAATGAGTCATTGTTAATGAAGATTTTTGTAGTTGAAAAATATAAATAGAAGTGTTAAATTTCCGAACGAAGCAAAGTTTTTATTGCTCAAATAATTTCAAAAATCTAATCGAGGAAAAATTTATGGCTACTCCTTTTATTGCACAAATCACTATGTTTGGAGGAAATTTTGCGCCGCGCGGATGGGCGTTCTGCGACGGTCAGATTCTTTCAATTTCCCAGAACACGGCGTTATTTTCCTTGCTCGGCACGACCTACGGCGGCAACGGGCAAACCACATTTGCGCTGCCCGATCTGCGCGGCAGAACTCCAATCGGTCCGAGACAAGGCGCGGGTTTGAGCAATTATAATCTCGGACAAAAAGGCGGAACGGAAACGGTTACTTTGAATCAAACAGAACTGCCCGCGCACACGCATCAGGTTACAGCCCGCGCCAGCACGAATGAGGCAACCGACACCGAACCGACAAATAATTTTTTGGCAACCGGCAATCAATATACGAGTTCTTCAAATACAGATTTAAACGCCAACGCCGTGCAAGCCGCAAACACCGGCGGAAATCAGCCGCACGAGAATCGGCAACCCTTTTTAGCCATCAATTACATTATCGCTTTGCAGGGAATTTTTCCGTCCAGAAACTAAACGAGAAACCGAATTTGAACGGCGAAATTTTCTAGTTCGGGTAATTGCGTCTTTTCGAAATGTTTAGTGATTAATCAAGCGGCAAAAACTTAATTCACAGCCGAATGAATATATTTGAAATAAATGTCTTCGGCGTGTAAATTTGAAAATCTTCGTTCGTTTCAGGTTTAATTATGAAAACTATCTTCTTCCAATCGCATCGTTCCTTCCTGAGTTTGATTTGTGTTTTTACGCTGATTTTAATTCAACTGCCGGTAATTTCGCCAATTTACGGTTTTGACAGAAATTCTGCATCTCCGGCGAAAGTTTCCAAGTTTGCCGCTTCGCCTTCAGCCGTTTTTTCCAATACCGCGCCGATTTCGATTACAGACCGCGCCAGTTCGAGTTCGCCGAACGGAATTTCAAGTCCGTATCCGTCGAATATCGCGGTTTCGGGTTTGAGCGGAACTCTCAACAATATTACGGTGACGCTGAACAATGTAACTCTGCCGAGAACGCGCGATATTGACGTGGTTTTGGTTGCGCCGAACGGAACGGCTTTTATGCTGCTGTCCGATACGGGCGAAGGTTCGACCGGACCGACGAACAACGCCGATATTACGCTTTCCGACGCTGCCGCCGCTTTTCTTCCGACCACGGGCGGCATTGCTACCGGAACTTACAAGCCGACTGACATTGTGAGCAGTCTGGCTGGAAATGATGATTTTCCCGCGCCGGGTCCGGCTTCGATAAGTCGTCCCGCGCCGACCGGCTCGGCAACTTTCGCCTCGGTTTATAACGGGATCAATCCGAACGGAACGTGGAGTCTCTACGCCGAAGACGACGCGCTCGGCGGCGGCAGTTCGATGATTGCGGGCGGCTGGAGTTTGGATATTACAACCGCCGGAGCAGCCGCGGCGACGACGACAACGATTTCTTCATCCGTTAATCCTTCGCTGACAACGCAGAGCGTTACATTTACGGCAGCGGTAACAAGTGCCGGAAATCCCGTTACCGCGGGAACTGTTTCATTTACACAAAACGGGACGGCAATCGCCGGATGCACGAATGTCAACGTCAACGGCAGCGGACAAGCGATCTGCACGGCAAGTGCCGGAACTCTGCCCGAAGGCAGGCTGACAATTACCGCAAATTACAACGGCACGGCTTCCTTCGGAGCGAGCAGCGCAAGTTTAACGCAGACGGTCAACAGTCCAACCGTCGTCAACGGCAGTCAATTCTGCAACAACGGCGGCATCAACATTAATGACAACGGGACGGCGGTTCAGTATCCGTCGAATATTACCGTTTCAAATCTCGTCGGCACGATTTCCAAAGTAACCGTCAATCTTAACAATCTGAATCTGCCGCGCGTTACGGACATAGACCTTTTGCTGGTCGCTCCCGGCGGTCAGTCTTTTGTCATACTCTCCGATGTCGGAGATATAAATCCGGCAAACGGCGTAAATTTAACGCTCGACGACGCGGCGGCAGGCAATGTGCCAACCGGCTCGGCAATATCGAGCGGAACTTTCAAACCGACGGACAGAGATGTTCCCGGCGCACCGGATAATTTTCCCGCGCCCGCGCCCGGAACTTTCAGCACGCCCGCGCCGAACGGTTCAGCAACTTTCGCTTCGGTTTATAACGGAACTAATCCGAACGGAAACTGGTCGCTCTATGCGGTTGACGATTCTCTCGGCGGCGGCGCAAGCACCATCGGCAGTTACTGTCTGAATTTTACGGTTGCCAAATTCACGACTTCGACATCGCTTTCTTCTTCAAATAATCCGTCGCAGCAAAGCCAACCCGTAACTTTTACGGCAACGGTGACGACAACCGGAACGGGAACGCCTTCGGGAACGGTTGAATTTTTTGACGGCGCGACGAGTTTGGGAACGGACACGCTCAATGCTTCCGGTCAGGCAACGCTGACGACTTCGACGCTTCCAAACGGCACGCGAAACATTACGGCGCAATATTTAGGAGCAGACATCGGCGCGGGCGGCGGCGGTTACGTCGGCAGCACTTCGGGAGTTTTGCAGCAAGTCGTGTTAGTTCCGACGGCTGCCAATGTCGGCATCAGCGGGCGAATTCTTTCGCCGAACGGCAGGGGAATCGCCAAAGCGGTTGTTACATTGACCGATGATAACGGCAGCATTAAATATTCGATTACCAACCCGTTCGGATATTTTCGCTTTACCGATGTTCGAGTCGGTGCTGTGCATATTCTAAACGTGAAGGCAAAAAATATTCAGTTTGTTCCGCAGGTAATTACGGTAAATCAGGAAATAAATAACTTGAACCTTACCGTTCAGTAAATAAAATCGAGAATGCGGCTTAAAAATCTAAAAATTTTAAGCCGCATAATTTTTTATCACAATTCAGAAATTTATTCCGGTTCAACAAAATTCAACGCTGTTTTTTACTGCTCAAAAATCGCCATCCGGGAATGAAAAATATCGCGCAGCCAATCATTTAAGATACAATCTATAACCAAATGAATTCTTTCCGTCGTGCCGCCGTTGCTGACTTTGTGCGGCAGATTGAAATTCAGATACCACGCTTCGCCTTCGCGCATCGGCAGAAGTTCGCCGCCGAGATAAAATTCAACGTGCGGATTTGTCTGCACGGGAATATGTATGCGAACAACGCCGTCTTCAAATCCGAGCCTATAATCCCGATGTTCGAGAATTTTCGCGCCCGCGCCCAATCTTAAAAGACGAACCGTTTCAAGTTCGCATTCAAATGAATCTATTATCTCAGGAAAATATGAACACTTGGCGAGCATTTCGGTATTCTCATAACTTTGAGCCGTCGGATCGGGATACAGCGCGAGAGCCGCATTCTCCGGCGCACGAAGCGCAATACCACTCCAATCGCCTTCATAATAAGCCGTATTAAAATGCGGAATCCAATCTTCGGATGAAAATTTCTGCAAATCTTCTTTCATCGCCTTTTTATCAAAAACGAATGGAAATTTTAAGGTTGAAATCATAAATTTGAAATTTATCTTAACATCTGCCGTCCGCCTTGTCGTTCGCGGCAATATCCATTTTTAGTCGTTCCTTCCCGACACCTTGTCCCAATTTTCAAAGTAAATAATAAATTGGATTTGCCCTTTATTTGAAAGCTCCTTAAATTCTAAAATATCTATTACAAAACTCTTACAATTGTTCCATCTAAAACCTGTTAGTATTAAATTAACAGGCGAAATCTACGCCGAAAAATAATAATTACAAGGAAAATATACAGGGATTTATAAATGGAAAACCAACTAAAATTTAAGCACGCAAAATCGGCTAAACTGCAAAAGACGACGATATTTGCATTGATTACTTTTCACATTTTCGCGGTCTGGGCTTTGTTCGAGTTCAGTTGGCAGAATCTGCTTGCCGCGTTTATAACGTGGTGGATCGCGGCGAGTTGGGGAATCGGGATGGCGTATCACAGGCTTTTGACGCACGGCGGTTTTAAAACGCCCAAGTGGTTGGAATACTTTTTTACGACGTGCGGAACTTTGGGACTGCAGTCGGGACCGATCTCTTGGGTTGCGACGCACCGCATTCATCATAAATTTACCGAAACCGAAGAAGACCCGCATTCACCTCGCGGCGGAACATTCTGGTCGCACGTCGGCTGGATTATGCAGGGCGAAGCGCAGGTTAAAGACGACGAAACGATGCAGCGTTACGCGCCGGATTTGATGAAGGACGGATATTACCGCTTTTTGAACAAATATTATTATATGACTCCGGTTATCGTCGGCGCAGGTTTGTTTTTCATCGGCGGCTGGTCAATGGTTTTGTGGGGAATTTTCCTACGCAACGTGCTGAGTTGGCATTTTACTTGGCTGGTCAATTCAGCGACGCATCTTTGGGGAACGCGCCGTTTTGAAACGCACGACGATTCGCGCAACAACGGTTTGATCGCCGCTCTGACATTCGGCGAAGGCTGGCACAACAATCATCACGCTCATCCGCGCTCGGCAAAACACGGTTTGACTTGGTATGAAGTTATTTTAGACCCGAATTGGATTCAGATCAAACTGCTCGAAAAACTCGGTTTGGCGACGAAAGTTTACGCTTACCAATTAAAAGAAGAAAAAGAAATGATCGGCGGCGAAACAGTTAGCGAAGCGGCGTAAAATAAATTGAAAAATAAAAAAGGAAAGCGGAAAACATTATAAACATTTTCCGCTTTCCTTTTTTATTTTGGCTCTTTGACAATTAGTGGTGGAAATTTTTTTCAGTCAATCATTCCTGTCGCCGACGGCGACCAACATTATAGCCTAGCGAGAATCGCTAGGTCGGACGAATCAATAATTCCGTCGCTGAAGGCGACGAACAAATTATGTAGTTGCTTTCAGCGAGCGATTGATATATTGATAACATATAGTTTCGGCGAAAACCGCCTGCAACATCTGCTAAAATCTTGATCGCCGCCCGCGACGCGAGAAAAAATACAATTAAATCTAACTACTAATTATCAAAGAGTCTTAATTTTAAAGTTTAGCGTATTTCCAATTTTTAATTTTTAATCTTACACTTTCCATTAAATATGCGTGTTCCGGGTCGCCGAAAAGCTGCGGTTGTGTTTCTGGTTTTGGGAATCGTCTTGATTGCCATCGCCGTTTTTTTAAATGTCAGTTGGATTCTGCAAAATTTGCAGGACATCGCGCTTCTCATTGTCGGAGTGATTTTCTTTGCGATAATTATCACGGGCGTAGTCCTGAACACGATTTTCCTGCTGCGCGAAATTCGCCGCAACGAACAGCAGGACGCATTTTTAAACGCCGTGACGCACGAACTGAAAACGCCGATTGCTTCGATCAAACTTTATTTGGAAACCTTGAAAACGCGCGAAGTCGCAGAGGCGAAACGCATCGAGTTTTACGATGTGATGCTTTCGGACAGTAATCGTCTGATGACGACCATCGAACAGGTTCTGCAAGCCGGAAGAACAAAAGACAAAGCGCGACTTTTGAATATTTCGGAAATCGAAGTAAGCGAACTGCTCGCCGAATGCGTTAAAATAATCCGCAGCCGGTATAATTTGGCAAATGAAATAAATTTGAAGGAAACGAATGAAAAATTAACAGTTTCCGGCGATTGGGCGGAATTGCAGACGGTTTTTACAAACTTGATTGACAACGCCGTAAAGTATTCAAATGAAAAGATAGAAGTTTCAATCGTATTAAACGATCTAAACGAAAAAACCGTCGAAATCTGCATCAAAGATTCGGGAGTCGGAATCGCATCAAACGAACTGAAAAGCGTTTTTAAAAGATTTTACCGCATCCCGAATCTTTCAACGCAAAAAGCAAAAGGAACGGGACTCGGACTTTATATCGCGCGAGCCGTTATCAAAAAACACGACGGGAAAATCTACGCCGAGAGCGAAGGCGCGGGAAAAGGAACGACTTTTACCGTTCGGCTTCCAAAGGCGGAAAAACAGAAATTATCCGGCAAATAATCAAATCAAACTTTATGAAAATTTTAGTCGTCGAAGACGAAAAACACATCGCCGAAGGTTTGCGCTTTAATCTCGAAGCCGAAGATTTTGAGGTCGAAATTGCCGAAGACGGCAGACAGGCGTTGGAAATTCTGCAAACTGAAAACGCCGGTTTCGACGCGATTGTTTTGGACGTAATGCTGCCGGAAATTGACGGTTTTACGGTGGCGCGAACTTTGCGCGAAGCCGAAGATTTCACGCCGATCTTAATGCTCACGGCGCGTTCGCGTCCCGAAGACGTTTTACAGGGTTTTGAAGCCGGAACGGACGATTATCTGCCGAAACCTTTTGAACTCTCGATTTTTTTCGCCCGTCTGAAAAGCCTTCTGCGCCGAAACGAATGGCTCAAACGCGAAAACAATTCGAGCGAAAACTCTGAAAGTAACAACGACATTTACAAAATAAACGGCAAAACGATTGATTTTAACAATCTGGAAATGGAATGCGGCGAAGAGATCATCAAATTAACTTTAATGGAAGCCAAACTTCTCAAACATTTGATCGAAAACGAAGGACGCGCCGTTTCGCGCAAGGAAATTCTCGAAGAAGTCTGGGGATTACACGAAGACACGGACACCCGCGCCATTGACAATTTCATCGTCCGCCTGCGCCGCCACTTGGAAGACGAACCGAACAAACCGCAAATTCTTCAAACAGTTCGCGGCATCGGTTATAAATTTGTAAAAAGCGAGAAATAAAAAATGAGAGGTGAAAAGTCTGAAAAAAGAAAATAACTTCTCAATTCTCACTTTTCACCTCTCATTTCAAAATATTTGGTGGAGGCGGCGGGAATCGAACCCGCATCCAAGAGATGCAGCCTAGGAAATCTACACGCTTAGTCAATTTGCTTAAAGTTTCGTTTGTAAAAAGCGAAAGCGAATTGACAAAACCTTTTTACAAACTAACCTGACTAATATTTCGCCCGTATTTGCAGATGGAGAATGCGGGCTAGCTTAAACTGAGTTGTGCCTTAGACGACGCGCTTTAAGCGGACTTGTCGCAAGACATCGCTGGAGCTAAAGTTAATTAGGCAGCGAGAGCTAATTCTTGATTAGCATTTGTTTTTGCTTGGTGTTTTAACGAGCTAACAAGCAAGCCCGACGTGCATTCAAAGACCTATACAAACCCCTGTCGAAGCCTGTCGCCCCCTAAAAGGAACTTTATCTTACAGTATTTAGACGAAGATTCATAGCGCGAAGTTGCATATTTATAAATGATTAATAGTAAATTGTTAATAACATTTGATTTAACTATTAACGATTTACTATTAACGATTTACAAATCAATTAATTTTCTTCCCGCCGAAGCCGAATCGTAAGCCGGTTGAAAATAAGAAGTCGTTTTTCTCTGCTCCGCCGACCGGATTGCTGTTAAAGCGGTTGCCGACGGTTACTTGCCAACTGAGAAAATTGTTCAGACTCGTAACCAGCGAAGCGTCGAAAAGCGAACGGAATGTGCCGAAATCGGAAAGGCTCGGATAAACGGAAAGACGCTGCTGGAGATTTACGTTGTCGGATATTTGAAAACTCAGTTCGTCGCCGAAAAGTGCTTCGGCGGAATTTCTCGTTATGCCGTTTGAGAAATTTTCGCGGTTGTAGGTTGCGCCGCCGAAAAGATCGAGTTCGGTGCGTTCGCTGCGGATCGCGCGGTAGCCGAAACCGCCGCCGAGAACCGAGCGCAGATCGAGCAATTGCGGTTTGTCGTATTCAAAATCGGCGGAGGCGAAAACGAATGTTTTTTCGCTCAGGTTGTAATCGTAGCGAACGCCGCCGAAAACCGCCTGCGCCGTCGTTTCGGTAACGCCTGAATCGGAATTGCTCGATTGAATCGCGTTAGCGTAAACGCTGATTTTGTCTTTCGGCGTTTTGCGATTGGCGCGAAATCCGGCGTTGAGCGTTTTAGTGTCGGAATTTCCCGTTGTCAGACTGAATCCGACATCAACCGTTCCGCGCCACAATTGCAAAAGTCCCGGATTTCGCAGGCGTTCCTGCTCGGCTTCAAACTTTGCTTGTTCTTCGACATTTCGGACGGCTTCGATATTTTCCTTTTCGATCTCGATTGTTCCGGCGGTTTCGGTTTCGACCTCGATCTTCTCATCCGTCGTCGCCACCGTGCCTTTTAATAATTGTCCGTCGGAAAGTTTTATAGTCAGCGGTTCGTCGGAGATGATTTTGTCAACCGCCGCAAAATCAATCATAATTTCGCCCATTGATTCGGTTTGGATCAGAATTTTGCCGTCCGTTTTTTTGATGATTTTTCCCGTCAGACGATCACCGTTTTTCAAAAAAATCTGATCGGCGAAAATGTTCGGGCAGGTTATTAAAATTAAGATGCAAATTAAGCTGAAAGATACGATTTTTGACATAAGTTTCTCCTAAAAATCTTCAAATTTTATAATTAGTTTTTGATTTTTGTAAAATAGAAATTATATTTCTGATTTAATTTTGCTGCGGAATATCTAAATTCAAACTCTACAATATTTTATTCGTTAAACGCCTTCAAAACTTCGTCGGCGTGTTCGGAAACATTTACTTTTTTGAAAACTTTGACGATTTTTCCCTTTTCATCAATCAAAAAAGTCGTCCGCTTGATGCCCGTATATTTTCTGCCATACATATTTTTTTCACCGTAAGTGCCGTATAAATCGGCGACTTCGTGATTCGTGTCGGCAAGCAGAGTAAACGGCAGATCGTATTTCGCAATGAATTTTTGGTGCGATTTTTCGTCGTCGGGCGATATGCCGAGAACCTCGATGTTTGCCTTTTCGAGTTCGGCAAAACCGTCGCGCAAGGAACACGCCTGTTTTGTGCAGCTGGGCGTGTCGTCTTTCGGATAGAAATATAAAACTACTTTCTTTCCGCGAAAATTTGACAGTTTCACGTTTTCGCCAATCGCATTTTTTATTGTAAAATCGGGTGCGGATTCACCTTCTTTGATCATAATTTTTTCCGGGTTTTCAGAGTTTGGTAAAATTGTAACACGACCACTGCGAAAATATGAAAATGCTGACAAAAACAAACGCGCTGAAAGATTTACGCAAATTGAAAACCGCGTATCAAAAGTTGATCCAAACAGATTACGAATATAAAGCGGAAAATTGCGAAATCTGCCCGACGAAGGGCGCGTGCTGCGTAGATGCACATTTCGTTAATGTTCACATTACAAGGCTCGAAGCCTTTGCGATTTGCGAAATTTTAGCAAAATCGGGCGAAGAAAAACAGAGAGAGATTTTTAATCGAATCAAAAAAACAGTCGAAAAATATAATCTTGCAAATTCCGGCGATACTTTCGCGCAAACCTTTGCGTGTCCGCTGTTTGAAAAGGGAAACGGCTGTCTGGTTCATAAAAAAGGAAAACCCGCGCCGTGCATTCATCACGCTTGTTACGAAAATGAAGAAGATTTGCCGCCCGACGAATTGCTGACAAAAACCGAAAAGCGAATTGAAAGATTAAATACAAAAACTTTCGGCAACGCTTGGAATTGGCTGCCGCTTCCCGTCTGGCTTGATTCGATGAATCCTTTTGATGATTAAAATAAGAAAGTCCGCCGTTGAAATAATTTCAACGGCGGACTTTCTTATCTGTGAAAAATTATCTTCAACTAATCTCTCAAATTTATCGAGCCGATCATATCGTTAAAGGCTCGGTCATATCTCGAAAACTCGTTGCGCGGCGCAACATTGATAATATAGAATAAATCTCCGTTGCGAAGCTGAGTCGTATAAACATTGACGATTTCAGTTTCTCTTGTAATCGGCGAAGTTCCCGAAAGCGTCGTTTTGTAAGCGGTTCTGCCGTCAATCGCACCGCGCGTATAGCGGCTTGTCCGGCGCAGATAATTATTTCCGCCCTGCAAAAGTCCGTTGACATAATCCTGCGTTGCCTGATACAAGTTCCTGTTTTGCGTCTGTGCAATTCCAATCAGCGCACCGTGCGTAATTCCGTCTTTTCCGTAAGCACCTTCGGGCGCGAACCAGACGCTTTTTTCATTCGGAAACTGCTCCCAATTTGAAGGAACTGTCGCGGTTACAAAGTTTCCGCCTCTGTAAACTTGTGTTCTCGTTGACGGATACTGCACGCGGCTGGAATATCTGCCGTTCGACATCGCACCTTGGCTCGAACCTTGTCCTTCGCCCCGACCTTGCTGACTGCGGGCGATCTGTTCCATCGTCGGAGCTTTCGGCATTCTCTCCAGACGATTTTGGATGAGTTCAAATTCGCGCGTGTTCTGCGTCGGATTTCTCGCAACTTCCAGATACCTCGCTTCGTTATAAATTCTCTCATAACGATTTTCGGGATTCGGATGGCTGCTTAAAAATTCCGGTCCGCGATTTCCGCCCTGCTGTGCGATTGTTCTGAACATATTCGCCAGATCGCGCGGATCGTAACCGGCGTTTGCCATAATTTTCGCGCCGAGAATATCGGCTTGCGTTTCATATTCGCGGCTGTATTTGGTCTGCCACGCCTGAGCGACAATTCCGCCGAGTTGTGCGCCGGTTTGTCCGCCTAAAACTGCGCCGCCAAGAATCAAACCGATTGTTCCGAGTTGGTTTTCCCAGTTATTTTGCTTACTCGCATTTGCGGTTGCGTGGCGAAGCGCGACGTGGCTGATTTCGTGCGCCATAACGCCCGCCATCTCGCCTTCATTTTTCGCCGCTTCGATCATTCCGCGATTAATATACATCGGACCGCCCGGAAGCGCGAAAGCATTGATGTCGCTGGCGTTGACGATCTTGAACGAATAACGAAATTCAGGGTGCTGAAATTCTCTCGGAATCGCGTTGACAAGTTGTCGTCCGACATCCTGAACATAATCCGCCGCTTGATAATCATTTAAAATCGGCATCTGCTGCTCGACTTCTTTTGATGCCTGCTGCCCGGCTTTTACATCTTCCTGAATTTTGTAATCGTTTTTCGGCATTTCGATGTGCGTCTGAGCAGTTACCATCATCGGTAAAATCATCATTGCCCACATCAAAGCGAACGTCGTTAAACTTTTTCCTAAATTATATTTTTTCATTTTTTTCTCCCGAATTTTATTGCTTTCCAGCGACTGCTGTATGAAATGCTTACATTATCTATACTTTGCAATTAGAAAGCCAAAGTTATTTATCTGATGAGAAAATGAAGCTGAAAAGTTGGCTGAAAACTTGTGAAAAGCAAAAACTGTATCGTTGTAAGTCTTTTATACAGTTAAATATACGGATTCGTGTAAGCGTTCGACGATATGGCGCAGAAAAATTTCGGCGATTTATGTTTCCGAAGAATTTTGAGGTTTTTCAATAAAAGTAAATTTTGCTCTAAATCAGACATTACCACCGCAAAAGGAATATGAAACCGACTAATTTTTTTATAACAACTTATCGGGCGTGATCGGCAAATCTCTAACACGCTTGCCCGTCGCATTAAAAATTGCATTAGCAATCGCCGCCGGCGCACCGACGAGGCATAATTCGCCCATTCCTTTTGCTCCCAGCGGATTTACGATATTGTCTTCTTCCTCGACAAATTCGGTGTTGATATAACCGATGTCGGCGTGTGAAGGAATGTGATAATCGGCGAAATTCGTCGTCATCATTTTGCCGTAGCGATGGTCAATTTCGGTGTGTTCGTGCAGAGCCATACCGATTCCCCAGATCATTCCGCCCTGTTCCTGCGAATGTGCTGTCAGCGGATTGATAATGCGTCCGCAAGCCGTTGCTTCGACGATTTTTGTAACCCTGACAATGCCCAAATCTTCATCAACTTTGACTTCCGCAAATTGGATTCCGTGTCCCATCGTCGTATATTTTGAGCGTTCCTCAGAAGGCATCGCTTGATAAGTTTCAACAATTTCTTCCAAATTATTTTGCTTTAAAATGTCTGCGACGGCGATTGATTTTGATTTATCATTTTTCAAACGCAGATTTCCATCCATCAATTCGGCATCGTCAATTTTCGCGTCGGCAAACTTTGAATTTTCCATTTCCAGAGCCATATCGAACAGTTTCTGTTTTATCGCCAACGCCGCACCGTAAACCGCCGAACCGACGGAAGCAGTTGTAACCGAACCGCCTTGCGAAGGTGCGTTTGGAAATTTTGTGTCGCCGAGTTCAAATTTTACTTTGTCAGCGGAAAGTCCCAAAAATTCGGCGGCGATGATCGTCATCGTCGTGTAAGTTCCCGGTCCGATGTCTGCCGTCGCACTTCGGACATAAGCCGTTCCGTCATTCCGCAAAGTCATCGTAACGCCCGCCGGTGCTTGAAACGCTCCCCAAGTTCCAATTCCGCAGCCCATTCCGACGAGCCAGTTTCCTTCTTTTATTGAACGCGGTTCGAGTTTGCGTTTTTTCCAGCCGAATTTCTCCGCACCGACATTAAAACATTCCATTAACTTCTTGCTTGAAAAAGGTTTGCCCGTTTCAGGATCGGTTTCGGCATAATTTATTTTACGCATTTCAAGCGGATCAATTTTCAGTTTATAAGCCAATTCGTCAATTGCCGATTCAATCGCAAACGCACCCGAAACTGCACCCGGCGCACGCATCCAAACGGGTGTCGGCAGATCGGTTTTCGCCAAGCTATACGGCGAATCGTAATTTTCGCATTTATACAAAGTCCTCCCAAAACCGCTCGTGCCTTCCGAAAAATTCTCAAACGTCGAAGTATTTCCGACAACTTCGTGAATAACCGACTGCAATCTGCCGTCTTTCGTCGCACCCATTTTGATCTTTTGATAAGTGAACGGACGATAACCGTGTCCTGTGAACATCTGCCTTCTGGTGTAATTCACCTTGACCGGACGCTTCAAATCTCTCGCCGCCATCGCCGTAATAAACGGGTAATAATTCGGTTTCAAAGCCGCCCCGAAAGCACCGCCGACAAACAGCGAAACGACGCTGACATTGTTCGGCGAAATCCCGAAACTCTGTGCCAGATGCCCCTGCACGCCCTTCACGCCTTGCGATTTATCAAAAACCATCAACTTATCGCCTTCCCAAAAAGCAATCGCCCCGTGCATTTCCATCGGATTATGATGCTCGATAGGAATCACATATTCGGCTTCAATTTTGACATCGGATTTATCGAGTGCCGCCTGCGGATTCCCACGCGGTTTCGACCTGTTTTGCGAAGCCGTTCTCTCCGCATTATCCTTCGCTTTCATCGTGTCCGTCTGCGATTCAGCCTTGTTATAACTCGCTTTCACAAGATTCGCCGCATATCTCGCCTGCTCATAAGTTTCCGCCACAACGAGTGCAATCGGCTGCATATTAAAAACAATTTCCGCCGACTGCAAAGCCGCAAAAGGACTGCCTTTTCCCTGCGTCTTCGTCGCGTTCAAATGCGTATAAATTTTCAAAACTCCGCCAGCTTTTTCCGCCGCCTTCGTATCAATAGTTTTGATCGAACCCTTCGCAATATCGCTCGTTACAATATAACCGTAAGCCGCATTTTTAACGGGAAATTCCGCCACATAAGTAGCTTTGCCCGTAACCTTCGCCACGCCGTCCACGCGGCTCATTTCTTTTCCGATGTATCTCATTTTGTCTGTTCCTTTTTTGATTCAACTTTGCGGGAAAAATGTTCTTTTAGTTGTTCAAGTTTAATATTTAATTATTTCCGACAGGCTTTGTTATCAATTCTACACCTTATCCTAACTTAAGCTCAAACTTTTTAAATATTTGCGAAAATCTTCGCCTAAATCTTTACGTTTCAGAGCGAATTCGACGGTGGCGATCAGAAAACCTAATTTGTCGCCTGCGTCGTGGCGCGTTCCTTCAAGTTTGACGGCGTAAAAATCGCGTTTCTCCAGCAAATCGCGCATCGCATCGGTAATCTGAATTTCGCCGCCCGCGCCTTTTCTCGTATTTTCGATTGCCGCAAAAATATCGGGCGTTAAGATGTAGCGTCCGATTATCGCCAAATCCGAAGGCGCGTCTTCAAACTTTGGTTTTTCGACCATATCCTTGATCTTGAAAACATTCGGATCATCGGTTTCTTCCGTGTCAATTACGCCGAACCGCGAAATCGCCTCGCCTTCGACCTGCATTGTGGCGATAACGGGCGCGTCGTATTTTTCGTAAACGTCAATCAACTGCCTCAGCGCGGGCGTTGGCGCGTCAACCACGTCGTCGGCGAGCAGAACGGCGAACGGTTCGTTTCCGACAAAATCTTCCGCCTGCAAAATCGCGTGTCCCAAACCGAGAGCCTGTTTTTGGCGCGTATAATTAACGTGCGCGATGTTTGAAATTTTCCGAATCTCTCGGAACATTTCATCTTTTCCCTTTTCCTGTAAAATGTGTTCGAGTTCGTAAGAAATATCAAAATGATTTTCAATCGAAGTTTTTTCGCGCCCCGTTACGATCAAAATCGAATCAACGCCGGAATCAACCGCTTCTTCAACCGAATACTGAATCAGAGGTTTATCAACAAGCGGCAGCATTTCCTTTGGAGACGCTTTTGTTGCGGGTAAAAATCTCGTTCCAAGTCCGGCTGCCGGAAAAACCGCTTTGCGAATTTTTTTCATATTATTTTTCATTAAAATAGTTTATATTTGTAAAAGTTTATTACGAGTGGCAAATTAAAGATTGTAGGCGATTAGAGAACGCGAAACAAATTTGCCGCAAAAAATTTAAAGTTCGGGTTGTTTGTTAAATTCAGGAAACCTCTGTATGAAAAAAGTTTTATTTATATTTATTTTGGCATTTTTAACGCTCGATGCTTTGCCGGCAGACGCGCAGATTCAGCCTTGTCCGTTTGGAAAAGTGACGACGCTGCCGCGAGCCGGAGATTTTGGAAGTTTCGGACAATTTCCCGTAACTCGTCAGGAAATTCCAAATCCGAACATCGCCGCGCCCGCGCCGATCTCGGTTTATCTTCCGGGCAATTCTGCTGCCAACGGTAAACTTCCGGTTGTATTCTTCGCGCACGGTTTCGGCGGAACAAATTATCTTTTCTATGATACGCTGATGCGGCAGCCTGCTTCAAACGGTTACATCGTCGTTTTTTCGCCATATACCGCGAATTTATTTACGACGCACGAAGCGCGTTACAACCAACTCTGGGACGGATTTAAAAAAGCATCGGAAGTTTATGCGGATAAAATAGACACGAGCCGGATCGGATTTGCCGGGCATTCTTACGGCGGCGGCGCATCTCCAGAAATGGCGCGGCGCGGCGTGAGCGAAGGTTGGGGAGCAAACGGTCTGTTCATTTTTACGATGGCGGCTTGGTATAACTGGGGAACGAAAATGGAGCAGATTCCGGCAAACGCGAAAATGGTCGTGCAGGTTTACTGGGACGATGAAACAAACGAGCATCTGATTTCGCAAAAGGATATTTGGGAAAAACTCGCGCAAATTACCGAACGAAAATGGCAGGTGATTCGCCGTTCGCAAATTTACTGCTCGCTCGAAGCCGGACACGGTTTGCCCGTAACAAACGGTTTGGGACAAACCGGCGCGACAACCGACGCGTATGATGCGTGGGGCATTTGGCGCAGACTTCACGCTTTGTCCGCCTACACTTTTGCGGGCGACGCGGCGGCAAAACAAATTGCCTTCGGCGAAGACGCGCGAATGGGAAACTGGCGCGGAATTTTTCGCATCCGACCAATCGCGCCGCTCGAAGCAACCGATTCGCCCGTTATAAATACAAATTCATCTCCGACTTGGCTTTGGGCAAATAAATGCACCGTCGCTGATTTCGGCTCGCCCTGTCCTTAAATTAAAAGACTTTCGTATTATTTTATGCGGCGGTCTTTGACCGCTTTTTTATTTGTGTTAATAATTGATTTTATTTTCTAAAACAGGGGAATTTTTATAAAATGCTTGATCTAAATTACGTCAGAGAAAATCTCGAACAAGTCAGAGAGGCTTGCGAAAAACGCCGTTTTCCAACCGATTCTTTGGAAACTTTTGTGCAGTTAGACGAAAAACGCCGCGCAGTTATCGGCGAATCGGACGCTGTAAATCAACAGCGCAATTCTTCGAGCAAAGAGATCGGCGCGTTGATGCAGGCGGGAAAACGCGAAGAAGCCGAAACGAAAAAGGCGGAAGTTGCGAAATTAAAGGAAAAGCAGAGCGAACTCGAAGCGGCGCGAAAAGAAGTTGAAGCGAAAATGGACGAACTGCTTGCCGATTTGCCGAATATTCCGGCAAATGATGTTCCCGTCGGCGCGGATGAATCGGATAATATAGAGATCGGCAGATGGGGCAAGCCGCGCGAATTTGATTTTGAAATCAAAGACCACGTTGATCTCGGTGAATCTCTCGGCATTTTAGATTTGGAACGGGCGACAAAAATTGCCGGCGCGAGATTTGCGATCTTAAACGGAAAAGGCGCGAGGCTCGAACGGGCTTTGATAAATTTTATGCTCGAAGTTCACACCGAACGGCACGGTTATAAGGAAACCCTGCCGCCTTTTATCGTTAATGCCAAGGCACTTTTCGGCACATCAAATCTGCCGAAATTTGAAGGAGATTTATTCAAATTACGGGATGAGCGAAATTTTTATCTGATTCCGACGGCGGAAGTTCCGGTAACGAATTATTACGCGGGCGAGATTCTCGACGCAAATGATCTGCCGATGAAATTCACCGCCTATACGCCTTGTTTTCGCTCGGAAGCCGGAAGTTACGGGCGCGATACGCGCGGTTTGATTCGTCAGCATCAGTTTGAAAAGGTCGAACTCGTTAAATACTGCCTGCCCGAAAATTCCGAAGCGGAACACGAAAAATTAACCGCCGATGCCGAGAAAATCTTGCAAATGCTCGAATTGCCGTATCGAAAAGTAATTCTTTCAACGGGCGATTTAGGTTTCGGTTCGCACAAAACTTACGATCTCGAAGTCTGGCTGCCGTCGCAAAAAACTTACCGCGAAATCTCAAGCTGCTCGAACTTCGGAGATTTTCAAGCCCGCCGTATGAACTTACGTTTCCGGCGTGCGGGCGGAGCAAAACCCGAATTTGCACATACTCTAAACGGTTCGGGCTTGGCAGTCGGGCGAACGTGGATTGCGATTTTAGAAAACTATCAGCAACCCGACGGAAGCGTTACCATTCCTGAAATTCTGCGCCCGTTTATGAACGGTTTAGAGAAAATCGAAGCGGAAGATTAAGAAGATTTGGTAAATGGTAAATTGTAAGTTGTTAATTGAATATTTTGTGAATAACTATTTCGTTACAAAGAATTACGAACAAATATTTTCGAGTAGAAATGAAAACAATTCTCCATTATTTCGTGAGTTTCAGCGTAATAAAAATAACAATGTAATTAAAGATTGAAATGGAGAATTTTCAAATCAAAAATAAAAAAGCAGTCTGACAGATAATTTTGTCAGACCGCTTTTTGTTTTTATAATCTAAAAATCTCTATTTAACTTTAACCGGAACGGCAACCATTGTTTTGTCCCAAGCCATAATCATATTGCCGCCGTCGAACATTATCGAAAAGTTTTCAACTTCGTCGTCCATCATTTTCGGCATTGCTTTGACTCTTGTTACGTCCATTTTGTCGTCGTAAGTAAACGCTCCCCATTGATGCAGACCTTTGTTTAAGATGATGTCCCACGAGTCTTTGTTCGGGATTGTAAAAAGCGCGTAAGTTCCGGCTTTTACTTCCTTTCCGCCGAACATCACGTCTTTGTAAAAAGTAATTTCCGTCGCTTCATCCGCGCCCGTTCTCCAAACTTTGCCGTATGGAACGAGTTCGCCGAAGATCACGCGGTCATTTTTATAAGGTCGGCTGTAAACGATCTTAGCGTGAACCGGACCGTTTCGCCCATCACGCATATAAGAAATATCCGTCGGACTTTTCTGGATGCCGGGAAACTTCATTTCCTTTTTATCCATAGACATTTTATCGTCCATTTTCATATCCATTTTGTCCGACTTTTCCATCTTGTCGTCCTTTTTCATCATCGAATCCTGAGCATTGACGGTATTTAAGCCGCCGACAAAAACGAATGCTGCTAACAGCAAAAATATTGTGTATTTCATAATTTTCCTTCTCTCTGAATTTTAGTTTGATTTTTATTCGGTTTGTTCCCAAATAATATAATCCGGTTTTTACTCGAATTTATTCCCTTACTTTGAATCGTAACAAAATTAAAAGGCTGTTGCCAAGATTCCGCAGAAGAAAAAAGGGTTTTAGATTATTTTGATTTGATTTTTATTTCGTGTTGATTATGACCGTCAAGGATTTTATCAGAATTAACTGCGGCAGTTCTTGCCGAGAATCTATTGATTATCAGATTGCCGATTTTTGAATATTCGTTGATTATTTCTCTTGCTATTGTGTCTTTTTTTGGCGATTATATTGATAATTTTTGAAAAAAGGAAAAATCCCGAACGAATTGCAAAAACTATTTGCAGAATGGCGAATTAATTTTAATCTAATGAAAATAAACAAAATAATTTCCGGCGGACAGACGGGCGCAGACCGCGCCGCTTTTGATTTTGCGTTGGAGAATAATTTTAAGATAAGCGGTTTTGTGCCGAAAAATCGTTTGGCGGAAGACGGCGTAATTTCCGGGAAATATCCGAATTTGATTGAAACGGAAACGGAAAATTGTGCGGAGAGAACTGAATTAAACGTAAAAAATTCGTGCGCGACTCTGATTTTATCTCACGGCAAACTGACGGACGGCTCGCTTTTGACCGAAGAATTTGCTCAAAAATATGAAAAGCCGTGTTTGCACGTTGATTTTTTAGAATCCGGTTTCGAGCAAGCGGTTGAGAAAACAAAAAAGTGGCTCGAATCGCTCGATTGCGAAAATCTGAACATCGCCGGTTCTCGTCATTCGGAAGATTCGCTGATTTATGAGAAAACGAAACTTTTTTTAGAGAAACTATGCGGATAAGAAAATTTTTGGTAAATTTTTTCAGGAAATTTTATTGCAGACTTTAACCGTAAAATATATTTGATAATTGATAAAAAATCAAATTCTAAAAGGCTGACGCGCAACAAAATTATCAAATATCAATTATCAGTTATATTTTAGGTATCTTTTGTAAATTATTATATTTGAACCGGAAAATTTCTCCGTTGCCGAAAGTTTATTTCCTTTTCCTTGATTTTCCGTTTTTTTCCTTTTTCCATTCATTTACGCCGGCTTCGGCGATATTTGCGATCCACCAAAACGCGCCTTTTGTGCCGAGATGATCGAACATTAATTTGAACACTTTCGGATGAATTTTCGCAGTTTTTGCCAAAATCTTTTTAAATGATGCAAAAGGAATTCTGTCCTGAAACATCTCGCGGCTTATTTCGGAATCCAGTTCGCTCAAAGCCTTCATTACGGCGTTCATCGTTTCATTGACGACGAACGGCTTGCTGTTCGGCATCGGGCGCATAAATTCCGCGAGGCTCGACATTTGCGCGACATTCGGTTCGTAAGCGTTGATATTTACGAGAGTTTTCTCGTCAAAAGCGTTTTCGCACAAAGCATTTTCGACTGCATCTGTCAGTTTTTTCAGATTGCGGACGTGCGAGCCGAAACCGCAAAATGTCAGCGGACTCGATAAACCCGCCGCGTCGCCGACGAGAAGGATTCTGTCTGCCGCCGTTTTTTTGACGCTGTTCCACCCTTGATGATGAACGCTCGGAATGTAGCCGTAAACGGGTTTGACGATTTTCCAGTTTTTTGATTTTGTTTTGTATTCGGGAAGTTTTTCAAAATAATTTTCAAAAAGATCAAACAGAGATTTATTCGATTCGGATTCAACCGAATCGTAAAAAAAAAGATATGTCGTGTATTCGTCTTTTTCGGGATTTCCCGCGAAACCTTCCCACATCAACTGCCGGTTTTCGGAAATATCTTGGGTTGATACGAGAATTTCGCCGACGGAAAAATCAACTTCCTTTTCGCCTTTTCCGCGCACGAAGCCGGCGGCAACCGTGCCGACTGTCGGGCAGATGTGCGTGATCGAACGCCCGCCGTTTATTTGTCTGGAAACTTTCGAGTTTGTTCCCGTCGCGTCAACAAAAAGTTTGGCGGAAAAAAATCTCTTTTTCCCGTCCGCCGAATTTTCGCACTCGATTACAACTTTTTCGCGCCCGACGTGTGCGCGGACAAAGCGCAGATTGTCAATCGTCTGCGAATTTTCCCGATGTATTTTCTCTTTTGCCAAAGCAAGAAGTTTGTCGGCTTCGATTGCTACATCCAGAACATTGTTCATAAAAAGCGGCGGCGTTTTTAATTTGGAATTTGCGTCGTAAAATTTTACAAATCCCGTTTTGTAGCGATTGGCAACCGCCGTTTCGATCTCTTCTTTGGTAAAAAGTTCGGCGCGGACAAATTCCGAGAGTTCTTCGTCGGAGATATTCCAATCGCGGTGAGTTTTGCCGACAAAGTGCAAATCAAAAACCAGAACTTTGCGGTTATATCTGCTCGCCATTACTGCGGCGTGAAGCAGACCGAGCGTTCCGCCGGCGTAAATTATTTCAAATTCCGCCTCGACTTTCGCGTTTTCGATTGTCGAATCAAAAAAAACAACCTGCTCGGTTTTGTCGGGATTTTCCCGAAATTTCAGCCATCGCCGTTCGAGTTCCCAAATTCTTTCCAGATGAGTTTCAAAATTCGGCAAGGTCGAAAAATTTTCAAACATTTTCGGATATTTTCGGCTGATTAATTTTAAGCCGGATTTGTCGGCAATTAGCGAATTCTGCATTTTTTAATGATAGATTGCGCGAATTGTAAAAGCAAAAAAGGCGCACGACTGAATTCAGCCGTGCGCCTTTTTTGAAATTAAATTAATTGGAGAAAATTATCTGATCGGGCTGACGAAACCGTTGTCATCATCGTCATCGTCATTGACAACCAAATAAATTACGGTTGCCGCCACGATGCCGCCCAAAACGATAAGCGGTGCGGCAGCACTTACGCCGTTGTCGTCGTCGTCATCATCGTCATCGTCTTGAACCGGAACATTGTTCAGAAAAACCGAACCTGTTTCAGCCGTTGCTTGGGTTGTTCCCGAATTGACGTTGACTTCAAAAATGCTGTTTTTGTCGGTGTTGTTTGTTACAACGCCGTCGGCAGTTTTGATATTTACGGCAACGCCTTTGTTATTGATAACCTTTACGTTTCCGTCGGAAAGATTTGCCGAAATGCTGTCGGCATCGAAATTCAAACTCAGAACCGAATGCGGCATTACGCTGACGTAGCCTAATTTTCCGAGTCTGACGGTTGCCGATGAATCTTCCGTAACGATTGTGCCGGAAGAAATAAATGTGCGTCCGCTGAAAGCGCGTTCGCCGTTCAGTAAAACAAAAGCTCCGTTGCCGTCCGCGTTTTGTCCCGAAACCGTTATTTCACCCATTTGCGCGTTATTGTCCGGCGCGGCAAATGAAATTACGGAAGTGGCGGCAAAAACTGCGAACATTAAACAAAGCGACATCAAGTTGCGAAGTATGTTTGCGTTATTAAATTTTGTCATTATTCTGATTGCTCCTTAATAGAATGTAAGTTCTTACTACTCTAAACTTTATTTGGGTTTAAAGTCAACAAAATGATTAGAGTTTTTTAAATATATTTATATTTTAAAGAAACTCTGAATTTTCAAATTGTAATTCAATATATAATTAAATATACAATTATCTGTTTAATTGTAATGTTTTGAACATTACATTCAAGTTAAACTTTAAACTTTTTTATTCGGTATTTCCTTTTTTCATCAAATGATTTAAAACTTCGATAGTTTCAAACGGCATTTCGATTTTGGCGGCATCGAAAGCGTCTTTGATCTTCTCCAGCAATTCGGCTCTGACGGGAATATGCGTGTGCGTGTCGTCGAGCCAGACGCGAAGTTCGACGGTTGTGTAAAAATCGCCCAATTCTTTAACGAGAACAACCGGCGGCGGATCGTCCATAAAGCGTCTGTCGCCTCTAACGATTCCGAGCATAACTTCACGCGCTTTTTCCGTCGGTTCATTAACGCCGATGGTTACGCCGATGTCGAGCCGCAGATGCGGAAACATCGTGTAGCTGATAACTTTGTTGGCGGCGATATTCTGATTCGGAATGCTGATCATTCTGCCGTCGGGCGTAACAATGCGCGTCGTCCGCAAAGTTATGTCCTGAACTTTTCCGTATTCGTTTTCGATCTCGACCAGATCGCCGATGTAAAAAGGTCTGTCCCAAAATATAAAAATTCCGGCGACGATGTTTGAAAGCGTATCTTTCGCCGCAAAACCGAGCGCGATGCCGGCGATTCCGAGTCCGGCGATCAGCGATGTAATGTCATAACCGATATTATCCAAAGCGGTTACGACGGCGAAGATCATTATCGTATATTTCAGCCCCATTTGCAGAAAATTCGTAACGGTTTGTCCTAACTCAAACCGTTCGATGATGTTGCTCATCAGGCTTTTTAATATCCGATACAGAATGTAGAAAAGCAGCAGAATAATTCCGGCTTCCAAAGCATTTCTGGCGATAACCGCCAATTGCGGAACGAGGTTTTCGTTAAAATAAATTTCTATCTGTTTTGCAAAAGATTCCTGTTTTACGTTATTTTGCCACATTAATTTTTAATTTTTTCTCCGTTTTTCGCTTCGTTCCAAAGCGCGTCCATTTCTTCTAAATTTGAATCTTCGAGCGTTTTATTTTGCAATTTTAAATGGTTTTCCACAAATGCAAAACGCTTGCGAAATTTGCGGTTAGTTTTCTTCAAAGCCGTTTCCGGTTCGACTTTTAATTTTCGCGCTAAATTTACGACGACAAAAAGCAGATCGCCGATCTCTTCGCTGATCTTATCCGATTCGTTTTCCGCAATCGCGGCTTTTAATTCGCTCGTTTCTTCTTCCAGTTTCTCAAAAATCTGTTCGGCATTTTCCCAGTCAAACCCCGTTTTCGCCGCCTTTTTGGAAATTTTCAGTCCTTCAAGAAGCGCGGGAAAATGCAGACTGACATCATCTAAAATCGAATCCGTTTGCTTTTCCTTTTTCCCGGTTTGCGCTCGTTCGGCTTTTTTGAGTTCGTCCCAATTGCTTAAAACATCATCGGCGGTTTCCAAAGTTTTGTCGCCGAAAACGTGCGGATGACGAAGAACAAGTTTTTCCGTTACGCCTTCGACAACTTCATCAATCGTAAAGTCGCCTTTTTCCGCCGCAATCGCCGAATGAAAAACGACTTGCAGCAAAACGTCGCCGAGTTCCTCGCGCAGATTCGCCGTATCGCCCGTTTCGTCCGCTTCGTGAATCGCGTCAAAAGCCTCGTAACTTTCCTCTAAAAGATACGAGGCAAGCGTTGCATAAGTCTGCTCCGCGTCCCACGGACAACCGCCCGGCGCACGAAGCCGCCGCATTACTTTTACGAGTTCATCAAATTTTTCGGACATAATATTTAGAAGTGAGAAGTGAGAAATGAGAGATGAAAGTTAAAGAAATTGATTTTGACATTTACTTTAAATTTTTTTCTCTGCTTTTCCTATTTCTCACTTCTCACCTCATATTTCTCACTTCTTTTAACTTTTTTCCGCAAAATGCTAATATCGAATGAATTAATATATTAGAAAAGGACGGGTAAAAGCAATGATTGGAAAAGAAGATTTGAACGAAGAAGAACCGATTCTGAAAGTTACGGACAAAAGAAAATTCAACCCTGACGGAAGCGTGCGCGAAGGCGTGGAATTTAAAAAGGAAGAAAAACCGAAAAAAGAGCCGAAGGCAAAAGAGGAAACGCTCGTTGACGAACAGGCGCGGGAAACGATTGAAACTTATGAAAACGCTTCGGCGGAAAATCAGACTCAGGCGGAAGCCGAAGATGATGATGAAGAATTTGACGCGGAAAATTTTCCCGGCGCGGACGATCCGGCGAGTTTTGTAAATTTTCTCTCGACTCTGGTGACAAACGCCGCCGCATCGCTCGGCGCAATGCCGCATCCCGCAACCGGACAGCGCACGGTTGATCTGGAAACCGGAAAATACTGGATTGACGTTCTGCTGATGCTGCGCCGGAAAACCGAAGGAAATCTGCATCCGCAGGAAAAGAAACTTTTTGACGGCTTATTGTCCGATCTGCAACTGCAATACGTTGCGCTTTCACGCGCCAGCGAAGAAAAATTAAAAACCCAAGCCGCGCAGAAATTCTCGGCAAGCGATATTCTTGGGAAGAAGTAAATTGTGAATTGTTCATTGTAAATTGTTCATTGCTGTTGTCAAAAACAATTCACAATGAACAATTCACAATGAACCAAACTATGAAACTGACTTTTCTCGGAACAGGCACATCAACCGGCGTGCCGTCTGTTGCGTGCGATTGCGAAACTTGTCTGTCGGACGATCCGCGTGATAAACGCCTGCGCGTTTCGATTCTGCTCGAACACGCCGGGAAAAAAATTCTGGTTGACACTTCGATAGATTTTCGCCAGCAGGCACTCAGGGCGGGAATTAAAAAACTCGACGCGGTTTTAATTACGCACAGCCACGTTGACCACGTTTTCGGCTTGGACGACATCCGCCCGCTGAATTTTCGTTACGGCGCGATGGGCGTTTATGCCGACGAAACTGCGTGGCAGGGTTTGAAACAATTTTTTCACTATATATTCAAACCAACCCACATCGGCGGCGGTTTGCCGCAGCTAATTCCGCATACAATCGTCAAAAACGCCTCGTTCTGCATCGGCGAGGATTTGCTCATCACGCCGCTTGAAGTTATTCACGGCAAATTGCCCGTCATCGCTTATCGTTTCAACGATTTTGCCTACGCGACGGATTTAAATTTTATTCCCGAAGACGCGATGAACGGCTTGACAAATTTGGACGTTTTGGTTTTGGACTGCGTGAGAATAAAACCGCACGCAACGCATCTCGGCTTAAATGAAGCGTTAGAATACATCGAAAAATTAAAGCCGAAACGCGCATATTTGACGCATCTGAATCACGATATTTTACACGAACGCGATTCAAAATTACTGCCCGACAATGTGCATTTTGGTTATGATGGTTTGGTTTTAACCGATGAATAAAAAGATTAAAAAGTAGAAATCAGGGTGCAAAACCGGAACGCCGTCCATCTTGGCGGCAATGAGCGCAGAGCGCGAAAATTTCAATTGCTGAACTTTAAAGTTATAAATTTCATTTCAGTTGTTGAACTTTTTTCAAACGCTCAGGCGTTTGCTGCCGCCAAGATGGACGGCGTTCCAACACGGAAATTTTTACTTTTGCGCTGTATTTCAAATGAATTTAGAAACAAAACGCTTAATTTTAAGAAATTTACGCGAAAGCGATTTGGATGATTTTCACGCTTTTCGCTCGAATCCAGAAGTTTGCAAATTTCAGAGTTTTGACGCTTTTACGATTGAAGAAAGCAGAAAATTTATTGATGACCAAAAAGACGCAGAATTCGGAACGGCGGGCGAATGGGTGCAAGTTGGAATCGTGTGGAAGGAAAACAATAAATTGGTCGGCGATTTTGCTTTGAAACCCGAAAAGAGCGAGCCGAGAATTGTCGAGATCGGCGTTACATTGAATCTGGAATATCGGGGAAAAGGTTTTGCCGTCGAAGCGTTGAGTAAGGTTTTCGATTATTTGTTTACCGAAACGGAAACGCATCGGATTTTCGGAATTTTGGATACGGAAAATGTCGGAAGCAGGCGTTTGATGGAAAATTTGAATTTCCGGCGCGAGGCGGAATTTAAGAAAAGTTTCCGGGACGCGAAAATGAACGAGTGGCGCGATGAATATCTTTATGCGATGCTTAAAGGTGATTGGGAAAAATTAAAATAAACAAGGAGAAAATTAAAAATGATTTTAGACGTAAAAGACAACAAGGAACAAAAGCGTTTTGAAACGACGCGCGAAGGACACACGGCGTTTGTGGATTATGTGATTCACGGCGAAACTTACGAACTGACGCATACGGAAGTGCCGAAAGAGATTCAGGATAAAGGCATCGGAACGCAGCTTGTGATGAGAGTTTTGGATATTATCAAGGAAAAACGGCAGCCCGTAAACCCGTCTTGCCCGTTTGTCGCCGAAATTATCGAAGAAAATGACGAGTATAAATCTTTGGTTGAATAAAATGTAACGCCAGCATCTTGCTGGCTGTCGTGAGGGCATCCTGCCCTCGCGTAATTTGTCAATACAGCTAACGGCAAGCGGCTAACATCCGAATAATGAAAATTTTTCACGGCACGGAAAACGCGAATATTTTGCGCCCGACGGTTTTAACGCTTGGCGTTTTTGACGGGCTTCATCTCGGACATCAGAAGATTATGGAAATCGTCGTGCGCCGCGCCCAAGCGGTTGAAGCAATTCCGATGGCGATAACTTTCGATCCGCATCCGCGAGCCGTTTTGTATCCAGAAAACGCGCCGCCGCTTCTGCAAACTCTTGACCAAAGACTTGCTAATTTTGAAGTTTTGGGAATCGAGCAGGCGATAATCATTCGTTTTAATCAGAAATTTGCCGACAAAGACGCGGAAGAATTTTTGCGGAAAATAATTCACGAGCGTTTGCAGGCGAAAGAAGTTTATCTCGGACACGGTTTTGCGTTCGGCAAAAATCGCGGCGGAAATATCGAGCTTCTCAAAAAAATGAGCGACGAATTGGGCTTTTGCGCCGAAGAAGTCGCGGAAGTAAAACTTCGCAATCAGCGCGTTTCGTCATCGAAAATCCGCGAGCTTTTAAAAGACGGCAAAGTAAATTTGGCGCGAAGAATGCTCGGCAGACCTTACGGCATCGAAGGCGTAATAATTCGCGGCGACAGGCGCGGACACACAATCGGTTTTCCGACGGCAAATCTAAAACCGAAAAACCGCGTCGTTCCGAAATACGGCGTTTACGCGACGGCGACTCTGATCGAAGGCGCGTGGAAAAAAAGCATCACAAACGTCGGAATTCGTCCGACTTTTGAAGGAAATAAAGAACCTTCGATTGAAAGCTACATCTTCGATTTCGACGGTGATTTATACGGCGACGTTTTGCGCGTCCGCTTTCTGCACCGCATCCGCGACGAGAGAAAATTCGGCGGAATCGAAGAATTAAAACGGCAAATCGAAAAAGATACGCGCGTCGCTCTGAACTATTTCTCGCGTAGAGGCGTTATGAATATGTTAGATTTGGAATGAGGTGGAAAATTATGGAAATTACGATTTCAATATCGGAACGCGCCGAACAAAAAATTAGAAAACAAGCCGAATCAAACGGCAAAGACATCGGCGAATTTATCGGCGAATTTGTTGAAGAAAATTTTGCGAACGGAAAATTAAACGGTGAAGAAAAAATCGAAAATATTGAAGAAAATAAAGTGGAAGAAGATTATGAAAATCCGTTTACTCCGTTTCTCGCAATGTTTTCAAGCGGAAAAACCGATACGGCAGAAAGAATGCACGAAATTTTATATTCCGAAAATTTTGATCCGGCGGAAGGATTCAGCGTTAAAAAATGAACGATTATCTACTTGATTCCGGTTTTCTTTACGCTTCTATTGATGATTCCGACGAGCATCACGAATCAGTCAAATCGGCGACGAGAAGAATTCACGGCAATATAATTTTGCCAATTCCAGCCATAACCGAAACGGCTTATTTTCTGCTGCGAAATCAAGGCGTTAAAGCATTAGCGAAATTTTCGGAAAGTCTTGCGATTACAAAATTTCAACTTGAAACACCAACCGCCGAAGACTATAAACGCGCCGCCGAAATTCTGCGGAAATACGACGACGCGAATATTGATTTTGTTGATGCCATTATCGTGGCGATTGCCGAAAGATTGAAAATCACAAAAATTTTAACCGTTGACCGTCGGCACTTCGGCGTTTTCAAGCCCGTTCATTGCGAAGCGTTCGAGATTTTGCCGTAAAAACGTAACGCCAGCATCTTGCTGGCAGTCTTGGCGGCTTCCAGCCGCCACTTTTTGTTCTTCAACTACTATATATCGGCGATTTTCTGAGCGTTCCACTCAGTGTGTCGGCAAGATGCCGACACTACAGCCAGCAGGATGCTGGCGTTACGTTTTTTAAGTTTGTGAAAGATAGTGCAAACTATTCCGTCCTTTTGTCCTCTAAATGATAAAATAATTTCGGGGAACGATTTATGAGCGAAAATAGGCAGGGAACAATTCTGAAAAATAAAGACGCGGCGTTGGCGGAAATTGAAAACTTCACGTCGAACGCTGTAATTTTGAGCGAAAACGCGGCGGGCGAGAACGGAAACAGATCGCTTGTCGAAGCGGACGAAACGGCGTTTGCGAGAAGAGTTACGAATGAAAAACTCGTCGCCGAAGAGCGCGATTTGACTGTTTCCGAAGAATCAATCGAGAAAAATTATCACGGTTTGCGCGGCTGGTTTCGATTGGCGAAAGTTTCGCGCGTGATCGGGATGCTCGCGCTTTATTTGTATCTCGACCAATACGAACTTCACCGCAAGCAGCATTTGAAAATTAAAGAAGCGCGGCTTGAAACGGCGAAGCATTTAACGTGGTTTGCGGTTTTAGGTGAGAAATTTTACGCGGTCAAATTGTGGTCTTTTCACGTTTTTATTTTGCTTTTGCAGAAAATTTTTGTCGGAAGCGATGAAAATAAACAGGCGAAACAGGAAAAGCAGGCGGTTTGGCTGAAAAGCGAAATTATCAATCTCGGTCCGACGTTTATTAAAATCGGGCAGGCGTTGGGAACTCGCGCAGACCTTCTGCCTTTGCCGTTTGTGGTGGAACTCGGAACTTTGGTTGACGACGTTCCCGCGTTTCCGAATGAGGTTGCGTTTGCCCGAATCGAAAAGGAATTGGGGCGGAAAATCAATGAAGTTTACGACGAATTTGAAGCCGAACCCGTTGCGGCGGCGAGTTTGGGGCAGGTTTATCGGGCGAAACTCAAAACGGGCGAAACTGTCGCGGTTAAAGTTCAACGTCCGAATCTGGACGGAATTATCAAAGGCGACATCGAGATTATGCGGAAGATCGCCAAGTTTGCCGAGCGTTTTCCGAGTTTAAACGAAAATGCGGATTGGGCGGGAATGCTCCGCGAATTTGATGAAACGATTCACGAAGAAATGGATTACGCAGCGGAAGGTCGCAACGCCGAGCGTTTCCGCGAAAATTTTAAGGCTTGGACGAATGTTCACGTTCCGACGATTTATTGGGATCAGACGACTTCAAAAGTTTTGACGATGGAATTTATCTACGGCGATAAGGTCATCGAATTAGAAAAATTACGTTCAAGAGGAATTTCGCCCGAAAAGGTCAATCGGCTTTTGATTCGCACATATCTGAAACAGCTTCTCGAAGACGGGTTTTTCCACGCCGATCCGCATCCGGGAAATCTTTTGGTAATGCCTGACGGACGACTCGCGTTTTTCGATTTCGGAATGGTCGGACGAATCACACCCGAATTGCAGGCGAAAATGATTGACGCATTTTTTCACGTTATTGCAAAAGACGCGGAAGGAATCGCGCAGGATTTGATTGATCTGGATTTCCTAAAACCCGGCGCGGACGAAGACGCGGTTCGTGATGTGGTCAAACGGATGTTCAAATTTCATCTGGACTTGAAATTAAAAGACGTGAATTTCAAAGAACTGACTTATGATCTGGCTGACGTGATGTATGATTATCCGTTTCGCCTGCCGTCGAATTTCACATACATTATGCGTGCCTTGATGACGCTTGAAGGCATCGGAATCGTAACCGATCCCGATTTTAATTTCTTCCTGACGGCAAAACCTTACGCCAAAGAATTTATGCTCAAGCGCGAAGGAAAAGATTTGCGTAAAATCTTCATTGACAAAATGTTAGGACGCGACGGCAAAGACGGCGAAAACGATGGAATTGACTGGAACAGAACTTGGAAACTCGCAAAAATGGCGGCGAAAACTGTTTGGAATCAGAATAAATAGATGAAAACTATGAAAATATTTTTGTTGATTTTCAGTTGTTTAATAATATCGTCTAGTTGTGTTTCAAGCTCTACAAATCTTCTTGTTGAAGCAAATGAAAATCAAACACAGAGTTTGCCTCAGATAAACAGTAGTGGAGAATTATCAATCGAAGATATAAAATTTGAATATGACAAAAGTATATTTTCCGATGTCAAAAATTCAATAGTTCCTGCATCGCCTTTGGAAAACAAAGCTGATAAACCGGATTTTCTTCAATCAAGATACATAAACTTTCAACTCAGCTACAAAAATATCAAAAAATCCCCCGCCGAGATTTCAATTTTTAAAGTGGACGAGTTCAAACAGGCATATACTCTTGAACCTCAGTATGTTCAGATAATTGAGAAAAGTCTTGCAGAATTACGAGAAATAATTAACAGACCAGACAAAATTAACCCTTCCGTTTCTAAACAACTACCATTAGTTCCACTTTACGATGCTCACCAAGAATTTTACGCAAAAGCTAAAATTATAAAGTTTCAGAATGGTAAAGGTTTGCTTTTCCTTACGCAGACCGCGCAAGAATCTACAATTATCAATAATGAAGATTTAGTTTATATCTTCCAAGGATTAACACATAATAATCGCTATTTTATCTACGCAGAATTTCCCGTTTCAGCCGAAGGTTTGCCCGAAAAATATACGGAAACTTTTGAAGATTATAAAATGCCGGATGAATTTTACGGCACGGATAATAATAAAAATATGAAGGCGCACGATGAATATCGAAATAAAATCGCGCTTCGATTGGACAATCTTAAACAGGAAAAATTTATGCCGAATTTGAGTAAAATCGAAAGTTTGTTGGCTTCAATAAAAATCAAGTAATTTTTATTGAAAATGGCGGCGAAAACCGTTTTTAATCAGGGGAAATAAATGATATGATCTTACAAAATATGAGTTTAAACATTGAAACCAAAAAGACAAAAGACCGCTTGTTGATCTCGATTCCGATTGATGAGATCAGCGCGGAAGAAGTTGAAGATTTTATTTCTATGCTCGAAATGAATTCTATTTTGCAAAACAGCGAAACGACGGAAGATGAAGCGGGAAAAATTTCAGAAAAGATAAAATCAGATTGGTGGAAAAATAACGGCTCACGAATTAAAAAGATGATTGGCGAAAATGAATAAATTTGTAATTGTTGACGCAAATATAATTTTTTCCGCACTAATTCTTTATCATCTTAAAAAAGGCTCGCAAATGCGGGCTTTTTTGATATTGTTCGTATTTTCAATTACAATAAAATTCATAAATTCCGCGCTGTTTGATGTGCAGATTTTTGCAACTAAATTCAAGCCGAAAATGATCTGATTTACAGATTATTTTCGGTTTGAGCAACTTAAAATTTTTACGAAAAAGGGAAGGAAAAATGATGAAGAAAATAATTGTAACAATTACGATTTTAACAATGTCAGGTTTGATTTTGCTCGGCTGTAATAATGAGCAAGCTGATGTAAATACCACAAATTCAATGGATTCCAATGCGAATTTAATGGTAAATACAAATACCGTAAATTCAACCGCCGTCGTATCTGAAGACGATAAAGAGTTTATGACAAAAGCGGCGCAGGACGGAATGGCGGAAGTAAAACTTGCGACGATGGCAAAAGACAAGGCGCAAAATGCCGATGTCAAAAAATTCGCTCAGAAGATGATCGAAGATCACACCAAAGCAAACGCCGAACTAAAGGAATTGGCGAACAAGAAAAATATCGCGCTTCCGGCTGATGTCAATGAAGATCAGAAAGAAATGGCTGATGAATTGGCAAAACTTTCGGGCAAGGAGTTTGACGAAAAATATGTTGAAATGATGGTTGACGCGCACGAAAAATCCGTAAATTTATTCTAAGCACACGACAGTAAAAAAGTAAGAAGGAGTTTGTTAGAATCTGTTGTGTGAAAAAAGAAACAAAACAAACTCCCGACGCTTTTGAAGAAGCGTTGAAAAATAGGATACAAGGAACTCGCCACGCCATCAAGTTTATCTCGAAATTTGTGGCGGCACTGCTGAAAGTTAGAAGTTCAAATTTGGTCAAAGTGGCTAATGCCATTGAAACAGAGGCAGAACCAATTTCGGTGTATCGGCAGATTCAGAGATTTCTTGACAATGAGAATAAGGTTTTGATTGATTATGTTCAACTGCTTGGCTTAAACGGCAAACTGAAAATACTGATTGATCGGACAGAGTGGAAATATGGCTCGAGGTGGATCAACATTTTGACATTGAGCGTAGCATATAAAAATGTGGCGATACCTGTTTTGTGGGAAGTGATGGATCACAAAGGAAATGCGACTGCCGCACAACACATTGCGATTATCAAGCGATTTGTTGAGGAATTCGGGCGGGATAAGATTGAGCGAGTATATGGAGATCGGGAGTTTTCAAGTTATGAATTATTCGCCTATTTGATCGAAGAGCGGATAGATTTTCACATTCGCTTGAAGGCAAATTATTTGGTGAATGGCAAGAGTTTTAGGTCAATTTGGAAAAATGCAACGGAGCGAGTGAAACTGCGTGGGAAGGTAAAGGTCAATGTTTTCGGGTTAGAAGTTTACGCAGCCTGCGTGAAATACAAAAAGGATGGAAAAACCGAATATCTGATCGTGGCAAGTCTGGAGCGAAACAAGTATGCGTTGGAAGAATATAAGGTCAGGTGGCAGATCGAAACAATGTTCGGATGTCTGAAAAGTCGCGGATTCGGATTTGAAGAGACACATTTAACGATGGCAAAGAAGATAGGCAAGTTGTTGATGATGTTAGGCTTAGGGTTAAGTTTGGCGATGCTGATGGGAGAGTTACAAGTGGAGAAATTGAAACGTCGAAAACTAAAACTGAAAAAGAACAAAAGATATGCCAAAAGCCTGTTCAGAATCGGGTTGGATGAGTTACAAAATGTTCTATTCAACAAAACGATACCCAAGAAGCAACGGCAGTTTGAGTTGTTTCTTGATTTACTGTCGTGTGCTTAGAAATTTATTTCAGGACGAAGCCGACGACGGCAAAAATGCCGATGCAAAAGCATTTGCGGCAAAGACTCTGCCGACTTTGAAAGAGCATTTGTCAATGATTAAGGAAATTGACGAAAAAATGTAAAGATTGAGAATCTAACGGAAAATTTTTACGAAAGATGGTAAATTATTAAGGTGAAAGAAAAGATTTTTACCGATTAATTTATCATCTTTTTATTTTAAGGAGCAGGAAAAATGGCACAATGCGAAGTTTGCGGCAACGATTATTATTTGGCTTTTGAAGTGATTACGGCGGGACGCACGCACGTTTTTGATTCGTTTGAATGTGCGATTCACAAACTCGCGCCCGTTTGCGCCAATTGCGGCTGCAAAGTTATCGGTCACGGAGTTGAAGGCAACGCGACGTTTTTTTGCGGAGCGCATTGCGCCCGGCAGCAAGGAGTTGAAGGAGTTGACGATCACGTTTGGGGCAAGGAACGGGAAACGGCGAAAGAAATGGATTTTATTGAGGAAAAATAATTTTCCGGCTTGTTTCAAACGATGAAAACTGCGGAAGATTCAAATTTGCGAAAAGGTTGGGCTGCCGAAAAAAAACGGCAGCGCGGACAGCGTGCGCTTGAGCGTCAACTTGATTATCAGGAAGAAAAAGCCTCCGGCATAAAGGGGCGCGAAGAAATCGTCTATCTGGAAATGCTGAATCGCGTAAACGCTCTGCGTCGGCGTTTAAGCAAAATTCGGCGGATAAAAGAATCGGACAAAATTTTGGAAGTCGGAAGCGGAGCGCACGGTTTGATTTTCGGGTTTGAAAATCGTTTTGCAATCGGAATTGATCCGCTTGCCGTTGATTATAAAAGGCTGTTTCCGTTTTGGCAGGAGGACGCAAAAACAATTGCCGCCATCGGTGAAAAGCTGCCGTTTGAAGATGAATCTTTTGAAATCGTTTTGAGCGATAATGTAATTGATCACGCGGAGAATCCGGTTGGAATCGTCGAAGAACTCGCCAGAGTTCTAAAACCGAACGGTCTGCTTTATTTTACCGTCAATGTTCATCATCCGGTTTACCAAATCGCTTCAAATCTACACGGAATCTGGAACGGTCTGGGAATAAAATACGAGATTTCGCCTTTCGCCGACCACACGATTCATTTTACCGAATCGCGCGTTTTACAAGTTTTCGAGCGTCTGCCGTTTAAGATCATCGAGCAAAACTCGACAATTGCAGATCTCAAAAAAAATCCGCCCGCACAAATAAAAGGATTTGAAGGACAATTCAAAAAATTCTTTTTCAAAAACGCTCTGCTCGAAATTTTCGCTGTGCGCGAATAAATCCAAACTGCTGACTGTGCCGCTTCGTCTGAAAGTGCTTCGGCTACTTTCGCCGTCGTCGCTAACTTTACGGCTTTTGCTTTCTCGATTATCTCCGCGCCTGTCTTCGTCTTCGCTAATATACTGCCCGCTTTACCGATTCCTTTGCCAAGCAGAATTTCAACGATTGCAGAGCCGACGAGTTCATATTTTCAAATAATAAAAGGTGAGGTTTTTAACTTCGCTTAAAATTTATCCTATGAATTCTGGAATGAAATGTTTTTTTGTTTCTTCTATTGGTTCTTCAAGAATCCTTAAAATCTCTTCAAGCCATTCTCTATGCGTTAGATTGATATATGCGGGACGAAAGGCTATTCCCCATTCGTTCCTTAAAATGACTTCAATTTCCTCTTTACTCAAATCTAAGCTAAGAAATTTTTTTAACTCAAATAATTCATCTTCCTCGTAGCATTCGCTATTTCGTAACTTGAAATACCTCACGACTCCTTCAAAACTAGATTTCTGCTGATTCCATTCAAATACTTCTTTCCAAGCCTGATGAAACAAACCGCCTAAATATTGATTAAGTTCAGGAAATCTCTCTTTATAATTTTTCATAAATCACCTATTTTGATGGATAATACCAAATCTCACTTGATAAGTATGATAAGCCGCCCTTTTGAAGAAACACGCACGGAGTAAGTGTGTCGCAAGTTGGCACACTTACTCCGTGCGTGTTTCCGCATTTTTAACAAATACTTACTGATAAGCCGTATAAGTAGTTAATATATGCCAACCTAACGGAGTATTATCTTTGATTAGGATAACTTTAGCTTTATTAGTTTCAATTGCTGTCTTTAATCCGACTGAACCGCCTTTGCCTCTCCCTAAAATAGTTCCAATGTTGTTCTCCATAGTTATTTCTAACTCCAATGGTTTATTAGTTTTACCAACCAACCATTTTTCAATTTTGGCAGTATTTTCCTTAATTGCTTTTCCAACTACTCTGTTTGCAGTTTCATAATTACGAAAAGAAGAAGCAAAATCCAAATCAGTTTCTTCAAGCAATCTTTGACGTAACCAGTTTTCTGATTTGCCAACGTGCTTTTCAATCGAATGTCCGCCTAATAATTTGTCTAAAGTTAATGTTTTTCTTGTGCCGAAAACTTTTTCAAAAGAATCTTGATAAAGTTCAAGCATTTTCGGTCTGACTTTTTCACCAAACTCATCAACCATCAATCTCGAAAATTCGCCGAACTTAACCGCACCGTTCTTGATTTTGTTTCCCGCGAAAACTGCCATATCAGCTAAAACATCGGCGGGAATTCCTGAATAAAGTTGCGTCGCTAATCTTTGCTTTGCTCTCTGAGAAGCTAACGCCGCCGCTTCGTCTGAAAATGTTTCGGCTACTTTCGCCGTTGTCGCCAACTTAACGGCTTTTGCTTTCTCTAAAAGTTCCGCGCCCGTTTTCGTTTTCGCTAAAATACTGCCCGCTTTGCCGATTCCTTTGCCTAAAAGTATTTTGACAATCGCCGAGCCGACCAGTTCTTATTTTCAAATAACAAAAGGCGAAGTTTTTAACTTCACCTTTTTATCTTATGTGATTTTGGTGGTGCTTTATCTCCGAGCATTTCTCTTAATTTTTCTGCAAAATCTTGAAGCCATTGAATTGCCTGTTCTTTATTTTCCATTGGTTTATTAGCATCCCATAATACCGTTTTGAAAAGAAATTCAGATTGTGTTGAATTTGCTAATAGTATTTCTAAACTATACAAATCTTCAATTATTGAAAATGGGTGTTTTCTAATTCTATTTTTGATTTCTGCTAATGCGTCTTCATCAGAATCTAAATAGTCAAAGTCACTTACTAAGCCACTAATACGCTCTTTCATTTTTTCTAAAGTAAGGTTTTTCTTAAAGTTTTCCAGTTTAACGTCGTATTCATCTACTTCCACTCTCATTTCATTTCTCCACTTCCTAAAGGATATGCTGTAACAATTATTGGCTTCATCGGTTCGGCTTGGTCAAGTTCAATAATAATTCTCACATAACTTGTTTTGCTATACACAGCATCCGGCGGATTGCTTGTTCCTATATTTTTATTAAAATAACCTTCACCAATTGCTTTTCCTGCGTCAAATTTAATATTTATTCTTCGCCTAGTTGCTAATTCCCAACGAATCTTGTCCCAATTCTTTTCTAAATACTCATTAATAGTTCGATTCATTATTGATTCATTTAACCATTTATAAGAGTGATTGGCTTTATTTCTCCAAGGCGGATCACCATAAATTCTGCCTTCTATTGTTCTTGTTCCAGCAGGAACAGAATTTTTTTCTAATGCTATATTTGGTGAGTGCCGAATATCAGTATGAGCATTATTTGAAATTCTATATTTTGCGTCATTTTTGACCACATTGACTTTAGGCGTATTTTCTCCTAATGATTCTATGGTAGCAAGATAACCTCGCAAATCTCTTTCATTTTGTGCTTGTTCTACTCTTTCTTTCGCCTGTTTTGTAGTTTCACCCTTTCTAATCGTCGCGTCAAGATTAGCTTTAAGTTCGGCATCCGTTAAATTTGTAAGTTTTGATTTGGCTATTCCGATTTCATCAGCTTTATCCGCAAGGTCTAGTTTGATTAGGTTTTCACGATATAATTTCTCAAGATACGGCTCGACTTTTTCGCCGATCTCGCTAATCATCTGCTTAAAAACATCGGCAAATTAGTGTTTTTCACAGGTAATTTTTTAATAGCTTTTATGGAGAAATTCAGCTACAATTTATTTATTATGGCTTATAAATCTTTAATTCTTCTGTCGGTGAATTCTGAAGTTTCACTAGATGATGCGAAAGAACTCTTGAGCAATTATTTTGCTCAAGATGAACGAGAAATATCTATCGAAACTAATAATAATAAAATTAAAGTTTCTATTGATAATTGGTTATGTTCTATTTATTTAAATACAGAATCTCATATAGTTAAAGAATCTCAGGAGTTAGTCGAAACATTTGGTCAAAATCTTGAAAATAAAAATATAATGGCATCAAGCCCTAGAAGATTTGAAGTTATTTGTGATGACGATCTTGAAATGATTTATTTTAATGATTATCTAAATGTTATTCAAGAATTAGGCAGTTTTAAAGGTGCAAAAGTTTGGGAGCAAGCACAACAAGTATTTATCTAAATTTAGATTCTCGTAAGCCTATTATATTCATAGTTTACTAATGGTTTATTTAAATTAAGTTATTTGTAAGTTACATTTATTCCTGCTTTTTTCAAGGCTTCAATAAGAGGCTTAGAGGCAGTTCCCTCAAAATGCCAAGTTATACTCCATCCTTGTTTAATAAGTTTTTTGTCCCTATCCAATTCCCATTTTATATCTTTATCCAACGATATATAACCTGTCTTATGTTCTATTGCTTTTTTCGCATTTACATCAGCAATATCAAGTCTTCTTGAAATATTTGGTTCAACATCAACTGTAACTTCCATATCACCCCAACCTATTTTTTCACGATATGCTTTCACAGCAAGAGTTGACTTTCTTGCCTGTTGCATATTTACGTCATAAACCTTACTCCAAGTTTCATAGCTTAGTTTTTTCGGATTATTCAGATTTTTAGCTTCATATTCACTCCAACGTAATTTTTTATGTTCAGGAGTTCCCGCTTTTGGTATTCTAAACTTGAGATTTTCTATACCAATCTCATCAATTTTATCGGTCAAGCCGAGTTCGGTCATTTTCTCCCGATACATTTTCTCAAGATAAGGTTTAACTTTCTCGCCGAAATCATCAACCATCTGCGTTGAAAATTCGGCAAACTTAACCGCGCCGTTTTTAACTTTATTACCTGCGACAACCGCCATATTCGCCAAAACATCAGCGGGAATTCCTGAATATAATTGCGTTGCTAATCTTTGCTTTGCTCTCTGAGAAGCTAACGCCGCTGCTTCGTCGGAAAATGTTTCCGCTACTTTTGCCGTCGTCGCCAACTTAACGGTTTTTGCTTTCTCTAAAAGTTCCGCACCCGTTTTTGTCTTGGCTAAAATACTGCCCGCTTTGCCGATGCCTTTGCCTAAAAGTATTTCGACAATCGCCGAGCCGACCAGTTCGCCGACCATTTCCGATTTTTTATTTGACGGCGCGTTTTTGAATTCTTCCCAAGTTTCGCCTAATTCTTTGTAGAGCGCGTTAAAGGTTTCCACCGGATTGGAAACGATCTGCCAGAGCGCGTTCATCGTGCCGGGCAAATCGGTTATCAAGCCGATTGTTCCAACTGCTGAATTATAGCCGCCTTTGACTATTCCGCTAATGAATGCAGAAATCTCGTTGTTGTCCATCGCGTCCCGATAAATTCTCTCGACGCGGTTGGCTTTTTCCTGAACGCTGATGCGGGCGATCTTTACTTTCAGCACGTCGGCTGCCGATAAATCGAATCTTGCCGAATTTCCCGTTACTTGCAGATTCTGCACCTTTACGCCCGCCTCTTTTGCCAATGACAGAATCTCTTGAAAATGCGTCATATTCAGATTGCCGCCCGCGTATGCGCTTTTTATCAAAGCCAGCAGCGCGTCGTCTTCGCGGCTTAAATTCGGAGCGTTCGACAAATTTACGAAAAATGATTTTAATTCGTTCGGATCGGTTGGCAAGCCGATTTTTGAAGTCAAAACTTCGGCTTGGTCGGCTAATTTTTGCAGATTGATTTTGACAACCGCGCCGGCGTTAAATTGTTTCGGATTCGTTTGCGCGGAAGCAAGCGGTTGCGGCGCAGAATAACTTTTTCCGCGTCTGAGTTTTCCGCCGTCAGCGACATATTGGGTTTGAAGTTGTTTGAGATATTTTACCTGTTCGTTGTTAAGCGTATAAGATGCCGTGCCTTTGACCAATTCGCCCTGCTTGACAGCCGCGCCGTCATTTTTGCTCGGATCGTCTGCGAAATTGGCAAAGTCCAGAGATTTACCAATGTATTTTGCGACAAATTCCGCTTGCTGAATAGTTCCGTCGAGTCCCGCTTGGCTGGCTGCTTCGAGAAGAAAACGGCGGTGTATTTCAACCGGCGATTCGCCTTCGCCGACTTGGATTGAAACGGTATTATCTTTCGGAAAAAACTTATCCCGTTCGTTTCCGCGCCCGTTCGCCACTAAAGCTGCCGTATTTACTAAAGTTTGACTGCCGATTTTATAAGTCATTTTCCTCGCTCCTCTAAATTTTGTATTTAACGAAAAAAGTTTAAAGTTTTCTCGTTCATTTAAGGTTATCGGCAAATTTAGAAAAAAGTTTCCTGATTTTTTCGATTTTTTTAATAAAATTTTGGGTAGTGAACTAAAAGTAATGCTCTATGAATTGCCGTCTGCTTATGTTCTTTGAAAATTAAATACCGTAAAAAAGCTGGAATTAGTCATTTATTAAAAATAGGAGGTAATTTATGCCAAAAAGACTTATTCCTATTCTTTCCGATGATGAATTTCAACAACTGACCGATCTTCGGGATCATTCGCCAAAACCTCATTTACGAGAGCGGGCGAGTGCCATTCTTAAACTGGCGGAAGGCTCGACGGCTTCCGAAATAGCTTCTGACGGATTACTCCGTAAGCGTTATTATGAAACGGTTTCCGATTGGTTTCATCGTTTTCAAACTGCCGGCATCGAGGGATTAAAAATAAAAACGGGTCGCGGTCGCCGGGCCCGCTTTTTCCCCCTCAGTTGTCTGATGCACAAGCCTGTCAGCAACTTCAGTATTTGACCGATCAGCCGCCGGAGAATTTCCGGCAAACAGGTGTCCGCTGGACTCTGGCTACTGTCAGAGATTCTCTTTCGTGGCTCGGCGGATTGTCATTATCAGGCGTTTGGCGGCATTTGAAACGTGCTAAAATCTCCCGCAAACGAGGTCGAATGAAAGTTCATTCGCCGGATTTGCAATACTTGGAAAAGTTATCGGAAATCCAAAGGCTTTTGGAGTTGGCTGCTAATTCCGACGGCAAAATCGTCGTTTTGTTCGCCGACGAGTTCAGTTTCTATCGCCAACCGACTGTTGCCGATGCGTATTCTCGAACCGGAAGCCGACATCAGCCAATCGCTCGGATGTCGCATTGCTCAAATACTTTAGGACGCATCGGCGGAGCGATTAACGCACTGTCGGGACAAGTCAGTTATGTGATGGCAAGCAAATGCGGCATCCCGCAATTGCTGAAATTATATCAGCAAATCCGGCTCGATTACCCGGAGGCGGAAGTCATCTATCTGGTCGAAGATAACTGGTCGGTGCATTTTCATCCGACAATCCTGAACGCTTTAGCGGAACAGGAAACTGTTTTCGATCTGAAAATTCCACCGAGTTGGAAAGATGTCATCGGCAAACCTTGGAAGGCAGAAAAACTGCCGATCCAGATTGTGCCGCTGCCAACCTACGCTTCGTGGTGCAATCCGATCGAAAAGTTATGGCGATGGCTGACCCAAGAAATACTGCATCTGCATCGTCAAGCGGATAATTGGGACTTACTCAAAGAGCAAATCAAAGAGTTTCTCGACAAATTCCGAGAACAGTCCGCCGAATTATTGAAATACATCGGTTTAACGGAAAACTCGAAACTCTATGGAGAAGCGATTTCGCTCGTTAGAGAAAAACCAACTTAATACGGTATTTAATTTTCAAAGAACATTAGCTGACGGAAAGATTGCTGACAAGATAATCGGCTTTAGCCGAATTTCAAAAATATATTAATCATCCTAACAGCTTTAGCTAAAGCTGTTAAGGAATAAATTTAATTTAATAGTTCGGCTAAAGCCTGTCTTTTGCTGCAAACTAAACCGTCAGCTAAAGCAGACGGCAATTGATAAAAAAACTTGTCAGCATTACTTTTAGTTCACTACCAAATTTTTAACTATCTTGTTATCTCTTTAATTTGTCCGCAAATTTCTGCCTGAATTTACCGACCTTCGGCGAAACGACAGCGGCGCAGTAAGGCTGATTCGGATTTTTTGCGAAATAGTCTTGATGATAATCTTCCGCCGGATAAAAATTTGTAAATTCGGTAACTTCCGTAACGATCTCGTCGTCGAAAACGCCTTCGTCGGTCAGTTCTTCGATCACTTCGCCGGCAATTTCCTTTTGCTTTGGCGAGTGATAAAAAATTACCGAGCGATATGATGAACCGACATCGTTTCCCTGCCGGTTTAAGGTCGTCGGATCGTGCGTGCCGAAGAAAATTTCCAAAACTTCCTTGTATGAAATCTCTCCGGGATCAAATTTTAATTGGATAACTTCAGCGTGTCCCGTCGTTTCCGAGCAAACCTGCTGATAAGTCGGGTTCTCTTTGTGTCCGCCCGCGTAGCCCGATACGACATCCGTTACGCCTTTGACCGCATCAAAAACCGCTTCCGTACACCAAAAACATCCGCCGCCGATTGTTGCCGTTTCTTGTTTATTTTCCATATCTTAATTTGAGCAAATCAAAAAAGATTTGGCAATCGCACAAAAAATTAATCCGCCCGAATCTTTTCGGAAATCAAGCGATTTCGGCGTAATCCGTTTCTGCAATCGGAGTTTGATAAGGAACTTGCGGAAAACTACCGGAAACAAATCGGTTGCGCCCGTTTTCCTTAGCTTGATAAAGTGCTTGGTCGGCGGATTTTATCAAAACGGCTTCCGTCATTCCCAGTTTTGCAAAAGTTGTCGCAACGCCGATGCTGATTGTCAGATATTCGGATGTTTTTGATCGGCTGTGCGGAATTTGCAGGTTTTTGACGTTTTCCATCGCTTGTTTGGCGATAATCAAAGCACCTGCCTCATCAGTTCCGCCTAAAATTATTGCAAATTCTTCGCCGCCGAATCTTGCCGCCAGATCGGTTGGGCGATTGATCGTTGCGGCTAACGCTTCGGCGACTTTTTGCAGGCAGTCGTCGCCGTTTTGATGTCCGTAGGTGTCGTTGAAAAGTTTAAAGTGGTCAATGTCAATCAGAATCAAGGAAATTTCCGTCTTAAAACGAATCGCCCGATGCCATTCGTCCGCCAGAAAATCATTAAAGCGGCGGCGGTTTCCGATTTTTGTCAATCCGTCGGAATTTGCCAGTTGTTTTAGTTCGGAATTAGCAATTTCGAGTTCGGCGGTTTTCTCTCCGACCAGTTTTGCCAAATGCCTTTCGCGTGATGCCAATCGAAACACGGCTATTTTCCAGCCGATCAGCAAAACGAAAACGAAGAGCGCGGCGCAAAGCATATAAAACCAGTTTGTCTGATAAAAGAAAGGCTCTAATTTTAAGTTCAGGCTTGCGCCCTGTTCGTTCCAGATGCCGTCGCTGTTGGCGGCTTTGACCAGAAACTGATATTTTCCCGGCGGCAGATACGAATAATAAGCCGTGCGGTCTGTATCGGCATCAATCCAGTCGGAATCGTGTCCGACGAGTTTGTATTTGAATTTTATCTGATCGGACTTTATCAAACTGATCGCCGTAAAGTTTATTTCGATATTTTTTTGTCCCGGTTCAATTGTTAAACCGTTTTGAATATCAACCTTCTCCCGTTCGACGGCTGCCGATTCGATGACAACCGGCGGCGGCAGAGAATTATAAGTTTCGGCTTCCGGGTCAACGATTACAACGCCGTCCTGCGTCGGAAACCAGAAATGTCCGTTTTCATTTCGCATACTCGCGGGCTGTCTTCCGCCGTTGCATTCGATGTTGAGCATTCCGTCCGATTTGTCGTAGCCGACGCTGACGATCTTTTCGATTTTTCCGTCCGCAAAATTTTCTAAACTTTGTTTTTTGACGCGGTAAATTCCCTGATTTGAAGTCATCCAGAAATATCCGCGTCCGTCTTCTTCAATGGCGAAAACCCCGTTGCTGTAAAGTCCGTTTTCCTTTTTGAAATTGACGAATTTCCTGTTTTTAAAACGGCTCAAGCCTTCGTCATAAGTTCCGATCCAGAAAGTTCCCGTTTTGTCTTCGTAAATCGTGCGGACATAATTTCCGGTCAGACCGTCTTTCGTCGTGTAATTTATAAATTTACCGTCTTCAAATTTTGATAAACCGCCGTATCCGCCGAACCACAATCCGCCTTTTGAATCTTCATAAACGACGCTTGATAAATTGTTCGGCAAGCCGTCTTTTTCGGTATAATTTTTTACCAGTTTATAATCTTCAAAAACCAAAATTCCCTTATTGGTTGCCGCCCAGACTTTTCCCTTTCGATCTTGCAAAATGCTGTAAGCGACATAATCTTCGATGCCTTTGAGCAGTTCGACCTGACCGTTTTCAAGAATCAAAATTCCGCCCGTAAAACCGAGCCACATTTTGCCGTTTGAATCTTCAAACAAAGATTGAAAAGTCATTTGCCGGTTTTTCCAGTAGTTTTCTCCGAACTTTACCAACTCGAATTTACCGTCTTTGTAAATGTTCAAGCCGTTTTGCGTGCCGACCCAAATTGTGTTTTTGCTGTCCCGATAAATCGGATAAACTTCCTGATTCGACAAACCGTCTTTGACGCTTTTCGCCGTGATAACCGATTTTCGCAAACGGTTCAGACCTTTGCCCGTTCCGATCCAGACATTATTTTCGCGGTCACGAAAAACGGTCTGAACATTGGTCGAAGTCAGCCCCGCTTCTTTGCCGAAAATTTCAAATTCGGAATCTTTATAACGAATAAAACCCGCACCGGGATCGCTTCTGCCGCCGTTTGAAAACCACAAACTGCCGTCGGATTCTTCCCAGAATGAATTAAATTCCGAGTCATTCGGCAAGCCTTTTTTGCCTTTGAAATACTCGACTTTTCCGTTTTTAAAATAAATCAGATTATTTCCGCCGAGCCACAAAGCACCGTTGCGGTCAGGATAAACAGGCATTTCGGGATTAAAGTTCATAACCTTGTAAGGATAAACAATCGTTTTCCCATCGCGCTTTTCAAAAACTTTATTCTTCGTAATTTTCCAAATTGTTCCCGCCGGGCTTTTTACTTCACCGAAATCTTTTTTCCTTCGCTCTTCCTTAAAAACAAATTTCCCGTTTCGCAAGTAATACCAAGTGTCCGCGGCAGCATTTCCCGTTTCAACCCAGAAAACAACCTCGCCCTTTTCATCGGTTTTTATCTCTCTTATATACAGTTCGGGAACTTGCTGTGCATCGTAAGATGTGAAAACGCCGTTTTGATAAACGGTCAAAACGCCGTCTTCCGCCGTTGACGCGTAAACAGTTCCGTCTTTATCGCTGTGAACAGTTATAAAACGGTTGTTAATAATTCCCTTCGTGTTGCCTTTGCTAAAAGTCGTGAATTTAACTCCGTCAAAGCGCACGAGTCCGTCAAAGGTCGTGAACCACAAATAACCGTCCGGCGTTTGCGTAATTGCCCGAACGCCGTTCTGCGGCAGACCGTTATCCGTCGTCCAACTGTCAAAATGATATTGACCGAACAAATTGGGACATCCGGCGATAAAAAAGCAGATTTGAAAAATTAGTAAAAATACTAAAGTATTAAAACGGACGTTCATTTGAAGATAAGGCGGAAGAAGTGAATATATGTAGAAAGAAGAATCAATTCCTCATCTATTAAACACTTATACGAGGAAATTAGTCAAGGGTTTTTTTGGGGAAGATATATTTGAAAGAGGTTTTCTAACCGCCTATAAAACTCATCGTCCGCGCGGGCTGAACAAAATTCGGATTGTTGATCTGATGACTTTTTTCCTTTTTCATTACGACGTTTCTGATAAATTCGATGATTTCTTCGCGTGTTGCGCCTGTTCGCAAAACGTCGCGCAGATTGTGTTCGGTCGTCGAGAAAAGGCACGTTCTGATTTGCCCGTCAGCCGTCAAGCGAATCCGCGAACACGCGCCGCAGAACATTTCCGTAACCGGCGCGATAATTCCGATCTCGCCTTTTGCGCCGTCGGCAAATTCGTATTTCCAAGCCGTTTCCGCGCCGCGCGATTTTTGTTTTAATTTCAGCGGAAAAACTTCATTGATCTGTTCGCGTATTTCTCTGCCCGAAACAACCGAATTTTTGTCCCAATCGTGTCCCGAATCGAGCGGCATAAATTCGATAAACCGCATTGAAATATCAATTTCGCGGGCAAAGCGGGCAAAATCAACAATTTCATCGTCATTAACTCCGCGCACGATCACCGAATTTATTTTCACCGGCGTTAAATCCGCGCGTTTTGCCGCTTCGATTGACTTAAAAACATTTTCAAGTTCGTCTTTTCCCGTAATTTCCCTAAACTTTTCGGCTTGAAGCGAATCGAGCGAAATCGTTAAACGATCAATTCCCGCCTTCTTCAAAGTTTCCGCCTTTTCAGGAATCGAAAATCCGTTCGTCGTCAAAGCTAAATCCTTCAAATGCGGATTGCGAATTGCGGATTGCGGATTTTTTTCATTATGACTTTGGACTCTGGACTCTGGACTCTGGACTTTGGACTTTAGACTCTGAACTTCCGGCTTAGGACTCTGGATTTTGAGCCGCGCTATTTTTGTAATCAGAGTTTCAATATCACGGCGCAGCATCGGTTCGCCGCCGGTCAAGCGTATTTTTTCAATTCCGAGCGACACAAAAATTTCGCAAATCCGTTCGATCTCTTCAAAAGTTAGAATCGTATCTTTCCGCGCTAATGGCGGTTCGCCGTTCGGCAGACAGTAAAAACAGCGAAAATTACAGCGGTCTGTTAAAGACACGCGCAAATCACGAATTATTCGATTATGAGCATCGCGCAAAAATTCCGTCATTATCATTAAGGGTAAAGGGTAGAAGGTGAAAGGGCAAAGGTAAAAGGTGAAAGGTAAAAAAAAAAGGAAGTTAAGAAATTGCAGTAATTTTTTTGGTTTTCAGTTTTATCTTTATCTCTTACCTTTTACCTTTACCCTTTTACCTTTCACCTTTCACCTACCTATAACCTTCGCCGATTTGTTTTATTTGCTGTAAGGCTTTGGCTTTTTCGAGTTGCGGAAGTTTGGAAATTATGGCGCGGAGTTCGGTTAAGATGTTGTTAAACTCGGCACGGTCGCTGATGTCGTTGGCGGCGTAATAGGAAGTCGGATTTTTTGCGTCCGCCGTGATCGGAGTCAGAAAATAAATAATATTTTGCAGAGATTCTGCGGCGTATCTGCCGTTCGGATAAAAATTCAGATATTCGCCGGAAGTTGCGCGTAAAATGTAAAGATGACAATTTACATAACCTTCGCATTCGCCGGGCAGAGGATTTTTTGCGGCTTGCCAAGCGATTTCTTCGCCGACTTTTTGTTCTTTATATTTTGAATGCAAACTCCAGAATTCGTCGGATCGAACATACCATTCGCCCGCCGGTTCGCTGTAAACGATTTCGTCTTTATATTCGCCGAGAAATGTTTTGTAAGGTTCGTTTTCAAACTTGTCAAACGGTATATTTTTTAGCGCGGAAGCGAGCGTTTGAAGCCTTCTGAGGCGGAAATTTCCGCCGTCTTCGTAGGTTCTGACATCATCGGCGGCTTTTCCTAAAAATTCGATCAACTGCCCGGCGGTGTCAACATCGAGTTTTTCGCGGCGGGCGTATTTGTCGGCGATTATTTTGTAAATTTCGGCGTTATCGGTTTTTATAAATTCAGCGGAGATCGTCTTGGAAATCCAGCCTTTCTGCGGTTCTTCATCCGCTTCGCTTTCGGAAAGTTTGACTTGATACCATTTATCATTTTCGTCCGCAATCGGCAAAATCGCGCCGAGTTTCAATTTTTTGACGATTTCCGCCGTCAAATTCGGTTCACTTCTGATTCGCGCTTCCGTCGCCGTAATTATTATCTGTCCGGTTTGTGATTTTTCCTGCGCGGAGTTATTTTCAATCTGAAACGCAGAACCGCCGATGTTGAAAATGAACAAGGTCGAAGCGATCAGAATACATTTGTATAAATTTGTCATATTCCAAGATTTTGGTTTTTGTAGAACCGCAGATTACCCGTCTTTTTTCAGCAAAGCCGCCGCATTTCGTTTTAAGCCGTGAAGTTTTGTTCTTTTCATCGCGCTTTTGCGAAAGCGTCGGGCGTATTCTTCGTGTTCGAGCGATAAAATCTCTCTCAAATTGGCAGTTACGTTATTCGGACGCGGCTCGAATTTAGATTCGTCAGTCGGTTTTTCAAAGCGATTCCAAGGGCAAACGTCCTGACAAATATCACAGCCGTAAAGCCAGCCGTTTAAGTTTTCCGTAATTTCCGGCGGAAGTTCCGCCGAGCGAAGTTCAATGGTAGCGTATGACAAACAGCGTTTTGAGTCAACTATATACGGCTGAACAATCGCATTTGTCGGACACGCATCGAGGCATTTAGTGCAAGTTCCGCAATGATCTTCGACGACGGCGGTTTCGTATTCTAGTTCAACGTCGAGCAGAATTTCGCCGATAAAAAACCACGAACCGAATTCTTTTGAAATTACGTTTGAATGTTTGCCAAGCCAGCCCAAACCCGCGCGAACCGCCCACGCTTTGTCCATAAACGGCGCGGTGTCAACGCAGACCTTGCCGCCGATTTCCGGGTTTTCGGACTTTATCCAATTTAATAATTCGTAAAGTTTTTCCTTGACGACATCGTGATAATCGTCGCCCCAAGCGTAGCGCGAAATCTTGCCTTTTTCGTCTGTTTCTTCGTGTTCGTGCGCGGTGTAGTAATTCAGCGCGAGCGCGACGATTGATTTTGCGCCCGGAAAAAGCAATTGCGGATCGGCGCGTTTTTCCGGTTCGCGTTCCATCCATTTCATTTCGCCGTGAAAATTTTTCGCCAGCCATTGTTCGAGATGTTTCTGCTCTTCGACAAGCGGTTCGGCGCGAACGATGCCGACTTTGTGAAAGCCGATCTCTATCGCCTTTTGTTTAATCTGATTTGTGAATTTCGATTTTTTCAACTTTATTTTTTTGCTAAAATTACGAAACTTTTTTCTCTAAAAAAATTTCCGCGATCATACATCTGACCGAACCGCCGCCGCATTGTTCGATGATGTCAATATCAAACGAAACGATTTTTGCCTTTGATTCGAGCGTTTCGATCTGTTTTTCATTCAGAGATTCAAACGCGCGTTCTGACATTACGAGAATATTTTCGCCCGAACCGTTTTGCAGCAGAAGCATATTTCCCGCGAAATTTTCCATCTGCCGTTGAGAAATTTCGACGATTTCCTTTTTGCCGGTTTGCAGACTTTCGATGACTTTCCGCCGTTCCGCTTTGTCCGCGATGCTTTGCAGACAGATAACCGCAAAACTGTCGCCCGCGCACATCATTACGTTTGTGTGATAGATCGGCGTTTTATTTTGGTCAAAACTGTGAAATTCGACGATTTCAAAACTTAAGTTTTTCGCCCAATGCTTTAAAACTTCGCGGTTTGTTCTGGACGAAATCGAAGCATAAGCGATTTTACTTTTGTGGTCTAAAACAAGACTGCCCGTGCCTTCCAAAAATTTATTCCGCTTTTCAAACGCGGAAAAATCAAGAACTCGCCCGACGACAAAATGCTTTTTCAGTTCACCGATAATCTCCGTGTTTCGTTCAAAACGTCTGGTTTCGGATTCCATCGGATACAGGCAAATCGTGCCGTCCGAATGGGTCGAAAACCAATTGTTCGGAAAAACCGCGTCGGGCGTGTGCGGCTTTTCCGAATCTTCAAAGATCAAAACTTCGATGCCGCATTGCTTTAATTTTCTGCTCATCAAATCAAACTCGCGCAAGGCTTTCGCCTGAATTTCCGCGCCGCTTAAATTTACTTCTTTTTGAAAAGCATTGCTTTCGGCGGTTTGCGAATTATAACCGAAACGCGCCGGGCGAATCATCAAAATTTTGCGGGCGGTATAATTCATTTCTAAGGAACAGGTAATAGATAATAGCTTTCTGACAATTAGTGTTTAAGTTTTATTGAATTTTTCTCGCGTCGCGGGCGGCGACAAACATTTATAGTTTATGGTGCAGGCGCACGCGCCGAAACCACAGTAAGTTAATAATGATTCAATCGCTCGCTGAAAGTGAGCAACAATCTTTCTAACCTGTAATTTGTTCGTCGCCTTCAGCGACGGCATTCTCTATTCACCTGACCTAGCGATTCTCGCTAGGCTATAATGTTGGTCGCCGTTGGCGACAAGAAAATTGACTGAAAAATTAATTTCCACCACTAATTGTCAAAGAGCCTAAATAACTTATAACATTCGGGAAAAACAGTTAAATTTATGGTAGTGAACTAAAAGTAATGCTCTATGAATTGCCGTCTGCTTTAGCTGACGGAAAGATTGCTGACAAGATAATCGGCTTTAGCCGAATTTCAAAAATATATTAATCATCCTAACAGCTTTAGCTAAAGCTGTTAAGGAATAAATTTAATTTAATAGTTCGGCTAAAGCCTGTCTTTTGCTGCAAACTAAACCGTCAGTAGGAGCAGACGGCAATTGATAAAAAAACTTGTCAGCATTTCTTTTAGTTCATTACCAAATTTATTATTTAATAATTTTTTATAATCTATTTTTTTCCTTGTTTCTAAAAAGAATTTTAACATAAAAAAGGCTGATTGACTTTTCAAATCAATCAGCCGGTAATAAAGAAAGTTTCCGTTTTTTTAGAAACTGAATCTGAAACCGAATTGGAACTGACGCGAATCGAAGGCGGCAGTTGGGCGGCTGAAATAATCTCCGCCGCTGCTGCGTTCGCCAAAGTCATTAACATCGGTGAAAAACGGCGATGCCGAGGCTTCATTGAACCGATTGAAAAGGTTAAAGCCTTCCGCGATCAGTTCGAGTTTGAATCGTTCGGTAAAACTTATCGCCCGCGAAATTCGCAGATCAACCGAAGCATAACCGTGCGTCAAACCGCGATTTCTGCCCAGATTTCCGATTGTAAAAGGCGCGGGCAGAACCAAAGTTCCGTCCGGTGCTTCGTTCGGTCTGTCCGTCTGCGTTGACTGGTCGTTGTTCGTATCAACATTCGTGATGATATTAAACGGACGACCTGACGAAATTTCGATGATCGGCGCAACCGTAAAGTCCGCGAAAAATCTCTTTGCAAAACCGTCGGCACTGCGCCACGCTTGCGGCGACTGCAAAACTCCGCTGAAAACGAAACGATGTCTTTGGTCAAAAAGCGAATCGGCTCTTTCGAGTTCAAAACGATCCGGGTCTTGCGGAATCAGAAGCGTCTGCAAATCGGATGAATCGTCAATCGAGTGCGCCCAAGTGTAGCTTGCCAAAAATGTAAAATTGTTGGCAAAACGGCGTTTCAGATCGAAAGTTAAAGAATTATAACTCGAATTACCGTCGGAAACCTGCGCGTTGACCGCGCCGAACGGCGAAATTATGCCCGGCGTTCTGACCGTATTCGCTGCTCTTAAAGCCGCGTTGAGAACCGCCGGAGTTACCGCGCCGCCCGATAAAGATTGAGCGAGAAAATAATTCGGCGCGTTCGGTCTGAAAAAGTTTGCGACAGCCGGAGCGACAAAACCGAGTCCGGTGGCGTTGTTTACGGCGACGATTCCCGGAATGATTACCGTGAAATTCGCGTTGCTCACCGTCGGAACTGAAAATGCAACGGCTTCCTGCGTGCTGACCGGATTGCGTCCGGCAAAGCGTCGGAAATTTTCGATTTGCAGAGCAGTATCCGGGTTATTCAAATCAGTCGGATGCGGCAGATGACGCGCTCCGACATATTTGTAAGAAACGCTCAACGCCATATCGTCCGTCAATGCTTGCTCAACTCCAAAACTTGCCTGTGTCGCGTAAGCAAATTCAAAATCTTGGCTGATCGGCAGAGTAAACGGCAGAACCGCGCCAAAGCCGGTATATGTCTGATCGTTAAAGCGTTGTCTGCCGAATTGATAATTTGCCGTGCGTGCCACACCCGGAGTTACGGCATTTCCGAAAGCCGCGCAAACCGGATTCGTCGTTGCGCCCGGAACACAGACCGTTCCTTGGAAAACCTGCGCCGCATTCAAAAGATTGGTCGGAATCGGACTTCCGGCGGTTAAAACCGATTGCTGCTGCTGCGAAGCATCGGCGATGTCGGAATTAAACGCCGCCGCTAAAAGCGGGTGATCGTAAAACAAACCGAGTGCGCCGCGAACCAAAGTTTTTCCGTTGCCGAAAATGTCCATCGCAAAACCGAAACGCGGTGCGATGTTATTATAATCGCGCGGATAACCCTGCTGAACGCCGAGCGCGTCCTGCGCCGCTAAAACGTCGCTTGCCGAAAGAGATATTCCCGAAAGCGGATCGGTAATTCCGACAGGCGCGATGGTGTCAAGAAATTCAACATCGTAACGCAAACCGTAATTCAAGGTCAGGCGGCGCGTAACCTGCCAAGTGTCTTGACCGAAAAACGCCAGAGTTCTGTTTTTAAGTTCGCTGACCGGATTTCCGAAACCCTGAATAAAGGTCGAGGGCAAACCGAGTCCGTAAGACTGAACCGGCGTGAAATCAGGTGCGCCGAGTTGACCGAACGCGGCGTTAAGATTTCCGGCGGCAAACGGTCCGAAATTGAAAAGTCCGGCAAAGTTCAGTTCAAAAGTAGCTTCGGGAATGCTGATAAAATTTACGTCCCCGCCGAATTTCAAGGTGTGGTCGCCGAGAATATAGTTGATATTGTCGGCAAACTGAATGCGGTTTTCCGTGCGGTCAACCGGCGAGAAGAGTTCGCGTCCGATGAACGCCGTGCCGGAGATATTAAAGGCGGTTGCGTTGCCGTTTTGCGAAAGAAAACTCGTATCGCGTCTGCCGTATTGAAAACGGAAATTATTAACCGATTTCGCGCTTAGAATCGTATCGAGCGCGGCGGTCAGCGAAGTGTCGTCAATAACCGTGATTCCCGTTCTCGAAAAATCGTTCTGTCCGAGCGATTGATTTTGCGATTCGACCTGAATGCCGGTCAGATCAATCGAGTTGTAGCCGAAACGCACGTTCAACTGATTGTCATCATTGAGGTTAAAGTCCGTGCGAACCGAGAAAAGATGCGTTCTGTCGGTAACGGGAAAAACTCTCTGCAAATCGTTAAGCGGGCGAAACGCGATAAATCGTCCGTCGTCGCTCGTCGTATTGATCGGAACAGGTGCGCCCGAAAGCAAAAAGCGCGAGCCGACTTGTCCGGGCAAAATCGGCGAAATCGCCGGGCATTGGCTGCCGTCGTTCGGACTGATCAGCGAGTTATTTCCGGTTAAAGCCGTTGTTCCGCCGCTTCCGGCAAAAAATGCGTAAGCGCGAGCCGCACAAATCAGACCTGCGCCCTGCTGCGCCGTTGCCGGATTTCCGAGCAGCTGCACGCCTGTTCCAATCGTGTTGTTAATAAAAGCGGCTTGCTGTGCGGTCAATCTGGAAAAAGTTCTCGACAGTGGATTAAGTCCCGGAATAACCGGAATCGTCGCCGAAGAGTTCAAACCCAAACCGACATTGCTGGTAAAAAAGCCCGATTCGTCGCGTCGTTTGCCTTCGTAAGAACCGAAGAAAAAAGCCTTGTCGCGGGCAATCGGACCGCCCAAAGTTCCGCCGAACTGCGTTCTGCGAAAATCGGGATCGTCAACCGGAGCAAAGGCGTTTCGCGCCTGTATGCTTTTGTCGCGGATGTAGCCGAAAACATTTCCGTGATAATCATTTGTTCCGCGTTTTGTTACGACGTTGATAATTCCGCCCGTCGCGCGTCCGAACTCGGCGTTGTAAGAGTTTGTCGCCACTTGATATTCCTGCACGGCTTCCTGCGAAACGGTTGAACGCGCCGCATTGATCGAGTTATCCGTAAAGTCCGCGCCGTCAACCTGCACGAGCGTCGAACGTCCGCGCTGTCCGCCGATGTTCAAACCCGAAGTCGGCGCAGGTCCGATTGGTCGCCCGTTGTCGCGTCCGACAGTCGAAATCGTTAAAGCAAATCCTGTCGCGCTGCGCTCGTTGATCGGCAGATTGTCAATGCGTTTCTCATCAATCGTCGTCGAAATCGTTGATTGCGTCGTTTCAATCAGATTAACCGCCGAGCCGTCAACATTAACAAGAACGTCCGCGCCGCCGATTTCGAGCGTAATTTTCAATTCCGCCCGCTGTCCGACGGTCAATTTAATGGGCGAAATAATAACCCGCTTAAATGTCGGTGCTTGCGCGGAAACTTCATAATCGTTGCCCGGTGCTAAATTCAGAATCTGATATTCGCCCGAATCGTTTGTTACAACCGTGCGCGAAACGCCCGTCGAGGGATTTCGCACCACAACAGTTGCACCCGGCACAACCGCGCCGCCCGGATCAACAACCGTTCCGATTAAATCCGCCGCCGTTGCCTGAGCCTGCCCAAACGCAAGGCTCGCGCCCAACAATACAATAATCGCTAATGCCGAAAAACTTTTCGCCAAAGCGTATATACGCCAAGAAATTGCTTTCATTAAATTTACTCCTTACCAACTTTTATATAACTTTTTAGATTTATCAGCAAAATAAAGTCGCTTTTTTGAAATATATCCTCAACAAAAAAGTCTGATCTTAAAGTTTTTATTTTTGACTGATAGGTTTTTTGATTTGATAGTTTTGCAATTTTACAGGCAAAAGTTGATTAAAAGCAAGTAAAAAATTAAATTTTTAGAATCTTCTAAGGAAAAAGAGCAGAATTTTTGTTAAAAATTAACTAATTTTTAACAAGCCGATCTAAATTTTTTAAGCATTCAAAGCCCGATTTTCGCCGTGCCAATCACAAACGGCGCAATGAAAGTTACGGCAATTTTCGTCGCTTCTCCGCGCTTGATGCCGTCGCCGTCGAGTTTGCCATTTAGATTACGCCGCATCATCTGTGATTGATAATCTGACTTTGCTGATGAAAAATCTGCCTGCGCTCTATTCGGATTGAGCAGCGGCAGAGGATTTGTTCCGCCATTTGTTAATGCCGCGTCAAGTGCCGTATTGATCGTCCCTTCTACCGTGTTGACCGCCGAGTTCCAGACGATTCTGCCTTGATTGAGCGATATTTGATTGACTTCGTTTTTGCTGGTGCTTTATGTTTTTAAACTATGTTCTAAAACTATTTGTTGGAATAAATTTTCCGTTATATGGTAAGTTATCTTCATAGTTACAAGCTGCTGTTGCAGGATACCCTAATGACCAAAGCTGTTCCAAAATTTTGGAAACAAATTTAATCGCATTATTAACAGGTAAATCGGCTTTTGGTTCAATCTCTAAAAGATAGCGATAAAATAAAAATCCTTCATCTTCGTCTTTTCGCTTGCTTTTATCATAATCATCGTTTTCTATAATAGAAATCTCACCAAAAGCAGTTTCTATATTTCCCCAATCATCGGCAGATACGTTAAATAATTCAGCCAAATTTTTAACAAGAATATCTTGTTCACTATTCGTATCAACAAACAAATTGCAATAAATATCTGCTCTATCAATCATAATTTTCTCCTATTTCAATTTAATCCAAGGACCTTGATCAAATGCAGAACCTTCTTTAATTATTGAAATATCTACTTTTTTGAGATTAAACTTTTTAGCTAAAGTATTTCCTAAACTGCTTAAATTTACGTCACCTCTCCGAATTTTACCGCTTTTAATTGCGTAAAGCATTGTTTTTTCAGCCGAACTTCCGCTACCTCGTTTTACGTTCTTAAATGCTTCTTTAAGAATCTGATTGAACTTTTCCTTCGGAACTCTGATTGCTACATCTATATCGGAAGTTTTTGTCGCCGTTCCCATCGCTCTGCTGCCGTGAACTCTGATGTCCGCGCCATACTGCGCCGCTTTCGATTCTCTGATTATCTGCGAAAACTCGGCAAATTGCGTTTCCGTCATTCCTTGCGGAACTTTTAACTTGCTGATTTGCTGTGCGGTTTTGACTGCTGCTGCCGCTTCGATTTCTGGAATACCGCCAAGAGTTTTCAGCGATTGCGGCGACGGCTTCGGCGCACTTGCCACACCTGCCACAATCGGACCGAGAATCATTACGCCTAGTTCCGTCGCCTCACCGCGCTTGATGCCTTCGCCGTCGAGTTTTCCTTCAAGGTTTCGGCGCATCATCTGTGATTGATAATCGGTTTTTGCCGATGAAAAATCTACTTGTGGACAATATCAATACAATGAAGAAATTATATTGTCAGACTGATTTTGTCCCCATCAATTAGAGAAACTGTAGCTGTCGAGTTCTTTATGTTAATTGATTCTGATATTTCGGGTAGATAGTGAAGGGATTGGTTTATTCCGCTCAGATTAAATGAAAGAATTTCAAGTTCTGTTCTCAAAATTACTGAATTTTCAGTCACTATCATTTCCAGTAAGTTAGTTTCTAATTTGACCATTACTGTTAATTTGCCGCTTTTCTTATTTATAGCTATTACTTGTTGGTCAATGCCAAACCACAATAAAGGAGTAGAATCATTATTAATTATTTGTGGTTTGACAAGTTCACTATGCCAACATAATGTAACTGGTTCTAAACTGTCCGCAACAAATAAAAGTGCAAATTTATGGGGGTGTTCTTCATTGCAAAGCAATTTTCTTATTAACGGCAATTTATCGAATTCTTCTTTCGTGATTTCTAATAATTTCATTGTTTACCTATATTCATAAATTTTTGGAATAATTGTTGAGATTTGCGGTTTTGCGTTCATATTTCCATTTGGATAAAAGTATTTAACATCAATGCCGCCAATTTTGGAAACTTTAACGTGCTTAGTAACTGTAATCCCAAATTCAGAAGTTTTTCTACTTTTTTCACTAAGTTTTAAACCTTCTTCAAATAAATCAAGCAATTTCTTTTGTCCGGCGACATCATCGAGAATTCCGAGTTTATCCAGTTCCATTTTATTCTGCAATGAACGCGGCGTATTATGCGGATCGGGTTTTATTCCGCGCCCAAAAAAGAAATCCCATTTTCCTTGTTTGACAACTAAGTTTGGAAATCCGCCTAAATCTCCTAAACTTTGCGGCGCAGTTTTCGGCGCACTTGCCGCTCCGACCACAAACGGCGCAACAATCGTGACGGCAATTTCCGTTGCATCGCCGCGCTTGATGCCGTCGCCGTCCAACTTTCCTTCCAAGTTCCGACGCATCATCTGTGATTGATAATCCGTCTTTGCCGACGAGAATCCGCCTGCGGACGATTCGGATACTATTGTGGTTTTGGAATATTCGGACTTTTATAGCCGCCTTTTTCCGGTAGCAAATCTTCATAATCACAAGAAGCTACGGCAGGATAGCCTTGTGACCAACAATGTTCGAGAATTTTTGAAATAAATTCAATTGTCTGACTTTTGTTTAGTGATGGCTTTGGTTCAATTTCTAATTTATATTTATAAAAGAGAAATCCGTCATCAATATCCTTTCTTTGTTTTTCATCAAATTCATCATTTTTAACTACATATATATTGCCGACACTCGTTTCAATGTCATTCCACTTATCAGATGAAATACCGAATATGGATGCAAGTTCTGATGAAAACTCATTTTCATCAGAACTTGCATCCACATATAAACCACAATAATAATCAATTTCGTTGTTCATAACCTGTCTTATTTCAAAGGAATCCAAGGACCTTGATCAAACACTCCGCCTTGTTTAATAACAGAAATATCTACTTTAAAGCCAAATTGACTTTTAAGTTTATCACCTAAGCTTGATAATTTAATTTCACCTCTTTGTATTTTGCCAGTTTTTATTGCGTGATTCATAGTTCTTTCAGCCGCATTTCCCGGTTTTGCTCTTGTGAATGCCTCTTTAATTATCGCGTCAAACTTTTCTTTCGGAACTCTGATAGCAATATCTATATCGGAAGTTTTTGTCGCCGTTCCCATCGCTCTGCTGCCGTGAACTCTAATATCTGTGCCGTATTGAGCAGCTTTCGATTCTCTGATTATCTGCGAAAACTCGGCAAATTGCGTTTCCGTCATTCCTTGCGGAACTTTTAACTTGCTGATCTGCTGTGCGGTTTTGACTGCTGCTGCCGCTTCAACTTCTGGAATGCCGCCAAGTGTTTTCAGCGATTGCGGCGACGGCTTCGGCGCACTTGCCACACCTGCCACAATCGGACCGAGAATTGTAACGGCAATTTCCGTCGCCTCGCCGCGCTTAACTCCGTCGCCGTCTAGTTTGCCATTTAGATTCCGACGCATCATCTGCGATTGATAATCTGACTTTGCCGATGAAAAATCTGCCTGCGATCTATTCGGATTGAGCAGCGGCAAAGGATTTGTTCCGCCATTTGTTAATGCCGCATCAAGTGCCGTGTTGATCGTGCCTTCTACTGTGTTGACCGCCGAGTTCCAGACGATTCTGCCTTGGTCGAGTGTGATTTGATTGACTTCATTCCGCGCTTGCTCCGATGCGGAAGGCATCTTTGCCTGCTGCTGTTTGTATTGCAAGACGGCTTGTCCAGCGCGGTTTGCCATTTCGATTGTCAGTTTGTCCGTCGTAACCGTCATTTGTCCCGGTTCGGCATCCGTCCGCCGCAGATTTTTCAAGTCAAAGCCGCCGTCGGCATCTCTATAACCCGCCGCACGCATCGCGCCGACTGCCTGTCTTATTTCAGCGTCGGTCAACAAATTGCAGTCCGCCTCTTTGAATATCGCACGCCACGTTGCCTGCTCGTAATCGGCGACGGACATTTCCGCCATCGGCTTTTTTATTTCCAGAAAAACCTTGACGCGCTCGTTTCTTAATCGAGCGTCAACAGGTTCTTTCGCCAAAATCTCGTGCATAAAATCGCCGACGGTTTTCTTCTGCAACTCATCTGTAATTGAAATTTCGGACATTTGAGAAACAGTTTGATCTTCGGCAATTTTGTTTTGCCGATTGTCAGCCGAAAAGTCGTCTGACTGTGCGGCATTTATTAAAGTGCTTTTTACGTTCATTAAAAATTTCTCCTTTTATAATCACTTAGAAGCTGTTTGGAAACTCGGAAAAAACGTAACGCCGGCATCTTGCCGGCAGTCTTGGTGGCATCTTGCCGCCAATTCGAGCGTTATTTACTCGAATTGGCGGGAAAAACCAGATGAATTTGGCGGCTGGAAGCCACCAAGACTGCCGGCTGGAAGCCTGCGATACAATTACCAAACAGCTTCTTAATATAAGTTATCGGCAAAAAGTCCGAATTGTTTCCCGATTTTTGCAAATTATTTTAACCGGATTTTTTAATTCATCGCTTATCTTTAATAACGTCGGGCATTTTTCTGGTGGAACGCGCTAAAATTTTGCGGGCTTTCTCGCTCAAACTCAAAAGAAAAATCAGCGATTTTGCAAACTTCGGCGAAAATGCGGCGCGGCGCATAATCGAACAGATCAGCAGTCTTTTCTGAAATTTCCGCTTGTGGAAAACTTTATAATTTTCCGCGATCTTATCAGATGAGCTTTCGGCGATTGTTTCGGCTAAAATCTCCGCGCTTTCAAAAGCCATCAGCATTCCGCTGCCCGTAAACGGATCAATAAACGCTCCGGCATCGCCGACGGCAAACAGATTTTTCGCCAAACTCAAATTTTTCGCGCCGAAATTATCAACCGAAATTGCCAGCCAGTCGTCAACCGGCTCGGCATCTTTCAAAGTCTGAAAAGCGCGTCTGTTCGCAAGCACGACGTTTTCGACGATTTTATCCGCATCGCCGCCGAACTGTTTAACAATTTCGGCTTCGATCAAAAAACAATGATTCGCCAGATTGTTTTCAACAAAACTCAAACCGCCGTAACCGCCGCGAAAAAAATAAATTTCGCAAACGCCCTTTTCCAAATTCACATTTTTCAAATGCGTCTTAAAACCGACAAGCCGATGCGGGATTTGAGATTTGGGATTTCGGATTTGTTTTTTCTTTCGACTCTGGACTTCGGACTCTGGACTCTGGACTTTCTGCCTTTCCGCCATTTTTCCTAAAACACTCGCTCTGCCGCTTGCGTCAACTGCCAAATCTGCAAAAATTTCCCTTGATTCGCCGTTTTTTTCTCGGATTTTCACGCCGCAGACTTTTTCCTTTTCAAACAAAAGCCCAACGACGTTTGTTTCTTCCAAAACTTTAACGCCCGATTTTTTCGCTTTTTCCAAAAGAATAAAATCCATTTCGGCGCGGCTCAAACTCAAAGCACTTTTCGATTCGGCATTAAACCATTTGCTCGGAACGCCGACGGATTTTCCGCTTTCCGCGTAAAAAACCGTTTCCGAAATTCTGTCGCCGCCCGCGTCGAGCATTTCATCAAAAACTTCCAATTCCCGAAAATGCTTCGAGCATTCGGGCGAAATAAATTCACCGCAAAGTTTCTCGCGCGGAAATTTATCGCGCTCGATCAAAGTTACGTCAAAGCCTTTTTTTGCCAGCCGAATCGCCAAACTCGCGCCCGCCGGACCTGCGCCGACAATGACGATTCGGGATTCGGAAATTGGAATTTCGGATTTGTTTCTCATTCTCTCTAATAAAAGTTATTATAACCTTTTACAAAATAAGTCAGTAGCGTCGGCGTGAGCCGATTGGTCAAGTGCAGGCGCGACGAACGCATCGGCTCACTTAGGACGCTACTGACACAAATTTTTAGTATCCAAAATATGAAAATCATTCCGCTTTCCGTTCCAACGCCTTTTTACATCGGCGATGTCAATGTTTATCTGATTAAAGAAGAACCGATCACTCTAATTGATGTCGGACCGAAAACCGCCGAAGCCGAAAAAGTTCTGCGCGAGAAATTAAAACAAAACGGAGTTGATTTGGCGGACATTCAGCGCATTTTCCTGACTCACGCGCACGTTGACCATTCGGGTTTGACGAAAAAAGTGCGCGACCAAGCAAAAGATGCGGAAGTTTTTATACACGATTGGGAAACGGGACATCTTTTTGAAGAATTTGACGAAACGGAAAACGAAAAAATCCTGCAACGCGCCGGAATTCCCGACGAGATTCTGCACAAATTGCGGGAAATTTATAAAAAAATGAGCGTTTTCACGGACGCTTTGAAAAGCGGCGAATTTTCGGCTCTTTCCGATACAACGGAATTTGAATTTTCAAGCGGAATGCTCAAGGTTCTGCACACGCCCGGACACACGCCCGGTTCTTGTTCATTTGTCCGCGAAGCCAACCGAACGGTAATTTGCGGCGATACGGTTTTAAAAAGAATCACGCCGAATCCGATAATTTCCCCCGATCCTTTTAACAAATCGAAACGCTTTAATTCAATCGGAGAATATCTCGTAAGTCTTGCCAAAATCAGGAGTTACGCGCCGACTCTGGTTTACGGCGGACACGGCGAACCGATTTTCGATTACGAAGAAATTTTCAACCGCTACGTTCGCCGGATTGATGACAGACAGAAAAAACTCATTTCGCTAATCCCCGAAAACGGCGCGACAATTTGGGAACTTACCAAAGAACTTTTTCCCGATGCAATCGGCAGCGACGTTCACCGCTTTCTGGCAATCAGCGAAACCGTCGCGCATCTCGATTACGCGGAAACACAAGATAAAATCGCAACCGAAATCGGAACGAACGCAGAAATTTACCAAAGGAAATAAATTCCCGGATTCTTTGAAAATCGAAAATAATACTAAGCAGGTGAGTATATGTTTTCAAATATAATAATTTACAAAAGAAACCTAAAATATAATTGATAATTGAGATTTGATAATTGATAATTTTGTTGCGTGTCAGCCTTTTAGAATTTGATTTATCTATTAATGCGAATCAAGAGTAGAACCGGAACGCCGACCATCTTGGCGGCAATGAGCGCGGGAGCGCGAAAATTTCGGTTGCGGAACTTTACAGCTACAATGCTCATTCGAGAAATTCAGCTTTGCTCAAACGCTTGCCGCGTTTGCTGCCGCCAAGATGGACGGCGTTCCATTAGAAAAATTTCAACTCTTGATTCACATTATTAAATATCATCTATCAATTATCAAATATATTTGACGGTTAAAATCTGCAATAAAATTTCCCCCGATAAATCACGAAACTTTTTCTGAACTGCTTGATTAATAATTTCATACAAAAAATCAAACAAAGCGCAAATTTTACTTGCACTTAAAAGAGTGCGGGTTTAGATTTGATATTAGGTAACAAAACTTATTTAAAATCTTGGTAGTAAACTAAGAGGACAGGCTTTATGAATTGCCGTCTGCTTTAGCTAAAGCAGACGGCAATTCATAATAAAAAACTTGTCAGCATTACTTTTAGTTCACTACCAAAATCTTATTTTCCGATTTGATTAAAAACTGTTCCAAATGATTCCCGAAAAGAAAAAACCGGAAAAATTTTTCGCCGAATACGCGCAGATTGTCGGCGAAAAACTCGATCAGATTGTGCCGCCGGAAACGGTTGAGCCGAAAAGACTTCATCAGGCAATTCGCCATAGTCTTTTTGCGGGCGGCAAGCGTTTTCGTCCCGCGCTCGTTTTCGCCGTCGGCAAATCGTTCGGAGCGAAAGCCGAAAAACTCGTCGGATGCGCCGCCGCAATCGAAATGATTCACACATATTCGCTGATTCACGATGATCTGCCGGCGATGGACGACGACGATCTGCGGCGCGGGCGGCAGACTTGTCATAAAAAGTTTGACGAAGCGACGGCAATTTTGGCGGGCGACGCTTTGCAGAACGCGGCGTTTCAGACGATTGCCAAAGACGAAAATTTGTCGGCGGAAATTCGTCTGAGATTAATTTCGGAAATCGCCGACGCTTCGGGAACGCCTTTCGGAATGGTTGCCGGACAGCAAATGGATTTGGACGCGGAAGGAAACGGAAAAAGCGTTTCGATAGAAGATTTGGAACAAATTCACCAAAGCAAAACCGGCGCGATGATTTCCGTTTCAGCAAAATCGGGCGCGATAATCGCCGAAGCGAGCGAAGATGAAATAAAACATATCGAAAACTACGCCTCAAAACTCGGTCTTCTGTTTCAAATAACCGACGATCTGCTTGACGTAACGCAGACAACGGAAATTTTGGGCAAAACGGCGGGAAAAGACGTTTCGGCGGAAAAAGCAACGTATCCGGCATTTTACGGATTGGAGAAAACCCGCGAACTTGCTGAAAAAATTTACAGGGAAGCGTGCGCGGAACTTGAAAAGACCGACAAGCCGACGGAACTTTTATGCGAGATAGCCGAATTTATTCTGTACAGGAAAAAATGAAAACGCCTGTCAGTATCCTCAGTATGAGCCGATGCGTTTATTACGTTTGCATCGCCCACTCGGTTCGCGCACGATGCTGCTAAGTTATCTTCTTTTCCCGCGCTCCGATTTTTTTGTTGAATATTCCCACCCGAAACATATATAATTGAAACGAGTGCGGAAAATTACCGCGCTTTTCTTTTCCTTCCCGTCGAGAGTTTCAAAATGAATTCGTCTGCAATCAACTTCAAAAATTTATGGAAACCGTTTTCGGTTGCGGCGGCTCTGTGTTTTTTATACGCAACCGTTTTAGCGAAACTCGGTTACGATTGGTGGACGGATGAAAATTATTCGCACGGACTTTTAGTTCCGTTCGTCGTCGGTTATATAATTTGGCTCGAATTCGGAAAATTGAAAAATGTGCGGGAAAAACCGACTATTCCGCTTGGCGCATCTTTTATTTTAACGGCATTTTTACTGCTTTTCGCCGGAACGCTCGGCGCGGAACTTTTTTTGCAGAGAATTTCTCTCGTCCTAATGCTCGCCGGAATCGTCGTTTATTTTTTCGGCGCGAAACTTTTGAAAAATCTCGTCGTTCCCTTTGTTCTGCTCATTTTAACGATTCCGATTCCGCAGATAATTTTTAACAAAATCGCATTTCCATTGCAGCTTTGGGCTTCGCAGTTTGCAACTTGGGGAATCAGAGTTTTTGAGGTCGCGTCGGTCAGAAAGGGAAACGTGATAGAAATTCTGCCCGAAGGCTCGACGCAAATCGTCGCGCTCGAAGTCGTCGAAGCGTGCAGCGGAATTCGCTCTTTGATGACGCTCGTTACGCTCGCGCTCGTGCTTGCTTATTTCACGAAAAAAAGACGCGGGAAAATCGGCGAAAGTTTGTTCGGTTTTGTAAAAAATTTCGACTTTTGGCGCACCGCAATTCTGATGTTTTCGGCGATTCCGATTGCGATTTTCACAAATGCGGCTCGCGTTACGGCAACCGGAGTTTTAACTTTTTATTACGGCAAACAAATCACAAGCGGCTTCTGGCACGAAATGTCCGGCTGGCTCGTTTACGTCGCGGCTCTCGGATTGCTGATTTTAGTAAATTTTATTTTGCTCAAAATTCAGTCCAAAACCCGAAGTCCGAAGTCCAAAGTCCAAAGTCCAAAGTCCGATTTACAATTTACAATTTACAATTCACAGATTTATCTGCTCGTCGGCGTATTGATTTTCGGCGGTTTGTTTATCAATTGGTTTGAGCAGCGCGGTGAAGCGAAAATCGAACGAAAACCTTTGCGGAAATTCTCGGCGCAGTTTGACGATTGGCGGCAAAAGGGCAGCGAGATTCGTTTTGACGAACAAACCGAAAAAGTTCTGGGCGCGACGGATTACACGATGCGCGAATACGTTTCGGACGAAAATCGTCTTGCCAATATTTACATTGGTTATTACGGCTCGCAGAAAACGGGCGCAACTTATCACAGTCCGCAAAATTGCTTGCCGGGCGCGGGTTGGGTGATGAAAGAGCCGGAACGCATCCAGATCAAAACCGATTCGGGCGAAACATTTGAAGCAAACAAATTTATTATCGAAAACGGCGTTTACGAAGAAGTTTTAATTTACTGGTATCAGGGACGCGGACGCTCGACGGCAAGCGAATACGAAGACAAAATTTATACGATTTTCGACAGCATTTCCCGTCGCCGTTCAGACGGCGCGATGGTGCGCGTAATGACCAGCGTCGGCGATTCGGAAACAGAAGCGACAAAAGCGGCAGCCAATTTATCGGCGGAAATCGCCGAGAGAATTTCCGGTTACGTTCCCGAATAAAATTGAAAATTTGATGTGAAAAATAGAACGGCGAAATAGAGCGTTTTAAGTTTTGATAAGATCAAATTGATAATTTTTCTGCCTTAGTAACAGAGCCGGAATAAACCGCCGCCTTAGAGAAATATAAGCCTGAAAAGCGGGCGCAGAGCAACCCTTCCCGACCTTTCAATTTGTTTATCTTATCTTCTTTACTCTATCTTGAGTTATTATTAACATTTTCCAACTCAAGATTAAAAAGATTACAGGTCTGGAAGGGTTGCTCTGCGCCCGCTTTCCCAAAACTCAAACGCTTCACTTAATTTTAAGTTTGTTACTCAGTCTAAATTTATCAGATTTCTCGCGGACTTAATTATCAAATACAAATCAAGCATTGATAATTAAGCTGGCGATATTAAAATCTAAAAATTACAGATTGCAAACTTTATATCAATTTTTAATTTGCTCTATATCCAAGCCGTTCTCTTTCTTATTTTCGCAATCAATTTTACCCGAAAATATTTCTTACCTTATCCATAAATCCCTCGTCCTGAAATTCTACGTCTTCGATTTCAGCAAGTTTTTCGAGCAGTTTTCTTTGTTCTCTGTTTAAGGATTTCGGCGTGATTAAAGTAACGGCGACGAACAAATCTCCTTTTCCGCGTCCGCTTAAACTCGGCATTCCTTCGCTTTTAATGCGGAAAACCGTTCCCGTCTGAGTTCCGGCGGGAATTTTCAAATCCTTTTCGTCGTCGAGCGTTTTAACTTTTATTTCCGCGCCGAGCGCGGCTTGCGCGAATGATACGGGAACGGCGGCATAAAGATTTGCGCCCTGCCGTTCAAACATTTCGTGTTCCTTAACGTGAATGACGACAAACAGATTGCCCGCCGGACCGCCGTTTTCGCCCGCTTCGCCTTCGCCGTTGACGCGCAGACGCGAACCCGTTTCAACGCCCGCCGGAATTTTTATCTCCAGAGTTTTTTCCTTTTCGACTCTGCCCGCGCCGCCGCAGTTTTTGCACGGATTTTTTATGATCTGACCTTTTCCGCCGCAATTCGCGCAAGTTCGCATTACGCTGAAAAACCCTTGCTGATAACGCGTCTGCCCGCTTCCGTTACAGGTTATGCAAATTTCCGGCTCACTTCCGCTTTCCGTTCCTTTGCCTTCGCATTCTTCGCATTTTTCAAGGCGCGGAATTTTTATTTTTTCTTCTTTTCCGGCGGCGGCTTCTTCTAAAGTTATCTGCAAATCGTAACGCAGATCAGCACCGCGCTGAATTGTCGAACGCCTCGACGCGCCGCCGCGCCCGCCGAACATATCGCCGAAACCGAAAAGATCAAAAATGTCTTCGATATTGGCAAATCCCGGATCGAATCCGCCGCCCGCGCCCGCGCCGACTCCGGCGTGTCCGAATCGGTCATAACTCGCGCGTTTGCTCTCGTCCGACAAAACCGCGTAGGCTTCCGCCGCTTCCTTAAATTTTTCCTCCGCTTCCGGGTCGTCCGGGTTCTTATCCGGGTGATATTTGATCGCCAATTTCCGATAAGCCGTTTTTATCTCAACATCTACGGCGGTTTTCGACACGCCCAAAACTTCGTAATAATCTCTTTTGCTCATAACCTGCGAAAATTAAAAATATAACTCAAATAAAAATAATATAAAATTCAAAATATAAAATAAATAGAACGCCAGTCCAAACATTTTGAACTGACGTTTCCTATATTTTGCGATAATGTGCAAATTTTCTCAAGTTACCGTAAATTTGTTTCTATAAATTACTGCGCTTAACTCCGTCGCCGTCAAGTTTTCCTTCAAGGTTTCGGCGCATCATCTGTGATTTTCAAATAACAAAAAGCAAGTTGTTAAACTTGCTTTCGTTTTCTAATTAATCTGTAACGCTAAACTGTTTGCCTTACTTCCTTAAATTCTGAAGAAACTTTCTCAATATATTTTTTCACCTGTTTTGGGTTTTGCGGAAATTCCCTAATTCTTGGGTCTTTTAACAAATTTTGCTTGGCTTTCTTTAAATCAAAATATGTAAATCCATCATACATATTGTCATCTCCTTCACTCAAGTCCTCAAAATCCATCTCATCCTTAATAAATTCATCTGAAAAACCTTGCATATAATTAATGACGGCAATTTTGTTCTCAATTGCTGATTCAGTATATTTTAAGTAAAGATTAAGTCCATCAATCTCCAGAAATTTACATAGAAACTGAATATCAGCAAAGTTTCCATAATCGCCAACTTCTCCCTTTTTCGGCTCTAATGGTCTTTCACCCAAATTTTCTAATAATTCAATCCAGTCTTCAACCGTAAAATTCTGCCATAATTCCGGTAATGCCATCATTAACGAATTAAAGTATTTAGCCGAAAAATTTTTCATATAGAACTTTAGTAAATCTTTAGTTCCGAAGTTTTTTATCTGATTTAAGTAATTAATGAAAAACCTTCTGCCAACTTCTTCTTCGCCTTCATTTCTATACATTTCCCACGCTAATTGTTCAATATTTGACATAGTATCTCCAGTTAATTTTTTAAATATATATTGACTGCTTTGGTTTTGCCGCTTATTAATCCATCAGAATTTAATTTATATTCCCACAGTTCTAAATGAGTGTTTTTCAAATCCAAGCCCATCTTTCTCAAGATTTCAGGAAACTTTCGAGATTCCTCAACGGTTGGTCGAAAATGACCGGACAAATTTGTAATTTTTCTGACTTTACCGTTAGCGACTTTCATTGTTCCGGCTGCCTGAACACTTTTGCCATTGCTCAAAAACTGATGTTTTTCGCCCAAAATTAAATTACCTGCTTTATCTATGACAAAATCAATTTCTCTGTTAGTTGAAATTGATTTATCAATGTTAATACGCCCATCTACAATTTTTGCTACTCCATCAATTCTACCATTTGTCGGAATCGGATCATCTGGAAATTTATTTCTAATATTTTGAACGCTTCGAGTTGCGGCAACTTCGACTTCTGGAATCCCGCCAAGTGTTTTCAGCGATTGCGGCGACGGCTTCGGCGCACTTGCCACGCCTGCCACAATCGGACCGAGAATCGTTACGGCAATTTTCGTCGCTTCCCCGCGCTTGATGCCGTCGCCGTCAAGTTTGCCATTTACGATTCCGCCGCATCATCTGCGATTGATAATCGGATTTTAACTTTTATTGGTTGAGATTTATTTCTTCAACTTCATATTTAAAAGGTATGTCTTGGAAACGCCATAATGCTTCGCCATCTTGCGAAAATGAATTTGGGTTTAAAAACAACTTTTCATTCTTTCTTAGCAACTTTATATCATCAAATTCCAACTGAACAACTGCATCACCATCCGTATATCTTAATGTGGATATAAATATTCTAAGAATGTTTCTCATACCAACTTCATACTCGCTGTTTTGAAGCCAACATCTTACATTGAGATTTGTTTGAATTCCAACTTCTTCCGATACAATATCTATTGAGTCCTTATCCATTGGATAAACCCAAGCAATAAATCCACTTCCGTAAAAATCTCCATCATCATTATTTTTGCTCGTAATGAAATTACTATCTTGCAATATATAATTGACAATTTCTTCCGGTTTAAGAGAAGTTTGTAATCTTAAATAAAATTCTAACGCCATATCTCGCTCCGATTAATTACCGAATGGAAAGAAATGAATTATTTTTCCATCCTTGATTATAATAATTTCTTTTAAGTCTTCTAACGGAAAATCCTTGAATTGTTTTGTCATTTGTTCCAAAGTTAAATCTGATTTATTCATATTAACGATAAATCTATCCGCTTGCTTTACTCCGGTTTTAGGATCAATCATTTTTCCTTTTAATGTTGTCCAGATACTTCTGGCAGATGTGTTTTTGCCCGGAGTGTAAGCATCAAATATTTTTCCTTCTATTTTTAAATCAGGTTTTTTAACTCTTTGAATTTTACCTTTTACTTTGTCGGGTAATTGTTCAACTTTGTAACCCTTTTCAGACAAAAGTTTCGCTGATTCATTTTCTCCCTTTATTCCGCGAATATTATTTGGGTCTATATCTTTTGAACCGAGCATTTTCGGCTTACCTTCGGGAATCCTTGCTTTATCAGGTGTCATTGAAGCAGTTGTGCGATTTACTGCTATTGTCGCTTCAACTTCTGGAATCCCGCCGAGTGTTTTCAGCGATTGCGGCGACGGCTTCGGCGCATTTGCCACGCCTGCCGCAAGCGGACCGAGAATCGTCACGGCAGTTTCCGTCGCCTCGCCGCGCTTGATTCCGTCGCCGTCGAGTTTGCCATTTAGATTCCGCCGCATCATCTGCGATTGATAGTCGGTCTTTGCCGATGAAAAATCCACTTGCGGACGATTCGGATCAATCGGTTGCAAAACTGTCGCACTTCCGCTTGCCGCCGCCGCGTCAAGTGCCGTGTTTATTGTGCCTTCTACCGTGTTGACCGCCGAGTTCCAGACGACTCTGCCTTGATCGAGCGTTATTTGATTGACTTCGTTTCTATTGCCCGTCTTGATTTGCGCGGCTTTTTCCGCTTCGGTTTGCGAGCCTTTCCAGACTGCTTCGCCCGCCCGTTTTGCCAGTTCTATTGTGAATTCGTCGGTTTTAACCGTCAGCGTTTTCAGCCTCTCGTCGCTTCGCCGCATATTCGCCAAGTCCAGTCCGCTGCTCGTAATGCTTGAAGTTACGCTTTTCATCAAGGACACGGCTTGGCTGATTTCTCCGTCGGTCAGCATTGCGTAACCGGCTTTTTTGAAAACCGCCTGCCACACGGCTTGACGATAATCGTCTGCCGTCATTTCGTCCGAAGATTTTTTCGGGTTGACGATAACCGCAGCGGGTTTGCGCTTTAGATTTTCGTCAATCGGTTTGCTTGCCAGAGATTCCTTGAGTTGGTGCAATGGCGTTTTTTCCGGTGTTTTATCGTTTATAATGTCGGATAAATTGGAAAAAACGGCTTCGTTCTGTGATTTCGTATTTGAAAGCACGGGTTTAAATACAGTTTCGCCGTATAACTGTTTATCATTAATATTATGATTCGAGTCTATTTTTATTGACATTTAAACAATTCTCCTTAAAAAATCAGCGTTTCAATATATATTATCGCTGATTTCCGCGAATTGTTTCCTACTTTTTTTGATCTTTTACGAAATATTGCTTAAACCGCCGCCATCAATGACTCGGTAAGATGATTTGCAGCCTCTTCGACCTGTTTCAAAATATTTTGAATTTCTTCTTTGTCGTCGGATTCAACAGATTCTTCCGCCTGTTTGAGAACTTCATTTATTTCCTTTTGTTTTTGCTGTTCGAGTCCTCTGCCGAATTCCGACATCGCTTTTTGGGTGTTTTTTATCAAGGAGTCGAGCCGATTGCGCTGAATTATCAAATCTTTCGCGTCGCGGTCTTTTTCGACGGAAGTTTCCGCCTCCATAATCAGCATTTCGATCTCGTCGGGCGACAAACCGGAAGAAGGCGTGATCTGCATTGCCTGTTCGAGTCCGGTCATTTTGTCTTGCGCCGAAACATTGACGATTCCGTTGGCATCAACTTCAAAACCGACTTCGATTTGCGGAACTCCTCGCGGCGCAGGCGGAATGCCGATCAGATCGAATTTTCCCAGACTGCGGTTTCCCGCCGTAACGTCGCGCTCGCCCTGCATAATGTGAATTTCAACCGATTGCTGATTGTCCACGACGGTTGTAAAGGTCATCGTATTTTTCAGCGGAATCGTCGAGTTGCGCGAGATCAGTTTGACGAAAAGTCCGCCGCGCGTTTCCAAGCCGAGCGACAAAGGCAGAACGTCGAGCAGCACAATGTCCTTGACATCGCCCGTTAAAACGCCGCCTTGAATCGCCGCGCCCATCGAAACAACTTCGTCCGGGTTGATTTCCGCCGAAGGTTCTTTGCCGAAAACTTCCGTTACGGTGCGCGAAATGATCGGCGAGCGCGTCTGCCCGCCGACGAGTATGATTTTATCAATGTCTTCCGGTTTTAATTTCGCGTCCCACAACGCTTTTTGGCACGGCTCGACGGAAGATTCGACCAAATCCTGGACGAGTTCTTCAAATTTTTTGCGGGTTAAAATCGTGTTGATATGTTTCGGTCCCGATGAATCCGCCGCGATAAACGGAAGATTGACGGTTGTTTCGGCAACGGTTGAAAGTTCGCATTTGGCACGTTCCGCCGCTTCTTTTAAACGCTGTAAAGCGAGGCGGTCATCTTTCAGATCAATGCCGTTTTCGAGCTTAAAATCTTCGACCAGCCAGTTGATTATGCGCTCGTCAAAATCCTCGCCGCCGAGAAATGTGTTGCCGGACGTTGAGAGAACTTCAAAAACGCCTTCGTTGATTTCCAGAATCGAAACGTCGAATGTTCCGCCGCCAAGGTCATAGACGACGATTCTTTCGTTTGCATTTCTGTCAAATCCATAAGCGAGCGCGGCTGCCGTCGGCTCGTTGATTAATCGTTCGACTTCCAAACCGGCGATTTTTCCCGCATCGCGCGTCGCCTGCCGCTGCATATCGTCAAAATACGCGGGAACTGTGATAATCGCCTCGCTGATCTTATCGCCGAGAAACTCTTCCGCCGCGAGTTTTAGACGCTGAAGCAGAATCGCGGAAACTTCCGGCGGGCTGTAAGTTTTCTCCAAAACGCGTATGTGCGCGTCGCCGTTCGGTGCTTGGACGATTTCAAACGGGGCGGTTTCGCGCATTTTCTCGACTTCCGGCGAATCAAATTTTCGCCCGATCAGACGCTTGATCGCGTAAAGCGTATTTCCCGGATTCGTTACCGCCTGACGCTTGGCGATCTGTCCGATAAGCCTCTCGTCTTTGTCCGTAAAACCGATTACGGAAGGCGTTGTTCTGCCGCCTTCTTTGTTTGAAATAATCTGAACCGCGCCGCCTTCCAAAACGGAAACGCAGCAGTTCGTCGTGCCTAAGTCAATTCCGATTACTTTACTCATATTTTTAAGTTTTTCTGAAAATTATTGTTAAAGACTTGTGAAATTTATTCCGCTTCAACAAGATTTTCCTCCCTTTTTACGCTCGAAGCGGCTGAAACCTTGACCATCGCCGCGCGAATCACCTTGCTGCCGACTTTATAACCGCGCAGAAGTTCTTGGGTAATTGTGTGCGGAGGATGCTCGGAACTTTCTTCTATCGCAACCGCTTCGTGAAAATTAGGGTCAAACGGTTCTCCAACCGAAATTATCGGCTGAACGCCCATTTCCGTTAAAACGTCGTTTAACTGCTGATTGACCAGAAAAATTCCTTCGTAAAATTGCTTAAAATCGTTTTTATCGCTGGAAAATTCCGCGCCCGAATCGAGTGCGCGATTTAAATTGTCCAGAACGGGAAGCAGTTCCGTCGCTAAATTTCCCACTTGATTTGTTAGATTTTCGCTGCGTTCGCGCTCGGTGCGCTTTTTGTAATTTTCAAAATCATTTTGCCGGCGGCGCAAAGTTTCGACCAATTCGCCGCGCTCGGTTTCAATGTATGAAATCTGATTTTTGAGCGTTTTTATCTGGTTTTCCAGTTCCGTATTATCCGCCGTATAATTCGGCGCGTAATCATTCGGCGGAGGCGTTGCGGGCGCGTTTATCGGTTCGGCGGCAGTTTCCGGTTTCAGATAATCGGGAACTGCCGCCGAATTGAAATCGCTCTCGTCAATTTCAATTATCAATTCGGTTGAAATATCCAAATCTTTCTCTTTTGCTTCAAGTTGATCAAAAAATTCGTCGAGCGTCAGAGTTTTGCTTTTCTCATTTTTTCCCGGCGTATCTTCTAAATTGTGTATGTTGTCGTTGGAGTTCATTTTAAGAATTTGTCTTTAATTGGATTTTAGGAAGTAAGATCAGGAGTGTTCTTAATCATCAGTTTCTCAAGAATTTTCGCCGTGTAGCTGACAATCGAAATCATTCTCGCGTATTCGATTCTGGTCGGACCGAGAACGCTTAGAGTTCCGACGGCTTCGCCTTCGCCGATGCGGTAAGGCGCGGTTATCAAAGTGCAGTTTTGCAGCGAAGTCGCCGAATTTTCACTGCCGATTATCACCTGCACATTTCCGCTTAAAGAAGCGTCGTGTTCGATACATTCGGTTAAAATCTGCACGAGCCTTGATTTTTCTTCAATCGTGCGAAGCAGAGCGCGAATGCGTTCCAGATCGGCGAAATCCCGCTTCGTTAAAATATTCGACGTGCCTTCGACGTAAACTTCGCCCAATTTATCTTCTTCGCTTTCAATGCTTTGCGAGCAGATAATCATTGCCGTTTGCAGCAATTTATCAAAAATCGCAGTTTCTTCGTGCATCAATCTTAAAATCTCTTGGCGAATCTCCGCCAGATTTTTCCCGCTGAATTCCTTGTTCAGGTAACGCGCCGTGCGTTCGAGTTCTTCGTTGGAAAATCCTTCTTCGAGCCGTATGATCCGATTGTGAACAATGTTCGGCGCGGAAACCATCACGACCAAAATGCGCTTGTCGGACAAATTTACAAATTCGATATGTTCGAGCCGGTCTTTTGCCAAACTCGGCGACACGACAATTCCGACGTTATCGGACAAAACCGAGAGAAGCTGCGACGTTCTTTCCATCACCTTGTCCGGCTTTTTTGAAAGATCATTCTCTCCGATTCCAAGTTCTTTATTAATGAGGCGCAGATCATCGTCCGAAATTGTCAAAACTCCCAATAAATTATCAACAAAGAACCGATAACCTTTATCCGTCGGAACTCTGCCCGCCGAAGTGTGCGGCTGTTCGAGTAATCCCAAATCTTCCAATTCGCTCATCACGTTGCGAATCGTCGCCGAACTCAAACCGCCCGTATCGGAAAATTTTTCCGCGACGGCTTTTGAACCGACGGGTTCGCCCGTTATTAAATGCTCGTTGATGATTGCCGAAAGAATAATCCGCCCGCGCGAGTCGGGAGAATTTTTGTTTTTCTCGATTGTTTGTTTTTCGGCGGCGGACATTTTTTCTTGTGCAGGATTTGAAGCGCACCGTTTGAATCGGTATGCTTTTGCTATTAAATTGAAACACTTTCGAGTGCATTCTGTCAAGAATTATTCGTTAAACTTTATTAAACATTTTTATAATGCCGCAAATTCAAGAAATTACAAGTTTTTACAAAGAAGCCTTTCAACATTTGAGCCAAAACAAAATTACGCCCGAAATCAACGTCCGATTTTATCCGTATATCGGAATAAATCACACGATCCGCATCCGCGACGGCAAAGTTTTCGTCCGCCTCGCCGAACTCTGCCGAAACGCGCCCGCCGAAGCGCAAAAATCTCTGGCGTATATTTTGGTCGGAAAACTTTTGCGAAAAAAAATTCCCGCCCGCGTTACGAATGTTTATAAAAACTTTGTAAAAACCGCCGAAATGCGCGAAAAAGCAGTTGAAAATAAAAGAAAACACGGACACAAAAAAATAACTTCGGCAAAAGGCGAAACTTACGATCTGGACAAAATTTTTGAATCGCTGAATCTGCTTTACTTCAAAAATTCGATTCCAAAACCCGTTCTATCTTGGTCGCAGAAAAGAACTTACAGAATTTTAGGTCATTACGATTCCACGCACGAAACGATCATCGTCAGCAAATCTCTCGACGATTGCAAAGTTCCGCAGTTCGTCGCCGAATACGTCTTGTTTCACGAAATGCTCCACATTTTCCACCCAACCGAACACCGCAAAGGCAGACGCTGTATGCACACCCAAAAATTTCGGCGCGACGAGAAAAAATTCGCGTATTTTGAAGAAGCCGAAAACTGGATAGAAAATAACGTCAGAATTTTGAAGAGAAAAGCCAAGAAAAAATAAGAAGAAATTGCCTGCGAATGAACGCGAATAAGCGCGAATAAGAAAATAAATTATTAACCTGCCCGAAAAATTTAAGATGTTTGCTGAATTCTGAAAATTATCAATTATCCATTCTCAAATATCAATTATATTTTAGGTGTCTTTCAAGCAAGAAAAACTTACAAAATAATTGAAAATTGATATTTGAGAATGGATAAATTTTCTGCGTTTTTTTACAGCAAATATATCTTCTCTTATTCGAGCCTATTCGCGTTTATTCGTGGGCAAATCTCTTATAACTGCTCCAGAATCGTCCCGATCAAACCGAATGCGGAAACGGTTTTGCGCTCGATCTTGTTGTTTGTAAAACTCGTTTCGGTCAAATAATTCATTGAAAAATTCGCGTTTTGTTTTGCTTTGCCCAAAACGTCTGCAATTTTTTTCGCAGATTCCGCGTCTTTTGCAAAAGTTACGGCAGCCGCTTTGCTCGCCGCGAAATTTTTGTAGATCGGGTTTTTCGTGAAATTTTGTCCTGTTTGCTTTGCTTCCAGACATTTCAAAACGCTTTCGCTGTCGCCCAAAACCAATTTGTTTCCGATGAATGCCGCTGAAATTTCGTCTTCTTCCGATTTCCAGATTTCAGCGTTTCCGTGTTTTTCGGGCGAAATTTTGAAATTTATCTCGTCAATCAGAGATTCTTTAACCGTTTCCAAATCTTTAACTTCAACAATCGCCGCGCTTTTTTCGCCGTCCGCGTCAAATCTCGCCGTTAAAATTTCCGAACCGACTTGGCTCAAAAAAGTTTCCGCATCTTTCACCCCGTAAGATTCTAAAAGACTGTTTGAAAACTGCACAAGAATTTTGCCGTTCATTTGATCGGTATTTTTTGCCGTAACGAGCAGCAAACTTCGCCAAGCGATCAGAGGATTTTGCAGATTATAACGAGTCGCGCTTGAGATTTCGGCGGGCAGAAATTCGCTCGCGTTCGATTCGGTTTGCGCCGATGCGGACAAAGTTTCGGTTAAAACGGAAGCGGTTTCTTTTTTCAAAAAGATCGAATAATTGTCCTCGATTCCGCCGCCGTGTGTGCGCGAAGTCCAGACGATTTCTTTTGTCGTATTCTGCAAAATCTGCGGCAGAATTGCAGCGATAAAACTTCTGCCCGCTTCCTCGTCGGTTGCGCTGAGTGCGGTTGAAACGCCGATAAAATCGGCGATCTGCTTTACGCCTTCGCTTGTTACAAAGCCGAAGGTTAAATTTTCATCATTTGCCGAATAAGCCTGCGTCAGATTTTCATTTTTCAATAAACTTTCCGCTTCGCCGCGTTTTACTTTCAAGCATTTTTCAATTTCCGCGCGATTATTTCCGAAAAAAATAAGGCTGTTTTCCACAAAAGCGAAAACTTCGCGCCCGTCTTTTGCCGTCCAGACGAACCATCTGCCGCCGCCCGCGTCTTCAGTTTCGAGTTTCGCGTCGTCGCCGTAAATTCCTCTGACAAAATCGTTTAACTGATTTTCGGCGAGCGAAATTGTCTGCCATTCCCAAGTGTGCGCGTCGGCGATTGTGACAAATTGCGGCTTAAAGTTTAAAACCGCGTCTTCGGTTGTAATTTGCTTTTCGGAAGTTTCAAAATTTGTAATGACAATTGCCGTCTGAACGCCGTTTAGAACGAAAAAATCGGTTTTATCCGTTGCAATTTTTTGAAAATTTTCGCTTTCGGTCAGAGCGTTCAAAGTTTTTCCCAAATCGTTCGCTTCGAGATAAACGGACGAATCGGCGGGCGCAAAACTTCTGAGATTCGTCGGCGCGGTTTGGCAGGAAGTAAATAAAAACAAAGCAAAAAGGCACAAATAGAACGCCGGCATCTTGCCGGCAGAAAACGCCTGAGCGTTTGTAAAACTTTGACGAATTCTGATTTTTGCTTTCGAGTTTTGAGTTTTCACGGTTAATTTTCGCGCTTTCGCGCTCATTGCCGCCAAGATGGTCGGCGTTCCGAAAGAAAATTTTTTTATCTCTGTGCTTTTACGATTCATTTTTTGTGATAAAATTTTGCGCTATGAATAATAATTTCTTTTCTGAGAACATTTTACAGGGAAAAGTCGCATTTGTAACAGGCGGCGGAACGGGAATCACGGGCGGCGTGGCGCGTGCGCTGGCGGAAAGCGGCGCGAAGGTGGCGATCACTTCGAGAAAAATCGAAAATCTCGAACCAATGAAAAAACTGATCGAAGACGGCGGCGGCGAATGTTTCGCGGTTGCTTCGGACGTGCGCGATTTTGAAGCGGTTGAAAACGCGATTAATGAAACGGTCAGCAAATTCGGCAAAATTGATATTGTCGTCAACGGCGCGGCGGGAAATTTTTTGTGCAAAGCGGACGAACTTTCGTCAAACGGTTTCGGAACTGTGATTGACATTGATACGAAGGGAACTTTTAACGTCTGCCGCGCGGCATTCGAGCAGTTGAAGGAAAATAAAGGTTTGATCTTGAACATCAGCGCGACGCTTCACCTTGCGGCGACTCCGTTGCAGATTCACGTTTCGGCGGCAAAAGCCGGAGTTGACGCGATCACCAGAAATCTCGCCGTCGAATGGGGCAGATACGGAATCCGCACGAACGGAATCGCGCCCGGTCCGATTGAAGATACCGAAGGAATGAAACGGCTTTTGCCCGAACCGCTTAAAGAAAAACTGCAAAAGAAAATTCCTCTGCAAAGATTCGGGCGCATCAAAGACATCGAAAATTCGGCGGTTTTTCTGTGTTCCGACGCGGCGAGCTACATCAACGGCGTAACCCTTGTGGTTGACGGCGGACATTGGCTTTTGGGAACGAGTTTGGGTTAGAAAAGCAGTTCTCAAGTTTAAGATTTTTCGACGTTATCTTTGATTAATAATTTCCATTCTTATAAAAGAAGAGGTGTCGTCTGAATTTACCAACGCTTTGGCGATTCTCAAGCGCGTTTCGATGCGAAGTTCGGGACGGTTGAGTTTTTCAAAGACATTTTTCAAGCGGTCAAAATCGGCTTCGGCAAGTCTTTTTATGGAATCGTTTGAAAGGCTGAAATAAGACAGAGATTTTGCAACATTGTTATTTATCACGATTTCATCGTTGTCAATTATCCTCCGGTTTCCCGCGTATCTGTTGAAATCTACAAAGCTGCTGACAATGCCGTTTAGCGGATAGATCATATTTTCAATCAGGGAAAAAGATTTTTCCGGCGCAATTGCCGCGTAAGCGTTGACAAGTTTCCAGTTATCGTTAAAGTCGCTTCTGCTGATCGGCTGCGTCGAAACGATATTTTCCGCGTCGTTTAGTATTTTCAGAGCCAGTTTATTTTCGCCTTCCTTAGCTGAAACGCCAGCCAGCCAAGCTAAATTTGAAAGGCGAAAATCCTTGTTGTTTACCGCTAAAATTTTTTCCCGCGTGGCTTCTATGATCTTTCTTTTATCTTCGGGAGCAAGATTTTCGGCGGATAAATCTTTGACCGAGGCTATTATTTCTCTCTGATAATTTCGTTTCGCATCATTCATTTTCGATCTGGCAGTTCTGGAACTGGTTATTGCAACGCCCGCGCCTGAACCTTTAATCCTTTTTTCTACCGATGGGTTTGAAGTGCCGGTGGCTGCGCGTTTTTGTTCGTTAAACTGCCTGACTTGAGCCGCTTGCTGCGGCGCGTATTTTTCGAGCAGTTCAAGCATTTTCGGCGACAGGCTGTAATAATTTTTCGTCGAAGAAAGCACTTGTCCGGCGTAGATCGAAGCCAGATCGCGCAGATTCTGCTCGCTGAAAAGCGTCTGTTTTTCGGCAGAAGTTTTAGACGTTTGTTCAAAATTTGCCGCGCCGATTTGCAGTAATCTCTGCGTCGTCCAGATTTGCCCCGATTTCGGAGTTGTCGTTTTGAGTTTGTCCAGAATTTCCGCGCCGAATGCCGCACCCGCTTTTGCATCTTTTCTGTAAATCGTCTGCATTAAATTAATTACGTTGTATGACACGCCCTTCGCTAGTTTTTCGCGTCCGAGCGCGAGAGCTTTTACCGGGTCTTGCGCCGCAATTTTTTTCTGAAGTCTTGCTTCGATGCTTTTATAGCTTTGCTCTGCTCTTTTCTGCAATTCCTGATTCGTAAATGTTTGTCCGATTCTTTCGGCAAACTGCAAAGCACTTTCGGGATCGTGGTCTGCTATAAGATTTGTCAGCAGGGAAATTAATACGAACATCCGACTCGTTTTCGTGCGAAGTTCCGAAGATGAAACTGCCGATGCCCAATTTCCTTCGGGCGTATTCTGAAACCCATTCGTTTCCAGATCAACCTGAGCGACATATTGCCGAACGTCGTCAATCGCCGTCTGAAACAGAATTTTCCCCTGTTTTTCGTCCAGATTCCACATAACGTTTGCCGTTTTTATTTTAAACGAAATACGGTTCTCCGGTGAATTTAGCGACGAAACCATATTTGAAGTTTCAAGCAAAAACTGCGTCAGTTCCTCCGAACTTACCGTCGAAGTTTCGTAATTTTCTGCGGCAAGCGCATTTCGGGATGCTTGTGCGAGTTCATACTCGGACGAAAAAATCGGGTCTTGGGAAAACACAGCTTGAACGGAGAGAACTACAAGAAAAAGGGACGGCAAAAATCTTCGATACATTTTAAAACTCCTCAAGTATTGTTTCATTCCAAATTCAAGACGGCAAAAAACGATTTGATTTGCCGTTACCTTCCGCTTTCCATTGTATCAACTTCAATCGGCACGGCTTTGTTTCCAGCCAAAATGCTTTGCAGAATTATCGTTTTGGCGAGAATGCGAACTTCCATCCGGTCAAATTTGTTTGCCAGACCCTTTGTTCGCGCGAAATCCGAAACGGCTAAACTTCTAATCGTCGGCTGTGCGACTGCGCCCAGACCGCCGACCATTTCCTGCGCGATATTCCCGCCGAAACCATTCATCTGCACTTCGCCGTCTTCGATAATTTCGCCTCTCACATCCATAAATTCGCCGACTTTGACAAAGGCGGAAATCGTTTCATTGAGCCGGAAAATAGTATTTTCCAAAAGCGCGAAAGCCTTTTCGGGATCGGTCATCGCATAGCCGCCGGAAAGCATCCAGACTTCCATATATTCCTGATAATTTACCGGCTGCGGATTAAGAAATCCGTTTGCTTCGCGCATAATCTCCGATGCCAGTTCCTTGTCGCCGAGCGTTGCAACCTGAATTGCCAAACCGTTCAGCATAAGAATTTTTTCGCTGCGGTTTTCAATCGAGGCAATTATTTCGCGCATTTGTTTGACAACTTTTTCGCGCTCTTCCGGGGAAAGTTTCCCGTCGGTGATATTTTTCATTCCCGCGGCAAGCGTTCTCATACTCGATTCGGTATCGCCCACTTGCTCTTCGATTTCGGCGGCAATTTCGGCGGGAATCGGATTGCTTTGCGGAGTCTGCGTTCCCGCCTGCCGATTTAATTTAAATTTTGCCCGAATCTGAGCCACCCGTGCCGGAGCGTATTTTTCGAGCAGCGGAAATATTTCGCTCATTTCCATAGATTCGACTTCTTCACGCGCTAAAATCTGCCGGGCGAGCAAATCGGCAATGTCGCGCATTGACTGCCCGCTGAGAATCGGCGTTTTCGCAGTGCCTTCCTTGATCTCTGTGGAATTTTGTTCGCCTAAATTAAGCAGGGAAATTTTGATGTAGGCTTCGGTTTCTTCGCCCGATTTTAGTTTTCCGACAATTTCTTCGCCGAGAGCCGCGCCTTTTTCGGCATCTTTTTCATAAAGCCTCGACAGCAAATTGACCGTGCCGTAATTAACGCCTCTGGCAATGGATTTGCGCCCGTATTCGAGCGCGGTTGCGGCATCCGTTTCCGCCACCTGAGCGAGCAGATCGCTTAAAAAGTATGTGTCGGTCTGAGCCAATTGTTTGCGAACTGCGGGATTTGAAACTGATTGCCCCGTCGCTTCGTAAAATTCGAGCGCGTAACGCGGATCGTGAATCGCAACCGCTTTGGTAATTTGCTGCCGCACGCTGAGAGCCTTCAGCATTCTTCTGGCAATATCGGCTTTCGGACTGTTGCCGTAACTTCCATACAGATCATCTTCGTCGGATGCGTTTCCGAAATTGTTCAGCTGCGCGTCGTAACGCGAGAGAAGCTGTGTAAAATCATTGATAACGCTCCGAAACATCTGTCTGCCTTCCTGTTCGTTGTGCATCCACATCAAACTCGACATTTCCGCCAGAAGACTGATGCGGTTTTCCAAACTCCGCAGATTATTTATCTCGACGATAGTTTCGCGCAAAAGTTTGACCGCTTCTTCCTTAACTTCGGGCGTAATTTCCGCGCCTTTAGTATTATCCATCACGCCCGCAACGATCTGTGCGGAAAGAGTCTGAAACGATAAACAAAAAATCGCAAGAAGCAGGAACAGTTTTGATTTCATCTTAATTTTTTCCTCTATATTTTATGATATTATGCCGAAAACATCGGGAATCCGCATTACCTGCAAGATTAAACCATCCGGCAGGATTTTACAAAAAATTTCGCGGCTTTGATTGCCGACAATGTTTATTTTCGGTAATTTTTGACGGAAAAATGCTTTTATGCTTTTAATACGGGTTTAAAACTTTACCCGAATCAACTACTATTGAATTTTAATATTCCAAATCAGCAAATAAACATCTTATGAACGAAACCTGTAAAAAGATTTGCATATTGACGACGCTTTTATCGCTCGCCGTTTTCGCCTTTGCCTGCGCCGCCGAAAGCGAAGAGGAAACAACGCCGGAAATGGCAAAAAACATACTAAAACTGCGCGGTTATAATTTTACCGCAGAAGATTATTTCAAAGCGATCCGCGCGGGCGATCTGATCGCTCTGAAAACTTTTCAGAACGCGAAAATTGACCCGAACGCGAAAAACGAAAAAGGCGAAACGGCTTTGACTTACGCGGTTGAAAATGCCGATAACGAAAAGGTTTTCAAGCGCGTTTTAGACAACGGCGCGGATGTCAATATGCGCGATTCTCTGGGCGTTTCGCCGATTTTTTTAGCGGTTAAAAAGAAGAAAGATAAATTTCTCGATTTGCTTTTGGAAAGAGATGCCGACGTAAATGTTCCGGGAAAAACCGGCGAAGTGGATAATCAAACCGCGCTTTCCGTCGCCGTCGCAAACGATGACAAGGAAACGGTCAAAAAACTTTTAGACCGCGGCGCAGACCCGAACATCGCCGACAGCAAAGGACTTCTGCCGCTGCCGGGCGCGGTCATCGGTCCGGCGGCGGACGCGGAAATCGTCAGAATGCTTTTGGACAAAGGCGCAAACGTCAACGGGCAGGAAAAGGAAAACGGCGCGACGGCTTTGATCTATATTTCGTCCAATAAAGAAGTTTCATCACCGACCCGCACGGAAATCGTCAAAATGCTTCTGGACAAAGGCGCGGACAAATCAATCAAAACAAAAGAAGGAAAAACCGCACTCGATTGGGCGAAAGAAGCCAAAAATGAAGATGTCGTCGAATTGCTTAAATGATTGGTTCATCGTTCATTGTTGATGGTTAATTGTTGGTTTTTAGTAATCAAATGTGTTTATGTTTGCGAATGCAGTAATGTAAAAAGGAACTCAAAGAATAATTGATAATTGAGAATTTTTTAACTCTAAACCATTTGTCATTTGATTTATCTATCAAATATCATCTATCAATTATTTGGTAAATTGTTTTTTGACCTGTTAAAAAAATAACAATGAACTATCAACAATGAACAATTAACAATTCTTATGCTTCTAATCATAGATAATTACGATTCATTCACATACAATCTCGTGCAGTATCTGGGCGAACTCGGCGCGGAAATGCGCGTTTTTCGTAATGATGAAATTACGCTCAAACAAATTGAAGCGGACGTAAAACCCGACCAAATTTTAATTTCTCCCGGACCGGGAACGCCGGACGATGCCGGAATTTCGATTGATGTTTTGAAAAAATATGCCGGGCGGATTCCGATTCTCGGCGTTTGTCTGGGACATCAGGCAATCGGGCAGATTTACGGCGGACGCGTAATTCGCGCCCCGAAACCCGTTCACGGAAAACCCGTTAAAATCAATCACGACGGGAAAACCATCTTCAAAAACGTGAGTGCGGGTTTTTCCGCCGGACGTTATCATTCTTTGATCGTCGAACGCGAATCGCTGCCCGATTGTCTGGAGATTTCCGCCGTTTCGCCAAACGATTTAATTATGGGATTGCGCCACAAAACGCACAAAATCGAAGGCGTGCAGTTTCATCCCGAATCAATTTTGACCGACGAGGGCAAAAAAATATTGCAAAACTTCCTCGAAATCTGAGATGCTGTAAAAGGCTCGGCAAAATCTCACATTCACATCTTTTCAACACTTTCCACTTTTCGTTTTTCCTTTTTCGCTATTAAAATAAATTTATGTCAAAGACAAACTGGCTAACCGACGCGCCGATTTCCGCGACAAACAGCAAAGCGGACACCGAACTTTTTCCGCATTTCGTGCGGCTTATGCGCGGTGAAAATTTGTCCGCCGATGAAGCGTCCGGTTTTTTTCAGGCGTTGACCGATCAAAAAGCCAATCCCGCGCAGATTGCGGGCGCGTTGACGGCTCTGACGGCGAAAGGGGAAACTTATAAGGAACTTGCGGGAATGGCTTTGGTGATGCGCCGGCAAGCCGTAAAAATCAATTCGCGCCACAAAAATCTCGTAGATGTCTGCGGAACGGGTTCGAGCGTTGCCAAAACTTTTAATGTTTCAACCGCCGCCGCTTTAGCTGCCGCCGGCGCGGGCGCGACAGTTGCCAAACACACGAACCGCGCCGTCAACAGCAAAACCGGAAGCGCGGACGTTTTAAGCGAACTCGGCATTAAAGTTTCGAGCGAACCGGAAATCGCGCAGGCTTGCTTAAACGGCGCGGGAATCTGCTTTATGTTCGCGCCGAAATTTCATCCGACTCTGCTTCGCGTCGCCGACGTGCGCCGCAGTCTGGGCATCCGAAGCTGTTTTAATCTGCTCGGCGTTTTGTCGAATCCGGCTGGCGCGTCAAATCAGATCGTCGGCGTTTGGCATCCGTCTTTGCTCGAACCGTTGGCAAAGGCTCTCGCGCTTTTAGGAGCAAATCACGCTTGGATCGTTCACGGTTCGGACGGCTTAGACGAAATAACTCTGACCGGCGAAACGGACGTTTTTGAAGTTAAAAATAAAAAAATTCGCTCGTTCAAAATCTCGCCCGAAGATTTCGGCTTAAACAAAGGACAAATCGAACATTTAAAAGCCGGTTCGACAAAGCAGAGCGCGAAAATCATCAGCGAAGTTCTGGAAAGCAAACGCCGCGACGAAGCGCGTTCGCTCGTCGTAATCAACGCCGCCGCCGCACTAATCGTCAGCGGAATCGCCAAACAGCCGATGCAAGCCGCACGCCTCGCCGAACAAAGCATTGACAGCCGTTCCGCCCAAGTTAAACTGGAAAGATTAATCCAGACGACGAATAAAGTTAGTAAATTGTAAATGGTTCATTGTTGATTGTTGATTGCTGATAGCTGATTGCCGATTCAATTCCGACAAACACCCGACTGACATTTTACCTTTAACCTTTTACCCTTTACCTTTAACCTTATGCTCTCGTGGCTTTACGAAAAAATCGTCGAGTGGAGAAGATCGCTCTACGAAAAGAATTTTTTCAAATCCGCCTCGCTTGGCGTTCCGGCGATCAGCGTCGGAAACATCAGCGTCGGTGGAACTGGAAAAACTCCGCTTGTTCGTTTTGTCGCTGAAATTCTGGCGGAAAAAGGAGAAAAAGTCTGCGTTCTCACGCGCGGCTATGGGCGCGAAAATGCCCGAAAAAGAGTGTTGGTTTCAAACGGCGAAAAAGTTTTAGTCGGCGCAAAACAATCCGGCGACGAACCGTCTGAACTTGCCCGCAAACTTTTGGGAAAAGCATTCGTCGTTGCCGACGCAAACCGCGTTTCAGCCGGAATTTGGGCGGGCGAAAAATTCGGAATTACGGCTTTTGTTTTGGACGATGCCTTTCAGCATTTTAAGGTGAGGCGCGATTTGGATATTGTTGCAATTGACGCGACAAATCCGTTTGGAAACGGAAAAACTCTGCCTTCAGGCATTTTGCGGGAAAATCTGAAAAACTTGAAACGCGCCGATATAATCGTTATCACACGCGCGAATTTATCCGACGGCATCGAAAATCTGAAAGCTGAAATCTCAAAATTTAACGCGAACTGCTTGGTATTTCTCGCCGAAAATAAAACTTCAAAACTGATCGGGCTGGAGAATTTTTTACAAAATAAAACCGGCAATCGGCAGACCAAAATCGGCAATCGGCAATCTCTGCTCTTTTGCGGTTTGGGAAATCCTTCCAACTTTTTCGAGCAGTTAAAAAACGAAAATTTTCAGGTAGTTTCAACCGAAAAATTTCCCGATCATCATTTTTACAATCAAAAGGATATAGAAAAACTGGAAAAACAAGCCCGCAAAAACGGCGCGGAAATACTTCTGACAACGGCGAAAGATGCCGTAAAACTCGGAGATTTAACTTTTACAATCCCTTGTTTTGTAGTCGAAAGCGAAATATTTTTTGATAATGAAAAAAATTTGCGCGAAGCGATCTGCTCGATTCTCAACTGAAAATACGGCAAATTAAATTGCTTGCTAAAGCAGACAGCAATTCACAAAAAAAATATTGTAGATTTTAACCGTAAGATATATTTGATAAATCGGGTTCTAAAAAGCTGACACACAATAAAATTATCATCTGTCAATTATCAGTAAAATAATGTTTCCGATTAGATCGGTTAATTCTCAAATCTCAATTACGTTGTAAGTGTCTGATTATAAAAGAATACTTACAACGTAATTGAGATTTGAGAATTGAAAATGGATAATTTTCACCTGCCCGACACATTCTTTTTGTAAGTTGACGAAACTGATTTCGTGATTTACTGATTATCATCTATCAATTATATTTCAAGTTTCTTTTGTAAATTATTACGCCTAAAAACATATACTCACCTGCTTACCAAAATCTCAACAAACAATTTACAAATTTTTCCTCCGTGCAAGTTTTTCCTTTAATGAATCGAGTCTTTTTCCGGCTTCGTCGGCTTCGTCGGAATTTGGAAATTTCTTGACGATTTCGCGCCACGCGTCGCCGTCGTAATGAAATGATTTTGTTTCGACGTTAAAAAGAAAGTTGATGCCGAGTTTTTTGTAGCGGTCAAGACTCGAATAATTCAAAAAGAAACTGTGAAGCGGCGCACCGCTTGCCGCCATTTCGCGCGTATTTAATGCTCTGTTCGCGTCTTTTGAAAGTTTAAGAGCAGTTTCTTCGGACAAATCGCCGAGAAGCAGAAGAATCGGCGGGCGCAAAGGCGAATCGGGAAAAATCTCTGCAAAAAGTGCGGCGCGTTCGATTTTATCAAAATCTTCCGAACCTTGAATCAGCCGCGCCAAACGCTCGTCGTCGCCCTTCTTTGACTTTCTGATAACGGCATCGGCTTGCACCCAGCCGAAATTGTTCGGCGGCGCAATTATCCGGTAAAATGTCACGCCGTCCGCCGTTTTCTCGCTTTGAACGATAACTTCTCTGCCGCGCCGCATCCGCTGAATCGGTTCGGCAAAAAGGCTCGGCTGCGGGCGCAGAACAGCCAATCTTTCATCAACCACAATTGCCGTATCGGATTTTGATTTGACAGCCGGTTTTGCGGAATTTCTGCGTTTTTGAGCTTCTGCACCCGACGCGAAAATGAGAAAAATAACCAGTAATATGAGCAAACGAGAGTGCTGCATAAAGTTTTCCTGTGTAAAATTAAAATTTCTTCAAACTGTTTTCCGATTTTCAGATAAAAAATAAAATTCTATCTTCGCAATTTCGTCCGGTTAATTTTGTTTTGCAAACCGGCGTGATGAAAATGGCAGATGGCAATCGCTAAAGCGTCCGCCGCGTCGTGCGGCTGTGGAACGGTTTTCATTTTTAACAAAAGCCGCACCATTTCCTGAACCTGATGTTTTTCGGCGTTTCCGTAGCCGACGACGGTTTGTTTTATCAGGCGCGGACTGTATTCGGCAATTTCCATTTCCGATTTTTCGCCCAAAAGAAGAATCGCCCCGCGCACTTGTCCGAGTTTCAGCGCGACCTTGACGTTATTTGCGTAAAACGCTTCTTCAACCGATAAAACATCAGGCTGAAACTGCCCGATAACCTTTTCGAGTTCGTCGTAAATTTTCAAAAGCCGCTTTGAAAAACTTTGTCGCGGACTCGATTTTACCGTGCCGAAATCAATCAGAGAGTATTTCAAACCGCTTCCTTCGACCACGCCCCAACCGAGCGTCTGACTTCCCGGATCAATTCCTAAAACTTTCATCTTTATCAAATTTTACAAAATCCTATAACTTTATCGTTTATTTTTCAAGTTTTTTCTGCGATTATTTCAGATTTACATATTCAGTAAAATTTTTCCGAAATATATGTATAATATAGCGTAAAACTTGAAAAATAAACATTTTATGCCGAAAAAAAATGGAAAGATCGCAATTTTAGTTCTCGCCGCCGGAGCGTCCAGCCGGATGAACGGCAGGCAAAAACAGTTTTTGGAGATCAACGGAAAAACGCTTTTGCGCCAAGCGTCTGAAACTGCCGAAGCATCAAATTTTTATCCGATCATTATTGTTTTGGGCGCGAATGCAGCAAAAGCAAAAAGCGAAATTGAAGACACAACTGCTCGAATTATCATCAACGAAAATTGGGAAAAAGGCTTGAGTTCTTCAATCGAAATCGGCGTAAAAACTTTAGTAAATGAAAATCCGGCAGTTTCCGCCGTCTGCATATTGCTTTGCGATCAGCCTTTGATTACAACGGAAATCCTCAACGAATTGGCGAAAGTTTACAAAAAATCGAACAAAAAAATCGTCGCCTGCAAATACGAAGAAACAATCGGCGTTCCGGCAATTTTCTCCCGCGAACTTTTCGGCAAATTATGCGAAATAAAAGGCGACAAAGGCGCACGCGATATTATTGAAAATCACTCCGAAACAGTTGAAACAATTGATGTTCCCGAAGCCGCGCTCGACATAGACACGCCGGAAGATTTTCAAAAACTCCTGAGCATAAAATAAAAGAGAATTGCCTGCGAATCTGCGCGAATAAGTGCGAATCGAAAAAAAGAAATTTTAACAGGGATAAAGTGGATGAAAGAGATTTTTAAGAAATAAGATTTATTTTTACTTTTTGCTTTTTACTTTAACCCCTTTCATCTCCTTTATCCTTGTTAAAATTTCTTACAAAATCTGTGTTCATCTGTGGATAATTTCTTTTATTCGCGCAGATTCGCGGGCAAATTCTTTCTTTTTATTCGACATTCGCGGAACATTTTCAAAAATTCGGTGTCTAAATAAATGTGCGCGGAAAAAAAACGCGCATTTTTCAAACTTTCGGTTGGCATCGGAAAAAGAATAGAAGGAGAACAAAAGAAAATGTTGAATAATTTAGTCGAATCACGAAGCCACGCACAGGAAAGCAGAACAAAGGGCGGAATTTTGCTGATGACGTTTTTCGTCGTCGGCGCAATGCTTTCAAGCGGAGTTTTATGGAGTCTTTTTGCCAAAGATTTTGCGATGGGAAGCGGCGAACTCGAAGTTTCCACGCTTGTTGCGCCCGTTCCGGCGGCAAAACCCGAACCGCCGAAACCTGCCGATAATGTGCCGAAACAGGCAAAACAGCAAACCGAAAAAACCGTGCTGCCGACGAGAAATAAAGTAATTGCAAGAATAGATGAAAGTCCGGCAATTCCCGATAAAATTTCGGTTACGCCGAACACGAGCAAAGCGCGTCCGAACGGTGCGTATCTTATAAAAGAAGGCGCGGAACTCGATCCGAAAAATTACGGATCGAATCTGCCCGGAGGAAATGATATTTCAGGCAGCACTTCAACAATTGTGCCGGAAAGCAAAGCGATTCAGCCGGAAAAAACAAATATCGAAGAACCGCCGCCGATCATCCAAAAATCCGAACCGAAAGCAGAAAAGAAGATTGACAAAATCGTTTCACTAGGCGTAATAAACGGAACGGCGATCAGTTTGCCAAAACCGACTTATCCGGCGATTGCCAAACAGACGGGCGCGGGCGGAAACGTAAATGTCGCCGTAACGATTGACAAATCGGGAAACGTCGTCGCCGCCAACGCCGTCAGCGGACATCCTCTGCTTAGGGCAGTTTCCGAAGACGCGGCAAAACGCGCCAAATTCAAACCGACTTTGTTAAGCAATCAACCTGTCAAAGTTACGGGCGTGATAATTTACAAATTTTCGCAGTAAATAAAGGCAGAAACGAGGGCAGTTATGGAGGGTGCTGTTTTTAATATCAGATTTTGCGAATAGAAATGAATTTGCCGACGCTGTTTTATAAAATAGCGTCGGCAATTTTTGTTGACAATCAATTTAACAAATTTTATTCGCTTTCGTAACGGCTCAAATAAAGTTCGCCGTCGTAATCGTTGATGCAGATTATCACGCGGTCAAGCCAACCGTGTCTGCCGAGAACATTGCGGTTGAGATTTTCGTCTTTTGCAAAAAAGACCATCGAATCAAATGAAAATTCATCGGTTATTAACGTAACCCAATGTCCGAAAGTCAGAAACGAGCCGGTTGACGTGCCGACCCGTTGCGGTTCGCCCGCTTCTATATCAAAGCCGAGTTTTTCGCCGTAAATTCGCTGAAAAATACAATTTGTCGAACCCGTATCAACTTTTGCTTCGACGATTGTTGAAATTTCATTTAGGCGCAATTCGACGTTCAACGAAATTCCCGTTTTTCCGGCATCGTATCTGACGAGTTTTTCAAAGGAAAAATCGTATTTCATATTCTACCAACCGCCCCAAACTTCTTCATCCTCTGCCGGAATATAATGCAGAAGCGGTTTTTTCACGCCTTTTGCTTTTGCTTTCGTATCCGCTTCTTTAATAGTTTTCCCAAAAGCGACGAGTTCGCCGTCTTTCAAAGCGACGTAATTTCCTGCATATTCGGCGTGATGCTCTTTTACCCAAATCGTATTCGGGCTGACATAACCTTTGTTTTTGCCCTTCTTTTCAGTTTCATTATCACTTAAAACTTCACGCAGTTTGTCTTTTTCTTCCTTTGAAAATGTTTTTACTTTCTCAATAACTTCGTCTAAAACCGTCTGCATTTTTTTCACCTCCGTTTAATATTTATTCGTTTTCATAACCATTTAAATAAAGTTTGCCGTCGTAATCGTTGATTCCGATAATCAAGCGATTCAACCAACCGTATCTGCCTAAAACATTTTTCTGAAAATTTTCATCGGCGGCGAAAAATATGTAGGAATCGAATGTAAATTCTGCGGTGGTTATTGTTACGGAATGTCCATAAGTTTCAAACGAACCCGTTGCCGTGCCGAAATACTGAAGTTCACCGCTTTCAATTTCAATGCCGATTTGTTCGCTGTAAATTCGCTGAAAAATGCAAGCCTCCGCGCCCGTATCAATTTTCGCTTCAAAATTCGCAATCGAGTTTCCAAGCCGGATTTCTACATCAATCGTAATTCCGACTTTCCCGGCATCGTATAAAATAGTCTTCTCAAAATCCAAACTTTCCATTACCAACCTCCGAAAGGTTCGCGGTCTAACGGAAAAAGATAAGTGAGCAGCGGATTTTCAACGCCTTTTTCTCTCGCTTTCAAGTCAATCTCTTTGATAGTTTCGCCAACCGCAATCAATTTTCCATCCTTCAATGCAACGTGCTTTCCGGCATATTCGGCGTGATTTTCTTTTATCCAAATCGTATTCGGATGAACGAAACCTTTTTTATTATTTTTCTGAGTTTTACCATTTTGTAGAATCTCAAGCAATTTATCTCGTTCTTCATTCGTAAAAGTTTTTACTTTTTCAATAACTTCGTCTAAAACCGTCTGCATTTTCTTCACCTCCGCCTGATTTTTTCTTTTTGAAATGGTTTGACATATACATCATTCAGCAAATCCACGCTCTCGACTAAAACTTTTCTATTAATTTCCATATCTTTTTCCTTCAAATAACTGCAAATATCTTCGGCATATTTCCAGCCATCACCGTAATCAACAATTGCTGTTCTCGGAATAGGATTTGTAGAAATTTCGATCTGCGTTAAATTTTCATTGATTCGTTTCAAATTAATCTGAATTGTATTTCCGGTAGAACTCCAACTCATTTTGGTTCTTGCTGTAATTATTCCGCTTTCTAAACTCATCCTTTTAATTTTTGCGGGATTTATTAAATTTACGGCTTCTACGCACGATTCAAACGCTTTTTCATAGTTCATCAAAAGCGTTAAACTTCTGTTCTGTTTTATTTTGTAAATTTCTTCATCATTTCTGCCGGAAACGCGCCTTGCTTTTATATCGCTCCAAAATTGAAGAACAAAACCGGAAATCGCGCCGACAACGAAATAACTGAGAACTTCGCTAAAACTTCCTCCAAATAAAGCTATTAACAAGGCAGAATATAATGCACAAATAAGAGGAACGTAAATCCATCGGCTAATTTTCATAATTCATCTCCGTTAAACATTTCCGCAACGTCTTTTAATTCACCCGTTATTTTAGCACTCGGCAGACTTCGCAGAAAGTCTTTTCCGTAGCTTTTCGTCCGCAGGCGCGAATCTAAAATGGCGATTACGCCTTTGTCGGTTTTGCTTCGGATAAGTCTGCCGATTCCTTGTTTTAATGAAATTATCGCGTTCGGGACGCTGTATTCAAAAAATGATTTTCCGCCGTTTTCGTCAATGAACGCGGTGCGGGCGGCGACAATCGGATCGCTTGGGACGGCGAACGGGAGTTTGTCAATTATCACGCACGAAAGCTGCTCGCCCTGCACGTCAACTCCTTGCCAAAATGAACTCGTGGCGAATAAAACGGCGTTCGGCGTTTGTTTGAATTGTTCGAGAAGTCCGGCTTTTGACATCGAGCCTTGGACGAAACACGGGAAATTTACGCGCGAAGAAACTAATTCGTAAAGTGCGTTCATCGAATAATTGCTCGTGCAAAGCACGAAGGCGTGACCGTTTGAGATGTTGACGAGTTTGACGATCTCGCCCGCCGCAAGCTGCGTAAAATCGGGACTTCTGGGATCGGGCATTGATTTCGGCAAGTAAATTACGGCTTGTTTTTGATAATCGAAAGCGGACGGCGCGAGTAATGTATCAACTTTTCCGTTGTCCAAGCCTAAGCGGTCTTTGATAAAATCGAATTTTCCGTTGCTTGATAATGTTGCCGAAGTCATCACGACGGTTTCGATTTTTTCAAAAAGTTTCTCCTGCAAAAGAGTCGAAACGTCAATCGGCGAAGCACGCAGAAACATTCCGCGCCCGCGCCGTTCCATCCAGTAAACGTAGTTTTTTTCGGCTTGTGTGCAGACGAAATCGAGATCAAAACGGGTTTGTCGAACGCGGCGCAGAAGACTTTCGGCTTCGGGCATTTTTTCCGAATAAACGTCAACTCCGGTTTCGAGCCGTTCGAGCGCGTTATCAAGCGCGAAATAAGCGTCGCCGAGAGGTGTCGCTTCGATTCCGCCGTCGCGCGTTTTCTGCGCGAACGAATTCGGCAGCAAAGGAAATCTTCCGTCGCCGCCGCGTCCCTGCGTAAAACGAACCCAAAATTGATCGGCTAAACCGATAATTTTAGCGATGACTTTTGTTAGATCGCGCAAAACGACTGCGTCGGCAATCGGCAGACTGTCGGCATCGCGGGCGAGTTCTTCGATCTGGAAATTTGAAATCTGAAAACCGAAATAATCGGCGGCGATGTCTTCGATCAGATGCGCTTCGTCGAAAATAACCGCCGCGTAATCGGGCAGAACTTTGCCGTATTGATTGCCGCGCACGCTCAAATCGGCGAAAAAAAGATGATGATTGACGATTACAACATCCGCTTCTTCGGCTCGCCCGCGCATTTTCGTTATAAAACACGGCTCAAAATCAGGACATTTCTGACCGATGCAAATTTCGGATTTGGCGTTTATTCTCGACCAGAACGGCAGATTTTCCGGCAAAGCGACGAGTTCGCTTCTGTCGCCCGTTTCGGTTTCACGCGCCCAATGTCTTACTTGATCGAAATAATCCATTTCATCCAAGCCGTCTAAAATCGGTTGATTTTCCGCTTTTTTAATGCGGTAAAGGCAGCCGTAATTTGAGCGACCTTTCATATACGCGGCGGAGAATTTTTTCGGCAGAACTTTTTGCAGAAACGGTATGTCCTTTTCCATAAGCTGCTCCTGCAAATTCTTCGTTCCCGTCGAAATTATTACGCGCTGTTTTCGACCAGTCGCCGCCGCAACCGCCGGAACGAGATACGCGAGCGTTTTGCCCGTTCCCGTTCCGGCTTCGACGATCAGATGCTTTTTTTCCTCAAACGCACGCATCACGGCTTCCGCCATTTTTATCTGTCCGATGCGGTGTTCGTAGTTTTCGTGATAATTTGCGATGAGTCCGTTTTTTCCGAATATTTCTTCCACTTGAATTTTTCCTGTATTATTTAAACAATGTAATCGTGTGAGCAGCGTCCGAATCGCCGAAGGCAGCGCATCGGCTCACTTGAAACGCTGCTGACTTGAGCTTTTTATTGACTGAAACCGCGTTTTTACTTAAACTAAATTTTCAGCGGCGGCTGTTTCTGCGGCGCATAAATTTATTTGCCCTTATTATTCAAGCAAACTTTTGCGGCGGTTTATTGTCTAAGCATAACAAAAAAATTGATAAATCTGCTTAATTTACCAAACTTTTGCTCAAAATAGTATTTTATATCAGAAGTGTCAAAAACTTTATTTTTAAATGGTTTTTTTGTTTTAAGCGTCTGAAAATAATGTAGAAAAGAAACTAACAAAATAATCGGTAATTGAGAATGGAAAATTATTTCTCCTTATCTTACAATTATCAATTATTTCATCGGTGTTAAGTTATTAAAAATAAAGTCTTTAAAAGTATTATATAGTTTCGGGAAAGATTCGATTTATGAAAAATATTTCCAAACCGAAAAATCTGCGCGGTTTTCTGATTATCTCTCTGTGTCTGGGATTGGCTGCGGCGATTTTGTTTGTTTTGCCGGAGCAATTTCGTTCGGAAGCGCAAAGGAGAAAGACGAAAGATAATCAGAACAGCGCAGTAAATTTGGAAAATTACGATGTTCGGCGCGACAAGGCGGCTTACCAATTTATTTCCGAATCACGGCAAAAATCGGAATTTACGGCGGCGGCGATTGCCGGAAAAAGAGATAAATTTGTTCGCGCGGAAAACCATCTGCGCGAGCGCGTCCCGGCTTTGAAAATCGAATACAACAAGGAATTCGAAACGCCCGAAGTTATCACTACGGACGCGATGAAAGCGGATAATTTTCTGACAGATTCCGCTTCAAACGAAAAACGCTCCGAAATTTTGCGCGGTTTTATCAGGCAAAATAACGAACTGGTCGGAATGAATTTTGACCAAATCAGCGAATTGAAAGTTGCGGCGGATTACGCAAACCCGGACGGAAATCTTTCATTTACGCGGCTTGAACAGGAAATAAAAGGCGTTCCGGTTTTTCGCGGCGAAGTTAAAGCAGCTTTTACAAAAGACGGGAAAATCATCCGCGTTATCAATAATCTCGCGCCGGAAATTAATTATGAAAATGTGCCGGAAAATTTCGGCGATCCGGCGAAAGCGTTTGAGATTGCATCGGAAAATGTTGATTACAAAATTCAAACGAGCGAAACGATTCAAAATAAAGCAATTTCAACCGACAAAAAAATTGTTTTCGGTTCGGGCGATTGGGCGACGACTGCCGAAAAGATTTATTTTCCAATTGAAGCGGGCGTAATTCGTGCGGCGTGGCTGGTTCTGATCTGGAAGCCGCAAAACGCTTTTTACGTTATTGTTGACGCGGAAACGGGGAAAATTCTGTGGCGCAAAAACATCTTTGAAAATCAGACCGAAGCGGCGACTTATAATGTTTATACAAATCCGAACTCGATGCTGAATGTTGCCGACAGTCCCGCGCCTTTATCACCCGGACCGATAAATCCGGCACTCGGAACGCAAGGCAATCTCTTAGCGAGAGAAGATGTAACTTTGATCGGCAACGAACCGCCGTATGAATTTAACAATTCGGGCTGGATCGCCGACGGCAAAAATGCGACGGACGGCAACAATGTCGAGGCGGGTTTGGATTTAACCCAGCCGGACGGAGTTGACGCTTCGCTTGCGGGAGCAAACCGCGTATTTTCTTCAAACTGGAATCCGCCGCCGGGAAATCCTGCTCCGGGCGACGCGCACACAGCGACCCAAGCGCAAAACGGCGCGGTAATTCAGATGTTCTACATCGTCAACCGCTTTCACGACGAGATGTATCGGCTCGGATTTACCGAACAAGCCGGAAATTTTCAGAACGATAATTTCGGACGCGGCGGCGAAGGCGGCGACAGAATTTCAGCCGAAGGTCAAGATTCATCGGGAACGAATAACGCCGGTTTCGGAACAGCCGCCGACGGAACGCGCGGAAAGATGCAGATGTATATTTTCACAGGCACGAATCCCGGACGCGACGGCACGGCGGACGCGGATATAATCATTCACGAACTGACGCACGGCGTGTCGAATCGTCTGCACGGAAACGCCGCCGGATTAAACTCGAATATGGCGCGGGCGTTGGGCGAAGGCTGGTCGGATTTTTACGCTCACGCGCTTCTTTCCGAAGCGAACGACCCGCTTGACGGCGTTTATACGACGGGCGGTTATGTTCTGCAAAACGGCTTCGGCGCAATCGGCGACGCGAACTATTTTTACGGCATCCGTCGTTTTCCGAAAGCGATTATGTCGGCGACGGGCGGAATAAATAATCGCCCGTTTAATCCGCTGACATTTGCCGATATTGACAGCACGCAAAAGAATACTTCCGACGGCGCGTTTCCGCAAATGACCGGAGCGCACATTTCAGACACGGCGGATCAAATTCATCAAGCGGGCGAGATTTGGAGCAGTGCTTTGTGGGAAGTTCGCGCCAAATACATTCAGCGGCTCGACTTTGCTGAAGGCAATCGCCGCATTTTACAGCACGTTACCGACGCGATGAAAATTTCGCCGCTGAATCCGAATTTCTTGCAGGCGCGTGATGCGATCATCCACGTTGCAAAGGCGACTTCAAAAGCCGATGAGCGCGATGTGCGTTCCGGTTTTGCGATTCGCGGGTTGGGTTTCAGCGCGAGCATCCAGAACGAATTGCCCGCCAGAGTTACGGAAGCGTTTGATTTGCCGAATGTCATCGTCCGCGAACCGGGTTTTGCCGTCAGCGACGTTTCCGGCGACAAAGACAGTTTTCCCGAACCGGGCGAAAATGTTTTGCTGACGATTCCGATCACGAATACCACCGGCGAAACGATTGAGAATGTTTCGGTCAACGTCGAAGGCGGCGAAAATATCAGTTACGGCAGCGTCGCCGACGGGCAGATCGTTACAAAACAGATCGCTTACAAAATTCCGAACAATATCGTTTGCGGAAATTTTTTGACGATAAAAATAAACATCAACAGTTCAATCGGAACACGTTTTGAAACCCGAAAATTCCGGCTTGGCAAACCGGACGGCGATGCTTCAACCGTTTTTGAAAATACGTCTGAAATCATCATTCCAGACAAGGGCGCAGCCGCAGTTTATCCTTCGACGATAAACGTATCCGGTTTAAGCGGCGGAAAAAATATAAAAGTTGAACTGACCGACGTAGATCATACTTGGGTCGGCGACGTGGATTTTCTGCTCGAATCGCCAAACGGAAAATCGTTTATAATTTTATCCGATGCCTTCGGAAATACGTCGAACAGCCCGCCGAAAACGGTTGCGCTGACCGATTCGGCGGATTTTATCGCTCCCGAAGGCGGATTTGCTCCGGGCGTTTTAGGCGGGACTTTCAAACCGACAAATTACGGTTTAAGCACCGATGCTTTCGATCAGCCAGCCGCGCAGGAAAATATCGAAAGTCCGGCGCAAACCGGGAACGCGACATTTGCTTCGGTTTTCGGCAATGAAGGTTCGGCGATGAACGGCATTTGGAAACTTTTTATAATGGACGACGGCAACGGCGATTCGGGAAAAATCGGCGGCTGGAAAATCATCTTTGAATCAAACGATTTTCGGTGTTCGCTTTTCGCAGGTTCTTCCAAACCAAGAGCCGATTTCGACGGCGACGGCAGAACCGATTTATCCGTTTTTCGTCCGAGCGAAGGAAATTGGTATATCAACGGCTCAACCGCCGGTTTTTACGCCGTAAATTGGGGAACGGCGACAGACCAACTCGCGCCCGGCGATTACGACGGCGACGGCAAAGCGGACACGGTTATTTTCCGCCCGACAACTGCCGCCGGAACGCCGGATTTTTATATCCTGAGCAGCAAAAATTATTCGCTCTCCGGTGTTGAATGGGGCGTAGAAGGAGATTTGGCGGTGGTCGGCGATTACGACGGCGACGGCAAAACCGATCCGGCAATTTTCCGTTCGTCAAACAACACTTGGTATATCTTGAAAAGCGGCGGCGGAATCAGCGTCATACCTTTCGGGCAAGCTGGCGACGCGCCCGTGCCGAATGATTACGACGGCGACGGAATAACCGATCTGGCGATTTACCGCAGCGGAAAATGGATCATAGTCAAATCAACCGGCGGAACGGTTACAACGACATTCGGCGCGGCGGGCGACATTCTCGCCCCGGCTGATTACGACGGCGATTCTAAAACGGACATCGCGGTTTGGCGACCTTCAAACGGCGTTTGGTATATCTTAAAAAGCACCGACGGTAAAGCGTTGATCGCGCAGTTCGGAGCAAGCGGCGACGTTCCCGTTCCCGGCGATTACGACGGCGACGGCAAAAACGACATCGCCGTTTACCGCAAAGGAATCTGGTATCTGAGTCAAACCACATCCGGCATTTCAGTTTCAAGTTTCGGCATTTCCGCCGACAAACCGATTCCTAAACAATATACTCCATAAATAACGTGAGTTCGACACAAGCCGTCAAAGACGGCAATATATTTGCAGCCCGTAATGCTGGTTCTACCGTATATATGCAAGTCAGATTTCTGAGTTCCTGTCGCCGGCGGCGACAAACATAATAGCCTAGCGAGAATCGCTAGGTCGGAGGCAAATATATCTTGTGTCGCTGAAAGCGACAAACATAAACCGGAATAATTTTTCTAATCTGCTAATAAATTTAATCAAACAAATTCAGGCAATAAAAAAAGAGAGATTTGCCATTTATTAAATCTAAACTCTTATAGAATTACTAAATCCGCAAAGGCATCACGATATATTTGTAGTTATAAGTCGCGCTCGCCCGCAATGTTTATTCGTTTATTCGGGGCGGGGTTAAATTCTCCCTTCAACTCCAATTTTCCATCACGAGTTTTTTAAACTGCGAAACCGAAATAATCGTAGTTTTAACTAACTTTTGCGCTTCTTCAAAATCTTTATCGCCTGTAATCAAATAATCCGCTTCCGCCGCCAACGCACATTCTAAAAATTTCGCGTCCTTTTGATCGCGCGGAAAATCAATTTTAATATTCACCTCAATTTTTGTCGTGCATTGCTCGAATATATCGCGCCATTTTTGCAGAATTTCAGGCGGCAGATTAAACTTTTTACGCGCCAGAACTTCGTTGTATTCTTCAAGAATTGCGTCAGAAACGATCCATTCAAAATCTTCCTGCTCGACGATAAACAAGATAATTTCTTCGGGCGTTTTGTCCCTGAACGCGGCGGAAACATTTATGCCTGTATCAACGACGACTTTTATCATTTACCGTTTCGATACGCCTCGACTTCGCGCAGAATATCTTCCTCGCTCAAAGCCCGAACTTGCGGCAATGATTGCGTTTCTCCGAATAAACTTTTCAATTTTTGAACGCGCTCCTCGCGGCTGCCGTTTTCGGCGGCAAGCACAACGATTTCAACCTTTTCCCCGACATTAAAAGGCACGTCGGATAAAATGACTTGCTTCGCGTCCGTAATCGTCGAGTAAGTTTTGTATGCTTTCATAATTTAATCTCGCCAAATTTTATAAACGAACTTTCGATTGAAATATTTCCACCAATATCAAATCCGCAAAGGCATCACAATATATTTATAGTTGTAGGTCGTGTCGCCCGCGATGTTCATTTGGGTTTGGGCGTTGCCGTCTTTGAATTCAAAGGCGATGCGGAGATTTCCAGTGTTTTCTTTGACGCGGACTGTTTCGCCGTCGGTTTCTTTTTCGGTTTCGGAGGCTTCCGATTCGCCTGCGCCGACGACGTTTAGGAATTCCTGTAAGTATTGCGAATTGAAACCGACTTCGACTTCTTCGCCGTCGTATTCGGCTCGGACTTTTTCGTGAGCTTCGCCTTCTTCGGAGCTTTGTGCGGCGATCTCGATCTCTCCCGTTCTGATCGTCAGACGCACGGAGCGCGTTCGTTCGTCCGCCATCAGAGCGACGCGGCGGATGGCGTTTTTCATTTCGTCGGCTTCAAAAATCGCGGTTTTATCGTTGTCTTTCGGGATGACCATTTCGTAGTTCGGAAATGTGCCGGAAAGTTTGCGTGTGATAAGCAGTCTGCCGTTGGCTTCAAAATAGATGTGATTTTCGTCTTCGCCGAAACTTATTTCGCCGCTCGCGTCGCGGGCGATCTTCGTCAATTCGCTGAGAGCCTTTTTCGGAATCAGAGCGTCCATATTTTCCGCCTGCGCCTTCTCTGACAGCTTTGTTTCGATAAAGGCAAGGCGATGCCCGTCGGTGGTCACCATTCGCGCCGTATCGCCTTCGATCATAAATTTCGCGCCCGAAAGCGTGAAGCGCGATTGCTCGTTGGTAATCGCAAAACTCGTGTTTTGGATAAAATGATTAAAAATATCAGCCGAAATGTGCATCGGTGCGCTTTTGAAATTCGGAACTTCGGGAAATTGTTCCTGCGAAACGCCCGCTAAACGAAACTTCGATTTTCCGCAATCGAGTTTTACCCAATCGTTTTCTTCCTTTTTAAAATGAACGTCCGCGTCTTCCAAAAGCCGCACGATGTCGAAAAGTTTTCGCGCCTGCACGCACATCGAACCCGCTTCCTTGATTTCCGCTTCGGCTTCGCAGCGAATCGTCACATCCAAATCCGTCCCGACGATCCGAATCGCGTTTTCGCCGATTGATTCGATCAAAATATTCGACAAAACCGGAATCGTCGCCTTCTTTTCGACAATGCCTTGCACGAATCCGAGTTCTTCTTTTAAAACGCTCTGCTTGATTACAAATTCCATATTGATCTCTCCTGATTATTTTTTTGCTTATTGTATATCAAATATGACTAATTTAATAGTTGGCTTTTTCACAACAATTTTCCGGTTTCTCTCACCAATTTCAATCTTCTTTACGGCATAAAAAAGAGATTTCAGCAGTAATAAAATATTACCACTAAAATCTCTCAGACTTTTCAGCAAAAATAAAATATTCTACGGAATATAGGCGTTAGGAGTCGGTCTGTCGCCATTTAGTCCGAACTGTATTTGAGTTTCTCCCGATGCCGACCTGTTCAAATACCAAGTTGCGTTTGACGGACGGAATACCGCAACATCGGCGCGTCGGTCGCCGTCATAATCAGCCGGAACGGGCAAATCTCCCGAAACTCCGTATTGAACCGTCGTATATCCGCTGTATGAACGCTGTAAATACCAAGTTCCGTTTGAAGGTCGCCAAACCGCAATATCAGTTTTTCCGTCGGCATCATAATCAGCCGGAACGGGTTTATCGGTTGCGTTACCCAACGGCGTAGTTACGAGCAAGTTTGACAAGGATTGCTGCACATACCAAGTTCCGTTTGACGGGCGATAAACTGCAATATCATTGCGTCCGTCGCCGTCGTAATCGCCGGGAACGGGAATATCTCCGTTTAATCCCAATTGCGGATATATCGGCGTATTATTTGAACTTTGATAAATATACCAAGTTCCGTTTGACGGACGAAAGACAGCATAATCGGCTCGTCCATCACCATCATAATCGCCCGGAGCAATAATATCTCCCGACGAACCCCATTGGAAAGTAGTTGTCGCGCCGTCGCTCGAACGCAAAACATACCAAGTATTATTTGATGGTCGGAAAACCGCAACATCGGTTCTTCCGTCGCCGTCATAATCAGCCGGAGCAATACGGTCAGTAGATAATCCGAACTGAACGGATGTAAAACCGGCTTGCGAACGCTGTAAATACCAAGTTCCATTGCTCGGACGGTAAGTGCTGACATCGCTCAAATCATCGCCGTCGTAATCGAAAACGGGCGGAACTAATCTGAGAAGTGCCAAATCTACTTGAATACGCGGCTTGGTAATTCCGTTGCGCGAATCCAAAATAGGTTGTCCAGTTCCCTGCAATACTCTCAGCATACGATCAACTACAATATCATTAGGCGCATTATTTTTGATTCGCTGTCTTAGAATCGCAAATGCCCCCGCAACGTGCGGTGCGGCTTCTGAAGTTCCCTGAAAATTGGCATATCCACCGCCAGGAACGGAAGATAATATCAATTCACCGGGAGCTAGTAAATCAAGAATTGATGCACTATTTGAGAAGTTTGAAACAGTATCAACCGGACCCGTTGTAGCACTACCATCACGGGTTGAACCTACACTTATCGCGGAAGAAATACAAGCCGGATGGCTTATACCATTTGTGACTCCGCCGTTACCGGAAGCCACAACCGTAGCTATGCCATACGAACGTAATGTTGAAATTGTGCTAGTTGTTAAAGGATCATAATTATCACAGTTTGTAACATTAGAGAAAGTAGCGTCAGTTCCAAGGCTTAGATTAACAGCAGCAATGTTATAAGTTCCACTCAAGGCTTGCACTCTCATTAGTCCTCTATTCAAATCATCAAAAAAGTAGAATACACTGTTATTAATAGTATCTTGCGAAAAAACTTGAATAGAAATAAGCTGTGCATCTCTAGCAACGCCATAGCGGTTTAACGCTAATGACTTTCCCGCAACAATTCCGGCGGTATGAGTTCCGTGATCACATCCGGCAATTGATACGTTACAATTTACCCCTGAATTTATTGCCGTAGATTGAGTTGCGCCTCCGGGACACACACTTGCTATATTTAAACCGGGAATATCCGTTGAATAACAGGCTTCGGAAACAACCTTATTTGCTAAAAAGTTATGGAATTTATCAACGCCTGTATCTAATACAGCAACTGTTTGTCCGACTCCTGAAAATCCTCTATTCCAAGCATTTGGTGCACCGATAAGAGAAACACTCTGATCTAGCATCAAACGTCCTCTGCGATTTTCTCGAACAGTTTTCACTATTGGTGAAGCCTTCAAAAATTCCAGAGCATCAACATTAACGTCTAATGTAAGAAATGGAACTAAATCGTATTTAGTTACGATATTGACTTGAAAACGAGCGAGCATTTCCAGCAAATTATCTTGTTGTAAGCGAATCGCAGCACGTTGAGCGGCACGTTGACTAGATGTTAATCTTCCTTCGGGTGTAAAACTAATATTTAGTTCTATAATCGTTCTTACTGTATCGCTAGTTTGCGCTTGTTCAATTAATTTTTGGAAATGAGCAAGTTCTTCTGCTGAACGCGGTTTTGGATCTGTTTGTAAATAGCCTCTTCGATTTGGACGGATATTTACAACCTGTTCAGAATCCCTCAAATAAATAAGAGCCGCGACATCTAAATCTAAAGTCAAAAAATTACCATAATTCGTAACCAGCGTTACGTCAAATGGGTCAAGTTGTTTAAGAAATTCTGTAACGACAACATAATCTCCTAATCCAACGATTGCTCGCACTCGCCCGATTGGACTACTTTGTGCTTGTTCAATTAACTGCTGAAAATAAGCAAGTTCTTCTGCTGAACGAATGGGCGGATTATTCTGTGCCGAAATAATTGACGGCAGAGAACCAATTGTAAGTAAACATACAACTAACAAAATTATTTTTTTCATCTTTGTATCTCCTGTTCAATGTCTTATTAACATTGCGTTAAAGAATTTTCTTCAAGTGTGAAATAAGCTGAGCATAGGTAAAACTCAAAAATACACTCGAAAAGAAAACCACATTCCCTTAATCCAATCAGCTTCAAGTTTCTCGATAACCCTATTTTGCAATCGAAAGAGTGTTTTTCTAAATGAAGGTATTATCTGAACCAAAGCCTTACCATTTTTTCGAGTTTTGCATAATAATATGCCGAATCATAATTTTGTAAATATCAAAACGGTATAAGGGCTTGCAGACATTATAAGTGCCTGAAATTTGAATGTCAATATTTTTTAAAATTCTTGTGGAACTTTTTGATAGAAAAATTCTGTGTGAGAATCCGATAAAAGATGTTCTTAAATACCGATAAATTACTTTAATTTTTCGGATGCTTTTACTTCTTATACTAATATTAAAATATTATATATTTATATAGTAGTAGTAGTAGTGCCTGTGGAAAAGTGGAAAAGTGGTTTAATTATCTCAAAACAAAAAACTTGCGCGTCCACAGGGGTTGTGGATAACTTGTGGAAAACTCGCTTGCCTGTGGAAAAAAACGGCAATATTCCGCACGCACCACTATTTCCACAGGCGAATTTTCTTCAAACCTGTGGAAATGTGGAAAAACATTGTTTAAGTAGTGAAACTAAATTCACTTCCCGCTAAAATTTACTTTTCTCGCTTGTGGAAAACTTCCACGAAATTCTTGTTTAAGCCGTTTTAACTAACTGCAAAGACTGTCTATAAGTTCGCTGACAATCCTGTGGAAATTCTTATCGTCCTTAATTAAGTTCTCGATCTTGTCCACGGAGTGCATTACGGTCGTGTGATGTTTGCCGCCGAATTCGCGTCCGATTTCGGGGAAACTGTGGTTTGTTAATCTCTTACATAAATACATCGCAACCTGACGCGGAACGGCAATCGCTCTGGAGTTGTTTTTCGATCTTATCTCCTCTGTCGTCAACTTAAACTGCGCCGCCGTCGTCTTTGTAATTCTCTCCAAAGTCAAACCTTCCGGCTGTTCGCTGTCAATAATATTCCGCATCGCGTCTTGGGCGAGCATTTTGGAAATCGGCAGACCGCGAAGCGATGAAATTGCAACGAGTCGGACAAGCGAACCTTCGAGTTCGCGCACGTTGCTTTTAACTTTTCCCGCAATAAAGAACGCGATCTCATCCGGCAGATTCACGCCGTCCATATCGGCTTTTCTTTTCAAAATCGCCACTTTCGTTTCCAAATCGGGCGGTTCGATGTCGGCAATCAAACCCCATTCAAAACGCGAATGCAGCCGTTCTTCCAAAGTCGGAATCTCCCTAGGCGGACAATCGGAAGTGATGACGATTTGTTTCTGGTCGTTGTGAAGCGCGTTAAATGTGTGAAAAAATTCTTCCTGCGTTCGCTCTTTGCCCGCCATAAACTGCACGTCGTCCATTAAAAGCACGTCAATCGAACGATATTTTTCACGGAACGTCTGCGTTTTGTCGTAACGAATCGCGTTTATCAATTCGTTCATAAACTTTTCGGCGGAAATATACGCGACGCGCAAATGCCTGTTTTTCGCCACAATCGCGTGTCCGGCGGCTTGCATCAAGTGAGTTTTGCCGAGTCCGACACCGCCGTAGATGAACATCGGATTGTAAGTTTTCCCCGGAGATTCGGCGACTGCTTCGGCGGCGGCGTGCGCGAATTGATTGCACGAACCGACGACGAATTTATTAAATGTATATTTTTGATTAAGAGAATTTTCAATCGGTTCGATGTCAACAAATTTTGTCGAACTCGTCTGCGTCGGTGTCGCCGTGCGCGAATTTGCCGGAAAATCGAAATCGCTTTTTTTGCCGCCGTTTAAGACTTTATTCTGCTTTTCAAAGAAAAATTCCGCGTCGTCGTCGTCCGTGTAATCTTCTTCGAGAATTTCCGATTCCTCGATTTCCCAATCAATATTATAGTTCGGCAAATTTAGTTCGCTCAAAGTCTGCGCGATCAGATCGGAATAATAGCCGCTTACCCAATCCTTATTTATCTGGCTCGCCCGCAAACGCAGAGTATTTTCTTTTTCATCACAGCCGTCAAACTGAATCGGCAGAAACCACGCCTCGAATATTTGTTTATTCAGACGTTTTTCCACCGATTGGAGAATGTTGCTCCACACATTTTTTTCTTCTGCGCCGTGTTGTGTCGAAAATTCCATAAATTTGCTCCGCAAGATTTGTTAATTTAACCGTGAAACTTTTAAGCAGTAATTCGTTTCTTAAACTTTTTGAAAATGCTTCTCAAAATACCTTTGCCGATTCCCGACAAATCGTTACGTTTTGGTAACTTTAGCCGTTTTCAGAAACACTTTTTAAAAAGTTTTCCACAGGGTTTTCCACAGGCTTGTGGAAACTTGCTTAAAAGTTAAAGTAAAACTTTAAGTGTTTTATTTTCAATAAGTTACAAGAAATTTTATTACTGGAAACGGGTGCAATCCTATCAAAAATATAGACGGATTGCAAGAGAAATCCACAGGTTTTTAAAAATAAAAATTTAAATCGGTTAAAGCCTTTCTATGACAATAACTTGGCAGAAAATTATCGTCTATGAAACTTTGAATATTGCGTAATTCGGAGTAAAATTTCGTATGCTGAAGAGAAAAAAGGACAAAAAATTGAAGAAAAAATCTGAAAGGGAAAATAAATCAGAAGAAAAATGCGGAAATTCTTTAGCGGAAGAAATTTCAAAATCCGTCTCTGATGAAATTAGAGAAAATTCGTCGGAAAATATTGATAATAAAGACGATTTTAAAAAAAGCCTCAAAGAATTATTAAAAGATTTATATTATATCAGCGAAACCGACGCGGAATTTTCCGTTTTTATCGGGGAAAAAGCGGAATCCGTTTCAAAAGAAGAAATTTTGCGGCAAACAAATAATGCGCCGTATGAAAAAGTTGAAGAAAGAAATTTTACGGAATTTTTTGAGCGATTGACGAAAATTCAAGACTGGTTTGAGGAAAAAGAAACCGAAAATGCCCGAAAATTTGGTGAAGTTAAAAAGCTGCTTGAGGAAAATTTGACAAATTTAAAGGTTTTCAAAATCGGAGATGTTCAGATAGATATTTACATCGTCGGACTCGATTTGGAAAGCAGATTAAGCGGAATAAAAACGGAAGCAGTTGAAACGTAAAATTCGGAATTGATAGGAAATTTGCTGCCTCAAAATAAAAAGCGGAAATTAAATCAATGATTCCCGCTTTGAAAATTTAATGCGATTTATAAGATTACTTTTCTTCAATTTTTCCCGCGCCGGAAATGTCCTCCGTGATGTTTTTAGGATTTCCCGAATAGGAAACCTTGCCCGCACCCGCCAACTTTATTTTCAGGTCATTTGTCGCGTAAACATCAATTTTGCTCGCGCCGCTCGCGTTGACCGAAGTGTTTTCGGTTTTCAAATTTCCGGCATCAATTTTGCTCGCGCCGTTTGATTCGATCACAAAATTTTTTGCCGCGCCTTCGAGCTTAAATTTTGAAGCACCGCTTGAATTAACTTTAAGCGAATCGTTATATACATTTTTCAGTTCAACATTTGCCGCGCCCGAAGTGCTGAAACTTTCGATGTTCGGCGCGGAAATTCGCACCAGAATTTTATCCGTCGGCGAAACATTTTCCGTCGTATCAATTTTTAGAACTCCGTCGGCGACTTCGGTTTTAATATATTGAAGCAAATTATCGTCCGTTTCGATCTGCAAAGCAAAATCTTTCTGCGCGACGGCTTCGACATTAAAATTTCCGCCGACATCAACTGCTTTAAAATCCGAAACTTCTCTGCTCTCCGTTTTTACATTTCCCGAACCTTCTATTCCGCGAAAACTCGAAAAAGTGGAACATCCCGCAACTAAAATTCCCGCTGTTAATGTGATTATAAAAACCGCAATTGCTATTTTTTTCATAAGTTTCTCCTAAAAGTGTTTTATTTTCAATCGTTTTAATAAAAAACGTAGATCGCCCGCAAAAAGTTCGCGTAAATTTTAATATTCGCGGATTTTATCATAAAATAACAGAAATTCTTGTCAGCAGCGTATAATTTCAAAATGTATAAATTCGGAACAGCTTTTAACTGTATTGACGGGCGGGCGCAGATGCCCGTGATTGATTGGCTCAAACTCGGTTTTAACGTGCAGTATGTTGATCTGATAACCGAACCGGGCGCGGATCAGGTTTTGCTGAACGGGACGAGCAGTCAGATTTATTCGGTCAAAGAAAAAATATATCTTTCGCTTGACCGGCATCAATCGGAAATTCTGGCGGTCGTCGGACATTTCGATTGTCTGGGAAATCCCGTTTCAAAGGAAAAACATTTCAAGCAAATAAAAGAAACCGTAGATTTGATCGAATCGTGGGGCTTCTGGGTGCGAATTGTCGGACTTTGGGTTAATCAATGGAGTTCGATTGACGTTGTGTGCGACACGCAGAAGGAAGAATATAAAGTCGGCAGAAGTTTTTTGTGAGTTTGTTGATAGTTCATTGTTGATTGTTCGTTGATAAATGATTCAATGAACCATTAACAATCAGTAGATCACAAAAATATCAAAATTATAGTCTATTCCAAACAGGCGGAAACCCGACAGTTATAGAGGGTGCTGATTAAACGGAAGAGTGTTGGGTTTCCAGAAAATCTGTTGAAAATGCCGTTTATAGATAAACTTCTTGATTTCTTAACAGCACCCTCCATAACTGCCCTTGTTTCTGCCTATGTCGCCTAACTTTTTTGTTTTCGTGATCTACTGACGATGAACAATTTACAAACTCACCCTTTGTAAATATAAAACTGAATCGCCTGCAAAATGCCGATTATCAAGCCGAATAACGCGCCGAAAAGTTCGATTGTCCGCAGATGTTCTTTGGCAACGGACATCACGAGATTTTCCAGTTTTTCCGCCGGATAGTTGTTTATTTTTTCGCGCACGACTCCGCCGACATCGAATTCCTGAATCGCTTCGGGAAGTTTTTCGCGGGCGGCGTTAAGAATCGTTTCGGTCAGAGCTTTTCCGGCTTCGCGCACTTTTTCTTCGGGAACGTGGTCGGAAAGTCTGCCGATTGGTGCGTGGATTAATTGTTCGATCTGTTTGGACAAAACCGAATTTATAATATTAGAAGTTTCGTCGCGGTTGAGGACGTTCATCAAGTTTTTGGAAAGCATTTTCTTTAATTTTTCTTCGGCTTCCGGGTGCGCGGTCTGCAAAATCGCGCCGATGCTGTGCGGACGCAGTTTTTCGAGCGAATCGGTCAGATAAGCCGAAATTGACGTGAGCATTTCTTCGCCGCGCAAAACGGAAAGAATGCTGCGCGTGATCTGCGATTTGAGGCTTTCGAGTTGTTCGGGCGCGATTGTTCCGACGACTTCGGGAAGCGGACGCGACATCGCGTTGTCAATCGTCCGGCTGATAAAATTTTTCGCTTCTTCGGCAAAAAACGCTCCGCGCAAAGTGTCTTCGACGCGCTTCGGCAGACTTTCGTTAACTAAATTATCAACATCTCTGAGCAGATTATCGCGGGAGACGAACATTTTTTTGATAAACGGTAATTCTTCGTAATAATCCTGAACTTCGCTTTTGATAAGTGCGCTGATCTGATTGCGCGTGCGCTCGGCGGTGGCGAGTTCGGCGAGTTCGTGAACAATCGGCTCGATTTGCCCTGTGGCTTTTTCCTTCAAAAGTCCGATTGCCTCATCGGTAAACATTTCCGAAAGCGGCGTGGTCGTGTTTGCCAGATCATCGAGCCGGCGGCTGATAAAATCTCTGATCTTTTCTTCGAGCGCGGGTTCACGAATGATCGAACGGATTCTGTTTTCGAGAAATCCGATGATCTTTACAAAAGTTTCGTCATCAATCGTGTCGGCGATTCTTTTTCCCAAAACCTCGTCAACGCGCCTTTCAACAAAGCCGTAGATCGTTTCAAAAGTTCCTTCGCTTCGCAGAATTTGTTCGATATATTCGGCGATCTTCAATTGCAGAGTCGAAACCGCGTCCAAAACAGGCTCGCGCAAATTTGCGGGCAAGGCTTCGATCAATGACGGATAATTCTGCGAAATCAATTCTTCGGTGTAGGAATCCACGACCGTTTGAACTTTGCGGCGCAAAAATTCCTTGCCGAAAAGTTCTTCGATAATCGTTTCCTGCGAAACGAGTTCTTCGCCGACGGCTTTGCCGATTGCTTCCGCCAGACGCGCCCGATGTCGCGGAATCATTCCCTGCGGAAAAACGGTCAAACCGAATAATTTAACCGGACGGCGCGGGCGAAAAAGCATCCGCACCGCAAGCCACGCGCCGAGATAACCGTGAACAGTCGCAAATAAAATAAGGGAAAAAAGCTGAACCCAGAGATGACTGAAAAAATTTCCTAATGCTTCCATAAATTGAAAAATGCGGACTTTGTTTTGAATTTATAAAATTTGTCGATTCAAGATTATAGAAAAAGTTCGAAATAAATTATAAATAAAAGCTGAAAGATGATAAATAAAAATCGGATAAATCTATCAGTTTTAATCTTTAATCTTTCAGCTATTCCGAAGATTTTTTGTTTTTATCGGTAATTTAATAAACCTGAAAGCCTTTCGATTTCAGACAAAATTCGGAAAACTCTTTGAGCCAGTAATAATCCGCCGAATAATTTTTCCATTGTTCGTCTTTGTCTTTGTAAATAGTTCCGTCGTCGGGCTTATCGGTGATGCTCAAATTGCCTAAAATCCGTTTATCCGGTTTTAAACGGGGCAAAAATTCCTTCTGAATCTGTTCGCCGATCAGACGCGCTTGTTCGTTTGTAATTGTTGTGCCCGTTGCACTTTCGCTCATTTCCCGAATTTTGCCGTCGCCGATTATATCGAGGCTTTTGATAACTTCCAGAGCCGCTTTCCAATTCCATACGTTGGCGCGAAATTCATAATTTTCCGAACTTAAATCAATCAAAGTAAAACTCATAATTTTCTCCCGTGAAAGATGCAGAACGCGAAAGATTTTAGTTGAATAAGAATTAAATATCTTTCGCAATTGGTTTATGATGTCCATATCTTTCAACAAAACAGCGTTAAAATTATGGAAAAACAGAACTATCTTAACAGGATAAATTTTATTGAAAAAGCTGCCCGTCCGAATTTAGACAATTTAAAACTTTTGCAAAGACTGCATCTTTTGCACGTTCCGTTTGAAAATCTCGATCTTCATTGGAAACGGAAAATAGATTTGGACGTTGAAAAATTTCACCGAAAAATAATTGCCGAAAAAAGAGGCGGTTTTTGTTACGAATTAAACGGTTTGTTTTACGAATTGCTGAATGAAATCGGTTACAAAAGGAAGATGATCTCGGCGCGTGTCAAAAATAAAAATGGAATTTTCGGTGCGGAATTCGATCATCTGGCGATTTTGACGGAAATTGCGGGCGAAGAATATTTAGTTGATGTCGGATTCGGAGATTTTTCCGCCGAACCTTTGAAATTCGTTTCAAACATCGAACAAAAAGACGCGAATGGCACGTTTTTGATTAGAAAATACGACGAAGAATATTTTGAAGTCGCTAAAAAAGACTGTGAAAACTGGAAAAGCGAATACATTTTCAAAACGAAAAAACGCGATTTGTCGGAATTTGCCGAAATGTGCGAATTTCATCAAACTTCGCCCGAATCATATTTCACGCGCCGAAAAATCTGCTCGATTATGACGCAAAACGGGCGCAAAACTCTGACCGACACGAAATTTATCGAAACCCGAAACGGTAAGAAAATAGAAACTCAAATTGAATCAAATCAAGAGTTTGAGAAAATTTTGGAAAAGCAGTTCGGAATAAAAAAAGATGAAAAAGTTGACGGATAAATTCGGCGCGTTGGGCAATTGGCAGAAGATTGACGAACGATTCGACGAAACAATTATCGGGCAAGTCAACGACGCTTCGTGCGTTGCGGCAGTCGGCGCGATGTTGGCAGAATTTTACGGTTTAGATGTTTCACAAGAAGAGATTTTAGAAAATATCGGCGAATGGTCGAATGCCGAATATTTGGCGGATTTTTTAAATTCCATTGAAACGGATATTGATGTAGAATGGATTGGTAGTTTCTTTGCCCACGATTTTGAATTTATCAAAGGAATTACGCTTGATATTGGCATTTGGGGAGTAATGTTGAGAGATAGAGAGTCTATCGGACACGCTGTTTTGATAGATGCTTTGGATAACGAAGGATTGGTTATAATCAAAGACCCTTTTGACCAAACAACTTATAAAATGGAAGTAGAAAAACTCTATAAAATCCTTAGCGAATTCGTTTTAAGACGGAGGAAAAAATGATTAAACTATTGGAAGTAAAGAAAATCGGCGATTCAAGATTTGAAGTTTTGTTTTTAAGGAAAGATGAAAAAATATCTTTTACAGTAAAAACCATTCCGCACGAAGTTGAATCTTTACAAAAAAAATACGATTTGCTTGCGGTAGAAGATAATTCACGGGAGTTTTCCGATATTTGGGGACAAAGTTTCGAGTTGCGTCAGGAAGTTGGGAAGAGAATTCGGCAACTGAAAGATAAAACGATTCCTGAACTTCAAACAGCGTAAAATTTTTCCAAACAAAGTAAACATTTGAGCGATAGCCGAAAGGCAGTCGCTTTTTTGTATGATTAGGTGTAAACCGGAAAAAATATTTTCTAATTACTTCCCCAAACAAAGACTTTAAGTTTTCCACGCCCTATAGCTGAAATTCGTAAATTTGAGGACGGCATTTCAATAATTTTGATAAATTCCTTTTCTTCTTTAGAAAAGGAAAAAGAATAAAATTCCCCAGTAAAATCTTTTCCTTCAATCATAGACAAAGATACATAATCTGGTCTGACGTTTGAAAGAAAGTCAGTTTTTACTGTAACTTTTATTCTATTGAATTTGGATGTATTCACATCTGCAATGAGAACTTGATTTTTATCGGCTGCAAGCATAACTTCTGTTTTGAAAATTAATGGAGAAGTGAAACTGTGAGCAGTTGAATAAAAACAAAAACAAACAATAGCGATTAAGATGGGCAACTTTTTCATTTCTGAAAAATACAATACTATTTTTGTTTAATCAAATATATTTGTATAAAAATTTATATATGCAAATCAATAGTTAATTATTGGATGGATTATTTTAATGAACAAAAATTTTGATAAAAATCTAAGACTCTTTTGACCAAACCACTTATAAAATGGAAGTTTTAGAACTTTTTGAAGTGTTAAGCGAATTCGTTTTGAGGCGAAGAAAAAAATGAACAAGATTATTTCGGTTAAACTGCTTGGAGAAAATAAATTTAAAGTGGCGTTTTATTCAAACGGAGTGAAACATAAGGAAAATATAACTTATAAAAAAGATTTGTGGCTTGAATCTCTCGAAGAATTTATGCCTTATTTGATTCCCGAAAGTAGAAATTCGTCGGAACTTGCAAGATGTATGATTATTTTTCGCAATGAATTGTTCAGATTGATCGAGTTAGAAATCGAGAAATCGAAACCCGAACTTCAAACGGCATAACTTTTTCAAAACAAAATAAACATCCGAGCGATAGCCGAAAGGCTGTCGTTTTTTTATAATCGAAATTATGTCAAATTCAATTTCATACTCGGACGCGGGCGTTTCGATTGACAAGGCGGACGAAGCGGTTGCGAAAATCAGAAACTTTGCGAAATCAACATTTAACGCGAGAACCTTGACGGAAATCGGAAGTTTCGGCGGAATGTTCGACGCGAAATTTTCGGAGATGAATCAGCCGATTTTAGTCGCTTCCGCCGACGGCGTTGGGACGAAGCTGAAAATTGCGTTTTTGTCGGGCATACACAACACAATCGGCTGCGATCTGGTCAATCACTGCACAAACGATATTTTGGTGCAGGGCGCGAGACCTCTGTTTTTTCTCGATTATTTTGCGACCGGCAAACTCGCGCCCGAAGTTGCGGCTGATGTGGTCGAGGGAATTTCAAAGGCTTGCCGCGAAAACAACTGCGTTCTGCTTGGCGGCGAAACTGCCGAAATGCCCGGATTTTACGCCGACGGCGAATACGATTTAGCGGGTTTTATCGTCGGAATTGTCGAGCGCGAAAAGGTTATTGACGGCAAACAAATAAAAGCGGGCGACGTTGTTTTAGGACTTCCTTCAAACGGTTTGCACACGAACGGTTATTCGCTGGCGCGGAAACTTTTGTTTGAAGTCGCGGGTTACAAAGTTGACACGAAACTCGACGAAACAAGGGAAACGATTGCGGAAACTTTACTTAAACCGCATCGAAGCTATTTCAAACCGCTGTCGGTTTTAATTGACCAAAAGAAAATAAAAGGATTGGCGCACATCACGGGCGGCGGACTTCTCGACAATATTCCGCGCATTCTGCCGGAAAATGTTTCGGTTGAAATAAATCGCGGAAGTTGGGAAGAATTACCGATTTTCGGCGCAATGCAGAAAATCGGCAGCGTCGAAGACAAAGAAATGTTTCGCGCTTTTAATATGGGCGTTGGAATGGTCGTGATCTGTTCGCCGGATGAAACGGAAAATGTCAAAAAACATTTTGACGATCTGGACGAGAAATATTTTGAGATCGGGCGCGTAATTGTTGGAAATAAAGAGGTTTTGGTTGCGTAAAAATTAATTTTGAATAAGTTGGGAGAATAGAGAAATGAAAGAAAAATTAGGATGGATTTGCTGTATTTTGCTTCTTGCCGTTTGTGCTGTTTCGTTTTTATCCAGAGATACGCAAGCCGACAATAAGGACGCTTGGGAATATGCTTCTTACGGAATATATGAAACGCAAACTTTTGATGTTCAGCAGCTAAATAAAATGGGGAGTCAAGGATGGGAAATGGTGACGGTTTTACCTGCTGCCGATGAAAAGGCTCTAACGAGAATTTTTTTCAAACGTAAAAAATATTAACGAAAAACTCAAATGAAAATCGGCATTTTAATCTCAGGTCGCGGCTCGAATATGGCGGCAATCATTAAAGCCGTTCAGATCGGTTTTATTCCCGATTCCGAAGTCGTGGTCGTCGTCAGTAATAAAACTGACGCGCAAGGTTTGCAGAAGGCGAAAGAACGCGGAATTGAAACAATTGCCGTTCCGAAAAAAACGCGCGTTCGGGAAGAACACGATTGGGAAATTATTACAGAATTGAAAAAGCGAAATGTCGAATTGGTTTGTCTGGCTGGTTATATGCGCCTCTTATCAAAAGATTTTATCAAGGCTTTTCCGAATAAAATATTAAATATTCATCCGAGTTTGCTGCCGTCTTTTCCGGGTTTGAACGCGCAGAAACAGGCGGTTGATTACGGCGTGAAAATTTCGGGCTGCACCGTTCATTTTGTTGACGAATATCTGGATCACGGCGCAATTATTTTGCAAAAGGCGGTTGAAGTTAAAAGCGAAGATACGGCGGAAATGCTTTCAGAACGAATAATAAAATATGAACACGAACTTTACGTCGAGGCGTTAAAAAAGATCGTCGAGAAAGATTATGAAATTGTCGGCAGAAAAGTTGTCTTTATTATGAAATCGTAAAATCGGAAAAATTTTGGTATTGCTGAAAATGTAATGCTTTATCAATTGCCGCCAACTTATGGTCTTTGATAATTAAATCTAACAAAAAATTCTTCCGATTTTAGCCCGTGATAACGGGCGATTTGCATAAAGCCTAGCTCGTCAGAGCTAGGTTGGAATAAAAAACAAATTCCAGCCATCGTAGATGGCGACGGACATTGCGGACGCTATCTACGATAGCTCTCAACCGTTTATTGCCAACAACCTAGCGTTTCGCTTCGCTCCACACTAGGCTTTATGCCGATGCCATCTACGATGGCTGATTTATTATTAGATTTAATCATCAAAGACTTTAAGTTGGCGGCAATTGATAAAAACAAATTCTCAATCTTACATTTTTTTAGCACTATCAAAATTTTTTATAACCCGACTTCTCTTTACGGTTTATTTATAATGCTTTCCGCTTTGACATTAAACGGAAATATCCATAAAATCAAAGTTTTCACTTTACGTGAAGGAGATGAATAATTATGGCAAAGAAGAAGAGAACATATCAACCGAACAACCGCCGCCGGGCGAAGAAACACGGCTTTCGGGCGCGTATGAAAACGAAAGCGGGACGCAATGTGATCAAACGCCGCCGGGCGAAAGGGCGCGTCAGATTAACGGTTCACCATTATTAGATTTTCGTCTGCCTAAGACAAACCGTCTGCGTAAACCTAAGGAATTTCGCCGTGTTTATGAAAACGGAATGCGTTTTAACGGGCGTTTTATGACGGCGTTTATTGTGCCGTCAGAAACGTCTTTTCAGCGTATAGGCATCACGGCTTCAAAAAAAGCCGTCGGAAACGCCGTTCAGCGAAACCGTGCAAAACGGCTTCTGCGCGAGGCTTTTCGTTTGAGCAGGGCGGAACTCGAAGCGTTAAATGTCGAATATGATTGGGTTTTGAACGCCCGCAGAAATTTGCTGACGGTTAAAATGGAAGAACCTCTGGAAGATTTCCGTCAGATAATTGCGAAAGTTTTTGAAAACGAAACAAAGGCGAACAAAGCGTCGTAAATAATGCAAAATGAAGTTTCTGCTTTTAGATTTTTTGCGGCTTTACCAGACGTGGATTTCGCCTTTTTTGCCGCCTTCGTGCCGTTTTACGCCGACTTGCTCGACGTATGCGATGCAGGCGATTGAAAAATACGGTGCGATTGGCGGAAGTTGGATGGGTTTTAAGCGCGTTTTGCGCTGTCAGCCGTTTTGCAAAGGCGGACACGATCCTGTGAAGTAAATAGTAATTTATTAAAAATGTCTGAATTAAAACAACAAAATCAATCGAGATTTTTTCTTGCCGCGTCCCTTTGCGTAATGGTGCTTTTCGGCTGGACTTATTTTTTCGCGCCCGATACGAGCGAAACGGAATTGGCAAATGCGAACACAAACGCCAATGCCGCGCAAAACGCTCAAGCCAATAATAAAACTCCCGAAACGCAAACGACTCCGCAAACGGAAACTCAGCAAAAACCGATTGAATCAACTCCCGATAATGTTCCGAACAAACAAGTTACGGTCAAAACGCCGCTTTACCAAGTGAAACTCGATTCAAAAGGCGCGTTGGCGACAAGTTGGATTTTGATCAGAAATATTTCTACCGAAGACAAACAGGGAAAACTTTTATACGCCAATGGTTCAACTGAAAAAGATAAGAAACCGCTTGAACTAATTTCGCCCGAAGCATTAAAAAGAAATCCGCGCGAAGTTCCCTTTCGGCTTTCGACGGGCGATGCGAATTTGGACAATTTGCTCAATCAGAGAAACTATCAAATTTCCGCAAATGAAGACAATGTTGAACTTACGGGAAATCAAACAAAACAGATTGATTATGTTTTAAAAGACGAAGCGACGGGCGTAGAAGTTACGAAAAGTTTTCTGTTTCGCGCCGACAGTTATGTTACAGATTTACAAGTTAAATTAACAAAAAACGGTCAGGTTGTTCCGAATGCCAAACTTCTTATCGGTTCAAACATCGGCGATCAGAGCGTAAAATTTTACAATTATTATCAAGTCGAACCTGAAGGCGTTGCGTATGTTGACGGCGGAAGCGAAAGAATTCATTCCGCTTCTATGATCGAAGGCGAAAAAGATGCCGGAAATCAAAATGTCGCCGGCGAAGTGGATTGGGCTGGAGTCGGCGACACATATTTTGCGATGGCGGCAATTCCGGCGCGAAGAACGCAGGGTTTGGAATATCACACGACAAAATACGAAGTCGAAACCGAGCCGTATTTTGACGGCATTATAAGCTGGATCACGAGAAGTCCGACAACGAAGCAAATCAGACATCGTTTAACTGCTTATGTTCCGATTGTCGCCGACGGTTCGACAAATAAAGTTTACACGGGAACGAAAGATTATTTCGTATTATCCGAATACAACAACATTTTAACGCAAAGTGTCGGAAGACCCATAGATATTGAAGATTTTATCAATTACGGTTGGTTTCATTATCTGACAAAACCGCTTTCCGTGCCGATTCTATACGCGCTGAATTTTCTGTATGGTTTCACGCATAATTACGGAATTTCCATAATTCTTTTCACTCTTTTCTTTTATTCGCTGCTGTTTCCGATGCGTTGGTATCAGTCGAAATCTTTCAAAAAGAGCGCGGCTAACGCTCCTAAAATGAAGGAGATGCAGGAAAAACTAAAAGAAATGCAAGCCAAGGGAATTCCGTCCGACGATCCGCGTATGCGCGAGTTGCAGATGCAGCAGTTGAAAATGACCAAAGACGCTCTGCCGATTGGCGGATGTCTGCCGATGCTTCTCCAGTTCCCGCTTTTAATTGCTCTGTATATTACGGTTACAATTTCGCTCGGTTTCCGTCAAGCGTCGTTTTTATGGCTTCCCGATCTGTCGGCGGGCGATCCTTATCATTTTCTCGAATTCGGTTTTGCTTTCTCGATGATACTTTCGATGAAATTTTCGCCGACTTCCGCTTCGGTTACGCCCGAACAGCAGATGCAGCAGAAAATGATGACGTATTTTATGCCCGTGATGATGCTCTGGATTATGTGGAGCGCGCCGGCGGGACTTCTGCTTTATTGGTTTGTCGGCAACATCGTCAGTTTTGTTCAGCAGTTATTTATCAACCGTATGAACAAAACCGACGAACCGCCGAAAGATGAAGTAGAAACCGCTCCGGTTTTGTCGAAAAAAAGAAAACCCAAACTTTCGACTTCCTAAAAGAAATTATGAACGAAATATGCACTAAAGCCGAAGAATTTTTAACCGAGATCGTCAATGATTTGCGGTTCGATTTGAGCGTTTCTGCCGAATGGACCGAGGAAGGCTGTATTTTGGATTTATCCGGCGAAGACTCTTCGTTTTTATTAAGTGAAAACGGCGAAATGCTCGATGCTTTTGAAACGATTCTGTTCCAGATTTACGGGCGCGAATTGGACAGAGAACACCGTTTCGTCTGCGACGCGGAAGGTTTCAGAAAATCCAGAAAAGCCGAACTTCAAGCGATGGCGCGGTTTGCCGCGCAAAATGTGCGAAAAAACGAAAGACCTTTTACCTTCGGCGTTTTAAATTCCACGGAACGGCGAATTATTCATCTGACTTTGCAGGAAGAAAAAGACCTGATAACCGAATCGGTTGGAACGGGACGAGAACGGCGTTTACAAGTTAAATTCAAATAGTATGTATTTATAATTTCTTTGAACACAAGGGTTTACGACAGCTTTCGTCAAATCTTTGTGTTTTTCTCATTTTACGAGGTCAAAATGAAAGACACGATTGTTGCCTTGACAACTCCTTTCGGAAGGAGCGGAATTGCCGTCATACGTTTAAGCGGCAGCGATTCGCTCAAAATTGTGCGGACACTTACCGATGACGAAAAATTCGATCCGAAACCGCGCTTCGCGTCGCTGAAAAAGGTTTATGAACTTGATTCAAAAGAGATAATTGACGAAGTTGTAATCACCTATTTCCAATCTCCGCAATCATTTACAGGCGAAGACGTAATCGAGATCAGTTCTCACGGTTCGCCGGTTGTCATTCGCCAGATCATAGATTTATGTCTAAAACTCGACGCGCGTTTGGCTGAACCGGGCGAATTTTCGCTTCGCGCTCTTTCCAACAAGCGTATGGATTTGAGCCAAGCCGAAGCCGTCCGCGATCTGATTGACGCGCAAACAATCGCTTCCGCAAAACAATCCGTCCGGCAGCTTCGCGGCGAAGTTTCGGGCAAATTACAGCCGATCAAAGACGAACTTTTGGACGTGATCGTTATATTGGAATCTTCCATCGAGTTCGTCGAAGACGACCTGCCCGATTTTCAGATCGAAAAAATCAAAGAAAGTCTTTCGGATATTTCTTCAAAACTGGAAAAATTCGCCGCGACGTTCAAAGCCGGAAATCTTCTCAGAGAAGGCTTAAAAGTCGCCCTCGTCGGACGACCTAATGTCGGTAAGTCCAGTCTTTTCAACGCTTTGATCGGCGACGAAAGAGCAATCGTCACGGAAATCGCCGGAACGACGCGCGACCAGCTTCACGAAAAAATTTCTATCAAAGGAGTTCCCATTTCTTTGATAGATACCGCCGGAGTCCGCGAAACCGCCGATACTGTTGAAATAATCGGTGTCGAACGCGCAAAACGAGTTATGGCTGATGCCGATTTAGTGATCGCACTTCTCGACGGTTCGGAAACTTTGACAAATGAAGACGAAAAAATCTTAGATTTGATTAAGAATTTAACTTCAATCATTGCAATAAATAAATCCGATCTAACGCAAAATAAATTAGATTTGAAAAGCACTTCCGAATACATTCAAATTTCGGCAAAAACCGGCGAAAATTTGGATTTACTGCGTGAAAAAATTCTTTCCCCATTCGCATCTCACGAACTCGAAGACTCCGGTTTTCTCATTTCAGATGCACGCCATCACGATCTGCTGCTTCGCTCGATTTCCGAAATAAACGAATCCTTGCAGTCTTTGAACAACAAAATAAGCGAGGAAATCGTTCTGGTCGGTTTGCATAATTCGCTGCGTTATCTCGGAGAAATCACGGGCGAAACGACGACGGAAGATATGTTGTCGCGGATTTTTTCTACTTTCTGCATCGGAAAGTAAGATGTAATAAGTAACAAAAAGAATAAATATAATAAACCACACAAAAGCCTTTACTCATAAGGCTTTTTCTTATACCTGTCTTAATCTTTATTTTGTTTTACTTCGTTTTAGTTTGTATCTTTTTGTATTTCAGTTGTATCATTGTGTATCTGTTAGCAATTAAAGATACACAAACAGTGAAATTATGCTACAAACTGCTACTTAAAACACGCTACGCATAACTTCACATTTCTAAACGAATGAGTTCAAACATAAAACTAACTCGAATCTGTCAGTTTTGCGGTGAAAGTTTTACGGCGCGGACAACCGTAACTAAGTATTGTTCGCATCGTTGTTCGGCACGGGCATATAAACAAAGAGCGCGAAAGAAAGATGTCGAAAAAAGCACGGCGGAAACCGTCAAAATCATTTCCGCCGAAACCGTTAATCTGCAATCCAAAGAGTTTTTATCTATCAAAGAAGCCGGAAAGCTGCTTAATATAAGCCGTTGGACGTTAAGCCGTGCGATCAAAGACGGGCGGCTCAATGCCGTGCGTTTTGGCAGACGCATTGTTATTCGGCGTGAAGATATTGACCTGCTTTTTAGTGAAAAATTATGACAAAAGTAAAGCTGTATGAAAAGAAAATAAAGGACGGGCGTAAAAGTCTTTACCTTGATTTTTACCCGCCGATTATGAACCCTGAAACGCGCAAACCGACAAGGCGCGAACATCTTAAACTTTACATTTATGAGCGTCCGAAAAGTGAAACCGAAAAGAATCATAATAAGGAAACAAAGATGCTCGGTGAAGCGATTCGTTCACAGCGTCAATTAGATGTGCAAAGCGGTGATTACGGCTTTTTGACGGTAAGAAACAAACTAAAGAATTTTATTGCCTTTTTTGAAGGCTTTGCCGAAACGAAAAAGAACACTTCCAAAAGCAACTATGAAAGTTATCTTTCGATTTTGAAATATGTTCGCAACTTCGCGGGTGAAGATTGCACATTCGGCGAAGTAACGGAAAATTTCTGCTTAGATTTTCGTTCCTTTCTACTTAATCAAAAGCGCATTTCAAATAACACAGCATCGGCTTACTTCGATAAATTCAAATACGTTATCAAAGAAGCACATCGGCAAAAATTTCTCAAAGAAAATCCGGCGGAAAATATCAAATCCGTCAAACTCGAAGATACAAAGCGTGAGTTTTTAACTTTTGATGAACTTCAAAGGCTTTATCAAACTCCGTTTGAATATGAAGATTTGCGCCGTGCGGCTTTGTTTTCGGCTTTGACGGGTTTGCGGTTTTCCGACATTGAAAAATTAACTTGGCAAGAAATTCAACACAGCGCGGAAAATAATTATTGTATTCGTTTCCGGCAAAAGAAAACGAAAGAAAATGAAACATTGCCTTTGAATGAGCAAGCATTAGATTTGCTCGGTGAACGCGGTGCGGATGCGGAAAAGATTTTTGGTGATTTGAATTATTCACAATGCGTTTATTTGCCCGTTTGGACAAAGACGGCGGGCATTGAACGGAAAATCACATTTCACGCTTTCCGGCATACCTTTGCCACTCTGCAATTAACGCTTGGAACGGATATTTACACCGTTTCAAAGCTACTCGGACATAAAAATTTACAGACAACACAGATTTACGCACGGGTGATTGACGAAAAGAAACGCGATGCGGTGAACAAAATTAGATTGAAGTAATAAGAGGTAAGCGATGAACGAGAAAGATTTTAGATGGGCAATTCCGTCAAGCGGACATCTTAAACGAATTTTAGAAAAGTATTACGCTCTTGATTCTATTCAAGAGCAAATTGTCTATTTGACTAATGAATCAACATTTTTCAAACATAAAAGTTTTCTTTTGGGAGATAGAGTTTCTTTTGAAATAAGACAGTTAATTGATTTTTTGGATTTAGAAATTTTGAAACTTAAAGAGAAAAGAGAATTGGAAAAAATCAATAAAAAAAATGAAAAACCAAAAAAAGATATTTCAATAAAGAATCGAAAAAATAAAGAACTAACACTTGATCGTGCAACTCTAGTTTTTGCATATCTTTTTAAGTATTTAAAAGTTGATAGCCCTAATACTGATAAAGCAAAATTTATATCTTTTCTTACAGGATTTAGTGAAAATACTATTAGACAAAAATTATCAAAACTTCACGAAAAAGCAGATTCAAATTTCGTGAAGTATGAAAAAGATATGGAAATAGTGTGCAAATATTTTGAAAGTTTAGGATTAGACGAAATTGTAAAAATGATTAGTAATGATTTAGAAATGTAAAATTTGTAACCTTTGCTGTAAGGTTACAGCCTTCATTTTTGATTTATTCTTTTTTCGTGAACTTTTTTGAAAAGGAATAAATAAAATGGAAAATTTAGTTTTTACACAACTTTCAATATCTGAGGTCAGAGAACTTTTTCGTGAAGAACTTGAAAACTTCTTTGCTGAAAATAGTATAGGTGAAAAAGTTGCCGAAAATGATGAAATCGGCGGAATTGATTTAGCTGTCGAATTAACAGGTTTAGCGAAAGCGACGATTTACGGTCTTGTTTCGGCAAGAAAGATTCCGCACTCAAAACGCGGAAAAAAACTTTATTTTTCTCGAAAAGAATTAACCGAATGGATTGAAGGCGGAAAGCGCAAAACGCAAGCCGAAATTGAAGTCGAAGCGGAAAACTACGAACAAAATAAAACGAGAGCGATCAACGCAACCAACGACAAATCACTCTCGAATCAATAATTTAATTTATCCAAATAAGCTAAATAGCTAAATGGCTAAACGTCAAAATTATGTCTAATCCTAATGTAAAACAATCGAAAAAACAAGTAATTGATGAAGATGCTATCCGTGCCGATGCGGAAAAATTGCTTAATTCAAATAAACAAACTGATACATTTGAAGATGAAAACTTTCAAAATCTTTTCAAAATTCAGACTGCAAACTGTTGGCTTGCAGATGCGAAAAAAAGACCTGTTCCAAAACAGCTTTTTGACGAATTTTGGTTTGAAGGTGAACTTTGTATATTATTTGCCGATACAAATGTTGGTAAATCAATTTTAGCCGTGCAAATAGGTAATGCTTTATCAAACGGGCAAAGTATCGAAAATTTACGAATTGAAGCAGAAAAGCAGATCGTTCTTTATTGTGATTTTGAGTTATCTGATAAACAATTTGAATCTCGTTATTCTCGAAAAGGCGAAAACGATAAATTTTTCTCACGCCATTATCAATTTAGTGATAATTTTATCCGTGCTGAAATCAATCCTAATGCAAATGTTGAACACGGCTTCGCTTCATTTGAAGATTATCTTAATAATTCGCTTAATTATAGTATCGCGGAAACCGGCGCGAAAATTCTCATAATTGATAATCTAACTTATCTCAAAAATGAAACGGAAAAGGCAAAAGACGCTTTGCCTTTGATGAAGCATCTCAAAGCCTTAAAAAGCAGATTTGACCTTTCTATTTTGGCGTTAGCACACACGCCGAAACGTGATTATACAAAAGAACTTGGCAGAAACGATTTGCAAGGCTCAAAGATGCTAATAAACTTTTGCGATTCGTCTTTTGCCATTGGTGAAAGTTCAAAAGAAAAAGGTTTGCGGTATCTCAAACAAATTAAGGTGCGAAACACCGAAATCAAATTTGATGCTGATAATGTTCAATTGTGCCAAATTCAAAAGCCAGATAATTTCTTACATTTTGCTTTTGAAGGCTCTGGGCGTGAAAGCGAACATTTGAAAACTTTCACGGAAAAAGACCGCGAACAACTAATCAAAAAAGCAAAGGAACTTCACGAGAAAGGCGAATCAATGCAGGCAATTGGTGATAAATTAGGAGTATCAAAAATGACTGTAAGCCGATATGTGAATAAGTAACAGATGTAACAAGTGTAACACCCGTAACATAGTGTTACACCTGTTACACCTGTTACAAAGTTACAAAATAAAAATGAGAATTGAATTGGAAAAAGGCTCAAAAAAATACATTTGTCCGGCTTGCTCTCAAAAGCGGTTCGTTCGGTATGTAACTCTAAAAACTAATGAGCATCTTGATTCGGATGTCGGACGGTGCGACAGAGAAAGTAAATGCGGTTATCATTTTACCCCGAAAGAGTTCTTTGCAGTTAATCCGCAAAGACCTGTAAATCAACCATATAAAGCCATAACTCAAAAAAAGGTATCTAACTATGCTTCAACTGATAAAAACGGCACACAGGCAAAGTATGAATTGCAAAACACACCTAAAAAGCCTGATTTTATATCAAATGATGTTTTACTGCGGACTTTAACGAATTATGAGCAAAACGTATTTGTTAAGTTTTTGACAAATCTTTTCCAGAATAGATTTGATGAAGTCGAAAAAGCCGTTAAAGATTACCGAATCGGAACGACCAAAGACGGCAAAACTATTTTCTGGCAGATTGACCAATTGCAAAGAATCCGCACGGGAAAAATTATTGCTTATGACGGCGAAACCGGAAAACGCCGAAAAGACATTTTCCCGAATTGGACACACGCCGTGTTAAAACGCGCTCGGTTACTCAGACCGGATTTTAACTTGAATCAATGCTTTTTCGGCGAACATCTTTTGATAAGTAAAAAAGACTTGCCGATTATGATTGTCGAAGCGGAAAAGACGGCGGTTATCGCTTCAATCTGCTTTCCCGAATTTGTTTGTCTTGCTATCGGTTCAAAGCAAAACTTAAAAGTTGAAAAATTGAAACGGCTCGGACAAAGAAAAATAGTTTTATATCCAGACGCAGACGGCTTTTTGCTTTGGCAAGAAATCGCATTGAAAGCACGTTCGCAAAGTTTAGATGTCAGATTATCGGACTTAATAGAAAAGCACGGCACGGACGCAGAAAAAAATAATGGCTTTGACCTTGCAGATTACTTAATAAATCAGCAAATCTGCCGATTGCATAGGCAAAATGAGTTTGCTTCCCTTTACAATGCTAAACTTGAAAAAGTTTTATCGGATAAAAAGTTACTTAATGACTTTGAAAAGATTCTTGATGAACAAAAAGCAGTCTTAATTATTGACGGAAATTTGAGCGAGTCAAACGCTGAAATGCACGTTACCGAATTTGAAAATATGCGGCAGGTAGTTTTAAGTTTATGAGTAATTTATCAAAAGAAGATAAAAAGAAAATTCATTCCAAAAGTTTATATTTTAACCTCAAACAGTTTCACAAAAATTTCAAAACCGTCTATCACAATAGACAGTTTTAACTTTTGTATCAAAGATCACCCTATGTATTAACGATCACCTTATGAATTAAATCTAAATTCTCATATTTATAGATTTGGATGCACACGAAATTTTAGAAATTATTGTTTGAAAAATTTGTAGTAAATTTACAATACAAAAAGATAGTTATTTTACAGAATTATTTTTTCTTCTCTTCTTCAATAGACCTTTCTAATTCTTCAATTTGTTCTCGTCGTTTTTGACGTTCAAATTCTTCATTGACAATTTCCCGTGCCGCTTGTTCTTTCGTTTTGCCTTCGCTCATTTTGCGATCTATCTCATTCATAACAGGACGCATTTCTTCTTGACGTTCACGCGCTCGCCGTTGTTCTGGCGATTCATTGCCGGATGAACAACAAATCATCAATAAAACAGCTACAATACTGCCTGCAATAAGTCCGCCAATTAAAGTAGTCTTATTACCCGTTTGAATGTTATTACTCGAATCTTTACTTAATGTAACCATTCGCCGGTTACATTTCGGACATTCTGCGGCTGTGAAAGGCATTGAAGTTTTACAATTCGGGCATTTTATTTGTGGTTTACTATTCATAACAAATTTTTTTGTTTGATATTTTGAATTTGATAATAATCATTACCAATATTTTGAAATCTATCGGTATAAACAATATACTTTTGTAGAATGTTTGAAATTACCTCAAAGCAGATATGAAATCTGCGTTTCAAAACACGTTTTTAGGTGTTTTGGCGCAACCGATAAACACACAAACAATAAACCTAAATAGATGTAAATGCAACCTATTTAGGTTTATTCCTTTTAAGAGTTTTTACGTTTCCAATGGAGGTATTATCTAATGGGACGTGGAAAACGCTATCAGCCGAAAAGATTAGCCGAAAAGCTAACTGAAATTCGTAATCGTCTTGAATTAAATCAAGTTCAAATATTTAATAGGTTAGGTGAAACTGAATCAAATCTTTATGCTTCTCATATAAGCAGTTATGAACGTGGCACGAGAGAACCACCGCTAGATGTGCTTTTACGATATTCCCGCATTGCAGGCGTTCCGGTAGAGGTTTTAATTGATGATGATATTGATTTGCCTGAAATGCTACCAAGTGAAAAGATTTACGAATGGGTTTTAGCTATTCGTGAAACAAAGAACTGAGAGCTTTTCAAATTATCAAAAAATTTAGCAGAGATCGGATGTTTTTCTGTGTCTTTTATTCTTTAATCTCAATATAAGTTTTATTGAATATGAAAAAGTTAATTTGTAAAAGTCTTATGAAAAGTAAAGGCTTAAACCTTGTCTATCACGCTAGACATTTTTCACCTTTAGAGAAAATTTCTTCGATATAATTATTTCTTTACGAAATGAACTTAGTTGAAATTTATTATCTTACAAAGGTCTGGTTATCCTATAATAAATTTTAATTTTGATAATTTTTAGCTGAATTTTCTGATTTAATAACATCATCTGAAATTTGGCTTTTTTGTATAATTTGTATCTTATTTGTATTTATTTGAAATAAGTATCGCCCTAAACTACTGTAAATACTAAACTTATTGAAGTTACATACTTTCTGCATCGGCAAATAAAAAAGTTTATAATGTGCAAAAGTTATGCCGCAATTGACACAATCGGAAATCAGAAATAATGCAATCGCTTTTGTTCACGAATGGAAGAACGAAACGCGGGAACGCGCCGAATCGCAGACTTTCTGGAATGAGTTTTTTTCTATTTTCGGCGTTATCAGAAAGCGCGTGGCGACGTTTGAGAAAGCCGTTCAGAAGACGAATAAAAACACGGGTTCGATTGATCTTTTTTGGAAATCGAAACTTTTGGTCGAACACAAATCACGCGGGCAGGATTTTGACAAAGCGGAATCACAAGCCTTTGAATATCTCGTCAATATTGCCGACGAAGATTTGCCGAAATTTGTTTTGATCTCGGATTTTGCGCGATTTCGGCTTTATGATTTGGATACTAATGAAGAGTATGAATTTTCGATTGAAGAATTGCCGGATAAAATAAGTCTTTTCGGTTTTATATACGGCGCGGAAAGGCGCGAATACAAAGAGCAGGATGCGGTAAACATTAAAGTTGCCGAAAAAATCGGCGAACTTCACGACGCGCTCGAAGCAAGCGGTTATCGAGGTCACCGGCTCGAAATTTTTCTTGTTCGGCTTGTTTACTGTCTTTTTGCCGATAACACGGGAATTTTCCAACCCGTCGGCAGTCTGCTATATCTTCTGGAAGAGCGAACGAAGGAAAACGGCTCGGATTTAGGCTCATTTTTCAACACGCTTTTTCAGATTCTCGATACTACGGACGCAAAACGGCAAACGACTTTAGACGAAGATTTGCGGGCGTTTCCTTACGTCAACGGCGAACTTTTCAAGGAAAGAATAGACTTGCCGTTTTTCGATGAGAAAATGCGGCGAATCGTTATAGATGCGTGTTCGATGGATTGGAGCAAGGTTTCACCGGCAATTTTCGGCTCGTTGTTTCAAGCGGTGATGAACGCGGAAGAACGCCGTAATCTCGGAGCGCATTACACATCGGAGCAGAACATTATGAAAGTGATTCAAGGACTTTTTCTTGATGAACTTTACGAAGAGTTTGCAAAGGTTAAAAACAATCTCAAAAATCTCAGTGAATTTCACGAAAAAATCGCCCGTCTGCGCTTTTTCGATCCGGCTTGCGGATGCGGAAATTTTCTCGTTATCACATACCGCGAAATGAGAAATTTAGAACTTGAGATTCTAAAACAAATACGCAAATTGACCGGAAATATTCAACTCGAATTGGACATTTCAAAAATATCGAAAATTGATGTTGATTCATTTTACGGCATCGAAGTTGAAGAGTTTCCGGCGGAAATTGCCCGCGTCGCTTTGTGGCTGACCGATCATCAGGCGAACACGCGGCTTTCCTACGAATTCGGCTTAAATTATGTGCGTCTGCCGTTAATTAAAAGCGCGAATATTCTACACGCTAACGCTTTGCGAATTGATTGGAACGAAGTTGTTTCAAAAGACGGAAACGAATCTGAAACGACGCTTTATATTTTGGGAAATCCGCCGTTTATCGGAAAGCAGTTTCGCACAAAAGAGCAGAATGCGGATATGGAATTTGCCTGCTCGGACGTGCCGAATTTCAAAACGCTCGATTATGTTTGTGCGTGGTATATCAAAGCCGTTAAATTTATTAAAGAAAACGGCGGAGTTTATGCTGACAACGTGTTACACGTTGTCAGCATAAACTCCGCCGAAACGAAAGTCAAAGTCGCTTTCGTTTCGACAAATTCCATCACGCAGGGCGAACAAGTAAGCATTCTTTGGCAGTATTTACTCGATAAGGACGTGAAAATTCATTTCGCACACCGCACCTTCAAATGGACAAATGAAGCGAAAGGAAAAGCGGCTGTATATTGTGTAATCATTGGGTTTGCGCTGTTTGATACGAGGAATAAAAGACTTTTCGATTACGAAACTCCGACTGCAAAACCGCAAGAAATTGAGGTTAAAAACATAAATCCGTATTTGATTGACTACGAGGATTTGATTATCACAAAGCGAAGCAAACCGATTTCAGATGTGCCGAATATCGTTTTCGGAAATATGCCGAACGACGGCGGCGGTTTGATTTTGAGTGATGAAGATTTGAGAGAGTTTTTGAAAATCGAACCGAAAGCGGAAAAATTTGTAAAACCTTTTTTGGGTGCTTATGAATTTATCAATAAAAAAGAACGGTTTTGTCTTTGGCTAAAAGATGTTTCGCCGATTGAATGGCGCAGTTTGAAAGAAGTTGTGAAACGGGTTGAAATCGTCAAAACACATCGCCTCAAAAGTTCACGGGAAACTACAAAAAGACTTGCCGATTTTCCTTATTTATTTGGTGAAATCAGACAGCCGGAAATAAATTATATTTTAGTTCCTAGAGTTTCGTCGGAAAGACGGCTTTTTATTCCGATAGGATTTTTTCAGAGTGATTCTATCGCTGCTGATTCTTGTTTGATTATTCCAAATGCAACGCTTTATCATTTTGGTGTTTTAACATCATCAATGCACAATGCTTGGATGCGCCAAGTTTGCGGACGTTTGAAAAGTGATTATCGTTATTCAAACACGCTCGTTTACAACAATTTCCCTTTTCCGAAAGAACCGACGGTCAAACAAATCGAAAAGGTAGAACAAACGGCGCAAAGCATTTTGGAAGCGCGGGCAAAATTCCCGGATGCAACTTTGGCTGACCTTTATGATCCGCTTTCAATGCCGAAGGAATTGGTGGACGCACACCGCGCAAATGACAAAGCCGTTGATGCTTGCTACGGCAAACGGCAATTTTCGGGCGAAATCGAACGCTTGGAATATCTGTTCGATCTTTACAGACAATATACCGAGCCTTTGCGAATTGTCGAAGAAAAAGAAATCAGAAAATCGAAGCGAAAATCTAAAAGATGAGCAAAAATATAAAAGTTACTTGATATAAAGACGAATTTGAAGAAGTATTTTCAATACTAATCCTTCAAAGAGTCGGAAAAATAATTTTATTTCACATACAAAAATTGACATTTACTTTCCGAAACCTCATATTTGTTGCAAATAAATTTTAACTTTTCTGGAGGTTTTTCCCGTATGTTTCCGACTGAAACCGAATTTGAATCGCAGGTTTTACTTCAAACCGAAGCCGTTCCCGTTCCCGAAGACCCGCCTTTTCATATACTTTTCTTAGGCGATTACAGCGGGCGCGAAAATCTTTCGCAAATTACTGAATCTCCACTTGCAGAACAACGTATTTTTGAGATTAACAGGGATAATTTTGAAGACGTAATGAAAAAGCTAAACGTCAGTCTTCGCTTGAGGTTACAAGAAGCGGAAGAAGAAACTTTGGTTCTAGGTTTCAGAGAATTAGACGATTTTCATCCCGATAGAATTTTCCGGCAAGTTCCGCTTTTTTCGGAATTGCGCGATATTCGCAAACGGTTATCAAATCACGAGTCTTTTGAAACCGCAGCGATTGAAGTTCGTTCTTGGTTTGAAGAAAACTCCGAAAAAACGATAAAAACCGAGAAAGATGTTGCTCAAAAGATTTTACAAGAAAAACCCGTCAGTTCCGGCAATTTACTCGATGATATTTTGACTGATACTAAAGTTGAATCCGATTCCTATAACATTCTAAATGGTGAGTCTAATGACCTTAGCGGTTTTATTCGGAAAATTGTCAAGCCTCATATTATTCAGACAGATGAAAACGAACAAAAAAAGTTGGTTGCCGTAGTTGATGAAGCAATCGGCGAATTAATGCGCCGGATTTTGCATCATCCGCAGTTTCAAGCACTCGAATCTGCTTGGCGCGGACTTTATTTTGTAGTTCGCCGAACCGAAACAAATCAGGATTTAAAGTTGTTTTTATTGGACATAGCCAAACAAGAACTTGCCCGTAACCTCAAATCCGTCAATGATTTAAGCGATTCGCAATTTTACCGGAAAATCGTTTCCGATAAATCTCAAACAATCGGCGGAGAACCTTGGGCATTGCTTTGCGGCAATTATGAATTTGAATTAAATGTCGAAGATGCGGCGGCACTAATCAGACTTGCAAAGATCGGAAATACTCTGACTGCGCCTTTTATTTCTCAAATCAAACCGCAGATGTTGGGAATTGATTCTTTGGTTGACAACGCATCTGTCGGCGACTGGAATTTGTCTGATGAAACCGTCGAAGGAAAATTATGGACTGCGCTCCGCACTATTCCCGAAGCTGCAAATTTAGGATTTATACTGCCAAGATTTTTAACCAGACTTCCCTACGGAGAGGCAACTGAACCGACGGAAGTGTTTTCCTTTGAAGAATTTACGGAAAGTTCCGAACATACAGAATATGTCTGGGCAAATTCTTCTTTCATTTGTGCCTTATTATTAGCTCAAACTTTCAGCGCATATAGTTGGGAATTTCAAGGAAAATTCTTCGATACAGCGGATAATTTCCCGACACACCTTTATAAAGACGATAATGACGAAATTAAAACGAAATCTTGTGCGGAAATAAATATGACTCACGATGCTTGCGATAAACTTATCGAACAAGGTTTGATGCCGCTTATTTCCTTTCGTGATTCCGACTCGGTAAAAATTGCGGACTTGCAATCAATTGCTTTTCCTTCCAAACAGCTAAATGGAAGATGGAGCTAAAATTTCCTATTCTCTTGTGTTATAAGGCTTTATATGTTTTCCGAAATAATAAGTCTTGGTAAAATCGGATTCATAACTTATAATAATAAGTTTAGTTTTCCGCGAATTTAAATTCGCAATATTTTTTGAAGCTAAAATTTAAAGTTATGTATTTTGATGAAGAATTTGACGTAATTGTTATCGGCGCAGGTCACGCAGGGTGCGAAGCCGCTTCTGCATCCGCGCGTTTAGGCTCGGAAACCGCACTTATCACCATAAATTTGGATTTAATTGGACAAATGTCTTGTAATCCTGCTATCGGCGGAGTTGCTAAAGGACATATTGTCCGTGAAATTGACGCTCTGGGCGGAATTATGGGCAAAGTTATTGACCGCACCGGCATTCAATTTCGCCTTTTAAATCGTTCGAGAGGTCCTGCGGTTCAATCACCCAGAGCGCAGGCTGATCGCGCTCTGTATCGAACCGAAATGCGGAAGGTTCTGGAAGCTACTCCGAATTTACATCTAAGACAAGGTGTCGTAGTTGGGTTGATCGTTGAGAATAACAAGGTTATGGGGGTTGAATTGCAGGACTCCCGTAAATTCGGGGCTGATTCTGTTGTTGTTGCCGCCGGAACTTTTCTAAATGGAAAAATACATACAGGAAATAAAAATTACTCTGCCGGTCGTGCCGGAGAACCTGCTTCAATTGATTTGGCTGAAAATTTGAAACATCTAGGTTTTCCTGTCGGACGCTTGAAAACCGGAACTCCGCCACGCCTTGACGGAAGAACTATTGATTGGGATGCTTTTGATAAGCAATTACCCGATGAAAAAGCTGTTTCCTTTTCATTTTCAACAGACAAAATCGAGCAAGATCAAATAAATTGTTATATAGGATTTACAAATAATAATTTACACCAAAAAATCAGCAATAATTTGCATAAATCACCTTTATATTCGGGAAAGATCAAAGGCATCGGACCGAGATATTGCCCTTCTATTGAAGATAAAATCATTAAATTTGCCGATAAAGATCGTCATCAATTATTTTTAGAACCGGAAGGTTATAATACGAATGAAGTTTATTTAAATGGTTTTTCAACTTCTCTTCCGGCTGATTTACAGCAGGAACTGCTTAGGATGATTGATGGTTTTGAAAATGTCAGAATTATCCGTCCCGGTTATGCTATCGAGTATGATTTTGTTGATCCGCGTGAATTAAAGGCTTCTTTGGAAACCGTCAGAATCAGCGGGCTTTTTCTTGCCGGTCAGATTAACGGAACAACCGGATATGAGGAAGCCGCTTGTCAAGGTCTTATTGCCGGAATAAATGCGGCTTTTAATACGCAAAACAGGGAATTCTTTTATCTAAATAGAGATGAAGCCTATATCGGAGTTTTAATTGACGATTTAATTCGGCACGGAGTTGATGAACCTTACCGAATTTTTACATCCAGAGCAGAGTTTCGTCTTCTTTTAAGACACGATAATGCAGATCAGAGACTTTCCAAAAAAGGATTTGAGATCGGCTTGTTAGACGATTCAAGTTGGAATAGATTTAATAAAAAACGCGATAAACTTGCCGTATTGCGAAATATTTTAGATAACACCCGCTTTAAGAGGTCTGATAAACAATATCAAATCATCTCTCAACTGCTTGATGCTGATTTGGGAGATTCAATCAATCTCGCGCTTCTTGCTCAACGCCAAGGAGTAAATGTTGAATTCATAACAAAATTTTTGCCTGATAATTTGAATTATGATTTCACCATTGATGATTTGAACACTACTTTGGCAGATTCTTTGTATAGCGGATATATTGACAAACAGACGATTTCAAATCGAAGAATTAATAAAAATGATGAAACGAAAATTCCAGTTAATTTTGATTTTCGGGCTGTCGGTGGGCTTTCTAATGAAATGATCGAGCGTTTGGAGAGAGCTAATCCTCGAACATTTGCTCAAGTTCGTAAAATTCCGGGATTAACACCTGCGGCTGTTTCTACCGTTTTGGTCAGCATTTCTACATCACAATAAATTTCTTTTTATAATTATGTAGCACGTTCCACAATCAACAGTTTATGTGGAACGTGCTACATCTATTTTCAAGATAGGAATTGCACATAAAATATGTTAAATTTAAGTTCAAATAAATTCTAAAGAGGAAAAAATGAGTAAAATTATCGCAATCGCCAACCAAAAAGGCGGCGTTGGAAAAACAACTACGGCGGTTAATCTAGCCGCAAGTTTAGCAGTTGAAGAAAAAAGGGTTTTACTTGTTGATGCCGATCCGCAGGGAAATGCTACATCAGGTTCAGGGATTGCAAGAAAAATTAACCGAAAAACTTTGTATAATGCTCTCATACTTGAAGAAAACTTAGAGGATATAATTTTAACAACCGAATTACCTTTACTTTGGATATTACCTTCAGACAAAAATTTAGCCGGCGCAGAAGTGGAATTAGTAGATGCGGAAAACAGAGAATATAAACTCAAGAAACTGTTGCAAAAGGTAAGCGACGATTATGATTATATAATAATTGACTGTCCTCCTTCTCTCGGATTGCTGACCTTAAACGGTCTAACGGCGGCGGATTCTTTATTAGTTCCGATACAATGTGAATACTACGCTTTAGAGGGAGTTACGGAGTTGTTCGATACTCTGGCAAGACTCAGAAGAGGATTAAATCCAAATCTGATAATAGAAGGATTGCTGCTTACAATGTATGATGAAAGGACAAATCTTTCCTCGGCGGTAGCAAAAGATTTAAGAGATTTTTACGGCTCGCAGGTTTTAGAAACGATTATACCGAGAAATGTAAGACTGGCGGAAGCACCGAGTTACGGCAAGCCTATAATTTTATATGATATACGTTCGCGCGGCGCAGAAAGTTATTTGCAATTGGCAAAGGAGATATTAAGTCATGGCTAGAAAAGCATTAGGCAGAGGATTAAACGCATTATTAGGTGAAGAAACTCAAAAATCGAATTTTGAAGAATTAATTGAAATTGATCTGGATTTAATAAAGCCGAATTCCGAGCAGCCGAGAACAAGTTTTGAAGACGATAAACTTGAAGAATTGAGCCAATCAATCAGAGCAAACGGAATTGTTCAGCCGATAATCGTAAGAAAAATTGATAATTATTACCAAATAGTCGCCGGCGAAAGACGCTGGAGAGCATCACAACGAGCAAATATAGGCAAAATACCGGCAATTATAAGAGATGTTTCGGATGATAAATTACTAGAACTCGCGTTGATCGAAAATATCCAGAGGGAAGAACTTAATGCGATTGAAGAGGCTAAAGCGTATAAAAATTTATCGGAGAAAGTCGGTTTAACGCAGGAAACTATTGCTGAGAGAGTCGGAAAAAACAGAACCGTAATTACGACTTTTCTGCGTTTGCTAAAACTTCCCGAAGATATACAGGAATTAATCGAAACGGGAAAAATCTCTGCGGGACACGGCAGAGCCTTATTAATGACCGATGATATTGATTCGCAGAGAAGAATTGCCAGAAATATAATGGACTCTTCATTATCAGTAAGAGAAACCGAAAGGGCTGTCAAAAAGACTATTAAAAGAAGTAATCCGATTCCCGAAAAAACATTTGGCGATAAAAAGAAGAATGCCAATATAAAAGCGGCGGAAACAAAATTGAGAAGACATTTTTCTACACAAGTGCAGATAACTCCCGATGGAAACGGATTGGGCGGCAAAATTGAAATAGAATATTACGGCGAGTCGGATTTGGATAGGATTTATCAATTGATAATGGATAAATAGCTGCAAATAAAAGATTTATGACGCAAAAGCGATTGACGGAAATGGTTTCTTGTGCGGGTTGAGTGGCAAAACTCGCACCAAGCGATCTTGCTCAAGTTTTGAGCAAACTTCCGAAACAAAATTTTTCCAAAGATATAATTGTCGGATTTGAAAACTCCGACGATGCAGGAGTTTTTCGTCTGGACGATGAGAAATCTCTGGTTCAAACGGTAGATTTTTTTACGCCGATAGCTGATGATCCCGAATTATATGGAAGGATTGCTGCAGTAAATTCTCTGAATGATGTGTATGCAATGGGCGGAAAACCTCTCTCGGCATTATCAATAGTCTGCTATCCGCAAAAAGGAGATTGGAATGTTTTAGGAGAAATTTTGCGCGGCGGTCAGAAGGCTTTAAATGACGAAAATGTTGTAGTTATCGGCGGGCATTCTGTTGACGACAGCGAAATTAAATTCGGCTACGCCGTTACCGGAATTGTTGATACTAATAAAGTTATAACAAATTCGGGAGCGAAAATCGGGGACAGTTTAATATTAACGAAGCCGATAGGAACGGGCGTTATCAGCACGGGTGTTAAATTCGGTAAAGCGGGCAGGCGGGCAAGCGAAGCGGCATATAAAGCGATGACAACCTCTGCGCGGAAAAGTTCGGAAATTATGCAGGAAATCGGCGTAAACGCCTGCACGGATATAACCGGATTCGGATTGTTGGGACACGCCTACGAAATGGCGAAGGGAAGCGAGGTAACTCTGGAAATAGAATCAAAAAAAGTTAAATTTTTACCGGAAGTTTTTGACTTGATAAAACAAAAAATGCTGACCAGAGGAGACAAAAATAATCGCGCATACGTTGGTGAAATGATAAAATTCGATCAGCACTTAACAAAGGAAATGCAAAGTGCTTTATTTGATCCGCAAACTGCGGGCGGTCTTTTAATCAGCTTAGAGGAAGAAAAAGCAGAAAGTTTTATCAAAAAAGATTCGTCGGCAGTAAAAATCGGACGAGTGAAAAAGTTCACGGAAGTTTTTCTGAAAGTCGTCTAAGTTGCTGTTAATAAAAGGTTTATCTAGTTATTTCTTTAAAAAAATATGTTTTATATATTTATATTAGAATCAATCGGAACATCAGAACTGCTATTGATAGGAATAGTCGCATTGATAATTTTCGGACCGCGAAAGTTACCGGAAATGATGCGGACGGTTGGAAAAACCATCGCCGAGTTCAAGCGTTCGACGAATGATTTCAAACAATCTTGGGAAAAAGAAGTTGATTTTGAAAAAAACGAATTGAATTCATTTATTACAAAAGGAGAAAGTTCCGACGATGAAGATTTTACAATCGGAAGAAACCCGGACGAGAATGCAAAGCAGATGATTCTGCCGGAAATCAGAGAAGTAGATGAAGATTTGATTAACATAGATTTTTTTGACAAAAAACCTCAAAGCGAAAAGGTCATAGCGGAAAAAAGCGTGCCGAACGAGGAGATACAAACGAGTAAAAGAGATTGGATATAATTTTAAGGTAAAGTAATTTTTCTAAATGGAAAGCAATAAAGCCAAAAGAGAAGAATTAGGCGGTCAGATGTCGTTTCTCGCGCATTTGGATGAGTTTAGAAAACGCCTTGTCAGATCGGTAATAGTAGTAATTTTAGCTACTATGATGTGTTGGTTCGTTTCAGCCGAAATATACGCCTTTCTTTCTGCTCCGGTAACTTACGCCTTATCGGAAGCGGAAAGAAGAGAAGTAAATGTCGAAGGTTTGACCGGACGAGAGAAAATTCTGCCGTTGAGCCAGCTAAAAGAAAATGACACGGGACGATACGTTTTCGACAGAGCCACAAAACTTGGAAATACAGTCGTTTCTCCCGGAACTTCCGTTCTTGCCAGAGTCTTGAAAAACAGAGAAGGACGACTTGAAGTGTTTACCGATGAGCCGATTTTCACGAGCAACGCGATAATTCCAGAGGGAATTAGTCTTCCGGTGGAATTTAACAGAACCGAGATAGAAACGAGAAGTGCTGAGGAAAGAATGGTCGTAAAAGCTGTAACCGAACCGTTTACATTAAAATTTACCGTCGCGCTCTACGCGGCAATTGCCTTTTCAATTCCGTTTCTCCTGTTGCAAGTCTGGGGTTTTATCTCGCCCGCTTTATACAAGCACGAACGCGCGTATGTAACGCCGTTTATCGGACTTTCGAGCATATCTTTTGTAATCGGGGCGGCGTTTGCCTATTATATACTTCTTCCGCCGGCTCTCAAATACCTGCTCGGATTAGGTGAAGAATTCAGACTTTTCCTGAGCGCGAGCGATTATCTCGATTTCGTATTGTTTATAACGCTTGCGATGGGCGTGGTTTTTCAGATGCCGGCGATAAGTTACGTTTTGGCGAGAATCGGTCTGATCTCAGCCGGATTTTTGTTGAAAAGCTGGAAAATCGCAATCGTTGTTATTTTAATTGTGGCAGCCGTCGCATCGCCGACACCGGATGTTGTAAATATGATGTTGTTTGCCGCGCCGATGATGCTGCTTTATATGATCTCGATTTTCGTCGCGTGGTTTTTCGGAAGAAAGCGAAAGAATAACGCGGAAATCGGCGACGCATTAGAATAAACTTGATTTTTAGAATTTGTATATAAAAATTTCAAAATAAAGCAACCAAACAAAAGGTTTCGAGCATCTTGAACAAATAAGATTTACTATCTAAAATTACAAAAAAAGTTTAAGAATTCAGAGATAATTGGAAAACGAAATTTCCAACCGAGCATAAGGAGTTTTAACCGTTATGTCCATAAATAATTTACTGCAAAAATTTACGATATTCGCAATAGTCTTGACCTTCAGCGTTTCGACGGCTTTGGCGCAAACGAATGATCCGAACTCGAATCCGAGAAATGTCGGAAAAGAAAACAGCAAAATTTACGAGAATTGGGTTAATAAAGATGTCAGATACATCATCACGGGCGAAGAAAAAAAGGCTTTCAAAATGCTGAAAACGGATGAAGAGCGCGAAAATTTCATCGAAAATTTCTGGCGCAGACGCGATCCGAATCCCGATACGGAAGAAAACGAATTCGTTCAGGAATACTACGAGCGAATTGCTTACGCTAATGAAAATTTTACTTCCGGTAAACCGGGCTGGATGACGGATCGCGGGCGAATTTACATTACTTGGGGAAAACCCGACAGCGTAGAATCGCGTCCGATGGGCGGATCATACAATCGTCCGTCGTATGAAGGCGGCGGAACAACAACGACGTATCCGTTCGAGATTTGGTTTTATCGCCATTTAGATAATGTCGGCGACGGCATCGAAATAGAATTTGTTGATCCGACCGGAACGGGCGAATATCGCATCGCGCGTTCGCCGAATGAAAAAGATGCAATGCTGTTCGTTCCCGGCGCGGGACAAACCACCGCCGAACAACTCGGACTCGAAAACAGAGGCGACAGAATTGCCGGAATCGGCAGCGGTAATTTATATGGGCGCGAGCAAGATCAGCCGTTCCGCAGAATGGAGATAATAAACGATCTGAATCGTCCGCCGCAGGTCAAGTTCAGCGATTTGCAGGCATCTCTGACCGATTCGCCGGTAATTGACAATAATCCGTTGAATTTCGATTTGCGCGTAGATTTTTTCCGCCAATCTGATGACCGCGTGATAACCGCGTTCACGCTTCAGACGGAAAATAAAGAATTAACCTTTGAACCGCTGGGCGGAATCGAAACGGCGAGAATGAATATATTCGGCAGAATTACGTCGGTTACAAACCGCCGTTCGGGAATTTTTGAAGATTCGGTAACGGCAAATGCGACTGCCGCAGAACTTGCCGATGCCCGCAACCGCAAATCCATTTATCAAAAAGCGATTGCGCTCGCGCCGGGAAATTATAAAGTGGATGTCGTCGTCCGCGATGTCGTTACGGGAAATAAAGGCATTCAGAGCCTCGGTTTTGAAGTTCCGAAATACGAAGAAAGCAAACTCGGCGCATCAACTCTGATTCTGACTTCAAAACTTTATTCGACAACGGATAAAGACATCGGCGGAATGTTCGTTATCGGCGGAACAAAAGTTGTTCCGAATCTTAGCCGCACATACAAACGCGGTGAAACAGTCGGAATTTATATGCAGTTATACAATGCCGGAATTGACCAGACGACGCTTCGTCCGGCGGTTGATGTTGACTACGTTCTGACCAAAAACGGCAAGGAAGTAATGCGGCAAAAAGAAAACTGGGAAGGTTTGAGCGATTCGGGACAGCGGCTTACGTTAGCCCGCTTGCTGCCGACCTCTGAAATGCCTCTCGGTGAATATGAACTCAAGGTTTTGATTCGTGATAATGTTCCGAACAAGGAAGGCAAAATCCAGAATCTTGCTCCGTCCGTAAAATTCAAAATTACGGAATAAATTAAAGCAAAAAACTTTTCAGCCGACGCTTTGATACGAAAAGCGTCGGCTGTTTTCGTTTAATTTTTCTCCAGAAAATTGTCAAACCAAAGTTGAAAAACAAGCAAAGTCCAGAGTTGTTTGTGATGCGAAGCGGCACTCGTTTCGTGTTCTTTAATTAATTTCTGCACAAATTTTTCATTGAAAATGCCCTGATCTCTGAGTCTTTTCGCATCGAGCAAATCGTGCATCAACGGATTCAGACGATTTTTCAGCCATTCCGCAATCGGAATTCCGAAGCCTTTTTTCGGACGATGCAGAATATTTTTCGGCAAAAGCGGTTCGACGGCTTTTTTCAAAATATACTTTCCTTTCCTGCCCCTGAGTTTGTATTCAACAGGCAGTTGCGCGGCAAATTCGGCAACGCGCGGATCGAGAAAAGGAGCGCGAACTTCCAAAGACACCGCCATCGAAGCGCGATCAACCTTCGTCAGAATGTCTTCCGCCATATAAAAATTCATATCCAGAAACTGCATCTGCTCGATTTCGCTTCGCGCGTCGCAAATTTCCAATAGATTTTTCGCCTCTTTGTAAATGTCGCCCGAAGTATTTTCCAGAACATTTCTGCTCAATAAAGCGTTTTGCTCGTCAATCGAAAACGAGCCGAACCAAGAATGATGGCGCGTCACCAAATCGTATTTTGAAGCAGCGATAAAGCGTTTTGCTTTGTAATCGAACGAAAGATTTTTATTTGAAACGGGCAGATTATTGATAAACGGCTCGATCAAACTCTTTCGCAAAAACTGCGGAATCGCCTTATAAACATTGGCAGCTTTATGACCGAGATACATCGGATAACCCGCAAAAATCTCGTCGCCGCCGTCGCCGCCAAGCGCAACCGTAACGTGCCTGCGAACAAAACGCGACAACAAAAAAGTCGGCAGTAGAGAGCCGTCCGACAGCGGTTCGTCAAGCCAAGTTCCGATCTCCGAAATCAACTCCGCCGCCTTTTCGACGCTTAATTTTTCCTCGTAATGCTCCGTTCCGAGATGCTCTGCAACTTGCCTCGCAAATTTCGATTCGTCAAACGAATTTTCTTCAAAACCGATGGAAAACGTCTTGATTTTTTCGCTCGAAAACTTTTGGGCAAAAGCCGCAATTGTCGAAGAATCAACTCCGCCGCTTAAAAGTATTCCAAGCGGAACGTCCGCCACGAGCCGCATTTCAACCGCGTCGGCAAGCAGTTCGCGCAAATCTTCGGCGGCTTTTTCCACCGAATCCGTTTTCCCGTTTTTCTCAAAACTCAAATTCCAATACCGTCTGGTTTTCACCTCGCCTTTTTCAACGGTCAAAAGATGAGCGGCGGGCAATTTGTAGATATTTTTATAGATCGAAAGCGGCGCGGGAACGTAATCAAACGAAAGATACTCACGCAAAGCCTGCAAATTTATTTCGGGATTTATCAAAGGATGCGCGAGCAAAACTTTCGGCTCGGAAGCAAAAATTAGTTTATCATCAAAAATGCCGTAATAAAGCGGTTTTTCGCCAAAACGATCACGCGCAATCAATAATTTTTCCTTATTTTTATCCCACAGCGCAAACGCGAACATTCCGTTTAAATGCTCAACCAAATCTTCGCCGTATTCTTCGTAAAGATGCGGCAGAATCTCCGTGTCGGTGTTCGTTTCAAATTTATGACCGCGTTTTTCCAGCCGCTTGCGAACTTCCTGAAAATTATAAAGTTCGCCGTTCATCACGACGACGACAGATTTATCTTCCGAATAAACAGGCTGTTCGCCCGTATGCAAATCAATAATCGAAAGCCGCCGCATTCCGAGCGCGATCTTTTCATCAATCCACAAACCTTCCGAATCCGGTCCGCGATGAGTCATCCGCCCGCACATCGAACGCAAAACGGCTTCGCTGTGATTTTCAGCGCGATTATTTTCTAAATTTGCCCAACCTGCTATTCCGCACATAAAAGTAAAAAGTAAAAAGTAAAAAGTAAAAAGTAAAAACTGATTTTTCACTTTTCGTTTTTTACTTTTTACTCATTTTCAAATCCGATTTTCTCGCGCACCGTGTAGATCGCTTTGTCCTGTGATTCGTGATAAGTCCGCACGAGAAGTTCGGCGAGCAAGCCCATTAAAAAAAATTGAAAACTGATGGCGAGCATCACGATTGCGATTAGCGGCAGAGGCGTTAAAATGAACGATATGCCGCCGATAAATTTCAGATAAAACGCCCAAAGGCTTGCAACTGCCGAGATTATAAACGCGAGCAAACCGAATGTGCCGAAAACGTAGATTGGTTTCGTTTGATACGAAGCCATAAATTTTATCGTCATCAGATCGAAGACGACTTTTAACGTGCGGGAAATTCCGTATTTCGATTTTCCCATCGTTCTGGCGTGATGTTCGACGGGAATTTCGGTAACTCTCGCGCCCGCCCAACTCGCGTAGATCGGGATAAAGCGGTGCATTTCGCCGTAAAGTTTTACGTCTTGAATCACGTCGCGGCGATACGCTTTGAGCGAACAGCCGTAATCGTGAAGCGGCACACCGCCGATTTTCGAGATGATGCTGTTGGCGATCCACGAAGGAATTTTCCGCATAATCAGCTTGTCTTTGCGGTTTTTGCGCCAGCCGGAAACGACATCGTAACCTTCGTTTAGTTTGTCGAGCAGACGCGCAATATCGTTCGGATCATTCTGCAAATCCGCGTCCATCGGAATCAAAATCGCGCCTTTTGCCGCGTCAATTCCCGCCGACATCGCCGCCGTCTGCCCGTAATTTCTCCGCAGGGAAACGACGCGAACTCTTTCGTCGTGCGCGGCAATTTCGCGTAAAACTTGCAGCGATTTGTCCGTCGAACCGTCGTCAACATAAATCACTTCCGCTGTTTTGCCCAAAGTTTGCAACGCTTCCTGAATTTTAGCGTGCATCGGGCGCAGATTTTCTTCTTCATTTAAAACGGGCAGAAAAAGCGACAATTCGGGCGCAGATTTTGTTTCGGCAATTTCAATTTTTCGTTTTTGCGGATTCATCTCTAACTTTTTCGGAAGTTATAATTTACTGCTTTACGCGAAAAAAATACAGTTTGCAAGATAATTTGGCGATTTGGTTGATAATAGAAAATTTTGAAGATTTTGATTATAATAATTGAAGTTTGTGCGTAATTCGGAAAAATACTTGGGAATAGATTAGAGATAATAAACTGTAAATTAAAGATAAGAAACGCAAAATAAATCTATCAGTTATCATCTCTAATCTATCAGCTATTCCGAACGGTTAAATTTTGCATTCAAACGAGTTAATTACGCGCAACCTTCAAACAATTAAGACTTACAAAAGATCAAGGAGGTTTTATGCAGAAGAATTTAATAAACTTAATAAACGAGAACGCCGTGCCGCTTCGCAGCGAAAATACGGATTACGACGCGCTTTTAGAGGACATCGGCGACGCGCGTTTCGTGCTTTTGGGCGAAGCGTCGCACGGAACGCACGAATTTTATCAGGCGCGAAGCGAAATCACAAAGCGTCTGATCGAAGAAAAAGATTTTTCGGCAATTGCCGTCGAAGCCGATTTTCCCGATGCTTATCGCGTAAATCGTTATATTCACGGCTTTGGCAGCGACGAATCAGCCGAAGACGCGCTTTCCGATTTTCGGCGGTTTCCGCTTTGGATGTGGCGTAATTCGGTAATTTTAGAACTCGTCAATTGGTTAAAACTAGAGAACAAAAATAAAGTTGCGCCCGAACGCATCGGATTTTACGGACTCGATCTATACAGTTTGCACGCTTCAATCGAAGCGGTTTTGGATTATCTCAAAAAAGTTGATCCGCCGGCAGAGCAACGCGCCCGCTATCGTTATTCCTGCTTTGAAGATTTCGGCGAAGACCCGCAAAGTTACGGTTATGCGGCAAATTTCGATTTGTCGAAATCGTGCGAAGATGAAGTTATCGAGCAGCTTATGGATTTGCGGCGACGCGCCGCCGAATACGCAAATCTGAATGGCTTTGTCGCCCGCAGCGAATATTTTTTCGCCGAACAAAACGCCAGATTGATCAAAAATGCCGAAGAATATTACCGGCAGATGTTTGACCGCCGCATTTCATCTTGGAATCTGCGCGACAGTCATATGACCGAAACTTTATCCGCGCTTAATTCTTATTTGGAAAATGAAGGAAAATCCGGGAAGATCGTTGTTTGGGCGCATAATTCGCATTTGGGCGACGCTTCGGCGACGGAAATGGGCGAGCGCGGAGAATGGAACGTCGGACAATTAACCCGCGAAAAATACGGACGCGAAGACGTGCGAAACATCGGTTTTACGACTTTTGCGGGAACTGTAACGGCGGCATCGAACTGGAACGAACCGGCGCAGTTAAAGCGCGTAAATCACGGTTTGCAGGGAAGTTACGAAAATCTTTTTCATCAGGCTGAGGCGGAAAATTTTTATCTCGATTTGCGCGGCGGGAAAATCGCCGAAGCGTTACACGAACCGCTTTTGGAACGCGCCATCGGCGTAATTTATCGCCCGCAGACCGAACGCGCCAGCCATTATTTTCACGCGCGTTTGTCCGAACAATTCGATGCCGTAATTCACTTTGATAAAACGCGAGCCGTCCAGCCTCTCGATGTTTCAAATCATTGGCAAATTGATAAAGAAGGAGTCCCGGAAACTTTTCCAAGCGGTTTATAATTTGATTCGATAGTTCATTTGTTGTTATTTACCGATGATTCAATGTAGAATAGTTTTAAAAAAAAGGAGAACAAACCGATGAGCAATTTAGAACCTGTTAAGAAAACGAAAATGACGCGCAAGGAAAAAACCGAGATGAAGGACAGAATGAAAAATTTTCTGATGTTTCTGCCGAATATGGTCAGACTTCTCGGAAAACTTCTCGCCGACGGGCGCGTGCAAACGGTGGACAAGGCTTTATTTCTCGGCGCGATTGCTTATTTTATAATGCCTTTTGATTTTATTCCCGATTTTCTGCCGTTTATCGGGCAGATTGACGATACATATCTGATTGCAATATCCTTACTGCGCTTGGTAAACCGGACGGACGAAACGGTTGTCAGGGAAAATTGGATGGGCGGCGGCGACATCGTTGCTTTGGCAAATTCGATTGCAGGTCTTGCGCCGAATTTCCTGCCGAAAAGAGTAACCCGCGTGCTTTCTTCCGAAGTCGAACTCACGCCTAAAGCACAAACTTTTTTTGAGGTTGTGGATAAAAGAAGACCTCTGGCAGTTGAGATTCCGCATCCTGAAACGACGGAAAAACTCCAAGCCGCATCAAATTCACCGGAAAACTAAGCGGTTTGGAAATATTTTCAAATTCGCTTAAAAATTTTTCAGTTAGCGTGCTTTTTCGGGATTTTCCGTCTTTTCGCGTGAAAATCTTTTGGGCAGAGAAATTTTCCGCCGAAATTTGCCGAAATTAAAAAGAAAAAGCCCGAACGGTTCGATGCCTTGTTTTTCCGCAGTTTGATGATGACGCTGGTGAGCCTTGCGAATTGTCAGCAAAATTTTATTGTCCGAGCCGAATTTTATAAAGCGGCGGTGCGTAAAAAGATCGTGCGCGATAAAATAAAAAACTCCGTAAATCGCAATTCCCAAACCAATCGGAAACGCAAACGAATTTATCAGAGGTTTTTCGGCAAAAACGAGCAGCAAAACGGAAATCGCGCCGAAAATCAGCGAAAAAATATCGTTTAACTCGAATTTTCCTTTTCTTGCAGCGTGATGCGTTTCGTGAATTCGCCACAAAATTCCGTGAAAAAGCCAGCGATGAACGACGTAAGAAAAAATCTCCAATCCCGCAAAGCCGAAAATTGTTAAAAGGGTAAACTGCATTTTAAAAAGTTATTTTACAAACACGAACTTACCAAACTTTTCGGGAACGTGAAAATTCGGCTGGTTCGTTTTTGTCGGCGACCACGCCAGATAACCGCGCGTTTCGCCTTTTCCAACCGCGCGAAAAATATTTCCGAGCCAAATATCGCCCGCCTCCGGTTTTGTATTAAACGCTTTCCAATTCACCTTAAAAGCCGTTATAATTTTGCTTTTTTCGATTTGCGCCCTCGTTTTCATTTTTGAATCGTAATCCCAGATCGTTATTCGCTCATTCGGCTTTTGGTAAATTTCCAAATCAATCCATTCGCCCGTCGGCGCAACTTCAAACTCGAAATACCGGCGAAATTCAGCTTCGTTCGGGGCGAGAAAAATCTCGCAGACATCTCTGTTCCAAAGTCCGCGCGTTTTGCTTTTCAAATTCGGATTATCGCTGACGACCAGCGGTTCATTTTGATTCACTTCAAAATGCACATAAAGTGCCGCGTCCGACCATAAAAGTTTTGTCTTAAAACGTCTGCCCGGCGGTGCTTTTTCGCCCGACCAGTAATGAATTATTTCAATATTTTGCGCCTCTTTCCAAAATTTTTCGCCCGTTTCGGAAATCGGAAAATCTTCTGAAATATATCGAATTGCGGCTTTGAGCTTTTCCATTGAAATAAACAAATTATAAGAGATATTTTTGAACTTTGAAAACCGAACGAGGTTGCGATTGAAACTTTTTTTCGGTTATAAATCGGCGCGTTCGGACAATTCGAGCCAGCGTTCGGTGTCAGTTTCAAGCCGCGCGTTTAGTTTTTGCTGCTTTGTAAAAAGTTCGTTTAATTTGAAAGAATCAGTAGCAAATTCGATCAAATCTTTTTCGATTTCCTCCAGACTTTTTTCGGTTTCCGCGATTCTTTTTTCAATTTCTTCAAACTCGCGTTTTTCCTTATAAGAAAATTTTTTCGCAGCGGAAGTTTTCTGATTTTCCGCGTTGTCCGCCGAAAAATTTCGCGCCGACGCGCCGTTTTCCGCTTGTTTTTCCAGCTTTTTCGCTTCCGATTCTTCGCGCTCTCTGTATTCCAAATACGCCGAATAATTTCCGGGAAACTGCCGGATTTCGCCCGCCGCTTCAAATTTGAAAATGTCGTCAACCGAACGGTCAAGCAAATATCTGTCGTGGCTGACGACGATAAGTGCGCCCGCGAAATCATCTAAATATTCTTCGAGCGCAATCAAAGTTTGAATATCAAAATCATTCGTCGGCTCGTCAAGAAGCAGAACATTCGGCTGCGACATCAGAATTTTCAATAAATACAAACGCCGCCGTTCGCCGCCCGAAAGATTGCCGATCACGGCGTATTGCGCCGCCGGTGCGAACAGAAATTTTTCGAGCATCTGCGAAGCCGTAATTTGATTTCCGCCGATTGTCGTTACATATTCCGCCGTTTCGCGTATGTAATCAATCACGCGCTGATCTTCGTTGAGCGCACGGCTTTCCTGATCGTAATAACCGATTTTAACCGTTTGCCCGATCTCGATCTCGCCCGCATCCGGTTTTATTCTTTCGGTGATAATTTCAAGCAGAGTCGTTTTTCCCGAACCGTTCGCGCCGATGATTCCGATGCGGTCATCGCGTTTGACCAAGTAAGAAAAACCTTCGATCAAAACGCGGTTATCATAAGATTTTGAAACTCCGCGCAGTTCGATAATTTTTTTGCCGAGACGCTGCGAACCGATGGCAATGTCAATTTCGCCTTTCGTCTTTTCCTTCGGCTGTGCCATTAGATCGTAAGCCACGTTAATTCGATGTTTCGATTTTCTCGTCCGCGCCTTCGCGCCGCGCCTGAGCCACGCTAATTCTTTTTTGATAAGCTGTTCGCGCTTGTGTCCTTCGCTCGCCCGTAGTTGATTTTGCTCTTCTTTTTTCTCCAGATAATATGCGTAATTTCCGCCAAAAGTTTGAATTTGTCCGCGCTCGATTTCCAGAATCCGATTGGTAACGCGGTCAAGAAAATATCTGTCGTGCGTAACCAGCAGAAGCGTTCCGGCGTATCTTTTGAGATAATCTTCGAGCCATTCAATCGTGTCCGCGTCCAGATGATTTGTCGGTTCATCCAAAATTAAAATGTCGGGCTTGACGATCAATTCGTGAGCCAGCGCGACGCGCTTTCTTTGTCCGCCGGAAAGCGTTTTCATTTTTGCGGAAGTATCAAAAATTCCGAGTTTGTCCAAAATAATTCTGGCGTTCGTTTCAATTTCCCAGCCGCCGTTCATCTCGAGTTCGTGCTGAAGGGCGGAAACTTTTTCGAGAATTTTCTCATCCGCCACGCCTGTTTTGCTCAATTCCAGACAAGCCGTTTCGTAATCGCGCAGCATTTTCATCACACCCGAACTCGCCGCGAAAATCGTTTCCAAAACCGTTTTTTCGTCGTCAAACTCAGGATTCTGCGCCAGATAAGCCAGAGTTTTCCCGTTCGCGCGTGTGATTTTTCCCGCATCGGCAATTTCAACTCCGGCAATCACGCGCAAAAGCGTCGTTTTCCCTGAACCGTTCGCGCCGATAATTCCGATCTTGTCTGTGTCCTCAAAACCGAGCGTAACATTTTCAAAAAGCGGCTTAAAACCGTAATTTTTACCGATATTTTCGAGCGAAAGAATATTCATAAAGTTAAGTAAATAGTAAATGGTAAATGGTAAATGGTAAAACCAAGAAATATTTCAAACTTCACGATTTTCTTTAATTTTCACCTTCTATCTTCAATCTACCATCTTCTAACTCGCTTGATTGATGTGATTCTAAATGTTCAAATTATATTTATGGCTAAACTCGATAGATTAAATTTCGATAACACATATTCTCGTTTGCCCGAAACTTTTTTTCGGCGTGTGAAGCCGACGGCTTTGCCTGAACCTTACTTTATCAGCTTTAACGAAAAGGCTGCGGAATTGATCGGCTTGGATGCGGACGAAAAAGACAATCCCGACTTTGTCGAATACTTTACGGGCAATAAAATTTTGCCGAACAGCGAACCGATTTCGGCGATTTACGCCGGACATCAATTCGGCGTTTTCGTGCCGCAATTAGGCGACGGACGCGCTATTTTGCTCGGCGAAATTGTCAATGAAAACGGCGAAAGATTCGACGTGCAGTTAAAAGGCGCGGGAGAAACGCCGTTTTCGAGAATGGGCGACGGACGCGCCGTTTTGCGCTCGACAATTCGTGAATACTTATGTTCGGCGGCGATGTTCGCGCTCGGAATTCCGACAACCCGCGCCCTTTGCATCACGGGAAGCGACCAACCCGTTTACCGCGAAACTGCTGAAACTTCGGCGGTTTTGACCAGAATCTCGCAGTCGCACGTTCGTTTCGGCACATTTGAACTTTTTTATTATCGCGGACAATATGAAGAAGTAAAACAACTTGCCGATTATGTTATCAGCGAATTTTACCCGCAAATTGCCGATGCCGAAAACAAATATCTCGAATTTTTGCGCGAAGTCGTCCGCCGCACCGCCGAACTTATTGCCCGTTGGCAAGCCGTCGGATTTTCTCACGGCGTAATGAACACGGATAATATGTCAATTTTGGGCTTGACGATTGATTACGGTCCGTTCGCTTTTCTCGACGAATTCGATTCGGAATTCATCTGCAATCACTCCGATTATCACGGGCGTTACGCTTTCAATCAACAGCCGAACGTCGGACTCTGGAATTTGTATAAACTCGCGCAAACCTTGATTCCATTGATCGAAGCCGACGAAGCGGAAGAAATTTTAAAAGACTATCCGACTATTTTCACCGAAAAACTCGGCGAATTATTACGCGAAAAACTCGGACTGAAAACCGCCGCAGAAACGGACGCTGAATTAATTGACGAACTTTTCGGCATTATGCAGACGAACCGCGTTGATTACACTTTGTTTTTCCGCCGTCTGGCAGAATTCAAATCGGGCGCGGACGAGAAAAACGATCTGCTCTGGGGAATGTTCATTGACCCGAAAAGTTTTGAAAATTGGGCGAAAGATTACAAAGCGCGTTTGAAAAAAGAAGACAGCAACGACGAAGAAAGACGCGGGCGAATGCTAAAAGTAAATCCGAAATTTACGCTTCGCAATCACATCGCGCAATACGTTATCGAAGAAGCAAACAAAGGAAGTTACGCGGAAATTGACGAACTATTGAAAGTTCTGCAAACGCCTTTTGACGAACACGAGGAAATGGAACGCTTTAACACCGCGCCGCCGCCGGAAAATCAGCGCGTTGCCGTTAGCTGTTCTTCATAATTTAAAAGAGTTTTTTGTCCACAGATGGACACAGATAAACACGGATGAACTCGGATAATTTTAGAGTTAAAATTTTGCTGAATTTTAGCAATGTAAGCAGACAGAAAAAGATTCAAAATTGATGCAATAAATGTTTTTGCAAACTTTAACCGTAAAATATAATTGATAGATGATATTTGATAGATAAACCAATTCGTTATTGGCTGACACGCAAAAAATTATCAAATATAAATTATCATCTATCAATTATATCTTGGGTTTCTTCTTCCTGATTAAACCTAAAAATTTATACGCTCCGATCTAAAAAATCCGTGTTCATCTGTGGACAATTTTTCTTCAATTCTTTCATCCATTTTACAAACTCCAACCCGCATTTCGCATCTAAATTTCAGTAAAAAAATGCAATACAATTTCAAAAAAATATTCGTTCAGCGGGCGATTTACGAAGATTTTATCTGGCGGGCGAACGCGGAAAAGATTCTCGCAAAATATCCGAACGCGGAAATCGTCGAGGTCGAATCTCATTGGCGGATTCCCGAACTTTTTGAAGCCGACGCGGTTGATTGGATGCGAAACAAACGCGAGGTTTTGGTTCTCGGCATCAAATCCGGTTTGACGCATAAGAAAAACGGGCGTTCGGCTGATTTTATCGCGGCTTCGAGTTCAAACGGCTGTTTGAGTTCGTGCCAATATTGTTACGTCGCGCGTCGAAAAGGCGGCTCAAATCCTTTGACGATCTTCGTCAACATCGAAGAAATCGCCGGTTCGATTCGTAAACATCAAGCGAAGCTCGGCGCGAAAACCTCGCCGAATCAATGCGACGCGAATTTCTGGACTTATGACATCGGCTGCAACGCCGATTTGTCGGCAGATTCTTATGTTTGCGATAATCCGGCGTTTCTCGTTAAAGAATTTACGACGATGGAAAACGCCAAAGCGACTTTTGCGACGAAAACCGTTCACGACGAATACTGGCTCGCGCTCGATCCGAAGGGAAAAACGCGCATTCGTTACAGCTTGATGCCGCAGAAAGCGGCGCGTTACGTTGACATCGGAACGAGTCCGATTTCCGACAGAATCCGTTCGACCAATAAATTAATCGAAGCCGGTTACGAAGTTCATTTTTCCTTTGCGCCGATTATCGTTTACGAAAACTGGAAAAAAGACTGGCAAAATTTGTGGACGGAAATTGACGATTGTTTGTCCGAAAAAGCGAAAAACCAACTCAAATGCGAAGCGTTTTTTCTGACGCATTCCGCCGATCTGCACGAAACGAATATGCGTTGGAACGCCCGCGGCGAAGATTTTTTGTGGAATCCCGCTTTGCAAGTTCCTAAGAAAACCGCGCCCGACACGCTCGTTTACGATTACGATTTCCGCCGCCGCGAAATTGCGGAATTTGAAAAAGATTTGCTCAAAACTCTGCCGTATTGTCCGGTTCGTTATTCTTTTTAGAAGGTTTTTGTCCACAGATGAACACGGATAAACACAGATTTTAAGAGATAAGAAAAAATGAATTTTATATTGTTTTCGATTTATGCAGTTTAATTTTCTTTGCTTTTATCCGTGTTTATCTGTGGACAAATATTCTTTTATTCACCATAAACGCCTATCAAATTATTATCGAACCAAAGTTCATCCATTCACAAACCGCAAAAAATCCGCTAAAATTATCAAAAATCAAACGGCGGAAAATATTTTGAATTCACCATACATTTTAGCTTTGGACATCGGCACTTCAAGCGTTCGCTCGGCGTTATACGACGGACGTGCGGAAGTTTTGCCGGAAACGATGGTCAAAAACGAGCGCGTCGTGAAAATTACGACGGACGGCGGCGCGGAAATTGACGCGGCGCAAGCGTTTGAGCAGGTGGTTCAGGCGATTGACGATGTTGTAAACAGATGCCCGTCGGAAGTTGCCGAAACAGAATTTGCGGCGGTTTCGTGTTTTTGGCACAGCCTTATCGGAGTTGACGCGGGCGGCGAGCCGACCACGCCCGTTTACACTTGGGCGGAAACTCGTCCCGAAGAATTTGTTCAGAAATTGCGCGATGATCTGGACGAAAAAGTAATTCACAACCGCACGGGAGCGCGTTTTCATTCGAGTTATTGGACGGCGAAAATTTTGTGGATTCGTGAAGAACACAAGGAAGTTTTCGGTAAAACTTTTAAGTGGCTTTCGTTTTGCGATTATGTTTGGCTGAAATTTTTCGGCGCGGCGAAAACGAGCGTTTCGATGGCTTCGGGAACGGGAATTTTTGATATTCGGAAAAACGATTGGGACGACGAATTAATTGATTATTTAAAAATTAAGCGCAAAAATTTGCCGGAAATTGTTGAAAATGATAATGAAAGTTTTCAATTAAACGATGAATATAAAAAGCGTTGGATGGTTTTGAAAAACGCAAAATGGTTCGCGGCAATCGGCGACGGCGCGGCGAATAATATCGGCGCGAACTGTTTAAAACGGGAAAAAGCCGCATTAATGATCGGAACTTCCGGCGCGATGCGCGTAGCGTTTGAAGGCGAAGTTCCCGCGAAAATTCCGTTCGGTCTGTGGTGTTACCGCATTAACCGCAAGCGCATTATTATCGGCGGCGCATTATCAAACGGCGGCGGGCTTTATTACTGGCTCAAGAAAAATTTTCGCCTGAAAAAAGACGACGACAAAACCGAAGACAAGATCGAACAACGGATTCCCGACCGGCACGGCATCGTTTTTCTGCCGTTTCTCGCGGGCGAGCGAAGCACGGGTTATCACGAAACGGCGTGCGGCGCGATCATCGGCTTAAAATCGGCTCACGACAAAATTGACATCGTGCAAGCCGCGCTCGAAGCCGTCGCGTATCGCTTTGCGGAAATTTTCGACGGGTTAAACGAAGTTACCGAAATCAAACAAATTATCGCGTCCGGCGGCGCGTTGCGCGAATCGCCCGTCTGGACGCAGATCATTTGCGACGTTCTGGCGCAAAATATGAATCTGCCCGACACGCGCGAAGCGTCTTCACGCGGCGCGGTTCTGCTCGCGCTCGAAACTTCCGGCGAATTGGGCGACATCGAAGATTTGGCGACTCCGAAAGGGCAGGCATTTACATTTAATAAAGAAAATCACGAAATCTATGAAAAGGCTCGGCAAAGGCACGAGAAATTTTACAAACTTCTTGTTGGCGAATATTGACAATTTTTGCCAAACGAATATTATTGAATCTGTAAGGAGTTGAAAATATTATGGCAATAAGAACAATGAATGTTTCGCTTCCCGATTCACTAAAAAGTTTTGTCGAAGAAAGGTTGGATTTAGATGGTTACGGAACTGCCAGCGAATACATCCGCGAATTGATTAGGGCAGACCAGAAAAGGCGCGAAGAAGAAAAACTCGAAAAACTGCTTTTGGAGCGTTTGCAAGACGATTCTGAAATGAAATTTGATATTGAAGACGTGCGTGCGGAACTCGCCAAGCGGTTGGCAAAAAAAAGATAAATGATGGAAGTTACATACTCCGAAGAAGTTTTTGAGGAACTCGCAAATCTTTCGTTTTATTTGACAGACCGAAGCGAAGAACTTGCCCAAAGTTTTTTAGATTCGTGTGATGAAACTTTCCGGTTTTTGGCGAAAAATAAGTTTATCGGAAGCAAAAAGGATTTCAAAAACGAAAAACTTTCCTAAGTGAGAATGTGGCGCGTGAAAAATTTCGAGAAATATCTGATTTTTTATATTCCCGCAGAAAACGGCGTAAAAATTCTGCACATTTTGCATAGTTTGACAGATTATAATCGCGCGTTTGAAGATGAATAATTTTGGTTATGCTTTTCACATTGGACAATTTTGAGCATTCGGTTGAAGCGAAAATTGTCGAACGCGGACTGAAATATTTCAAAGACGGCGACGTTAAAAAACTCGAAAAAGTCGGTGAAAATGAATACAGCGCGTTGGTTTTCGGAACTTATAAATACGATATTTTCGTTCGGCTCGACGGCAGAACGATAGCCGAATACCAATGCAGCTGCCCTTACGATTGGGGAAATACCTGCAAACACCAAGTTGCTGTTTTTTACAAACTGCGGGCAAAGGATTTTACCGATTCGGCGGACAAAATCCGGCAACTTTTAGACGGTATTCATCCTGACGCTTTACGAAGATTCGTCCGCGATCTGCTCAAAAAAGACCGCGATTTCCGAAATGAGTTTTTTCGGGCGTTTGACGAGAATTTTGAAGAACCGGAAGATGAAGAATTTTTTGACGAAGATTATTATTGAAATATTTTCCCGGTAATAAAATGTTTTCAGGAGGTAGATTATGAAACGATTGGTTTTTACGACAATTTCGATTTTCGCGCTTTGTATTGCGGCTTTTGCTCAAGCGAATAAAGAATCTTGTCCTAAAATATCTATTTCATCAACGGATAGCTTGGCTTCGGACGAATTTATTTATTTTACAGCCGACACGAGCGAGGAAATTGATAAATACAAAGTCAGATACAATTGGACGGTTGAAAATTTAGAAATTCTTTCCGGGCAAAGCGAAAAAAAATTGGTCGTTAGAAGAAAAAATAATAATACCGGCGTTGCCCGTCTTGAGATAACAGGACTGCCCAAACATTGCGGGAATCAGGTTGCCGCATCAACTGCGACAATTTGCGCTCCAGAATCATATAAAATTGATGAATACGGAAAAATTCCGCAGGAAGACAAAAAAGCCAGAATAGATAATTTTCTCGTTACGCTGAATAATAATCCGAACACAAACGGATTTTTCGTAATTGCAAACAACCAAAATTCAATAAATGAAATAAAATTTTATATAAATTATTTCAAGCTGAAAAAATTTGATATAAATAGAATTATATTTGTAGTTGCCGATCAAATAGAAGAAATAACGGAAATTTTTTTAGTTCCGGCAGGGGCTGAAAATCCGACATTTGAAAACAGCTTAATTATTCAAACAAAAGATTTTGATAAACTGGAAAAGTTATCTTTACCAAAACCAAAAAATCGCAAAAAATAAAAAACTATGGCAGATAGTTCTCTAAAACAACGAACAATTTTTACGACAATTTTGCTTTTGGCATTTTGTATGGCGGTTTTTGCTCAAGTAAATAAAGAATTTTGTCCGAATATAAAAATTGAAGCATCTGAAATCGTCAATAAAGATGTTGAAGAATTCCATATTGCGGCAAAGAATGATGAAAAGAACGTCAAAATCAACACAGGAAATGTTGGAAATAGTTACAGAATTAATGTTTTGGCGAAGAGTTCGGATAAGAAATATAAAAAGCTGAAAATGGCAAAAGTTATCGTTTTTCCGAATATTGATTCTCTGTATATAATTGACGAATACTCGAATCTCGATTGGAAAGATGAAAAGCCGAGATTGCTAAATGTTGTTATTACAATGAAACAATTCAAAGAAGCAGAATTATTTGCTTATTTTGAGTTTGATAAAAAAACTTCAAATGCTAAAAAGAAATCTCGTTTAATCAAAGTTTTCAATTTTTTATCCGCAACCGGAAGAATTGAAAAAAATCGCATTACGTTTCTGATTTCCGAAGCTGAGAGGGAAAGAACTTATTATGAACTTATTCCGCAAAAGGTATCTAATTCTTACTTCTGCGACGATTGTGTAATTATCCGAGGTGAAGATTTAGAAAAAATTGTTGATATATTTGAACCAAAAACTGTAAAAAATAAAAAACTATGACAACAGCACCGATGACACAGCAGACAATTGAACAACTTTCCATAAATACGATCAGAACGCTTTCGCTCGATGCCGTGCAGAAGGCGGAATCGGGACATCCGGGTTTGCCTTTGGGGTGTGCGCCGATGGCTTACATTTTGTGGACGAAATTTTTGAAATTTAATCCGAAAAACCCGCATTGGTTTAACCGCGACAGGTTTATTTTGTCCGCCGGACACGGTTCGATGCTGCTTTATTCGCTGCTTCATCTGGCGGGATTTGAGCAGATGACGATGGAGCAGATCAAGAATTTTCGGCAGTTCGGCTCGGTAACGCCGGGGCATCCTGAAAGTCATATTACAAAAGGCGTTGAGGTTTCGACGGGACCGCTTGGGCAAGGGTTTGCCAACGGCGTTGGAATGGGAATCGCGCAGAAACATCTGGCGGCGAAGTTTAACCACGACGCTTACGACGTGGTTGACCATTTTATTTATGTGATCTGCTCGGACGGCGATTTGATGGAAGGCGTTTCGTATGAAGCGGCTTCGCTTGCCGGGCATCTCGAACTCGGAAATTTGATCTATTTTTACGACGACAATTACATCACGATTGACGGTTCGACGAATATAACTTTTACCGATGATCGGGTTAAGCGTTTTCAAGCGTCGGGCTGGCACGTCCAATTGATAAACGACGGCAATGATCTGAAAGCTATCGAACAGGCGATTGCCGAAGCGCAGACGGTGAAAGATAAGCCTTCGATAATCGTAACAAAAACGATAATCGGTTTCGGAATGCCGTCCGAAGGAACTTCCGACGCGCATTCGGACGCGCCGGGCGAAGATGCCGTCAAGCAGACGAAACGCAATCTCGGCTGGGACGAAGACGCGAAGTTTTATGTGCCGGAAGAAGTTTACGAGCATTTCGGGCAAGCGGCGGAAAGAGGCGCGGAGATCGAGAAAGTTTGGAATGAATTGGTCGAGGCGTATTGCAAAGAATACGAAGAAGACGGCGAACTTTTGAAGATGTTTATGCAAAACGAACTGCCCGCCGATTGGGAAGACGCGCTGCCGAAATTTGAAAACGTCGAAGCGAAGGCGACTCGCGCTTATTCGGGCGAAGTCATCAACGCGATTGCCGATAAATTGCCGCAATTGATCGGCGGTTCGGCGGATTTGGCGGTTTCAAACAAAACCGACATTAAATCATCGCACGGTTTCGAGCCGGGCGAATATGATGGGCGAATCATCCATTTCGGCGTGCGCGAACACGCGATGGGTTCGACGATGAACGGAATGGCGCATTACGGCAGTCTGATTCCGTTTGGCGGCACGTTTTTGACTTTTTCAGATTATATGCGTCCCGCGATTAGGCTTGCCGCATTGTCGCAAATTCAGACGATTTACGTCTTCACGCACGATTCAATCGGTTTGGGCGAAGACGGTCCGACGCATCAATCCGTCGAACATCTCGCCGCATTACGAGCGATTCCAAATCTTTTCGTCATCCGCCCCGCCGACGCGCACGAAACTGCCGAAGCGTGGCGCATCGCCATAAACCGCCGACACGCGCCGACGGCTTTGGCGTTTTCGCGTCAAAAAGTTTCCTTAATTGACCGCGAAAAATACGCTTCCGCCGCAGGCGCACAAAAAGGCGCGTATATTTTAGCCGAAGCGGACGGCGAAAAACCGGACGTTATTTTAATCGCCACCGGAACGGAAGTCGGTCTGGCGATGGAAGCACGCGAAAAATTACAATCCGAAAACATCCAAACACGAGTCGTTTCAATGCCTTGCCAAGAACTTTTCGACGAGCAGTCCGATTCATACAAAGAAAAAGTTTTGCCGAAGGAAATAAAAAAACGTATGGCAATCGAAGCGGGCATAAATTTGGGCTGGCATAAATACGTCGGCGACGCGGGCGCGTTTCTGACAGTTGACAAATTCGGCTCGTCCGCGCCCGGCGAGGTAGTTTTTACGGAATATGGTTTTACGGTTGAGAATGTGGTCGAACGAGCGAAGAAGTTGATTTAGAAAAGCGTAGGTTTCGGCAGCTTAAATTTTTCCAAAACGTAATTTGGAATTATTAATCTTTCAAGTGCGCGTGGTTCAACTTTGATCGCGCCGCTGCCGTAGGATTTTCCGACAAATTGTAAGTTGTAAATCGTATCAGGATGGTTCAGAGCAAGCCACAATTTTTTATTGAATTTCGGTTTGTCGCTTAATGAATAAACACAAAGAAATCCTGTTAATGGAACTAAATTCATCGAGTTTTTTATAAATCGGATATTTTGTCTGCCCAGATAAGCAAATAAAAATGTCGGCGGGATTCGGCTTTCCATTCGATACCAAGGTTTTCTTTGTGAGATTAGAGATTTTTTCGGCAATCCGCGTTTCACTCCTTCCAACAAGTATTTTTTAACACTTTTGGGAAATTCATCTAAATTTCTTCCGTCGGGCGAAAATAACAGAGTTGGTCTTCCTTTTTTATCAAGTTCTCTGATAAGTTCGGATGTTATATCTTCCGAATCAATATCTTCGGTTCTGCCAACCGCGATTTGAAGAAATTCGGCTGGAATTTTCTTTGCTTTTGCTTGGTCTTTAGTGAGAAAAAAGAAATCATTTGCGCCTGTGGCAATGCCTCGCATTACTTTAGCGAAGTTGCCGAGTTCCACGCCCGCGGACTTATTTTCCGACGAGCGTGATAATCCCGTTTTTATTCCTTCTTTGATAGTTCTTGAGGTTACTTCAAGCGAATCTGATCTTTCCTCAAATTTTGAGGCAACAAATTTTTTCAGATTATTTGTCCAAGGCTTTTTGCATTTAACCCAAAGAAAATGATTTTCAGGTTTTATATTTCTGATAAAAAAAACCAGAGCATTCGTATCAACATTTGGAAATGGAGTTGCGTCAGGAGTAAAAGTAATCACGCATTCAAGACAAAAGTTTTTTGTAATCCATTGCCACAATTTTTTTGCAAAAATCCCTTCGCAAATATCCGCCGGCATAATAAATGCCAATCTTCCATTTTCCGCCAGCAACTCTAAAGCGCGTAGAAAAAAGTAAACGTGAAAACCGGCACGACCGTCTATTGAATGCCCTACTAAATCTTGTGAGAATTGCCTTAATAATAATTTTTTATCTCGCTTAATTCTGTGATGGCGAAGGTATGGCGGGTTCGCCACTATCGCAGATAATTTTTGCTTCGGCGGGTTAAAAACAAAGTCCGCTTTTTCTATATTTTTTAAATCTTCTAAAGATAAACCGTTTTTGACAGCGCGTTTCAATACTTTCGAGTCAATTTCATACCCCGATAATTTCGGAGTGTAACCCAACTCTTCATTTAATTTTTTGGCGGTTTTATAAAAAATTCCTTCGCCAACAGCAGGATCAAAGAGAATTTTGCTTTTATCAAGTAAAACATAATAAGTCTTTGCTTCCGCAACCCATTCGGGAGTCCAAAACTGTCCTTTTTTTCTCAGAGTTTCTCTTGCCGCGCCGGAACTCGGCAAAGATTGATGCAAAATTTTCTTATTATCGTTTACTGACTCTTTAGCGAATTCCATTGTTCAATTGTAGCCTGATTTATAGCGATTTTACCACCTTCAAAATATAGATCGGCTTCAAATTTTCCGCCGCTGGTTTGAGAAACAAAAGGAATAATTTCAGCTAATTCGGTAAATCTGCCAAATTCTGCGGCAAGTCCGTAAAAAGTTTTATAGATTATTTTTGAGGCTTGTCCGTAATTAAATTCTTCGCCTTTAACAATGCCTTGATTGATGTATTCGTGCAGTTTTGAAAAATTCAGCATAAAAGCCATATCGTAAAATAAATGAACGATATAAATCGGCTTTTTGTATTAAGATTGCCAGTCGGTAAGGTTGTAAATCTTCATCTTTAACGATTACCGTCGGCGCGGTCCAAGTTTTTATTTCCCTTAGCGGCTTCAACTTACCTGTTTTTTCAAACCAATTTCGACCATAATGTTTCATTTTTTCGCCTTGCCAAATACTTGCTTCGGATTCAATGCCAAGCAAAGATTTTTCTACAATCTCCTCAATTTCAGATTCCAAACTGTCAGGCAAATTGTCGAGAAGCGACGAGTATTTTGAATTGCCGTTTAAGTTGTCATAAACTTTTCTTTCAAACACTAAAAGATCAGGTCTTTTTCCGAATGACTCGCGTTCTTTATGCAAATTCCAGTATTCCCGTTTTTCTTTCAAATCTTTGGCAGAAGAAACTCCTGATTTTCCGTAAGGAACGGCACGAAAACTGTTTGAATCGTTTATTGAGTCAACAATTTTTTGTTCCGCCCAAAAACCCAGCGACCATTTTCCTCTGAAGTTTTCTCCTCTAAATCTCGGAGTTTGCGCCATTATCTGTCCTCCTCAAAATTAAAAAGTTCGCTCACGGGTAAATCAAATGCCTGAGAAATTTTTTCGAGAGTTTCAAAAGACGGCGCATTTACGCCGCGCTCCATATTACTTATAAACTCAACCGACACGCCGAGATTTTCCGCCAAATGTTCTTGTGTCAAATCATTATGACGGCGTATTTTCCGCAATTTTTTCCCGAAAAGAATTCTCAAATTTGACATAAACTTAAATTAAGAGTTTAAGTTTATTAATGAATCACTATAAAAACCACGAAGTTAAACTCCGTGTTTATATTGTTTGATTTGAAATTTTACTATATGATTTAGAGGTGCGAGTATAAAATAAATTTTAGTAAATTGAATTCGGATAAGTGGAGTGAATTAAAACTTCGGTTTATGAGAAAATCAACTGGAAAATTTATGAATCGCAAATTGGTTTTATAACAAAGACGAACATTCAATTAGTAATTATCAGACAACGATTCAAATCCTAAAACCGTCGAAAGATCGGCTGACGGGGTTGGTTTTTTTTAGAAAAATTAAGGAGAAAAGATACGGTGAGAAAATTAAACAACATAAAATTTGCGGGTATGGCTTTGGCAATGCTGCTCGTTTTCGGCTCTTTTGACGTTTTCGCGCAAAGGTTATACACGGTCGAGGCGGGGCAGAAAATTCGTGTGCGGATGAACGAAAAATTGAGTTCTAAAACGGCGCGGACGGGCGACAGATTTACGGCGAATGTGACCGAGCCGGTTTATTCAAATAACGGCGTTGTCGTCGTTCCGGTTGGAAGCACGGTTGTCGGGCGCGTTGATGCGGTGCAAAAGGCAAAAAAAGGCGGCGATCCGGGAACGATTGACGTTAGTTTTACGCAGATCAGACTGCCGAACGGCGCGACTCGTTCGATTAACGGGACTTTGAGCGATCTGGACAGCGACGACGCGAAAAGCGACAGCGAAGGAACGGCTTCGGGCGACGACAGAAAAAATGACAAAATAATCTTTATCGGCGGCGGCGCGGGCGGCGGCGCGGTTCTCGGCGGCTTGATCGGCGGCGGAAAAGGCGCGGTTATCGGCGGAATCCTCGGCGCGTTAGGCGGTCTTGCCGGAGAAAGATTAACAAAAGGCGAAGATGCAGAAGTCAGAGCCGGAACGGAATTTGGCGTTTATCTGAATCGTTCGGTATCGCTTCCCAAATTCGGCGCGAATGTTGCCGATGATGACTATAATGATAACAACGTCGAGCGACCAACAAGCGGCAGAACTTATGTGGTGCGTTCGGGCGACACTCTGGCGAAGATCAGTCTGCGGTTTTACGGCACGACTAGAAATTATATGAGAATCTACAATGCCAACCGCGATCAATTGTCAAGTCCGACCAGAATTGAAGTCGGACAGAGATTGATTATTCCGTAAAATCTGTTTTTAACTAAAATGAAAAAGCCGTGCAGGTATTTTAATCTGCACGGCTTTTTTTATCTAAACGGAAAACCGATTATTATGGAGATATTGTTTGAAAATTTGCTTGCCGATTTATAAACAGCACCCTTGTTGACACGCGGGTTTCTGCCTTTTTGTTTAACTCAAAGGCATTTCATTTTCCAAATCCGCGCCGATTTCTTCTAATTTTTTCGTGATTTTTTCGATCAGCCAATTCGGAGTTGACGCGCCGGCGGTTACGCCGACCAATTGTGCGCCCAATAAATCTTCCGGATTAATTTCATCTTCGGTTTCGATCAAAAAACTTTTTTCGCACTGCTCTTTGCAGACTGTAAGAAGTTTGCGGCTGTTGGAAGAATGTCTGCCGCCGATAATGTAAAATGCGTCAACTTCGCCTGCCAAAGCGCGAGCCGCGTCCTGCCTGTCGCGCGTTGCCGAGCAGATCGTGTTGATAACCTGAACTTCGTCGTCGGTTTTGCCTTTGACGGCTTCCGCCGTGTCGAGAAAAGTTTTGAGTTTTATCGTCGTTTGCGAAACGACAAGCGGCTTTTTAAGTTTCGGCAGATTGGCGATTTCGCTCGCGTCGTTGACGACAAAAGTATGTTCGGGCGCGTAGCCGAAAACGCCGATCATTTCAGGGTGATCCGGGTTTCCGACGACGATAACGTGGCGGTCTTCGGCGGCGGCGCGTGTCGCCAGACGCTGAACTTTTGTCACAAAAGGGCAAGTCGCGTCCACAACTTTTGAAGCCTTTTCTTCCAATTCGCGCTGAACTTGCGGCGTTACGCCGTGAGCGCGAATGACGGCGGTTTCGTTGCGCTGAATCTGAACGGGACGCTCGATTGTCGAAACGCCGTGCGTTCCGAGCCGTTCCATTTCCTGTTCGTTATGAATCAGCGGTCCGAGCGTGCGGACGGTTTCGCCGTTTTTCAAAGCGTCTTCGACCATCTCAACGGCGCGTTCCACGCCAAAACAAAATCCGTATTCGTCTGCAATTAAAACTCTCATAAAATCAATGTAAAATTAAAAATGTAAAATTAGGGAAATGACTTATCTGATTAAAAACTGCCTGAATTTCTATAAAGTTCGATTTCTATCCCTTTCAAAGCATAACAAAATTAATTCTTAATTGTAAGTTTGAATTTTTATCAGCAGCGTAAGCATAAGCCGATTGGTCAATTCAGACGCGATGAGCGCATCGGCTTACGCCGACGCTACTGACAAGAACAATCGGCTTATGCTTACGCTGCCAACAAGAAACAATCCGAAATCCAAAACCCGAAATCCAAAACCCGAAATCCAAAATCGCCTTATCTTATCGGTTCACGCAAAATAATTTCCGCTGTCTGACGCGCTTTTCGTGCCGCTTCCGTATGCGAATCGCGCAGATTGGCGATTTGCATCAACGCTTCGCCCGTTCTCGACAAAAGGCGCACGAGGTCGCCTTCTTCGGCGCGTGTTTTGTAAACGAGGTCTTCCCAATTCATTCCGCTCGCCCAATTTTCGGCGGCGGCGGCGGCTGAAAAATTCATCTCCGGCGCGGGTTCGATGCCGTTTTTCCATTCGGCGTTTGAAACTTCAAAGACGACTTTTTCAAACTCGGTCAAAATTTCCAGAATCTCGTCCGAAAGATAAAGTTCGCCGTAATCTCTGTCGGAATCCGCCGCGAGTGCCGCCATAAAACCGGCGATTTGTTTCGTTTCCATTTTCTCGAAAAGCTCCGCTTCCAACGCTTCGCCAACCAAAAGCGGACGGTCAACGCGCACGTCGGCGAGCCATTTTCCGCGCTTCGTAACTTTCTGATCGGCAAAATTCAGATAACCGAAATGATCCAGAACTTTTGCGCGATGCTCGAACGGCAGCCATATTTCATCTCTCAAAAAATTGATGTCGCGCTCGGCGTTTCGCAGATATTCGGCTTCTTTGACTGTTTCCCAAAGAAGTTGATGCGCCCGTCTTTGTTGGTTTCCGGACGAATTTTCGGGAATGATCTTTTCGATCAGAGAATTTATCACATCAACCGCTTGGTCGGCGGCTTCGTTTTTATGAGAAAGTTTCGGCTCTTTTAATTGGGGATTTTTATTTTCCAAAACGTCGAAAAACGCTTCTTCGATAACTTCTTCTTTTAAGGCATATTTATTTTTGTAGATCCGCTTAACGTGATCGAGCGCGAAAGTCGCGCCTTTGCCGTCGTCGCGCATCGCCACGATTTTTTCGCCGAAGACGTTCATCACAAAAAACAGCCGCTTGCCGCTGCGCCCTTTTGTAACGATTCTGCCTTGTTTGACGTTTTTCTTCAGCCAATCGCGGCGCAATTCGGCGCGTGTCGTCTGCGGTTTTTCTTCGAGCCTTGCTCTCGCGGCAGCTAAACGCTCGAAGCCGCGCACGTTTTCAAAGTTTAATCCAAGATCGCTGTTTTCTAATTTTTGGTTAATTTTTTCTATCTGCTTTTGATTTGTTCGTTTGAGTTTGGCGATCTTTCGCGCCGTATCTCGAAAAGCGAAACTTTTCTCGACGATCTCGCGCAGTTGCGGAAAATTTCCGAAAGCGTCGAGCAAGTTCAAAAGGCTCGAATAAGTTGCGCGAAATTGGCTGTTTAGATCGTCGGGCGGAGATTTTAAAAGTTTGGCAATGTTTGGCGGATTCTGGAAATTGCTCGGCGCAAGCACGACGAAACCGACGTTATCTTTGCCGCGTCTGCCCGCGCGTCCTGTCATTTGCTGCAACTCGCTCGCCTCCAAAGGTCGCCAGCCGTCGTTGCCGCGCGTGTCGGCGTTGCTGATAACAACGGTTCGCGCCGGAAAATCAACTCCCGCGGCAACCGTCGAAGTCGCAAAAATGGCGTTCAAAAGTCCCGCCGACATCATCTTTTCGATCAGCAGTTTCCACGCCGGAATGTGTCCCGCGTGATGCGAAGCGATGCCGGAACGCAATAAAATTTTGCGGTGTTTATGACGTTTTATTTCGGGATTTGTTTCGACGAATTCGTTGTAGATCGCCCATCGCGCATCTTGTTTTTCCGAATCAATTTTCTGCGATTTGTCGAGCGCAACTTCCGTCGCCGCTTCATCACAGCGGCGGCGCGAAGGCACAAAAATAATCGCGGGCAGCAAATTATAATTTTGCAGAGCCTTGATAAGTTTCGGCGGCGGAATTTCGGGTAATCTGAATCGCAAGGCTTTATTAAAAGGCTACTTCGTGCGTTATTCTTTCTCTGATATTATCGGCGGTTGTCGAATTTTGAACTTTTTCGTCGTTAAATTTACAAAAATTTATCAGTTTATTTTCTAATCTTTCTCCGTCCAAATCAACTGATATTTCAATCTCGATTTCCGTATCGGTTTCGAGTTTTTTTAAGTTTTCCAATAAATCTTCATCTCCAACGACGGCGGTTGCAGAAAAAGTTCTTTTTTTTCCGTCCGGGCGAACGAAAGTTTTATGATAATACATTTCGATTAATTCATCGCTGGTTTTTACTAAACCATTGAAAATTACCGGAAATTTAGCAGTTTCAACTTTCATATATTTACTCCTCATTTTGTCGGATGACAAAACTTAGTATCTCTTTGTCCGAAAATGATTGCTTATCTTTCGGCAGCATCCCGTTTCCTTCGAGAGCAATTTCTTCTTCTCTGTTCAAATCGAAAATAGCCATTTGATTAAATTCATTTCCTAATTTGATCGCCCTTTTTCTATTTTCTATCAAAATACATACGTCTAAAACGATAAAATCTCCCGTTCCCCAAGTTCCGATAACGCATTGCTTATAGCTTAACAAATCTTTGTTATTTTCAATAAACCGACGAACATCTTCTTCCAATAATTCGCTTCGCTGAATAAAAAGCGTCCTTCTGTTGAAAACGGAAACTACAAAAAATCTTTTACCCGACAAACTTTCCGCCTTCGTATTAACGGTTGAACCGTTATTTTTCCGATGAGTTTTAACAATTTTCTTTACAATCGCTTCAATTTTTTCATTCGTTAAATCCGTTTCAAGCAAATTATCAATATTTTCTTTCATTTACTTACGCTGGTTTTACAAAAATAGAAAAACCTATTCGCTATCTTATTCAATAACGCTTTATTTTACAAGATTTTAATAACGTCTTCTTCTGTCAAAACGGTTGTCCTTCTGCGCGAATTGTTCGATCTGCCGGTTGAATTTTCCTTCTTCGTTAAAAAGCGGATAAAGTTCAGCGTCGGGCGCGAGAAAGGCGGCGCGAAGCTCGACGGGGCGCGAACCGGCGCGATTGATAATTCGCACGTTTACGCCGCGCACTTCTTCGATCCAATTGGCAAATTCCTCTGCATTTCCGATTGTTGCCGAAAGCAGAAGCAGGCGGATTCTGGGCGGCGATAAAATTATCGCTTCTTCCCAGACGTGACCGCGATATTCGTCGGCTAGATAATGAACTTCGTCTAAAATTACGAAATCGGAATTGACCTGTTCGCCGCCGCGCAAAGCGTCAAAAAGCTGATTGCGGTAAATTTCCGTTGTGCCGACGATAAGCGGCGCGTTATAGTTTTCTTTTCTGTCGCCGGTTAAAATTCCGACGTTTTCCGCGCCGAACTCCGCAGAAAATTCCGTATATTTTGAATTTGTCAAGGCTTTTAAGGGCGTTGTATACCAAGCGCGTTTGCCGGCTTCTAAAAGTCTGCGGATTTCTTCGCGAGCGATCCAAGTTTTTCCGCTTCCCGTCGGCGCGGTAACTAAAACGTCCTGCGTTTCGATGGCTTCGAGTGCTTCGATCTGAAAAGCGTCGGGAACAAACGGTTTTGCTTCGGGAGTTCCGATGCCTTCTAAAATTTTTTTAACGGCTTTTTGATCGGCGTGAGATTTTTTCGGCGAAAAACTGCGGGAACTTTCATCTGCAAAATTTCGTTTATCCGTTCGTTCCTTACGATGCGGTTTGTTATAACGCGAATCGTTTTTTTTGCTGCGGTTTTTGTCTTTGCGGTTTTTGTCTTTGCCGAAACGTGCCATAAAGCACAATACTAAAGGTTTAAAGCATTAAAGTCTATTGCTTTTAATCGGCAAGCGAAAATGATAAAATCTCAAAGGATTCGCAACGAATTTCAGCCGTTTGGCATCAATATTTTACGGCAGGTTTTTCCAAGCTGAACATTTTAATAAAACATTTATAAAATTATGCAAGATCAAGAGCAAATACAAGAAAATATACAAGCTCAAACACAGGAAACGGAACAATTTACGCAGCCGTTTCCAGAATCCGTTCAAGTCCCGGTTCGGGAAGAATCAAACGAACCGCCGACATTTTTGAAGGGTTACGAAATCTCAAATTTCAAGTTGTCGCCGAACTTTTATAAAATTCTCGCCGTTGCCACAGTCTTTAATTTACTGTTTATTTTCGCCTTCGCGCAGGGAAATTTACTAACCCGAAAGGGTTGCGAAAGTCCTTTTGTGCGAACGGTTTGCGGAGTTTTGGATACGGTTTATGTGGCGACGATGGTTTACGATACGGACAGCCAGTATGTCGTTAAGGAATACGATAAAACGGAAATCGGCGACGCGGAGGAGATCACATATATTGATGTCAGCGGCGAAACTCCGCCGTTGACGTATCCGGCGGGCTATTTCGCGCTTGCCAACCCGGAGCAATATATACAGTCGCCGGACGGCACTTTTACAAATCTGAACGTGCCGCAGACGATTGATACTTATCCGTCCGGTTCGATAACTCCGACGATGCCAAGCACTTCGCCGGATATAATGGATATGCCGCAGAAATTGCCGCCAATCAACAGAAATCCGGTAATCGGCAGCATTGCCGATTCGCCGATTCGCCGCAGCAGGAAAAATTCGACGCTTGATAATGATTCTCCGGCTAAATTGCCCGATTTTGACGACGATGTAGCGGATAAAGACACCAAAGAAGATAAGGATAAAAAGCCGGACAAGAAAAAGAATGAAGAGAAAGAACCTGAAATCAACAGCGACGCGGTAACTGCGGTTGAAATCAACAAAAAACCTTTTGAAGATTTTTCGACGATGGTTTTGGCGAAAATGTCGGGTGATCCGAAACCTGATTTGACAAAGCCTTTTATGGTCGTAATGCAGGGCGCAATCAAGGAAGACGGCACGTTAGATAGAAATCCTAAGAAAACGGGTTTTATCAAAGAAAGCGGCGATCAGGAAATGATTAATCTCGCCAAATCCGCCATCGAAGCCGTCGGCGACAGCGGAGTTTTAGGTTACTTGCGAAATCTCGACATTGATAATGTAAATTTTACGCTTGTTCAAGACGAGGATGAGATTTTTGCTATTATCACCTCGAAATTACCGACACCGGAACGAGCGAATTCAAAAGCGACCAGTTTTAACAATTTAATTCAAGTGGCATTTTTCGCCGATGCCAACGGCATTAAAAAACTCGGCGACGACGAAAAACTTCTGCTCAAAAACGCCAAAGCGTCAAGCGACAAAAAGAATTTCGTTTTGAAATTTAAAATGCCGAAAAAAGAAGCGCACGAGATGATTCAGCGCAATTTGGAAAAGGAAAAAGAAAAAAGAAAACAGGAAGCAAACAGCACAGCGCAAAAAACCGGCGCAAATCAAAAAACGGGAAAATGATGAATTTCAGGAAAATATTTCTTTTATATTTGGTATTACTTCTTACGGCTTCTTCGATTTATGCTCAAGCAGTCGAAATAAATGTAAAGCCTTTAAACGATTTTGCTGATTCGTTAAATGAGAAATCCACAGATGGAAAGCTCGATTTAACTCAGCCGTTTGCCGTAGAATTAAAAGGAGCTTTAGATCACAGCGGAAAACTTGCTGCCGAAAAATCGAGTTTCGTCCGCGCCGCAGGCGACGAGCAGTTGATTGATATTGCTAAACGGGCTATCGAAGCAATTAATGATGCCGGTTTTTTTCTTAACTTTAAACAGTTAAATCTCGAAAATGTAAATTTGTCCGTATCGCAGGATGAACGGGAATTTTCGGTAGTTTTTACTTCGGATTCCGAGTCGGAAGAAACAATTAGGACGATAGTTACTGGTCTTGATACGATAATTAAAATTTCTCAAAAATCGGAGAATATCAGTGCCGACGAAAAAACTATCTTAAACGCGACAAAAGTAAAAAGTGAAAATAAGAAATTAACTTTAAATGTTACACTTCCAAAAGCAGTTTTTCAGGAAATGGTCGCTGAAAAATTACTTGAAAGAAAAATTGCAAAACAGAGAGAACTAAAAAAAGTTAAATGAGCAGTTCAAGAAATTACAATTCAATATTATTTCTCACGACTCTGAGCGTCTATCTCGGCTTGGTTTTAGTCGGCGCGTCGCCGCAAATTCTGGCGCAGCAGATAACTTTTGTCAATAAATTCGAGATTCAAAATGAGATCGAGTTTGAAGACGATCTGGATAAAAAGCCGGAAGATGACGAATCGCCCGATAAGAAAATATCTCACAATGCAAATTACGGCGAAAACTCATTGTTTGCAAAAAACGAGGAAATTTTAAGTGCATACATTGAAAATGCTTTCGAGCAGACGAACTGCACAAATGAAAATTGCTTCAAACTAACATCCGATATTGATAAATTTCCGACGATTTTTATCGTTGCGGATAAATCTTTTAATTTACCTCTTACTTCGCACGACTTCGCGCTGAAAAGCGCAAAAAAATCAACGGTTCATTCAACCGAAATACTTTCCGAAAACGATCAGGTTTTCGTTATTACGCGCCTTCCGCGCGGTTCGCTCGATGCGCTTCTCTAAAACGGAAAAAGTCGGCAGCGTCGTGCGTAAACCGATTGGCTAATGCAGTTGCAGCGAGCGCATCGGCTCACGCCGACGCTACTGACAAGAATTTCCGTCTTCTTATCACCGCAAAATCCGATTTTCATATTAATTTGCCGTTTCGCAGACGGCAGAGGTTTTTTATTATTGGCGGCAAAAAACGAGCCGCGCATTTGAGGATAAAAATGAGTAAAACAGTAGTAGATAAATTTTTCAACAAAATTTTAGGCACGATCAGCCAACGCTATTTGAAACAGGCGAAAGCTAAAGTCGAAGAAGTCAACGCGCTTGAGCCGAAAATGCAGAAACTTTCCGACGAGCAGTTGAGAGCGAAAACCGACGAGTTTAGAAAAAAATTGAGCGACGCGCTCGAAGGAATCGAAGAGGTAAAAGAACGCCGGTTGCGCGAGCGCGAAGTTTTGGACGAAATTATGCCCGAAGCGTTTGCGCTTGTCAGGGAAGCGTCGGTTCGCGTTACGGGAATGCGCCATTTTGACGTGCAGATTATCGGCGGAATGGTTCTGCACGAAGGGAAAATCGCCGAGATGAGAACGGGTGAAGGTAAAACCCTTGTTTCGACTCTGCCCGCGTATTTGAACGGTTTGACGGGGCGCGGCGTTCATATTATCACGGTCAACGATTATCTGGCGGCGCGTGATGCCGAGTGGATGGGAAAAATCCACAAATTTTTGGGTTTGACAGTCGGCTGTATCCAGAACGAAATGGACGATTATGCCCGCAAAGAGCAGTATGCCGCCGATATTACTTACGGCACGAACAACGAATTCGGCTTCGATTATCTGCGCGACAATATGAAATTTGATCCCGAACAACTCGTTCAGCACGATCATTATTTTGCGATTATTGACGAAGTTGATTCGATTTTGATTGACGAAGCGAGAACGCCCCTGATTATTTCGGGCGCGTCGGACGCGGCGACGGATAAATATTACACGGCAAACGAAATTATTCCGCGTTTAGAGCGCGGCGAAAAGGATGAGGAAACGAAGGTTACGACGGGCGATTATCTGCTTGACGAGAAAAATCATTCGGCGGTTTTGACCGAGCAGGGCGTTGAAAAAGCGGAAAAACTTCTCGGCGTTTCCAATTTGTATGATCCCGAAAATATGGAACTGCTGCATTGCGTCGAGCAGGCTCTGAAAGCGCATACTTTGTATAAACGCGATCATCAATACGTCGTCCAAGACGGCGAAGTTATTATCGTTGACGATTTTACGGGACGTTTAATGTCGGGAAGGCGTTGGTCGGACGGTTTGCACCAAGCGGTTGAAGCCAAAGAAGGCGTGGAGATCGAACGCGAAAATCAGACTTTGGCGACGATCACTCTGCAAAATTATTTTCGTATGTATGAAAAACTTTCGGGAATGACCGGAACGGCGGAAACGGAAGAAGAGGAATTCGGCGAAACTTACCAGCTTGAAGTTATCGTCATTCCGACGAATCAACCGATAGCGCGTGATGACAGATCGGACGTTATTTACCGCACTTTGCCGGAGAAATGGGACGCGACGGTGAATGAAATCAAAGGGTTGCACGAAAAAGGACAGCCGGTTTTGGTCGGAACGGTTTCGGTTGAAAATTCCGAATTGGTTGCCGAACGTCTGAAAAAAATCGGCGTTCCGCACAATGTTTTAAACGCAAAATATCACGAACGCGAAGCCGAAATTGTCGCGCAAGCCGGACGCAAAGGCGCGGTGACGATTGCGACAAATATGGCGGGACGCGGAACGGACATTATTCTCGGCGGAAACCCGGAATTTCTCGCCCGCGATTATCTGAAACGGCAGGAAATCAACCCCGACGAAGCGACGGAACAGCAGTTTGAGGAAGAACTCAAAAAAGCAAAACGGGTTGTTGACCAAGAACACAAAGAAGTAATCGAAGCCGGCGGTTTGAAAATTCTGGCGACGGAACGGCACGAATCACGGCGCATTGACAACCAGTTGCGCGGGCGTTCCGGTCGGCAGGGCGATCCGGGCGAAACGCAGTTTGTTTTGTCTTTGGAAGACGATCTGATGCGGATTTTCGCGGGCGACAAAGTTCGTTCGATGATGGAATGGCTCGGAATGGAAGAAGGCGTGGCGATTGAGTCCAAGACCGTTTCAAAGCAGATCGAACGGGCGCAAAAAGCGGTTGAGGCGAGAAACTTTGAAACCCGCAAGCACGTTTTGAAATACGACGACGTGATGAACAAACAGCGTGAAACAATTTACGGTTTGCGCCGCCAGTTGATGCTTGAACCCGAACACCGCGATTACCTTTTGGGCGACAACGGCGTAGCGAAAGACCTGCTCGGCGATCTGACCGCGCAGTATTTGAATACGGCTGTTCCGCCGTCCGATTGGGACGTGGACACTTACGCGGCGGAGATCGAAAACATATACAATGTTGATCCGGCGCGTGACGCTAATGTTGATTTTGAAAATATGAATCCCGAACAGATCGAACAGGCGATTTGGGAAAAAGCGTCGGCAAATTATAAGGAAAAGGAAGAACTCGCCGGAGAAGAATCCTTGCGGGCGTATGAGCGTTACATAATGCTCAATATTATTGATTCGCAATGGAAAGACCATCTGCTTTCGATTGACCATTTGAAGCAGGGAATCGGACTTGTCGGTTACGGACAAAAAGACCCGCTTGTTGAATACAAAAAGCAGAGTTTTGAGATGTTTCAAGATATGCTTGACCGCATTGATGTCAACACGATTCGCTCGCTGTTCCATCTGGAAATCGTCAACAAAGACGAGGAAGAAGAACGCGAACGCCTCGAACGCCTCGAACGCCAACGCGCCCGCCGACAAGTTGCGGGAATGGCTTTCACGGGTGCTTACGAAGGAGTTTCGGCGGCTGGCGAAGATGTTCTGAAAAATACGCCGTTCGTCCGCGACCAGCCGAAAGTCGGCGCAAACGATCCGTGCTACTGCGATTCGGGCAGAAAATATAAAAAATGCCACGGCGCGGGCGTTTAGTTCTATAAAAACTTAGAGCAGATTAAGATTGATTGTATGGTCAGTAGCGTCGGCGTGAGCCGATCGTCAATGTATGTTCGCACAAAATACATCAGATCAACTCGGACGCTAATAATAACTTATTCCCTATCCCAATTCTTAAATCGCTCTAATTGACGGAAAAAGCGAAAGTTCAACGGCTTTCGCTTTTTTCTTGTCTTAAAAACGCTTACGGGATAAAATACGCTTGGGTATAAATACAGAGGAGTTCGTATGAAAAATTCATCGCATAAATTCTCATTTCTTTTAATTTTTATAATGCTTTTCGCTTCCGCCGTCTTCGCTCAGACGGAACGCGACAAAGGGATCGAACTTTATAAACAGGGAAAATACTCCGAAGCTATTGAAGCATTAAAGAAAGCGAGCAAACAAAAAGAAACGAAAAACGACGCGGAAGTTTGGAATGTTTTGGGACTTGCATACATTAAAGATAATGAGATCAAGGAAGCGCGAAAATCGTTTGATAAAGCAGTCGAACTCGATATTTATAATTCCGATTACAGAAGTAATTTAGCTTACGCATATTTTCTCGAAGGCAGATCAAACGTCGCTTCGGACGTGGCAAAAAGAGCCGTCGAGTTGGATTCTCAAAACAAATTTGCTTATTATACGCTCGCTTTGGTCAATGCGCGAAAAGAGAATTACAATGAAGCCGCTGCAAATTTAGATACAATTTTGAGCATTGATGAAAAGTTTTCATCGGCGTATTTGTTGAAGTCAAAACTGTATCTGATGCAAATTGAAGGTTTATCGAAAAATAAGACAAGCGCAGACGATCTTGCATTTATGAAAGATGAAACTTACAAAATTAATCGCCTCAATTTGCTCGAAAAATCTGCGGATGCTTTGGAAATTTGTGTGAAAGTCTGCAATGACTCAGGTTTGCAGAAAGCTGAAGAAGAACTCAAATATATCAAAGTTTTCTACGATTATTTTATTCATAATAAAGAAGATGATCAAACAGATGCAAAAAACTTAAATTCAAAAAAATTTGTTATAACAAAAAGGTCTTACGCTCCTTATACTGACATTGCGCGAAAAAATCTGATTAATGGAAAAATTGCTTTGTTGGTTTTATTATCTGAAAACGGTAAAGATAAATATATTCTTGTAGTAAAAGGTTTGGGCTACGGATTGGATGAACAAGCCGTTAAAGCTGCTCAAGGTATAGAATTTGAACCGGCGATAAAAGACGGAAAGCCTATTTCGGTTGTTGTTATGATTCAATATGAATTCTCTACTTATTAAATTCAAAACTCACGACAAAAGCAATTTCCCCGATTGATCCAAAGCGCGAATCGGCTGTAAATCTTCGGCGTTTCCGTTTCGTTCGGTGAAACGCATCGGAACGAGCAGATGCTGAACGTGCGGAACGCTTGAATCTTTTGTTTTCGTTTCAAAAATCTGCACGAGCGAGTGCATTTTGCGGTGCGTCGTGTTTGATAATTCGTGCGCTTTGTCGCGCAGATTTTGCAGAAAATTCATCGCCGCCGATCTTTTATCGAAATTGATTTTCTTTGCGCCTTTTAGAAAATGACTAACTTGATTATGTGCGTTCGGCGGTTTGACGATTCCGACAAGCGGGATTTTTTTTAAATTCAATTCGTCTAAAACTTTCTGCACTTGGCTGATTTGCGGCTTTCCGCCGTCAACCGCGATCAGATCGGGAAAATTTTCTTCGTCGGCAAGCAAAATCAGCCTATCGCGGACAGCTTCGGCGAGCGCGGCAGTTTCCGATAAATTTTCAAAATCCCAAACCATTTCTTCATTCGCCTCAATTTTTCCTTCGATTGCCGCAACGCGGGCGGCGATGATTTCGCTTCCGGCAAGATGCGCGACATCAAAACATTCGATGCGCTTGGGCATTTTTCGCAGAAAGAAAATCTTTTTTAGTTCGCGCAAAATTTCCGTCTGTTCGGCAAAAGTTTTGTCCGGCTTGTGCGCGTAAAATGACGACGCGAGTTTCTGCGTTTTTTGAATCGAAACGGGAAGTTCTTCAGAATTTTTTGCAACGATTTTCAGCTTTCTGTAAAAATTTTCGCTCAGGCAATTTTCCAAAAATTTCCGTTCGGCAAAATCCTTTGAAACAAAAATTTGTTTCGGCAAATAATACCGATAATACTGCGCGATAAACTGCGGCAGAACGTCGCTTTCATCAATCGCGTTTGCGGAAATTTCCGCTTGAAAACGCCTTTCGCCGACGGATTTTCCGCGCCTGAGCGTTGTTACTAAAATTTTCGCCGTTCCATTTTCAAACTTTGCCGTAATCACGTCGTTCATTTGCGAAACATCTAATTTCCATTTATTGCCGGCGAAAATTTCCTCAAAAATTTCCAAGTTATCACGCCATTCCGCCGCTTTTTCAAATTCGAGAATTTCGGAAAATTCCTCGATTTTCCGGCGGATTCCGTTTAACAAAATTTCGTTCTGCCCGAACAAAAGCAGATGAACCATCTCAACCGCTTCCGCATATTCCGCTTGACCGCAAATTTTTTGAACGCACGGCGCAAGACAGCGTTTGAAAAAAAATTCGGGACACGGAATTTCAAAATCACCTTTGATGTCGAGTTCGCAAGTCCGCAGACGAAAAACGCGGTTTATAACGTCAAGCAGACGGCGCGTAAATCCCGTCGGCAAAAACGCTCCGTAAACCGAATCATTGCGCTTTTTTGCAAGTTCGGGACGGCGCGTTGCCAAAACGCGCGGAAATTTCTCGCTTGTCGTCAAAATAATAAAAGGCGGCTGAATTTCGTCGCTTAAAACAAAATTAAATTCGGGCGCGGATTTTTTTAATAATCTGCGGTAAATTTTCAAAGGATTTTCGCTGATTTGATAAGAAAACGATAAATCTTCAATCTCAAAATTTCCAAGCAGATTCTTTTTACGTTCGATAAAACTTTTTACCGAATTTCGCAGATTTTCAGCTGTTTGAACAAAAAGGATTTTATCTTTTCGCGCAATCTGAAACACGCCGCTTGCCGCCGGAATTTCAGCGATTTTGTCGAGCGAGATAAATTTTTGGAGTCGCCTTGACATAAAATATATTGGTTTCAAAACGTATCGCCGTCATCCTGACGGCTGTCGTGGTGGCTTCCAGCCGCCGCTTTTTCCGACAAAATTGAAAAATTTGTCGAATTGACGGCAAGATGCCGTCAAGACAGCCGTCAAGATGACGGCGATACATTTGGACTAAGTTTCAGTATCCAAAAGCGCGTGAATCGTTTCCAGCGAATCGGCATCTTCGGGTTTTTTGTCTTTTCGCCAGCGTAAGATTCTCGGAAAACGGACGGCGATTCCCGATTTGTGGCGCGTCGAAATTTGAATTCCTTCAAAGGCGATCTCAAAAACGAGTTTCTTTTTGACGCTTCGCACCGGACCGAAGGTTTCGATTGTGTTGCGGCGCACGAAATTGTCAACTTTGCGGATTTCGGCATCGGTCAAACCCGAATATGCTTTGGCAAACGGCACGAGTTCATCGCCCGACCAAACGGCGAAAGTGTAATCGGTGTAAAGACTTGCGCGTTTTCCCGTGCCGCGCTGCGCGTAGATCATCACCGCGTCAACGGTCAGCGGTTCGATTTTCCATTTCCACCAATCGCCGCGCGGTCTGCCGACTCGATACGGTGAAGTTTTCCGCTTTAACATAAAACCTTCGACCTGTCGGGCGCGGCTTTCCTTTCGCAGTTCCGCCAAATCCTTCCAAGTTTTTTCTTCGATAACCGGCGAACTGATAATTTTCTGATTAGCTTCGTCGGGCAAATTTTTGAGAATTTCTTCCATTTTTGCGCGTCGTTCGGTTATCTCTTTCGCTCGCCAATCTTCGCCTTCAAATTCCAATAAATCGTAACAGAGAATGGCGACGGGAACTTCTTTTAGCAATTTTTTGCCGATTGTTTTGCGCCCGATTCTTCTCTGCAATTGCGCGAACGGCATAACTTCGCCGCCCGACCAAGCTAAAATTTCGCCGTCCAAAACCGTTCCGTCGGGAAGAAATTCGCTCGCGTCGGCGATTTCGGGAAAGCGTTCTGTTATCAAATCTTCGCCGCGCGACCAAAGGAAACTTTCATTTTCGCGTCTGATTAATTGTGCGCGTATTCCGTCCCATTTCCATTCGATTTGCCATTCGCCGATTTCGCCCAAATCTTCAATCGGAAAATCGGCTTGATGCGCCAGAAAAAACGGATACGGGCGGCTGATGTCCGCGTCGCTCGCGTCTTTGTCAATCAAATTTGTGTAGAATTCCGCGTCCGGCTGCCAAGTTCCCATCAAGCGGTGCGCGATTGTTTCCGTTTCGATCTCGCTGAATTGCGACAGAGCGCGTGTTACCAGACGCTGCGACACGCCGACTCGAAAACTGCCCGTAACGAGTTTGTTCCAAATAAAACGCTGATCGGAATCGAGTTCGCTCCACGCTTCCAAAACCGCCACTTTTTGCGCTTCTTCGCTCTCATTTCGCAAAGGCAAAATTCCTTGTTCAACCCAAATGTGAAGCGGCAGATCGCTCGCGTTTTCGTGGTCGGGCAAAAGCAGCGCAATCGTTTCCGCCAGATCGCCGACGGCATCGTAAGATTTCTCAAAAAGCCATTCTTCAACGCCCGAAACTTCGCCCGCCCATTCGCGCAGTTTCGCCGTCGGAATGATTCTTTTCGGTTTCCGCCCGCTTAAAAAATAAATCGCCCACGCCGCATTTTTCGGATCAGCCGTTTCAAAATATTTGACCATCGCCGCGATTTTATCGTTGGTTTTATTGGTCTGGTCGAGTTTGAGATATAAATTCGTAAAATTTTTCATTTTGTAATTTTTGCCCGCGAATCGGCGCGAAAGAACGCGAATAAGAAAGAAATTTCAGCCACAGATGGACACAGATAAACGCAGATTTAAGAAAGAATTTAACCGAGGATAAAGGAGATAGAAGGGATGGAAAATAATTTTAGATTTCAGATTCTGAATTTCAGGTTTAATAATTCCAAAAATCCCTGTTCATCCCTTTAATCCCTGTTAAAGTTTCTTCCCTTTTTTTTCGCTTATTCGCGGGCAAAATATTCTTCGATTAAACTATTCATCATCTCCTTCATCAATTTCCGCGTCGAGTTTGTCGCCCGTAAATTCGGTTTCGAGAGGACGCGCGTCTTTTCCCTGTTCGCGCAGATAGCGGACGAATGTTTCGATGTAGCCGTGCGTTACCCAAATTTGCTCGGCTTCGGTGGCTTCGATGGCGGTTAAAAGTCCTTCCCAATCGGCGTGATCGGATAAAATCAAGCCTCTGTCAACGGCGCGGCGGCGACGCGCTCCGCGAATCCGCATCCAGCCCGAAGCGAACGCCGTTGACTGCGCTCCGAAGCGGCGCGTCCAAGGCGTATCCTGCGCCGAAGGCGGCGCGATTATCAGCGAACCGGCAAACTCCTTTTTGTTTTCGACGCTTCCGACGTAAGTTGTCGGCGGAAGATCAACGCCCATTTCGCGGTAATTTTCGGTTAATTTTTCAACTGCGCCGTGCGTAAAAATTCGTCCGATTGAATGGTCAACGCTTTTCATCACCCTTTGCGCTTTACCAAGGGAATAAGCGAAAATCACCGTCGCTTTTCCTTTTTCTTTATTTTCGCGCCACCAATCGTTGACTTCGGCAAATAAAATATCGGGATTTGTCCAATGATAAATCGGCAAAGCAAACGTCGCTTCGGTAATAAATGCGTGACATTTTACAGGTTCAAAAGGCGCACAGGTCGGATCGGGCGTAAGTTTGTAATCGCCGGAGGCAACCCAGATTTCGCCTTTATGTTCGACGCGAACCTGCGCCGAACCCAAAACGTGACCAGCCGGATGAAACGAAACTTTTACGCCGTTGATATTAGTCGTTTTTCCGTAAGCCGAAGTTTCTATTTCGCCTTCGTTCCAGAGCCGCGTGCGAAAAAGCAGTTCGCCTTCTTTCGGGACGAGATATTTTTTCGAGCCGCGATAAGTGTGATCGGCGTGCGCGTGCGTTAAAACGGCGCGTTTGACGGGAAGCCACGGGTCTATATAAAAATCGCCCGCCTCAACATACAATCCGCGTTTTGTAGGTCTGATCAATTCCATATTTCAATTGTGCGAAAAGTATGTTGTGATTATCAAATGCGATTATGGGATTTAAAGTTCGCGGGATTTTTTTCAGCCAAAACAGACCTGCTTGATTTTTCGGAAAACAAATTTCAAAACAATTCGATTGCCCTTATCATACGGTTTCTGTTATATTCTTTGTATCAAAAGTTTAGACGATTCTGGCGGGGGAAAATCCTGCACAAAGGGAGATTATTATGAGATACGATTACGAAGAAAGAGAAGAAGCGGGCGCGACAACCAAATTGACATATTTGTTGATCGGAACGGGAGTCGGCGCGGCTCTGGCATTGCTTTTCGCGCCGAAATCAGGACAGGAACTGCGCGGCGATATTGCCGACGTTACGCGCAAAGGCGTTGAAAAAAGCAAGGAAACGGCAAGTCTGGTCGGTGAACGCGCCGGAGAATACTACGAAGTGAGCCGCGAAAAAGCCGGTGAACTTTACAGCACGGCGCAGGAAAAAGTCGGCAATGCTTACGAGGCGGCACAGGAAAAGGTCGGCGAACTTTACAGCACGGCGGCGGAAAAAGCCGAATCCGTCGGCGAAAAAGCTAAGGAAAAAGCGTTGGAAACGGCGGAACGCACGAGCAATCCTTTCTCCGCCGCCATCGAAGCCGGAAAAGAGGCTTACGAAGAAGAGAAACGACGCACGGCAACAAATAATCCGCTTACGGAAGGTCGCCCGAATTATCCGATTACGGAAAAGAAGGTTCTGGATGTTCCGACAGTTAATACCGATGACGGCAAACTTTTAGATATTCCGAAAGAAAATATATAACACGGTAAATAATTATGGAAAACAACGACTACTTGTTTTGGATGATGGTTGCGCTGATTGTTATTGCCGTCGGTTTTGTTGTTATTATCATTGCGATGATTGCAATTGCGTTGGTGGTAAAGAGAATTGTTGATACGGTTGAACGGCTCGAAGCGAAAACAGAACCTTTGATTGAAAAGGCATCTCTGGCAAGCGAATCCGTGTTGAAAATAAACGAAGTAACCGCGCATCTGGCAACGGCGAGCAACTATTTTGCCGAGTCAGCCGGACTTATCAAAGAAGAAGTAATCGAACTGAAACATCTTGTCGGAATGAGCGCGACGACGGCAAAAGAGAAAGTCGAACTCGTCAGCAAAACGATTGACGAAACGCAGCAGAAGGTCGTTACAACGACGGATTTTGTGCAGGCTAAAGTCGTTGAACCGGCGCGGGAAATTGCGGCGGTAATGGCTGGTGTGCGAAAAGGTCTGGAAGTTTTGTTTGCGCCGACTCCCAAGCAGATTGACCGCGTTTATCAGGATGACGAAATGTTCATCGGTTAAATTTCGTTTCAGTGAAATAAAAAAGACACGGGAAATTTTTCTCGTGTCTTTTTTTCCAATGATTTTTGAATCCGATTAGCCTTCAGTATTTCTTAAAGGCTTCGACGAATTTTGACGGCGTTCCTGCATACGTTGTTTGCGCTGCTCCATACGCTCTCTGCGCTGCTCCATCATCTGATCGTATTTGGCGCGTTGGTCGGCGGTCAGGAGTGCTAAAACTGTCTGTTTTGTTTGGTTGGCGGAATTTTCAAGCTGTTCTTTTATTTCCTGAAAACGTGAAATTTCCGTTTCGGTTAATGAGCCGCCGTCGCGTTTTTTCTGCATTAGAGCGCGAAGTTCCTGATGCAGCGGTTCGTTGGCAGTTCGGTTCGATTCCATAATGCCGCGAATCTGCGTTTTCTGTTCGTCGGTCAGATCGAGCTGCTGCAAACCGCGAAGCAACCCTTTATTCCCGCGATGACCGCCACGCATTTTTTTGTCGCCGCGCATTCCGTCTTTTTTCATTTTTCCTTCGCGCTTCATACGCGGATTCGTATTGTCGTTCGTGTTTTGCGCCGAAACGTAGCTCGAAAACGCAAAAAATGCGAAAGCGAGAGTTGCGGCGGATAGAATTTTTCTGTTGAATTTCATAAGTTTTAATCCTTTTAAATTTTTATTAGATTTAGCTTTCGCTATTGTTTTATTAAGACGCTGAAAAACAAAATTTAGCCGAAAAAATGCGAATTAAATTTTCAATGATTTAACATTTGCCGCCGGGCAAGGTAAAATGCGAAGTTTGAGTGTAGAATAAAAACGGAAAAAATTATATGAGATTTTTATCGGAAATAAATTCGCCGAAAGATTTAAGACAACTTAGGATCGAAGATTTACAGGAAGTTGCCGACGAGGTTCGTCAATTTATACTGGAGACGACTTCACGAATCGGCGGACACACGGGCGCGAGCCTTGGCGCGGTGGAACTTGCGGTGGCGATGCACTACGCCTTTGATACGCCGACGGACAGATTGGTTTGGGATGTCGGACATCAGGCTTACGCGCACAAAATTTTGACCGGCAGGCGCGACCAAATGGGAACGATCAAAAAATACGGCGGACTTTCCCCGTTTTTGCGCCGCGACGAATCGGAATACGACACATTCGGTGCGGGACACGCTTCGACATCGCTTTCCGCCGCGCTCGGAATGGCGATTGCCCGCGACGCAAAAGATGAAGATTTTCACGTTTGCGCTCTGATCGGCGATTCGAGTTTAGCAGGCGGAATGGCGATGGAAGCGATAAATCAAGCCGGACATTTGAAATCGCGTTTGATCGTTTTATTGAACGACAACGATATGTCAATCGCGCCCGCCGTCGGTGCGCTCACGAGATATTTGAACCGAATCAAGGAAGCGCAAAGTTATCACAACTTAAAAGGCGAGATCGGCGACACTTTGAAATCCGTTCCCGGTGTTGGAAACAGTTTGCGGAAAGCGGCGAAATCATTTAAAGATGCGATTGCGGCGGCGGTTTTGCCGGGCGCACTCGTCAACGAACTCGGTTTCAAATACATCGGTTACGTTGACGGACACAATGTGCCGATGCTCGTCCGCGCACTCGAAGAAGCGAAAAAGGTCGAGGACGGTCCGGTTATCGTCCACGCTTTGACGACGAAAGGCAAGGGTTTTCCGAATCCCGAAAAAAATTATTACGCTTATCACGCGACCGGTCCTTACGATATTAAAACCGGACTTCCGACAAAATCGAAAAAATCTTCAACGCCGACTTACACGCAAATTTTCGGGCAGACGATGTGCGAATTGATGGAAAATGACGAGGAAATCGTCGCTTTGACCGCCGCGATGCCGGACGGAACGGGCGTTGACCAGATTTTACAGAAATTTCCCGAACGCTCGTTCGATGTCGGAATCGCCGAACAGCACGCCGTTACATTTTGCGCGGGAATGGCTTGCGAAGGCTTAAAACCCGTCGCCGCGATCTATTCGACGTTTTTGCAGCGTGGTTTTGACCAGATCATTCACGACGTTTGTTTGCAGGATTTGAACGTCACGTTTGCGATGGACAGAGCCGGAATCGTCGGCGCGGACGGTCCGACGCATCACGGACTTTTAGACATCGCGTATTTGCGCGGTTATCCGAACATAATTTTGATGTCGCCGAAAGACGAAGCCGAATTGCGCGATATGATCTTAACGGCAATTCAGCACGATGCGCCCGCCGCGATTCGCTATCCGCGCGGTGCGGGCGTTGGAGTTGACGTTTCGGAAAAGCCGAAAACATTGGAAATCGGAAAAGCGGAAATTTTAAAAGACGAAGCGGGCGACGCGGCAATTTTAGCTTACGGCTCGATGGTTCATCCCGCGCTTGAAGCGGCTGAAAATCTGGAAAAAGACAATATTAAAGCAACCGTTGTCAACGCGCGTTTCGTCAAACCTCTCGATTCTGAATTGATTTTGGCACTGGCGCAGACAAAGCGCGTTATTGTAACCGTCGAAGAAGCGTATTTAGCGGGCGGTTTCGGTTCGGCGGTGATGGAACTGCTCGAAGAAAACGAGATGCTCGATTCGGTAAAAGTCGTGCGAATGGGCGTTCCCGACAGAATTATTACGCACGGCGATCCGAAACTTTTATTGGCAAAATACGGCTTGGACGCGGACGGAATTTATTCAAAAGTTGTGGAAACAATAGAGGTTTTAGAAGAACGCCGCCACGGAAAAAAGCGACGAAAATTGGTAAGTTGACAAGAAATGCGGAAAATAAAGCTGTAATAGTGAACAGGATTCGCTCATAACTTATTGTTCCGTTATCATTATTGTTTTACAGTTTAGCAATTTTTAGTTTATTTATTGTGACATAATTATTAATTATCAATGCCGAATGCCTAATTGATAATCACTAGATTAAAAATATAAATGATATTATGGCACGAAAAAAACGGTGCATTTATTGAAAAGAATAAAATAAGATGGCAAAAATAGAAAATCAAAATAATAACAGCAATGCGGCTGTTCCTTTTATAATTATCGGCGCGGTTTTAATCGCCGTGATCGCGGGCGTTTGGTGGTTTTCGCAGGCGGGCGGCGAAAATGCGGCGAATACTTCGACGGCGAACACTTCAAATGTGTCGCAGGCAAATTTGAACGCGCAGGCACTCGCCGTTTATAATTCCGCGCCTCCGGGAGCGCAGCCGGCAAACTCGAAAGGTTCGCCGAGCGCAGCCGTGACGGTTGAGGAATTTGCCGATTTCCAATGTCCGACGTGCGCGGCGGTTCACAATTTGATGAAGGAAATAAACGCCCTTTACGGCTCGCGCATAAATTTTATTTACCGCAATTATCCGCTTCCGATGCACGCCAACGCATACACGGCATCGCTCGCGGCGGAATCTGCCGGAAGACAGGGAAAATTCTGGGCAATGCAGGATCAGATTTTTACGAATCAGCAAACTTGGTCAAATTCGCCCGAACCGCGTGCCATTTTTGAGCAATACGCTCAACAGATCGGCTTAGACGTTGAAAAATTCAAGGAAGATATGACGGCGATCTCGACAAAACAGAGAGTTGATGCCGACATACAGCGCGGAAAAGCTCTGGGAGTAAATTCCACACCTTCAATTTATATTAATGGAATTTCACTTCCTTATCAGCAAATGACGCTCGATTCGATGCGCCGGATTATTGATGCCGAATTGCAGAGAGCAAATTCACAAACATCGCCGAATCAAACAACTTCAACCGATTCGGGCAATTCAGCGACAGAAGCGGATGCAAAGAAAAATGTGTCTAAAGCGGATAAATAAACGGGGAAAAGGTAATTTAAAAAATCAGATTTTTATTATCCGCCGGTAAACTTTTCGTTAAAATATATGAGCGATTCGGAATTTCTGGAAAATCGGACAAGCGGCAAAATTCAATGGGCGGCGGCAATCGTCGCTCTTTTCGGTTTGGCGGATGCGGCTTATTTGACGATTAAGCATTATTCCGGCGCAAAAGTTCCGTGCAGCGTAATTACCGGATGCGAGCAGGTTTTAACAAGCGTTTACGCTGAAATTTTCGGCGTTCCGCTGGCTCTGTTCGGCGCGGCGGCTTATTTTACCGCTTTCTCGCTGGCAATTCTGGCGGCTTTCGGCAATCGTCTGATGTGGTTTTTGTTCGGCGTGCAAACCGCTTTAATGATGCTTTTTACAGTTTGGCTTTTATACTTGCAGGCTTTTGAAATTCAAGCCTTTTGCCAGTTTTGTTTGATTTCCGCCGCCGTAACCGTTACTCTTTTTGTATTGGCTGTTATCTCTAAATTTTGGCTTTGGAAGTAAAATTAAACCCTTTGGTTTTTTGAATCCGTTTTTGTTCGCTTGTCGAATCTAATTTATGAACGGCTGATTTTTTCAGCTTTTTAACGCGATAACACGGATTAGCTTTATCAAGGGGTTTTTTTATATCAGAATTTTAACATTGTGGCTCAAGCTATTCTAAAACGTATCGCAAATCAAGATAAGACTGCCGTTCAGGAGTGTCTGGACACTTACGGCGGACTCGTCTGGTCTTTAGCATTGCGTCTGCTGCCGAATTCAAATGATGCGGAAGATGCGGTGCAGGATATTTTTATCGAGATTTGGAAAAACGCCGGCAGATTTGATGAAATGCAAAGTTCGGAAACGACTTTCGTGGCGATGATCGCCAGACGGCGTTTGATTGACCGCCTGCGTAAATCCAATCGCCGCCTGAGTCCCGATTCGCTCGAAGATGTCGTGTTCGAGCCGAAACAACGACACGATCTCGATCTGCAAACTTCCATTGAAGCCAAAGAAGCCGCCGAATCAATCAGAAATCTGCGTCCCGAAGAACAGAAGGTTTTGTATCTTTCGATTTGTCAGGGCTATTCGCATCAGGAAATCGCCGATGTGCTGGAGATGCCGCTGGGAACTGTCAAAACACACGCCCGACGCGGGTTAATAAAAGCCAGAGAAGATATTATCGGCAAAATGGCGGAAAACGATAAAATAAAGGAGGTGAAGGCATGAATGAAAAAGAAAAACAAAAAATGCTCGAACTCCTAGCCGACCAGACGCTTTTCGGTCTGAGCGAAGAAGAATCGGCGGAATTAACCGAATTGAAAAGACAAAATCCGCAGTATGAAACTGACGAATCTTTTGAAATCGCGGCGGCGGCTATCGCTCTGGCAAATTCGGATTATGAAAAACAAGAACTGCCCGTTCATTTAAGAGAAAAACTTCTCGCCGAAGCCGATACGATTTTCGGCGATTCAAAAGAAAATACCGCTTCGCCCGTCGTTCAGAAATTTGCAGAACCGACGACAACTCAAACGGTTACAGAAACCGTTTCAGAGCCGAAACCATTCGGCTGGAGTTGGCTCGGCTGGGCATTTGCGGCTCTGGCTCTGATCGCTCTCGGAGTAAACGTCTGGACGACGCGCATAAATCCGAATAATGAAGTTGTCGCAAATCAGCCGCCGGTAACTACGCCGACTCCCGAACCGAGCATCAAAGAAAAGCGCGAACAGTTGGTCGCTTCGACGAGCGATATTGTCAAAACCGAATGGAAATCGCCGACAAATGAAAACGAGATTTTGGGCGATATTGTCTGGAGCAATTCCAAACAAAAAGGCTACGTCCGCTTTAACGATCTGCCCGTCAACAATGCCGACGAGGAAACTTATCAACTCTGGATCGTGGACGCGGAGCGAAACGAAAAAACTCCGGTCAGCGGCGGCGTTTTCAACGTGGCAAAATCGGGCGAAGTTATCGTTCCGATTGACGCTTCTCTGAAAATCAAAAAACCGAAACAGTTCGCCATAACAAAGGAAAAACCCGGCGGCGTGATGGTTTCCGATCTGGAAAAAGTAGTCGCCGTTGCCAAAATTTAATACGGATTTGCGATTTGCAATTTACGATTGTTTCTATCTTTATCAGAAACACAATCGGCAGCGAATCGGTCAAAACATATTTCATAAATTAAATTATTGCCGCGCCGTGTTCCAATCATTCCAAAATTCATTTCAAAACCTTTTCCGTTTGCTTTCCGTATAACCAAAGGTCTAAAATTAAAAAAAACTAAACAAAATAAAAACTAAAAGGAGTTTTACAATGAATTCTAGGAAGATGTTCGCATTTCTGTTCTCTATTATTTTACTTATGACAACAGTAGTTACTGCACAAAAAAACGATAAACTGCCGCCGATAAATTACAAGGAAGCCAAACTGAAAAACGGTTTGCGCGTGATTTTGCATCAGGATAAATCAACGCCGATTGTGGCGGTGAATCTTTGGTATCACGTCGGCTCGAAAAACGAAGAGCCGGGCAAAACGGGTTTCGCGCATCTCTTTGAACATATGATGTTTCAAGGCTCGAAGCATTACAACAAAGATTATTTCGGTCCGCTTCAAGAAGCCGGCGCAAATATTAACGGTTCGACAAACCCGGACAGAACGAATTATTACGAAGTTGTTCCGTCAAACTTTCTCGAACTCGCGCTTTGGCTCGAATCAGACCGTATGGGATTTTTGCTTGACGCGATGACGATTGAAAAACTCGACAATCAGCGCAGCGTCGTGCAGAACGAACGCCGTCAGCGATATGACAATCAGCCTTACGGCACGGCTTTTGAAAAAATGTCCGAATTGATCTATCCGCGCGAGCATCCGTATAACTGGACGACAATCGGCTCTTTGGCTGATCTGAACGCGGCTTCGATGGAAGACGTAAAAGCGTTTTTCCGTAAATATTACGCGCCGAACAACGCTTCGCTGGTTATCGCGGGAGATTTTGAAGAAAAAGAAGCGATGGCTTTAGCGGAAAAATACTTCGGCTCGATTCCGACGGGAACGACAAAAATCGAACGCCCGAATCCGCCGATGCCGCGTATTAACGGAACGATTCGTTATCAAATGGAAGATTCCGTCCAACTGCCGCGTCTTTATTTAGCTTGGCACACATCCGAAGCGTATAGCAAAGACGAACCCGCGCTCGATATTTTGTCGCGCATTTTAACCGCCGGCAGAGGTTCGAGACTGCAAAAAAATCTCGTTTACGACAAACAGATTTCGCAGGACGTTTCGGCGTTTAATTACGCCAGAGAACTTTCTGGCTTGTTTCAGATTTCTTCGACGGCTAAACCCGGACAAACAACCGATCAGATCGAAAAGGAAATTTGGGCTGAGATCGAAAGAATCAAAAAAGAAGCACCGACGGCGGATGAAATGACACGCGCCTTGAACGGCTATGAATCTTCTTCGATCTTTGGTATGCAGACGATTCTCGGCAAAGCCGATCAGCTTAATTCGTATGCGACATTTCTCGGCAAGCCCGATTATTTTCAAGCCGATCTTGACCGCTATCGCGCCGTAACAGCGGCGGATGTCAAGCGCGTGGCGAATGAATATCTGAATGATAATCATCTGGCAATGACAATCGTGCCGCGTCCGAAAGACCGCAAAGCACCTTCCGTCCGCATGGGGAAAGATTCTGCGGAAGATAAGGACGAAATGAAAAAATCGGAAAAAATGGACGATTCGATGAAAAAATCGGATGCCGAAATGGAAAATAAATCTCAGGAAGATTGGCGTAAAAACCAACCGAAAGGCGGCGCGACTCCTAAGTTTAATCTGCCCGCAATTCAAAAAGCCAAACTCAAAAACGGTCTGGATGTCTGGCTCGTTCAGCAGGACGAACTGCCGATCGTTTCGATGAATATGGTGTTTGAGACGGGTTCGGATTACGATCCGCTGAACAAAGCCGGCTTGAACAGCGTTACGGCTTCGCTTTTGAACGAAGGAACGAAAAACCGCACGGCGGTTGAGATCGCCAACGAACTTCAATCAATCGGCACGGGCATCGGAACATCAAGCAACAACGATTCTTCGAGCGTTAGATTACAGACTTTGACCAAACATTTTGACAAAGCTCTGGATATTTTCGCCGACGTTATTCAAAATCCGACTTTTCCGACCGATGAGATCGAAACGTATCGCCGCCGCGTTCTCGTATCGCTTCTTCAGCGTAAAGATAATCCGAGTGCGATTGCCGAACTCGTGTATAACAAAATTCTTTACACCGATAAGCATCCTTACGGCATTTCGCCGAATGAAGCGTCAATCAAGGCGATTACGCGCGATGATGTGGTCAATAATCACGAATCTTTTTATCGTCCGAACAATGCAACTCTGATCGTCGTCGGCGATACGGATATGAAAACTCTGACCGCAAAATTAGAGTCGAAATTTTCAAACTGGAAAGAGGGAAGCATCAAACCGATAACTTTGCCGGAAGCCGCAACTGCCGATAAAGCAACGATTTACCTTGTTGACAAACCGGGCGCGGCGCAAAGCATTATCAATATCGGTCAGATCGGCGTTCCGAGAAATTCGGCTGATTATTTTCCGCTTTTGGTGATGAACCAGATTCTCGGCGGACAATTTTCCGCCCGCGTAAATATGAATCTGCGCGAAGATAAAGGCTACACTTACGGCGCACGTTCGGTCTTTGCTTTCCGACGCAACGCCGGACCTTTTATCGCCAGCGCGGGCGTTCAAACTGCCGTAACAAAAGAATCCGTCGTCGAATTCTTAAAAGAACTCAACGGAATTCGCGGCGCAATTCCGGTTACGCAGTCTGAACTCGAATACAACAAACAGAGTCTTGTCCGAAGTTTTCCGCGCGGTTTTGAAACCGCCGGACAAATCGGCGGACGGCTTGACGATCTGGTAGTTTACGATCTGCCGGAAACTTACTTTAACGATTACATCAAAAATATCGAAAAAGTAACTTTAGCGGACGTAAATCGCGTGGCGAACAAATACTTAACGCCCGATAAAATGGCAATCGTCGTTGTCGGCGACAAAAGCGTAATTGACTCGAAACTCAGAGAAATCGAAAATTTGGGGCAATCTATCGTTTATTTGGATGCGGAAGGAAATCTATTGAAGAAGTAAATTGCAAATAGTAAATGGTAAATAGTCAGGAAAGTCTTCTTTGCTATTTACCATTTACTATCAGTAAATCACGAAAATCAGATAAAATCAGATTTTCGACAAACGGAACGCCGGCAGCTTGCCGGCAATGAGTGCCTAGCACGAAAGCAAACTCGATAAATTATAAGTATCAAGTAAAATTTAAAGCTGATTAACTTTGCTCAAACGCTGAGGCGTTTGCTGCCGGCGTTCCGTTGTTAGAAAATTCTTTAATAGTCAGGAAAGTCTTCTTTGCTATTTACCATTTACTATTAACTATTTACGAATTTTTAGCTTGCCATCGCCTGAATTTCTTCAACGAACGGCGGCTCGAAACCGAAGTGTTCGTAGCAGGCGTTTGTTACGATTCTGCCGCGCGGCGTTCTGTTTAATAAACCGATTTGAATTAAATACGGTTCGATCATTTCTTCGATAGAATCGCGGTCTTCGCTGATCGAAGCCGAAATTGTGCCGACTCCGACGGGTCCGCCGTCGAATTTTTCGATTATCGAAAGAAGCAGTTTGCGGTCAACTTCGTCCAAACCGAAACGGTCAACTTCCATACGGTCTAAAGCGCGTTTGGTCATCTCGCCCGTGATTCTTCCGTCGCCTAAAACTTCGGCGTAATCGCGCACGCGGCGCAAAAGGCGATTGGCGATTCTGGGCGTTCCGCGTGAACGCTTGGCAAGTTCGTTTGCGCCGCTTCCTTCAATTTCAACCCCTAAAATCTCAGCCGAACGGTGAATGATTATTTCCAAATCCTTAGGCGGATAAAAATCCAGATGATTGAGAATGCCGAAACGCCCGCGAAGCGGCGCGGAAATCATTCCCGCTCTGGTTGTTGCGCCGACAAGGGTAAATTTCGGCAGTTCGATCTTTATCGAACGCGCCGCCGTTCCTTCGCCGATCATCAGATCCAAATTAAAATCCTCCATCGCCGGATAAAGAATCTCCTCGATTTGCGGACGCAGACGGTGAATTTCGTCAATGAACAAAACGTCGCCCTCTTCGACATTCGTTAAGATCGCCGCCAAATCGCCCGCTTTTTCAACCGAAGGTGCGCTGACGGTTTTCAGATTCGTGCCTAATTCATTGGCAATAATCATCGCCAAACTCGTTTTTCCCAATCCCGGCGGACCGAAAAACAAAACGTGATCGAGTGCTTCGCTTCGCCGCAGAGCCGCCTTCAAAAATATCCGCAAATTATTGACGATTTTCGTCTGCCCGATGTATTCGTCCAGATTTTTCGGGCGCAAACTCTGTTCCGCCGCCGCGTCCTCGATGGTCGCTTCGCCGATTTTCAGACCGCTTTGCCGAACCGGACTTTCTACTAATTCTAAAGTCATATATTATTTCCCTTTAAACTGACTGGAGCGCAAGCGTCCCGCTTGCAACCGTCGCGCGAGCGACGGAAAACCGTTGAAAACTCAAAAGTTTCAGTTATACCGACTTTTTCGCGCTCTGCGCTCATTGCAAGCGGGAACGCCCCGCGCTCCAGTCGTAAACAATTATTATTTTAGTATCTATTTTACTATTTAAGAAAGAGTGTTTCAAGTATGAAACGCTCTGCACAAAAAATATATTTTGAAAAAAATTACGCCGCTAATTTCAACTTCATTTGCTCACTTTTTTCTTCAACATTTTCCTTTTTAACTTCGTTCAACTGTTCCGCATCGCCGAGTTTTGCAAGCGGTGCGCTGAGTTTGCTGACGAGCCAGCGGCGGTAAACTTCAGCTTCTTCCATTTTGCCAGTCCAGCGTGCGCGGTCAAGCATCGTCAGAGCCATTTCGAGCGTGTGATGCTGTCCGGCGCGGTCTGCGTCGTCGGCGAATTTGCGGTGCGAGCGTTCCAATTCGCGCACACTTCGACGCGCCGTAAAAACGTCCTTAAAGCCCAATTTGCCGCGAAAATGTTTTGAATAGACATTCATCGGATGCGCCGTCGAAGTGTATAAATCGAAATAATTATCAATCAAACCTTCTTTTTGCAGAACCGAACCGACGTAACTCGGCTTCGCGCCGGAAACTGCCGCAATCGCTTCGATTTCCGTTGTTCCCGAATTGTAAAGCGACAAGATCGCGTCCTTTTTCGTCCGAACTGTTTCTTCCGTTTCAACTAATTTTAAGTTTATATTTTTATTCATTTTTCTTACCTCTTAACTTGTTAATTTTGATGTTTCATCTGTGAAACAAGTTGCATTTAGAATACCATTTTTTATATACTTTTTCTACAAATAATTCTGATTTTAACGAATAATTTGAGAGCCGAAAAATATACGAACAAGGGATCAAAATGGGAAAAAGGTTAAGTCCTTCCAAGAGAAAAAAGGCAAAGGAGCGAATTATTACGAACAAGCGGGATAAATGGTGGCAGCGAAAGGGAACGAAATCGAGAGGTTTTCGTTATGTGGATGTTGACGGAAAAAAAATAACAAACGAGAAACATCTGGAGCGCATAAAAAATTTAGTCATTCCGCCGGCGTGGAAATATGTGCGGATTTCGCCGTCTTCGCGCTCGAATCTGCAAGCCGTCGGAATGGACACGGCGGGGCGCGTGCAGTATCTTTACAGCGAAAAATACAGGGCGAAACAAGAGAAAAAGAAATACGAAAAAATCGAACGATTCGGCGAACATCTGCCGAATCTGCGGAAGATTACCAATAAACATTTAGAACTTGAAGGCTTTCCGCGCGAAAAAATTCTGGCGTTGATGACGCGGCTGATAAATCAGCTTTATATTCGGATGGGTTCGCCGAAAAGCGTCAAGAAATACCGCACATTCGGCATTACGACGCTTCAACATAAACATCTGGAAATCAAAAGCAACGGTAAGTTGGTCTTTAATTTCGTCGGCAAACACAGCATTAAACAGCGCAAAGTGATGGTTGACAAAGACCTCGCTAAGTTGATGAAGCAGCTAAAGGAACTCAAAGGCAAGCGTAAACTTTTCAAATACGTCGGCGAAGACGGCAAAACCTATTCGATAAAAGCCAGAGATGTTAATAAATACTTAAAAGAACTGACCGCGCCGGAATTTTCCGCCAAAGATTTTCGGACGTGGGGCGGAACGCTTCTCGCCGCGCTCGAACTAGCGGAGATCGGCTGCTGCGACGATGAGAAGGTTTTGAAGAAAAATATCGTCAAAGCAGTAAAAAAGGTCGCCAAACAATTGGGAAACACTCCGAGCGTCTGCCGCAGTTCGTATATTCATCCGGCGATTATTGATTCTTACCAAAAAGGCGTAACTTTGGAGGAATTTATCCCTAAGAAGAAACGTAAAGTAAAGAAAATAAAAGCCGAATTTGAACCGGAAGAAGCGGCTTTGATAAAACTTTTTCAAACTAACGAATAAAGAGGCAGGATTTATGTAACGCTACCAAGATGGTGGCGTTACATAAATCAACTATTTTCGCAAAAGCACGACGGGCGATTGTTCAGCCGCGAGAATTTGCGTGTAGAAATTTCGCACCGAATCGTATTTTGCCGCCGCGACGGTTGTTCGGTTCATCGTCAGTTTGCGCGTGTAAACGAGTTTTCCGTCTTTGATTTCGTAATTCGTTTTGTATTTTCCAAAAGCCGTTTCGATATTTACAGCGTCGGGAACTTCGTCAACGACGAATCCGGCGGGCAAATTAAAAGTCGCCGTTTCGCTGAATGTTTCGCTGTCAATTAGAACCGGATGTGTGCGCTCTTTTTCGGTCAGATAAATCGAATTGGCGCGATTGACGATTGCCGGTTTGAAAACAAGCAGACGATTCTGCATTAACTGCCCGTAATGCGCGGCGGAAAATTCAATGTCGAGGTCGAAGGTTGCGGTTGCATCGTCGTTTGTAGAAGTGAGTTTTTCGAGTTTGGCAGCAGTTGCTCCGCGCGTCAGCCATCGCTCGAACAACTGGTTTACATCGGCGGCGGAAAGCGTTCTGAACATTGCGCGAGCCTGTGTTGACTGCTGACCGTTGGCGTTTTCGCTGATCTTTCCCTTGATGCTTCCGTCTTCTGTTAAATTTACTTCGATTTTTCGATTCCAAGCGTTGAATTCGGGCGGCGTAACAGGCATTTTTGCCAAAGTTCCTTTATCTCCGGCGATAATCAAAGCGGAACTTCCCTGCAAATAATCGGGCAGATCGCCAACCGGCGTAAACGGATCGGTTGCGTCGAAAATCAAAAGCCGTCCGAGATTTTTGTCGTTGATAATCGTCGGCGATTCGGTTTTGTCGGAAACTTTGACGGCGATAATGCAGTGATTAAATTGTCTTGGCGAGACCCATTCGGCGCGAACATAAGTCGGATCGCCCGAATAGATCGCAATCGGATACGCTTCGATGTTTATTGATTTGAGCATCGCCCGCATCAGAGTCGCCTTGTCTTTGCAGTCGCCATAACCGCGGCTTAAAACCAAATTTGAAGGGCGCGGGCGATAACCGTTGCCGTAACCAACGCCGATGTCTATCGAGATATACTGCAAATTCTGAACGAAATGACCGATGGCGCGGATTTTTTCGAGTTCGGTTGCCTGATTCGCCGTCAATTCTCTGGCTTTTGCCGCGACTTCATCGTTGAGGACAACCTGCGGATCATACATTTGGCTTGCCCACCGCGAAACTTCCGTCCAATCGGCGAAAACGCGATTTGTAACCTGTGCGTTGCTTTCCGGCTGGTAATTGATGGCAATGTGCGGCGCGAGATTTTTGATCGCCGGACTCATCGGTTCGGGCGGAATCGGTGCAAGATTGGAAAGTTCCCAAGTGTAGCTCGTGCCGCTGATTTTCGGCTGGACGTTTTGATGATTAAAAGTAATGCTCGAAGCGTTCCAGCCGGACGGCAAATTTAAAGTGTAACGCGAAGTTATCGCGGGCAGTCTGCCTTGAAACTGCCAGATGTCCTGATAAAAAAGCGGTTTGTCTTCGGAAACTACCGTGTAGCCGAAAACGTATCCGGCATCAACATCGCCCGACGCGTCAATAAGTTTGATGCGGTATTCGTCGTAAACGTCATCGGGATCGGAAATGCGGTCAACGACGCTCTTTTTGCCGTATTCCCTGCTCGTTTTGTCCGGGCGAATCACCCACGCGTTCATATCGCGGATTTTCCCGAAACTTGCCAGATAAAAAGCACTCGCCGTCGCAAAATCGCGTCCTTCGCGCGTTAAAATTTTAACGGCGAAATTTTCAATTGTGACAACTTTTCCGTCTTCGAGCGTGACAATTTCCTCGTCCAGCAAAACTACCGCCGGAACGTCCTTTTTGTAAACGGGCGTTTGCACCGCAGCCGCCTGACGCAGCCAATTCGGTGCTTCGTCGCCCGACGCAAAAACGCTTGAAGAAATAATAAAAATCAAGCCGAGTGAAAAAATAATTCGAGAGAAACGAGTCATAAAAACCTCCGAAACTTAAAGTAACGCCGGCATCTTGCCGGCTGTCACGTTGGCTTCCAGCCGACGCTTTCCGCAAACTGCATTTAACTGCGACGGCGGGCAGGATGCCCGCCTGACAGCCGGCAAGATGCCGGCGTTACATAAGAAATCAATTCGCCTGCTTGAGCGTAATCGTGTGCGTATCGGCTTTATTAAAGGCATCAAACAGAGCCTTGACCGGCGCGTAAGCTCCGACCTGAAACAAAACTCTTCCGCCGCTGCCGAAATAAAACTGACGCTTGTATGTTAAAAGATTAGCTGTATTGTTGACTTTTATGTTGACATCCAGCGAACTGATTCTCTGCGGATCATTGATTCCGCCGGGCGCGTCGGCATTATCGAGCGTAAAGCCTTTCGGCAGTTCAATTTCCACTTCATCATTTTCCGACCAGGGAAATTGAAAGAAAATATCGTGCTTGCGGTCTGCCGCCGAGAAAAGCGGTTTTGAATTGGCGGTAAAAAATCCGGGCTGTAAAAACAGACGCTTGCCGGTTTTCTGCGCGTAATTCGGAACGCGAATTTTATAGTTGTAAATAAAAGGCTTTTCCGGGTCGGCTGCATTTTCGATTTTTATGCCGGAAAGTTCCGCCGTGCTTAAAGTTTCCTTGACCGCTTCCTTGAGCGATTCTTCGCGCTGATTTTGCGAATCGTCGTAATTGTTCATCTTGTATTGATACGCGAGATGCCCCGTATATTCAATGCGGACATCGCCTTCGAGCGTGCCGTCTTCGGAAAGTTTCAGCTTCGCGGTTCTTTTTGCCACGCTGTTTTTGTAATCGGAAAACGTCGTCTGCGTCGTTACAAAATCCTTGTAGCCGAGAAGCAGAACGGCTGTGTCTTCCTCAAACCAAGGCAGAGTTCCGTAACTGGTGAAATAACTGCCCGGATCGTAATATTTCCAACGATCTCCGACCTTTACGGCAACCGCCGAATAATGTATGAACGAAGGATGCGCCTGCGAAATGTTGAAAAACTTTTCGCTTTTGTCGCCGCCGAACGCGATTCTGGTTTCAAATCCCAAAGCGTCAGCCAAAGACGCGAACAGCGAATTTATTTCGTCGTCAGTTCCTTGTTTTTTCTTGAATGTTTCTTCGGCGGATTTGTTCGGCTTGATTTCTTCCTTCTGCTCGTCCGTCAGAGAAGCGTCATAAGTCAGATTTCTGATCTGCGTTTTGCAGAATTCGTGTATTTTAGCCAGTTTTTCATCCGGCGTATTTGCTCCGGCGGTTATTTCGGCGACGGCGTTTTTGATGTCCTTGTCCGGTTTGAGAGTTTCCTTAATGTCGAAAATGCGGACGATCAAACCGCCGGCTCTCGACCAGAAGTTCATCGCATCGCCTTTTTTGTCGTCGGTATAATACAGCAGCAGCCACGAGCGAACTTCGTCTTCGGGCGGCATTCTGGCTTCTTCCTTGAGCGCGGGAACATTCGTCATAGACGCGCGGTAAAATCCGCCTTTATCTTTGACAAATTTATTGTCTTCCATATTGAACGTGAAATATCTCGTGTTGTCATACGGTTTGAAATAATATGTGATGTTTTGAATCGGAATATCGTGCTGAAACATCATACGCATATTGCTCGCCCAACTCGATTTACGAACTTCCTTATATTTGTATTCGACGATCACGCCCGGCTCGATGTTCGGAATCGCAAATGATTTCGCCTTGACCTTGACCTTGTTCGTCTTGACGATTTCGCGCTCGAAAACGTCTTCTTCGGCAAGTTCGATTATCGAACCGTCCGGTTTGACGACTCTCGCTTCGATGTCTTTTATTTTTATGCCCTTGACGAAAGGAATATCAATTTTACTGTATTTTTCGCGCCCTTTTTCCGTAAAAATCTTTACGCGGATGTAATTTTTCATTATCAAATCCTGAGAACTGTCATCAACGCGAACTTCCCAGAAAATCGCTTCCGCGTCGGCATTCGGCTCGACCTTCGGAGTTTTCATCGCCAATTCCGCCGGCGAAATCGGCTGCCAATCGTCCTTATTAACGGCAGAAACCATCTGCGACGATAATAAAATTAAACAAAGAAAAGTAATTACAGCAAAATGCCGTCGTGAAATAAAATACATCTTTATAAACCTCATTTTAATAATTCTCACCGCTATATTTTGCGGGGAAGAGAAACCAAACTCATTACGAATCTTATACAAACAAACAAACGCTTTTTTCAGCGACCTTGCATATTACACTATTAGTTTTTAATTTAGCAAGAAAAAAATGCTATAATCGGGCGCAAAATGCTTTTTCTTTACAAAAAACTACATATCAGGAGAAATTTTTATAATGTCTGCAAATTATAGCAAGATTCAGGAACTTTTAGGCGACGAAGCGGAAACGCTTCTGAGCCATACTTCAAACACGATTCCGAAAGAGAATATACACATTCCGGGCGCGGATTTTGTTGACCGCATCTGGCTGCAATCCGACCGCAATCCGAATGTTCTGCGCTCGCTGCAAACTCTTTTTGACAACGGCAGATTAGCCAAAACGGGTTATCTTTCGATTCTGCCGGTTGACCAAGGCATCGAACATTCGGCGGGCGCGAGTTTTGCCCCGAATCCGAAACTTTTCGATCCGCAAAATATCGTCGAACTCGCCGTCGAAGGCGGCTGTAACGCGGTGGCTTCGACGTTTGGCGTGCTTGGCTTGGTTGCCCGAAAATACGCGCACAAAATTCCGTTTGTTGTAAAATTTAACCACAACGAACTTTTAACTTATCCGAATAAATACGATCAGGTTTTGTTCGGCACAATCGAGCAGGCGAAAAATATGGGCGCGATTGCCGTCGGCGCAACGGTTTATTTCGGCTCGGAAGAATCAACCAGACAAATCACGGAAATCGCCGAAGCGTTTGCCTACGCGCACGAACTCGGAATGGCGACGATTCTCTGGTGTTACTTGCGAAATTCCGACTTTAAAACGAGCGAAGGCGATATGCACGCTTCCGCCGATCTGACCGGACAGGCAAATCATCTGGGCGTTACGATACAAGCCGACATTATCAAACAAAAACTGCCGACCAATAACGGCGGCTACAACGCCTTGAATATCGAAAGCAGTTACGGCAAAACGAGTCCGCTGATTTACGACAAATTAACTTCCGACAATCCGATTGATCTGGTTCGTTACCAAGTCGCAAACTGCTATATGGGACGCTGCGGTTTGATAAATTCCGGCGGCGAATCAAAAGGCAAAGGCGATTTGGCGGCGGCGGTCAGAACTGCCGTTATCAACAAACGCGGCGGCGGAATGGGTTTGATTTCGGGACGAAAAGCGTTTCAACGTCCGACAAATGAAGGAATCGAACTCTTGAATGCAATTCAAGACGTTTATTTGAGCGAAGAAATAACCGTCGCTTGATTCGGGAAACAAAATAAACAAAAAAAGGTTACGCGAAATAAAATTATTTCGCGTAACCTTTTTTTGTTTGAATCCAAAACCGAATAAGCGGCGAATTACATAACAGAATTACTAAAAAAATCGTTCGGGCTTTTCAGACCGACGCATTTTTTAGATGTAAAAAATCCAACCAGAAAGAGAGGAAAAATTATGAGAAAGATATTAGCAGCAGTATTCGTTTTCGCAATGGCGTTCATCTTTGTCGGCAGTGCTTCGGCGCAGGACGATATGATGATGAAAAACGATAGGATGTCGAAAGACAAAAAGATGATGAAAGACGACAACCCGATGGTCGGCGGCGCGATGATGTATAGAAAGAGAAATATCGTCGAAAATGCGGTAAATTCCAAAGATCACACAACTTTGGTCGCGGCTGTTAAAGCCGCCAACTTGGTTGAAACTTTGAGTTCGCAAGGACCTTTCACGGTTTTTGCGCCGGAAAACAGCGCGTTCGCGGCGTTACCGTCGGGAGCAGTTGACAATCTTTTGAAACCGGAAAATATGGATATGCTCAAAAAGGTTTTGACATATCACGTTATTATCGGAAAACTGGATTCCGGTTTGATCGCCAAAGCCATCGAAAGAAGCAACGGCAAGGCAATGTTCAGAACCGTTTCCGGCGATATGCTGACGATGATGATGGACGACGGAAAACTCGTTTTAATGGACGAAAAAGGCGGCAAATCAACGGTTACAATCGCCAATGTCGAACAGTCGAACGGTTACATTCACAGTATTAATTCGGTTTTAATGCCCGAATAAAATATGTTAAGAGTAACGCCTTTAGTGGTGATTTAGCCGCGCTTCGCAGGCGTTTTCACCACTAAAGGCATTACTCTTACTATTCTGAAAAAGCCGCGAGAAGCAAAATTCTCGCGGCTCTTTTTATTTTTGAAAATACATTTATCTCGTTTTGCTCATCTCCAGCATATTCATCGAATAACTTTTGAAAATCGTTTCGATCCAAGCGTCCGTATTGATAAATCCCGAACCCTGCTCTTTATATTTTGCGGGAAATCCGGCTTTCTTAATGTCTTCGAGCGATTTGCCTTCTTCCATTTGCTTCCGCACGATCAGAGTCGTTTCGATCAGCATATGATTGTAATCTCTCAAATCTTCAATCGTCGAAACCGCGCCGTGTCCGGGAATGATTTTCGCGTCCGACGGAATCATCTGAATCAATTCGCCGATGTTTCTCAAAAGTCCCGGAACGCTTCCGCCGCTTGCCAAATCCACGAACGGAAAACGTCCGGCGAAAAACTGGTCGCCCAGATGAACGACGTTCGATTTTGTAAAGAAAAGCACAGAATCGCCGTCCGTGTGCGCGTGATGAAAATGCAGAGCGCGGATTTCCTCGCCGTTAAAGTGAATCGAAACTTCCTTTTGAAACGTAATCATCGGCAAACCCGCTTTCGGTGTCGGCTCGCGTTTCTGTCCGCGAAATTCCGTAACATTTAACAGGCGATTTCTGACATTATCGTGCGCGACGATAATCGAATTCTGCCCGAAAAGAACATTTCCGCCCGTGTGATCGCCGTGCCAATGCGTGTTAAAAACGTATTTCGGCGAATCATTGCCGAGTTTTTTAAGTTCGGCTTTGATCTGCGGCACAACGTCTGCGAACTGCGTGTCAATCACAAAAATCCCGTCCGCGCCGCTTGAAACTCCGATATTTCCGCCGCGCCCGAAAAGCGCGTAAACATTGCCGCCAACCTTTTCCAGTTTAAATTCCTGCTGCCGATCTTTCTTCGCGTGTCCGCCTTTTATCAAAGACGTATGCGCCAAAGCCGTTGACACAAAAAGACTTAGAAACGCGGTTATAGATAAAATTTTTCTCATAGATTCTCCTAGAATTGTTTGTTTTCCTGATAGAGAACTAATAGAAATGCTATTGATTTTTTCTTATGAATTGCCGTCTGCTTTAGCTGACGGAAAGCGTTAACATAAAGGACGGGCTTTAGCCAAATTATTAAAATTAAATTTATTCCTTATTGCTTTAGCTAAAGCAGATAGGATTAATATTTTCTTAAATTCGGCTAAAGCCGCTAAGTTTATTTTCAACTCTTCCGTCAGCTAAAGCAGACGGCAATTCATAAATAAAGTTATCAGCATTTCTTTTAGTTTATCAATATTTTCTTTAATAATATCACACGCATTTTCTTATCAAACCTCAAAGCCCGATCTGATAAACGCCTGTTAAAAACGGATTCGTTTTTCTTTCGCGCCCGATTGTCGTATTTTCGCCGTGTCCCGTGAAAACCTCAAAGTCATCGCCGAGTATTAAAATTTTCTCGTTTAGCGAGTTCATAAGTTGTTCCATCGAGCCGCCCGGCAAATCCGTTCTGCCGATAGAACCGGCAAAAAGACAATCGCCGCCGAAAACTTTTTTCTCGTTTTCCGACACTAAAACAATGTGTCCGGGCGAATGTCCGGGCGTGTGCAGAATCTTAAAGCGCAAGTTGCCGACCGCGTAAATTTCGCCGTCGTTCCAATATCTCGTCAATTTCGGTGGCGCGTCGTATTCCATTTTCAGACTTTTCAACTGCGCTTGCGGAACGCCCATCGCAATCGGCTGCATCGGAAGATTATAATACAAATCTTCGTCGGCTTCGTGCAGAACGATTTCCACCTGTGGAAAACTTTTGTATAAATCCAGCGTTCCGCCAATGTGATCGAGATGCGCGTGCGTCAAAGCAATCGCCTGCAAATCAAATTCATTATCTTTTATAAATCTAACAAGCGCGTCCGATCTTTCGCCCGGATCAATGCAGATCGCCTTTTTTGTTTTCGCGCAAGCGACAACGCGCGTATTTTGCTGAAACGGTGTCAGCGTAAAAGTTTCTATAATCATAACTTAATCAATTCACCCAAATATTTTTCCGCATCAAAATCTTCCGTTTTTCTGGCTTTTAATACAAACAAGATCGCATCACGATAAGTTTTCGCGTCCGGTTTGCCGTTAAAACAAGGAGTTTCAATCTCCGTCAAACTCAGATAAACGCTCAAAACGCTGAGAAGCATCCACAACAAAATCTCGTCTTCCGTCCCAATCGGATTGTGTTTAACGATAATTTCGCGGTCTTCGTCAATTCCTCTGCAAATCCGCGCAAATTCCCGTTCGGTAATTTTGTTCATTTTATTGCTTTCCGCCTGCTTGATCGCAATCCGTATTGATAATTATCGCATTATCCGAATGATTCTTCTTCATACATTAAATAATGCGAAATCTCCATTCCGCGTTTTTCGTAAACTTTCTGCGCGTTTTCGTTTTCCTTTTCGACATACAGACGAAATCCGCAGACATCGCCTTTTTCCGCCGCTTTTTCTTTGACGAAATCGTAAAGCCGATTATAAATTTTTCTGCCGCGTGCTTCGGGCAGAATGTAAACGCTTTGAATCCACCAAAACCAGCGATTTCGCCAATCGCTCCATTCGTAAGTTATCATCAAACCGCCGATAATTTTATCGTTCTCGTTTTCGGCGACAACGTAAAATCCCTTTTTTTCGTCCGCAAAAACCGCTTCAACGCCTTTTGTCAAAATCTCGGTTTCAAGTCGCTTTCCTTCCGTTTCAAGTGCCATCGCTTGATTAAATTCTACCAAATTGGCGGCATCTTCTTTTTTTGCAAGTCTTATCTTCATAAATCTTTCCTTGACGACATTTCCTTATTTAACTACTCTAAAGTGTTTTGCTTTATTTTCAAAAAAGGATTCTTTAAATTATCAGAATGAAACTTCGCATACTTTATCACGGAAACTGCTTTGACGGCGTTTCTTCCGCCGCCGTTTTTTCAAAATTTTATAAATCGAAGATCAACAAAGACGCGCAAATTTCTTATACGCCGACGATGCACCGCGCCGGCAACGCCTTTGACACGGAGCAGTTCGACGGCGACGAAAACGCGATTGTCGATTTCAAATACTCAGCCGATGAAAGATTGGATTGGTGGTTCGATCATCATCAATCGGCGTTTTTATCAAAAGAAGACGAACTGCATTTTCTCGCCGACGATTCGGGCAAAAAATTTCTCGACAAATCGAGCAAATCGTGCGCCGAGTTTATCGCCCGCATTGCCGAAGAAAATTTCGGTTTTAAAGACGATTCCCTTAAAGAACTGATAAATTGGGCGCATATTATTGACGGCGCGTTATACGATTCGGCGGCGCAATGCGTCGAACTTCGCTCGCCGGCTTTGAAATTAATGCAGATTATCGAGGGCGAAAAGGACGCGGAATTTAACGCGAAAATCATCAATTGGCTGATGGAAAAAAGTCTGGATGAAGTTTTGGAATTGGGCGAAATTCAAGCGAAATTAAAGCCGATTCTCGAAAATCATTGGAAAATGGTCGAACTTATCAAAGAAAAATCCGAGTATGAAAAAGGAGTTGTAACTTTTGATTTGACCGAGAAAAAAGTTGACGGTTACAATAAATTTATTCCGTATTATTTTTATCCGCAGACGACTTATAACGTATCGCTGACGCACAGCGATCACCGCACGAAAATCTCCGTCGGCTCAAATCCTTGGTCGCCGCGCCCGCGTCTGCACAACATCGCGGAAATCTGCGAAAAATACGGCGGCGGCGGACACGCCGTTGTCGGCGCGGTTTCGCTCGCGCCGGGCGAACTCGAAAAAGGCAGAAAATATATGAACGAGATCGTCGAGCAGTTGCAATTTGATGATTAGTAAATCGTTAATTATAGCAATTTTTAAATTACTTGGCATTTTCGCAAAAGTCGAATTACCAAAAAACTTAAAAATTAGAGTATTAATGTTTTATAAGAATCTTAAATACAGGAAAACTATTTACTATTAGCGATTTACCATTTACGATTTACTAATAAACAATTTTTTCAAGCGGCGCGGTGAGTTCAAATTTGTCGTAAGCCGCTTCATTTTTGCGAATCAACGCGGCGATGTTCTGATTTATTATTTGGTGAGCTTCGGCAAATTTCGGATTCGCGCCGAGTTTTTCCAAAATTCTCCGCAAAACTTCCATAATGCTTGTCGTAAAAAGTTTTATGCTGACTTGTTCGCGCATTATCAATTTGCCGTTTTCAAATTTCAAATCGCCCGAATCGGGATGCAAAAACGGATAATCGGATGAAATTTCGGCTCTCGCTTTTCTGAAAGCGGGCGCAAATTCCAGTTTATTTTTTGCCAGATTCTGCTCGACGGTTTGCAAAATTTCCGCCATCAAATTCAGAAGCGTCTGCCATTCTTCGGGCGAGGTTTGCAGCTTTTTGGCTTTGTTTTCAAATCTATTGCTGAATTCCAGAGGCAATGCGGGTTCGTTTTTTTCTTCTGTTTGGGTTTCCAATGTCTGGATTTCCGGCAAAGTCTGCTGTTTCCGCATTGTCGGCATTCTGATCGAAACGGAAAGATTTTCAGTTTGAGAAGCCGTATTTTCTACCTGCGCCGGCGGCGGATTTATTTTTATTTCGTTGCTCAGACCGTTTGATGTGTGTCTGTTTTGATAAGCGAAATCGTTTTCCGCCGTCGCCTGATAAACGTGAATTTTCCCGCCCGCTTCACGCGCTCTGATCAGAAGCCGCTGCAAAGCCTCTTCGCCTTCGGCAATGCGTCCGGCAAGGCGGTCGTGTTCGCGCACTTTTATTTGATCGTCTTTCAGCAGAAGAATTTCGGCTTCGTAACCGGCGAGTTCGACGCGGATTTGTCCGGCAAATTCCTGTCGGCGCAAATAGCGGACGAGCGCGGAAAGATTGACGAACGACGTATCTAAATTTTCGTGAACCGGACGATTTTTCATATTGTGAACGCGCGGAAAAAAAGACTTTTTAAGTTTAGTAAATTGCAAGTGTTCGCGCAATTTCTTAGAATGATTTGCACTCCGAAAGATAAAAAGTATTAATTTTGTTTGATTTCCATTGCAATATTCCGCGTTTTACGGCAGAATTTGCAAACAAACTTTTTGTAAAAACCGACAATTCCACGAAAAATTTATTCTGAATCCGCAGTTCTGATTTCAGGAAACACGAGAAAATTATGAATAGGTCTTTATTTCGCAAAAAATCCATCGAACAAATAAAAGCCGATGCCGCCGCCGGTTTTACCGAACACGATTTTTCGGCAGCCATACCGCAGATCGAAGGTGAAGCGGATGCGAAAATCGAACCCGGCGAAACACATCTGCGGCGTTCGCTCGGCACATTTGACGTAACGATGCTCGGAATCGCCGCAATCGTCGGGGCGGGAATTTTCGCAATGGTCGGGCAAGCGTCTTTTGACGGCGGACCGGCGGTTGTTCTGCTTTTCATATTTGCCGCCATCGCCTGCGGATTTTCCGCACTCTGCTACGCCGAATTTGCCGCACGGATTCCGATTGCGGGTTCGGCTTACACTTACGCTTACGCAAGTTTCGGCGAATTAGCGGCGTGGATCATCGGCTGGGATTTGCTGGTCGAATACGCCATCGGCAACATCGCCGTAGCGATCAGTTGGAGCGATTATTTTACGCGATTGCTCAACGCTCAGGGCATTAGAATTCCGGCTTATTTTACGATGGATTTTTTGAGTGCTTCACGCGGATTCGAGGAAAATCAGGCACTTGTCGAAGGCGTGATAAATCAAGGACAATCTCTAAATTCGCTTTTGGCTCTGACCGGCGACCAACTTACCAAAGTTTCCGATAAACTCACGCCGTCAATCGTTGAATCGTATGCCGCTTGGACAACCGCGCCGAGAATCGGAGATTTTCCGGTAATTCTCGATTTGCCTGCTTTGGGAATCGTAATTTTAATTACATTTATTGTCTATATCGGAATCCGCGAATCGAAAACCGCTTCAAATATTATGGTTTTCTTGAAACTGGCGGTTATATTTTTAGTTATTATTGTCGGTGCTTTTTATATCAACACGGATAATTGGACACCTTTTGCACCGAACGGTTTTAGCGGCGTGATGGCTGGCGTGGCGGCGGTTTTCTTTGCGTATATCGGTTTTGACGCGCTGGCGACAACCGCCGAAGAATGCAAAGACCCATACACAAATCTGCCGCGAGGAATGATCTATTCGCTTCTGATCTGCACGGTTTTATACGTCATTCTCGCACTCGTTTTAACGGGAATGGTCAACTACACGCTTTTAAATGTCGGTGATCCGCTGGCGTTTGTTTTTGGACCTGACGGCGTAAATATTCCTTGGATTTCGGGCATCGTCGCCGTCAGCGCGATTATTGCGATTGCCACGGTTCTGCTGGTTTTCCAACTCGGTCAGCCGCGTCTTTGGATGGCGATGAGCCGCGACGGACTGCTGCCGAAAATCTTTTCGTCAATTCATCCGAAATTCAGAACGCCTTGGTTTTCGACGATTTTAACGGGTTTTCTCGTTGCAATTCCGGCTTTGTTTATGAACCTTTCCGAAGTTACGGACTTAGCCGTTATCGGAACGCTGTTCGCATTCACGCTCGTCTGCGCGGGAGTTCTCGTCAAAGATAAAGAATTCGGGCGCGAAAGACGATTTGTGCCGTATATCAATTCGTTGTATATTCTGCCGATCTTGTTTTTGATTGTCGCGGGTTTGGCTTATTTTTACACAGGCACACAAGTCATTAATTTCTTAACCGACTTTACGCCGCCCGAAGGCGAATCGGCTTTGTGGGGTTTTCTGCACAAACTGCCGTATATTCTGTTTGCGCTGTTTGCCGTTTTTATAGTAATTTTTTCCTCGATCAAGCAATGGACGGTAATTCCCGTTTTGGGAATTTTGTTCTGCACATATTTGATGAGCGAACTCGGCATCACGAACTGGCTCAGATTCGGCGCGTGGCTGCTCGTCGGTTTAATCATTTATTTTCTATACGGATTTAACCACAGCAAACTTCGTCAGCGCGAAGAAGCCGCCGAAGAAATTGAAGTTAATGAAAATACGGAAGACCTTTAAATAAAAAAAAGCCTTTGGCGCGAAAGAACGGATTTTTAAGGAAATTTTTAGTTAAAAATCCGTTCTTTCGTTTGGACGGTAAAATTTTTACGAAAAAAAATTACAGCCGTATCTGTTTTTCGGACATCTAAAAAACGAAACTTATTCAAAATTCAGGAGTGTATATATAATTATGAAATCGAAATTAATATTAATTACAATGATGAGCTTGTGCTTTGCCGTTTTGACAATTTCCGCACAAGAGAAAATGACGAATTTTGCGGGCAGTTGGAAACTCGATTCGAGCGTCAGCAATTTCGGCGAACGGGATCGCATCGAGTCAATTACGATGAAAATTTCGCAAACCGATAAGGAACTGAAAGTTGACAGCGACATCAAAAGAGGTCAACTTCCCGAAAATGTTATGCGTCGGGGCGGCGGAATGGGACGCAGCGGAATGGTCAACGGCGGAGATGAAAACCAGACAGTCGTTTACAATCTCGACGGCAAGGAAACAAAGGTAAAAACGAACGCCGGAATGATTAGCGGAGAGAGAAGATTCAAAGCCAAAAGAGAAAAAGAAGGAAAATTGGCTCTTACGCAAATTCTCAGTTTCGGAAATCAGGAAAATGCCAGAGAATTTAAAGTTACCGAAACTTGGGAACTTCAAAACGACGGAAAAACTCTGAAAATAATCCGTTTAACCGAATCGCCGCGCGGCTCGCAAACTTCGGAATTGTATTTTACAAAAGAAGAAAAATAAACAAACGGCGAAATAAAATTCGTTCGATCAAAATTTTCTTAAACTACTCTGTAAAGCGGATACTTTAATTCAGCATCCGCTTTACAGAGTAAAATTTATTAAACTCAGAATATCTCTTCTCAGCTAAATTCTTTATCTGCAACAACTTCCACCAAAACTGTCAAACATTTTCCGAAACTCATTCAGATTTTTCAAGTTATACGATATTTTAGATAAAATCCATTTTCTCCGATTTACAAAACTTTACATAATTCGCCTTACTACTTTAAATGCAAGTATTAACAGGACTTAGGGAAAACTTTCGATATTGGAATAAGTCTTGCTCTTTAAGATAAATGAGGTATCTACTTTAAAAATTGGATTATTAACAATGATTTCTTTCCTTTTTCTGATTAAGTCTTATATTTTTAGGCAAGAAACTAAAAAAATTGAGAAATTCGGGTTGATAACCAACAAACAATAAACAAATTAAGGAGTAAGTATGAAACGATTTATTTTTGCAATGTTAATGCTTTGCCTTTGCACGGCATTAACTTTTGCACAAGGAACAAAAGGTTCTTTAAGCGGAACGGTTTCAGCGGCTGACGGAGTAATTCCGGGCGCGACTGTTACAGTTACCGATAATCAGACAGGTCGGACGCTGACGCAGGTTAGCAACGACAGCGGCGGTTTCAAGTTTGAATCATTAAACTTCGGAACTTATACGGTCAGAGTTTCAAAAGAAGGTTTTAATACCTATAACGCAACAGACGTTAAAATTGACGCGAACCGCGAGTATTCGCTCAACCCGATTTTGCAGGTTGGTGATGTAGCGGTTGTGGTTGACGTTCAGCCGGGTGCTGAGGTTATCAATTCGCAAAACTCAGAACTCAGCACAACGGTCAGTCCGCGTCAGGTTCTGGATTTGCCGATCAACGGACGTAATCCGCTGGCACTTTTAGATTTGCAGGCGGGCGTAAATCCGACGAGCAGTTCGATCAACGGACAGCGTTCGTCATCGGTCAACTATACGAGAGACGGAATCAACGTGCAGGACAACTTTATCCGCACGGGCGGTTTTGTGCAGGACAGACCTTCGGTTGACGACACGGGCGAATTCACGGTTGTAACGCAAAACGCCGGAGCAAACGTCGGCGGCGGCGGTTCGACGCAGGTGCAGCTTGTAACGCCGCGCGGCGGACAGGATTTTCACGGCGCGTTATTTATCTATAACCGCAACTCGGCATTTGCCGCTAATGAGTTCGGCAACAACGCAGCAGGCATTGACAAACCATTTTTGAACAGAAACCAAGTCGGCGGAAAACTTTCAGGTCCGCTTCCTTTTCCGGGATTCGGAGAAGGCACGCCGGTTACATTCAATGACAAAGCGTTTTTCTTTGTAACATATGAAAGATTTATTCTTAGACAAACTTCATCGGAAACCAGAACATTTCTGCGTCCGCAATTCCGCGATGGAACATTTACCTACACGGATACCAGCGGAACACAAAGAACAGTCAACGTATTGACCGGACAAGGATTAACCGGATCAGTTCCCCGTTTGGGTGTTAGTCCGGTTATTCAGTCGCGCGTTCTGGGTCTTTTGCCGACTGCCGGCACGGGAAGACTTTTTAACGGCGGTTTATCCGAAGAGTTTGTCTTTAACCAAAACAACAACGATACGAGAAACAGTTTTGCAACTCGTATGGATGCAGATATTAATGACCGGAACAGCATTTATTTCGTTTACAAATATAACGATAATGCCGATGACCGAACGGATATTGACAACACTTTTAATGTTCAGCCCGAATCAATTCAAGGCGGTCCGACACAATCTTATTTGTTAAGCTACACAAGCGTTTTCGGTTCTAGTTTTACAAACGAAGTTCGCGGAGCATATAATCAAAGCAATCCGTTCTTCAATCAATCGCCGAATTTCCCAACCGATTTTCGCATTGGCGGTGTTCCTTTCTCGTCCGATCCGCAATTTACATTTCAAGCGCAAGGACGTAAAACAGATCAATATACCTTCCAGGACAATGCTTCCTATACAGCAGGCAAGCATACAATGCGTTTCGGCATAGACTTTAACGCACAGCGCATTGCTTCGGAAACAAACTTTACCCAAGTTCCGGTTTTCAATATCACGGGAACGGGTAATCCGCTGACACCGGGTTTAAATGCGGATTTATTTCCGGGCGGCATCAGCAATACGGATCGCGCCAGAGCAGACTCTTTGCGTTTCTTCTTAGCCGGTATAGTCGGCAGCGGTTCGGTAGCGGCAAATTTTGTCAATCCGAGTTTAGGAGCAGTCGTTGGTGCGCCGCAACTGCAAAGATTCAGATATGAAACTTACGGACTTTATTTCAGCGATCAGTTCAGAGTTACTCCGAATCTGACATTGAATTTAGGTCTTCGTTATGATTATTTTGCGCCTTTGAGAAATCCCGATCAAGTTTATCTCGAACCGGATTTGAGAGGTGCGGATACGGATGAAGCAAAACGCGCGGCATTGCTCGACCCGACCAATCAATATGTATTGATCGGTGCAAACGCGGGTGAGCCGGGACAATTCTTTAAACCGGACAGAAACAATTTCGGTCCCGTTTTAGGCTTTGCCTACTCGCCGAATTTTGAAAACGGAATTTTCAGAGGATTATTCGGTGCGGAAAGACAAACGGTTATTCGCGGCGGTTTCCGTATGAGTTATATTAATGACGAATATGTTCGTTCGGCTGATAATGCCGCCGGAGCAAACGCCGGATTGAACTTTACTCTGCAAACCGGCTCGGTCAATACTACGTTGAATAATTTACCGAGTTTTCCGGCAGTTCCCAGAATTAATTTACCTCTTAGTTTCGCACAAGCGAACGCAGATGCAGGTAACTTCTTCAACACCGTATTTGCCGTTGACCCGGACATCGAGCAGCAGCAAAATATGGAATACAGCTTCGGTATTCAGCGCGAAATCGGATACGATACGGCTATCGAAATCAGATATGTCGGCGGACGCAGCAACAGTTTGGTGCAGGCATTTGACTTTAATCAAGTTCAAATCAGCGATGCGTTTTTGCAGGATTTCCGCAACGCGCAGTTTAACCGCAGAAACTTCGGCGATGCACGCTGTGCGACTAATTCGACAACCGGCTGTCGTCAAGTCGGCTCATTCTTAAACAATGTGCTGAATCCGACTTTCACTTTCGTCGGTTCGGGATTCCTTAACGGTTTCCTTGATACCAACAGCATCGGACAGCTTGCATTGTCGTCAATCGTCAATTCCAGGTTTTTCCCCGGTGCGCGTCAAGCACTTCTCCAGAATCCGAACGCAGGCGTTGTTGACTTTTTAACAAATGCCGGACGTTATCGTTACAATTCGCTCCAAGCAGAAATTCGCCGCAGATTTACCGACGGCTTTTCTTTCCAAGCGAATTATACGTTCCAGAAAATTCTGACTGACGTTCAGGGCGACGGTCAAACACGTTTCGATCCGTTGCTCGATTTAGCACAGCCGGAACTCGAATATGCCCGCGCGGACTATGACAGAACGCATACGGTTAATATTAACGCGAACTACGAACTGCCGTTCGGCAGAGGCAAACGGTTCTTCAATCAAGGCGGCGTTGCAAACGCTATCTTGGGCGGATTCCAATTGACCTCGATCATCAATATCAGTTCGGGTGCGCCGATTTCGATCTATGACCGAAACGGAACGCTTAACAGAACCGGACGCTCGGCTCGTCAAACGGCATTCTCGAATTTGTCAACCGAGCAGATCAAGGATTTGGTCGGCATTTTCAGAGGAGAGAACGGACAGATTTACTTTATCAATCCGTCCGTAATTGCTCCCGACGGTTCTGCCACAGGCGGAAACTTCGCGGCAACACCGAACAATCCGGCATTTCCGGGACAGGTGTTCTTTAATAATCAAGCGGGACAAACAGGCAACTTGCCGAGAAACTTCCTGAATGGACCTTTGTATTTCAACTGGAATGCGGGACTAATCAAAAACATCAGTTTCACGGAAACAACCCGTCTGCAATTAAGAGCAGAGGCTTTCAATGTTTTGAACAATGTGAATTTCTTCATCGGTCAGAACAGCGGAATCTTCGATGTCAGTTCGCCGACATTCGGTCAGATTGGTCCGGGAAGCACTTATTCACCGCGCATTATGCAGTTCGCGGCTCGATTTGAATTTTAATTCGGGCTTTACGGCTTAAATTAAATGTTTAAAATTTTCAAGGTGTTGTTTCAATATGAAGCAGCACCTTTTTTTTATCAAAAAAAAATCCGTAAACAAAACAAACCATTTTGATAAAATATAACTCTAAGTTAATTGTTAAATTCTTTTTTTAACTTGAAAAGGACTTTCCTTTTTATTTCATCAAATCAATTCAGAAATTAATTTTTAGAATGTTGCTGCTGTAAAAGCAAAAGGAGTAAAAACTATGAAAATCAAAAATTTTATCGGCGTTTGGATGATCGTTCTGGCTTTGTTCGCCGTCGCATCTGCGAATGGAAAAATAAAGGCAGACGATAAAATTTCACCCGAAGAACTGATTTCCAAACATCTGGAATCAATCGGTTCTGCCGAAGCCCGCGCCGCAAACAAAACTTTGACGATTCTCGGCACGTCGAAAGCCACTTTCAAAGGACGCGGTGAAGGAGTTACCGAAGGAATCGCCGTTCTCGCCTCCGAAGGCGATAAACATATGATCGGAATGAAATTTAACAATTCTTCTTATCAATATGAAACAGTCGGTTACGACGGCAAAGATTTATCAGTCGGCTTTGTCATTCCCGGAGAACGCTCCGTTTGGGGAGAGTTTTTGAGAACAAACGAAGGTGCTTTCGAGATAGGCATTCTCGGCGGCGTTTTGTCTAATTCTTGGGAACTTTACAATTACAACGAAAAAAAGGGAAAACTCAAATCCAAAGGAATGGAAACGATTGACGGACAGAAATTGTATGAGTTTGATTACAATCCGAAAAAAGGCACGGATTTGAGAATAAAACTTTATTTTGATTCCGATTTTCGCCACGTCCGAACCGAATACACGCGCACGATCTCAGCCGGTTTAAGCGGCGGCGGAGTTGACGCTTCGTCAGGTCGAGGAGCGAAACGATTCAAGATGATCGAAACATTCAGCAACTTCAAACCGGAAAACAATCTGAATTTGCCGCACACTTACAACATCTATTTCGAGCAGATCGTGGACAACGGAACTATCGCCCGCCAATGGGATTTAGACCTTCGCCAATTCAACTTTAATACTCCGATTGATGTAAAGGATTTCAAAGTTGATGCCAGATAAATGTCGAAATATGTAAAATCAAAAAAAGGAAGCCCGAATATTTGCTGTTCGGGTTTCCTTTTTTAGTTTCTTGATTTTGTAAATCCGGGAAAATTTATACTTTTGTATAGAAATTTAGAGCAAATCTCACTTGGTAAGTATGATAAGCCGCCCTTTTGAAGAAACACGCACGGAGTAAGTGTGCCGCAAGTTAGCACACTTACTCCGTGCGTGTTTCCGCATTTTTAACAAACCTATTTACTGGTAAGCGTATAAGAGATACGAACTTAAAAAAGAAAATTTGCCCGCGAAACAGACGTTAATATAAAAACTTTGCAGTCTGCGCCGCGATTTTGGCGTTATTTTCTAAAAGTGCGATGTTTGCCGCCAGAGTTTTTCCCTGACTCGAATTTGCCATTTGCTCAAGCAGAAACGGAGTGATTTCCTTACCGTAGATGTTTTGCCGTTCGGCTTTTCCGAGCGCGTCTTGCAGAAAATTTTCGAGCGTTTCCGCTTCTATCTCGAATTTTGCCGGAACGGGAACGGTCAGCAAAACAGCGGCTTTTAATTTTAAGACATCACGCGCTTTGATAATTTCGGAGGCTTCCGCCGGATTTTCTACTTTTTCGTCAACCGATAAATCGCTTTGCCCGGAATAGAATGCGGGCATTTCTTTGCATTTGTAACCTAAAACGCAGATTCCGTTCGTTTCGAGCCATTCGCGCGTGGCGGGCAAATCCAGAACGATTTTCGCGCCCGAACAGACAATTGTTATCGGCGTGTTTGCAAGTTCCGGCAAATCAGCCGAGATGTCGTGCGGGAAACCTCTGTGAATGCCGCCGATTCCGCCGGTTGCGAAAATTTTTATATTTGCTTGGTGAGCGATAAAACTCGTCGCTGCAACGGTTGTCGCGCAGTTTAGTTTTTTGGCGCGGGCAATCGGCAAATCGCGTTTCGAGATTTTGCGGATATTTTCATCCGCTGCCAGAAATTCGATCTGTTCGCCGCTTAAACCGACGCAAAATTCGCCGTCGAAAACGGCAATTGTCGCCGGAATCGCCTCATTTTCGCGGACGATTTTTTCTAAATTTTCAGCCGTTTCCAGATTTTGCGGATACGGCAAACCGTGCGCGATAACCGTTGATTCAAGCGCGACAATCGGCTTTTTATCTTTCAGCGCGTCGGCGACTTCTTTATTAAATTTTATTTCCACTATTTACGATTTTTCTACAAAATTTGTAAAGACGGAAAATAATCGCAAACCGCAAATTACTTGACCATTTTCCCGATGCGGTCAAGACGCGGATTTGTCAGACAGCCGAACATATTTCCGCCGGATGCGGCGCGGTCACAAGACCAGTAAACGAACATTGCCTGCCCGACGATCAGATCGCGTCTGACAATTCCCCAATAGCGGCTGTCCAGACTCTGATCGCGGCTGTCGCCCATTACAAAATAACCGTCTTCGGGAATGGTCAGCGGATTGCCTTCGCCCGCGTATGTGTAATCGCGCCGGCTGCTCGTTTCTCCAACCGAATCTTCGCTGTAATAAACGTCGTAAAATTCGTTCGCCTGTCGCGGTTCAAACTCTTTAGCCGTAAGTGCCGCGTCGCTTCCCGGTTCGGCATCGCCGATAATTCTGTGTTCGGGCAGAAGTTCGTCATTGATATAAACCCGGCTGTTGCGAACTTCGACCTTATCGCCGGGCAAACCGACAACCCGCTTGACGAAATTTACTTGGTAAGCAGGTCCGGCTTGCTGTTTTTCAAATTCCGATTTGCGAAGTTCGGGCGGATAACCGGGAAACTTAAAAACGATAATGTCGCCGCGCCGGATTTTTCTCTGCGGCAGGAGAGGAATCGGATTTCCGCTTGGCGCAAAAATAAATTTATTGACCAGCAGATAATCGCCGATCAGAATCGTATTCTGCATCGAACCCGTCGGAACTGTAACAGCTTGCAAAATAAACGTCATTCCGAAAATCGCCATTATCAGAGTTACGACGAGTGATTCAAAATATTCCCGAAAAATATTTTTCGGCGGACCTTTCGGCTCTCTGTTTTCATCTGTTTTTTTTGTTTCTTTCGTTTCGCTCATAAAACTTACATATTACTACGCACAAATTTGAATTTTTGTTTTTTTATCGGCATCCGCTTCGATACAACCGAAAGTTTTCATTTTACCTTTGACCTTTTATCCTTTACCTTCTTTTCTTTTTCCAGTTTTTGCAAAACTAAATTCGCCGCGTTCATTTCGGCGGATTTTATCGAATTTCCCTTGCTTTCGACTTTGCCGCCCGACCAGATCGCTTCAACGTGAAATGTCCGGTTGTGCGACGGACCTACTTCTTTTACTACTTTATAACTCGGAACGGGAAGTTTTCGCGCCTGCAAGGTTTCCTGCAAAAGAGTTTTATAATCGAGCGAACTTTTCGGCGTTGCCGTGCGAAATTCTTCGGCGAAGATTCGATTGATAAAAGCACGCGCCGGAATATAACCCGTATCAAAAAAAATCGCCGCGATAATCGCTTCCAGAGTGTCTGCAAGAAGTGCCTGTTTTCTGCGTCCGCCCGTTTTTTCCTCGCCGCGCCCGACGCGCAAAAACTTGCCGATGTCCAGCTTTTGCGCCGCGTTTGCCAAAGTTTCCGTGCTGACCAGATGATGTTTCATCAAGGTCAGATCGCCCTCGCTCGCGTCCGGGTGGCGCAGATACAAATGCTCGGCAACGATCAGACCCAAAACCGAATCGCCGATAAATTCGAGCGATTCATTTTGCAGTTGGCGAATTTCCCCTTCGTCGCCGAAAGGGATTTTTTCATACGCCCACGAGCGATGCGTAACGGCGCGTTCAAGCAACATCGGGTCTTGAAATTGATAGCCGATAATCTGTTCGAGTTTTCCGAGTTTATCTGCCATAAAAAGCTAATTTTATGCGTAAAAAGGCAAAAAAGAAAGCCGGACGCGAGTTATTTTGCATCCGGCTTTTAGATTTTATTCGAGAGCCTTTCGGAAAAATCGGTGTCCCCTTTTCTCTTTAACAGGCTTTTCCAATTTCAGGTTTACGGTTTTGTCGGTTTCGACGCACCGTTTTTCGGAGTCGTTTCCGTTTTCTTGACCGTAACGGTTGTCGAATCGGTTTTGCCCGTCGGCGTTTCCGTTTTGTCTTTCGCATCCATCGAACCTGATTTTTTCATATTGGAATCGGGCTTTTTCATATCCGTATCGGATTTGTCCGAATCTTCTTCTTCATTGGCAGGCATAATCGGCTCGACTTCGCTTGCCGGATCGGGCATCGTGCGATTGTTGATTCCGGCAACATAGCCTTCCAAACCGTCCGCTTTACCGTCGTTGCGGAAAGTGTAGAGTCCTTCGAGCGTTTTATAAAGTCCGTCGGCATAAGTTTTATCCGATCCCGTTTTCGCGTAATTATATGCTCTGGCATACGCGTCAACGGCGCGATCAGCATAAGCCTTCTGAAGACCGAATAATCTTTTCGCTTCGTCGGTTTCCTCATTATTGTTATTTTTAACGATTTCCTCATACTGACCGGCAAGTTCTTTGGTTTTATCCAAGTAGTGTTTACCGAGCGTTTGATATATGAACGGGTCTTTTTTCGTTCCCGAATTATATTTCGTCGCTTCGTAAAGATAAGGAAGTGCTTCTTCTTTCTTGCCTTGGCGGAAAAACTTGATGTAGCCGATTGTGTAATTCATCCAGCCGAGCGCGTTGCTTTTGCCGTCGGCGTAATCGTTATTTTTATAAATCCATTTATATGCGCCGTAATCGCCGGTAACGGATTTTCCGCCGGATTTGAGCATTTTGATCGCATCTTCGGCGTAATCAATCGTTTGATTGTTATAAGTGTTGTTCGGCGTTTCTTTGGCGGCTTCGTCAAAACCGACTGACGCGAGAACCAATTTCAGATCGAGCGAATCGGGCGTTTTCGCCAAAATATCTTTTCCGGCGGAAAAGACTTCGCCCGCATTGATCGTATCGGCATCAACCGCTTTGTTAAAGCGTCCGTAAACAGCCTTATCCTCATTGGTTTTTTTGATTACGGCAACCTTTTCTTCAAGTTTCGGGTAAGCCTTTTTCAAGTAATTGGGAATCGTCTGATCTTCGCCTTCGCAGCTGGCGTATTTCTGGATGTATTCCTTTGCGCCCGCGATAGCGGTTTGAATTTTAGCGATTTCTTCGCTTTTGTAATTTTCCGTAAATTTGGCGTAAACAGCAGCTTTTGTATCTGCATTGTCATCGCAGCTTTGTTGGGCAAGAGCAGGAACGGCGGAAACAACGGTCAAACCCGCTAAAACCGAACCGAACACTAAACCTCTGAATAAGTTTTTCATTAAATTTAATCCTCCAGGCATCTAAAAAATCTTTGTTTTTCTTTGAACATCCGCATTTTACGGTTGTTCTGTTCGTGTGCAAAGTTCTGATGTGAACGTAAAAAAAAAAGTTGCACGATTTTCCGATTCGGTAAACCTCTTTTATTTTAACGGAATAAATATCAATTCACATCAGCAGGAAAAACCGAACGCTCGATCTTTTCCCGTTTTTTGTCATAAAGCAAAAAAAATTCTTTGGCAAAAAACAGTATAAACGAAAAAACCAACGGCTCAAAGTGTTTTTTGAAATTTCTAAAAATTTCTCACTTTAAGCCGTTAATTTTAAGCCGCTGTTTTAAAAGCGTATCGCCGGCATCTTGCCGGCAGTCTTGGTGGCTTCCAGCCGCCACTCTGATAAAACAGCGCAACTTTGCGCTGTTTTATCAAGAGCGTTGGCAAGATGCCAACGTAACAGCCGGCAAGATGCCGGCGATACATTTTTTTCAACATTAGTTGCCGATCTTTTCGTTTACTGATTTGAAACGACACGCGGGCGCGTCATTCCGTTGGAATTATTTTTCGTAATAATAACCGGCGGAAATAATTCTTCTACGGTTTTTTCCCGGTCAAACGACTTCTCGTTTTGCAAAGTTTCTCTCTCGACGCTTCGCGGAGAATTGAGCGTTTTCATTTCAGCCGCGTCCGTAATGCTCATTATATCGTTTTCGCCGAAATCCGTTTTTTGCTTGGCAAACATCTGATTCAAATCCGGCGAAGTCATCATTTTAAGCGGCAAAGCGGCGAGATTTTTGCTTTCATTCTGTTTCATACGGTTTGCCAGAAATTCGTAGATTTTTCCCGAAACCGCCGCCGCATATTTTCCGCGGGCGTTTTGTCCGCGCATAATTACGGCGACTGCATATTTCGGGTTTTCAATCGGCGCAACCGAAGCGAAAAGTCCGACCCAGCTTCCGTTTTCGATGCACGAACCCGTTTTTCCGGCGATTCCGAGCGAATAATCAACTCCGCTTCGCGCCGTGCCGTATTTTGCCGCGCCTTTCATTCCCGGCGCAACGCCCGTCAGATTTTTTTTCGGAAGATTAATTTTGCGGCGCATATAGCCTTGAAAATTCGCTCGCTCGAAACTTTCGCGCGGAATTTGCGGAACAACCAATTTTCCGCCGTTCGAGATTGCCGAAACCATCACGGCTAATTGCAGAGGCGTAACCGTAAAATCGTCGGCGTGCGAATAAATGCGCGGATTTTCGTTGCCGTATGGAAGCTGTCCGGCAGTTTCGCCCGGCGCGTTAATTCCCGTCGGCAAACCGAGTCCGAACATTTTCGCGTAGTAAATCAGCTTGCCCGAACCCAAACTTTCTCCCACCCATTGAAAATACTGATTGTCTGAAAAGGCGAGCGCGTCGCTCAAATCGAGCCGGTGTTTTTTGGCGCGAACGTCGCCGTTTTCGTTGATCAGATTTTCATTTAAGCCGGCGATTCCGGTCACGAGTTTAATGGTCGAACACGGCTTGAAACTTTCTCTGATCGCCCATTGCTGATTAACGATTGTGAGAATTTTTCCCGTCTGCGCTTCCATTACGACAATCGTTCCGGCGTAATTTCCCAACGCGTTGACTGCTTGGCGGCGAACTGCCAAATCTTCGCCTTCGACGTTATCGAGAGAGATGTTGTCAATCGTCTGTCGGCGGTAAGTTTTCCCGGACGACGTTTCATTTTCGGAAAGCGTCTGACCGAAAAGATTCTGCTCTTCGAGTTCGTTAAATTTTTCGGTTTGGTCGGCTTGCGCGAAATGAGAATCTGCCGAAGCAAAACGCGCCTGCACATTTCCGGCAAGAAACATTCCGGCGAATAAAAACACGGACAGCAATTTGAAAGGCAGTTTTTCAGAACAAAACAGCATTGATTTTACCTCTTTCGGATTTAAAGTTTTCGGAGAGTTCGGCTAAAAGGATTTGATATTTCGTTGAATCCAAAGGATTTTCAGATTTTAAAGAAAAGAAATTTACTTCTTAGCTGATAAAGAATATAACATTGATACAGGGCGAACGGCAAGAAAAAATTTTCAGAGGTAAAAAAATCAACCGATTATGTTCAAATTTTTCAACACATTTCGCGGCAGACTTCTCTTGATTCTGGCGTTTTTGTTAATCGCAACTCTCAGCGTTCAGTATTATCTGAATTTGCGTATGCAAAAGGACAATAACAATTTACGCGAAGCGCAGGCGCAGGCTCTCGTCGCCGGAATCACGCTTGGCGCAAACAGTCTGACTTCGGGAGAATTTTTAACCGATTACGTCAAACGCGAAGGGCAGTCGTTTTTTGACGAGAAAACCACGCAGAGAATAAAAAGCATTATCGTAATTGATCCCGATTGGGAAATTCGGGACAGTTTAGATGAAAAATATCAGCCTTCAAAAGATGCGGAAGGATATAATGTTTACAAAAAGTTAAGCACCATAAAAGATTTGCCGCCTTTAATGAATGGCGAGCGTTTGGGCGAAGATTTGAAGTATTTTCCGAATGCAAAGGCAAAGCCGAACGAGAAAACCGACGGCGAAGCGCACGCCGTTCCGCTGGAAACGAGCGACGGAACATTTTACATAATGGTAATTTTAAAAACCGACAAACAGGGAATCGTTACCAAAGCCGCGCAGCCGCTGATTTTCACGCTTTTAATACTGCTTTTCTCGACGGCGATCACCGCGTATCTCGTCTGGCGTTTTACGCGCCCGATCTCAAATTTGTCAAAAGCGGCGCAGAGAGTTGCCGAAGGCGATCTGAGTTTTCGCCTCGAAGACGCAAAACGAACCGACGAAATGGGCAAACTCGCTTCGCAGTTCAACTTAATGACCGCCGAACTCGCCAAAACGCGCGAACTCGAAATGCAGCTGCAATACGCCGAAAAATCGGCAGTCGTCGGCAGACTCGCTTCGGCAATCGCGCACGAAATCCGCAATCCTCTAAATTATATAAACTTAACGCTCGATCATCTCCGCGCCAAATTCGCGCCGGAAAACGAAGAAAAGCACGAAAATTTTGAAAAACTGACCGCGCAGCTAAAAACCGAAGTCGAACGAATAAACCGCCAAATCTCGGACTTTCTGCGTTATTCGCGCCCTGCAAAACTCGATTTGAAACCGATTGACGTGCGCGACGTGATTGACGATTCGCTCCGATTAGTCGAAGCGCAAGCCGACGAGCAAAACATAAAAATCAGCGTCGTCGAACGCGATGAAATCTCAAAAATCTCCGGCGACCAAGAAGTTTTGCGCTCGGTTTTCAACAATCTTTTCCTCAACGCCGCGCAAGCGATGGAGCAAACGGGCGGAAACTTAAACGTGATCGTGTCAAACGCGGACGATTACGTTAAAATCGAAGTCAAAGATACGGGCGAAGGAATCAAAGCGGAAAATCTGGACAAGATTTTTGAACCGTATTTTTCGACCAAAGAAACGGGAACGGGTTTAGGACTTGCGATTGTCAAAAAAATAATTGATGAACACAGAGGGTTTATTGATGTAGAATCTAAAACAAACGAAGGAACGATATTTACGATCAGATTGCCGAAATCTGACGAACAAATTTTGAAATAATTTTATAAATATGGCACGAAAATCAATTTTAGTAGTAGATGACGAAAAATCTCAGCGCGAGATTTTGGAGATGATTTTGTCCGACGAAGGTTACAATGTAACGACGGCGAGTTCGGGCGAAGCGGCGATGAAGTTTGTCGAAGACAGGCATTTCGATCTGGTTTTGACCGATCTGAAAATGACCGGAATGAGTGGGCTTGATTTGTTAAAACAGCTGACCGATTTTGATAAATCAATAATCGTTCTGCTTTTAACGGCGCACGGAACAGTTGATTCGGCGGTTGACGCGCTTCGTTTGGGCGCGTTTGATTATCTGCAAAAGCCATATCACCGCGAAAAACTTCTGGAAACGATTGAACGCGCTTTGACGCAGTTATCGTCTTTGGATTTGGAAATAATCAGCGCGTCGCCGGAAATGGACAAGGTGAAAAAACTGATCTTGAAAATCGCCAAATCGAACGCGACGGTTTTGATTCGCGGCGAAAGCGGAACGGGAAAAGAATTGATGGCGCGGGCGATTCACAAAAATTCTCTGCGCTCGAACGAGATTTTTCAAGCCGTAAACTGCGCGGCGATCAACGAAAATCTGCTCGAATCGGAACTTTTCGGACACGAAAAAGGCTCATTTACCGGCGCGGTTGGCGAGAAAAAAGGTTTGTTTGAAGTCGCCGACGGCGGAACGCTTTTTTTAGACGAGATCGGCGAATTGGACATTTCTCTGCAAGCGAAAATTCTGCGTGCTTTGCAGGAAAAACAAATTCGTCGCGTTGGCGGCACGAAAGAGATAAATACCGACGTGCGCGTTGTTGCGGCGACGAACCGCGATTTGCTCAAGATGGCGGAGGAAGGCAGTTTCCGCGAGGATTTATATTATCGTCTGAATGTTCTGAGTTTGGAAATTCCTCCGCTTCGTGAACGCCGTTCGGATATTCCGGTTTTGATCGAATATTTCTTGAAAAAACACACGCGCGATTCAAAACGCGAAATTTCCATCGAGCGCGAGGCGAAAAAACTGCTCGAAGATTACAGTTATCCGGGCAATGTTCGCCAACTCGAATCCGCATTAGAACGCGCGATTTTATTATGCGAAAACAACACAATAACCGTTGACGATCTGCCGCCCGAAATGACGCAAAGTTCAAAACCGGCTTCGGCGGACGAACTTTTCAAATTGCCGCCCGAAGGCGTGAATTTTGAAGACGTTGAAAAAAGCTTGATAACGCAGGCGATGGAACGAACCGACAACAACATCACGAAATCGGCGAAACTTCTCGGTTTAACTTTCCGAACTTTGCAGTATCGCTTAGAAAAATTCGGCATCAAACGCGATGTGGACGAAACGGAAGAGGAAGAATCGTAAAATATGCCTGCCAAAGATATTTATCACGATCAAGTTGTAAATGCTCTGAACAAAGATGATTGGATAATTACGGACGATCCTTTGCGGCTGCAATACGGCACGAAGGATTTTTATGTTGATTTGGGCGCGGAAAAATTGTTGGCGGCAGAGAAAGAAGGATATAAAATAGCCGTTGAAGTTAAAAGTTTCATCGGCGCGTCGGAAATCGAAGATTTAAAAAATGCCGTCGGGCAGTTTGTTATTTATCGTTCCGTGATGGAAAAAATAGAACCGGATAGAGAACTGTTTTTGGCAGTTCGGGATGTTGTTTTTATTGATTTGTTTGAAGAGCCAATCGGCGAACTTTTAATTGATACGGAAAGGCTTAAAATAATAGTTTTCAACGCGCAGAGAGAGGTAATTGTAAAATGGATAAAATAGAAAAATACCGGCAGATTATCCAAAAAGTTTTAACGGATTATGCAAAAATTCCTTATTCGCACGGCGAAATTGCGAGCAAGACGATTTTTGATACGAATACGAATAGTTATTTGCTGATGACCGTCGGCTGGGACAATATACGCCGCGTTCACGGAGTTTTGGTGCATCTGGAAATTATTGACGAAAAGATTTGGATTCAGCGAGACGGAACGGAAAACGGCATCGCGCACGATCTGGAAGAAAACGGAATACCTAAGAAAGATATTGTTCTCGGTTTTCATCCGGCGGATGTGCGCCCTTTTACCGAATACGCTGCGATCTAATACAACGTCAAACGCAACGGTGAAGAAACGAAAGAGGAAGAATCGTAAATAAGAAATCAACCACGAAGGCACACAAAGAAAACACAAAGGTAAGATGAAGAAATTTAGAAAACAAATGCTAATTTCTTATTACTATGGATGTAACAATTTCCTTCGTGAAACCTTCGTGTTTTTTCGTGGTTAATTCTTATAAATTTTCCGAAACAGGAGGAATCTCAAATGGATTGGTTTTCGACATTAACTTTGGCACTCGGCTCGGCGTGGACTTCGGGCATCAATCTTTATGCGACCGTCACGGTTTTGGGACTGCTTCAAAAATTCGGTTTAAGTCGTTTGCCGGGCGGTTTGGACGTTCTCGATAATTGGTGGATCATCGGTTTTGCGGGCGGGCTTTATCTGATCGAATTCGTCGCCGACAAAGTGCCGTATGTTGACAGCGTTTGGGATGTCGTTCACACATTTGTCAGAGTTCCGGCGGGCGCGGTTGTCGCGCTCGCGGCGGTCAGCGAAATGGATACTTCCGTGATGATCGTCGCAACTCTGCTCGGCGGCGGACTCGCGCTTTCTTCGCACGGAACAAAAGCCGCGCTTCGCGCCGGTGCGAACCTTTCGCCCGAACCCGTTTCAAATTGGACGCTTTCAATCGTCGAAGACATTATCGCCTTTCTCGGAACGATTCTCGCCGTCGTCGCGCCCGTTTTGATTGCAATTGCGTTAGTTATATTTTTCATCTTTTTCGTGTGGTTTTTCCCGAAAATCTTTCGCGCGATCAGGCGTTTATTTCGCGGAATCCGCGCACTTTTCGGCGGCGACAGTTTAAAGGAAGTGGCGCGAAAAGCGGGTTAGATTTGCCTAACAGCATAGGCGGAAACCCGACAGTTATGGAGGGTGCTGTTTGATTTGGAATATTGTGTATTTTTTAAAAAATTTATTGAGAATGCTGTTTATCTGTAAAACTTCTCGATTTATAAAAGCACCCTCCATAACTGTCGGGTTTCCGCCTTTATTTATGCAATTTTTTTCGTATAGACCGTTCTCTAAGTTTAGGAGAAAAATTATGAGAAAAGCTAATTTTTTTGCTGTTTTACTTTTGTTTCCGATATTTTTTGCGGCGTGTGCGAGTTCCGATTCTGTTTCGAGCGAAATGCAAAATTCGTCAATGCCGAGCGACGAAGCGGAAATAACTACGTTACAAGATAAAGATGACGGCGCAACAAAAAGCGATTCATCAAAAGGTCAACTGCCCGCGCAAAATCAAGTTTCGCTCGAAACTGCCGATCAAAGTCAAACCGAAGCGGCAAAACCGTCTGAGCGCAAAATTATTCGGAATGCGGAATTGCAGTTGGAAGCTGACAAACCCGACGAAGCGCAGCGGAAGATCGGCGAAATTGCCAATCAATTTGGCGGTTTTGTGGTTGAATCGCAAAAGCGGAGCAGCGATCTTTCGGTTGCGGAAACGGATACGATCTCTTTGACGATTCGCGTTCCGGCGGGGAAATTTGAACAGTCTTTAAGCGAAATTCGCAAGACGGCGAGCCGCGTGATCGTCGAAACCGTCAAAGGGCAGGACGTGACCGAAGAATTTATTGACATCGAAGCGCGTTTGAAAGCGAAAAAAGCACTCGAACAGCAGTTTATCGAGATAATGAAGCGTTCAAATTCGGTTGAAGACGCGCTCAATGTTCAGCGCGAACTTGCCAATGTGCGCGGCGAGATCGAGCAGATCGAAGGCAGAAAGCGTTTTCTGGAAAATCAGGCGAGCCTTTCGACGATAAACATCACTATCCAAACTCCCAGAGCGATTGCGGGCAATTCAAAAGGATTTTTCTATCGTTTGACCGATTCAATCGCTACGGGTTTTGATGGCGCGTTGAGTTTTGTTCTGGGTTTCGTTACCGTTTTAATTGCGATTCTGCCATTTTTGCTGCTCGTCGTTTTACCAATCTATCTTCTTTTGCGATACTTTTGGAGAAAGCATAAAAAACGCAAAATGGCGGCGCAAATTGTTCGTGAAGAAATAAGAGAAGAATAAAAATGGATAAATTTTTTCAAATTCTGGCGGTGATTCTGATCGGAGTCGCCGCGTTTTTTTTGTGGCAGGGCAACGGCGACGGCGCGTTTATCGCTGCGGTTTTCGGCGCGGTGGCGTTTTTTTTAAATATTCGTTTTCAAACCAAAATCAGAGTCGAGGAAGGAAACAGGGAAATTCTGGAAGAACAAAACCGATTGAATGACGAAAAATTTCACAAATTGGAAGAATGGAAAGAACCCGCTGATGTCGAAATAGAAGAAATACGCTCGGATAATTTTTACAAGCAATGAACTCTGAGAATAAACACCTGAACTCTGCAAACAAAGATTTTAAGAAAATCGTCATCGCCGCTTACGGTTCGCTCGGCGATCTTCATCCGATGCTTGCGCTGGCAATTGAACTGCGCGGGCGCGGACACGAAATTGTTATAAATTCGCTCGAAGTTTACCGCGAGAAAATTGACGCACTCGGTTTTGAATTTCATCCTTTGCGTCCTGCTTTTGATCCCGAAGACAGAGAACTTGCAAAGCGTATGATGGACGCGAAAAAGGGAACGGAACGGCTCGTTTTAGAAATTTTAATGCCGAATTTGAAGCCGATGTATGAAGATTTGACGGCGGCTGTCGAAGGTGCAGACGCTCTCATCTCAGGCGAAGTCGTTTACGCCGCGCCGTCAGTTGTCGAGAAAACGAAGATCAAATGGATCACGACATCGCTCGCGCCGCTTTCGCTTTTTTCGGCGCACGATCCGGGCGTTTTTCCAAATGCCGAATGGCTCAAAAATCTGCGTTTTCTCGGCGTTAATTTTCACAAATTTCTGTTCTCATTCGTGCGCGGAACAATTAAAAACTGGTATATTCCTTACAAAAAATTTCGCCGCGAAATCGGTTTAAACCCGAAACACGATCCGATTTTTAATGACAAATATTCCGATCTGCTACATCTGGCGATGTTTTCCAAAGTCTTGGGAAAACCGCAACCCGATTGGCATCGCCCGACTTTGCAGACGGGATTTTGTTTTTACGACGGGCAGAAAGATTTGGGCGCGATGCCCGAAAAACTGGAAGAATTTTTGGAAAACGGCGACGCGCCGATTGTTTTTACTTTGGGAAGTGCCGCCGTAATGGACGCGCGTGATTTTTTCGAGCAGAGCATCGAAGCGGCGAAAATCTTGAATCGCCGCGCCGTCATTTTATACGGAATTTTTAACGAACCGCCCGAAAATTTGGACGAAAACATCGTCGGTTTCGATTACGCGCCGTTTTCGCAGCTTTTTCCCCGTGCCGCGTGCGTCGTTCATCAAGGCGGAGTCGGCACGACGGCACAAGTTCTGCGCGGACAAGTTCCGCATTTGATAATGCCTTTTTCGCACGATCAACCCGATAACGCTTGGCGTTGCGAGCGTTTAGGCGTGGCGCGTGTCATCAGGCGCGATGATTACAACGCTGAAAACGCGGCAAACGAGATCGCGCAGCTTCTCGAAAATCCGTCTTACAAAGAAAACGCAATCGAAGCGGGAAAAATTGTCAAAGCGGAACACGGAACAAAAATGGCTTGCGACGCAATTGAAACCGTCTTAAAGCGATAAAAGCGGACAAATCCCTTTTAATAAATCTCATCAGAGTTTTGCACAGCGTCGTTTGAAAAATCGTCTGCCGGTAATAAATGTTTCCAAGAAAAAGCGTGAAATTTACGGCAAATTAGCTTATGATGTTGAATCGGAGGAGTAAAAAAATGGCAAATACAATCACATTTGAAATGAACAAAGGCAGAAACCCGACAGTTATGGAGGGTGCTGATTGATTAGAAGTTTGTTAATTTTCAAAAAATTTGTTAAAAAACCTGATTATCCATAAACTTTTTGAGTTGTGAACAGCACCCTCCATAACTGTCGGGTTTCCGCCTCTCTGAAATTAAGTCTGCGGTAAAAAACCTGAATCAGAAATCTCGGAAAAATGATGTCCCAAATTTTGGAATTGTAATATTTTAAGGAAAGATAATGAGAAAAATTAGTTTAATTTTAGTAATTTTGAGTTTCGCGTTTTCGACTTTCGCGCAGATGACGCGCAAGCCTTCGCCGACTCGTGAGCCGAAAGGCGCGATGTCGAAAAAGCCGGATTCCGCCAAACGCTTTTTGCCTGAGATTGAATCGCGCGAGGATTTTGACCAAATGGCGCGGGTTTATAATCAAGATACGCCGTATGTTTTGCCGCACGCGATGTTCGTTATTGACCGCAAAAACAAGAACAAAATTTATTACGTTAATTCGCAAAAGTATCGTTTTCACAAAGATTTTCTGATCGGAAATTATCTCGTTCTAAAAGGGCAGAATTTATTTGAAGACATTTATATCAAGGAAAATCGGCGTTTTATCGTCGGCACGATTGCTTTTCAAAAACCCGTCGGGAAATTTACGTTTGAGTTTTGGGACGGCGATCTGATTCCCGCCGATCAGATAAAAACGACGTATGACGTTATCAACAAGACGTTTTTTGAAGCCGTCGCATTTAAACCGAATTCGATCAGGCACGACGAACTGACGGCGGAAATGCCGATCAAAAGAATTACTTCGGATGAAATCTCGAAAAATCAAGAATATCTGCCGCTGAATATGGCGACGGGAATCGGGCGCGTTCATATTATTGATAAGATTGACGATACGGTTGAGATCGGCTACAACGAAATTTTGGTGTTGAACGAAGTTCCGGTCAATCTGCCGCCCGTTGCGGGAATTATTTTGACGAAACCGACTTCGCCGCTGACGCACATCAATATTTTGTCGAAAGGTTGGGGAATTCCGAACGCTTATATTAAAAATGCCGACGAACTTTTTAAAGAACTCAACGGTTTCTGGATAAAATTTGAAACGAAAGCCGCCGATTATTCTTACAAACCGGCGGACAAAAGAATTTTGGACGAATATCAGGCGCAGCAGGAAGAATTGGGAAAAATCATCAAAGCACCGCCTTCAAATCTGGAAGCAAAACAAGTTAAAACGCTTCAACAGATCAGAAAAGGCGACAGCATAATTTACGGCGCAAAAGCGGCGAATTTGGGCGAGGTAACAAATCGAAAAATTCCGAATGTCGTCGTGCCGAACGGTTTTGCGATTCCGTTTGCTTCTTATGATAAGTTTATGAAAGCAAACGGTTTTGACGAAGTTTTAGAAGATTTGCGCTACGAACACGAATTTGTTCACAATCCGCGTTATCGGCGCGAAAAACTGGAAGAATTTCGCGCTCAAATTCAAAAAGGAAAATTCGATGCCGAACTGAAACGAGAAATTCTTGACAAATGGCAAAATGTTTTGGGCAAAAAAGGCGTTTTCGTCCGCAGTTCGTCAAACGCCGAAGATTTGCCCGATTTCAGCGGCGCGGGACTTTACACGACGGTCAAAAATGTCAAGGAAGACGAAAAGATCATCGAAGCGGTGAAAAGCGTCTGGGCTTCGCTCTGGAATTTCGAGGCGTATGAAGCCAGAGAACGCAATTTTGTGGATCACAACGGAACTTATATGGGCGTTTTAGTTCAAACCGGCGTTGATATGACGAACGGCGGCGTGATGATTACAAAAGACCCGTTCGATAATGAAAACAAGGGCGCGGTTTACATCGCGGCGGTCTGGGGACACAACGTGCAGGTTGTCGGCGACTCGGACGGAGGCAAAAAAGAAACGATTCCCGAACAGATTTTGTACAGCCCGAAATCGAACGCCGTCCAGATTTTAACGCGCTCGAATCAGGAAACCGTAATGAGTTTTGACGACAAAGGCGGCTTGAAGGAAGATCCGATCTCAACCGAAAGACGAGTTTTAAGCGACGAAGTTGCCAGAAGTTTGGTCAAGGTCGCACAGCAGATCAAAACCGCATTCGGCGGAAAGCGCGAACAGGACATCGAATGGGGCTACAAAAACGGGCAGATTTTCATACTTCAATCGCGCCCGTATATCAGCAATTAGCTTTCGTCGCTCAAAATTTCCTGAACGCGCCCGATTTGCCCGTCGGTTAAGCGCACTTTTATTCCGTGCGGATGAAAATTTGAATTTGTCAGCAAATTCTTGACCGTTCCGACGGTTCTTTTTCCGGTTCGCTGATCTTGTTTCAGAACGATTGCGACCTTCAAACCGGCGCGGATATTTTTTCTTTCACGATTCGGCATTTCAGTTTATTTACACCTTAAAGACAGTATAAATTTCAATTTCTCTAATTACCGACTGATCTTTCAACCAACAAAATTCGGTTGTCTATTTATCAAACTTATCCGAATCGAGCGAAATATCGCCATTGATGTAAGCGGTGATTTCCGTTCCTTTCGGAATTGTAATGTCTTTTCCTTTCATCAGAAGAAAGAACGGAGCAGCCGGGAAAAATAAAATGCTCGAAGCGACGATTGCGCCTGTCATCGCGCCTGTGCTGCCGCTGCCTTTGGTTTCTTTGACTGCCCGCAAAGCAACTTTTTCGCCGTTGGCAAGCCGCACGGAATCTATATTGATGTCCAGTTTACCGCCTTTTCCCATTCTTCCTTTTGCTTTAGCGCGAGTTACCGTTCCGAGAGCCACTCCGTTGCGCGGAATAACGATCTTATCGCCGACTTTGACTTCTTCTAAAACTTCAAAATCAACCGTTTCGCCGGTTTTCGCGTCGGCTGAAGACATTGTTCTGCCAACCCGCAGTTTGATCGGAGTTCCGTCCTGCAAAACTATTTTTTCGCCGCTTGCCTGATTTGAATCATTCGACATTGAAGAATTATTATTATCAATCTTTCCGACGCTTGAACCGCTTTGCAGCATTGCTAAAATCAACGCGTCGCTTACGCCTTCATCTTTTAGCTGTTTGATAGCCGTCGTAGAAGTGTCATAATTTCCTTTTGAGGCTTTGATTTTTGCAATAATCAAGGGCTGCGAAAGTCCGATTTTGACCATATCAATAATTTTTGCATTGGTCAGGGTTTCCTGCGCTTGCGCCGAAACGACAGGCGGAAACGCGGCAAAATAGAAGGCACTCTGCGCTAAAAGCAAAGCCAGAGATAAAGATATAATTTTTTTCATTTAATTCTCCAATTTATAATTTGTTAAGGAAATGCAGAGCAGCCGTGCCACTCGAAATCAAGTGAGATTAGCATTGTTTTCACTTTCTTGCAAGCAAAAATCGCGTTACCGATTTTTTTATAATCGAGCGTTTCTTGATAATGTCGGAAGTAAATAAATTTTAGAGTTTATCCCAAGTTGATTTTATACGGTTTCGGTTTTTATAATTTTAGAATAATCAAAAAGTTTTCACAAAAAAATTTATGCCAATATACGAATACAAATGTTTAAAGTGCGGTTCGCACGTTGAAAAAATGCAGAAGGTTTCGGACGCGCCTCTGAAAAAATGCGAAGAATGCGGCGGAAAACTTGAAAAGCAATGGTCGCTTTCCGGTTTTCAGTTTAAAGGCGCGGGCTGGTATGTTACCGATTACGCCGGAAAAAAATCCGAAAAAGAAACGGAAAAGAGCGAAAAGGGGGAAAATGCGAAAAAAACGGATAAATCGGAAAAAACTCCAATTGCCGAATCAACCGCAAACGGCGAAAGTGCATCAAAGAAAACAAAAGACGACTCAAAAGATTCGGTAAAAGTTAAGGATTCCAAAAAAGAATAGAGGTTTGAGAATGAGATTTTCGGTTAAAAACATTTTGCACGCGCTTTTATGCGTTGCGCTTTTCGCAGTTTACGTCTGCGCTCAATCGGGACACAGCCAGAGAAATACGGCAAACGTCGAAGGCTCGATTATCAGCGTTGTCGCGCACCGAACGGACGGTTCGGACGCTCCGATAAAAACCGAAAATTTGTATCTCTATGAAAACGGTTTCGAGCAGAAGATAAAAAATTTCAGTTATGATCCGTCGCCCGCGCGAATCGTTTTGATTATTGACAACTCGAAAACAGTTCCCGCCGATCTGGAAAAAATGAAAAAGGCGACAATGGAATTTGCTTACGAAATTTTTGACGGCGACCAGCTTTTTGTTATCGGTTACGACACGAAGGCGGAAATTATACAGGAATGGACGGACGACGCGGAAAAACTCAAAACCTCGCTCGATACTTTCCGCAAAGAAGGAAATCCGTATCTTTTCGACGCGCTCGATGCCGCTGCCGATCAGATTTTAGTTCCGCTGATGCCGGGAACGCGCAAAACCGCAATCGTCGTCATCGGCGACGGACTCGACAGAGGCAGCACGACGACTTTTGACAAGGTTCTGGCAAAACTGCAAAACCAAAATATAACTCTCTACGCGCTGCAAGCTCCAGACCGGACAGGCGGCGCGTATCGGCGCAACAGCCCGAAAGCCGGAAAAGTAATTGACAAACTAACCGAAGGCACGGGCGGCAAAGCCTTTTCGATTGACGAAGCGCAAAGTGCCGCAAAATTTATCTGCGACGAACTTCGCAAAAACCGCTATCTGCTTTCCTACACTCCGACCAACTTTTCGTCTTACGATTCAAGACGCGTCTTTTTAATTGCCGACGAAGGAATAACAGTTCGCACAAAAACGGCGCAGCCGCCGAATATAAAATAATACAGGTTGGCAAATATTTGCTGTTAAAAGAATTTTGAAAATAAAACTGAACAGTAATGTGTCGGCTAATTATCAAATATCAATTATATTTTCAGATTCTTATTAAGCACTTCCGTCTTCAGCTATATTTATTTTTGTGTGGGTGCTTAATGAAAACTTACAACACGATTGATATTTAAGAATGGATATTTGAGAATAATAATAGTTTTAGTTTAAAAGTTTACGAATTAAAATTCCTTCCGACCGCAGAATTGACAATTTTTTCTATATTCCCGCCAAATTTATCTCCGATCTAAATACTTCCGTCGTTTTGCCCGCGCTTTGGCAAATTTATCGGTTTTCTTGCGTCTAAAGCATTAAAACGCATATAATCTGGTTTTGCCCAATAAAGGAGAACGATCTGTGAGTGACAACAAAAATAATCCGAAACCGCCGCCCGCGCCCGACGATTTTTCCAAAACTACGCCGAATTTCAAAGTTCCGCAGTCGGATGACGTAACGCACGATTGGGAAAAAACAAATTATAATTTCTCGCCGCAACCGCTGTCCGATGATTGGGGAAACACGGTTACGAACTTTAATCCGAACGAAGATGCAAATGATTTCGATTCAACATTTAATCCTTCTTCAAACAATCCGAAAGCAGCCGATTGGGGCGTAACGCAGCCGGGCATAAATGTTTCGCCGTCTGATGATTTCGGCGCATCAAGCGGCGCGGGCAATCAGGATTACGGCGCGACGACTCCGTATATACGTCTTCCCCAAGCGGAACGCGCAAAATATCAGAATCTTCCGCCGACTCCAACCGAAGCCGCCAAACAAAAACGCGAAGAAGAAGAAAAGGGAAAAAAAGGAATTCCCGGCTGGGCTTGGATTGCGGGCGGTTTGGCGATGATGTTCGTGTTTGCCGTCGTCGTTTTGGTCGGCGTTTACTTCTTTTTCATCACCACGCCCGGTTTTGAAGTCGTCGTCAATAATGTTCCGCGCGAAAGCCGGATTACCGTCAACGGCACGGATTGGGACGTAACGACTCCGAACGAAGGCACTCGAAAACTGCAAAACTTAAAATCCGGCGAGCAAAAGAAAATCGAAGTTACTGCGCCGAATTACAAATGCGATGCGATTCAAATTGAAGGACAGGACGGAGAAGTTTTAAACAGAAACGCCGAATGCAGGCAGGAAGTCGCCGTCAGCAACGAATGCGAAAATTTGAAAAGCGGCGATTATATAAAATCTCAAAAATGCGCCGAAGACGCTTTGGGAAAACTCGGCGATCAGTTTAGTTTGGACGATCTGCTCAAAGCACTGAATCTCGCCATTATCAAATTCGACAGCAACTCGTCGGAAATCAGCGAAGATCAAAAGGGATTCTTAAAAATTGCCGCCGGTTATCTGAAAAAAGTTCCCGAAAATGTCGTTATCGAAGTCGGCGGACACACCGATAATGTCGGCGGCGACGAGCCGAATCAGACGCTTTCCGAAGCCCGCGCCAAATCCGTCAGAGACGCGCTGATCGCAGAAGGCGTAAATGAAAAATCTCTGTCGGCAAAAGGCTACGGCGAGAAAAATCCAGTCGCTTCCAATGACACCGAAACCGGACGTTTTTATAATCGCCGAATCGAATATTCAATTGCGAAATAAAAAGCGTTTAACCACGAAGTTTCACGAAGGAAACACGAAGTAAAAACAGAATATTGATTAAATTAAAAAATGAAAACTATAAATCATTATTTTTGAGTGCTTACTGATTTAAAAAACTTCGTGTTTCCTTCGTGAAACTTCGTGGTTTAATTTTCTTGTAAATAACAGTTTTACACGGCAACCGGCGCGGCAATTTTCTTGTGCGATTTGTAGCCGATCAAATTCAGATTTTCGTATTTGAAATTGAGCAAACCTTCAAAACCCTTCAGATTTTCCGCGTTCACAAATTCCAGTTTCGGCAAGGTCAGAGGCTCGCGGCTTAAAAGCTGTTCGACCTGTTCGAGATGATTTGAATAAATGTGCAGATCGCCAAAACTGTGAACAAATTCGCCGACTTCCAAGTTGCAGACGTGCGCGATCAGATGAGTTAAAAGCGCGTAAGACGAGATGTTAAACGGCACGCCGAGAAATGCGTCTGCGCTTCTTTGGTAAAGCTGGCAATGCAGAGTTTTTTCGTCTTCAACCTTAAACTGTATGAATGAATGACAAGGTGGAAGGTCAACTTTTACGGCGGTTTCAGGATTCCAGCCGGTAATAATCAAACGGCGCGAATTCGGATTTTTTTCGATTTCTTCAATCAACAATTTAATTTGGTCAACGCCGTTCATTTCGGGATAATCGCCGCCAAAACTTCGCCAAAGATAACCGTAAACCGGACCTAAATCGCCGACCTCGCGTCCGAATTTTGAAGTGTGTTCCGCGTCCGCCCATTCCGCCCAAATATCAACGCCTTTTTCGCGCAGATTTTTCTCGTTCGTATCGCCCGACAAGAACCAGAATAATTCTTCGGCAACCCAGCGAAACGGCACTCTTTTCGTCGTTACAATCGGAAAACCTTCCGTTAAATCATAACGATTTTGATAGCCGAAAACCGAAATCGTGCCAACGCCCGTTCTGTCTTCGTGGCGCGTTCCGTTATCTAAAATATACCGTAAAAGTTCCTGATATTGTTTCATCTTCGCTTTGTAAATTTGTGGAATTTTACAGATAAAGTTACCATAGGAAAGCCGTAAATGGTAAATAGTAAATCGTAAATAGAAACTTCCGCTATTTACGATTTACTATTTACCATTTACGCTTAAAAAATTATGTCGGAAAAATTAGAAGTCAGTTTCAATTCTCCGCAATGCGGCTGGATGTCAATCGGTTTTAACGACGGCGATTCCGAGTTTCACACGACGACGGCGCACGCTCCGCATGAAAACGCTCTGTCTGAATTATTACGGATTTTGACCGAACTGCTTGATGTTGATACGCACGAATTCGAGAAAACTCTGAAATGGAATCGCAGCCCGGAAGAATTCGATTTCGTTTTCCGTAAAGACGCGAAACACACGACGCTTGAAATAATCGAATATCCGACGAAAACGCGCGAAAGGCGAAACGCGGAAACGGTTTTCACACATACGGGCGGCGCGAGAGAGATTTGCGAAGCGTTTTACGAAACATTTACGCAGCTTTACGCCGAGCGCGAAATTGACGAATTTGAACAAAACTGGCGACAGCCTTTTCCGTTTGAGGAATTTGAGAAATTTGAGCAGGCAGTAACCCGTAGATAATTATTTTGACGAAATCGCAATCTAAGTAATTTTCCTTTTTGAATCTTTTTAATGAAAGAAAAACTTTTAAATTTACTCGCGTGTCCCAAATGCGGCGGCGATATTCTGCTCGCGTATGTCGGCGAATATGATAACAAAGAAATAATCGAAGCGGTTTTAAATTGCCGAAAATGCAGCCGCGAATATAAAGTTACGCGCGGCGTTCCGCGTTTTGCGGATTTGTCGAAAATCGAAGCCGACAAAGCCGAAACCGCCGAAAATTTCGGCTGGCAATGGACGAATTTCACGCAGAAAGATAAAAAATACGCCGAACAGTTTCTCGGCTGGATTCAGCCTGTCAAACCCGAATTTTTTGTAGATAAAATTGTTCTCGAAGCGGGCTGCGGCAAAGGCAGACACACGACTTTAGCGGCGGATTGGGGCGCAAAAGAAATCGTCGGAATTGATTTGAGTTCAGCGGTTGAAACGGCTTTTCAAGCGACGAAACAATTGCCAAACGTCCACATCGTGCAAGCCGATATTTTCAAACTGCCATTTAAAAAAGTCTTCGATTACGCATTCAGCGTCGGCGTTCTGCATCACACGCCCGAACCGAAAAAAGCGTTTACGTCGCTTGCCTCAAAAGTAAAAAAAGGCGGCGCGATCTCGGCTTGGATTTACGGCGAAGAAAACAACGAATGGATCGTAAATTACATAAATCCGGTGCGGACGGGCTTCACGTCAAAAATAAACCAGCCGACGCTTTTCCAACTTTCAAAACTCCCGACAATCGGCGTTTTTCTCGCCTCGAAACTGATCTATAAGCCGCTTAACAAAGCCGCAAAACCCATTGCCGATAAACTTTTTTACAACGATTATCTAAGTCATCTCGGCACATTCGGCTGGCGCGAACAGCACAATATCGTTTTCGATCATCTGGTTGCGCCGACGGCGTTTTATATTTCAAAGGAAGATTTTGAAAATTGGTGGGAAGAAATAGGCGCAAGCGATATTAAAATAACTTGGCACAACCAAAATTCTTGGTGCGGTTTTGGTGAAATAAAGAAATAATTATGCAAGCCGAACTTTCAAAAGAAATGCAGCAGCACACTTACGCGATTATGAACCGCGTCGAAGATTCGCATTGGTGGTATGTCGGCAGGCGGGCGATTCTCGAATCTTTTATGCAAAAGATTGTCCAGAGTCCAGAGTCCAAAGTCCAAAGTCCGCGTATTCTCGACGTTGGATGCGGAACGGGCGGAAATTTGGAAATGTTGGAAAATTTCGGCGCGGCGGAAGGAGTTGATGTTTCGGACGACGCGCTCGAATTCTGCAAATCGAAAGGCTTAACGGTTCACAAAGGTTTGGCGGAAGAATTGCCGTTTGCAAGTGAAAGTTTTGAAATCGTAACCGCGCTCGATGTGATTGAACATCTGGACGACGATGTTGCGGGACTCAAAGAAATGCACCGCGTTTTGAAAACGGGCGGGAAAAGTTTGATTTTTGTTCCCGCATTTATGTGGCTGTGGGGCGTGCAGGACGATGTTTCAAATCACCGGATTCGCTACACGAAACGGCAGATTGTTGAAAGATTGAAACAAGCAGGGTTTGAGATCGAACGCGCAACTTATGCCAATTGGACGTTTTTCGCGCCGATTTTGGCGGGCAGAACTTTGATGAAAGTAACGGGAATTAAACCCGAATCGGAAAATAATGTAAACATTTCGGCTTTAAACGGTGTTTTCGGAAAACTTTTCGGCGCGGAACGGTTTTGGCTCAAAAATTTCGATTTCCCGTTCGGCGTTTCGATTGTGATCGTGGCGAAAAAATCTTAATCAGGTAAGTTATATTATACAATAATAGAAATCGGCGCAGCCCGAAGAAAATTTAACAGGGATAGACAGGATGAACAGGATAAAAAACGGAAAAAAACAATCTTTGATTATCTCTGTCTATCCTATTTATCCCTGTAAAAATTTATCTTTTTCTTCAGGCTGCGTCGGCTCATAAATAAAAGGAGTTTTACAAATATGAATTTTTATCGTGAAACAATAAAAAACGCGCCGTCGGTTATTTCAGTTCCGAAAGAACTTAGAAACCGCGATGTCGAGATAATTATTTTGCCTCTGGATGAAGAATTCGAGAATGGCGAAACGGTTGAAACGGATAAAAACGGTTATCCGATTGGTTTTTTTGAAGAAACGGCGGGAAGTTTGCCCGACTTTCCAGACCGTGAACCGCAGCCTGTCCAATCTGATAGAGAGGAAATAGAATGAATTATTGGCTCAAATATCTGTTAGACACAAATGCCTGTATTGTCTATCTCAGAAATTACGAATCAGGTGTAAGGAACAAACTCGAATCAATACCAAAATGGCAGATTGCCGTTTGTTCGATTGTCAAAGCCGAAATGTTTTACGGCTCGATGAAAAGTCAAGATTTGCAGAAATCTTTGAAAGAACAAAACAGATTTTTCAAGCAGTTTCAATCGCTGCCTTTTGACGACGACGCGGCTTTGATATTCGGTGATCTTCGCGCCGATTTAGCGAAAAAAGGAACGCCGATTGGTGCTTACGATTTGCAGATCGCCGCGATTGCTTTGGCAAACAATTTAACTCTGATTACGCATAATACAAAGGAATTCGGGCGTATAGAAAAATTGAAAACAGAAGATTGGGAGATATAATTTTCCGTATTTGCCGTTTTAATTTTTCGTGTATTTCAAAAAGTAAAAAACCAAATGATTCTGCAAAAAATCAGACAAAAAGCCGCGAGCGATGTGCAGCATATAATTTTGCCCGAAGGCGAAGACGTGCGAACGGTTCACGCCGCCGCGATTTGTGCGAGTGAAAATATCGCTAAAGTTACGCTTTTAGGCAGAGAAGAAGTGATTCGTCAATTGGCGAATGATGTAAACGTAAATTTGAACGGCGTTGACATTTTGAATCATCGCACGTCAAGCGATTTTGAAAAAATGGCGCGGCTTTATCACGAATTGCGCCGCTCAAAAGGCGTGACGCTCGAAGAATCGGAGCAAGTTGTCAAAGATTCGCTTTTTTACGGAAACTTGATGGTGCATCTCGGACTTGCCGACGGCTCGGTTGCGGGCGCGGTTAATTCGACGGCAAATGTCGTTCGCGCCGCGCTTTACTGTGTCGGTGCGCGAAAAGGTTTTAGAACCGTTTCGTCATTTTTTTTGATGGTCGTTCCCGACAAAAAATTCGGACACGAAGGCGCGATGATCTACGCCGATTGCGGAGTCGTGATTGATCCGACGCAGGAACAGCTTGCCGAAATCGCCATCGCTTCCGCCGATTCGTGCCGTGCTTTGCTCGGCGTTGAACCGAAAGTTGCGCTGCTCTCGTTTTCCACCAAAGGAAGCGCGAAACATCCTTTGATTGATAAAGTCGTCGAAGCCGCAAAAACAATAAAAGTGCGAAAACCCGACCTTGAAGTTGACGGCGAACTCCAAGCCGATGCCGCCTTGATTCCCGCCGTCGCTCATAAAAAAGCCGAAGGTTCAAGTGTCGCAGGTAAGGCAAACGTCCTGATCTTCCCCGACCTGAACGCCGGAAATATCGCCTACAAACTAACCGAAAGATTAACCGGCGGAACGGCAATCGGACCGATTTTGCAAGGATTGGATAAGCCTTGTAATGATTTATCACGCGGCTGCAAAGCGGAAGATATTGTCAATGCAGTCGCCATTACTGCTGTTCAATCGCAGGCGCGGGATATATTTCCGACCTGAAATGAGAATATGTCTGTCATTCCGCCGCAGACATAAAACCGGGTTTACCTTTTTCAAATGAAATTCCCCGTTTATCGTATTTCAAAACCGAGAGGTATCAAAATCCAAAGTAGAAAAATTATAAATAAATTCAAGCCGAAATTTGATGTTTTTATGCTTGCTCGAAAAAGTATTTTTGATGATTACGCGCCGCTTATTTATCTAAACCCTTGTAAATTATTGAAATGGGTAAAATCAAATTCGTATTTAAACCCGGCAGTTCGGCATTACAGAACTGCCGGGTTTTTTCTTTATGTAATTGCATTTAAATCTTTTGAAAGTTACGATTGATTAACAAAATTTTTCAGAAGAGGAATAAATTATTATGCAATTACCCGGTGGATTCGATATAAATTCGATGATGAAGCAAGCCCAGAAAATGCAGGAAGAAATGGGCAAACAGATGAAGGAAATGACCGTTGACGCATCAGCCGGCGGCGGCGCGGTAACGGTGAAGATGCGCGGCGATTTCGAGGTTTTGGAACTGAATATTTCCGAAGATTTAGTCAAGGACGGCGACGTTGAAATGATACAAGATTTGTCGGTTGCCGCACTAAATGAAGCACGCCGCAAAATCGAAGAATCGCTCAAAGGCAAACTCGGCGGAATGCTGCCGCCCGGACTTATGTAATTTTAGTAAATGGTAAATAGTGAATGGTAAATAGTTAAAAAACTTTATTCACTATTTACCATTTACCATTTACTATTTATTATGTTGGAATATTCAGAACCCGTCGCCAAACTTATAGACGAATTTAAACGCCTGCCCGGAATCGGTCATAAATCGGCTCAGAGATTGGCGTTTTTTATTTTGCGTCTGCCGGAAGAAAAGGTCGAAAACTTTATCGAGGCGTTACGCGAAGTAAAGGAAAAGATCGTTTTCTGCTCGGTTTGCAATAATTTGACCGACGTTGATCCGTGTATGTTCTGCTCGTCGCCGTCGCGCGAACGCTCGCAGATTTGCGTCGTCGAAGAACCGTATAATCTCGTCGCCATCGAGAAAACGCGCAGTTATAAAGGGCTTTATCACATTCTGCACGGCTCGCTGTCGCCGATTCGCGGAATCGGTCCCGATGAATTGATGATCGCCAATATTTTCCCGCGCCTTTCGGCTGAAAATAACGACGGCGTTGAAGTCAAAGAAGTGATCGTGGCGACGAATCCGACAACCGAAGGCGAAGCGACGGCGAATTATCTGGCGCGTTTAATAAAACCTCTGGGCGTGAAAACGACACGAATCGCAATGGGAATGCCCGTCGGTTCTGATCTCGAATTTGTTGACGAAGTTACGATGGACAAAGCGATGGCGAATCGGCACGAGTTTTAACGGAAAACGAAAAGTGGAAAATGAGAAACATTTGACATTCAAGGAACTGGAAGCAGGATTGGATGAAATTCGCCGTTCGCCCAAAGATGAAGGTATTTTGGAACTAATTGTCAGGCGACCAAAAGTCGGTGAAAGAGAGGTTTTAGACAACGGCGAATTGGATTTGGCTTTTGGTTTGATCGGTGATAACTGGAAAACGCGCGGAAGTTCGCGCACTACAGACGGTTTCGGGCATCCTGAAATGCAACTCAACATTATGAATTCCCGCGCCATCGCACTTGTCGCAAAAAGCAGAGAGCGTTGGAAACTTGCGGGCGATCAGCTTTATATTGATTTCGATCTGAGCGAAAAAAATCTTCCGCCGAAAAGTAAACTTTACATCGGTTCTGCCATTGTCGAAGTTACGGAAATTCCGCACACGGGCTGTAAAAAATTTGTCGAGCGTTTTGGTCTTGACGCGATGCGTTTTGTTAATTCCGATATTGGAAAAAAACTTCATCTACGCGGAATAAATGCAAAAGTTATTCAATCGGGCGCAATTCGCGTTGGCGATTCGATCAAAAAAATCTAACTTCAAATTGTTTGAAAATACGCCTAAAACAGTAAAAACAATGCGCCTTGGCGATATGGTTTTCAATCGTCAGGGTGTTTTTATTCGGCGCGTTCTGCACGCGATTGTCAGTCTTGCGCTTCGTCTGTTTTTTCGGCGCATCGAAACCGTTAATGCCGATCAAGTTCCGTATAAAGACGCTCTGATTTTCGCCGCAAATCATCCAAACGGTTTGATTGATCCCGCGCTCGTTTTTGTCGCTCTGCCGCGTAAAATTTCGTTTCTCGCAAAATCTACTTTGTTTAAAACGCCCGTAATTTCCTACGTTTTGCGCGTTATCGAAGCGTTGCCGGTTTACCGCAGAGTTGATGAGGCGGACGTTTCAAAAAACTTAAAAACTTTTGAAGCGTCGCACGATTTATTGCAAAAAGGCGGCGCGATTGCGATTTTTCCCGAAGGAATTTCGCATAATTCGCCGAAACTTCTGCCGATCAAAACCGGCGCGGCGCGAATCGCTCTTGGTGCGCTTTCGGTTAGACCAAATTCTGAGCCGATTGATCTGAAAATCGTTCCCGTCGGGCTTTTCTACACGAACAAAACGACATTCAGAAGCGAAGCACTTTTATATTTCGGCGAAGCAATAAACGTCGAACCTGTCGAACCCGAAGCCGACGGCGATCTGCCGCGTGAAGCGGTGGCGGATTTGACCGACAAAATCGAAAATGCCTTGAAAAATGTTACGCTCAATGCCGAAACGAACGCGGAAATCGAAACAGCCAACGCCGCCGCGAATCTTTTTTTGTCCGTTTCGGAAACCTTCGATCTGGAAGAATCTCTCGCCGAGCAGTTCAAATTCGTCAGAGAATATTTGGAAAACAAGCAGACAAAAGAACCGTTTGAAGCCGAGCGCGTTACCGAAAGAATTTCAAACTACAAAAAAAAACTGCGCGAAATCGGACTCGAACCGGAAAATCTATCGCTTTCAAATCGTCCTTTTCTGTATATTTTCCAACATTTTTTCGTCCGCGTTTTTCTGCTTCTGCTTTTTCTGCCGTTGGCGTTTATCGGCACGATTCTGCATTTTCCCGCTTATCAAATGAGTAAATTTCTCGCCTCGCGCTACACAAAACACGGAGTTGACGACATCGTTTCAACCGTCAAAATTCTTTCGTCAATACTTTTCGTGCCGCTGACGTGGCTGATTTTAGCAATCGTTTTATACTTTTATTTCGGTTGGCAAATCGCACTTCTCTCAATTCCGTTCGCATTTTTCTGCGGTTACGTCGCTCTGCGCTCACTTGAAGAAATCGCCGACCTCAGCGGCTGGTTTCGTGCAATTTGGCTGTTCATCCGAAAACGCGAATTATTTTTGGAACTTCTGCTTGAACGCCGCGCTCTTTATAAGGAATTGAGGGTAAAAGGTAAAAGGTAAAAGGGTAAAGGTAAATTCAAGAAGTATCGTCCCTCCCGAAATTCTGATCTTCACCTTTTACCTTTTACCTTAAAACCGAACGGTTTCTTCGGCTGATTCGTTTCCTTCTTCTTCGCGCCATTCTTCCGCCGTGTCGTAAAAGTTGCAGTCGAATTCCGCCAGCGATTCGATTTTTACGCCTTCGATTTTGCCGGGCGCGTCTTCAAATTTTACAATCGAACCCATTCCGATCACTTCCGCGCCGTATTCCGTAACCAAATTATAAGTTTCGGTCATCGCCGTCCCGGAGCGAACGAGATCGTCAACAATTATGCACGGATAAATGTCTTTGTCCTTCATATATTGGCGAAACTGACGTTTTCCGTTTTCGATCTCCGCCCAGTAAATCTGCTCTGCGCCGAGTGCTTCGCGGATGCCGAACGCAATCGGAATGCCGCCCGGACTCGGACTGATAATCGAAACTTTCGGCAAGCGGCTGGCAATCGCTTTGTTCATACGAAACTTGCGGCTCAAACCGACTGCCATAACTCTGGCGTTGTCATAATAACGAAAAGCAAGCGGCATCTGAAAATAATGCGAAGCGTGCGTGCCGTTCGGAAAAACAAAATGCCCCTGCCGATACGCGCCCGTTTTGTGCAGAGTTTCCATTACCGATTCCTGCGAAGGAATTAAATTGACCATTTACTATCTCCTTTTTCTTTTTTGATTAACAAAAAAATCTTTTGCGATTATACGATAAAATTTTTTATTTCCGAATTCGCTGAAGCGAACTAATTTTGACAAATTCGCTTGTTATTAAAACTTTTATCGGGAACTAAAAAACCGCAGAATTTTATCAATTTCTCGCGTCGTAAATTTTCCTGACCATTATTTTTTCTTTGGAATTCATTTGTTTTGGCAGTTCCCCGACGTTGAACCAATCGGCATCGTTTATTTCGCCGGCTTGCAGTTTGAGTTCGCCGCTTGATTCGGCGGTAAACAAAATCTCCAGATGCCGCCCGACGGCTCGAACTCTGTATAATTTTACATTTTTCAGTTCGAGATTTGTTTCTTCGGCTATTTCGCGGCGAACCGCTTCCACCGGATTTTCGCCGTGTTCGAGAAAACCGCCCGGAATTCCCCAACGGTAAAACGGACGAAATATGTGGTCGAGAAGCAGAATTTCATTTTTCTCGTTGAAAATAAACGCCGCCACCGAAGCCGTAAATCTGCTCTGACTGATTCGCGTAACCCGCCAGCGTATTTGGCGCGGCGTAATTTTCCATACTTTTCCGGCAAAATTTTTCCACATATTTTATATTCTCAACATTTTTCTGTTATAGTTAGTAATTATTTTCATAATTCTCTGGAAATAAACCCGGTTAAACATTTATTAACAATAGAGTATAAATAAACCCCGTTTATCTCTGACAATCCAACAATACGATTTTTTCTAAGGAGTATTCAATGCCCAAAGTGTTTTCTTTACTTAAATTTGCGTCACTTTTAATCTGCTTCACATTTCTTGTTCCAAATATTTCGGCGCAAACCGATAAATTACGCGATGATTTATCAAAATCACTAAAAAAGTTCGATTTAATCAACATAGATACTTCTCTGAAATATGATGACAACGCCGTTGATGCCGGAAAAGCAAAAAAACTTTCGGTGCAGGCGGCGGGGAAAAATTATCTGCTGAATCTGCATCCGCGCGATTTGCGTTCGGCGCGTTATAGGGCTGAAGAAACTAATGCGGTTGGCAATTTTCCGATTCAGGTAGAGGATGTAAATACATTTGCGGGCGAGATTGTCGGCGAAAAGGGTTCGCAAATTCGTTTGACAATCGAGAACGGAGAAATCGAGGGTTATTTTCTTTCAAATGACGGAAAATTTTACATCGAACCGGCACGCAGATTTTCAAAATCCGCCGATAAAAATCAATCGGTAATTTACCGCCGCGAAGATTTGCTCGAAGACAAAACATATTTTTGCGAAAATGATATGGAGGAAAAAATCAAACTCGGCAAAAGTATTGTTGCCAAACAAGTTTTCTCGCCTCTACGCTCATTTTCGGTTCTCGAAATCGCAACCGAGGCTGATTTTGAATATGTTACTGCTCTCGGCGGTTCGGAGCAGGCAAATAAAGATATTTTAAGCATTCTGAATATGGTCGAAGGTGTATATCAAAAAGACCTCGCCATCACTTTTGAAGTCGTCTTTCAGCACACTTGGAAGGTTCAAGACCCGTATCCGCAGACAAATACGCAGGAAGTTCTGCTCTCTTTCAGAACTTACTGGAACGCCAATTATCCGGTCAATCAGATTCCGCGCGATGCGGCGCATCTCTGGACTGCAAAACAGGCTTTGTCGGGAATGGGACGCGCATATCTCGGAGTCATCTGCCGAAATGTCGAAGCGAGTTACAGTCTGCACGGCAGAGTTAATTTTTCGCCGATAGACGAACTTTTGACGGCTCACGAAATCGCACACAATTTTAACGCAACTCACGCCGACGGCACGCAAAATTGCGAAAAGACGATTATGAACACAATCGTTTCAAACAACACGAATTTTTCGTTCTGCCCTTTCTCGATTGGTGAGATCAAAAGTTTTGTTGCCGTAAATGATAGCTGTCTGGCGCAGAAAAATCTGAATGCTCTGCTTGATTTTGACGGCGATAATCGCGCTGATCTGTCTATTTTCCGTCCGTCAAACGGCGTTTGGTTTATCGCCAAAAGCAGCGGCGGATTTGATATTTTCCAGTTCGGTCAAAACGGCGACAAACCCGTGCCGGGCGATTACGACGGCGACGGAAAAACAGACGCGGCAATTTTCCGAAGCGGTGTCTGGTATCGTCTGAGAAGTTCAAACGGCACATTTGATGCGGTAAATTTCGGAACGCCGACAGACATTCCCGCGCCGGCGGATTTTGACGGCGACGGCAAAGCGGACATCGCTGTTTTCCGACCTTCGACGGGCATTTGGTATATCTTTAACAGCCGCGACAATTCCGTTGTAACCGCACAATTCGGAGCAGCGGGCGACGTTCCGCTTGCTGCCGATTTCGACGGCGACGGCAAAGCCGATATAAACGTCTGGCGACCTTCAAACGGTGTCTGGTATCGGATAAACAGTTCAAACGGCACGTTTAACATAAGAGATTTCGGAATCAGCGGCGACAAGCCTCTGATCGGAGATTTTGACGGCGACGGCAAAGCCGATCTGTCCATTTTCCGCGACTCGAACGGAACTTTTTACAGTCTTAGCAGCATAAACGGCGCGTTTAACGTAATTACTTTCGGAAGCGCGGGTGATGTTCCCGTTCCGGCGGATTACGACGGCGACGGCGAAACGGACGTTGCAGTATTTCGTCCTTCAAACGGAGTCTGGTTTATCAGAAACAGCACCAATGGCAGCGTTTCGGCAAATCAGTTCGGAATCGGTTCGGATATTGCCGTTCCGTCATTTTATAATCAATGATAAACGCCGGAATTTAAATCATAAAAAGGGAATAATTTTTTAAGTTATTTCCTTCTTTTTGTTTAAAGCAATTTAACTTTTAATATAAAGTCAAATTGATAATTTTCTTAGAAGCTGTTTGGCAATTGTATCGCAGGCTTCCAGCCGGCAGTCTTGGTGGCTTCCAGCCGCCAAATTCATTTGTTTTTCTCTGACATTCAAGCAAGTAACGCTTGAATTGGCGGCTGGAAGCCACCAAGACTGCCGCCAAGATGGCGGCGTTACGTTTTTTTTGAGTTTCCAAACAGCTTCTTAGTAATAGAGAGCCAAATAAATTGAGCCGCATTAGAGAAACAGAAGCCTGAAAAGCGGGCGAGAGAGCAACCCTTCCTGACCTACAATCTTTTTATTCTTGGGCAGTTAATGGTAATAATCTGTTTAGGATAAAGTAAAAGAAGAAAAGAAAAATAAATTGATAGGTCGAGAAGGATTGCTCTCTCGCCCGTTTTCTCAAAACTCAAATGCTTCATATTTGTAACCTGAATTTATCGGGTTTTTCGCGCACTTAATCATCAATGCCTAGTTTACTTCGGCATTATTCGGATTTTTATCTTTCACGTCTATACTAATAGAAAATCTTCGCAGTTTCTTTTCGTAAAACTCGTATCGCGCGGTGTAATCGGCGGCTGCGTTTTCGTCGGACAATTTAATATCGGGAATTTGATAAGTTACAACTTCGCGTTTGTTATCGGTTTTTTTTCTTTCAAGCGGTTTGCCTTTGATGTCCACTACGTCGTTGGGTCCGATTCTGTTTTTGCGCCCGACGTTTGGAATGCCGATTATAATTGATGCAACGGATTGCCTGTAACCGATAAAAATTCCATTCTCGGTTACAAATAATCCGGTATCTTTGGCGACATAATGAGTATTCGTATATTTGCGATTAACTCCGAAAACCTCGATTTCGGTCAGATAATACGGATCATCGGCTGAATCGGCGGTTAATCTCATCACCTGCGTTCCCCATTCGTTGTAAAAATAGTAACTCACGCGCCCGTCTTCTTCGGGACGCGGCGAGAAACCTTCGGTAAGAAATTTTTTAGCCGATTCGCGGTTGCCGAGTTCAATTCCGGCAACGCTCAACTCCGGCGTATTCTCCGACTTTTGCGCGTTTACAATTGCCGAATCTGCAAACTGAAAAATTAAAAACAGCGAAAAAATTATTGTTAAACGGGAATATTTGTAATTTTGCATAGTTAAATTTCTGGAATTAAAGCACTCTATCGAAGAAAATCTTTGTTGATGTCCCGAAAAACCGATTTGGTTTAAATTGGGATAAACGTAGTTTAACAAATTCAAGCGGAAAAGTTCAACGAGTTTTTTGGAAATAATTGAAAAGTTTCAGAGTCTAACCCAAGTGTATGCAGATCAGAATGGGAGTGTAAGCATCCCTGCTTGCACAAGTGCGTTTTTCAGCACTTGAACGAAGATTATCATCTGGAGTTTTTACGACAATTAGTTTGCCAAAAAACGTCAAACTTGCAAGCAGGGATGCCTGCACTCCCAAAGCACAATTACAAATTGAAGTAATATTTTATCACCAGCGAACCGGACGCAGATCGGGACCGACAACGTGATCGCCGGTTAAAATTTGCGGCGCGTCAATTGAATTATCATCATCTTCGGCTTCTTCATCGTGTTTGAAACTCGCTCCATACCAAACGACGACATCTTCATCAACGAGAGATTCGCCGTTCGCAAACGAATTGATGTTGATGCAGCTTCCCGTCGTATCCGTGCATTCTCCGCTGTAAAATCTGTAAGCGTCGTCAATTTCGTTTGCCAAAGCCGTGCCGCCCGGAACGCTTCTGTATTTTAAAAACCAGAAATCGGCTTTGTGAAAATAATTGGCAATTCCATCGGTCAAATTCGGCACGAGCAGATACGCTTCGTCGCCGTTTGAATTTTGAATTAGAACGCTGCGGTTTGTCTGATACCTGTTAAAACGTATGTCTTCGGTTTTTATCGGCGACATAAATTTTCGTCCGCGTTCGATCTGAAACAATTTGTTTGCCGGATTAACAATATCAAAATCGAAACGCCAGTAAACGTGGTGCTGATGTCTGGCACAAGTGCAGGCATTTTCGGTTGCGCCGAAACCATAGCGCGGGCGAATCGTTCCGTCGGGAGCAAAACGATATTCCGCCATATAACGATACCAGCCGGCGTTCATTTCCGTAATTAAAACGATTTCCTTTCCGAAACCGACATCCTGCTGATAAATTGCCACACCTTGAAAATTGCCGAAATCGTTATTTGTGTTCAAAATCGTGCGGGCGATTTTTCCGTCGGCGACGATTCTGATGCCGGGCGCGGGATCAACCGCGCCTTCCGCCGGAGCGTCGAAATAATCTTCCGAATACTGCCAATCGCGGTAAGGACCGCAATTTAATTGACCCGGACGCGGATCATACTGCACGTTTAGAACAGGCGTGTGCGCTCTTTTGAAAACCGTTTTTCCTTTATATTTCACGTCGCGCAGTTCGATGCCGGAACGGTGAGTTCCCGAAGATGCCGAAGGACGTATGACAAGCATTTCCCAAAGCGGCGCACCGTTTTGCGAAACGGTCAATTGATATTGTCCCGCAACTCCGGGTCCGGTAAATTCCTGATCCGCCGAATGAGGTCCGCAAGTGTCGTCGTGAACAACCGCCGTCAGCGGCGCATCTCCTTGATAATGAACTATTTTGCCGTTCTTGAAACTTACCCCGACAATCTGATTTCCCTTTCCCGAAACATCTCTGATTCCGACGTTGACGAGCCTCTCGCCGCTTACATCCGAGATCGGCGGCATCGGTTCGTAAAATCTGATTTTTCCCTGTTTATACAGATTTCCGTAATAAGAATCGGCTTTGATTAAACGATACGCCGCATCAATTTCTTCATCGTTAATTCCCGGATCGTAATCGGCTTCGCTGACGCGGATTTTTTCCTTGCCGGCAAAATCGCCTGTGGCAACGAATGTTTTGTCATTCGTATAATCGAAAAAAACCGCTTGAAAATGAGTCGGCAGTTTATCTCCGTTTTCGACGTAATCAAACGAAATAAAGCGATGCTTCACATTTTTGAGCAGATTTTGAATTTTCGCGTATCTTTGAATGCGAGCCTTTGCCTGATTGATCTCCGCCTGTGTCGGACCCGCCGGAACGACCTTTATATCATAAGAAACTTCGGCTCTCCGGCGATTCTTCGATTCGTTTCCGCTTGCCAAAGCAAAGCCCGCGCTCAACAAAATTATAAAACCAAAACCGCATAAAAAACGGCACAAATTTTTCACTTACTGCCTCCAAAAATATTTTCTTAAATTGCTTGTGTTAAACGCTTTATTCGATTGCAGCAATTTCCGCGCGGTTGCTTACAAAGTCGCCAGAGTTTTGTTGTCAATTTTGCCGCGCTTGTAATTGTCGTTCTGGCTGTGGTCGCGGTAGCGGACTTTCTGCTCTAGTTTTCCGACGATGGCGTGGGCAAATTTCGTGTCGTCTTCGAGATTTCTGGCACTTCCCAAACCGCCCGGACTCAGCACGTTTATTTCCATCAGTTTATCGCCGACAATATCCAGACCGACCATAAACATTCCGTCGGTAACTAATTTCGGGCGCACGACTTCGACGATGTGAAGCATTTCGTCGGTAATTTTCGCTTTGGCGATCTTGCCGCCCGAACTCAAATTGCTGCGGGCAGAACCCGTGCCGCTGACTCTGCGAAAAGCGGCAAAATGTCCGTCAACAAAAAGCGGTTCGCCGTTGACCACAAACATTCTCGTATCTCCGTCTTTAGCGGCTTCGAGATATTCCTGCGCGATAACGTAACCGTCGCGCGTGATCGCTTCGATCATCTGGTCTATGTTCGCTTTTTCTTCCGGTTTGACGAGAAAAACTCCCGAACCGCCCGAACCTTGCAGCGGTTTCAAGATCGCTCTGCCGCCTTCGTCTTTGATAAATTTTTGAATTTCCGTCTTATCGCGCGAGATCAGAGTTCGCGGGCGAACTTCGGGCGGAAAATGCTGAAAATACATTTTGTTCAACGCGCCCGCCAAAGTGTTCGGATCATTCAAGACGATCACGCCGTGCCGCAAAGCAAGCTGACCGAATTCTATTCCGGCAGACTGCGCCCAAGTTCTGTCCGCGTCGTCCGCCGGATCGTTTCTGAGCATCAAAATATCCAGATCGGCGATTCTGATTCGCTCGTTATGCGCCTTTTTACCGAGTAAATCCTTGATATAGGCTTCGCCGTCTTTGTGCTTTTTTCCCTTCGTCATTCTGGCTCTGGCGTAAATGTGATCGTCGGTATCGGCGGCAAAATTTCCAACCGGAATCGTCCACGCCTCGTGTCCTATTTCCCGCGCCGCCTGCGCGATTCGCGTCGTCGTATAACGCGGATGCTCCGTTTCAAAATTGTTAATAACAAAACCTATTCTCATAATTATTTTTCCCTTTTCAGATATTGAAGATTATAGCAAGTTTAAATTGTTTTTGTAATTATACCAAGTTGCGTGAATGAAGGCGGAAACCCGACAGTTATGGAGGGTGCTGTTTTTAATATCAGCTTTTAAGTTTTCAAACAGCACCCTTGTTGACACGCGGGTTTCCGCCTTTCCTCTTTTTCACGCAACTTGGTATTAGTTGAAGAATGAAGATAAATTCTTTGGAAAATTAATGGAGGACAAAAACCGTTTACGCACAATTCTGCCTTAAAAAGACAGAATTTTGAAGAGAATTTGTTTTTCGCTCAATGACTCATTTGATATTGGGTTTGCCGACAAATTTGCGTTCCGGCAAAACGCACCTTTGTTTCCGTTGCAACGACAAATTCTTTCGATAATTTTTCAGCGTAATTATTTAACAATCGTCGCAAAACTTCAATCTTGTTTATACTTCGCTCATCGTCCAATCTGAGAAAAACAACTCCGTGAGTTTCCGCCGTTCCCGAAAAACCATTTCGCCGAAATCTTTATCATTGGTTATCAATATCCAATTTTCGGAAAGAGCCTTTGCCAATACTTCATCGTCGGTCATTCCACGCGCTTCATCAAACACAGAGAAAACTTCGTGTTTTTCATCGCGCAGCCATTGTGCGACTTTCGAGCCGGTGCATTCGTCAACTAAAAATCGCATTCGTCATTATGATAAAAAACTAAGACTCTCTTTTTACTCGGAGCAGTATAATACCAAGTTGCGTGAAAAAAAGGAAAGGCGGAAACCCGACAGTAATGGAGGGTGCTGTTTTTAATATCAACTTTTAAGTTTTCAAACAGCACCCTTGTTGACACGCGGGTTTCCGCCTTTATTCACGCAACTTGGTATAACTTAAAACTTTATTTCCTAAATTAAATCCATCACCGTAATCTTTCCCTTCACTTTTTCCAATCTCCCGGCAGTTTCGGGAAACGTCATAAAACGCGGCACAAGCGGCGCGGGGCGCAGAACTTCGCGCCATTGCAGTTCGCGGATTATCGAAACGTGGTCGGGTCCCATTTTTCCGACGAACAGCGTTTCGATGTCGCCGCCGTTTCCTAAATATTCTAAAACTTCGACCAAACCGCGCAGATAAACCGCGTCTTTTGTTAAACCGCCGCCGCGAAAAACGCGCATTGTGACGTTAAAAGCCGAACGCGCCCCGAAATTGTATTGGTGATGAAGCTGGTTGAAAACTTCTGCAAATGAATGTCCGTTCGTCAAACCGCGAACCGCGACGACTCGTGCGGCAAGCGTTCGCAAACGCCCGAAACTCAAGCCGCCGACGAGATATTCGGCGAAAACGGCAAGTCCTTCCTGCAATTGTTCGTAACCGGGCAAGCCGGAATAGAGCAATTTCAGAGGCTGTGCGCGTCCGTTAAAATATGTGACCGAGTGCGTGCCGATTTCGTGTTGAATCAAGGCATTTATTCGCGCCGTCGTAATTCCCGTGCGATGTCCGATCATCAGATTGCCGCTTGAAACCATCAAACCCGACGGCGTATCTTCTCTGATCTCGACTTTTGCGGTCATTTCGGGATAAAGGTTTCGGTAATATTCGACTTCTCGTCTGGCAATTTCCGCCACTTGTTCCGCGCCTAATTTTTCGCCCGAATTTGCGGAAGGTTTTTCCGCGTTCAAAATTTCTTCGGCTAAACTCAGCAATTCGTCTTCGACGGGCGGAAAAAGCTGCAAACTTTCATATAAAAATCTGGTGGTATTGCGGTCTTCGAGCAAGGTAATCTGCCTGTCGAGTTCGATGCGTTTGTCGCGCAGAAGATAAGCCATCGTCGGGTCTTCGATCTCGTCAAAAGAAATTGCATAAAGCTTTTTTTTCAAATCTTCCGGGTCAATCGTCAAAAGCCGGTAATGAAAAACCGGCTCGCTCTCAAAATTTGTTTTCTTAAATTCTTTGTATGCCTGATTTGAATTAACCGGCGTAACTGCCAGCAAATAGTTAAACTTATCGCTCAAACGGGAAAGTTCCGCGTCCGCCGCCCAAACCGCGTCAACGACAATCCGCCGTCCGAGCATCTGCGGCTGATTCGGACGTTCGGGCGTTTGAACGTGAACGAATTCAAAAAACGTCTGCTGCAACGCCTCTGATAATTTCCGGCGCAAATCGCGCAGAATCGAAAGGTAAATTTCCTCGCTTTCCCGATCACGATAAATCGGCGAAATCTCCAAACCGATGACCAAGCAGCTTAAACGCCGAATCGTTTTTTCATCAAGAAGCGCGGGCATTTCAGGCGGCGAAACCGCGCCGTCCGCAACAATTTCAACATCATTCTGAAAATAAGAAATGTCCAGAGATTCGAGCGAATTTTTCAAAGTTTCAGTTGTCGAAGGAAGTTTTTCCGACTTGTCCGTAAAAATGCGGAATTTCGCTTTTGAATCGGTTGTAAATTCATCGGCTCGCTCATCCGAATTTGCCGCCCAGACTTCGATTATCAAAAACGCGCCGAATTTGTCGGCTAGAGTTTTGGAAATGCTCCCGACAATTTCGCTTAAATCCGCTTGCAAATCAGACGCGCCCGACCAAATCAAATATGAAGCCTCGCTCAAAATCAGATGCGCTGTTCCTTCGTCTTCGCGCCCGTTCGGTTTTCGGTAAACGCACAAAAAAGGCAGCGGGCGATCAATATTTATTCGCCCGTTTTCCGCAAAATTTCGGCGAATTCCCTCATCTTCGGAAAGTTTCCGCGTAATTTCCTCGATCAGTTCCTGATTTGCAAACTCGACTGATTTTTCCTTTTTTGCTTGATTCATTATTTCTCAAAAGTTTCTGCAATCCGAAGAAATTTTTACAGGGATAGACAGGATAAATAGGATAATAAATAAAAAAGGAAAGAAATCTCCGTCTATCCCGTTCATCCCTGTAAAAATTTATTTTTTTTAGCCGACTGCGTAACTCGTTATTTGTTTAATTTTTCCAGTTCTTCCAAAACGCCCGAAACCGTCGAAGCCAGCGCGTCGTGAATCGCCTTAACTTTTGCGTCGTCCTTTTCGCCCGTCCATTCGTCCATCCAAAACTTCTTAAACTCGATTGCCAAGCCGCATCCCGAATCGGCGAAATTTTCGTGCAGCCATTTTACTTGATTTCCGCCCTCGAATTTCACATTTTCGCGCACATCTAATTTTCGCCCCAAAAAATCAAATTCGCGCAAATCCGCGATAAAACGATTTATCAGCGGACTCCATTTTTCGCGGTCAAGCGTTCCCGTTCCGATATTTACTTCCGGGTTTTTCTGCGGCGATTGCGGTTCGGCATCCGCACCGTCGCGGCGGTGATTGTAGCTGTGAATATCGAAAACGACGAATTTGCCGAATTTCTTTTGAGTTTCGGTCAGAAGTTCTTCCAAATTTGAATAATATGCGTCGTATTGGGCAAGCGACTGCTTGATGATTTCATCCGAAGGTCTTTCCTTCCAAACATCCAAACCCCAACAATCATCGGGCGTTATGTAAACAGCCTTGTCGCGCGGGCGGTTTAAGTCAACCTCAAAACGCGAGCGCAACGCGACAATCTGCGTGTCGGCGACATCAACCCAACTGCTTGTAAATGGGTCTTCTTCGCGCAAGCGATCTCGCACGCTCAATTTCATATTGACATACACTTCGTCGCGCAAATTGTGTCCGTCGTGAATCGCCGTCGCAATCAGCGGACTGTCGCCTTTTTTCATTGTCCAAATGACATTTTTATCCTTAATTTCTGCCAAGTTATCCATTTTTCTCCTGTAATTAGTGATTTATCCGTAAATGATTATAACACTTAGAAGCTGTTTGGAAACTCAAAAAAAAACGTAACGCCGGCATCTTGCCGGCAGTCTTGGTGGCTTCCAGCCGCCAATTCGAGCGTTATTTGCTCAAACATTCGGAAAAAACAGATAAATTTGGCGGCTGGAAGCCACCAAGACTGCCGGCTGGAAGCCTGCGATACAATTACCAAACAGCTTCTTAGAAGATTCAACCGAATTTCGGAGTTCCCGCGTTTATTTGGAATTTTTGTTAAACACTTTGGTCAAAGTAAATTCGCCGTAATCAATATCAGCAATTTTCCAATTATTATTTTCCTTTTCGAGCAGATATTTTATTGTCTGCTCTTCGCCGAAATTTTTAAATGTAACGGGAACTGTCGCTTTTTCGCCGTTAATTTCAGACGTTCCGACGGCGAAATCGGAAATTTCCGTGTCCTGCGCGTTATAAAGCGGATCAAATTCCAACGCGCCTGCTTCGCCTTTTGATTCGACGGCATCTTTCCAAATCATATCGCCGAGTTTTTTGGCGAAAAACCTGTCAACCAAAGCGCGATTCTGGAATTGAAAAAAAGGATTACTTTCGGTTTCGTGAGTTTTATATAGTTCTTCTACCAACTCATTCGGAGAATTTTGATTGACATTTTCAGCAGATTTCGCCGAATTTTCGTTCGCGCTTATTGCCGGGTTTTCACTTGTCGGCGGCGCATTTTCCTTTGAAATTCTCTCATTCGCCAGTTCATCCGCCGCACTTTGTCCGTCGCCGGATGCCTCGTTATTTGTTTCAACTTTAGCGCACGAAACAATAACCGTGAGCATTGTCAGAAGCAGAAATTTTGTAATTATTTTCATATTTTTTACCCGCCTTAAAAAGATATTCTAAATTCAAAAGCACAAAGATTTTTTGACACAATTTGATGTTTAAGTCAACACAATTTTAATTTAAGCAGGTCGTAATATATTTTCAAAGATAATCCGAATGCAGAAACACGCACGCGCGTAAGTGTGTTTTTTACGCCCTTACGAGTGTAGCGGGCTTCTGCATTATACTTGATTATTTTTATTCATCTGCTTATTTTAATATTTCGCCGAAAAGTCTGCCGAAATCTTTTAATTGGTAATGCGCGTTCAAACCGCTGAGATTCGGCAAGAGCCAGACTTTTGTTTTGCCGATTTTCCCGTTTTGCAAACCGACGGCGGCTTTCGGTTCGTCAAATGCAATTCGATACGCACCGAGTCCTAAAACCGCCAGATTTTCGGGCTTAAACTTTTTAACTTTTCTGACTAAAACTTTTCCGCCTTCAACTATTTCGTGTTTTGAAAGTTCGTCCGCCCGCGCCGTTGTGCGTTTGCAAAATGAAGTGATTCCGTAGCCGAGTTCTAAAAGTTCGTCTTCTTGGGAAGGAAGCAAAACGCGGTTTGTAAATCCGCCCGCGTGCAGAGCCTTCCAAAAACGATTTCCCGGTTTTGCAAAATGAAGTCCCGTCGCGCCCGAATAAATTCCCGGATTTATGCCGCAAAACAAAACCTTTAAATTGTAATCAATCAAATCTTCCGTCGTTCGGTTTATCGCATCGCGCAAATCTTCTTTCGTCGGTTTTCGCATAAATTTCATTTTACAAAATAACGGCGGACAAAACATATCTCGGAAAATTATTCATCAAAAAAATTTTTCGCATTCGTCCGCGTTCATCTGTGGCAAAAATTTCTTCCTGTGCTAATCTTTTGAATAATTTTATGATAAACGCGGAAAACCAAACAATCGTCGAATTTCAAAATGTAAATTACAAAATCGGCGCAATAAAAGTTTTAGACGATTTGAATCTAAAAGTTTCAAGCGGCGAAATTCTCGTCCTTCTCGGCGAATCCGGCTGCGGAAAAACGACGACCTTAAAACTGATAAACCGTTTGCTCGAACCGACAAGCGGAAAAATTTTCGTCGAAGGCAGGCAAACAACCGTCTGGAACAAAATAAATCTGCGCCGAAAGATCGGTTACGTTTTGCAGGAAGGCGGACTTTTTCCGCATTTTACGGTTGAACGAAATGTCGCGCTTGTGCCGGAATTGGAAAATTGGGAAAAGGAAAAAACGCGGGCGCGGGTTGCCGAACTGCTCGAAATTGTCGGCTTAAATTTTGAAAAATTCGCCAATCGCCTGCCCGAAGAACTTTCCGGCGGTCAGCGTCAGCGAGTCGGCGTTGCGCGTGCGCTTGCCGCAAATCCCGATCTGCTTCTTTTAGACGAACCTTTCGGCGCACTCGACGCAATTACGAGAACAAATCTGCAAAAAGAGTTCGCCCGTTTGGTAAAAAACTTGGGAAAAACCGCCGTTTTTGTAACGCACGATCTAAATGAAGCATTTACATTAGGAACGCGCATCGCGCTGATGGATAAAGGCAGATTTGCATTAGTCGAAACGCCCGAAAATTTCCAAAAAAGCGATCTGCCGCTTGTTCGGAAATATTTGGAAACGGTCAGCTTTTAATTTAACCGAACATTCAACCTTTCACATTTTTCAGTATAGGGAATTTCCGCCCCATTCGGAACAATCCGCATTATCGTAGAAGTTATATCACTTCGACAAACATCATAAATAATCAGATTTGAATCATATTTGCGCCGCTTGAAAAAGGCGGAAAGTTCTGAAAATCGTTTTTCCACATCACTTATTTTCTCGTCCTTTGCTATTTCAAACGAAATATAGACCATAAATCCGGGATTATTATTCAGAGTTATATACAAATTATCAAATCTCGCAAATTCATCAATTAGCAGAAGTTTACCGTATTCATCCGCCGCCATTCCACAACCTATCGGTGCAGATACTACGCCCGTATCAGACGCTTTATTATTGCACGTTTTCGGCAAACCTTTGATTGTCACGGTTGCAGTCAGAGTTATATTTTCCAAGCCTTCCGTTGCAACTTGAATTGCTTTCGTGTCTTGCCCGGCGATTATTTCTCCGACATCAACAGACCATTGATATTCGTAATTGCGTTTTTCGCTTTCTTCTCCGACAGATATGGAAAAATTCATCGGCTCGCCCGACATTACTACACCCGAAGGCGCAGTAACTTTTATTTCAGGACACAGTAAAGTTTCTGCTTGTGCAAAAGCAAAAGCAGAAAAGCACGAGATAAGTATTGAAATTAAAGCGAATCTTTTCATATTGTGTGAACATTCGGAAATAGATAATTTTTGACATTTTCTATTTGTTTTCTATTTGTTTATTTGAAACTAACATTTATTCTTTCGCAATTTTCGGGACGTATTTCTTTTACTAAATTCGGCGGAATAATCCACATTGTCGTTTGATTTTTATTACTTCGACAAACATCAAAAGTAATTCGATTTAACTCATATGCGCGGGTTTTAAACAAATTGGAAAGTTCTACAAAGTATCTCTCGACGCTGCTTATTTCCTCATCTTTTTTGACTTCAAATAAAATATAGGCGTTGGAATTCGGATTGTTCAAAAGAGCAATTGCGAGATTATCAAATCTTGCCATTGCCTCTTCTGTCTTTAAATAGCTGCCTCCTGAATAACCGTATTCATCCAAAGGCGGAAATTCAAGTTTTCTGTGAGATAGAATAGCCATTTCAAATGCTTCATTTCTACAATTCTCCGGCAGATTTTCAACTCTAACTGTTGCTTTAACAGGTTCATTTCTGAACTTTGACATTTCAATTCTGATCTTTGCTGTTCCCTGACCTGCAATTATTTTTCCGCCAACAGCAGACCAAGTATATCTATAATGTTTATCCTTTGATTGTCCTTGAACATCGGCTGAAAAATCCATTGTTGAATCAGTTGAAATACTTGCTGGTCCGTTTACATAAACTCTAGGACAATTCGTTTTTTCCGCTTGTGCAAAGGCAAAAACAGAAAAACACAAAATAATTATTGAAGCAAAAATAAACTTTTTCATATCGAACTCTCCGCGTGTTTATCGAATTTTATTCTAATTCCCGAAAAAAATAAAGATTTTTTCACAAAAATCTTGTTTCACACTTGAAACAGATTGCAACTTGTGCTAGATTTGTTTCATCAATGCAACAAAACGCCTTTGACGGTAGGCAGTTAGCGTTGGGAAACTAAGGAAAAACATTAAGAATTAAACTTTTTGGAGAAAGTAAAAAAATGAAAAATACAAATAAACCGAAAATAAATCCATTGAGCCGCGTGCCGCGACAACAGCGGCTTGTGATGGCGATTCGCGGCGGCGCGGGTGTCGGCAAGAGTCACTTTATCAGTTCGATGGCGGATGCGGGTTTGGGAAGGCTCTGCATTTTTGATACGGAGAGAAAAGGAAGGCTTCTGCGCGGTGTCGGCGACAAATTTGACGCGCTTGAGATCGAAGAAACGGACGAACTGCCCGAATTTATTGATTGGGCGATAAGCGGCGAAGGACGCGAACAGAATTACGGCTGTTTTGCACTCGACAGTTGGGCGGCGTATTTCAGCGCGAAGCATTCGGAAATGCTCGAAGCAGTGAGAGAAAAAACGGGCGATCCGCTGGCGCAGCCGTCGGCGGAAGAACTAGCGGCGGATCAGATGATCTTGCAGAATGTTCTGCGGAAAATCTGCATCGAAAGCGGAAAATCGGTTGTCATCGCTGACCAAATTCCCGCGAAAGGCAAGGAATCGAAAGAAGACAACGAAATCGGGCGCGTTCTGCCGATGACGGCGAGCGGTCTGGAGTATTTCGTTGATGTGATGGTCGAAGTTTCCTTGCAGGAGCGCGACGGCGAAATTACGAGAGTTTTTCAGGTTATCAAATCAAATTCGCCCGCGTTTGAAGTCGGTTTTGAAATGACGGGAGATGTCGGTTTCAAAGATTTTCTCGAATATATGAAAGGCGAACAAGCGTTAAATTTAGCGTTTGACAAGCCCGCAAAATCCGATGTTCCCGAATTTATCGAAGAAAAGAAAACGATTTCGATTGCTCCGCAAACAATGACGATTGACGATCTGGTTGAAAAAGCGGAAGCTAACGGTTTCAAAAAAGCCGATGTTGTAACCGGCGCGAAGATTTATCACAATCAACCGAACATTTATCATCTGACCGACGAGCAGATCGCGGACTTGGACAGAAGAATCACGGCGCGAATCGAGAAGGGAAAAACAGAGGCAAAATCGGAAGAAAAATCCGGCAGCAAGAAAAGCAAAGCGGCTTAAAAATTTTTCGCAAACGGGCAAAAGGCGAAAAACGACGAAAAGGGAAAAGGTTTATGAAAACAGCTTTTCCCTTTTTGTTTTGTCAGCGAAAAATATGTAAATTCTTAGAAGCTGTTTGGAAACTCAAAAAAAACGGAACGCCGGCATCTTGCCGGCTGTCTTGGTGGCTTCCAGCCGCCAATTCGCGCGTTATTTACTCGAACATTCGGAAAAAACAGAAAAATTTGGCGGCTGGAAGCCACCAAGACAGCCGGCTGGAAGCCTGCGATACAATTTCCAAACAGCTTCTAAGAAAGTTTTTTGGTAAAACAAGTTAGAGGAGAAAAATTTATGGGAAAAGTTATCGCCGGATTCGTCGTCGGTTTTATTGTTTGGACAATTTTGTGGCTCGGAAGCGACCTTTTGATCGTTTCATTTCCGACTTTAGCACCAAGCGGAGATTTGGAAATTATCCCGACGAATTATCTGCTTATAAAACTCGCGTCGAGCGTGATTTTTTCGATAATCGCCGGACTCGTCGCCGCTTGGATTTCGGGCGAAACTACAAAAGCACCTTTAATTTTGGGCATTATGCTGTTGATCGTCGGTTTGATGTTTCAAATCAGCCAATGGAAACCGATTCCGGTTTGGTATCATTTATTATTTTTGGCTTTGCTTCTTCCAATGGCAATTTTGGGCGGGAAATTGAGAAAAATTTAATTTGAAGTTTATTTTTTCTTAAACATCGCCCGATAGATTTGCAGATTTCTGTTTTCGACTGAAATTTCCCTTTCGGTTTTAACGGAAAACGGATTTTCCGCAATTCCGATCTCGCTCAAATTTTTCTGAGCGCGAAACTTTTCAAATATTTCTTTTGCCAGAAAATCAACATCGGTCTGAATAAAAATTCTGCCTGAAGCGGCTAAATTATTGACAATCGCTTCGACCAGATTATCTTTGACCATTCGGCGTTTAGCGTGTTTCTTTTTATACCACGGGTCTGGAAACTGAATCGTAATCGTCTGCAAAAAATTTTCAGGAATCTTTTCGAGCAATTTATCCAAAACAATTGTTGCATTGCAAAATTCGTAATGCAGATTTTTCAGATTGTCCTCCTTTGCAATTCTGTTTGCTTCGTCAACAAGCGGCTCGCGGATTTCCACGCCGAGAAAGTTTTTATCCTTTTCGATTTCCGCCATTTTCAGTAAAAATCTGCCGCGCCCGCAGCCGATGTCGAGATGAAGCGGAAGTTCGGCGTTTGCAAAAAGTTTTTCAATCTCCAGAGGTTTTACCGGCAGTTTTGTAAAATATGTGGCAAGCGGGTTGACGTGCTGATGAACTCTGATTCGTTTTGACATTTTTAGATGGAAAGAAAATTTTTAACCGTATAAAAGCATAAGGAAACATAGAAGAAAATGAGTCTAATTTAGTTGGAAATCAGCAACTAACAATTTCTATATTTTCTATGAAGCTGTTTGAAAACTCAGAAAAAACGTAACGCCGGCATCTTGCCGGCTTCCAGCCGCCAATTCGCGCGTTATTTACTCGAATTGGCGGAAAAAACAGAAAAATTTGGCGGCTGGAAGCCACCAAGACTGCCGGCTGGAAGCCTGCGATACAATTTCCAAACAGCTTACAATTTCCAAACAGCTTCTATGTGTTTAAAAAATTCTTCTGAAATCTTTATTAAATTACATTAAGAATAAGTAAAATGCTGAAAATCGAAACGGCGATAAAAGTTCCGATTGAAATTAAACCGAGAATATTCGTCGTTTTTCCGATTTCGCGCGGGTCTTTGTGCAGATCGGACGGAATCTGAAACAAGCCGTAAGCCGCGCCCGCGAGCAAGCCGCCGAGATGTCCGAAATTATCCACGTTCGGAATGACGAAAACTCCGATAATTCCGATCAAGACGATGTTAAAGACCATATTTTTTAGAAAGGAATTGGTCAGTAATTTGCGGCGTTTGTAACCGTAAATTGTCAGATAACCGAGAAATCCGACGATTCCGCCGGACGCGCCGATGGACGGAATATCAGGCAGAAAAATCAAACTCAAAATGCCGCCGCCGAATACCGAAAGCAAAAAGACGATTGCCAAATGAGCGCGATTTGACAAAGTTTCGATCAATTTACCGAGAACATAAAGCGCGTAGCCGTTAAACGCGAGATGAAGCAAACCGCCGTGAAGCGTCGCGCCGGTTAAAATTCTCCAGTATTCACCTTGCAAAAATTCTTCTTTATCAAATCCGGCGGCATCAACCGACGCTTCGAGATTTACAGCAATCTGAACCGCCGAAACCGCGACGATGCAAGCGATTAAAATATACGAATAAAAGGGAATCACAAACTCCGCGCGTGGCACTTCTTCCGTTTCCGCCGGAATCGTTTCTGGATTTTGATAACTTACAGACATCTTATAATTTTAGATTTCGGATTTCGGATTTTGGATTGCAAAAAAATTCGACTCTAAACAAGTTTTTTTGTCCGCGAATCGGCGCGAATAAGCGCGAATAAAAACCAAGAAATTTTAACCGCAGATAGATACGGATAAACTCGGATTTGAGAAAATATTTAACAGGGATAAAGGTGATGCACAGGGATTTCTAAAGAACAAGATACATTTTCTTACTTTGTGCTTTCTGTTTTTTACTTATCCCTTCTATCCTCTTCATCCCTGTTAAAATTTCTTCTGTTCCATTCGCGGGCAAATTTCCTGTTCTTAAAAATCCGCATTCAAATCGCCAAGCCGCCGTCCGCCTGAATCACTTGTCCGGTGATATATTTTGCCGAATCGGACAGCAGAAAACAAGCGATTTCCGCAACTTCCCGTGTGTTTCCGAGCCGTCCGAGCGGAATATTCGACAAAATTTTCTCGCGGTATTCGTCGTTCATTTCCTCCGCCATATCGGTTTCGATCAAACCGAGCGCGAGCGCGTTGACGGTAATTTTCCGGCTGGCGATCTCTTTGGCGAGCGACTTTGTTAAACCGATCATTCCCGCCTTTGAAGCCGAATAATTCGACTGACCGAGCATTCCGACCACGCCGGAAATCGAAGTGATATTCAGAATCGAACCGCCCGCTTCGTTCCGCATCATCGGACGCAAAACCGCCTTTGAAAAATTCCACGCGCCCTTCAAATTCGTATCAATCACGGAATCCCAATCGTCTTCCTTCATCCGCATAATCAAATTATCGCGCGTAATTCCGGCGTTATTCACAAGAAAATCAATCGCGCCGAATTCGTCTTTGACCTTTTTGCAAAATTCCGCCGCCGCATCCGTGTTTGCAACGTCGCAAGATTCGGCAAACGCCTTCGCGCCCGAATTTTCGATTTCCGCCTTGACCTTTTCCGCTTCGGATACGCTTTTCGCAAAATTAAATGCGACATTCGCGCCGCGCGTCGCAAGTTCAAGCGCAATCGCTTTGCCGATTCCGCGCGTCGCGCCCGTAACGATTACCGTTTTTCCGTTAAATTGTTTTTCGTTCAAAATTATTTCTCCGCAAAATTCGTTTTGTTAATTGTAAGTTTTGAATTTTGGTTTCGTCAAAATCGGTTTGTGGTATAATTTCAAAATGGAGGTTAAGGAAATGCCTAAGAAAAAAGATTTAACAAAACCTGCTCAAAACGGAAACGCCTTGCGCGATTATTCGCATTTGCCGCGTGCCAAAGATTTCAAACAGCCCGAAGAACTCAGCGAACTGCAAAAGGAATTAAAAAAAGCGACGCGCGAGGCTTTGAAGGCATTGGAAGAAGAAGAAAAAAAATATGGAATATCCGTTGCTTGATACGTCCGTTTTTTCGACTTATAAAAAACAAATTGACGAAAATTTCGATGCTTTTCATTTTTCCATCGTCGTTTTTTACGAGTTGATGGCTTCAATGATTGATAGATCAACTTTGCAAAAATACGAATACTGGCTGAAAACATTGGACAAAGCCGATAAATTATTGATGCCGACGAGAACCGATTGGATAATTTCCGCCAAAGCCGTCCGCCGTTTGCGTTATCTAAAACTGATTAACAAAAATCTTTCGCCAACCGCGCTGCAAAACGACGCGCTGATCGCCCGCAGTTCGTATATGCACAAATGTTTCGTCGTAACCGACAACATCCGCGATTACGCCATTTTGCAAAATGTGATGCCGAAACTCCAAGTAATTCCCGCAGCGGAATTTTTCAGTTGATTTTTCCGGTAATCTTAAACAAATTCAGTCAGCCGTTTCATTTTGACATTTTTCAGTTTTTCGCACTTACAAATTATTTACAGTAATCGCCGTAAATGTCCATATAATCGTAAATAATTTTAACGGCTTCCGGCTTCAAATCGTCTTTTAAATTATCGTTTTTCCTGATGCCGTCCGTAATTTTATAGACTTCACACCAATTGTCGTCCATCGTCTTTTGCGCTTTAATGAGTCCGACAATTAAATTGTAAGTGCGGCTCGTCGGATTCTTTTTCATGGCTTTTTCTGCGTAAACGAGCGCGTCGGAAACGTCGAAATAATCGCTCAGAGCCTTCAAATAAGCCATCGAAAGCAGATCATCTGCTTTTCCTTTTTTCAGAAATTTTTTCTCGTCGGAGTATTTGTATTTTTCCGTCAAATATTTCATAAATACCTGACCGTTATTTTTTCCTCTGAATTTCCAACCGAGTTCGTTGATAACCGCCATTTTCAGATCAATCGGATTATTTTCGTCGGTCAGATAATCCATCAATTCGTTCGTCAACTGCCCTTCGGTTTTCGATGCCGCGATAACAATCGGCTCTTCCGAATAAGCGGCGGAAAAATTGGTCGAAGTCAAAGGCGAATCGGCGAAAACAGCCGAACTAAACAATGCTAAAACAAATATCGTCAAAAATGTTTTTCTCAATCTCATATTTATAGAACGAAAACTTATCCGTTTATTGCGTATTTTTTCGGGTTGCCGATTTTCGTAAGTAAAGAAAATTAAATAAACTATCCCGCATTTTGACACGGCAAAAAAATAATGTTTCTAACTGGGAGCGCGAGCATCCTGCTCGCACAAGCGATGCGCCAGCGAGCCGTTATGTGCTTACTGTAAACACCCGATACGATTGACGTTTGCATCAATCGCTGCGCTCTGATGGCGAGCAAGATGCTCGCGCTCCCAGTTAGAAATTATTTTCTATTACAATATACTTTTCAAAGAATAATTATATGGAGCAGTTTATTTTTATTGCTTTACTAAGACATAACAAGTTTTTAAGTTATTTTTTTGGAAACTTCTGCTCGATTTTGTGGTAAACGTCGCGTAATGAAAGTTCGCAGTCAATCGAGTTTAGTTTAACAACATCGTCGGGATTGCGAAACTCGAAATATGTCCAAACATTTCGATCTTTTCGCACAAATTGTTCGACGCGGAAGGGTTCTTGAGTTATCAAAATGTATTCGTTGAAACTTTCGATTGTTTGATAGAACTCAAATTTTGTTCCTCGGTCATAGGCTTCGGTTGATTTTGAGAGAATTTCTATAATTAATGTCGGATTGATAAGCGTATCTTGGTTGTCGTCTTCAAATTCATCTCCGCCGCAAGTTCCGACAATATCGGGATAGGTGTAATCACCTGTTGGAGTGATTTTCACACGCATATCATTTGCGTAAACATTACAGACACTTTCCAGCAACTGACTATCCAGTAAACGAATGAGATTTGTCGAAATTCGATTATGACGTTTATTTCCGCCCGCCATTTCAAAAATCTCGCCACCGATATATTCGTGTCTGAATTCGCTTTCGCGCTCAAGTTCGAGATATTCTTCGGCGGTGTAAAGTTTCGGCTTTTTTTGCGCTAATCTCATAATTTAATAATTTATCACAAAATTACGAGATTTTTCAGCCGTTTATTGCAAACCTTTGAATTGTAAAAAGCTGTTCAACTCCTTTCTCGGCAAGCGCGAGCATTTCATTCATCTGGTCGCGCGTGAACGGTTCTTGTTCCGCCGTTCCTTGAATTTCGATAAATTTTCCCGTTCCCGTGCAGACGATGTTCATATCAACTTCGGCGGATGAATCTTCTTCATATTTCAAGTCTAAAATCGGCGTTCCTTCGACGATTCCGACGCTGACGGCGGCGACTTCCGAGATGATCGGCGATGCGGATAATTTTCCCGTGGCGACGAGCTTTTTGCAGGCTAAATTCAGAGCGACATACGCGCCCGTAATTGAAGCGCAGCGAGTTCCGCCGTCGGCTTGCAAAACGTCGCAATCGAGATAAATCTGCCGTTCGCCGAGTTTTTTCATATCCACAACGGCGCGAAGACTTCGCCCGATAAGACGCTGAATTTCCTGCGTTCGTCCCGAAGGTCTTTGGATTTCGCGGTTCGTCCTAGTGTGTGTCGCTCTCGGAAGCATCGCATATTCCGCCGTCACCCAGCCTTTTCCTTTATTTCTCAGCCAAAACGGGACTTTTTCCTCAACCGTCGCCATACAAATAACCTTCGTGCCGCCGACTTCGATCAATGCCGAACCTTCGGCGTGCGGCGATATATTCGGCGTAATTTTCGTTTTTCTGATCTCGTCTAATTCTCTATTGTCTATTCTTTCGTAGCTCATAATTTTGACTGGTAAATAGTAAATGGTAAATCGTAAATGGAAAGAAAAAACTATTTACGATTTACCATTTACGATTTACATTCTTCCAATTTGTCAACTCCGTAAACTTCCACCGCTTCGAGTTTTGCGGGTTTGCTGCCCAAAAATCTTTCGGCGACGCGGGCGAATCTGTCCGCTGCGTCCGTTACGTAAAAATGATCGAGGTCGTCGCACAAACGGCGGTTTTTGTTCGGATTCGGCTGCTCGTTTGCCAGATTTTTTTCGTTCAATAATTTTTCGACTTCTTCGGCGCACGCTTCGCCCGAATCAATTAGCGTAACATTTTCGCCGACAGTTTGCTCGATCACTTCGCGCAAGATCGGGTAATGTGTGCAGCCCAAAACGAGCGCGTCAGGCTGAAATTCATTCATTCGGCGCAGATATTTTTTGGCAATCGAAAAAGTTTCTTCCTCGTGCGCCCAATTTTCTTCGGCTAAGGAAACGAACAGTGGACAAGCCGTCTGCAAAATTTCGGCTTTGTCGGACGCTTGTTTTATCGAATCGGCGTAAGCGTTGCTCGAAACGGTTGCTTCGGTAGCGATCACGCCGATCTTCGGTTTTGGTTTTTCTTCAAATATTTCGACGGCTTTTCTCGCGCCCGGTCCGATCACGCCGACGACATCGAGATTTATTTTTTCCCGAATCGCCGGAAGCGCGAGCGCGGAAGCCGTGTTGCAAGCGACGACCAAAATTTTTATGCCGCGCGAAGCCAGAAACTGCGAATTTTCAATCGCGTAGCGTTCAACCGTCGCCAGAGATTTCGTGCCGTATGGAACTCGCGCCGTGTCGCCGAGATAAATAAAATTCTCATTCGGCAGGCGGTTGTGTAACGCCCGATAAACCGTCAAGCCGCCGACTCCCGAATCGAAAATGCCGATAGGAAGTCTTTTTATGTTTGAATTTTTATCTGAATCTAAATTCATACATTGGGAGAGTAAATTGTTAATAGTAAATCGTAAATCGTTTTTTCTTTCAATTAACGATTAACCATTTACGATTTACTCTCCAATAATTGCGAGCAAATTTCTTAATTCATCGGGCAGAGGCGATCTGAAATCCATTTTCTCCTTTGTTTTCGGATGAACGAAAGACAGTTTTTCCGAATGAAGAAAAAAGCGTCCGAGTTTTGCAATCGCCTGCCGAACTTCTACGTCTGAAACCGTGTTGTCGCGCCCTTCGTTATACGTTTCGTCACCGACGACGGGATGATTGATAAACGCCGTGTGAACGCGGATTTGATGCGTTCTGCCCGTTTTTATTTCAATGTCGAGCAAGGTGAATTTCTCGAATCTTTTGCGGACTTTATAAACCGAAACGGCGTTGCGCCCGTCTTTTGAAATCGCCATTTTTACGCGGTTATGTTTATCTCTGCCAATCGGTTGTTCGATTCGCCCGCTGATTTTCCGCACGTAGCCGTGAACGAGCGCGAGATAGCTTTTATAGACTTCGCGTTTTCTGAATTGGTCGGCAAGCCGCTCGTGCGTGATCTCATTTTTGGCGACAATTATTAACCCCGACGTATCTTTATCGAGCCGATGCACGATTCCGACGCGGTTTTCATTTGTCCGCCTGCCTGTTTCGGATTCTTCCGATTTTGAAACATCGAACTTAAAATGCCAAGCGATAGCATTCGCCAGCGTTCCGCTCGGATTTCCCGCGCCCGGATGAACGACCATTTTCGCAGGTTTATTGATAACGGCGAGATATTCGTCTTCAAAAACTATGTCGAGCGGAATATTTTCAGGCTCGAAAACGGCGGGCGAACTTTCTACGAGTTCGACTTCGATCTCATCATTTTCGCGCAATTTAAATGAAGATTTCGTCTTTTTGCCGTTTATCAAAACGTCTTCATCATCAATCAACCGTTGCAGACGCGCCCGCGACCAATCTTCGATCTTTTCGGACAAATAAACGTCAAGCCGCTTTCCCGCGTCTTCCGCTTCGGCTGTAAAGTTTAATATATTTTCGCTTGATTCTTCTGTTACCATTGTTTAAAAAGGCAGAAACCCGACAGTTATAAAGGGTGCTGTTTAAAATATCAACTTGCCGATTTGCAAAAAGCACCTTTGCTTACACGCGGATTTCCGCCTTTTAATCGGCATAAAAAATATATCAGTTATATACATTATTTGCATCGGCAAAAAGTCAGTAGCGTCGTCGTAAACTGATGCGTTTCCGCTTGCGTTAGCAATCACGCATCGGCTCACGCCGACGCTACTGACACGAATTCATTTTTTTTGATATATTTATCTTTGTGAACAAGGATTTATTCAAGGCAAAAACTATGAACCAAACAACCGCAATCCCAGTCGAAGAAAGCGAAATCGTTTCATACAATCCGGCGACGAACAAGGAAGTCGGGCGCGTGAGAAATTTTTCCGCCGAAGAAGTTAAAGAAGCGGTGGAAAAATCGCGCCGTGCTTTTTCCGATTGGTCGGAAACGAGTTTTTCCCAAAGAAAGCGAATTGTAAACCGTGCGCGTGAAGTGATTTTAGGCGAAATGGATGAAATTGCGCGGCTCATTTCCGACGAGATGGGAAAACCCGTCGCCGAAGCGTTTTCGGCGGAGATCGCGCCGGTTTTGGATTTGATGCAGTATTTTGCAAAGAATACGGAGAAGATTTTAAAGCCGCGAAAGATCAATATCGGGCAACTGAAATTTCTTGGTCGCTCGTCGAAAATTATTTATAAACCGCTTGGCGTTGTCGGGATAATTTCGCCTTGGAATTTTCCGTTTGCAATTCCGCTTGGCGAGGTCGTGATGGCTTTGATGGCGGGAAATACGGTTGTTTTGAAGCCTTCGGAATTAACGCCCTTGGTCGGAGAAAAGATCGGCGAGATTTTTGAAAAAGCGAATTTGCCCGAAAATGTTTTGCAGATTATTACGGGCGACGGCAAAACGGGCGCGGCACTTGTCGAAGCTGCGCCGGACAAAATTATGTTTACGGGAAGCGTTGCGACAGGGAAAAAGGTCGCCGCCGCCGCCGCGCAAAATTTAACGTCCGTCGTTTTGGAACTCGGCGGAAAAGACCCGATGATCGTTTTTGCCGACGCGGATTTGGAAAGAACTTCGAGCGCGGCTGTCTGGGGCGCGTTTACAAATTCGGGACAGGCTTGCTCGTCGGTTGAAAGGCTTTATGTCGAAGAAAGCGCAGCAGAAAAATTTACAAAATTGGTTGTCGAAAAAACAAAAAAATTGAGCCAAAATTACGGCAACGATGCAAATACCGATGTCGGTTCGATGGTCAGCGAAGATCAGTTGAAAATCGTCGAAAATCACGTTGCCGATTTCGAGATCAGCGGCGCGGAGATTTTAACGGGCGGACGACGCAGCGAAAAATTTGACGGCGTATTTTTCGAGCCGACGGTTATTTCAAAAGCGAACAATTCGATGAAAGCGATGCGCGAAGAAACCTTCGGTCCGACGCTTCCGATTGCCGTTTTCAAAACCGAAAATGAAGCAGTCGAACTCGCCAACGATACGGAATTCGGTTTGACGGCGAGCGTCTGGACAAAGGATTTATCAAAAGGGAAACGGGTTGCGGAAAAAATTCTCGCCGGAACTGTAACCGTCAACGAAGTTTTATACACGCACGGCATCGGACAAACGCCGTGGGGCGGTTTCAAAAATTCCGGTTACGGCAGAACGCACGGACTCGAAGGTTTGATGGAACTCGTCGCCGCGCAGCACATACACATCAATAAATATCTGCTCACGCCGGACGTTTGGTGGTTCGGCTATTCGCAAAACGCGATTGATACGTTCAAACAAATGGCGCGTTACTTTTCGAGCAATTCGCTAATCAAGACAATGAAACTCGCGCCGCAGATGATGAAAAGAATTAAGGAATTGAGAAAAAGATGAGATATTTGCCCGCGAATAAGCGGAGATAAGAGAAAGAAATTCAGCCGCAGATTAGCACAGATAAACGCGGATTTTTAAGAAATTTTAACAGGGATGAAAAAGATAAACGGGATGAAAGGACAATTGCAGATTTCAAATTTTTAACAAATTATAACTAATTCAGGCGGGCTTTGACAGTTCGCGGAATTCCTTGTAAATCCGGTAATATCCCGACTTTTTTCCAGATCGTATCCGAAAACATTTTTTTAATCGGTTCGCTCTGACCGATTCCGATTTCCAAAAGCAGAAAGCCGCCGGATTTTAAAAATTTCGGCGATTTTTTGATAATTTCGGAGAGAATCGAAAATCCGTCTTTCCCGTCGGTTAAAGCAATTTTCGGATCGAATCGGCGAACTTCCGGTTGCAGACCAGCAAAATCAGCTGATGAAATATACGGCGGATTTGAAACGATCAAATCGAATTTCTCGTTTTTCAGATTCTCAAAAACATCGGAAATTTCAAGTTTTAATCTGCCCGAAACTTCGTGCCGTTCCGCATTTCGCTCGGCAATTTTCAGAGCCTTTTCCGAAACCTCAAAACCTTTTGCACGGGCGATCTTTACTTCACTCAAAATTGAAATCGAAATGCAGCCCGAACCGATTCCGATTTCGCAAAACTTCGGCGAATCTATTTCGCGCAGAATTTCAATCGCGTTTTCGACAATTAATTCAGTTTCGGGACGCGGAATCAAAACATCTTTTGAAACGAAAAAATCCAGACCGTAAAATTCCTGTTTTCCCGTAATGTGTTGAAAAGGCTCACGCTTCGCGCGTCGCCCGATAATTTCCCAAAAGCGTTTTTCTTCTTGGGATGAAAGTTTACATTCCGAATGAGCGAACAAAAAAGTTCGATCTTTTCCCAGAACAAAAGCCAACAGCGAACTCGCTTCCCGACGCGATTCTGCAACTCCGTTTCGCGCAAGAATTTCAGACGCTTTCTCAACCACTTCAACAATATCCGACATAAAAATTCAAAAATCACCTTCACCCTTTTACCTTTTACCTTTCACCTTCGCCGCGTAAAATCGCGGGCAAAGTCAATAAAATTATTTTCAGATCGAGCCACAAAGACCAGTTTTCGATGTAATACAGATCAATTTTCACCATTTCCTCGAATGTTAAACGATTTCTGCCCGAAACCTGCCAAAGTCCCGTAATTCCGGGCTTCATATCCAGACGCTTACGATGCCGTAAATCATATTCCTCGACTTCGTAAGGAATCGGCGGACGCGCACCGACGACGCTCATTTCGCCTTTTAAGACGTTTAGAAATTGCGGCAGTTCGTCGAAACTCGTGCCGCGCAAAAGTTTTCCGATTCTCGTGATGCGCGGATCGTTTTTTACTTTGCCGAAAACGGGTTTTTCCACATCGCCCGCGTTTGCTTCGCGCAGATTTTTGATATTTTTGCGATACGCTTCGCGGTGCAAATCTTCGTCCGCGTCCGCTTTCATCGTGCGGAATTTGTAGCAGAGAAATTTGCGTCCATCCATTCCGACGCGCTCTTGTTTGAACAAAATCTCTCCTTTTGAATCGAACTTAATCAAAAGCGCGATAATAAGCCAAACGGGAGAAAGCAAAATCAGAACAACGGCGGAAATTAAAATATCAAAAAGGCGTTTTACAAATCTGTCGGCATCGGAAAGCGGTTCGCGGAAAAGTCTGACCATCGGCAAAACGCCGATTTGCTCGACGCTCGTTTTTTGCGGCATAAAATTATAAAGCGAAGGCGCGAGGCGAAATTCGACTTTGCGTTTTCGCCCCAATTGCATTATCGCTTCAAAAAGTTTTTCGCCCGGAATCTTGTTGTCCGTGATGATAACTTCCTGAATTTCAAGTTCGCGGATAATTTCGGGCAAATCTTCAATCGTGCCGAAAATCAACTGTTCGTCGTTCGTCGTTCGCTGTTCGTTGTTTTCGGAAATTTTACTGCTGATAAATTGTCCGACGATGCGATAACCTAAATCGCGTCTTTCTTTTAACTGCCGAATTGTTTGCTCGGCTTCCCTGTTTGCGCCGACGATCAAAGTCGGAATCAAATTTATATCGCGCCTTCTGAAAGAAGTCTGCAAACGCCGCAAACCGAGATGAAAAACCGAATAAACGACGAGCGCAAATAAAAAATCGAGCGCGAAAACGCCGCGTGCGTAGGAAAATTCACGAAAGGCAAAACCACCGCGAAAAAGAAATGTAAAAGCGATCATCAAAAGCGACGCGACGGAAACGGCTTTGAAAATCTTGATAAATTCGGCGATGTAGGAAAACGCGCCTTGCAGACGGTAAACTCTCTGATACCAAAGCATTGCAGCGCGTGCGAAAATTGCGAAAAAAACGACTCCGGCATACGGCTCAAATTCCGCCGACCACGCCCAAGCCGTTTTCGAGAACACCGCATCGCCTTCGCGCACAACAAAAGCCGCCGCAAAACAGAAAAATGCTAAAATCGCGTCAAACCCGAAAATCGAAATTTTCACCAACGGCAAAACCCAAGCGGGAACGCGATTTTCCGCTTTGATAAGATTTTTTGCAGGCTTTATTGTCGTTTCCGCTTTCATTTGTGCCGTATTATTTTTAAGCTAATAAACGCCGACTTGCAACTTTTACGCGAGCAAACATTTTATATTTGCTAAGATATTACCTTAAAATTTCCCGAAATCACGTTTAACCGAATGAAAATTTTGATAACCGCCCCAAGTCTCGATGAAACCGAAAATGTCAGCGGCATTTCGACAATTGTTCGCCAAATAATCGAAAACGGCGAGGCGGAATTTTTTCATTTTACGGCGGGCAGGCAAGACGGCGAAAGGAAAAATATTAATTGGGCGGCAAAACAGATTTTTCTCGTTCCGCGTTTTCTGCGCCAAATCAGAAAACACAAAATCGAATTAATTCACATCAACACGGCTCTGACCGCGCTTTCAATCGTCCGCGACGCGGCTTTGGCAAAAACCGCAAAATTCGCCGGCGTTCCCGTTTTGCTGCACATTCATGGCGGAAAATATCTGGTCGAAGATTTCGATAATAAGTTTTTGGAAAAACTAACGGCGAAGATGTTCGATTGGTCAAACGCCGTGATCGTTTTAAGCGAACTCGAAAAAAAACTGCTCGAAAAACGCCGGAAAATTTCAAACGTGCGCGTTTTGCAAAACGCCGTTTCGCTCGAAAATGTGCGGATCAGAAAACCGGAAACAAACGAAAAAACAATAATCTTTCTTGGCAGAATGCACGAATCAAAAGGTTTACGCCAAATCGTCAAAGCCTGCCGCATTCTAAAAAACGAAAACTACAAATTTAAATTCAACGCTTACGGCGCGGGCGATCTGAAAGATTTTTTCGTCGGCGAAATGCGCGAAATTCTCGCCGAAAATTTTTTTTACGGCGGCATAATTTCCGGCGCGGAAAAATGGAACGCGCTCGCCGAAAGCGATATTTTCCTTTTGCCCTCGCTTTACGGCGAAGGCTTGCCGATAGCGATGCTCGAAGCAATGGCGGCGGAAAATATCGTCGTCGTTTCCGAAATGGCTTCAATCGGCGCGGTTATCGAAAACGGCGCAAACGGTTTTACAATCGAACCGGGAAATGTTTCGCAAATGGTCGGAAAACTAAAACTTTTGCTTTCAGATGAAATCAAGATTAATGATTTGAGGCAAAATGCCCGAAAAACTATTGAAGACAGATTCAATTTTAGAGATTATATTCGCAATTTAGAAAAAATCTATGAAGAATTTCTGAGAATCAAGCGGCGGAGTTGACGTGGGCGAAACCAATTTACGCAGCTTCGAGTTTTCACCAAAAATGTTCGATAACAAAATCGCTGTCCGCGCCGTCCGCGTCCATTCATTTGTTATGTTGCAGGCTCATTGTTGAATGCCTTTTTTATCAAGGCTGATTCTAAATTATTTATGAGAATCAGCTAATGACGAAGCAAAATCAGATTCCGGTAAAACTTCCCAATCAAATCCGGCGGCGCGGCTTTGACTTTCGAGGACTTCTAAAAATGTATGGCGAAAATCTTCTGTTAAAAATAGAATTCCGGCAACGTCGCCGTCCACGCCCGGACGCAGAACGCACTCGATATTTAAATCCTGCAATCGCCCGACTTGTTGCAGCCAATCATCCTCAAAAAAACAAAGTAAAGTTTCCCGATCAATTCGCGGCAGTATTTGCTCTTGATCGCTAACAAACACAATCTGTCCTTGTAACCACCACGGATACTTACCATCATCAAACAATCTTTCGACTGTTTGCGGCTTGCGTGTTGCCAATAAAGTCAAATCTTCCGATCTGCCGGACAAAGTTCCCATAAACCTTTTTAACGGATTCGGTTCTTTTAAGAAAAGTGTTGCCTTGTCGTCATAATATTTCCATTCATTTTCGGTATCTGCCGATGTGTTAGAATTCAGAAATAAGACATTACCGAAAGAAATCATCACCTGTGTCAGAATTTTACCGACTGTTTCCGGCATTCCTTCGTCAAACGGGCTGGGAAAAACCTGCCAACCGATTAAAACGAAATTATCGTTGGCAAGAAACAGATTACCGAGTTGCCAGAACTCTTCGACGGGATTCAGGCAAGTGAGTATTGCATTTCTCAAGGTTTCCGCACCTCCGGCAGCGGAGTAAAAAACGTATCTTCCGCCCAATCATAAACTTCCCCGGCAATGGTTGAGCCGACAAAATAGCCGCCAATTCCGCCGATAATACAGCCGCTGACACCGCCGATTGCCGTTCCGCCGCCCGGCTCGATCAGAGTGCCGACTGCCCCCAGCCCTGCACCAACGACTTTGCAGCCCGCCCACGCGCCCGCCCAGCCCGCGACGACTTCTGTCGCCCGCTTGAGAGGCTTGCTCGCCTGCACGATGGAAACTACGTCAATCGCAACTCCGACAACCATTATAACGCGCCCGCCCCAGCGAAAATACTTCGCCGCTTTACCGAGTGCCGTTTCAGTTGAGCCAACTGGAGTGTGATTGTTTTTGCCGAAGATGTCATAAGTTCCTTTTTGATTCCAATGATAATTTACTGTTTTCGTATTTTTATTAAAACCATAATCAAGACGCAAATGTTTTTTGCCGCTAATATCTTGAAAAAACAGCATTGAGGTAGAACCGCCTTTTGGAGTCCATCCACGCGGCTTAAACTCGATACATAAACCGTTTGTGTTCGGTATTGGAATGCGAACGACGCTTGCCTGTCCGACGGCGTATGGAATCATCCCGGAAGAAGGCACAACTCCCGCCGGCAAATAACTACTGGCGACAACTGTTCCGTTAATGTTGTCAGGGCGTTTCAAAAATTCGTCAACCGCATTTTTGAAATTTACCAGCACGGATGCCGAATTTTGCAGAGTTTTCTGGAGATTGCGCGGCGTAGTATTTCCGACATACGCAAACTTCGGATCGGTATTGATTCCGTTCTGGAACGACCACCATTCTATAAACCGCTGTCGGTCGGCGGCGTTCTGTCCGTGCGTCAGGTAAGTGAAAATTAGTTGGAAGAAGTCGCTGTAATTTGGATTTTGCGAACCGTTTCTCAAAATTGGATTAGCTGCCGAAGCAAAATTCGGGAAGAAATTAACCGCGATTTTCAACGGTTCGCCGTAAATCAATCTTTTGTCTTCGGCGTTGACAAAGTTTCTAATCCAATCATCAGCGGCAAATAAGCTGAAAATATTATTTTTCGCACACATAGCCGCCACTTGCTGAGAAGAATTAAAACCTAAAGCCGAGAGAAAATTATTTACTCTGGAGATGCCGCACTCAATCCAAGTGTAACCCAAACTGTATGAATAATTAATTTCAATCCAAGTTGAATCGTCCTGACCAACCGGAGCGCGATGTCGAGGAAGTGTAAATACCATATAAATTGTCTAAAGAATAATTCTAACCTTAAAATACCTAAGCCAAAACCAAGAGTAACATAACGGCGGCGTTGACGTGGGCGGAAACCGCTACACAACGTCAGGTCAAAAGCGACATTCATAAGAAAGTCGCTGTTTCGCGCCCTCACGTCCATTGAATTGTTAGGCGCATTTTGGATTTAATAAGCCTTTTCTACTTCAGGCAACCCAACTTTTTTCGGCGGTAGAGAAACGACTTTACGCTGAGATTGCTTTTCCTGTTTTTTTATGTCCTCGTAAATTGCGTCAAGGTCGTAATTAAACTTTGCGGCATACTCGTCGCGCACTCGTCGCACTTCTTCGACTATTTCATCTTTCCACATAATCTTTAACTCCCAAAAGTTCTTCCGGTGTGCAAATGATTGGCGGTTCAAATCCCGCTGCACGACAAAATTTTCCGATTCCGGTTTGCATTTCGGCGTTGGCAATATGCTTGCAATTCCAGGTCAGCAAATAATCCATACCGTTAGCGGCGGCGACGGCAATATGCAAAGCGTCGGTTTCGGCTTTTTCCGGTATCGGACCCGCGCGAGCCAAAGCCAAGGCTTCCGGGCTGACACTCAATAAAGGAACTCCGTCAAGAGCATCAAGACGTTTTTGCGCCATTGCCACCTCGCCCGCACTCGACTCCCGAATGACAAACTGCGAAGTGTATAAATCAAAATCCGCCCGCCGGTTTTCCCACCACTCTAAAGTTATCTGCTGATGAGCGGCAATTATCAAATCCCTGCTTGGTCGTGCCGTCAAATAGCTGACAATAGTGGTTTCGATATAAACTTTAAGAAAATCGCTTGCCATTGCACCTCAAAGTCTAACACATTTTGTTCCGTTACATTTAAGGGCTGTCGAATTTCACCATGACGCGCCTAACTTTGTATTCAACGGAATTTCGATCTACTTATACGGAATTATTTATATGCAAGATTTGAATAAAAGTCAATAAAAACTTCTGTTTGTCGTAGTTTAGGCGGTATTGCGGATAAAAATAATAATTTTGTTGAAAAAATTCAGACGATTATGTGATGATCTTGATCCAGCCGTCTTCAATTATGACTTCGTAGCTTTCCAGCGAGCAATCTTTTTTCTTTTCCAGACATTCGCCGGTTCGCACGTCGAAACGCCAGCCGTGAAGGTCGCATTCGACGATGTTTCCGTAAATGCGCGAATCGGCGAGCGGATAACCTTTGTGCGGGCAGAAATTTTCTATCGCGTGAAAATTGCCGCCGACGTTGAACAAGGCGACTTCTTTGCCGTTTTTAAGCTGGACGGTTGCGCCGCGTCCCGGCGGAACGGCTTCGACTTTTCCGACTGTTATTTTTTTGCCTTCGCGCACGGGTTTGCGCCTGTTTTCAAATAATTTTCCCATTTGTAAATCCGAATTCTACCTCAAAAAATTTCTTTTGCTTTATTCTTCTCGCTCGAACAATTATAATAAATCAAAGTTTAAGATTATGAACGAAATAAGCGTAAAGGCAAAATCGAGAGTCAAATGTCGGGAGATAATGTCGAAAAATATTCGGACGGCAACGCGCGAGGCGACGATTCGGGACGCAGCGCAAATGCTCAAAGACGGCGACATCGGCATTTTGCCAATTGTTGAAGGCGAATCCGGCAAACTAATCGGGCTTATTACAGACCGCGATATTGTCGTTCGCGCCGTAGCAGAAGGGAAAGGAGTTGAAACGAGCGTCGGCGAAATTATGACGACAAAACTTTTCACCGCAAAGCCGGACGATTTCGCGTTTCAAGCCGTCCGCACGATGGGCGACAAGCAGGTTCGCCGCGTTCCGATCATTGACGACGCGGGCGTTTTGCAAGGCATCGTTTCAATGGCGGACATCGCTCTGGAAATGGAAGACGAGCGCGAAATCGCCGAAACTCTGGAAGAAATTTCAAGCGGAAAGGCTTTTTGGAAAAAATAAATTAATTATGGAGAAAAATCTATGACTGAAAATCAAACAAACGAAATGTTTAGACTATTGACTACCGCAATCACGAAAATTGAGAGTTTAGAAACCAGAGTTATTGGTTTGGAAAATAAATTTGACGAATCCGAAGAGAAAAATGAAAAATTTCGGCAGGAAACAAAACAAAACTTCGAGGAAGTAAATCAAAAATTGCGTTTTATGAACACGCGGACGGAAGTTTTGGTTGACGATTTGATGCAGTATAAAATGCGCGTCAAAGATGTCGAGAAAAGAGTTGATATTTTAGAACAGAAAGATGCGGCGTAATTAATTCAAAATTCAAAATCGAAATATGGCAAAATCAATCAATCGTTATTTTCAATTTATCGCAACATCGAAAGACGCGAAACCTTCGGGCAGGCTTTGGTATCCTTCGGCGGACGTTTATCAAACGCCCGACGGCTGGCTGGTCAAGGTCGAACTCGCGGGAGTTTCGGCGGAAGACATCGAAATTGACATACAGGGAAACGTGCTGTATATCGCCGGCTGCCGCAAAGACAAATCGTGCGCCGTCGGGTTTTCTTATCAGCAGATGGAGATAAATTACAGCCATTTTGAAAAAACCTTGACGTTTCCCGCATCCATCGAAGGCGCGAGCATCGAACATAATTTTGAAAACGGTTTGCTGATAATTCGCCTGTGGAAAGGAGAAAGTTAAAATGCCCGAAGTTTTGGAACAAACGAAGACGAAAAATTTCCCGACGCAATCGGCGGAAAGCTACACCTCCACATTTTACGACGGCGTTTATTATCCCGAAGAGCGCGAGGACGATATGGGCGAAACATCAATTCATATAAGTTTGCTGGCTAATTTATTAAACATCTTGAAATTTTATTTCAAAGAGCGTGAAGACGTTTTTCTTTCGGGAAATATGAATCTTTATTATCAGGAAGGAAATCCGTATAAATGGTTTGCGCCCGATTTGCTCGTCGCGTTCGGAGTGCCGAAAGTCGAGCGTTCGAGTTATCTTTTGTGGCGCGAAGAGGTTTTTCCGCAAGTAATTTTTGAGATCGCTTCCGATAAGACTTGGCGTAAAGATGTGATTGAAAAATTTGGAATGTATGAAAAATTCGGCGCGGAAGAATATTACATACTCGATTCCGAATTCGCGTTTTTGTCCGCGCCTTTAATGGCTTTTCATCGGAAAGGCGGAAAACTCGTTGAAGTTGAAATAACTGACGATAAAGTTTTTTCGCCGCGTTTGGGATTGGAAATTGTGCGGACGGAAAATACTTTTCGGCTTTTTAATCCAGACACGAATGAATTTTTACGGACTTTGGAAGAATCTGAAAATGAAGTTGAAAAATTAAAAGCTGAAATCGAAAAACTCAAAAGACAAAAATAAATTTTTATGGCTGAAGAAAATATTCAAAATAATCAAACGGAAAACGATCAAGCGGGAGCGAGCGATTCGCCGAAACAATTTGAAATTGCGGTTTTGCCTTTGCAGAATACGACGCTGTTTCCCGAAACGGTTGTGCCGCTGGCGGTTGGGCGCGAGCGTTCGCTGAGTGCGGTGCAGTTTGCGCTTTCGACGGAAGAAAAACTCATCGCGTGTATCACAACGACAACCGAAACCGTTACGGGCGACGACGCGAAACCGACGGATTTATACGAAATCGGCACAATCGTCAATATTAAAAGAATGACGAGAGCCGACGGCGTAATGCAGCTTATTGTGCAGGGCATTGACCGCGTGAAAGTTGTCGAATGGATGCAGGAAACGCCGTTTTTGAAGGCGAAAGTTGAAATTCTGCCCGCGCTGCAAATTGAAAATAATCAAGAAGTCGAAGCATTGAAGCGGAATATTCAGACGCTCGTGCAGGAAGCGTTGGCGATGCTGCCGCAAGTTCCGCCGGAGATTCGGATGGCGGTTATTTCGCAGACGAATCCGGTTCAGCTTTCGTATTTTCTCGCGTCGGTTCTGGATTTGGGCAATGAAACCGAACAGAAAATGCTCGAAGCCGACACGGTTGACCGTCTTTTGTCCTTGTCTTACGGCGGTTTGGCGAAGGAAGTCGAGATTATGCAGATTCGCTCGAAGATCGCCACCGAAGCGCAGACGGAGATGAACAAATCTCAGCGCGATTACGTTTTGCGCCAGCAGTTAAAGGCGATTCAAAAGGAATTAGGCGAAGACGAAACGGGCGAAAAGGCGGAAGCATCGCAGCTTCGGGAAAGACTGGAAACTGCCGATCTGCCCGAAAATGTGGCGAAGGAAGCCGAGCGCGAACTCAAGCGAATGGAGCAGTTGCCGCAGTCCGCGCCCGATTATCACGTTATCAGAACGTATCTCGAATATATTCTCGAACTGCCTTGGAAAAAATCGAGCGAGGAAAAACTGGACTTAAAAGAAGCCGAGAAAATTTTGGACGAAGACCATTACGGTTTGGAAGACGTAAAAAAACGAATCTTGGAATTTCTCGCCGTTATCAAACTTCGTCCCGATTCTAAAAGCCCGATAATGCTCCTTGTCGGACCGCCCGGAGTCGGGAAAACTTCTTTGGGTCGCTCGATTGCCAGAGCTTTGGGCAGAGAATTCGAGAGATTTTCGCTTGGCGGAATGCGCGACGAAGCCGAACTTCGCGGGCATCGCAGAACGTATATCGGTGCGATGCCGGGCAGAATTATTCAATCTTTGCGGCGCGTCGGCGTGAACAATCCGGTTTTGATGCTCGACGAAATTGACAAACTCGGCAACGGTTATCGCGGCGATCCGAGTTCGGCTCTGCTCGAAATTTTAGACCCGCAGCAAAATGACACTTTCCGCGATCATTATCTCGATCTGCCGTTCGATCTGTCAAAAGTTTTCTTTATCGCTACGGCAAATCAACTCCAGCCGATTCCCGCGCCTTTGCGCGACAGGATGGAGATAATCTCGATTGCCGGTTACAGCGATCAGGAGAAACTGCACATCGCAAGGCAGTATCTGATTCCGCGTCAAATAAAGGAAAACGGCTTAAACGAAGACCAGTTGGAGATCACAGATGACACGATAAATCTTTTAACCGCAAGATATACGCGCGAAGCGGGAGTTCGCCAACTGGAAAGAACAATCGGAAATCTAGCCAGAAAAGTCGCGCTCAAAGTTGCTAAGGGCGACACGGAAAAAGTTACGATCACCCAAGAAGACGTTAAAGATTATCTCGGCGCACCTAAGTTTTACCCCGAAAAAGTCAGAGATGAAATGCCCGCCGGAGTTGCGACGGGAATGGCTTGGACGGAGATGGGCGGCGAGATTTTATTCATCGAAGCGACGATGCTGCCGGGCGGAAAAGGTTTGACTTTGACCGGACAACTCGGCGACGTGATGAAAGAATCGGCGCAGGCGGCGCGTTCTTATCTCTGGTCGCACGCCGAAGAACTCGGCATTGACCCGGAAGCTATTAAAGAAAACGGCGTTCATCTGCACGTTCCCGCCGGCTCGATTCCGAAAGACGGTCCGAGCGCGGGAATCACGATGGCGACGGCGATGGCTTCGCTTTACACGGGCAGAAAAGTGCGTTCCGATACGGCGATGACGGGCGAGATCACGCTTTCCGGTTTGGTTTTCCCAATCGGCGGACTCAAGGAAAAAGTTCTGGCGGCGCACCGCGCGGGAATCAGCCGCATAATCGTTCCGCAAAAAAATGAGGCGTTGATCGAAGACATTCCCGAAGATGTTCGCAAAGAACTGGAAATTATCACCGTCAACCGCATTGACGACGTTTTGGAAGCTGCACTGGAAAATGAACAAAGCGTTCCGAAAGGCGAAAATTATGTGATTCAAAATATGGATTCGCACGCGGACGGCTCGAAAGAACCTCTGATTGCCAAGGAAAAATAGTTCTTAAACATCAGAGAAATAATTTTTCAGCCGCAGATTTTCATAAAAGTCTGCGGCTGAAAATTTTTCTCTAGGAGGCTGTTTTAAAAGTTAAAAAAAAGAGTAACGCCGGCATCTTGCCGGCTGTCGTGGTGGCTTCCAGCCGCCACATTCTTGATTAAAAAGCGAAAATTGCGCTTTTTAATCAAAGCGTCGGCAAGATGCCAACCAGACTGCCGGCAAGATGCCGGCGTTACTCTTTCAAAACAGCCTCAAATATAATTTTTATCTGTTTTATTTTACAATTTCAAATTGGACGAACTGCGCTGCGAGATTTCGTTTTTCTTTTGCCGAATTGTCCGTTACGACGATTTGCAAAATATAATCTCCGGCGGGAAGTTCATCTCCCAAACCGAAACCGCCCGAATAAGCGATTTGCTGAAAATTCGTCTGTCCGTCCAATTGAACCGGATTTTCCTTTCCGTCGAGAATAATTTTCCCGTCGCGCAAAAGTCTGATTTTTGCCGAAAGATTCGGCTTATTCGTTCCGCTGAATTCCGCGTTGTAAATTTCAAAACCGTAGCGCAAAATCGTTCCTGTTTTGAAGCGGCGAATTGATGTGTCTGCCAGCGGATTGGAAATTTCTGTTTCGGGTTTGCCGTTAAGCCTGTTTTGCCACTGTTTTTGCGTCAGGTTTTCCAGCATCACGCCGGAAAGCGTCAACCGTTTGTCGGTTAAATCGGGAATTTCGATAAGCTGATTTGCCAAGCCGATCTGTTTTGAGTCGCTGCCGAGAACGGCGACGCGGTATTGATATACGCCGGGTTTTTTGATCGGATAAGCGAAATAATAAACAAAGCCGGTTTCGAGAAATTTTTCGTAAACTTCCTTTTTGACGTTGAGCGTATAAGACGTGCCGATTTTGTCAAGCAATTCTCCGCCCGCGCCGAAACTTGCCGCGAGAATATCAAAAGTCGTTTTTTTGCCGCCGTCCGGTTCGTCCGTAAATTTCAAATCTTTTACGTCAATATGAACGAGCGAGCGCACGAAAGAGCCGTTTTCCTTGTCGTTTCCGAAAAGCGTATTCAGGCGAAGCGACACGGAATTTTCCGTAAACGGCGATGTGATCGCTTTGGCAAGCTGCTGCTGCGCGGTGAGATTTGAGATTTGCCGGGCGATTTTTTCATCGCTGACACCGAAAAAACCGCTTCGGTAACGGACATTTGCATCTTTTCGATTGACTTTGATTTTCAGTTCGTTAAATTGTTTTTTATTCGGATCGAATGTTTCGTCGTCCGGTTCGTAAGCGATCAGATAATAACTCTGATCGGCGAGCATCGTGCGGATTCCGGCGTTTATGTCGTTATTGTTGATAAGCGCGATTCCACCCGTTTCTTTGGCGAGAAATATCAAGCCGTTTTGCGTGTCGCGCAGAGTTTCGAGTCTGTCGGTTGTAACAAGCGGGCTGCTGCTCTCAATGGTAATAATTCCCGTGCCGCCGAGATTGTCCTGCGCCTTGATCGCGCCGGACTGCAAGCCGCGTCCGTCTGTCGTGTAAATTACAACCGACGCACGATTTGCCAGATCGGTCAGGCGTTTGAGCGAAGTTATAATCCGCGCATTTTCAACCGCGCCGCGTTCTCTCCGGGTAGATAATCTGAATCCGTCGGACAGAAACATCACGGATTTTCGTCCGGGAAGCCGGCGCATTCCGCGAATTATATAATCGAGTGCGCCGAGCGTTCCGGTTGTAAAAATATTTTCCTGATAATTATAAAAATCCGTTTCCGAAACGCCCGTCTGAAAAATCTGTTTTTCGACATCAAATTCCTCGTCCGCGTCGGCGTTCAAATTGCGGACTTCGCTTTCCGGGTTGATCGGCTCGATTTGTGCAAACGCGCCGATTTCACCTGTTCCGCGCGGATTCCACTCCACTTTTTCAATTGCCGCGTAAAGCCGCCGTTTATCGTTCGTAAACTGCTGCAACGCGCCGATTCCCGCACCCGTGCGGATGATCGCCGCCAAATCGCCCGTCTGCATCTGCTCGTCAACAAATTTTTTGAGAGCGCGTCTGACCGAATAGATGCTTTCAAACGAGAGCGATAAATCGTCAACGACCAAAGCAATCGTTCGCCTGACTTGTTCGGGGCGAATTTCTCCCGAAGCATTATTTTGAACGCCCGTCTGAATTGCCTTTTGGTTTGAAACGTAAGAAAAGCCCGTAATCTTCTGCTTTTTATCGTTTTCGTAAACTTCAAAATCATCCGGCTTCAAATCCTTGACCGGATTTCCTTTTTTGTCCGTTACGGTAACGTCAATCTGAATAATATTCGTGGAAATTTTTACAACTTCGTCTTCCGTTTCCGGCGCGGTTTGCGAAAAAACCGTTAGTGAAAGAAAAACGATAAAAAATAATGTCGAAAGACTTTTTCTCATTCAAAATGCTCCAAAGAAAAACTTAAAATTCGGCTGATAATTTGAAAAGAGATTTTATCTGAACCGATAATATATTAAAACACAAAAACTAAAATTTGAAACTTGTTTCGGCAATGTCGGCGCGAGCCGCTGCCTGATCGCCGTTGTTCTGATGCTAAGAAACATTTGTCTGCCAGTCTTTTATCCAATCGAGAGGATAAGCGAGCATCAGAATATTTATCAAAAGACTGTCCCGAATTGTCAGAGTTAAAATAACTTCTATCAAAATGAAAAGCGCGAACGAACGCCAAAATTTCAGTTTGTAAGCGACGATAAATCCGAACGCGCAGGCGATTATGTCGCCGACGGAATTGGCAATCGAATCGCCGTAATAATCGAGCGAAGCGGTATTTTCGCGGTAGCGTTCGATAACGGCGGGCAGATTTTCGGCGATTTCCCAGACGCTTTCGATGAGAATTGCGAAAAAGAAAAGCCAGACGAACGACGTTTTCATTCGCAAAATTTTATGAACGAGCAAATCCAGAAGCCACAGAAAAAGAAATCCGTGAAGCAGATGCGTAAACGAATACGGATCGAAAAAATGCTGCGAAGTGTGTTTGCTCCAAGCGTCGAGCGTGGCAAAAGTCGCGGGCGTGTCCCATTTGCACCACCAGATTCTGCCTTCATACCAAAGCGCGAAAATTGTCAGAGCAATTACGGCAAATGACAAAAATACCGGCAGAAAATTTCTGCGAACGGCGAAATTGTATGAATTATTATTTTTCATAAAGCGAAACGGTTTTTGTTCTGCGTGAGATTATAACTCAATTTGTAAATGCTTTGATAGTTATTTAGAATAAATACAACAATTGCACGATTTTTATCAGACAAGTTTGTTTGATTATTGCGCCCGGAAAAGTTAGATTATAAATTACAATTCAGAGAGAGAGCAGAGGAGAAAATTTATGTCAAAAGAGGTTATCAATGTCGGCGGTGAAGAGAAAGTTGTCAGAGAAGACACCGCAAAATCATATCGCGGCACAATGTGGGCTTTAATCAGCGTCGGAGCGTTTGTAATAATCGGGGCGATTATATTTTTCGTCTTCTTCCTGAGTTCGGCAACCGATGACAAACCGGCGGAAAGTCCGGCTCAAATCGAACAGCAAAGACAATAATTCGCCAGCTCTGCAAATTTATTTAAAATAGAAAAAAGGTATTTTTGAATTAATTTTCAATTGAATACCTTTTTATTTTAATTATTGATCCAAGTTTTGTGTTAATATGATTTCAATTTCCCGAATTCGTATATCACAAAACTTTTTATTAATGACAAATGAAGTTGCAAATTGGATAACCGTTATCGGCACTCTTCTTTCATTGGTCGGAGTCGGCATTGCAATTTGGCAAATTCAAAAAACTCGGCGCGTAGCGCAGGCGGCAAAAGACGCATCCGATCAAACTCAGAAAATTATTTCCCGCAATCTTTTGATTTACGATGTTAAAACCTGTCTGAAAAATTTAGATGAAATTCAATCATTTGTCCGCATCGAAAAGTTTGAATCGGCACGGCTTCGCACGAGCGATCTAATCGGTTATTTGTATCAAATTGAACAAAGATTAGAAGGAACAAATCAGGAAGTTCCTTTTGAATTTGAAGAAATGTTTTCTCAGCTTTCAATAATTAGGGAAAAATTTGAGAAGAAAGTTATCAGAACTTCTGCTAGAATAAACGGTATTCAAATTAACAATCAGTTATCGAAAGTTTCTGATGATTTGAATAAATTGATTGGCGGAACGATAATAGCGATAGAAGTAGGTGAAGAAAATGGATGATCGAAAATTTGAATTGATTCTCAATAGATTGTTAGAACTTTCAGAAGATGAAAAGTTAAATTGGAAAAAGACAGCTGATCCAAATACATTTCTTATTACTTTAGAAGGAAGTTCCATAACAATTGAAACGGAGTTTGCCGAAGATTACGGAGGCAGCATTTTTATATTTCAGTTCAGAAATGAGAAAGGCGAGATAGTTGAATCTCAATCTATTCTCGGAGATAATTCTGCTTATTTTAAAAATTCTGAACGCTTGTTTGAATTAGCAAAAAGAAAAGCACTAAATTCGGATAAGACGATTGACCGAATTCTCCAGCAACTCAGTCCTGATTCAATTACCGCTTAAAATAAAACTTAGAATTTGAGAAAGCGATAAGGTTAAATAATCTTGTCGCTTTTTCGTTTGCTATCTCAAACGCGCTTCGACGTTGTTTGCTTTCAGAGAATTTCCCGTCGCCCGCTGTAATTCGGCAATCGCTTTGTTTAGTTCGGTTTGAGCGCGAAGTTCTTGGCTTCTCGCGTTGACGAGGGCGGTTTGGCGTTCCAAAACTTTGTAGATGTCCGATTGTCCGGCTTCGAGTTTTCTTTGTTCGGAAGCGTATTGCACTTCGGAATTTTGGCGGGCAATCGCTTGACTTCGCAAACGCGCTTCGGCTGTTTTGACGGATTGCAGAGCGTTTCGCACGTCAACTTGGATGTTTTGTTCGAGCTGCTCGCGCTGCGTTGCGAGGCGTTCGCCTTCGACGAGAGATTTGCCGAGCTGCGCCTTTGCCGTTTTTCCGTCTAAACCGAAATTAAATGTCACGCCGACTTGAATTGTCGGGTAGCGGTTGGTAAAAATATCGGTCAGCGGATTTCCCGTCAAATTGTCAATTCTTTGCTGCTGCGAAAGCAATTGCTGCTGTTGCGCGGCGAGGCAAACCGCGTCATTCGGCGGGCAGTCTTGGGTGAAAATGTTTCTGAAACCGGGATTTTGACTGCCGCCGATTCCCGCCGATGTGTAGTTTGCGGTCAGATCAATCTGCGGTTTCGTCTGCTCGCGCAAAAATCTTCGGTCAATTTCGTTGATCGTTTTGGCAACGTCGCTCAATTCGATTTCGGGGCGATTTTCCAGAGCGAGTTCCAACGCTTCGCCGAAACTCGTTTGAGGCGCGTCGAGTTCGATTGATTCGGTCGGAACGAGCGATTCCGTCCAGATTTCCGCCGCGCGATTTTCGGCGATCAGATTTTTCAGAGCGTTTTCCGCCCGATTTACCGTTTCGAGCGCGTCGTAAACGGCAGTTTCCAGATTCGCCACCTGCGTTTCAGCCGCCACCACATCAACCGGCGCGAGCTGTCCTTCTTCGACAAGTCGCCGATTGTGGCGAAGCTGCTGTTTCGCGTCTTTTACGCCTTCCTGCTGAACTTGCAGATTTTTCAGAGCGAAGGTCAAATCCCAATAAGCCCTCTGAACATTAGCGATAATCTCGATTGATCTTTGGCGAAACTGCACATCGGTCAGCGAAAGATTGCGCTTGGCAATTTCGATTGTGCGCCTCTGCTGATCGAATCTGCGTCCGCGAAAAAGCGGCTGAATAATTCCGATTCTGAAATTCGTATTGTATTGCGGGCTTAAAATCGAGATCGGATTGTTCGTGCCGACTCTCGTGTTGTTCGCTTCGGCGTAATAACTCGTGCCGTAGCGCGGCACAAAACCCGTGTAGCGCAAATTGCCGACAATCGAATCGCTCGTCGTCGTTTCGTTCTGGCTGAAAATCGTTAAATTCGGAACGGTGGCGCGTTCATACAAAGTCTGCCCCGTAAAACGCGGTTCATAAATTCCTTCCGCCGCTTGCAGATCGAATTCGGCAATGCGGACGTTTTGGCGCGTAACTTCGATGTCCTTGTTGTTTTCAAGTGCCAACACAATCGCTTCGCGCAAAGCGAGCGGTTTCTGGTTCATCATATCAACGCCGACCAGTCCGAGTTCGGGCAAACTGCGGTCTTCCGATTCGTAACCGGGCGCGATTGACGGAACTCCCCGCAAATTTTCCGGCTGAACATTCTGTTCGTCGTCAACCGGCTTTACGTCGATTTCCGTTTCATTATTAACAATCGGCGGTGTTGGCGTTGGAGTCGGCGTATTTTCCTGCGCCGATGCCTGCACGACGAGCGAAACGAGAAGAAATAAAATTGTAAAAAATAAATGCCTTTTCATAAATCTATTTACCAAATAAACTCAAAACCGAACTTGCCGCCTGCGCCGTTTTGCGTCTGACGACCTGCATTCCACGGCTTAAACCCTGAAAAATTTTAAAGTTTCCAATGTCGTCAAAATACGAATAAAAAACCGGCACAGCCAAAAGCGTTAAAAGCAGACACAGCGATTGACCGCCGACGACCAGAACGCCGACCGAACGGTTTGTTCCCGCGCCCGCACCGGTGGAAACGACAAGCGGAATCATTCCGGCGACGAGCGCAATCGTCGTCATCAAGATCGGTCGCAGGCGGTCACGATTGCCTTGAATAATCGCGTCGTAACGGTTCATTCCCTGATCGCGCAAAGTGTTGATGTGGTCAATTACCAAAATCGCGTTCTTCTTGACGACTCCGAATAAAAGCAGTAAACCTAAGCCCGAAAAGATGTTGACGGTTTGTCCGGCGATCAAGATCGAGAGAATCCCGAACGGAATCGCAATCGGCAAAGTCAGCAAGATCGTGATCGGGTGAATGAACGACTCGAATTGCGCCGCCAAAACGATATACATAAAAATAAACGACAGAGCGATTGCCAGCATAAAGTAAAATCCGGCTTTCTGGAGTTCCTTCGACTGCCCGACGTATCCGGCTGTGTAATTTGACGGCAGATTCAAATCTTCGACGGCTTTGTTTAGATCAGCTTGAATCACGGTTGCCGAACCGCCCGGTCTTGTGTTGGCGAGAATCGTTACTTGACGCTGGCGGTTAATGCGGTCAATCGCGCTCGGTCCCGTGCCTTGCTTTACATTGACAACCGTTTCGAGCGTAACCGTGCCGAGTTTTGAAGACGGCACGACGAGGCGATCAAGCCCTTCGACGCTTGAGCGAAATCGGTCGTCGGCGCGAACGCGGACTTCGTATTGGTCAGTTCCTTCGTTAAAGGTCGTCGCTTGCTGTCCGGCAACTAAAATATTCAGAGCCTGCGAAACGTCGCCCACGCGAACGCCCAAATCGGCGGCTTTTTGGCGGTCAATTGTCAATTGCAGTTCGGGTTTTCCGCTGATCAAGGTCGAATCAACATCAACCGCGTCCGGGTTATTTTTCAAAACTTCGACGAGTTTCGCCGAATATTCTTCGAGTTTTTTCAAATCCGGTCCGCCGATAAAAAACTGCACATTCGCGTTGCGAAAACCGCCGCCGGAAAACGCCTGAACCTGCTGAACGGCGGTTCGCAGATCGGACGGATATTTCTTCAAAAGCTCGCGGGCATTAATCATCAATTCTTCCTGCGATTTCTCGCGCTCGCCGATGTCGCTCAAGCGCACGTAGATCGTTCCCGAATTGACGACGCTCTGCTGTCCGCCGCCGACTGTGATCAGAGTGTCTTTTACGCCGCCCAATTTTCTGATGTCGTTGGCAATGCGCTCCATCAAAACCGTCGTCGCTTGAAGCGAAGAACCTTCATCGGCGCGAACCGCGACTTCAAACTGCGATTGGTCGTCAACGGGCAGAAAATTCTTTCCGACATACATAAAAAGCGGAATGATACTGACGACGACCAAAACGCACGCCAAGACGATTATCCAGCGATGCGCCATCGAAAACTTGAGCATCCTCGTATAAACGCTGTCAATCAGACTGTAAAACCAACTGTCTTTCGAGGTCGAATGGCTTTCGGTCTTCGGTCTTTGATCTTCGACAAGCGGCGTAACTTCCTCAATCGGCTGATCGCCCGTCAAAAGCGGCGATTCTTCCATCAACGGCGGCTCATTTTCAAACATCTGCGGCTCATCCGCAACCATTCCGTCCCCGTGAATCTCCTCATTCGTTTGATTAACCAAAATCAAATCAGAATCTTCATCCAAATGACTTTGGACTTCGGACTCAGGACTCAGGACTTCCTCCGTCGGCGGTTTCCATTTGATGATCCGCGCCGCGAGCATCGGCGTTAAAGTAAACGAAACGAGCAGGGAAACGGCGATGGCGAACGCCGAAGTCAAACCGAACGAAGCCATAAAACGCCCGACGATTCCGCCCATAAAACCGATTGGAACGAAAACCGCCATCAAGGAGAGCGTCGTCGCCAAAACCGCCAAGCCGATCTCGCGCGTCCCTTCAATCGCCGCGCGATACGGCGACATTCCTTTTTCTTCTATAAACCGATAAATGTTTTCCAAGACAACAATCGCGTCGTCAATTACGATTCCGACCATCAAGGTCAGCGAAAGCATCGTGATCTGATTGAGCGTGTAGCCCATCACATACATCAAACCGAACGTCGAAATGATCGAAGTCGGAATGGCGATGGCGGCGATCAAGGTCGAGCGAATGTTCCACAAAAATAAAAAGACGACGAGCGTGGCGAGAAATCCGCCGAGAATCAAATGTTCCTCGATGGCGTGAAGCGAATTTTCAATAAAGATCGAGTTGTCGCCGATGATCTGCAAGCGGTAATCTTTCGGCAGAGTGGTTTGAATTTCTCTGAGCGTTTCCTTGACCTCGTGCGCGACGGCGACCGTGTTTTCGCCCGATTGTTTGGAAACGATCAAAGTTACGGCTGGTTTTCCGTTCAAAAAAGACTGCGAGCGGAGTTCTTCCGCGCCGTCTTCAACACGCCCGATGTCCTTGATCTTCACTTCGTAACCGCCGCGATTTGCGACGACGAGCGATTCAAAATCTTCGACCTTGCGGACTTTTCCGAGCGTTCTGATGTTTATTTCCGTCGCGCCTTCGTCCACTCGTCCGCCGGGAAATTCCTGATTCTGCACGCGCAGCGCACCCATAACTTCGACGGGCGAAATGTTAAAAGCACGCATTTTGTCGGGATCAACCCAGACGTTTATCTGCCGCTCGCGCCCGCCGACAATCGAAACCTGACCGACTCCGTTGACCGATTCGATGCGCTCTTTGACCTTGTTTTTCGCAATTTCGGTAACTTCGCGCAGAGAATCCGGCGCGGAAACGACGATTCGCAAAACCGGCGCGGCATCCGAATCTAGTTTCTGAACCGTCGGCTGTTCGGCGGTTTCCGGCAAATTCGGAATCGCCTGCTGAACGCGGTTTTCCACTTCCTGCGCCGCAACATTTACGTCTTTTTCCAAAACGAACTGCACGAAAACCTGCGAAACGCCTTCGAGCGAAGTCGAGCGAAGCTCGTCAATGCCGCTGACGGTGTTGACAACTTCTTCAATTTTCTCCGTAATCTCCGTTTCAATTTCCTGCGGCGACGCGCCCGGATTTACAGTCGTAATCGTAATCGTCGGAAAATCAACCTTCGGAAAAAGGTCAACTCCCAAAGAAAAAAACGAAAACGCGCCGACGACGACAAGCGAAAAAATCAACATCGTCGCAAATACCGGACGTTTAACACAAATTTCTGCTAACCACTGCATAATTTCTTTTTAATTTACTCTATTTTTGCCGGTCTTTTTTTATTTCGGCAACAATATCAGCCACGCTCATTCCGGCAAAAATCTGTTCACGATCTTTCGTATAATCGCCGCTTCCTTTGTGAAACTGATTAAGAAAGCGAATCGTTTTGGAAACGCCCATTTCACGACATAATAATTTAATTGCTTCGTTGGTAATTTCATCTAAAGTTTCTATTTCAGGATTCATAATAAAACCTCGTCGGCTAATTCAAGCGGTGAAACGACTTTTATTTTCAAATCGTTCCGCGCTTTTGCCTTCTTCAAAAATTTATCGTCACAAGTGCAGAAATAATCAATCGAGCCGTCTTCGACACAAGCTAAATGTAAAGCATCAATCGGTTGAAAACCGCGTCTTTCAAATTCTTCGGCGCGATTTTTAGCTTGTGTGGTCAATAAAAGTTCTTTTTCGGCAACTGCCAAAATTTCAGATGCAAGTTCTCTTCGCAGCGGATCCGGATTGTTCGCTATCTCCGTTTGTAAAATTTTAGATGAAACAAGCATCAAATCACCCGATTCGCAAAGCCGCAAAATCGCCGCTATTGCTTCGGCTTCGAGCAAAATCCGCGTCTGCGTTTTATCATCTAAAGGACGCTGTAAACTGCAATTATCAAGGTATATTTTCATATTAAAATTTCTTAATTTACCTGATTAACAATTATCCCGTCGCTCAATTTATCTATGTTGCTTGTCGCCACGATTTCATTTTCGCCAATCCCTTGCTTGATCTCGATCATATTATTTTCGAGCAATCCGGTTTGCACCAATCTTTCATTCGCCACGCCGTCTTTGATAACGTAAACGATATTCGTATCGCCCTCCGCGCGAACAGCCGATGCGGGAATCATTACCGCCGGTTCGGGTTTCGACTGCGCGATTCTCACGGTGGCAAATTGTCCGGGTTTTAATAAACCGTTGACATTTTCGATCTCCGCTTCAACCGTCAGAGTTCTCGACTGCGTGTTCAAACTCGGCGAAATTCTGGTGATCGTTCCCGCGAATTTTCTGTCGGGATAAGCCGAAACCTGTGCCGAAACGCCTTGTCCGACGGCGACTTTGCCGATGGATTGTTCGGGAATGTCAATTTTAAGCCGCAAATCGCCGTGCGGACGATGGTGGCGATTTTCGAGTTCGGCTGATTCGGCGAAATGTATTCGCCCGGATCGGCGTTGCGCTCGGAAACGTAGCCGCTGATCGGCGCGTAGATCGTGTTATCGCCGATTGTTTTTCGTGCTTGCTCGACCTGCGTTTGTGCCGCATCAACCGCCGCTTTTGCGCTGCCGACCTGCGCCCGCGCCGCCGAAACTTGCGCTTGCGCCGTGTTTATTGCGCGAATCGCCACCGCCGCGTTTGAACGCGCTTCGGCTAATTGCCCCAAAAGCTGATCGCGCTGCGCTTTTTGCTGATCGTAAGTCGCTCTGGAAATGTCGCCCGTTTCAAGCAGATTTTCAAATCTCTGCAACTGCTTATTGGCTAATTCAAGCTGCGCCGTAACGCTGATAACCTGCGAAAAATTCCTGATCTCGAAATTTTCGCCGTCCTTTACGCCAAGCCGCGCCTGCGTCTGCCGCAAATTCGCAATCGCTTGATTCACGCCCGCTTCGGCTTGCTCGACGGCTTTGCGCTGCTGCTCGACCTGCGCCTGCGCCTGTTCGAGCCGAATCTGCGCGTCCCTCGCGTCAAGCCGAACCATCACATCGCCGCGTCTGACATAACTTCCAACGTCGAAATTGACTTCGACGATTTTCCCGCCAACCGTCGCCGCCACATCCGATTGCGCGTCGCTCGTCAAAGTTCCCGTCGCTTCCAGATAAGTCGGAATCTGCACGACTTGAGCCTGCGCCGTCTGCACCTGAACAATTTGCGTTTCCGCGTTTTCCGCATTATTATTCGCATTTTCCGCGCTCGAACTGCCGCAAGCGGCAAAAATCAAACCCGAAAACGCGATAAAAGCTGCAAAAAATGTAAATTTATATGACTGCATAAAATTCGATTCAAAATTTTCTCGATTATTTTCGCTTCGCAAAAGCATTTATAATCAAAATTGCTATGGAACGCCAGCATCTTGCTGGCAACCGACGCAGAATGCGTCGGAGCAAAGTTTATGATCTGTATATTTTCATTTTTAACTTTGCAGTTTGCCATCTTTGCTTTCGCGCTTCGCGCTCATTGCCGCCAAGATGGGCGGCGTTCCGTCGGCTGAAACACTTTTTTATTTCGTGATCTATTGAAAATCAACAATGAACAAATCACTTCTTAATCCCATTCAACAAAATCGTCGCAAACTCCCGCGCCGCTTCTTCGTTCGAGATTTTCAAAAGTTTCTGTTCCTTGTCCCAAAGCGTGCTGTTTAATGAATGATGAATAATCATCCCGATAAAAGAACGCACGACGATTTTCGGTTCGATTTGCCGAAACGCCCCGTCTTTCTGCCTTTGGCGAATGTAAGAACTCAAAAATTCATACATATCAATCACAAAACTCTCAAAAAACATTCGCGCCAGATCGTGTCCTTCAAGCGCGGAAAACAGCAGAAGCCTGATAAAATCGCGGTCTTCCTGATGTTGTTCGAGCGCGTTCAGAGCCATTTTGTAGAAAACCGCAAAATCATCCTTCGCTTCCAAAGCGTCGGCGATTTTTTCAAACGGATGTTCAAGCCCGTGATTGCAAGCCTTGTGATCCAAAATATCCGCGTAAAGTTCGTCCTTATTGGCAAAATGGCGATAAACCATCGCTTCTGAAATTCCCGATTCGTTGGCGATTTCTTTGGTCGTCGTTCCGCGAAAACCGTTTTTGCTGAATAAACTCATCGCCACGCGCAAAATCTGTTCGCGCCGTTTGTCGCCGCTCATTCTGATTTGATTTTGTTCTTTTGCTTCGTCCAAAAAAAATTTTGCTCCTTAAATTGCGTAAGTAAGTGCTTACTTACCTAGATTCTCATTTTGCCGCGAAAGTTGTCAAATCAAAAAACACAGAAACAATTTCACGCGCGAAAACGTATTGAATTTTTACGATTCCCGTTTCGTCTTTATTGCGGCGGGCAAAACAAAAGAGTAGAATAAACACTCGATTTTTTTGAAGTTTTTAGAATAAGGAGATTTTTACAATGACAGATAACGAAAATATTCAAAACAGAGATAAGGCTTTGATTCCCGTCGGAACGGAAAACGCCGAAAACACGGCGGAAGATTATCTCGGCAATTTGTCGGCGCAAGCCGAAGATTACGGGCAGAAATTACAGGATGCGGCGATGAAAGCAAAGGATTACGCGAGCGAAAGATTAGCCGTAGCAAGCGATAAATTCAAGGAATTGCAGGAGCGCGATCCGCAGGAATTGCTCGAAGACGCAAAGGATTATGCTAGAAAAGAGCCGGGAAAAACAATCCTGATTTCGGCGGCAATCGGCTTAGTCGTCGGCGCAATTCTGCGCGGCAGAAGATAGAATTTTAACGGATAACGGATAACGTCGGAAAAAAATAAGAATTATCGGTAGTGAAATAAAAGTAATGCCGATGCTTTTTCTTATCAATTGCCGTCTGCTTATGTTATTTAGAAGCTGTTTGGAAACTCAGAAAAAACGTAACGCCGGCATCTTGCCGGCTGTCTTGGTGGCTTCCAGCCGCCAATTAAAGCGTTATTTACTCGAACATTCAGAAAAAAACAGATGAATTTGGCGGCTGGAAGCCACCAAGACAGCCGGCTGGAAGCCTGCGATACAAATACCAAACAGCTTCTTAGAAAATAAATTTGACAATCCTCTTTCAGCCGACGTAGTTGGCGAGCGGCATAAAGCCGTGTGCGTTAGCGCACGGTTAGCAATAACAAGTTGTGCGAACCCGCGACAGCGGGGGACAGATGATTGTCGGCAAAAATGCTGTCGCTTTAATTTCCAGTTCAATCTTTCTGTGCGCCGGGCGCACACAGCTTTATGCTTACGCCCGTTATCACGGGCTGAGAACGCAAATTTATTGTTAAATTTATTTATCAAACAACATTAGCGGACGGGAAAATTTGAGGTGAATAACAGGCTTTAGCCAAAAAAAAGTAATTCCTTAATTACATTTGCTCAAGCAAATAGGATGATTGATATTTTTTTGAAGTTTGGCTAAAGCCGTTTGTTTTCAATTATTCCGCCCGCTAAAGCAGACGGCAATTTATAAAACATTACTTTTAGTTTACCGCCAAATTATCCATTCTCAGTTATCCATTCTCTTGCAACTTCATCTGCTTTGCGTTTATTTCCGTCAACTTCGTAATTTAAGCGGCGCATATCTTCAGTTGAAATCGCATTTTTCAACTGTTCGAGCGTTTCACGCAAAATCTCTTTGTCATCAAAAGCATCCTTCCGCAAAATAAAAACCGCTTGATACGGCGGAAAATACTGCTTGTCGTCTTTTAATTGAAACAAATCGAGATGGTCAATCAAACCGTCCGTCGAATTTCCCGCGATAATATCGAGTTCGCCCGATTTTAGAGCTTGATAAGTTAAAGCCAAATCCATTTCGCGCGGTTGTTTTGCGAAATTGAAATTGTAAGCCTTCGCAAATCCGGCGTAACCGTCGGCACGCGACATAAAATCCTGTCCGAATCCGGCTTGCCATTTTTTCGAGATCGGAACGGCATCGGAAATAGTTTTCAGATTGTTTTTTCCGGCAGTTTCACCGCGCACAAGAATTGCGAAATCATTCGCAAAACCAAGCGGCGGACTGACAATCAAGTTAAATTTTTCAAGATATTCGCGTTTCGTTTCGTCATAAACTTTATTCGGATCGGTAATCGGCTGATTCTTCAAAATCGCCGTGTAAGCCGTTCCCGTATATTCCGGGTAAACGTCGAGTTGATTAGAAACGAGCGCGTCGTGCGGCAGATTTCCGCCGAGTTCCAATTTCCTTTCAACCGCAACACCTTTTTTCTCAAGCATTTGCGCCAGAATTTCAGCCAGAATTACCGATTCGGTAAAATCCTTTGAGCCGACGCGAATTGTTTGTTTTGAATTTGCCGAATCTGAAAACCGAGATTGGAAATTTGAGATTACCGGAAAAATCAAAACCGATAAAACCAAACCAAACGCGCCCGCATAAATTAATTTCCGCCTAACGCTTAAATTTTGACTTGCCTTAGTTTTCGGCGCGAAAAACTTTTCGATTTGTCCGAGCGCGAAATCGGCGGCGAGCGCGAGAACGGCGGAAAAAATCGCGCCCGTGAGCAGTAAATTATTGTCAATCTGCCGCAAACCTCTGAAAATATAAGTTCCGAGTCCGCCCGCGCCGACGACTGCCGCGATTGTCGCCACGCCGACGCTGATAACGACGGCAACGCGGATTCCCGTTAAAATTACGGGCAGAGCAAGCGGCAGTTCGACCATTTTCAAAATCTGCCAATCGGTCATTCCCATCGCTTCCGCCGCTTCTTTAATTTTCGCGTCAACGCTCGAAATTCCTGTCACGGTATTCCGCAAAATCGGCAGCAGCGCATAAAGCGAAAGCGCGATAATCGCCGGTTTTACTCCGATTCCGATAAACCAAACCGGAATCAAAAGCCCGAACAAAGCGAGCGACGGAACGGTTTGCATTATGTTTGCAAAACCCAAAACCGGAGTTTGAAGTGATTTTTTCCTCGTGAGCAGAACGCCCAACGGAACGCCGATCAAAACGGCAATAAATGTGGAAACGAAGACAAGAAAGATGTGTTCGCCCGTTAAAGCGAGAATTTCATTCCAATTTTGCCGTAAGAATTCAAAAAAAGACATTTCGATTTAGACAAAATTGTAACAGAATTTGGCTATGCAAACCGAAAGTAATGCTTTACGGAAAATAAAGGCATTACTTTCGGTTCGCAGTCAAAAAATTATTCGTTCAATTCGTGCGAATGAACGAGGCGGCGCAGACGATCTTCAAATAAAACGTCAATCATACGCGAATTGCAGACGGTCATAACTTTGCCCGCGCCGAAAGACGAATGAGCCATAATCTGTCCGACTTTGTAGGTTTTCGACCAATCATACGGATCGCCCGTTTTTCCTGACAAATGTTCTCTTTCCTCAGTTTCCGCCGATGCTTTGAATGTTCCGACCTTGCCGCATTTTGAACAGATAACTCTCGAAATTTTTCCGAGTTTGGTTACGGTTTTTACAACGTGACCGAGTTGCTCATCACAATCGGGACATACTTTTTCAACTCTTTCACCAATTTCGTGTGGTTGATCGCTCATAAAAATTAACTCCTCTCTAAGCTAAATTCAATTTTATATTTTGTTCGGTAAAAAGTTCATTTTTCATAACCTTTTACCCTTTCCCTTTTACCTTCTGCCTAACGGCGTGCGCGACGCGGACGCGATGAACGCGAAGACCTTTTTTTTCTAAATCCGCCCGATGATTTTTTGCTTTTCGCAAAAACACTGCTCGGAATCGCCTGAGTTCCGCCGAAGTCCGGCAAAACGACGCGCTCGACCTTTTGCTTGGTCAATTTTTCAATATCTCTCATCGCCAATTCTTCGATAGGCGTAACAAACGTGATCGCCTGCCCGATGTTTCCAGCGCGTCCGGTTCTGCCGACTCGATGAACGTAATCCTGCGGAGCTTGCGGCACGTCGTAATTTATGACGTGCGAAACCGCATCAACGTCAATTCCGCGCGAAGCGATGTCGGTGGCAACCAAAATGCGCGTCTTTCCTTTGCGAAAATCTCTCAAAGCCGATTCTCTCTGCGACTGCGAACGGTTCGAGTGAATCTCGTTCGCCCGCAAATCACGCGCCGTCAAAATATGCGCCAGACGCTTCGCGCCGCGTTTCGTGCGGGTGAAAACTATCACGCGCTCGAAATCTCTCTCTTCCAATAAGTTCAAAAGCAGAGCCGTTTTAGAAGGAGCGGCAACCGGATAAGCAACCTGCTTGACCGTTTTCGCCGTTCTGTTCTGGCGGCTGACTTCGATAACTTCCGGTTCGTTCATTATAGAATAAGCGAGAGATTTTATCGAATCCGAAATTGTCGCCGAAAAAAGCAGCGTTTGCCGTTTCGCCGGAATCACCTTCAAAATCTTGCGGATTGACGGCAGAAAACCCATATCGAGCATTCTGTCCGATTCGTCCAAAATCAGCGTGTCAACTGTTGATAAATTTATCGTTCCGCGCTCGACGTGATCGAGCAGTCTTCCGGGCGTGGCGATCACTACGCTGACTCCGCGTTTGAGCGCGGAAATCTGCCGATTAACGCTCGCGCCGCCGATAATATTCACGCACTTGAATTTCTTCGGCGCAAATTCCTTATAAGCCGCTTCGATCTGCGAAGCGAGTTCGCGCGTCGGAGCAATTACCAGAATTTTCACGCCCGGTTTGTTTTCCTCAGCGAGTTTTTGAATCGAAGGCAGCAAAAAAGCGGCGGTTTTTCCCGTTCCGGTTTCCGCACTGCCGATCAAATCCGCACCTGTGAAAATAACCGGAATCGCCTGTTTCTGAATCGGTGTCGGTTCTGTAAAATCGAGGGATTCACACTTTTTAACAAGCGTTTTATTTAATCCCAAATCTGAAAATGTCATTTTTAAAAAAATTCCTTTGTCCCGAAATTTTTCGGAACAGTAAGAGAAGTGTCGAATCGAATTTTGCTTCGGAGAAACGGTATGCTAGCGAAGGAATCGTATTTCGGATGCTCTAATAAAAAAGCGGCTTCTGTAAATATAAACCAGCCGACTCTCGAACTATCCAAAAACGCCTTTCGTGATGGCGCATCACCGTCAATACGCGAGAGAAGGATTAACAATCTGCTATTATGCACTATTTTGAGCAATAAAAGCAAGCTGATTCTCAAACAGTCGCGGAAAAACCGCGTTTTAACCTGCTCTTATTAAAAATTTATTCGCAAAATCGGCATCAATTCAAAGGATTTACACGGAAAATTTATGCTATAATCGGCGCGGGGTGAATTTATGACGAAAACTATAAATCTTAACGATAATATTTCCATTCAAACCGTAATTGCCTTGACGCGCAACGGCGATGAAGTCGTGATTGAAGAAAACGGCGAACCGCTTGCGAAAGTGTCGCCGATTGAGAAGCCGAAAATACAGAAGAAAAGAACTGCGGGTTTAGGCACAGGCATAATCTGGATGAGCGATGATTTTGATGACGAGTTGCCCGACGAATTTTGGGGATTTGATAAAGAACTATGAATTTGCTGATTGATTCCCACACATTTGCTTGGTGGCGCGACGAACCGCGCAAACTTTCGCCTGTTGCATTTGCCGAAATTTCAAATCCGAACAACGATATATTTTTGAGCGTCGTCACCGTTTGGGAACTGCAAATAAAAATCGCGCTCAACAAATTCGCAATCAAAGGCGGACTGCAAAACACCGTTAATGACGAGCAGCAAAATAACGGCTTTCAAATTTTACCCGTCGAACTTTCCCACGCTTTATATCTGGAAAATCTGCCGCTTCATCACAAAGACCCGTTTGACCGCCTTTTGATTTCACAGGCAATTGTCGAAAATATGACTTTGGTAACAGCCGATGCGGAGTTTACGAAATATCAAGTAAATTTATTGTGGTAAAAGTTATGGATATTCACGAACAACTTCCTGTTCTTCTCAAAATTGAAATTGAGGATAATTTTCTCAAACTTCGTTTAGATGAAAATGGATTGGGAAATTTTAATTCGGACGAAAAATCAATTCAAGAAATTACTCTTTAAGATTGCCGAATAGAGAAAAGATTGATTAGCCGTTTGCAGAAACTAATCACAGAGGTTTTGAATGCGAAGTTTTTAAACAAGAAAATAGTTTTTCAATTTTGGGGCGATTACGGAAGAATCACGGATGAAATCGAATGCAAAAGTTTTACGGGAAAATTTTCAGAATATACACAAACAGATTTAACGCAGAAAGGAATTGCACTTTATAAATTGTATGTGGATTTACACAAAAATTTTTCACACAATTTTGCGGCTTTGCACATAAAGCCTAGTTTTCCACAGACTTTATGTGCAACTTTAAACACTTTGTGTTCAAATTTCTTTCCAAAATTCGGGTTTCAATCCGAATTCATAAGTTGATTATATCAAACAACAAAGATTATGACACAGGATTTTGCATAACGCTTCGTTCTTTTGCGCCGTTCGGTTTTTGCTTCTCAATTTATCGCTGAATTTCGCTTTTATCATTGAAAAGGCGGTTTCCGAATTACTTCTTTGATGATAGCGTTGTAAGAATTTCTCTTTGTTCAAACTGAAATAATGAAAAAGTTTGTTCCAAAGTTCGTTTCCCGCTTTGTCGATTTCTCTGCTATTCGATTTCCAAGCGATATAAGGATATGCACCGTTATCAACTACCGTCTGCATATTCACTTTTGAAAGGTAAGCGGCATCTGCTGAAACTTCTTCCATCTCAAAGTTTTCGTCGGTTTGTTCTACAAGCGGCTCAAAATAATTCGTATCGTGATCGTATTTTTCGCTTACTTCAACCGCCGTGATGATATTTGTAAGATTGCCGACACAACAATGGATTTTCAACCAATCCTGTTTTGCGATAAGACGCGGTTCGGTGTGTTTGGCGTGAAGCCAAGTAAAACTTCTCGTTGCCGAAAGCCCACTTGCGTCAATCGAAAAGTTCTTTTCAAATGCCGTCAACGGCAAACTGCTTTCTTCAATCAGCATTTGCAGATAAGGCGTGAGCATTTCATTGTCTAAATAGCAGCTTATTAAATTGAAATGCGGAACATCTTTTATAAATCCTTTCTTTTTGGCTTCTCTTAAATCGGTTGCAAACCGACGTGCTGAAAATGTCGAGTAGATTTTGAATACGCAAGAGAAAACCATATCTTCATAAAAGCATATGCGGTCTGCCGTTGGTTTGCGACGGTTCGCCGATGCCTTTGCATAATTCGGATAAAAGATTTTGAAGTTGTGCTTTTTCGTTGGTTTGTGCTTTGTTGTATGCAGTCCAGACTTGCGGATATGTTTTTCGTTGTTTGGCAACTTTCGCAACTTCTAAAGTATCGAGCGAAGCTAAAATTCTTACTCAAAAGTGAATTCAACCGCAAATAAATGTTTACACTTTTGTTTGTAAAACTCAAAGTCAGGACAATTGCAAGTATTGTCTTTCAAATTGACTTTATAACGGTTGGATTTTCCCGAACTTGAAGGAACAAACCACAAATTATTTTCTTGTTTAATTGTATAGCGTTTAGCGATGTCAATTCCGCGAATCTGACGCGGATTCTGTAAGTTATTCATTGTGTATCCTTATTTATTCTTGTAATACACAGCGAAAAGCATTATAATATGATGCACGTTATACAGTTCTTGCTGTGTGATGTAAAAGTCTTGATTGAAGCTACATCTTCTTTCAGGGCTGAAAATAATGAGGCGGTGTTGGGAATCGAACCCAAATATCACGAATTGCAACCCCGTGTGGCTAACCTTTTGCCTGCACCGCCGAAACCAGAAAACGACATTGAAGTTATTGCTTCGTGTCGTTTTTCTTTTCAAACAACCAAAAACTATTATACACCAAACAATTAAAAAATTACAAGCGTATCTTGGCAAAATTTAGGCTAATTCGGCAGGCTAGCCTTGACCAACAATTTAAAGTGTTATACCTTTAGACTGGAGGCATACAATTATGAACGACAAACAACCATCTAAACGCAGTCCTAACTATCCCTTTCTGAGTTTAGAGGATTCAGTAGAAAAAGTCAGAATCATTTACAACAGAGATAAACTATCACCTGCATCTCCTGATGTGATAGTAAGTCATTTAGGGTATAACAAAGTTCACGGCACAAGTCGCCGCGTATTGTCCGCGCTAAAAGAATATGAATTGTTAGATGAACTAAGCGATCAAAGACTTCGGGTATCTGATGAAGCGTATAAAATATTGCATAGTGATATAAATAGTCCGCAAGGGTTGAACCTTTTACGAAATGCCGCACTTAAACCTTTAATTTTTTTTAATGTAATTGAAGAATATAAAGGGGATTTACCATCTGACCAAGCTCTATCAAGTTATCTTGTTCTTGAACGCGGCTTCACTCCCGATGGAGCGCAAAAGTTTATAAATGTATTGCGTGAAACTGTCGAATTTGCTAATATTACTCCAAGTAATTATGACGGTGAAAATGAGGAAACTCAACAATCACCGGAAAAAAAGGAGGTGGTCAGCAATATGCCAACTCAGCAAACAGTTCAAAACAATCAACAACAAAATCAATTCGGCAATAGACCTAATTTAGCCGTTCAAAACTTTGGTTTGCCAACAACTCAAACAAAAGAAACTATTTTGAACTTCAAAATATCTCGCAAAAGCGAAGCTAGAATCATTTTTTACGGTGAAGAAGTTACCCAAGAAGCAATAGAACAGCTAAGAGTAATACTTGAAGCACAAAAAAATGTTTATCCTACAAAGGACGAACTTGAAGCAGAGCGAAACCAACCCAAGAAAGCAATATGGCACGGTAAGGATTACGACCAGCCTGTTACTATTACTGGAAAACTTGGAGAGGATAGTGGTAAACAATATTTTTCCATCGAAGAAAGCAATACAGGTATATCCGAAGATGAATTAGAATTTACTGATGAAAATTAATGATAGCTAAAAGGTTGGCTTAATAACCAATCTTTTTAGCAACACTTTATATTCAACAAGCACTAAGTGTTCAAATCAGGCTTTATGTGCAAAGCCCAATTTTGCTGTAAATAATCAGTTGAGAGAGAAGTTAAAATTTGAACTTACAAATGAAATTGAATGCGCTCGGAGAAAAGCAAAATTCTTTAAGGAAAAAGACAAAAGCAAATCTGAAGCACTTCAATCTGAAATAAAATTTTTAAAGAAAATGCAAAACTTTGTTACAGGAAATTCATAAAGCTTAAATTGTAATCGAGTAAAATTTTCAAACTGCGGCAACTTCCCTAATCAAGGATTTTTTCGCCATTTCCAGAACGGCGACGGCTTGTTCACGGGTAACAGGCGGAAAACCTTCGAGAAAATCTTCGAGAGTTTCGCCGCCTTCCAGATAATCGAAAAGATTTTTTATCGGCACGCGAGTTCCCGCAAACACGGGCGTTCCGCTGACTTTATTCGGATTTATTTCAATAATTTCGCTTTTCATATTTCAAATTTTATCACAAATCAACACGTCAAATGCCTGTAAATATTCGGCGCGGCTTTCGGACAAATTCAAAGCATCAGCTAATCGGCAAATACAAAATCAAATTCCGATATTCTTCCAATTCCGAAGCCGAAGCGATCAAAATCAATTCGTCAACCGTTTCGCCGACGCTCATATTTTCGTTCAAAGTAAAAATGCCGTTGGCGTATTGCCTGACAGCGAGATGTTCGGCGAGATGAACGGGCATTGATTGGCGATTGCGCGTTACTAAAATAAAATCGTTTTCTTCGCACCAAACCAAAATTTCGGGATCGAGCGTTCCAAAATCGGGAACTCCGAGCATACCGATTTGCCAAACCACCAAATTTGCGTCGCGTTTGAGCAAAGCCGAACGCAAAACGGGATTGATGTTTTCATCCAAAAGATAACGAATTTTTTTCATCAACCGGCAATCGGAGTTTTTTCGGATTTAATTTTACGAAGGCGCAAAACGACGGGCGGCAAATTTTTCTTTTGGACTTCGCGCATTTTCCGGCTGAAACTCATCCAGTCAAGCAAGTATTGTTCAACTCTTTCGCGGTCGTTCAAATAATAGAGAATCGTCGCATAAATCTGTTCGAGTTCAACGCTCGGAAAATTTTCGGCGATCTGTTCCGCTGTTTGATTTCGATAAACGTAATCATAAAGCACGGATTCAATTCCAACCCGCGTTCCTTTTATGCGAATATCATCATCGGCGAGAAAATCAAAATAATCTTCAAGTTTCATAGCGAATAAATTATAACAAATTCCGGTTAATTTAACTCGTCAAACGCCTGTAAATATTCGGCATTCTTTCGGGCAAACTTAAAACATCGTCAATAATTGTATAACCGACATCTACGTATAAATCTTTTGATTCGCCTTCTGATTCGCGGTCAATCGTGCTAAATTTCGGAAGATGTTATGATTAATACGAGGTGAAAATGATGACGAAAACTTTGAGTATTAATGAAATTTCGATTCAGACAGTTATTAAATTTGCTAAAAGCGGCGATGAAATTGTATTGGAAGAAGACGGAAAACCGATTGCAAAAATTACGCCGATTACTGCAATTGAACAAACTGCGCCGAATCAACAGCGAGTTCTAGGTTTGGGCAGAGGTAAAGGCTATTTTATGAGCGACGATTTTAACGATGAATTACCTGACGAATTTTGGGGGTTTGGTAAAGAATTATGAATTTACTTTTAGATTCTCACGCATTTGTCTGGATGCACGAAGAACCGCACAAACTTTCGGTCAATGTCGCGTATGAAATTCTCAATCCGGCGAATCAGATATTTTTGAGCGTCGTAACTGTTTGGGAACTTCAAATCAAAATCGCCCTCAAAAAATTCAGTTTCAGCGACACGCTCGAAAATGTCATTCTCCGCGAACAGCAAACTAATAAAGTGCAAATCCTGCCCGTCAATCTTTCCCACGCTTTATATCTGGAAAATCTGCCGCTTCATCACAAAGACCCGTTTGACCGCCTTTTGATTTCGCAGGCGATTGTCGAAAATATGACTTTGGTGAGCGCAGATGAGCAATTTGCTAAGTATCAAGTGAATTTGTTGTGGTAAATTATGGATATTCACGAACGACTTCCTGTGCTTCTTAAAGTAGAATTTGATGATAATTTTCTCAAACTTCGTTTAGACGAAAACGGTTTGGGAAGTTTTAATTCAGACAAGAAATCAATTCAAGAAATTACTCTTTCAAATTGCCGAATAGAGAATGAATTGAATAATCGTTTGCAGGAACTAATAACAGAGGTTTTTGAATACGAAATTTTTGAAAAGGAAAATAATTTTTCAATTTTGGGGCGATTATGGAAGAATCACAGATGAAATCGAATGCAAAAGTTTTACGAAAAAACTTTCAGAATATACACAAACAGATTTAATTCAGAAAGGAAATACGCTTTATGATTTATATGTAGATTTACACAAAAGATTTTCACACAATTTTGCAATAAATAATCAGTTAAGGGAGAAGTTAAAATTTGAACTTACAAATGAAATTGAACGCTCACAAAGAAAAGCAAAATTTTTTGAAGAAAAAGACAAAAGCAAATCCGAAGCATTTCATTCCGAAGTAAAATTCTTACAAAAAATACAGAAAATACTCACTAAGATTCAAGGGAACTAACTCGTCAAACGTCTGTAAATATTCGGCATTCTCTCCGGCAAACTCAAAACATCATCAATAATTGTATAACCGACATCGCCGTATAAATCTTTTAATTCGCCTTCCGATTCGCGGTCAATCGTGATGCAGAACGGCGTAATTCCCGACATTTTCGCTTCGGTCAAGGCTTCGCGCACGTCTTCGCGGGCGTAGCGTGCGTCGCCGTAATCGTGGTCGTAAGGTCTGCCGTCGGTTAGGATTATTAAGAGTTTTGTGCGCGATTCTTGGCGGACGAGTTTGGCGGCGGCGTGGCGGATTGCCGCGCCCATTCGGGTATTATTTTGAAATGTGATGCCGCCGATTCTGCGTTCGATTTCTTCGGAATATTTTTCGTCGAAGTCTTTGACGACGTAGAATTTTACGTTGCGTCTGCCTTCCGAAGTGAAGCCGTTGATCGAATAAACGTCGCCGACGGCTTCGAGTGCTTCGCTCATTAAAACCAAGCCTTCTTTTTCAATCTCGATGATTCGTCTGCCCGGATGCGTGTATGGCTGCAAAGGATTTCTGGTGATCGTTCTGGCTGTCGAAGAAGATTGGTCAAGGAGAATCGAAACGGCGACATCGCGTTGTTTTCTGAGGCGTTTTGTGTAGATTCTTTCCGATTGCTGTCCGTCGGCGCGGCGGTCAATAACGTAGTCAACGAGCGCGTTTAGATCGTAATCTTCACCGTCGAGTTCGCGGTTAATGCGCGTTAAATTTTCGGGTTTCATCAATTGAAATTGATGGCGAACCGAAGAAATCACGCCGCGATAGCGCGAGCGCGTGAGTTCGACGAAGTTTCTGTCGCCTTTGCGGACTTTTTTCTCGATCACGCGACACCAATCGGTGCGAAAATCCGACAAATCCTTGTCCCATTCGTCGTAAGAAAACGCCGTATCGCCGAGTTCGAGCGGCTGTTCGGGCATTTCGTTGTGCGACCACGCTTCCGCGCCCTGCAAATCGTCGGGTTCGCCTTCGTCGTCCAAATTGTTCCAAGCGTTGAACAAATCGCGCACGTCGGGCGATTTCTGCGCGGCTTTTTCGCCCTTTTTCTTGCTTTCAATTTGCGCTTCTTTCGCTTCTTTTTCCTCGTATTCAAAATCTTCTTTTTCTTCGTTCTCGTCGGCTTCCTGCTGCTTGGAGTCGTCCGCCGTAATTGCTTGGAAAAGCGCGTAAACGCGGCTCGTCGCCATTAAAGAATCGGCAACAGTCGCATTTTCATTTGTTAAATAAACTTCAACGATTGATTCGATTTCCGAAACAATTTGCCCGTAAAACCGACGCGCATCTTCGGTTGCGCCGCCGCATAAAGTTATTTGAAATAAAAGTTCGGGCGGAACTTGGTGCATCGGCAAATCGAAAATATACGGGCGGTTTTCGCGCAGAAAATTCTGCATCAAATCCAAATCCTTTCGCAAACCGCGATATTCAAAGCGCAGACGGTTGTCAATCCGGGCGTTTTCCATCGTGCCGAAAATCCTTTTTGCCAAATACGGTTCGGGGAAGATTTTCAAAACCGCCGTATAATCCGAATCTTTCGGCAGTTTTCGACGTTTTTTTCGTTTCGCTTCTTCTTCGGGCGTGAGAGCCTTTTCGCCCGTCTGCACGTCTTCGATGTAGCCAGCCAGCGAAAATGCGTCGGTTTGCGCGGCGGTTGCTTCGTAAAGGGCGGCGAGTTCGGCGAAAGCGGCTTTTAATTTTGGCGTGTCGCGCAGATAAGTTCCGAATTCGATTTGTCCCGCGCCGTGTGCCGCAAGAACTTTGTAAAGCCGGAAATCCATTTCATCCGACTCAAATTCGGCAATTATCGAAGGCAGACGAATCGTCTTGCCGTCGCCGATTCTCGATTGCTGCGGCATCGCCGAAAGCGGCTGGATTTCAACTTCTTTTCCCGTCAAACCTTCAATGTAAATCCGCAAAACCGTCTGCACATTTTCAAGCGGCAGACCGATTTGCGCGTTTTGCAAAACGGCATTGCTTTTTCTCGTCTCCAACGCGAAAAACGAACGTCTGGCTTTTGCGCTTTCGCCCGAAGTTTTTTCCAAGCCCGTTTCCACCCAATCTGCAAACTGCTCGAACGAAACTTTTCTGAGAGCGTTCGCGCTCGAACGAAACGCGGCGAGCGCGGCTTCGGCATCGGTTTCGGCGATTTTTCCGATTAAATGCAGAATATTTCGGGCAATATCAACGACTTCCGCGCGTTTCTCTAAGGTTAAAACATTGCCGAAAAACTGCGGCGAGTGGCGAATAAAAGAAATCAAAAGCGCGTTTCCGTTTCCCGCAACTTTTTTCAAGACCTTCTGCCAATCGGCGAAAACATCTGGAATCCGGCGCATAACTTCGCCGCCCGATCTGACAAAATGAATCGTTACGCTGCCGCCGAATTCCAAAAAATCTATCGCGGTTTTGGTAATTTCGACGGCATTTTCGGCGGAAATTTCTTCGAGCATTTTAGGCAGAATCTGCCACAAATCAGCCGTCATTCCGCCCGTTCGGTTAGCGAAATGCGAAGCTAAAGCGATAACGGAAGCCGAAACTTTTTCTTTGTCCGCGCCGAATTTTGTCAAAGCGTCGGCGAGTTCCGGCGTTTTTTCGAGAAAATCCTGACTGTGTTTGGCGGAACGATTGGCAATTTCCGCCGCGAGTTCTAAAATTTCGGTGAAAAGTTCGTCGTCGCCGACTTTTTCGGCGAGTTTCGGAACAAATTCAAAAGTTTCGAGCGCAATCGAACTCGACAAAACAAGCTGACGCGTGCAAATTTGAAAAACGAGCGAACGTGAATTTTTCGGAACTTTTTTGTATTTCGCCACGCCGCGCTGGAAAAATTCCGCGCCCGAATCGGCATTTGTCATCGCCAGCCGCCTGCCCATTTCCGCCCACGCGCGAATATCTTCGGGGCTTAAAATCCGCGCCGCTTTCGGAACGGCTTCGACAAATTCGCGGCTGACGCGCAAGGACACGCCCGCCAACGCCGCGCTCATCTCAAGCGCGACCTTTTTTTTCTCGCTCGAAAGTCTGCCGAGTCTTCGCGCCAATCCCGTAAAAGTCTGCTTTTGTTTGTTTGAAACTGATAAATCCTTTTCCGCATCTGCCATAGAATTAGTTTAAAAAGTCCTAAGTCCAAAGTCCAAAGTCCGATTCATATTATCCGACTGGAGCGCAAGCGTCTCGCTTGCAGCCATTGCGCGAGCAATGGAAATTGTTTGTTATTTCGACAGTTTAAGTTTGTTGCGATTTTTTCGCGCTCCGCGCTCATTGCAAGCGAGACGCTTGCGCTCCAGTCGGGTTACATTACGGGCGGTTTTCCGTCGGGATAGATGAAAACGTGAAAACAGGCGTTTGTGCCGCCTTCGATCAGAGCGTCGAGAATTCCCTGATTTTCCATTTCGGCGAGTTGCTGCATTACGAAATTCTGTTCTTCGGCGGTCATATGTTTGCGGGCGAGGTCAAATGTGCAGCCGGAAGTGTGCGGCGGAAACGAGCCTTTGCCGCGCACTCTGTAAGAATTAGAGTTGCCTTTGTTCAGGGAAATCTGATATTCCATCGAACGCGAAAGCGACGTGACGCGCAGCGGGCGGTTGAACTTTTCTCTGTAAGCCTTGGCGAGCCGTTCCAAAACGGGTTTGGCGTTTTGATTGAACATTCGGAGCATACGGATTTTCATCTGCCGTCGGTCTCGTCCGTTGTTCATATCGTATTTTTGCCCGTCAAAATTGCCTGCAAGTTTTGATATAATTTGGAAATCCTCCGAACCGGGCGGAGTAATTATGCTGTTCGTTTCAAAACTGAACGAAGTAAACGCGCCTTCCGTCGAACTGCCGCCGACTTCCAAGACGAAATCTTTTGTCGCCATCGGAAGTTCGACAAGTTCGCCGTTCATCTTTCTCTGCGCGAGATCGGCAAAATCCAACGGAAGCTGATAACCCGCCGCAACCATTTCGCGTATTTTTGCCGTTTGTTTAACCACACCGTCGGGACGAACTTCTTTGGGAATAATTATTCCCGCCGGATAAACTCCGGTTGCAAAAGGCGCACGCGAACCCAACGCCAAAGCTCTCTGCTGTTCCCAGAAATCAACCGAAACATTTAAATCCGCCGCGTTGCTTTTTGCCGTTTCCGATTTTACTTCTTCGAGTTCCGAAGCCTCAATCGGTTCTTCCTGCACGTCCCAAAACGACATCAGATCGTCCAAATCCAAATCTTCGGGATCGCCGACACCAAGCGGGTCTTGGACGCGAACCGGAATATCGGAATTTGAAGCGCGGGCGGTTTGATTCGGCTTTTTCGCGGTTGAATCGGTTTTGTAAATGCTGACGAGAAAAATTGCAATTGCCGACAGAAAAATTATCAGACAAGTCGAAACGGCGGCGAGAATCAGAACCATCGGCGGTTTATCAGCCGGATTTTTCGGAACTTCTTTCGGCGGCGGTTGGAAAGCGTGGTTTTGCGGTTCTGAAAATTCCGGCTGATCTGCTTTTGTCCGGTTCGTTTGCGAATCAAATGCCGTAACGGAAACTTCGGCGATCTCCACCGTAATTTTCGTTTCGCTTCCGAGAGTTATCGTGTCGCCGTTGTAAACTCTGCGCGGCTGGTTTGATAATTTTTCGCCGTTTAGAAAAGTTCCGTTCAGAGAGTTTTCATCAACGACAAAAACCGCGCCTTCGTCCAGAAAAAAACTTGTGTTCAGCCGCGAAAGTCCCGTATCCGAAAGCACGATCCGGGCAAGATTCGTGCGCCCGATGCTGATCTCGTCTTCGAGCGAAACAGTTTGTGTTTCAAACGGAGTTTTAATGTGTAAATTTATTTTCTGCATAGAAAACTACAAATTAAAATAAACTTTTATCGCCTGACTTGCAAAATATTCGCTTCTTGTCTTGTGAGCGAAAATCTGAAAATCTTTCTCGAACGTGAATTTTTCAGCAGAAATTTTCGCCGATTCGTGTTTTACTAAGACGAGCGAAAACTCAAAAATTGCATTGCAGCAGTAAATTCGGCGTTTATAAATTTTTTTGACCGCCAGCCTCTTATTTTGGTAAAATTTTAAGCGTGGTAATTTCTCACCGCAGAAGATTCAACACAAATTTTTTTGTCTTTCCCTTGCTGAAATTCTAAACTTTTTTCAAACAACGATTTTATTATGAACCCCGTAACTCAGGAAACGCAGACAGCCGTTGCAGAAGCTGAAAATTTACTGCCCGTCGGCAATTCGGATAATCTTTTTAACCGCGAACTCAGTTGGCTCGAATTTAACCGGCGCGTGCTGGAACTCGCGCTTGACGAAACGACTCCTTTGCTTGAAAGGCTCAAATTTCTTTCGATCTTTTCGACCAATCTGGACGAATTTTTTATGATTCGCGTTTCGGGTTTGAAGGAACAGATCGCCGAGGATATTTTCAAAACCTCGCCCGACGGACTTTCGGCGGCAGAACAACTCAGGGAAATTCGCAATCGTCTGCGCCCGATGCTTGCCGAGCAGATGGCTTGTCTGCGCGAAGACGTTCTGCCCGAACTTGCCGAAAAAGGCGTGATTATTTCTTCGTATGACGATTTGGGCGAAGAGGAAAAAGCCAGAGTTGACGATTATTTTATGAAAAACGTCTTTCCCGTTCTCACGCCGCAAGCGGTGGACGAAAGCCATCCGTTTCCGTATATTTCAAATCTGAGTCTGAATCTCGGCGTGATCGTCGAACCGAATAAAAATGCCGATCACGGGCAATTGCAGCATCTCTACACGCATAACCGATTTGTCCGCATCAAAGTTCCGCCGAATATTCCGCGCCTGATCGCCCTTGATGATTTCAGCACGAAATTTGCTCAACTTGGCGAGATCATTCAAGCAAATATTATCAATCTTTTTCCGAATATGCAGGTCAACAAGAGTCATCTTTTCCGCCTCACGCGCGATGCCGACATCGAACTGCGCGAAGACGAAGCGAGCGATATTCTGCGGACGATGGAACAGGAACTTCACCAGCGCGAGCGTTACAGTTTTCCCGTTCGTCTGGAAGTCAAAGCCTCGATGCCGAAAAGAATTGCTGATTATCTGACAAGTTCAATCGGTCTGACCGAAAACGATGTTTTCCGGCTCGACGGATTTTTGAATATTCCCGATTTGATGCAGCTTTATTCGCTTGATCGTCCCGATTTGAAGGACACGCCGATTGCCTATTCGATTCCGAAACCGCTGCGCCAAAATGCAAATATTTTCGAGGTTTTGAAAAAACAGGATTTGCTCGTTCATCATCCATACACGGCTTACAGCACGATCACGGATTTTATAAATGCGGCGGCGGAAGACGAACACGTTATCGCCATAAAAATCTGTCTTTACCGCGCCGGAACGAATTCGCCAATTGTCAAATCTTTAATAAAAGCGAGCCGCAACGGAAAACAGGTTGCCGCGCTGGTCGAACTCAAAGCGCGTTTTGATGAAGAAAACAACATCGAATGGGCGCGTCGTCTGGAAGACGAAGGCGTTCACGTTATATACGGAATGCGCGGGCTGAAAACGCACTCGAAAATTATGCTCGTCGTGCGCCGTGAAGGTAAAAAACTGCGCCGTTACGTTCACCTTTCGACGGGAAATTACAATCCGGCGACGGCGAAAATTTACACCGATCTCGGACTTTTAACATCGGACTCGGAAATCGGCGCGGACATCACGGATTTGTTTAATTTTCTGACCGGATATTCTCATCAGACAAAATATCGCCAGCTTCTGGTTGCGCCGATCAATCTGCGCGAACGAATGCTGGAATTGATTGACCGCGAAACCGCCAACAAAATCGCCGGTAAAGAAGCCAAAATCATCGTTAAGATCAACAGTTTGACCGACGATAAAACCGTCCACGCGCTTTACAGAGCATCGCAGGCGGGCGTAAAAATTGATCTGATCGTGCGCGGAATCTGCGTTTTGCGCCCCGGCATCAAAGGACTTTCGGAAAATATCAGAGTCGTGTCAATCGTCGGAAGATTTCTCGAACACAGCCGCATTTTCTATTTTGCCAACGGCGGAGAAGAAGAAATCTACATCGGCAGCGCGGACTGGATGCACCGAAATCTTGACCGCCGCGTTGAAGCCGTCGCGCCGATCAAAGACCGGCAATTAATGCAGTATTTAAAAGAAGAAGTTTTAGGTGCGTATTTGCAGGACAATACCAACGCGCAAATCTTAAATTCCGAAGGCGATTATTCCAAAATCGAAATTGAAGACGGCGAACCCGAATTCGATTCACAGACGTATTTTGTCGGGCAGGAAATTTTATAACAACGGAACCACGTCCATCTTGGCGGCAACAAATGCAAAAGCATTTGAAAATCGTTTGCAAAAACACATTTTAATTTTTAACTTTAGATTTTCTTATCTCGGTTTTCGCGCTTTCGCGCTTATTGCCGCCAAGATGGACGTGGTTCCGTTTAAGCCAATTCGGGATTTTTGACCACGCCGATAAAAGGCAGATTGCGGTAGCGTCCCGCCGCATCTAAGCCGTAGCCGACGACGAATTTGTTTGGAATCCGAAAGCCGCAGTAATCAATTTTGAGTTCCGTTTTAATGCGCGGTTCGGGTTTGTCCAAAAGCGTGGCAATCTTTAAAGAGTTTGTTCCGCGCGAGCCTAAAATTTCCGTCAGGCGAAATAAGGTCAAACCAGTATCAATAATGTCTTCGCAGATTATCACGTCTTTTCCGCGAATCGGATTTGCCAAATCTTTCAGAATTTCGACATCGCCGGTTGAAACAGTTCCGTCCTTATAACTCGAAACCGCCATAAAATCAATTGTCAGAGGCAGATCAATTTGGCGCATTAAATCCGCCATAAAAACGCACGAACCTTTTAACACGCCGATCAAAACCAAATCTTTTCCCGCATATTTTTCGGTAATTTCCGCGCCCATTTTCGCCACGCGCTCGTTGATTTCTTCGGCAGAATACAAAATTTCAAGATTCGGATTCGTAAATTCGGTATATTCTTCTGCTGTTTTGGCTGACATCTTTTCTCTCCGTAATTTGATTCAAATGACTTTTGCAAATACTATTCAACTTAACGAAAAACAGCAAGTCCGATTAGAAAATTTATGTCTGAAAATAGAGAAACCCGTGATCGCATTCGCGCTTTGGTCAAACAAGTTTTGGAAACCGTTCCGTTTGAAGACGACGATGAAGAACAAACACCTGCAAACAATCTGCCGAAGCGCGTCGTCGTCAATTCGCTGAAAAACGAAATCGGCAAGGATTTTGATCTGGACGAATCGGCGAAAAGCATTCTGACTGAAGACGATTTGCGCGGACTCGAAACAGGGGCGAAACTTCGCGTGGCGGAAAAAGTGAAATTCACGTCGCTTGCCGAAGATATTATCAAAGATAAAAACATCGAACTCGTTTATAAACAATCAAGACGCGGCTCATTAAAGGTGAAATCCGTCGCCGTCGGCTGCGATCACGGCGGTTTTGAAACGAAAGAAAAATTAAAAATTTTCCTCAACCAACTCGGCTTAAAAGTCCGCGATTTCGGCACAAATTCAACTGACGCAGTTGATTACCCCGATTTCGCACATCACGTTGCTGTTGCCGTTTCAGATAAACAAACAGATGTCGGAATTATCATTGACGGCGCGGGAATCGGTTCGGCGATAACGGCAAATAAAGTTCCGAACGTCCGCGCCGCCGCTTGTTACAATGCGGCTTTAGCAAAAAATTCACGCGAGCATAACGGCGCAAATATTTTGACTTTGGGAAGCGGGCAAAATTCGTTTGACGAAATAAAGGAAATCGTCGAAGCGTTTTTGATGAGCGAAATAAGCGAAGACAGACATAAAAAGCGCGTCGGAAAAATTGAAACAATCGAAAAGCAATATAAAAAGTGGTAAAATTCTAAAATTAAAGAGGTAAAAATTTATGGAAAATTTAACTGCTGAAACCGCGCCGAATGTCCACTTGCAGATTCCGCCGAATATTCCTAACGATAAAATTTCGTATCGAAAATTTCTCGAATGGAACGGCGAAGAAGGCTGGTTTGAATGGGTGGACGGCGAGGTAATAAAAATGAGTAATCCGAGTTTAAGACATCAACAATTATCGAGTTTTTTGACGGCAATTTTGCAGCATTGGATACAAGCCAAAAAATTAGGCGAAGTAATTCCCGCGCCGTTTCAAATCAAATTCGATTTTCGACCTTCGGGCAGACAGCCTGATATTCTGTTTGTTTCAAACGAAAATCTGCATCTTTTGGAAAAACAATTTGTTGACAAAACGGCGGATTTAATAATCGAAATCGTTTCGCCCGAAAGTCTTGCCCGCGATACGCAGGATAAATTCGGAGAATATGAAAAAGCGGGCGTAAAGGAATATTGGATAATAGATTACGGGCGGCGGACGGCGAATTTTTACGGTTTTAACGCGGAAGAAAAATATCAACTTTTGCCGCTCGGCGCGGACGGAAAATTTGAAAGCCGCGTTTTAGAAGGACTTTGGCTCGAAACCGATTGGCTGTGGCAGAAAGATTTGCCGAATTTGATGTATGTTTTGAAAGAGTGGAAACTGATTTAGGAGAATTTTTATGGCACAAACAAATACCGAAATTATAACTTCGACGGGTTCGCAGTTTGTTCCGAAAGAGGAACTCTCTTATGAAGAATTCCTCGTTAAATACGACGGACAATATGCAGAATATGTTGATGGCGAGGTAATTAAACCGATGTCAGTTACCGATAGACACGAAGACTTAAACGCTTTCTTGAAAGCACTTTTGAGATTATTTGTCGAAGCAAAAAACTTGGGCAAAATACGCGGCGAACCGTATCAGATGAAAATGGTTTTAGACGACGAACCGAGAGGTCGTGAACCTGATATTTTCTTTGTCAAAACGGAAAACCTTAACCGCATCGGCGAGCAATTTTTTGACGGCGCGGCGGATTTGGTGATCGAGATAATTTCGCCTGAAAGTATTATCAGAGATACGCAGGATAAATTCGAGGAATATGAAAAAGCGGGAGTGAGCGAGTATTGGATAATTGATCCGAATCGGCGGACGGCGATTTTTTACGGTTTTGACGAAAACGGAAAATATAAAATGCTCCCGCTTTCAGCCGACGGAAAATTTGAAAGCCGCATAATTGAAGGTTTGTGGATAAAAGTTGATTGGCTTTGGCAGGAAGAATTGCCGAATTTGATGGAAGTTTTGAAGGAATGGAAACTGATTTAGGAGAATTTTATGGCACAAACAAATACCGAAATTATGACTTCGACGGGTTCGCAGTTTGTTCCGAAAGAGGAACTCTCTTATGAAGAATTTCTCGTTAAATACGACGGACAATATGCGGAATATGTTGAAGGCGAGGTGATTATACCAATGTCAGTAACACAAAGCCACGATTTGCTGTTAGGTTTTTTAAGGACAATTTTAACTTTTTATACAGACGTGAAAAAATCGGGCAGAATTTGCGGCGAACCGTATCAGATGAAAATGGTTTTAGACGACAAACCGAGAGGTCGTGAACCTGATATTTTCTTTGTCAAAACGGAAAACCTTGACCGCATCGGCGAGCAATTTTTTGACGGCGCGGCGGATTTGGTAATTGAAATAATTTCGCCTGAAAGTATTATCAGAGATACGCAGGATAAATTCGAGGAATACGAAAAAGCGGGAGTGAGCGAGTATTGGATTATTGATCCGAATCGGCGAACCGTCGTTTTTTACGGATTTGATGATGAAGGAAAATACGAGCAATTATCTCTTGAAGCAGAAGGAAGATTTGAAAGCCGTGTAATTGAAGGTTTGTGGATAAAAACCGATTGGCTCTGGCGGGAAGAATTGCCGAACTTGATGGACGTTTTGAAAGAATGGAAACTTATCTAGTTTCGTGTCCCGCGTCCGAAGTCAATTTATTTTTTTTAACTTTAAATTTTGGACGCGGAACTCTGGACTGCCCCGATTATGAATAACGGAAATTACGAACAACTTGTCGAACAAATTACGGATTTGGTTTTGTCAAAACTCGATAAAAACGGTGCAGTTGAATATATCGGCTCGTTTTGCCGCGCCGACGTGGAGCGAATCGTTGACGCGGGCGCGTCGCGCATCGGCATTGTTTTGGGCGAAACGGCGACGGCGCACGATTGGGCAAGTTTGATTGACCACACGCTTTTAAAGCCCGAAGCGTCGGAATCCGACATCAAAAAACTTTGCAATGAAGCGATTGAGTTCGGTTTTGCGTCCGTTTGTGTCAATCCGGCTTGGGTAAAACAAGCGGCGGAATTTTTGAAAGGCTCGAATGTTCCGGTCTGCACGGTGATCGGTTTTCCTCTGGGCGCGACGCTTTCCGATGTCAAAGCGTATGAAACGCGCCGCGCGATTTTTAACGGCGCACGCGAAGTTGATATGGTTATCAACATCGGCTGGCTCAAATCCGGCGACGATTGCGCCGTCGAAGAAGACATTCGCCGCGTTGCCGAAGCCGCGCACGAAAACGGGATTTTGTGCAAAGTTATCATCGAAACCGCGCTTCTGACCGACGAAGAAAAAGTCCGCGCGTGTCTGGCTTCAAAAAACGCGGGCGCGGATTTTGTCAAAACTTCAACCGGATTTGCCAAAGGCGGCGCAACCGTCGAAGATGTCAATCTGATGCGCCGAATTGTCGGCAGAAGTCTGGGCGTAAAAGCATCGGGCGGCGTAAAGGGAATTGACGACGCGAGAAAAATGTTTGAAGCCGGAGCAACCAGAATCGGCGCAAGCGTCGGCGTAAAAATCGCGCAGGAAGCAAGCGGCGTGAAATCGGATATTGCGGCGGGAAGTTATTAAACAGATGTCAGATTAATCAAGATAATATTGGAGAATCTTTTAAAATCTGCAATATTGAAAGTCAATAGATGAGTAATTTGGTGAACATTCATTGCCGCAACAATTCTGGTGTCGTGAACTTGTTTCCCGGAAACCGAATGTTTCACCACCAACTTTCGCCATTCCGAATAAATTGCTCGCGTATCCGGCAAAATTGAAAAATTGATTCCAAATCAGCAACTTCCGCATCAGTTTGTTCTAACCGTCCATCCAAAACCGTTTTTATTCGCCGGTCTGGTCGCTACATTCCAGAATTCGATCAAGTTTTGCGGAATAAGAAAAACATTATCGCCGCCCGCAAATAATTTTTTGACGGCGTTTAAAGCCGAATTGTGCATCGGATGAGCAGGTTCGGCAATTCTCAAAATAATATTCGTGTCCGCAAGATGATCCATTTTTTTTGCTAATCTTCGTAGATAATTTCGCGCCTGTCGTCAAGGATAACCGGAGTTTCAAAACTGTGGCTTTTTGCCCAACGCTCGATTGCAGCGGCTTTTTGTTCAAAGGTTAATTCTTTCCCAATATCAACTTCCCGAACAAATTTTTGCGCGAGAAATTCAACGAAATGCAAAACTTCTTCCTGCGCCTGCGCCGGCAATTTTTTTAGTTTTTTATTTACTTGTTCAGCTACCATCATAGCGGTAAATTATAACATATTTTTTGATTCCGAAAATACGATCATCGTGTAAGAACCGCACAGAAAACGGGAAGAATAAAATCTGCCGTTCGCTGAATGTGAACTGATGATAGCTCAAATGTTGAATCAATTCTTCCGTCGGTTGACAAAAAAATGTCATTCGTTTGCCAAAAAATCCACATAAAAATAAAAAAGGAACGCTACAAATATAGTGTTCCTTTTCGCATTTTCATCTCAAAAAATTTAATTGACTAAAAATTAAAATCCGAAAACTTCCGCCTCAAAACCGGGATTTGCGCCGCCTTCGAGTCCTATTTTCTCGTTGAAAAAAGCCTGCGCGATGTAAAGTTGAAGCAAAGTCCGCGCGTCGTCGCGCTGAAATTTGGAAATTATTCCTTCGAGCCGGTTGATGTCTTCTTTGGCAAGTTGATTGAGCGCGTCGCCGTATTGAAAAACGGCGTTTCCGATGCGCGGCAGACCTCTGTTTAAGATCAATTCGCCGTTATTAAAAGACCTGTCGCGTTTATTGTATTTCGCAAGAAGTGCCGACGCATTGACAATATCGTTGACTTGATACGAAAAAGTATCGAGCATCGCAAAAGCCTTTTTCGGTTCGACAAACGCGTAACCGCCGGCAATTCTCAGAAAATTATCAATTCCGTCTTCATCCTGCGGAACGTCGTCAATCATATTTTCGGCTTCGATCATTATTTTTTTAGCAGAATCGGCATCATCTTCGGTGTTTCTCTGTTGAAACGCAATCGCCATCTGAACGAGCCGTTCAACCTTTTCTTTTTTCACCGTCAGATTGTCAATTATCTTTTTCGCTTCGTCGAATTTTCCGTCTTTAATTTTCTGCTCGGCGAATTTCGAGTCCAAAAAATTCAAAGCCTCGTCGCGCTCTTTTCCCGACGGAGCTTTTAAAAGCGCGGCGCGTGCTTCGTCGAGTTTTCCGCTCGAAGCGGCTTGATTGATCGTTCTTTTGTAAACTTGACCGCGCAGTTGATCCGGGAATCTTTCCGCATTTGAGATGGTTTTTCCAATCTTTTCTCTGTCATCGCTAAACATATCGTCGTCATACTGCATAAATTCGGCGGGCATTGATTTCTTCATTTTCTCCTGAGCCTGCTTGAGCGACTGGCTTCTTTCGGGAAGAATTTTCTCTATCACGGGCGTTGTTGACATTACTAAAAAGTAATTGCTCATTTTGTTATCGCCCGATATTTTTGCCAAATGATCGGCAACTTTGCCCGCTAGATTTTTAGCCTGACTTTCGCTGATTTTCAGTGGTTTGTCGCTGTCCGCCGCATCTGTTTTTTTATCCGCATCGAGATAATAATTTTTCAGAAAATTGGATGCGATGCCCATCTGCCCTTCTTTCGCCGCAAAATCGGTTTCAGACAGCGTTTGCGCGATTTCTCCGGCAAGTTCGACGGCAAGTTTATTGTCTTTTTTGTTGATCTTATTCAGAATCGAAAAAGCCGCAGTCGTAACGCCGTTCTTGTCAATGCTTTCTCTCAACATCTTGACGGCTTTCTGCGGATTTTCTTCGGCGGCTTTTGCCGAAAAACTCTGTTCAAGCTGTAATTCCTGAGAAACCAGATACTTATTTTGATTATCTTCCATCGAAACTGACGGAGATTTTTTCTGATTCTGTCCGGCGGTCTGTTCGCGCGAAGCTGCCGCAAGTGCCGCCGCAACTTTCGGCGGACGAGTCGAAAGAAGAAGTTCGAGAGCCATTTCCGCGTCGTATTTTGCAATCGTCGTCAAAATCTGTTTGCGCGGCGAAGGATTTGAAAAAACGCTCAAAAACGGATTTCCCGAATCATCTTCCGGCATATTATTGGCTTGCACGAGTTCGCTTGCCGCCTGCCGAAAAAGCTGTCGGGCGCGTTTTTCATCGCGCTTCCAGATCAGATCGCCCGCCGAAGCAAAAACCAAAGCGCGGTTGTCCGGCAGTTTCAAAAAAGACGCTTGACTGACGGTTCTTTCCAGAATCGCAATCGCCTTTTTCTCCCGTTCCTTTTGCGCGTTTTCCTTTTCCGTCTGAGATTCAGTCGGCGAAGTCTGCGCGAAAATCGAAATGCTCGAAAGTGTTGTGATTAAAAGAAATAAAAAGATAAAACGTGAAAAATTCATATTTGAAAACTCCTCAAAACTTGATTTATTAACTAAAAATAAAATACAAAAGATAAATAACCGCAGTTAAAACGGATAAGACTGTTATAACTGATATAATTTTCTCTTTATTTTCAAACTCAAAGGTTCGCAGAAATACGGGAACGCAAAGCAATATAAGCGTAGTGCCGAGTAAAATTTCTTTGAATTGTAGATAGCTTATAAAGTAAAAGCCGATACAAAATAAGTATAATTGAAACAATGCGATATAGATTTCGAGATTTCATAATTTTGAATTTAATGTAAATTCGTTAAAAATTTCAGAAATCTTGATAATAATTAGTTCCTTAAATTATAAAAAGGTTTCAAATTTTTTTGCTGACTTATATTTACTTGTGATTTCGTAAAATCATCTAATCATAAAAACCGATTTTATACAAGATTTTTCGGAATATATTTCCCGGTATTTGCTATATATAGTAGGGATTTCTTATAAAAATTAAATTCAAATAATCGCTGCGCGATATTCAAGGAAATTTTTTATAAGAAAGCCCTACTGTATAATAATCAGATGAAACTAATTTTAATTTAAAGCGAATTAAAAATTATGGAGAAGAATCCTGACAAAATAAAACCGAGCGAAATAACGCCGGAAGAAACGTATCTGAACCGCCGCAATTTTATTCGCGCCGGGCTTCTTACCGGAACAACTTTGGCGACGGCGGGCGTTTATCGTTTTATCAATCCGCCGCCGCCGAAAGAAGTAAACACGGCGAAAATCGAAGATGTCGTCAAAAAAGGAAACGGGAATTTGCAAAGCGAACTGACTCCGCTTGAAGACGTTTCCAATTACAATAATTTTTACGAATTTTCGACAAGCAAAACCGCCGTTGCCAGAGCCGCGGAAGATTTCGTCACGCGCCCTTGGACAATCGAAGTCGGCGGACTCGCGGGAAAACCGAAAGTTTTCGGCATCGAAGAGTTGTTGAAATTTGAACAGGAAGAAAGAATCTACCGTTTCCGCTGTGTCGAAGGCTGGTCAATGGTTATTCCGTGGGTCGGTTTCCCTTTGAAAACTCTGCTCGAAAAGGTTCAGCCGCTTGGTTCGGCAAAATATGTTGCGTTTGAAACATTTTATCCGAGCGAAAATTACGAAAATCCGCAAATGAATCTGCCGAAAAACAAAAATGAAATGCAGTCCGAACTGGCGGCGGGAATTCCGCTTCCATACGTTGAAGGTTTGCGGCTCGACGAAGCGTCTCATCCGCTGACGATTCTGGCGACGGGACTTTACGGCAAGATTCTGCCGAATCAAAACGGCGCACCCGTCCGCCTTGTCGTGCCTTGGAAATACGGCTTTAAAAGCATCAAATCAATCGTTAAAATAATGCTGACCGACAAGCAGCCGCCGACAACTTGGAATTTGTCCGCGCCAAGCGAATACGGCTTTTATTCAAACGTCAACCCGCAAGTTGACCATCCGCGCTGGTCGCAAGCCGACGAAAGACGAATCGGCGAACTCGGACGGCGCGAAACTTTGATGTTCAACGGCTACGCCGACGAGGTTGCAAATTTATACAAAGGAATGGATTTGAGAAAATATTTTTAGCGGAACGCCGTCCATCTTGGCGGCAATGAGTGCGAAGCGCGAAAACACGGATAGCAAACTTTAATACTGTAATATAACTTTGAAGTTGGTAAACTTTTCTCAAACGCTTCCGCGTTTGCTGCCGGCAAGATGCCGGCGTTCCAAAATCAAATGACCGATACAAAATTCAACAAAATAATGCTTTTCGTCAACAGCCTCGTGCCGCTTGCGCTGCTGTTTTGGGATTGGTATTTCGGACGACTCGGCGCAAATCCGGTTGAGTATTTTCTGCGAACTACCGGGATTTTAACGCTCGTTTTTCTTTTGATAACTCTCTCGGTTACGCCGCTTCGCAAAATTTTCGGGTTAAATCAACTTATAAAATTCCGCCGAATGCTCGGACTTTACGCATTTTTTTACGGATTCATTCACCTGATAACTTACAGCATTTTCGATAAAAGTCTGAGCCTTGCGGCAATTTTCGCGGACATCTGGCAGAGACCTTTTATCGCCGTCGGAATGGCGGCGTTTTTTCTGCTGATTCCTCTCGCCGTAACTTCGACAAACAAAATGATCAAACGCCTTGGCGGGAAAAATTGGCAGAAACTTCACCGCTTAACTTACGCTGCCGCAATCGGCGGCGTAATACATTTTTTTATGATTCAAAAATCCGATTATTTCTACCCGATCATTTTCGCTCTGATCTTAATTGGACTGCTCGGTTACAGGTTTTTTAAAGGTAAAAGGTAAAAGGTGAAAGGTAAAAGGTTAAGCAGCAAAGGTTGTAGTTATTGAAATTCTACTCTTTACCCTTTTACCTTTTACCTTTCACCTTTTTTCACCTTTTTTCACCTTTTCCTAATCTGCGTTACCTGATCGAAGGTGCGGCGGAAATCTTCGCCGTTGATTACGACTTTGCGGCTCATTTCGTAGAGTCTTGAGCGAAGGCGCACGCCGATTCGGTCTTCGAGCGTTTCTTCGAGTTCGCTGCCGCGATTGTCTGAGTAATTTGTCGTAAAAATCGTGAGTTTATTGTCGTTGTAGCGCGTGTTAATAACGTGCGCCATCGTGTCGCGCACCCAATCAGTCGGTTTTGACGCGCCGAGTTCGTCCAAGACCAAAATTTCCGCTTCAAAAACGGGCGCGAGAACGGCGAGTTCCGACGTTTTGGAAATTGAATTGTAAGAACCCTGAATTTCCTTGAGAAGTGCGCCGAATTCGTAAAACAGACAGGAAAATCCGCGCTCGATCAAACCTTTTAGAATCGAAACCGCCAGATGCGTTTTGCCGACTCCGACAGTTCCCATAAAAAGCAGTCCGCGTTCAATCGCCGGATAATCCATCGCCAGCCGCGAAGCGTAACGAAACGCGCGTTCCTGCGTCGGATTCAGCGATTTATATGTGTGAAAATGGCAATCCTTATACCGTTTTGGAATCCTCGCTTTTTCGATCAAATTTGAATGAGATTTCTGCTTGCGGCATTCGCACGGACGCACGCCTTCGCCTTTTACGACTTCAAAAAGTCCCGCGCCGTAACAAAGCGGACAAATATCCGATTCTTCGTCCGCGTCGAGCGCGTCGAAATATTCGCGCTCCGCTTCGCTGGAAGCGTTATTCGGAACGGCGAAAAGTGGATAAGCTGTCGCTTTTTCGTTGGACATCAAAAGTTTTTGTAATTCTCTAAAAGGAAATTTTTTTTGTGGAGCTGTCAGTAAAAATCATTGAAGCCGTTTTAGGATTATAACATCGAAACAAATCATTTCAAGTTTTATTTTGCGATAAAAACCTCAATAAACATCGCGTTTTTCCCGTTTACAAAAAGCGCAAAATGCGAAATCGTTGTAAAACCAACAACTTAGATTTTACAAAAATTTAACTTTTTTGTTAAAAATTATTTCTTCCGAAATTTTTTCCGATTTGCGCTTGTGCTATATTTGGTAATTCGGAAATATTCTCCGGGAAATGTAATTATGAGTATCTTACGCAGTTTAATGATAAAACTCGGTTTGGCGGATTTGAGTGCCGGACGCGCTCCGATCAATGTTTTTCTTCTCGACGACGACAACCGCCGTCATCGCTGGTTTCAAAAAAGATTCAAAGGCGACGAACTGGACATCGCCGAAACCGTCGAAGAAGCCAAAGAATTTTTAGGCGGCGGCGGAAGCTACGACGCGATTTTTCTCGACCACGATTTGCTTCCCGAACATTACAAATCAAACGATCACGATGATTTTGCCAACACCGGACGCGCCGTTGCCGATTGGCTCAACGAAAACAAGGATATACAACGCGCCGCAACGATCATCGTCCATACGCGCAACGCCGATGCCGCTATCGGAATGGTCGAAACCTTACGCGAATCCGGCAGAACTGTCGAATACTGCGCCTTTCCGATGCTCGATCTGAAAATAAAAAATTATTGGAAAAGGTGATTTTTAAGTGGGAAGTAAGAAGTGAGAAGTGAGAATTAAAAAACTTTCTTTATTTCTCACTTCTCATTTCTCATTTCTCACTTATCATATTCCACTTGCGAATCACGTCATTGACCAAATTCGCAATTTTGTCGGTTACTTTTGCGAAATATTCGTCGGCTTGTTTTTGGTTGAAATTCGGATAGCCTTGTCCTTTTTGGTAAAGTCCGATTGAAGACGGAAAAGGATTCGCCGACCAAGTTCCGCTTGGCGGATATGCGGTTGCTAAATCGGGCGTGTATTTTTCTTTATGAACGAGCGTCGGATCAATCGCTTGGATGAAGGCAGTTTCGTTTAATCCCGCGTGTCCGCCGTCTTCGCCGAAAACTTCCTTTGTTTCGTCTGACGCGAAAGACCACCAGTTTATCACTAAAGTTCTGACACCCGTTTCCTTTGAAACTTCGGCGGCGACTGTTTGCAAAACGGCGGTTTGCGGTCCGCCGTGTCCATTCAGAACAACAATATTCTTAAAACCGTTTTTCGCCAGACCTGTCAGAATATCCTTTACAAACGGGCGATACGCTTCTTCGCTGATTTGAAACGCGCCCGGATACGCCTGCAGTCCGCCGGTAATTCCGTAAGGCAGAGTCGGCGCGATCATCGCGTTTACTTTTGGCGCGATCTTGTGCGCGATTGCCGTCGGCGCGGTATTATCTGCACCGTTATTTATCACGCCGTGCGGTTCGAGCGTTCCGACGGGCAGCAGAACCGTCTGAATTTTCGACGGCACGGTTTCCTTAAAATCCATCCAATTTATCTTATCCATCTCGCGCGTGATACTTCCGCTTTTCGATGTTTGCGCCGAAACTGCCGATGACAGCAGCATTAACGCACACATTACCAATAATATTTTTCTCATTTTTTTCTGCTCCAGTTTTTTTCTATAAAACATTTTCCGTAATTATAGCGCAGATATATCTCCGATTTGCAAAATGTGGTATGAAATGTGCAATAAGTAATATATAAAGTTAGAAACCGTTTGAATTTAATACATTCCGAACTCATTCGGAAAATTTAATGAACCAGGGAGAGATATTATGAATAATAAACAAAACACAGGAACAGCAAAACAAGCTAAAGAAAATACCGCAAGTTCTTTGACCGATAAAAAGGCGAACAAAGATACGCAGGGAAAAAGCGGCGGCGATATGAGAGACATAAAAGGGCAGGCTGAAAATGCAAAACAAAACGTCAAGGAAACGGCGAATAATGCCGTCGGACAGGCGAAAAACAAAGCCGTCGGAATAATTGACGAGAAAAAAAGCAGTTTGACTTCGGGCTTAAACGATGTCGCCGACACGATCCGAAAGGTCGGTGAAAATCTGCGCGAAGCCGATAATCAAACGAGCATCGGAAAAATGACTTCTCAATACGGCGAAAATATAGCCGGAACAATCGAAAATTTTTCCAGCTATCTCGACGAGGCGCGGCTTAATGACATAAGACGCGATGTCGAAGATTTTGCGCGTCGTCAGCCGTTGTTGTTTGCCGGCGGTGCGTTCGCACTCGGACTGCTTGCGGCGAGATTTTTGAAATCTTCCGAGCCGGATCGAGCTAACGCAAATTATTATCAGCGAAGATACGGAGCGTAAATTAAAAGAACAAGGGAGGTTTTATGGCGCAAATTATAAAAAACGAGTCTGATGAACGCTCAATCGGCGATTTGTTTTCCGAACTAGCGAACGAAACCAGCACATTAATCAGACAGGAAGTGGCTTTAGCTCAGGCGGAAATGACGCAGAAAGCAGTTAAAGCCGGAAAGGATTTCGGCTTTCTCGCAGTCGGCGGCACAATCGTCTATGTCGGATTTTTGGCGATTGTCGCGGCGATCATCGTCGCTTTGGCGCACTTTATTCCGCTTTGGCTCTCGTGCTTATTGATCGGTATAATTATCGGCGTTATCGGAGCAATTATGGTTTTTACGGGATATAACGATTTGAAAAAAATTGATCCCGTTCCCGAACAAACCGTTGAAACAATCAAGGAGGATGCAAAATGGCTGAAAGAACAGATTTAGATAAAAACAATGTAAAAAAGGTAAAAATAGAAACAGTAGAAACAGTAGAAACAGCGGATGATCCGGCGCAGATTCGCCGGAAAATCGAAGAAACGCGCGGCGAGATGAGCGAAACAATTGACGCGCTTCAGGAAAGATTAAGTGTGGATACTATTTCGGAACAGGTTTCCGAAAAAGTGTCCGAAAAGGCTTCGGAATTTTACGAAACGGCGAAAGATACCGTTTATGATGCAACTTTAGGCAAGGCGGAAGAATTTATGGACAATGCAGCAAGAGAAATAAAGAGATCAAGTGTTTTTAATACGATAACGGACAATCCTTTACCGTTGCTTTTAATCGCAACCGGCGCGGGAATGTTGTTTTTCGGCGGAAATGATAAAACCAGAAATAGAAATTACTACAGAAACCGCCAATACGATCAATCGCGCGGCAATTATATGAGAGGCGGTTCGAGGGCTTTGGCAAATGCCGGAGATAGAGTCGGCGATGCGGCAAATACGACTTATGATGCGGCGGGAAACGCTGTAAACACAGCTTATGATAAAGCGGGTAATGTTGCAGATTCGGCGACTGACGCGGCAAGCGCAACGTATGATGCGGCTGGAAATCTTGTTAATTCCGCTTACCAAAGCGCGAGTGATGTTGCCGACACGACAATGAGGAAGGCAGGAAATTTAGGCTCGGAGGCGATGGATCAATATGAATACTATATTGAGGAAAGCCCTCTGGTCATCGGGGCAGTTGCATTAGTTGCCGGCGCACTCGTCGGTTTGGCGATTCCTTCGACATCCTACGAAAATCAACTTGTCGGCGAAAAGCGCGATAATTTACTGGCGCAGGCGAAAGACACGGCAAAACAAGCGGTTGATAAAGCCAAAAACGTCGCCGGTCAAGCGGTCAGCGTTGCATCCCAAGAAGCAAAAAAACAAGTTTCTACGGATCAAACAAAAGAAAAATCCGCTTAAACGAAACTCACAATGACGCAGAATTTATTTTTTGCAAATAAAAATGCCGATTCAAAATTAGATTTTTGAGTCGGCATTTTTACTGAAAATTTTTCAGTTTACGCTTAAATTATCAAAGCATTTGGTTGATTGTTATAAAATTCTCAGCAACCAGCGTCTTTTAACTTTTAAATTGCACGGAAAATAAGATATTTTAGAGTTATGGTGAAAAATTATTTTCAGATAAAATCTTTTTATAACGGTTTAAGTTTGGCTATACGCTAAGAGTAACGCCTTTAGTGGTGATTTCGCCGCGCTTCGCTGGCGTTTTCACTACTCTTACCTATGCCAATTCTTAAATTGCTCTGGATTCTTAATTTGACTTGACCGCCTATTTATGAAATAATGTTGCATAAATGAAACAAAAGTAAATTTTATGAAACTCGTTCAGCAGACAAAACTTCATTTCAGAGAAGGAAATTCCGATAAGGTTTATGAAGTTGATCTGTGCGAAACGGGCGGGAAGTTCGTCGTTAATTTTCGCTACGGCAGAAAAAATTCGATCTTAAAAGAAGGAATAAAAACGATCAATCCCGTCGAATTGGAAGAAGCTCAGAGAGTTTTTGATAAATTGGTCGGCGAAAAATCCCGCAAAGGTTATCACATTGTCGGCAAAACATCGGAAACGGTTGAAAAAGCGGAAGTTAAGACTGAAAAAACAATAGATAACGAAGAACGAAATCGGGTAATTCTCCAGAAATTATCAGACCGAAAAGCGAAAAGCGATCCGAAAATTTCGCGCACGATCTGGCGGGCGGGCGAACTAAAAATTGCGGAAGCGACACCGCATTTAATCAATCTAATCGGCACGGGCGATGATTTGCGTGATTACTGTATCGCTTGGAGTTTGGGATTTTGCGGCGATGAAACGACGATTCCGGTTTTAGTAGAATTTCTAAATCACAAAGCCGATTTTGTGCAGCGAATCGCCCGCGAAGCGATTTTCAAACTCGCCGATGAAACGGGGAAATTAAAGCTGAGAGAAAAAGCTGTTTCCGAATTGCCCGAAGTTCTGAAAAATCTTGCGGCAAACGGAAGCGTTGAGAACTTTAAGACCGCTTTGCGCGAAGAAATGGAAAAACAGACGCGCGGAAGTTTTGATATTCTGACCAAACTTTACGAAATTGACAATCAGATTACGCGCCCGGTTCTGCTCGAAGTTTTAAAGGAAATTCCATATAAACCGAGATATTTCAAACCCGTCCGGCACATTTATAAAATGGCTGAATACCGCCGCGATTGGGAAGTTTTCGGAATAATTGCTAAGAAATTTGAAACGGAAAAAGCGGGATATTTTTCAAATCCTTGGTATGACGCGCTTTATTTGCAGGACGAAAACGGAAAATGGCAGACTATCAAGACAAAAATCGAACTTGCCAAGGAAACTTCGCGCATCGCTTACGGCAGTAAAACGAGAAATTATTTTTTGCGAAGAACGTGGCGGATTTTGCGGCGTATGGGTGAGATCGGCGATGCGGATTACGTTAAAATGGCGACGGGTGCGCTGCTCGCTTTTACCGACGCGGACGCAAAAACTCCAGCAAAATCAACAATTTACGATTATTACCACACGGGACAATACGATTGGCGAAATCCGCTTGTCAAAGAAATTTACTGGGATAAATTTTCGCCTTATCTGCTTTTTAATCAGATACTTTACCGCAACAGCCCGCGTTACGAATATAAGACGGGTTCGGGTGGTTTTCGTCTGCGTGAAAATTACAAAATCGGCGACCAAGCACCGGATGTTCGTGAAGAAGCGTTTCCAGAACTTTGGGAAGAACAGCCCGCCGCGCTTTTGCATCTTTTGGCGAAAAGCGTATGTCTGCCAATTCACGAATTTGCCGTGAAAGCGTTAAAAGACTGTCCTGATTTTCTGGAAAAACTCGACACGGACGCAATTATAATGCTGCTTTCCAGACCATATCAAATCACGGCAAATCTCGGTTTCCAACTTGCCGTTTCGCTTTACGATCCGTCGAATCCGAATGTCGAACTGGCAATCGAAATTGCGACTTGCGAAAGTTCGTTTGCGCGGCAGAAGGCGTTTGAATGGATCGAGGCAAGCCGCGAACTTTTTGCAAAAAATAATTCGGCGATGCTCAAACTTCTCACTTCAAAACATTTTGACGCGAGAGAATTTGCGGCAAAACTCTTGCAATCGGCAAATTATACCGAAACGGAGGCGCAAAATCTGATCGGGATTTTGATTGCTGAAATAATTAATTTCGACGCTGAAAAAAGCGGGATCATCAGCGATGTCTGCAACGCGGTTTTGCAGAGTTTTGAAAAAGAACTGCGAGTTTTGAATTTTGCAATAATCGAAGATTTACTGTCGCACGAACTTTTGGAAGTGCAGAAATTCGGCGGACGAATTTTGTTAAATCACGAAACGCCGACGGAAAATCTGGCGAATGATTTGCTGAATTCGCTGATAAATTCCGAATTTGAAGAAATTCGCTCAATCGGCATAAAACTTTTCGGTCAATTTTCCGACGAAAATCTTCTGCGGCGGGAAAGCATAATTTTATCTCTGCTGTCGCACGAACTTTCCGACGTTCACGATTCGATTCGCCCGATTGTTTTGCGTCTTGCCGAAAGGCACGCACAATTTGTCAAAAATTTGTCGTATTCGATTTGTATTTCGCTGATCGTCGCCGAAAAGACGGAAGGCGTTCACGGGCGTTTGCTGAATGTTTTGAAAGATTTGCCGAATTGGAAAAATTTTGCCGATGTCGAAACGGCGAAACTTCTTGTAAATTCCGTTTACGCCGAAGCCAAAGAAGCGGGCGGCTTGATTTTGCAAAGTCGCGCCGAAGAGTGGAGCAATGAATTTTCAACTGCTGAAATAGTTGATTGGACAAACGACGAAATTCTTTCAATCCGGGAAACTTCGTGGAAACTGGCGGAAAACACAAAAGAAAAACTTGGCGGCGAAGTTTCATATCTGATTCGCGCTTTGGACGCAAAATGGTCTGATTCGAGAGAATTCTGGCGCGAATTTTTCCGCGCGAATTTTACGGCGCAGGAATTAACCGCGCAGATTCTGGTTTCGATTTCCGATTCGGTCAAAGAAGAAACGCAAAAATTCGGGAGAGATTTGCTGCTCAAGTATTTTGCAGAAGAAAACGGGGTTGAATACCTCTTAAAATTAAGCGAACATCCTTCGCCGGAAATGCAGCTTTTTGCGACAAATTATCTGGAAAATTACGCCGCCGATTCGCCCGAAAAATTTGAGAAACTCGCACCGTATTTTACGAGAGTTTTATCTTTGGTAAATCGCTCGCGCGTTGCAAAAGACAGGGTTTTAAATTTTATGGAAAGCGAAGCGTTAAAAAATGAAACTTCGGCAAAACTTGCGGCAAAAATTCTCGCGCGTCATTCGGCAACGATTGCCGTCGGCGACAAATCGAAAATGATTGAAAGTATGCTGAAAATCCGCCGTGAATTTCCAAATATCGAACTGCCGATCAAGATCAAACAGACGGAGGTGCTGGCAAATGTTGTTTGAATACGCCTACAAAGGAAATACGAGCGTGGCGAGTTCGAGCCGCGAAACGGAGATGTCTTTCGTGCCGGACGCGTCGCGCGAACCGACGTTTTTTATTGCCGAACTGCGGCAGAAATTAGAGTTTCGGGAAGCGATTTCCGCCTTGCACGATGTCGTTGTTTCGGATTTGCGTTTTAAGCCGAAAGACAGAACCGAATATTTGGAATGGGCAAAACAGCGCGAGGAAATTGATTGGCAGGAAGTCGCTTCCCAGCGAATGGAAGTCGGCGAAAAGTTAAAAGTTCTGCAAGCGGAATTGACCGAATTGCGACAGCGGAAATCGGCTCGCTGGCGACCTTTTTATCAGGCACGCAGCCAGTATTATAACTATTTATACGAAAAACACCGCGATCTCTGGTTTGTTCTCGATCCCGTAATTACGGTTCACCCGGACGAAGTTTTCTTTGAATGTTTTTCCGAAGACGAATCGAGCTACGGGCGTTTGGGAACGAAATTCGAGGTGTTTGAAAATATCAGAGAAACTTCTTACGGCACGACAAACATTGATTATTCCGCCGATCTTTACGATGAGTTTCAAAAAATTCGCACTTATAAAAAAACGAAATTTGAAATTGATCCGAGTGGTTTTGAAGTCAAAACGACGAACGAAGATTCGTTCAAGGAAGTGAAAATTGATCTGCCCGATTCTTGGGTGCGCGGATTTTTGCAGGTTTCATCGGCGATGTCTATGCCGACGATAAGTTTCGATCTTCATCCGCTGGACGTTCATAATATTTGCTTCGTTTTGCGTCGAAAAAAAGAGAGAGAAAGTCCGCGTTCGATGCGTTATATTTTGAAACCGAATGAATTTGTTAAAATAATTCTTGAGCCTTGGAACATCGAAATAACTTGTGCGAGAACTCGTTTTGAAGGTGATGAAGAACACGACATAAGAGTTTGGGGCAGACGCAGAATTTTGATTTTGGAACGCCTGATCTCGGTGGCGAAAAAATTCACGGTTCACTTGCTCGGAACTGGTCTGCCTTCGTTTTATATCGCGGATTTGGGCGATCTGAATTTCACTCTGGGACTTTCCGGCTGGACGGCGAACGATTGGTCAAAAGCCGGAAATTTCGATCTGCTTGCTCCGCGTGCCGATGTTGACAACGGCACGAAACGCAAAGTTTTTATGAATTTGCGTGAAGATTGGTTTGCGACGGCGGACGAATTGGCAAAGAAATTAAATCTCGATAAAAGCGTCGTTTTAGGTTCGCTTTCGGCTTACACGCAGGCGGGACGGGCGATTTATGATTTGAACAAAGGCGTTTACCGCGCCAGAGAATTGAGCCGCGAACCGCTTCCGATGGAAGATTTGCGTTTTGCCAACGAACGCGAGGAAAATGCCGCGAAATTTTTGGAAAACGATGCCGTGAAAATCAGCAAACGAGATTACAAACAGAACGATTTTCTGGAACTCGCCGGAACGATTCGGGATATAAATAAAAAACTGAATGTTTCGATGACGATTGATAACGATGAGCGTTTGTCGGAAGCTCATTGCAGCTGCAACTTTTTTATGATGAACAAGTTGCGAAAAGGACCGTGCGAACATATTTTGGCATTACGCTTAAAGAGTTCGCAAAAGTAATTTATATTTAGGTTAGTGTCATAAAAGTAATGCTTTATAAATTGCCGTCTGCTTCAGCGGACGGTTTAGTTGACAATATGTTGATCGGCTTTAGCCAAACAAAAAAAATATCAATCATCCAAATAGCTTTAGCTAAAGCAGTTAAGGAATTGCTTTTATCAGAAATTCGGCTAAAGTCGGTCTTGTGATGAAACTTTTTTCCGTCCGCTGAAGCAGACGGCAATTCAAAAAAAGTCATCAGCATTACTTTTAGAACACTACCGATATTTGAATATTGAAAAAGAAATTTTTTTTCCGCAGAACTGATCGAAGCGGTTCGTTTTAGAGAGCCTTGCAATCCGGTTGGCGTTTCGCCATCCTTGCACAAAGACTACGCACGCTTCACTAGCTTGTTCTTAACTTTGCGGAATTAAGCTAGTGTTGCTATTTCGGTTTGTATTCCGAGAATAAAATTAGCAACACTAGCTCAATTCCGCTTGAGTTGAACAATCTAGTCCTTTGGTTTTACGAAGACGCTAAAGCATTTCGCTTCGATCAGTTTTGGGGAAAAAGAATTTGTTAATGGTTGATTGTTTACAGTTTATTGTTTGATTTGACGACAATCAGATAATTTTCCCGAACAATCAACCGTTTACCAAACGATGGAACAGGCAAAAACACGACAGGAATTATATGAAGAAATCCGCAAGCAGGGCGGAAAGGATATGTTTGTGCTTGAGGAGATGATTCGGCTCGGATTTTGGGAAGAATCGAAAGGTTTGCCCGATGATCCGGCTGGTGAAATCCGGCGGGAGGCGGAACTTGCAAAACAATTAAGCGAGTTGAGAAGTAAAAACCGCCGACTTCACGACGAAGAAGCATTAATCAAGCAACTACGCAAAAAGCGTCTTGCCGAATCGCGCCGAAAACAAAAGGAAACAAAGGAAAGACGCGAGCGTGAACGAAAGGAAAAAGCCGAAAATTGGAAGCGCAGAAAGGAAACGGAAATCATCTATCTCGGCGAAGATGTTTCGGCGGGATTAAATAATTTTGAAACGGATGCGGAAAGATTAAAGCAAAATGATCTGCCCGTTCTTGAAACAATCGAACAACTTGCAAAGGCGATGAATTTGAGCGTTGGAACTTTGAGGTTTTTAGCTTTTGACCGCAAAACTTCGGAAGTAAATCATTATATTCATTTTAAATTGCCGAAAAAAACGGGCGGCTTTCGTCTGATTTCCGCGCCGAAACCGAAACTCAAATCGGCTCAAATCTGGATTCTGGAAAATATCTTAAATAAAATAGAAGTTCACGATTCGGCACACGGATTTTTGCAGAATAAAAATATCGTTTCAAACGCCCAAGTTCACGTCAGAGCGAAAACGCTGATAAATTTTGATTTGGAAAATTTTTTTCCTTCGATAACTTATAAACGCGTCAAAGGCGTTTTTCGCTCATTCGGATATTCGGAAGCAGTTGCGACGATTTTCGCGCTCGTTTGCACCGCACACAAAGTTGAGGAAATCGAAATTGACGGGAAAACATATTTTGTCGGTTTGGGCGAAAGACATCTGCCGCAAGGCTCGCCCGCAAGCCCCGCGATCTCAAATATCATCGCCCGAAGATTTGATAAAGGTTTAACGACGATTGCCGAAAATCTCGATTTCAAATACACGCGCTACGCTGACGATCTATCCTTTTCAACCAAAAACGGCGATTCGGAATTTAAAAAACTGATGTCGCAAATTCGCTACATCGCAAAAGAACAGGGATTTAAAATCAACGAAAACAAAACGAGAATTTTGCGAAGCGGGCGACAGCAGGAAGTTACGGGAATTGTTGTCAACGAAAAAATCTCGATTGACCGCAAAACTCTGCGAAAATTCCGAGCCGTTCTGCACCAAGCCGAAAACAACAGCTTGGAAAATCTGCATTGGGGAAATTCGCCCGATCTGATCGCTTCTCTGCAAGGCTACGCAAATTTCGTTTTTATGGTGGATAAAGAAAAGGGCTACATCTTTCAACAACAAGTTCAACGCATTATCGAAAAATACGATTGGCAGTTTACCCCGCCGAAATACATCTCAAAACAAAAAACTGCGGAAACATCAGCAGAAAAACCTTGGTGGCAATTCTGGTAATTTAAGTTAAGTAACAAAATTAAAATAAAATGAACACTTTGGAGAAAAAAAGGTGTAAAGATCGGGCGAGAAAGCAATCTTTACTGACTAGCCAAATCAGTAAAGATTGCTCTCTCGCCCGCTTTTCATAAAACTCAAATGTGTCACTTTATTTCAAGTCTGTTACTAAGAAGCTGTTTGGAAACTCAGAAAAAACGTAACGCCGGCATCTTGCCGGCTGTCTTGGTGGCTTCCAGCCGCCAATTCGAGCGTTATTTACTCGAAATTAGCGGGAAAAACAGATAAAGTTGGCGGCAAGATGCCACCAAGACAGCCGGCTGGAAGCCTGCGATACAACTACCAAACAGCTTCTAAGTGAATAATTTAGCGAAGATTTTGATTTTTTTCGCACCTGATAAATTTTCCGCTTATAAATCTTCCGCATCCAGATTTCGCAAGCCTTGTTTTTCGGCTTTTTCATTGTCGAGTTCGGTCAGCACGTCGAGCAGAAAATTTGTGTTACTCGAAACATTTATGACAACGGGAAATTCGTTTTCAGAGGTGGAAAATTCAAATGTTCCGCTGTTGATCTCGATTATTATGCGGAAAGCCTTAATTCCGTTTTGTCCGTTTACTTCCGCGTCAACAATTTTGCCCTCGTTAAACGAAACGCTTGCCAAGTGCAGATCGGATTTGATGACGAGCAAGCCGGTCATTCTCGAATTTTCGATCACCTGCACGGCATCGAAAATGTTGACGTAGGCGAGATTTCCGGCAAATGTTACGTCGGTGCGGACTTTGACCGGAGATTTGTCGCGGGTTGCAGCAAAATCGGGACGGCGTGCGCGACGAATCGCCTCTAAACCGGGCGCGACGGAAATGCGCGGATCAAGGAGTTTGGCTTCCTGAAGTCGGTCATAAGCCTTGTCAAATTCTTCACGTCCGATATACAGGCTGACCAGCGCGAGGCATTGTTTGGCGGCTTCGTCCAGATTTTTCGCGCCGATACAGATTTCGCGCATTTTTTCGCGCAACTCAATCGAACGCGGACTGCGCTGCATCGAATCGCGCAAAAGTTTAAACGCCTTCTCCGGCGAGCGATATTTTATAAACAAATCCGCATCGAGCAAAATTGATTCGATGGAAACTTCGGTGAACGGAACTTGAGATTTTTCTGCAACTTCAATCATAATTATTATAACCCGAACAAAAATGTTCAACATTTATAAACTAACATATTCGGATATGTTTCGTCATTAAAAATTTTATTGAAAGATAATCGGTCAGTCAAAAGTTACAATTCTTGTCAGTAGCGTCGTGCGTGAGCCGATGCGTTCACACAATCAAAAGGAACCAATCGGCTCACGCACGACGCTACTGACTTTTTGACTGACCGATTACTATTGAAAAATCGGAAGTTAAGCAATTATGATAAAAAGTAAAGAAACTCTCGGAATAGATTATAGATGAAAGATAATAGCTGATAAATTAGAACGACAAATCTATTATCTTTCATCTATAATTTATCAGCTATTCCGAATATAATTTTGTTTTAGCCGTGCAATTTCCGTCTTTTTACTAAAAATCAACTCTGATGCCGAATTGAATCTGACGCGGGCGCAGAGTTCGGGAAGGAACTAAGAAACCCTGTTCAAATTCGGACGTTCCGGCGGTTGATAAGTTTATAAAATCAGAGCCGAAGCTGAAAACTCTGGCGTTTAAGATGTTGTCGAACGAAACTTCGGGACGAACTCTGAAACGATCCGTGATTTTGAAACGGCGGCTGAATTTCATATCGAAAATGAACAGAGCCGGTCCGCGCCCCGCATTTCTCGGCAGATTTCCGGGCGTTCCGATTGGGGCGAGCGAAAAATTATCAGCCAAATTGCGCGGGAAAGGATCGGACGGATTTCTTGAAACAATTTCACCTAAATCTCCCGTGTAATTTGGGCGATCATTGCTGACATCATCCAAATTGCGATCCGAACCGCCGATTGAAATATTAAAAGGTCTTCCCGATTCGACGCGCAAAAGCGGCGACATAGAGATTTTTCCCAACCAATCGGGCGTTTCCATCGTGCCGGAAAGTCTGAATTTGTGGCGGCGGTCAATTCCGCTTGCGCTGAATTCGTTTTGGAAATTTCCGGCGAGCTGCGCCGAACTCGTGTCAACAAATCCGTCATCGCGTGTTCTCGACAAAACGTAAACGAACCGGAAAGACGATCTGAAACCGTAACCCAAAGGACGAAAACGGCGGCGCAGTTCAAACGCAAGTCCTTCGTAAACGCTCTGACCGATGGCACTAACCTGCTCGACCTGTCCGAGATTATCATTAAACGGTCTGGTCAAAGTCGCGTCCAAAGCCGCGAAAGCCAAGCCAATTGGCGAAGACTGCGCTTCCGAAGGATTGGAACTCCGCAAATTTATAATGCAGTTCGGCGTGGTCGTCGTGCAGGCTGCGCCGGTTGTCGAAGCGGCGTTGCGAGTTCCGACGGTATCGTTCGGATCGCCCAAAATGAACGTGCGGTTTCTACCGTTGATGCTGATCGTTCCCAATGAAATAAGATAATCGGTAAAATTATCGAATCCGTCGGGAACTTGGAAAGCGTTGATATTCGTTTCGCGCCACAAACGCGCGGCTTTGTTGTATGTAAAATTCGTTTCAAAGGCGAAACCGTTTCCCAAATCGCGCTCGTAGCCGACGTTAAATTGATAACTTTCCGGTATGTTTATCCCGTCTTCGACAAGGCGCGTGAAATTTGTGTTGGTCGTAAAACCGCCATTGATATTCAGCGTATTTAGAGTTGACTGTAACTGGTCAAGCGTCGGAGCGTTCGGAAAACTTTGTCCGAGCGCGACGAGAAACCGGCATTTATCCGTTGCGGCGTTTGCGGGCGACGGTTGATTCAGACAATTTTGTTCGGCAGTCGGTCCGGCGAGATTTTCCGAGTCGAATCTGATTGTCTGTTCGCCAAGCGAATAATCGTCAATTGTGCGAAGCAAAACGCGGTTGTAAAAGATTCCGCCGCCAACGCGAATTACGGAATTTCCGCTTTTACCGGGCGAATAAGCAAGCGCGAAACGCGGACCGAAATTATTTTTGTCATCCACCAGCGTTTCCCTTTCGTAGCGCAAACCGAAACTCAAGGTCAAATTCGGGCGAGCCTTGTAATCATCCTGCACGAATACGCCGTAATATGTATTTTTCTGAACCGAACTCGTTCCGAAATTTCTTCTGTAACGCGACGGCTGATTGGTCAGAAAGTCCGCAACTCTGAAAAAGTTATACGTTCCGGTGGAATCGCTCAAATCCGTATTTTCCGATTCAATCGCCTGCACGTCCGCGCCGAGCCGCAAAGTGTGATTTCCAACTAAATAATTGATCGTTTCTTGAAATTGGTGTCTGGTTTCTTCGCGCAGACTGGCGAAATTTGCCGTCGAATTGCCGATCACAACCGTTCCACGAACTTGATCGTCACGTCCCGCGCGGCTGTCGTCGGAAACAAACAGCAGAACAACCGGGTCTTGCGAACCGTCCGTAGCAAAATCAGGGCGGAAAGTCGAATACTGGTATCTGAACTGATTAACGAGTTTCGGACTGAAAACGTAGTTATCGGTAATATAAAACGAATCGTTGCTTTTGACTCTTCCCTGCAAAGTTTCTTCTAAAAATCTGGTCGTTTCGCGGAATTGTCTGAAATTATCGCTTCGTCCGAGTTGGTAATTGAGAGTTATGTTGTGAGTGTCTGTAAAATTATGGTCGAATCTCTGCGTAAATCTGTGTCTTCTCGACGGAGTGCCGATTTGCTGCGTGTAAGAAGCGATGTCCACGCCGGCAAAAGTGTCCGTCGGTGAAGGAATGTCATCAACCCGCCGCGTATCCAAATTTGTCGGTGTCGGTAAGGCAAAACGCGGATTTTGCTGAATCGGCAAAGCCGTATCAATCAGCGTTGTCGCATCTCTGTCTTGATATTCATAAGAAGAAAAAAAGTATGTTTTGTTCTTAAAATACGAAAAAGGAATCGGACCGCTAAAAGTTACGCCCGGAGTGTATTCGGTAAAAGGAAGCCGCGAGAGATTGCGCCGATTGTTGTTATACGTATTGGCGTTGAGGTTATCGTCTTCAAAAAACAGATACGCGCGTCCGCGAAATTTTCTCGCGCCGGCGCGGGTTCTGATGTTTACGCGCCCGCCGGAAGCGCGTCCGTATTCGGCGGAGAATTGATTCGAGATAACCTGAACTTCCGCCACCGAATCAATTGGCGGCTGAAATCTTTCTTCGGCTGCGCGGTCGTCGTTGTTGTCAAGCCCGTCAATCGTGATGTTCGTCGAATAAGCCGCGCCGCCCGAAAGCGAGAAAATTCCCGCGCCTAAAACTTCGGAAGGCTGATCTCTGTCAGTTCCGCCGCCGATTCTGTCATCGGACAAATCGCGGATCGAAAAAGGCTCTTCGGCAACTCCGCCAAGCGTGTAAACCAAGTCCAGAACGTCATTCGATGTATTCGGAAGTTCTTCGATCTCTCTTTCGGTGATCGTTCCGCCGACAACGGTTCTCGTCGTGTCAATTGTCGGCGCGTCGTCGTCGGTCACTTCAATCGGATCAACAACCACATCGCCCGGATCGAGTCTGAAATCAAGCTGCACGTTCTGCCCCGAAATAGTTTGCAGTTCGGTTTTGATTTTCGCGCCGAAATTGCTCGCTTCCGCCTTGACCGAATAAGTTCCCGGCTGTAATTCGATTATTTTATATCTTCCGTCTTCATTCGTTACAGCCTTTCGCTCAACGCCCGTATCCGTAAAAGTCGCCGTAACAATTGCGCCGACGATTGATAAACCGTTTGAATCAACAACTCTGCCGCTGATTGTCACGTCGTCGAGGTCTTGCGCGAAACCGGAAATGCAAACGGTCAAAATTAAAACGGAGATAGAGATTGCAGGCGAGAGCCTTTTAAAAATACTTTTCATTTGATTTCTCCTGAAAATATTTAAAGGAAATATTTGTTAAAATTTATTTAAGAGTTTTATGTTTTATAATAAAGAATGGATTATTTTTACCCGAAACGAGCAGAGTTGTAAAGAGGAAGAGAAATTTTTTGCATTTAAACTGCGTATCTAATCTTCTTCGATACGATTAAATCTAATTTTCGTAATACTTGTGCGGGAAACCGGAATTAGTGCTTCGGTATCGGAGAAAACTTCGCTTTTGTTTGTAAATTCGTCAGCGTGATCTTGCAGGTATGTGAAAAAATGTTCAAATTCTTTTTGCATCTGCTCCATTTTTTCGCGCATATTCAAAATAATTTCCACACCCGCCAGATTTACGCCGAGTTCCCTGGTAAGCGATAAAATCACGTCCAGACGCTCCAAATCCGAATCTTCGTAAAGCCTCGTATTGCCATCCGAGCGCGAAGGTTTCAAAAGTCCTTCCCGTTCATATAAACGCAAAGTCTGCGGATGAATCTCGAAAAGTTCCGCAACCGCGCTGATTGTGTATGTTTTCGTTTTATTCTTCATAACCTTTTTTAAGTTTGGAGAGTTTTGGGAGTTAAAATAAATCTCTTCAACTCTCCAAACTTTCCAAACTCTCCAACTCTCTAAACTTATTCCAATCCAATCGCTTTACGCGGATTTTCCGCATTGGCTTTCTCAAATTGGCGCAAAATTTCTTTTGATTCTTCGCTTAAAATATTCGGCAGAGTGATCTGCACTTCGACGAATTGATCGCCGCGAAGTTTCGGATTTCGCAGACTCGGAAAACCTTTTTCGCGCAGACGAAACTTTTGTCCCGATTTTGTTCCCGCCGGAATTTTAAGCATCGCTTTGCCTTCAACTGTCGGCACTTCTATTTTCGTTCCGAGAGCCGCTTCCGGGACGGTGATCGGAACGGTTATATAAATATTGTCACCCTTGCGCCGGAAATGTTTATGTTTGCCGACGTTTGTAATAATAAACAAATCTCCCGGCGGCGCACCGAGCCTTCCGCCTTCACCGCGTTTCGGAATTCTCACGCGCGAACCTGTCGCCACGCCTGCCGGAATGCGAATTTTGACCTGTTCATTTTTCGGCGTAACGCCTTTTCCGCTGCAAACCGAACACGGCTGCCGTCGGCGACCCGTGCCGTCGCAGTCGGGACAGGTTTGCGAAAATTGAAGCCGCCCGCCGCTTCTCTGAACTTGTCCCGTTCCTTTGCAAGTCGGACAGACGACAACCGGACCGCCCGTATCGCCCGCGCCTTGACAACGCGAACACTGCTCAGAACGATTAACGGTGATATTCGTCGTCAAGCCCGTGAACGATTCTTCAAAACTCAAAGCCAGAGGCATTTCAATATCTCTGCCTTTTTTCGGCTGCGCTCGCGGCGGTTCGGGCTGACGCTTCTGGCTTCCGCCGCCGCCGCTGAAAAGGTCTGAGAAAATATCACGAAAACTCGTGCCGCCCGCGCCCGTCGAAGGATTTTCTTCCCAGTTAAAACCCGAAAAATCAAAACCGCCCGCGCCGCCCGCACTGCTCGCCGCGCCCGCGCCGTAAGGCGAATTCACGTCCAAGTTATCGGCATAATAACCGAAACGGTCAAAAACCTTGCGTTTTTTCTCGTCGGATAAAACGTCGTAGGCTTCCTGAATTTCCTTGAATTTCTCTTCGGCGGTTTTATCATTAGGATTCACGTCCGGGTGATATTTTCTGGCTAATTTGCGGTAAGCCTTTTTTATCTCATCATCCTTCGCGTCCTTTTTAACGCCGAGTAATTTGTAATAATCTTTTTTTGTCGCCATTTTTGTCAGTCGGTTGTTCGTCGTTAGTTGTTAGTTGTAAAAAAGGCAATAACTAACAACGAACAACTAACAATTTTATTTATCAAGTTTAAAAGCAAACTTAATCGCTTGAAAAACTTCGCTCATTCTTTGATTGGAAAGATGCGTAATGTATGAGCCTATTTTATCTTTTGAAACAGTTTGAATATTATCTAAATTGACCGCACATTGCTCCGGCATCCCATCATCTTCATCTAACCAAACGTGAGATTTAAGATCACGAACTGTTGTTGTTATTGATGAAACCGTTACAGAATTTAATTCAGGAATTGCATCGCTTCGAGTTAGAATTAAAACAGGTCTGCGTTTATCCGGTTTTCTGAATGTGAGCCAATAAACATCTCCTTGAATCATTAATCCTCCCAATGTCGGACTTCTTCCCAATCGTCAAACTCATCCGGTTGAACCGGATTTTTTCGATACGCCTCCCGATATTGTTTTGCAACTTCCGCTTCTCTCTGCATTTCCTCGGTTATCTTAATAATAGCTTTCCGAAACACATCTTCGCGGTTTTTATTTAAAACGTCTATTACTTCGTCCAATTCCGCTAAAACTTTCTCGTCTATTTCTATTTGAACCGTCATAACTTTTCCTTAACATATTTAATTTCGCAGTCGCTTAAATCACTCAGAAAATCCGAATCAATTCTATTTATCAAATCCGAAAGTAAATCTGACGGCTTCAAAAACTTCGTTCATTCGTGCATCGGAAAGATGCGTGATATATCCGCTTATGCGATTCTTATCAACAGTTTGAACGGATGCTAAATTTATCGCACAAGGTTCTGACATTCCGTCGTATTCATCAATTAAAACGTGAGTTCCCGAATCACGAATTGTTGTCGTAATCGGTGCAATCGTAACTGCGTTCAATTCGGAAATTAACAAACTGCGAGTTAAGATCAATACCGGACGGCGTTTATCAGGAACTTTGAAAGTATAACGATACACATCACCTTGAATCATTCATCCTCCCAAAACTGTTCATCCTGCCAAATCTCATATTCTTCGGAGTCTTGCGGAAATTTTCTGTAACTTTCCACAGTTCGCTTTACTTCTTCGGCAGTTTTCAGTTTTTTCAAAACTTCCTGCAAAGTTTCTTGGAAAATTTCCGTGCGATTTATCTGTAAATCCTGAGCGAGAGTTTGCGCTTCTTCCCACAATTTTTCATCAATTTCTATTTGAACCGTCATAACTTTTTATGTTGAAAGCGGCAAATAAATTTTTACCTTTATTCACCGCTTTCATTTTACCGATTAGCCGTTGTTTTCGCCTTCCGGCTCTTCAACGTCAACATATTCGGCATCAATCACATCGTCGCCGGCGTCGCTCGAAGTTGTCGAAGCGTCGCCGCTTGCGCTTGCCGAAGATGCCTGCTCTTCGGTTGCTCCCGTTTCGGGTGCGCCGCTTTGCTGACTATACAAAACTTCGGCGAGTTTGTGCGAAGCGGTCTGCACGCGCTCGAAAGCCGAGTTCATCGCATCCGTGTCGCTTCCGCCGAGTGCGGTTTTCGCTTCCGAAATTGCCGATTCGATTTCCGAAGCCGCGCCGGAGTCGAGTTTGTCTTTGTTTTCGCCGAATGTTTTTTCGACGTTGTAAACAAGCCCGTCCAGACGGTTTCTGGCTTCGATCTCGGCTTTTTTCTTTTCGTCTTCGCCCGCGTGCGATTCGGCTTCTTTCATCATATTGTCAATCTCGTCTTTGGAAAGACCGGATGAAGAAGTGATCGTAATTTTCTGCTCGCGTCCCGTTCCAACGTCTTTCGCCGAAACATTGACGATTCCGTTTGCGTCTATGTCAAACGTAACTTCGACCTGCGGAACGCCTCTGGGCGCGGGCGGAATGCCGACAAGATGGAATTTGCCGAGCGTTTTGTTGTCCGCCGCCATCGGGCGTTCGCCTTGCAGAACGTGAACTTCTACCGAAGTCTGATTGTCCGAAGCCGTCGAGAAAATTTCCGATTTTCTGGTCGGAATCGTCGTATTGCGCTCGATCATCTGTGTAAACACGCCGCCTAAAGTTTCGATTCCCAAAGTCAAAGGCGTAACGTCTAACAGCAGAATATCCGTTTTATCGCCGCCCAAAACTCCGGCTTGAACCGCCGCGCCAAGTCCGACGACTTCATCGGGATTAACCGATTTGTTCGGCTCTTTTCCGAAAAATTCTTTGACCATTTCCTGAACTTTCGGAATTCTGGTCGAACCGCCGACGAGAACCAATTCATCTATGTCGCCCGGCTTTAATCCCGCATCTTCAATTGCCTTTTCAACCGGCGGCATCAAGCGGTCGAGAATCGGTTGAATAAGCTGCTCGAATTTCGAGCGCGTCAGTTTCATCACGAGATGTTTCGGACCCGATTGGTCAGCCGTGATAAACGGTAAGTTAATTTCCGTTTCCATCGCTGTCGAAAGTTCGATCTTGGCTTTTTCCGCCGCTTCTTTCAGACGCTGCAAAGCCATCTTGTCCTGCGTCAAATCAATGCCCTGATCTTTTTTGAATTCTTCGACGATCCATTCGATCAACTTATCGTCAATGTCGTCGCCGCCGAGATGCGTGTCGCCGTTTGTTGATTTTACTTCAACAACGCCTTCGCCGACTTCGAGAACGGAAATGTCAAATGTTCCGCCGCCAAAGTCAAAAACGGCAATCGTTTCTTCTTTTTTCTTATCCAAACCGTAAGCGAGCGCGGCTGCCGTCGGTTCGTTGACGATTCTTAAAACTTCCAAACCGGCGATTTTACCGGCATCTTTCGTCGCCTGACGCTGCGCGTCGTTGAAATACGCGGGAACTGTGATAACCGCCTGATTAACCGTCGAACCTAAATAATCTTCGGCGGCTTTCTTCAATTTCTGCAAAACCATCGCCGCAATTTCCGGCGGACTGTATTGCTTTCCGTCAACATTTATGCGAACGTCGCCGTTTGAAGCCTTTTCGACTTTATACGGCACTTGCGAAATTTCCTCCGTTACTTCCTCGTAACGTCTTCCCATAAAACGCTTGATCGAATACAGAGTGTTTTCGGGATTTGTCACCGCCTGACGCTTCGCAACTTGTCCGACCAGACGGTTTCCGTCTTTCGTAAACGCGACAACCGAAGGAGTTGTACGTCCGCCTTCCTCATTCGTAATAACGACAGGTTCGCCTCCTTCCATCACGGCGACAACCGAGTTTGTCGTTCCTAAATCAATTCCTATAATTTTACTCATTATCTAAATCTCCAATTTTTAAAATTTTTTATCCGCTTTGCTTTAATATCAAACAAAAATATCTCAGCTTCCTTGAACATAAAAAAATTATAAGACTTGAGTGTGTTCTTGTCAAGTTTACCTGAGCATCAAAACATAAGATAAATTTGATGCTAAAAGTCAATTTCAAAAAGCTAAAGAAAAATTAAATTATTTATCGTCAAAAAATATACCAAAGCTAACTGTTTCCAATTATTTCAATCAATTACAATTATATCCAGAAAGGCGAAAACCCGACAGTTATGGAGGGTGCTGATGAGTAGAAGATTGTCGGGTTTCAAAAATCTATTGAAAGTGCCGGTGATTGATAAACTTCTCGACTTATAAACAGCACCCTCCATAACTGTCGGGTTTCTGCCTTCATATTAAATTTTCTATTTTTCGTGAACTACTGATCGCCCATCAACCATTTTCTGTTTTCATATCATCCTGTTTCATTAGTTTGGCAATAAAAAATATATAGTGAACGCCGGAAATGATTGTTAGAGCAACTACGATTGTGTAAACCGTCGGTAAATAAAAACTTAAAATATTGAAATTTGCGGCAAGGAGAATTAAACCGACGGCGGAAACCTGAGCGAATGTGCTGGCTTTTCCCCAAAAAGACGGCTTGAAATCACGAAATCCGGTCATAATATTTATTGCCCAAGCGACGGAAATAATCAGAATATCGCGCCCGATCACGGCGGCACTCACCCAGAAAGGCACGGGCAGATGATCTATGTATGAGAGAGTGTTCGGCAGAGTCAAAATGACGAAAGCGGTTGTCATCAAGAGTTTATCGGCAATCGGATCGAGAATCGTGCCGAGTTCGGATTGCTGATTAAAACGTCTGGCGACAAAACCATCAATCGCATCGGAAAATCCGGCGATAAAAAAGACCAGAAGAGTTAAGGCGTTGTAATCGTAAAAAAGCAGACTGGCGAAAACGGGAATCAGAGCCATTCGCAAAAACGTGAGCAGATTCGGGACGGTTATGATTTTTGAAGAAGACATTTTTTAGAAATTAAAAAAGTTGAACTAAAAGATTTTAACATTAGTATAACGCTTTTTTAACTACCTGAAGGCGTGTGAAATTAGAAAATTTGAGAAAATCATTCAGAACAACTGATAAATTATAGATAATAGATGAAAGATTTAATTTGCACACTCTTCAATTATTTAACGTGCAGCCGAATCGAGGAGATTTCCGGCGGACAGCCGTAGCGAATCGGCAAAACAACCGTTCCGATTCCGCGCGTGATGTAGATTTGCGTGTCTTTGCGGCGACGCAGACCGTTTTTTATTTTTCGGCGCGGCAAAACTCTCTTTTCGTCGTCGCGCAATTTTATCTGCCCGCCGTGCGTGTGTCCGCTTAAAATTAAATCAACTTTTTGGCGTGTCGCGGCATACAAAATTTTCGGATTGTGCGCGAGAAGCAGTTTCATTTCGTCTGGGAAAGAACCGCGCAGAGCCGATTTCAGATCGGTCAAACCGACCATATAATCGTCAACTCCGCACAGCCAAAATGAAGAATCACGCGCCTCGAAACGAAAACCTTCGTTAATTAAAACCGTGATTCCGGCTTCGCGCAGAGATTTCGTCACCCATTCCGCGTCCGTCCAATGATCGTGATTTCCCAAGCAGGCGTAAGTTCCGAATTCCGATTCTAAAGTGCCTAAAACTTTTGCCATCGGTTCGATGTATTCGCTTTCGTGCGAAACATAATCGCCCGTCAAAATGAACATATCGGGCTTTAATTCGTTGGCGATTCGGGCGGCGCGGGAAATGTGTTCGAGGTCTGTAAAAGGGCTGTGATGAATGTCGGAAAGATGGACGATCTTGAAATTATCCAGATTTTTCGGCAGACGTTTTAAGCTGATGTCAATTTCTTCAATCGTCAAAGTGTTCGCTTCGTTTAACGCTTCGCGGGCGACTTTCGAGAAATTTCCCGCAAGTTCGCGCAGAGGCGTTTCCGACTGAACGGCGGACGATATTTTTTCGGACAATTTTACTTTTTCGGTTTCGACGGAATCCATAATTATTCAAGAATTTTGATGATTTAACATTTTGGTAAGATTTTCAATTATATAATTTGCACCCGGCATATTACAAACGCCAGAAGATCGGCACTAAAATTATGACGACGACGAAAACGAGAATTGTCAAGATCGTGCCGACTCTGACGAAATCCATAAAGCGGTAGCGTCCCGGCGTATAAACCAGAACGCAAGCCGGTTCAAGCGGCGTGATAAATGAAAACGAAGCGGCGTAAGTTATTGCAACGGCGAAAGTTCTGGGATTTAAGCCGAGCGCGAGCGCGGTTTTGATCGCAACGGGCAGAACGACGAGCGCGGCGGCTTGATTCGACATCGGCTGCGTTAAGGCGACGGTTAAAACGAAAAATCCGGCAAGCACGGCATTTGCGCCGAACTGCTCGAAATAAGTTTTTATCAGATCAGCCAAATAAATGTCCGCGCCCGTTTTTTCCATCGCCACGCCGAAACTCATCATACACGCGATCAGCACGAGCAGACGAAAATCAATCAGCGTGTAGAGTTCGGAATAGCGGACGGTTTTCGTCCACAAAAGAAGCAGAACGCCAAGCAGAACGGCGACGGCAAGCGGCACGGAAACTGCTCCGAAAGTGATAATTTTCAGCAGCGAAAACGACAAAAAAAGCGCGAACGCGGCAATCGCCCATTTGCGTTTTTCCGTCCGCACGCTGCTGGCAGAAACGTCTTCGAGCAGAATCATTTCGCGCTCGACGACGAACGGTTCAATCGTTCGGCGGTTGCCTTGAACGAACAGAACGTCGCCGAATTTCAACACTATTTTGCTCAGTTTATTGTAAAAAGTTTCGCCGTGGCGGTTGATGGCGAGAACGGTCAGATCGTGCGTCTGCCGAAAGTTCAAGGTCGTTAAAGTCTGACCGATGAGGCGCGAATCCTTCATCACCATCACTTCAAAAAGTTCGACCTCGCCGCTTTCGAGCGAATCGTCATTTAAAACGAAATCGGCTTTTATTTTCAGCGATGCGTCTTCTTTAACGCGCAAAATATCGCTCAGACTTCCTTCGACGATCAGAGAATCATTCGCCTGAATTTGTTCATACGAACCCGGCGCAATATTTTCCTCGCCGCCGCGAATAATTCCGAGAACATTCAGTTCCATCTCCGAGTTTATATCGGCTTCTTCGAGCGTTTTGCCGACCAGATGCGAGCCGGGCAGAACAAGGAGTTCGGAGATGTATTCGCGGATTTGATACTGCTCGGTCAGAGAATCTTCGCCGCCGCGCGTCGGCAGAAGTTTGATGCCGACGAAAAGCATATAAATTAAGCCGACGGCAACCGTTATCACGCCGACGGGCGTTAGCTCGAACATCGAATACGGCGCAAGTCCGTAACGCTGAATCGCGCCGCTGACCGCCAAATTCGTCGAAGTTCCGATCAAAGTGCAGCTTCCGCCCAAAATCGCGCCGAAAGCGAGAGGCATCAACAACTTGGACGGAGCAATTTTCGCTCTTGCCGCAAGTCCCAAAACGACCGGCACGAACATCGCCGTCGTCGTCGTATTTTTTAAAACCGACGCGGAAACAGCCGCGACTAACATTATCAAAGCCGTCAGCAAAAATTCATTGTTGCCCGCGAGCCGATAAAGCCTGCGCCCGATCAGATCAACCAAACCCGTTTTGACAAGCCCGCCGGTCAAAACGAAAAGCCCGCCGATGGTGATAATTATGTCGTCGCCAAAACCGGAAACGCCTTCCTGAATCGTCAAAACGCCCGTTAAAACCAAGCCGATGACGAGAATCAGTCCGACGACATCAACGGGAACTTTTTCCGTCGCAAAAAGAGCAACGGCGACAAGCAGCAAAATAAGCGTAATTACAATTGGGGACATTGCAAAAGAATACAGAAAACAGCCGGGTTTGAAAAGAGAATTGAGTCTGAAAAAACCGTTTTATGAAAATAAATAAGAAGTTTTTTAAAGCAGGTGAGAAATGAAAAGAGAGAAATGAAAAATGAGAGATGAGAAGCGAGAAATGTTTTTCGTTTTTCTCTGAAAATTTAGATGGAGGCAAACGCTTTTTTTAATGACAATAATTTTTATATTTCGATTCTCACTTCTCATTTTTCATTAAAATCCGTCCAATTGCCGTTCCATTCGTAATTTTCAAGGGCGATAAATCTTTTTTTGTAATCGTAAAAAGATTCGCCTTCGTAAGCGTAGCCTTGATAATAAAATTCTTTTCCGTTTTCGGCGGCAAAACCGATTTCGAGCAGCATTGTGTAAATTCCGAGGCTGCGTTTTGCTTCGTCCGTGTCAAAAATCGCATAAATGCTTGACACGGAAGTTCTGCCGACATCGAAAAAACTTGCGGCGAGAAGTTTGTTGTCTTTGTAAACGCACATTTCCAAGCCTTTTGTCGGAATTTCGGCGGATTCCTGCGGCACGAAATAATGAATCGAAAAATTGTTGTCTTTCTTAAAACGCTTTTTATGACGGTCAAATAAATTTTCCTTTTCTTCGTCAATCCGAATCGGGCGCACGATTGCCTGCAAATCCTGATTTTTTCTGATGATCCGGCGTTGGCTTTTGGAAAATGAAAAATCTTTCAGGCGGATTCTCAGAGGAAAAACTTTGCGGAGTTCGGACAAATGAACGCCGAAATTGTAGCGGAAAAAATGCGTTCCGAAATGCCGCCAGCCGTTTGCCAAAAGCAGATCAATCTGACGCGGCGAAACCTCGACGGCGTAAAATTCTTCGCTGATCAGAGATATTTCGTCTAATGTTCGGATTTTTTCTTCGAGCATCGGTTGGTTACGGCAAAAACAAAAACAAACGGACAAATGAAATATACCAAATCAAATCTGCCTGAGAAAGTTTGCGGAAAATAAGCAGAACCGATGATAAGACGAAAGCATTGCGTAAAGCGTTGGCGAAAATAAATATTGATCTGGAAAAAATGCCGCGAAAATAGAGAGAAGCAAGCAGAATAAACCGCTTGCTTTCAGTTTTTATATTGATTTAATTGAAGCCTGTGTATAATTAAATGCTTTGTTTTCACCGCGTTAGCGGTGGCTTGAATTTAGCCGTGCGTTAATGGTCTTTGACAAATAAATCTAACAAAAAACTTCCGATTTCAGCCCGCGTAAGCGGGCGACTCGCATAAAGCCTAGCTCGGCAGAGCTAGGTCGGAATGGAAAAATAGATTCCAGCCATCGTAGATGGCGACGGATATTTCGGACGCTATCTACGATAGCTCTCAACCGTTTATTGTCAACAACCCAGCGTTTCGCTTCGCTCCACGCTAGGCTTTATGCCGATGCCATCTACGATGGCTGATTTAATGTTAGATTTATTTGTCAAAGACCATTAACGCACGGCTAAATTCAATTTGTCGCTACGCGACTGAATTATGACACAGGCTTCATTTAATCGAGCGCGAATTTCAGTTAATTCGATACGGATTCGGCAAGTCCTTCGTCCGTTTCCAATAAATTGACGCTTTCTTCTGATATTTCCTCATTGTTTATTGAACTCGGCGGAAGCTCGTTGGTCGTAAATTGAGCGTTCACATTCGAGTTACGCTTCTCAAAATTTTCCTTTGCCTTGAGCATCGTGCAGCCGCCTTCGAGAATCGCGCCGTCGGATAAGATCAGACGCGGCGCGGTAATATTGCCGACGACCTTTGCCGTGCGTCCGAGTTCGAGTTTTTCCGACGCTTCGATGTCGCCGTTGACCGATCCGTTGACGACGGCTTCCGCCACCGAAACATTCGCATCAACTTTTCCCGTCGAACCGACAATCAAAGTTCCTTGTTCGGAAGTAACGCGCCCGGTTAAATGCCCGTCAACGCGAAGCATCGCCTGAAAATTCGTTTCGCCCGTTAAAACCGTTCCGTTGCCGACATAGCCGCTTAAACGTCCCTCTTTGATGTCCCGCGCCATTGATTCGCTTTCGGAAATAGCGCGTGTCGCCGACGGCACGTTGTCGCTTAAATACGGGTATCTCGCGCCCGATTCCGATGTCTGATTTGACACATCTGTTTCTTCATTTTCTTCCGATTTGGAATTTTTTCCCATTCTGATCATTGCTTTAAAGTATCCTCCGAATTTTGTATTTAAGTTTATAAAACCGCACAAAGATTTTTATTGGGAACTGAAATCCCCAAAACTTTTATATAGTTCATATACTAATTAGAAACTTCTAGAGTGCTGAATTTTCCAGTAGAGATTTATATAATATGAAATTTTCCGTGTCCGTGTCCAGTTTTTATTTAAATTAAATTTCGCCCGCCCGTTTGCAGATGTTTGTCAATTGAGGCGGATCGTGTCAAAATTTAAGGTTTGGAGGTTTATAAAAATTGTTTGTAGAAAGTAAAACGAAAACAAAACTGCTCAAAAAAATGGGCAAAGCCATCAATGATTTTTCGATGATCGAGGACGGCGACAAGATTATGGTCTGCGTTTCCGGCGGAAAGGACAGCTACACGATGCTCGATCTTCTGCTCGATACAAAAAAACGTGCGCCCGTCCATTTCGAGATTCTCGCCGTCAATCTCGATCAGAAGCAGCCCGGTTTTCCCGCCGAAGTTCTGCCCGATTATCTGGAAAGCGTCGGCGTAGAATACCGCATTATCGAAGAAGACACATATTCCATCGTCAAAGAAAAAGTTCCCGCCGGAAAAACCTTCTGCTCACTCTGTTCGCGCCTCAGACGCGGCATTTTATACAACCACGCCGTCGCGGAAAACTGCACAAAGATCGCGCTCGGACATCACGCCGACGACGTTATCAATACATTTCTCCTTAATTTATTTTTCGTCGGACAATTAAAAGCGATGCCGCCTATCTTGCGTTCGGACGACAAACGCAACACGGTTATCCGCCCGCTTGTCTATTGTCAGGAAAGCGAAATTAAAAAATTCGCCGAAGAAAAACAATTCCCGATCATTCCGTGCAATTTGTGCGGCTCGCAGCCGAACTTAAAACGCGCCCGTATGAAAAAACTCATCACGGATTTGGCAAACGAAGTTCCGCACGTCCGAAGTTCAATAATGACCGCCTTGACAAACGTCACCGGCTCTCATCTGCTCGACACCGAACTCTACAATTTCAAAGATTTCGAGCCTATAATAAAAGCCATTCCACCCGGACACGGCAGCGTCGAAAAAGAATTAGACGAAGTTTTCGACCACTCCGAACCGCAATTTCAAAACAACTTGGTCGGCATCGGAATTTCTTAAAAACAAAAAAAGGAAACATCAAATTTGACGTTTCCTTTTTTTGTTTTAAAAATGCTCCACAGGTAAGCAGTTGTTAAATTATTTGATAATACGATAAATGCTGAACCTGCGGAAAAATCTAAGTTAAATCAAACTCAATCTGAACGGATGAAGCGGAAAATTTGGATTTATCGGAAAGTTTTAGACTTCGTTTGGACTCGAAATTTTTAAGAGATTTAATCACTTCGGGGTGAGGAAAAGGAACGCTCCGCGAAATGTGAGGCGTTCCTTTGGTTTAATTTGAAATCCCTTTTTGGATTCGCGCCCGTTTTTGTTTTATGTTTGTGGATATGTTGCGGCTTCAACTTGCAGGTTCGCGCCGCCGTCTGAATATCCGTTATCTCTTACTGCTGATGAAATTTTTTCAAGCGCGTCGGCGATTCGTTTTAATTCGTTCGCAATTTGTTCGGATTGCCCGACGCTTTCATCTATTCTGTCTGCAATACATTTCAGAAAATCCGAATTTTGCTCGGCATACGCTTTTTCTAATTGTTCATTCATTTTATTTGCGCCGTTTTTCCGATACGGCGAAACGTCCAAAAGTTAAACCGTTTGCGGCTCTGATTTCTCACGAATCCACTTGAGATTTTGCCGCGCATCGAATATCTGTCTGCAAGCCGTATTTAAATCTTCCCAATCGGGGATTTCTTCCGAGTTCAAAATAAAGCCTGCCAGTTCTAAATGAGATTCGATTTCGGCTAATTGTTCGGGCGTGATTTTGTAATTTTTGATATTAAAATTTTGCATTTTATTTTCTCCTTGCTGATTTATCAGCATTTGCCTTGCTTCGCCGTCAATCGTTTTCAGATATTGGCGGGAAAAGCAAAGAAGTTAGTAAAGGTGAAACGGTTCGAGTTGCCAGCGTCGGCGTTTTTCTCGCGTCGGGTCGGCTGTTTGTGAAAAAGACGGCTTCGGAATTGCGCCGATGTTTTTTTCGGCGCGATGGAGAAGACGCATTTACCGAACCAAAAAGCGAGGCGAAGCGGAAACTATCAATTGGCTTTCCGCTTCGCCGCCGCGATTCTCAAATTAAATTTCTCACGCTTTCATCGCCGGAATAAACAGGCGGCGCAGAGGCGGCGCGGGACGGCGCGGCGGGACGCAGACCGGAGCGAACGAAGCCGCAATGCCCCAACATCGCGGCGGCGAGATGATAACAGAAATAATTTCCCATCGCGCCCGCGCACAAACAAGAACCGAGCATCTTGCCGGAAGCCGAACGCTGAAAACGCACCGGGTAAAAATCGCCCGACGAGCCGCGAACCAAATAAGCAATCGTCGGCGAAGCAGGCAGAAAGCGAAGCGGGCGAACAAGCGGCTTAATGGCAATCGCCTTTTTTAAGACATTTTGAAATTGCGGATTTTTTGTTTTGATTTCTTTCATTTTTTTTTCCTCTCTAATTTTTATTTCCAAAATTGCTTTGGTATTATTAGAATACCAAAAGAATACCAAGCATTCAAAAATAAACTTATGAAAGACGCGCCCGACCTTTGCACCCGAAAGATAAGGAAAACTAATAAAAGAAAAGCGCACACGCGACGCGCTGAAAAACTTTTGAGCGTGGCGCATCGCGCCGGCTTGCCGAAAAAAACATCGGCAAACCTTTGCGAATGTCGCCGATAAAAACGGGCGCAGAAATCGGCGAAAAAGACCGGACGCGCGGCGAGAAAAACGCCGACGCAAACAGCCGAACCAACTGCCTTAGCCGCTTCTTTATCTTTCGTTATTACTGTAATGATAGTGGCGCGAAGCCGCGCCGAATTTTCGCGGATTCTCGGATGAAATGTTTTTGATTCTTTGTAAAAAAAATTCCTTATTTCTTTTTTCGCCGCTGACCGCGCAAGCGGCAAACGCGCAAGCCGAATCTTTAGAAAAGTTTTTTAATCCGCCCGACCAGACGTTTTTATTTTCCTGAATTTTTATTGATTTGGATTAGAGTTTCTTATTTTTTAATGAGTGCGACTTTTCTTTCGTTCGCCCGTTCTTTCGCCTGCGTGTAGAAATAAAAGACGGCGATAATGAGAGTTACGGCAATAATTATCTCGAAGATATTATCTTGAATTATTCCGTAAATGAGCAAAAACCACGCCCCGATCTTTGAGATGATCGTCATCAGAGTTGACGAACGCGAAACTTTCACGGCTGTATCAATTGAAGTTTGATGTTGCTCTACCGTTTCGCCGATTTTCTTGCCGTAGCGGTCGAAAGATTCGACAATTGTTTCCTCTTTGACAACCGTTTCGGAATCATCGCAGGGAATTGCGCTTTTTTCTGCGCTCGTGTGAGAAGCCTTTTTTTCGGGGAAGTCTAAAATTATTTCATCGTCGCGCAGATCAGAAAAAATTTTTGCCGTCGAAGGCTGATTTCCGAATTGAGAATTGAGCCGGGCAAGCGTGTTCGGTCCGGCGATTCCGTCAACGGTCAAACCGTGTCTGCATTGAAAGGCGCAAATTTTCGCAACCGTGTTTTCGGCAATCTCCAAATGCAGATGCGCTCCACTCCAAACCTTCTGACCTTTCGGCTTAAATCTTTCGTCGCGGACGACAACGCCAAGTGCCGCACACTTTCGCAGAAACAGCTCAATCTGCTCGTTTGTCTTGTCGCGCGTCCGAACGTCTATCGCCAGCCCTAAATAATGCTTAGAGCCTTTATTGTGCGAACCCGAATTTGTCGAAGTTACGAAAAATCCGCAGGCTTCGGCGAAAAATTTTAAGTCTTTCCAGTTTCTCATTTTAGCAATGCTCGCTAATTATAAACGCGGTCAGCAAAATTAAATAAATAAAAATGCAGACGATAAAAAACCTGTTTCGTTTCGGAAACGGGCGCGGTTCGTAAAAATTATTCATTGTTTTTCTCCTTTGGCTTTCGCAGAAAATTTGCGGCTTCCGGGCATTGCAAAAACGAGAACATAACGACCAACGCCTGCAAAAGCGTCATAAAAATTTCGCCTCTCGTTAAAGATTCGTCGGCGAAAAAAGTAACGGAACTCGTCAGAACCGAAAGCCCGACGAAGACGATCAGCCGAAAAAAATTTATCTCGCGTAAGTTTGTCATAGATTCTTCCCGTATTTATTCAGCGAAATTGCTTGTTTCAGATATTAACATAGCTTATAATAAATCTGCTAAACAAATTAGCAAATCTGATGCGGATTGCGGCATCGCTTCAAATTAAAAGGAGATTTTTATTATGACTGGTCAAGAAGTGCAAGATAAATTAGATGCCGTCGTGACGGATTTGCAGACGACAGGTAAAGGACAAACGACGCAGTTTATGTTTCGTGATGCGTCGAATCAACCGCAGATTTTACCGCTTTCATCCGACGCGAACGGCGTAGTTGATGCGGTGCAGTTAGCCGCGATTCAGACGTTTGTTGACACTTTGAAAGATGTCGTTACAAACTACAACGCCGCAGTCGCGCCCGTGAAAGCCGCTTCGGAAACTTTTAAGCTGGCAAAGGCGAATCATCAGGCTTTGTATGATGACGCTTCGACAGCTCGAACTGCTTTAAACACTGCACTCGAAAACGATGCGAATTATCAAGCGGCGAAAACCGCGTATGATGTCGAGCGAAACGACATTGAATATCAAAACGCTCGCGCCGCTTACGCCGAAAATAACGCATCTGAAAACATTGCGGAACTGACCGCCGCGAAAGGTTCTTACGTCGGTTAATTTTCCGGTTTCATTTTTTTCAAGTAGAAAGCCTTGCGGATTTGCAAGGCTTTTTTTTCGCCGCTTTCTTCGTTTCAATCGAAATACTCGCAATCATGGTAGGTGTCTTGACCGGCGCGAAATTGATGTCCGCAATCAACGCACTCTTGGTAACGCTCATAATCGCAATTCTGACACGATTCTTCGTGTCGTTCGATTTCGTAAATTTCACCCGGCGTTCCGTCAATCTTAAATTCACAGGTTTCACAAATTGTAAATAATTTAAATTTCATAATTTTTAGTTTTTCGCCTCTTAAAAACACGCCAAACAATTTTCTTTACGCGGGTGCGAAGCGCGTAAGCGCGTTGCTGAAAAAAGGCGCAAGCCTCCGGCGGCGCGGCGGGAAACGCCAAGTTTGCTGACGATATTTGTATAGAGCCGCGCCGCGCCAAAGGGCGGCGGGGAAACACACCAGACCAGCCGCGCCAAAGCGAACTCTCTACGCGCTCGGATTATTCGCATAATAAAGCATCAACAATTCCTTCGCCCGAAATTCTTTGCGCGAAAACTCGGTTTTTGATTTTAATAAACTCTGCTCGACGATTTTCACAGCCCGCGCCGATTTCAAATCCTGATAAGTTTGATTTGCGTCGAGCGCGATTTTCAAGGCGGCATCTCGTTGCTTATCATTTGTATATTTCAACTGATTGTTGATTTCGTGCCGGTCAGTCAAAACCGTCTGCAATTCGGTGTGTTTGATTAAATCCATTTCGTCGTCAATCGCGGCTTCGTCGTGATGCTTGCTTTCGATTGTATTCAAATCGGCTTGAATCATTTGCGCGATTTGAATTAAATCATTCTGCATCGCTGTCATTTGTGCTTGTTCCGGCATTTTTCACCTCCTCTAAAAATTTTATTAAGTGTTGGCACAATCTGAATTTCTCATCAAGGCGAATTTCCTTGTCTTTATTCCCGTTCAGACTGTGATTGATTTTCGTAAATGTTTCGGCAATCGTGATTTCGATTTCCGATTCCAGTTTGCTTGATTTTATCGGTATAAATTCGCCCGACTCATTAATCAAAGCCAAGCCGATTTTATTAATCATATAGCTCTCCCTTTCGCGCCATTTCTTCAATCGCCGCGCGAATGGCTGAAAATTGGTTTGTAAAATTATCAAAAGAATCGGCGACAATTACGATTGCGCCCGACGCTCTCAATTCCTTGTGTCGGTCAAACTGCTCGGCGGTTGGCTCTTTGCCGAATTTTTTGACCTCGATAAAAATGATGTGTCCGCGAACAATGGCGAACCTGTCGGGCGTTCCGGCTTTGCACATCTGCACCCAATTGCCGCGCTTGGTTTCGACCTTTCCGCATTGCAGTCGGTCATTGTAAATCCGGCGCGATTTGAGATAATCGGCAATCTGCGCCGACAGCGATGTTTCCTTTTGTGCAAGCGGCGTTGGCTTCGCCATAAATAAACCGCCCGATAGATTTTTATTTTTCATAAATTTTTCCTGCGGATTTTTATTCGTTAAAATTTTCCTGCGGATTTATCAATCAAAAATTTCCTCGCGGTTCGAGTCCCGTAGCTTTGCCGCGCTCGTTTCTGCAATGCTCGCATTTCCGATAACCCGCGCCATCCGTATCCGCCATTTTCGCGCCCAAGCAAACCGAACACGGATTGTCCGTAAAAATTCGCGGCTCGCCGAATGCCTGTAAATCAATTTCGGATTGTTTATCAGGGTAAAGCCTCGCCATTATGAAAGAATCCGCTTCTCCGGTTTTGAAGAGTTTCGTCGCTAAGGCTTTCGGATTTTGAATTGTCGCGCCGTCGCCGATTTCTTTTTCAACGTACCGCAGACATTCTTCGATTGTGAATTTAGAAAGTTTTGAATTTTCATTCGAGCCGTTGCCACTCGAAGCTTCATTTTTATAAACCTCTTTTTCTTCCGCTTTTTCTTCGGCTTCTTCTTCCGAAAGATTTTCAGAATCCACAGACACACGCGAAGCATTCTCTCTGTCTGTCTGTGTGTTCTTTTCTTTCTCTCTTTCTTTCTCTCTGTCTAGGAGCAGTTTTGAAAAAAGAAGTTCATCGAAAGATTTCTTCAAAGTGCGCTCGTCAACAATCAGAGCAGATGCCATAAACTTTGTATCTAAAGGGATTTCGTCAACTCCGCGCATTCCGCAATAAAGCAAAATCGCAACGAATATGTAACGAGTTTGCGGCGAAAGCGCGGCGAACTCGTAGCGGATTAGCAGCGAACATTCAATTGGAATCCAAATTTTTGCATCATTTTTCTTCGTATGTCGCCGAAATTGTTGCGAAAGCGGGACGAATGCGTAACGGATTTGCGGCGAATCTGCAACGGATTCGTCACCAATCCGCGACGAATTTGCAGACTTTTTGACTTTTTTTGTCGTTTTTTTCGTCATAACTTTTTCCCATTTCATTGTTTTGTCGGCGGTAAAAGTTCGATTCGGTCAAAAGTTTGCTCCATTGTCCAACCTCTTTCATCACACCAATCACCGATTGCAAGCCGAATCATTTCTTGCAATTCCTCTTTTTCGAGGCTGTTCGATAAATGCAAATGACACTCAGCCAACAAAGCGACACAGCCCGCATATTTTATTTCCGTCGTTTTCTTCGCCGATTTGTCGCGGATTTGCCGCACGTTCGTATCAGATTTGTTCTCGTTTTTCATACGACCAACCTCAATTCGCTTTTCTTACGCTTGCTTTCTTCTTTCGTTGCCTGTTCAATCCATTCGGCTTTAAGCAAAATAACTTCCTCTAAAATAAAAGAAACTCTCTGCCTTTTTTCGCCGTTCCCGCGCCGAACCTGCGTTAAACTTTCCGTTCCGGCGCATCCTTTAAGCAGAGAACTTTCCGAACAATCGAGCAGAACCGCCGCACAGCAAACCGAAATTAATGTTTTGCGTTTAATTAAACTCATTTCTTTTTCTCCCTTTTGCTTCCGTTCGCGTTCTCGAAATACTGCTCAAGCATAAAAAGGATCTGTGACTGCCGTGTTCGCCGCTTCGTTTCCGCTTCGACACAAAGTTTTTCATTTAACTCGTTTGGAACGCGAAGCGAAAAAGTAATGTCTGCCGTGGTTTCTTTTGCCATAAAAATTATTCTCCTTAAAATCATTTTGGTATCAAATCAATACCAAACAATATAATTTATCTGTTGGTATTGTGTCAATACTAAAATGGTATAAAAAAAACTCGTAGATTTATTTGGTATAAATTTGGTATCTTTGCGGTATTAGCAATTTGTTTATTTCGAGGGAAAATTTATGGGCGAAAAATCAAGGTCAATTCGTTTAGACGAAAGTATTTGGGACGTTTTAGACGAAGACGCGGCGCGATGTCGTCGTAGTTCGCAAAAACATCTTGAAGCTTTGTTGTTGACATTTTACGAAATGGAAGATGTCGAGATAAATAAAAATCAACTTGAGGTCGTCGGCGAATTACTGCCGAAATCGAAAAAGAAAACCGATGTAATTCCCGCGCCCGTAAACGTGAAAGGAAAAAATAAATTTAAGGTTTCTTGATTATGCCGCGAATTAAATTACTTGCAAAACCGCCGAAGGATTACGCCGATTATTCTTTACATCAGCGAACGGCAATTTTAGTTATCATCGGCGCGGCGGCGTTCGCGCTCGGAAGATAGATTTTATAATGATGGAACTCTCAGACTTTGCACAATTAAAACCGCACTCGAAAGAACTTTCATTGCTGGCAAGCATCGCCGTTTCAGCGGGCGAACCTGCGGAAATCTCGAACGATTTTGAACAAATAGATTTTAACGAATATTTGACAGGCGGACGCGAAGGAGTTTATTTAATTCGCGCCGTTGGCGATTCGATGGAAACGGAAATTTTTCACGGTGATTTGCTCGTCGTCAATCGAAACTTACAAGCAAGAAGCGGAGATAAAATAATTGCTTATATCAATAATTGTTTCACGGTTAAAATATTTTCCAATCAAACAAACGGCTTGCGCCTAGTTGCTTCAAACGGTAAATACAAGCCGCATAATATCTGCCTGCAAGATAATTTTCAGATATTCGGCGTTGTTACTCACGTTGTCCGCGCCGTGAAAAAAATTTAATAGTGAAAGGAAATAAAAGAAATGGGCAAAACATTAGGCAGGACTTTTTATTTTGAAAAGAGTTTGTGGGCGAAATTAGACGAAGACGCGGCGCGATGCAAGCGAAGTTCGACAAAACAACTTGAGGCGATTCTAACGGCTTACTACGGTGTCGGCGATGTCGGATTAAACAACGACGCGCTTGAAGTTCTCGGCAAAGCGGACACGCGAACAAAACTTAAACGCCCGCTGTTACATCTCGGCGAAAAAAAGGAGAAGCCGAAAAAGAAAAAGGTCGCCTAAAACTATGCCGCGAATTAAATTATTGAGAAAACCCGCGCCCGAAGATTATTCTTCTTGGCGTTACGAACATCAGCGAACGGCGATTTTAGTTATCATCGGCGCGGCGGCTTTCGCGCCCTGTCGAAGATAAATAAATTTTATGGCTGAGAAAAATAAATTAATTCCGTTCTCGGAAGAATTGGAGGCGGCAATCGAAGCGGATGCGGCGCGTTGCCGTCGCCCGTTCGTTCGCCAAGTCGAAGCGGTTCTTTTAACTTACTACGGTCTTGAAGATGTCGGGTTAAATAATGACAGGCTTGAAATTCTCGGCAAAGCGGACACGCGAACAAAACTCGAACGCCCGCTTTTAGAAATCGGCGAAAAGAAAGAGAAGCCGAAAAAGAAAAAGGTCGCGTGAAATTATTTCAATGGCAATCAAGAAATTTTACAGCAATAAAAATAAAGCCGGCTGGCGTTTCGATGCGAAGCAAAAAAAATTCTGGAGTTGGGGCTTCGATATTTATTTATCTTCGGGAAAGCGGAAACGTGAAAGCGGTTTCGGCACAAAGCAGTTAGCCGAAAATGCAGTTTCGAGAATCAAGATTTCCGAGAAAGAAAATAAATACGATTTGCAGACGCGCACATTTCCGCTTGTGTCCGAAGTTTTAGAAAAAAGACTGCATCGAATCGAAAGCGCGAAGGAAAAAACGCGCTCGACCAGAGTTTTTAACATCTTCGCGTCGCTCATTCCCGCGCGTCTGCGCTTCGACGAACTGCAAACCAAGCACCTAAGACTATTCGCCGACAAAAGACTGTCAGAAGTCAAACCTGTCAGCGTCCACCGCGAATTAACCTGCATCGCATCGGCGATAAATTCCGCGCACAAAGATTTTCCCGAACTCGAAAACTTTCAGACTCCGCGCATTCCGCGCCCGCGAATTGACCGTTCGCGCCGCGAAAGAATTATCACGCAAGACGAAGTGATGAAATTGTTGTCCGAATTATTTGCAAACCGGAAACCGGACGAAAAGGAATTTGAATATAATCGTCGCATCGTCGCCGCGCAAGTTTTCCAAATGTGCCTTTTGACCGGCGCGAGAATCGGCGAAATTATCGCAATGCGCTGGGAACAAATAGACTTTGGCGCAGGCGTTCTGCAAATCGTCGGCACAAAAACAAAATTCAAATCAGCAAAAAACGTGCGCTATCTTTCAATCACTCCGACAATCAAACAAATTTTAATTTACCGGAAAGAAGCAGACAAATTCGGCAATTTCGTTTTCTCTGGGACTGGTCGAAGCGTTACAAAATATCATCAAATCTTGTCCGATGCCGCCAAGCGCGTCGGAATCCTTTACGGCGAAAACGTGCGCGGCGGCTTCATCACTCACGACGCACGACATACGGCAGTTACGCGAATGCTTCAAGCCGGAATTGATTTAAGCACAATCGGCGAAATAACCGGACACTCCGACAAAAATTTAATCCTGCACTATTCACACGCCACACACGAAAGCCGAAAGGAAGCAATCAACGTCCTTGAAAACTTCGTCGTCGGACAAAAGAAAAAGGCAAGCTAAAAAACTTGCCTTAGTCTTCGTTTGGACAAACTTTTAATTTCCGTTTCCGTAAATCGTTTATTTATCCAACTTATTAAATTAAAAATGCTCCACAGGTAAGACTCGAACTTACAACCCTTCGGTTAACAGCCGAATGCTCTGCCATTGAGCTACTGTGGAATAATCGCCTCGTAAGACGAATTTAAAGATTAAGAATTTCTCGCTTTCTTGTCAAGTGAACTTGCGATTTTCTTATTTCGTTTTAAGATTAGAGCAGCAAATAAATTTGGAGATTCTATTTTGAAGCACGAACTTATCTTAATTCTCGATTTCGGTTCGCAATATACGCAGCTTATCGCCCGTCGCGTGCGCGAACAAGGCGTTTACTGCGAAATTGCGCCGTTTCATTTGTCAATTGAAAAAATTCTGGAGAAAAATCCGAGAGGCATAATTTTGTCCGGCGGTCCGAATTCGGTTTATGAGCCGGACGCGCCGCAGATTTCCGAAGATTTTTACGAAAAAATTAACCAGCCGGTTCTCGGAATTTGTTACGGAATGCAGATTTTGGCAAAGGATTTGCGCGGCAAGGTTTCGCCTTCGGACAAGCGCGAATACGGACACGCGAAGCTGAAAGTTTTAAGCGGCGAAACCGAACTTTTTAATGAGATGCCGTTTGAACTCGACGTTTGGATGAGCCACGGCGACCACGTTACTGCGCTGCCCGAAGGCTTTCGGCAAACGGCGACGACGGGCGATGTTGTGACGGCGATTGAAAATCCCGAACGGAAAATTTACGCCGTCCAATTTCATCCCGAAGTTTCGCACACGCCTCTGGGCAAAGAAGTTTTGCGGAATTTTTTGTTCGACATCTGCCAATGCAAAGGCGATTGGACTTCCGCGCAGTTTATCAGCGAAGAAGTCGAAAAAATCCGTCAAATCGTCGGCGAAAATGAATTGGTCGTCTGCGGTTTAAGCGGCGGAGTTGATTCGACGGTTGCAGCGGTTTTGGTTCAGGAAGCAATCGGCGACAGGCAAACTTGCCTTTTCGTCAATAACGGTCTGTTGCGGGCGGGAGAATTTGAGGAAACTCTGCAAATTTACAAAGACAATCTGCACTTAAACGTGCGTGGAGTTGATGCTTCCGAAGAATTTTACAAAGTCTTAAAAGATGTTACCGATCCCGAACTCAAACGCAAAGCAATCGGCGCGAAATTCATAGAAGTTTTCGATCAGGAAGCCGACAAAATCGGCAACGTGAAATATCTCGTGCAGGGAACTTTGTATCCCGACGTGATCGAATCCGTCAGCTTGCGCGGCGCGTCCGTAACGATAAAATCTCATCATAACGTCGGCGGTCTGCCGGAAAAAATGAATCTCAAACTGATCGAACCGCTGCGCGAATTATTCAAAGACGAAGTTCGCACAATCGGCAAAGACCTCGATATTCCCGACGAAATTTTACAGCGTCATCCATTTCCCGGTCCCGGACTCGCCGTGCGGATTTTGGGCGACATCACAACCGAAAAAGTCGAACTTTTGCAAAAAGCCGATAAAATCTTCGTCGAAGAACTAAAATCAAACGATCTATACAGCGAAACGTGGCAAGCCTTCGCCGTCCTTCTGCCGATCCAATCCGTCGGCGTAATGGGCGATTTCCGCACCTACGAACGCACAATCGCCCTTCGCGCCATCACCTCAACCGACGGAATGACCGCAGATTGGGCGCGTCTGCCGCACGAATTTCTCGCCAAAGTTTCATCAAGAATCACATCGGAAGTGCGCGGCATAAACCGCGTCGTTTACGATATTTCATCAAAACCGCCAAGCACGATTGAATGGGAATGATGTTCAAATTCATTTAATAATTTTTCTTTACAATCTGTATTTAATCCGTATATTATCAATATGGAGTTTGAATGGGATGAAAGCAAAAATCTCGCCAATATCAAAGACCACGAAGGCATTTCGTTTGAAGATGCGACAAAAGTTTTTAATGATATTTGGGCGATTGATGAAGCTGATTCGGAACATTCAACCGCCGACGAAAAACGATTCACCATCATCGGGTTGGCTGCCGGACGGCTTTTGCGTGTAACTTATGCTGTAATTTCCGAAGCAACGGACGAAGAGATTTTCCGCATAATTTCAGTTCGCAAAGCACAGTCGAAAGATAAAGAAAATTATGAAAAATCAAGAAACATCTACGACCGATAAAGAATTTGAAGTCGAATACACGGAAACGGATATTCAGGAAATGCGCGAAAACGGATATTCCGAAGACGATCTGCCAAGCGTCGGAAAACACACTTTTCGCCCGGCGCGTCATATAGTTGCGCGTAAAGAGCAAAAAATCAAAGTAACGATAATGCTCGACGCTGACGTTTTGGATTTTTACAAAGAACAAGCCGCCAAAGCCGGAAATCTCCCGTATCAAACTCAAATCAACCGCCAACTTCGCAAGGCAATGGAAAAATCTCAGAACCCGAAAAGCCGAGTTGTTACAATGGAAATGCTGGAAAATCCGGCGTTTCTGGCAGAATTGGCAACTAAATTGAAAAAGGCGGCTTGAGTTTTATGCAATAGATTTTCTCGCCAAAGTTTCGTCAAGAATCACATCGAAAGTGCGCGGCATAAATCGCGTCGTTTATGATATTTCGTCGAAACTGCCAAGCACGATTGAATGGGAATAGAAATATTACTGATCGGTTATCAAATCTTTGAGTTTTATATCAATTGGCAAGCCGACCCGCATATAAAATCTTGCGAAGGCTTGTGATAGATGTTCACGATATGGTGGTAATAATCTGATTCGTGAGTTTTTTCGTTTCTTTAAGGTGCTTTCGAGAAATGATTTTGGAACTGTATAAATATTATAAAAATCTACAACACGATAGTCTTGAACAAAATCCGGTAAATCACATTTATTCAAGATAGTTTGATTCCAAACATAACCATCATTTAAAAATTCACATTGTTTTTTCCAAGCCTTGCTAGTGGGATTCTGTCCACCTTCTCGCATTGCCTTTTCCCATTCTTGTTTGTGTTCGGTTAATGAAAAGTGTTCACAAAGTGTTACATTTTGAATTTTGCTGTGGGCTAAATCACAGGCTTGTGTCATCACAATAACGTCAGCAGAGATGAATTCAAGGTGTGCTTGTAAATTTTCCGACTCGCTTTTTTCCTCAATTTCTATTATTTCGTCATTTTTCCATGTTGGCACAGGGCAATTAAATATGAAATCGCCCTGTGTTAATGGTTCTTCTGCGGAAACAATTTCATACCAATTATTCATCATCTTCAAAGAGGATTGGATTAATGACGATGTTTGGTCGTCTGCGTTTGAGTTCTGAAGTTTTAAGTTCAACTTTTTGAGTAAATAAAATTTTATGTCGGTGATTAGTTGGTTGAACTCCACGCAAAAAAGCCTCCTCAATTTCTTCTTGATCGCTTTGCAGGTTAGGAAAAACAGCAGTTTTTTCACTTAATAACCCATTAGTTAGGTAAGTATCGGGTAAAACTACGCCTTCAACTTTTTGAGAAGAATTTACAACATCTTGTTTATAAAAACTTGGTATTTCTTCAGAAGTCTTTTTTTTTCTTTCTTCTGCTTTTTTCAACAATTCTTCAATAGAAAGGTCGAATTTTGGAAAATCACAACTTCCAACTGCAAAATCTTCGCGTCTTCTTACCTGCACAATTTTCGGCATTTGATAGTCAATAGTTGCTGTCATTGTTTTCGTCTCCAAAGTTGTTTCTGCGCCTCTGCGCTAGTTAAATCGGTAAAACCTTTTACTATCCATTCACGAGCAATATCAAACCATTGTTTCATATTAGACAATGATTTGTTTTCGCCAATCCCCCGAACAGTTAAATCAAAAACTACAACATTTCTGTTATCAATTGTTCTGGTCGCTCCAGTTCTTATAGTTGCATATAACCTTCCAGATTGCTCTGGTAAAACAAAACTTATACGCCAATTTACAGTTTCAGGTTCTTCTAAAATTAAATCACCACTAAATGAAAAATTTATTTTATCGAAAATACTTCCAATATCAGAAACTTTTTCCCATAAATCCCCCTGCGGAATGTGATTAACGTATGTTAATTCGTATTGCACTGGTGAAATCTGCATACCAGCATTTTCTATGAAATTTTCAAAAATCGAAAATCTTTCCTGAAATGACTTAAAAACATTATCATATCTGGGATAATGATTTTCAAATCTCTGTTTTCTCCAATTATGGGCAAATCTGTCTCGCTGAATTTGGATAACGGTATTTTCATCTTCCGAGATAAACAGTTCCCTAGGAAGTTGCGGCATCCGCGTTAATTCAATTTCCCCCTGTAATGTTTGCCCTTCAAAAATTTCAATTGGTGTCGGAAGATTCGGAACCTCTTCCACTCTTGGAAAGTCCGGTTGATACTGTTGCCATAATAAGCCTAAATGCGGAGCAATAATATCAAGATTTTTGAAAGTAACACCGCATACTACTTCCATAAGCGGTGGATTTTCATATTCAGGCAGTGAATTTAAATTTCCGTTTTCATTCATAGCAAGTCAAATTAATTGAAGGATTCTCCGCATTATTTTAATATAACAAACAACTCAATCAATTAAATGCAATTTAATTCTAACAAATGTCAATTTTTTAAGTTAAATCCAAAAGGTTAATTTTGCAACTGTTATAGAAATGATTTTGAATAGGAGAAGATTTATCTCTCCTTTATACTAACATAAATAATCCATAATTTTTGAAAATTAACACAAGTTTCAAAAGTTCAGAAACTTGCAACCCACAGCACCAATCGCATTATTGATGATGTTTTGATCAAAACTGCCAAGCACGATTGAGTGGAAATGATTTTAGAGCAAAGTTTTCAATTTCTTCAAAACTTCTTCAATCACCGAAGCCGGCAATTTGCCGATAAATTCAACTTTGATTTTTCAATTCACGCAATTTTTAAGCGGCGTGTTCGTCGACGGAAACGATATATTCCGTCAAAACAGTTCGACGTTTGCGCCCGCGTCGGGCGGATTCGAGCAAATCACGCACGGTGAGGAGAATTTCGTCAACCGTTTCGGGAGTAAATGAGGCTTCGCCGTCTGTGGGGCAAACCCAAGCGAGAACATTCGGCACACGAACCGAGATTTCGTCTTCTTGGCATTCAAAAGTCGCCCGTCGCCATTCCTTTACAACATTGTGAACACCGCATTCGGGTTGTTTTTTGATTGTCTTCTCAATTTTAATTTCTTCGCGCTTAAACGGCGGATTGTTCCATTTGAAACTTTTTCCGACCTGATCATAAAATTCAATATATTTCGTTAAACTCTAAATTTTATCTGCGTCGCTTTTTCAACACATTTAAAACACTTTCAAGCGGAATGTCTTTGGCGACGAGCAGAGTTATAAAATGATACAGCAGATCGGACGCTTCTTCTTTTAATAATTTGTCGTTTCCGTCAACGGCTTCGATGACGAATTCGACGGCTTCTTCGCCGACTTTTTTGGCGATCTGGTTTGTGCCGCGCTCGAAAAGTTTGGATGTGTGCGAACTTTTTTTCGGGTTTTCCTTGCGGTCACGAATAATTTTTTCGAGTTCGTAAAGGAAATTTTTCGGCTTGTTTTTTTCGCTGAAACAGGTGTCCGCACCCGTGTGACAAATCGCGCCGCTTGGAATCGCTTTGATTAAAATCGTGTCGCCGTCGCAGTCAATCAAAATTTTTTTCACGCTCAGAAAGTTTCCGCTAATTGCGCCTTTTTCCCAAATCTCCTTGCGCGAACGGCTGTAAAACGTAACTTTTTTGCTTTTCTTCGTTCGCTTGTAAGCCTCTTTGTTCATATATCCGAGCATCAGAACTTTGCTCGTTTCAGCGTCCTGCACGACGGCGGGAACTAATCCGTCGGGTGATTTTTTAAAGTCAATTTTCATATTTTATTTGGTAAATGATAAATCGTTACTGAATTTAGAGTTATATTTCTTAGTATCAACAATTTACCGTTTACGATTTACATTCTTACAACAATATTTCTATCATTCAGATAATTTTTCAAATCGGGAATCTCAATTTCCCGAAAGTGAAAAATGCTTGCGGCAAGTCCCGCGTCTGCGCGTCCCTTCGTAAAAACTTCGACGAAATCTTTCGCGCTTCCCGCGCCGCCCGAAGCGATAATCGGAACATTTACGCTTTCGGAAACTTCGCGTGTTAATTCTATTTCAAAACCGTCTTTTGTTCCGTCGGCGTTCATCGAAGTCAGCAAAATTTCGCCCGCGCCCGCGTCAACCGCGCGTTTCGCCCAACTGATTGCTTCAAATTCAGTTTCAATTCGCCCGCCGTTCAAGAAAACCTTCCAGACATCTCCGACCTTTTTTGCGTCAATCGCCACAACGACACATTGCGAACCAAAATTCTTTGCCGCGTCCGACAAAATCTGCGGATTTTTTACCGCCGAAGTATTGATCGAAACTTTGTCTGCGCCCGAATCCAGCAGTATTTCGATGTCTTTAATCGTGTTGATTCCGCCGCCGACGGTGAACGGAATATTGATTTTCGCCGCAACTTTTCTAACGAGTTCGGACAAAGTTTTCCGCTTTTCGTTCGTCGCCGTGATGTCGAGAAAAACGAGTTCGTCCGCGCCTTGTTCGGAATAAATTTCAGCAAGCCGAACCGCGTCGCCCGCGTCGCGCAAATTTACAAAATTCGTTCCCTTGACCGTGCGCCCGTCTTTGACATCAAGGCACGGAATTATACGTTTAGCTAACATAAAAAAAGAATTTTTGCCCGCGAATCTGCGCGAATCGGCACGAATAAGAAAGGAAATTTCAGCCGCAGATTTTCACGAATAAGCCCGGATTTTTGAAGAAAGTTTTTGCAGGGATGAAGGTGATAAACAGGGATTTTTTAAATTTTTTTGATCTGAAATCTGAAATTTGAAATCTGCAATAATTCTTTCTTATCCGTGTTCATCTCCTTCATCCCTGTAAAAACTTTCTTCTCTTTCATTCGCGCTTATTCGCGGGCAAAATTCTTAAAAAATTTGCCGATCAATTCGTAAAATTTCCTTCAATAACTTTGCTCAGATTTATTCTGTCTTCGTAAATCGCCTTGCCGACGATCACGCCCGCGCAGCCGATTCGCTCAAGTTCCGCCACGTCTTCCATCGAACTTACGCCGCCGCTTGCAATTAAATTCAGACGCGGCAGATAGGCTAAAATTTCCTCGTATAATTTCGCCGCCGTTCCCTGCAAAAGCCCGTCGCGGCTGATGTCCGTTACAAAAACATTTGCCGCGCCTCTGGCGTAATAATTTTTCAAAAACGGCAAAATATCAAGTTCCGTCGTCGTCTGCCAGCCGTTGATCGCAATTTTTCGATCTTTTACGTCCGCGCCGAGCAGTATTTTTTCGCCGCCGTATTTTTCCATCCAGCCGAAAAACTTTTCCGGCTCTTTGACCGCAACGCTGCCGATGCTTGCAATTTTCGCGCCCGCCGCAAAAACCGAGTTTATGTCTTCGTCCGTTTTAATTCCGCCGCCGAAATCAATTTTCAAATCGGTTTTCGCCGCAATTTCTTCGAGAACTTTTAAGTTTGTGACTCGTCCGAACTTCGCGCCGTCTAAATCAACAACGTGAAGCCGCCGGATTCCTTTCGCTTGAAAATCTTTCGCCACGTCCAGAGGATTTTCGCTGTAAATTTTCTTCTGCTCAAAATCGCCCTGCTTGAGCCGAACGCATTTGCCTTCGATCACATCAATTGCCGGAATTATTTCGATCATAATTTCATATTTTTTTAACCACATAGATACATAGAAAACATAGATTTTTTTTGCTTTTCATCTGTCTTCTATGTATCTATGTGGTTAAATTTTTAAAAAATTCTCCAAAATCCGTTCACCAACCGCGCCCGATTTTTCCGCGTGAAACTGCACGGCATAAAAGTTTTTATAATGAATCGCCGCCGAAAATTTCACTTCGTAATCGCAAACCGCAATCGTTTCGTTTCCCGTTTCGACGTAAAAGCTATGCACAAAATAAAGATATGAATTTTCCGATACATTGTTAAACAAATCCGTTTTCAAATCAAATATATTATTCCAGCCGATCTGCGGAATCTTCAAATTTTCCGACTCGAATTTGCGAACTTTGTGCGGCAGAATTCCCAGACATTTCGTATCGTTTTCTTGGGACGATTCGCACAAAAGCTGCATTCCCAAACAAATTCCCAAAACCGGCTGTTTCAAGTTTTTAATTGTTTCATTCAAACCTCTTTCGCGCAAAAAACGCATCGCGCTCGACGCTTCGCCGACACCGGGAAAAATCACTCTGTCCGCCGAACTCAAAACTTCCGCATCGTCCGTCAAAATCGGCTTGACATTCAAACGGTTCAAAGCGTTTTTGACCGATTCGACGTTTCCGGCGTTGTAATTTACGATGGCGATTTTCATAATTTTTTGACGCAGAGTGCGCGGAAAACCCGAAAAATTTAAAAATCTCCGCGCACTCTGCGTTTAACATTTCTAAAGCGTTCCTTTTGTCGAAGGCAGACTGTTGCTCGACGCGTCGCGCCGGACAGCCATTTTTATCGCTTTGGCGAACGCCTTGAATATTGCCTCGATTTTATGATGCTCGTTCGCGCCTTCGGCTTTGATGTTCAAGTTGCAGTTTGCCTTGTCGGTAAACGATTTAAAAAAGTGAAAAAACATTTCAGTCGGCATTTTCCCGACCATTTCGCGCTTAAATTCCGCGTCCCAAACGAGCCAATTACGTCCGCCGAAATCAATTGCGACCTGCGCCAAACAATCGTCCATCGGCAAGCAAAAACCGTAGCGTTCCATTCCGCGTTTGTTTTTTAACGCCAAATCAAAGGCTTCGCCCAAAGTTATCGCCGCGTCTTCAATCGTGTGATGCTCGTCAACGTGCAGATCGCCGCGTGCATTGAGTTTCAGATCAATTTGCCCGTGCCGCGCGATTTGCTCCAACATATGATCGAAAAATGAAATTCCCGTTTCAATCAACGCTTTTCCGCTGCCGTCTAAATTAAGTTCTACGGCAATTTCAGTTTCCTTCGTCTTTCTTTCGTGCGAAACTTTGCGCGGCGGCAGTTTCAAATATTCATAAACTTCGCGCCAGTTTTCCGCGATGAAAATATCTTCGTTTTCCGGCTCAAATTTTTCATTTTTGATAAAAATCCCTTTTGCGCCCAAGTTTTCCGCCAGTTTCATATCGCTTGCTCTGTCGCCGATAACATAAGAATTTTTCAAATCATAATCGCCCGAAAAATACTTTTTCAAAAGTCCCGTTCGCGGTTTTCTGTTCGGCGAATTGTCGCTTTCAAAACTTTTATCAATAACAACTTCCGCAAACTCGATTTTTTCATTTTCAAGCGCGTTCATTATAAAATTATGCACCGGATGAAATGTTTCTTCGGGAAAACTATCCGTTCCCAAGCCGTCCTGATTCGTCACCATCACGAGTTCAAAATCCAATTCATCGGCAATTTTCCCCAGATACGCGAAAATTTGCGGCATAAATTCGAGTTTCGCAAACGAATCAATCTGAAAATCTTCCGGTTCACGAATCAAAGTTCCGTCGCGGTCTATGAACAGTAATTTTTTCATATAATTTTTGTCCACAGATAAACACGGATGAACACAGATAAAATTGAATTAAAATCTGTGTTCATCTGTGTTTATCTGTGGATAATTTTTCAATGCTTTTAGTAAACTCTCATTCTCAAAAGGTGTCCCAACCGTAATTCGCAAACAACCCGCGCACATTTCGACGTTGTTTCTGTTTCTGACGACAATTTTTTCATCGAGCAGAAATCTGTAAATTTTCTCCGCGTCAACTGTTTTCACCAAAACAAAATTTGCATCCGTCGGATAAATTTTTGTAACGATTTTGAGTTTTGATAAATTTTCGATCAATTTTTCGCGCTCGCCGCCGATTTTCCGAATCGTTTTTTCAACTTTTTCTTTATTTTCGAGTGCGTCCAGAATCGCCTTTTGCGCGATTTCAGAAATATTATACGGCGGTTTTACTTTGTTGAAAAGTTCAATTATTTCTTCATTTGCAAACGCCAAACCGACTCGCAAACCCGCCAAACCCCACGCTTTTGAAAAGGTCTGCAAAACAACCAAATTCGGAAAATCGTTTATTTTTTCAATTAGTGAATTTTCCCTCGAAAAATGAATATATGCTTCGTCAAGGGCGACGATTTTGCCGAAATTTCGCGTTAATTCCAAAATATCTTTTTCGGGAAAACCGTTTCCCGTCGGATTATTCGGCGAACAGACGAAAAGCAGTTTTGTATTTTCGTCAATCGTTTTTTCGATTTTCGCCAAATCAAGCTGAAAATCTTCGGTCAAATTCGCGCGTTTTATTTCGACATCGTTAATTTCCGCCGAAACTTCATACATTCCGTAAGTCGGCGGGCAAATCAAAATATTGTCTTTTCGCGGCTCGCAAAAAATCCTGAAAAGCAGATCAATCGCTTCGTCCGAACCGTTTCCGATGAAAATTTCAGACGCTTTAACGTCGTTTATTTTTGCAATTTTTTCCTTTACTTCCAATTGCAAAGGATCGGGATAACGATTGTAATTTTCCGCAAGCGGCGAACCGAAACTATTTTCGTTGGCATCGAGAAAAATCTGCGCCGCGCCCGTAAATTCTTTTCTCGCAGAAGAATACGCGGTCAAGCGTTTGATGTTTTCACGAACTAAATTTTGTAAATCCATAAGAATTTTAACCACGAAGGCACACGAAGTTTGCACGAAAGAAATATAAACTATTGCGCTCCGGCTTTTTTCTCCCTTTGTGTTTCTTCGTGTTTTTTCGTGGTTAATGCTTTTAATCTTACCGAAACCGCGTTTTTGTGCGCTTCTAAGCCTTCGGCTTCAGCCATACATTCGATTGTTCTGCCGAGATTTTTGATTCCCGTTTCGGTCAGTTTTTGAAACGTGATTTTTTTTACGAACGAATCCAAAGAAACGCCGCTGAAACTTCTGGCGTAACCGTTTGTCGGCAAAGTGTGATTTGTTCCCGAAGCATAATCGCCCGCCGATTCGCACGAATAATTTCCGATGAAAACCGAACCGGCGTTAAAGATTTTCTCCGCGATTTCGTCCGCGTTTTCAAGTGCCAAAATAAGATGCTCGGCGGCGTATTCGTTTAGAAATTCAATTGCCGTTTCTTCTGTTTCAAGCAAAATCGCTTTGGAATTTTCGATTGCTTTTTCGGCGATATTTTTGCGCGGCAAAACTTCGAGTTGTTTTTCGAGTTCCTTCAAACTTTCTTCGATTACTTTCTCGCTTGTTGAAACGAGCAGAACTTGGCTGTCTGTTCCGTGTTCGGCTTGCGATAAAAGATCGGCGGCGACAAATTCGGGAACGCTCGTTTCGTCGGCAAAAACGGCGACTTCCGAAGGTCCGGCGGGCATATCAATTGCCGCGCCGAATTTTACGACCTGCTGTTTTGCTTCGGTGACAAACTGATTTCCCGGACCGAAAATTTTGTAAACTTTCGGCACGCTTTCCGTGCCGAAAGCCAACGCGCCGACGGCTTGCGCTCCGCCGATTTTGAAAATTTTCGTGATGCCGCAAACGCTTGCCGCGTAAAGAATCGCGTCGTTGATCTTCCCTTTGGTATCAGGCGGCGAACACAAAACGATTTCCTTGCAGCCCGCGATTCGCGCCGGCACGCCGAGCATCAAAACGCTGGAAAAAAGCGGCGCAGTTCCGCCCGGCGCGTAAAGTCCGACCTTTTCAATCGCCACACTTTTTCGCCAGCAGAAAACGCCTTGGGTTGTTTCTATTTTTTCCGAAACTTCGCGCTGCGCTTCGTGAAATTTTTCAATATTCGCTTTGGCAATTTTTATCGCGTCTTTGAGTTCGCTTGAAATTCGCGTTTCGGCTTCCGCAATTTCTTTTTGGGAAACTGCGAAATCTTCCAACTCAACTTTGTCAAAATGTTTCGAGCAATGCTTCAACGCTTCGTCGCCGTGATTCTTCACGTCTTTTAAGATATTCGCCACAGTTCGTTCCAAAAACGTCGTGTCAATCGCCGGACGCTCCAGAATCTTTTGCCAATCTGCTTTTTTCGGATATTTTATAATTTTCATTTTTACATAAGTGAGAAATGAGAGGTGAGAAATGAGAAGTAAAAAACAGTTCCAAACTTCTCTTTAGCTTCAATATTTCTCACCTCTCACTTCTCAATTCTCACTTCTCATCTCTCATTTCATCCAATCATCCGGTCAATCGAAAGCACCAAAACGCCTTCCGCGCCGTTGTTTTTCAGGCTTTCGACGACTTCCCAGAAATCGTTTTCGCCGATCACCGAATGAACGGAACTCCAGCCGGATTCGGCAAGCGGCAAAACCGTCGGGCTACGCATTCCGGGCAGAAGTTTTATGATTTCCTCTAATTTTTCGTTTGGCGCGTTGAGCAAAATGTATTTGTTTTGTTTGGCGGCGTTGACGGCTTTGATGCGGAAAAGCAGTTTGCCCAGAATTTTCTGCAAATCCGCGTCCAGATTTTGGCGCGAAATTAAAACCGCCTGCGAATCGAGAATTGTTTCAACTTCCTTTAAGCCGTTTGTAAAAAGCGTGCTTCCCGAACTGACGAGATCGCAAACCGCGTCCGCCAAACCGATTGACGGCGCGATTTCAACCGAACCGCTGATCGTGTGAATTTCGGCGTTGATCGAATTTTCAGCGAAAAATTTATTCAAGATATTCGGGTAAGTCGTGGCAATTTTTTTGTTTTCCAGATTCTGCAAGTTACTGTATTCAAACGATTTCGGAACGGCGAGCGACAGACGGCATTTGCCGAAGCCGAGTTTTTCGATAATTTCGACATCGCGGTTTTCTTCATTCAGAACATTTTCGCCGACGATTCCGATGTCGGCAACCGCGTCTTCGACGTAGCTCGGAATATCATCGTCGCGCAGAAAGAAAATTTCCAGCGGAAAATTAATTGCTTCCGAGCGCAGTTTTCCCAAACCGTTGCTGAAACTGATGCCGCAATTTTTCAGAAGCGCGAGCGAATCTTCGCTCAAACGTCCCGATTTCTGCAAGGCGATTTTTAGTTTTTTGTTTGTCATTTAAACACAAATAAAAGCGAAAACTTTTGTCTGGAAAATAAAGTTCACGCTTATTGAAAAAATCAAATTTTACTTTGTAAATCGAGATTATCCGGCGCGTTTTTTGTCGTCGTGCCAATGATGAAGATGTTGATAAATTGTGCGTTTTGTTTCGCTCATCGCTTTTCTATATTTTCAACACACGAGCGAAAATTTTGCAAGCTGCCGGATAGAAGTTTGTTTTTACGAGCCGTTGATCCGCAGTTTTCTGATTTCTATTTTGCCCTGCATTTCGGCGGGCGTAATCAAGTTCAGACGTTCTCTGCCCGCTTCGTTTCGAGTGATTTCCACCTTTAGATCGTCCGTTCTCAGATTTGCCAAAACCGAGCGTGCGCCGTATAACACAACCGTTGCGGTTTTGATCTCGTCGCCGGTTATAACCGGAACGAGAAACAATCTTTCGATGCGGCGTTCGCCGATTTTGAAATACACGTCAACCGCCGCGTCGAGAACGGTAATTTTCGGATTCGGCACGGCAAGCGGAACTTGTTCGGCGGTAAAATCTCTGGAGCGATCCTTGATTTCTATTTCTTCGGTTGAAACAAAATCGAGCGAGCGCACCAAACTCTGCGGTCCGCGTATGCGAACTTTTGCGGGAATTACCGAAGCACTGTAAACCTCAAAATCGTCTGCAACATTGCCTTCCAAAACGGCTTTGACCTGAACTTCGCGCTGTTCGACGTTTTCCAGTTTAATATTAATATTATTCGGCAGAATTTGTTTCAGCTTTGTTCCGCCCGGCAAATCTACGGTAACATTGTCGGACGAGAGTTCGACAATGTGATCGCCGGATTTAATATCGGTTAAATCGAGCGAAACGATCAGATTGCTTTTATTTATCTGGGCAATCGTCGTTTTATCGCCGGTTACGACCAGATCAACTTCTTCGGCGGGAGAATTCACCATCTGAATTTCATTCGGCAGGCGCAGAGCGAGCGTGATGTTCTCCAATCTTGTTTCAACCGGCGCACGAAGTCCGGCGATGGCAAACCACAAACCGAGCGTAATCAGCAGAGCGAAAAGTTTCATCAACCAGTCTTCGATAAAAATCTGATGCAGAATACTTCGCAGAGAAAATCTCCACTTATCGTTTTGAAAAAGTTTTTCGGCTGAAAAAAGCATTTTTAACGTAAAAAAAATTATCTGTTGGCGACTTCAAACGGCAAATCCGAATCGGTTTCCGCGTCGTCGGGTTCTTCGATTGGTTCGAGTTTTTTCTTTTTTTGCTTGCCGTCAACGGAAATGTTCATCGCTTTGTAAATCAAGCGGCGCAAAACTTTTGTGTCTAAATTGCGCCTGACTTTTCCGTTTTCGACGAATGTTATCAAGCCGGTTTCTTCGGAAACAATGATCGAGATCGCGTCCGAGCCTTCGGTTACGCCGATTCCGGCGCGGTGGCGCGTTCCGAGTTCGCGCGAAATGCTCGGCGTTTTCGTCAGAGGCAGAAAGCACGAAGCGGCGGCGATTCGTTCGTCACGAATAATAACCGCGCCGTCGTGAAGCGGAACGGCGGTGTTAAAAATCGTTACGAGCAAATCGTAATTGACATTTGCATCAATTTTTACGCCCGTGTCAATAAAATTCCGCAAACCGACGGCGCGTTCCAAAACGATCAACGCGCCGATCTTTTCCGAAGAAAGAGTCGTCGCCGCCAAAACGATTTCGTCGTAAATATTATCGCCTAATCCGTCGCGCTTGCGTCCGAATTTCGGGATTTGCAGACGGTTTCCGAAATAAATAAGTGCCTGCCGGATTTCCGATTGAAAAAGAACAATGATCGCAATTCCGATATACGGCACGGCGGCACGCAGAACAAATTCGAGCGTAATCAATTCCTGCGCGACAGCCATCCAGTAAAGCAAACCGAGCAGAACCATTCCGATCACCGTCGGCACGGCACGCGTTCCGCGCAACAGTTTGAGCAGAACGTAAACGATAACGAAAACCAGCGTAATATCCAAGATATTTCGCAAGGTGTTCATCGTCGGAATAAGATCGTATAACTGCATTCTGCTTTAATTTGTAAAATTTTCGGACGCTGTTTGCGGGAAAGAAACAAACTTTTCGCCGCGAAAATTTACCCGATGTGCTGTGGATTTACTTCTGTTTTTTCGCCTTCTTTCAGACTCGCCGTTTCTAAGAAGCTGTTTGAAAATTGTATCGCAGGCTTCCAGCCGGCTGTCTTGACGGCATCTTGCCGTCAAATTTCTCTGGTTTTTTCCGAATGTTCGAGTAAATAACCCTTGAATTGGCGGCTGGAAGCCACCAAGACTGCCGGCAAGATGCCGGCGATACAATTTTTTAAATTTCCAAACAGCTTCTAAGAATATCATATCAACCAGCGGTTCGACGGCTTTCATTTTATCTTTAATTTCGGCAATCCTTTTGATAATCTGCTCGTTTGTCAGTTAATTTTTCAGATTGACATCGGCATTGACCGAAATTCGCTTTGGCGCAAGGTGCATCGTTAAAAGATTTACGACATCAACGACGTTCGGACGCGCCTTCATAGATTGTCTGATGGCTTCGACATCTTCCGGGTTTGCCGCTTCGCCCGTAAAGAAGTCCGCGCAAAGATTATAAATCAAATGCGAAACTTTTTTAATCTTCGCCTGCGCTTTTTTCTGGCTACGTTTCTCAGAAAACCGACAAGTTCGCCTTTATCGTCAACCACGCCGAGTGCGCCGATCCCGTTTTCTTTGAGCAGAATTCCGGCTTCGCTCAGGGGCGCGTTCGATTCGATAAAATATTCGGTTGTGATCGGGCGCATCACTTCCTTTATTAGAGTCGTCCGCCACTTCTCGCGCGGAAGGCTCTTAAAATCTTCGAGTTTTAAAATTCCGTAAAGCTGCCGTTCGGCGGCAACAAGAAAAACGGTTTGACGATGAACGGCGAGAATATTATCTACAAAATACTGAACATTTGCTTCCGGTTCGATTGTTATTGGCAGAATCATTTGGTCTTCGACTTTTCGCTCGTCGGTTTTTTCGGCTTTCCCGATAATTCCCTTTGACGAATCGAGCAGAAACGCGCCGACCAAAATTGTCCACAGCCCCGTAAAAAAATCACCGCGCGTGAGAGCGACGAAAACGCCGAAAATTATCAAAACAACTGCGATAACCTGTCCGCAGCGGGCGGTTAAAATCGTCGCTTCATCCAAATCCGCGCCGCGCCGCCAGAGATACGAGCGCAGAACTCTGCCGCCGTCAAGCGGATAACCGGGAAACATATTAAAAACCGTGAGAAAAAGATTCAGCAGAAAAAGCAAAAGACAGAGGCGCGATAAAACCGTCGTGCCGAGCCAGTCAGACAAAGCGAGAAGCCCGACAAAGACGAGCGCGATCAAAAAACTTGCGCCCGGACCGGCGACGGCAATGCGAAATTCGGCACGCGGAGTTTCCGGCTCGCGGCTGAATTTCGTCAAACCGCCGAACGGATGAAGCACGATTTCCAAAACGCGCATTCCCTCAAACTGCGCCATCACCGCGTGCGCCAGTTCGTGCAGAAAGATCGAAACAAAAAAAGCCGTCGCCGCCAGCAGACCGAAAAGAAAGCTGACCGCGTAATTTTCGATTATCGAATTCACGTCAATCGCCGTCAGCCACGCGACGAGCATTAAGACGAAAAACCAGCGATAATCAACCCGCACCGGAACGCCGTAACTGTGTCCGAGAAGAAATTGTTTTTTAAGCGAACCAAAAATCTGCATTGAAAAATTTTACAAGTATTACGGATAAAATTAAAGAGTATTTTTTCAGTCCCGCATCCGAAAGATCAAATATTTTTACCCGATTCATAATGATTCTTTAAATTTATAATAAAAAAAGCAAAAACAAAAAATTCTTGACAGTAGAGAGAGATAGCTTCTACAATCACTTCCATTACATAAATGTTCGGAATGGAGAAAAAAATGAGTAAAATAATTCTTGCCGTTTTATTATTAACAACGACCTTTTCGGTTTTCGCGCAGGATGTGCGAAGTGATTTACAAAAACATTTTGCGGAAACAGTTCAAAATTCTAAAACAAAATTTGATTTCGACGGGGACGGCAAAGCGGATATTTCCGTTTTTCGTCGCTCGAACGGTTTTTGGTATATTCTGAAAAGTTCCGGCGGAGTTTCATATATTAAATGGGGTTCGGCAAATGATTCGCCTGTTCCGGGCGATTATGACGGCGACGGGCGAACGGATGCGGCAGTTTATCGAAACAATCTTCAAGGAGTCGTCGGAAGTGCCGATAATACTTGGTATATTCTCAGAAGTTCGGACAACACTTTTTTTATCAGAAACTTGGGGAAAAGCTCGGCTTTTGAATACGATGTGTCCGCGCCCGCCGATTACGACGGCGACGGAAAAACCGATTTGGCGGTTTATACCGAACTTGATACTCCTTTTGCGCCGAGTTCTTTTAAGATTCTACAAACTTCCGATAATTCCGTTATCGAAAAGCATTTTGGAGCGTCTGCTGACCAAAAAGTTCCGGCAGATTACGACGGCGACGGGAAAGCCGATTTAGCAGTTTTTCGGGAAGGCGTTTGGTCTATTCTGCAAAGTTCAAACGGCGCGATGAGAGTCGAATTTTTCGGGCTTCAGGAAGACTTGCTTGTTCCGGCGGATTATGACGGCGACGGAAAAACCGATCTTGCCGTGTGGCGACCTTCAAACGGCGTTTGGTATGTTCGTTCGAGTTTGGATAATTCCGTAAAATATATTTCCTTCGGTTCAACGGGCGATAAGCCGACACCCGCCGATTACGACGGCGACGGGAAAACCGACACGGCGGTTTTCAGACCGTCAAACGGAGTTTGGTATTTACACGGTTCGACACAGGGTTTTTCGGCGGTGCAGTTTGGTTTGAAGGATGATGTTCCGCTGCAAAATGTTTTTGTGCGTTAATGATAATCAATTGGCTTTTATCTTTTGCTAAAACATTCAGTAATTTTTTAAATGTTTTGAAAAAACCGGGAAACAATTTTGATATTTCGGCGATAATGTAAATAAGAACATTTTTATAAGGAGAATTTTACAATGAGCATCAAAATCAATTCCGGCACTTCGGCAGGTTTCGATCAAACGAGCCGTATATCGTCGAAAACGGTTTCCGAAAATTTGTATTCGGATGCTGATCCGCATAATCGAACGGCGTTTGGCTATCTCGATAAAACCTTGTCCGGCAAATCCGAAGCGGCGAAGACTTTGCAGGATTTTCTGACTAAAGTTTTGAAACAACAGCCGATTGACGAAAATCAAAGGAAGCGGAATGTTTCCGTTATTCTCGAACCGAACAAACCACCGTCGCAGATGCAGATGGAAGATTACCAGAAAGCGTATTTCCGGGCTTTGCTCAAGCAGGCGGGACACAGTAATCTGCCGGATGCGGATTTGAATTTGATAATGAACGCCAATACCAAGCAGCAGACAAATTTCAACCTCGAAACTCTTAGGCGCGAGGACGCGCGGGCGGGCGTGCTGACGGTGACGGTCAATAAATACTCGATAGAACTGGCAGACCGGACGGCGCAGGCGGTATCGCAGTTTCGGCAGTATCAGGCGGGAGAAGTGAAAGCGGCGATAGAAAAAGGAAACAATTACGCAAAAGATGCAGTCGGCGGATTCGTCCAGCCGACGGTCAACGCGCCGGTCAACATCATCAATGGCATCAGCGAACCGCTAAGAGCCGGCGAGCGCGTGATTTTCGGCACGAACAAACTGCCGGAAATCCCCAGAATGACAATTGCCGAGAAAAGCGAATACTGGCAGAAGGACGGACGAAGCTACGCCGCAAGGGGCGCGGAAATCGGGGCGACGATTCTGCTCGGCGGGGCGGCGGGCGCAAAAGCCGTCGGAACACAGGCGGGCAGAGTTCTGCTCGGAATTGAATCAAGCTACAACATTGCGGCGGGAACGATTGGCAAGGACGTAACGCAGACGGACGAAAAAGGAAACGCACGGCAAATGCCGATGTTAGAACGCGGCTTGCGAATCACGGGCGGAGTTCTCGGCGCACGGCAAACAATAAATGCGGAGATCAACACGCCAAGTTCGGCAGTCAATAAACTCGACGACGTTTTCGGCAAGCGGCAAGCAGAGATGATAACGCCGCAAGGTTTCAGAATTAGAACGAGCCAAACGGCGGATGAGTTGAATGCAAAAATTGTCAGCGTGGATAGCAATGGCAAGCCGTCGGGAACTCGTTTCAGAGATGATTATCAAAGTCATATCAAGGAGCGCGATTTTAGTAAAGCATCGCAGCAAAGTGGTGTCAATGGTTCGCATAACCTAAAAGAGTTTGAGAAATATGATATTGCTGTCAATCCAATACTGACGAAACATAGCATCAAAATTCTGAGTAAAACTCCGCATCCGACAGTCAAAGGCATTTACAAAGTTGAGTATCAGATGCCAAAACTTGACACTAAAGCTCAACCGACAGGATTATGGCGAAATAAAAAAGGAACAGACCCATTTATTAAAACTATTTATGATGCGTCAATAATTTCAGATAAACAAATGGCACAATGGGGGCGGGAGGCGTTTGCCGATGCTGTTAAAAATGGATTTACAGGAAAACCTAGTAATAGATGGGAAGGAGCAGCATCGAACGGACTCAAATTTGAAGGTCGAGTTGATATTCAGGGAACAAGTGCGGTTAGAACATTTTATCCAATCTTTTAATTTTAGGAGACGCGATGCCTTTAAGATTCCGAAAATTAGAAGAAAAAGAAATCAGAGAATTTCTTCCAATGTTTAATTTTTTTGACTCAATACCTGATAGTGATTTTGTCAAAACGGTGAACTATTTAACACAAGGAAATGGCAGAGGTTTTCACGGAATTACTGTCTGTATATTTCCAGACGAACTCGACGAATATATGATTTCGCACGGTGAAGGTTTTGAGAATAGTGTGCAGTTTATTGACTTAGACGAAGAAGTTGTTGTTGATATTGAAACTTTTTGGAAATATTTAACAATGGCTTGCGAAGCCTATTGGCAAGAGCATCCTGAAGCTAAAGAAGTTTTACAAGAATATTTAGCACGCCCGAAACCTTCGCTTGAAATGTCGCCGGAAGTCGCGGAATGGTGGAGAAAATGGAAAGCGGGAGAATATGATTATTTACAGGCGTTAGAAGTTAGTGATTCAAAATAGATTCAAGCACTCAGAAAAGAATATATCAATAATGCGGCAGAGATCGGCGCGACGATTCTGTTAGGCATCGAATCGAGCTGCAACATCGCGGCGGGAACGGTTGGCAAGGACTTAACGCAGACGGACGAAAAAGGAAACGTCAGAGAGATGCCGATGTTAGAAAGAGGCTTGCGAATCACGGGCGGCATTCTCGGCGCACGACAAACAATAAATGCGGAGATCAACACGCCAAGTTCGGCAATTAACACACTTCTACACTTTTATTTAACTCGTTAGCCGAATGCTATTTAAATTACTTAAACTTCTTACGCCTCAAACGGAATTTCGGCGTTTTGCAGCATTCCGAGTTCGTTACGCGAAACTCTTTCGAGAAGTTTCGGCTCGTCAAACATACTTAAAAGTCCGCGCACGGTTGCGTAACGCGGATTATCTGCAATGGTTACGGGCAGATTTACAAAATCACGAAGATATTGATCGAGTCCGCGCAGAAGCGCACCGCCGCCGGTTAAAATAATTCCGCGATCATAAATGTCAGCCGCAACTTCGGGGCGCAGTTCGGTTAAAGTGTCGGCAATAATCTGCGCGATGCGGCGGACGATGCTTTCGACAATCGGGTAAACTTCGCCGCTTGTTATCTCGATTGCGCTCGGACTTCCGGTTTGCAGATCGCGCCCGCGCACGATATACGGTTTGTGTATATTTTCGGGCAGATAAGTGGTCGCAAATTCCGTCTTAATCATTTCCACCGTTTCCGCGCCGATTTGCAACGCGCGATGCCGCCGGATGTGTCTTGTTAAAGCGAGATTTATCTGATCGCCGCCGATTCGCTCGGAATGAGAATTGACAATCGAGCCTCTGGCGACAATGGCGATATTCGTTGTGCCTGCGCCAAGGTCTATAATCGCCGAAGCGCGTTTGTCGCGCTCGGTTACGCCCGCGCCGAAAGCCGCCGCCAAGCCTTCTTCCATCATATAAACTTTGCCGATGTGTGCTTCTTCCGCCGCGTTTATCAAAGCACGCTGTTCGACGTGTGTAACGTCGGAATTCATACTCATCACGGCTTGCAGAGAAACCTGCGAGCCGCCGCTTTTCGCTTTTTTGACAAAATGCTTGAGCATTTTTCTGGTGCGCTCGAAATCGGCGATCACGCCGCCGCTCAAGGGCGACAAAACGACAATATCGCGCCCTTCGCGCCCGATCATATCGTGCGCTTCCTGCCCGAAAGCGATTATTTCGTTATCGGGTTCGTTGACGGCGATCACCGAAGGCTCATCCAGAACAATATCCCGCCCTTTGACCGCGATCAGCGTATTCGCCGTTCCCATATCAATCGCCATCGAATCGGTAACTAATTTTTTAAGTGATGTAATTCCCATCATAGAGGTATCCCACCTTGAATTTCAGACATAAAAAAATCAATTGCTCGATTCGGGAAAGATGTCTGATAAATTAAAAACGCTTAATCGCAAACTAACTCCAGTTTACTTCAAAAAGCGAAACCGGCTGCAAGCGATTTTTCACCTTTAAAGGTTCACGGGCAGTAAAATCGAACAATTCGCCGCCCGCTTTCGCCGTCGCTTCGCTGACGAGAATCTGTCCGCTTTGAGCGTTTGATTCGAGGCGCGAAGCCAAATTAACCGTATCGCCGATTGCCGTATATTCGGAACGCTGTTCTGAACCGATATAACCGATTGTCGCTAAACCCGTATGAAGACCGATGCCGACTCCAATCCGGTTAATACCTTCAGATTCTAACTCTCTATTCAAAGTTGCCAATCGTTTCTGCATTGTAACCGCCGTTTTCAGAGCGTTTTTCGCATCTTGGGCGGTTGCCGTCGGTGCGCCGAAAAGTGCCATTAAACCGTCGCCGATATATTTGTCTAATGTTCCGCCGTGCGCGAATATTATCTCGCTCATCGCTGTAAAATAACGATTCAGAAGTCCGACAACCTTTTCGGGACTTTCCTTTTCCGAGAACGCCGTAAAACCGCGAATATCTGCGAAAAGAACCGTTATATTCTGATTTATACCGCCGAGTTTAAACGAATCCGGGTTCTCTAGCAACTGTTTTACGACGTATTCGGGCATAAAACGGCTGTAATTCGCTCTGGCGACTTCTTCACGCGCCAGCCGTTTGTGTCCCTTTACAGTTTCAACCGTGACGGCGGTTTGCGCCGCAACCGCGCTGATTAGTTCCAGATCGTCGGAACTAAAAGCGGAAAAAGGATCGAATCTGTCCGCGTAAACAACTCCGTGAACATTCGATTCGGTTATCAGCGGAGCGCAGATCGTTGAGCGAACGCCTTGCGAAACAATTGACTCCGCGCCTTGAAACTGCTCGTCGGTTTTCGCGTCCTGCGAAAGGAGCGCGACCTTTTCGCGCATCACCTTTTGCGTGATCGTCCGGCTGATCGAAAGATTTTCAGCCATATTTTCCATATCCTCGTCGCGTCCTCTGACCGCAATCGGATAAAGACTGTATTCGAGAATTTTCCCGTCCAGAGTTTCGTCCGCCAGCAGAGCGACAACTCGTTCGGCGGGCGTGGCGCGGAAAATCAAATCCGTCGCCTTCTCGAATATTTTTTCCAAGTCAAAAACCGTGCCAAGCGTTTTGCTCATTTCGTAAAACATATCAAGAATCTGCGCTTTGCGGCGAAGTTCCTTGATCTCGTCCGGCGCGGCGTATGTGTCTTCGAGCGAAGATTTTGAACTTTTCCCGATAATCTCGCTCGCGGAAATAAGCATCTGCGTATGTCCGAGAGGCTGGTCAACATAATGAATTCCCGAAGCCGGCTTTTCGGACTTTTTGGTTTTTTCAGCGGGCGGCGGCGAGTGCGGCAAAGTATTCGCTTGATTTTCGCCGCCAAACTGTTCGGTTTTCGTCGGTGCGGCTTCGGCTTCGATAAAATTCAGACGGCTTTCGCCGATCACGATCTGATCGTTCGCCTCTAAAACCTTCTCGAAAACTTGCGTCCCGTTTACAAATATGTGATTAACGCTGCGTTTGATTTCGCCGTTGACAAAAGTTCCGTCAATGAGTTTGAATTCATCGGCGGCGGCGATAATCTGCGCGTGGCGGCGCGAAATCCGGCGGTCATCAAGCACAATATCATTATCTTTTGCCCTGCCAATCGAGTAAGTATTTCCCCCAAGCAAAGCAAATTCTCTGGTGTTTCCGTTCGCCTGAATTATTTTTAGAATCGCTCTCATTTTTTACTATATTGTAACCGCTAAACCATAAATGATAAATTTACAAAACAATTTTTTTAATTTTATTTTTTAGTCTTTTGTTTTTAACCGTATCTTATGATTTATTTTGACAATAACGCGACGACACAAATCGCGCCGGAAGTTTTTGAAACAATGAAGCCTTTTCTGACCGAATTTTACGGCAATCCGTCTTCGGCTTACAGTTTCGGACGCGAATCGAAAAAGGCGATTGAAGATTCGCGCGAAAAAGTCGCCGATTTGCTCGGCGCAAAAAACGCGGACGAAATCGTTTTCACTTCCGGCGGAACGGAAAGCGATAATTGGGCGATTTTCGGAACGCTCGAAGCGAACAGAGATAAAACTCATATAATCACAACACGCGTCGAACACGAAGCTGTGCGTAAAGTGTGCGAAAAACTTGAGCAAAACGGTTTTGAAATTACTTGGCTGAATGTTGATGAGAATGGATTTCTTGATCTCGACGAGTTGAAAAACGAATTACGAGCCGAAACCGCGCTCGTTTCCGTGATGCTTGCCAACAACGAAACCGGAATTTTATTTCCCGTCGGTGAAATCGGCGAAATCGTCAAGGCAAATTCCGACGCTGTTTTCCACGTTGACGGCGTAAATGCGGTTGGAAAAATTGCTGTTGATTTAAAGAAAACCGAAATAGATTTGTTCAGCATTTCCGGTCATAAATTTCACGCTCCGAAAGGAATCGGCGCACTTTATATAAAGGAAAACGTCGAAATTCCCGCGCTCAAAATCGGCGGCGGGCAGGAAAACGGCAGACGCGCCGGAACGCAAGCCGTGCATCAAATCGCCGGAATCGGCGCGGCGGCAAAATTGGTTAAAAATCTCGAACCGATGACAAAAATATTCGATTTGAGAAACAAACTCGAAAACGAAATATTAGAAAAATTTCCAAATTCTCGGATAAACGGAACGCCGAACACGGAAAAAAGACTGCCGAACACTTCAAATATTTCGTTCAGCAATCTCAACGGCGAAACGATTTTGGCAAAACTTAACAACTTGGGAATTTGCGTTTCGACAGGCTCGGCGTGCAACGCGGAAAACTTTACGATTTCACCCGTTTTGCAGGCAATGGAAATTCCGTATTCGCAGGCGACGGGCGCGATTCGGTTTTCGCTCGGAAGATACAATACGGAAGAAGAAGTTGACTTTGTTTTGGAAAAAATGCCGCAAATTATTAATGACTTAAAGAAAATATCATTTTGAAATCTGAATTGTATCGCCGCCAAGATGCCGGCGATACGTTTTTCGATTATTGAACTTTTTGGGTAAATTCCGCGTATCATTTTTGAAGAACAACTCGAATTTACAAATCAAATTATTATGAACAAAAATTTTATCAGCGCGTTTTTATCCGTTTTTCTGACGATTTCACTTTTTACGATTTCGCTGCCGCAGTTCGCTTACGCGCAAACTGCCGTAAAAACCGCGTCTTCGACAAGCGATTTGCAAAAGCGTCTGGCGAAGATCGAAGCGAAAGTCGAAGCGAGGCGCAAGGAACTCGGTATTCCGGGAATGAGTCTGGCAATCGTCAAAGATGGAAACGTAGTTTTATCAAAAGGTTACGGCTACAAAAGTTTTGAAAAGGAAATTCCCGTAACCGCCGACACGCAGTTTGCCATCGGTTCGGCGACCAAAGCGTTTACCGCGCTTTCGGTTTTGATGAGTCAGGACGAAGGCAAACTCTCGCTTGACGAACAGCCGCAAAAATATCTTTCGTATTTCAAGATAAACGATCCCGAAATTAACAAAAATATAAAAATACGCAATTTGCTTTCTCATTCGTCGGGTTTAAATCGCACGGATTTGGGCTGGATCACGGGAAATTTAACTAGGGAAGAAACGATAAAAGTTGCGGGCGAAGCGAAGCCGACGGCGAAATTGGGCGAAAAGTTTTTGTATCAAAACGTAATGTATGCGGCGGCGGGCGAGATCGTCGCCGAAGTTCAGAACGAAACTTGGGAAGCGTATGTCGCGCAGAACATTTTGAAGCCGCTCGGAATGCTGAACAGCAATGTTTCCGTTGCCGAAATGCAAAAAACTAAAGATTTTTCCCTCGGTTACGATTACAATTTCGACACGAAACAAACGCGGCTTTTGCCGACGCGCGACATCGGCGCGGTTTCGCCGGCGGGTTCGATAAATTCGAGCGCGAACGATATGACAAAATGGCTGAAATTCATTTTAGATGCGGGAAAGATCGGCGACAAACGGCTCGTTTCCGAAAAAAGTTTTAACGAATGGATTTCGCCGCAGCAAAAAATTGCCGGAAATTCGAGTTACGGTTTGGGTTGGTTTCTGCAAAATTGGAAGGGCAAAAAAGTCGTTCAGCACGGCGGAAACATTGACGGTTTTAATTCGATGGTCGCGCTTCTGCCCGAAGAAAACCTCGGTTTTGTGATGCTGACAAATGTTTCGGCTTCGAGTCTGGGTAATGAACTTATGCCGCTGATCTGGGACGCGATGACCGGCGAATTTACGGATAATTCCAACACGGAAATTTCCGACGAAATGAAAAAAGCGTCTGGAAAATATCGTTTTGCGGCGGCGGGTTTCGACATCGAGATAAAAACCGAAGACGGAAAATTTGTCGCCGTCGTTCCAAATCAGCCGACATATATTCTGGAAAAAGAAAAAGGCTCGCGCTACAAAATGACAAACGCGCCCGACGGCTTTTTTATTACTTTTAAGGATAACGAAATTTTGCTCGAACAGCCGCAGGGAAATTACACTCTGCCGAAAATCGGAGCAAGCGATGAAGCTGATTCGGCAAAATTCGAGTCGGCAAAACAACTCGTCGGCGCGTATCAATCGGAGGAAAATCCGGCAAACAAAATCGAAATAAAAGAGATTGGCGGAAAAGCCGCGCTCGTCGTCGGCACACAGCCGCCTTATCCGCTTTTTGAAAAGGAAAAAGATTTATTCGGTTCGACAAATTTGCCCGATTCTTACGCCGTTAAAGTAAAACGCGACGCGGGCGGAAAACTTGCTGGAATAATTTTGGTTCAGCCGGAAGGCGAATTTTCCTTCAAATACACAGGCAAATCGGAAAAAACAGATTTACCGGAAATGTCCGCCGAAGAAATTCTGGCGAAAACTCTGAACGCCCTTGGCGGCGCGGAAAACTGGAAAAAATTGACTTCGAGAGTTACAAAAGCCGACATTGATTTTGTCAATCAAGGCTTAAAAGCAACGGCAGCAGGCTATGCAAAAGCTCCAAACCAGTCGGCAAGTTCGATGAAAATAACCGCGCTCGGCAAACAAATTGCGACGATTGACGATTATTTTGACGGCACGAGCGGCGGCGAAAAAACCAGTTTTTCGCGCGACGAAATCTACACCGGAACGAGTCTTGAAGATGCAAAATTCGGCAGCGATTTTTATTCGTTTTTGAATCTAAAGGAAAAACTAAAAAGCGCGGAAGTTGTAAAAACCGATAAAGTCGGCGGCGAAGAAGTTTATGTTCTCCGGCTCGAACCGAAAGCGGCAAGCGGCATAACTTATTACATTTCGACCAAAACATTTTTGCCGCTGAGGAAAACAACCGTCGTTTCATCAAGCACTTCGCCGCAAAAAATTCCGATCAGCGAAACTTATGCCGATTACAGAAAAGTTGACGGCGTGATGATTCCCTTTAAAACCGTAACCGACAATCCGGGAATGGGCGAAATTATCACTTACGTCAGAGAAATCAAGCACAATGTGAAAATTGACGATAAAAAATTTAAAATACAAAAATAGAGCAATTAAATATTGGAATTGAGTTTGAATTTTGATTCGCTTTTTTTCGTAACATAATTCCGAATTGATAAATTATCATTTAAAATTATTCCAAAGAGGCGGAAACCCGACAGTTATGGAGGGTGCTGTTTATAAATCGAGAATAAAATTCCATTGTTTTGAAATCTTCCGATTAATCAGCACCCTCCATAACTGTCGGGTTTCCGCCTGCGATTTGATAAAGCACTTCAAAATGCTGAGAAATCAATAATTTGAAACGGAGCGCGGATTTTACTCTACGCTCCGTTCTCATTTTCCGAAAATCACATTATTTTGCAGATTATCAATGAACAATTCTCACTTACATTTCGAGTAACCGCAATCGCGGCAGAAATCGCAGCCGGAAGCGTGTTCAAGCTGCCCTTTGCATTCGGGACATTCGCCGATCATACTCGACATATTCGATTGATCGTCGGCAGTCGGCTCTGCGTCCATTTTGCTCATCGCCCGTTCGGAACACGGCAGATTTTGCAGTCTTCTCTGCGTTAATAAAAGACACTCGGCAATCGCTTGTTCGGGCGAAGACAAAAGTCTTTCGTTAAACCAGACGGCGTGCGTTCCGGTTACTTTGTTCAGACTTCTCGAAACTTCCTTTACGCCGAAGCCGCCGCGCAGCATACGCGAAGCGAGCAAGCCGACTCCTTCGGAAATCGGACCTGTGGCGAAAACTTCCAATACGCAGTTTCCGTCGTGATTAACCGTCACATAGAGATTCTGCCCGTCAAACGGAATGCGCCACGTCGAGCCTTGCAGTTCGCGCGGGCGGGCGATTCTCTGTGTCGTTCCCTTTTCGTCTTTAATGACCGATTCGTTTTTGACTACCGAAAATTCTCCGCTTTGTCCGACGGAATCTTTTGTTTCCGCTTTGTCCGCATTTTCAGATTTATTCTTGGCTTCGCTTTTCATCGAAGTCAAAACCTGACCTTCACGCGAGCCGTCGCGGTAATAACTGACCGCTTTGCAGCCTAAATCTCTGGCTAAACGATAAAGTTCGTCAACCGATTCAACCGTGTCGTCTTTTGCGCCGTTGCAGGTTTTTGAAACGGAATTATCAACATTTCTCTGCGCCGCCGCCAAAACCTGAACGTGCTGTTTCGACGTAATATCCATCGCCGAAATAAAATAATCGGGCAGTTTATCTTGGTTTTCAACAACAAATTGCGCGGCTTTTTTGATGGATTCTTCGTCGGTTTGGTCAACCGTAATTCCCAACGCTTCCGCCGCCAATGTGTGAACGTAAGTTCGTGTGCCGATTGTATCTTGCCGCACATACGCCCAAGAAAAATTCGGTTCGCAGCCGGAAGACGTTTCGGCGACTAAGCTGATAGTTCCCGTCGGCGCAATCGTCGTCGTTTCATAATTGCGCGGAGTCAGCGGAATGTCGCGCGAAATTCCCAGATCGTCGTAAATAAATTTGGCATACGCTTCCCGATTCGGTTCGAGTTCGGGGAAAACGCCTTTTTCCGCGCCCAATTTCATTGATGCCGTCCACGCTTCCTTGCGGACGAAACCCATAACTTTATCCATCAGATCAATCGAATCCTGCTCGCCGTAAGTGATTTTTAGTTTTAAGCACAAATCGGCAAAACCCATAATTCCCAAACCGACGGGACGAGTTCTTTTAACAACATCGTCAATTTCTTCAAGCGGAAAATATCCCGTATCAATCACGTTATCCAAAAACTGCGTGCTTAAATGCGTAACGCTTGCGAGTCTGTCCCATTCGACGCATTCCTCAACATTTGTGCCGTCGCCTTTTTTCACATAAAACTTCGATAAATCAATGCTTCCCAAGTTGCACGAATTTGAAAAATGGAGAAACTGCTCTCCGCATTGTCGGTTGTTGATGTAGGAAAACATTGGCTTTCCGCGTTCGGTGAGCGATTCAAAACCGCCGATGAAAAAGTTGTGAAACTGATCTACAGTTCCGTTATAGACGGTTTCTTCGCCGTCCGGTTCAACCGAAACGACCTTATGATTTGTCATTGAAGCGGCTTCCTTCAAAGCGGCAAAGTTGCGAAACGGGCTTGTTTTTCTGGAAATTTCAAAACTGACTCCTTTTTCGCGGCAAGCCTCGATCCAATCCTTTTTCTCCATTTTGCCGTTTGCTTTACATTCCAAAAACGCTTCAACCTGTTCGGCTCTGAGTTTAATTTTTCTTCTTTCGTGACCGGCTTTTACATTGGCGATTCTGTTCGTTTCCCAATTCGGCACGGTATCTCGATAAGAATTTAAGGCGCAGCGCGACGAACAAATTCCATTTTCACGGCGAAACGGTTTGACGATAAATTCGCTGCCGCAAACTTCGCAATTCTTATTGATGTGAACACAGCCGTCAATAAATACGCAGTCATAACCTTGCGCCGTCAAATCCATATAGAGCTGCACGGAGCGCGGGTCTTTGTCCGCGTGTTCCAAACCGATTTCCGCCGCCGCCCATTTTGCCAAACCTAAAACGCCGCCCAGATGATCGTTGCGCCATTTGGAAAACTGCGTCGGCAAGCCTCTTTCGCGTGCGTATTTTGCCCATTCTTTCGCGGAAAATCTGCGGTTCAATTGTTTGGTAAGTTCGAGCGCACAGACTTTCAAATCTTCATTGCTGAAACCGCTGAATCTGCCGTTTTTCTCGCCGCTGGTCGCGTCGGACATATTTTTGCTGTATGCCGCCCATTTTTCCTCGCTCCATTCGGTCTGAGCGCGAACCATCGGATTGTTTTCACCTTTCATCAAATCGCCGTGCAGTCGGTCGTGCGCTTGGACGGACATTATCTGTAAATTTTCCGGCGTATTATTTTGCGCGTTAAAGTCTTTGTGATGAACCACGTGACCTGTCGGAATATAATGCAGATTTTGATGAAACTGTGCGATCAAGCGGTGTTCGGCTAAGTTAGTAGCTCTTCCGCCGCTGTTTAACCAAATGTAATCTTGCGAACGCGAGTTGGCGGTTGGAAATAAATCCTTGAGCGAAGCGTGAAATCTGGTCATAACGTGCAGACTGTCGCCTTTTTGCAGTTCGTCAACCCGTTTATATTCGCCGCCTCTGATAAGGAGTTTATGATTAGCCGTCGCTCTGATAACCGAGCCGTCGTCCAGCGTAACTTTAAAAATCTGCTTTTTGTGTCCGGTAATTCTGGGATTACGCATCGTGCGGACGACGATTTTTCCGCGTCTGTCCAATGCGTAAACCGGAACGTCTTTGCCTGTTTCGGCGAGTTCTTTAATCGGCACATTGCCGCGCCCGTCGGCGACGGCGACTAAAGTTTCGCCCGTTACGCACGGATTACTCGCCATAATCGGTCCCATCGAATTCATCATATGATTATGCCGATTTACCTGATCTATAAAAGCGATTCCCGGTTCGGCGTATTTGTGCGCCGATGCGATAATTCGATTCCAGATGTCCGGCGCGTAAACCATTCCCGCTTGCGGCGGCTGTTCGATTTCCGCGTCGGACAAATCGGCATTTTCAAACGCTGATTTATCGGCAAAAGTTACCGTGTCGCCGTTTTTATCACGATAAACCGCGTAATCAGTTCCGGTTACGGGATCAAAAACGGGCTGCGTCCAATCTTCGCCGCCAAAAATAGTTTGAAACCATTCGTTATTATCAACGGCTTCCATAAATTTGTCGGTCACATTGACGGAAATATTAAAATTCGTCAGCGAATGCTGGTCATTTTTCGCGTGAATAAAACGAAGAAGGTCTGGATGAGAACACCGCAGCATTCCCATATTTGCGCCCCTACGCACGCCGCCTTGTTTGACAACTTCGGTCATCGTGTTGACGATGTTCATAAATGAAACGGGACCGCTTGCCACGCCGCGCGTCGAATTGACCATCGCGCCCATCGGACGGATGAATTCGTAGGTCATTCCCGTGCCGCCCCCTGTTTGATGAATAATTGCCGCCGCTTGCGCGTGTTCCATAATTCCGTTGATCGAATCGGGAACATTGAGGACAAAACAATTATGCACCGCTATCTGATTGGCAACATAACTGTGGTCTTCTTCAACTTCAAAGTTATAAACTTCCGCTTCTTCAATAGTCGGCTCACATTTTCTGAGCAAATAATAATTATTACGGGACATTATCGGATGACCGCCGTAAGTTAATGACCAAGCATCTTGAGTAGCAAGTTTCGGACGCGTGTTTTTGCGAAGTGAAGGCAGATAATCAAGTCGGACAGCGATTTCAAATAACTGCCGAACTAAAATCTCATTTGATAAAGTAATGCGGGTTTGACCGCTGTTGACAGTCGTTCCGTCGCCGTCGGCGATGCCGCGCAAGAAAGCGGCTTGTAAATCGAGAGGAGCAGACATCATCCATTGCGGAACGATTTTTCCGTTAAATCCTTTACCGAAATTATCAATCAGCCAACGTCCTAAAAGTTTCGAGTGAACGCGCACGGTGCGCCACGAATTATTTCTCGGTTCCCAATCAACAACAAAATTACTAGCCGACAAACCGAACTTCTCGCTCAAAATAAATCGAATTCTTTCAGCATAATCAAATTCTTTTTCAGATAAACAAAACCGCACGTCGCGCCCGTCAGAGTTTGAAGTCGAGTCTTCCGCCAGATACATTCCCAAAAACCAAGCAACTTCCTCGTCAATTTCAATATCGGCGCGGACGGGTGAAACCTGATCCGAGTAAAGTCCGCTCCGCAGCCGTTTATCCACGTTTGCCTGATAGATAAATTCTCCGACGCGGCTGCCTTCAACCTTTATTCGCGGCACAACTTTCTTTTCTTCCGTCAGACTTCCGACTTTAACAAAATCCTCGCCTGAAACTAAGTCCGACACTTGTTTCCAACCGTTTTCGGTCAAGAACGGATGTTCTCCGGTAACTTTCATCGCCGGTAATTTGGCAACTTTAATATCCCAAAGCTGCCCGCGCCGCACAAAAGTTTCCGTAACGCGGCGATACCTGCCTTTGTGAGTTAAAACCGTATCGCCTTCTTTGATTGACTCGATGGGTTTTGCTCCATTAATAGTAGAAATCATTGTGCCAGCCGGAAAACACGCGGCAAGTTGTCCTTTCGGTTTTCCCGCATTAACCAGACACGGAGTGTTCGGCACAAACTCGCGGTTGAGCATAATTTCGGTCATCCGGTTATAAAATAAATCGCGCCTCATTTCGTCGCTTTCCGCCGTTGAAACGTAACCGACGACGCGGCGCACGATGTCATTCCAAGTTTCAAGCGGTTCGCCCTGTTCGTCTTTCAGCGAATATCTTTTGCCGATGACCTTTTGACCGTTTAATCCGACGGGTTTTATTTCGCGCCCGAAGGCTGCGCCCGTTCCGTTTGATTTTCCATTTTTAGCGACAACATTGCCCGTTGCGACAGGCTCGAATACTTGACTCATTTATGCTCCTCTGCGTGGCGTGTATTTCGTTTATCAAAGACACGACTGCCTTTTATTTTAATATTTTAATCGGTTCTTTTCACTAATTTTATGAGTTTGAAGAACTTTTTCCCGAAATTTAATTCGGATTTTAAGAATGGTTTTTAACCCAAGTGAAATGAAGAATAACCTAACTTATTTTGTGTGTCAACAGAAAAATTGCACAACATATTGTGCTTACAGCAAAAAAATTACCAAAATATCGTGTAAGTTAAAGTAAATTCTTAGGTTTAGGTTTTTAAGTTGTTTTGAAAAAAAAATTTGTATTTAAATTAATTTGACATTTTCACACAAATTTCGGTTTACTAAACTTATGGATAAACTGATACACGGAACAGCCGCCGGCGGAACGATTCGGTTGATGTCGGCGATTACGACAAATGTAGTCGAAGAAGCGATTCGGCGGCACGAAACTTCGCCGACGGTTTCCGCCGCGCTTGGCAGAGTTTTGACGGGAACGCTTCTGCTCGCGTCGAGTTTGAAAGAATTTGACCGTTTGACCGTCAAGATCGAAGCCGCCGGCGCGGTTGGCGGAATCGTCGCCGAAGCGAATAACGAAGGCGTTGTGCGCGGCTACGTCCGAAATCCGAAAGTTGACGTTCCGACGAAAAAGAACGGTAAATTCGATGTCGGCAAGATTATCGGCGGCGGAACTTTCTACGTTATGCGCGAATCGGGTTTCGACATCGGTTTGCACCGCGATCCTTATGTCGGCTCAGTTCCGATAATTTCGGGCGAGATCGGCGAAGATTTCGCTTATTACTTAGCGAAATCCGAACAAATTCCGTCGGCGGTTATGCTCGGCGTTTTACTGCAAAACAAAAAACCTTTTGTCAAAGCGTCGGGCGGCGTGATAATTCAGATGATGCCGGGCGCGAATGAAAATATTATTACGATTATCGAAGACAACATTCAAAACGCACCGCACGTGACAAGCGTTATCAGAGAAGGCGCGACTGCCGTTGATCTATTAAAACTCGCGCTTGGCGAGATCGAGTTTGAAATTCTGGAAGAAAAGCCGGTTGAATTTCGCTGCAACTGTTCGTTTGAACGCGCCGTTTCCCTTATTTCATCGCTCGGCAAAACGGAAGTTACGGCAATGCTCGAAGAAGACGAAGGCGCGACGATGACGTGCGGTTTCTGCAATGAAATTTACAGTTTGAATGAAGCGGATTTGCAGGAAATTCTCGATTCGGAATAAAATTTTAAATTATGGAAAAAAACTACGCGGAAATAATTTACGTTCTCAGCAGTTTTGCAATGCTTCTGATTTTCACGGCGGCTTTTGTTTATTACATCGTTTACAAAGAAATTCAGATTTATCTCGTCGTTTTCGGGTTAATCGCTTTTGCCGTCGGTTTTTTCGCCAAGAATAAATGGGATGAAAGCAAAAAATCCTAATCAATCAGATCGGTTATCGCTCTGTAATTTCCTTGATAATAAAGAAGCGGATTGCCTTCATTAACAATCGCCGTTTCGACCTGCCCGATAAAAATCGAATGATCGCCGGTTTCGTGCGAATCAATCAGACGGCATTCGAGATTTACCAGCGCGTCCTTTAAAACCGGAATTCCTTCGATGCCTTCGGCGTATTCGATCTTTTCAAATTTATCAACCAAGGGCGTGGCAAACTGATTTGAATGATTGATCTGCTCGTCGCGCAGAATATTGACGGCAAAAACCCTGCTTTCGCCGAAAGCGTAATAACTCGCTGTTTTCCGGTCAATACAGACCAAAATCAGAGGCGGTTCGAGCGACACGGAGCAGAACGCGCTGACCGTAATTCCGTGCAGATTTCCCTGCTTATCTCTTGTGGTTACAACAGTTACGCCGCTTGCAAATTTTGAAAGGGCGCGGCGAAATTCTTCTGAACTAATGGGCATAAAAATAGAATAAAGGTTGAGAGGGTTTTTAGACAAATTGACTTGAATCAAATTACGGGCATCTTTGCAGAATAAAAATTTATAAATTTTGCTTTAACGCTCGCGCGTCAGCCAACCGGCTAAATTTATCTCCCGCCTCGCTTTTTAGCTTTAAAAATCAAAATTATTTGTGCAGAGAAAGTTCCCTTTGAAGATAAAGCGTGGCGATTTTCCAGTCGCGCTTGACGGTGGCGGGCGAGATGTCCACGACTTGGGCGGTTTCCTCAACCGTTAAACCGCCGAAGAATCTGAGTTCAAAAATGCGTGCCTGCCGGTTGTCGAGTTTTGCCAGATTGCTCAGGGCTTCGTCCAAGATCAATAAATTCAGATCGGTTTCTTCAAACGATTCAATCGCCCGATCAAGCGTTACGCGAAGCATCGCGCCTTCGCGTTTTTGGCGATTGCGGCGAACGGCGTGATTGACCAGAATCCGCCTCATCATATTTGCCGCCACGCTTAAAAACTGCGTGCGGTTTTCAAAAGTCGTATTTTCCTGATTGGTCAGACGCAGATACGCTTCGTGAACGAGAGCCGTCGGTTGAAGCGTGTGATTGGAACGCTCCTGCCGCATATAATATCGCGCCAGACGCTTTAATTCATTGTAAACAAGCGGATAAATATCATCTATCCCGGATTCTTGCGAAGCCTCCGAATTTTTCGTATCAAACGGCGAACTCATAGTTTCTCAAAAAATTTACAGAAAAAAATTATTATTTTTTGAGCCGTAACAATCAAAAATATTGCGTAACTAAACAGAAGCCCAAAAAGATTGACGATTTTTTTGCGAAAACTTGAACGGCAGTTTATCAAAAAAATCGGCTTTAACAAAAGTTTTTTTAACTTATTAAGCATTTAAGGAGCGAAGAAAAGCAATGGAACGAATGATAATCAGACACCTAAGCGGCTCAAAAGCCAATCAGGTCGAGGAATTTGCATTAAAACACCACAATCAACTGACGTTTGGCAGAGATACTACGGCAATCGTCAAATTTGATCCCGATCTGGATGATCTGGTCGGGCGCAGCCACGCGAAAATCGAATATGATTCGCAAAACGGCGGCGAATTTATTTTGACCGATCTGGGCAGCCGCAACGGAACTTTTATCAACGACAAAAGAATTTCGGGAACGACGAAAATCCAGCCGGGCGATGTCGTCCAGTTCGGTCCGGGCGGTCCGAAATTCGTGTTCGATGTCGAGCCGCGCCCGAAAAGTGCGACGAAACCGACCAGAGTCGTGCAGACTTACGGGCAGAACGCGCCCGAAACCGGAAATGTCCAAACGCCCGCCGTAATGTCGGGCGGCGTTGATGCCAAATCGTCGAAACCCGCCGTCGGCAAAGCGACGGTTGAGAGAATGATTCATCACAACGTCCACGAAACGAAAAAGCAGGAACGAACCAATTTTGCGATGATCGGCGGCGCGGCGGCGGTTGCCGTTCTGCTGCTTTTCGGCGTGGTTATCGGCGGAGCTTACTGGTATAACTCAAGTCAGCAACGAGGTTTGGCTGATGAACTCGAAAAAACCAAAGAGGAAGCAAACAGCAAAGTTTCAAATATTAAAAAGGAACTCGATGAAGAAAAGGCGAGTGCGCCGAAAGCGGCTTCGGAAATCGCCGAAAAATACAGCGATTCGGTGATCCAGATCGAAGTCGCGTGGCGGCTGGTCAATCCGCAGGGCAAAGCGCAGGTTTATCACCGCTTTATTCCGAGCGATGCCGTCGCTCAAATGGCTAAAAAGATGAAACAGAATTTTAGTCTTAATTCTTTAGCCGTTCCGCTTTACGTTCAGAGAGGAAATTCTTACGAACCCGTTTTGGTCGAAGATCAGGCGCAATACGACCAGCCGATCAACGGGATTCATTCGGGAACGGGTTTTGTCGTAACTTCCGACGGATTCATTTTAACCAACCGCCACGTTGCGGCAACTTGGAAAACCGCTTATCAATTTTCCCCCAACACGCCGCCCGGCGTGGTTATTACGCCCGACGGACAAATCGTTTCGTTCAGCGCACCGCCGCCGCCCGATTGGGTCCCGGCGAACACCAAAGGCGAAGACGGCGTTTTAAGCGTTTTCAACACGCGCATTCAGACGGCGGCTGATTATACCGGAATCAATGACCGGCTCGAAGTTTTATTTGCCGGAAAAGACCGCCGGATGAACGCTCAACTGGTCGAAGCATCGGATCGGCACGATGTCGCTTTGATGAAAGTTGACAAACCGGGCGAACTCTCGAAGGTCGAACTTTTCGACAATTACGATACGATCAAAAAAGGCGAGGAACTCGTTATTATGGGTTATCCGGCAATGACCGCCGCGCAATACGGCGTGGTTTCTTCTTCGGATATGTTCAACGACAAAGCGCAGGTTAAAACCATCGCCAACCCGACGGTTACGCTCACGTCGGTCAGCAATATTCTTCGCAACAGCAAGCGAACCGATGAACAGGTAATTGTCAGCGAAGTCGGCGACGTAATTCAGCTTGCGACGGGATCAACCGGCGGCGGCAATTCCGGCGGTCCCGTTTTCGACACGCAGGGACGCGTGATCGGAATTTTCTTTGCCGGCAGCACGAATAACGATATTCGTTATGCCGTGCCGATTCGTTACGGAAAGGAAATGATGGAATGAAAAAGCGATTTTCGGGCTTTGGTTTTTGATCTTTGATTTTCGGAAATTATTTAATATTTTATTTTTCAAAAGCCAAAGACCAAAAACCGAAAACCAAAAACCAAAAACCGTTTCCAATTATGAGCAGACAATTTCAACAAAATGAAATGATCGGCGATTACCGAATTTCCCGTTTTCTCGGAGCAGGCGGAATGGGCGAAGTTTATCTCGGCGTTCACACGCGGCTCGGACGGGCGGCGGCGATCAAGGTTGTTAATATGTCGGCGATGGACGCATCTTCATCAATTCGTTTTCAGAATGAAGCCCGTTTGCAGTCGAATTTGCAGCATCCGAATATCGCCGCGCTTTATGATTTTAAGGAAATCGGCGGCAAATTGTTTATCTTTATGGAATACGTCGGCGGTGAAGATTTGGAGCAGTTGATTAAAAACAAATCTTTCGCCGTCGAAGAAATTTTGAAGATTTTTTACTCGGTGGTTCAGGCAATTTCGTTTGTTCATTCAAACGGCGTTCTTCACCGCGACGTAAAACTCCAGAATATAAAACTGACCGAAAACGGCGTTCCGAAACTGCTCGATTTCGGAATCGCCAAAGATTCACAAAGTTCAAAATTGACGCAGACGGGCAGTTTGGTCGGCACGCCTTATTACATTTCGCCCGAACAGATCGCGGGCGGCAAAGCGTCAACTTTGACGGACATCTGGGCGTTGGGCGTTCTGCTCTACGAAATGCTGACGACGATCAAACCGTTCGAGGCGGAATCGCTGATCGGGCTTTGCCGGAAAATCGAAACGGCGCAGATTTCGCCGATTGAAGTTTACAATCCGGCTGTTCCGCCCGAAGTTTCGCACATTGTCGGAAAATGTCTGCAAAAAGAATTTGCCAATCGCTACCAAACGGCTGACGCTCTGGCGTTTGAAACGGCTTATGTTTTGGAAAAATTTTACGGAATGACCGTCAGTTCGCCGGCAAATTTGGCAGGTTTGCCAAAAGTGCCGAATGAAGAAATTTACAATTCCGGCGAAAACGCACCAAGCAATCCGAAAGCAAATTCGGGCGGCAAAGGGAAGTTTTTGATTGCCGCCGGAGGAAGCGCGTTTCTGCTGCTTCTGATTTTCAGTTTGCTCGGAATTTGGGCAATCGGGACTTGGGGAAAAGCGGAGGAAAAAGCGGAAACTAATCGAAACGCGACAAAAGCGCAGATTCAGAACCCGAAAACGATTGGCGACGAAAAGAAAATTCAGATTGACGTGATCGAAAGCAGCGCGGAGGTGATCCGCGACGGCGTTGTTGTCGGCAAAACGCCGTTCGAGATATTTGCCGCAGAAGGCGAGGTTATCGAACTGACGCTGCGCCGCGAAGGTTATCAGGATAAAAATGTCGAAGTCGCAGTCAGCAGCGGAAAAAAGGTTTATACATATACGCTTCAGCAAAAATAAGGAAACAGAATAAATGTTTAAAACGCGCGAAATCAGAAGAGATGAAACGCTCCGAAATATAACGGCGAGCATTCAAACCGATGTCGGATGCGTCCGCGAGGAAAATCAGGACAGCGGCAGGCACGTCGCGCCGAACGATTCGGAAATTATAAAAAACAGGGGCTGTCTGACCGTGGTTGCCGACGGAATGGGCGGACATCAGGCGGGCGAAGTCGCTTCGCAGATGGCAATCGAACTGATCTGCCGCAATTATTACGCCGATACGGAAAATAACGCCCGGATCGCGCTCCGAAAAGCAATCGAGCAGGCAAACCGGGAAATTTTTGAAAAGTCTTCCGCCGAAGAAACTTTTTTCGGAATGGGAACAACCGTTATCGCGCTTGTCATCCTTGAAAATTCGGCGTTTTCGGCGCACGTCGGCGACAGTCGTCTGTATCATTTGAACGGAAGAGAACTCGAACTTTTGACGATTGACCATTCGCAGGTGATGGAAATGGTCAAACTCGGCATAATCTCGCTTGAAGAAGCGCAGAATCACGAAGATAAAAATATTATTCTGCGGGCTTTGGGAACTCATTCGGAAGTTGATGTCGAAGTTTCCGAACCCTTCGCGGTCAATATCGGCGACGAATTTCTGCTCTGCTCGGACGGGCTGTGCGATATGCTCGCCGATTCGGAAATCGGGAATATCTGGTTCGACTCGGAAAATATTCATAGTGCCGTTCAGAATCTGATCGGCGAAACGAAACGGCGCGGCGCGGACGACAATGTGACGGTTGGAATTGTCAGAATCGCTTCGGCAAGCGAGATGATTTCGAGCGAAAATATCAAACGAACGAGAGAAATAAAAGGATTGTAAAAATGATCGGAAAAGTTGTCGGCAATTATAAAATTATCAGCGAACTCGGCGAAGGCGGAGTCGGAACGGTTTACAAAGGCGTTGACACGATGCTTGACCGCGAAGTGGCGATCAAGGTTTTGCGTCCCGAACTCGTCAGACAAGATGCGATTGTCGAAAGATTTCGCTCGGAAGCGGTTACTTTGGCGAAACTCAATCATCCGAATATCGCCACGCTGTTCAGTCTTTTCCGGCACGGCGCGGAACTTTTTATGGTTCTCGAATTTGTCGAGGGCGAAACGCTCGAAGACATTCTGCAAAGGCGCGGCGCGATTGACTGCGACGAAGCGATTCCGATTTTTTGTCAGGCGTTAAACGGTTTGAATTACGCGCATCAACTCAAAATTATTCACCGCGATATTAAGCCGAGCAATATGATTCTGACGAATGACAACGTGCTGAAAATTCTCGATTTCGGAATTGCGAGGCTTTTGGGAAGTTCGCGGATGACAAAGGTCGGCAATATTATCGGCACGCTCGAATATATGTCGCCCGAACAAATTCGCGGCGAAGAAACCGACGCGCGTTCCGATATTTACGGGCTGGGCATAATGCTTTACGAAATTCTGACCGGACGCTTGCCGTTTGAATCGGAAAACGAATTTGTTTTGATGAAGGCGCACACGGAAGAAACGCCCGTTTTGCCAAGACAAATAAACCCGAATATTCCGCCGGAAATCGAAAATGCAATCGTCAAGGCGATTTCCAAAAATCCGAACGAGAGATTCCAAAATGCGGACGAATTTTTGCAAACAATGCTCGATTTGGGATTTTCCGCCGCTAAAAATTCCGCGCTCGGTTTTGAAAGCGTTTATCAAGCGAAAATTTCCGCTACGCGCCGGCAGCAACCGAAAGAAGAATTTGAAACAGCTGTTTATCCGCACGATCTTCCGATTGAAAAAACCGGCGAAAATCAGACGCTGATTTTACCGCAAGCGGCGGATGAACGGCAAATTCAAACGCCGGAAAGTCTGATTGAAACGGCTCAATTTTCGCCCGACAGAGATAATTCTGAAACTGCCGGTTATGCGGCAAATCAAGTGCCGAATTCAGCCGAAACAAATTCCGATTCGCCGGAAATAAAAGCCACACGCTTGGGCGAGGCAAAAAATTATCAAACAAGCGGAGCGCAGAATTTTCAAACAAATAAAGACGAAGTAAAAGCAACCAGACTCGGCGCGATGCCGCCGCCGCAAAATCCGCAAGCAATGAAAGCGACACGGCTCGGCGCGTCGGCGGTAAGCGGAACTGCGGATTTTGAGCAGGAAGCGAAACCGTTTCCGCAGGCAATTTTGGCAAAACTAAACTGGATGCACTACGCGGGCGCGGGTTTAGCGGCGTTTTTTCTTTTATCGCTGATCGGAATTGCGGCGGTTATTCCTTTTCTCGGCGGCGGTAGTTCGGAAAACTCGAATCAGTCGGCAGTTGAAACAAAAGCTGACGGGGAAAAATATGCGGAACAAAAACCCGAAATATCCACCGTTCCAAACGATCAACCGGCGATTTTAGAACAGCCGAATCAGGGAATAGCCGACGGAAACGCGCAGCCGACTCCGATTGTCGTTGCCGAAGAAGAAAACGCGGGCAAAAAACCGCCGACTGACGAAAATAAAAAAAGCGGCGGAAAAGCAAGCGACAAAGGCGCAAAGGCGGACAGAAACAAAGGCGGCGGAAATAAAGGCGGAAATAAAGAGGGCAAAAACGGCAATAAAGGCGGCGGAAAGAGCAGCGACACGAAGCCGCCGCCGAAATTGGTTGAAGATTTAACCGGAAATCCGGGCAAAGGAAAGGGCAAAGGAAGCGGAAGCGGAAAAGTCAAACCGACACCGGGAATGACGGATAATTAAGCATCGAGTGAAAAGTAAAAGGTAAAAGGTAAAAATCAAGAAATATTGTTCTTTATATCCGGTTACTTTACTTAGAAACCGTTTGGAAATTGAGAAAAACCGTAACGCCGGCATCTTGCCGGCAGTCTTGGTGGCATCTTGCCGCCAATTCGAGCGTTATTTACTCAAACATTCGGGAAAACAGAAAAATTTGGCGGCTGGAAGCCACCAAGACAGCCGGCTGGAAGCCAGCGATACGTTTTTCAAACAGCTTTTAAGAGTTTAGAAATTGAACAGGGAGAAATTTAATGAATAAATCAGAATTCAGCATCACGGAAAACGAATTTTTAGAAATAAGTTTATACAAAAAAACAGAGAAAAGTTTTTTGTTCGGTGGACATTTATCCGCGCTTAAAACAGTCGCCGCATTGCTTTTTCTCATTTTGACGCTGACCTCATTCAGCTTCGCACAATCGAATGCGGTCAAGGCAAAACGCGCTTACGATCAGGCAATCGTTTTCTTCGGGCAGGATTCCGCGCAGTCTTGGCAGAAAGCGATAGATTATTTTGAGCAAGCCCGCGCGTTGTATCAAAACGCCGGAGATGACGAGGGCGAAGCGTTGTCGCTTTTCAGAATGGGACAGACTTATAAAAAGCTGAACAAACTTGCTGAGGCTTACAAAAGTTACACGGCTTCTTATGAAATTTACAACCGAATCGGCGATGAAGCCAAAAAGGTTTTTGCGGCGCAGAATATCGCCGCCGTTTTGCGCGATGCCGGACAATTTAACGATGCCATACAGATTTATCAAAACAATGTCTTTCCGCAAGTGAAAACGCACGGCAGCAGAAAGGACATTGCCAGAGCTTACAACGGACTCGCCGATTGTTACAGAAATACGGGAAATCTCGAAAAGGCTCTGGGAAATTATCAACAGTCTTTAGATTATTGGCGTTTGGTCAAGGAAAACGACGAAGACAAAATCCGCGCAACTTACGGCATTGCAAGCACTTTCTATCAGCTTGGAAACACGAGCGAAGCGACGAAATTTGCCAGCGAAGCGTTGCGCCTTGCCAGAATAAACAACGATCCTGTTTTCGAGGTTGAAGTGCTTGAGGCTCTGGCGCAGGTTTACGATGATGCCGGTGCTAAAACGCAAGCCGTCGAACACCGCAAACGCGCGTTGGATGTATATAAAAACGCGGGCAGAGGAAAAGTTTCCGATCTGGCTTATGACGGCGTGATAAATAATCTCGGCGATGTTCTCTACCGTATGGGAAATCTGGACGAAGCAAATTCTTACCTTCAAAAAGGCATCAGACCGGGCGCGGACGGCAGACAATATCCCGGACAGAGCTATATTTTCGGAACTATCGGCGAAGTTTATACGGCGCAGGGCAAATACGAAGAAGCCGTAAAAATGTTTGAGAAGGGAATTCAATTGGCGCAGCAAGCCGGAGATAAACATTCGGAAGCCTATAATTTAACCAGCTTAGGCGCGGCATATTTCGGAATTGCCGGCGCGACTGACCAAGACTTTTCAAGGGCGTTCAACGCTTTGGAAAAAGCACTCGAATTTTTTCCGTCCGGTCAGAATCCGGCGGTTGAAGGAAAAGCAATTTCGGGTATGATCCTTTTGGCTTCGATCACCGGGCAGAAACAATCTGCCGGGCAGTATATCGAACGAGCGAAAAATAACAATCTGGATCAGGGAAATTCGATTCCGGCAATTCAGATCACAAAGGCAATCGGGCAATTTTACACGCTCGACGGACAGCACGAAGAGGCGATGAATTATTATAAAAAAGCCTATCAAATAACGCAGGCGCGAAATAATCTGAGCGAGGGACTTGCAATTTTGAGCAGTATAAATTTCAGTTTGATGCAGACGGGCAGGTATAAAGAAGCACTCGACGGCTATAAAATTCTGCGAACCGCTTATAAAGCGTTCGGCAATAAATACAACGAAGCGAATGCCGTCGTTCAAAGCGGCTGGGCGAACCTGAATCTGCGGCAAAACCGCGAAGCGTTCAGCGATGCGTCAGCGGCGATTTCGCTTGCCCGGCAGACAAATAATCAGCGATTCGTGCTGAACATTCAAATCAACGCTTCGCACTTGGCGGGCAAAGCAAATTTCAACGAAAATCAATTCGGTCAGGCACTCGGTTTTTTTCAAGAATCTCTCGCCATTGCCGAACAGTTTGGCGACAAAGCCGGTCAGAAACATTTTCTCGAAGACATCGCCTTAACTTACGAAGCGTTGGGAGATAAAAAAGCGGCGAAGGATGCCCGCAAGAAAGCCAAGAAAATATAACAAACAGTCTGAAAAATAAGAAGGAGTTTTACGAAAAAATGCTTTTTAGTTATTACGCGCGAAAAATTATCGGTTTTGTCGTTTTTGCAGTCTGCATAAATTTTGCGGTTTTTGAAACGAACGCTCAGAAGAAAACTTACATCGGCGATCCCGTTAATCAACAAGGATTGGTAAAAGTTCTTAAAGCCAAACAATATCAAACGCGCCAGATAATACAGGTAATCGTCGCACACGGCGTGGATTTTCGTCTGACTTCCGCCGTTCGCAAAGAACTCGCCGAAGCGGGTGCGCGACCTGATTTATTGACTGCCATCGAGCAAAATTATCGCGGTAAAGCAATCGGCGGCGGCGGAAAAAGCGGCGGCGGAAATAGTAATTATGAAAATCTGATTGAAACGGCAGCCGAGCAGTTTAACGCGGAGAAAAACCCTTCGGAGGCGTTAAAAACTCTGGAAAAAGCCGTCAAAATGAATCCGCGAAATTTTCAGGCGTATCAGCTTCTCGGAATCGTTCATCTCTACGGCTTTGAAAATTTCAAAGCCGCCAAAACAAATATGAAAAAAGCGATTGATTTAAGCGGCAGCGCGGTTTTCCGCGTTAAACACGGACACGATCTGACTTTTTCATACAGCTGCGAAGGCTCGCTCTACATTTCAAAAAATGATGTCCGCTACGAAAGCGATAACGTCGAACATACCTTCGATGTCCCGATCAAAGACATTACAAACGCAAAAATGCTCGGCGGCTGGGGAAAATTTATCAGGCGCAAAGGCGGCGCGTTCAAAATCGTCATCCGGGACCGCGACGACGAAGATGAAAACGATAAAGACAAGTATAATTTTTCACCGCTGACCGGCGAGAAAGAAGAAGCGAAAATGATTATAGATTTGATAGGAAAATGAAATTTTAAAAGAAAAAAATAACATTTTCCTGCATTTTTAATAAAACCTCACCGTGTAGGAAACTTTGAAACCGCGTCCGGCTTCGGGAACTAAATCTTTGATAAAATTAACGTGATTTCGATATAATTTGTCGGTCAGATTCTGCCCGCCGAAAGTAAATATATGCGCGGCTTTTCCGGTAACGAAAGCGTAAGAGCCGTTGATGTTCAATAATCCGTAACCGGCTGTCGGAGTTTCGAGCAGAAAAATATCGCTCGCATCGCGCCTTCCGACAAAAGCTAATTCGGGGCGAACGGTCAAACCTTTGTAACGCAAATCGAGTCCGAGCCGAAGTCGCGGCGGCGTGATGCGCGGCAAAGGGACGTTTATTTCGGTTAAATCCGCGCTGACCGTATCGGCGACGACAAATGCGCCGACATATTTATTAATGTCGAAATCGAGCGAAGCGTCCGCGCCGACGTAACGGCTGTCGCGCTGAACATAGTTTCCGACCGGCAGATTATCTTCGACATCCACAAGCCCGTTGCCGTCGGCATCAAGCGGCGCGAGATAAATAAAGTTATCAATATTGTAATAAAAAACGCTGCCGTTAAAACGAACCCGTTTTGAGTTCTGCCGGAAACTAAATTCAATCCCGTTTGAGCGTTCTCTTTCAAGATTTTGGTCGCCGACCTCAAACGTGACCGTTCCGATGTGCGCTCCGAAATTGTATAGTTCTTCGAGCGCGGGCGAGCGATATGAACTGTTCAGATTGACGACGAACGCGCCGCCTTGCCAAGCGTTGTAACGCACTCCGAACGCGCCGGAAAATCCGGTAAAATTTCTGTTTTGCAGATTCGGGCTGTTAGTATCAAAACTGTTGTTTTCAACGCGCCCGCCGAATTGAAAGGAAAATTTTTCGTAAGCTAATTCCTGAAGACCGAAAACGGCGAAATTATTTTGGCGAACTCTGCCGTCAACTAATTGTTCTTCGCCTTGCGTCAGATAGCTTCTGCGGTAGCCGTCAAAACCGAATGTTCCCGACAGAGATTTGTATTTTGCCTGCTGGAAAACTCCGCGATACGAAAAAACGTCGTTGAAAAAAGTCGTGGCAATTTCTTCTTCGCCGTCTTCGGCTTCGATTTCCTGATGCTGATAATCCGTAAAATCAACGTAAAAATTTCCCTGCGTAACTGCTCCTTTTAAATCACGAAAACCGCCCGCGACGCGATAGTTGTTGCGTTTCATCTTTATATCAATCTGCTCGTCGGGAATTGGCGGCAGTTGATTTGAAAAAGCATTTTGCAGTCGGTCCGGGTTAAATTGGCAATCGGCATCCGGCGCGTCGCAGTCAATTCCGCCGTTGGCAATGCTCAAAAGTTCGCCCGATTCAAAAAGCGGCGCGTAGGGAATTCCGTAACGTCTGCGGTCAAGATTGACCGAACCGCGCACAAACGCCTTGTCCCAAAAATAGCCGAATTTTCCCGCGCCGCCTAAGACGCGCGAACCCGAATTCGGAATTCTGCCGAGCGGCGTGTCGTAATCGCCTTCACGAATTGCATTGGCATCGAAATTGGCTATATATTTTCCGAATCCGTATTCAACGCCGCCCGCAACGCCCGCCTGCCGATTTACGCTGCCGCCCAATCCGGTAAAATAACCGCGCAAACCCGTGTGCGCGACGTTTTCATCGTTTGAAACGGCGTTGACCACGCCGCCGATGGCGTTCGAGCCGTAAAGAAGAGTTGCCGGACCTTTGAGAATTTCGAGTCTTTCGACGTTCAGCGCGGCAACCGGCTCGCCGTGATCGCCCGACGAAGAAGCCACCGAGCCGTTGCGAACTCCGTCCTGCAAAACAAGAACTCTGTCGCCTTCAAAACCGCGAATCGAAGGTCGTCCCGTTCCGCTTCCGCCGAATGAACGCTTGCTCACGCCCGCTTCCGTTTCCAGAATTTCGCCGATTGCGGTGCTTGCCCTTTCCGCGATGCGCGTCGAACCCACAGAATTAACCGACGAAAAAGTTTCGTAAACCGATTCTTCCGTTCCCGTCGCCGTAACGGTAACTTCCGCGTTCAAAGTCTGCAAACCGAGTTTGAAATCGAGAGTTGTCGCGCCCGAAACGGTTACGCTCTGCGCTTTGTCCGTAAATCCTTCGGCGTGAGTTACGACCGTGTAAGTTCCGTTCGGCACGTCCGAAAAAGTGTAAAAGCCGTTTTCGTTCGTGATCGCCGTTCTATTTAATTTTGTAATTTTGACCGGAACGCCCGGAATCAATTCGCTGCCCGTCTGCGTGGCGACAGTGCCGCTTAAAGTCCCGTTCTGAGCAAAAGCCGCGATTGAAAAAGTAAATAAAACGCCCGTTATAAAAAGTAAATTTTTTGCCAGATTCATATTTTCCCTGCTTAATTTATGATTTTAGCTCTTTGACAATTAGTGGTTAGATTTAATTGTAATTTTTTCTCGCGTCGCCAACGGCGACAGACATAATAGCCTATGGTGCAGGCGTTTCGCCGAAACCATAGGTAGTTGATAATCATTCAATCGCTCGCTGAAAGTGAGCAACAATTTTCTACATAATTTGTTCGTCGCCTTCAGCGACGGAATTACTGATCCATCTGACCTAGCGATTCTCGCTAGGCTATAATGTTGGTCGCCGTTGGCGACAGGAATAATGACTGAAAAAAATTTCCCCCACTAATTTGTCAAAGAGCATTAATTTTTAATGAAAAGAGAATCTTAAATAAAAAAAGCAAAACGCGCGACAACTTTTCAATAAACTGTCGGTAGAGAGCAACGAATGGCTTTTTTGTTTACAATTTGAGAATGCGCTCGCGCAGAACGCGCGACTGCGAACGGCTCGAAGCAATTTCCTGCCCGTTTTTCAGAATGATCTGATACGTTCCGCCCGGCATCGGCGAAATTTTCTCGAACATTTCGACGTTTGCCAACGCGCCGCGCGAAAGACGGATAAATTTTTCGGGCGCAAGTCTGGCTTCGATGTCCTTTAAGCGAAAATTTATCACATATTTTTCATTGTCTTTCGTCGTAATGTGAAGAAGTTCTCCGTCGGCGACGATTGAGGCGACATCTTCGATTGGAACGAGAAAAATATCTTCGCGTTTTTTGACGGGAATTCTTTGCAGAAATTCCGCCTCTTTGGTTTCTCGATAAACCTCAACCGCTTTTTTTACTTTTTCCGTTTCAATTTCCCGAAAATCGGTCTGCCCGATTCTTTCAAAAGCGCGGTCAATCGTTTCGCGCAGACGCTCTTTTTCAATCGGTTTCAGAAGATAATCAACCGCGCCGATCTCAAAAGCCCGAATCGCGTATTCGTCGTGAGCCGTAACAAAGGCGACGAGCGGCATCTGATTTTTGCGAAGCGATCTGACGACCTCCAAGCCCGTAATTTCGGGCATCTGCAAATCGAGCAAAGCCAAATCCGGTTTTTTAATTTTTATCAGTTCAACCGCTTCCGCGCCGCTTGCCGCTTCGCCGACGATTTCGACATCTTCAAAACTTTCTAAAATCGCCTTCAAAAAATTCCGCGCCGGACGTTCATCATCGGCGATAATTATGTTTAGTTTGTTCATTTTATTTTGTGAAAATCACAGGCGGAAACCCGACAGTTATGGAGGGTGCTTTTAACGATTAAGTTTATTCAGCGTAAGACCAAAAGATTATTGAACAGGCGTTTTTTATCTATCATTTTAGATTTGTTACAGCACCCTCCATAACTGTCGGGTTTCTGCCTTGCTTTACGGGCAAAATTATCTCGGCAGTCGTTCCCTGCAAAGTTTCGCTTTCGATTTTCAGTTTCGCCTTTTTTCCGTAATAATTGTCGAGCCTCTGCCGTATATTTTCCAGACCGATTCCGTTTGAATTTTTGAAATCATTCGCCTCTGCCGCGCCCGAATCGTAAATTTGCAGTTTTAAGAAAACTTCCGCCTCAATATTTTCAAGCCGCGCCGAGATTTTCACCGTTCCGCCGTTTATATTTTCCGAAACGCCGTGCTTTATCGCGTTTTCAACCAAAGGCTGCAAAATCAGCGACGGGACGCGCAAGTTTCGCAAATCTTTCGGCACGTCAATTTCCACCCGCAGACGCTCCTCAAATCTGGCTTTTTCGATGTCCAGATAATTTTCGATCAATTTTAATTCTTCGCCCAAATCGGAAAATTCGCCGCTCGACTTTAAGACGACGCGCAAAAGTTTGGTCAGTTTCATCAATGTTTCAAACGCTTTTTCCGGCGCGGCGTTTATCAAATAACCGATTGTCGTCAGCGCGTTGAACAAAAAATGCGGATTTATCTGCGAGCGCAAAGCGGTCAATTTGGCTTCCGCCGCGAGTTTTGTAAATTCGCGCTCGCGGATTTCCCGCGCGTGGCGTTCGCCGGACACGCGCAAGCCGTCAATTTTCCGTGCCGCCAACAGCGAAACGGCTTCGAGCAGCGATATTTCTTCGGACAGAAGCCTTCGTCCGCCCGCGAAATTTTTCAAGCGAATTTTGTAAAACGGCGATTCATTTGTCGCCACGAAAATTTCCGCTTCGTTCCGGGAAAACTCCACATTCGGCAAATTAGCCTCAATCCGCGCTTCGTTAATTTCCGCCCAATCCGCTTTTTGCGCCGTCAGAGCGTCGCGTAAATGGCGGCGAACTTCGTTTAAAACAGTTTCAATCGTTTCCGTTTTTTCAATTTTTCCGGCAATCTCGTTTTGCAGTTTTTCGTAGTTTGTCCGCTTCAAGATGATTTTATCAACAAGCAGAACCGAAAATTTGTGCAAAAACGGATAAATGAGCGCGGTCATAATCCAGAAACCGAGCAGAATTCCTGTTGCCACCGCGTCGCCGACGGGATGTTCGCGGTGAAAAGCGAGAAGCGGCTGCGCGGCGAAAACGTATAGCGCGAACGCCGTTAAAGTCAATAAAAGCAGCGACAAAGCGCGTTTTAGAAATAAATCGGCAAAGGCAAAACGATAATCCTGAAAAAGAATTATCAAAACAAGCGGCAGAGAAGATTGGTGCGCGACGAGTTCGACGAGCCAGACGCTTTCTTCTGCCCGCGAACTCAAATGCAAAGCCGAAACCGCAAAAATCGAAAGCGCGGCGATCAAAACCGCTTTGTCTTCGATCTTTTGGCGAAAATTAAAAATCAAAAGTCCGACGATCAGCGCGAACGAGCCGAAAGTTAAGACTTGCAAAGCCGGATTTGAAGGCGCGGCGTTGTCATAAATCGCCGAATGAAAATGCAGAACGGCGGCAAAAACGCTCAAACCGTAAGCCGCGACGGTCAAAATCCGCGAACCCGATTTTTCACTTTCCGCCGAATGAACAACCACCGACGGCAAAAATCCGAGCGCGGAATACGAAACCGCAATCAAAACAGGCGACAAAGGATTATTGACGAAATCCTCACGAACAAAAGCGAAAAGTTCAACCGCGTTCCAGACGATTCCGAGCCAGGCGGTGGCAAGCAGAAGTTTATCAATTTTTGAATTTTTGCCCTGATGCTGAACGACCATCACGAGCAGCAGCGCATACAGCGCGACTCCGACGGCAAAGCCGAGCAGATTAACGAGCGTGGCGGGATTAAACGAATTCATTGCATTTTAATCCTAATAAATTCGGCTTGATAAATACAATTTTATAACAGAGGAATTTTAACAGGGATAAAGGAGATAAAGGAGATTTTTTCAGAAATTTTAGATAAAGATAAAAATAATCTATTTTCCTTTCGACAAGTATTTTTCGTGACATAATGCCGAATTACCAATTATCAATGCCGAATTAATCATTTGTAATTCGGCATTGATAATTATGTCACAAAAAAAAAATCTTAACTGAAAAAATTGAAAAAATAATGCCGCAAATTCCGCGCTTATTTTAATTCTCTCTACTATTCAAACTCCAAAAAATTATTCTAATCCCTGTTTATCTCCTTCATCCCTGTTAAATATTTCTTTACTCAACTTCCGCCGAAAGTTTTACTTTTTCCGAAGCGTTTTCGTCTTTTACGATTTTTAAGGGAGCGTTCCAGACGAGAGTTTTTATCAAACAAACGCCCGTGTTGTCTTCGCGGCAATAATAAATCGTCAATTTCGCCGTCAGTTTCGCCGCGCCCGTTTTTGCGGTTTGAAACGGGATTGTAAGCGGCAATTCTTTAAATTTACTTTGCGGATTTTCGATTTTTACGTTTTCGCCGTCGGCAAATGAAATTTCGTATCGCTGCGGCGCATTCGGATTCAAATGAAAATCCTTTGGCAATTTAACGTCGAAAATCAGAGAATTCTTCGCATTTGCGGCAACAATTTGCTCTTTCAAATTTATCTCCTTCAAATTCGGCGAAACGCTTGTAATTTCTTTTTCGTTCATTTTCGGCGGAGTCAAATTTTCAATTTTCAGCGTCGAAACGTCTTTCGTTTTTAGATCAACAACGCGAATCGCCTGATTGTTCGTGTCGGCGATAAAAAGTTTTCCATTTGCAATCGAAATTCCGCCCGGTTCGTAAAATGTCGGATTTTTCCCGTCAATTTGTCCCGATTTTCCCGTTCCGAGAAATGTCTTAACCGTTCTTTTTTCGGGATCGAGTAATTTGATTTTGTGATTGTAAGTGTCCGCCAATAAAATATTTCCGTCGTAAAGTTCGATTCCCAAAGGATGCTGCAAGCGCACGTCGTCGCCTTTGCCGTCCACGTCGCCGAAAACCCACAAATCTCCGCCGACGAGCGTTTTGACGGTTTCCTTCTCGAAATCAATTTCGCGGATGATGTTCGATTCGGTGTCGGCAACAAAAAGGTCTTTTCCATCGGACACGATTCCCGAAGGCTGCCCGAAAGCCGCGTTTTTCAAATCGCCGTCGGTTCTGGCTTCATAACGGCTTCCCGCAAAGGGTTCGATGACGTTTTTCGCCAAATCCAAACGCCAAATCTGATGCGAACCAGCCATTGCGATATACAAATTTTCGCCGACAAGTGACAAATCCCAAGGCGAGCGAAGCGCGGTTTCAAGCGGTTTTCCGCCCTTTCCGTCAAAATTTTCAAGGCTTCCCGTTCCCGCAATCGTTTCAACCTTTTTCGTTTTCAGATTCACTTTGCGAATCGAATGATTTTCCGTGTCGGCAACATACAAAACGTCGCCGCGAATCGCCATTCCCTGCGGTTTATGAAAAGTCGCGCTTATAAAATCGCCGTCTTTTCGCCCTTTTTCGCCGTTTCCGATTGTGTCAATCAGCTTGCCGCTTAAATCGGTGACGACAATTCGATTGTGATTTGAATCGGCGATAAAAAGACGTTTTGATTTTGCGTCCGCCAAAACTTTGCCCGGAAACGCCAGCGGCAAATCGCCCGTTTTGGCGCGTTCGAGCGCGAATTCGAGCGGCGTTGTGTCGAGTTTTCCTTTTTTCTCGAACTCGGAAATTGTTTCGGAAATCGCCGTGTTCGTTTCTTCAAAATTTCCTTCGCCGACGAATCTGCCGACGATGTAGCCTTCGGGGTCAATCAAAACCTGCGTCGGATACGCGCGAACGGCGTATTGATCCCAAATCTTAAACTCCGCGTCGTTGACGACCGGATGTTCAATGCCGTAACGCAAAATCACTTTACGGATATTTTCCGTTTCGCCCTCGTTGTCAAATTTCGCCGAATGAACGCCGATAACAACGAGTTTGTCGCCATATTTCGCCTCTAATTTTTTCAGATCGGGAATGATGTGGATGCAGTTGATACAGCCGTAAGTCCAGAAATCGAGCAGAACGATTTTGCCGCGCAGTTTCGCTAATGACAGCGGTTTTTCGGTGTTCAGCCAGCTTTTGCCGCCGATTAGTTCAGGAGCGCGAACTTTTTGCCGTTCATTATAATAACCGCCGCCTTTTAGATTCATATCAGCCGAAAGAACCGAGATTATACCGATGAAAAAAAGAATCGAAACACATAAAAACACCGAAACCGATTTAATTTTTTTTGAAAGTAAACAGTTAAAAAATAGTATGTTCTTGCTCATATATCTATTAATTACTTTTGTTTATGAATTTATTCCAAAGCCGTAAAGCCGGCATCTTGCCGACGCTCTGTTTTAATTTTTATTCGGCTTTGGAAAATTACGGATCAAGCGTCGGCTGGAAGCCAACGCGACAGCCGGCAAGATGCCGGCGTTACGTTTTTTTACCAATTGATGCTTCCTTCTTTTGAAGTGTCAATTTCCGCCGCTTCCTCGCCTTCGTCGAAAAAGAAAAGTTTCATTTGGTCGAAAAGATACTCCTGCGAATCGGGATTTGATACGTCCAAGCCGAAATGATTGATAAGCTGTTTCTGCTTTTCGAGCCATTCCGCCCAACATTCTTTGCAGCTTTCTTCGCCCACACGCTGACCGAGTTCGGTTGGAAAAGGCGCGAAACCGAGCGGTTCGTTTTTCTGCCCGCAGCGGGCGCATTTGAATTTATCGTTTGAAAATATTGCCATTTTTTTTATCTCTCTCCTGTCCGTTTTTTATTTCGGTAAATTTTATTAAACACTTTAACCGTAAAAAATAATTGATAGATGATATTTGATAGATAAAACGATTGTCGAACTGTTTGAAGTTAAAAAATTATCAATTATCAATTCTCAAATATCAATTATATTTTGGGTATCTTTCCTAAATTATTACACTTGAAAATATAATCACCTGTTTATTTCATCAAAAAATCAAAAATCATTTTCAGCGCGAGCAGTAAAACGACGATTAAAAATATGCGTTTTAGCCAAACATCATTTAATTTTGTTACGGTTTTCGCGCCGATGAACGCGGCGATGAACATTGTCGCCGACAAGATCACGCCTAATTTGTAATCAACTAAACCTTGCCACATAAAAATCACGGTGGCAATCAAAGAAGAAAACACATTTATAAGTTTAGTAGATGCAACCGCTTCGGTAAAAGTCATCCCGAAAAACGCGACGTAAGCCGCCGTCAGCATCGTAACGTAACCGCCGCTGTAAAGTCCGCCGTAAATGCCTAGAAAAAACGTGATCGCGTAAGTCAAAATCGTCGCGCGTTTTGAAACTTCGGCTAATTTTGCAATTCCCGCGTCGCGCTTTAATAATGCAAAAATTGCCACCAGGATCATCGAAATTGATACGATTATTTTGATATTTCCGCTTGTTATCAAACCGACCAAACCCGCGCCGATTGCCGAACTTATCAGCGTAATAATTATCAGCGGCGAAACTTTTTCGTATTCGATAATGTCTTTTTTCAAGAACGGCAAAGTCGCGCCGATGTTCATAAACGTCAAGCCGAACATATTCGTCGCCACCGCAACTTTCGGATCAATTCCGAACTCGAACATCACGGGAACGGTTATCAAAGAATTACTGCCCGTTACGACTCCGACGGCGGATGCGGCGAAAAACAGCAAAATTAAAATGATTAACTCGGAAGTCGGAAGCATAGATTAAAATCGGTTTTCGGTTTTTGGCTTTTGGTCTTTGATTCCTTCTTTTAATGCTGATTTTTATTATTTATGCAAATTAAAAGTTGAAAATAAAGCTGATTCTTTCAGCCTGTTTCAACAGGCTTTCCGCCTTTGGCGGATTTAGCCGCGCCATTTATGGTGCGGTTAAATTCAAGAAATCATCTAAAGGGCGTTTTAACGTCCTTTAAAAAGGCTTGAGCCGCTTTTCCTTAATAAGCTAAAGCGAAAAAAGGACGTTAAAACACCCTATTTATCTTGGAGATAAAATATCCCGCCACATAAATGGACGCGGCTAATAACCGCGAAGCGCGGAAAGCCTGCCCGAACAGGCTGAAAATAGGTAAAGGCAATATTTAACTCTCAATTCGCATATTTAATCAGAAACATTTAACAAAAACCAAAGACCAAAGACCAAAAACCAAAAACCGAAGATCATTTGCTTCTCTGCAATCCGAGTTCTTTTTCGAGTTCGCGCAAACGGCTTGTTAATTTGACGATCTCGTTTTTACTCGTCGGTTCGCCGTGGATTATGTCTTCGCATTTGAACATCAAATCATTTACTTTATTAAAATCGGCTTTCGTGCGTTCGGCGATTTGTTTTGCCAAATCTTCGCGCGAGATTGTGAAATTGTCCGCGCCGACAAGCCGCGCGGCGCGTCTGCGAAAATCTTTGTAAATATTTTCCATCGCCAAATCGTAAGCCTTTGTTCGCTGCTGCAATTCCGCCATCGCCGAAACGTATTCGAGTTTTGAAAGTCGGCTCGCTTCCTCGTCGGGCAGAGCGCGGGCGAAACGGCGGCTTTGCGCGAAGAATATCAAACCGACAAGTAGAGCGATTTGCAGAAAGATCGCGGTAACGGGCGTTTCGGCGAAATAATCCAAGATCAAATTATCGTTTGCGCCGTAGCCTTGATGATATTCGTCAAAGGCGATTATTCCGCCGTCGGAAGCGGCGATATTGACGGCAAGCTGCGCGTTGTCCGCCAAATTTATTCCGCCGTTGGTGACGATGAAAGGATCGGTCAGAAAAACAATTTTTCCCGAACCGAAAGGCGCGTCAACCAAGATATTTCTGCCGCCGTCCGCCAAATGAACAAACGGCGCGTCTAACGCTTCGCTTTCCGTTTCTTCGTCTGGAGATTCGTCGGATTTTTCAGTTTGAACGGTATAAGTTTCGCCCGTTCCGCTTGATTGATCTGCATTTTCGTTCGCTTCGTTTTCATCAATCGGCGCGGGAACTGCTTTTATCTGCGGTTGATTTTTATTCGCATTTTGCTCTGCAAAACGCTTTAAATTTACAGACGAAGCAAAGCGCGAAAGCTGCACACCGTTTACGTTTTTGACGAAAATCGTCGGCTGTGTCGGTCTTGCCGCGTCGGTTGCGGCGGTCATTTGTTTCTGATCGGATGGATCGGTGTTGTAAACGGGGAAATTCTGCGGTTCTCCGAAAGAAATTTCCCAATTCGCCGTCGTCGTCGTCAGACTTTTCGGCGGTTCGCGGTCAATTACAATCAGCGTGTTGCCGTCGGAAACCCATCTTAGAAGGTCTTCGGCATCCTTTTCGGAAATTTCGCGCCGCACGTTTCCGATGATGATAAAAGTCGTCGGATTATTTTGGTTATATTCGAGAAGTTTCGCGGGCGTTTCCTGCCAGCGCGTTACATTATTTCCCGTTTCCGCCAGCAGAATATAAAACGCCCGCGTTCCCGTCGCGCCGAAATTATAAGTCGAGCGATTCGGTTCTAATTCGTTGTCGGGAACTTTTTCCTTCTGAACGTAAGACGCGGCGTTCAGCCCGACGAGAATTAAGATCAGGAAAAATAGTGCTGTAAATATGAATACTTTCTGACGCATCTGCTTAAAACTTACAATTTTCCGCCGATTGTTTTTTTGTAACCGCTTTTGAAATTTTCCCAATCTTTTTCGTCCGCATTTTCAAAACCATACCAATGACGCTCGAAATTTGCGGTCAAACCGTTCATATTTTGATAAAGTTCCGCGTGTTTCCGCACGTCGCGCAAGTAGTCGCGGTTGGTTTTGTGCTGCGAAAGTCCGATGATTTTCCGTTCGCTCAGTTCGCACAAAAGCGCGATGTAGCCTTTGCGAATCGCTTCGCGCAAATTTCCGCTTCGGGCGAGCGATTCGGCTTGGCTGAAAAGATTTTCCGAAGACGCATCGGGCGCAAGTTTTTCGCCCAGAATGACGCGCTCGGATTTTTCTTTTTTCTCCTTTTGTCCGCGAAACTTTGCGAGAAAGAACGGGGCAAATTTGTAAATAAAAAATCCGATTAATCCCAAAACAACGGCGTAAACTAAAATCTGCAAAACTATTTTAAGCGAGCCTAAACCTTCAAATGCCGACGGCGCGGGGTTCATTGTTTCGGGAAACAAACTTGCGATCCATTCCGCGATCCAATCAAATATTTTTTGAAATAAACTTTTTTCTTCGGCGTTTTTCCGAAACTCTTCGCGGCGCAGAATTTCCGCTAATTTGCGCTTGTTTTCGTCCTTTGAACTTTCGGCGGCAGTCGAATTTTCGAGTTCGTCCAGCTTTTCGATAATCGCGCCGAGCCTTTCCTCGATTTCGCTCAAAGCCGCAAAACTTTGCGTCGAATTTAAGACGATCTTGTTGTCAAATTCATCGAGTTTCGCAAGCAGTTCGCCGTTATTTATCTCAACTTCCGTTCCCGCAAATTCGATTTTTTCCGAAACTGAAATATTTTTGCGGATTTCCTTCAAAATTCCGCGCTGATATTCGGCGTAATCCGAATTTTCCCAATTATTTCCGTTCGGATTCAGCAGCTTATTTGTCAGACTTTGCGCCGTTTCGATGTTTTTGCGGTATTCGGCGACGGTTTTTGCAAAACTTGAAAAATTGAAGATCAAGCAGCAAAACAATAAAAATCCGCCGCACGAAATTATTCGCACGGTTTGCTTTATAAATTTTTTCCGCTTTTTGCCGAACATCGTTTAAATTATCTCCAAAGTGGTTTAAGTTTGGACATTGAAGGTAAAACTGATGATTTTTCTGCCTCAGTATTAAGTTAATCAGTTTTTTCGTGACATAATTATTAATGCCTGATTATCAATTGTGCATTGATAATTATGTTACGATTAAAAAATCTAAAAATTACAGGTTGCAAATCCTACATCAACTCTTAATTTGATCTAAATTCTCTAATCCAGACCAAGCATTGAATGAGAGGAACTTTTTGCGGGCGGCAGATGATTTTCCCGCGCCTGCCACGCAATTTTATCGGACATCGCGGGTTCTAAAGGATTCGTAAAATCCTGCGGAACGGCGGGAATTTCTCCCAGACGACGCGCCGCCATAAGTTCTATGTCGTAACCTTCGTGGCGCACGCGCTCATCAATGTAAAGCAGACACAAGCCGATCATCCAGACGGGCGTTAAAAGTATAAAGCTGATTTGTCCGATCAACTGCGTCGTTATTTCATACCACGCGGGAAGCGCATCGGGATCGGCAAGAGCAAAAATTTCGATGCCGTTTGCCCACGCATACCAGCCGAGAGGAACGTAAAAAAGCGCGAGTGCCGAATACGTCGCAACAATCGTAAAAACGAAAAGCGCGGCGAGCCGTTTGACGTTTCCGCTTGCTAAATTCGTGCTTCTGCCGATTGCCGAAAAGACGTTTTTGCCTTCCACCACCATTACTTGCGGAACATATACGAAACGCGACGCAAGCAGAAAGAAAAGCCAGCCGATGCCGAAAGTTACCGCTAAACTCAAGACGAACGACGTGAAAAAAATTAAAAAAGGCAAAAAGTTAAAAATCAAAGATAAAACGCCGATCACCAAAACGACTGCAACAAACCAGATATAAAGTAAAACAAAGCCCGAAAATCCGAGAATAAAAGCAATTATCAGAGATGCGGCGAACAAGCCGAAAATTCTTTTTTTGACATTTTTGTAAGTTTCACGAAAAGTTATCGGTTCGTCAAAAAGCAGATGCCGCACAAAATTGCGCGATGCGCCGCCCATTACGGTTAAAATCGCAATCGCTTCGATAAGCAGAATCAGAGCATTTCCGAACCACAGAAAAATCGCGTAAAAAATATATTCATCGGGATTCTGCATCGAGCCGGGCGAAAAAAGCGTGCGCCCGATCAGCATCCAGATTACGAAAAAGAGCGTTCCGGCAATAATCGGCGGCGCGGCAATTAAAATCAGCGTCCAGAAATTGCGCCGGTAAAAACGCACCGCGCGATCAATCAGATCGCCCGCGCCAAGCGGCGTAAGCGAAAGTCGGGAATTGGACGAAGCGGTAATCATAAATTAAAACTTGAAAAATTAAAAAACCGGAACAAATACAAACTTTTTTAATTTTTAATAAAGCAATTTTTAAATCCTTTAGCATTTTTACTTTTTGAAAGCGGGCGAGAGAACAACCCTTCCTGACCTGCGATCTTTTTATTCTTGGACACTTACTGTTAATGATTTGTTCAAGATAAAGTGGAAAAGCAGCTGTTTATCAAATTAGCAAGTTAGGAAGGGTTGCTCTCTCGCCCGCAAAATTTCAATTAAGCTGGTGTGTATAAATAATCAAGCATAATAATTTGTAAAGATTAACTTACAAAATAATTGAGAATGGAGAATTGATAGTTGAGATTTGTCCTTTGATTATCTGCATAATTATCAATTGTCAATTATTTTGTTGGTATTATTATAGAAAATCGAAACTCTCAATAAAACTGAAACTTTTTCTAAACTGCTTACTAAAAAATTTAAAAATTAGTATATTTAATCTTATACCAAGTTGCGTGAAAAAAAGGAAAGGCGGAAACCCGACAGTAATGGAGGGTGCTGTTTTTAATATCAACTTTTAAGTTTTCAAACAGCACCCTTGTTGACACGCGGGTTTCCGCCTTTATTCACGCAACTTGGTATTACATTCAATTAAAAACTTTGTGAAAACCTGAAATGAATCTGTCCTTGGTGCGGGCGGAAAATCGCATTTGTGCCGTCTTGCTGCGGAATGAGAAATTCGGGCGGATTCAGAAGGTAGCCGTAATCGAGTCCGACTTTGCCGAACGGCGTATTTAACCTTAAACCGAGTCCGACGGTGTGCGTCCAGACGGCGCGGAGATTGCGGCGGAAAACGTCCGTTTCATCAGCCGCGTCGGGCGGATTGAAAATATCTCCGACGCGGCGAAAGACGTTTCCGCCGTCGTAAAAAGGAACGATGCTGAACAAATCCGTAAACGGAACTCTCGCTTCGAGATTGACAATCGCCAGAGCGTTTCCGCCAAAGGGAATCGTGAACGGTTCGAGAAAAACCGGCTCGCCGTCGCGGTTTCTGAATTGTCCCTGCGGCACGATAGTTACGCGCGGTCCTGCGCCTTCAAACTCAAAGCCGCGCAAGGTGTTTGAACCGCCCGCGAAAAATCTTTCGCTGATCGGCAGAAGTCCTTCCAGATCGGGGAATTGCTCGCTTGAAAAGCCGTTGCTGCGCGAGAAAACGCTTGCCAAACCGAGTATTCCGCGTGCGGCTAAGGTCGTATTTCTGAGTTGCGAGATCGTGTAATAGCGGTTATAAGTCGCTTGAAATTTGTGAAAACCGATGTTCGCGCCCAGAAACGGCGCGGAAAAATTGTATTCCGCCGTCAAGTAGCTTCCGCCCGTCGGGTCGCTCGAATTATAGCGGCACGGATCGCCCGGTTCGCCTTTTTGAATGATTTCGAGAAGCGTGAATTTAATGTTGCAGTTTTCTCTCGTATCAACGACAAAGTTTGCGGCAACGCCGGAAGTGCGGATTTTCTCGTCAGGACGAAGCAAATCTCTGACCAAAAGACTCTCGAAATTGCGAAGGCGCACGTCTTCATATTTATAGCGGACGAACAGAAAACTGCGTCTTTTCGTGCTGATCGTGCGGCTCGTTTCGGCTGAAAACGTCAAACGATTGATCGTCGGATCGCCGGTTGAGTTTCCGAATTGGTCAATCGGATTACCGTCTTCATCAAGCCGCTGAACGATTCCGTTCGTTCCCTGATCGAAGGTCGAACGGAAAAATCTCGTCACCGTCGAATCGCGCTGATACTGCGCCGTGATCGTCAGAGGCGCGAATGTATTCTCATTTTTGTCGGGCAGAAATCGCGGATTGACGTAATCAATCTGAACAAGCTGCTGCAAACGGCTGGCGCGGATTCGTGCGCCGCCCTGCTGCAATTTGCCGAACAAATTAAAATGTCGAAAATCAACAAATCCGTTCGCGCCGATGTCCGTCGAATAACCGCCGCCGTAGGTGATAAGACGCGCCGGCTGTTCTTCGAGGTCAATAATAATGTCGCTCAAACGTCCGCTGCCGTCGGCTTTTTCGCCCGCCGGTTCGGGCTTGATCTCGACAATTCTGAAAACGTCCGTCGTATATAAATTCTGTTCGCTTTTGAAAACGTCGTTGGCGCGTAAAACCTCGCCTTCTTTTAAGTTTATTACTTTTCTGATCGCTTCGTTTTCCGTGTCGTCGTTGCCGTTTATCAAAATGCGGTTGATGAAAACTTTCTGACCTTCATTTTCCACGTTGTAGATGATTTTGACGAATCTCTCATCTTCCGTGTTTTGTTCGGGAAGTTCGACTTCGGAAAAATTTACTTTCGCATCGTAAAAACCTTCTTTGGCGTAAAATGCCGACAAATCTCTCGTTCCGTTTCTGATTCGCGCCCGCGAAAAGTTTTTTCCGATCAAATCCGGCAGTTCTTCTTTTAACTCAGCGTCCGAAAACGATGTGTTGCCCGCGATCTCTATTTCAGCAACGCGCGTCGGAATGCCCGGATCAACGGCGAAAGTGATAATCAAATCTTCGCCGTTAAGCGAAACGCCTTGATTTGCCGTAACTTGTGCGCTGCGATAACCGAGTTCGCTCAATAAAGTCTGAATCGTTCCGATGTCGTCCTGCAACGCCTCGCGGCTCGTAAATCCGCGACCTATATCGAGAAACGGAATCAATTCGAGCAGACGATTGGCTTCTTCGGTTTCCAAAACGCCGCTGATGTCTTCGGCGGAGATTTCGATGATTTTTTTATTGTCGGAAACAAGGCTCGTATCTTCGCCTTTGACATTCGGAGCGTTCAGCGCGGAAACCGTATCCGCATCGAGAGAGAGATTTTCAGTTCCTTCGAGTCTTATTTCCGCAAGGCGCAGACGGCGGTTGAGATCGGCTCGATAAGTTATGTCAACAATGCGGTCTTTGAGCGTCGTTCCGCTTAACGCTCCGCATAAAACGTCCGTTTCATTCTCGGTTTCGCTGGCTTCTTCGGGCAGAAATTCCGGTCTGACCGAACAAACCGCTTTGACCTCGGCGAAAAAATAGCCTTGTTCCTGATAATAATTTCTGAGCCGTCTTTCGCCTTCGACAATCGTTGCGTAATCGAGCGTTCCTTCGCGCCTGACCGGAAGAAGTTCGGTCAATTTATCGTCGCCGATCTTTTCATCCGCGCCTTCGACCTTGACTTCGACCTCCGCGCCGACTCCGCCTGCCAAGTTAATTGTCACCGTATTTTTTTCGCCGTCGTAAATAACACGCGGCTCGCCGATTTCCGGCGCGAGATATTTTTTCTTGCGAAGCGCGTCGCGGATTTCGCCGATGTCTTCGTTTAACTTTTCGCGCGAATACAACTCTCCCGGCTTGAGTTCCAGCTTTTTGCGGACATTTGCAGCGTTAAACTGGTCAATATCAATATTAAATTTTTCGATTTTCGCCTGCTCGCCCGGCGTAACCTTGAAAGTAACGGCGACTTCCGTTTCCGAACCGAGTGGTTTTCGGCTGAAATCAACTTTAGCGTCAAAATATCCGCGCTCGCGCAAGTAAGTTAAAATCTGAGTGGAATTTTGCTGAAGAGTCTGTTCGGTAACCGGAGTTCCGGGATCGAGAATATCGAGGCGCAGACGCAACTGCTGTTCGGTTACATCGTCGCCCGTAAATTCTCCGACATTTACGATAACCTCTTCGGCTCTGGTTTTGCGCTTGACGACAAACTGAAGATTGACCTGATTGTTCCCGTCTGCTTCGGCTAAAACGGAAGCGGAAACAATATCGCCCGTTCTGTATAAGGCATCAATCGCGTCGCGCACTCTGACGGCTGAATAAGTCGCGCCAAGCGCGTTTTTTGCAATAAACTGAAAGTTGTCGGAAGCGGTAACGTCTTTTTCCAAGCCTTCAAACGCAACCGTTACATTACTGATTCGCCGGTCTTCGTAAATGCTCTGCGAAAAACTGTTTATTGTAAAAAAAACAGCGCAAAAAAAGCATAAAAACGCAAAACGCTTTGCGTAAAAAGAAATACTCGATGACTTTTTACCGCTGCTTTTTGTGTTCTGCTTTGTAAATTCCTGTGCTTGTTCTTTCTCTTGATTCAAATTATTAATATCTTCCTTAAAATCTCTTTCGCAAACGAACTTCAAAACTGAAAACATTCGGGTCGCGCGTTACGTTGCTGAGTGGTCGTTGCTCATATTGAGCGACAAACGACAGACGGTTTGACACGCGGTATTCGAGCGCGATCACTTGATTTTGGTCTTCGGAAAGATTGGTCGAATAAGTTATCAGCAAATTTCTGTTAATTTGTCTGCCGACGGTTAGACGCGCCGACGGATTTAAGCGTTGACCTGAAACAATCGGGTTGATCTCGAAGCGGTTCAAACCGAAAAGTTTGTCCGTCGCCTTGCTTAAAGGATTATTTATCAGTTCGTCCGCTAAGATTTCCGCCGCCGTGTTTACGCCCGATTGCGCTAAAGTCGGAATTCCGCCGTCGGTGTTCGCCAAATCTCCGGTTGTAATCAGCGAAATCACATCGGCTTGCGGCAAAGCGGGACTCGAACGAAGTTGCGCGTTCAAGGTTTCCGTATTGTTTAATTCGCCGACCAGACTAACGATGATTTCGTAACCGTTTATTTCGGTTGAAGCCTGTAAATTGATATACGGTTCGATGCTCGTATTCGGCGGAAATTCGACGATGGCGCGTTGAATTTCGTAGCGTTCCTTGCGGAAAAAGATCGTTCCGCTGTCGGCTGTAACTCTGCCGGAAATCTGCGGAAAATCCGTATCGCCCGTAACGCGCAAATTAGCCGAGCCGGTCAGATCAGCCAGATTATTGCGGACGATCAGCGCGTTGCGACCTTCGATGCGGATGTCGAGTTTCGGCGCGTTAAAAGCCGAAGGCGTATCGTTATTATTGTTCGCTCCCGCCGTCGAACCGGCTGTCAAAGAACCGCCGCCTCTGCCCGTGATAATGTCTGCGATGTCTATATCTTTATTGTAAATCGTGCGTTTCGTAACAACCGTTCCGGCGATCAGCGAATTAAAGTTGCCGTCTTCGCCGCGATAGCCGCTGATCTGTATGTCGGCATCGCCCGTCGTGATAAAATCGGGCGGCAGAGGCGCGGTGAAATTCTGTCCGCGCACGTCCAATCTGAGCCGCTGCAATTCGAGATTTTCGAGCAGTGCGCCGCCCGAAGCGGTAATTCTTCCGCCGCCGAGAAATCCTGTCAAATTATCAATCTGCGCCTGATTCGTATTAAACAAAACGCGACCTTTGACGCGGTTGAGCGTCAAGCGTTCCGAACCGACAAAAGCCGTTATCGCCGCATTGTCCAGAACAGCTTGCCCGTTAAGCCGCGAATTTGCGTTTGTTCCCGTCAGCCGCACGGCGACGTCGGTTAAACCGGAAAAGATTATGTCTTGTGAAATTGCGTTTAAAATCCGCAGATTAACTTTTCCGTCAATAGCTAAATTATTGATTCCCGTTTCGGTCAGAGCCTTCGTTCCCGAAACGACGAAATTTGTGCCGCCGCCCGCGAATTTCGCGCTGTCAACGACGACTTCTTTTGAATTAAAACGCACGGCGACAGGTTCGGTGGCGACGAGCGGAGTTTCGTCAATTTGCAGAGCAAGCTGCGACAAATTCGCCGCGCCGCTTAAATTGTCAATCGAAAATTCGCGTTTTTCGTTGTAAAGATTGCCTGCGAGAAAAACTCTGCCCGTCGCCCGTCCCGAAACCGGAACTCCCAGATCAGCCAGCGCGAGATACGGGGCGAGATTCGTATTATCAAATGTCGTTTCCACCTGAAGCGGCAGATTTTCGTCGCCGAAATTCAAACTTGCGTTTAAGACTTGCGGCTGATCGCCGATTTTCGCCGTCACGTTTGCGCGTAAAATCTGATTTTCCGTAACGCCGTTAAACGTAATTTCGCCGAGTCCGTTTTTGTCGTAAACGACTTCGCGCCCCGAACCGTTGAAATTTATGTTGTAAGTTTGCGGCTCGGAAGCGTTGCCGACGGCTTTGGCGTTCAGATTGATAATTCCGCTGATGTCGGAAAGGCTTTCGCCGCCCGGAATAAAGGGACGAACGCGGGCGAATTTTATATCTCTGCCCTGCACGTCAAAATCGAAAATTGTCGAATCGGTGTCGTAAGTTCCGTTTGCCCGCAAAAATCCGTCGCCGAATTTCGCACGAAATTCTTCGAGATTTACCAGCGTTCCGTTAAACTGCGCCTTCGCGTTAAAACCGTCGAACGGTTCGCCGTTGATCGTTCCCGCGCCCGACGAAATGTCCGCGCTGCCCTGCAAATTGTTCGGGATTCCCGAAACGTCAATTGTGCCGGAAGTCTGCGCCTCGAAACTTTTTAATTGATCGGGCAGAATATCAACGGGCAAAGCCGCGAGCAGATTTCCCGTGTTGAGGTTATTTAATTTCGCGTCAACCGAAATATTATCCGTGCCGATTAGCGGAACATTGACGTTAAACGCCAAATTTCCGCCGTCGCGTTCCTTTAAGAGTCCTTCACGCAGAACTATTTCTTCGGGCGATACGAAAACATCGGAAGAAAGCGTTCCGAGATTGCGCCCGCGCACGATCAGCGATTCGAGCGCGAATTTTCCGTCCAATGTCGGATTTGTCAGATTTCCCGTTACATTTCCCGTAAAATTCAAATTTCCCGCTAAATCAATTTCGTAAGCGTCAAGCTGTTGTTCGAGTTCGGGCGAAACATTCAGAATCGTGATAATTCGCTCGATCTCGCTCGCTTCGACGGAGTTTAAAGCGACGTTCAAATTTGAATCGTAACCGTTTAAATCAAAACTTCCCGTCGCGTTAATTCTGGTTTGAGCCGTGAAAATATCTGCGTTTTCGATGTTGAAAAGTCCGCGCGTCGCGTTCAAAGCGATGTTTCCGGTAACAGGAATTTTTTCGCTTCCTTCCGCGCCGGCATCCGCCGCAAAATCCGCGTTGAGCGTTCCGCTGGCAACTTTGAAATTCGTTCCCGGAAATGTCAGATCAACTTGTCCCGTCGTTTTTCCTTCAATTGGCACAACTTGTCCGCCGGCAAGCGCGAGCAATTTTGATAAATCAAGATTGTCAAAACCGGCATTTATGCGCGAACTTTTTCTGTCATTAAGCGCAACCGTCGCATTGCCGTTAATTTTGCCGTCCATCACGTCGGCGGTCAGATTATTCAGCGCAACCGAATCGTTTTCCGCGACAACCGAAGCGCGAGCCGCGCCGAGTTTGATATTTCCCAAAACGCCGCCGCCCAAACTCATATCCGCGCTGGCGCGATATTGTCCCGACGGTTCAAGCACAAAAACGGGTTTGTAAAGTTTCACGTTCTGCACTTTTCCGCCGTCAGGCAGAGCCGCTTTTGTTAAAGTTACGTCGCCCGCGTTGATGTCGCCCGAACGGGCTTCGATTCTGCCGTTTAAAATCGTCAAGCGAACGCCCGCGACGTTCAAACTTCCAAGAATCGCCGCGTCCGTGTCAACTTTTGCAACGCGCAGACTGTTCGCGTAAACTGTCGTTTTATCGCCGACGATCTGCGCGTTCACGCCCGAAGCGTTGATTCCGCCAACCTTTGCGCCGTCTGCGTCGAGTCCGTCGGCTGTCACCTGCGCGACATCAACATTTGTCGTCGCGCCTCTGTTCGTTACATTGACATTTCCCGTTTTCAGATTTCTCAGCCGCACATCTTCCGTTTCGATGCTTCCGGCGCGTAGATTTCCGACGCTCGCTTTGGTCGTGTCGCCCTGATTCGTAATTTTCACAGCACCGGCGTTCACGTCTTTTAAGGTCGTGCCTTCCGCGTTCAAAACTCCGGCGCGGACGTTCGGAATATTAACCTGCGTTCTGCCGTCGGCGTAAAGAATTTTCACGTTTCCGGCGTTTATTCCGCTTCCGCTTGCCGCGTCCGCCGAGAAACTTTTCGAGCGCACATTTCCAATCGTCGCCGCCAGTTTTTCGTCTTTATATTCGGCAGCCGCGTCTGTTATATAAAGTCCGGCAATCGTTCCGAGAGGAGATTTCGCCGCCGCCGCTTGAAGTTCGCCGACCCAGCGAAAATCCGTTCCCGTGCCGCGTATGTTTCCGGCGATTTGCGGAAAATCTATCTGAAAATCTTCAAACGTGAGCATTTCGGCAATCGCCTTGCCGTTGGCGTTATACATTGAATTTTTGCCTTCGACGGTTGCCGCCACATTTACGCCTTTTAAGCGAATATTGTCCGCGACCAGCGAATCCGATTGAATATCGCCGACGATCTTATAATTTTCGCCTTCGCCCGTTAAAGTTCCCTTGAAATTCCCGACACCGCGCAGCGTCGCGCCCGTCGGCAGAACATTTGAAGTCTGCGTCAGATCAACCGACGAATCAATATTTAACTTATATTTCGGTGAAGCCCAATCGCGCAGACTGCCGCTTAAATTTGTTTCGGCAATCGGCGAAGTCAGCTTTAACTGCGCCAGTTCCGCGCCTTCGTTAAATAAAATTCCGTTTGCTCTAATATCAATCGGCTCAATCGGTTTTTCGTCGTAAACGACCACCGAATTCGTTGAAGTCAGATCAAATTTATAACGCTTTTCCTCGTCCGGCACGTCGTAATTTTCCGGCTCGAAAAACAATTGCAGATTTTTCGCGTCGGCGGAAATTTTGCGCGAAACGTCGTTAAAATGAATCAAGCCGTTTCTCAGAGAAAACTTTGCCGACTCGTATTTAAAATTGACGGCTGAACCGGATTCGTCTTCGACAAGTTCGAGATTATCGAAATTCGAGTTTCCGTTCTCGTCGAATTTCACCCAAACTTCGACATCGCGCAAATCGGTTGAATCAAGGCTTATGTCGCGCGTTAATTGTCTGGCGTAAAGATTTTCGACGGTTAAATTCAAATTCGCTTCGCCGATTCGGAAAAGTTTTTCGCCCGTTTTCTTATCGTTAAACGTCGCATTTTCCAGATGCAGCTGCAGCGGATTTATCGTCAGACGAAAAACGTCGGCATCGAAAACAACTCCGATGTCCGCCATTGTTGCGACAAACTGCTGTTTTATATAATTGTCGAAAACGCCGTATTTATAGGAAACCGTTACGAGCAGAGCGATGCCGACCGCCAAAAGCGACACAATGCCAAGGGCGATCAGACCGTTGCGGCGATTAAAAAAACCGCGCGAAGTTTCGCCCGACGAATCTTCTTCAATTTCGTCTTCGTAAGTTGTTTCTATTTCTGCGTCCTGAATTTCTTCAGTTTGATTATTTTCGTTTTCTTCGGACATTTTTATAAAACTGATTTTCGTCCTTTTTGGAGAGCTTTTTTATTCTATCTGAAAAAACAGCAAATGGAAAATGAAATCTTGTCAGCAGCGTTGTGCGTCAGCCGTTTGGTTATTGCAGATGAAACAAGCGCATCGGCTCACGCCGACGCTACTGACATTTTCCTAAAACGGCTCGGTTTCAACAATTTCCAGTTCAAACGCTTCGATTGCATTGACTTTCGGCGGATGATTCGACAAAAGTTTTATCTTTTTCAAACCTAAATCGTGCAGAATCTGCGCCCCGATTCCGTAATCGCGGAAACTGCCGTAACCCGTTTCGCGTCGCGCCGCTTGAAAATCCAAGTCCTTTTCCTGCATAACTTTATAAGTTTCCAGTTGATGAATCAGATCGAGATTATGTTCGCGCTGGCGCAAGTAAAGAATCACGCCCGCGCCCGCTTCGCTTATTTTTTTCAGGGAAGATTTCATCGCTCTGGACGCTTCGCCAAGACGCGAACCGAACATCGCAAACGTAATATTCTCGGTTTGGACGCGCACCAGAACGGGTTCGGTTGCCTCTGAAAAATTATTGCCTAAAACCATCGCAACGTGCGTTTCGCCGTTGATTATATTTTCGTAAACGACGGCGCGAAAATCGCCGTAATCGGTCGGCAGATCGGTTTCGACAACGCGGCGCACGAGCGTTTCTTTTTGGATTCGGTAACGCACCAGATCGGCGACGGAAATAATCTTCAAATCGTGCTTTTCGGCAAAAATTTTCAATTCAGGCAGACGCGCCATCGTGCCGTCTTCGTTCATAATTTCGCAGACGACCGCCGACGGATCGAGTCCCGCGATTCGCGCCATATCAACGCTCGCCTCCGTCTGCCCAACGCGCACAAGCACGCCGCCGTTTCTCGCCCGCAGCGGAAAAGTATGCCCCGGACGCGCCAAATCCGATGGTTTCGTTTTCGGATCAATCGCCGTCAAGATCGTGTGAGCGCGGTCTGCGGCGGAAATTCCCGTCGTTACGCCTTCGCGTGCTTCGATGGAAATCGTAAAAGCCGTTCCCATACTCGAAGTGTTTTCCTGCGACTGCGGCGGCAATTGCAGATAATCGCAACGCTCTTCGGTCAGAGGCGTGCAGATCAAACCGCGTCCGTAAGCCGCCATAAAATTAATGATTTCGGGCGTGATCTTCTCCGCCGCGCAAACCAGATCGCCTTCATTTTCGCGGTCTTCGTCGTCAACTATAATTATCATCTTGCCGTTTTTTATATCTTCGGCGGCTTCTTCAATCGTATTTAAGGACATTATTTAGATTTCGGATTTTAGATTTCGGATTTTAAATTTTCTGAAAATCCTTTTGCAAAACGTAGATTCTAACGAAAACGCGCCGATTTATCTAATCGGAAAATCAATTGCGATTTACGATTTGCGATTTACAATTTACAATTTACAAATGCCCTTTGAATTAAAACTCGCCATAAAATATTTTCGCGCCAAACGAAAAAGTTTAGCGCGTTTTACGCAGGTTGCGGCAATCGTCGGAATCGCGGCGGGCGTGGCAAGTTTGATAATCGCCCAATCTCTCGCCAACGGTTTTGCCGACGAAATGCGCGATAAAATCTTGGCAAACACCGCACATATTTCGATTTTTATGAATGACGGCGCGGAAGTTTTCGATTGGAAAAATATAAAAAATAAACTCGAAAAATCGGAAAATGTAACAGATGTTTCGCCGACCAAATATCAAAACTCAATAATTATCGGCAAATCAGCGACAAGTTACGCAATTCTCCGAGTAGTCAAGAAAGCGGAAGTCCAAAGTCCGAAGTCCAAAGTCCAAAGTCCAAAAGAATTTCAAAACAAAGATCAAATAAAAATCTCGCTCGGCGCGGAACTTGCCGAAAAAACGGGATTGAAAAAAGGCGTTGAAGCGGAAATTATTATATTTGAAAATGATGAAATGCCCGAAAGAGTAAAGGTTTCGGTTGCGGAAACTTTTCAAACGGGGCTTTTTGAATACGATTCGACGTGGATAAATGTTTCGCCCGAAAATTATTTAAGAATTACAAAAAAAACGAATTTTACGCCGACGATTTTGAGCGTTTCCGTTTCGGATATTTACAAAGCAAACGAAACCGCCGCCGAAATCCGCGCGAAATTAGGCGCGAATTACAAAGTTTTAGATTGGCAAAAAGTGAATCAACCGCTTTTCGCCGCGCTTTCGCTGGAAAGAAAAGTTTCGCTGTGGATAATCTCCTTGATAATTTTCATCGCCGCTCTAAATATCACGACCACACTCGCGCTTTTAGTAAATGAACGAAAACTCGACATCGCCGTTTTGCGAACTTGCGGTGCGCGGGCGCGAAGTTTGGTTTTCATATTCTTATTTGAAGGTTTATTTCTCGGCTTTATCGGAATTTTTCTCGGCGTGATTTTCGGTTTGCTCGTTTGTTTTGCAGGAAATTATTTTAAGCTCGTCCGTCTTTCAGCGGAAGTTTATTCGCTGAATTATATTCCGTTTCATCCGAACTTATCGAATATTTTGCTGATTATCTTTATCGCCTTTCTATTGTGTCTGGCGGCAACCGTTTATCCCGCATTTAGGGCAAGCCGAATAAAACCTCTGGAGAATTTGCGGCATCAATAATTTAGAAATTTTCTGTTATAATAAATTTTATGGAAACGAAGACGAAAAAACCGAAAACCGAAAAGGTGGAAAAAAATATCGAAAAAAGATTTATTCCGAATAGTTCGGAATACGAAACGGCATCTCAAGTGCGTTCGCTCAATGAAAACGGTGAAGTCGTATCTGCTGAAACTAAAAAGATTTATAAACTTTTGATACGGGCATTATCTGATGAAACAGAGAATTAGAGTTTTTGATACAAACACATACAGTTCTTATAAAAACAAAATTACGCCTTTGGATGTGAAAAATTCGGCTCTCTCATCAGTCGTTTTTTACGAACTGACGGCAACGAAAATTACTTCTAAAAAACGTCGTCTGTGGGACAGTTTTTTTCGTTATCACGCTGAAAATAAAACTCTGCTCGTTCCAACCCAAGAAGATTGGCAAATTTGCTCACGAATCATCTGGCAAATGCACCAAAACGGCGAAAGCGTTCCGAAAAGCGCGACGATTTTTCAGAACGACGCGCTGATCTGCCAATCGGCGATCTCTTGGCATCTTGAAAACCCTGCCGAACGCGCTCCCGTCGCCGTCGTTACGGAAAATTACAAGCATTTTTCCCTGCTCGCCGATTATCTGAACAAACGTCTGAAAAGAAATGAACCGAAACTTTTAATTGTTAAGGCGAAAGATTATTTTTCCGTTTAATTTTATCGTTTCGGGCGTTTTCAAAATCTGGATTTTGCAACGGTTTGAAACTATACTAAAAACAAGTCGGAAAAATTTAATCTTGAAAAATTTGGCAAACAGTTGCAGACTTTGGTTATAATAACTTTGTTATCTCTGTTTAGATTCTACGATTTTATTTCAGCCTGATTTATCAGGCTTTCCGCGCTTCGCGGATTTAGCCACGTCATTTATGTGGTGGTTCTTGGCGATTATTTAAATTTTAGGGCGTTTTAACGTCCTTTCAAAAAGGCGTTTACTATATGCCGAGTTCGGTTTATTCGGAAATAAATTTTCATATCACTTGGCATACGAAAGGAAATCTGCCTTTGATTAAAGCTGATGTTGAAACAAAACTGTATAAATTCTTAAAACGCAAAATCATCGAAACGCCCGAAGTTTATTTTCACGCTCTCGGCGGCATTTCAGATCATATTCATTTTGCCGTCAGCGTTCCGCCGTCGCTGACAATGAGCAAATGGATCGGACAATTAAAAGGCGGAAGTTCTTTTGAGGTCAATCAAACGGCGAGGCATAAATTATTACAATGGCAGCGCGGTTACGGAATTGTCAGTTTCGGGACGAAGGATTTAGAATGGGTGATAAATTATATTTTGAATCAAAAGGAACATCACAGAAAGGGGACGACGCACGAACGGTTGGAGAAAATTACGAATGAAGATGAAGAAAGCTGAAGCAGAAGAAAAGGACGTTAAAACGCCCTGAAGATTTCTGCGGATTGCTGACCGCGCCATAAATGGACGCGGCTAAATCCGCGAATGGCGGAAAGCCTGCCCGAACAGGCTGAAATCAATTTTGCACAATATTAATTAGAGTTATAAAAAATTCCAAGCAGGCAATTTACAGGTATTTTTATGTTTGAACGCTACACGGAAAAAGCGCGTCGGGTTATCTTTTTTGCCCGTTACGAGGCTTTACAATACGGTTCGCAGGTAATTTCGCCGGAACATATTCTTCTGGGTTTGATGCGCGAGGACAAGACGCTTTCGCCGAGGTTTTTTCCGTTTCGGAACAATCTGCCGGTTGAAGCCGTCAGGCGCGAGGTCGAGGAAAGAATCGTTTTGCGCGAACGGATTCCGCAGTCAGCGGAGCTTCATTTGTCGCCGGAAACGAAGCGGATTTTGGTTTTTGCGAGCGAAGAAGGCAAGCAGATGAAAAGCCGCCACATCGGACCGGAGCATCTGCTTTTGGGAATTGTGCGCGAACAGCGTTCGATTGCGGCGGAGATTCTTTATCAATACGGTTTGAATGTGCAGAATGTGCGCGAGGAAGTTCTCAGGGAAAACGGTATTCCGAATTTTTACGCCGTCAGCCGCAACGGAAACAAATCGGAAGTTCCGCATTTGCAGGAGTTTACGAGAGATTTGACAAAGGACGCAGGCGAAGGAAAACTCGATCCGCTGATCGGGCGCGATGCGGAAATTGAAAGGGTTATCGAGATTTTATGCCGCCGAACGAAGAATAATCCGGTTTTGATCGGCGAAGCAGGCGTTGGGAAAACGGCGATTATCGAAGGTTTGGCGCAGAGAATTGTCGATCAGCGCGTGCCGACATTTTTGGAAAATAAACGGATTTTATCGCTCGATTTATCGCTCGTCGTCGCCGGAACAAAATATCGCGGGCAGTTTGAAGAACGGCTCAAAAAGATTATGAGCGAACTCAAGGAAAACGAGCAGTATATCGTTTTCATAGACGAACTTCATACGCTTGTCGGCGCGGGTTCGGCGGAAGGAACTCTAGACGCGGCGAACATCTTAAAACCTGCGCTTTCGCGCGGCGAAATTCAATGCGTCGGCGCGACAACGCCCAACGAATTTCGCCGATCAATCGAAAAAGATAAAGCATTGGCAAGACGTTTTCAAGCCGTCAAAGTCGTGCCGCCGAATGAAGAAGAAGCACTCGAAATTCTCAAGGGAATCGCCGAAAGATACGAAGCGTTTCATCAGATACGCTATTCCAAAGAAGCACTCGAAGCCGCCGTTTATCAGTCTAATCGCTACATTCCCGACAGATTTCTGCCCGACAAAGCGATTGATATTTTGGACGAAGCCGGAGCGCGTGCGAAACTTCGCTATCAGGAAGAAGCCGGTTCGTCGGCAGAACCTTCGTGGAAGGAAACGGTTGACAATTGGAAACGCGCCACCGACGACGATAAACTGCTCGCGTTTGAACTGGAAAATTTGGAAGAATCGTTTTTCGCCGTTGAAGTTACGAAAAAAGATGTGGATGAAGTCGTCGCGCGTTGGACTGGAATTCCCGTTGCGGCAGTTAATCAGGAAGACGCGAAAAAACTTTTGGACATTGAAAAACAGCTTCACCGCCGCATAATTTCGCAGCGTTCGGCGATTTCCGCTTTGGCACGAGCGATTCGCCGTTCGCGTGCGGGACTGAAAAGCGCGAATAAACCGGTCGGTTCGTTTTTGTTTTTAGGTCCGACGGGCGTTGGCAAAACGGAAGTTGCACGAACATTAGCCGAATTTCTGTTCGGTTCTGACCGCGCTCTGATTCGGTTCGATATGTCGGAATTTATGGAAAAACACACGGTGGCGAAATTTATCGGCTCGCCGCCCGGCTACGTCGGACACGAAGAAGGCGGGCAGTTGACCGAAAAAATCCGCCGCGCTCCGTATTCGCTCGTGCTTTTCGACGAAGTGGAAAAAGCGCATCCCGACGTTTTCAACGTGCTTTTGCAGGTTTTTGAAGACGGAATTTTGACCGATTCGAACGGCACGCAGATTGACTGCAAAAACGCGATCTTTATAATGACCTCGAACATCGGCGCGAGATTTATCCAAAAACGCCAGTCGCTCGGTTTTCAACTCAACGGCGAAACGGCGCGGGCGAAAATTTCCGAACAGGTTTTAAGCGAAGTCAAAAAGGTTTTCGCGCCCGAATTTATCAATCGCTTGGACGAAATAATTATCTTTGATGAACTTTCCGACGAAAATTTAATGCAGATAATTGATTTGCAGATTATTGCTCTGAATAAAATTTTGGCAGCGCACACTTTGCAGATTCGTCTGACCGAAACGGCGAAAAAATGGCTGATCGAAAAAACCTGCGCTGACCGAAGTTACGGAGCGCGTCCGCTGCGCCGCGCTTTGCAGAAATACGTCGAGGACGAATTGTCCGAACGATTGATTCAAGGCGAACTGGAAAAAGAAAGTCTGATCGAAGTTTTCCCCGAAAACGACAAACTGAAATTTCGCTGCATCGGTTTGGAAGAAATGGAGGAAGACGGTTTTTTCGAGAAAGTTGTTTGAGAAGAGGTTAGTTGTCAGCAGATAGTCGTGTCGTTGTTAGTTTGCTGTCTGCAAAATATTTTCTTTTCTTAAAACAACTAACTACGAACGACTATCAACGAACAATTTCCAATATTTAAAGGCGCGTAAAGTTATTTTTCCTTTCGCGCTTTTTCTTTTTTCCCGTTTTACCTGTATAATTCGTAAGTTTGTTACGCAAATAAAACGAGTTGTCCGGTTAAGGCAACCAACATTTATTGAGCCGAATCAAACTTCTTGTAACAAACCAAACAAAAATTCTATAATATTACTAATTTTTGATTAAAGTTTATTTAGAGGTTTTTATACATATATTTTGAATCATACTGACAAAAATCATTTTTATACTCTCCGAAATAAAATAAATCGTAATTATAAGGAAATCGGTTTTATGCAAATTCTTCGCACTTGTGCATTTGTTTTGTTGTGTTTTTCTTTTTTGGTCGGTTCGGCTTCGGCAAGCGCGGACGAAAAAGCGAAAAGCAGCCCGAACGCCGAAAAAGTTTCAGCGGAAAAAACGACGGGTGAAACGGAAGTTGATGCCGAAAAGTCTGCTGAAATTCAGCAATTGGTCGAATCGGTTGACATTCAAGGCAATCGCCGTCTGCGCGATGAGGACTTGCTTTATTACATCAAAACCCGTTCGGGCGACGTTTATAATCAAGCGCAGATCGAGCGCGATTTGCAGGAACTTCTCTCGCTTAACTTTTTCGAGAAAACATCAACCAGAGTTTTAACCGAAGAAGGCGTGCGCGGCGGCGTGAACGTCATTTTTGAAGTTGTAGAATTGCCGATCATCCGCGATTTGCAGTTTGAAGGCACGAAGGCGATTACCGAATCCGACATCTTAAAGGCTTTCCGCGAACAGCGCGTCAAAATTTCAAAAGAAGAAAATTTCGATCCGGTCAAAGCGCAGAGAGCGACGCGCGTGATCCGCGAACTGCTTGCCGCGAAGGGTTATCCGAACGCAAAGGTAACTTTCGACTCGGAAGAAGTTTCGGCGACTTCAACCGCCGTGACGTTTTATATCGAGCAGGGAAACCGTTCGCGCATCGTTGATATAGAATTCGAGGGCAACGAGAATTTTTCCGACGGCGAACTTCGCAATCAGTTGCAGCTTGTGCAGGAAACCGGAATCGTTTCCCGCTTTCAGGGCGCGGACATTCTGGATTTGCGGAAACTGCAATACGATCTGGATAAAAACGTCAGATCTTATATGTTCTCGAAAGGATATTTTCAAGCGCAGATCGGCGAACCGGAAGTCGTCGGACTCGGCTACAAACGAACCGGACCGCCGATTTTGAAGGAACTTCCGCTTCCTTTGGTAACTTCTAAAGACGACACCTTGAAAGTTATCGTGCCGATCAACGAAGGTCGGATATTTCGCGTCGGAGAATTAAAGGTCGAGGGAAATTCGATTTATTCGGAAGAGCAGATTTTAAGCCTTATCGGTTTGAGAAAAGGCGAGGTTGCCGACGGCAAACGCCTGCAAAAAGCGGTTAATGAAGATTTGAAAACGCTTTACGGTTCGCAGGGATTTGTTTTATACGATGCCGGTTTCAGCCCGGAATTTAAGGATAATCCGAACAACCCGGAAGAAGGAATCGTTGATTTAACGATAAACATTGACGAAGGCAGACAGTTCAGACTTCGCCGACTGGAATTTGTCGGCAACACATTTACGCGCGACAGAGTTATCCGCCGCGAATTTCTGATAAATGAAGGCGATATTTACAACCAGATCGCGCTTGACAGATCGGTTTTAAGAATTAACCAAACGCAGTATTTCGATCCGGTTGATAAAGATCAGGACGTTGAAATCCGAACAAATGAAGATCAGGGCGATGTTGATCTGATCGTCAAAGTGCGCGAGCGCGGCAGGCAGCAAATTTCATTAAACGGCGGAGTTGCCGGAATCGGCGGTTCATTTTTCGGTCTTGAGTATTCGACCAATAATCTGCTCGGACGCGGTGAAGCACTCTCGTTTCAATTTGCTTTAGGAAACCGTCAGCAGACTTTGCAGGTTACTTTCCAAGAACCTTATTTGTTTGACCGCCCGATCACCGCCGGTTTTTCCGTATTCGGCAGCCGCTATAAATTTTTCGGCGAAGGAACGGCTCTTTCGCAAAATCAGGAAGCGATTTTCGGCGCGTTCAGTCCGCAGGGAACTCTGACCACCGATGACAGAAATTTGTTTACGCTGACAACTTACGGAGCGAATGTTTTCGCCACCGCGCCGCTTTCGGAATTTTTCTTCAAAAAACGCCGATTTACGCAGTTTTCGCGGCTCGGCTTGAGCTATCAATTTTCCTCTACGCAGATAAGCGACCCGGAAATAAACAATTTGGGCGATTCGTCGTTGGAAATTCCCGTGATCTTTGACCAGCCGGACATTATTAGCAGCCGAATTACGCCGACATTTGTTTACGACACGCGCCAGCCGACACCCGACGGAATTGACACTTTGCGCGGCACACAAATTACGGGTTCATTTGCGTTTTCGGGTTTAGGCGGCGATGTCAGAACTTATCAGCCGAGCGTTTCCTACACGCAGTTTATTCCGATCAGACGCAAGAAATCCGGTAATCCTGAAGTCTTTGGCTTCCGTCTGCAAGCGGGAACAATCGGAACTTTTGCTCTGAGCGATTCGGTCAGAAATTCCAATTCGCTTTCTTACGTCGGCGGCATTCCGCGAAACGAACGCTATTTTCTCGGAAGCGAATACGACATACGCGGTTATCAAAACCGTTCGCTCGGTCCGATTACGACCTTTAATACATTTATTACTACGCAAAATGTAGTTGTTGCGACAAATGCCGTCGGAACTCCGCAAGCTGCCGATATAGATGCCGATGTTGCGCGGGAAATTGCCCGACTGGGACTTTTAACAGGCGCGAACGGCGCAAATCCCGCGCCTTTAAGCTCCACTTTTCTCTTTAGCGGCGGAGATACGAGGCTTTTAGGAAACTTTGAATATCGTATTCCCATTTTCGGACCTGTTAGTTTAGCGGCGTTCGCCGATGTCGGAACGGTTTTCAATTTGCGCGATCCGGGCATTCAGACTATTAACAGTAATTTTCTGACTGACGATCAGCTTTTATCTCCGGGAGATATATCTGCGCTGGCAACCAGAAATGCGCCGAATATCGTAACTTTTATTGATCCGCGAAACGGGATACCGAGTCTTTTATACAGCCGTAACAGATTGGTTGACCAGAATACATTCTTAGACCTCTGCCGATTTAGCGCGGGCTGTCCGCAAAGCATTCCGCCGGGAATTGACCGATTGTTCCTTCGCGGTGATGTTCAATATAATCGTCAATTGGATTTGAGCAATAGTGCTTTTGCAGATTTCAGCGATATTCGTTCGAGCGTCGGAATGGAACTGAGAATTCAAGTTCCGGTTGTCAATGTTCCTTTTCGTTTGATTTATTACTATAATCCGAATGCGAGAATCGGCGAAACATCCGATCTTCCGGGCGTGCAGTTCCGGGAAAAGAAAAACGGTTTCCGCTTTACGGTTGGCAGAACTTTTTAACCGTTCGCGCCGCGCGAAATCGGGTTTTTCAAATCCAATGTTCGGCGCATTGACAACCGTTCATTGATAAAATAATATTGCTTTCTTTTAATATTTATCAGAATACAGGCAACAGTTTCGGGAAAAATAGTTTCTAACAGGTTAGTTAAAAAAATTTATTGAATCCCTTTTTACAAGGGCTAAGGAGTTTTATAAAAAAATGAAAATATTTCGTTTAGTTACATTAAGTTTTATCTTTGCGGCGTTTTTTGCAGTATCGGCTTTTGCTCAGGCGCAAGCTCCGGCAAAAATCGCTTTGGTTGATACCGATGAATTTTATGCGGAAAAAGGCGGAATTGTGAAAATCGCCAACGCTTATAAAAGTTTGGAAACCGAATTTAAGTCGGGCAGCACGGATTTGGAAAATAAAATCAAAAGTTTGCAGGCTTTAGGAACTGAATTGCAAACTCTGCAAGCTAGAGCAAACGATCCAAAAGTTCCGATTGATCCTGCATCAGCGAGAGCTAAAGCAAAGCAGTATGATGATTTAAAAACAGAGGTCGAGCGCAAACAGGAAGATTTGAAAAAACGCTTTAGTGCGCGTGAAGTTGAGATTATGAGTCCGATCATTCAGGACATCGGCAATCAACTCGGCGAATATGCCAAGCAGAAAGGCTACACGATGATGCTCGATTCGAGCAAATTGAAAAACGCGCAGATTCTTATATTCTCGCAGGATTCAACTGATGTAACCAAAGAGTTTATCCAATTTTACAATACTCGTCCGGGCGGAACGGCGACAACAAAACCTTAATTTCAGTCGGGTTGAAATTTTTACAAAAGCCGGAAATTTGCGTAATATCAGCGTAAATTTCCGGCTTTCCGCATTTTCCATCCCGCCAAACTATACTCGAAAGAAATAAACTGTTATATTGTTGTTTTTTGTTATAAGCCTTAAACAAATCTGACCGTTTCCAAATTATTATGAGCGTTCTTGATTCAGTTGAAATTCAAGAAATTCTGCCGCACCGTTACCCGTTTTTGCTTGTTGATAAAATCGTCGAACTGATACCGCGCGAAAAAATTATCGGCATAAAACAAGTAACGATCAACGAGTATTTTTTTCAGGGACATTTTCCCGACGCTCCCGTAATGCCGGGCGTTTTGCAGATCGAAGCGTTGGCGCAGGTCGGCGCGATCTTAGCTTTGCGCGAATTTGAAGACCGTGTAAACAAAATTCCTTTTTTCAGCGGAATCGAAAAAGCCAGATTTCGCCGTCCGGTTGTTCCGGGCGATACGCTGATCTTGGAAGTTACGGCGTTGCGAACGGGAAGCAAAGTGCAGAAAATGCACGGCACGGCAAAAGTTGACGGAAAAATTACCGCCGAAGCCGAAATTTTATGTATTATCGGCGAGCGCGAAACAAAAGGATAAAATAATATGCTGCTATTTTTGCAAATCACGTTAAAATCTTATCAGGCAGGATTTCTGTTTGGGATAATCTTGGGCGTTATTCTCGGATTGATTCCTTTAATTTTGGGTCTTATTAAAAAGAAACGTAAATACGCAATGTTCGGGTTTCTCGGCAGTATTATCGGCAGCGCGATTTTAGGACTCCTTTTGTCCATCCCGATTGCCGGAATTTTTACTTGGCTGATTCTGAAAAAAGATGAAGAACCCGTTGATGTTAAAGCCGTAAATGAAAATCCTTCTGACGTTTCGGTTAAAAATTCCGATGAATTATAAATTCCGCCTGCCTTTATGAGTTCTTTTGTCCACGAAAGCGCAATTGTCAATCCGAACGCGCAAATTGGTAAAAATTGTTACATCGGAGCATATTCAACTGTCGGCGAAAACGTCGTTTTAGGCGACGAAGTGCATCTCGAATCGCACGTTGTCGTTGACGGAAAAACTTCAATCGGCGACAAAACGCGCGTTTTCCCATTTGTTTCAATCGGACTCGCGCCGCAGGATTTGAAATATTCCGGCGAAGAAACCGCAGTTGAAATCGGCAAACGAAACCAAATCCGCGAATTTGTGACGATTCATCGCGGAACAAGCGGCGGCGGCGGTTTGACCAAGATCGGCGACGACAATCTGCTGATGGCGCAGGCGCACGTCGCGCACGACTGCCGAATCGGAAACGAAGTAATAATGGCAAATGCCGCCACGCTCGCCGGTCACGTCCAAATTGCAGACCGCGCCAACATCGGCGCGTATTCGGGCGTTCACCAATTCTGCCGCATCGGTTTAGAAGCTTTCGTCGGCGGCTATTCCGTCGTCGTCAAAGACGCGATGCCGTTCGCCACGATTCAGGGAAACCACGCAAAATGCTACGGCTTAAATCGCGTCGGAATGAAAAGACGCGGCTACTCGAAAGACACGATCAAAAATCTGCACCACGCTTTCAAACTTCTTCTTTCCTCAAAATTAAACACAACGCAGGCAATCGAAAAGATCAAAGCGGAGATCGAAAACTGCCAAGAAGTTGATCTGCTGATTGATTTTATCGAATCTTCCGAACGCGGTGTCGTTAAATAATGTTAAAGCGAATATTGCCCGCGAAGTTGGCGCGAATAAGCGCAAATAAAAGAAATCGTAAATAACAAATTAAATATTTTAACTGTATTGAGTTTTCAAGCAGCGGGCGAGAGAACAACCCTTCCTGACCTGCGATCTTTTTATTCTTGAGCAGTTAAAAATATTGATCTATTCAAGATAAAGTGAAAAAGCGCAAGTTGGTCAAATTAACAAGTCAGGAAGGGTTGCTCTGCGCCCGCAAAATGTCATCTATGTTTTCTATACGGTTAAAAAACAAATTCTTAACCGTCTGCTCCGCGATACATAGAATATATAGAGAAAGATAAAGTTGCTTTTATAAGTTATTTTTTAGCTATCTAACATCTTTGTTTCCGTTTTCAATTTCCGTCGGATAATTTCCGTTCCAGCACGCGACGCAGACCGAATCGGGATTAAAACCGACGGCTTCGAGCATTCCTTCCATCGAAAGATAGCCTAAGCTGTCGGCTTCGATGTATTTGCGGACTTCTTCAACCGACATTTGCGCGGCGATCAGTTCGGCTTTTCTCGGCGTATTCACTCCGTAATAACAAGGCGAAACTGTCGGCGGGCAGCTTATCCGAATGTGAACCTCCTTTGCGCCCGCTTCTCTGACCATCGCCACGATTTTTTTTGAAGTCGTGCCGCGAACAATCGAATCGTCAACCAAAACGACGCGGTTTCCTTCAATTAAATCCTGAATCGGATTCAGTTTCAGACGCACACCGAACGAACGTATGCTTTGCGTCGGTTCGATAAATGTTCTGCCGATGTAGTGATTTCGGATAATTCCCTGCCGAAAACTGATTCCCGATTCCGCCGAATATCCGATTGCCGCCGCCACGCCCGAATCGGGAACGGGGACGACAATATCGGCTTCGGCGGGATGTTCGACGGCGAGTTTTCTACCCATCAAATGTCTGGATTGATTAACCGAACGCCCGAAAATTACCGAATCGGGGCGCGAAAAATAGACGTGTTCAAACGTGCAGATTGATTTCGGCTTTTCCTCGAAGGGAAAAAACGACTGTAAGCCCTTTTCATTTATAACGAGCATTTCGCCCGTCTGCACTTCGCGGACATATTCGGCATCAATCAGATCAAACGCGCAGGTTTCCGAACCAACCGCCCAAGCGTCTTTTAATTTTCCGAGAACAAGCGGACGAAAACCGCGCGGATCGCGCACCGCAATCATCGAATCTGGTGTCAAAAATAAAAGCGAAAACGCGCCTTCGGTGTCTTTTAATACTTTCGCAATCGCTTCAATCACGTTGTCGGCTTCCGTTCGGGCAATCGAATGCAGAATCGTTTCCGTGTCCGAAGTCGAATTAAAGATCGCACCCTGTTTTTCGAGTTCGAGGCGTTTTCGATTGGCAAACGGCAGATTCCCATTGTGGCAAACTGCAATTTGCCCGTGTTGGCAAGTTACAGAAAAAGGCTGCGCTTCGCGGACGGAAGATTTTCCCGCCGTCGCATAGCGCGTGTGTCCGATTGCGCTTCTGCCCGGAAGTCTTTCCAAAGTCTTCGCGTCAAAATTATCGGCGACAAGTCCGAGCCTGCGAATCTGATGCAAATCTCCGCCGTCGCTCGACACGATTCCGCACGCTTCCTGCCCGCGATGCTGAAGCGCGAAAAGTCCTAATTGCGTTAAAGTCGAGGCTTCCGAATGCCCGAAAACGCCGAAAACGCCGCATTCTTCTTTGAATTTGTCTAAAAGAAAATCCATTTTGGATGTAAATAATTTATCTCATCTATATTTGTTTTCCAGCCATCGTAGATGGCGACAGCATAAAGCCCCGTGCGTGAGCGCGGGGAAATAACATCAAAATAGAATCAAGCCCGTGAAACGGGCGGCAGAATAATTAATGTGAAATCTGTCGCAATCTTCGATAGCTTTTTGCCTGTTATTATCAATCTTCCCCGCGCTCACGCACGGGGCTTTATGCTATTACCCGTTTCACGGGTTAAAATAAATATTTCTCACAAGTGGATGAATCAACTCATCGGGAATACGATTTTGCTCAATAAAATCATCAATTTCCGCCTGATTATCGTAATAATAACTCATCGCTTCAAAAACTTGCGCCAAAGTCGGATGCGGAAGTCCGCGCACAATTTCCTCAGCCGAATTTCCCAAACGCCAATTTTCGACAATGGCGCGAACCGGCGTTCGCGTGCCTTTAATAATCGGCTCGCCACTTAGAATTTCCTTGTTTGTCGTGATATAACGATATGCAACTTTTGTGTCCATAACTAAATTATAACTTTAAAATCAATCGGCTGAAACAACTATTCCGCGACACATTCCGAAACCGATGCGCCTGAAACCTTCTTTTTCGCAAAAGCCTTTCATAATTATCTCGTCGCCGTCTTCTAAAAACTTGCGCGTTTCACCCGAAGGTAATTCAACTGGTTCTGCGCCGCGTTTCGTGATTTCCAAAAGGCAGCCGCGTGCGTCGTCCGCTTTGCCCGAAACCGTTCCCGTCGCCATTAAATCGCCCGTTTGCAGATTGCAGCCGTTTGAAGCGTGATGCGTGAGCATTTGTCCGATTGTCCAGTATAAATCTTTCAGATTTGAACGGCTCAAAAGATGCGGTTCTAAATCTTGCTCGCGCATTTTTTCGCTTTGGATGTAAACTTCCAAAGTCATATCAATTCCGCCGTTTTGTTTATTTTCTTCGCTTGCAAGATATTCGAGCGGCTTTGGATCGTCCGCGTCGCGCTCGAAAGACGGCACGCGAAACGGCGCGAGTGCTTCCATCGTAACGATAAACGGCGAAATTGTCGTCGCAAAACTTTTGCCGAGAAAAGGTCCTAAAGGCTGATATTCCCAGCCTTGAATATCACGCGCCGACCAATCGTTGACGAGGCAAAGTCCGAAAATATGATCTTCCGCGTCTTCAATATCAATCGTTTCGCCGAGTTCGTTGCCGCAGCCGACGAAAAAGCCGACTTCCATTTCGTAATCCAGAGCCTTTGACGGAATATAAACGGGCGGTTCGTCTTCGTTTGAATGATTCTGCCCTTTCGGGCGCGTAATCGGCGTATCGGAAAGCACGACGGAAGAAGCGCGTCCGTGATAGCCGATTGGAATCCATTTGTAATTCGGAAGCAGCGGATTATCGGGACGAAAAAGTTTGCCGACGTTCATCGCGTGATAGATCGAGCAGTAAAAATCCGTATAATCGCCGATGTGAACGGGCATATAAAATTCCGCTTCGCCCATCGGAACTAAATTTCTCTGAACCGCTTCCTGCGTCAGTTCGTCCGCGTCTTCTGATAAAATCTCGGTCAAACGCCGCCGAAAAGCCGCTTGCAGTTCGGGATTTTTTTTCATCACGGCGTTATCGAGGCAGTAATCGTCCGCCGCAACCGCGATGCGAAAGGATTCGTCGTCAAAAAGCATCGCTTGATAACAGCCGTAAACGTCTAAAACGTAATCGCCGATGCCGACTCCGATGCGGACATCTTCGTAAGTTTCCATTCGGCGAAAAACGCAGAAAGGAAGATTTTGAATCGGAAAATCCGTGTTCTCGTCGTTTGCCGATTCTACCCAGCTTGTTAAATTCTGATCGTGTGTGTCGTTAATTTTGTGCATAATATTTGTAAATGGTAAATCGCAAATGGTAAATCGCAAGATTTGAAAACAATTTACGATTTATAAAATCATAAAAGTTTTATTTGTTGTAAATCCTCAATCGGTTCTTCAAACGAACACGAACCGAATGAAATAATCCCTGTTTCGCGTAAATTTTTGATTTGCGCCGTGCTTAAAAGAAATTCCTGCCGCCATAAAATTCCATCCGCGCTGAAAACAAAGTTTTCCGCCATTTCGTCTTCGAGAAGTTCGTAAATCACGCTTATTTTAAAGCCCTGACGAATAAAGCCCGCCGCGAGAAAGACATTTAAAAAACCGTTCATCGTTCCCGTCGGCGCGTTTTCTTCATAAGTCAGAGGTTTTTGGCAGCGCACGGGATGATGCAGTCCGGCAGTCGCCTTGAACGGCACGTTTGCCGCCAGACAAGTTCGCATAAAGCGCGAAATTTCATCAATTCGCGGAAAAGCCTCTCTGACCACGCCGCCCAGACGAATTTTCCCGCGCAAATCGTTTACCGCTAAAGTCGAAATTAGTTCAGCCAGATCATCGCCGTTCGGAATTTCAATGTAAGTTTTAAAATTCGGCGGCACGGCTGCGGCAATCTTTTCGATCAGCGAAATCGTGTTTGCCTTAATTTCTATCGAATCACAAACCGCATTCGGCGCGTTTTCCCCATTGAAATCTTCGATCTGTCGAACGGTTTCGTAAATGTCTTCGCTCGCTAAAACGCTCAAACGCCAGATTCCCGTTTTGTCGCGCGTAAAAAAATCTTTTGCCGTTTCCAAAAATTCATCCAGCCGTTTGACCGAAACGACAAATCGTCCGAGCATCCAATTATAATTGCTGTTTTTATAAGTCGCGTAATTGATAACGGCTTCCGGCATCGAAACGGCGGACGGCGGAAAAAGTCCCGCGTAATCAACAATTTCCGAAAGCAGAGCGCGAATTGATTCTTTTGGTTGTGAATTATTCATTCAATTTTATTTTACGACAAAATCCCCAAACTGCGTAATACGCCCTTTTCGTAAATTTTGATTTTAAGCGTCAATTGTAATTTTGTCCGAAATTGAAACCGTAATATTGAGCATCTCTTTTGATTTTCTAAATTTTAAAATTATCTCTGCCGTAAATCGAACCAGAGCGTTTTCGCAAAAATCCGCCCGCGCGGTTTGCCGAAACGCTCTGAATTTCCGCCAAGATCGAAAGCGCGATTACTTCCGGCGTGTCCGCGCCGATGTCTAAACCGACAGGCGCGTAAAGTTTTTCCAAAATTTTTTCGCTGAATTGTTCGCCGGCTTCGGCGAGTTCTTCAAGCAGATTATCTATCCGCCTGCGCGGACCTAAAACTCCTGCATAAAAAACATCCGATCTTAAAACTACAGGCAGAATCTCGCGGTCGCGCTCGTAATTATGCGTCATAATAACCGCCGCTGTTTGTTGTTTTTGAAAAAGTTCGGTTGGAAAATCTTTGATATTTTTCAGCAAAATTCTTTCCGCCTGCGGAAATCTCTCCGCCGTCAGAAACGCGGAACGATGATCGGCGACCGAAACTTTCCAGCCCAGGCTTTCGGCAAGTTCGGCAAGCGGAACGGCATCCGCGCCCGCGCCGAAGATCAGCAGATTATTCGGCGATTTGATCTTTTCAAAAAAGAATTCAAACTTGCCGAACTTGGTTTCATATTCTTTGATGTCTGCAAAATTTTCACCTTCGTAAAACTCTTTGCAGTCTTCGATTAATTGTTCTTTCGATTTAAGAAATTCGGGAATTTTTTTAAACTGAAAATTTCCCGTTTCGTCATAAATAATTTTACCGCCGATCTGCAAATTTTCATCGCTTTCCGCCGAAATCAGCGTAATGATCGAATGATTTTTTCGGCTTTCAAACGAATTTTCAAAAATATTCAGTATAAAATTTTCATCTTCGACCGGTTCAAGCAAAATGCGTATAATTCCGCGACAGCCCATATTCAAACTGAAAACCGAATCTTCATTTTCCGTCGTGTCGTATCTGAAAATCTGCGCTTTGCTGTCTTTTAAGACTTTTTTGGCGCGTTCCAAAACGTCTGCTTCCAGACAACCGCCGCTGACCGTTCCGACCGTTTCGCCCGATTCGCCGATCAACATTTTCGCGCCCGGCAAGCGGTAGCTCGAACCGCGCACGTCAACAACCGTCGCCAGCACGACCTTTTCGCCGTTCAGATTTTTGAGTTTTTCGATTATCGCCGATATTTCTCTCATTAAATAATTTTTTGCCCGAAATTTTGCTTCAACCTTTATTAAAACAAACCGCGCCCGATTTTAGAAATCAGACGATTCCTGCCAACAGCGTCGTGCGCGAGCCGATGCGTTTCTTGTCAGTAGCGTCGCGCGTAAGCCGATGCGTTCTTATTTAACAAAGTTTCGTCTTGAATCTAAATCTTGTAAAATGATTGGAAATGGAAAAATTCGGCGAAAATTTCATACGTTCCGCGACAAACGCGGACTGCAAAAATGTTCAGAATCTGGTTTTCGGCGTTTTGCGCGAATACGGCTTAGAACCCGATACGAATGGAACGGACAAAGATATAACCGACATCGAAAAAAATTACACGGAGCGCGGTGGAATTTTTGAAATTATCGAAGACGGCAAAGGAAATCTGCTCGGAACAGTCGGACTTTTTCCGCTTGGCGGTAAGACAATCGAACTTCGCAAAATGTATTTTTCAAAACATTTGCGCGGAAAAGGTTTTGGCAAAAAACTTCTCGAAAGAATGATCGAAAAAGCCGAAACGCTCGGCTGCGAAAAAATCTTTCTCGAAACGGCGAGCGTTTTAAAAGAAGCCATCGGGCTTTACGAAAAATACGGCTTCCGGCAGACAAACGAAACGCATACCGCGCGATGCGACAAAAGTTATTTTCTGGAAATTTAAGATGAAAAAATGCGATTTGCAGAAAATTTACGCGGAACTCGCCTCAAAACTTCCGATCAGGGAAGGTTATGACCGGATTGATTTTACGTCAAATAATCTGCCCGCCGCGCCGTCCGAAATGGAAACCGAAAATTTATATATCTTGAAACGCGGACACGCTTATAATGATTTTTATGTTGAATCGGCTCAGTTTTACGCTCATAAAGAAACATACGCTTATCTCGGTTTGCTGATTTTGTCAGTCGTTTTTCAACCGCAGATTTCGGAAGTCAAATTAAAACTAAATCATCCGCACAGCGAAATTGAAACTTTAATCATAAAAGATTATTTCACGGGCGAAATAAATGAACTGGCGGGCGGTTTTCACAGCAGACCTTTTGCATTTATTTATTATCCCGAAACTGCTTATCTGCATCCGTTTCAGCGTTTCGGCTGCGGCATTGATCCTAAGGATTTGCCTTGTTTTAATATTGTCGGCAAAGATCGTTTTCGGGTTTGGAAAAGTCTTGACGAAGATTGGGCGAATCGAAACGAAGTGGAACTTTTCGGCAGCCATTCCGCGCTCGTTTTGTTTGCGGAACTTTTGCTGAACGCATCCTTGCCGCAAAGCGAACAAACCAAATTTGCGCTCGAAAGCGAAAGCGGCGGTTATCGCGGAGTCGGCGTTAGCAGCGCGGAAGCGGTTTTATTTCTGCCCGGCAATCTCGCTTGGTTCGATGAACATTGGAAGAAAGGGAAATAAAATTTTCCAAAATCAAACCTTTTCAAGCCATTCGCCGCAAAAAGCCAAATCAGCGCGTCCCGTAATCAGCATTTCGCCGTCTTCGCGCCAAACCGCTTCGGTTATACCGCCCGGCGCGTGAACGGAAACTTTTCTTTCCGTTTTTTCCGTAGAAACTGCCGCGACAGCCGCCGCAATCGAGCAAGTTCCCGACGAAGAAGTTTCGCCCGCGCCGCGTTCCCAAATTCGGATTTCAATATTTTCGCGGTCAATTATTTTTATAAAAACGACATTTGTTCTTTCGGGAAAATGCGAATGATTTTCAATTTCCGCGCCGATTTTGCGCCACTCCAAATCTTCAAAATCTTTAACAAAAATCGCACAAACCGGATTTCCGACATCAAGCGTTATTGTTTCCAAAACGCCTTCAAAATCCGAAATCCGAAATCGGAACTCGGAAATCCGCTGCGGTTTGCCGAGTTCTGCAAGAAACCAAAATGCGTCTTCTTCGCGTTTCAAAAACTCATAATTTTTAATTCCGCTTTTCGTTTCAAGTTTCAAATTTTCGCGCGACCAAAGATTTTTATAATAAAGATAAGCAACCGCACAGCGCGTTCCGTTTCCCGAAAAACCGGCTTCGCTTCCGTCGGGATTGATGATTCGGCACGAATAATCCGCTTTTTCGCCTACTGATTTTTCCAAAACCGCGATTCCGTCCGCGCCGACTCCGGTATTTCGATGACAAATGCGGCGCGTAAATTCGCCGATGTCGGAAACATCCGACAGTTCGCCCGCTTCGATGACTATATAATCATTGCCGAAACCGTGAAATTTGCAGAAATTTATTAAGGTCATAAACGGAACGCCGTCCATCTTGGCGGCAACAAACGCCTAGCGTTTGAGCGAAATCAGTCAGCTTAACACTTTATATTTAAAGTTTATCGCGTTTATTTTCGCGCCTTCGCGCTCATTGCCGCCAAGATGGACGGTGTTCCGACAGAAAAATATATTATCCGTTATTTCCTCGCGTCGGGAACGATCTTCAAAATCATTTTCTCCGCGCCGCGCATTACGATAACTTCATATTCTTCGCCCGCTTTCATTTCGCCGAGAACGAAAACGTAATCGGAAATATTGCGAACATCATTGCCCGCCATTTTGATAATTTTATCGCCCGCCAGCAGTCCGGCTTTTGCCGCCGGAGAATCGTCGCGCACGCCGTCTAAAAGCAAGCCGTCATTCGTGTTGTCGGCGTAACTCGGCACAGTTCCGAGCGAAACATTAAAACCGCGCCGATTTTCACCCGACATTCCTGAACTTTGCGCTTTTGCATAAGTCGGACGCAGCGGATTTCGGTCAATTGATCTGACGATTTCGCTGACGAATTCCGTAATTTTTTCGAGTCCCCGATAATTGATTTTCTCCGCCGTGTCGGTTGGTTTATGATAATCCGTATGAGTTCCCGTGAAGAAAAACAGAACGGGAATTTGCTTGCCGTAGAAAGATGAATGATCGCTCGGACCGAAGCCGTCTTGATTTAACTGCAAATCAAAAAAGTTTCTGTCGGCGGATTTTGTAACCATTACGTCGCCGTTTGCACCGACGGACATCGCCGCGTCTTTTGTCGGAAAATTTTTATTTCCTTTCACGACTTTCATATTTCCCAATTCACGCGGCTGTTCGCTCTCGATCAACTGATTCCATTCGCTCGCCGTTCCGATTCCGCCGATAATCAATTTATTTTCCTTATCTAAGCGTCCGACCATATCCATATTTATCATCGCTGCGGTTTTTTCAATTGGAAAAACCGGATTGTTGACGTAGTATTTCGAGCCTAAAAGTCCTTCTTCCTCGCCGCCGAACGCGATAAAAATCAAGGTGCGTTTATTCTTTTCAGCTTTGCGAAATTGCTGCGCGAGTTCGAGCAACGCCGCTACGCCCGAAGCGTTGTCGTCCGCGCCGTGATGAATCTGTTTTGAATTGACATCAAGACTTCCATCGCCGCCGCGTCCCAAATGGTCGTAATGTGCGCCGATTACGATTGCTTCGTTTTTCAAAACCGCATCTCTGCCCGGAATAATGCCGATCACGTTATACGCTTCGGCTTGTTTCTGCACCAAATTGAGATTCATCTGCGCCGACATTTTCGGCAGATCGGCGATTCTGATGCGAATATTTTCCGGCGCGTCAACTCGTTTCGCCAGCCATTCTTCCGTTTCCCGCAAATTTTTTTCGTCCATTTCGAGAAACTTCCCGGCAGTTCGGCGCGAAATAACAATCGTCGGAATCGCCGTTTCGCCAAGCGTTTGATTAAAATTCATTTGCGCGAGTTTTTCGTCCGCAAAATTTTCTTCGTCCGAAATTATCAATAAAGCCTTCGCGCCTTTCGCTTTGGCAATGTTCGCCTTCGCGCGAAAATCAAAACGCGAAAACTCGCCGTGCGGATTATCATTGTCGGGCGTTGTTTCAAAAGCCAATACGATTTTCCCGTTCGCCTCTATGTTTCTGTAATCGTTATATTTCAGTTCGTCCGAATCAATACCGAAACCCGCAAAAACGACGGGCAAATTTTCAATTTTCGCATTCGGCGAAAAAACAATCGGCATCCAATCGGTTTTCAGATTAATTTTTGAATCGTTTACCAAAAGCGAATTGTCCGCGCCGATCTCGATGCCCGAAACGTATGGAAATTTTTGCAGATAGCTTTGTTTTGACTTGCCTTTCCCGTTATTTTGCGCCATTCCCGCTTTGAGTTTGTATCTCGCAAACATATTCGACACATAACCCGCCGCAAAAATCGCGCCCTTTTCGCCCGTTCGCCTGCCTTCGAGTTTTTCCGAAGCCAAATAAGAAACGTGCGTTCGGAGTCTTTTTTCTTCTTTGCTCTGTTTCGCCTTCTGCGCCGAAACGCTGAAAACGAAGGTTAAAATTAATAGAAAACTTAAAAATTGCTTTTTCATAATAAAAAACTTAACCACGAAGGCACACGAAGGAAACACGAAGTTTTTTTATGTTTGCCGAAAATTCGATCTATTGCTTCAATTAAAAACTTATAAATCGTTTAAATTTCCTTCGTGCAAACTTCGTGTTCCTTCGTGGTTTAAAAATCTCTTTACTCAATCCAATCGGCAATAAAAACATTCGTATCGCCGCGCTCTTTGGCGTTGCGGTTCGACGCGAAAACGAGTTTTTTGCCGTCGGGCGAAAACATCGGGAAACCGTCGAATGATTCGTAAAATGTAACTCTTTCTAGTCCCGTGCCGTCCAGATTTATCAACGCCAGATCGAAATTTCGTTTTCTTTCGTCGTCCGCAAAATAATTTGTGCAGAAGATTATACGCTTGCCGTCGGGCGTGAAAAACGGTGCGAAAGAAGCCGCGCCCAAATTCGTGATTTGGCGTTTGTTCGTGCCGTCGGCATTCATCGTCCAAACTTCAAAATTGTTCGGTTCGATCAGATCGTTCGCCAAGCGGTCTTTATAACGCGCGATCTCCGCTTCGGTTTTCGGGTGATACGCCCGATAAACGATCTGCTTACCGTCGGGCGAGAAAAACGCGCCGCCGTCGTAACCGAGTTGGTCGGTTAAACGCTTGACGTTTTTGCCGTCTTTGTCCATCGTATAAATGTCCAGATCGCCGTCGCGGGTTGAGGTAAAGACGATTTTTTCGCCGTCGGGTGAAACTGTCGCTTCCGCGTCGTAACCTTTTGTTTTGGTCAATTGCTTGATCTTTTTGCCGTTCGGTTTCGCCGTGAAAATGTCGTAAGTCGGGTAAATCGCCCAAACATAACCTTTTGAAAAATCCGGGTTCGGTGGACATTCTTTCGCGCCGAGATGCGTCGAGGCGTAGAGAACTTTTTTTCCATTTTCGTAAAAGAACGCGCAGGTCGTGCGACCTTCGCCGTTTGAAACCATTTTCGTATCAGAACCGTTAATGTTCATCGTGTAAATCTGGTCGCAATCGCGCCCGTCGCGTTTTGATTGAAAAATTAATTTCGTTCCGTCAGACGAAAAATACGCTTCCGCGTTTTCGCCGCCGAAAGTCAATTGCCTGATGTTTTTCAAATGATTTTCGCCTTCAACCGCAAGCGTATCGGCGTTTTTTTCAAAAGAAAAAACTTGCTTTTCCGTCGGTAAATTAAGATTTGATTTTGTAAAACTCTGCGCCTGTGCAAATGATACGGACGCAAAAATAACGAATGTGAAAACTGATAAAAATTTCATAATTAATGCTTTAAAGTTTTTATTTGATAAATTTTTATTTGGAAATTAAATCTAAAATATATTTTTGTTTCTTGCGGCAAATTAAAATTTCAACCGCCTGTCTGATCGTTTATTTTGATAATAACATTCATTTTGTCTGATTTATGAATTAGAAAAAATGAAAACAATAGTCTAAACATATTCGTCAAACTTATCAAAACGAGAAAAAATTATTCGTTCAAAATAATTTTTAGGATGCAGAAAAAAGCATTTTAGTCAGATAAAAAAATCAAAAGCAATTTTTTTGACCTAAGATTTTCTGTATAATCGCATCCAAAAAATCATTTTGAGCGAACATAATTCCGGCAGGAAAAATAACAAATGACATTTGAAACAAACAGAGATGTTCTCGATTGGTATGAAAAGCAGGAGAGAACTTTGACAAAAAAATTTATCAGCAATATTGATTGGAGCGAAGTCAGGAAACATCCGATCAATAAAAAGTTTATTCCCGTTTTGTTTTATATGCGCGATGTCGAGATGCTGACCGATGTTTATTACGAGGAACTCAGACGCACGCCGACGGGAAGAGACCCGATTATCAGCAAATTTATGGAGCGTTGGAGCGTGGAAGAATCTACGCACGGCGATCTGCTCAATCAATTTCTGGGCGAAGCGGGAATCGAAACCGACGAAAATTGGAAAGATCAGGTAAAGGATTCTTTGACAACCTCTTACACGGCGATAAACTACGTTATTTCAACAATTGCAAATCTTATCGGCAAAAAATTTACGGCAACGCATATGACGTTCGGGGCGATTCACGAAATGACCACGACGCAAGGTTACAGGCGTTTGATGGAACTTGCCGATCATCCGGTTTTGACGGAAATTTTAACAGCGATGATCCGCGAAGAATCGGCACACGCGCAGTTTTATCGAAGCGTGGCGCGAATCGAACTTAGAGATTCGCCGATTTCGCAAAAACTTTCCCGCTTTATCATCAGGAATTTTTACACGCCCGTCGGAAGCGGCGCGAAACCGAAAGAAGAATGCGGCTACACGATTGCCACGCTGTTCGGCGGCGAAGACGGTATGAACTGGATTGACAAAAATGTATCGGAAAGACTTCAGGGCTTTCCCGGTTTTGACGGCGTAACAAAAGTAAGCGACAAAATCGGGCAGATTGCGCTGGCGGAAAATCCGATTCCGCAACTGCATTTAAATTATCCCGACATATAAGTAGAGCAATTTTTAAATTATTTGGCGTTTTCACTTTTTGAAAGCGGGCGCGAGAGTAACCCTTCCAGACCTGCCAATTTGATTAACTCGTGCTTTTTCACTTTATCTTGAACAGATCATTACATTTGACTGCTCAAGAATAAAAAGATAGCAGGTCTGGAAGGGTTGCTCTGCGCCCGCAAAAGTTAAACCAAAAAACTTAAAAATCAGGCTAATAAATCTTACAAATCCTTTCGCTTAATCAATCGCGGGTTAAAATATTGTAACTTTTAATTTTTGAATTGAGCGTCGTCGCATTCAAACCCAGAAGCCGCGCGGCGCGTGATTGATGTCCGCTGGTTTGATCAAGAGCGCGGGTAATCAGGTCAATTTCAAAACTCCTGACTTGTTCGTAAAAATTTATTCCGCGCGAGATGTCTATATCGCCCGACGAGCCTTCGCTGTTTTGAATCATCTGTCTGGCAAGTTCCGGCTGGCGCACTTCCGGGCGCAGACATTCGACGGTGATTTCGTCTGTCGGAGCAATGACGACGGCTCGCTCGATAATATTTTCGAGTTCGCGGACGTTTCCCGGATAATAATAATTTTCCAGCAGCGAGAGAACTTCGGGCGAAAGACTTTCGCTGATCTCGCGGGCATTCTCTTCGTTATATTTTTCTATAAAATGCTTGGTCAGCGGCAAAATATCCTCGCGTCTATCCCTCAGCGGCGGAAGTTCAATCGGCACAACCGACAAGCGGTAATACAAATCTTCGCGGAACATTCCCGTTCTGACCGCTTCTTTCAAATCAACATTCGTCGCGGCGATAATCCGCACGTCAACGCTTGTCGTGGAAGTTTCTCCAATCGGCGTAAATTCGCGCTCCTGTATAACTCTTAAAAGGCGAACCTGCGTTTCGGGACGCAGATCGCCGATTTCGTCGAGAAAGATCGAACCTTGATCGGCGACTTCAAAAAGTCCTTTTTTTGAAGAGATCGCGCCGGTAAATGCTCCTTTGGCGTGTCCGAAAAGTTCAGATTCGAGCAGATCGGAAGGAATATTTGAACAATTGACGACGACAAACTGCTGATCGGCTCGCGGGCTTGCTTCGTGAATCGCTTTGGCGATCAGTTCCTTTCCCGTTCCCGATTCGCCCGTCACCAAAACCGTCGAACGCGCCGGAGCGACTCTTTCGACCAGCCGGAAAACGCTTTCCATCGCTTCGGAACGCCCGATAATCTGGTCGCGCTGAACCGAGCGCGTCATTGCCTGCCGCAAATTTACCCGTTCTTCTTCCTTGCGCCGTTTTTTGATGCCGCGGGCGATTAAGGCGAGAATCTGCTCGTTTTGAAAAGGTTTGCGGATAATTCCTTCCGCGCCCTTTTCCCAAGCCGAAATCGCCGTGTCAAATGTTGCGTAAGCCGTAATCATCAAAATAACGGCTTCTTCATCCAACTTGATAATTTCTTCGAGCGCGGTTAAACCGCCTTTGCCGGGCATCGAAACATCCATCAAAACCACGTCGTAGAATTTCTCCGCGTAAACGTCAACGGCTTCTTCGCCGGTTTTCGCCAAATCAACTTTATATCCCGCGCCGGAAAGAATCGTTTCCAGCACGTCGCGCATAATTTCTTCGTCGTCGCAAACTAATACAGAACCTTTTTTCGCCATAAACTTGTAAAACTAAAATGAGATTGAATTTAAGAAACTGTGTTCAAAATGTATCGCCGGCATCTTGCCGGCAGTCGCGTCGGCATCCTGCCAACGCTTTGGTTAAAAAGCGCAGCTTTGCGCTTTTTAACCCGGAACGGCGGGCAAGATGCCGGCGATACAATCGCTCTGCTTATTTTACTGCATCGGCTTGCGCGGTATTTTCTCGTCCATCATCGCCGTTTGGTAAACGAAAGCCGCCATAATTGTCGAAGCCTGCTTCATATCGTCGGCTTGCAGACGGTCATAATTGTCCTGATTCGAGTGGTGCGTTCGGGAATCGTATTCGATTTCGTCTTGGATAAACTGAAAACCGGGAAGTCCGATTGCGTCAAACGAAAGATGGTCAGTTCCGCCCGTATTGAGAGGCGTTAGAGTTGCCGCGCCCATTTCAGCGAAAGGCAGCAGCCATTGGCGGAAAAACGGTTCGACAGCCGAATTGCTCTGCATATAAACGCCGCGAATCTTGCCCGTGCCGTTGTCGAGATTGTAATAAGCGGAAAGTTTCTCGTAGTCGGCTTTTTTAATAAGCTGCGGTTTGCCCGTTTCAGTTCCGGTCATTCTCGCAAATCTGTCGCCGCCGCCTTTCATTTCGCCGAAATGCTGTTTGACGTAGGCTTCCGAACCGTTCAAGCCTTGTTCTTCGCCACTCCAGAGCGCGACGCGAATTGTCCGGCGCGGTTTCAAGCCCGAAGCCATAATAATCCGCGCCGCTTCCATCGCCACCGCGCAGCCCGCCGCGTTGTCGGTTGCGCCGGTTGAAGCGTGCCACGAATCGAGGTGTCCGCCGAGCATTACAACTTCGTCTTTTAATTTCGGATCAGTTCCCGGAATTTCGGCAATCGTGTTGTAGCCCATCAGATCGGCATCGTGAAATTCCGCCTGCAAATTAACCGACATCTGCACTTTTTCGCCAAGCTGCATCATTCTGACAAGGCGGTTGTAATCTTCCGTCGCCAAAGTAACCTGCGGAATCATCTTGCTTTCCGCCGCTTTGTCCCAAGCGGAAATGCGATTTTCGCCGCCGAATGCTTCCTGCAAAGTTTCGGGAACTTTCTGCGCTACCGCCGCGCCGGACACGAAAATCGTTCCGCCGCTTCCCAAAAAGCTGTTGTCAATCATCACCGCCGCGCCTTCGTCAAGCAGAAAATTCAACCTTTTAGCTGAATCTTGAAAGCGTTTTAAGAATGCCTGAAGCCGTTCGGGATTAAAATCTCTCTGACCGCGCGGCGCATACAAAGGGTTCGGCGCGTTTGCCATTTTTAATAACTCCTCGTCGGTGTAGCGGTCTGCGTATCCGTCAAAATCGGCTTTTATTTCTCTCGTATTGCTGACCAAAACGATCTTATTTTTCAGATTTCCTTTGTATTTCGCAAAATCCGCATCCGTGTTTGCGTCAAAAAAGACGACTTCGCCCGTAACTTCGCCTTTTGTCGAAGGCGACCACGCTTTCGGATAAGCGATCAGCGGAAACGCTTGCGGCGAAACGACTTGCGCGGAAAATCTCGACAGCGACCAGCCGCGTCCCCAAGGTCCCCACGCTTCCAGATGCGCGTTTTTCATTCCCCATTTCGCCATCGTGTCGCGCGTCCATTCGTTGGCGCGTTTCATATTCGGCGAATTGGTCAAACGCCCGCCGATCACGTCCGTCAAATAACTAAGCGTCGGCATCACTTGGGAATTTTCCATTCCCTCTTTTTTAATTTTTGCGATGTCTTCGGCGGGCGCGGCATACGGCGCACGCGTCGGTGCTTGCGCTAAGGCAAAACCCGGAAGCAGAAAAGCGTAAGCGACGAAAACGCTTAACAATTTGCGTTTGGACATTTTTATCATCTCCTGAAAATTTATTTACTTTGAAAGAAAAGTTTGAAAATGTTTATACCACAAAATAACGCGCAATGTTTCAAAAAAAATTGCGGCTCTTTAAAATTTTGCAAAACTTTACTTTGGCTGTCCGCATCAAAACCTGAAATGTTACAATTTTAAGCGGCAATCTGCTGAGTAAAAAACTTATTATCAAGAGGTATAAATGCAAAATTTTAAAATTTTAGTCTGCTTAATTGCAGTAATTATCGGTTTAACTTCGACGGCGGCGGCACAGAATCCGGGAGATATAACGCTTCAGCCGTTTTTGTCGGGTTTGAGTTCGCCCGTTTTCATCACGAATGCGCGGGACAATTCAAATCGCCTGTTCGTCGTCGAGCAGGGCGGAATTATCAAGGTTGTTCAGCCGAATTCGACAACGCCTGCCGTTTTTCTGGATATTTCTTCAAAAACCAGAGCCAGCGGCGAACAAGGTTTGCTCGGTTTGGCGTTTCATCCGAATTTCGCTTCAAACGGTTATTTTTTCGTCAATTACACGCGGCGAAGCGACGGCGCAACCGTCATCGCGCGTTACAAAGCAAGCGGAAACACGGGCGACGCGGGCAGCGAGCGCATTGTTTTAATCATTCCGCAGCCGTTTTCAAATCACAACGGCGGAACAATCGAGTTCAAACGCGACGGCAACGCCGACAATTTATATATCGGAATGGGCGACGGCGGTTCGGGAAACGATCCGCAAAATAACGCTCAGAACGTAAACAGTCTGCTTGGCAAATTTCTGCGAATCACGCCCGATGTTTCGGGCAATGACGCAAATCCTGCTTACACGACTCCGGCGGACAATCCTTTTGTCGGCACGAACGGCGCGGACGAAATTTTCGCCGTCGGTTTGAGAAATCCTTATCGCTGGTCTTTTGACCGGGCGACGGGCGAACTCTGGGCTGGCGATGTCGGTCAAAACGCAATCGAGGAATTCGACGTTATCAAAAAAGGCGGAAATTACGGCTGGCGCGTTTACGAAGGAACGCAATGCACGAATCTGGATGCCGCACTTTGCAATCCGAGCAATTTCGTTCAACCAATCGGACAATACGATCACTCCGGCGGAAAATGTTCGATCACGGGCGGCTATGTTTATCGCGGAACGCGCGGAACTTTTGCAAGCGGCGCATACACTTACGGCGATTTCTGCACGAGCGAATTATTCGTTTACAAAAACGGGCAGTCGGTCAGATTGCTGGCGACGGGCATCAGCCTCGCATCGTTCGGCGAAGACGAAGCCGGTGAACTTTACGCCGTTAATTTGCAAGGTTCGGTAAGCAAACTCGTCAATTCCAATCCGATTGCCGGCGGCGCGGCAAATGCCGATTTTAACGGCGACGGAAAAACGGATTTGTCAATTTTCCGCCCGTCAAACGGAACTTGGTATGCGAGAAATTTCGGCGGACAGGATTTTCTGACCATTCAATTCGGCGCAAACGGCGATGTTCCCGCACCGAATGATTTTGACGCGGACAAGAAAACCGATTTAGCGGTATTTCGTCCGTCCAACGGCGTTTGGTATATTTTGAAAAGCAGCGATAATACGGTTATTACAACAAAGTTCGGCACAAACGGCGACATTCCGGCTGCCGCCGATTATGACGGCGATTCCAAAGCGGATTTAGCAATTTTCCGTCCTTCGACCAATGTTTGGTATATATTGAACAGTTCAAATTCCCAAGCAAAAATCGTTCAGTTCGGCGCAAACGGCGACATTCCGACAGTCGGCGATTACGACGGCGATGCTAAAGCGGACATATCGCTTTTCCGCCCGTCAAACGGCGTTTGGTATCGCTTAAACAGCGGCGGCGGCGATAGTTTTTCAGCCGTGCAGTTCGGCGCGAACGGCGACATTCCGACAGTCGGCGATTACGACGGCGACAACAAAACCGATCAAGCCGTATTCCGCCCGTCAAACGGAACTTGGTATATTTTGCGAAGTTCAAATACCTCCGTCGGAATAATCGGGTTCGGCGCAAACGGCGATATTCCGACAGTCGGCGATTACGACGGCGATGCAAAAGACGACATTGCAGTTTTCCGTCCGTCAAACGGCGTTTGGTATGTTCTGCAAAGCACAAACAGCGGAGCGCAAATTACAAAATTCGGACAAACGGGCGATCTGCCCGCGCCGAAATATGATGCGCCGTAGATCAGGTGAGAGATGAGAAGTGAGAAGTGAGAATTATATCTTTTTTCCGACTTCTCAATTCTCACCTCTCATTTCTCATTTATATCGCGCGTGCAACGGTTAAAACGTAAATCTTGTCCGCGCCTTTCTTTTTCAGGATTTTGGCGCAGTTTGAAACTGTTGCGCCCGATGTGAAAACGTCGTCAACAAGCAGAATTTTTTCGCCTTTAATGAGATTTTCGCGCTTTACGTCAAAAGCGTTTTTGACGCTCATTTGTCTGGCTTTTATGTCCATTCCGGCGCGGTGAATCGGCGTGTGAACCGTTCTGATAAGGCTTTTTGCGTCTGATTTTATCTTGGTTTTGTCTGATAAAAATTCAGCTAAAATTTCGGCTTGATTAAATCCGCGTTCGTTTTCGCGTCGTTTTGAAAGCGGCACGGGAATTATCAGCGAAGCGTCGTGAAATTCGCTCTTTTCAAATCGTGCGAGAAATTTTTTTTTGAGCCGTTCGGAAATAAAAGGTTCGCGTTTGAGATGCAGCACGGATGCGGCAAGAGCGAATTCGTAAATTCCCGCCGCAATCGCAAAATCATAAAAATCTTCATCGCAGCGGCGGCAGAATGTTTCGTATCGGGAAGGCTTTTCGCTCAAAAATCTGCCGCATTTTCGGCACAAAGTTTCGCTTCCCGAAAAAACGCGCGTTTTTTTCCAACAGTTTTCGCAGGCGATTCCGTTAGAGGATTCTTCGACGCTGTTTTGACAAATTTGACAGGCTTGCGGATAAGCGAGAGTCAGCAGGAAATCGTAAAGTTTTGAAAACACGCAAAAAGGTAAAAAGTAAAAAATCAGGTTATTTTTTTTAGCTAAAATTTTTGGTAGTGAACTAAAAGTAATGCTGACAAGTTTTTTATCAATTGCCGTCTGCTTTAGCTGACGGTTTAGTTTGCAGCAACAGACAGGCTTTAGCCGAACTATTAAATTAGATAAATTCCTTAACAGCTTTAGCTAAAGCAAATAGGATGATTAATATATTTTTGAAATTCGGCTAAAGCCGATTATCTTGTCAAATCTTTCCGTCAGCTAAAGCAGACGGCAATTCATAGAACATCACTTTTAGTTCACTACCAATTTAGTTCACTACCAAATTTTTTAACTTGGAACAAAAATCATCTGATTCTAACGAATTTTTTTATTATTCGGCTGAAATGCTTGCCAGTTGAACATTTTTATAGGATATTATCATTTAAATCTGGAATTTTGGAGAAACGAGTTATGCAAAAATATTTTTCGCTTTTTTGGGTGATTTGTCTGTTGCTGGCGACGACAAATTTGAGTTTTGCCGAAACGATTGACGAATACGATTTGGTTATTGTAAACGCGCGAATCGTTGACGGCACGGGAAATCCTTGGTTTTACGGTTCGATTGCGGTTAAGGACGGCAAAATCGTCAGGATCGGAAATTTTGATTCAAGCGGGGCAAAGCAGTTTATTGATGCGGAAAACAAAATAGTCGCGCCGGGTTTTATAGACGTTCACGCGCATACGGAAGGAATTTACGAGAATCCGCAGGCGGAAAATTTTGTAAGAATGGGCGTAACTTCTCTAGTTACAGGAAATTGCGGCGGTTCGACAACGAATGTCGGAAAGTTTCTGGGAAGAATCAAAGAAACTCCGCTGGCGGTAAATATCGCAACTTTGATCGGGCATAATTCGGTGCGCCGCCAGATAATGGGTTCGGAAAATCGCCAGCCGACGGCGGAAGAGCAGGCGAAAATGAACGAACTCGTCGAACAAGCGATGCGCGAAGGCGCGGTTGGATTTTCGACGGGTTTAATATATGTTCCGGGAACATATTCGGAAACTGCGGAAGTCGTCGAACTTGCCAAAGCCGCCGCAAAACACAGAGGCATATACGCCAGCCACATCCGCGACGAAGGCACAAAGGTCGTCGAAGCGATCAACGAAGCGATCAACATCGGCGAACAGGCTAAAATGCCCGTCGAAATTTCTCATTTCAAGATTTCCAGCAAAGCACTCTGGGGCGAAAGCGGCAAAACAATCGGCTTGGTTGAGGCGGCGCGAAAACGCGGAGTGCAGGTAACGATTGACCAATATTCCTACACCGCTTCTTCAACATCGCTCGATTCGAGAATGCCGAGTTGGGCGATTGCCGGCGGACTCGAAGAAGGGAAAAAACGGCTTGCCGATTCCGATATGCGAAAAAAGATGATTAAGGAAATGAAAAACGATCTGAAAAAGAAAAAATTTAAGGATTACAGTTTCGCTTTTGTCGCATCTTACGCGGCGAATCCCGAATTTAACGGAAAAAATATCGCCGAAATAACAAAAATGGCTCGCGGTTCGGGAAAACTCGACAAACAGATCGAGCAGATTTTTGAAATGTATGAAAACGGCGGCGCGTCTATGGTTTATCAGGTGATGAGCGAAGACGACGTGCAGAAAATTATGCGCCAGCCGTTTACGATGATCGCTTCCGATTCGAGCGTTCGTGATTTCGGCAAAGGCGTGCCGCATCCGCGCGGTTACGGCAATAATGCCAGAGTTTTAGGCAGATATGTCCGCGAATTAAAGGTTATTGCTTTGGAAGACGCAATTCGCAAAATGACTTCGCTGCCCGCGCAGACTTTTAAGCTGGAAAACAGGGGTTTGCTCAAAGAAGGATTTGCCGCCGACATCGTAATCTTCGATGAAAAAACGATTGCGGACAAAGCGACTTTTGAAAATCCGCACCAATACGCCGAAGGTTTTCAAGTCGTGATCGTCAACGGTAAGATAGTTTTTGACAAAAATAAAATGACCGATCAAATGCCGGGACAGGCGTTATACGGAAATTGATGACAACGGCTGAAAAATTATTTTATTACCTCACGCTGCGAATTGCCGTTGATGGTGCAGCAAAAGACAGGGTTTATGATTTCTGATTAGTTCTGCTTTGTTAAGTTAAATAAAATTACTACTCTGTTTTTTAACTTTTTTGGCAATTCGACTTTTGCGGGCGTAGAACAACCCTTCCAGACCTGCCAATTTGATTAACTTGCACTTTTTTACTTTATCTTGAATCATCGTTACCAATAACTGCTCAAGACCAAAAAGATCGCAGGTTAGGAAGGGTTGTTCTACGCCCGCTTTTTGCAAAGTGAAAATGCCGAATATTTGAGTAAATTTATAGGGTAGTGAACTAAAAGTAATGCTCTATGAATTGCCGTCTGCTTTAGCTGACGGAAAGATTGCTGACAAGATAATCGGCTTTAGCCAAATTTCAAAAATATATTAATCATCCTATTTGCTTTAGCTAAAGCAAATAAGGAGTAAATTTAATTTGATAGTTCGGCTAAAGCCTGTCTTTTGCTGCAAACTAAACCGTCAGCTAAAGCAGACGGCAATTGATAAAAAAACTTGTCAATTACTTCTAGTTCACTACCATTTATAGAAGGTAAACAAACAACAATTTTCAACTTAACAAATTCTCAGCATTACATTTTCAGCACTATCCTAAAAAATAATTTTTCTAACCCGGAGTTAAGATGCTCACGCTCCCAAACGTCCGAATAATTGTTATTAATAAAAATCTTTGAAAATTATTGATCGTCATCGAGCATTCCCTGCTCTTGCAATTCCTGACAATCGAGGCAGTAACGCGCCCACGGAACGGCGTTTAAGCGTTTTTCGATAATGTCCTGTTCGCAGTTCTGGCAGATTCCGTATTCTTCGTCTTCGATGCGCTCCAACGCTTCGTTTATGAAAGTAAGCTGACGGCTTTTGCCTTCCGAAACGGCGAGCATTACGTTTTTTGAATAATTTCTGACCGCCAAATCCACCGGATCGGGCGTTTCCGAATCGTCAACCGATAAATCATCTTTGTTGCTCATTCTGGCAATCAAAACGTCGCGTTCGGCAATAAGTTTTTCTTTAAATTTTTCTACGTTCAATTCGTTCATTTTTGGTATGGAAAACCCCTTATAATAGTGTATGCGCGGTAAAGTTGTTCGATCAAAAGAACCCGCGCCATTTCGTGCGTAAATGTAAAATCGGATAAGGAAATGCTCAAATCGGCTTTTTCGGCAACTTCGGCTGAAACGCCGTCCGCGCCGCCGATGACAAACGCGATTTCCTGAAGCCCGCGATTTTGCCAATTTTCGATTTTCCCGGCTAATTCGTGCGAAGAAATCGAGCGTCCCTTCACGTCTAAAAGACAGACGAATGTGCTTTGATTCACTTTTTCAAGAATTCGTTCGCCTTCAACCTCCGCATCTTCATACGCTTTGCTGTCGCGGATTTCCGTGATTTCGTATTTCACGAAGTGCGCCAATCTCTGCAAATATTCCTTTTGCAAAGCGAGCCATTTTTTATCTTTCGTTTTTCCGATCCAAACAAAGCGAAAGCGCATAAGAAAAGAGATTCTATAATCTGTTTGAACATTATGCAATGGTTAATGTGGCATATTGACAAAATTTAACTGTTTTTTACCGAAATTTAAGAACAAAAACGCTAAAATCATTGAGTCAAAAGCGGCTGAAAAATCTCCGCCCGTCTGATATTTTCTATTTTATCGTCCAGATTTTTCCCGATCTGCTCAAAATTTTCCGGCGGAATTTCCGTCTTTAACCGTTTGCGGATTTCCTCGGCGGACATATCTTCTAAAAGATATTCCAAAATCACCAAATCGAGATTGCCGAAATCGGCAATGCCCAGCGCATTCGGAATGTTCAAACCCAAAACTCTGGTCTGCGATAAATCTAAAATCCAATTTAGCACTTTGTCCAGCGGTTCGGAGTCGGGAAAGCGTTCTTTGACAAGAGAGAAAATCTGCTTTCTGCCTTCGACGTTCATCAGCAAAGCGAGAAAAAATCTGTGTTCCGGTTCGGTTATATAGCTTCGCCGTTTGACGATTTCGCGGATTCTTTCCATATACTGAAAAACTTCCGCGAAAATTTCCGCGCGTTTTCCGTGCCGCCGTTTTGCCGTTTCGAGAAAAGATTCAAAACGATTCTGCGCCGCGTCGGGATTAAACATTTCGTCGAGTTTGTTTTGTTTCAGAGAATTTTTAATTGCCGAAAGGATTAAAAAAGTAGTGTGAAAATCGGCGGTTTCCAGCAGTTTGTTCGTCAAATCTTCCGCTTGGGGATGATTTGTGCGAAACAACGCGCTCAGGCTCTGCAATTTTTTTATCGTCGTCGCATCTTCAAAAAAGGGACTGACTGCCAGATGCGGTTTGTAATAAGTATGCTGCGGCATAAACAGCGGACTTTTATGTGTGCGGACGACGATTGTTGCCGAAGGCTGTTCTAGATGAAAAAGCCCGTGAATATACTGCCTTCCGGCTTTGATCTGTTTGACATCGCCGATTTCCAGCAAATCAACCGATTTTAGTTTTATTTTGCCGATTTCCGTAAAAATATTTATGCTTTCAAGCGTTTCAAATTCGTAATGACTGTGAATGCTCGAACCGTGCAGAACCTGAAACGCTCCGCAAAAAGCGTGCTGATGAAGCGAGGTTGTGCCGTCGAGCCAGAAATAAACGTCTATGTGAAAACGCGGCGAATTATAAAGCGTGATCGGCGGATCGCCGAAATTTCCGTGAACATCGCGCTGGTCGGGAAGCTGCGTCTGCCGCAGAGTCCATTCGATAATTTCCCACGCCGAAATTTTTCCGGGCAAATCCGCTTCTTTCAGAGCCTTTTCCGCAATTTGCGGCAAAACGTCTTCGTTATAATTTGCGTTCAGCCAGATTCGCTCGATCTCTGCGCCGAGTTTTTGAAATTCCTGTATCATACTTGATTATTTCGGTTCAACGGCGACAGCGGCGGCGGCATCGGCTGCAAAATGATTCTGCTTTCGGTTTCCTCATTTTCGATAAATTATTTGCGGCGGGAAAAAGATTATTCTGCATTTCCTTTTACAGATACCTCACAAATTTATTTTGTTTATCAACCAGAATTATTTTCTGCTCAATCGTTTTTTCGGCAAGCTCGAAAGCCATTATAATAATTTCCTCGCCCTTTTTGATAACGTGCGCCGCCGCGCCGTTCATACAAATTATGCCCGAACCGCGCTCGCCGTAAATCACATAAGTTTCGAGCCGTCCGCCGCTGGTATTGCTCGTCACCAAAACGCGCTCGCCTTCGAGCAGATCAATTTTCTCGCACAGATCGCGGTCAATCGTGATGCTTCCGACGTAGTTGACATCGGCTTGCGTAACCGTCGCTTTGTGAATTTTGGCGTGTAGAAACCAGCGCATATTTTAAAAAGTTTATCAGTAATGAAAAAGCAAATTTATCATTGACGGCAGAGTTTTTACAAAGAATCTTTATCAAACACGGGTTTCTTACCGCTGAACTTTTGATAAGTTCCGTCGGCGGTTACGTTAAATCCGAAACCGCACACCGCGTCAGTTCCGTTTTGCGTAACTTTTATCACGCCCGGCTTGAGAAATTTGATCGTAATTTTGCAAGGTTCGTCGCCGTATTCGTTTTCGCCCGTGTAAACAGCCGTATCGCCCTTGATTTCCGCCGTTCCCGTCGCCGTTCCGAAATTCGCCGACGTTTCGCCGTTCGGCATCAGGCGCGGGTAAATCAAGTCGAACGAAATTTTCAATTTTCCTTTGCCAAGCGCGAGAATTTTTATTTCGTTAAAATTTTCCTTAAATTTCCCGTCAAAATAATCTCTGTAAGTCCCGTTGACCTCTTTCGCGCTGACCGCATCTCTTTTTTGCGCCGATATTTCCGCACAGAAAAAGCCCGTAAACATTAGCAAAAAGATTAAAACTGAAATTTTTTTTAACATAATTTTAAAGTTTCCTTTTAGTTATAAACTTTATCTGCTATATTTTGCCTAATTCTTTTCAAAAAACAAATTAAAAAGAGGTAATTTTTTTTATGGCAAATGATGAAACTACTGCAAACAACTACGACAAGAGTTTTTTCGGGCATCCGGGCGGATTGTCCACTTTGTTTTTTACCGAATTGTGGGAACGATTTTCTTATTACGGAATGCGTGCCTTGCTCGTTCTTTATATGGTCGCGGCTGTGCAGGACGGCGGTTTGGGTTTTACAACTCCCGATGCGACGGCGATTTACGGGCTTTATACGGCTTCGGTCTATTTTCTGCCTTTGATCGGCGGCTGGCTTGCCGATAGATTTATCGGCGCAAAACGGGCGACCTTGATCGGCGGTATAATTATTGCCGCCGGACACTTTGCGCTCGCCGTGCCGACGTTATCATTCTTTTATATCGGATTGGTTTTGGTTGCGGTCGGAACGGGTTTCTTAAAATCGAACATCAGCGCGATGGTCGGCGATCTTTATGATGAAGACGACGAACGGCGCGACGGCGGATTTACCATCTTTTATATGGGAATCAATCTCGGCGCATTTGCCGCGCCGCTCGTCTGCGGTGCGCTTGCCGCTTATAACTGGCATTACGGATTTGCCGCCGCCGGTGTCGGAATGGTCGCCGGTTTGATTCAATATATTCTCGGCAAACGAAAACTCGAAGGTGTCGGCGAACCGCCCGTCAAACAAGAAGCGGAGGCGAGTTCGCTTAGCACGGCGTATCTTATTCAACTCGGTGCTGTCGTCGTTCTTTCGATTGTCGCGCTTATCATTTCTTATTATTATTTTTATCCGCTGGCAGTCGAACTAGCCAACGATCCGGCAAATCAGGCAAAACGTATCGCCGACGAACTTCCGCCGCTTAATCCGATGATCGAAGCCATCGGCAATGTTCTGAAAATCGTCTTGATTCCGGTTTTGGTAGTTGCCGGATTAATCGCGGTTGTCTTGACCGGAATGCAGGACAAACTTTCGTTAAACGATTGGAAACGGCTCGGAATCATCATTATTTTGTTTCTTTTCGCCGCGCTTTTCTGGGCTGGATTCGAGCAAGCCGGTTCGAGTTTCAATCTGTTCGCCGAAAACTTGACCGAAAGAACCGTCGGCACGTTTGAAATTCCCGCCGCGTGGTTTCAATCAATCAACGCGATTATGATCGTCATACTCGCACCGCTGTTTTCGATAATGTGGATAAAATGGGGCAAAAAACAACCGAACGACATTTTCAAATTCGCGCTCGGTCTGTTTTTCCTCGCGCTCGGTTTCGTCGTGATGGCTTACGCTTCCGGTCTGACCGGCGCGAGCAAAGTCAGCCCGATGTGGCTTGTTTTGGTGTATTTTCTGCACACCGTCGGCGAACTTTTCTTGAGTCCGGTCGGGCTAAGTTCGATGACCAAACTCGCGCCCGGAAAAATGGTCGGTTTGATGCTCGGCGTATGGTTTTTAGCGGCATCTCTGGGAAGTTTCGCCGCCGGACAGATCGCCGGTGAATTCGATCCTGAAAAAGCCGAACCCGTAAGTTTAATTTTGCCAAGCGGAATGCTTGAACCATTAGGCATTAGTTCCGCGCAGCCGCCGCTTGTCGGTCTGTTCGGAAATCTGGCGATTGTCATATTTATCGGAACGATTTTAGCCGTAATTTTATCTTTCTTGGTCGGCGGATTTTTGAAATCACGTCAACCAACCGCAGAAGTTCCGATAGAACCTGCTTAATAAAAAGGCGGAAACCCGCGTGTCAACAAGGGTGCTTTTGCAAACTGTTAAGTTGATATTCCAAACAAAACCCTTCGTTACCGTTGGGTTTCCGCCTTTTTAACTGAAATTTATCTTTTCGCTCGAAGAAATTTCCTCGCCCGATTTCTGTATCGAATGAATTTCCCAATTTTCTTTCCTTTCGGGACAATCAGAGCGAAAATGTCCGCCGCGCGATTCTTCGCGCCATAAAGCGGCTTTTGTAATTAAAGTTGCGACGGTGACAAAATTTCTCGAAAGCGTTCCGAGATTCGCCTTTGAAATTTGCTCGAATTCTTTTAAAGCCCTACGCAAACTCTCCGCGTCGCGTACGATTCCGACTCGTTCCCACATCACGCGCTTGACGCGCTTTCTGACCGCAGTTGCAATGCTTAAAGGCTGGTCTTTGGTTTTTGAACTTTGGACTTCGGACTTTAAACTTTGGACTTCGGACTTGTCCGCAACTGCCGCTTTGCCTGCTCGTGCGCCGAAAACCAAACCTTCGAGCAGAGAATTTGACGCGAGACGATTTGCGCCGTGAACTCCCGTGCAGGCGACTTCGCCCGCCGCGTAAAGCCCTTGCAATGTCGTTCTGCCGTGCAAATCGGTGCGAACTCCGCCCATACAATAATGCGACGCGGGCGAAACGGGCAAGAAATCTTCGGCGATATTCAAGCCGTAAAATCTGCACGTTTCGTAAATTTTCGGAAAGCGGTTTTTGAGGAAATCTTCGTCCAAATCAGTCATATCCAGATAAACCGTGCGCGTTCCCGTGCGGCGCATCTCCGAAACGATTGAACGCGAAACGACATCGCGCGGAGCGAGTTCGAGCGATTCGTCGTAACGCCGCATAAACCTTTCGCCGCTTGCGTTTCGCAAAATTCCGCCTTCGCCGCGCATCGCTTCGGAAAGCAGAAAACGCGGCGCGTTTTCCAAATTCAGAGCCGTCGGATGAAACTGCACGAATTCCATATCAGCCATTTCCGCGCCCGCAAAATAAGACATCGCCATTCCGTCGCCCGTCGCCACAGGCGGATTTGTCGTGTGCTGAAAAAGCTGTCCCGCGCCGCCCGTGCATAAAATGACGGCGCGGGCGAAAATTTCGCGTTTTGCGCGAAGAATCGGATCGAGAAAACTCACGCCGACGCATCTTTCGTCCTGCACGAGCAAACCTTCCGTATTGGCAAACGGCATCAAAAGAATCGTTTTTTCCGCACGCGCCCTTGCGATTAAAGCGCGGACGATTTCCTTGCCCGTCGAATCGCCGTGCGCGTGCAGAATTCTTCGGCGCGAATGTGCCGCTTCTTTCGTAAAAACCAACTTCCCGCCTTCGCGGTCAAATTCCGTTCCCCATTCGATAAGCTGCTGGATGTATTTAGTGCCTTCGACAACCAGCGTTTCAACCGCTTTTTCGTCGCAAAGTCCCGCGCCCGCAAACAAAGTGTCTTCTTCGTGAAGTTCAGCGTTGTCGTCGTCGGACAAAACGACAGCCACGCCGCCCTGCGCGTATTCCGTGTTCGATTCGCTGGTTTTATCCTTCGTCAAAACCGTCACCTGCGCTCCCGTTTTGGCAAGTTCGATTGCCGCGCGAAGTCCCGCGACTCCGCTTCCGATGACAATAAAATCCGTTTCAAGTGCCATTTGTTTCTCCAAAAAATATACTAAATCAAACGATTCTGCAATGCACATTGCAAATCTGAACAAACTTTACAAGAGAAGAATTTTGCCCGCGAATGAACGCGAATAAACGCGAATAAGAAAAAAATTTAACAGGGCTGAAGAGGATGAAAGGGATTTTTATAAAATTTTATACCAAGCAGGCGAGAAGAATCAGAATCGTGATCGGCAGTAAATGGCTTAAATTACATATATAAAAGGATATAAAAGGACTTACCAAGTCGCTATCGCTCCCTGTTCTGATTCTTGCAAAGGATTTACCAAGTCGCTATCGCTCCCTGTTCTGATTCTTGCAAAAATCCCATTTACCTCTTTTATCCCTGTTAAATATTTCTTCTCTTATTCGCGCCTATTCGCGTTCATTCGCGGGCAATTTCTTTCTTCATTTTTATTTGTAAATTCCAAAGCAATATTTCACCCGAATTTGAGAAAAATTGCACAAAGTCCAATTCTCGCTTTGAATTTTTTCGGTTTAGTTAGTAAAATCTTTGTTTCGCAATGAGCGAAACTTCCGAACCTACTACGCCCGAACAAATTAACGATGCGCCTTTGTCGCATCGGCGGATTTTATTGTTGACGGGTTTGGTCGGCAGTTTTGGAACTTTAGCGGGTTTTGTCTATGCCGATTGGCGTTTTGCAGTCGGACTTTTTATCGGCGCGATTTTGGCTTTTGTAAATTATTACTGGCTGAAATTTTCGCTGAAAAAGGTTTTTGACGAAGCGGAAGAAGGCGAAAAACCGCGAATTTCGGCGATTCGTTATATGTCGCGTTATTTCGCGCTCGCGCTTGTTTTGGTTTTTATCGCGCTGCTCAAAATTATTCCGATTACGGCGGTGATCTTGGGTTTGACGAGTTTTGCAATTGCGCTTGTTTTAGAGGGATTTATACGAATATTTACATCCGTTTTTAAGAAGGAAATTTAACAAATGTTTTTATTTGCAGCAGAAGGCGGCGGGCATCATACGCCTTTAATTGTCGAGTTTGTCAATCATTATATCGGCGAACCGATTTACCAATTTCAAATCGCTTGGACAAAACCCGTCTGGGACGCGCTTTTCGCCAAATTCGGCACGAACGCCGAGAATGTTTTCGGACCTTACACGCCCGAAACCGCAGTTCCGTGGTATACCATAATGTTTATTATCGCGTGTATTCTGTCGGTCATCGTGATCTGGATTTTCAAAGGAAAACTTTCTTCCGACGATCCGAAACACGGGCAGCTTACTTTGGAAGCGTCGTTTCTGGCGATCAGAGATTTAGTCGTCACCGTTATCGGCGAACACGGTTACAGATATTTTCCGGTTGTCGCAACATTCGCGGTTCTCGTTCTCATTTCAAATTTGATGGGACTTTTCCCGCTGTTTATGTCGCCGACGGCTTCGGTCAACGTAACTTTCGCGCTTGGCATCGCGTCGTTTGTTTATTACAACTACGTCGGAATCAGCGAAAATGGGCTTTTGGGACATTTGCGGCATTTTGCCGGTCCGACTTTGCCGATAGTAATAGCGATTTTCATAACGCCTCTGATCTTCGGCATCGAACTTGTCAGTAATATGATTCGCCCGCTAACGCTCGGCTTGCGTCTGTTTGCAAATATGTTCGCGGACGAGCAGATCGCTATGAATATCGCCAATCTTGCGCCGCCGTTCACGCAGTTTCTGCTGCCAATCGCGCTGATGCCGCTTGCGGTTTTCGTCGCATTCGTGCAAACTCTCGTTTTCACGCTGCTTTCGATGATCTACATCGCCGAAGTTTCGCACGAACCGCACGAAGAACATCACGCGGAACACGCGGAAGGAACGGGCGAAATTGCCGCGGCACACGCTTAATGGTTAGCGGTTAGTTGTTAGCCGTTAGCTGTAAAGAAATAAAATTACAGTATTTTACCGCTAACAACTAACAACTAACAAATAAAAAGTTTTTTGAAGACCAAAAGTGATTTGATCTAAAAATCTGCATTTCATAGATCTAAAAATCTGCATTTCATATCAGATATGCCCGCACGCGACAGGAGCCTCGACTCCAACGAGAGTAGAAAACGAGCGCATACCGGAAGTGAGGCGAACTTATACACCACGCGGATTTTTTGAATTGTTTTGCTGAGGTCTTCTTAAATAAACCGTTGGTCTTTGGCTTTCGGTTTTCGGTCTTTGTTTTTTCTCAATAATTTATCGTCGGAGAAATTCGGCTGTCATTAGAGAGATTTGCAAAGACCAAAAGCCGAAGACCAAAAACCGATTAAATAATAAAAATTAGGAGACTAAAAAAAATGAATAAAACAAAATATGTTATTTTCGCCGTTTTAGCATTGGCTTTGATGGCACTTCCCGCGCTCGCGCAAGTTCCGGGCGCACCTGTCGGTGGAGGCGCGGTTGACAATGAATCAACCGTTGCCGCTTACAATGGTTTGAGAACCGGAATCGGCGTTCTCGGTTTCGGCATTCTCGCCGGACTCGCCGGAATCGGTCAGGGACTTGTCGGTTCGCGTGCGGCGGAAGGCGCGGCGCGTAATCCGGGCGCAGCCGGAACTGTTCAGACGATTATGATTATCGCGCTCGCGCTGATCGAATCGCTCGTGCTTTTCGGGTTTGTTATCGTTCTGATCAAAGTGTAAATCTTTTTTCGGAAACGATAGAAATTTGGCGGATGGAGTCGAATGATTCTGTCCGCTTTTTAGTTGTGTTTGTTGTCAGTAGCGTCGGCGTGAGCCGATGCTGCTGACAAATTGCAATTTGTATCAAGTGTTTTTACAACGTAAAATGAAATTTTTGAATCAAATCGGCTGAATTAGCGTATAATGAAAAGCGGACTTTTTAATAAAATTATTTAATAAACTTACAGGCAAAAAAATGTTAGAAGAAATTATCGGACAGACGATAGCTGAAAAATACAAAATAGAAGAAGAACTGCGCGACAGCGGCTTGGGGAAAATCTATCGGGGAACGCATCTTTTGATGAACAAACCCGTGACGATAAAAATTCTGTCGCCCGCGCTTGCCGTTGACGAAAATATCGTCAAGCGTTTTTCCGACGAAGCCCGGACGGTTTCGCATTTGTCGCACCCGAATATCCTGAACGTGACCGATTTCGGAACGGACAAAAACGGTTTTGTGTATATTATTCTGGAAGACAGCGAAGGCGAAAGTTTGAAAGGGGCAATCGAACACAGAAAAACCTTTTCGCCCGCGCACGCCGTCCGCGTCGCGCAGCAGATCACCGCCGCGCTTTCGACGGCGCACAATCACGACGTGATTCACGGCAATTTGAATACGGAAAATGTTTTGCTTGCCAGAACCGCCGGAGAATCGGAAATCGTCAAAATTCTGGAATTCGGTTCGTTTAAACCGGAAATCAACGAATTTTCGATTGACGAAGAACCCGAAGCGGAAAAATTTCCCGAAAATATAGAATATCTTTCGCCCGAACAATGTTCCGGCGCAGTCGAAGCCGACGAGCGTTCGGATATTTATTCGACGGGGATAATTTTATATGAAATGCTCGCGGGCGAAGTTCCGTTTACGGCGGACGAGCCGACGGATCTAATGCTCAAACACGCCGAAGAAATTCCGCAGCCGCTTTCGGCTTTCCGCGATGATCTTCCCGCCGACATCGAGCCGATAATTATCAAAGCTCTGGCAAAAAATCCTGAAATGCGTTATCAAACGGCGCAGGAAATGGCACTCGAATTAAATCAGGTTTCAAAAGGTTTTGATGATCCCGACGCGGTTATCGTGCCGCAGATCGCGGCGGCAAAAGCGGCTGGAGATTCGTCAAGCGGAAAACTCTGGAAAACCGTTTTCGCGTCAATTTTGGGAATGGCGGTTTTAGCCGCCGGGTTAATTTACGGAACTTCCGTTAAACAAACCGAGCCGCAGATGGTTCTGCAAACCGATTCGGACGGAAAACCCGTTCAACCTTTGGGTCCGCCGACGGGTTTGAGCGAGCAGAGTTTTTCGAGAATGGACGGCTCAATGCCGCCGATGTATGACGTTCCGAATCTGAATGACATTCCCGTTTCCGTCGGCGGAAGCACCACGAGCAGCGACGGTTACGGCGACGGCTACGATCCTTGGGCGCGTGGCGGTGCGCCGCCGGCAGGTGCGCCCGTTTATCCTTCGACGGGCGGGCAGATTATTACAATTGATCCGAATAATCCGAACGGCAGTATTTTTATGCCGCAGGACGGAATAGTTTTAGTTCCCGTTCCTGCCGATCAGCAAAATTCAAACACGAATCCGAAAGCACAGCCTTCGCCCGGAAAATCGCCGAAAGAAGCAAAAACTCCGGCTGATGCCCAAGCACAGCCTTCGCCGCAAGCAACGCCGGCACAGACGGACGCGAAACAAGCGCAGCCGAAAACTGAAAAACCGGCTCAACCCAAAAAGGAAAAACCGGCAGAGAAAACCAACGAAAAACCGGCTTCGCCAGCTTCGAGCGTAAAACCGAATCCAAGCGGTAAAGAACAGGATGCTAATTAGAATTTTAATGAAATTTTAGAACTTCAATGAAAAAAAACTCCTGACATCTTAGATCGGTTTAAATTTGAATATAGGGTAAGAGTAACGCCTTTAGTGGTGAGAAAACGCCGGGCTTCGCTGGCGTTTTCACGGCTCAAGCCGTTACTCTTACCTTACGCCAATTCTTAAATTGCTCTATGTTCTTTTTTATTTAAATCTCTATTTCTCGGTGTTTTCTTCGTAAAATTTCGCGGTTGATTATTTGAATCAAGCATACGAAATCATATCGGCGGCTTCGAGAAGTGACTGTGCCGTCCGGCTATACGGAGAATCGGGATTTTCGGAGATTACGGCGTTTAATTCGCTTTCCGCCTTCTCTCTCTCTTTGGCAAAAAGAAGAGCTTCGGCGTAATGCAGACGGGCATATAAACTTTTCGGATTGATTTTCAGAGCATTTTCACAGATATTCTGAGCCTCCAGAAAATCGCCGCGTTGAAGAAAAACCGTGCCGAGTCCGACTTGCGGAACTTCCGAATCGGGCATAAATTCCATTACGCTGCGAAAAACGGCTTCGGCTTCGTCAAATCTGGCGGCTTCCCGCAAAATGAACCCGGTTTCGAGCATCACGCGCAATTCTTCGTCCGTAATATTTATGTCGTGTATTTTCATAATCTAAAAATCTAAAATTTAAGAAAAAAGCGCGAAGAAAATGTCGGAAGACAAATTCGCCCGCGCTTTAAATCCCCCCCAGGATACAAGTCGTAACAATTTACGACTTGATATTGTTGACCGCTGTCATTTCGCTGTCGTGTCTTGTTTTCAACAAATTGGAAACAGTCGTAAATTCCTGCGCCTGCATACTCACGCGCTGCTGCACGTTAAGCATTTGCATAGACTGTTTTTGCTGTTGATTCATCATTTCCTGCTGTTGCTGCTGATTTTGCATATTTGCCGCTTGAGTATAACGCTGCATTTCCTCAAACTGCTGTTTCTGCTCCATCAAAGCACCATAAGAACCGCCGTAAGAACCACTCGAACCGCCGATCAGGTTTCCGACCATACTGCCGACTCCGGGCGCGACCAGATTTAACGCGCCGCCGGCAATGCCGCCTAAAACCTGCAAAAATTTGTTCGGCTTTTTCGGCTGCTGCTGCGTCAGATTCGCATCAGAAAAAACATTTGTTGTGACCGGCGGAAGCTGATTTGCTCCGGCTGGCGTAATCATTGGATCATTATTTGGCATAATTTTTTTTAACCTCTCTTTTTTGATTTTTTAACTTCTTTTTTTGAATAAAGTTTTCCTCTTCATTATTGTTATCGCCAAAATTCCGAAATTGTTTCCTACTTTTTTCAAAAAAAGTTATTTTTTTTCTTCGAGCCGCATTTTCTGCAATGTTTTCAAGAACTTTTGAGTTTCTTCGATGCCGCGAATCGCCCGCGTCGCGCTTTCCGCTTCAGCCTGATTGCCGTAACGAACTATTCTTTCCAGATCGCTGTGAACGGACTCCATTTTTGCCGCGAATTTACCAATTCGCTCGTCATCGTTTCCTTCAAAAAGTTCTCCGATAGCCGGATAATTAAAAAGTTTAGCCAAGTCTTCCGGGCTGAATCCGGGTTTCGCCTGATTTGCGTCCGCATCGCTGAAAGAATTTTTACCTTGCATAATTTTTACAATTTAACCGAAATTTGACCGACTAAAAAACACCGATTTGTGTTTGAATATAAACCTTATGATAATATGATTTATAAATCATTTGTCAAAGGTTTTGATAAATTTATATGACAAAAAAACTGCTTCTCAAACATCAAGACAAATTCCTGCCCGAACATAGCCGAGAAATTCCCCCGAACGGAATTGTTACAGTCGGCAGCGAAATTTCTTCGACAGTCGTGCTGACCGGAGAATCTATTGCTCCCGAACAGTTTGTCATCGTTTGCGAAAACGCTCAGATGACGCTTTTGTGCCGGGTTGACGGAACTTCGGTCAACGGCGAAAATCTGGCGCAGGGTTCTTTGCATAATTTACAACTCAGAGATATTATCTCCGTCGGTAATTATACTTTTTTAATTGAAGAAACAAAACAAGCGGAAGAAATTTTATCACGGCAGACAGACGGCGGGAAAACCGCAGAAGTTGAAACTGCGGAAGCGGCGAAAAAAGCGGAAATACCGCTTGCCGTCGAAAAGCAGATCGAGAAACCGCAAAAAGGTTTGAAAAATGTTCTGGAAGATTTGCGGGCGGAAGAAAAATTCTTTTTCCGCATCGAAACCGCCGATGGGGAAGAACGCCGCGCTTACGTCGAAACGGAAGATTTGTGGCTCGTCTGGACAACCGACGGCGATTGCGTTCCGGTTTTTGAGCCGGCTGAAAATGCCCGCGCCCGCGCTCAGATTCGTAAAGATTGGAGTGGCGTGGTTTTGCATCCGCTGCAAGCGAAAAGCATCTGGATCAACGATAAACCGCTTGCCGAACCCGTGCGTCTGAAAAATGGCGACCGGCTTTCGCTTTTGGGAAAAGAAGGCGCGAAACATTGCTCCGGTATAAAAGTCAAATTTCACGAACCGACGGCTCTGCTCGTTTTGGATTCAATTCTTCCCAAAGAATTACCGCCGCCGATCTCGCTCGATAAGCAGAAAAAAACGGAAACCGACGGCAAAGACGAAAATCGCGCAGATGAAGACGGCGGCATTTCGGGCAGAACTTCGCCATCGGCTGCCGGAAAAACGGAAAAAAAATTAATATTCGGATATTTTACATTTGCCGAAGTAGTTATTATGACAATCGGAACGCTTATCACGGCGGTTGTCATATTTTTGATTTTAGAATTTTTTTAGCAGCAAAGTGAAAAAAAATCTTTAATAATTTTCTCAATACTGTTAAAATCGGCATAACTTACAAAAACGGACAGGAGATTTTATAAATGAAAGCATTTAGCAACGCGCCGGATTTTTTAACCCTTTTAAATCGGGGCAATTTAACCGCCCTCATTGCAAAAAATAAAGATTTACTTTTACCCGTCGGACTGCTTTTGGTTGTCGGAACGCTTTTTATCCCGCTTCACCCGGAAATTTTGTCGGTTCTGATTTTGATAAATCTGGCGATTTCGGTAATGGTGCTGGTTACGGCTCTTTTTATAAATTCTCCGGTGCAGCTTACTTCTTATCCGACGATTCTGCTTTTAACGACAATTTTTCGTCTGACTTTAAGCGTTTCCGTTACGCGCAATATTTTAGCGCACGGCGAAGCCGGCTCGGTTGTCAAGGCTCTCGGCGAAGTTACGGCGCAAAACAGCCTTATTACGGGCGCGGTGGTTTTTATAATCATTCTGGTCGTGCAGTTTCTGGTTGTCAGCAAAGGTTCGGAGCGCGTGGCGGAAGTGGCGGCGCGTTTTACTCTGGACGCGATGCCGGGCAAGCAGATGGCGATTGATGCCGATCTGCGTTCGGGTTTGATTACGCAGGATCAGGCGCGTGTGATGCGGGTTGAACTCGCCAAAGAATCGCAGCTTCACGGCGCGATGGACGGCGCGATGAAATTCGTCAAAGGCGACGCGATCTGCACGATTATCATCGCTTTGGTAAACATCATCGCCGGACTCGCCACCGGAGTCGCCGTCCATTCGATGAGTTTTGCCGATGCCGCGCACAAATACACGATTGCAACTTTCGGCGACGGTTTGGCGGCAATTATTTCGTCGCTTTTAATAACGCTTTCCGCCGGAATCGTCGTAACCAGAGTTTCGTCGTCCGATGATATAAATTCAAACGTCGGCGCGGACATCGGCACGCAGCTTTTTACTTCGCCGAAGCCGCTGTTTATAACCGGCGGAATTATGCTTTTGATGACACCTCTGAATTTATTGTTCGTTCCCGTCGGCGCGGGCGCAGCCGGTATCGGGTATTTTCTATATCGCCAAAAACAGAAACAGATTGAAAGCGACAATATGCCGAATATGTCGAGCAATGCGGCGGGCGATTCGGAAGAATTACAGATGAGTTTCACAGTTCCGATGGCGGTCATCGTCAGCCGCGAACTGACTCCTCTGATTGATAAAAATTCACAAAAAGGAGCGCATTTTCGCCACGAAGTTACGAAATTACGCAACGCGCTTTATTACGATTTAGGTGTAATGGTGCCGTTTTGCTATGTCGGCGGCGACGCGCCGATCTCGCCGAACGAGTATTACGTTGCGATTAAGGAAGTTCCCGTCGGCACGGGTTCGCTTCGCGCCAATTGCGTCTATGTCAATGATTCGGCGGAAAATATAAGAGTTTTCGGCATCGAAGGCGAGAATGTTCACAATCCGGCGGATTTGCGTCCGGGCGCGTGGATTCCCGCCGAACAAAGCAAAATTGCCGAAACCGCCGGGTTGAAAGTCTGGGAGCCTGCCGAAGTGATTCTGCTGCATCTTTCGCGCGTGATGCGCCGCTATGCACACACTTTTATAGGAATTCAGGAAGCGCAGGGTTATCTCGATTTTGTCGGGCGCGGAATGCCCAAACTGGTCGAGGAAACAGTCGGAAAAGTTATCACGATTCATCAGTTTACGGACGTTCTCCAGCGGCTCGTGCAGGAAGGAATTTCGATCCGCGACACGAAAACCATTCTCGAAGCGTTAAGCGAATGGGGACGAATCGAGAAAGATTCGGTGATGCTGACCGAACACATCCGCGCGGCAATGCGTAATTATATATCTTTTAGATACGCGATGGGCGGCGATAATCTTTTTGTTTATCTGCTTGATCCCGAAATCGAGGACGTAATTCGCGGCGCAATTCGCCGAACTTCAACCGGCTCGTTTTTATCGCTCGATCCGACGATTGCCCACGACATTCTCGAAGCGATCCGCCGCGAAGTTTCCGACCAAGTGCCGACGGCGCAGCAGCCGGTAATCGTTACCGATATGGAATTGCGGCGGTTCGTGCGAAAAATGATCGAACTCGAATTTGCCAATCTCGCCGTTTTGTCTTATCAGGAATTAACGCCCGAACTGAATATTCAGCCGATTGGCAGAATTTCGATGCGGACGGCGGGAATGAATCATAATTTTGGCAGTCTTGAAAACGAATTTGCCGAACTGCCCGAAGGACTGTTAAATCCTTCGTTCGGAGAACTTAATAATTAGTATCTAAAGTTTTATATGTTCAAGAAAAAATCTAAATTTGCCAAACCGACCATAGTTTTATTGTTTCTGCTGATTTCGCTTTCGGCTTGCAGCGATCAGAAAGTGCAGAACGTCAAAATCGAAACGGATGCCAACCGGATAATTACCGTGTTGAAGGAAAACGGCATCGAGGCAACCAAAGTAGAAGGCGGCGAAGGCGAGAAAAAAACTTTTGAAATTCACGTCAGCGGCGATTCCGAAGCGGTCAGCGCGGCGATTCAGTTGATCGAAGATCATTGTCTTGCAAAACCCGAACCGCCGCCCGTCGAAAGCGGAACATTTATCACTTCCATCGAACAGGAAAAAGCGCAGGAAGAACGGCGTATGAAAATCAACATCGAATCGCAGCTGAGAGGACTTCCGGGCGTAACCTGCGTGGACGTAAATTTTGTGCCGCCCGAAGACCGTTCGATGGCGATTGATCCGTATGCTTCGACTGCTTCGGTCAGAGTTGATTACAAAACGCCGACTTTTCCGCGCAGCGAACAGGACATTGCAAAAATGGTGGCACGCAGCGTTCCGGCTCTGAAACCGGAAAACGTCACCGTCATATTGTCCGCCAAACCGCTTCGTCCGCTTCCCGACAACAAATTAAATCATAATTTTACGCGCATCGCGCTGATTTCCGGCATCGGTTTTGCGACTATTTTATTATTTGTTCTCGGCGTTTTCGTTCTTAGAAAAAAACGGCAAAACGAATTTTTTGAAGAAGCCGGTCAATTGGAGGAATACAGCGAAGACGGCGCACCAAAAGCAGTTCTGCTTGAGGAGATAAATGATTTTGATGAATACGAAGATGAAGATTTGCCTTGATTTTGGAAGTGCAGGCATCTAAAAAGCTGTTTGGAAATTGTATCGCAGGCTTCCAGCCGGCAGTCTTGGTGGCATCTTGCCGCCAATTTATCTGGTTTTTCCCGCCAATTTCAGTAAATAAGGCTCGAATTGGCGGCTGGAAGCCACCAAGACTGCCGGCAAGATGCCGGCGTTACGTTTTTTTGAGTTTTCAAATAGCTTCTAAGGATATTTCCACTCCGTTCGAATATGAAGACAATTTCCAAAAGTGAAAAAGCGGATATTTTTTTGGCTCTCGCGTTGCTCTTTAAAGAAAAACCGGACGCTTCGGGCGAACAGAAAGACGCGGAAAAAGTCGCGCAGTTGGCGCAGAAAACTTTTAGCGCGGCAAACGGGCATAACTCGGAACTTCTCGAATCGCGCGCCGCTTTTCTCGACAAACTGCCCGAAGACAAACTTCGTCTGTGGCAGGAAATTCAGCTAAAGAGGATGCGCCAGCGCGGAGAAGCAATCGTGCTTGACAAGAATATCAGTATGTCGCACATTGCCGAAAATTTAAGCCGCGAACCGCGCACGATTCAGAAATTGATCTTAAAAAATCTGCCGAGCGATCTGAGCCGCCGGATTACAAAATATCTCGAATTGTATTATTCTATCGAAGACGTTTCCGAACCGGAAAATGTTAAGGAAAAACAGATCAGAAACGACATAATCGCTTTGGTCAAACGAAAATTTTTATCTGATTTTGTCAGTTTCGGCGACATCTACGAACCGACTGCGACGGATAAACTGTCCGCCGCCGAACTCGAAGATTTTATTTATCATCTCGGTTTGCGCGAAGTCGCCCTAGCTTGCCGCGGCATTCGTTCAAAGGAAAGTCTGGCGGCGTTTTTAAATCGCTTTGCCGATGAAGACGTGCGGAAAATTGCCGGTTACATCACGGAACTCGAAAAAATCAAACCTTTTTGGGTCGAGCAGGCGGATGAACTCGTTCGCAAAAGTTGGAGGGAAGACGTTGCGCCGGAGAAGGTTCTGAAAAAAATCGGCTTTAAGATTCTCGCCGAGGCTTTTGCCAAGCGCGGCGAGGCGGCAAATCGTTATACCGAACAGAAACTTTCCGCCTACGAAGGAAAAATCTGGCGCAAAATGGTTCAGCAAAATGAAACGAAAATTTCGACGGGAAGCGAGGAACAAATTTTAATATTTACAAAAAGACAAAGATCGGTTGAGCGTTTGGCGGTAAATTTCGCTCAGACCGGCAGATTATAAAATAATGAATCAGGCAACACAAACTTCCGGCAATTTAATCAAAGGAAACGGGCGAAAAAAAGCGGACGATCTTCGCGCCAAACCAAAGGTGCTGAAAAATCAGGTCGTTTCCGCCCGCCGCGAAGCCGCGCAAATTATCAGCGAAGCCGAAAATGCCGCCGAAGAAATTCGCCGCACCGCCGAAACCGAAGCCGAACGATTAAAAAACGAAGCGTATCAACTCGGAACGGAAAAATCTCTGGGAGAATTTCAGGTAAACCTGTTTGAATCGCGCGAAATTCGTGAGAGAGTTCTGCGCGAAACGGAAAAAGATTTGCTGCGGCTCGCTGTTCGTCTGGCGGAAAAAATTGTCGGGCGCGAAATCGAGAGGGATAATATAACAATCGTCAATATAGTTTCCACCGCTTTGCAAAACGCGCGGCAGCAGGAAAAAATCACGGTGCGCGTAAATCCTGCGGATTTACCGACGATTGAAAGCGAAGCGGATAAATTTTCATCCGGCGGCAGAAATAATTTTATAGATTTTATCGCCGATCCGCGCGTGTCTTCCGGCGGATGCCTGATCGAAAGCGAGGTCGGAACGATTGATGCCCGGCTCGAAACGCAGATTCGCGTTCTCGAACGCGCTCTGCTATCACAAACCGAAGGCGAAAGCGGATTTGATTAAGTTCAAAAAATCTCTGTTAAATAATGATTGATCTTCAACCATACATTTCAGCCGTTGACTGGATTTCGTCAGTCGAAGTGCGCGGGCGCGTGACCGAACTGATTGGTTTGCTGATTCGCGCCGCAGTTCCGGGCGCACGAATCGGCGAATTGTGCTTGATTCATTCGCCGCACCGCGCCAAAATTTTGCGGGCGGAAGTCGTCGGTTTTCGCGGCAGCGAAGTTTTGCTGATGCCGCTTGGCGACGTGTCCGACGTGGCGATGGGCGCGGAAGTCGTGCCGACGGGAACTTCTCTGATGATTCGAGTCGGCGACGGCTTATTGGGCAGAGTTTTGGACGGACTCGGCGAACCTCTCGACGAAAAGGGAATAATAGAAAATGCGTCGGAAAAAATTGTCGAAGCGCGTCCGCCCGATCCGATGAAACGTCAGCGCGTAACCGAACAGCTAAAAACCGGCGTTCGCGCTCTGGACGGAATTTTGACCGTCGGAATGGGACAGCGCATCGGAATTTTTGCCGCCGCCGGAGTCGGAAAATCAACCACGCTCGGAATGCTCGCCCGCAACACGGAAGCCGAAGTCAACGTCATCGCGCTGATCGGCGAGCGCGGGCGCGAAGTGCGTGATTTTCTCGAACAGGATTTGGGCGAAGAAGGCTTAAAACGCTCGGTTTTAGTTGTCGCAACTTCAAACGAGCCGTCTTTAATCCGTATGAAAGCCGCGTATGTGGCGACGGCGATTGCCGAATATTTCCGCGATCAAGGCAAAAAAGTTTTGTTTTTAATGGATTCCGTAACAAGATTTGCGCGTGCTTTGCGCGAAGTCGGGCTTGCCGCCGGCGAACCGCCCGCGCGTGCCGGATTTCCGCCGTCCGTTTTTTCCGAACTGCCGCGCCTTTTAGAGAGAACTGGAAATTCCGACAAAGGTTCGATCACGGCTTTTTACACCGTCCTTGTCGAAGGCGACGATATGACCGAACCGATTGCCGACGAAACGCGCTCGATCTTAGACGGACACGTTGTTTTAAGCCGCAAACTCGCCGCCGAAAATCATTATCCGGCGATTGACATCAACGAATCCGTTTCCCGCGTAATGACAACCGTTGCCGAGCGCGAACACATCGCCGCCGCCGGAAAACTCCGCGAAGTTCTGGCAACTTACGAAGCGCAAAAAGATTTAATTTTGATCGGCGCGTATAAAAAAGGAAGCGACCCGAAAACCGATTACGCCATCTCGAAAATCGAAGCCGTTAATAATTTTCTCAAACAGGGAACGCACGAAGAAACTCCTTCGGATATTGCGATTCAGAAATTAGAAAAATTATTTTAGAATTTCCCGTTTTGTCCAGATTTCTTGACAAATTTAATAAACTAAAAAAAGCGGAAAACTGATTTCTCAGACTTCCGCTTTTTTTCATAAAAATCAATTCATTTAGAATTGAACGAGATTATAGAAAGCAAACCCGGACTGGAATTTGCCTCGCAGATCGAGTTCGCCTTCTTCATCATTCGGCAGCAAGGCATTAAGTGAAACCACAGCTCCCTGTAAGTTTTCAATCATTTTATCTATATTGGCAAGACTATCGCCTGAAATCAGTTCACTTATCTGACTTTCAACTGCATCTTTTGCCGAACTTTTGAGTTGATCCCAAGCGTAATCTCTGACCGTTCCGGCGATTTGATCCAGAAATTCCGCGCCTTCGCCGCCGAGTTCGCCGAGAACTTTGCCCGCGCCGGGAACAAAAGAAAAAGCCAGTCCGGTAAACATTTTAACGGTATCTTCGCGTTGTTTTCGATCAGCACTAATCGCGCCTTTTTGATTTTCCGCCGCTTGCCACGTCATCGCAAACAAACCGCCCATAACTTCGACGTGATCCTGCTGCGACCAGCCGCCGTGAGTTCTCTCATATTCGGCTTGCGAAATCGGCGGAGTCGCTGCCGCATCACCGACATCCTTGGAGAGTTTAACCACATATTCCATCATTTCCGGGCGCATCTCGCCGGGTTTTTCCGAGAATAAAGTTAATTCAAAGAATTTAATCATTCCGTTTTGGAATTTTATTGTTTGATATGCTCCGTCAGGTGCGGCAAGATGAAGCAAATCTTCGCCGGATTTCATAAACAGACTCGAAAGAGCATCTTTTGTCGCCGGGTCTTTGATAAGCGACGGCAGATTTACGTTCGGCAAAGTTTCGACAATAGTTTTAAGCATTTCCGCCCGTTCCGTTCGCGGCGCGGATTCGGCGATGACAGCCGCACTCGTGAAAAGTGCCTGCACATCAACTCCGCCGTTATCGCCAAATAAACGGGGCTTGATAGTTGCGGCTTGCGCCATCATCTGATTAACGACGGCGGTCTTCATTTCCGTATTGAAACTGCGCGAAATCAAATCGCCGAAGGATGACGCTTGATTATTTATAACGCCCGGCAGAGGCGGCGTAAAAGCGTCCGCCACCGTCCACTGACTCACCCATTCGGCAAAATTAGTTTTTCCATCCGCGCCTAATCCATCAAAAGTTTGACCTAAGGCTCTGCCGAGAGAATTTTTCTGAGATTCAGGCAAATCGTCCATCAAGCGAAGCGACGCGCCGAGTTCGTGCGGCATATCCTGATAGATTTTCGTCATCAATTCGCCGCCCGCATCCGTTCCGTGCAGAGCGTTCAGCCGCTGGATTTCATCAGCTAATATCTGACCGCCTTCAATGACATCGTATTCCATAACTTCCTGAACACGCGCCGCCGCCGCTTTAACCGCATCCGTCTGAGTTTCCGTCGCTGATGCCAAAGCTGCATCAACGCGATTAATCGTCAGTTTCTCATCAGAAGTTGTTCTGCCCTCGTCCAGTTCGGTTTCAGCCGTTTTTAATAAAGCGTTGCCTTCCGTAGTTTTGGCAAGTTTGCTCAATTCGGCATCGGATAAGTTTTCAACCAAGTCCTGTGCAATCTCATCGCGGTCATCGGTCTTAACTATTTTCAATGTTTCGTCGAGAACGGCTTTTCCGGCTGCCGGACTAAGACGCGCAATTTCAGCCAAATCTTTTCCGGCTTTGCCCGAATCAAAATCTTCGACTCCACCGCTGCCGGCAACCAGTTTTTCAGCCATCTCTCTGACTTTTGCCGGATTGCCGGCATCGCGCGTAAGTTCCAGACCTTTAATCGAACGATCAATCGCCTGTTGATCTTCCGGCGGCAGATTCCGCTTGACGCGTTCCAGATTTTTTATTTTGTCGTCAATCGTTTGGGGTTGTGTCTTTACGCCCAATTGATCGTTTAATTTCAAGCGCAGTTGATCCCCGCGAAATTGTGTGTTGCTATATCGTTCCGCCGAATTTTCTCTTATCGTAATTTTAGTTTTCGGCTCAAACTTTTTTTCAATTTTAGACTCGCTTCTGTGCCTGAAATGCACGCCGCCTGTTTTTTCGATTCCCATAAATTACCTCCATAAAATTAAATAAAAATTATCCTTCATTTAAGGTTATCGCCAACTTTTGAAAATTGTTTCCCGATTTTTTTTGCAAAAGGCAGTTTTTTGGTGACAAATTGATTTAGAAAAGAGTTTGCATAGCTGTATTTGCTACCTGAGAAGGAAATTATAAAAGTGAAAAAAAAATTTGTTAGCCGGTAATTTCAGATAAGATATAGTAACTGTAATATTTTCATCGCTTTGCCGTGAGTTTTTATCTGCAATTTGTTTTATATAAATAACTGCCTGTGCAATTTTAATTGCGTAAGCAGTTATTTATGTAAAACTTTCGATTTGGATATTTTGCAGTTGCGTGTATTATTACCAATTCATTTCCGTCGCCATTTGTTTTTTCTCGCCGTGTTCAACGAGGAATCGTTCCGCGTCAATCGCCGCCATACAACCCGTTCCGGCGGCGGTTACGGCTTGCCGGTAATAAGAATCCTGCGCGTCGCCGCTGGCGAAAACGCCGGGAACATTTGTTTTTGTCGAGTGTCCGGCGGTTTTTAAATATCCCACATCGTCCATTTCCAGAACGCCTTTAAACAAATCCGTGTTCGGTTTGTGTCCGATGGCGATGAAAACGCCCTGCGTCGGAAACCGGCTTTCTTCATTTGTTTCGTTATTGAAGATCGTTACGCCCGTTACGCCTTCCGCCTGCGAGCCGAGAATTTCCTTGACTTCCGTGTTCCAAAGAATTTCAATCTTTTCATCATCAAAAACTCTGTCCTGCATAATTTTCGACGCGCGAAATTCGTCCCTTCGGTGAATGATCGTAACTTTTGAAGCGAAACGGGTTAGAAAGGTCGCTTCCTCCATCGCCGTATCGCCGCCGCCGACGACGACGACTTCTTTTCCTCTGAAAAAGAAACCGTCGCAGGTGGCGCACGCCGAAACGCCGTTGCCGCCCAAACCTTCGGGAACGGGTTTTTCGCCCGGAATTCCGAGCCATTTGGCGGACGCTCCGGTTGAGATAACAAGTGTTTCGGCTTTTATTTCGTGCGTAATCTCTTCCGCGTCCTCGCTCGCTTTGCCGTAGAGCGTGAACGGGCGATTTTGCAGATCAACTTCGTCAATCCAGACGCTCAACAATTCCGTCCCGAATCTGACGGCTTGCCCGCGAAATTCTTCCATCAATTTCGGTCCCATAATTCCTTCGGCAAATCCGGGATAATTTTCGACATCGGTTGTAATCGTCAATTGTCCGCCCGGCTGCGGACCTTCAACGACAAGCGGTTCGAGTTGAGCGCGTGAAGCGTAAATCGCGGCGGTCAAACCGGCGGGACCCGAACCTAAAATAACAACTTTTTTTTCAATCTTTGTTTGCGCCATAAAATGTAAATTCTCTCCAATATAATTAATTTCGCTTAAAATAAATCAAGCCTTTTACTCGATTCCAGACTTTTTTATAGTATAACTTTCAATTATTATATTAGTCGAATAGTGCGGAAATTTAAGTTTGTAAAAAGTGATTTTTATGTGAGAAGATTAGTTTCAGCAGTAAAAATCATAATTGAAAGTAGATTTATAAACAATTCGTGTTAAAATATCTGTGTTTTATAAACCTTAGTTTGCTAAACAGATTAGCTTATGGCGACAAATATGCAGCCTCAATATGAGGAAAAACGCTTTGCGCTTAGGATGGCGTTGCGTTTGCCGATAGTCGTTTCAGGACGTTCGGACGACGGCGCGGCGTGGAGCGAACCGACGGAAACCGAAGATATTTCAACGACCGGAACACTTTTTCATCTTAACCAAGACGTTGAAAACGGTGAAGATTTATATCTGCGTTCGCATCGTCCCGACGGCGTTCCGGTTGAGGTCAAAGCGACGGTAATCAGAACCGCGCCCGCCGTCAACGGCACTTCGAGAGTCGGCGTGGCAATTCAAGAACCTAAGGAAAACTGGCTTCGCCTATTCGTCGCGTGGGTTGCCGACGATAAAGAACCGGAAGATTCGGAAGACTTTGAAGATTAAAAAAAATCTCGCCCGAAAATTTATACAAAATTTACAGCCGCTTAAATTGCAGGATTTTCATAAAAATCCGTTTGAAAAATCTATGTCGAATTACGAAACGATCACAGTTGAAAAAAAGGAAAAAGTTGCAGTTATCACAATAAACCGTCCCGATAAACTCAACGCTTTAAGTTCAAAAGTTCATCAGGAAGGCGTTGCGGCTTTGGATGAATTAAGAGGCAACAACGAAGTTCGCGTCGTCGTTATCACGGGCGCGGGCGAAAAAGCGTTTGTCGCAGGTGCGGATATTTCCGAATTTGCCGAGAAAACCTCCGCCAAACAGCGCGACACAATGAACGCGCGTTCGCTTTTTAATTCGGTTGATAATTTTCCGAAACCCGTTATCGCAATGGTAAACGGTTTTTGTCTGGGCGGCGGAAACGAACTCGCTTTAGCCTGCGATCTGCGTGTGGCGAGCGAAAACGCCAAATTTTCGCAGCCCGAAATAAACTTGGGAATTATGCCCGGCGGCGGCGGAACGCAGCGTTTGACGCGGCTGATCGGCGAAGGCAGAGCGATGGAAATGATTTTGACCGGCGATATGATCGGCGCGGAAAAGGCTCTCGAATTCGGACTTGTCAATCACGTTTTTCCGCTTGAAGAACTCGAATCAAAAACAATGGAACTGGCAAACAAGATCGCTTCCAAAGCACCGATTGCTCTCCAGTTATCAAAAGAAGCCGTAAAATTCGCCTCGCGGTCAAATTTAGACGAAGGCTTGCGCCGCGAAGTTGATTTATTCGCCGTTTTATTTTCAACCCAAGACAAAGAAGAAGGCGTTTCGGCATTTCTGGAAAAACGCAAACCGGATTTCAAAGGAAAATAACCTTTTTATTAAAAATGGAAAATTGGAAGCGAAAAAATAAAAGCAAAACTCTTTTGCCTTGACTTAATTTATTGTTATAAGATAACTTTTGTTTTAGCAAAACTGAAATTTCCCACTTTCAGTTTGCCATAATTCTGGGGTCGTAGCTCAGTTGGCAGAGCGCATGACTGGCAGTCATGAGGTCAGGGGTTCGACTCCCCTCGACTCCACCAATAAACTTAATAATTTACATCTAATAATAAAATCGTTACTTTCCCTGCATACATTTATGGCTCATCTTTCTACTTTAAAAATCCAGATAAAAGCATCATTAAACTTGATTACTTTTTATTGCCTGCTTATTTTGATTTTTTTAAAATTCTCTCTAAGCTGATTTTGAAAATGTTTATAAATCTTTCATCCTTCTTTTGCACGGCGATTTTCAAGGCTTTTTCGTAGGTTTCTTGTGCTTCACCGAGTTTGTTAGTCCGTTCAAAAAACCCGCCCAACTGCCTATAAGCGATCAAAGAATTCGGGTAAAGTTCGATATTTTTGCGAAAAGCCTTTTCCGCTTCCAAAGGTTTTTCCGCAAACATCAAATTGTATGCGGTTCGATTGAGCAAAACTTCAGGAATTTTAACTTCAAAATCGTATTTTTCCGATAGTTTTTTGTAATGATTTTCAATATCGGCAAAAGAATTTATCTCCGACGGATACCAATTTTCAAAAACTTTCCGCAAACCTTCATAATATGTCGGCAAAACGGCTGAATCGTGATTTTCTTTCGGGAAAACTTCAAATTCGTATTCAAGGTTTTTCGGTTTTTTGGCGTTTAGTAATTTCTCAAATTCGTTCAGGCTTTTCATTAAATACGGTTCATTACCGACACCCAAAAACAGAGTTTTATTAAAATCTCGCTTTTCGCTAAATAATTTTTCGGCTTTTTTGATAATGAAATTTTCTTCATATTCCAGATACGGACTAACGGAAATGTAAGCGTCAAAAAGATCGGGATTGTTGACAAATGAGGAGATCACCATCAAACCGCCGCTCGACCAGCCCGCGAAAACTTTGTAGTTTTCGGTGCGGTAATTTTTCTCGACCAACGGCATCACTTCTTTTTCGACAAATTCCAAAAACTTATCGCCGCCCTGCCTTTCATTCTTCGCGTCAACCGTCGGCGACATATCGCGGCTTCGATTCGTGTTTTGAATCCCGACAACGATCATCTCCGGCATCGTAAAACTCGCCGCCTGCTGCTCGACCATTCCGACCATCAGAGCATTATGCGGCGGATGTGCGTCGAGCATATATAAAACGGGGTATTTAGAATTGCCATCTTCGTAATCCGCCGGAGTTCTCACGAGAATCTGACGCGATTCGTTCAAAATTTTTGAATTGATCTTATGCTCATCGTGGCTCGCACTTATCGTCTGCGGTGTTTGCGAAAATCCGTTAAATGAAAGCAAAAATATGAGCGAGATAAATAGATGTGATTTTTTGAGCATAATATCCTTGTTAATTTGTATAAGTTTCTATAATTCGACTACCGAATTTATCGGCGGATTCTTGTAATTTATTTGAGATTAAACCGATTATATTTTTTCAAAATTGTTTTCAATTGATTATGCGGCACGGCAAAAACTTTATTGCTGTTCACACCTTCCATATCTTCGGCGGCAACCAGAGCGTTGATGATCGCTTCTTCCGTAGATTCCACCGTTGCCCGAAAGATCGGATCAATAAAGGAACGGTCTATTGATTTTTCGGTTACGATTTTAGTTTTCTCGTCGTATTCGCCGCGGGCGGTTGAAAAGGCTATAAAAATGTCGCCTGATGAATTGTTTCCGATAGTTCCGGTTCGCCCGACACCGAACGTAACTCTTTTGGCGACGAGATTTAACTGCGAAGATGAAAGCGGTGCGTCCGTGCCGATGATAACTATTATCGAGCCGTCCTGCTCTTGATTGATCTTTGGAGAAAATCCTTCGATTTCCTTGCCGACGGGAACTCCGGCGATTGTCAGATCATCACGTCTGCCGAAATTGGCTTGAACGATTGCTCCAACCGTATATTTTACGCCGCCGATCTCGACAATTCGGGAAGAAGTCCCCGTTCCGCCTTTGAATTGGTAGCAAACCATTCCCGTTCCGCCGCCGACATTTCCTTCGGCAATTTTGCCCGTTTTGGCGGATTCTATCGCTTCAAAAACATTTTCTTTTTTGACGTGATAACCGTTTATATCGTTAAGTCCGCCGTCCCAAGTTTCGCCGACAATCGGCAAACCGAACGAGAAATCAAACGGGCTTTCCTTCGAGCTAAAATAACGAAAGTTCCATTCGCCGACAGCATCGCGGACAATTCCGACACTGTTCGTATTTGTAATTCCGATTGCCGAGCGGCTTCTGCCGTAATCTTCTAAATACGGCAATCCGGTAGTTTCTCCGTCACCGTTAAAAACAAAATGTCCGGCGGCATAAGAACTGCGGTTTTTTCCACGCGGAAGCACGATTGTTACGCCCGTTCGCACGGGACCAACGCCCGGTTTCCATTTGCCTTCGCCTTTGATAATGGTCGAATAGCCGACTTCAACGCCCGGCACATCCGTAATCGCGTTAAATTTTCCCGTTTCGCCGTCAAACGGAATGCCCAAATCTCTCGCTCGCGGTTTTGTTTGACTAAAACTAAAATTTACCGAAACAGCTAAGACAATAATCGCCAATACTATATTATTTCTCATAGATAACTTCTGTAATTATTGACCGCCGCAAGATTTATTGCAATGAATTTTCCTATGAATTAATTAAAATTCAGATGAATTCTTCAGATAAATTAGAAGTTACGCGGTTTATTAGAAAACAGCTATCGGATTTATCGGCGAACTCGTGCCGCCAACTAAATTCCAAGGTGCGATTGTAACAAAAAATTCCCAACGCTTTTCCTTTTCGCACATTTCGGCGAGTGTATCGAGTTCGGCGTTATCAATCAAAGGCAAGCCGAGATAAGGAATCCCGACGGCGTGATAAGCGGAAGCCCAGCGATCAAAATTTTCAAGCGGAGCAACATCGCTGTCGCCGTCGCCGCCGAGCAAAGCGATCTCTTTTTCTTTTATCCAAACGAGAGTTTCGGGATGCAAACCCGCCCGTTTTTCTCTCGTGTTGCGAGTTCCTAAGCCCGTTCTGACGAATAAAATATCGCCCGATTGAATTTTTACTTTTTGCCGTTTCGCCGTCGCTTCCAAATCTTTGATGTAAATCGGCGTTCCCGGTTCGATGGTTTTGACTTTTGAAATATCGAGCAAAACTCCGCGTCCGACAATTCCACGTTCCGCCATCTTTTCGATGCCGAGTTTTCCCGCACCTTCTTTCGTTAGCTCATCAACCGAAAAACCGTTATACATTTTCGACGATTCATCGGCAAAAATATGACAAAGTGCATCAAGATGCGTTACCGCAAAACCGTGCCAGATCGCTCCCGTAAAATCGCGGCTGACATAAGGCTTTTTGATAAGTTCACGTTTTCCGTCAACGACATTAGGATTTTTTACAAAATCCGTCTGTCTTGCCAAAACAACCGTTTCGCCTGTTTTCACAAGTTTTGCGGCGTTTGCAGTTTGCTTCGTGGTTAAAAAATTCAAAGTTCCGAGTTGGTCTTGTTTGCCCCAACGTCCCCAATTTGAAAGTTCGGGCAAGATTTTCTCAACGTCCGCGTCGGATTTTATTGATTGACTGTTTGCTGACATAATTAAAAATGTAACGATTAAAATTGTTCCGAGAATTTTTTTCATAATTGATTGGATCATAAACTTTTTCCTTTACCAAGCGGTATAAAAAGAAAGATTTGCCCGCGAAGCTGGCGCGAATGGACGCGAAAAAAAGAAAGAAAATTTAACAGATATGAAAAGGATTTATAGGGATTTTATAAAAATTCATCTGAAATTTGAAATCTGTATAATCTTTTTTACCGCTGTTTGAAAAATCTACGTCATCCGTGTTCATCTGCGGCAAAAGTTTTGTCAATCTTCGTGGCGGCATTCGCCGAAACAAAAAGACCTTTGAACTTCGGTTTGGTAAATTTGAATTTCGGCTTCTCTGCTTTCTGAGCGTTTACAACTAAACCGAATATAAATATGCAGATTGTAATAATAAACATTCGTTTCATTTTAATTTCCCGTCTGCGGTCAAAGAAATAATTTATGCAAGTTTGCGAAAAGCCGCCGCAACTCTTGCGTAAAATTTTATCTTCCGCCTATTTATCAAGCGGCGAAGTGTGCGTCGTGATCGCCGTGATTTTTCCGTTTTTCTTTACAAAAACGTCGGTAAATTTTCCGTAACCCTTCGTAATTTTGCCGTCTTCTTCACGCACGATCATTTCTTCCTGAGCAGTAATGACAACTATTGAGTTAAATGTCTGATATTCTGACGGTTAAAGGATTTTCATTATTTTTCGATGCGCCTGATTGTTTCCGAAAATCGGCAGAAACGGAAATTATAAAAGATAAATAACTTAGAGGTGGATTTTGCCACGGAAATCGTGTAAAAATTAGATAATTTAACCAAGTCAAAGCCATTTTCGGCAGAAATATTTCAAAAAAAGGAGTAGGTTTAATGAAAAACTATTTTTTCAGACACTTTATTTTGGGAATTGCGTTATTTTCAGTCTTAATTCCGAACGCACTTGCACAAAACAGACAGGAACAGAATCAGGAACTGATCGCCAAGCGAAATCAGATCGAAAAAGAACTGAGCGAGATCGCCGTCATAGACCGCAAAGTTATGGTGCCGATGCGCGACGGCAAACGGATGGCGGCTGACGTTTACCGCCCGAAGGATTCTTCCAAAAAATATCCGATCATCTTTTCACGAACTCCTTATAATTTTAATTTTTGGGATGTTCGCCTTGGTGCGCCGCGCGATATGACGACGGTTCTCGAAGCCGTAAGACGCGGTTACGCTTACGTCATAATGAACGAGCGCGGTCATTTTTTCTCCGAAGGAAATTACGATATTTTGGGTGCGCCGATCTCTGACGGCGACGACGCGATTAAGTGGATGTCGTCGCAAAATTGGTCGAATAAAAAGGTCGGCACAATCGGCTGTTCGTCAACCGCCGAATGGCAGCCGGCGGTTGCGTCCTTAGGAAATCCGAATTTTACGACGATGATCGTGCAGGGCTTCGGCGCGGGAATCGGGCGCGTCGGACCGTATTACGAGCAGGGAAATTGGTATCGCGGCGGCGCGGTGCAGATGCTTTTCATCGCTTGGCTCTACGGTCAGCAAAATCAAATCCGTCCGATGTTTCCGGCGGACACTTCGCAGGAAGACTTGATTCGCGCATCGAAATCGTTTGATCTGGCGCAGCAGTCGCCGCCCGTAGATTGGTCAAAGGCTTTAAGACATCTGCCGGTGGCGGACATTATGAAATCGGTTGACGGACCGCGCGGGATTTTTGCCGACGAAATGCCCATTCCAACCGGCGGCGCGATGATAAAGCGCACGCCGAACGATCCGGCGTGGTATAAAGGCGGTTTGTGGCACGACGATATGAAGATCAATATTCCGGGATTCTGGTTTGCGTCGTGGTATGACGTTTCGGTTGGTCCGAATATCGCCGCATATAATCACGTTCGCAAAACCGCCGATCCCGACATCGCCGACAAACAGTATTTGGTGATCGCGCCGACTCTGCATTGCAGTTACACGCGGGCAACCGAAAACACGGTTGTCGGCGAACGCTCGATGGGCGACGCGCGGCTCGATTACAATGCTCTGACTTACGGCTGGTTCGATCATTTCCTCAAGGGCGAAGACAACGGAATTTTGGAGAAAATGCCGAAAGTTCGATACTTTACGATGGGCAGCAACAAGTGGCAAAGTGCCGACTCGTTTCCCGTCGCCGGTTCGCAGCCGTTGACGTTTTATCTTTCGAGTAATGGCAAAGCAAACTCGTTAAAAGGCGACGGCAAGTTGGTTTCCACGCCGCCTGCGTCCGACGCGCCGGACAGTTTTATGTATGATCCGATGAATCCCGTTCCGTCTTACGGCGGCAACGTCTGCTGCACCGGAAACGCCGTTCAGGGCGGTTCATTCGACCAGAGCAAAATGGAAGAACGCGACGATATTCTCGTTTACAGTTCGGACGTTTTAAAAGAAGGCTTTGAACTGACGGGAAATATAGACGTAACCATTTATGTTTCGTCCGATGCCAAAGATACGGATTTTACCGTGAAATTAATTGACGTTGACGAACAGGGACGCGCCTATAATTTGGACGAAACGATTCAGCGAATGCGTTACCGCGACGGTTACGATAAGCCGCTTGTTTGGATGGAAAAAGACAAAGTTTACAAAATGAAATTCCAGCCGATGGTGACAAGCAATTATTTCGCCGCCGGACATCGCATTCGGATCGAAATTTCGAGCAGTAATTTCCCCAGATTCGACCGCAATTTAAATACGGGCGGAAATAATTACGACGAAACAAAAAGCGTAATTGCGAGAAATTCCGTGCATCATTCAAAACAGTATCCGTCGGAAGTTACAATCACGGTTGTTAAAAACAAGTAGTCTTGAATTTTTTTTGAGTTAGAACCATCCGCTGCGGTGGACGACCTTGACGGCGGAAAGCACGGTTTGATCCGCTTTTTTTGTCGAATACTAAGGACTATATCGCAACGTGAACTTTTCCTTCCGCGTCGCGCCGCGCTTCGATGTTTTCAGGATCAATCGCCCGCAAAATCCGTTCGGTATCGGCTTTTTCCGGCAATTCCAAAATCATCGAACAACGCCCGCCGTCCGACGAGAGCAAACTTTTAACGCCGACGGTTTCGAGCAAACCTTTTCTCCAAATCCTGCCAAACCGCTGGAATTTCCCAAGCCGTCTATTTATTTCCGCGCACGGGCGGGAACTGCCCGTCAGAGCGAGTTCTCAATATCCTTCCCAACGTCCGCGCCAACGGCTCATAAATTTATTTTCCTTCTTGAAATCAACACAATTTTTTCAGTTTGCTTAGGATAAAAAAACTCAAATCCGAAATGTAACCGAAGCCCAGAAACTTTCCCAATCAAATTCGTTTTTATCAAAATGCGGACGGATAAAATGCGTTCTGACAAACCACAATCCCGCACCCGAAATGCTGATTTTCGCCAATCCATTTTCATCTGTCAAAGAATGTTCCGTATATTTTCCGCCATCAAGATTTTCCGCACCGCTTGAAACACGCAGATTTTTCAGCGGTTTGCCGTCAAATAAAACTTTAACGGAAAGTTTTTCGCCGTTTTTAATATCCGACGGATTTTCCAGCAAAATAATTTCCAATTTATGTCCGGCGATTCTTTCAAATGATTCATTATCAATCAAAACTTTGGCGAATTTCGCGTAAGATTCACGTTGCGGTTTTGTCGTTTCACCCTTGATAAAGTTTGGCGAAACGTGCATTTCCGCGTCTTCACTTTTGATATAACCGGCGAATTTTTCGGCTTCTAAAACAATCGGATGCGGATAAAGTTCGAGTGCGGCGAGTTCGGCTTTTTTGTTTTTTAAGTCAGCGACAAGCAAATTTTCCGCCGTTTGAAAATCTTTGATTTCAAACGAATCATTTCCAAAAAAACCGCGAAAATCTTTGATGCGTTCGGGTTTGACCGCCGAATCGGATTCGGGAAATTTATCGCTCGTGATAACTTCGATTTTTATTTCGTCCGGTTCGTCTTTGGAGACAAGCCACAAATTATGACCGAGAATCACCAGCATCGAAACGCCGGTGATTATAATTTCCGAAAAGTTTTTGATGTCAATTTCGATAAACATATTTAATTTTCCCTGATCGCCGACAGCATTTACAACCTTTGCCATTATAAATGAAAGCGGTTTATAATAATACCAAGTTGCGTGAATAAAGGCGGAAACCCGCGTGTCAACAAGGGTGCTGTTTGAAAACTTAAAAGTTGATATTAAAAACAGCACCCTCCATTACTGTCGGGTTTCCGCCTTTCCTTTTTTTCACGCAACTTGGTATAAGATGATTTAACAATTTCAAAATTCAGTAAAAAGGAGCAAAAAAATAATGGCACAACACGAACACGAACACACGCACGATGGCGAAACGCACAAACACGAACATTCGCACGATGATCCGAAACATCAACATTCGCACGAAGAAGGCGAAACCCATCAGCACGAACACACGCACGGCGGCGAAACGCACACGCACGAACACGAACGCGGCGAGCATCATCAGGGCGGCGAAGAAGAATAATCGTCGCCGAACAAAATACCTTCGCTCATACGCAGAACGCGGTGGCAAAAAGATTTCAAAAGCGGCTCGTTGTGGCTGACAATGACAATTGCCGTGCCGCGTTCGGCGATTTTGCGAAAAAGTTTCATCACCGTTTGTGCCGTCGTCGCGTCGAGTGCCGAAGTCGGCTCGTCCGCCGCGATCAGTTTCGGATTCGCCGTCAACGCTCTCGCAATCGAAATTCGCTGGCATTGCCCGACGGAAAGTTTCGCGGGTTTTGTATTTAAATCAACTTCTCCTAAACCGACTTCCGCCAAAATTTTTCTGGCGATTTCCATTTTTTCCGGCTTTGAAAATTTTTCCGCCCGATGTTTCGCGTGAACAGGTTCGGTAACGATTCGCCAGATCGTCCAATTTTTATTCAGGCTTCCGAGCGGGTCTTGAAAAATCGGCATCACAAAACCTTTGCGGGCTTTCTTGGAAAACAGCTTGTTTGATTCGCCGCTTGCCGCCAATTCGTTTTCCAGAAAAACTTCGCCCTTTGTCGGCGTTTCAATTGTCGCAAGAAGTCTTAAAAGCGTTGATTTTCCGCTGCCCGAAGCACCGCAGATGCCGACGATTTCGCCGCTTCGGACGGTTAAATCGGCACTTTTTACCGCGTAAATTTTACTTTCGCCCGCACCGTAAATTTTGCTCAAATTTTTCGCTTCCAAAATCGTTTCGGTTTGTGCCTTTTTAATTTCGGTTTTTTGCGAAGCGTCGGAAAGCAGAATTTTCGTATAATCATCTTTCGGATTTTCAAAAATCCGCTCCGTTTCACCCGTTTCAACCAAACTTCCATTATAAAAAACGGCGATTCTGTCCGCGTAACGCCGCACGAGATTGATGTCGTGCGAGATAAGCAAAATTGCCGCTCCGGTTTTTTTGAGTGCGGTCAAAATCGCATCGGCACGGTTCGCGTCGAGTGCGGAAGTCGGCTCGTCGGCGATAATAAGTGCCGGTTCGTGAACCGCCGCCGCCGCGATTGTCGCCCGTTGCAGCATTCCGCCGCTCCACTCGAAAGGATATTTCTCCGCCTTTTGCACAGCATTTTCGATTCCCAAGTTTTCCAACGAATTACAAATCGCCGCTTTTTCCGGCACAAAATCGTGAACACGCCACGCTTCCGCAATGTGATCGAATACGCTAAATAACGGATTAAAAGCCGAAAACGGTTCTTGAGCGACAAATCCGGCGACGAGTCCGCGTATTTTTCGCAATGTTTTTTCATTCGCACCGACGATTTCCGCGTCATTTATTTTAATCGAGCCGAAAATTTTTGCATTTTTCGGCAAAATTCCGAGTGCGGCTTTCGCCAAAGTCGTCTTTCCGCTTCCCGATTCGCCGACAATCGCCAATGTTTCGCCCGTTTTTAATTCAAAACTTACATCACGCACGGCACAAAAACCGTTGGCGTAAGTTATGCTGACGCTTTCAAATTGTAAGATTACATTTTTCATTAGAAACCGGAAGAAATTTAGCCACAGATGGACACGGATAAACACGGATTTTTTTGATTTTAACTTTTTTCACATAAACCTTATTTATTATTTTCTTATCCGCGTTCATCTGTGTAAATCTGCGGCTAAATTTTCTCTCATAAATCCTAATCATTCGCATCCCTAAGTGCGTTGCCGATCAGATTGGCGGAAACGATTGATAAAAGTATCGCCGCCGACGGTGCGAGAAGCAGATGCGGTGCGTTTATAAAATAAAATCTCGCTTCGCCGAGCATCGCACCCCATTCCGCATCGGGCGGCTGCGATCCCAAACCGAGAAACGAAAGTCCGGCGATGCTGATGATAATTCCGCCTAAATCGAGCGTGGCGACGATCAGCATCTGGCGAAAAACGTCCGGTGCGATGTGCGTTAAAATCGTCCGCGTCCAGCCGATTCCCGCCAGCCGTGCCGTAATAACATCCGATCTCTGCTTCGCCGAAAGTGCATAACTGCGGACGAGTCTGGTGTAAAAAGCGAGAAACGAAACGACGAGTGCGATCAAAAGATTTTCAAACCCGACACCGAGAACGCCGACGATTGCCAACGCCAAAATCAAAGACGGAACGGCGAGCAAAACGTCTATAATCCGCGAAAAAACCGCGTCAACAATTCCGCCGACAATTGCGATTGAAATTCCGAGAAAAATGCTCATCAAAAGCGTCAAACCGACGACGACAAACGCCGCACCGAGCGAACGCCTGCCGCCTGCGGCGATTCTCGTCAAAACATCGCGTCCGAATTGGTCTGTGCCAAGCAAGTTTTCAGCATTCGGAGCGAGCAATTTACGCGAAGGTTGTTGCTCGTTTGCATTATACGGCGAAAAAATCGGAACAAAAATAATAAAAACGAGCAAAAACGTGCCGATGGAAATTCCGACAATAGCCGCTTTATTTTTGAAAAATTCAGAATACAAATGTAATTTTCTCTGTCCGCTTCCAAGAATTCAGACAAGAAATTTTAACCACAGATTTACACAGATGAACTCAGATGATTAAAACAGGATTTGATCAAAGAAGGATAAAAAATTTATAAAAAAAGTCTTCTTTCTTTATCAAAAAAAATTTTTTCTTATCCGCGTCCATCCGTGTAAATCTGTGGTTAAAATTTCTTAAACAAACGCCGCTTTCACCGCCCGAAGTCGCGGATCGAGTCGCAATGCGATCAAATCAACCGCAAGGTTTGAAGCGATATAAATCAGCGTGGCGAAAATCACAAACCCTTGCACGACGGGCAAATCACGAGCCGCCACCGCTTGGACGGCGTAACTGCCGATGCCGTTCCACGAAAAAACCGTTTCAATGATCGCCGCACCGCCTAAAAGTGAGCCGATGCCGACACCGACGATTGTTAAAAACGGCAACAAAGCATTCGGCAAAGCGTATCGCCACAAAATCCTGCCGTCAGTTGCCCCGCGAGCCTTGGCGACGAGGGCGTAACGCGAAAAATTTGCTTCCAAAAGATTCGCCCGCAAAATCTGCGTCCAACTGCCGAATCTCGCCCACGCCAGACAAAACGCCGGAAAAATCGCACCGGAAAGCGAAACATTCGAGATGATATTGCCGAAACCGTAACCGACAACAATAAACTGCAAAATCAGCAGTCCGAGCAGAAAAGACGGCACGGCGGAACTCGTCTGCGTTAAAAATTGGATGATTCGATCCGGCAATTTTTCGTAAAACCACGCACCGAACATCGCCGCCGAAACGCTAAAAACGAGCGACATTAAAAGTGCCATTGACGCAAGCAAAATTGTCGCCGGAAGTCTTTCGGAAATTTCCCGCAAAACCGGACGTTTCGATTGATAAGAAACGGAAAAATCTCCACGCACGGCTTTTGAAATCCACGCGAAATACTGCACGGCAAGCGGACGATTTAAACCGAATTCATTTCGCACGGCTTCGATCTCAAGCGTCGAAGGGTTTTCCACGCCGCGAGCTTGTAAAACCCGCTCGGCGGTGTCGCCCGCGGCAAGCGGAAGCAACGCCCAAACCAAAACGCTCACGCCGAAAATCGCCAGAAACGCTTGACCGATTCGCCCCGCGATGAGCCGCAGAAATAATTTCGTATCGGATTTTGCGAAGTGTTTTTTCATCAATCGGGTTTCGTTTCAAAAGTAATGTGATGCAGATGCGGCGACGGTTTGTAATTTTTGAACCTGTTTCCGACAACCGCCTTTGAACGGCTGAAAATCGGACGGATTTCGTAAGTCTTTTCCGCAATGACGATCTGCTGAATTCTTTGCAGAATTTCGTTTCGCTTTTCATTTTCAAATGTGCGGCTCAAAGTTTCAACCAGATTATCAAGTTCCGCATCAGAAATTCCGCCGTAATTTTTTTCGCCTTTGCTCGTCAAAAATTCCCGCAAAAGCGGTTCGGGCGAGCCGCCGTTCGTCGTAATTCCGGGCGAAATTATGCCGAAATTCCAATCGTCCGATTTCAAAGCGGATTGAATATCTTCGACCTGCCGGATTTTTATATCAAAACCGATTGCTGACAAATTCGCCTGAATCGCCGTCGCCAAAGTTACCCAATCCGGCTGCTGCGGATAAGTCAGCAAAACGGCGGACAATGTTTTCCCGTCTTTTATCCGCAAATTATTTTCACCGATTTTCCAGCCCGCTTCGTCGAGCAGTTTTTTTGCTTCGTCCAAATCGGTTTTCTGATTCTGCACGGCAAATTTATAAACTGGCGGATAAAACCCGTCGGCGGTCTGATAAACGCCATCGAAAATCTCGTTGGCAATTGATTCGTATTTTATCCCCAAACCCGCGGCACGTCGAACATTTGCGTCGTCAAACGGCGGACGGCGGACGTTTAAAAAAATACGCGGTCCGCCGCTTGCATTTTCGCTCGTTTTAAAAGCGGCGTTCGGCTGATTTTCCAAAATTCTTTTCGCTTCCGACGGCGGATAAAGTGCGATGTCCGCTTCGCCCGATTGAACGGCGAGAATTCTCACTTGTGCGTCCGGCACGAATTTTACAAAAACCTTTTCGAGCGGCGGTTCGCCCTGCCAGTAATTTACAAAACGCTCCAAAATCATCTCGCGGTCATCCAAATTTTTTAATTTATACGCACCCGTGTAACAGCCGCCCGTTATAATTTCGGATGAATTTCCATCCGCATTTTCAACGCATTCAACATCGAAAATCGGAAAACCCGTTTCGTCCGAAAGTGCGTTCGGCACATTCGGATTCGGCGTTTCGGTTGTCAAAATCAATTCGCGTTCGCCCGTTTTCTTCACCGAAGCACCTTGTAAAAGGCTCTGCGTCGCGGGCGAATTCTTTAATTGAAACATCATCGCCGCCGCAAATTTTTCCGCCGTCAAAGGCTTGCCGTTGTGAAAAATCACCTTATCGCGGACGACGAGTTTCCAGTTTTTTTCGTCAATCTGTTCGTAAGATTCGAGCAAATGCGATTTCAAACTAGCTTCGTCGTCGAGAAAAAGCGGCGTTTCGGCGATGCCGTATTCGATCAAAAAATAACTCGCCGATTCATTCGGGGCAAGGCTCTGAATTTTGTAAGAAGTGGCGATTGTCAAGACATTTTTCGTTTCCAAATTATTCGGAGCAGTCGCACACGACGAAAAAATTAAACCGCCGAAAATGAATAAAGTTATTGTTTTAAAATTCATTTTCAAGCCTTCTTACTCGCCTGACTCGCCGCGATTTGCCAGTCTTTTTTGTTTTTTATATAAACCATCGTCCAGCGATAAACCGTTTCATCAATCGTCGTCTGTCCGACGGCAATCGCCGTGTTTTTGCCGTAAAAACGAATTTCGATTTCGTCCGGTTTCACCGTTTCGAGCGTTTTTCCGCCCGCTAAAATCGAATCAATTCGTTTTTCTTTGCCGTCAACTTTGCCGACGGCGTGCGTGTGCGTAAAATCTTCGGCGAATAGATTTTCGAGCGTTTTGCGGTCGCCTTTTTCGACTGCTTCACTTAATTTTTGCCGAAAATCTGTAATTTCCGACAACATTTTATCTTTTGTCTGAGCGTTAATCATAAATACAAATGACGAAATGAAAAACGCGGCGGTTAAAATTTTTAATAAATACAATTTCATATAAACATTTTCCGGTTCACACACAAAAAATCAAATCGAAACGCGAATTAACCCGATTTCGCGTTTCGATTTTGATCGGAACGAACGGAGGATCAGTCGGTTTCGTTCTTAAAATTTCAACTTTGCCGAAAGTTGAAATGATCGCGGTCCGCCGATTTGATAGAGGGAACTCAAACCGCCCAAACCGGAAGCCAGAGTTCTGGTCGCCACGCCGAAACTGCCGCTTGTCAAAACGCCCGTCGGGTTGGCAAAATTTGATGTGTTGAAGACGTTAAAGCCGTCGGCGCGAAGCTGAAGATTTATTCTTTCCGTTAGATTAAATTGTCTTCGCAAAGACAGATCGAACTGCCGCGCCGGAAAACCGCGCAGGGCGTTTCTGCCGAGATTTCCTTGTCTGCCGCTTGGAATAAAGAAGGCATTGCGATTAAAGCGTCTGCCGCCCGGCGCGGTGTTGTCTTCGATATAAAGCGGCTGCCCGGCAACATAATCGGGGCGCAAAATGTTTCTCACGCCGAGACCGAGTGCGTTTGAATTGGTAACGATGTTGACCGGAGTCGCCGTTCGTGCGCGGAAAATCGCGTCAATGCCGAAACCGCCGAAAATCTTTTTTGCCAGACCGTTTTCAAAAGGCGACGGGATTTCGTAACTGACTGCGCCGTTAAACGAATGGCGCACATCAAAACTCGAAGGCGCGTAGTCCAAATCGGGATTAAATTTTCCGGTCGGCGATTGCAGATTATTCTGTGTTTCTTCGGAAACATTGTCCAGAGATTTTCCGAAAGTGTAGGAAACCAAAGCCTGAAAACCTCGTGTCAAACGGCGTTGATACTGCACTTGAAGCGCGTTGTAATTTGAATAACCACCGTTTGTTACCAAATCCAAACGCCGGAAATTTCCGGTCGAAGCGCGGAGAGTTTCGACTCGTCCGAGCCGTTCGCCTTTCGCGCCGACGTAGGAAACGGAAATCGTGTTGTTTGCGCCGAAACCTTGTTCGACTGAAAAATTGTATTGCAGAGAATACGGCAGTTGAAAATCCGGTTCGTAAGCGAAAACACGCGAATACGGCGGATTCAAACTTACCGGTGGAACTTGCTGTTGAAAAAGCGGCGAAGTATAAGTTACGCTCGGCAAGGTCAGCGTATTTGAAAACGGCAAAATTCCCGTGCTGAATGCCGAACCCGTGAAATTGTAGCCGAGATCGTAAAACACGCCGAAACCGCCGCGCACGACCGTATTTTCAAACAGACGATACGCCGCGCCGACACGCGGGGCGAAATTGTTGTAAGTCGTTTCGTAAAATCTTTGTCTTTCGGGCGAAACCGAAAGATTTGCCAGCGAGTTCGCGCCTTTCTGCAAACCCAAAATCGTCAGTGGTAAATTTCCGTTTTCCTCATCCGGCGCGGGAACGATTTCGTAACGCAACCCGTAAGTCAGCGTCAGACGCGGATTGATGCGCCAAGTGTCTTGGGCAAATAAAGAGAAATTTTCGTAAATCGGACGCAGGGTTACCTGCGGCGCGATAATCTGCGCGAAGGTCGGCACGTTGTTGATGACATCCTGAATACTGTCGGGCAAAAATGCGCGTTTGTAAGTTCCGCTGAACGAAACCGGCGTTAAACGTCGGTAATCTGCGCCGAATTTTACCGCGTGTCCGCCGAATGTAACGCTTGTCGAATTGACGATGTTAAATTGTCTTTGCTTATTGTCGGAAAAAAGTCCGTCGCTCAAAGTGTTCGAGCCGGTCGGATTGACTTCAAAATAAAAATAACCGTTGTTGCGGTTTGTAAATGACGGATAAAGACTCGACTGCGGCGGAATGACCGCGCCGCCGAAATCGTCTATGAAATATGTTTGATTGACTTTTGATTTTGAAAAATTGACGCGCAAATCGTTGGTAATATTCGACGAAAAAATCTGAGTCGAGCCGACGGTGAAAGTCTGCGTTTTATAAGTCAAATCCGCCACGCAGCTTGCCGCGCAGAAACGCGCCCGCTGCTGATCTTCCGACGGCGCGTAATTGTATCTGCCGAAAACCGAAACGCGATTGTTAAATGTGTGGTCAACGCGCAAACTGATTGCGTCGAGGCGCGACGGATTTGTAAAATTTGAAAAATACGGCACAACGCCGTCGGCTTCTTCGGCGGCGGAAAATTGGCGGTTCGGCAACGGAAACGCTCTCAAAATATCTTTCAAAACACCCGTCGCGTTATTTCGCGCCGCAACCGTCGGAACTTCCAAATCGTTATCGGTTCTTCCCGAAGAACGCAAACGTAAACCTTCATACGAGAAAAAGAAAAATGTGCGGTCTTTGCCCGAATTAATCACGGAGCCGCCTTCGCCGAAGTTCAAAAACGGCAGCGGTCCGCCGAATGTAACGCCGAAATCATTTTGCCGAAGCGGTTGTTTCTCAAAACCGTTGGCGTTGTCGAAAAAATTATTCGCATCAAAAACGTCGTTGCGGACGTAATTGAAAACCGAACCGTGATATTCGTTTGTTCCGCTTCTCGTAACAAGCGAAATTTGCGCTCCCGGCTGTCGTCCGAATTCCGGCGCGTAAGTCGAAGTTTGAATCGCAAATTCCTGCACCGCGTCAACCGAAGCAAGGCTCGAAGTTGTTCCCAAAGCCGAATATGACGGCACACCGCCGCCCGCCGTTTCGTAAAGCGTTACCGAAGCCGTCGAACCGAAATTCGCTGAAACGCCGTCAACCGTAAAATAATTCGATCCCGTCCGCTGTCCGTTGACCGAAAATTGCCCCGGATTCGGCAGATTCGACGGAGCAATTACAACACCCGGCGAAAGTTCTACCAAATTCTGAAAACTTCTGCCGTTCAATGGCTGATTTTCAATAAACTGCCGGTCAACCACGGTTTTCACGACGGGCGTTTCTTCGATCAGAGAAGCCATATTCGTAACCTCCACCGTCGCCTCCGCACCCGCAACTTTCAACTGAACCCGCAGATTGCTCTGATCGTTGACATTCAAAACAACGCTCGTTCGTGCCGCCGCAAAACCCGTCTGCTCAACGATCAAAACGTATTCGCTCGGCGGAATCTGCGAAAAAATAAAATATCCGTCGCCGTTCGCAATTTTCGTTCGCTCAAACGCCTTCGATTTATCCGTGATTTTCACATTCGCACCTGAAATTACCGCCCCTTGTTCATCAACAACAGTTCCGCTTAAAGTCGCCGTCGCCGATTGTGCCGATATTGAGATGCCGAATATAATTAAATTTACAGCTAAACCGATGGCTGTAATAAAAGTTTTTCTCATAATAATTTTGATTTTTGAAGATAATTTTTATGATTTAGTGTTACATTTATTATATTAGTAACACGCCTTGTAATAGATTCACCTTTTCAGAAAATATCTTGCTTTTCTTCATAATAAGTTTAATTTGTTTAGTTTTTGTCGAAAGCCAATGCCGCAGGCAAGCGCGTCGTGCAACAAATCGCGCAATGCCTCAGACCTAGCGGCGTAGTGCAAAGTTTCGATCAATTATATCGAAACTTTGCAAAAACTCATCTTCCGCGCTAACTCCAAATATGGATAATTCATTCATAGCTTTATCAATTTATAATACAATAACACTTATTGCAAATTCGTAGCACGATTTTATAAAATATGGTTTTGAGTTTGACTTTAGAAATTGAATATACGGGAATCGGAAGCCGGAAGTGCTGCGTCAAGTCGCGTAACTTAACGCAGATACGGAAATTGATATGCCGCCGCTGCGGTTATTTTCGCACCGAGATCGTAGTAAATACCGAAACCGCCGCGAATCATCTGATTTTATTGAAAATTTTCAATTTAAATTTATGTAACCGTTAATGATTAACGCGAGCGATAAGACGCTGACAATGATCCATAAAATTATGCCTTGAGCGAACGGACGGATGCCGACTTGTTGTAGTTTTTGGCGTGAAATGTGGCTGCCGATCAAAAAAAGCGTGGCGGTCAGACCGATTCTTGCTAAATCGTAGAACATTTCGTAGAGAGTTGAACCGCTTGTCAGATATGTATTGGCGACGGCGGCGAGGACGAATAAGCCGATAAACCACGGATATTTAATTTTTGTGCCGCTGCGTTTTACTGCCGCCGTCGCAAGCGTTACGGGAACGATCCATAACGCACGGGCGAGTTTAACGGTTGTGCCGACGGCTAATGCCGCTGCACCGAATTTCGCTCCCGCACCGACGACCGAAGAAGTATCGTGAATCGCCAATGCCGCCCATAAACCAAATTGCGTTTGGCTCAAATCCAAAGCCGTGCCGATATACGGAAAAACGATCAGAGCAACCGAGTTCAAAATAAAAACCGTGCCTAATGACACGCTCATTTCGTCATCAGTTGCTCCGGCAACGGGTCCGACCGCCGCAATCGCGCTTCCGCCGCAGATCGCTGTTCCGACTGAAATCAAGTAAGAATCTGTTTTTCCGACTTTCAGCAATTTGCCAAGCAGAAAACCCGTTCCAAGAACAAAAGCTATCGAGAGTGCGGTGTAGAAAACCCCCGTTCGCCCGACTTTTATAACTTCCTGCAAATCCATTCCGAAACCCAATCCGACAACGCAAAGTTGCAAAAGCGTTTTTGAGAATTTTTGCGATTGTTTTAAATATGGATGAGCAAAAGTTAAACCGAAAACCAATCCCAAAGCCAACGCCAGCGGCGGCGAAGCGATTGGTGAAATTGAAAAAAGAAACCCGATAAAAAATAGAATTTTCCGCGTCATAACAATCTTAGTTTGAACCATTCAAAACGGTGCGTCCAATGATTTAAACTGATGCGTTATAAGTTTTTCTTATCGCGTTAAAAGTTTATTGTAGAATAATTTAGCGTGAATGGGATTATATTTTAAAATTGAATAACTTTATCTTTTCACTAAGATCGGACGGCGGCGAAGTGCGAATCTCAAAAAAGTTTCGGCTGTGCCTTCGAGTTGCGGAGTTCGCGGATAGACGAATTTGAATTGGCGTTTTATCTGCAACTTATTGATGTTGATTATTTTTAATAAACCGGGTTCTGTTTCTCCCGATAAAGCCCAACGCGAAACGAATCCGATGCCCAGATTTGCTTTGACCGCAGACTTTATCGCTTCCGTCGAATCGAGTTCCATAGCGATATTGAAATCACGCAGTTTGAGTTTCGCTTCTTTGAGCGTGTCTTCGATCACGCGGCGAGTTCCCGAACCGTATTCACGCCAGATTTGAGGTATTTCGGCAAGCTGTTTTACGTTTATTTTAGAATCTTTTACCGTTGCCAATTTGTGGTCGGCAGCGACAACGGCGACGATCTCATCTTCGATAAAACGATCCGTTTTAAGATCGTTTCGTCCGATTGGACCTTCAACCAATCCGAGCGTGATTCTCTTTTCATCCAACGCCCGTATGATATTTTCCGTGTTTCCGCTGACCATCGAAAGTTCAATTCGCGGATGATACGAAAGAAATTCGCCGAGCAGTGCGGGCAAGACATATTGAGCAATGGTAGTCGAAGCACCGATGGCAAGTTGCCCGCGTTCTTCGCCCGTAAGCGAGCCGACGGCGGATTCGGCTTCGTTGTATAGATCGGTAATTCGCTCTGCATATCCAAGCAGAACGCCGCCCGCTTCGGTCAGACGAACCTTGCCGCCCGAACGGTCAAATAATTTCACGCCTAAATCTTCTTCGAGCGTTTTTATCTGCAAAGTAACGGCGGGCTGAGTTAGAAACAAAACCTCAGCCGCATTTGTAAAATTTAATTTCTCGGCAACGGTGCGAAAAACTTTTAATCGAAAATCCTGCATAAAATGTTTATAAAAATTTATTTTGCCGGATAGCCTGCCCCAAAATGAAAATCTCTGTAATCGGCAATTTGCTGCAAACTAATCCGGCTGCGGCTGTATGCCTTAAATCTTGAAATTAGAGAGATTCTGAATCACAAAGTTTTCGTAAGTGCGGCTAAAACGCCCACCAGCCTCTTACAAATTGAGTGATGAACAATGATAAAAATAATGTTGACCAAACGATGAAAATCAGATTCAACCACCAGTGCCTGCGTGCTGCAAGTGCCATCAGAATAAATATGGGAAACAACGTAATAGTATAGCGCGGAATGCTTAACGCGTAAGAAGTGCTGATAAATAATAACCAGTTTAATATCATCCAAACCCGGTAAGATTTTCGTAGATTTTCCCAACCTAACGCTATTGCAAATAATCCGATTGAAACGAAGAGCAATTCCTGAACTCCCTGCATCTGTGCGTTGGAGGCTTTCGGATCGGAAACGATTACTTTGATTAATCCCCAGACCGCTTCCCACGGAACTCTTATATATCTGCCCCAATTCTCGCGTTGATAAGTCATAAACATTAGCGGATTGCCCGTAACCAGATAATTGAGCGATAAGTATGCGAAAATGCCTGCGAAAATGAGCAGCAAAAACAGCCAGCGTCGGTTAAAGCGTTTAATCTCGCCGTATTCTTCCCAAACCTCGAAGGCAAGAGCCGGAATCAAAATCAATCCATTGATGCGCGTCAAACAACTTAATGCGCCCAGAATGCCTGCTATGAACCAGAACCTTTTCCGCGCGGCGAGAAAGCAGCCGACGGTTATGGCAAGAAAGAGGCTTTCGGTATATGGAATATGAAGAAAATAGCTGGTCGGGAAAATAAACAGAAACAGCACGGCAAGTTTCGCCGTTCTCTCTGAATGATCCATTCGCACAAGTTCTCTGAAAACCAACGCCAGCACGATTGATGCAATCCCGGAAATAATAAAACCGCTGATTAAAATATCTCTCACGACAAAATTGCATACTGCTACCAAAAGCGGATACAGCGGGAAGAAAACGATCAGAAATCTATCTTCGCCTGTTCCCGTATAACCCGTCTGCGCGATTTTCAGATAGTTTACGGCATCCCACCGATTCCATATTCCTAGTATTGTATTTTGTTCGGAGAGCCTCATATCGGAAACTATCTGGAAACTCTGCGCCGCAAAACTCAATATTGCAATTTTGATAATCAAAACGGCTGCAATCGTATTAAAATTTCTCCATCTGCGTCTGCCGGCAGAATTTTTCTTTGATCTCATAAGACTTTTAATTTTTTCAGAAGAGTTCGATTCGGACGTTTATATGGATAAATAAATTTACGCGTCTTTCCGAATTTACAAAGTTTTCACACGGAATTTTTTATATATATCTGCATTATTTTATATAATTTGAAAATATCAATTAAATTATTTTGCGTTGATAAGCACCTTAGAAGCTATTTGGAAACTCAAAAAAACGTAACGCCGGCATCTTGCCGGCAGTCTTGGTGGCTTCCAGCCGCCAAATTCATCTGTTTTTACCGCCAATTCGAGTAAATAACGCTCGAATTGGCGGCTGGAAGCCACCAAGACAGCCGGCTGGAAGCCTGCGATACAATTTCCAAACAGCACCTTAACAAAAATAAGTATATATTAGGAGTATCAGCATCCTTGCTTGCGCCGAGTGCGTTTTTCAGTATTTGAACTACGGTTATCATCTGAAATGTTCACGGTAAATAGTTTGCCAAAAGACGGCAAACTTGCAAGCAGAGATGCTGAAACTCCCAATCGCCGAATTTCAATCGGCGATCAGAAGATTTCTGAGAAGCTGTTTGAAAACTATACCGCCACCATCTTGCCCGCCGCCGCGACAGCCGGCTGGAAGCCAGCGTTACGAATTTTTAAATCAGCATCAGATTTTTGCTAAACCTAATCGTATTTGCAAAATTAAATTCGGGCATCATTTTAATTATTTCCCGTTCAATGTTTTCTTACAAATGATTTTCTTGTATTCTATTTCTTTGATATTTTATCTTTAAGACTAAATTTAGTAACGGAGAATTTATGAGCGTAGAAGTTGTAATGCCGCAGATGGGCGAGTCAATTGCGGAAGGAACTGTTTCAAAGTGGCTGAAAGCCGTCGGCGATAAGATCGAAAAGGACGAGCCGGTTTTGGAGATTTCCACCGATAAAGTTGACGCGGAAGTTCCCGCGCCGCAAGCGGGCGTTTTACTGGAAATCCGCGTCGAAGAGGGCGAAACGGTTGAAGTTGATTCGGTTGTCGGAATAATTGGCGAAGAAGGCGAAACCGCCGCCGGAAATGGTCAGCCGTCTGCAAAAAACGAAACGAAAGCGGAAAACGATAATCAGGGAATTGACGAGATTTCCGAGCATCCGTTAAAACCGGATGATGCGAAGGTTATTGAAACGGCGGAAGCGGCGGCAACAGCGAGCGCGAAAGATTCACAAGATTCTTCCGATTCAAACGGCGCGGCGGGCGAAGCTACGGAAGTTGTAATGCCGCAGATGGGCGAATCAATTGCGGAAGGAACTGTTTCAAAATGGCTGAAAGCCGTCGGCGATGCGGTTGCAAAGGACGAACCTCTGCTCGAAATTTCCACCGATAAAGTTGACGCGGAAGTTCCTTCGCCCGTGGCGGGAACGCTTCTTGAAATTCGCGCCCAAGAAGGCGAAACGGTTGAGGTTGATTCGGTTGTCGGTCTGGTCGGCGCGGCGGGCGCGACGGGAAAAGTCCAAAGTCCAGAGTCCAGAGTCCAGAGTCCGAAAACCGAAGATAAGAGTCAAACTTCCGTTTCGATGCCGGTTACTGAAAAAGAGGCACTCGAAGACATCGAAGGCAGAAGTTACGATTATCAACATCCGGGCGCGGTGGAAGACGCGCAGACGAGTTCAAACGGACACGACAACAAGGCAATCGGCGATCAGACCGTTGAGCAATTGCGGAAAACGCGCAGCAGTCCGCTTGTCCGCAACATCGCTAAAGAACACAACATAGATATTTCCAGACTCGAAGGCTCTGGAATGAGTGGGCGCGTAACGAAAAAAGATATAATGTCGTTTATCGAATCGGGCGCGGCGATGAAACCGCAGGATTTGCTTGCCGGAAAAGCCGGAGCAGTCCAGAGTCCGAAGTCCGAAGTCCAAAGTCCGAAAGCGGAAGTCCAGAGTCAGCCGATACAAAAAACCGAGTATCAAGCACCGCAAATTGCTTCGCAAATTGGCGACAGAGTTGAGCCGATGAGCGTGATGCGGAAGAAGATCGCCGAACATATGACGTTCTCGAAGCAGACTTCGGCGCACGTTACGAGCGTTTACGAAATTGATATGACGAATGTGGCGAAATTTCGCAATAAAAATAAATCGGAATTTCAGAACCGCTACGGCACGAAATTAACTTATATGCCGTTTATTTTCCAAGCCGTTTCAAACGCTCTGCGAAAATTTCCGGTTGTAAATTCGCAAGTTTCCGGCGATCAGATCGTTTACAAAGGCGACGTAAATTTAGGAATGGCGGTTGCGCTCGATTGGGGTTTGATCGTTCCCGTTATCAAAAAAGCCGATTCGCTTTCGCTCGCGGGTTTGGCACAGACGGCAAACGATCTGGCGGACAGAGCCAGAACGAAAAAACTGATGCCCGACGAAGTTTCCGGCGGCACGTTTACGATTACGAATCCGGGAGTTTTCGGCGGACTTTTCGGAACGCCGATTATCAATCAGCCGCAAGTTGCGATTCTCTGCGTCGGCACAATCGAAAAACGCCCGAAAGTTATCACCACCGACGAAGGCGACGACGTGATCGCCATTCGCTCAATGGCGTATTTCGCTCTGACTTACGATCACCGCATTGTTGACGGCGCGGATGCCGAGAAATTCTTGTCGTTTATGAAGGAATATCTCGAAACGACGCAATTTAATCTTTAATTTTGTAATGCGAATTGTATCTACCTGTAAAGAAAAGGTTCAGCAGTTCTGCTGAACCTTTTCTTTATGGCTCTTTGGCAATTAGTGGTTAAGTTTTATTGAATTTTTTCCCGCGTCGCGGGCGGCGACCAACATTATAGTCTATGGTGCAGGCGTTTTTCGCCGAAACTATATGTTGTTGATAATCATTCAATCGCTCGCTGAAAGTGAGCAACAATTTTCTACATAACTTGTTCGTCGCCTTCAGCGACGGCATTCTTGATTCGTCTGACCTAGCGATTCTCGCTAGGCTATACTGTTAGTCGCCGTTGGCGACAGGAATACTGACCAAAAAAAGTTTCCAACACTAATTGTCAAAGAGCCTTTTTTATAAAAAGACCTGCCTTGAATTTCCGCCTTTAAATCTCTCCGATTTGTATTTTTTTCAGTTTTCCCGAAAAAAACGGGAAACAATTCACGATTTTTGCCGATAACATATTTATATGAACCGGAAACAGCTTTAAAAATTTCTTGCAACAAAGTTTTTCGGGGCGTATTCTGTAATTTAAGAACGAATAATTTTGGAGGAAAAACAAATGACGCGCATATTCGGCAGTAAAATGCCTGAAACCGATTTTCAGAATTTGGCTGAAATCAAACCGAACCTAACCGGAAATAATCCTTTTACAAAAGGAATTTCCACAGGCAATCTCTGGGTGGAAAATACGGAACTGAAAGCCGCGGGCGATTCGGAGAACGCGGATAAGCAGCAATTCCGGGTTAAAAAATCCCTTGACGCGGATGATTTGAAACGCGAACTTTTACGCGGGCATTTTCATTTCAGCGACGAGGACATCAAAGCCTTCGAAGCGAAATACGGCGAATTTATCGTCAACGACGAGCAGAAATGCACGAAGAAAAATATCTGCACGCGGGCGACAAAACAGGATATTGAAGGCTGGGCGACGAAAAACGGCAAGGTTTCGATTGATTTAACATCGGAAACGGTAAAGCAGCTTACCGATTTCAGGCAGGAAAGAGCGATTGACCGTTCGGCTGCGAAGATCGCCGACCCGATTTTGCGCGAAACGGTCAAAACCGAACTGCTGAATTTAGCGACGGGCGAAGGGCAGACGCGCGTTGACGCGGCGCGAAAATTAGCCGACGCGGATGCCGCGACGTTTGACGATGCCGAAGCGGTCAGAAACGCGATTCGCCAAGCGGCAAGCGAGCCGGAGGCGCAAAATAACGCTTCTTTGCAGATTTTATCGGCAAAAGTTGATCTGGAAAAAGCCGCCGCCGACAAGCAGAACGCTTTTAGCCAGATGGTCAACTCAAAAGGCGATTTTGAGAAGAACGCCAATTTTCAGATTTTGCAGAAAAAAGTCGCCGCCTACGAAAACCGCTTAAACAGAGCGATTGACGCGGCAAGCGGAATTGACGCACGCACGAAACAGCGGACAATCAATGTAAACCGCGCTGAATCGGCTTTCGTCAATCTGGAAGCCGCCGAACTTTACAAACAGTTGGGCGAGCCGCAAAAAGCCTTCGAGCGCGAAATGATGTCGCGCTATTACACAATGGACGAACGCGAGAGAAACTCGATGGAGTTCAAGATCAGCAAACCGCGCGTCGGACTCGACGGCACAATTTACGGCGGTAAATTTTACACGAAGTATAAAACCGACATAATGCAAGCCGCGCCTGAAAACCAATTGCCCGCGCAGAAAATCGAACAGCCGAAAGCCGCGCCGAACAAGGATTTCTCGGAAGACCCGTTCAAAAGAGAAACGAACAGATTTGAGAAGCGGTTCAAGATAGTCGAGCAAAGATTTAACGGCAGCAAGACGCAAACAAAAGTTGAACACGGCACGGTTAGAGGCTATGAGCGAAATTATCAGATTGAAGGTTCTTTGAGAACGGAAGGAAAAGAAAATTCTAAAGTGCGAGAATATCAAGCTAAATCTGGTAAAAATGCACCAATAATTTTAGATAAAAGTATAACTGTTACTCAAACTCATCGAGGACCTGAATTAAATAAAGCAGGAATAGTTCGGGCGAACGTCGCGGGCGGTGCGGCAGCATTATTGCAGGAGTTCAACACTTGGTTTCCGATTGTCGTTGATGTTTATATGGGTTACTCAAAGATTAAGCAAAATCAACTAGAGAAGATAAAAAGTGAAGTTTTCCTGCGTGATAATTATCTTGTGCCGCCAGAGCCGAAAGACTTACCTCGTATTAAGCTAAGATTGGAAAGAGAATATGGGAAAGAAAATGCGGCGATAGTAATGAAAAAATTGGAGGAAATGAGTTATGCGGCTTATGGTAAGTAAACTAGCTTTTTTATCTGTTCTTTTTCTCTGTCTTTTCACTTTCGCTTGTGGTCAATCAAAATCTAATGAAGAAATATCGTTGGATTATGAAAGGCAAGCTGATGAATTAACAACAAAAGGGAATGTGAAAGGCGCGATAGAGCAACAGATTAAAGCAATCGAAGCTAATCCGAAAAAGGTAAGACTTTATACTATTTTGGCTGGTTTGTATTATGACTCGAATGAATATCAAAAGGCGGTTGAGATAGCTCAAAAAGCTGTCAAACTAGATTCTAGCTATCCTAACTCTCATTACACATTAGGAGTTATGCTCAGACAAGTAGGAGAAAAGGAAAGAGCTATCCGATCTTTTCAAGAAGCCGTTAAGTTGTCGCCACAGAATACTAATTTCCTGATAAATTTAGGAATAACCTATGAAGATATTAACAATAAGCAATTAGCGCGGAAATACTATGAAAGAGCCTTAGAAGTTGATTCAAATTACGTTCCCGCAATTTATTTACTTGGAACGCTCGAAGCAGAAGCAGGCAGAATTGATAAAGCAATCGAATTATTCGAGAAAGCCGTCAATATGGAAATTCCCGAAGATAGAAAAGCCGAAGAAATTGGTTCACAACGTGATGCACAAGAAAGATTGGAAGAACTAAAAAATCAAAAGGCGAAAACGGCATCTCCAAAATAAATGTTGAAAATAAAATCAAAAGGCAAGGCTGGACTTTTGCAAGAATTTAATAACTGGTTTCCAATCGTTGTTGATGTTTATATGGGTTACTCAAAAATTAAAACTAATCAACGCGAAGCAATTAAAAGTGCTGTTTTCCTGCGCGATAACTATTTAGTTCCGCCTGAGCCGAAAGATTTGCCAAGAATCAAGTTGAGATTGGAAAGAGAATATGGGAAAGAAAATGCGGCGATAGTAATGAAGAAATTGGAGGAAATGAGTTATGCAGCTTACGGTAAATAAAATTTGTTCTTTAATTTTATTGTGTATTTGTTTTTCTATTTCAGCTTGTAGTCAATCAGAAACACAGAAAAACGAACAATTCAATAAGTATAGTGTAAAGGCTTACGAGCTAAGGAAAAAAGGTGATTTACAAAGTGCGATTACAGAGCAGAAAAAAGCTGTCGCATTGAAACCGAAAGATTGGGAATCGCTAACAGTTTTGGCTGGTTTATATTTGGATTTGTATGACCAAAATAAGAAAAAAGAAAATCTTGAGCAGGCGAGAGAATTACTACTAAAAGCATTAAAAATAAATCCAAATGATGCAGTTGGACACGAAATGTTGGCGGGAACTTATGACCGATTAGGCAACAAAACAAAAGCCTTAGAAGAAACAGAGAAAGTCAATATATTGAAACCTAATGACATAGAAAATTTAACCAATTTAGCAATAAATCAATATGACTTAAAGAGTTTAGATATTTCCAGAAAAACTTTCGAGAAAGTTTTGCAAAGAAATCCAAATTATGCTTATGCACTTTATTATTACGCCGAACTCGAATTAGAAACAGGCAATCGTGAGAAAGCAATTGAGTTATTCGAGCGCGGAAGCAAGGCGAGCGCAACGGACAATGACGGCGATACAAAGTATATTGATATAAACCGTCAGCGGTTGGGAGAATTGAAAAGTGAAAAGGCGAAAACGGCATCTCCAAAATAAATATGAAGGCAAAACATCACATTAAAAAAACGAAGCGTAATAACTATTTAATTCCGCCTGAGCCGAAAGATTTGCCAAGAATAAAGTTGAGATTGGAAAGAGAATATGGGAAAGAAAATGCGGCAGTAATAATGAAGAAATTGGAGGAAATGAGTTATGCGGCTTACGGTAAATAAAATTTCCTTTCTGTTTTTAATTCTTTTCTGTCTATTTTCTTTTGCCTGTGGACAAACAGAAGCTGAAAAGATAAAGCTACATAATGAATATGTGGATAAAGCTACTGTATTAAGGAAACAAGGCGACTTACAAGGCGCAATCGAACAGCAAAAGAAAGCGGTTGAGATTTTTCCAAATAATGCGGACACTCTTGCTGTTTTGGCTGGAATATATCTTGATTTGTATGAAAAAGATTCATCTAAATCTAATTTGGAAAACTCTAAACATTTACTAGAAAGAGCTAGTAAAATAAATCCGAAAAATGTAGTAATCCGCGAGATGTATTCTACAATACTTGAACTTCTTGGGGATAAACAAGGAGCATTACGCGAGATGAAGGCGGCTGTCGAACTTCAACCCGATAATTTGGATAACAGAGTTAATCTTGCAGTAATTCAAAAATCTTTAGGTAAAAATGAATCTGCCAGAGAGAATTTTGAATATGTTCTGCAAAGAAATCCAAACTACATCTACGCGCTTTATCACTACGGAGAAGCTGAATTAGAGGACGGCAACATCGAAAAAGCTAAAGAGTTATTCAGCAAAGTGGTAGATTTAGACGAAACTGCCGAATCAAGAGATTTAAATTTTGTTAGGGATAGTAAAAAACGACTTGTAGAATTGGAAAGTAAAAAAGCTAAAGTTGCAAAACCATAAATTAAATAAAGCAGGAATAGTTCGGGCAAACGTTGCAGGCGGCGCGGCTGGACTTTTACAGTAATTTAATAACTGGTTTCCAATCGTCGTTGATGTATATTTTGGCACATCAAAAGCTGCTACGATACAGCGCGAGAAAACAGACAAAGCTATTTTTCTGCGTGATAATTATCTCGTGCCGCCTGAACCGAAAGACTTACCAAGAATAAAATTGCGGTTAGAAAGAGAATATGGGAAAGAAAATGCGGCAATAGTAATGAAAAAATTGGAGGAAATGAGTTATGCGGCTTATGGCAAATAAAATTTCCTTTCTATTTTTAATTCTTTTCTGTCTATTTTCTTTCGCCTGTGGACAAACGGAAGCGGAAAAGATAAAAGTTCATAATCAATATGTAGATAAAGCTACTGTATTAAGAAAGCAAGGCGATTTACAAGGCGCAATCGAACAGCAAAAGAAGGCAGTTGAGTTATTTCCTAATAATGCCGATACTCTTGCTGTTTTGGCTGGAATGTATATAAATCTGCACGAAGAAAATTCATCTTTAGAAAATTTAGAAAAAGCTAAAGAATTATTACTCAAAGCATCAAGCATAAAGCCAAGAGATTCTGTTATTCACATTATGTTAGCGGGAGTTTTTGATATGATGGGTAATGAAAAAGAAGCATTAGAACATAATAAAATAGCCGCCAACCTTGAACCAAATAATCTCCAAAATCTAACAAATTTGGGATCGGCGCAAAATGGTGTCGGTAATAATGACGCGGCACGCGCAACTTTTGAGAAAGTTTTGCGAAAGAATCCGAATTATGCTTACGCTCTTTATCAATATGCCGAACTCGAATTAGAAACAGGCAATCGTGAGAAAGCAATTGAGTTATTCGAGCGCGGAAGCAAGGCGAGCGCAACGGACAATGACGATGATACGAAATATATTGAGATTTCTCGGAATAGATTGGAAGAATTGAGAAATGAAAAGGTAAAAACGGCATTTCCCAAGTAAATATAGAAAAAAAAATTTACGCACAGAAAATTAATGGTAATATTGAAAATCAGAGTTGGGAAGGAAAATTAACAGCGTTGCTAAATCATAGTAAAAAAAGGATTTACTGGAAAGAAAAAACTTTTTGCAACTTATGATTCGCCTTGCAACTCTAACTTTGTAACTCTCCGATTTACAAAAAATTTAGATTTTTGAAAAAAACCACGAAACAATTTGCAAATTCTGCCGATAACTATATTCTGGAGCAATTTCTGTTTAAAGGGTTATCAATTTAAAAACATTTAGATTTCCAGAGTCATAAAATGTTTAAATGAGGAGTAGAAAATTATGTTTAGAAAATTAAATTTGTTGTTTATGGCAATTGTCTTGTGTTCGATGACCGTTATCGCTCAAGACGCGCAGGTTCGCAATTTGGTAAGCGGACAAAAATATAAAATCGAAGGAACTGTCGTTAGTCAAACCAACGATGGATTTGTCGTCCGCGACGGCGTGGGAATTGACACGCGGGTTATCGTCGCGCCCGGCACGAGCGTTAAGGAAACCGGAATTTTCGGCGATAAAAGTTATCCGGCGACGGTTTTGATGCGCGGGTTGGCTTTGAAGGTCGAAGGACGCGGCGACAGTATCGGCAATTTGGTGGCGACGAAAGTTCGCTTTGACGACGATGATCTGAGAGTCGCGCAGTCTTTGCAAAGCCGCATTGATCCGGTTGAAGACAGAGTTACGCAAACCGAGCAGAATGCGGAACGTCTTTCGGGACAGATTGACGAATTGATGGCGATTTCAAATGCCGCCCGCGGAGGCGCGAAAGCCGCGCAGGATACGGCTGATGCCGCAGTTGCGGGCGTAAATGCCACGAATCAGCGGATTTCTTCGCTTGATGATTTCGTCGTGCAGTCAACGGCGACGGTCAATTTCAGAACGGGAAGCGCGGAACTTTCGCCGGAAGGAAAACAGGAACTCGATCAGGTCGCTCAGGCGGCAATGACTCTGCGCGGTTACGTTTTGGAGGTCACGGGTTTTACCGATTCGACGGGAAACGCGCAAGCCAATAAACTTTTGAGCCAAAAACGCGCTCAATCGGTAATTGATTATTTGGTAACAACGCACAACATTCCGCTTCGCCGCATCGGAACGTCTTACGGATTTGGTGAACTTCAGGCGGTTGCCGATAATTCATCAAGAGAAGGACGCGCCGAAAACAGACGGGTTGAAGTTAAACTTCTCGTCAGTCGCGGACTAAACCAAAACGTCGAAGTTCGTTCAGCAACGGCTGACGACGACGACGGACAGTAAATTTTTAGAAATATGAAGCGATTGCAACGGTAATCGCTTTATATTTCTCCCATCTCCGAAACTGCTTTGGTGAAAATCTATAACTGTGATTTTCGCCTTCCCCGATTATTTTTATAAAAAAAATTCTAAAACTTTGAACAGGTGAGAACGTGAAACAACAAAAAATTGCAGCTTTATTTTTGCTTCTTTTCGCTTTTGCATTTTCCGCCTTGGCGCAGGACATTCCGCCTCCGCCGCCGCCTCCGCAGAAAACTGTGGTTGACGCGGACGAAATCGTTAAGATCAATTCGCGCCTTGTCGTCGTTCCCGTTTCGGTTACAAATGCCGACGGACAGCCGGTTACGAATTTGACCGAAAAGGATTTCCGCGTTTTGGAAGAAAGAAAATATCAAAGAATCGAAAAAGTTTCGCCCGCCGAAAAAGTTCCGCTTGAGATTGCGATTTTGTTCGACGTTTCGGCAAGCACCGACGCGATGTTTCAGTTTCAGCAGGAAACCGCCGCGAAATTCTTAAAAGACGTAATGCGTCCCGAAGACCGCGCAATCGTCTATACGGTGGGCGAGCGTCCGATTATGATTAAAGCGAGCAACACGGCGGAAATCGCGGGCGCGGCAATTCGCCAGATAAAACCGACCAAACAATACACGGCATTTTACGATACGGTCAAAGCCGCCGCCGATTATCTGGACGCGAATACGAAACCCGGACGGCGAAAAGTGATCGTCGTAATTTCCGACGGCGAAGACACGAACAGCACCGGAATCAGAAAAGGTTTTAACAATTTATACGCTTCTTTGGGCAAAAATCTCGGCGCGTTGACGACAAAAATGCTCGAAACCAAGCGCGAAGAGATCAAAACGCGCGAGCAGTCGAAAGTTCTGCAATCGCTGCAAAACGCCGACACGGTTTTTTATTCGATAAATCCGGCGGGAAGTTCTTACAGACTAAATAAGATCAGCGTTTTCGGTCAGAGCAATCTGCAACGCTTCGCCGACGAAACGGGCGGAACTGCTTTTCTGCCGAAATTCCAGCCGATTGATCTGAAAAACGATTACGAAAATCAAACGAATATGCGGCAAAACGCCGCGATCTTAGAAGAAATTTTCCGCAAACTCGCCAACGAACTTCGCGCACAATATTTAGTGCAATATTATTCGGAAGCCGACTATCCGCAAAACAGATTCGTTAAATTAAATGTAACTTTACAAAATCCGCAAAATTATCAAGTTCGCGCCAGACAAGGCTATTTTGTAAAATAATATCGAAAATCATTAGGTAGGATGATAAGTCGGTTTTGCAGAAACGATTCAATTCAAAAAAAAGACGACGAAATTAATCGCCGTCTTTTTCCTTTAGGAGCAGGGAGAGAAACAAATCAATGAAAAGTTAGAAGTTAAAAATGCAAAATTGAAGAAAAGTCCGACCAAAAAGTTGAAATTAAATCTATTATTTTTTAACTCTTAATTTTGCGTTATCTCCCGCTTAATCTTGATTTTCGAGAATTTCGTCTTTTACCCGGTCAATTTTGGAAACTTCGCCCATTGTATATTCGGGATCAATTGAAACATCTCCCATAATTTCAATCAGTTCGGGTTCAACCGAAACATTTGAATTCAAATGAATTTCGGATGTTTTTTGAGGTTCTGAATTTTCCGCAACTGCTATCTCGCCCATCAAAGGATACTCATTCGCCTGCGAAAAATAACTCGTCAAACCGATTCCGCCGACTGCCGTGAAAATCAACGAAGCAAAAGCCGCCGCAATCTTCGACACGCGCCGCTTGACCGCTTTCCAACCGACAGGACAATCTTTCGTGATAACTGTGCCGTCCGCGCGTTTGAAATACCGCACGCAAACTCTGCCTTCCGCCTCGATCAAAAGATTTTCCGCCGCACGCCTGGACATTCCCGAAAGATTGTAAACATTCAATTTACATTCCGCGCAATGCCTCTGCCTTTCGTCGCCGACCATTTTATTCCAATCCGCCGAACACGGACTGGCAATTTTGATATTATCAAGCGGATTTGAAAAATTATTTTTTGACATAGAAAAATCTCTCCGTTTCTTTCGACTTATGCGCTTTTCGCGTCTTGTTTTTATAGAACGGAAAGATTTAATTTTTCTTGCAGAAATTATAAAATTTTTATTTTAACGAGTTTTCATAACGCGCTCTGTGCCATTTCCGCCACTTTTCGGGAATCGGGCGACCTCCGTTTTCTTCGCGGATTTTTAGCATTTGATAGTATTGTTCTTGTAACTGCACGAGTTTCTCGATTTTTTCTATCGGTGAAAGTGAACGCAAATATGCGCGTGAAGTTTGTTTACGTCTTTTTAAGTCTTTAATTATTTCGGTTTGAAATTTATTCTTCATCATCTGCAAAACGCCATTTTTCCTTGTTCCATTTTGACATTAAATCGTGTCGCCGCAAAACATCAAGAAGTTTCGAGTAATTTATGATGTCTGCTTCCAAAAATGCTGAAATTTTCTGATAATCCTTAGCTCTTCCGGCGAACAGCCACATTGCCGCTAAATGTTCACGCCCGATTACCGAAACTTTGTAATCGCCGATTTTTATAATATCGGCATTTTCTACCGCTTCCGTCCATAGACCGCTGTGACTTGCTTCAACAAATTGCACCAGCCAACCGTAAATGTTGATAAATTCGTGGTCAAAAGAAAAACCGTTGATTTGTGCGTAATCATAAACGGAATTTAAAGACAAAATCGGACTGTCGCTTTTTTCGGCTAAAAAAAAGAAAATGTCAAGATCAATCGTCGAAATCGGTTCATTGTGCAAAGTTGCGGCAAACGCACCGCCGACGGCGTATTTTTCGATGATTGATTTCGCCTGCATATCCAGCAAAACCTCGATCACTTTTTCAAAATTCGCCGTATTCATCTTTGATTTCTCCGATATTTGTGCGTTACAGGTCTTCTGCGCCCGATTCCAATTGCGTTTTTTGAAATTATCAATGTCGGCGGAAGTTGTCGGCGTTTGAATTCGTTTGCCGGAGATTCTACTTTGTTCAAAAGCGAATAAACCAGATCGGCATCGTGTCCTTTATTGATAATTTCGGCGGGCGCGAGTTTGTTTTCAAAATAAAGTTTTAAGATCGGGTCCATCAGTTCATAAGGCGGCAAGCTGTCTTGGTCAAATTGATCGGGCGCGAGTTCGGCGGACGGTGCTTTTTCGATTATTTCGTTTGGAATTATTTCGCGTCCAGCCGATTCGTTGATGTGGCGCGAAAGTGCGTAAACTTCCGTTTTTAAAACGTCGCCGATGACTGCCAGACCGCCGTTCGTGTCGCCGTAAAGCGTGCAGTAACCGACGGCGAGTTCGCTCTTGTTTCCCGTCGCTAAAACCAATCTTCCTTCGGCGTTTGAAATGCTCATCAAAATCAAACCGCGCAGGCGCGACTGCATATTTTCCGCCGCGAGATTTTCGCCGCCTTTTTTCGGTTTTGTAAATTCGAGCTGTTTCAATAAAACTTCAAACGCTTCGGAAATCGGTTCGATGCGCGAATCGCAGCCGAGATTTTTTATAAGTTTTTCCGAATGGGAAATACTTCCCGAAGAAGAAAACGGCGACGGCATCATCACGCACAGAAGATTTTCCGCGCCGATTGCTTCCGCCGCCAAAGCCGCGACGATTGTTGAATCAATTCCGCCGGAAAGACCGAGAACGGCTGTCTTAAAATTGTTTTTATGCGCGTAATCTTTGATTCCCAAAACCAGAGCCTGCCGAATCGTTTCGAGTTCATCGCCCGTAATTCCGCGTTTGTCGGGTTCGCGCACGTCAATTTCAACCGTGCCGTAAAATTCCTCAAACGCCGGTGCTTGCAAAATTATGTCGCCTTCTTCGTCGGCAATTAAACTTGCGCCGTCGAAAATTATTCCGTCGTTTCCGCCGACGAGATTGACAAAAACAACCGGAACTTTCTGAGTTCGTGCGCGATGCGCGACCATATCGCAGCGCAGACTGATCTTGCCTTTGTTAAACGGCGAAGCGTTGAGCGAAATAATTATGTCCGCGCCCTGATTAATCAGTTCGTCCGCCGGGTCTTCGTCGTAAAGCCTTTCGCGCCAGAAGGTTTTGTCGTTCCAGAAATCTTCGCAGACGACAACGCCGAGTTTTTTGCCTTTGACTTCAAACATTCGGCGCGTTTCGCTCGGCTCGAAATATCGCGGATCGTCAAAAACGTCGTATTCGGGCAAAAGAGATTTGTCGGCGAATCCGACGAGTTCGCCGTCGTGTATAATTGCCGCCGAATTAAAAAGTCTGCGCCCGTCGGTTTCGTCGTTCCGGCGAATCGTGCCGACAATCACCGTCAAGCCTTTTGACGCTTCGATAATTTTCCGCAAATGCCAATCGGCAGTTTCAATTATGTCGTGGTCTAAAAACCAATCCTGCGAAGTGTAGCCGTGCGTGGCGACTTCCGGCAGAACAACCAAATCCGAGCCGTCTTTTTTGGCAGTTTCGACGGCTTTAAGAATCTTCGCGGCGTTTCCTTCAAAATCGCCGTTCGTCGTGTTAATTTGTCCGATTGTAACTTTCATTATTTGAAAAAACGTATAAAGTAAAAGAATAAATTATCCTATCTTTCGGAATAAAACCGAAACGAACAGATATTTTATTGTAAATCCTTCTAAAATAAAAGATTATGAAAAACATTCTAATACTAATTTCAATTTTTATTTTCAGTTTTGCCGCTTGCGCTCAGAAGCAGGACACGAAAAGCTCTACGAAAAATAAAAAAGCCGATGCGCGAAATAAAACCGAGCCGCTGAAAGTCGGAGAAACTGCGCCAAATTTCAGCTTGAATGACCAAAACGGCAAAAAAGTAGTTTTGTCGGAAACGAAAAATCCCGTAATTCTCGTTTTTTATCGCGGTTATTGGTGACCGTTCTGCGCCCGGCAGTTAGCCGAACTACGCAGTTTATTGAAAGCGAACGAAAAAGTTTCGATTTATGCGGTCAGCGTTGATTCTTCGGAAAAAAGTATCGGGTTGATCGAAAAAATCGAAAAGGACGGCGGAAAATTCAATTATCAAATACTTTCCGACCCGAATCATCAGACGATTGACGCTTACGGACTTTTCGATCCGGCTTACGTCGGCAAAGGTGTTGAAGGAATTCCGCATCCGGCGGTTTATCTTTTGGACAAAAACCGAAAAGTTTTATGGTCAAAAGTAGAATCCGATTATCGAAATCGCCCGACAAACGAGGAAATTCGCGCAGAATTGGAGAAAATAGAAAGAAAGTGAGAATTGAAAAGTGAGAAATGAGAAGTAAAAATCAGGATTCCGAATTCTTATTTCTCACTTCTCAATTCTCATTTCTCATTTTCGCTTTCCGATTTTTTAACCATTGTGATTCGGTTTCCGCTTTCGTTGTAGGAAACTTCGTCCATTATGTTGTGAATTATCAGAACGCCGCGCCCGGAAGTTTTAAAGAGATTTTCGGGATTGGTCGGGTCGGGAATCTCGGAGATATTAAATCCTTCGCCTTCGTCTTCGATAGTAAAACGCGCTTCCTTCGGCGAAACTTCCGCCGAAATTTTGACGATTTTATTTGCGTCGAATTTGTTTCCGTGTTTGACGGCGTTGACGAAGGCTTCGTCTAAAGCTATGAAAAGATTGGAGCTTTCCGAATCAATTATGCCGACCTTTTCCACGCGCTTTGTCAGATATTCCAAGATCGAGTGCATTAATTTGATCGTGCTTGGAAATTCAAACTCTATCTTTTCCCTAAGATGCTTGACCGCGTAACTTTTATCTACGAATTTGGTTTTGTAGTTGAGAATCGTTTCAAAAAGGTTTTTTATTTCTTCCTCATCGAAATTTTCCCGTCTGAAATTGGTCGCGCAAATCTTGAACGCCTTGATTCGGCTGCGGTCAAAATCTTCTTCGCCGTCGTTAATCGGCAAACAAGTGTCGTCGTCGAGTTTTTCCGCCGGAAAAGCCAGATCGCCGTCGAGGTCTGTGATAACCAGATCGAATTTTTCTGTGCGGTCTAATTTTACGGCTTCGTCGCGGTTTGCGGTTGATTCGACCAAAAATCCGAGTTTGCTGAAAACTTTTGTCAGAGCCGTTTTCAAGTCGTCGTGGTCATCAACAATCAAAATTCTTCTTTGCATTTTCATCTGTTCCGGTTCAGGATAAAAAGAGCCGTTTTAATCTCCTAACGATAAAATGTTTCTCTTTGTTGCACATAATAACTTAAATCGCTTGTTATTTACTATTGATGAAGAAGGAAAAACGAAAATTACTGCCGGAAGTTTACAAATTTGCTTCTCTCTCAAACTATTCGCTGACACAGAGAATCTCGATTCGTTTGATTGATTGGGCGTTGTTTTTGCTTATCAGCTTGATCGGGAAAACGATTCGGTTTGAAATCGAAGGCTGGGAAAATCACGAGCAGATCGAGGCGGACGGAAAAACGAAAATTATGGGATTCTGGCACAACCGCATATTTCTGGCGACGTATTATTTCAGACATCGGCAAATTGTCGTAATCACTTCGCAGAGTTTCGACGGCGAATACATTGCGCGTTTTATACAGAGATTCGGTTACGGCGCGGTGCGCGGTTCAAGCACGCGCGGCGGTGTCGGCGCACTCGTTCAGATGATTCGTCTGATGAAGCAGAAACTTCCGATGGGATTTTCTCTCGACGGTCCGAAAGGTCCTCGCTACAAAGTTAAAACGGGCGCGATTCTGCTCGCCAAGAAAACCGGAAATCCGATTATGCCTTTTTCCGTCGAAGCGAAAAACTTCTGGACGATCAAAAGTTGGGACAAACTGCAAATTCCGAAACCTTTTACGCGAGCGAAAGTTTTAATTCACGAGCCATTTTACGTTTCCGCCGATGCGGACGAAGCGGAAATTGAAATTAAAAGAAAAGAACTGCAAAACAAACTTGACGAATTAGTGGAAACTGGAAAACAATGGCGGGAGAATAGTGTATAATTCAGAAAGTTTTACAAGCGGTTTTGAGAATAAAAACAGGAAGGAAAAAAAATGGCTGCATTTAATTCGATCATCGGCGAAGCGGAAGAAAAATTCGATTTGGACGGCAAAGGCAAAACTTTGCTTTCGATACTTTTGGCGATGATAAGCGACAAGAAAAACGGCGGTTTTGCCGGGTTTATCGAACATTTTAACAAAGTCGGATTGGGCGACACGGCGGCTTCGTGGATAAATTCGGACGCAAACACGCCGATTTCTTACGAACAGACCGAATCGGTTTTCGGAACGGATACGCTCACGGAAATCTCCGACGAAGCCGCGCTCGATTATAAAACGACGACTTCGGCAATTGCGTTTATGACTCCGCAAGTTATAAACGAATTAACGCCGACGGGAATCGCTCCCAAAGATTCTGATCTGAGCCGAACAATTGCCGCTTTATCAGGCATCGGCGCGGTGTCGGCAGCGGATGCCGCACAAGCCGAGGATGTTTCTGCCGGGATTGTCGCGGACAAAGAGTTTTCCGCCAAAATTATTGAAAATAAAGAAACATCTGCGGATATTATTAAGGATGAAAAGATTTCCGCCGTTTCTACAAATTATGAAAATGATTTGGAAACAATTGATAACGGCGGCGGAACTCCGATTCTCAAAATTCTTTTGCCGCTTTTGCTCGTTTTGGTTGCAGTCGCTTTGGGTTATACGTTCTGCGGAAAATCAGAGCCGGTAAACGTAGCAAATCAAACGATCAATACAAATGTAAATGCGGTTGGCAGCAATAATGTCAACATCGGCAAAATTGCGGATTCTGCCGCGAAAACAAACGAACCGAGTTTTACTCTGAAAGCGGAAAACGGAAAATATTTTGTTTCGGGAATCGTCGGCAGCGAAGCTGCAAAAAATCAGATTACCGAAGCGTTGACCGCGAAGTTCGGTGCTGAAAATGTTGATTTCTCGGATTTGAAAGTTGATGCAAATACAAAAGATTTTGCCGACGGATGGCGGGACAATTTCAGCAAATTACTTACGAGTTTAGAAGGCTGGAAAACGGGCGAACTGAGTTTTAAAGGAAACGCGATTTCAGCCGCCAATCTGCCGAAATCCGCCGCCGATCAGCTGAAAATTTTGTTTGCGGAAGGCTGGAAACTTCCCGCGTCAATCGTCGGCGAAGAATTTGCCGCCGAGCAAGCCAATGAAGATGCCGCCGCCAAACTCGCCGCCGCCGAAAGTCCCGAACAGGTTGTCGCCGCGCTGAATTTGTCGGTAATAAATTTTGCCTCAAACAGCGCGGAAATTCCCGAATCCGCTAAACCGATTTTGGACAAAGCATCGGAAGTATTAAATAAACTGCCCGCCGCCACTCTGATCGAGATCGGCGGACACACGGACAGCGACGGCGACGACGCGGCAAATATGAAGTTATCCCAAGCAAGAGCCGAAGCGGTGCGCCAATCGCTGATCGAACGCAACGTGGATGAGCGTCTTTTAACGACAAAAGGCTACGGCGAAACGCAGCCCGTCGCCGAAAACGATACGTCCGACAATAAATTCAAAAACCGCCGCATCGCATATAGACTTATTACCGATAAAGACGAAATAATGCGTATCAAATCAAGTTTGGATTCCAATTCGGCTCAAATAAATTAAGAATTGATATAGGATTTGCAACCTGTAATTTTTAATCGTGACATAATTATCAATGTCCAATTGATAATCAGGCATTGATAATTATGTCACGAAAAAACTGATTAACTTAATACTGAGGCAGAAAAATCATCAGTTTTACCATATCTCCAAACTTAAACCTCTCTAACTGCTCAAGAATAAAAAAATTACAAGTCAGGAAGGGCTGCTCTCCCGCCCGCAAAAGTTAAATTACCAAAAAACTCAAAAAGCAGACTATTTAATTTTATTGCTTACGTTTGCCGCTTTTTGAATAAATATGTCGCTTTGATAGAGCAAAAATACAGTTAAAACCATATTTTACAAAACCCCTGCAAAATTAGCACTTATAGAGAGTGCTGTTTAATTACACACAAATTCATTTTCAAACAGCACCCTCATTTACATTCGCGCTTTCCGTTCTCGAACCCTCTCTAAGTTATGTTCGAGGTTTTTTGTTTATATTCTTTTGCTTGATGATTTCTACTTTTTTGAGTTTGACGACGACCTTTCCGATTTCGGTATAAATATGCGCCCGCACGGGCAAACGCCGCGCGTCGTCGGTAATCCAGATTATCATATTTCCTTCTTTTTCAATCAGGCGATCTTTGCCGAAAACTTCCGGTTCGAGGCGAAAACACCATTTTTTACCGACAACCGATTTCTGCTTTTCACGCGCCGTTACGCGCACCGGAACTTTATAAACCAAACCGGAATCGCTGACGTTTATCTCGAAAGTTTCGCCGACTTTCAAAGGCAGTCGGCGCATCGCGTAAATTGCCGAAACGAAATCCTGCGTATTTTCATCAATCCGCGAAGCCACTATGCGCGGCGGACGCGCCAAATTGTTCGGATCGGTTTCAACATAAGTTACTTTGTCCGATTTGTAATCAAAAACCGCTTCGCTCGTTCGGATTCGGTCATTTTGTTCGTCGCGTTTGGCGGTTTTCAAAATGTGCATCTTTTCGCCGTCAACGATTGATTCGATGCCTTGATAAAATTTGAAATTGAAAAGTTTGGTGATCGTTCCTTTTGAAACGGCTTCGGATTTGACGACAAAGTTTTCGCTGTCCGGTATTTGTTCGACCTTGAAATTGAGTTCGGCAATGTCGAGTCCGCGAAGAATCAATTTGCTGAAATTTCCTTCGTAAGTGAGCGTTTCGCCAATTTGATACATCGGTTTCGGCGCGGTTTGAGCAAAACTGAAAATCGCGGAAAGCGTGATTATAAAAAGAAGAGAGCCGAAAATTTTTGATTTCATAATTACCTCAGAAAATAAGCCTTTGCCGCCAAAACTGCCAAAGCGAAAATCATTCCCAAAGCGGCGCGGTATTCGCGGTAGCGCATATATAATTCTTGGTCGAACTTTTCGTCAGACGATTTGTATTTTGAAAATTTCGGAAAAAAAAGCGGAACATTTTCCGCATAATCTTTATATTTTTCCCCGAAAAGCTCGACCAAATCCTTTGCTTCGACGCGCATCACGGGCAAATAGATGCCCAAAAACAAGGCGACGAACAAAATTCCGAGCCACCACACGCCCGACGCAATCGTAAAACCCAAACCCAAAATAAAACTTCCAAGATAAAGCGGATTTCGCGTGTATGCGTAAGGACCGGAAACGGCTAACTCACGATTTTTGCGAATGTGTCCCGAAGACCACGCGCGAATCAGCAAACCGATCAGCGCAAACGCGCCGCCAATCCACAAAGTCGTAAAATTCGGACGGGCGAAAATTAAAAAAACCGCCGCGAAAACAAATCCGAGAGGCACGCGAAATCTTTGTAAAAGTCTTTTTTTATTCTTCAAAATTATTTCCCGATCAAAAACAGATATTCCTGATTTTTCCTTTCATCTTCCCTGATCCAATCGTTCGTCCAGCGCATCGCAGCCATCACGTTTTGTTTATAATTAACGCGAACGAAATCAATTATTTTCCCCGATTTTTCCAAAATGTCAAAAAGTTCCGCTTTGCCGGCGCGTCCGCCCGAACTGTAAGACAAAATTATATATTTCGCATTCGTTTCGTCGAGAAGTTTTTCAATCGCTTTTGTCGCAATAAAATTTCCGTTTTCATTTCGCCGAAAATCTTCAAAAACCGAGTTCGCTTTCGTATCGGAACTATCAACGCGCCGCTTCACTCTGCCGAAAATTTCCGGCTTGTCGTTCAAACATACGCTTGTCCAGATATGATAATAAGCCGCATAACGAACGCGCGACGCGGGCATCTTTTTATTGTTTGAACCGTATGGCGGATCAAAATACGCTAAATCGGTTTTTACATTTTCAATCGTTTCAAAAATATCTCCCCGAAAAACTTCGTGCGTTTCTTCCGATTCAAAAAGGCGCGGAACTTTCAGTTCTAAAGTTTTATAAGAACGCGGCGACCAATCGCTCAAATAAGAAGCGAAATGCCCGATTGTGCTGTCAACTTTATCGAGTGCCAAAATCAAACTTGTCAGCAAAACCGCTTTTTCGGTTTTCTCTAAATCCAGTTTATCAATTTCATCACGAATTGCATCGAGTTTTCGGGCGTTGTGAATCTGAAAAGGCTTTTTCAAGCCATCCTTTTGAATTGATTTTTTATCGCTTGGCAAACCGCCGTAATTTTCCGCAAACCAGCCGTTTTTCGCCGGTAAATTGTTTAAATATTCGATAATTTCCGCATAATACCTCTTGTCTTTTTTATTTTTCAAATAACATTCGGCAAAAATTTCAGACCAAACTGAAACGTCATTTGAAGCGACTTTGTAACCCTTCTGAGCGAACGCCTGCGAAACGCGGGTTGTTCCGGCAAAACCGTCGAAAACGCTTTTCGGCTCAACTTTTTCCGCGAGTTTGAGAATATACGGAAGCAATTTCAACTTTGAACCGGCATATTTTATTCCTTCCGTTTCGGGAGTTTCAAAAGTTAAATTTGCATTCATTTTCTTTATAATAAATTTTGTTCACCTTAACTTGCAAATATCCCGCATTTCTGTTTCATCTACATTTTTTATCTTTACCGCAATTCTAAATTTAAGGATGATTCTCAGTCTAAAATTTTGACAAACTCATTTTCCAGATAAGTTTTTATTTGATCGCGCACTTTTCTAAACCTCTCAAGCCGCTTTTCTTCATTCCCCGAAACATCCGCCGGATCGTCGAACGAACGATGAGTCAGTTTCGTTTCAGCCGGAAAATACGGGCAGTTCTCTTTTGCATTATCGCAAACCGTCAGAATATATTCGATTTTTTCTTGGTCAAACTCGTCAACAGATTTTGAGCGATTGCCGGAAATATCAATCCCGATCTCAGATAAAACTTTAATCGCTTCCGGGCGAACAATCGAAGGTTTTGTTCCCGCGCTGAAAACTTCATATTTGCCTTTGGTAATATGTTTTAACAATCCCTCCGCCATTTGCGAACGAGCCGAATTTCCTGTGCATAAAACTAAAATTTTTTTCTTAGACAATTTTTTCTTCCTCCTCTTCGTGCAGAATTTCTTCCAAATCGCCGCGCAAAATCCAATCGAAAATATAGACCGAAACAACCGCGCCGAGAATTTGCGCCGCAATGAATGGCAAAACATCAATCAGACGAATTCCGGCGAAGGTGTCGCTGAACGCCCGCGCCAAAGTTACCGCCGGATTTGCAAACGATGTCGAACTCGTAAACCAATATGCGGCGGTAATATAACAAGCGATCATTGCCGGAACAAATCTTCTGTAAAATTTTACGCCGCAGTAAATTACGAGAACTAATCCGAATGTGGCGACAAATTCGGCAAACCATTGAGCAAAACCCGTTCGTATTTTTGTCGAATGAAAAAAAACGGGAAAATCAAACATTATATTCGCCGCGCCGACTCCGGCAAACGCGCCCGAAAATTGTGCGGGCAAGTAAAGGAAAAATTCTTTAAAAGTCAGATTGCCGCTGATTAATTCGGTTAAACTCACCGCCGGATTTATGTGCGCTCCCGAAATTTCGATAAATGAATAAATGATAAAAACCAATCCCGCGCCGGTTGCCAGAGCATTTGCCAAAAGCGCAATTGCCGCATTTCCGCCGGCGAGATTTTCGCCCATTATTCCCGAACCGACAACGACGGCAAGCAAAAATGCCGTTCCGATAAATTCCGTAAGTAATTTTCTGCCTAATGTCAAAATGTTTTATTAATCCTATTTTGAAATTTTGTCCATTATATTTGATTTGCCAAATGTGTAAATAATAATAACTTAGATTTTTGCCAATCCGTAATCGCAGTATTCGACCAACGGACATATTTCACACAGAGGCTCGCGCGGGCGGCAAATTTTCTTTCCCAAACGAATCAGATTAACGTGAAGCGAATAAAATTTTCCGCTTGGAACGAGTTTATCAAGCAATAAATGTGCCTTTTTATCGGAAATCTTTTCGGGCAGAATTCCCATCCGCTTAAAAATACGGAAAATATGCGTATCAAGCGGAAAAATTTCTTTGTGCGCGGCGAAAAGCAGCGTGCAGGCGGCGGTTTTCGGTCCGATGCCGCGAAAATTTTCGAGCAGGTTTTTCGCTTCTTCATCCGGGATTTTGTTGACAAATTCGAGCGAAAGTCTGCCGTATTTTTCCTTTATTTCTTCAAGTAAATTCTTGATGACTTTAGCTTTTTGATTTGCCAAACCGCCAAGCCTGATCCAGTCGGTAATTTCTTCTTCGCCAGCTGAAAGAGCCTCATTCCAATCTGCAAAACGCCTTTTTAGATTCTGAAAAGTTCGCCGGCTGTTCGTTCCGGTTGTCGCCTGCGACAGAATGATTTTGATGAGCATTTCCAGAATATCGCTTTTCGCCGCAAGTTTCGGCTCGCCGAAAGTCATTTCGAGATTTTGCACGATAATTTCAAAAGGCTTTTTTTCTTTGATCTGTCCGATGTTTTCGACTTCAAACGGCATTGTGTTTTATACTTTCTTTCGTAAAAAAGTTTGTTAAATTTTGTCCAGCGCATTTTTCAAATCTTCAATTAAATCCTGTCGGTTTTCGATGCCGGCTGAAAGACGAATCAAACCGTCGGTAACTCCCGCCTTTTTGCGTTCTTCGGTAGTAAGAGTCGCGTGCGTCATCGAAGCCGAATGCTGAATTATAGTTTCCACACCGCCCAGAGATGTTGCCAAAGTGCAGACTTTTACGTTATTTACCAAAGTTTTTCCTTCGTTCGTTCCGCCGACATCAAAGGAAATCATTCCGCCGAAACCTCTCATCTGCGATTTTGCGATGTCGTGATTTTTGTGATCTGCTAAACCCGGATAAAAAACATCCTCGACTTTCGGATGATTTGATAACATATTTGCTATTGCGTATGCGTTTAAGTTATGCCGTTCCATCCGTAAAGCTAAAGTTTTGATTCCGCGCAAAACGAGCCACGCAACTTGCGGCGCGATGTTTCCGCCAAAAAGTTTCGAGGTCGAATGACGAATTTTTTCAATCGAATCTTTTTTGCCGACGAGCAAACCGGCGGTTAAATCGCTGTGTCCGCCGAGATATTTGGTCGCGCTGTGAATTATCAGATCAACTCCCGAATCGAGAGGTTTCTGATTATACGGCGTGGCAAATGTATTGTCGGCAATTGCCAGAATTTCAGCGTCTTTGGCGATTTTTGCCACAGCTTTTATATCCGCAATTTTGAGCAGAGGGTTTGAAGGCGTTTCGATCCAGAAAATTTTTGTGTTTTCACGAATCGCATTTTTATAATTTTCCGCATTTGCCGCGTCAACAAAACTTATTTCAACATCGAACTTTTCGGCAATATGCTGCAAAAAAATGGTCGTCGTCGAATACATCGAATCGGGCGCGACGATGTGATCGCCCGTTTTTACGAAAGCCAAAACTGCCGAAGAAGTTGCCGCCATTCCCGATGCGAAAGTTATAGCGGCTTCGCCGTTTTCGAGTTCAGCGATTGCTTTTTCCAGAGCATTTTGCGTCGGATTTCCGAGTTTTCCGTAGAAAAAACCTTTTTTCTGAAAATTGTGTATCGCCGCGCCTTCGTCGGCATCGGGAAAGGAAAAAATTGAAGCGTTATAAATCGGAACGGAAACCGCGCCGTAATTTTCGGTCAAATCCTCGCCCGCGTGAACGGCTAAAGTGTCAAATGATTTTTCGTCCATTCACATTATTATCTATCCGCCGACGGATTTTGTCGAGCGCGTTATCTCAACCGTTTCCGCATTCGGCACGCAGCACGCAGCCGCCGCAATTTCCTCTTTGCCTGTGTCTTCCAAAACCGTAAAAACTTCCCAAGAATTTCCGTCGGGATCGGAAACCCAAGTTTTATCCTGCAAAGCATAGCAGCAATCTGTCTGCATTTCATCAAGCGTAATCAGACCGTTTTCCGTCCAACGCCTGCCGATATTTAGAACTTCCTGTGTTGATTCGACCTGCAAACCGAGATGCGAAAGCGAACCGCCTTCGTTAAAATTTGTCTGATTCATAGTCAGATTCAGCGGCGGATTTGCCACGTCGAACTTTGCGTAACCCGTTTTTGTTTTATACGGCTCGATACCGAACATCTTTTTATAAAATTCGGTGCTTTCTTTTACATTTTTTACCTTTAATGAAATGTGTGTTTTCATAATTTTCTCCTTTGTCAATTTCATATACGTCAAGACATATATGTTAATCCGAATATATGTTTTGAAAAATTAAATGTCAAGACAAAAATTGAAAAATGTGTTAATTTAGTTTTATGAACGATGCGGATTTCTTAGCAAAAATGGAAAATTTGTTTACGGCTTTGTCCGATACAACGCGGCTTAGATTGTTGAATTTAATGCGCGAAGATGAAGTTTGCGTGTGTTTTTTTACGGAAGTTTTGGGCGAAAGCCAGCCGAAAATCTCCAGACATTTGGCTTATTTGCGAAACGCCGATTTAGTTTCATCAAGACGCGAAGGAAAATGGATGCACTACAAAATCGAAATGCCGAACGATGAAAATCTCGCAAAAATTTTCGCCGAAACGCTCGAAGCCTTAAAACAGCAGAAAGATATGCGCGAAGATTATAAGAAACTTATAAACATTTGTCGTTCTCTGAGCGTGCCATTGACGATTGCCCGTGCGCCGAAACCCGAAACATTACTTGAAACGGATATATTGCAAAAGGAAAATGAAGCGCAGGAAAATGCGCCGATGGAAACATTTTTACTTTAATTTTTCTGTGTTTTCCTTTTGATAAGGACAATGACGGCAATCGTTTTTGCAGCAGTAACCGCGATTTTTCAGAAAATGCGCGGTCAAAACCATCAAACCGTTTTCAAAATAAAAATCGAGATTTTCAATTAACTTTTTTTGAGTTTTTTCTTTTCGAGTGTCAGTTTTCATACAACGCTAAAAATTCTACATTTCCACCCGCGCCCGTAATCGGCGATTCGGTCAAATTGGAATTTTGCAAACCGATCTTTGCCGCAAAACCGTTTATTTTATCAATTACTTGCTGATGTTTTTCAGATTCGCGGACGATTCCGCCTTCGCCGACTTCGCCCTTTTCAACTTCAAACTGCGGTTTTATCAACACGATAATTTTCCCGCTTTTCTTTATTAAAGGCAAAAGTGCGGAAAGAATTTTCGTTACGGAAATAAAAGATACGTCCATTACGATCAAGTCGAATTTTTCCGCAAAATCAGACGGTTTCAAGTAACGCGCATTAACATTTTCGAGGGTTTCAACGCGCACATCGTTTCGGAGTTTCCAATCAAGCTGATTTGTTCCGGCATCAACGGCATAAACTTTTTTCGCCCCGTTTTGCAGCAAACAATCGGTAAATCCGCCGGTTGACGCGCCGATGTCCAGACAGACATATTCGCTTGGGCAGATTTGAAATTCATTTAGTGCCTTTTCGAGTTTCAAACCGCCGCGCCCGACAAATTTATTTTCCGGCGAATCACCTTTTATGCGAATTTCGCCGTCAAGCGAAAAGGTTTCCGACGATTTTTCAACTCTTTTTTCATCAACTAAAACAACGCCGGACATTACGAGTGCCTGCGCTTTTTTCTTTGATTTGGCAAAATCCCTCTTAACGAGAAGTTCATCAATTCTCTGTTTTTTCATTGTTCGATGCTGTCGGCGGAAAAATTCTCCAACTCGAAGTTTTTGGCATTATATGAAATCCGAATCGGATTGCAGCAAACTTCGCAATCTTCTATGTAAACCTGATTCGTAACGGATAAATCCAGAATCATCGAAATTTTTTGCCAGCAATGCGGACAGTTAAAAAAATGTTCGGTTTCCATAAAGTTTTTCTAAGAAGCTATTTGGAAATTGTAACGCCGGCATCTTGCCGGCTGTCTTGGTGGCTTCCAGCCGCCAATTCGAGCGTTATTTACTCGAATTGGCGGGAAAAAACAGATAAATTTGGCGGCAAGATGCCACCAAGACAGCCGGCAAGATGCCACCAAGACAGCCGGCAAGATGCCGGCGTTACATTTTTTCTGAATTTCCAAACAGTTTCTAACTACTTTCGGCTTTTCTATAACGAATGATATTCTGATGTTTCAGACATCCGAAATTTGAATGTAACAAAAATGAAGACCGAATTAAAACTGACAAAATTTGCTAAATACGCTTGGTTCGTTCTCGCTTATAATATTGTCGTAATTTTGTGGGGCGTTTTTCTCCGAGCGTCAAAATCGGGCGACGGCTGCGGGCAGCATTGGCTGACCTGCCACGGCGAGATCATTCCATCCGCGCCGGAGATGAAAACCGTTATCGAATTTTCCCACAGACTGACCAGCGGTTTGGCGTTTTTTGCGGTTTTGGCGTTGGTCGTCTGGACGTTTCGCAAATTTCCAAAAAAACATATTTTGCGGAAAACGGCGTTGATTTCGTTCGTTTTTATAATCACCGAAGCACTCGTCGGCGCGGGATTGGTTTTAACCGGAAACACCGCCGAAACGCTGACCGACGCGCGTCCTTTCTGGATGGCGGGACATCTTATAAACACATTCATTTTATTGACATTTCTAACCTTAACGGCTTGGTTTGCCAGCGGCGGAAAGCATTTCGATTTTAAGGTTCAGCCGAAAATTCTGCTTTTTTTGGGATTGGCAGTTGCCGGAATATTTTTTATCGGAATCAGCGGTTCGGTGGCGGCTTTAAGCAGTATGCTTTTTCCGTCGGAAACTTTGGCGGAAGGCTTGAAACAGGATTTTTCGACAACTTCACACATTTTGCTGCGGTTACGCATTTTTCATCCGATCTCTTCGATTCTCGTCGGCGTGTTTTTAATTTTTTTGTCGGGATGGCTGAAAAAACAGGCAAAAAATAACGTCTGGATAAATCGCTGGGCGAGTTTTTTATCGTTCGTCGTTATAATTCAACTCGCCTTCGGAGCAGCAACACTTTTGACGGGCGCACCGATTATTATGCAGTTGATTCATCTGCTTTTAGCCGATGCCATCTGGATTTTGTTCGTTTTAATGACGGCGAGCGTTTTGGCGGATGAGAATTTTGGCAGAACAGATGATTTTCCGGCGTAATGTTAAATAAGTTCTAAATCTGAAACAGTTTTCAGGTTTTGTGAACTTTCCGTTTCTAGTTTTTATTTTTATATCCGCCGAATTGAATTTATCAATCTAAACCGAAATTAAAAGACATCTGCGCTTGTGTCCGAACCGAAAGTTCCGCATAATCTTCGTATATTTTAGCTTTTATAGATATGTTATGAGTGAAAAAGATACGAAAAATTTACTGTCCGAAGATGAAAATTCGGAAGAAAAACAGACGGGAAATGTTACGGATTTTCCGCTTGAAGATTTCAAATTGAACGCCGTTTCCTCTGCGGAAACGCTTAAAAATCAAGAGTTTGCAATTGACGAAAAGGAAGAAGATATTCTTTCTCTGAAAGCGGATTTGCCGCAAATTTCGCCGGGCAGAATTTTGGATGTTGAAAACCCGGAGGCTTTTGAAAAAGAGATTTCAGATGATACGGAAGACCCGATTTTCAAAGAACTGTCCGAGCCGAAACTGCCCGAACTGAAAAGGGAAAACCGCGCCCGTCTGCAAATACAGTCGCCGACCAAAATTTTCTTTTACTGGTCGTTTCAAAACAATCCTTTTCAAACCTTAAACCGCGTCTTTGGCGGAAATACGGGAAGTTATACGCTTGTTCTGAAAATCGTCAATCAAAGTCTGAATCTGGAAGAAATTGTGCCGATTGAAGCCGAGGGTTCGACTTGGTTTGATGCGGAGGCAAATTCAAAATACAAAGCCGAGATCGGTTTTTACGCGACAGATCGCCCGTTCGTCCGCGTTTTATATTCAAATACGGTTGAAACTCCGCGCAAAAATCCGAGTTCGCGCCGCGATTATTCCGCGTATTTTGACGTTTCGGCAAATCAGTTCGCGCAGGTTTTGGATGATTCGGGTTATAAACAGGACGCGGTGGAAGTCGCGCTGGCGGGAGATGACGCGGAATATGCAGATTTTGCTGCGAAAAATGCCTTCGCGCAAATTACCGAAACAAACGAAGCGGATAATTTTACCGAAAATTATTTGAGCGACGTGCGCTTTGCTCTGCTCGCTCTGGCTTCCGGTTATTCGTTGGAAAAACTGCGGCATCATATCAGCAAAAGATTGTTTGAAAAATTGCAGGAAAATGCCGGTAAATTAAGCAGAGAAAACACTCTTAGTGCTTTACAGAAAAATTTCGGCGAATATGTTGATGAAATCGTCGAAGAAGAGCAATTCGGCAGCGCGGTTTTCGGCGCGAGTTTGGTGAATTTTCCGAAAACGACAAAACGCAGAGTTTTGCGCCAACCGCTTCCGAAGTTTTCGCCGCTTAGTTCATTTGCTTTAAGGTAATAATTTACAAGAATAGAAAAATTGTCCGCGTTTAGAGTAACGGCTTATGGTCTTTGACAAATAAATCTAACAAAAAATTTCCGATTTCAGCCCGCGTATGCGGGCGACTCGCATAAAGCGTGAGCATCGGCAGAGCTAGGTCGGAATGGAAAAATAGATTCCAGCCATCGTAGATGGCGACGGATATTTCGGACGCTATCTACGATAGCTCTCAACCGTTTATTGTCAACAACCCAGCGTTTCGCTTCGCTCCACGCTAGGCTTTATGCCGATGCCATCTACGATGGCTGATTTAATGTTAGATTTATTTGTCAAAGACCATTAACCGTGAAAAACGCAATGCACTTTGATCTTGACTTTTGAAACGGCAATGCTGTTCACGGCTAAAGCCGTTACTCTAAACAAAAAATATTATGCCCGTCGGATATTTCAGCTTAATTTTACACGCGCATCTGCCGTTCGTGCGTCATCCCGAATATCCCGAATTTCTCGAAGAAGACTGGCTTTACGAAGCGATTACGGAAGTTTATCTGCCGCTTGTTTTTTTGCTGCAAAATCTGCACGAAGCAAAGGGAAATCCGCGTCTTGCAATGAATATTTCGCCGCCGCTTTGCGAAATGTTAGCCGACAATCTGCTTGAGAATCGTTACACCAGCCATTTGGAAAACCTGCTCGATTTATCGCGTAAAGAACTCGTCAGGGTCAGCCGCGAAGAGCCGCGTTTTTACGACGCGGTAAAAATGTATGTCGAAAATCTGAGTTCGGCTTTGAGATTGTGGAATGATGTTTATAACCGCAATCTTATTAACGCTTTCCGCGAAATGCAGGAAAAGGGCGTGCTGGAAATTATCACTTGCGGCGCAACTCACGGATTTCTTCCGCTGATTTCCACAAAGGAAGCAAAGCGGGCGCAAATTCGGGTTGCCGTCCGAAATTATCAAAAGCATTTCGGTAAAAATCCGCGCGGCATCTGGCTTCCCGAATGCGCTTACGAACCGGGAATCGAAGAACTTTTGAAAGATGCCGGTATAGAATATTTTATCGGCGATTCGCACGCGATTCTTTACGGCGAACCGCGTCCGCGTTACGGAGTTCACGCGCCCGTCAGATGTCCGAACGGCGTTGCGCTTTTTGCCCGCGATGTCGAAACTTCGCAGCAAGTCTGGAGCGCGGAAGTCGGCTATCCCGGAAATGCGGTTTACCGCGAATTTTACCGCGATGTCGGTTGGGATTTACCTCTTGATTATCTGAAACCGCATCTGCACAAAGACGGAACGCGCAGGCATCTCGGCTTAAAATATTACAGAATTACGGGGCGCGACTCGACGAACGACAAAAAAGAACCATACGTTCCCGATTGGGCGCGTCGGAAAGCCGCCGAAGACGCAGCGGATTTTGTCGGCAAGCGCGTTCGGCAGGCTTATAAATTACGCAAAACTTTCGGCGGACATCCGCCGCTTGTCACTTCGCCGTATGATGCCGAACTTTACGGGCATTGGTGGTTTGAAGGTCCGCAGTTTTTAGATTTTCTGTTCCGCGAACTTCATCACAGACGCGAAGAAGTCCGTGCCGTAACGCCCGGCGATTTTCTCGACGCAAATGTTCCGATTCAAATTCAGCAGCCGTCAGCTTCGAGTTGGGGCGAAAACGGCTATTACAAAGTCTGGCTCAACGAAAACAATTCGTGGATGTATCCTTACCAACACGATGCGGAAAAGAAAATGACCGAATTTGCCAACCGATTTTATCAACCGAACGAAATTCAAAACCGCGTTTTAAACCAACTCGCCCGCGAACTTCTGCTCGCCGAATCGAGCGATTGGGCTTTCCAAATTTATCAAGGCACAACCGTCCAATATTCCTCAAACCGCTTCAAAGCGCACATTCACCGCTTCGATCTGCTGGCGGAAATGCTCGACAAAAACGAGTTCAACGAAGAACTTTTAACCGAGATCGAAAACCGCGATAATATTTTTGCGGAAATTGATTATCGAGTTTATCGAAGCTGAAAAAATTATGAATCTCGCCGCGAAGCATATTGAGCGAATATCTTACGAATATGCTCAAATTCTGCTCGATCAAGCCGCCGAAAACGAGCCGCAAATTACGGCGGATTTACAGAAAATCGCGGCGGAAACTTCGGCGGAAATGGTTGGTTTAGAAAATAAATTTAAGAGCGAAACGTCTTTGTTGAAAAAAATAATCTATCAGGCAATGATAAATTTTCAATATCGTTTGAATAGAGAGATTACGAGAGAAAAAACCATAGAAAAAACAGTTTCAAATTTGATTAAACAGCAAAATGATGTTTTGCGTTATACATTTGTTCTGTCTTTTGAAAAATATGTTTTCGGTTTCAAACAGACGCTTGAGAAATTGAAGAGGCGAAATTATGTAATTCCTGAAAACAAAATCTGGAATGCTTGGAAAAATATCGGAACGGAATTCGATAAAGGTTATCGCGGAATTAATGTTACGGTTATTTCTTCACGCGGGCAAAAATTTGAGTTACAATTTCACACGAGAGAAAGTTTTCAGTTAAAAATGAAAACACACGAAATTTATAAAGAAGCAAAAATGAAGGAAACTTCACGAAAACGAAAAACCGAAATTGCCGAAACAGCAATTGATTTGGCAAAAGATGTAACCGTTCCCGAAGGAGCAGAAAAATTATGAAGTATGTAATTATGAAAGACGACGAAACGGGCGAAATAATGAAAATCGGACGCTTTAGCGGAAAACCCGATTATGTGGATGAATATTATTCGCCTGTTTCCAATTCGTGGGAAGATGATAATATTTTATACAGCGAATTATTAGACGGTCTGCTCAAAGAAATCTCTGAAGCCGAAGCCTTAAAAATCATCAAAATCAAGTTCTCACGCGAAAAACAAGCTGCTTAAAACGATTAGATAAGTAAATCAATCATCATTTGTTCACACGAATAAAAGGCGAAAGATTCGGTTTCCCAAACCTTTCGCCTTTCTATAATTAAAAAGGGAAGAAAAAAAGATTTAACAATTTCCTCTTTTCCTTTTTTTCAGCTACTGTGCGGTAAAATTCAAGTTTGCAATGTGTTCATTTGCCGTTACGACCTGCGGGTTAAATTGATATTGCTTGTGGAATACATTTATTATCAAAGTTTGCCCGACCTCGACATCTGTAAATTGGTAATAGCCGAACTGGTTTGTTCGCGCCGTTTTGCTAATACCGTTTTGATCGGTGATATGAACGACGGCTCTCGACACGCCGCGCTTGCCATTTAAAACGCGACCTCTGATTGACACGCTCGCCGCCGTCGGACCGAGAACGGTAATCGGCGCGTTGACCGTCTGCATATCAATCGTCGTGTTTACGCCGCCCATTCCAGCCGTCGTCGCGGTAAATGTCGTGTTTGTAACGCCGTTGGTGGTCGGGTTGGTCGCCGGATTAACAGTTCCGTTCATTCCGACAAAACTTGCGGGTGTCGTCGGCACGCTGCCCATCGCCGAAGTGTCAACCCCGTCGGAGTTAATCGTCAGTCTTGAAGTTACCGTCGAAGTAGCACCGACACCGACAGTATCAGGATTTGCCATTGTCGTTAAGGTCAGCCACGGATCAAAGTCAACAGTTCCGGTTACGCCATTGGTCGTTCCGGTGCATCCCGCGCCGGTTGCGCCGGGTCCGTAATTACAGCCCCACCAATTGTTTTCCGCGTTCACCACGCCGTCAACATTGTTTAATCCGGCGGCACTATTGCCGACAATGCGGTTAAAATTCGCATCGGCGACTCCCTGACTCTGAACGAGAATTCCCGTCGCGTTATTGATAACGGTATTGCTGATTAACTGCACAGGATCAAGACCGGCAAAACTCACGCCGAAACCCGGCGGCAGCCATTGAAATCCGATGTTTGCTCCTTCAATGCGGTTATTTGAATAAGTAACCGTTGTTGTCGCCGAAGAATGTGATGTAATCCGAAAAGCACTCTGCTGATTGACCGCCGGATCGTTTCCGGCTGCCGGATTCGTAAAGCTGTTTCCGCTGATAATCATATTACTCGTATGAGCGTTGGCATTTTCCCAAATTCCGAGAATTTCTTCCGGGTCGGCTGATTGAGCGTTTAAGACGGTCATCGTATTATTGGTAATCTGCAATCCGTCATAAATCGTTCCACCACTCGTAAAATTTTGCATTCCGACGCTGGAGGCGAGGTTTCCGTTTGCCGAATCGCTTACGCCGTTGCCCTGAAATTGAATCGTGTTGCCGGAAATCGTCTGATTTGTTCCGAAGCCGAAATAAAGAGCAGCATTTTGAAAACCCGGTTCATCGGCACTCACTCCGCCGATTATATCCGCCGGAACACGAATAAAATTATTCATTATGTTTGTCCCGTTAAAGTCGGTGGTGTTGAAGGGAAACATTTGAAGCGCCGCATCAAAATCGAGAAAACGGATGTTGGAAATCGTCCAATTTTGGTTCGTGCCTGTTCCGTCAAAATAAAGCACGCCTTCAAAAGCCGAATCGTTGGCGGGCAAATCGCCCGGACCTTGAATCGCGGCATCGCCCAAATTGGCGGCTGAAAATGTCACGCCGTTCAGATTCGGCGGAATGAGAATGCTGAAATCGTCAATTGTTCCGGGCGTGCCGTCGGTGCCTGCCTGCCAACTCGCCGCCGCGTTTGTTTCCGTCCAATCGAATGTTCCGTCGAGCGTAATCGTGCCGCCGCTCGCAACCGTCTGGACGGCGTTGTTAATTCTTGTATAATCGTTGTCCGCCGCCGTCGGCGAAGTCGCGGGCGTAACGGTTATCTGCGCCGAAATGCTTAGGTTTAATGCGCCGAAAGCGATCAGCAAACTCAAAAGGGTGAACAACCGGATGTGCAATTTGCCGCCAAACATCTTGTTGTTTAAAGTTTGTGTGTTTTGACGCGATTTATTTTCGCGTCGGCTAAAAGTTTTCATATTTTTTCTTCCTTGTTTCCCGTAAGTTTTAATGTGTATGAAGGGTTCAAAAAGAAACGCCGTCCATTTTAACCGTGCTGCGTGCCGACCTCTAATTGTTTTCAATGAGATATTTTTTACTTTTGATTAAGATTTTTATATTTCCGTTAATTTTTCTTCGCAATAAATTAAAGATAGTGTTTTCCGGGAATAAAAAAACTTATATTTCCAATTTCACGAAAAAGTTAAAAAATTAACACTTTGATTAAAAGCCTCGTCGAACAAAAGTTAGTTGTTTCAAAACCGTTAATAATTATTCGTTACTTCTCTGTCGTGAAAATTATTAAATCGAAGTTTTTTTGGTCGTTAAATAAAATTTTGCAAATTCGTTTCAGATTATAGCATTATATACGAAATTTGAGCATCGCAACAATAATAAATCAAATTATTTTCAGACACGCGCGGCAAACATCGCGTGAGCAGAGTAAAAACCGTCATAAATCAGAAGATTTTCGCCTTTGTGCGCCCGCCAGCCGCTAAGACCATTAGTTTCTACACATCTTTAAAATCTGTTTGCGAACCGATTATTTGTAAAAACTCTTTGGTTATTTCTTCTAGTTCTGCCGTCGTATAGCTTTCTAACACATCTATTAGCGTTAGAAACTGCCACATTCCGGCGAGTAGTGCCGGAATTGTGTATTCAACTCCGCGTTTCATTAGTCTGCCGCTTAGTCTGATTAAAAACTTTCTTAGCTCCTTTGCTTTTTCTTCTTTGGATGCTGCTAATGCCCAGACGATCACGCAGACTTGTGCGACTATCATCAACCGTTTGGCGATTGCTTGTGCCGATTCTTGTTGCCATTGTTCCAAATGCTGTCCGCCTCTTTTGAGCAACTTGAAGAAACTCTCGATTCGCCATCGCCAGTAATACCAAAGGGCAATCTCTTCTGCTTTTACTTGCCTTTGAACATTCGTCCATAACCGCCAAACCGCCAAGACTTTGCCTTTTTTATCCCGCACCTCAGATAACACATATCTCAATCTGATCGGCTTTCCTTTGATTAACTTTCGCTTATCGGGCTGCTCTTTGGTTGGACGTTTCGTGCGTCCTATTCGATCCAACACAACCTCCGTTTCAGCGACATACTGAAACGCTTTGCGTCCCGGATACTTGACTTCCCGAACATATTGAAAATCTTCCTTGATTCGCTCTTCGACTTCCTTGAGCAGCAAACTCTCCTCGCCTAATTTCACTCGCCGAACATCATTTGAACGAATCACGAACTGCCTTCCGCATCTGATAAATCTCCTCAAATGAAGCAGAGAATCGGCTTGTCTGTCAACTATGTGAACACACGGCTTGGCTAATCCGAGTCCTTCGACATAGCCGAATGTCCTGTTTAATTCATCTAATTGCCGACGACGCGGCAAAGGCTTTTCGCGTCTTGATGAATGCACTCCATCGTCGGCTTCCAAGCCAATGTAAAGCGGTGCTAACGGTTCGCCTTCGATGTCAGACACCAGCAATGCACTTTGCAAAAAATAGCCCTGCTCCAAATTATTACATAATCTGATCCGATCGGCTTTGCTCTCGTGAGTCGTATAGTTTAGATCGCTAAAATCGTGCATCACAAGTGCATATCTATTGACTTTAGAATCACTTACCTGCCCGGCATAATCAATCAGAGGTTCTGCCAAAGAAGGCAAACTAACTCGTTCATTAGCAAAAAAACGCCACGCCGCCTGTGCTGCCGCAAACGGCTCTTTTGTTTTTGGCAAGGCACGTAACCCGCTCGCCACCGATTGTGATAGACTTAAATGTTGTCGCACCAGCATTTTATAACGTCTTTGCAGACGTGGTTCTAAATTCGGAACTTTTATTTCATACTTTCTGATATTATCAAAGAACCTTTAGACTTGTGTAGAAACTAATGGCTAAGACGGGCGGCGTTTCATCAGTCGCGTATATTTCTGTTAAAGCACTTAATATGCTGTGAAAAAAATATCTGCGGTTGCCTTAAAATTTTTGTAAAGTTATCATTCTCATTCTTAAACTTTTGGAGAAATAACAATCAAATGATAGAAAAAGACGCAAAGATAGCTCCCGCGAAAGGAAAACTCGGAATTTTGCTGGTCGGACTCGGCGCGGTCAGCACGACGTTTGTGGCGGGCGTTGAGGCGATAAAGAAGGGAAATGCCGCGCCGATTGGGAGTTTGACACAGATGGGAACGATTCGTCTGGGCAAGCGGACGGAAAACCGCGTTCCGATGATAAAGGATTTTGTGCCGCTTGCGAGTTTGGAAGATATTGTTTTCGGTGCGTGGGATATTTTTCCCGATTCGGCTTATGACGCGGCACTTCACGCCGGAGTTTTGGAAAAATCTCTGGTCGAGGATTTGCGCGAACCTCTCGAATCTCTGAAACCGATGGCGGCTGTTTTTTCGCAGAATTACGTCAAGCGTCTGAACGGGACGAACATCAAAGACGGCAAGAATAAAATGGAACTCGCCGAGCAGTTGATGGCGGATATTGCCAAATTCAAAGAAGAAAAAGACTGTGAAAGATTAGTCATCGTTTGGGCGGCTTCGACGGAAGTTTTTCTGGAAATTTCGGACGTTCACAATGACATCGAAGCGTTTGAAAAAGCGATGTATGACAATCACGAAGCAATTGCGCCTTCGATGATTTATGCGTATGCGGCAATAAAATCGGGCGTTCCATTTGCCAACGGTGCGCCGAATTTAACGGTTGACATTCCGGCTCTGACAAAACTTGCTGAAGACGAAGGCGTTCCGATCTGCGGCAAAGATTTCAAGACAGGGCAAACTTTGATGAAAACCATTCTCGCACCCGGTTTGAAAGCGAGAATGCTCGGACTTGCCGGCTGGTATTCGACGAATATTTTAGGAAACCGCGACGGCGAAGTTTTAGACGATCCCGAATCTTTCAGAACAAAGGAAGAATCGAAACTCTCGGTTCTCGAAACGATTTTGCAGCCGGAAGTTTATCCCGAATTATACAAAGGTTTTTCGCACGTCGTCCGCATCAATTATTATCCGCCTCGCGGCGACAACAAGGAAGGTTGGGACAACATAGACATCTTCGGCTGGCTCGGTTATCCGATGCAGATCAAGATTGATTTTCTCTGCCGCGATTCGATTTTAGCCGCGCCGTTGTGTCTGGATTTGGCTCTGTTTATGGATTTGGCGAAACGCGCGAAAATGGGCGGCGTGCAGGAATGGCTGTCATTTTACTTCAAAGCACCGCAAACCGCGCCCGAACTTTATCCCGAACACGATTTGTTTATTCAGCACAAAAAATTGAAAAATACGCTTCGCTACTTGATGGGCGAAGATTTGATTACGCATCTCGGTTTGGAATATTACGACGACGAATAATTTTAAATTGAAGAAAAAGACTCGCCCGCGATACACACGAAAAACACGAAAATAAGAGCAAAACTTACTTTCGTGTTTTTCGTGCATTTCGCGGGCAATTTTTTTAACCGGAAACTTCCATTAAATTAGCCGCAATCTAATGCTTAAAACGGGCGCGTGAAATAAAACTTGCCTGCCGAACGTCGGAAAATTGTTTTTGCAGCGGATTTTGCAAAATCTCTGCCGCCGCCGAATTTTCTCGTTCCGATAAATCGGAAATTACGAAAAACGCTTTGTCCGAAACGTCGAAATGTGCGATTTGATAACCGTTTTCCGCTGATTTAGCAATGTTTCCGTTTTGCGTTGAATTGTAATTTTGCAAATTCGTCATCAAAACGGAAAGCAGTCTGCCTTCGTGCCGAAATACTATGTGCGTAAAATCTCTGTCCTGATATTCGCAGGTGTGCGATTCGACAAATTCATATTTGCCGGACGCGTTTTCCAGAGGTTTTAGAACGCCTTGGCGCAAATCGGCGTATTCGGCGGAAGCCAAATCAATATCAACGGGATTTTCCGGCAAACTAAAATCAACCGCGCAATTTAAATGGTCGCCGAGAGCGATTTTCCCGACATAAGCCGGTTGATTGTTTTCAGTAACGCTGACAATTTCAGGCAAAACCGAATTTACGTTTGAGTTTTGAAAAAACCAAACGCCGAAACCGAACGCGACGAGCAGACACGCTGCAACTGCAATCCACGAATTTGTGTCTGTCCAAAACGTCTGTTTTTCCTGATTTTTAGGCAGAAAATTTCTTTTCAAATCGCCGCGCAGTTCGGCGTAAAAATTTTCGCGCATTTGAAATTCAGACGCGTTTGTTACGGCGGAACGCAATTTGGTTCGGAAAATTCGCCGGCTTTCAATCGTCTTCCGGCAGGCGGCGCACTGCTCCAGATGACGCAAAACATCGTGATTCGTTTCGGTCAAAAGTTCGTCGCTCAAATATGAATCAATTAGTTCCCGGAAATCCTGACACTTCATAAAGATTTCCCTCCTTTCTGTTTAACTTCTTTGTTTTCTTCCGTTTCGATGCCGTAATTTTTGGCGTAAACGGCTAATTCACCGCGCAGAACCTTACGCCCGCGATGCAGACGCGACATCACAGTTCCAATCGGAACATCTAAAAAAGACGAAATTTCCTTGTAGGAAAATCCTTCAACGTCGCACAACAAAACGACTTCGCGGAAATTTTCCGGCACTTTTTCGAGCGATTCCAAAACGTCTTCGTCGGTTAAATGCTGCGGAATCGGTGCTTCAAACTGAATCGTCTGCGCGATCTTTTCTTCCGTGTCGGGAACTATCTGCATTTTCAATTGTTTTCGCAGCTGCTTGTAATGCGTGTGATACATAATCGTCGTCAGCCAAGCCTTGCAATTCGTTCCGCGTTCGTAGCGATGAAACGACTTTAAAGCCTGCATCATCGTTTCCTGAACCAAGTCTTCGGCGCGGTCTTGATTGCGTTTCAGAAACATCGCCACGCGAAACAAATCCGCGCTCAGAGGCATCGCTTCCTGCTCAAAATCTTCCCAGAGTTTTTCTTTCTCAGTTTTCTTTCTCAGCAATCCGAACATAAAATTTCCGCGCCCGCGCTTTTCGGTTTTCCGCAACCAATCAAATAATATAAAAACGATTAGATTTTATTCCGAAATAATTTTTGAAAATTTTTTTTAGCAGGTGAGTAAAAATAATCAGGGATAATGATTTGGAAGAAGAAAACTCACAATATAATTGAAAATTGATAGTTGAAAATTGAGAGTTTATCTTTTGATTACTTGCTAATTCTCCATTTTCAATTCTTCATTCTCCATTCTTTTGTTGGGTTAAAGATCGAAATAAAGGCTGCCGATTAAACTAACAAACATTTTCTAACCTGCTTAACAAATCTGCAACCGATTTTTAATCATTTCGTGAATATACTTTACAATAATTCTCCGTCTAAGTTCACTTTAATTACGCTTCACAATTAAAATGCTTGATAAAAAGAACTTTATAGTATAAAGTAAAACTGAAAAATTTAAGGAGTTTGTTTATGGAAGACAATTCAGCAAGCGGAACAGCAGAGGCGGAAAGTCAACCTACTTGGATGATTTTTATATTTCTTACGGGCATCTTACTGCCTTTGATAACGCTCGGAGTGGAATTTACGACACATCTTTGCGGCGAAAATTTTTTCGATCCGATTCCGACGCTTTGGCACGTTCTTTTTGTATTTTTCGTGCCGCTTTCCAATTCATATTTGTATTACGCGGTTTTGAAAGGCAGAACGGAAAGAGCGACTCTGCTCGGCTGGTCGAGCGCGATTACGGTTGCGATCACGTTTTTTTACGCGATTCTTTTCACGCCGCTTTTGCCGATTTCCCTGATCGCAATGTTTATCGGTTTCGGTTTTCTCTCGCTTTCTCCGTTTTTTGCTTTGATCGCCACTCTTTTGCTGCGCCGAAATTTTCTAAAACTTGCGCCGAATAAACAGCTTTTTCCGTTCGGCTGGAAAGGACTCGGCGCGGGTTTGACAATTTTTTTCGTTCTCGTTCTGCTCGCCGAACTGCCTTTTGCAATTACTCGTTACGGCTTGGAAATGGCAAAATCCGCGTCAATCGAGGAACGCGAAAAAGGGATAGATTTTCTGCGAAATTACGGCAGCGAAAATTATCTTTTGCGGCAGACTTACTGGCAAAAAGGCGTTACGGCTTCGGATTTTCTGATTCGAGGTTATTACAATTACGAACTCACGGATTCGACGGAAGACAACAGGAAAATATTTTATCTGGTCAAGGGAAAAATGTATAACGAAGTTCCGCGTCCGCGTTTTGTGTCTGATTTCGATTGGAATGAAGACACAGTTTCCGGCACGGAGAGCGAGCGCGACAGGGCGATTCGTGAAAATATCACGCTGGAGAGTTCCGCCATTGACGGCACGATTGATTCGGACGCGATGCTCGGTTATGTCGAATGGACGCTTGAGTTTAAGAATTCGGCAAGTTGGCGGGAAGAAGCGTTTGCACAAATTCGGCTTCCGAAAGACGCGGTTGTTTCGCGCCTGACTTTATGGATCGGCGGCGAAGAACGCGAAGCGGCTTTTGCCGGAAGAAGAGGGGTTCAGGAGGCTTACGAAAAAATCGTCAGACAGCGGCGCGATCCTGTTTTGGTAACGACGGCGGGGCGCGATTTGGTAAATATGCGCTGTTTCCCGATTGAGCCGAACGGCGGCACGATGAAACTTCGCATCGGCGTAACATTTCCGCTTCAAATCGAAAATGAAAACAAAGGAATCGCCGCATTGCCGTATTTTCAAGACCGCAATTTTGTAATCGGCGCAAGCAAAAAACATCAGGTTTGGTATGAATCGAAAAAACCGCTTGAGTCAGTCAGTCAAAATTATCTTGCCGAAAAAGAAGACGACCATTTTGCCGTTCGCGGAAATTTGACGAATGAAGAATTGAGAGAACCGAAATCTTTGATTAAAACGTCGAAATCCGACAATATAGAAACTGTCTGGACAAACGGCAAAGAGGAAAATGCGGACGAAATTATTACGCAGAAAATTATCGAGGTCAAAACGGAAAAGCCTGCAAAATATATTTTCGTTGTGGATACTGCTCTGGTTTTGAAAGATAAAAAATCCGAAATCGTTTCGGCGATTAAAAATTTGCCGAAAGATTTGGAGATTGATTTGATTTTGACAAACGGCAACGGGCTTAATCACAAAATTGCTTTTCCGAATGTTCATCGGGGCAAACCTTCTGAGATTGCCGAAAAAATAGAACAGACGGAATTTGACGGCGGCACGGACAACTTGCCCGCCCTTGCTAAAGGTTGGGATTTGGCAAACAAAGACGGCGTAGTTGTTTGGCTGCACGCTCCGCAGCCGTTTATTTTCGACACTTCGACTTCCGTGATTTCGCAAAAATTCAAACGCCGCCCGAACCGGACGGAAATTTATAACTTGCCGCTTTCGGAAGGCTTGGACAAAATCGAAGCGGACTTATTTGAGAACGAATATCTGCAAAGCGTTCAGCGATTCGGCACGCTCGAAGAAGATTTATCGAGATTAATTTCCAAACTTAATCAAACACAAAAAACTTTCGATTTCGAGCGCGAAAAAATTGCGGGCAAAGATTTTTCCAATTCAATTCAGACAAAGGAAACTTCAGATCATCTGGCGCGGCTTTGGGCGTTTGACGAAATAAAAAAACTCGTCAAAAATCAAGATCAAAATCCTGAAAATGAAGAAAAAGCCGTTGAAATGGCGATGAAATATCAACTTGTAACGCCCGTTTCGGGAGCAGTTGTTTTGGAAACAAAACAGCAATACGACGAAGCCGGACTCAAGCCGGTTGACAAACAGAGCGTTCCGACGATTCCCGAACCCGAAACATATCTGCTGATCGTCGTTGTCGCTTTGTTTCTGCTGTTCGTTTTGTTTGGAAAAAAATTGAGATTCCCGGTTTTAAGAGTTTGAAAATTCCTATTTAATATCCATTGTCGAGCGATCTAATAATTGCGCGATGTGAGAAATAAAAAAATATGCCCGCTGAACACGCGGAAAAACGCGGAAAAAATAAAAAATTTTATAAAACTTCCGCGTCTTTCCGCGTATTCGGCGGGCAATAATCCTAAAATCTCCTTAAAATTTATCGGGCAAGTTTTATGCCGCTTAGTGATGATTTAATATGACAACGCAAAGAAAATTTACCTTTATATTTATTCTGCAACTGCTCGCGTTTTGGCAGGTTTGTCATTGGTATTTTCTGCGCCTTTTAACTTCAAGCGAAGAAATCTACGGTCTGTTTGCACTTTTTGCAATCGGAATTTTCTGTTTTTTATCAAAAACCGAAACGCGAAATTTTTCGTTTGTTCTGCCAACAATTCTAGTCTTCTTTTATCTCATAACTTTCCCGTTTCTGCCGCCGCTTGTGCGTGCCGTGATTGCCGTTACGAGTTTGACGGCGACTTTAAGTTATTGGAGATTCGGCAAAAATTTTCATTTCGGCATTTGGAGTCTTTTTCTGCTTTCTCTGCCGATTATCGCGTCGCTCCAATTTTATTTGGGTTATCCGCTGCGCGTCGTAATCGGAAACGCAACGGCGTTTTTGCTGAAAATAAACGGTTTTGAAGTTTGGCGCGAAGGCGTTTGCCTGCACTTTGGCGAAAAACTGATCTGGATTGACGCGCCTTGCAGCGGCGTGAAAATGCTCTGGGCGGGATTTTTTCTGACCGGCGTTTTGGTTTGTTTTTATAAATTTCGCTCGTCGAAAATAGTTCTCGCGTTTGCATCATCCTTATTAATTACTTTGATCGGAAACATTTTTCGCGCAACCGGGCTTTTTTACCTCGAAGCGGAAATTATCAAGATGCCCGTTTTTGCTCACGAAGCAATCGGCGTGATGTCATTTATTTTAACGTGCGCCGGAATTTTGCTGTGTTCGAGTAAATTGAAAAGATGGAAATATTTCCCGTTTTCGGAAACCGCGCTTGAAAACGAAAAGGCTCGGAAACATTTATCAAAAGTGCAAATAGAAAAATCATTCGGACTTTTCGCCTTGTTGTGCATTGCCGCATTTGCTTCCACTATTTTGCCAAGCGAAACAGACACTCGAAAAACTACAAATACAACTCAAAGTTTTCCGACGGAATTTGAAGGAAAAAGTTTGCAGCAACTGGATTTAACCGAGCGCGAGAAAGTTTTTCTGCGCGGTTTTCCGGGCGAAATTAAAAGATTTACGGATGGAAACCGCGAAATTATTATCCGAAATGTTCAAGGCGCGACGAGAAAACTTCATCCGGCTTCGGATTGTTTTTCAGCAATCGGTTATTCGGTCAAGCCGCTGCCGATTCGAATAGACGAGAACGAAAATAAATGGAGTTGTTTTCGGGCGGCAAAAAACGGCGAGAATCTGAAGGTTTGCGAGAGAATTTACACAAAATCGGGAAAAAGTTGGACGGATGTTTCGTCTTGGTATTGGTCGGCTCTCGGCGATCCGTCCGGCGAAGTTTTTTGGGCGGTAACTTTTGCCGAAAATTCAAATTAAAGCAATGATACAAGTCATTTCGCAATTCACGCCGCAAACTTTACCGTTTCAAACCGACGCAGCCGGCGAGATTTTCCACTTGCATATAATAATGTTTCTGTGTTAAACATTTAAACGGATGTCGAAACGGTTTCGGCTGTTCGACTCCGTAAAAACCCGCGAATGGAAATCATCTCATTCCGAATTCAGCCAACTAAAAATCTGTTGACATCATCAATATAAACAACGACTTACCCGAATTATTCGGAAAAAGTCGGCTTTGAAAATTCGTCCTTATTTTTGCAAGAACGCTCCTGAAACACCGTTCTTTATAATGACGAGGAGAAAAAAACAAAATGAAAAACGAAACCGCTAGAAAGAAAGAAACGTCCACGAAAAAAATTTTACTGAACCCGGACATCAAAAGTCCCAGAGCGAAGGAATTTGAAGACCAACTTTCAGGTTTCATCGTCGGACAGGAACGCGCCGTCAGGCGTATGAGTGGAATTTTTCAGATATATCTTGCCGGAATGAATAATCCGGCGCGACCTCTCGGAACGATGCTTTTTCTTGGTCCGACGGGTTCGGGAAAAACGCGCGTGGTCGAAGCGGCGGCGGAAGTTCTGTTCGGCGATCCGCATTCGGTTGTCAAAATTGACTGCGCCGAATTTCAGCATTCGCACGAAATCGCCAAATTGATCGGTTCGCCGCCCGGATATTTGGGACATCGGGAAACTTCGCCGATGCTGACGCAGGAAAATCTCGACAAAGCGCACACCGACGAAACGAAATTGACCTTTGTTTTATTCGACGAAATCGAAAAGGCTTCGGACGCGCTGTGGCAGCTTTTATTGGGAATTTTGGATAAAGCGACTCTGACTTTGGGCGATAATCGGCGCGTGGATTTTTCAAACGCGGTTGTGATTATGACCTCAAATCTCGGCGCGAGAGAAATGAGCGATATGATTTCCGGCGGAATCGGTTTTGCGCCCGGAAAGAGTTCAAAAAATTCCGAAGACAATGAGATTGACACGAAAATTTACCGCACCGCACTCGAAGCGGCAAAGCGTAAATTCTCGCCCGAATTTATGAACCGGATTGATAAGGTCGTTGTTTTCAGAAGTTTGAAAGAACGCCATCTGCGACAGATTTTAGAAATCGAACTTTCGGCGGTTCAAGACCGAATCACCGAATCGGCGGGAACAAAATTTGCGTTTGAATGCGACGACGACGCGAAGGATTTTCTGCTCGAAGAAGGGATTGATCTGAAATACGGCGCACGGCATTTGAAACGCGCGATTGAAAGATTTCTCGTTTATCCGCTGTCGAATCTGGTCGCCACCGAGCAGGTTGAAACGGGCGATGTGGTAACGGTCGGCTACGACGAAGAAAACGACGGGCTGACTTTTTCAAAAGAAGCCGGCAAAATGATCGTTTCCGATGCGGAAGAAAATCTGCTCGAAACCGAACCGGAGAAAAAATCCGATGCCGTCGGAATGCCGCTTCCGCAAGTCGCAGCTTCAAGCGAACAAGGTCGGTCAACTTAAATTAAAATAATAAAAAAAAAGAGGCGCGTTAATTTCGCGCCTCTTTTTTTTTGTGGAGCGTGAGTTCTTGTCAGAGTAACGTATTTATGCGTGAGAAAACGCCCGGCTTCGCCGTCGTTTTCACGGCTAAAGCCGTAACTCTTATGTTATTTTAAGCGATTAGTTTTTGATAAAAATATCCGCAGGCGTTGGCGGCTTGCGAGATGAACAGCAGAATTGACGTTTTTAAACTGCTCAAATTTGCATTTTTTTTCAGGGGAAAAGTTAAAAGCCGCAGATAAAAGCCGAGTGGTTCGCTTTTGTTTTTTGCCGAATCTCTCTGCTTTAAGTTGTTGTGAAAGTGAAAAGCTCCGCGCCCGTAATTGAAATGCTGCCGCCAGAAACCGCTTAGATTTAAGTTATGAAAATGCCGGACAATCGCCTGCGGCTGATAAATCAATTCAAAATTTTCTTCGAGCAGACGTTTGCAAAAATCGCGGTCTTCCGCCGCCGGAAGCGGAAATGCCCGGTCAAAACCTTTTAATTTTTCAAACATACTTTTCGGCAGAGCGATATTGTTTGACGTGAAAAAAAACATTTTGTAATTTTTCTCGTTAAAGTATTCGTAGAGATAATCAATCAATTGCTGGCTGGCGCGTGAAAAAGAGTTTTTCTCCAGCGCGTTTTCGACCTTTCCGCCGATGCAGACGTTTGGCGTTTCGGCGAATTGTTCGGCAAAATTCGAGAGCCAGTTTTTGTCCGGCTGACAATCATCGTCGGTAAAAGCCAAAAATTCAAAATTGCTCAATTCCGCGCCTTTGTTTCTCGCTCCGGCTGGACCTGTCTGTTTTTGCTGATGAAAAGTTAAGTTGATTTTGTGTTGAAATTCTTTAACAATTTCGGGCGCGAGCGTTGCGCCGTCGTCCACGACGATCACTTCAAATTTTTCCGACGAATAATCCAAATTACAAATCGCCGCCAGACAGCCGACAATTTGTTTCGGACGTTTGTGCGTCGGAATAATTATTGAAATTTTCGGCAAATCATTCTGCATTTTTTATTATTCGGTAAATTATTGCATTGTATTTATTTACATTTTCCGTCCGAAAAACCATTTGGAAATTGTCCGATTGGCGAAGTTTTTCATTTAGTCGGGAAAAATCTTTGGAACTGCCGAAGTCGCGCTCGAAAACTATCAAGTAATCGGCTCTTTTGCTTTGAATCTGCTCGAAATTTTCTTTATCCGGTAATTGCCGAAATTTCTTTTGCGCGTAATATGCCGGAAGAAAAGAGCGCGACAAAATCACGGAATTTGCGGGCGCGTTGTCTTTGAGCCACAAACCGGCTTGCTTCATTTCAAATTTGTAAACTTCGCGCATATCGTCTTTCGATTCGGCAAAATAAGCCGTCGGAAGCAAATAGACGAAAATTAAGCTAAGGCAGATTATTGTATAAAACAAATCGTTTTTGATTATCGAAAACCGTCTAAAGTTGTAATTTTCCAAAGTTTCGCAGAACCAATCGCGCCATTCACAGAAGCCTTTGGCGAGCCACACGAAAAGAACGGGCAGAATTACGGCGAGATAACGAATTTCGACGACGGTTGCGGCATAACAGGCGAGCGTAACGGCGAAAAACGATAAAAAATAGAGTTCCTTGTAAATTCTTTCCTTGTTCCAATTTTGGCGAAACAAACCGACGGCGGCGATCATCATTAAAATCGGCGGAAAAAGATAAATCAAGGTTTTGTGTTCTTTGTCCAGATTGAAAAGAACGGTTTTGAAAAATTTGATTATCGGATATTTATATCTTCCGATAACTTCCGGGTCATACATATTTCCGCCGCCGAAATGTCTTGTAAATTTCCCGCTTAAAGTCCAGATTCCGGTGGCTTCGTGCAGATAGATTAAATAAGGAACGGCAAAAATAACAAATCCCAAAAATACAAAAAGTATTATTTTTAAGTTTCGCTTAAAATCGGAAACCGAAAAAAGTGTGAGCAAAGCAAGCGGAAAAAACCATAAAAAGTAAACCACTCCTTCGGGGCGCGTTAAATAACTCAAACCCAAAAGCACGCCGACGATTAAAAATTTTGTCGGTTTTTTTTCGTTCAAAGCCTGCCAGCCGAAAAAAAGAACGAAAGTTAAAAGCAGATAATAAACCGATTCGGAAACGACGAAGGCGGAAGAATTCAGAAAATACTGATAAACGACGGTTATTAACGCGCTCAAATATGCTTCTCTGATTCCGTAATGCTGCTTTGCGAGCAGAAAAACTGGAAGCGGCAGCAACGAATTGAAAATCAGCGAAGCGGCAATTCCGGGCAGTTCGGGCGAATCGGAAAAAGGGACGAAAAAACTTAGCAGAAAAGGGAAAAACGGCGACCAATACGGATCGAAAAATCCGCGAAAATCTCCGCCGGCTAAATTTCGGGCAAGCATCATATAAGACGCGCCGTCCGGGTTGATAACGTATTCGCCCGACAGCAGAAACGACGCGAGCCGCAAAACGAATGCCGCTAAAATCAGGAGGCTAAGATATTTCAGGTGTTTTGACATTGCCGGTTTGTTTGCCCGAAAACAAAGAATATTATCGGAAATAAAATAAAGAATATTTGCCCGCGAATAAATGCTGAATTACGCGAAAAAAAGAAATTTTAACAGGGATGAAGGAGATAAATAGAATAAATGCCGAATGTAAAGTTCAAAATTCAAATCTGAAATCTGAAATCTTAAAAATAAAATCCCTGTTTATCACCTTCATCCCTGTTAAAATGCTCTTGGAAAAAATTCGCGTTTATCTCGTGTCAATCTTTGGCAAAAACTCTTTATTTTTTTAGCGTTTATTCGCGGGCAATATTTTTATTTCCAATAATATCTAAATACTCCAAACGCGCGTAGGCGTAGGCGGAACTGCTGTAAAGATAATATAAAATCTGAAAAAATACAGCTTTAAACGTAAAAACGAATCCTTTTTTGCGAAGAAAAAAACCGAAAAGCCTTAGGTTTATTATTATTAAAAGCGCGAAACTCAAAAAAGTTATCAAAAGCAGCGGCAAATAAAAAATCGCCGCAAAAAGCGAAATTATCAAAAACCACGTCAAAATCGCCGAAACTTTTTGCGAATTATTAACATTTAAATCCCGAACACGCTGCGGGTTTTCCAGCAAAAGCCGCGTCCACGGCAGAGCGCGGTCAAAAATATCGGTTTTCAGCATTTTGCCGAAAGTCCATTTTTTCAGATGTTTAACCTGCAAATCTTTGACGATCAAAATTTTGCAACCTTTTTCTCGCAGACGATAACCGAGTTCAATATCTTCGATTTGCGGACGCGCAAAACGCCCGCCGTCAAAACCGCCGAATTTCTCGAAAATTTTTGTCCGAATCGCGCCGCAGCCAGCCCAGAAAGTTTCCGCGTTTGCCGGATTTTGCTGATGAAAATAATGATGAAGCAGATTGCGGTATTGCGACAGAAAATTTTTCTCGGCAGGCTGGTCGTCATACGAACCGAAAATTGCGGCAACAGTTTCGTCTTCGGCAAAAACGCGGCGAACCGTTTCAACCGCATCTTTTTCGGCGACGACATCTGAATCAAGAAAAAAAAGAATTTCGCCCGACGCTTTTTTTGCTCCCAGATTTCTCGCGGCGGCGGGACCCGAATTTTTTTCCAGACGAATCGTTTTGACCTGCAGTTTTTCGGCAATTTTGACCGAATCATCGGTTGAAAAATCGTCCACAACAATAATTTCCGCGTTTTCATCGGGCGCATTTTGCAAAGCCGAAAGGCATCTGCTCAACTGCTCCGCGTTATTGTAAACGGGAATAATGATTGAAATTTTCATCGAATATGGCGGACAGAGGCGGAAACCCGACAGTTATGGAGGGTGCTGTTTATAAATCGAGAAGTTTACAAAAAAATTGTATTTTTATCGGGTTTTTTTGAAAACTGACATTATTCCAATCAATCAGCACCCTCCATAACTGTCGGGTTTCCGCCTGTTTTATTAAGCACCCTCCATAACTGTCGGGTTTCTGCCTCTTTTATCAATCTTTCTCCGAAATCTTTTGCGGAATAAGCGGCTGTGTGGATTCTAATTTGAATGATATTTGCTTTATTTTGTCGGAACTTTCGTCCATTTCTTCGAGATAATCTTCATCGGTATTCAGCCGCCACAAATCGTGTTTTGCGCCGAAGATGTTTTCGACCGCCAGCATCGCCGTCAGCATCGAATGATCCTGATTGTTGTATTTGTGCATTCCGTTTCGCCCGACAAGCTGTAAATTTTTCAGCGGTTTTAAGAATCCGCGAATTTCCTCCAGAGCCTTTTTATATTCGCCGTCGTAAACCGGATACGCTTTCGGAACGCGGACAACTTTTCCGTCAATCACGTCGGATTTTTCCGCCAAACCGATCTGCGCCAATTCGCGCTTGCCGAGTTCGATCAAATCTTCGTCCGCCGTTTCCCACAAATTATCGCCCTCGAAACAAAAATATTCCAGACCGAGACAGGTTTTGCTTTCGTCGGCGACCATCGCCAAACTCCAGTTTTTGAAATTTTGGATGCGTCCGAGTTTGACCGCCGGATCGTGTATGTAAATCCAGTTGTCGGGAAAAAGTTCGCGTTTGTCAATTATCAAAGCGACGATCAGAAAATCGCGGTATTTTAATTTTTCGGCGGCTTTGAGAATTTTTTTCGGCGGTTTCGGCTCTAGTTTTCGGATCAGAGTGCGAATCGGCATCGAACTGATAAATTCCGAACCCGCAACTTCGCGGCGTTTTCCGTTTGTTTCGACCTCAACGTGCGTTATGCCCTCTTTTTTGTTCCAGCATATTTTATCAACATTTGAATCGAGTTCGACCTTGCCGCCTTTTTTCCCGATCAATTTCGCCATCCGTTCCCACATCATTCCCGGACCGCGTTTCGGATAATGAAATTCTTCGATCAGCGTTTTAATGCCGTCGCCTTCGGAACTGTTTCCGCGAAGCGTATTTTTCGCCAGAGAAGAAAGCGAAAGCCCTTTGATGCGCTGCGCCGCCCAATCCGCCGAGATTTCCGTGCATTCCATTCCCCAAACCTTTTCCGTATAAGTCTTGAAAAATATCTCGAACAGCTTTTTGCCGAACCGATTTGAAACCCATTGCTCGAAATTATCCTCGTTCTTATACGGAACAATTTTCGATTTCAAAAAACTCATCGGAATCATAAACATATTGTGCAGACCGACTTGAAGCAGTTCTTTGGAAACTTTCAGCGGATACGGAAAAAATTTATTTTTAAAATAGATTCTCGAAAGGCGCGGACGAAGCAGAAAATCGCCGTCGGGCAAAACTTCGTGCCAGATTTTTTCGACTGCTTCGACCTTCGTATAAAAGCGATGACCGCCGAGATCGAACAAGAATCCTTTGTATTCAACCGTTTTCGACAAACCGCCGACGTTATCGGCTTTTTCAAAAACGACGGACGGAATTTTTGCCTTAGATAATTGATAAGCGGCAGTTAGTCCGGCAGGTCCGCCGCCGATTATAACTACCGGAGATTTTGATGACTGCATTTTCCCTTTAGACCTTGATAAACCTTGATTTGTAATTTAAAATAATTTCCCTTTTATGTAAGTGCTTATAAAATAAAGCAATTTTTATACAACTATAACAAAATACCAATTTATAATTCAAAAGTGCATTGTGTAAAAATATGTAAATAAGCTAATACATATTTGCCGAAAGGCAAAGTTTATACGGCGCATTTGCCAAGCGTGATATTTTTTAAAGTATCAATAGAAACTTTATGCTTGCGGAAAGGCGTGTCTGCGTGTAAATCTGAAGGGACACGAACCGAACGGAACGGTTTGAAGCGGGCGAAGAATACGACGAATTAGTGGCACAAGTCGAAAAGGATTTGCGTCTTTTCAAGGACAAAAAATCGGGCAAACCGCTTGTCAGAGATATTGTAAAAACAAAGGGAAGTTTCACCGAATCCGAACCGACAGCCTTGCCCGATCTGATCGCGTCGTTTCATCCTTTCCCGTATTTTATCGAAGAAGCAACGCATCCGAAAGGCAATATAACACAGGAGAAAAACTTATTTTTCCGCGACAGCACACACGACGACGAAGGAATTTTCATCGCCGCCGGAACGGATATTGAAGGCGAAAAACTTCTGCCGAATGTTTCGCCGCTGGATTTTGCGCCGACCTTTCTAAAACTTCTCGGACAGCCGATTCCCGATTATATGAAAGGCGATGTTTTGAATATTTTATCAAATGAAGAAGCGCAGATCGAAAAAATCGGCAGTTAAAAAAGCATCAGAACCGGCACTAAAAATCAACCGCTGAATAATTTTTCTTTCAGTCCGTCAATAAACGCCGGATTATCAATCAGCGATTGAGCTATATCGTCGTTGTTTAAAGAAATAAATCCGCGCAGAGCGTCGTTTATCATAGTCTGATAACCTTTTCCGCCGGACGCTTTCTTAAAATGTTCAATAATATCGCTGTCCAAATTGATTGAAATTCTTTGCTTTTCGATTTTCCTAAGCGTCTGTCTGTGTTTGCGGACGGCAATCGGCAATTCGTCTTCTGAAATTCTTTTCCACCCAATCGCTTCGGCTTCGGGCGGCGTAACTAATTTTTTTCTATCGTTTTTTATACTCATTTTTCATCCAACATCTTGAATTAACTTAAAGTCAATGTTGTTATTATTGATGACCTTTTTTCTCTTATTTTCATCCCAAACATACTCCATACATACGATTGTATGCCGTTTTAGATATATGCGTCAAAATAATTTCAATGAATTTTAGGAGAATTTTGAACTTCTTAGATTAATTAGGAATTAACTCTCTGAGAAAATAAATTTGAGAATTAAGTTTGCTCGCAATACTTGTCTGAAAGAATTGCGAAAAGCTATAATGTTGGTTAAAAGTTGAAAATAAAGTTAATTTGTTCAGCCTGTTTCAACAGATTGAAATCAAGAAGATAAATATAATTTTTAACTTTTAATCAGCATTTATTATTAAAATGAAAAACTTATCTGCAAAACCTTTAATCACGGTAATCGTCGAAGGCTACAACGAATCGGTCAACGGCTCGATCAGGGAAACCGTCGAAACGCTCAAGAAGCAGACTTTTCCGGCTGAAGATGTCGAACTGATTCTGGTCGGAAGCGAGCAGCAGGAAAAGCATTGGCGCGAAATTTTCGCCGGTGAAGATGCCTTTTTTTCGATTGACACGCTCGGCAACGACGAAACTCATTACTACGATTTTAAAAACAAGGGCGCGGAACTCGCTTCGAGCGAAATTCTCGCCTTTACCGATTCGGACGTAACGCCCGAACCCGTCTGGCTGGAAAATATCTACGACGGAATTACCAAGGAAAACGCCGATGCCGTCGCGGGCGTGAGTCTTTTCAGCCACGAAAACGATCTGCTCGATTCAAATAATCCGATAATGCAAATCGCCGCGTCAATTTCTTGGGGATTTATCGCGCCGAAAAACGACGATTTAGTTCCGAATCTTTTTCTCGCGCACAATCTCGGAATCCGCAAGGACGCATTTCTGCGGCACAAATACCGCACCGAATTCGGCAGAACGTGCGCCGGTTCGCTTTTGTATGACGATCTGCAAAAAATGAAAGTCGGTTTCAAATTTCAGCCGAAACAAAAGGTCGCTCACAATTTTACGTTTAACTGGTGGCTGTTTACGCTGAATTTCCGCAACGGTTACGAAGTTTACACGCTTCGCCGCAAGAGCAAGGATTATCCGAATAAATGGATGAAAAAATTCGGTCTGCTCGAACCTTTCGCCACGTTTTTCTGGCACACGATGCTCGACGTTCCGCAGTGGTTTCGTTACGGCAAGTTTATGAACCTCAGCATTTTCCGGCGCGTCGCGTCATTGCCGCTGTTGTTTATAATGTCCGCCGCCGCACGCGGAACGGAATTGGTCGGAATGTATTCGACAATTTTCAAACCGCAGAAAATGCGTGATTGGGCGGAAACGAGTTAAATTTTAACGCAGAGGTTTTCCGCCGGATTTCAAGCGCAGAGTTTCAACCCATTTCGCGTAATGAGCTACGCACAAAACCGCCGAAACTTTGATTTTGTCCGAAAAGCCGGTTGGTTTTTCGCCCGAAAATATCGAAACGATTCTTTTAAGCGGCGGCACAGCACCGGAAATTACGCCGATTTCGTGAGCGTTCACCCAATTTTTATCGTATTTTTCAAACGAAAGCGCACCGCCGCGAATTCGTCTTTCTTTGTTCAAAAAATTTTTCAAATCATATCTGGCAGGATGTTTTATAACCGCATTTTTTTCATAAACCACACGCAAACCTGTTTCATAAACGCGGTTTCCGAATTCGTAATCGCCGCCGGAAGTCATCGCGGTTTGAAATAAACCGACTTTCTCGAAAACTTTTTTGTGCGTAAAAAGATTGGCTGTGGTTGAAAAATGCAGTTCTTCGATCAGGTTTTTCTGTTGCAAATAAAACAAACTTTCATAAAGTTCGACGGCGTTCGGTTTTTTATTATCACGGAAAAAAAACTCGATTTCGCCGCCGACAATTCCGCAATTTTCTTCTCGGACAAATCTTTTTACGCCGTTTTCCAGCCAATCTTTTGCCGGAATGCAATCGGCATCGGTAAACGCCAGAAATTCGCCGACGGCGTTTTTAACTCCGGTATTGCGGGCGTTAAAACCAAAACCGTTCGGTTCTTTCAGATATTTTACCTTTGTAAATTTCCCAACCGTTCGCGGAACTGTTTCGGTTGTGCCGTTGTCAACGACGATTATTTCAAACTGCACTTCGGGATAAGTTTGTTTGCTCAGAGCCGCAAGACAGATTGCTAATTTTTCGGCTTCGTATAAAACGGGAATAATAATTGAAACAAAGGGTTTTTCAACTGAATTTTTCATAAAATTACCAGCCTTGTCTTACTCTCTGTCGGCAACGGCGATTTTCCAAGCGAGCAGAAAATTATTTTTCAAAAGATGAGTGCCGTTTGGCAATATAACCCAACACAGAAAATAACAGATTCCGTATAAAAAAACATCACGAACCAAATTAGAAAACTGCGAATCAATCGCCGGAAAAACATTTTGGCTGACGAGCAGAAGTCCGAGCGCGGCAAGCGAAGCAAACGCCGGATGGCGGAGCGTCCAAACGACATCCTGCCAATTAACCGGCGCGTCTTTGCAGGCGACAATCAGCGTCGGCAAAAAAAGAATCGTTCGGCTGATGCTGTAAGCGGCGGCGACTCCGAACGCTCCGTATTTTACGCCGATCAGATAACCGATCAGCAAAAATGCGGTTGAAAATCCGCTTAGATAAAGTTGTCGGCGAACTTTTCCAAGCGGAATGTAAATCCAACTGCTGCTGAAAGTCAGAAAAAATACGCCCGGCGCGAGAACTTTGTAAAGCGCGGCGGTTGCCGTCCATCTTTCGCCGAGCAGAAACGGAATCAGCGTGTCAATTACCCCGAAAAGACAAGCAATTATCGGCATTGTAATCGAAGTTGAAAGAAGTATCCAGCGCAGCAGCTGGCGGCGGAAATGCTCCGGCTTGTTTTGCAGACGGCTGAGAGAAGATTGGATAATTCTGCCAAGCGGATAAACGAATTGTTCAAGCGGCACGACCAGAATTTGATACGCTCTTTCGTAAAAACCGAGCGCGGCGATTCCGGCGAAAAAACCGATCATCAGATTGTCGCTTTTCATTTTGATGTAAATGAGAAATTGAAAAACAGTTAAATCTCCGCCGAGCGAGATCAGGTTTTTCGATTCTCTCAAATTCCACTTGAAAATCGGTTTCCAACCCGAAATCAGCCAAGAACCGACGAATTGCGAAATTTCAAAAACCAGATGAAAAGCCGCCAAAGCCGCTGGATGTTTTGTTTTCCAAGCTAAAATAAAAGACACGCAAACGGCTAAAACAACGGAAATCGTTTCAAGCGCGTTGTATGCGACAAATCGCAGCTGCCTTTGAATTAACGCCTGCATTTGCGCCGAAACGCCGGAAAAAATGAACGTCAGAGAAAAGACGAATCCGGTCAGCAAAATCCGATTGTCGGCGTAAATCAAAAATAAAATGTAAGTCGAAATTGCCGAAATAAAGGCGAGCGAAAAACCGATCAGCAGATTTATCCAGAAAAGCGTGTTGAGTTGAATTTTCGTTAATGTTTCGGCTTGAACGGCGGAAACGGAAAGTCCGCCGTCTTTGAAAATCAAAAGGAAACTCAAAACCGCAAAAACGATTCCGAAAAAGCCGAAATCTTCCGGCGAGAGAAAATAACGGGCGATCAAAATAACGCTGACGGTTTGCAGAAGCGTCCGCAAAATTTGCGTCAAAATCGTCACTAAACTGCCGCGAACAGACAGAAATTTTATCTTTTCGGGAGATCGTTCGGTCAAAATCTCGTCGGTTTGTTCGCTCATTAAATTATCGTTGAAAAATTTATTCTGCGGTCAGAAGCAATGTCAGAAGCGTTGCGCGTTTCGGAATATCTTCAACTAAGACGTATTCTTCGAGCGTGTGTGCGCCGTCGCCGGCGATTCCCAAACCGTCCAAAAGCGGAACGCCGAGCGCACCGACGAAATTTCCGTCCGACGCGCCGCCGACTTGGGTTTCGCCGATTTCGTAATCAAAATCCGCGGCTAATTTCTTGGCTTTTTTGAAAAGTTCGGCGACGGATTTTGTGCGCTCCATCGGCGGACGATTTACCGCGCCGAGAATTTTTATTTTTACGCGCTCGTCAAATGGTTTTAAGGATTTTATCTCATTTTCAATTCGTTTTGCTTCGTCCAAAGTCTTAAAGCGCACGTCAATTTCGCAGCTTGCGTTTTCGGGAATCACATTTGAAGTCGTGCCGCCGGAAATTGTGCAGACATTTACGGTTGTGCCGATTTCCGGTTTGTTCAGATCGTGCAGTCTTTCGATCTGTTTCGAGATTTCCAAAATCGCCGACGCGCCTTTTTCCGGTTCGAGTCCGGCGTGCGACGGAATGCCGTGCGCTTTGAGCGTAAACATTCCCGTTCCTTTTCTGCCCGTTTTGACCTTGCCGTTTGAAGAAGGTTCTAAAACAAAACAAACTCCGGCTTTTTTCGCTTCGCTCTCGACCAACTTTCTGCCCGTCGGACTGCCGATCTCTTCATCACACGCGAGCAAAACATTGATCGGTCTTTTCGGCTGTAAACCGAATTTTTTGAAAGCGTGAAAACTTGCGAGCATCAAACAAATATTCGCCTTCATATCAAACGTGCCGCAGCCGAAAAGTTTCCCGTTCTCGATGCGTGTCGGGTTTTCGTTTTTCGTGCCGACAGGATGAACCGTGTCCGTGTGTCCGAGAAGTAAAATCGGTTTTTCGTCTAAGTTTTGGAAAAGACGAATTAGCAGATGTTCGCCGTAGTTTTCCGCGACGATTCTTTGAAATTCGGCATCGGGAAAAATCTTCTTCGTTTCGTTTTCGATCCAATCCGCAACTGCTATGCTTCCTGCAACATCGCGCGTCGGCGATTCGATCTCGACAATTTCGCTGATTGAATCGGTGATTTGATTTAGATTGTTTTGAAAATAATTGAGTAATTTTTTTGAATTCATAACAAATTATCCATTGGCGGCACAGGCGGAAACGAGGGCAGTAATGGAGGGTGCTGTCGGCAAACTAAAAAGTTAAAAGTTAAAACAGCAGATTACAAACAGCACCCTCCATTACTGTCGGGTTTCCGCCTTTATCAATCCGCCATTAGCAAAAATCCGGTTGAGCATCACGCCCAGACGATAACCTGCCAGAGCGAGTTGTCGTTCTCCGATTCTAAGGGAATTTTCCCGGTAACGCTTTGTCGGCAGATTGTTTCGCGCAAGATCGCTCGCGTAAACATCCGTCGGCAGAAAAGCGAAACCTTCCTTGTGCCAAGCCTCGAAATCGCCCAATTTTAAATGGTTTTTCATTTTTGAATACGGATATTTTTCGGTAATTTTTTCGGCAATCGCGCCGATATAATCCGCGTCGCAAGCGTCCGTTTTGCGCGGAATGTTTCTCGTAATCAGCGAATCCCAAAAATAATGCAGATTCATACGGTCTTCGCGCGGCGCATCTCTCGCGGATAAAATGAATAAATTTCCGCCCTGATCGCCTTTCGGTTCAACGTCCGTAACGCGCGAAGCGTTGTGCAGCGGATTGTGCAAATCGCCGCCGACGTGCAGAAACCACGCGAGCGCAACCGCTTTGTCGGCATCAGTTGCCAGCGGATTTTTTAAGGTTTTTTCAAAATCGTAAAGTTTCAAAACTGCCTTTCCGCCGTCGTCGTCGTCCAAACTTTCCAAAATTTCGGCTTTTTCGCCCGCTTGCCGCCAGAATTTATCGGCGTAATGCCAATTTCCCCGATTGTATTTTTCAAAGCGGACGGGAAAATCACGATTGCGAATAATATCCGACCAAGTTGCCGCGATCATAAAAAGTTCGCGCCGTTTGACGTTTTCCGCACGCGATTCGTAAGCGTTGTAAAAAACGCTCAAATCCGAATCTTCCGGTGCTTTCATCAAAATTCTAAACGCTTCGTTACGCGCTTCGGCGGACATTTGCTGCCACGCGATATAAGCCGTCAGTTTGTGTCCCGCGTCGTCCCAAGCCGAAACGCTCGAAACTAATATAAAACTCAAACACGCGAACAGCAGCATTTTTTGGATTTTTCTCATAAATTATTTTTATATCTTAACTGAAAATTTACCCGCATTTATCATTTATGTAAACAGATTATGTGTAAATAAATGAGTTAAGAAACCTAAAAATTAATTTTAGCAATCTTTACATTTTTTTTACATTCTTTTTCGGGAAAACTGCATCTTACATATGCAAGACTTTCCCCGTTTTGCGTTCTTACAAACAGAGCGCGTTGATAAAAAACGATAAGGAGGAAATGAAAAAAATGCAAGCTACTTTAGAGCAAAACTATATCGCAGAAAAGATTATTAACAGAACCGATGGCGCATTCGGCAAAAAGATCGGAATTTTCGGAAAAATCTTCGGATGCTGGCACAAAAAAATGAGCCGCCCGTTTTCAAACAGAAGCGGAGCGTATAGCGCGTGCTTAGAATGCGGCGCACGCAAACCGTTTGATACAAAGACTTTAAGAACTCACGGTTCTTTTTATTACCCTCCGACGATCTCGCATAACGGAAATTAGGCGAGATGTCATAACCTGCCGAAATCCTACCTGTATTATCTACAAAAATGTCCTACGAAGCGCGGTTTTCACAAAAAGCCGCGCTTAACTTTTTTTAAATTTATCGTCTGCGCTTTATTTATTCGGCGAATTTGCTCAAAATTAATTTTATGAACAAGTGGAAATCGAAATTGCAGAGCATTTTTGAACGCGCCGATGATTGGTCTGACGACGTAAAACATCGTCTGAAAAATCTTACCGAATACGACGATTCTCTGCGAATTGTGCCGTATTTCGGATTTGGAAACGGCGAAAAAATTATGATGAACGGGCGCGTTTTGGAAAACGAAAAGCCTGAAATTTCAAGCGAAACCGACGGAACTTGGAAAAATCTCGTCAATATGTATCGGCGTTTTGAAACCGACGAAGTTCCGAACGCCCGCGTTAAAGCCGTTTTTCAAAATACTCAAAAAGAAGTTATCACGAACCGCGAAGGATATTTTTATCTCGAATTGGATTACGAAAAAGATTCTGACATTCGCATTTGGAATGAAATCGAACTCGAACTGCTTGCGCCAATCGGAAAAAGCAAAAGAAAAGTATCTGAAAAAGGGAAAATTTTAATTCCGCCGGAAACGGCTAAGTTCGGCATTATCAGCGATTTGGACGACACGGTTATAAGAACGAATGTCGTCAGCAAAACGAAAATGATTCTCACGACAATTCTCTCGAACGAACACACGAGAAGCCCTTTTGAAGGCGTTGCGGAATTTTACACGGCTCTGCAAAAAGGCGCGTCGGGCGTTGAAAATAATCCGATCTTTTACGTTTCGAGCAGTCCTTGGAATTTATACGGATTGCTGATCGAATTTCTCAAAAAACAGAAAATTCCGCTTGGACCTTTATTTCTCAAGGATTTCGGCACACACACCGTTTTCCAAGCGAGCGAACATCAAACGCACAAACTCGAAAATATCAGAAAAGTTCTCGAAATGTATCCGCAAATGTCCTTCATTTTGATCGGCGACGATGGCGAACAAGACCCGGAAATTTATCGCCGAATCGTCAAAGAATACCCGCAAAAAATCCGCCAAATTTACATCAGAAAAACCGTCGAAGAACCGGAAAATGCCGACGAAATCGAAAAATTAATCAATGAAGTCAAAGATAGCGGAAGCCAAATAATTTTTGCGCCCGACAGCGAATTTGCCGCGATGCACGCCGCCGGAGAAAATCTCATTTCGGCGGACGCTCTGCCCGAAATCCGCAGAGAAAAACTGTTTGACGAAAATTCTCCGAATGCGGAAGATTTATCGGAAGAAAATCTTTTGTAAAATGTATCGCCGGCATCTTGCCGGCAGTCGTGGTGGCTTCCAGCCGCCATATTCCTGATAAAAAAGCGCAGCTTTGCACTTTTTTATCAAAGCGTCAGCAAGATGCCAACGTGACTGCCGGCATCTTGCCGGCGATACGATTTTAAATTTTCCCCAAAACGAGCGCGGAATTTTTCGAGCCGAAACCGATGCAGTTACACAGAGCGTTTTTTATTTCGGTGTTTTCTTTCGCAAAATTCGGCGTGTAATCAAGATCGCATTGTTCGTCGGGTTGATCTAAATTTATCGTCGGAGCGATAATATTTTCTTCAAAAGCGAGCAGAGTTGCGCCAATTCCGGCTGCGCCGCTCGCGCCTTGCGGATGTCCGATCTGCGATTTTGTGGCGGAAGTTTTCAGCGAATAAGCGTGTGAATCAAAGGCATTTTTGATCGCCTGCGTTTCGATTCTGTCGTTTAACTGCGTCGAAGTTCCGTGCAGATTTATGTAGCCGATCTCTTCAGGCGAAATTCCCGCGTCTTCCATTGCCAGGGTCATCGCGCGAGCCGGTTCGACTCCGTTTTCTTCCAAACGCACGCGGTGATATGCGTCGCACGTCGCGCCGTAACCTTTTATTTCAGCGTAAATTTTCGCTTCACGATTTTGCGCGTTTTCCAAAGTTTCCAAAACGAAAATCCACGCGCCTTCGCCCAAGACGATTCCCGAACGGTCTTTTGAAAACGGGCGCGAAGCGCGTTTCGGCTCGTCGTTCCAATTTTTCGTCAAAACGGTCATCAAATTAAAACCTTCCAAAATTCCCGGCGCAATCGGCGAATCCGCGCCGCCCGCGAGCATCATTTCCTGTTTGCCAAGGGCGATGTGCTGCGCCGCGTAAGCTATCGCATCCGTTGAACTCGTGCAGCCTGTCGAGATAATATGCGACAAACCGTGCAGATCGAAAACCATCGAAAGTTCCGACGATAAACCGCCGTGTGTTGAAGAAGGAATCGTATAAACGCTCGCTTTTTTGTCGGAATTTGTAAAAAAAGTTCTGTATTGTTCTTCGGTAAAGGAAAGTCCGCCGCCGCCCGTTCCCAAAACTACGCCGAAGTTTTGTTTTTCTTTTAATGTGAGTTTTTCCGCGTCAATTTTCGCGTCGGCAAACGCTTCACGCGCCGCCCGAAGCGCAAGCGGAACTGTGCGCGGAACGTGGCGCACGTCTTTTGCATCGAGTTCCGCTTCCCAATCGAAATTACGAACTTCCGCCGCGATTTTTACTTTTGAATCGGAAACATCAAAACTTTCGATCTTCTCGATTCCGCTTTTTCCCGATTTTAACGCTTCCCAAAATTTTTCACGCCCGATGCCGATTGGCGTAACGCATCCGAAACCCGTGATAACCACCCGACGCGGCTTGATAAAATTATTAAACATAATGCTTTATATGAGATTATCATTTTGCGGTTTGGGAAAGCTATTCGGTAAATAATAAAAGAGGCGGAAACCCGACAGTTATGGAGGGTGCTTATTGATAAGAAGATTGTTGAGTTTCAAAAAATTCATTGAAAATGCTTTTTATTTGTAAACTTCTCGATTTATAAACAGCACTTTCCATAACTGCCCTTGTTTCCGTCTGTTTCATTAATCAAACAAATCAAGATTTTTGCCTTGAGTTGTTTCCAACTTGGTCAAAAAATCTTCGCGGGCGATCTCCTTCGCGCCGAAAGTTTTAAAATGCGGTGTCATTACCTGCACGTCAATCCAACTTGCGCCGCGTGATTTCAGATGTTCGACCAAATGAAGCAGCGCGAGTTTTGAAGCGTTCGACTTTTTGTAAAACATACTTTCGCCGCAAAAAACGCCGCCCGCGTCAACTCCGTAAAGACCGCCGACGAGATTCTCGTCCGCGTCCCAAACTTCGACGCTGTGCGCTTCCCCTAATTTGTGCAGTTTGGTGTAAACTTCAATAAATTCATCATTTATCCAAGTTCCGGCTTCGTGCGAGCGTTTCATTGCCGCGCAATTTTCAATCACCAATTCAAAATCAGCGTCAATCGTGAAATTAAACTTTGTCTTTCGGCGTTCCTTTTTCAAACTTTTCGGAATGTGCAAATTTTCAAATTCCAGAATCGCCCGCCGTTCCGGGCAAAACCAAGGAAGCGGAAGGTTTTCGATATTCCAAGGGAAAATGCCGTTTTTGTAAGCGTTTCGCACATTTTCGATTGTCAATTCTCCGCCGAAACCGAGGATGTCGCGGGCATTGTAATAATACTCGCCGAACAAAACCCATTCGGAAAATTCGTGCGTGCGCGGATTCGGAAAATTTATCACAGCAGACATTTCGGGAACTATTTTAGCAAATTAAAGTGTTAAAGATAACAAATAATCAAAAGGAGTCTGAAAATATATTCGTAAATTTTGTAAAATCTCTGCTGTCTAAAGGCTTTTCATCGCGCATTTATCAAGAAAAATTGCCGAGAAACTACACTCGAAAAATTAAAGCGCATTCAGTTAGCTTTGAAAGAAAAACCAACAAAATAATTGAGATTTGAGAATTGAAAGTTGAGAACTTGGGAGAGCAATCTAATTCTCAAATCTCAATTATCAATCGTCAATTATTTTGTTTGTGTAAGCCGCCAAAACCGAAATCGTTCAATTAAAACGCGCTCTCAAACTTTTTTCAATTTCCATTTTCCAAGCCTGAAAATCAAAGCCGAAACGATTGCCAAAACGGAAAATGCCGCCGTGATCGCCCAGAAAACGCCGTTTGGTCCGAAATTTAGCTGGTAAGCGAGAAAGTATGCAAGCGGAATTTCAAACAGCCAGAAAACGAATAGGTTCATAAAAGTCGGCGTGATCGTGTCGCCCGCGCCGTTGAAAGCCGTTTCGACGACCATTCCGAAACCGTAAAAAACGAAGCCGTAAGAAGCGATTCGCAGACAGTTCGTGCCGTAAATCAAAACGCGCGGTTCGGTTGTGAAAAATCCGACGATTTCGCCGGCGAAGAAAATGAATATGAAACCGATTATTCCGTAAATAACTGCATTGAAAAATGCCGCTTTCCAGACCGATTTTTCGGCTCGTTCGGGTTTTTCCGCGCCGAGATTTTGACCGACCAAAGTTGCCGCCGCGTTGCTCAAACCGAGCGCGGGCAGAAGCGCGAACAAAATCACGCGCATTCCGATCACATAGCCCGCAATCGCTTCGCTGCCGAATCCGGCGACGACGCGCACGAGAACGCTCCAACTCGCCGTTCCGATTGTAAATTGGATGACGGCGGTTGCCGAAAGTTTGACGAGTTTCCACAAAAGTTTCGCATCAAACGTCCAATGATTTTTCTCGATCGTGATTCTTCCCGAAGGTTTGAATAATTGCCAAGCGGCATATAAAACGCCGATTCCGCGCCCGATTGTCGTTGCAATCGCCGCGCCGGTTACGCCCATTTCGGGGAAAATCCAGATTCCGAAAATAAACAGCGGATCGAGAACGATATTCAAGCCGTTCGCCAGCCACAAAACGCGCATCGCAACGGCGGCATCGCCCGCACCGCGAAAAATCGCGTTGAGGAGAAAGATAAAAACGACAACGGCGTTTCCGCCGAGCATTATTCGGGCAAAAACAGTTCCCTGTTGGACGACTTGCGGTTCGCCGCCCAAAAGTCCGAGCAGATTCGGCGCGAAAATCACGCCGATTATGCTCATCGCAACGGAAACGATCAAGCCGAGATAAATGACGTGAGCCGCAGTTTTCGCCGCGCCTTCCGCGTCTTTTTCGCCGATTCGTCTGGCGATTGTCGCCGTTGCGCCGATTGCCAGACCGAACGCGACGGCGTAAATTATCGCCATCAACGCCTCGGTGATTCCGACAACCGCAATCGCATCCGCGCCGAGTTTAGCGACGAAATAAATGTCCACAATCGCAAAGAGGCTTTCCATCACCATTTCCAAAATCATCGGAACTGATAAAAGAAAAATCGCCAAACCGATTGAGCCGTTTGTAAAATCTCTGTCCGAGCCTTTGATCGCTTCCTTTAAAATTGACCAAAACGAATTGTCATACGTTTTTCGGGCGTAATCCGACATATAAAACCTATATTTAAATTAGAAAATTGGCGCACGGAAAGTGCGAAGGCGGTTTATTTCCAAAGCATCGAGAAACGCGGAAACAAACAAGGAATTTGCGGTGATTTAGCTGACGGAGATTTTCATAATGAGAGAAAATATAACACAAGATTTGAAAATTGAAAACGCGGGAAAACGGAGTTTTCGACTGGAGCGCAAGCGTCCCGCTTGCAATGAGCGCGTAGCGCGAAAAAGTCGCTATAACTGAAACCTTTTAGTTTTAACGATTTTCCGTCGCTCACGCGACGGTTGCAAGCGGGACGCTTGCGCTCCAGTCAGGTAATTTTACTCAACTACGGTTTACTGTTCGGCGGCGGCGGCGGCAAATCGTCGTCATTAACATCGGTTTTTGCCGGTTTATCTTCGGGCAGAATCTCCACGTCATCTTCAACGACGATAACTTCCGAACCGTATTTTTGATAATCCTTGAAAGTAATGCGGTTGCGCGTTTCGTAATTTCGCGGAGTTTCGCGGCTGACAAGGCGGACTTCGGAAAGCGACGGAAGCATATAATCTTCGTCGTTGATCTTTACCCAATCGTAATCAACCGTGCGTTTCGCGCTGGTGATCTTAAAGCTGTTCGGAATTTCCGTCGCCTCGCTCTCGATTCGCAAAACGCGGAAATTCTCGCGGTCAATCCAGATTTTTCCCTTCATTCCCGTAATCACCGAATCGGGAATGTAGGCGTAATATGTAATGTTCTGCTTGGCTTTGTCGCGTTCTATCGAAAAATTGTAAACGAGAGCGCGTCTGTTGCGAATCGTGTCCGAATCAATCACTTCAAATTTCGTATCGCTTTCGGGTTTGAAGATTTTTTCCAGAACCGTGACAAATTCGCCCGTCGAACTCGTGCCGCCCGTCGAAGCGTAACCGCTGTCGGCTTTCGGATTATTTTGCATTATTCCGTTGACTGATAAAACTTTGTATTCTTCCTGCCCGGACGCGCGGTAGCTGACACCGACAACCAAGCGGTCTAAATTGCGGAAATTGTTCGTTCCTTCGTAAGCGATGCCGCGTCTGACGATTTGTTTGACGACGAAATCCGGCATTTCGCCGACTGATTCGAGCGTTGCTTTTCGGGCTTCGGTCAAAACTTTTTCCGCTTCTTTTGCCGACGGCGGATTGAAACTTTCGGGATCTGCGCGGCGGCGTTCGGCTTCCGCGACGGTTCTCTGAATTTCGCTGTCGTTTCGCCCTTTTGTTCTGGTCAAACTACGCAAACCGTCGGACAATTCAAAACCGATGCCGCGCGTTCTGACCGCTTCAATAAAATCCGTTTTCGATGCCGGATTTTTCTCCAGCATATAAAGCATTTTAACGTATTCCGTCTGCGACAAAGGCTGTTGCTGAACTTTCTGCGCGAACAAAATATTCAGCGAAAATAATGATATTAATATTGCGGTAAAAATCTTTTTCATTAGCTTTAAAGATGCTCCAAGCATTTTATAAGTTCGCCTGATTTATTAAAGTTCAGCACTAAAATCAAAAGGCGGAGAAGCTATCTTGTAAAGATAAATTTCTCCGCTTTTTGATTTTGTAAATTTTGCTCTTGGAAATTAATTCAGCCAATCGTCATCGTAATTGCTCTGAATATGTTTGACCAACCAGTTTTCCGCCGCCGGCAAAGCGATCTGCTTCCATTTTTTAGAATTTTCGACAACCGAAAGCGCGGCAAGCGGTCTGCCCGGATCGCGTTCAACCCGTATAACTCTTGTCAGAATTTCGATAATGAAATTCTCTTCATTATACATTCTCAGGTTTACCTCGCTTCCGACGGGCGGTAAAATTTCCAGATTTACCAGCAAACTGGTTTCACCCAAATTTTCCGTTACGCCGCCGGCAAAAATCGTGTTGCCGTTTTTCTCATCCTTCCAACTCGCCTGAACTTGCAGCGTCGCCGTTATGCGTTTGTTAATCGGTCTTCTGCTGACATCCGTTGAATTATGCTGCGTTAGATATGACATTCTCCCTCCTTGTCCATTGTTGATTTCCACAAAAATATTTTCTAAAAAAACTGACGTTTGAATAATCTAATCTACTTTTTTAAAAAAGTCAAACATTCAGAATCGCTCAAATCGCTCATTAGCTGAAACTCACTCATTTCGTCGTATAAATTAACCGATAAGTTCATTTTTCAAAACTCCGTTGACCTTCTAATTTGATTTTGCTCGAAACTAAACGCTTAATTCGCTCACTATAATTTTCAGAGATATTTTGATTTTCATTCTGAGTAATACAAACGTCTGTTTCCGGCTAAAGTTTCAAAATAGATATAGCATTGATGCGGATTGCCGGCTTAGTTTTGCTTTCAAGTTGATAAATATCGAACAAAAAATAAAAAAAATTGCGTGATTAGTAATTATTCGGGAAACAATTCGGGAAATTTGGCGATAATATAAATAGATTGATAAAATCGCAGAAATTATATTTGAAAAACAAAATAATTTTAGCGATAGTTTTAACGGCGATAATCGGGTTTTTTGGACGCATTTTCAATCAGGCGGAAAAAAATCCGGGAATTTTCAATTAACAAACGGATAAATTTTGACTATACTTTTCTCAATAATTTTGAGTGAGGAAAAACAATGGCAGTAAAAAAGACAGGTTCACCTTTGAGCAGCGGCGCGGAATCGCTCGAACCGCTTGGCGGAAAGGAGGAAATCCGCGAAACAAAAACATCGAAAACTTTTGAGAGCGCGTTAGCCGAAGTTGCCGGACAGATCGAGCAAACCGCCGGTTCGGAAAAAACCGATTCTCCGACGCAGCTTGCCTTTAAGAAAATCGCCTCAAACGCTAATCTCGATTCGCCGGAAGAAGCGATGATCGCCGTCCGCGAATCGGCGCAGTTTCTGGTTTCATCGCGCCTTGATGAAAAACTGCAAAATTCCGAGCAAGGCAAAAAAATTTCGGAAGATTTAAGCAGATTCATTTCTAAAGACCCAATGATGCACAAAAAAATACTAAATATTTTGCGAAGATTACAATAACGCAAATAAAATATTTAACAATCTAAATTCATCTCTTATGCTCAACTGATAAGTGATTCTTTTCAGTTTAATCAAAAGTTCGAGAAACCTTTTCAGATTTCTGCCGAAGCAGAAAAACTTTTTCTACGGTTTGCGTCCAATATCGAAACGCGTCCGCACGCCGTCAAATTTTCCGTCGGCGAGGTCGGCAATCCAACGTCTGATTACCGAAGGATCGCCGTTGATGTGAATGTGCGCCCCGGAAGAAATTCCGGTTGAACCTTGTCCGCCGAGATTCTGCCCGTAAGAAACCGTCTGATTGCGCTTTACATTAATTGATTGCAGATGCGCGATCATCACGATTTGTCCGGTGCGCTCATTTTTGATGACGACCTTTTTGCCATAACCGTCCGATTCGTCGCCCGCAAACAAAACTTTGCCTTCGAGCGGCGACGGAACGGCTTGACCGAAGTTGCTCTGTCCGGGACGGGTTAAAACGATGTCGCGTTTGAGCAGATCGTGATCCAGCCGCACATTTCTCGAAACGTAATTCGTCCATTGACCTTTCGGACCGTGATGCGCCTGCAAATCTTCGTAGCCGTCGGCAAGACGCGCCGCGCCGTCGCCCGTGCTGTAAACATTCCAACGGCGGTATTCGTGAACGCGCCCGCCGGTCTGCGGCGGATTCGCCGGATTTGAAATTGCCGAACGCATCGCCCGAAAAGTTTTCGGTCCGAAGATTCCGTCTCTTTGCAGGTTATGATCGCTTTGAAAACGCTTGAGCGCGGCTTCGGTTTTCGGTCCGAAAATTCCCGGTCCCGTGTTGACCTGCGCCCGCGTCATATAACCGAGTTTGATCAAATTGTTGCCTTTCGTTCCTTCGGCGTAAGCGATTGTATCGAGCATCGCCCGTATGCGCGGGTTTTTAAGCAATTCTTCCGGCGTAGAATCGGCTTTGACATTACCCGCGCCGCCGATGCCGGAAATTTCTTCGTCGCGCCCGAATCGGGCGTTCAAAGACATTTGCCGATAACTTTCATTGTTGAAAAGGATTTTTTCCTGATAAGCGGTTGGATTTCCCGCCGTTTCAACGCTCGTTTCGGCAGCGTCCGGTTTTACGGACAAGTCTTTAAAATTATTTTCGCCATTATCATAAAAACAAAATTGATTTACGCCGGTTTCGTTGACTTTTCCCATATAAATTCCTCAACTATTTAAATTTAGAAAAACTTTCCTGTTTACAGTTATCGGCAGAATTTCTAAAAAGTTTCCTGTTTTTTTTCATAAACCGAAAAAAAAATTATTTTTCCTGTCCGATTAGTTTATATTCTCCGTTTTTGAAACGATAGATTTCGCTTGACGGCTTCATACTAACGACTTTGCCGACTTCAATTTTATTAAAAGAATTTTCCTTTTCCGGCAGAACTTTAAGCTGCAAACCGTATGCCGTCAGAATTTTTTTATAACCGCCGTCCAGTTGATAAAAAATCCAGAAAGGTGCTTGATTCGCGCCGTAAAGACACGCATCGTCGGCTTTGACGATCAAATCCTGCCGCGCATCGCCGTTTAGGTCAATTTCCGAAGCGGCAAACCAGACGGCTTCTTGCGCCGCTTCGCCTTTTTGCTGAAAACAAACGTCAACGCGCTCGTCGGATTTTAAGATCGCAATTACCGAATCGGGAATGACGGCTTTTTTTTGCACATCTCCTTCCAGGTCAAAAGCGGTTTGAACCTTTTTCTGCACGTCATTTGGCGTTTGTGTCGGCTCGGTCCGAGTCTGCTCTTGTTCATTTTGAACTTTCGCATTCTGCTTTGGTGTCGCCGTTTGCACGTCCGCACAACCGGCGGTTATTATTGAAAATATGAAAATCGCCGCCGTCAGTTTATTTTTTTTCGACATCGCTTTATTCTCCTTCAGGGCGTAAATTTTTAGGAAAATTATACGCTAATATGAACCTTGAGGCGAGGAGAATGTTAAAAATCCGTTTACAAAAACTGAAATTCTTTTACGCTAAAAATTAGTTGTATAAAAAAGGCTTTCAGTAGTAATATATCTAAAAATGAAATTTTCTTTTATTTATTTCGGGAAATTTTTCAGCAATCAAATTTATTTCAAATTATGTCGTCAAGTTCAGGAGAAAAAACCGAACAACCAACTGATAAGCGGCTGCAAGACGCGAAAAAGAAAGGTCAGGTCGCCAAAAGTCAGGATTTAACGTCAGCTTTTCTGTTGATTTCAACCGTCGGATTCGTCTGGTTGATGGGCAGTTATATCGCCGAGGTTATGCAGAGTTCGATGAAAAAACACATCGAATATGCGGCAAGTTTCAGCGGCGAATTTACAAACGAAACGGCGTTTAATATCTTGTGGCAAGGCGTAACCGCAATGTTCTGGGTTCTGATGCCGTTATTCGTCGTGGTCGTCATTTTTGCATTTTTGGCAAACTATCTGCAAATCGGTTCGATCTTCTCTTTTGAGGCAATCGCTCCGAAATTTGAAAAACTCAATCCGGCGGAAGGTTTCAAAAACAAATTTCTAAAAGCGCGTCCGTATGTCGAAATCGCCAAAACGATCTTTAAAATGCTGATTACGGCAAGCGTTGCGGGCTATGTTTTATGGGGAGCGCGTGAAGATGTCGTCAGACTGCTTTACAAACCGCCCGAAATCGTGTCAATTTACACATTCGGGCTGGTTCTGGAAATCGGTCTGAAAATCGGTCTGGCATTTTTAATTTTGGGCGCGGCGGATTTTTTTCTGCAAAGATTTCTGCACCGGCACGATATGAAAATGACCAAGCACGAACTCAAGCAGGAATATAAGGAAAGCGAAGGCGACCCGCTGATAAAAGCGCAAAGACGCTATCTGCACCGCGAAATTTTATCGCAGAGCGTTGCGGCGGCGGTGCGCGATGCCGATGTCGTGATGGCAAATCCGACGCACGTGGCAGTTGCCGTCAAATATGACCGTTCAAAATCCGACGCGCCGATTATTACGGCAAAAGGCGCGGATTTGATGGCGGCAAACATCCGGCAGATCGCTTCCGAAGCGGGCGTGCCGATCAAACGCGACATTCCGCTGGCGCGTGCGCTTTACGAATTTGATGTCGAACAGGAAATTCCCGAAGAACTTTATGAATCGGTAGCTTTGGTTTTGCAATGGGTTTACTCGCTGTCCGAAGAACAGGAGTCGGTTTAGTATTCTAATCTAAGCCGAAAATAAGCGCGTAAATTTATATTTTTGATGGTGAACTAAAAGTAATGCTGACAAGTTTTTTTATCAATTGCCGTCTGCTTTAGCTGACGGTTTAGTAGCAATTCATAGAGCATTACTTTTAGTTCATTACCATATTTTTAAGCGTGAAAATTTACGAAAGAAACCTAAAATATATTTGATAATTGAGAATGGATGATTGATAATTTTTTAACTCTGATCGTTCGATAATTGTTTTATTTGCCAAATATCATCTATCAATTATCAAATATATTTTGAGGTTAAAGCATTTAATAAAATCATCAAGTAAAACTTAAAGTTTTTCTGCACATTAAATTATGCCGGATATAAAAAATGTTAATCGAAGCGGTGGAAATCAAGCAAATAACTTGACCGACAATCAAATTTCCGATCAGAGCGCGACGCGCGTTTCGCAGACGAGCGTGAGAGGAAATCAGACTGAATTTCCGGTTGGACAGCCGACAGAACTGCGTCAGCCGATTGATACGGCGAAACTGCCGGCGGATGCGAAGATTTCAGGCGACACCGCGCAGGCGGAAGCGGTTAAAAATCTGAGCGCACTCGGCGGCGCGTCGGCGACAGATCGTCTGCTCGGTCTTGATCTGCGTCCGACGATGACCGGAGCTTTGACTGCTCCACCGGGAAACAGCGAGTTTTTACGACATCTTTCGCCGCAGGCGAGGCGGACGATTATGCGGAAAATGCTAAACAAACAGCGCGAGAAAATGCGCCGTTTGGCTCGCTATCTGCGCGAACGGCACGACGAGGCGGAAGACGAAAACAGCAATGGTGAATACGAACAGGAAACTTTTCTACAGGTTATCAGCGATCCGGTTGAACTTGATCGCGGGCAGATTTCCAGAGCAACCGGAGAACTGGAAAAAACCGCTTTGATGCTGAATATTCTGGACGAAATGCTGGCAATGCAGGATTACACGATCAGCCAGATGGGTTCTTTTTCGCAGGGATAATTTAAGATGAATTCCGCAAAACAATTAACCGAAGCCGAACGGAAAAAAGCCGTTTCCGATGAAAATTCGATAGACCCTTTTGCGGGCGATTTTTTCGGTGTCAAATCCGTTCCCGAAATCGCTTCGCCGGTTGAAGCGGATTCCGAAAAGCCGGAAAAAATGCGGGAAAAACTAGAATGGCATCGCAGTCTTCCGCAGATTACGAATCAGGAAGCCGGATTTTCTTACGCGCTCGAAAATCTGCCGGAAAATCTGACCGAAAAATCCGCCGAAGTTATCAGCAGACTGTTTGCCCGATACACTTTCAGAGAACCGGAAAAGGTCAGCTGCTCGATTATTTCCGTTTCGGAAGTCGAATTAAACGAAGCGGCGGCGAGAATTTCCAAATCGCCGCAGATTTTTTTCACGCTCGGATGTCAGCCGGAAAACGCTTCCGCCGTAATTTCAATCAATTCCGAGTTTGCATCAGCGGTAATTGATCTGATTTTAGGCGGACGAGGCGAAGAATTTGCCGCTTCCCGCAGTTTGTCGCCGATTGAAAATGCGATTACAGAGTTTCTCGCCGTCAGCATTCTCGGCGAAATCAACGGGTATGTGGGCGAACCTCTGCTTTGTCTGCAAAATATCAGCGAGGAAGCCGAACATTCTTTTGAAAACGGAGAGCGCGGCGGAGAATTTGTTTTTATTATCGAAATGGAAAAATCCAGCGGAATTCTGACGGCTTTTGCGCCGAGAGATTTTTTAAATAATCTCGATAAATCGCAAAATCCTCTGTTGGCGCGAAGTTCGGCAAAAAAGAAACTCGACGATTTTGAGCGAATCGCCGAAAAACTGGATTTACGTTTGCGCGTCGGCACGACTTTTCTCGATGCCGATACGGTTTTGTTTTTAGAGCCGGATGATATAATTTTGATCGAACAGCCGGAAATATCTCCCGAAAAAGGTTTGTTAAGCGACAATCTGCAAATTTGCGTCGGAAACGGCAAAAATTTTCGCTTGTCGGGAACAGCCGAAAACAGGGAAGCTGACGGCGAACTGACTTTTGAGATAAAGGAAATTGTAAGCGAGAAATCACGCGGAAAATTTACGCCGATAAAATTAATGACAAACGAACAAGAAAGCGTTTCAGCCGAAGAAGGCAACATCGAAACGGAAGATACAAAAATTGAAGCAGAAGAGCCGGAAGAAGCCGCTAAATTCGAACAAGAAGAAGCCGAAGAAGCATCGGACGAGCAGATTGCCGCATCGCTTGAAAATGTGCAGCTTGCGCTGCGCGTCGAGATCGCGGGAAGCAAAATCAGTCTGCGCGAATTACAGAATATGCGTCCCGGTCAAATTATCGCTCTCGGCTGCCGACCAACCGATCCGGTTCGCATCATAACCGATAACAACGAAGAACCGATTGCCAAAGGCGAACTTATTGACATCGAAGGACAACTCGGCGTGCGGCTGACGAAAGTTTTTATATAGATTAGATTTGTAAATCAACGGGAAAATTCTATCAATTGTCTTTCAAATAAAAAGAAAGCATTTGATAAATGCCGGGTTTTAAATTTTTGAAATTATAAATCGTCAAAACTTTTTTATGGGAAATTCGATAAATTTTTTGTGGATGCTCGTGCAGACGTTTTTGGCGTTATTGTTTGTATGCGGTTTGGCTTATGTGATTTTTCGCGTCATTTTGCCGCGTTTGAACGTCAATTACGGCACGAATAATATGGTGCGCGTTGTTGATCGCGTCGGAATCGAAGCCAGAAAAACGCTTTTTGTTATTGAAGTTGCGGGAAAATGGATGCTCGTCGCATCTTCGGAAAACGGCGTGCAGTTTCTCTGCGAACTCGATGCCGAAGAAGCCAGACTTGCCGAACAGAAACTTCTCAAAAAACCCGGACTCGAAACGGGTTCGGCTCTCGGAAAAACTTTTTCCGACAAACTAAACGAAGTTATCAGCCGCAATCAGGGAGGAAAATAATGTTTAATCGCGGATTTAGTAAAATTTTGTTTTATGCAGTAACTTTGATCGGAATTTTGCCCGTTTTCGCTTTCGCGCAGGACGTTTCTGAAAAACCTGCGGAAACGGCAAATCCGGTTGTTTTAATTATCGTTATCGGTGCGCTCGCGCTCGCGCCGTTCGGTTTGATAATGCTCACGTCTTTCGTCAAAATCGCCGTCGTGCTTTCGATTTTGCGAAACGCTCTTGGCACGCAGCAAATTCCGCCGAATCAGGTAATCACGGGAATTGCTCTGATTTTAACGGTTTTTATAATGTCGCCGGTGGTCGAAAAAATGCGCTCGGAAGCCGGAAACATAGACAATACGGAAGCGATCTTCTCGGAACTCTCGGTCAAACAGGTTTTTGAAGCCTCGCAGAGAGGCAAAGAACCTTTGCGAAAATTTCTGATACGCTTTTCCGACCAACGCCACCGCGTGATGTTTTTTAATCTCGCCCAGCAAATGGCAAAGAAGAACGGCAACGATCCGTATGCCATTACGGTTGACGAATTTCGCGTGATAATTCCCGCATTTGTTACCAGCGAACTGACCAAGGCGTTTCAGATCGGCTTTATTTTGTTCGTGCCGTTTCTGATTATAGATATGGTCGTGGCAAATATTTTGCAGGCGATGGGAATGTTTATGCTCTCGCCGACGATAATTTCTCTGCCGTTTAAATTGCTTCTGTTCGTTTTGATAAACGGCTGGGAATTGCTTATCAAACAACTCGTGTTGTATTACGTCTGACAAAGCCGGAGGATTTAAGTTATGGATGAATTTTCGCGTCTGGCAAACGAGGGCTTATGGATGGTTCTGCTTTTGTCAATTCTGCCTCTGCTGGCAAGTCTGATAGTCGGCTTGATAATCAGTCTTTTTCAGGCTTTAACGCAGATACAAGAACAAACTCTGACATTCGTGCCGAAAATTATCGCCACGATTTTGGTCATTATGATTACTCTCGGATGGATGATGAACACTTTGCAGGATTTTACGCTCAGGGCATTCGATTTGATGCTGAAAGTCAGTCAAATGCGCTGATCTCTGCTTAAAATTCGCATCAGACTTGGGACAACAACAAACTCTGAACTTAACACAAGCCGATGGAAGAGTTTCTACAACTTTTAGAAGTCGTTCTAAAGACATTCGAGGTCGGGCAGAATCCGCAAGCCTTTCTCGTTTTGTTCGGCTTGTGCTTCGCCCGGTTTATCTCTTTTATTACAGTCGTGCCGTTTTTCGGCGGACGCGTCGTTCCGTCGCAGGTCAAAGTCGCCACCGCAACTGCTTTAGTTATTATAACTTATCCTTCCTTGCTTGCCGAACTTCCGGCTGACGGCAGTTCTATCGGTTTTGGCGCAGTCGGTTTTATCGGAATGATCGCAAAGGAAGTTTTCGTCGGTTTCACCCTCGGTTTTGTTGCCTCTCTGGTTTTTGAAGCCGTGCAGGTTGCCGGCAGAATCGCCGATTTTCAGCGCGGCTCGACAATGAGCGAACTTTTCGCTCCGCAGCTTCAGGCGAGAGTTTCCGAACTCGGACAATTCCAAGTCCAACTCGCTATCGTCGTTTTCATCACCACCGGCGCACACCGCTATTTTATCAGTTCGCTCGTCCGAAGTTTTGAATTTATTCCCGCGCTCAAATTCCCGAACATCGAAGGCGGCTGGTCGGAAGCGGCGCAATTTATGACAATGATGACCGGAAGCGTTCTAAGCATCGGCGTTCAAATCGCCGTTCCGATTATCATCACCTTGCTTTTAACCGATTTATTCTTCGGCTTAATCAACCGTGTCGCGCCGCAAGTCAACGTATTTTTCCTGAGTATGCCGGTAAAAATGTGGATCGGAATCTTCGTTTTAGCTTTAATGCTGCCGTATCTGATCGAGCGTTTTCAGGATTATTTCAATTTATCCTACGATGCCTTTGAATTTATGATTCGCTATTTCGGCAAAATATATTGACGAAAATTAAAAGAATTTACCAAAAGATCAGCGATTAAATTATCAAATTTCAGACAAAATCATTTGCCTTCTTAACACCCGACAAAGTTTCCTTCGCCCGCGACTCCATCGGCTTGATGATGTCTTCGAGTTTCTTGATCTCGACATCCGGCATCCACCATTTATTGCCCGCCGCGTCAACAATAACCTTTGAATTCGGAACGGGAACTTTGACGTTTCCTAAAGTCTGCTTAACCGTTTTGCTCAAAGCAACCGTTTCACGAATTATCTTTGTGCCGATCTTTAGGTCTTTCAGCAAACTAATCGCCGTGCCGATGCCTTTGCCGAGTGCCGCGTCAACCGCCAAGCTGCTAATTTCAACATCAAACTAATTTTCAAATAATAAAAGATAGAGATATATAAAATTTACCTTTTCCAAACATCAATAAGTTTTTGACTTACTGTTTGCCAAAAATTTACCTTTTCGAGATTTCCTTTTTTTTTATGATAATTCATTATCGCATCAATACTTTCTAACAAAGTTTCAGTTGCTTGATTTGCATTTACTTCGCCAGATTTCCAAATTTCGTCAGTCTGACGTTCAGCAATAAAATTAAATTTCCAAATTTTTTGACTCTCTCTTAAAATATCAAACCGATAATTACCATCCATAAATTTACACTGAACTTTTTCTTCTCCATTGTGCAATCTTACGAAGGACTCTGCCCAAGCAGAAATAATATAAAATCCAAAATCAAACCACTCATCATTAGGAAAAGCATATGAATCGAGCAAAATATGTATATCGCCCACTTTTCCGTTACCTTGTTCGTAAGAATCTAAAGAATGATAAATCTCAAATGTATTCATATTTTATTTAAACTGTGGAAATGCAGTATCAAGAGTTTTCGTGGTTGTATTAATATACATTTTGATTTTCATTCCCTCTTTAGAATGTCCAATCAACTCAATTATCTTTCCTTCTTGAGTATCTTGAGTTCCAATTTTTTTAGCGTTCCCGTAGGCTTCCTTTATTGAACTTAAAATTTGTTTATCAGTCATCCATTCTGGAAAAACATCTTTGCCTTTTCCATCTCTGATACTGTTGACAAGACGACTGCCACCTGCTTTATGACCTGATATTATATGTTCAATATCAACAGTCAATTTATTCCAAGCAGGTAAATTTATCGCTTTCTTAACACCTGACAAAGTTTCCTTCGCCCGCGACTCCATCGGCTTGATGAGGTCTTCGAGTTTTTTAACTTCAACGTCGGGCATCCACCATTTGTTGCCTGTCGCATCAACGATAACCTTTGAATTTGGAATCGGAACTATAATATTGCCGAGAGTTTGATTAATTTGAAACGAAAATGAAAAAATTAAAAGAGCTAAGGTAAACGTCTTAACTCTTTTATTTCTTATTCGATTGCTCAATTTACTCATAAGTAATTCGTTTTATGCGATTCGCCTTAACGCTTTAGCCTTATTCGGCTCTTTCAGGACTTCTAAAACTTTTTCTAAAAACTGTCGTTTATTCATTCCTCTACTTCGCGGTGTATACCAAGAAGAAAAATCTTCTTCGACAATCCGATGAATTTCTTCATTTGATAAATCTGATTGCAAAAACGCTGTTAGTTCCTCAACTGTTTTTTTAATTCCTTCTTTCGTATCCTCAGTTTTGTAATGTCTTACAACATCTTCAAATAATGGCTCTTTCTGATTCCAATCATAATCATCTTTCCAGTCCTGATGAAAATAACTTGAAAAAAACTGATCTAAGGCATAAAAATCTTTACTATAATTTATCATAATTCTCTGATTATTTTTCTGGAAATGAAGTTAGATAATGCCAACCTTGCGGCGACGAATCTTTAACTAAAACCACACGAACTTTTGAAGTTATTATATGTCCTCCTTTTCCGCGTTCTACAACAATACCAATAGGTTCATTCATATCAAATTTTATTGATAGCGGTTTGGTCTTGTCCTCTTTTAGCCACTCGTCAATTTCATTCTTAAATCTATTTACAAATCTTCCTTGAACGCGATTCGCTGTTGCTTCGTTCCTAAAAGATGAAGCAAAATCCCCCATATCTGGATCATTATTCAAACGTCGCCGCAACCAATTTTCCGATTTTCCAACGTGCTTTGCCTTTGTATGTCCGCCAAGAATTTCGTGATCTTCAATTGTTCTTCTACTGTTTGAAAAAACTTCCTTCGCCCGCGACTCCATCGGCTTGATGATGTCAGCTAAAGCACTAATTTATAACTTAGCAAATTAAATTGTTATTTACTCTAATCCTTTAATTGCATTCAATAACTCTATTTCTCTTTCTTGATAGTAACTAAATGATTTTTCAGAACCTTGCATTTGACGAATAGACTTCATAAATCTTAGTGCTTTGAGAAGATTTGTTGAAATTTGAAATGGCTCTACTATGACTTGGAATTCAAAGTCTTTATCACTATCTTCATCCACAAAGGTCATTTGCCAAGTGTTTCCGATAGTTTCCAAATAAAACAAAAATGCTCCATCATAAAAGTTGCATTCTACTTTAGATTTAGAATTAACCAATAATCTTACAAACTCATCCGCCCAAATATATACTGCTTTACATCCGAAATCTGTCCAGTTTTTTTCAGGAAAATAATTCGTGTCTGTCTTTATATAGATTTCTCCAAAATCACTTACTACTCCATTACTTCTTTGGTAAGATTCAAGATTGTATTGAAATGTTACTTCGTTCATTTTATTATTTAATACGCGGATATGCAGATTCGATTTGCTTTTGGTCTAAGTTAATATGAATTCTTATTTTCAAATTATACTTATCGGAGTATCCGTCTAAAGTTATAGTCCTTTCTCCTTCCCAAAATTTTGTTGACTTGGATTTAGTTGAAGTTTGATATGCTTCTTTAATTGCATCAATAATTTGATCTTCAGACATCCATTTAGGGAAAATCGTTTTTTTACCGCCCATTCTATTGCTTGTTTCTAAACGGAGTTCACCTGCTTTATGTCCTGTCAAAAAGTGCGCTTTTGTTTCGCCCGGATCAACTCTGAAAGTTAATTTATCCCAAGCCGGAAGATTGATCGCTTTCTTGACACCCGACAAAGTTTCCTTCGCCCTTGACTCCATCGGCTTGATGAGGTCTTCGAGTTTCTTGAGTTCACCGCCCCGAATCCACCACTTGTTGCCGATTGGATTGAAGATGATTTGTAAGAGCAAAATTATTATTACAATCTTCATTTGAGAAAATTATCTTTTGCCGTTAAAAACTTTTGAATACTCGTTTCAATTCTCTCTACAGCTTCGTGGTTATCATTTTTTCTACATTCTTCTTGAATTGATTTTATAATTCTTAAAATTTCTCCCAAAAACTGTTCAGAATTTACATTTCCTTGATATTTAATTTCATCTAAATCCCCTGCATCTCTAATGAAAGAAATTTTAAAGATGTTTTTGTCGTTAGTCGGTTCTACATCTAAGCGATAATTACCATCCATAAATTTACAGATTGCTTTTTTGTCTTCTTCTAACAGAAATTCACTTAATTTATCACGCCAACTAAAAACTACTCTCTCCCCAAAATCAGTCCAGTCTTTACTCGGAAAATAATAATCATCCAGTTGGACACAAAATTGCCCGAAATTATTGTTGATATATGAACTAAGCGGCAAATGTATTTTGAATTGTTCCATATTAAATTTACTGTGGGAAAGCTGTATCTAACTGTTTAGCAGTTACATTAACATACATCCTGATTTCCATACCATCTTTTGAATGTCCGATTAACTCAACAGTTTTCTCGCCAGTAATATCATCAATTTGAGTTCCAACTTTTTTGGAACTTTCGTAGGCTTCTCTGACCGCTTTGAAAATCTGTTTTTCAGTCATCCACGCCGGAAATACATCTTTTTTACCGCCCGCCGCGATGCTTTGCTGATAGCCTTGTCCTGTTACTGTATGATTATTTATCAAATGAATCGTTTTTCCGTCGTTTTCTAACTTGAAGGTTAATTTGCTCCAAGACGGAAGATTTATGGCTTTCTTAACACCCGACAAACTTTCCTTCGCCCGCGATTCCATCGGCTTGATGATGTCTTCCAGCTTTTTAACTTCAACGTCGGGCATCCACCACTTGTTGCCTGCCGCGTCAACTATGACTTTCGAGTTCGGAACGGGAACTTTGACGTTTCCTAAAGTCTGCTTAACCGTTTTGCTCAATGCGACGGTTTCTCTGATTATCTTCGCGCCGATCTTCAAGTCTTTCAGCAACGTGATCGCCGTTCCGATGCCTTTGCCTAACGCCGCGTCAACCGCCAAACTGCCGATAAAATTGCCGATCTTTCTGGCGGCGACATTTAAAGGCATTTCGCCTAAACCTTTTAATCCCGCTTTTCCCAACTGCGCGTAAAGCTGCAACCGTTCCGTTTCCGACATCTGCGCTAGTTCTAAGCCGAGCGAACCCGCCGTTTTTCCCGCTTCGTAGATTCCGCGTAGTGTGCCGATTGGGTCGGCAATCGCTTCGCCCGTGTCTTTGAGATTGTTCCACGCACCTTCGCCGACTCCGATCAAAAATTGATTGTAGGCGGAATTGTTCTGTAAATCTTTGACCTGCGCCTGTGTGATGTTGGCTTTTTCCTGCACGCCGAGATAGGCGATGTGCAGTTTCAGAAGGCTTTCCACCGATATATCAAAATCGGCTCTGCCGCCGGACACGTTGAGATTTTCTATCTTCACGCCGTTGGCTTTAGCGATTCTCAAGATGTCGGCTTTGTCGTCCCCGTAAAGATTGCTTCTGTCCGCGTAACGCTGTTCGATATATCCGGCGAGTGCCTGATCTGCCGCCGATAAACCGGAGATGTTCTGCATTTCCACCATCGAAATATGCTTTAAGTCGCGGAGTTTTGACGGCGTTCCGAACATCGAAGTCGGCAGAATCTGCGCTTTTTCATATAAATCGCGCATTTTAAACTGCTCGCGCCGTTCGGCGGTGATACCGTTTTTAGCCGCTTGCTTTTCATTCGCCATTGCTTGGTTTGAAATTTCACGGTTTGAATAGAGTTTTCCGCCGCTTGCAATATATTCCTGTCGCTGATTTCGCAATTCGTCAATATTGATCTTTGACAAATTTATCGTCGCCGTCTGACCGATTTTTTTATCATAATCCGAAGACTTGATCTTATTTCCGTCTGTTTTGTCGGGATCGCCCGCTTCCCAACTCATCCCGGCATCGGTAAATTTCGCGGCGAACTTCTTCTGCTCGCTCGCCGGAAGTCCGGCGCGGCGGGCGGCTTTGACGAGTGCGCGATAAACGACCTTTTCGGGCGTATCGCCTTTTTGAATCGTCGTTGTTACCGATCTTGGAATGCTCGGAAACGTCTGCGGTTTCGGCTGTATATTTTCTTTCAGCGCGGAATTATTGCAAACCGAATTGTCGTGATTTTGCGGCAAACTGTCCAGACCGAAAACCGCCGACGGATTATAATTTACTTTGCTGCTCATTGAGGAATCTCCATTCGTTTATTCAAAACATAAGTTTCCGATTATTGATATTTAAGAAATTTTGCCCGCGAAATACACGGAAAAACACGAAAACTTTTAAAATCCTTTTCTTTTTTCGTAAATTTCGTGTGTTTCGCGGGCATAAAGAAAATATTCTTCATAACCGGATAACCGAACAACTTGCGTTATTTAAATGTTCCGGCAACTCGTCCCATAATCTGCGACGGATAATTGCCGATCTCGTGATATTTCTGCGCGGCAATCTTAGGAAAGAATCTCGCCGCCGCCATTCCGAGCGGCGAACCAGTTCCGCCGACTTTCAAATTTTCCCATTTTGAAGCGTATTGCCGCGCGTAGCTGACGGCATCCGTTCCGACCATTCCTTTGGCACGCGCTTGCGACATACCGACTCGGTAAGCGTGTCCCATTGCGACGGCAACCGTTCCTTCGCCGCCGTTATAAGCCGCCGTGACAAATTTCCAGAACTCCGCGCCGTCCGGCTGACCGTAACGCGAAAAAGCGATTTCGCCCAATCTTTTGGCTTTGATATTTAACAGCCGCGCCGCGCCCGGAATCGCCTTTGAAGGATCGAGCCGTTCGTCCGAAGCAGTTCCGGCAACGCCGACGTGCAAGCCGACTTCACGCGCCGCCGGTCTGCCGAATTGCGCGATTCCCGCATAACCGTAGGAATTTATCACCGTCGGATGAAAATTCGATTCCTGCGCCAGAAGGCTTTTCAAAACGGCGGGCGAAAGTCCCGGACACCATTCGACGGCGTTGGCGATCACTTCGTCATAGCGCGTCGTATATGAATCGAGCGTTCCGGCATTGATTTTGACATTGCTCGCGTTGGCAAACGCTCTGTCGAGATCAACTTTATCGTCCGCAAAATTCGTCAAATCCTGCGAACCGATCACGTCTTTTATTTCGTTCAGCGTCGGATGAACGAGCAGTGCGCTGATCGAATTCCACTCGTCGAGCAAATCTTGATGCTCGGCGGTCAGCGGAACTCCCTTCATATCGGGATGACGCGCGTAGAAAATTAAATCGGTCAATTCCCACGGATCGGTTGCGCCAACCTGTATCGCTTTAATTAAGGTTTTGAGTTCTTCAACCGTCCGCTCGCGCAGCCAATTATCATCCGGCAAGCCAGAACGCGAATCATCCGTTTCGGATTTAGAATAATCGGTTTGCCTGCTAAAATTCGGCTTTTCTTCAAGCCGAAATGTTTTCTGCCCGCGCTGTTTGGTTTTCGCCGTTTCTCCCTCACGATTTATGTGCGGAAGAACCGGACTCTGAATTTTTATATTTTCACCTGCCATTTTTTTGCCTCCAGTAATTAAATTTGGATTTATTTGTTATATCCTGTGGTAAATATTATTTTTCCTACTTTTAACTTATAATTCACATTTCTGCACTTAAAACTTAGCTAAACCTTCCGGCATAACCATATCGGGCGTTATTAAATCGCTGAGTTTCTCTGTAACCTGCCGCACTTTGCCCCGCACCGTGACTGCCGCATCGTCGAAAACGCGGATCATTTTGTCGGATAATTTGACCGTTTTGCCCACCAGTTTCGGAGCGATTTTCCCGCCCGCGTAGCCGACTTTCTCTAAACTTTTTCAAAGAACTCTGTTTACTCAAACTCCGAATACGGCTTTGGATACTCTCCCGCATCACGTCGCCGTTTCCATTCCTCTAACGCGCCTTCTTCTAACGGCGGCTGTGGACGCACTAAATATTTTTGCAAAATCTCCTTACTTTCGGGATGCTCTTGCCAATATGCTTCACAAGCTAGACGAAGATACTTGCGAAATGTCGGAACATCAACTGTTATTTCATTATCAAATTCGTAAAATTTAACTCCATTAAATCCTAAATCTTGAGAAACCAAATATTCATCTAAGCTACTTGGAAAATCACATCCACTTTCTTCAAGTCCTATGCTCATTCCTCGTGATAAATAATCAATGTAATAAACGAAATCCGTTCTGCTTGCTAAAGAACTAAAAAATGAAGCAATAATGAAACTTTCTTTATGTCCAATATCTGCAAGGACTTGGTAAACAGCTATCATAAGTCCTCCTAAAATAATGGGTAAAAAGTTCTAACTGCTTTAGTAGAATTATCTATATATCCGCCAAATTTCAATCCATTAGGCGCGTAACCTTCCCAAAAGTTGTTGGGCTGTATTCTGTTAGCTTGAACGGCTTCAACAAAGGCTTGTCTTCCCCATTCAGCCATTTGTTTGTCAGAAATTACTAACAAGTCATACATAATTTACTGCTTCTCAACTTTCTCTAACGCCTGTAAATAATTATATTCTCCAGCTTTCCATTTTCTCCACCACTCGGCAACTTCCGGCGACATCTCAAGCGAAGGTTTCGGACGTGCCAAGTATTTCTGTAATATCTCTTTATCTTCAGGATGCTCTTGCCAATAGACTTCACAAGCCATTGTTAAATATTTCCAAAAAGTTTCAATATCAACGACAACTTCATCTTCAAAAAAAATAAACTGCACGCTGTTTTCAAAACCTTCGCCGTGCGAAATCATATATTCGTCGAGTTCATCTGGAAAAAGACAAGCAGTTATGCCTTGAAAACCCGTGCCATATCCTTGCGTCAATATATCAACATATTTTGGAAAAGAACTCTTAGGAATCGAATCTAAAAAATATACTAAGGGTTCAAGTTCAGGGTTTTTCATTTCTTGAATTAAAGTTTCAGTTATCAAAGACATTTAATTCTCCAATTAAAAATCAATAAAGAATGTTCTTACAGCATTTGTTCCTTCTCCGTCAATATATCCCTTAAATTTAAGTCCATTTGATGCTGTGCCTGTCCAATCACGGGTTTGTCCTGTAAATCCGTTTTTTATAGCGTCAGCAAAAGCCTCGCGTCCCCATTGTGTTATTTGGGCATCGGAAATTACTGACGAATCATAAACGGTTTTGATAAACGGGTTTGTTTCACTCCTATTTCGCCATAATCCTGTTGGCTGACCTTTATCAAGTTTCGGCATTTGATACTCAACTTTGTAAATACCTCTGACTGTCGGATGCGGCGTTTTAGTCAGAATTTTGATGCTGTCCTTTGTCAGCGTCGGATTCACAGCAATATCATATTGCTCAAGTTTCTTCATATCGTGTGAACCACTCACACCGTTTTTTTGGGATAATTTACTGAAATCACGCTCTTTGATATGCGCTTCGTAATCATCTCTGAAACGAGTTCCCGACGGCTTGCCGCTGCTGTCAACCGAAACTATTTTCTTTGGTTCGTTGATTTTCTCAATCGAACTTTTCGGCATTTTAACTCTGATGCCTTCGGGCGTAACCATATCGGGCGTTATCAAATCGTCGAGTTTCTGCGTAACCTGCCGCACTTTGCTTTGGGCTTTGATTGCCGCGTCATCGAAAACGCGAATCATTTCGTCGGACAATTTGACCGCTTTGCCTGCCAGTTTTGGCGCGATTTTCACGCCCGCGTAGCCGACTTTCTCTAAACTTTTTCAAAGAACTATCTTACTCAAATTCCGAATAAGGCTTCGGATATTCTCCCGCATCGCGTCGGCGTTTCCATTCGTCTAACGCGCCTTCTTCTAACGGCGGTTGCGGACGCGCTAAATATTTCTCAAGGATTTCTCGACTTTCGGGGTGTTCTTTCCAATAAACTTCGCAAGCCATTCGCAAATATTTACGGAAGGTTGGAATATCAACTACTACCTCATCATCAAGGCAATCAAATATAATCCCATCGAAACCGTGATTATAAACTTCATATTCATCAAGTTCGCGTGGAAAGGTGCAACCCATAACTCCTTCAATTGAACTTCCTTTGCCTCTTGTTAAATTATCTACTCTCTCAATGAATTCATCACGAAAAGCAAGCGAATCGAAATAATAAGCAATTGGTTCTAATTTCTTATTCTCAAATTTCTTTAAAAGAGTTTCTTGTATATTCATAAAAACTCCTTTTAAAAATCTGGATAAAAAGTGCGAACTGCATTTGTGCCTTGTATGTCAATAAATCCTTCAAATTTCAATCCATTTAATGCTATTCCTTTCCACTTATTACCGGAAGTTCCGTTAAATCCATTCTGAACAGCATCAGCAAAGGCTTCACGTCCCCATTGTGTCATTTGCTTATCTGAAATTATTGATGAATCGTAAATAGTTTTTGGGAAAGTTCTACTACGCCATTGATTAGGAATTGGTGCGCCCGTATTGTCTAAAACAGGCATTTTATACTCGATTTTATAGATGCCCTTAACCGTCGGATGCGGAGTTTTACTCAAGATTTTAATGCTATTCTTTGTCAACGTCGAGTTGATAGAAATATCATATTTCTCAAATTCTTTTTGATTATGCGCTCCACTTACACCATCTCTTTGAGATAATTTACTAAAATCACGCTCTTTGATATGACTCTGATAATCATCTCGAAACCTCGTTCCCGACGGCTTGCCGCTGCTGTCAACCGAAACTATCTTCTTAGGTTCGCTAATCTTCTCAATCGGCGATTTGATTCTGATGCCTTCGGGCGTAACCATATCGGGCGTTATCAAATCGTCGAGTTTTTCCGCCGCCTGCTTAACTTTCCCTTGTGCCTTGATCGTCATTTCGTCAAAAATGCGAACGACATCATCAGACAATTTGACCGCTTTGCCTGCCAGTTTTGGCGCGATTTTCACGCCCGCGTAGCCGACTCCGAGCAGCAGAACGTCCAAGCCGCCGCTGACGATTAATTCTTTTAATTCGGCGACGGGCAAATCGGACGGTTTGCCCGAACCGATGATCTGATCGGCGATGTGGTCGGCTGTCGCGCCGAAGCGGTTGATCTCGGCTAAAGTTACCGCGTAGCCGATTAAAGTCGCCGTTCCCGCCGGCATTTTCTTTAACGCTCCGACTGCCGCGCCGCCGACGAAGATCGCCGATAAAATTGTTCGCGCGTCAAGCTGTTTGATCTGCCCGCGTATTTCCGACGGCAGTTCCGCGAGGGCTTTGTCCAGAGTCATTCCGAAACGCTCGTTAAAACTTTTTTCCAGAAAAGCCTTTTTGCCCGTTCGCGTAACTTCTAAAGCCAAATCCTTTTCCGCTAAGATCGAGGCTTGCAAATCGCTGCTGATCGGAAATTTGTAGCCGAAAAATTCCTTGCCGTCGGCGTTTTTCTGTTTTGCCGCCAAAACCATATCGCGGTTTTCGCCTAACGCGGAATTTTTGTAAAACAACCCGTCTTTGTCGTTATAGACATATTTTTCCTTATCTGCATCCCACTTCGGCGTAAAATCGAGATGCCCTTTTTCCGCAATCGCTTCCGCCGCGCCGTTGCTGATCGTCATTCCGTTCTGCTTAAAAACGCTTTTAATTACGGCGATCTCCAGAGCGGAATGCGAAACGGCTTTTTTGCCCGGCGGCAGAATTATCGAAAGTTCATACGGCGGATGCGTTGCGGTTTTCTTGTTTTTGTCGTCGCCGGAAATAATTCTGTTCAAATTATTGACCGCCGCCGAAATTTCCGGTTGCGAAAACTTTATATTATTCCGGTAGAAAGACGGATAATCCGCCTTTCCTGCAGTTTCCGAACCGGACAAACGCCCGGCTGTTTCGGCTGAAAAATTTACCTTTGACATAAAATAAACTCCGTTTTTGTCAATCAAAATTTATCCGATTCAAATTTTAATTAAACATTCGTGTTCAAAACGGTTTTAATGCCGCCCGCCATCTGGTCAACGACCTTGCTCATCACTTCGATATGCTGCGAAACTTGATAAAGTCTGGCTTGAAGCGCGAGCATTTCGCCGCTTGAAAGATTTTTATCCGAACTCATAATATTCTCGACGGCTTTATATTCGTTTTCAATCTGCGTAAAACGTCCGCTCATATCGCTCGTCACCTTTGAAGTGTCGCCGATTTTGCTGTAAGCCTCTTTTAAAAGACCGAAACGCGATTTGCTGGTCGTCAGTTCGTTTATCAGTTCGTTGTTTTGAAATTTATTTTCGATCTTGCCCGGCTGTTTGTAGCTTTCGGCTAACTCTTTCTGAAACTCGGCGAGTTTGTTCTGCATATCCGCGCCGGAAGTCTTTGGATTTTCCACCTTAGTGACGGTTTCGGATTGGATATTCTTGCCGGTATCCTGCATTTGCGTCGGTTGCTGCTGCTGCATATAGCTGTCAAAAGAACGCTTGCCCGAAGATTGCGCTTGTTGTTGATTTGTTCCTTGGTTTTCTAAAACCTGCTGCAAAAGATGTGCAGCAGCACCTGAAATTGGTTCGCTCATAATTATTTAACTCCTTTAATTGTAAAATAGACCTTATTCGGCAATAAAATTTACCGCTTATATAATGTTATCGCCAAAAAGTGAAAATTGTTTCCTGATTTTTGTAAAAAAAATGAATTTTTTTTTAAAATTCTCCGATTAAGCCGTAAACTGCAAGTAATTCCGAACTGTTGCGAAAATTACGCGAGCCTCTCGATTGTCAATAAAAGAGCGCGTGCGCGGATTAAGCATTGACCGATCATATTCGATTCGTTAGGATTAATTTCTTGTTTCAGAACAAATTTCAGATCGTTTTTCGCGCTTTCGTAATTTTCCAGTTTTAGAAAAACTTCGCCGCGATTCACGCGCGTCGGAATGTCATTCGGATCAGCCGCCAGAGCCGCGTTCAAATGCGGCAGAGCGCGTGCCGGATTGTTTTCTCTGAGCCACAGCGCACCAAGCGCGATCTCGAAATAAGCGGTTGCCGGCGCAAGCGCGATCAAACCTTCAAAAATCGTAATCGCTTCGTGGTTGCGACCTTGTTCGGCAAGCGCGTAACCGAGTTCGGACACCAGACGCATCTCGTCCGCCGTCCATCCGGCTGCCGCTCCCAGCGAAATTCCGCCTTTTATCCATTCCTGTTCAAACTGAATCATAATTAAATTTAAATTAACTCAAATTTTCGGCAAAGTCATCTCTGAAATTTCTCAAATAAATAATCTACGTTCAAAAAACCCGATAAAATCGGCGTGAAACAGTTTTTGTTAAAAAGTATTGAAAAAAGTAGGAAACAATTTGAAGATTTTGGCGATAATTATAGACAGGAAGAGTTTTTCTATCTAAAGTTATCGGGAGGACTTGTTTTTATGAGCAGCAACGGCAAGATCGGCGGATTCGGCGCGGAAATCCAGAATTTTCTAAATTTTTTAACCGGCAGCCAAACGCCTTCGACAAACAAAAATACGCCCGCGCAAACGGCGCAAAAAGAAGATTACATCGTCAAACGCGGCGACACAATGACGGAGATCGCCGTCAAAACCGGACAAAATTTGCAGGATTTAATCAGAAAAAATCCGCAAATCAAAAACCCGAACAAAATCTACGTCGGACAACACATCAAAACCGGCGACGGGCAGACACAAATATACACGGTCAAACGCGGCGATACTTTATCGGATATTGCGAAAAAATATAAAACAGGCATCGGCGATATTCTGCGTGCAAATCCGGGACAGATAGCCAATCGGAATCTAATCTATCCGGGACAGAAATTAAATATTCCGTCTGCCGAACGGCAGAAACAGCCGCAAACGGCGAAACCGATGCAGAAGAAAACTTCGCCGACGGCGAAACCGCAAACGCCTGTGGAAAATAAACCAACCGCGCCCCATAAAACAAATCCGCCCGTCGGCACAACGCCGAAGCAGACGGTGCAAAGCGGAAATTTGGAAATCAAACAAATTGATTTGGATGAGTTTCTTTCGCCTGAAAAAGGCTCAAGGGCAGGTTACGCTATTCTCATCGGTAACGCCGAAGGTAATAGATTACCAAACGGGGGCTTTGTAAGACCTAATTATTATGGACACCGCGATCCGGGTGATCACAAATGGAATATCGGCTCATTTTCTTATTCAAATGAGCGTGGCGGACAAAAAGCAAATTCTCCCGAAGATGCCGATAGAATACAGCTAAGAAAACTTTCCAAAGAAAAGGATGTTTACGTTGCGGCAATGAAAAAAGCCGGACTTGACCCAAATAATTCATTATTAGCAACTGTATATTTAGACTCCTTCAATCAGTCAGAAAAGGCGGCTCGTCTTTTGCTTAAACCGCAAAATTTAGAGTATATAAAGAAAAATGGCATAACAATCGAAACAATGAGAGAATGGCGTTTTCGCGGTTTTGTCAATAAAGAAACAGGGCAGAGATGGCGTTATGAAAGCGGAGGTTTGGCAGGCGGCTCAGGTAAAATTGGTTTAGCCGGAGTTGCACGCCAAAGATATGGTCGTCCGGTAACTGAAGAAGAAATTCAAAAAGTTATCAGACAAGACCAAACGAGAAGAGTTAATGCACTCGTTAAACCGATGAAAAGTGTCGGTTTATTAACGGTTAAAAATCAGACGAACGCGAACAAAGGGCTTGGCGAAAAACGACCTTTGCCAGAAACGCCGGCAAACAAAACTGCTTCAAACGAAAAAGAACTTTCAAGAGCCGAAATAAATATTCCGTATGTAAAATTAAAACCCGGTAATGACATCAGACTTTCGCCGCAAGTCGCCGTAAGACTTGGCAAAATAGCGAATGAGTATCATCAGGCAACGGGCAAAAATCTAACTGTTACTGATGGAAACAGATCATCTCTCGAACAAGGTTTTATGATGATTAGACAAATCAGAAAGCATAAGTTAGGTATTTATCGCGCTCGTAATGCCGCTTTGGAAGTAAAGAAGGTTTATGATGCAGGAATGGCTAGGGGAAAGTCGGATAATCAAATCGCCCAAGATATTGCTGTTGTAATCAAAGGACAAATAGCTAGAGGTGTTTATATTTCTCCGCATTTAAGAAATAATGCCGCTGACATCAGATTTTCTGATATGGGAGTTGGTGATAGAGCAAGGTTTACTCAAATAGTAAATAAATACGGTGGTGAAGTTGTTACGGAAAATGATCATTTTCATATTCAATGGAAATAATTTGAAGTAAGGATAAATGTATGTCAAAAATACTTTTTTTAATTTTTGTGTTTTCAATATTTGTCATCGTTAATTGTTCAACTGTTAATTCCGGCAAAGATAGAAATAAAATTTCTTCAAATCAAGCGAGTAAGCAGTTGAACAAAAAAGATAACCAATCTACAGAAGTTAAGAAAAAGGAAACTGAGCAACAAATAGCGGGTGATAAGACAGAAAATTCAAAATCGGAAAAGAAAATCGGCAAATGTCAGCCTGAAAATGTTCCGCGCAGTTTAGGATTGATTGAGTCGGCGGATATGAATGAAATTGTGCCGAAACCCGAAGACAGAGAACAATTCAACGAATGGCTTTCTTACGGAGCAATCGGTTCTGTTGAAATCGCCGAAATGCAAGGCAGAAAATATATAAAAGATTATTACGGCGAAGGCGATTTTAACGGAGATGGTTGTCTTGATGTCGCCGTCATAGTTCAAGGTGTAGAAGACAAAACGGGCAAAAAAACTTTGGAGCAAACCGGAGTTGACGTAACGGTTAAAAACTTACGCACAGGCGCAGTATTTCAAGGCGGGGACATCAAGAAACTTCCTTTTACGCCGAAGTTTGAAGCGCAAATAAAGCCGCAGCAAGAAATTGCGCTTGCCGTAGTGCTTGGCGGCGAAAAAGGCTGGAGTTGGAAAAATGGCGGAAGGGGAAGAACTTTCCTGCTTTATGATTCGATTTACCAAATGCCGAAAAGCAAAAATATGACAGATGTATCAACAGTTTTCGGCGTGATTGAAAAAAGTAAACCTGATGAAGATTATGACGATTTGCTGTATCTTTTTCCGCCAAATGCGGAAGGCGACTGCATTCACACAGAATTGGAAATCAAAAGGAAAGGCGCAGATTATGTAGATGCGAGAAAAAGAAATTTGATTTGCTACAACGGCAAAGATTTTTTTGCCAAATCTTTACCGGATACGAAGTTATATCCTGAGTAAAATCTACATATTTTAACAAGAGTAAGGACTGACGACGTTTATGAGAGGACATTTTAATCATATACACGTTAGATTCAAATAAAAATATGAAATTTTTTGAGATTGGAAAAATTTTAAGTTTAGTGTTTTGCTTTTGTTTTTTTATTTCCTGCCGTGCAGAAACAAAAAATGTCGTCAATATAAATGAAAATATTCCGACAAAAGTTAAAGTTGCGGAAAGAACGCCTGTGAAAGAATCGCCGCAAACTCGGACAAAGGATAAAACGGAGTTTTCGAGTGATTGCAATGCCGCCAAAAAGGTAAATGTTCAGCAGGAAAATAAAAAAGATGTCGAACTTTTGCCGAATGATAAATCAGTCGAGGGTTTAAATCGGACGATCAGCAATTTGGTCGGAGATTTTATAGTTGATGAAACTCAGGAAAGCGTTTTTGAAGGAGATTTTAACGGCGACGGATGCCAAGATATTGCTTTAATTGTCGGCGCAACCGACGCTTATCGCAAGATTGAAGACATTAATGACGCGGCATCAAATACAAATATTGCGGTGATAAAACAAAATTTACGCACGGGCGCAAAACTTATGCCGCAAATCCGAAAAGAAAACGGCAATGTATTTCCAACAAAAATGAAATCGGAAAGCAGTCGGGCATTAGTTATAATTCTTGGCAGTAAATCCGGTTGGAATTGGAAACACGGCGTTGAAGGGAAAGTTTTTCTACTGCTAGATTCCGTCTTTACTGTCAAAGATTGTCCCGATTGCCATTCCGAATTAGTTCCGAGAAATTCTCAAAAACAAGGTTCTGATTGCTTTCCGAAAAATTCAAAAGGAAACGGCATTTTTACGGGCGGCGAAGAAGCCGGAAAACTAATTTATTTTGACGGCAAATTATTTAATTGGACACAATGCGGAGATTAAAATCATAAAAATTATGTGAACGCCTAAACACTAAATGCAGATTTACAAGGTCACAAAATCAATGAATAAAATAATCGTTTGCAGTTTATGTTTTATTTATCTCACCGCTTGCTATTCTTCAAATATCATTGCGGATAAGCAAAATAGTTCTAATCAAACACAGTCTGAAAAATCTTTGGATGTCGGACATCAAAAAAATTCAACGCCTGCTCCGAAAATCAATGCCAAAGGCGAAATTACAAATTGTTCGCCCGAAAAATTCGGACGCGTGGCGAAACTTTCTGTTTTTCTCAAAACTCCGAACGGCGGTTATCTGATGATCGAGCGCGAAGGGAAAACTCCTGATTATTTTTTGCTTTCCGCGCCCGAAAATTCCGGCGACGAAGAATTTGCCGCCGCCGCCGATTCGCTGCCGTTCTGGACGGTTGAAACTTTGAAAATTCTGCGCCGAATTGAACTCGATACGTCAAATGCACGCGCCGTTAATCTTTCGGGTCTCGATAAAAACGGTAAAGGCGAAGCCGAACCGATTTTTAATCAAACAGGCTGGTATAAAATTCAGTTGAGCGATGAAAACTTTGAACAGGACGATCCGGTTATCACAGGACAATGCCGCGTCTATTTTGACAAAGCCGAAAACTCAATAAAAAATGATAAACCGCCAAAAAACTTTGATGATAAAGTTATCAGTTGGAACGACGAAACGAAAAATTTTTCATTTGAAACAAATTTGGTTTTGAGAAACGGACAGCCGTTTGCTTTTGATTTGGCGGGCTATCGAATAATCGAACGGGAAGATTTTGAAACTGTTCACGAATGTTTTTTTAGAGTTGAAAAAGATAAGAACGGTTCGGTTTGGAAGTATGAAGCGGATAAAATCAATATAAGCGGCAAAGACGGTTCGGGAACGCCTTTTCAAATGTTTATAAAAAAAACGGATAACGGATTTTTGATAGATACATCAGCCGCTGGAGAAAGTTGTTTTAATGTCGGAATGCCGGGCGATATTTTGCTGACCCGAAGCGGAAATAAATATAATGGAAAGTTTATTGCGTCTAAATCCGCCTATTAATAATTTACAGCAAAAAATTATTGAAATGAAAAATATTCTCTTGCTTCTGTTTTTTAGCATATTCGTTTTGTCTTGCAGTAATGTGAAATCCAATAATTATGCTGAATCTAAAAATCAAAATTCATTATTGAACAAGTCCAAAGTATCATCCGATAAAGAAAATTTTCAGGGAAATTCCGTTGCTGATAAAAATTTGAAAAATAACGACATCCGAACCGAAATTTCTGATAAAAACAAAGTTTGTCAGCCTGTAAAAGTTCCACTTAGCGACGGATTGCCGAAAAATGCAGATATGGATGAAGTGTTGCCAAAGGATGATTCAGTTGAAGGATTGAATAATCTTTTAAAGAATTTAGTCGGCGATTTTGCGGTTGATACCGAGCAGAAGCCGTATTTATTTAAAGGAGATTTTAACGGCGACGGATGCCGGGATATTGCTTTAATTGTCGGCGCAACCGACAGTTATCACGACGTAAAGAACATTGACCAAGCAGCATCCAACGCAAATGTTGACGCTGTAAAAATAAATCTGAGAACGAGCGCGGTTTTATTGCCGGAACAGGTCAAGAAACGAGAGGCGATTCTGCCGCAGAACCTGAAATCCGAAAGCGACAGAGCTTTTGTCATAATTCACGGCGGCGAAAAAGGCTGGAATTGGAAATACGGCGGCGAAGGAAGAATTTATTTGCTTTTGGATGCCGTCATTACCGAAAAAGATTGCGGCGGATGCGGCAGCAGTTTGATTTCAAGAACATCAAACAAAAACGGTTCGGAGTGTTTTCCAAAATCGGCGAAAGGCGAAGGCATTTTTACAGGCGGAGAGGAAGGCGGAAAACTAATATATTTTGACGGCAACAGATACAAATGGACACAATGCGGAGATTAAAATTGTGAAGATTACGGCAATAATCAAAAATTAGATAAACGGCGAGTGATTTACACATCCGTTTCAAGTAAAAATTCGGGATGTGCTGACGCAAATTATACAAGTCGGCACATCCCGTTTTATTAAGATATTTCGCAGGAAAATTTTATGAAGACAAAATACTACTTTATTTTGTGTTTGATGTGTTGGGTATTGACAGCTTGTATAGCCGATAGTTCCGCTTCATCTCAAACGAATAAAACCGCGCAGATTAGCAAAAACAACTCAATTGCCGAAGCGAAAAATGTGCCGACAACTCAGACTCCGGTTAAAAAATTATCTGATGCGACGGAAAAACCGTCTGAAAAAGTTCAGTCTATTTCGGATAATGAATTAAACGAGATGCTGCCAAATTTGTTGGGCAGTTGCTTTTTTCTGATCGAATCTTATGAACCTTCTCATTTGATCGGAGATTTTAACGGCGACGGTTACGCGGATGCCGCCGTTGTCGTCGGGGCGCAGGATAAATTCGGAGAAGCGGGCGAAACGGTTAATCCGTATGAAAATTTATGTTATTTAAGCGTTGATGTTTCTTTCCAAAATATTCTCACCGATGCGTTTGTTTCGGCGCGTCCGCAGCAAAGTTGTCGGGAAACCGAAAAGAAAAAATCCGTTTTGCAGGCGAAACAATCGCAATACGGTTTGTTTATTATATTCGGCGACAATCAAGGTTTAAAAAGTGTCAGCCGTAAAGATGATGCTTTCGGACGCAAATTTATGTTGCTCGACGCGGTTTATGAAGATGAAACTTTTGAAAAGATTGCCGCAGATGCGAAAGATGAATTTGCCTTGAAAATAAAAAAATGTGTTCCTTCAAATATAAAAAGCGATATTATCACTTCGATAAATTCCGGCGGCGGCAGTTTGGCAATTTACTTTGACGGCAAAAAGTTTAACCATAAACAATGCGGCGATTAAAATTGTGAAGATTATTCAGTTGAATATAAATTTTTAGTTTGACGAAATAGCTGCGAAAGGCTGATAAAATCGGTGTGTAAAACTTTTTTAGAAAGAAAATTAAAAAATATTGAAAAAAGTAGGAAACAATTTGAAGATTTTGGCGATAATATAAACAGATGCAAAAAATCAATTTGATTGGTTTTGATCGGCAAAGTTTAATTTGAAAAAATTATTATCACGAAGTGCTTGTAAAATCGGGTTGAAATGCTTTTTTTGAAAAAAATTTGAAAAATATTGAAAAAAGTAGGAAACAATTTGAAGAATTCGGCGATAATATAAATAACGAACAAAAATTGCGGTTGGAGAAAAAAAACTTTTAACGGGAAGATGCCGCAAACATTGAAGAAAGTCAAAAAATGCAAATTTTTTTCAAAAAAAGTGAAAAAAGTAGGAAACAATTTGGGAATTTTGGCGATAACGTATATAACAAGTTAAAAAGCGCGTGGTTGTATCGGGCGAAATTAATTTGAATAAAGATTTTGGAAAAATTTGAGGAGGAAATAAAAAAATGTTTGGAATAGGAAAAATTTTAGGTAGCGTAGCCGGCGGACTTCTTGATAAAATCGGTTTGGGTAAAATCGCACCTTTTGTTAAGATGGGTTTGAACGCTCTGACCGGAAACTGGTTGGGAGTTGCTAAGGATGTCTTTAGTATGGTTTCCAACTTTAAGGGAAACTTTCTTGATAAGGCAGCGAAAAAACCGCCGCTGGGTGGATTTGAACAGCAGAGAAATTCATTTGCGGCAGATAACAGAAAACTTAACGGCAATCGCATCGCCGATTTATTCAAAGGATTTAAAAATCTTTTCGGCGGTTTGAAGGAAGTTATGAACGGTAATCTCGGCGGATTAGGAAAGATTTTTAACGCTTTCCAGTTACTGAGCGAATCGTTTAATAATACGACAATGTATAATAACCGTATGTCGGCGGCACAATTCGGCAGTATGCAGGCGTAGAGGCAGCTAAAATGGTTGATAAACATCAGACAATCAGAGAACAGCTTAAAATTTCACCCGATGAGTTTATAGAAATGGGACAAGTCGGAGCGATGTATTATCAGCAGGGAAATCTTGACAAGGCACGGACGATATTTGAAGGATTGGTTGAATTAGACCCGGAAAGCGCGGAAGCGCACTCCGCGCTCGGAGGCTTGCTTACTCTTCAACAAGAAGACGAACGCGCCGTCGAGCATCTGCAAAAAGCGGTTCAGCTTAACGATTCACAAATCGCGCCGTATGTAAATTTGGGTGAAATTTTCATCAGGCAGGAAAAAATCGAAGACGCGGTGGAAAACCTGAAAAAAGCCATCGAACTCGATCCCGATGAAAAAGATGCCGGAGCGAATCGCGCCCGTGCAATGGTTTTCGGAATCTATCAGATTATCGAAATGGACAAAGAAAAAATGGAAGAGTTTGAACTAAATTCAAACGAAATAAATTAAATAAAATTAAGGAGATATAAAAAAATGGGAAGTGAAAGAGTAGGTAACGCAGGACCAGCAACACAATTTAATCCGAATGACTTAACACCGGAACAACGCAAAACTTGGGAAATGCAGCAGGAAATCAGCCGCATTCAAGAAAATGGAACAAGAATGAATATGTTTATGCAGTATCAAGCACAACAACAAAAGGAAAGATTTGATTCCATAAGTAACGCAATGAGTAAAGGTGAGAAGACGCAAGACAATATTATTGCTAACAGTAAATAGTATAGCTTTATGTTCAACAACTTCTCCTAAAGTTGAATCGGAAAATACAACTTATACTTGGAATGAGGTCAAAGATAAAGCATTATCTTTGACCTCATTTTTAGGTTTATTCTCAAAATATTTTGGAGGTCTATCAAAATGTTAAAAAAAATTACAAACACAATTTTCGTTGCGACAATCTTTTTTGTCGCCAATTCATTATCTTCGGCACAAGCACAGATTTATCAAAGTCCGGTCAACGTCAATAGCGGGATAATGACGCAGAGGATAATGACGCAGAATAACATCAATGCGGCGATGATTAACGGAATGATTCGCAGCAATATGTCAAAAACTTCTTCGGGCAGGAGTGGTAAAAGTTCGGCGGCAAATTCAGCGGCGCGTAGAAATGCACCGGCTGATCCTTTGAGTTACAGCCACGCGGGAGCGAATTCGGTGGTCAAACCGCTTGCCGCCCAAATGGTAGAAAAAGGCAACTTACAGCAGCAAAAAGAAGTTGAACAAATATTCCAAAAATTTATAAAAGAATATAGAGATGTAGCAAATAAAGACGGTTTTCCCAGCAACGATATTGCTTATGCAATGCAGTTTTTCTTAGTGCAGAATTATCACGTTTATTACAATGTTTTTGCCGGAACGAAAAATTCGCTCATATTTGATACATCAAAAGTCCCGGATTTCATTGATATGAATAAGGAAAGAACTCTTTATCAGCAGTTTCGTCAAATGTTTTTGAATAATCCCGAATTCAGCAAACTTTCCGACAAAGAAAAACAGCAGCTTACCGAAACTTTAGCGATTATGACCAATCTGGTTTGGGAACTATATGGACAGGGTTTTGATGCGGACGACGAAAGAATAATTGAACAGGCGCAAGCGATGGCGAAGGAAAATCTGGAGAATATCTTCGGCACTTCGGTAGATAACATAGTTGTCAACAATAATGGAATTTCGTTTAACAAATAGAGGTGAAAAATGATTAAAAAGATTGTAAATATAATTTTTGTTGCGACAATCTTCTTTGTCGCCAATTCATTATCTTCGGCACAAGCACAGATTTATCAAAGTCCGGTCAACGTCAATAGCGGGATAATGACGCAGAGGATAATGACGCAGAATAATATTAATGCGGCGATGATTAGCGGAATGATTCGCAGCAATATGATGAACAGTTCGATGCGTAAAGGCAGTAAAACTTCAAACGGGAGAACTGCAAGACAAACGCCGTCTGATCCTTTTGATTACAGCCCTGCCGGAGCAAATTCGATTGTCAGACAACTTGCTCTGCAACTGAGCGAAAAAGGTAATCAACGGCAGCAGGAAGAAGCCGAACAGATATTTCAGCAAGCACTTAAATTATATCGGGAAACATCAGCTAAAGATGGTGTCAGAAGCAACAATTTAGTAAGTGCTTTCGAGTATTTTTTGGTTAATAATTATCACATATACTATAATGTTTTTGGTGATTTGGGCGATTCGATTATGTATGACTCGTCGAAGATTCCTAATTTCATCAGTTCCGAACAAGAGGAAACTCTGTACAAACAGTTTCGGCAAATGTTTGCTAGTAATGATACTTTCAAAAAACTAACCGACAAGGAAAAGCAGCAGGCTACGGAAACATTGGCGATTATGACCAACATTCCTTGGTTTATGTATGAAACCGGATTAAAAAATGAGGATTCAAAGTTGGTTAAGCAGGCGCGGACAATGGCGAAGGAAAATCTGGAAAACATTTTCGGCACTCCTGCCGGTAATATAATTGTTAATGATTACGGAATTTCGTTTAAGAAATAAAGCGGAGAAAAAGGAATGGCGTATTTTATTAAATCGAAATATTTCGACATAAAAACTTTGGTTGATTTTTCGGAACTTGACGAGTTAATCAGACAGCAGGAAATTGCTCTTGAATTTGACGAGAACACGGATGCACCTGCAAACGATGAGTTTACGGCAAATTTTCAGATCTTCAATAAGATTTCCGATCAAATCGCTGAAAATGATAATTCAACGGCGACTACGCCTTCGGATGAAACGAATGAACCGGAAAAAACTGCCGTTCCAGAACCTCAGATAAAATTTACGCCGCCAAAACCGAAACCGGCGATTATTGATAAAAAGGCTCTCCAGATAAAATTTATCAGCGAAAAATATGAAGAAAGTCTGGCGGCTTATTTTATTAGTGTGCTTTTGAATCCGGTTGTTGTCAGTTTCGGTTACAGATATGATTTTTCCGATTCGGTCAATACTTCGCTTGGGAATTTGCGATTGAAAACTAAAGCAGATGATTCGATTAATGAAAACGAATTGGAAAATCAGGATAAAACCCGGCAATTGAAAAGGAATGAATCGGCTGAAATCGAGCGAAAAAGAGAATTAAATAAAATTTCGGAACGGGAAGAATTATCTTTTAAACAGGAAATTTCCTTCCAGCGAACTTATAAAACTAAAATTTAGAAAAGTTTTTTCGGCTTGAATTTGAGGAGATTTTTATCTGAAATTAAAAAAACCGGCATAAACTCGTGCCGGTTTTTTTTCGCTGAAAAGGTTACGAATTGTCCATTTCCAATAATTTGTCTTCGATCTGGATCATTTCCTTTCGCAGATTTTCCTCCATCGTAACGGAAACTTCGTGTTGTTCCATCTGGATCGCCTGCTGTTCCATATCGTTGTCGAGATGAATTCGCTCTTCTTCGTAAGTTTCGTTTAACTGAACTTTTATTTCGTTCAGCCGCTTTTCTAACTTTTCTCTGGTTTGCTTGTTTTCCGTCATAAATTTTCCCTCTTGTAAAAGTTTTTTATAAAGTATAACGCGAATCGTTCCGCAGAGCGAACTTGTCCGGTTGGAATAGATTCGTCTGGAAAAAAAATATACTATAAAATAAATTCTCAAAAATCGGTGGAAAAAAGATGGGCGATAAAAAAGTTTCAACCAAAATAGACAACAGCCAGATGCGGCATTTTACAAAAGCCGTCTTAAATGATTTGCAGGCGATTGAGCAAATGCTGGCGGACGATCTGTTTGAAAAAGACGTTTTGCGAATCGGCTCTGAACAGGAAATGTTTATAGTAGATTCGGCGATGTGCGCCGCGCCGCTGGCTCTGGAAATTATTGAAGCGGCAGGCGACAAGCGGCTGACGACGGAACTCGGTTTGTTTAATCTCGAAGCGAACGGCTCGACATATAGGTTCGAGGGAAAATGTCTTTCCGCGATGGAAAAAGAATTGCTCGAAGTGGTCGAAATTGCCAGCCAGACCGCAAAAAAACTCGATGCCGATGTCGTTTTAACGGGAATTTTGCCGACCTTGCAAATGTCCGATTTTGTCAAGGAAAATCTCACGCCGCAGCCGCGTTATGAAGAAATGAACAGGGTTTTGACCGAACTTCACGGCGAAAACCGTCTGATTCAGATCAGAGGTTTGGACGAAATTCAGCTTCACGTCGAAAATGTCTTTGTCGAATTTTCAAACACCAGTTTTCAGCTTCATCTGCAAGTCGGAATCGGCGATTTCGTTCGGTCTTACAATTGGGCGCAAGCCGTCGCCGCGCCGGTTTTGGCGTGTGCCGTAAATTCGCCTTTGCTGATCGGTCACCGCCTCTGGCACGAAACGAGAATCGCGCTTTTTCAACACGCGACGGACGCGCGTTCGCCGATTTTTCAGGAGCGCAATAACCCGCCGCGCGTAAATTTCGGCGACGATTGGATGAGCGAGCAAATGATTGATTATTTTCAGGAAGATGTCGTTCGCTACCGCTTTATTTTAACACGCCAAACCCAAGAAGATTCGCTCAAAAAATTAGAGCGCGGCGAAATTCCCGATCTGACCGCGTGGCAGATGCACAACGGCACGATCTGGCGTTGGAATCGCCCGTGTTACGGCGTGTTAAACGGGAAACCGAGCCTTAGAATCGAAGCCAGATTTCTGCCGTCGGGTCCGACAATTTTAGATGAAATTGCAAATTCGGCGTTTTTCTTGGGCTTGATGATCGCGCTTCCGCAGGAGTTCGGCGATGTTGCCAAAAGAATTTCTTTTGACGAGGTGAAAAATAATTTTTTCAATGTGGCGCGTTTCGGTTTGCAGACGCAGATCAGCTGGCTCGACGGAAAAAGCCTTCGCGCCAAGCGTCTGATTTTAGAAGACTTGCTGCCGCTTGCCCGAAAAGGTCTGGAGATTGTCAAAGTTGATTCGCAGGATATTGAAAAATATCTGGGCATCATCGAAAAGCGCGTCGCAGCCGAAAAAACAGGCGCGGGCTGGATGCTCGCGTCGCTTGCCGAAATGGACGAAACCGCGAAATTAAATGTTCGGCTCAGAACTCTGACCGCGCAGATAAAAACGAATCAGGAGAAAAATCAACCCGTCCACACTTGGGAATTGGCGAAAATCGAAAACAGCGAATCGGATTGGATTGATAATTTCCGAACCGTCGAGCATTTTATGACAAAACAGTTGTTCACCGTTCGTCCCGAAGATGTGATTGATCTGGCGGCGAGTCTGATGACCTGGAAACACGTTCAGCACGTTCCGGTTGAAGACGATCAGGGAAATTTAGCGGGCATCTTGTCGCACCGCGATCTGCTGGAGATCGTCGCCACCGACAAAACGAAACAAACGGGCGAAATCGTCGTGCGCGACATAATGAAAACCGATCTTGTAACAATCGCGCCCGAAACTCCGACGCTCGAAGCGTTAAATTTAATGCGCGACAAAAATATCGGCAGCCTTCCGATTGTCAAAGAAGGAAAACTCGTCGGACTGATTACCGCCCACGATTTTCTAACCGTTTCGGCGAAACTTTTAGAAGAGAGATTAAGACAAATAAAGTAAATTTTTCCTTTCCAAGCACGGCTATTCGGGTGTAGAATTGAAAATAAAAGTTTTAATCAAATTTTGCAAAACAAAAATTATGCGTTACAGAATTTACATTTTTGTTGCAGTCGCGTTTTTAATTTCAGCCGGCGGCAATACGGTTTTTCCCCAACAGAAAAAAGCCCAAGCGCAAAGTTCCGTGCGGTCTTTAACAGTTGTCACCGAGCCGAACGCGTCCGTCTGGATAAACGAAATAAGTTACGGAACGACGGACGAAAAAGGGAAATTGTTAATCAAACCCGTTTCGGCGGGAAAACATACTTTGCGCGTTCGCGCCGACGGTTTTAAGGAAGTCATCAAGGCAATTCTGCCCGCGCAAAAGGGCGAGATAAAAATTGCTCTGACGAAAACGGAAGACGAAGCCGAACTCGCGTTTCAGGAAGCCGAAAGAATGCTCACCGTTGACCGCGACAAAGCCGTTGCCGCTTATCGAAAAGCGATAAAATTGCGCCCGAATTACGAAGCCGCGTATATCAATCTGGCGCGTGTTTTGATCTTGATGAACGAATTTCAGGCGGCGCACGAAGCCATCGAAAACGTCAGAAAAATTCGCCCCGCGTTTCCCGAAGCGTCGGCAATCGAAGGCAGAATTTTTATGGCGCAGGGCGAAGAAGAAAAAGCAATCGCGTCATTCAAACGCGCCATCCGCGAAGGAAAAGGTTTTCAGCCGGAAGCCTACACCGGACTCGGTTTGTATTACAAAGAAAAAGCCGAAAGTTTCGGCAATCGCGGCGATTTTCAAACCGAAGAAACTTATTACGAAGACGCAATTGACAATCTGCAAAAAGCCTCCGAACAACTTTCCGGCTCGCCCGACGGAATGGTTATTTATCAGCTTCTCGGCTTGATCTACGAAAAAATGCGTTATTACGAAGATGCCATCGCGCTTTATGAAGAATTTCTGAAAATCTTCCCCGGCACACCCGAAGCCGTCGCCGTCGAATCATTTATCGTGCAGCTAAAAAAACAGTTGAAAGGAGCACAATAAAATCTTTTGCCGATAAATTATAAATTTAAATCAAGCAACAGCTTTGCATTGAGTTTATACAAAATGGGCAACATCTTGCACGAAACTCGCCACATTCTACGATAACGCTTCAAAGATAATTAAAGCTAAAGTTATATATTTCACAATTTAGACAGCATTTTTAAAATTCGGATAAGTATGTAATAATGTGTTTTCAAGTCTAGCGTTCTGTGCAATCTTTGAAACTAAATTGTAAAATTGTTGAAGCATTTAATTAAAAAGTTTTTAATTGTGCGGATTTTCTCATTTAAAATTCGTAGATTCTTAAAAATATATGAGCGGACTTTTTCATAAAAATCTATTAAAATTAGATTTCGATACTTCGGAAGAAAGTCGCTATGTCCTCTTAGTATCTCAAACAACCGACACAGATTTAAGTCCGACGGAAATCTTTGCACTTGAGGATGCCGAAAAATTCAGAGCAACTGCTGTGTATTTTCGGCACTTTTCCGATAACCGTTCACCAGTTCCTCAAATTTATATTTACAATAATACTCAAAATAATTTGAATGAATCTGATTTGGCAAATATTCATCGGGATTTATGGAGCAACAGCCGAATTCCGGTATTTATTGTTGTTGAAAAAACAGACGTAAAAATCTTTGACACGCGCAAACCCGTCGAAGTTGAAGACGGAGAAATAAAAACAAAACATTTTGACACAATAGATTTAACGGCAGATGCGGTAAAACTTTATTCGAGAAAATTATTCGATAGCGGCATTTTTTGGGAATCCGAAAAAGCAAAGGGACATTTTTTGGAAAGCACATCTGCATATCGGGATTTACTTAGAAATCTAAAGAATGTTCGAGCGGATTTTTTAGACGCTACGAATCTGCCTGATAAAACTGCTAATAAATTATTGGTATTTTCGATCTTAATTAAGTATCTGGAGGAGCGTGGAAATGAAGATGAGAGTTTATTCGCTAAAGATTTTTTTCAAAAGTTAGGGGCAGAAGATTTTTGTGATGCTTTAAGAAAAGGAAAATTTGTTGAATTGTTTGAGAAATTGAGCCGACATTTCAACGGTAGAATTTTTGAATTATCAGATGAAAGTGAAAAAAATCTTGTTGCCGAAGCGAATTTAAGCAAGTTGGCAGATTTCCTTGATGCTGATAAAAATCTTGAAACAGGACAACCTTCTTTTTGGCGACACTACTCTTTTAATCATTTGCCCGTTGAACTTATTAGCACAATTTACGAGTATTTTTTAAATGAAAGAGATGATGCCGTTTATACGCCGGAATTTTTGGTTAATGCTTTGATTGATGAAGCAATGCCTCAAAGTGAATATGAAAATTTGTCCGTCAAGACAATTGATATAAGCTGCGGTTCAGGAATATTTTTGGTGTCGGCTTTTAAGCGTCTGGCTCAACGACATCGTTACGCGAAATTTAAGGAATCGGGCGAATTAAAAACACTAAAATCCGATGAACTTTTACAAATTATCAAAGACTGCATTTTCGGCGTGGATTATGAAGAAGATGCAGTTAGATTAACTGTTTTCAGCCTTTGTTTAGCTGTATGTGATGAATTAACCCCAAAAGAATTTTGGACGGAATTAAAATTTAATGAAACATTTAAAACCAACTTCGAGAATACAAACTTCTTTGATTATTTAGAAAATAATCAAGAAAAACTTGGAACATTCGATTTGGTTATCGGTAATCCGCCGTTTATTCATAAGATACCTCTTAGCGAAAATGCCGAAGGCGTTTATGAATATACAGATAAAAACAGTAGAAAATCCGTGAATCTGAATAAAGAAGTAACCGATAAAATCAAGAAAAAAGTCTTTCCGCAAAATCAATTGGCTTTGATGTTTCTCAACCAAGCACCTTATTTGCTTAAAGACGACGGTTTGCTGTGTTTGATTATGCCCGCCGCACCGCTTCTTTATAATAATTCATCGGAATTCAGGAAAAATTTCTTTCCCGAATATCAAGTTTCTAAAATTTGGGATTTTACGAATCTGGATTTATTTGTCGCCGATGTTCCGACTGCCGCTATTTTTGCTCGAAAACAATTTCCAGATGAATCGCAAGTAATTTCTCATATTGTATTTCGTAAAACGAAAAGCATTGAACAGAAGATATATTTTGAAGTTGATAAATACGATTTTCATTATGTTTCGCAGCAGAGTGCTTCAAATAATAAGCATATTTGGAAATGTAATCTGCTTGGCGGCGGAAGACTTAACCTTTTAATCAGTAGATTAGCGGAAATTAATTCGATAAATCACTATATCAGGAAAAAAAATTGGATTTCTAATGAAGGATATATTGTAGGAACTTCTAATAATAAAAATAGAAAAAGTGCCGAATTTATTACTGGCAAGCCAATGCTACCAACAGGAGCTTTTAAAGAAGATTACATTGATGAATCTAAAATAACTCCTGAGTTGTCAAAAAAATTTCATAGCACAGGAGATGAAAAAATCTATCATCCTCCACATATATTAATCAAAGAAAATATGGGAAAAGAAAAAATTCCTACTTACTTTTCCGATAAATATTTGACATTCAAAGACTCTATTGTAGGGATTTCTGCCCCTAAAAGTGAACGTGCAGAACTCTTCAAATTATACAAATCTTTTGAAGACAATAAAAAACTTTACAAGCTATTTATAACTACAACTAGCAATGAATTTGCTGTTGGCAGAGCGACGACAATTTTAAAACAAGACCTGATGAACCTTCCTTATTCAGTAAATGAAGAGGAAATGAGATTGTCATTTGTCGAGCAAATACTTTGCGACGATGTTTTGGATTATCAAATCGAACTGCTTGCTAAAGGTAGTAAAGCGGAAGTGAATAATAATGCGATAATAAAAGACTTAAAAAAATACGGAGAGGTTTTTGCAAAGTTGCTCAATTCCGTTTATGGAAAATCAGGTAAATGCTTTTTTCTGAAAAAGATTTATGATTTGAACAATTTCTACATAACTGAATTTAACTATGGAGAAAATAGTTCTGAAGTGGAAGTTGAGAAAAGAGATGACCCGACGGAACATATCAAATCCTTAGCTGAAAATGCTTACAGTTCAAATATTTCCATAATCAGAGTTTTAAAGTTATACGAAAGAAACAAAATTTATTTCATCAAACCGAAGTCGTTACGTTATTGGTTATGTTCTGTTGCAATCAAAGATGCCGACGAAGCATTTTCGGATTCGATTAGGGCAGGTTATTAATTCCCGAATGGCAGAAATTATAAATAAAACCTCAAACAATGATTTCCAAATTGACACGGAAGACAGTACGATTGGAGCAGTCATTGATTTTTTAGACGAGCATCTGCAATATTTTCTGAATGATTTCAGAAACAGAACGCCGAATCCAGAATCAATTCGTGAAACTTTAATTAGCCAAGAACTTAAAATTTATTTGAATCGCAGAATCACGGATAAAATGTTTTCATTTGAGTTTGAATGGCAACAATCTGACTCTGACCGTTCTCCCGATTTAGCAATAATCACAGCCAAAGACAATAATCCTTTCGGTTTTACAAAACCCTTTTTTGTAATCGAAGCCAAGAGATTGCCGACAGGTTCGGGAGAACGCAAGAAAGAATATGTTAGAGGAAATTTAGGCGGAATCCAAAGATATAAAAAAGGTCATCACGGTAAAGGATTACCTCAAAGCGCAATAGTTGGTTATGTCCAAGATAAAGATTGCAATCATTGGTTTAAAGAAATTAATAAATGGATTAACGAGTTGATTAAAACGAATGTCGAAACTGATATTTATTGGGAGAAATCAGACTTGTTGAAAGAAAAATTGAATTTTGGAAAAACCCGAAAATATCATTCAAAAAACAAACGCATTGTTGATTCAGAAACAGACTCAATCGAACTTCACCATTATTTGATTGAGTTAAACTAATCTCAAATATAACTTAAATTTATACCAATCGCCGTTTAGATTATTTTACTTTGCAAAATTTTCAATCACCCGCCTTTTGACCGGCGAAGAAAGCACAATCGAAGTCGTCGTCATTCCGTAAGGCGTGAGGCTGTCAATCAGCTTTTGCAGATGTTCGACATCGGCGACGGCGACTTTGAAAATGAACGAATCGCCGCCCGTTCCGCGATGACATTCGAGGACTTCCTTTGATTTTTCCGCCACTTCGATAATTTTCGAGTAATCAACTCCGGTGATATTCATTCGGATAAAAGCCGTTACGGGCAGACCGATTTTTGACAAATCAATTTCGGCGCGATAACCCGTGATTATTTTCGCGTCTTCGAGTTTTCTGACGCGCTCGATTATCGCCGGAGTTGTCAAACCAATTCTTCGTCCGAGTTCGGCAAAGGAAATTCGCGCGTTGATTTGCAGTCCTTCAACTATTTTCCAATCAATTTCATCTATCATTTTAATTTTTAAAGTGTAAATGGTAATTTCCCTTAAAATCTAAAGCAAATCAGCACAAAAAACAAATTAAACCTCTTCAAAGTTTCCACAATATAAGTTAAAATATTATTCAAACAAAAAAATTAGTAAATAAAGGAGATTTGTAAAAATGCCGCAACCACATATTTTGACGACAGGACCGGAAAGTATGAGCAATTTCGAGGTGAAAAAAGAAGATTTGCCCGATTTTGTTGATATGCCGTTTGAAGACATCGAGGAACTGCCGCTTGAACATCCGGGCGCGAAAGACCCGGAATACCGCAAAAGGCGCGATCAGATTGCGAAACTTGCCAAAAAATTCCGCGAAACCGGACAAATTACCGATGTTGAATATATCGAAGAAGAGCAGGAAGTTTGGCGGCACGTCGCCGGAGAACTCGAAGAACTGCACAATAAACACGCTTCGCCTTTTTATCTGAAAGCGAAAAAGGATTTGGGAATCAGCAATGACCGCATTCCGCAATTGACGGAAATGACCAAGCGTTTGCAGGAAACAACAGGGTTTCGTCTTGCGCCGATTGAAGGACTCGTTGACACACGCGCTTTTCTGAGTTGGCTGTCGTGGCGGACGATGCTTTCAACTCAGTATATTCGCCATTATTCGCGTCCGGGCTACACGCCCGAACCGGACATCGTTCACGAAGCAATGGGACATATTCCGATGTTTACGAATAAGGATTTTGCAGACTTTTCGCAGTTCGTCGGACACGGCGCACGCATCGCAGACGACGAACAGCTTGAAGGTTTGGGCAGAATTTACTGGTTTACCGTCGAATACGGACTGGTCGAAGCCGACGGCGAAACAAAGGCTTTCGGCGCGGGACTTCTTTCATCTTTCAAAGAATTGGAAAACGCTTTTTCCGATAACGTCGAACGCCGACCTTTCGTTTTGGAAGAAGTCGTCGCGCAAGATTATGATTATTCGGATATGCAGCCGATTCTTTATATCGCACCGTCGTATAAATTTTTGAAGGACGAAACGCGCCGTTATATTGAAAGTTTTGGAAAAAGTCAGTAGCGTTCGAGGTGAGCCGATGCGTATTTTTAGCAGAAACACGACGCATTTGCTCACGCAAACGCTACTGACTTGATTTTTTCGCCTCGGTCAAAATCACGAAATCGCCCAAATCGGTGTGTTTTGCTTTATCGAAATTTTGAAAATCGTCTTGGGAGCGCATCGTTACGACCAAAACGCGCGTTTTCGGTTTGAATTTCAAAAGATGTTCGACAGTTCCCAGACGGTTTTCCGTGTGAAAACTGCCGTTCAGATGAATTATCAGCGAATCTTTTTTTAGGTTTCCGGCAATCGAATCAGCCATTGTCGCGTCCCAGAGAGTTTGCGAATCGAGAATATTCGAACTTCCGTGTCCGCCCATCAGAGCGTTGAATTTGTCCGAATAAGCCTTTGACGACGCGGCAAACGGCAGAGGCGCGAGCCAAGTTTTCGCTTTGGTGGAAAGTTTTTCAAGCGAATTTGTGCCGAGCCTCGCAACCATATTGACGTAACGGCGCGGCGCGTTGGCGGCGATGACGGGCAGGTTTCGCTCTTTCGCAAATTCGACAAGCGGGCGATAATCGGTTTCGTAATTATTCCACGGACGCGACGCGGCGAGAAAATGTTTTTCGCTGATTAAATCGCGCAGGTATTCGTCTAAAACGGTTTGCGTATCGCGCTCGAACATTTCCAGAGAAAGCGTGATTTTTCTGTTTGCCGCGTATTTTTCAAATGCTGACTTAAAAATCTCGAATTGCAGTTTGTGAGCAACCGAATCGTCGTGCTGTTCGCCGAGAAAAACGACATCGGATTGTCCGGCGGCTTCGAGAATCTTGCTCAGATCGGAAGAATTTCCTTTGCCGTCGAAAACGCGGTAATTTTGCGCGAAAATTGAAACGCTCATTGTTAATAAAATTAGAAATAAAATAAAAATCTTGTTCATAAAAATTCACCGAATTTCTAAAAGTTTATTACGAAAACGGCGGTTTGCAAAACTTTGAAGCGGTGAAATTATAGAAAATAAGTAAACGGTTAAGGTATAATTGAAGAAGATTTTTGGAATGCGAGGAATTAAAATGACTTTAACGATAGAGATCGAACCCGAAACCGAATCCAGATTGGAATCGGAAGCAAAACGCAAGGGAATGAAAAAGGAAGAATTTGCAAAAATCATTATTGAGCAAAATCTTTCACCGAAACCTATTCAACGCAAGAACTATATGCCCGAAAGTTTTACGCCGAGAATTATCGGCAAATCTGAAATGCGTGATTTTTCCGGTGATGATGAATGGCTTCGGGAAAATCGTGATAAATATATCGGCAAATATGTGGCGACACACGGAAACCGTTTGATTGCGAGTGGTGATAATTTAAAGGAAGTAGCAGCGGAAGCAAAGGAAAAAGGCTTCAAGGATGCACTCATTTATGAGGTCGAAGACCCGAATGCTCCACCATTCGTAGAGTTTATTTCTTGAATATATGCACCAACTAAATTTTCAGAAAAAAGCGGAGTTCAAATCTTTAGATACGGGCATTACGATAAAAGCAATTTTGCGTTTAGGCGAGATAGAATTTGTCAGCCGCGCAAAAGTTGATACAGGTTCGGAAATCTGCATTTTCAGACGTGAAATCGGAGAACATCTGGAAATTGATATTGAGTCCGGTTTTAAGAAAAAACTTATTACTTTATCAGGCGGTTTGTCTGCTTTCGGACACGGCATCCAACTCGAAACGCTTGGATTAACTTTTGATACATTCGTCTATTTTGCCGCAGATTATTCGATCAAACGAAATCTTCTCGGCAGACAAGGCTGGCTGCAACTTATTAAACTCGGCTTGGACGATTACAAAAGCGAGATTTATATCAGCCCGCAAAATGAGGAGTTTTAAGCGGAGAAGTTTATGAAAAAGTTATTTTTGTTATTTACGCTTTTGGTTTTGCCAAGCGTTGGCATTGCTCAAGATATAAACAAAATTCTGGCAGAAAGATTGAAAGCCGCACCCGTCGGTTCGAGCATTTCGGCAGCGGTTGTGGATGAAAACGGGACGAAATTTTACAGCGTCGGAAAAACTTCAAAGCAAGCCGACGCAAAGCCTGTGAATGAAAATACGGTTTATGAAATCGGCTCGATCACAAAGGTTTTTACAGGGATTTTATTAGCCGAAGCGGTTAAACGCGGCGAGGTCAAACTCGATGGACCGATTTCAAAATACTTGCCCGAAGCGGTTAAAACTCCGAAATTTAACGGCAAAGAAATAACTCTGCTCGATCTGACAACGCACAGTTCAGGTTTGCCTCGTCTGCCCGCTAATTTAAAGCCGGAAAACCCGCTGAATCCATACGCAGATTATACCGCCGAGCAGATGTATGAGTTTCTTGGCGAGGTTAAATTAGACGGTGAGATCGGCTCGAAAATTGATTATTCAAATCTCGGTGTCGGTTTGTTGGGGCATATTTTGGCTTTGCGTGCGAATATGAGTTACGAAGAATTGCTAAAAAAACGAATTTTCGAACCGCTCGGAATGAATGATACCGCCGTAACTTTTTCGCCTGCGATGAGATCGCGTCTGGCGGTTGGTTATAGTGCAGAAGGGAAGCAAATTTCAAACTGGGATTTTCAGGCTCTGGCGGGAGCAGGTGCTTTGCGTTCAACCGCCGCGGATATGGCGAAATTTCTTTTGGCAAATTTAGGATTTTCAAAAACAAAGCTGACCGATTCATTAACCGAAGCCCAAAAAGTCAGACGTTCCGCCGATGATTCACCGCTTAAAGTCGGTTTTAATTGGATCACGACAAAACCGGGCGAGAAGGAAATCATCTGGCACAACGGCGGAACGGGCGGTTACAGAAGTTTTGCGGGCATCAATAAAGAATCGAAAAAAGGCGTGTTCGTCGTAACCAACGGGTTTGATTCGGTTGACGACATCGGATTTCACATTCTCGACTCCAAAGTGCCTCTGCGAGAATCCGAAGAATCCAAACCCGTTAAAATGCTCGATGAAAAAATTTTGGAAACCTACGTCGGCGAATACCAACTCGCACCGAATTTTTCGATAGTTATCACCCGCGAAGGCAAACAGCTTTTCGGTCAGGCAACCAATCAGCCGAGATTTGAATTGTTCGCCGAAAGCGAAAACGAGTTTTTTATCAAAGCGGTTAAGGCAGATATTACTTTTACAAAAGACGAAAACGGCAAAATAACCGGACTCGTATTGCACCAAGGCGGTAATGATATTCCGGGGAAGAAAATAAAATAGAATATATGGCGGCAAAAGATAAAAAACAGGATGAAACGGCGTTGGTTACGCTTGATTTGGTTGAACGCAAAATCTACAACGTGCGTCAGCAGAAAGTTATGCTCGACAGCGATTTGGCTAAACTTTACGGGGTTGAAACAAAAATGTTCAATCGGGCAGTAAAGCGGAATTTGGAACGATTTCCCGAAGATTTTCGGTTTCAATTAACTAAAGAAGAGTATGAATCTTTGAGGTTCCAAATTGGCACCTCAAACAAAGGGCGCGGCGGCAGACGTTATATGCCGTATGTTTTTACCGAACAAGGCGTGGCGATGTTGTCGAGTGTTTTAAATAGCGAAAGAGCCGTTCAGGTCAATATTGCAATTATGCGAACTTTTGTAAATATGCGAAAAATACTTGTAACGAATGAGGAAGTGAATAAAAAATTAACCGAGATCGAAAACAGACTCGGCGAACACGACGAAGAATTCAAGAAGGTTTTTACGGCGATTCGTCTTTTGATGAAGCCGTCGGGCAAATCGGATAAGGAAATAGGTTTTATACAGAAAGGGAAAAATAAAAAATGAAAGAACAGAATTCACTATGTTTGAGATAAAATTTCAAGGAAAAATATAGAAAATTTAATCGAATCAAATCCTAAAATAATGTTCGACAAACCTGTGATAAAAGGAACGCGAATTACGGTTGAATTGATTTTGGAAAAGATCGCGGGCGGCGAATCGGTTGATGATATTTTGTCGTCTTATCCACATTTGAAGCGGGAACAGATTTTGGCGTGTGTTGAAATATCTCGAAAGTTTTGGCAAAAATAGGTTAAAATTGGAATTATGATGCAAACTATTGAAGCTGTAATTGATAAAGACGGAAAAGTTCGACTGCTTGAAAATGTTAGTCTGCCACAGGCGCGTCGGGCTTTGCTGACGATTCTTGATGACGAGCCGAAACAGAACAAAATCGGTTTGAGCAATCAAAAATTGTTAGATGCTTTGGACGAGGCTTATGCAAATGATACGGATGAAGATGAAAAGGAATTCTTGCGATTGATGAAAATCAAGCAGTTGCAGGTTTTGGACGAATGGAAATAAATCAAGGCGATATTTTCCGGTTTGATGCCATTATTTTGTAGGTTTTGATTATTAGTAAATCGGAATTGATTGATAAAATCGGCACTTTATAAAAAGAACGCATTGACGAGATTTTGGAAGGCATCAAACTTTCAATCGAAGTGCGTGATGTTAATGAAGAGATAGAGTAAAATTAAAGAAGAGATTATAAAAATTAATAAGTTGAGGTAATTATGAAAGAACAAAATCCATTAGGACTAAAAAAGATACATCACGTCGAGTTTTATGTTGGCAACGCGAAGCAGGCGGAGTTTTATTATCGCAAGGCGTTCGGCTTTTCTCGTGTGGCGTATTCGGGTTTGGAATCGGGCAATCGGGAAACGACGAGTTATGTTTTGCGACAGAATCGCGTTAATTTCGTATTGACAACGCCGCTCGGCGCGGATCACGAAGCCGCCGAGCATATCAAACTGCACGGCGACGGCGTAAAAGACATTGCGTTTCACGTCGAAGATGCGGACGCGGCTTTTGAGGAAGCCGTCAAGCGCGGAGCGAAACCGGCGATTGAGCCATACGATTGGAAGGACGAAAACGGTTCGGTCAGACGCGCGGCGATCAAGACTTACGGCGATACGATCCACTCGTTTATTTCGTATAATACGAACAACGGACACAATTATAACGGCGTGTTTCTGCCCGGTTTTACAGAGCAATATGTCGAAGGCGAAGATGTCGGGATAATTTTAGTAGATCACGTGGTCGGCAATGTCGAACTCGGCAAAATGAACGTCTGGTGCGATTATTACCGCGACGTGATGGGCTTTGAACGCTATCTGACGTTTGACGACAAGGACATTTCGACGGAGTATTCCGCTTTGATGTCAATCGTGATGAGCGACGGCGGCGGGCATAACATTAAATTTCCGATCAACGAACCCGCCGAATCGGGCAAAAAAGGCAAATCGCAGATTCAGGAATACATCGAATATTACAATTCCGCCGGCGTTCAGCATCTCGCGCTTTTGTGCAAAGACATCCGCGAAACGGTGGCGAAATTACAGGCAAACGGCTTGGAATTTCTGCGCGTTCCCGATTCGTATTACGACGAAATCCCTGAGCGCGTCGGCGAAATTGACGAGGACATCGAGGACTTAAAGCGGCTCGGAATCCTTGTTGACCGCGACGACGAAGGTTATCTTTTACAGATTTTCACAAAACCCGTCGAAGACCGTCCGACTGTTTTCTACGAAATTTTGCAGAGAAAAGGCTGTAAAGGTTTCGGCAAAGGAAACTTTAAGGCTCTGTTCGTTTCGATTGAGGAAGAACAGCGAAAACGGGGAAATTTGTAAATGAATTTATTTGAAAAATTTTATGCGGCTGTTGAGGAAGAAGATATTTCTGAAGTTGAAAAAATAATTGATAACGGATTTGACCTAAATGCGCGTGATGAGGAAGGGGCAACTGTTTTGTTTTTTATGATTTTGCAGGGAAATATAGAACTCATCAAATTGTTGCTTGAATGCGGTGCAAATCCTAACATTTCAGCCGACGAACCAGCCGCAAGTATTTTCACGGAAAAGCCTTTAGATTTGGCACAACAGTTGAGATTTTTAACAAATTGGGAAAAATATCATCCGATTGTAAAATTGTTAGAAAATTTTGGCGCGAAAGATTTTGAAGGACGAAGTGATTTCACAGAAAAACAGTTGAAAGAAGCAAAGGAAAGAGCAAAACAACAAAGATTAGGAACTTGGGCAAAATAAAGTATGCAAACCGAAACGCTCGAAAATGAAAGCAAAACGCTCGCGCCGTATAATGATGTGGCGGAGTTGATTGATAATAAAATCCACGCCGCGATGCTTGAAAGTATCAACTTTTTGGCGCGTGAATACGATATTCGCAATCCGTCGGAAGTGGCGAAATTTTTGCGGGAAAATCTTTTTTTGTTTGATTTGCTGAAAGAGATTCCGCAGAAGATTAGGGATTATTTTGGAGAAGATCAAAAGTTGTCTTTACGAATGTCTTATGATCCAGATTTTCCACAATCATCTGATCTTTGGGTGGCAATTTTAACTAAATTATCTGTTGATAAGGTTTTTCCATTATTAGAGAAATTTGATGAAGAATGGTGGTTCGACAATTCGGAGAGAACACACTGCAAACTCAATATCAAACTGGAATATATTTAATGTCTTTTGATTGGAACAAATATGAAGAACTTGCTGATAAATTAAAGCAAGAAAAAGATGAAGCCTCAAAAAGAACGGCTATTAGCCGACTCTATTATGCTATTTATCACAAAGCTAAAATCTCACTTGAAGAAAACACGACGTTTTCATTTTCGAGAGATAAATCTTCTCACGAACAAGTTTGGAGAGCCTTTGTAAACAAAGGCGGAACTTATCGAAGCATCGGCAATAATTTGAAAAGATTATTGGATAATAGAATAAGTGCGGATTATTACGACGAAATTATAAAAATTGATGATGTGGTAGAAACATCTTTTCGCCTAGCCAATAATATTTCAACTTGGTTAAAACAAATCGAAAAGCAGGCAAAAAAATAGTTTATGGCAATTTTAGTTACGGGCGGCGCGGGTTATATCGGCAGCGTCGCCGTCGAAGATTTACGCGCGAAAGGCGAAAATGTGGTTGTTTTAGACAATCTTGTTTATGGGCATCGCGCTGCGGTTGATGATTCGATTCCGTTTTATGAAGGAAATATCGGCGATAAAAAGTTAGTCAGAGAGATTTTGAGCGAACACGAAATTGACGCTTGTATGCACTTTTCGGCGTTTGCTTATGTCGGCGAATCAGTTGAAAAACCGCAGATTTATTACGAAAATAATTTTGTTCAGACGATAAATCTGCTTGACGCGCTAATCGAAAATAATGTTAAGAAATTTATTTTTTCTTCGACGTGCGCGACTTACGGCGAGCCGGAATATGTGCCGATTGACGAAAAACATCCGCAAAAGCCGACTAGTCCTTACGGTTGGACGAAATTTATGGTCGAACGCGCTTTGGCTGATTACGACGCGGCTTACGATTTGAAATTCGTCGCTTTGCGGTATTTTAACGCTTGCGGCGCGACCGAAAACAGAGGCGAAGACCACGAACCGGAAACGCATCTGATTCCGCTTGTTTTGGATGCGGCACGCGGAAAACGCGAAAAGATTTCCATTTTCGGCGGCGATTATCCGACCGAAGACGGAACGGCGATTCGTGATTACATACACATTTCCGATCTGAGTCAGGCGCATCTTTTGGCTTTGGAATACTTGAACGAAGGCGGAGATTCGCAGTTTATAAATTTGGGAAACGGCACAGGATTTTCCGTCAAACAGGTTATCGAAACGGCGCGACAAGTTACGGGCAAGAAAATTATAGCCGAAACAGTTGAACGACGCGCGGGCGATCCTTCAAAACTCGTCGCCGATGCAGCGAAGGCTGGTGAAGTTTTAGGCTGGAAACCCGAATTTCCCGAACTCGAAAAAATTATCGAAAGTGCGTGGCATTGGCATCAAAAAAATCCGAGCGGGTATGAAGATAATTTCTGATTTGCGATTTTCAATTTGCAATTTGCGATTGTTTGCTGTTCTTGCAACTCGTGTGTTATCAAATGAATAAGCTGATTTGAATAAGTAATCTTAAAAAAAATTATGACGCAAGCGAAAAAAACGACGGAAGCGAAAGAGATTAAATATCAGACTGGTTTCGGCAATGAATTTGCCACGGAAGCCGTCGAAGGCGCGTTGCCGATTGGCAAAAATTCGCCGCAGAAAGCACCGCTCGGACTTTATGCCGAACAGTTTTCGGGAACGGCTTTTACCGCGCCGCGACTTGTTAATAAAAGAACGTGGACGTATCGGATTCGCCCGTCGGTTCTGCACAAACCGTTTGAGCGAATCGAAAATAAGCGTTTGAAATCTTCGCCGTTTGATGAAATTGAAACAACGCCGAATCAACTCAGGTGGAATCCTCTGCCGATGCCCGAAACGGAAACTGATTTTGTTGACAATTTGACGACGATGGCGGGAAACGGCGACAGTTTCGCGCAAACGGGAATTGCCGTTCACATTTTCGCCTGCAACAAAGATATGACGAACAGATTTTTCTACAATGCCGATGGCGAAATGCTTGTCGTTGCAGAGAAAAATCGCGTTCGGTTTTTAACCGAACTAGGAATAATCGAAATAAAATCGGGCGAAATCTGCGTTATTCCGAGAGGCTTGAAATTTCGCGTCGAACTTCCCGACGGCGACGCTCGCGGTTATATTTGCGAAAATTACGGACAGCAGTTTCGACTGCCGGATTTGGGACCGATCGGCGCGAACGGTTTGGCGAATCCGCGCGATTTTGAAACGCCAATCGCTTGGTTTGAAGACAAGGACGAAACTTGCGAGATCGTCGCCAAATTCGGCGGCAATCTGTGGGCTTGCGAAACCGACCATTCGCCCCTTGATGTCGTCGCATGGCACGGAAATTACGCGCCTTATCGTTACGATTTGCAGCGATTTAACACAATCGGCTCGATCAGTTTCGATCATCCCGATCCTTCTATTTTTACGGTTTTAACATCGCCGTCAAGTGAACACGGAACGGCGAATTGCGATTTTGTGATTTTCCCCGACCGTTGGCTCGTGCAGGAAGATACGTTTCGCCCGCCGTGGTATCACCGCAATATTATGTCGGAATTTATGGGCTTGTGTTACGGTCAATACGACGCAAAAGAAGAAGGTTTTTCGCCCGGCGGCTCGTCGCTTCACAATCAAATGTCGGCTCACGGTCCCGATTTAGACGCTTTTGAAAAAGCCTCGAATGCCGATTTACAGCCGCAGAAACTCTCTGGAACAATGGCTTTTATGTTTGAATCGCGCTACATTATTCGCCCGACAAAGTTTGCGATGGAAACTTCCGAATTGCAAAGGGAATATTTTGAAGTGTGGCAAAAACTCAAGAAAAATTTTAAGATGTAATGATCTATTCATTTATCCATCGTTTCATTTGTTCATTGGAAAATTTAATGATTCGATGAATCAATGATTCAATAAAATTATGTTGCCGCAAGAAAAAATCCGCTATACGCTCGAACAATATCTCGAACTCGACCACGAAAGCGAGGAAAAATTAGAGTTTTGGGACGGACACATCTTTACTTTGGCTGGCGCGAGCAATGCTCACGACCAGATTCAAGGAAATTCATATTTTTCTTTAAGATCAAAACTTCGCGGCAAACCGTGTCGAGTTTTTTTATCTGAAATGCGCGTGGATGTTCCGATTTATCCGCCTTATCGGTATCCTGATTTATCGGCATTATGCGGCAAAGCCGAATTCAAAAAACTCGGAAAGCAGGAAATTTTGACAAATCCTCAATTGATTGTCGAAATTCTCTCCGATTCAACTGCCAATTTTGATCGCGGCGAGAAATTCACATATTACAAATCAATCAAGAGTTTCACCGAATATATTTTGATCGCGCAGCATCGTCCGCACGTCGCGCAATTTGTAAAGCAGTCCGATAATTCTTGGCTGCAGCACGAATTTAATAGTTTGGAAGATAATTTTTACGTCGAATCGCTCGAATGCGAGTTGAATTTAACGGAAATTTATCAAGACGTGGAATTTCCTGAACCTTCGAGGCGTTTTGATCTGATCTCAATTAGAGAAAACGAATAGAAATTTGCCCGCGAAAAAGCGCGAATAAAAAAAGAAATTTTTAGCCGCAGATACATACAGATTTTAAGAAAATAATTTAACAGGGATAAAGGTGATAGACAGGGATTTTTTTATATCTGAAATTTGAAATCTAAAATCTTCTCCCTATCCCATTTATCTCCTTCATCCCTGTTAAATTTTTCTTCTCTTCCATTCGCGCTTATTCGCGTTCATTCACGGGCAAATTTCCTTCGATCAACCTTCTAATTCATCTTCATCAATATCAAAATTCGCGTAAACATTCTGCACGTCGTCGTGGTCGTCAATCGCTTCGTAAAGTTTGAGCATAGCTTGCGCGTCCGCGCCTTCGAGTTTGATGTAGTTGCTTGGAATCATCGAAATTTCGGCGACTTCCGGCTTGATTCCCGCACTTTTTACGGTTTCGCGGACTTGCTCGAAATCTTCCTGCGATGTGAAAATTTCAAAGTTATCGCCGTCTTCTTTTACGTCTTCCGCGCCGGCTTCGATGGCGATTTCAAACAATTCTTCTTCGGATTTTTTCTCTTTATCAACGACGATGTAGCCTCTGCGGTCAAACATCCACGCCACCGAGCCGGATTCGCCCAAGTTGCCGCCGTTTTTCGAGAAAAGATGGCGCAGTTCGGCGACAGTTCGGTTGCGGTTGTCGGTCATCGTTTCGATCAGCATCGCCACGCCGTTCGGACCGTAGCCTTCGTAAACGATTTCTTCGTAATTTACGCCTTCAAGGTCGCCCGTTCCGCGTTTAACGGCGCGATCAATCGTGTCATTCGGCATATTCGCCGATTTCGCGTCGGAGATTGCATTTCTAAGTCGCGCGTTCGCGTCCGGGTCGCCGCCGCCGTCGCGTGCCGCTACTGTTATTTCTTTAATTAATCTGGTAAAAAGTTTGCCGCGCTTTGCGTCCGCCGCGCCTTTTTTGTGTTTAATTGTGTGCCATTTGGAATGTCCCGACATCTTTGTAAAGTCCTCTTGATATTAGATTTATAAATTAGTATGAAATGCAGAAAAATAATTTCGGAATAGATTATAAATTATAGATAAAAGATTATAAATTTCCTTTTAATCTATAAGTTATCATCTTTTATCTACAATCTATTCCGAATATTCTTTCATTTTTTTTAGAAAATCCTCAGCATCCATTTCGCAAATTTTTACAATTTTCGTCCGCGCCGTTTCGCCGCTGATTATTTCGATTTTGCTTTTGGAAACTTTGAGAGTTTTCGACAAAATTTTTATCAATTCCTTGTTCGCCGCGCCGTCAATCGGAGCGGATGAAAGTTTAAATTTCAATGCGCCCGCATATTCGCCGATTATCTCGCTTCTCGAAGACTGCGGAACGACGCGCACCGTGAAGATCAAATCGCCGCCTGTTTCGCTCAAATCTAACATCAATAAACGAGCAGTCTGAGAACGAGAGTTTGCAGCAACATTATCAAAATTAAAACGACCATCGCCGAAATGTCAAACATTCCGACCGACGGAATCAGACGACGCGCCGGAGCTAAGACGGGTTCTGTAACCGTGTAAACAAAATGCAGAAATTTATTCGTCCCCGTAACAAACCACATCGCTACAAAACGTATTAAAATCAGCAGAATATACGCGCTCAAAAGTCCATAAAGTATAAATCCGATCAACGCTCTGACGTTTCCCGCGCCCACGCTTTTCTGTAAACCGTCTATGATAAAAAAAGAGTTGCCGACGATCTGCAAACTGAAATAAGCCAAAACCGCGGTGATAAAAATCGTCAAAAGCGGCGCGTATTTTACGTTGACGCGATAGCCTGCCAGAAATTTCGCCGCCGGATAAACAAAACGGTCAGTCCATTTTTTAACGCTAAACGCAAATCTGCCGATTGCGCTGAACGGATTCGGGTCGGAAAAATTAAAGATCAAACGCAAAACGAGCAGAAAAATAAAAACCAGCGTCGGAATGACGACTGCCCAGAAAACAAACGGATAAACAAAATCTAAAAGCATAATTTTTGTAACGGAAAACGGATAATTTCTTGACAAAGGCGGAAACCCGACAGTTATGGAGGGTGCTGTTTGCAAATCAAAAGTTTAATAAACAAACAGTATTGCAGCCGTTTTCTTGAAATTCTTTTAATTAATCAGCACCCTTGTTTCCGCCTTTCATATCAAATTTGATTTTTCGTAATCTACTGATTATCCATTATCCGTTATTCGTTATCAATTATGCACGTTTCTCTCGCCGAAAATCGCCGTGCCGACGCGCACAATCGTCGCGCCTTCTTCAATCGCAATCTCGAAATCACTGCTCATTCCCATCGAAAGTTCGCCCGTTTCGCCTGCAAAAACATTTTGTTTCAAGAGTTCGTCGCGCAAGTTTCGTAATTCCGCAAAATACGGGCGCACTTTTTCCGCGTCTTCAAAATACGGCGGAATTATCATCAAACCGTCGAATTTCAAACGCTCGCAAGTCTGCAAAAACCCGATCATTTCGGGCAAATCTTTTATTAAAATTCCCGATTTTGTTTTCTCATTCGCCAAATCAATCTGCACCAAAACCCGCAAATTTTCACGATCTTCTTCTTTGCAGATTCTCTCCAGACGCTTGGCGAGTTTCACCGAATCGAGCGTTTGAATCACGTCGAAAAGTTCAACCGCTTTTCTGGCTTTGTTCGATTGCAGATGCCCGATCAAATGCCATTCTGCCGCCTCGCGCCCGATCTTTTCGATCTTTTCTTCCGCTTCCTGAACTTTATTTTCGCCTAAAATGTTCGCGCCAACTTCAATTGCGCCGCGCAAAATTGCAGCCGAATGAGTTTTGCTGACCGCAACGAGCTTTATCTCGTCGTGTTTTCGATTCGCTTTTTCCGCCGCTTGCTGAATTTTGCCCAAAACTTCCGCCAGATTCTCGCTCAGATTTTGTTTTGCTTTCGCTTTCTGCACATTTCAAATAATAGCAAATTTCAAAGGTTTTGGCTTGATCGGCAAATGAAAACGATACTTGAATTTTTGCCGATAAATTCGTATTATTTGAGTTTACCCTTGACGCGCGGATGTGGCGGAATCGGTAGACGCGCGGGTCTCAGAAGCCCGTGAGAGCAATCTCGTGGAAGTTCAAATCTTCTCATCCGCACCAATTTTTTTTGAAATTTGTCCGCTAATTGCGCGGAAAATTTCGTAAATAGTAAATCGTTAATTGTAAATAGCATCGTTAGATTGAGAAACGATTTACAATTAACGATTTACTATTTACAAATCCTTATGCGAAAAGATTTCATCAAAGCGGTAAAAAAATATCAAACCGAATTTAGTTTGGATTTGCCCGATTCAAAGATCGAATCGCTCGCCGATTTTTACGAATTGATTCGGGAAAACAACGAAATTCTGCATCTCGTCGCGCCTTCTTCTGTCGAAGAATTTGTCATCAGACACATTTTAGAATCGCTTGCGGCAACGGAATTTTTGCCCGAAAACACCAAATTTGCCGACATCGGAACGGGCGCGGGTTTGCCTGCCGTTCCTTGCCTGATCGTGCGTGAAGATTTGCAGGGCGTTTTGATCGAATCGAAACCGAAAAAAGCGCGTTTTTTAGAAGAAGTTTTGGAAAAATGCGATTTGAGCAAACAGGCGAAAATTTTTGACCGCCAATTTGAAGAAGTGCGAAAACCTAATGTTTCTTACATTTTGTGCCGTGCGCTTGATAAATTTACAAAAAAACTTCCGAAAATTCTCAAATGGTCTGACAATTCTGCAATGCTTTTTTTCGGCGGAAATAATTTGCGCGAGGCTCTGGAAAAAGAACAAATAAAATTCGAGCAAAAGTTACTGCCGATGTCCGAGCAGAGATTTCTGTTCGTCTGCAAGTAATCGGTTGAAATTCTTGTCAGCAGCGTCCGAGGTGAGCCGATTGGTCAATGTAGTTGCGACGAGCGCATCGGCTCACGCACGACGCTACTGACTTATTTTTAAAAATGCTTTTGATTTGATGTTTCATTTATAATACAATGTTTTATATGAAACAGGCAGTAACAAGCAGAAGAAAAGCGGTAAATCCAAAACCTCAGACGAAGAGCAAGATCGGTGTTTCAGAAGCGAAAACGGCGAAAAAACCGTCCGTTTCGACAAAAAAAATCAAAACCCGAACTCCGAAAAAAACTGCATCAAAATCTCCTAAAGTCGAAACTTCAAAATCCGCCGCAAAAGGAAAAACAATTTTAAGAAAAAGTGCGGCAAAAACTAAATCTGCATCGAAAAAAACTGTCGCTAAAACTGCGCCGAAAAAAAAGCAGACGGCGAAAAAATCTCGGAAGGAAACACCTAAAACTTCGACCAAAAAAGTTCAGACTTTAAAACCGAAAACGGCGAAAAGGAAAGTTGAAAAAGCGGGTGCAAAAAAAACGGAAAATAAAACTCGTCAGACAAAACTGAAAAACTCAAAAACCGCGAAACCAACTGTGAAAACGGCAAAATCGGCTGAAAAATCCGTTTCGGCAAAAGCGAAAACCGCGAAACCTAAAATTTCCAAATTGAAAACAAAAAAAGCGAATTCGGCTGTTGTCAAAAAAGATGCAGCGAAGAAAAAGAAACCGACGGCGACGAAAACGAGCGCGAAAAAAAGGAAATCAGCAGCAAAAGCGGGCGAAAAAAATATTAAACCGAAAGCCAAAAAAGTTTCGCCGATTGATGAACAAAAAAGCGCACTAAAAAAGAAAAGTGTTTCTAAGAATACAAAAAATACAAAAATTAATACAAAAGCAAGAAAGACAGTTTCAAAAGCAAAACCGAAAACGAATAAAAAACTTGTAAAAGTTGTTTCTAAGTCTGTAAAGCCGAAATCAAAAACGGCGAAAAATGCAGTCAAATCTGTTAAACCGAAAACTCAAAAAGCATCAGTAGAAGCAATTTCCAATACGAAAACTGTTTCAAAAAACGCAAATGCAAAACCGTCTGCGAAACGTAAAGTTGTTTCTAAAAAGACTGTAAAAAGTCCGAAAAAATCGGAAAGTTCGGCAAAAACGAAAGTTATAATCAGACCGAAACGAAGATCAATTGGAAGTGCAAAACCAAAAATTTCTAAACAGAAAATTTCGGCGAAAAAAGCTGCGCCGACGAAAATTGAAGAGAGCAAAAAACCTGAAATAAAAAGCCGAAAAAAAGCCGTGAGAGCGATCAGCAAAGCGGTTTTTCGCGGGAAAAAGGCTTCGTATTACTTTAAGGTTTACGAACTGAACGAGAAGTTCAAAGAAATTCCCGCCGTTTATATAATTTCAAAAAGAGTAACGGACAATAAAAATCGCGGTCATCATAAATTGATCTGCATCGGACAAACCGATTCGATTGCGGGCGACATCAAAACGCATCGCAAAGGAAAATGTCTGCGGACGAATAAAGCAAATGTTATCAGCATTTTGCCAGAGCCTGACGAGAAAAAGCGTCTGAAAATCGAAAATGATTTAAAGGCGGCAAATTCTCTGATTTGCAATCTTGCTTGATATTTTCTGATAAGATTTCAAATTATGAATGATTTCGATGTAATTATTATCGGCGGCGGCGCGGCGGGTCTTTTTTGCGCGATTGAAGCCGGAAAACGCGGGCGCAGAGTTCTCGTCATCGAACACAACAATCAGGTCGGGCGCAAAATTATAATTTCGGGCGGCGGACGCTGTAATTTTACGAACATTTACGCCAAAGCCGAAAATTTTATTTCCGAAAATCCGCATTTTTGCAAATCCGCGCTTGCCAAATACACTTCGCAAAATTTTGTCGAACTTGTCAAAAAACACGAAATAGAATTTTACGAAAAGAAACTCGGACAGCTTTTTTGCCGGGAAAGTTCCAGACAGATCGTGCAGATGCTGCTTGATGAATGTCAGGCGGCAAATGTCGAAATTCGTCTGAATTGTTCGGCTGAAAACATTTCAAAAAACGATTTTTTTGAAATCGAAACGAATCAGGGGAAATTTACAAGCGAAAGTCTTGTGATCGCGGCGGGCGGGCTTTCGATTCCGAAACTCGGCGCGAGCGGATTCGGTTATAAAATTGCAAAGCAGTTCGGTTTGAAAATTGTCGAAACAAAACCCGCGCTTGTGCCGCTTGTTTTTGAAAATGCGGAAGCAAAAGCGTTTACGAAACTAAGCGGCGTTTCGTTTGACGCGAATGTTTCTTTCGGAAAAACGTCTTTCCGCGAGAATATCTTGTTTACTCACAAAGGTTTGTCGGGTCCGGCAATCTTGCAGATTTCTTCATATTGGAAGCGCGGCGAAAAAATTTCGATTGATCTGCTGCCGTCGAAAAACGCTCTGGAAATTCTGCAAAATTCAAACGACAGCAAGAAAAATTTTGATAATTTTCTGAGCGAAATTTTGCCGAATCGTCTTGCGGAAGTCTGGACGCGAAAGTTCGCCGACGCAAAACCGTTAAAGGCGTTCAGCGAAAAGGAGTTGGCGCGTGTGGCGGAAAAACTGGAAAATTGGCATATTCCGTTTACCGAAACTGCCGGTTACGCGAAAGCGGAAGTTACTTCGGGCGGAGTTTCAACCGATGAACTTTCATCAAAAACGATGGAAAGCAAGCGTGTAAAAAATCTGTATTTTATCGGCGAAGTCGCGGACGTAACGGGCTGGCTCGGCGGATATAATTTTCAATGGGCGTGGTCTTCCGGTTTTGCGGCGGGACAGTATGTTTAAATTAAAAATGCAAAATTAAGAAGGCGAGCAAGCGTTACTTAGTTCTCGCCTTGATCCGCTTCCCTCGCTTGCGCTCGCTTCTTCGCCCAACGCTCGTCCAGAAATTCGTCCACGCCCTTTTCGCCCTTTTCCTGATAAGCTATCAGTCCCTGTGTTCTCGGTTCGAGTTCTTCCTGTTTTCTCTCTTGTTCCGTCTGTTTGCTTGTTCTTCGATGCCAGTTTCCGCGCATTATTCAGCTCCTTTTTTGTAAATTTAGCGGCGCGGTCAAATTGACTGATTGTCAGATCATCACTGCTCACCGCATAATTATTATACCACTATTTTGCAAATTTTCGCGCTTCTTTATCAGTTAAACCAAGCGTTTCGTGTGCGCCTTCTTCAATGGGCAACATACACATTTTATTTCAATCTATAAATTCCGCGACAACGGGCGTGTGATCAGATGGTCTTTCCCAACCGCGCGGCTCTTTGTCAATCCAACAGCGGACGCATTTCTCGGCGAGGGGTTTTGATGTCCAAATGTGGTCAATCCGCAAGCCGTGATTTTTGAAAAACGCGCCCTGTCTGTAATTCCACCACGAAAATTCCTGCAAATCGCCGTTCATTTTTCGGAAAACGTCAACAAATCCCCATTGTTTGACGTGGTGCATCGCGGCGCGTTCGGGTTTTGAAAAATGTAGTTTTCCTTCCCATTGTTTGACGTTCCAAACGTCGAGTTCGTCGGGCGCGACGTTGAAATCGCCGCACAAAAGCACGTCGCCGTTTGTATCGCAGGTTTCGTCAAAAAGTTTTCTCAAGCGTTGCAGCCAATCGAGTTTGAATTTGAATTTGTCCGACCAGAGTTCCGTGCCGTTCGGAATGTATGTGTTGACGATGCGAATATCATTTATCGTCGCGGCGATCAGACGTTTCGGCTGGTCGAGCGCGTCATCACGAAAATTTTTCTGCACGTCGCGCATTTCGTGTCTGGACAGAATCGCCACGCCGTTGTAAGACTTTTCGCCCGTAAACGCGGCTTTGAAATTCGCATTTTCAAACGCTTCAAGCGGAAAATTTTTGTCAACCGTTTTTGTTTCCTGCAAGCATAAAACGTCCGTTTGCGTTTTTTCGAGCCAGTTTAAGATTTGTTCGAGCCGAACATTTACCGAGTTTACGTTCCAAGTCGCTATTTTCATTTTATTTTAGAAGTGAGAAATGAGAAATGAGAGGTGAGAATTTAAAAGGAATTGCCTAATTCTCACCTCTCACTTCTCATTTCTCACTTTTCATCCGTGTATTTCTCTCATAAAAAACGCCGTCGGCAAAGCCTTGAATTGATTTGTCATTTTCGGCTAAAGCGAGTCGTTTTTCGGTTAAAAGGCAGTATTTTTCGTCCGTTTCGATTCCGACGAAATTTCTGTTAAGTTTTTTGGCGACGACGGAAGTTGTGCCGCTTCCGGCGAAAGGGTCTAAGATCAAATCGTTTTCGTTTGTCGAGGCGAGAATTATTTTTGCTAAAAGTTTTTCCGGTTTTTGCGTCGGATGCGTCGTATTTTCGGGCATTGACCAAAACGGAACGGTTAAATCGTTCCACAAATTTGACGGATGCGTTAAGCGGAAATTTCCGTTTTTCGATCTTTTCCAGTCTTTCGGTTTGCCGTCTTCTTTGTATGGCGCGAGGACTTTTCGTTTTATTTTGACGGCTTCGAGATTGAATGTGAACTCGTCGGAAACGGTGAAAAACCATAAATCTTCCGAAGCATTTTTCCAATTCGCTTTTGCGCCGCGTCCCTTTTCGCGTTCCCAAGTGATGCGGTTTTTCAAATTGAAATACTTCATTCCGACGCGCTGAATCGCGCTTGACGAACGCCAATCGCCGCAGATATAAATTGACGCAGTTGGTTTTAACAATTTCGCGCTGATTTCAAGCCACGATTCGAGCCAGATTTCGTATTCTTCGAGCGAAGTTTGCTTAAAGGAACTTTTGCCGAAATTTTTACTCAGATTATACGGCGGATCGGCGAAAAGCAGATCGAATTTTCGGCGGGGAAGTTTTTTGAGAATGTCAAAAGCGTCGGCGCAAATTGTTTTATTACAGACGTTTGCAAAATCGGTCTGCTCATTGTCGTAAATTAAATTTCGCCGGTAAACTTCAACTTCCGCATCGGTTATTTCAAGCGTGCGGTTTCGCGCGGCGCGTTTTTTCGGTTTTTTCTTTTTAAGGCTCATCAATGCTGTGTTTTTTTAAGTTTTTTGGTAATTTGACTTTTGCGGGCGCAGAGCAGTCCTTCCTGACCTGCCATCTTTTTATTCTTGAGCAGTTAATTGTAGTGATCCGTTCAAGATAAAGTGAAAAAGCAACAGTTTATCAAATTTACAGGTTGGGAAGGGTTGCTCTGCGCCCGCTTTTCCAAAAGTGAACACACAAAATAATTTAAAAATTGTTTTGCTCAATGCTCGATTTGAATTTTTATCGTTTGGACGTTTTCCTTTACTTCAACATCAACGACGTGCGTTTCGCAGCCTTTCGGGATAACGGTGATCGTGCCGTCGCGTTCGAGATAAGCGGATTTTACATCGTCCGGTTTTTCGACATTCGCCTTTTGCCGCAGAGCTTGCAGCAGATCGTTTTCGCCGAGTTTGCTCGCCTCCATAGCTTCCTCGTCAATTTTGCCGTCTTTTATCAACTCGCGTTCCGAATTTTTTATCAAATTGCTGGCGTTTTCAAACTTGAACGTAATAACGGCGATAAGCCAGTGCAGAGCGACAAGCGTTCCGACGATGAAAATCATATTAAGAAATGTGACCGCGCCGGTGATCGTGCGGCTCATAATCGAACCGACGACGAAACCGAGCAGAATATCAAACGCCGTATAACCGCCGAGAAAACGCCGTTTTCCAAGCCGTATCATCAGCAGAGCGACCAGATAAACGACCACGACGCGCGGAATCATCTGCCACGACGACATTACCGGCTCAACCTCGTTCATCCCGATTGCAATGCGAAAAAACTCCCAAATTTCCTGAAGCATAATTTTAACCTTCCCTTGATTTAGACAAGAAACAATTTCTCGAATGTGAAATTACATCATTATAACGCTAAATTGCCAAATTAAAAGTTGTTTGGCGCGTAATTCATTTTCAAAATCTTTGATAAAAAAGGACTTTACGCTTTTTCAGATGACTTTGCTCGAACGCCGAGTCTTTTTTGAACTGCGCCGAAAACAGTTTCAACCGAAATGTCCATACAAATCCAGTTGCCGCAAGTTCGGCGGTGGCAATCGGCGCGGCAATTGATGTCGGTTCGTTCAACGCAGATGTCTTTCGGATTCGGGCTTCCGTTGCGCCACCATTCGGTTGGTCCGAAGATGCCGACGACGGGCGCGTTTGCCGCGACTGCCAGATGAGTCGGCGCGGTGTCGCCGCCGACGTAGATTTTCGCTCTTTTCGCCAATTCGTAAAAGCCTTTTAAACTCGGTTGGGCAAGCGTAATTTTTCCCGATTTGCTATTTTTTAACGCTTTTTCCGCTAATTCGATTTCGTTCGGCGCGGTTGTGATAACGGAGTATATATTTTCTTTTTCCCAAAGCAGATCAGCCAGTTTGCCGAAATTTTCGGCGTTCCAGAGTTTTGTCGTCCAGCCGCCCGCCGGATTCAAAACTGCGAAATTTTCTCCGGTTTTTTCGATGATTTTGCTTGCTTCGCGTTTCTGTCCGGCTTGGGTAAAAATCGGAAATTCAAAATTTTTATCGGGAACTTCAATGTTCAGGGCTTTTTCCGCCAAAGCGAGATTTTTGCGGATAATGTGCGTTTTCTGCTCGATTTCCACTTTGTTTGACAAAAGAAAACGGCTCGCCGGTTCGCGCAGATTTTGTTTTGCGAAACCGAAACGGTTTGCGGCTTTGGCGAGTTTGGCAATCGAAGCGGACTTTAAAAGTCCTTGAAAATCGAGCGCGACATCAAAGTTTTCCGCACGCAGTTCACCGATCTGTTCGCGGGCGAAAGCGATTTTTTTGCCGATATTTTTCTGCTTTCGCAAAAGGCGCGTGTCAACTTCGATCAAATTTGTCAGAAACTCGCTGCCGCGCAAAATCTCCGCCGCTTTTTTTTCGACCACCCAAGAGATTTCGGCATCGGGCAAACCGCGCCGGATGGCGGCAAGAGTCGGCAGAGTATGAACGACATCGCCGATACTGCTGAGTTTTACAATGAGAATCTTCATCCCGTTTAGATAGTAGATAGTAATTCGTAAATTGTAAATCGGAAGTAAAGTTAAACAAAATCAAATCCATCTGCGATTTACAATTTATTATTTACTAAAAAAGATGTGGCGGAATTTACATAAAATGTTTTATTCTATAAGTTAAGTCTTTATAAAGAGTCTTGAAAATATGGAAAACCGGAAACATCCAAAACGAAATCTTCGTCCGACGATTGTTTTTTTAACGGGCGATATGCTCGCCGTTCCGATTCCGCTTGAGCGCGAAACGGTTATTTTAGGTCGCGCACTCGAAGCCGATGTGCGCGTAAACGACAGAAAAGTTTCCCGCCGCCACGCAAAAATTGACGCTTTATCCGATGACGAAAACGACAATAATCAATATGTGATAACCGATCTGCATTCAAACAGCGGCACTTTTGTAAATTCCCAGCCGATAAAAGAAGCGAAATTACAAAACGGCGATAAAATTCAGATTGGCGGACACATTCTGCGCTTTGATCTGCTTGATGACATTGACCGCGAATATCAAAGCCGGATTCGTCGTCTGCTCTCGCACGACGATCTGACCGGGCTTCTTTCGAGCCGTTCGTTTTTTTCCGAACTTCGCCGCGAAGCAGCCGCTGCCAAAGAGAAAAAACATCCGTTTTGCGTTTTGATGATGGACATAGATTATTTTAAGAAAGTAAACGATTCATACGGGCATTTAACGGGCAGCAAAACTCTGGAAGAGATCGGCGAAGTTATTACAGGAACTCTGCGGACGGGCGATGTTGCGGCGCGTTTCGGCGGAGAAGAATTTGCCGCATTTCTCCTCGATGCCGAACTCGCGCAGGGCATCGTTGCGGCGGAAAGAATCAGAACGGATATTGAAAATCACGATTTTACGATTCTCAAAAGCGGGAAACCGTTTGATACGCACCAAATTACGATCAGCATCGGAGTCGCCTGTTTCCCGGAAGATTCTTCCGATCCGATTGAACTAATCGAAATGGCTGATTCCGCGCTTTACCGCGCCAAAAGATCGGGCAGAAACTGCGTCGCCGTTTACAGGGAAATAAAACCGGAAGAATTAAACAAACAATTTCCCTCGAATCGCTGAAACTTTTGCAACTTTTTCCCTTGCCGAAACGTGGAAACAGACGGAAACGCAAAAAGACTGAAAAATTTTTCGGATGCAAACGATAAGCGGTTTTATTCATCAATTACGTTTACTAAAGTTTTCAAAAGCGTTCAGCCGAAAAACGACAAATTAATTTTGGTAGTTTCCTAAAAGTAATGCTATTTTGGTAGTTTCCTAAAAGTAATGCTGATGAATTTTTTTTATGAATTGCCGTCTGCTTCAGCGGACGGAAAAAAGTTTCATCACAAGACCGGCTTTAGCCGAATTTCTGATAAAAGTATTTCCTTAACTGCTTTAGCTAAAGCACAAAGGATGATTGATATTTTTTTTGAGTTTGGCTAAAGCCGATTAACTTATTGTCAAACCAACCCGTCAGCTAAAGCAGACGGCAATTCATAAAGCATTACTTTTTACCAACTTAATTTTTTCGTGCTGAACCGGCAAATTTTTTTAGCTTTTTTGCGCGTTCGTCGGCGATAAAATCCGAATCGTATTTCCGTTTTTTTATTTAAAAGAAATGATTACAAAATTAAATCTTTCCACTCATCCGTTTCGCAATCGGACGCTGCCATATCTGATCGCGCTTTTTTTGCTGGCTTTCGCCGTTGTCGGCGCGACGCTTTCGTTTGCATATCTGCGCGGAATCAACGGGCAGAATGAAATAGCCGAAGTCGAGATCAAGGAGATGGAAGCCGAGATTGCCGCGCTCAAAGGCAAGGGCGAAAAAATACGCCAGCAATTAACACCCGATCAGCAGGCACTTCTGATTTCCGCACACAAGGTCGTGGCAAACAAAAGTTTTAGCTGGTCGCGTCTTTTTGCGGATTTGGAGAGAGTTTTGCCGGGCAGCGTGAGCGCGTCGCGCATCAGCGTCCAGAATGTTTACAAGGACGAAGACCGCACCAAAGCCGAACTCGAATTCGGAGTTTTGAGCCGCAATTATCAGAGCGTTATGACGATGATTGACAATATGAACAATTCCGGCGTATTTCAAGCCGAACTGCGCGGACAGGATTTGCAGAAAACCGAGCGAATCGTTTACACGGAATATACTCTGCGCCTGATCTACACGAGCAGTTATGCCGCTTCGCCCGCGCCGATTGATGTGGCTTCGGCAAATTCCGCAAGCGGAGGACAGATAAATGGACGATAATCAAAACCAAAATGCGGAAGACGCACAAAGAAAAAAACAGCCGGAGATAATCGTCAACGAATACGGCACGACGAAAGATTCCGCCGTTGTCGTCGAAGAAGAAAATCGGACGGTTTTATTGACCGATGACGAAACGATTATCATCGAAAAGCAGGAAACGATTGATCTTGCGCCGAAAAACAGACCGCGCAAAGTTTACGCCGGAATGTGGGGACCGCTTGAGATTGCCACCGCCGGATTGGGTTTGATGGCGGTTTTAACGGCGATTCTCTTATTTGTTTTTATCGTGATTCCTTCCGAAAAACAGCTTGAAGCGAACAGAGATAAGCGCGACAAACTGGATACCGAATTGACCTCGACCAAGAAGAAATACGACAGCATAACAAACACGGAAGCCGAAGCCGCCAAATTGGTCGAAAGCGTGCAGGATTTTGAAACCAGATTCTTACGTCCGCCTTCAATCGGGCAGACGGCGATTTATCAGCGAATCAACGGTTTGATAAATGCTTACGGACTGACAAATACAACCGGACCCGATTACATTCCGCTGGAAATCGCCAATCAAGGCGGCAGTCGCGGCGGCGATGCCGAGCGCGGCAGAGAAAAATTTCAGAGCCTCTTTCCCGGCGTTTATATCACGATGACGGTTGAAGGTTCTTATCAAAATCTGCGCCGCTTTATCCGCGAAATCGAAACGGGCGAGCAGTTTATCGTTATCAGCGCAATCGAGTTAGAGCCTTCGGAAAAAGATGACCGGCAGCAAAACGAGGCGCAGACAATTCAGGCTCGGATAAACAATGCCGAAGTTCAGGCGTTGGACGAATTCGGCAATCCGACAGGACAGAGCGTTCAGGCGGCGGCAATTCAAAATAATTCCGCGCCGCAAAGTTCGCGCGGCAGAGTTCGCGGGCAAACAGTAAATTTAACGATAGAAATGGCGGCATATTTTCGCCGTCCTGATTTTCAACCGATCCAGCCGATAAATACGGCTCAGTAATTTCAGACAGGCGTTTTAACTGAAGATGAAAATTTTTGAAGGCAAAAGTCCCGAAGAAAGAAACAAAATTATCGCGGCTCTCGTGTTGGGAACGGCGGCTTTGCTTGCCATCGGCTATAATTTTATCGGTTTCTTTCCAAGCGGCAAAACAACCGTGAAAGTTACCGCTTCGCCGACTCCGAAATCGAACGCGCGAAACGGCAGACGGGCGCAGAATACTGAAATTCCGCCGCAGGAAGATGTAAATTTTCAGTATTCGACCACGCCGATTGATTATAATCAGGGTATTTTATACGGCGCACCCGAACCGGGCAGAAACATCTTCGCTTTTTACGAGCCGGGCATTCCGACACCATACTTGCCGACTCCGATTCCCGAAAAAACACCGACACCGATTGAGCCGCCGAAACCGACTCCGACACCGCCGATCTACGTTACCTTTGCTTCGCCGCAAAGCGTCTATGCGGGATCAAAAGCGTTTCGTCTGGAAATTTCCGGCGAGAGATTTCAGCCGGATTCGATAATTTTATTTAACGGAACTCGTCTTTCGACAACTTATATTTCGCCGGAAAGACTCGTCGCGGAAGTTTCGGCAAATTTAATTGCCGGCGACGGCGCAAAGCAGATTATGGTCGTATCGCCCGACGGCACGCTTTATTCCAACCAAGTCGCCTTAAATGTGCAAGCACCGCCGAAACCGACGTTTCAATATATCGGAATGATCGCCAGAAAGCGTTATAACAACGATACGGCTTATTTTCTCGAACAAAATAAGGATAATAAGCCGATTGGCGCACGCCTGAATGATGTCGTCGGCGGACGTTTCCGCGTCAAAAGCATTTCGGCGGAAGAGGTCATTTTAGAAGATGTAAATCTCGGATTTCGCCACAACTTAGCTCTTTTTCGTCCGCCTCCGGGACAAAGCGCGGGCGGCGCGGGAAGACGAAATTCCGGCGGAACTTATACTCCGTATAACCCGGACACGGGAATAAATCAACAGGATATTCCGGGAATCCCGAACAATATCCCGCGTTATCAGCCAACGCCCGTGCAGACTCCGCAAACCGACGATGATAATGACGATGACGGATAGAGAAAATAATCTCAAACCGAAAAATTTTTAGAAAAGTGCCGATTTAAAGAACTATTATTTGAAGATGAGATTTATAAAGCGGAAATCTGAAATTGATGCGGAAAAAGGTATGTCGCTTCTCGCCGTGCTTGCGGTGATGACCATTTTCGCAATTTTTCTGCTTGCCGCTGCGCCGACGATTCAACAGGAAGTTCAGCGCGAAAAAGAACTCGAATCAATCAGGCGCGGCGAGGAGATTGCCTTTGCCATCAGCGAATATGTAACTTTTTATCAGGGAAAACTGCCCGAATCAATTGACGATCTGCTCGAAGGTCTGCCGCGAGGCACACAAAAACGACAGATTTTAAGACCTTCGGCGGCAGTTGATCCTCTGAGCGCGGACGGAAAATGGCGGCTCGTTGCACCGACTTCAAAAGCGATGGGAAATTTCGCCAAGCGTCTGCAAAATTATAATAACGGAACAATAAGCGTAACCGGCTCGAATCGTTTTGTGAATCAATACGCTCAGTCAATAGCCGGCATAATTCCAACCGATGACGCGGAAGACGTAACCGAACCCGCCGACGAAGAATTTGAAGATACAACCGACAACACGCAATTTATCGGAGTCGCCAGCCAAAGCAAGAGCCGTTCGGTCATTGCCTACTACGGCATCGAAAATCACAGCAAATGGGTTTTCACGCCGCTTTTCAGAGATTACGGCGGAACGGTTGCTCAACCTCAACGGGGCGACGGAAGCGGCGGCGGCGCAACTTCAACACCCCAACGACCAACTCCCAAACCATAAATTCGAATGTAAACGGACAATTATAAACCGAAACTTCTGTCAGCAGCGTCCGAGGTGAGCCGATGCGCTCGTCGCAATTATATAACGCACCAAATAATTTCATATTTTATATGCACTTTAACTGATATATTCAATTGACTTTTTTATTATCTAAAATTATTCTAATTCTAAGTCAAACCAGGGAATTTTTATAAAAATTATGCACAAAACAAAAAACGATATTAACAAGGAAACAAGGGAAAAAATGATCGAAATGTTAAATGCGCGGCTGGCGGATGTCAGCGATCTGAAATCGCAGGCGAAACACGCGCATTGGAACGTCAAGGGAATGGATTTTATTCAACTGCACAAACTTTTCGATCAGGTCGCGGCGCAAGCCGAAGAATATACGGATTTAATCGCCGAACGAGCGACAATTCTCGGCGGAACGGCACTCGGAACGGTGCGTGTAGCGGCGAGCAATTCGTCTTTGAGCGAATATCCGCTTGAGATTTCGGACGGCGCGGCGCACGTTGACGCGCTTTCAACCGCGCTCGCCGATTTCGGAAAGCGCGTGCGGGCAAACATAGACGATGCCGACGAAGCCGGAGATATGGACACGGCGGATTTATTCACGGAAGTTTCGCGCGGAATTGATAAACTTTTGTGGTTTGTCGAAGCGCATCTTCAAAGTTAATTGTAGTAAAAATTCAATTGATTGGCGGAAATTTGAAAATCAAGTTTCCGCCTTTTTCCATTTTAAATTCTGCTGAAAATCAAATAACTTACAAATATGCGAGAAAGACAAAAATATGCGTCGGGCGCGAAATGGGAAAAGATCGTCGGTTATTCACGCGCCGTCCGGGTTGAAAACCGGATTTATGTAACAGGCACAACCGCGACGGATGAGAACGGAAACATCGTCGGCGCGGGCGAGGCTTACGCGCAAACCGTCCAAGTTATAAAAAACATTGAAAGCGCATTGCAGCATTTTGGCGCAACGCTCGAAACGGTTGTCCGAACGAGAATGTTCGTTACTGACATTTCGCGCTGGGAAGAATACGGCAGAGCGCACCGGGAATTTTTCGGCGAAATTATGCCCGCGACGACGATGATTGAAGTTTCGAGATTGATTGATCCCGAAATGCTGATCGAAATCGAAGCCGACGCGGAAGTTTAGAAAAATTAAAATTTTGATTATCAGGTCGAAGAAATTATCTCCAAAAATTATTTCCGGTTTTTTATCGTGACATAATGCCTAATGCCGAATTATCAATTTTTAATCGGGCATCATTTCTCAATTATCCATCTAACTGCAATAATTAGGCATTGATAATTCATAATTGATAATTAGGTCACGAAAATAAAAACAAATAAAATTCTTTATCATTCCGAATAATCGAAAACAATATTTGCAAACGCCTTGATGCCGACATCTAAACGGCTGTCATCCAAGTAAAAATCGGGCGTGTGATGTCCGGGCGCGTCTGCGGGATTCATTCCCTTCGGCATTCCGCCGACGAAAAAATAAAATGACGGAACTTTTTCGCCGAAATACGAGAAATCTTCCGCGCCGGTTGTCCATTCTCTTTCAAAAACATTTTCTTTTCCGACGGCTTTTTCAAGCGACGGCAGCATTTTTTTTACCAATTCGGGCGTGTTGAAAGTGACCAGAGTTTTCGTGTCAATCTCAACCGTCGCCGTCGCGCCCTGACTTTCGGCGATGGTTTTTACGGTGTGTTTCAGTCTTTGGTGAACGTCCTTTTGCATCGCGGAATCGAGCGTCCTGATAGTTCCCGCCATTACGAGTTCTTCGGGAATGATATTTTCGCGCACTCCGGCGTTTATTTTTCCGACCGTGATAACGACGGGTGCTTTTGTCAAAACCGATTGGCGCGAAACAATCGTCTGCAAGCCGTTGATGATCTGCGCCGCCGAAACAATCGGGTCAACGCCCGCCCAAGGCGCAGAACCGTGCGCCTGCTTGCCCTTGATTTTTATCGTAAACCAATCCGCCGCCGCCATCGCCGCGCCCGATTTGTAGCCGATTGTGCCGATTTCCGTCTGCGAATTGATGTGAATGCCGAAAATCGCGTCAATTTTCGGATTTTCCAAAACGCCTTCTTCAACCATCAAAGACGCGCCGCCTTTCTCGCCTTCGGGCGGACCTTCTTCGGCAGGCTGAAAAATGAAAACAACCGTTCCCTTGATTTTATCCTTCATTTTAGACAAAACTTCCGCCGTTCCCATCAGCATCGCAACGTGCGTATCGTGTCCGCAGGCGTGCATCACGGGAACTTTCTGCCCGTTATAATCAGCCGTAACTTTCGATGCGAACGGCAAATCAACTCTCTCCTTAACCGGCAGCGCGTCCATATCGGCGCGAAGTCCGATCACCGGACCCGGCTGATTTCCCTTCAAAATTCCGACAACTCCGGTTTTAGCAATTCCGGTTTTCACCTCGATTCCCAATTTACGAAGATGCGCCTCGATATATTTTGCAGTTTCAACTTCGCGGTTGGAAAGTTCTGGGTTTTCGTGAATATGCCTGCGCCACTCGATGACTTTCGACATAATTTTTTCGGTTGCCTGATCAATTTCTTTGCTCATATCTTTGGCAAAAGAAAAAGCTGCAACTGATAAAACGATCAGCAAACTGGAAACTAATTTTTTCATTTTTTATTTGTCTAACTTTTGGATTTTTATTTATTCTGAACTTTTATCGGTATTTCGTCAAATATTTCGGTAAACTTTACAAAAAATCTATGATTTTGCGCGGCAATTTCAATTGTAGATCATTCTTGTTCTCGTTTCGGTAAATCAATAATTAGAAAATTATTATTGACATATTTTCTGAATCGGCGAAAATAGTTATATGACAAACGAAGAAATTTTACGCGAGATTGTATCTTTGCCGATTGAAGCGCAGCGGCAAATTGAAGATTATGTCGCATTTTTGCGTGAGCGTTATAAAACTTCATCAACCGATAAACCCGAATCGCTGCCCGACTTGAAAAGCGAACCTTTTATCGGAATGTGGAAAGACCGCAAAGATATGCAGGACAGCACGGCTTGGGTTCGCAGTGTCCGCGAAAGACATTGGAGGAAATAAAAAGTTTTGTCCATTGTTGACACGGATATTCTGATTGACGCTTCACGCGGCGAAAGCGATGCGATTGATTGTTTACTGCGTTTGGAAAAAACTTCGACTTTGGCGATCAGCGCGGTTACGCAATTGGAATTAGTGGTCGGATGTCGGGATAAAATTGAATTAAGAGATTTGGAAAAGTTTCTGAAGCGTTACAAAATCTTAAAAATCACCGACCAAATTTCCGATAAAGCAGTTGAAATTGTAAAGAGATATTATTTGAGTCACGGACTGCTTATTGCTGACGCTTTAATCGCATCAACTGCTCTGATTTACGATGAACCGCTTATTTCGAGAAATCAACGCGATTTTCGGTTTATTAAAAATTTAAATCTTTTGCCTTATCCATAATTTTGACAATATCTTTCGCTTTGCGGCAATCGCAAATTTATCTTGTCGGTTTGAGATTTTTCAATGATTTTTCCTTTTCGGTGCAGCCCAAAGGTTCGATTGTCGAAGAAGCGTTGGCGATTTTCCAGACGTTTTCGACGCGGACAAGATGAAACGAATTTACGCCGCAATGAGAGATTTTGCCGTCGTTATAGAAAACGTATCTGCCCCAAATTATCGCCAGATCGCCGAAAATTTCCGTTTTCGGCTGATACATAATTTCTTCGATTTCGCTTTTCTTTTCGGTAAAGTTTTTAGAAAATGTTTCGCCCGTAAATGTGCGAACGATTGATTTTCCTTCTTTGGTTTTGATAACTGCCGCTAAATTTGAATTTTCCGTAAACAAAGCGGCAATCGCGGGCGGATTGTGATTTGCCATTTCCGCGAACATTTTGTTGACGACTGCCAAAACATCTGTTCGATCATTTTTTTGCGCGAAAGACGACATAGAAAATATCAGCGCGAAAACTACTGCGGCGAAAACCGATTTTTTCATTTTTTCTGCTCCCTTGAATATATTACTACAAAATATTTATTTTAACTTTTCCGAAACTCTGTCCAGACTTGCTTTGATTCTTGCTGAAAAATTTTCGTCGTTTTGCCGTCTTGCCAGTTCGAGTGCCTTTTTGAAACTTTCCGCCGCTTGTTTGAATTGTCCGTCTTCTTCGAGAGCCTCGCCGAGAGCGTTGTGGGCGTTTGCCGAATCCGGGTGATATTCGACGGTTTTCTTAAAAAGTTTGATGGCTTCGTCATAAAGTTTTTGCTGGAGATACTGATAAGCGGAAAAAGTCAGAGTGTCTTCGGGAATAATAATTTCGTAGCCGAAGCGTTTTGAGAGTTTTTTGTAATGATTTTCCAGATCGGAAACTGTTTTGGCATTTTTCGCCGACCAGCCGTCAAAGATTTTCCGCAAACCGTGATAATAAGCGGGCAGAACAACCGACGGATGATTATCGTCTTCAAATTCGCGGAATTCGTATTCAAAATTTTTCGGTTTTTCATCTTTCAGCAATTTTTGAAATTTGTTCCAGCCGTTTTTATATTCCGGTTCGTCGCCGAGTCCGAGAAACATTGTTTTTCCGAGTTCGCGTTTCTGACCGAACAATTTTTCGGTTTCTTTAATGACAAAATAATCGTCGTATTGCAAAACCGGACTCGCGGCGATGTAAGCATCAAACAAATCGGGGCGCGTGGCAAATGAATAAACGACGGTCAAGCCGCCCAAACTGTGTCCGGCGAAAATCTTAAAAGGCTGCGTGCGGTAATTTTTTTCAATTAGCGGCATCACTTCCTTTTCGATAAACTGCAAAAATTTATCCGCGCCGCCGGTTTCGCGCCCGCCGTTTTTGTCGTTTGTCGGCGTTAAATCGCGCGAACGGTTCGTATTCTGAATGCTGACAAGAATCATTTCCGGCATTTTTCCGCCCCACGCCTGCTGTTCGATAATTCCAGCCATCATCGAAGGCTGCGGCGCGTGTCCGTCGAGCATATAAACGACGGGAAATTTCTCGCCGGTCTGCGAATATTTCAAAGGAACGCGAACCCAGACGCTTCTTTCTTCGTTTAGTATTTTGGAATTGATTTTATGAATATTGTGATAAACGCTGGCGATCTGCTCGTTTTGGGCAAAAACGGAAACGGAAAAAGCGATAAATAAAATTATCGAAAGAAAAAATTTGTTCGTCATATCGGTTATGATTCGTCTTTTGCAAAAACGGTTGCCGCGTCGTCGAGGACTGCTTTCGTATGCGGACAACAATTTTTATGCTATTTTTAGAAACGAAGTTTTAAGCGATTGGCGGAAAATTCAATGAAAAACAAAAAACTTTTATACATTCCCGCAGCCATACTTTTTGTTATTGCAATGTCTGTTTTGGCAACTCATTATTCCAGACTTTACAACTCACTCAGTCAACCGCAAAGGGCGTATGAAATTCCATTCGGTTATTTTGAATACGGCGTTGTTAATCTTGATCCGGCAGGCGAACAAGCCGGAATCAGCGTTGGCGATAAAATTATAGCTTTTAACGGCGAAACTGTTAAAAGTTCCGATGATTTATATAAAAAATTCAATAAAATTAATTCGTTTGATCCGATTAAATTAGAGATTGAACGAAATGCGGCGGACGGCTCGAAAATAAATAAAAAAGTTGAAATCACACCGACAAAATTTGAGAAAGACATCAATTATTACAGTAGTTTGTTACTCCTAATTTTATTCGGCTATATACTGCCGACGCTTTGTATATTGCTGGGTTGCTGGGTTCTTTTTGTGCGTCCGCAAGACCCGGTGGCGTGGTTTTTGTTTTTTCTTCTGTGCGGATTTACTGCGGTTTCGCTTGAAGGTTACGCGGATACTTCCGTTGTCGGAATTTTTCGCTCGATAACGTCGAATTCGTGGGCGTTGGCAATGTTCTTATTCGGCATATATTTTCCTGAACGCTGGAGCATTGACAAAAGATTTCCGTGGGCGAAGTGGATTCTGATCGTGCCTTTGGCGGTGCAGATCATTTTGGTTTTGATCGAAAACATCGGTCTGCTTTTCGGTATGGAACTGGAATATATCCGATCAGGACTTCCCGACGTAATTAAAGCAATACTTGGATTTGCAAATATTCCGGCGGTTCTATTATTTTTTATAGCACTGACGCACAAAGCATTTACTTTAAGAAAATCCGATTCGGGCAGACGTTTGAAGTTGATGGTTGCGGGAACGATTATTTCGGTGCTGCCGGTATTATTTATTGTTATTTATAAGGATGTGAGCAACACGCCCGGCTCGTTTTTTGATACCGTTCCGACTTGGTTTGCTGCTTTTGCCTTGCTGATGCTTTTACTTTTCCCGATCACGATGGCTTATGTGATCGTCGTGCAGCGTGCAATGAATGTTTCGGTTGTCGTCAGGCAGGGTTTGCAGTATGCGCTGGCAAAAAACGGCGTTCTGGCTTTGCAGATTCTCCTGAGCATCGTGGTTATTTTGACCGCAGTTTCGTTTGCGACGGGAACGGAAACGAATCGTCCGCAGAAAATTATTTTTATCGCCGTCGGCATAATGTTCGTATTTTTGATTCGCCTTCTTGCCGATAAAATCAGAGTTTGGGTTGACCGAAAGTTTTTCCGCGAAGCGTATAACGCCGAGCAGATTTTGACCGATTTGAGCGAAGAAGTCCGCACGATGGTCGAAACAAAACCTTTGCTTGAAAAGGTTTCCAATAAAATCAGCGAATCTCTGCACGTTCCGCAGGTTACGCTGCTTTTGAAAAACGGAAATTCATTTCAGCCCGCTTACGCCGTCGGTTACGAAAATGCGCCGAGCGCGACTTTTAACAAAGATGACAAAACGATTGAGAAAATCAGCAAAAACGAACCGTTTGTAATTTATCAGGATGTTGTTGATTCGCGGGTAGATTCGGAAATTCAAATTGTCGAGCGTGAAGCGTTAAAACAGTTAAATTCGCAGCTGCTTTTGCCGATTGGCGTTAAAAACGAACTCGCCGGCATAATAAGTCTGAGTCCGAAATTATCGGAAGAACCTTTTACGCCGAACGATCTGCGGCTTTTGAAATCCGTCGCGTCGCAGACGGGTTTGGCTCTGGAAAATTCGCGTCTGACCGAAACGATTGCCCGCGAAGCGGCGCAAAAAGAGCGTTTGAACAGGGAACTGGAAATCGCCCGCGAAGTTCAGGAAAGACTTTTCCCGCAAAAGCTGCCGAAAATCGAAAATCTGGATTATTTTGGCGCGTGTCGCTCGGCTCTCGATGTCGGCGGTGATTATTACGATTTTCTCGAACTCGCGGACGGAAAATTCGGCATTGCCATCGGCGATATTTCCGGCAAAGGAATCGGCGCGTCTTTGATGATGGCAAGTTTGCAAGCCTCTCTGCGCGGGCAAACTCTGCATTTCAAAGACGATTTGGCGGGCTTGCTTTCGCAGATGAATTCTCTGCTTTATGAGGCTTCGACATCAAACCGCTACGCGACGTTTTTTTATTCGCAGTTCGATCCCGAAACCTTAAAATTAACTTACGTCAACGCCGGACACAATCCGCCGTATCTGCTGCGTCCGAACGAGGTTGATTTTGAAGTTTTGACTTTAGAAGCGGGCGGCGCAGTCGTCGGAATGCTGCCGCCGATGCTTGTCAGTTACGAACAAGGCGAAATTAAGCTGCAAAAAGGCGATTTAATCGTCGGTTCAACCGACGGAATCAGCGAAGCGATGAATCCGAAAGAAGAAGAATGGGGCGAAGAAGCGATGGTCGAAGAACTCAAAAAAGTTCATCATAAATCAGCCGAAGAAATTTTAGAATATATCGTCGCCCGCGCCGACGAATTTGCGGGCGGCGCACGACAGCACGATGATATGACGATGATTGTTGTGAAAGTAGTTTAAAAGTCCAAGAAATGCTTTCAGAAGATTGGCAAAAATTCTGAAGTTTCTATCTTTTTCCCGTTCGGGCATTGACAAGCCGCAACGCCTGACGGCGGACGACATCGGAAACATTTCTGTTTTTTGTCAGAGCATTTAAATCGCGCAATTGCAGGCGCGTGAGAATGCTCATAATATTCGAGATCGGCGTGCGCGGATTTCGCGCCAAATTGTGCATAATCGTATAATTTCGCGCCCACGCCCGATTAATGGCGATCTGGCGCAGAACGTCTTCGGGAACAACGCGCATCGTGGCGATTTTTTCTACCTCGTTTTCGGTGATTCGCGGGTTGTTAATAACGGCTTGCGAAACTATCCGGTTCGGATCGCGGATCAGAATCGTTCTCGCTTCGCGGTCTCCTTTCATCGCAAGTTTCACGCGGTCTTTCATCTTCATACGCAAAATCCGGTTGAGCATCGAAACTCTCTCGCCGGAAATTTCGCCGTCTTCTTCGAGGCTGAATTCGCCTAAAATTTTGTCAACAATCGCCTGCCTTTGTTCATCCGTTTCTTCGTAAATTTCCTCGATATATTCGAGCGACATCCACGAATCGTCAATTTCCGAATCGGGAATTTCGATGTGCTGGGCAAGCAGAATCAAATCTTCAAAATCTTTTGAACCGGGCGCAAGTTCGTTTAAGTCAGCCGCAAATTCCGAATTTTCGACAAATTCCGCCGCCGCGTCTTTGCCCTGAGCGCGAAGTTCGTCGGCAATCTGCTTTGCGCCGCGTTCCTTCTCGAAAAACTCGCGTTTGACTTCGGAAACGCGCCGTTCGGCTTCCGCAGTTTTATAAGGATTGGCGATAATTGCGTCAATAATCGCCGGTGTTTTGATTAAAAGCTGTTGATTAAGCGAAACAATTTCGAGCAGTTCGCCGTTTGCAGTATTTCTGGCAAAACCGATAATCGCTTCGTCCGGCGTTTTTCGGTTGGACAAAATCGCCCGTTGAACTTCCGCCGGAATGTTTTTTTGCTGAACAAAATATCCGAGAACATTCGGCGCGGCATCGTCGGATTTAAATAAGTTTTCGAGGTCTGCGGCGTTTTGCGAAGCGAGCGTTTGACGCGCATTTGAAGATAATTCGGCATCTTCGCCGCCGGCGAGCGCGACCAGAACTTCGAGCAGATCATTTTGCGATAAAGGCAGAACTCCGCGCGAAGCGGCAAGCCGCGCCGTTTGCGGAGCAGTTCCGGTAATAATTGCTCTGACCGCCGGATTGTCGGAATTAATTTCAACGTCCATAATTAATCTGGAATTTATTAAATATTACGAATCTATTTAATTTTTGGAATAAAGATTTCAAAAATTCAGGTGCGGATATAGAAGAGGAAAGTCTTTTCTGATAAAAAATTAAAACGATAATAGTTTTCCGGTATTCGCTCTGTTATTGAAAGATACTATAACATAAATAGTATGAAATGCAGGCATACAATTGACTAAAACAGACGCTTGCCTTAGTCTAAAATTTGCAGAGAAACACTCTTACTGAAATCATTAAACTCTTTTCTTTGCAAAATACACGATTATAATTTTAACAAACAAAAATAATGATAAAAAACGATATTAAAAATCTTATTGTGGAAAAATCCGCCACCGTCGGCGTGATCGGACTCGGTTATGTCGGCTTGCCCTTGATCGTCGAATTTGCGTCGGAAGATTTTCCGACCATCGGTTTTGAGGTTGACGAAAAAAAGGTGAAATCAATAAACCACGGAAAATCACACATTGTAGATGTTTCGTCCGAGGACGTGCAGAAATGTATTGACAGCGGAAAATTTGAAGCGACCACCGATTTTGCAAAGTTGGAAAAGTGCGACGTGATAATCATCTGCGTTCCGACACCGCTTCGCAAAACGAAAGACCCGGATATGTCTTTCATTTTAGCGGCGGGCGGCGAGATCAAAAAATATATGCGCCGCGGACAGCTAGTGATTTTAGAATCAACAACTTATCCCGGAACAACCGACGAAGTTTTACAGCCGATGTTTGAAGATGCCGGTTTTGAACTCGACAAAGATTTTCTGCTCGCTTTTTCGCCCGAAAGAGTTGATCCGGGAAATCCCGATTTTCAAACGCACAACATTCCGAAAGTTGTCGGCGGAGTTTCGGCTGATTCCGGCGAGATCGCTTCCTTCCTTTATTCAAAAATCGTCGAAAACGTCCATTCCGTAAGTTCGGCACGAGTCGCCGAAGCCTGCAAACTTTGGGAAAATACTTTCCGCGCAATAAATATCGGAATGGCAAACGAAATGGCAAAGGTCTGCAACGCTCTCGGCATAGACACTTGGGAAGTCGTGCAGGCGGCGGCGACAAAACCTTTCGGCTTTATGGCATTTTATCCCGGTCCCGGAATCGGCGGTCACTGCATCCCTTTAGATCCGCATTATTTGAGTTGGAAAGCCAGACAGCACGGCTTTGATTCGCAATTTATCACTTTGGCGGAACAGATAAATTCGGGGATGCCGAAATATGTTGCAAAACTCGTCGCCGATTCGCTGAACGATAACGAAAAAAGCATCAAAGGCTCGAAAATTCTGATTCTCGGCGTGGCGTATAAAAAAGACATAGACGATATGCGCGAATCGCCCGCGCTTTCGGTGATTGATCTTTTGCGGGCAAAAGGCGCGAATGTCGTTTATCACGATCCGTTCGTCGAAGAAGTTACCTTCGATCACGCATACACCATCGGCGACGGCGAACCGCTTTATAATCAAGAATTAACCGACGATCTGATTACAAATTCCGATTGCGTAATTATCTGCACCGAACACAGCGGCGTGGATTACGACAGAATTACGAAACTCGCGTCGTTGATCGTTGACACGCGCAATGCGCTCGATAAGGATTTGCGCGAAAACAGCAATGCCAAGATCGTGCGTTTGTAAATGTATAAATTTCGACTTTTAACCGAAAATGATTTTTCAATACTGCTTGAGTGGTTATTAAAACCGCACGTTAAAGAGTGGTGGGACGACGGCGAAGACACGCTTGAAAAAGTCGCTGAAAATTACGTCGAAGAGGGAAATTTAGAGAGGTTTCTGTTAATTGAAGAAACCGAAAAAGCCGAAAAACCAATCGGCTTTTTTCAATATTACTTGTTAGATGACGATTCAATCGGAATTGACCAGTTTATCGGCGAAGCGGATTACATAAATCGTGGTGTCGGAACAAAAGCGGTTAAATTATTTATCGAACTGATTTTGCAAAAACACAAACCGAAACGAATTATTTTAGACCCTTTGCCGGAAAACAAACGCGCTATCAGATGTTATGAAAAAGCAGGTTTTCGCCACTACGAAACAAAACGCGGAACAGATGGCAATTTGGCTTTTATGATGGAATTTAAGGAATTTGCCGAAAGGTTAAATTAAATATGTTAAAAATATTAAACATCGTCGGCGCACGTCCGAATTTTATGAAGATCGCGCCGATCGTCCGCGAGATGAAACGGCGAAGCGATGAATTTCTGCCGCTGATCGTTCACACCGGACAGCATTATGACGAGCAGATGTCCGATTCGTTTTTTGCGGATTTGGGAATTCCTAAACCCGATTACGATCTGGAAGTCGGCTCGCACTCACACGCGGTTCAGACGGCGAAGATTATGACGGCTTTCGAGCCTGTCGTTTTGAAGGAAAAACCCGATTGGGTTTTGGTCGTCGGCGATGTCAACTCGACGATTGCCTGCGCTTTAGTTTGCTCGAAATTGGGCGTAAAAATCGCGCACGTCGAAGCCGGACTTCGTTCCGGCGATCTGACGATGCCGGAAGAAATCAACCGGCTTTTAACCGACAGAATTTCAGATTTACTTCTCACGCCTTCGCCCGACGGCGACGAGAATTTGAAAAAAGAAGGCGTTGCCGACGAGAAAATCAAATTCGTTGGAAACGTGATGATTGATTCGCTTTTTTACAGTCTGGAAAAATCGAAAAATTCCGCGATCCGCGAAGATTTGAATTTAATTGATAAAGATTACGCCGTCGTCACGCTTCACCGCCCGTCAAATGTTGACGAAAAAGAAACTTTTGCAAATATTTTGAACGCGCTGATTACGATCAGCGAAAAAATCCCGATAATTTTTCCCGCGCATCCGCGAACTGGCGGCAGAATTTCCGAATTCGGTTTTGAAAAACTGATCGAAAATTCAAACATCAAACTCATCGAACCGCTCGGTTATTTAGATTTTCTGCGGCTTTATTCGGGCGCGAAATTGGTTCTGACCGATTCGGGCGGACTTCAGGAAGAAACAACCGCGCTCGGAATCGCCTGTTTGACCGTCCGCGAAAATACCGAAAGACCGATTACGATTGAAATGGGAACAAATGAACTGGTCAGCGTAAATTCCGAGAAGATCAAACAAAGCGCGTTTGCTGTTTTAGAAAAAGAAAATTTTTCACGAGGTGCAAAAATTCCGCCGCTTTGGGATGGAAAAACGGCGGAACGGATTTGCGATATTTTGGCAAAATCTATTTAATCATTTGGAGAAATCAGAATTTTGCGCCGTGAACGAATCATCAATTCATTGCGGTATGAACTAACTCGCACTTTTCGCTCATTATTTTCGGGCGAATCGGCAATCGGCTTGGTCGGCGTATAAGTGATTATATAATTTGAATCAATCGCTTTGGCAATTTCGACAGCGAGTTTCCACATCGTTTCTATTTCCTCCGGTGCTTGAAAAATTCCGCCCGTTTCTTCCGCTAAATTCTGCAATTCGATTTGGCTTTTCAGCCAATCTTCGCGTTTTTGAGCAGCAAGTTTTAATCGCGCCTTGTCGAGCCGCACTATAAACAAACGCTCGGATTTAGCGACTCTGCGAAAATTATCTTGCATCTGATACGGCAAACCTTCGATGAGTATTTCTAAATTGTGGTCGGAAATGCGCTTCGTTTCTATTTTTTCGCCGAACTGAAACGGTTTCGCGGCGATTTTTGCTCTTTCCGCTTCCATTTTGTTGTAGCCGACAACGTGAACCGTAATGTTTGCGCCAAGCAGTTTTTCCAGAATATTCCGTCTTTCTGTTTCGCCCGCGATGCTGTCCAAACCGTCGCCGATGAAAACCAAATGACGATTTTCAATCGGGCGCGACTTGAACATTTCAATTGCCGCTTTGATCGAATCCGTAAAACGCGAACGGTTTCCGGCGAAAAGTTTTTTGTCCAGATCGTCCTGAGTTTCATCTTGATTTTTCGTCCAATCGGAAACAACTTCGATCTTGCCGTAAGACTGCATCACGGCAATCGAATTCTCACTTGACAATTTTTCCGTTAAAAGTTTCGCCGTAAGTCTTGTCGAATCAATCGTTTTTGCGAAATTCAGATTTCCGCCCATATCGAGCAGAAGCAGAACATTTGCCGGAATTTTGCGAATGCTCGTAATCTTTTGCGGATCGCCGCTTTCGACAACGAGCAGATCGTCCGCCGAAATATGCGGCACGGAATCGCCGTATCTCGACTGCACGGTTACATTTAAGTGGATTTCTTCGGTAGTTATCCGAATCGTTTCATCAGTCGGCGCAGGCGGCGATTCTTGCGCGGGCGCATCGAGAGAAAAAGAGAAAATGAGCGTCAGAATAAACAGCAGTATTCGATAATTTTTTTTCATTGAAATCTCACTTGAAAGTTTCCAAAATGCAAGTTAAAACTGAGCCGAACTTTTTTGGAAAAATTGGGCTTATTTCTTATATTTTCCACAAATTGCGTTTGAAAAACTATCATTTAGATTCATCAAATCGGGCAGAAGTTTGTATGAGCGAGAAACAATATTCAAATATTTAAAAGGCGGAAATTTTATCGTAAATGATAAAATTTCCGCCTTCAAATTTCGCTGATTTTTATTAAATCAGCTTTAGATCATTTTCCGCTTTCCATCGGATAGTCTGCATTTTTCCAAGCCTTTGTTCCGCCGATCAAAGCAAACGCGTTTTTGTAACCTTTTTCCGTCAAAATCTGCACCGCACGGGCGCTTGTATGTTCGTCCGGTCAGGAACAGTAGGCGATTATCTTCTTGCCTTCGGGAATTTCTTTGTAACGCGCGTTAAAAGATTCCATCGGAATATTCAACGCGCCTTTGATGTGTTCGGTTTTAAATGCCGATTCAGCGCGTGTGTCAACAAATATCGCATTGCCAGCGTCAAAATCCTTTTTCGCTTCTTCCAAAGTAATACGCGGTTCGTCGTGTTCGTGTCCCGCCTGCTTTTCGTTTTGAACCGCCTGATTCGTTGTTGTTTTCGCCGAATCAGCGGGCAGAGCCGAAACCGAAGTCGGTTCAGCCGCATCCTGACACGCGGCGAAAACTCCCAAAGTCGAGAGCAGTAATATAGTAAAAATAAAACGCATTTGATCAAATACCTCCAGAAATAATTAAAAATTAAATGTCCATATTTATAAATACAAGATTACGCGGCGAAACGCAAACTTTTCAAATCTTCCCGACCTCGAAATAAGTTTTTATCGCGTCGTATTCTCGGCTGTTTTCCAGAATATCAAAAACTTTGTCGTAATTTTCAAGTCCTTCGACTTTGTGCGTCATCATTTTTGAAAGCCAGCCGGAATACATCGCTTCCGCCAAAGCTATGTCTTTTACGCCCATTTCAAAATGTTCGCGGTTGGCGTTGACCGTTCCGACCATCGCGCGATTTCCGAGAACGAATTCCTGATTTATCTTGTCCGACTTTACGCCGTCGGTTTTTCTGTCGCCGCCCGTAACGCTGGCTAAAATTAAAATTCCGTTTTCGTTCAAAGATTCCATCGCTTCAAAAATTATCGGCGAATAACCCGTCGCTTCAAAAATTAAATCGTATTCGCCGTATTTTTCAACCGAATCGCGCACGGAAAGTTTTCTCGTCGAATCGTAAGTTGCGCCGATTTCTTTGCATAATTCCGCGTTCAGATAACCTTCCGCTTCTTGCAAACCGAAGCCGTGAACTTCAAAACCGCGAAGGCGCAAAGCCAGAACGGTCAAAAGTCCGACGTTTCCAGTTCCCAAAACCGCCGCCGTTTTCGGCTGCCAAACGTCAAGCCGTGTTTGAATATCTTCGGCTTGTTTCAAGCCTTTTTCGATAATTGAAATCGGTTCGAGCAAAACGGCGACTTCGGCAATTTTTTCGGGAATCTTAATCAAAAACTCCGCGTCTTCAACGTAAAATTCCGCCCAAAAGCCGTGCAGACGCGAAATTCCGCGTTCCCAATATTCTTCGTCGGTTGTAAAATCCTGCTGCCCGATTGTGTCATAAATGCTGTGTCCGAACGGACGGCGAACCGTTGCCACGACAAAATCGCCCGCTTTCAAATCTTTGACATTTTCGCCCGTTTCGACGACGCGCCCGAAATTTTCGTGTCCGAGAATCAAATAATCCGAACCTTTCGGCGCAACGCCGTATTCGCCGTTGTTGATCTCCCTGTCCGTGCCGCACGCGCCGACGCGCAAAACTTCGACAAGCACGCCGCGCCCGTTTTTTACATCGCCGATCTTCGGCTTATCCGGTTCGACGAGCCGCGCCGAGTTTTTCGTTTTTGGTGTAACTGCTACTGCTTTCATATATTTTTTTTTAATTATTTTTAATAAATGCGTCGGTTTTTTATCGTGACATAATTATCAATGCCCAATGCCGAATGCCTAATTGATAATTTGGCATTCGGCATTAATAATTATGTCACGATAAAAATCTAAAATACAAGATGCGGATCAAGTTTGAAAATTCAGCAAACAAAAATTATTTAACTGATTTTCGGAAATCACTTTATTCTTTGCTAAATTTCAATAGACGCAGTTTCTTCGTCGTTTCCGTCGAGTTCGGCGGTTTCGATGTGTTTTCCGCTTTCTTCCTTTTTGTATTCGCCGAGCTGCTGTAATAATTTCCCGATCAAACCTGTCCAGCCCGTTTGATGGCTTGCGCCTAAACCGCAGCCTTTGTCGCCGTGAAAATATTCGTAGAATAAAATGTAATTCTGCCAGTTTTCGTCGGTTTGAAACTTTTCGTTATTGCCGTAAACGGCGCGGTTGCCGTCTTTGTCTTTTAAGAAAATACGGCATAATCTTTTTTCCAATTCTTGCGCGACTTCCCATAAAGAGAGCATATTTTCCGAGCCGGTCGGAAATTCTATTTTGAAATCTTCGCCGTAATAAAAATCGAATTTTTGCAAAGATTCGATGATTAAATAATTTACCGGAAACCAGACGGGACCGCGCCAATTCGAGTTTCCGCCGAAAGTTTCGGTGCTTGATTCGCCCGGTTCGTAATCAACCGTCCATTTTTTGCCGCCCGCTTCAAAAATATACGGATTCGATTTGTGATAGCGCGACAGAGAGCGAACTCCGTATTCGGATAAAAATTCGGTTTCGGACAACATATATCGCAAAATCCTCGTCAGGCGTTCTTTCGTTACGATTGACAAAATGCGCCGCCCGTTTCTGCCTTCGGCTTGCATACAAGCGATTTGGCTTGTCAGATCGGGGCGATTTTCCAAAAACCATTCGGTTCGTTTCTTAAAATCAGGCAAATCTTCGAGCCAGTCTTCTTCGAGCGTTTCAACGGCGAAAAGCGGAATAAGTCCGACCATCGAGCGCACTTTTAAGGGAACATTGCGCCGGTCTTCCAGATGCAGAACGTCGTAATAAAACCCGTCGCGCTCGTGCCAGAGTTCCGTGTCGTCCGAGCCGATGTTGTTCATCGCGTCGGAAATGCGGACGAAATGCTCGAAAAATTTGCTGGCGACATCTTCATAAACCTTGTCTTCTTTGGCGAGTTCGAGCGCGATGGCAAGCATATTCAAGCAAAACATCGCCATCCACGAAGTTCCGTCCGATTGTTCGAGATGTCCGCCAAGCGGAAGTTCCGAACTGCGGTCAAAAACGCCGATATTGTCGAGTCCTAAAAATCCGCCTTCAAAAACATTATTGCCCTCGAAATCTTTGCGATTCACCCACCAAGTAAAATTCAGAAGCAGTTTATGAAAAACTTTTTCGAGAAATTCGCGGTCTGCGTTTTTGTTATTTTTCGCTTCGATTTTGTAAATTCTAAGTGCCGCCCAAGCGTGAACCGGCGGATTGACATCGGAAAAACTCCATTCATACGCCGGAATCTGCCCGTTCGGGTGCATATACCATTCGCGCAAAAGCAGAACAAGCTGGCGTTTGGCAAATTCCGCGTCGAGCAAGGCGAGCGAAATGCAGTGAAAAGCCGTGTCCCACGCCGCATACCAAGGATATTCCCATTTGTCCGGCATCGAAAGAACTTCGTCGTTGTAGAGATGCCGCCATTCGGAATTTCGCCCGTCCAGACGATCTTTCGGCGGCTTAGGATACGCCGGATCGCCTTCGAGCCAGTTTTTTACGACGTAATGATAATACTGCTTCGTCCAGAGCATTCCCGAAAGCGATTGGCGCATCACATTTTTCTGGTCATCGCTCAAATTATTTGGGACGATTTCCGCGTAAAAATCTTCCGCTTCCTTTTTGCGCTTCTCGAAAATCTTTTCGCAATCGGCAGCGAATTTTTCGCCCGACTTATAATTTTTCCCGCTTTTTCCCGTTTGTTTTCCGCTTAAACGCAGATAAATCGTTTCGCTTTTGCCCGCTTCGATCTCGAATTTATAATGAGCCGCCGCTTTCGTGCCTTTATTTTCGGGATTAACGGCGTTTTCATCTGAATTTACGACAGATTCGATAATACCGTCTTTAACGAATTTCGATTTATTTTCCGCATTGTAAAGTTTCTCGAAATTCGTATTGTTTTCGGTAAATAAAAGTTTGGCATCGCCCGCGCAAATCAATTGATATTCACCGCGTTTTTCTTCTTTTAAGTTAATTGCTGAAAGATTTTCCGCGTCAATTTCCGCTTTTTCCAAAGCGGGTTTGTCGAATTCTTCATACCAAGACCAGCGATTGCGAAACCAAATTGTCGGCAAAATATGAATCGGCGCAGATTCGCGTCCGCGATTAACAGCCGTAATTTTTATGCAGATGTCGTCAAAATCGGTTTTTGCATATTCGATAAAAACGTCGAAATATTTATCTTCGTCAAAAATTCCCGTGTCGAATAATTCATATTCGGCTTGATTTTTGTCCCGCTTTTTGTTTTCTTCAACTAATTTTTCGTAAGGAAATTTCGCTTGCGGATATTTGTATAAATATTTCATATACGAATGCGTCGGCGTGTTATCGAGATAATAATAATATTCCTTGACATCTTCGCCGTGATTTCCCTGCGGTCCGGTCAAACCGAAAAGTCTTTCCTTTAAGATTTCGTCCTGTTCGTTCCAAAATGAAACGGCAAAACAGATTCGCTGCCGACGGTCGCAAATTCCCGCGATTCCGTCTTCGTTCCAGCGATAAGCCTTTGATCTTGCCTGTTCAAAAGGAAAATATTCCCACGCCGAACCGTCCGCCGAATAATCTTCGCGCACCGTTCCCCAAGCTCTCTCGCTGACATAACAGCCCCAAAGTTTCCAGTCCTTTTTCCTCTTTTTCGCCGCTTCGAGCCTTTTTTTTTCTGCCTTCAAAATTTTCTTCTCCCTTTGCTTAGTAGAATGTCATATTTATTTGCGATGTGTCTAATCTACTATATTTATATGCTTTGGCTGTATTTGAAAACTCTCGAAAAACGGTTTTATTCCATTTTTGCGGATTTTGTTATATAGTTAAGGCAAGACAATTAATTAACTTTTTGACAGCTTTTACGGGAGATTTTGAAATTTCTATCAAATTAAAATTTTTCTGCAAACTGAATATAACCAAAAAGACTGAAATATAGTTTTAATTAGTAGTTTTCTTTTTTTATTGCGGGATGGAAAAGAACACGGCGACTAAAAATAAATTTGAGTCGGAAAATACTTCTGTTTCAGGAGTTCGGGCGGGTTTGCGTTCAAACAAACTCCGAGCCATTTCCGAGGAAAAACTGGCGAAAATGCTTGCGGAAGTTGAAACAAAACTTACCGAAGGACTTTCGAGCGCGGCTGAAAAACTGCTTTTATATACGCTCGATACTTATTCGCACACGCCCGATAATCGCGCAAATCTCAAGCGTTTGCTGTCTTACGCGGTTGAAACACAGGGAAATTACAAGCGTTCGCGCGAGATCATAGAAATTTACGACGACGAAGAACTTCTCGGCGCACTCCGCCCGGAAACACAGATTTCCGTTATCACGCAGCTTGCCATTGCTCTGAACAATACAAATGATTACCCGGAAGCCGTCGCGTTGCTCAATTACGCTTTGCAGCAAGCGGAAGAGGAAAATCTGACGGATTTATACGGCGCGATTTATCTAGCCTTTTGCCGCGTTTACCGAAAACTGAACGAAATTCCGATTGCCCGCGATCACGCCGAAAAAGGTCTGAAATTTTACCGCGAAAAGGGCAGTTGGCACGGAATTGCCGAAGCCTATTTAGCAATCGGGCAGACGTATAATCAGGAAAGCAAAAATGAAAAGGCGGTTGAGGCTTTTCAGCAGGCGATCAGTATTATCGGCAGCAGAAATGCTCCTTACATACTCGGAAAAACCTACTCGGATATGGCGGGCGCGTTTTGGTTTTTGCGCCGTCCGCAGGAAGGCATCAGCTTTCTCGAAAAATCAATTGACTTTTTCGAGAAAACCGAACATAAAGTTCAATCGGTTGCCGCTTACAATAATTTGGGAATTAATCTGATGATGCTCGGCGATTGGGCAAAAGCTGAAGTCGTTATCAAAAAGGCTCTCAATATTGCAGTCGGCATCAATCATTCGCACGTTTCGGGAATTTTAGATTCTCTCGGCGAATTGAAACTGCTTCGCGGCGAACTCATTGAAGCACAGAAACTGCTCGAAGAAGGCGTTGAATTTGCCGAAGAATCCAAACGGGAATGGTATGCGATTCAGGCGATGCGAAACTTGGCGCGGACGTATCTCGCGCAGGGAAAAATTAAAGAAGCCGAAGAAACCGCCGAAAAAACCATCGCAATCTGCAGAAAGATCGGTGAAACCTTGATCGCAAATATGGCAAAACTGGTTTTGGCGGAAGTTCATTTAAAGAAGACAGATTTTATCAACTGTGAAGAAGAATTAGCGGAAATCGAAGAAACCGATCCGAGTTCGGATTTTTTCACGCTTGGAAATATTCAGCGGATTCGCGGGCTGCTAAATCTTGAAACAGGCGACAAAGAACTTGCCGTTCACCATTTCAGCCGCGCTCTGACGATTTTTGAAGCGGCGGAAGACCTTTATCACAAAGCCCTTCTCCATTATCGGATCGGCACGACGCTCGACGCGGACGAACGCGAAAGAGCCTTGAACAATCTCGAATCAGCCGCTGAAATCTTTCGCAAACTCGGCGTTAGACATCTTTTGGAAAATTCCGAAAAGGAAATCGAAAAGATAAAGCACACAAAACCTTCCGAGTCAAAAAATATAAACGGCAAACGCGCACATTCGGCGGTTTCGCAGCTTTTAACTTTGCGCCTTGCCGAAGCCACCGCTTCGCGCGAACTGCTGTTCCGCGAACTCGTCTCCGTTTTGCAGCAGGAAAGCAAGGCGAAAAATATAATCATCGCCGAACTCAACGATCAGAAAAGATTTTATCCGTTTATCACGCACGGCTACGTTCCGGGCGAAAGTATGGAACTCGTTGTTAAACTCAATGAAGCGATTGCCAAAAACGATCTGGAAAAATTTGCGAAAACGAAAAACCTGAGCATTCATCAGCTTCGTGCGCCGAGTGCGCCGCCGGCTTATCTGATAATTTCGCCGAATTCGGGCGCGGTCTTAAATGACGAAAGTTCGCTCCAGCCGCTTCTTCGCGTTGTCGAACTCGGAATGGACGTTTGCGCTCTGCGCGATAAAGACAAAGGAACGTCGGTTGAACAGGAATCGAGTCCGTTTACTTCAAACAGTCTGATGCCCGGATTTATACATTCTTCGCCGGCGATGACTTCGCTGGTCGAAGAAGTTTACAAAATCCGTTCGTCCGACGTAACCGTTTTAGTAACGGGCGAATCGGGAACGGGAAAAGAACTCGTATCCAGAGCGATTCACACGATCTCAAACCGCAAAGACAAAATTTTCGTGCCGTTTAACTGCACCGCGCTGCCGAAAGAACTCGCCGAAGGACAGCTTTTCGGTTACAGAAAAGGCGCGTTTACGGGCGCGTCGAACGATTCGCCGGGAATTATCCGCACGGCTGACGGCGGAACTCTGTTTTTAGATGAAATCGGCGATCTGCCTTTGGACGTTCAGCCGAAACTGCTCAGATTTTTGCAGGAAGGCGAAGTGCATCCGCTTGGCGAGAAAAAGCCTATAAAAGTTGACGTTCGCGTGATTGCCGCGACAAATATGCCGCTTGAAGAGAGAGTCGCCGACGGCACTTTCCGCGAAGATTTATTTTATCGTTTAAATGTCATACGCCTGCGCGTTCCGCCGCTTCGTGAACGCCGTTCGGAAATTCCGCCGATTGTAAATTACTACATCAATCAATATTCCGCCAGATTCGGCAAGCAGGACGTGAATGTTACGCCGCAGACGATGGATTTATTGATGGTCTGCGATTGGGCGGGAAACGTGCGCCAGCTTTGCAATGAAGTTCAGCGCATTGTCGCCCGCGCCGAAGACGGCGAAACAATTACGCCCGATCATCTCTCATCCGATTTAAAGCGCAGCGCGAAACAGATTTCGCCGATGATCGAAACAGGAAATGTTAAAACGATTACGTCTTACGACGGTTCTTACAATTCATTCAACATAGACGCGGAAAGCGGCACGCTCGAAGAAGCCGTCAGCGAACTCGAAACGCAGATGATCGTTCAAGCACTCGGCAGACACGACTGGAACATCTCGCGCGTCGCCCGCGAACTCGGTTTGACCAGACGCGGACTTTACCTGAAACTCGCCCGCTACGGCATCGAGAAAGCGGCTTGAAAAAATCAACATTGACACTTTCAGCCATAAAGAATTTCAAAAGCAATAATATTTCTCGGTTTTTACTTTTTACTTACTTCGGCAGTTTCGCCCGATGCCTGTAAAGCCGGGACGAATCTTTCGTCGGCGTAGCACCAAGCCCAGTTTTCTCCCTGTTCGAGCGAATAAATTATCGGGTGCGCGGTTTCGTGAAAATGCCGCGTGGCGTGTTTGTGCGGTGAAGAATCGCAGCAGCCGACGTGACCGCAGATTGTGCAGAGCCGCAAATGAACCCATTTGTAATTATTTTTGACGCACTCGGCGCAAACTTCCTCGTTTGGTGCTTCGAGAATTTTGACTTCGCCCGCGTGTTCGCAAATCTTCGTGTGAGATGCTTCCTGCGTAAATTCGGTTTTTTCGGAAAAACGGCTTTCCAGATAAACGCCGACAGCGAGCAGAAGTAAAAAGGCGAATAAAACGGGAAGCGGCGGCAGAAATGCGCCGATAAAAATCAGAGCCAGCGCAATGCCGATTGTTATCAAACGCGCATACATTAAATTGCAGTTGTTTGACGCGAGTTTGATAATCGTAATAATTGCAACAAATACGGCGATTCCGCCGCCGATCAGAGCGAGCGTCGGAAAATGCAGATGAGTTTCATTCGCGCCAGTTTCCGTAATCGCGTGTTCAACGCCGATTCCGGTGGCGACGATGCTTGCGACGATGAAAAAATGTCCGTAGAGATAGATAAAACGGGGCGCGAGCGTTTCGGCTGAAATTGCGGTGTCTTCGACAAAATCAAAGTTTATCCACCAGATCGCCGTTGCCATCGCAAAACCGAAAGCCGCCGCCGTCAAAGCGGGAAAAGTCCAAGCCGTTCCGGTCACGCCGTTTGCCGTTGCGACAACGACTTCGCCGAGAACGATAATCGTGAAAAGCCCGAAGCGTTCGGGAATATGCGAAATATCAATCGGAAGTGCCTGAAGGTTTCCCTTATTAAAAAACGGCGTGCCGAGTTCGACGATGACGGCGATTGCCCAGATTGCATAGCGAAACGGCGGCGGAAACAAAAGCGAAATCAGCCAGACGGCGGCGGCAAGCGAAAAACCGGCGATAAGACGCAGACAAAAGGAACGCGCCAGAGGAACGTAATAAGCCGAACGCGCGTAAAGCGCAATGAGTATGAGGCGCACGAAAACGTAGCAGATAACAAAGGAAAAATCGCCCGCCTGAGAAAAACTTCCTTCCAAAGTCAGCGACAAAACGGCGACGGCGAACATTCCGGCGAAAATTAAAATTCTGTAAGCGACTTCTTCCGTTTCAAAACGATCAGCGTAAAATGTGAAACCGATCCAAGTCCACCAGATCGGCACAAAAAGGGCGATAAATTTTGCAGTTCCGGCAAGATCGGAATGTTCGGCGAGAATTTTTGCCACTTGCGCGACGGCTAACACAAAAACCAGATCGAAAAAAAGTTCGAGCCAACTGGCGTGGCGTTCGCCTTCCGTCGGTTCGAGCGTTCGCAAACGCGGACGATTTGAAACTGCTGAAATTTCTTTTAATTCTGCCATATCATTAAATGTTTCAAAATTTTCGGATTTCTTCAATACCTCGTAAACTTTTGCAGATAAAAATACTAATCGCCATCAAGATAAAGAAAACCATTACAACTTCGCCGTCGCCCAAATTGTAATGCACCAAACCGCTTGTAAAAAAACCGATTGCGCCGCCGAACGCGCCTAAAATTATTCCCGAAAATATCCAAGAATCGGTATTTTGCATTTTCAAATTTTTCCAGAGCGTGCGTGCGTAAATCGCCAAAACTAAAAGCCACAAAAGAAGGGCGGGAAAACCGCGTTCGACGACCAATTGAAGCGGCGTTGAATGAAAATGTCCGGGCGGCAGTTTGCCGTTGTCAAACAAATGCCATTCTTCCTTGTAACGCTTGATCGAATCCATTCCGACACCGAGAATAAAATGGCGCGGATTTTCCAGCCACAAATCGAAACCTTCCCGATAAACCGTTTCGCGCCATTTTGTCGAATCATCTTCGCGGTCAAAAAATCCGACTTCGCGCGAACTTTGCAGAAAAAAGAGTCCGCCGATTATCAAAGGCAGAGCGATTAACGCCGAAATTAAAAGCAATTTGCGGTTTTTGCAAAGCAGCACAATTGAAAAACACGAAACTAAAAACGCCAGCTGCGAAGCCCGCGTAACCGTCAAAAGAAGCGCGAAAGCCATTCCGAGCAGACACAAAAACAATACGATCAAAAGTTTTCTGGACTTTGGACTTTGGACTTCAGACTTTGGACTCAAAAATCCGTTTATCAGACAAGCGACGAATAAGCCGAATGTGAGCGAGGCGATCAACTGCAAAACCTCCGCGTAAGTTGCGTAATGACCGTAAAAACCGGACGAACGCCAGTTACGGCTTTTCGTCCAGTTTTCAATTCCGAGTTTTTCGAGCGCGTTATTTCCGGCGAGCAAATCGGCGCGTTTTACTTTGACCGTAAAGTAAAAATCGGGACGATAAAACCATACGTCGGTTGTTTCGCCTTTTTCAATTTCGCCGACCAAATCTTCGGGAGTTTTGATTTTTTTCCCGTTCGCCTTCAAAAGCGTGTCGCCGTCTTTAAGCAGAGCCTTTTCGAGCAGACTGTTTTTGTTCACATTATGAATTTCAACTCCGCGCCCTAAAATCCGTTCAATCGGTGTCCATAAAACATTGACCATACACGAAAAAATCAGCGCGAACGCCAGAATTTTGGCAACGCGCATTGTTCGCAGATTGTTTATGACAAAGTAAAAAATCAGAAAAAGCGATGCGCCGCGCAGTTTGTCTATGGAAATATCCGGCGCGTAGGAAAAAACCGAAGTTATCACAGACCAACCGAAAAACGCCCACAACGCAAAATCAAGCGGCGTTCGGACAAGTTTCGGACGCGGTTTGACAAAAAATCTGACAAGCCACGCAAACATTCCGATCAGCCACGCCGTCTGCGTTGCCGCAATCGAATGCGGCGCACACAAAATCATCAGAAATAAAAACACGAAGGCAATTCTTTCAAGCCGTTTCGCCGTTACGTTTTCAGTTTCTATCCCGATAAAATCATCGAGTTTTTGTAATAAATTCTGCACAAAAATAATCTGTTCGCCGCGCATAATCTTGGTAAGTATAGAAAATTGCGGCAGCTAAAAGTAATGCCGACAAGTTTTTCTTATGAATTGCCGTCTGCTTATGTTATTTGATAAATACTGCAATAAAAGTTTTATTCGATTAAAGCGCGAAGCGGACTGGAGCGCAAGCGTCCCCGCTTGCAATGAGCGTTTCTTAAACGCGAAAAAGTCGCTAGTTAATTGAACGTCCACAGATAACTAAGAAGCTGTTTGGTAATTGTATCGCAGGCTTCCAGCCGGCTGTCTTGGTGGCTTCCAGCCGCCATATTCTTGATTAAAAAGCGCAACTTTGCGATTTTTAATCAAAGCGTCGGCAAGATGCCAACCAGACTGCCGGCAAGATGCCGGCGTTACTCTTTTAAAATAGCCTCATAAGAGATTTTGAAAATCAGAGCGATGAAATTTATCGGTAAATTCTCACTTCTCAGTTACATTATCGAGTTTTTATCCGGGAAAACTTACAACATAATTGATATTTAAGAATGGATAATTGAAAATTTATCGTAATTTTCTCTTAAAAATTATTTACAACAATTCACAATCAACAATCAACAATTTACTATTCACCATTTTTCAGTTTCAAAGGATAAAGCAGATAATCGCCTAAAATCTCGGCTTCGCCGCGCTCATACCATTTGTCTAAATTTATAAATTCCGCATCCCAATCGCGCGGAATCACGATGTAAGAAAGTTTCGGGTTTGATGCCTGCTCGATGCTGAAATTTTTGCGGTATTCGCCGTATCTTTTCGCTTCGTGGGCAATTTCGTCGTAAGTCAGCGGTTTTGCTTGGGAACTAAGGCGATCCGTGTGTCTGCCCCAACCGAAAAGCGCGATCATCGAAACAAAGTCGCCTTTTTGCAGACGCTTTTCAAGTTGCTTTTCATCCGTATCCAGATAATACAAATACTGATAATATCGCTCTTTGCTTTCCTGCCAGTTTAGTCCGGCGAAAACGTGCTGATGCCGCGCCCACAAAACCGCTTGCGGCGCAACCGTCGGCGAATCGTCCGAATGAATCGAACTGTATGACAAAATCGTTTCCTGATTGGGATTTGCGCTTTTTGCGCCGAGTTCGGTCAGGCGTTTTGCCACCAAAATTGTTTTATCGCGGGCGATGTTCGCGTCGTCCAAAACGCGCACCGTGTAATAACATTCGACAAATCCCCAAACTACGGCGATTATCGCAATAACGCTCAAGGCGATGTTTGAAATTACTTTTCTGTTTTCGCTGAATTTACGCCAAAAAAGCCAGAATGTTAAAACGACAGCGGCTGCGGCAGCGTAATTTCCGATAAAAACCTGATAATGAATCGGCTGAAGGGCGCGTCCGGTGAGAATCTGCTGATTGAAAACGAAGAGAACGGTTAAGGCAAACGAAGCGGCGAAAAGAGTTGCGCGATTTTTTAAATTGATCGTTTTTGTAAGAACACCGACGATTAAAACGAGCAGAACAAAAATGCTTATCAACGCCGGAACTCGCGTTAAATCGGGTTCGCGCGTGTAAACGAGAAGCTGGACGTTATCCATCGTCTGCGAGCGATTGGCAAGCATTACAGCGTATGGAATAAGCGAAAGAATACAACCCGCGCCCAATAAAATAAATGCTTTAAAATCTTTTTTCCAATCTTCGGGACGCGCACTAAGCCACAAAATTACGACGCACGCGAGCCAAGCCGCCGCAGTCGTCCACAGATAAAAATAGGAAAATACCAAAAACGCGAAACAGACGGATGATAAAACGGTGTAAATCACGCGCTTGTTAAGATTTTTGGTTGTAACCAGCAGCCAAACCAAGGCGCACATCGCAAAAAAAGCGCAGAAAGGCACAGCCGGAATGTATCGGCGCAAAAACGGAAAATACGGGTAGGAAAAACCGAGTTTCGTAATTTCGCCGATTGCGCCTTCACCGGCGGCAAGCGCACCCGCGCACAACACGACGAGGCTTCCCGCCATTGCAAAAACCGAATCGTTCGTAATCATTCCGATCAGCCAGAAAACGGCGAGCGCGGCGAAAAATCCGGCTGCCGCGCCCGCCATTGTCATCGCCGTCGGCGCGGAAATTCCAAAGATTCGCGCCAAAATTGCAACCGTATAAGGCGCGGCGAACTGAATCGAAAAAAGCGATTCGGGCTGCGGATTCTCCGGCGTATCGTCGCGTCCCGTGTATGGATCGTTTTTGCGGGGTCGCCCGTCAATCAGAGCCTTGAGATAAGCCGCATAAGCCACTTCGTCAATATCGTTATAAGCGTAATGTCCCTGCCAATCTCCGCCGCGTGCGTTCCACAATTTAAGCTGCGGATAAAGGGCAAAGACCGACAGAAAAATTCCGGCGATAATGCCGAACTGCCAACGTAGTTTAGTCTTTGAAGATTTACCGTTTAACATTTAATATAAAGTAAATTTCAAATAATAAACGATAAACGAAAAATAATAAATGTCTATGAATCTACAAGAGAAAATAATCGGCGATATGAAAACGGCGATGAAGGAAAAAAATGCCGAACGCCTGTCCGTTCTGCGAATGGTTAAATCGGCTCTGATGAACAAAAAAATCGAAAAGGGCGAAGATTTAACTGACGAGGAAGTAAGCAAGGCTTTGCAGACAATGCTCAAACAACGCCGCGATTCCGCCGAACAATACGAAAACGCCGGACGCACCGAACTCGCCGAAAAAGAGCAGCAGGAAATCACCGTTATCGAAGATTACCTCCCGCAATCGGCAACCGCTGAAGAAATCGAAAAAGCGGTTTCCCAAGCCGTCGAAGAAACGGGCGCAAGTTCAATGAAAGATATGGGCGCGGTAATGAAAGCATCGCTGGAAAAACTTTCCGGCAAAACGGTTGACGGCAAAATCGTCAGCGAAAAAGTCAAGGCAAAATTAGGCTGATATTTACCAAATATAAAATTTGTTTGGCAAAAATCTTTTCTAAATCGCTGCTGACCAGAATAAACACAGTTTGCTCAAACGTCTGACCAAATATTGTAAGCGGTTAAACTAAATTAGAATAATTTTTCGCACCTGCTTTTTAAATATGATAAATTTTTTAGCAAGAGGTTAAAGTTATGGCAATTCAAAATTTAGAAATTACAACAAAAAGTCTTTTAAGTGCGGTTGTAGAAATGCCTGAAAAGAAATTCGATAAATTTATAGAAGAAGCTAAAAAACTTCGCAACGGCTCGAAAAAGATCAGTTGGACGAAAAACGAAACTAAAATAATTGAAAAGATCAGAGAATACAAGTTTTCATCTGAAAGAGAAAAGCGTTTTAGAAAACTTATCAAAAAAATGCAAAACGAAACGATTTCGGAAAGCGAATTTGAAGAATACTCCAAATTGATTGACGAAGGCGAGGAAATGACCGCTAAACGTCTTGAATTACTTGTAAAATTAGCATCTGCCAAAAATAAAACGCTTGACGAGATTATGGAAATTCTGGAAATTTGCCCGCCCGAAATCGTATGACGATCTCGAAAAAGAGCCGAAGTCGAGAAAAGAGCAAACGGTCTTTGCGAATACTGCCGACTTCCGCACAATCTTTCGAGTTCGCCTTTTGTGATCGAACACATTTTGCCGATTTCAAAAGGCAGAACTGATGATCTAGAAAATCTAGCTCTCGCCTGTTCCGCTTGCAATGGCTCAAAATACAATAAAACCGAAGCGTTTGACCAAAGCAGAAATAAAATTATTCCGCTTTTCGATCCGCGAAAAGACGTTTGGAAAGAGCATTTTGCGTGGAACTCGGATTTCAGTGAAATCGTCGGTGTGAGCGAAAAAGGAAAAGTAACTGTCGAAACTCTAAAAATGAATCGTAAAAGAACCGGAATAATTCGCAAATTTCTCTACCTTGTCGGCGAGCATCCGCCTGAGTAAAATAAAATCTCAATGAAACATCCGCTTGTTAAAGAACTTGAAGAAAAGCTCTTGCCTGAGTTTGAAAAAGTTGCTGAAAAAATAAATAAAACTTTTTCAAATATAAGTGCAAGAGCCTATGGTTATTCAGTCGGATCACTTACTCAATATCAAGGACACGGTTTTTGTATTGATTGTATTTTTGCAGATGCTTCTAATGACGAAACTGATAATGTTGCGCTGACTGTAAATCTGGGACATTTAACAACTGTCCCCAAAATTGATGCCGATGTTGGTTGGGGACATCCTTCTGGATATGGAGAAGCGACTTTTCGTGAACATATCGGATTATTTCCAAGTGAAAGTTCGACGAAGGTTTCAAATGAAGTTTTAGAAGATTTATTTAAAAGTTTGCCAAGACTTTATGAATCATTATTTAAAGCATTGGAGCGTAGAAAACCGCCTGATGAATGTTAAAATAAAATCTCAATGAAAAAATACGTCATCAAACGAGATAAAAGCGGTCTGCCCGAATGTTCAAGCGGCTTGCAGAATGTCGGGAGTTTCTTTTTCGGTTTTTTTCTTGCCAATTGAAGTTACAATTTTGCGTTTGCTGTCGGCTTGTTTTTTGCGGATGTCGGCACAAATCGCGGAAATGTCGTAATTAAATTTTTCAGCATTCTTATCTCTAATACGTCGGACTTCTTCGACGATTTCATCATTCCAAGTCATATTTTTCCTCCAAGTAATTCTTCGGGTGTGCAAATTTTCGGGAATTTGTAATCGCTTTCTTCGCACACTTTTCTGATAACATCTTGCATTTCGGCGTTGGCAATGTGTTTGCAATTCCAGCTTAACAAATAATCAACGCCGTGAACCGAAGCGACGGCGATATGTAGTGCGTCAGTTGCAGATTTTTCGGGAACGGCTTTGTGTTTAACCAAATCTTTTGCCAAATTTTCAACTTCTAAATTTACATCGAGCAAAGGAATGTTTTCCAAAACTTCGAGCCGTTCTTTAGCCGCTTTCGTATCGCCCGCAGATGCTTCGCTTGTTACAAATGCGGAAACAAACAGTTCAAAATCGTTTCTTCGACGATGCCACCATTCCTGCGTAATTTGCTGATGTGCGGCACGAATTAAATCACGACTAAGCCACGCAGTCAGATAACTGATAACGGTTGTTTCAATATAAACGGATTCCTTTTCGCTCATAATTAAATTCTAAAGAATTATTTTACACGATTAAAATGTTATAAGAAATTTTCCGAAATGAGAATTATTGCATTGATTAGATTCTTTACTCACAATTACAGTAAAATAAAATCTCAATGAAAAAATACGTCATCAAACGAGATAAAAGCGGTCTGCCCGAAAAACTTACCAGATACCGCGAGGAATTAAATGAACAACAATTCAAGGTTGTTACAGCAAAACCGCAGCCGACGCTTGTGATTGCGGGCGCGGGAACGGGGAAAACCAGAACGATAACTTATCGTGTGGCGTATCTGCTTGAGCAGGGCGTTTCGCCGAATAAAATTTTGTTGGCGACTTTTACGAATCGGGCGGCGCGGGAAATGCTCAAAAGGGTTGAGGCTTTGACGGGCGGGCAGAATGTTCACAGAGTTTGGGGCGGGACGTTTCACCGCATCGCAAATTTGATTTTGCGGAAGCACGCGGTTTCGATTGGGTTTAATTCAAATTATTCGATTTTAGACGCGGAGGATGCGCGGGATTTTATCAGCGTCTGCATAGACGAATCGGCGATTGATACGACGGCGAAGCGTTTTCCGAAACCGCAGGTTGTGCAGAATATAATTTCTTACGCGAACAATACAGACCAGCCGATTGAAAATGTAATCGTCCGAAAATATCCGTATTTTGAAATGCTCGCGTCGCAGATAAAGCGCGTGGATTTTAATTATATGGAGCGAAAACGCGAGCGAAACGTGATGGATTACGACGATTTGCTGCTCAATTGGAAACGGCTTTTGATCGAAAAAAAGGAAATCGCCGAACTTTACGCCGAACAGTTCGAGCATATTTTGGTTGACGAATATCAGGATACGAATAAGCTGCAAGCCGAAATTATTGATCTTCTCGCCGTCAAACATAGAAACGTGATGGTCGTCGGCGACGACGCGCAGAGCATTTTCGCGTGGCGCGGCGCGGAGTTTACGAATATTTATGAATTTCCCGAACGCTATCCGAACACGCAAAAGTTCAAATTGGAGAAAAATTACCGTTCAACGCCCGAAATTCTAGGCTTGGCAAATGTTTCGATAGCGAATAACCGCAAGCAGTTTCCGAAAGTTTTGGAAGCGATAAAAGCCTCGAAGGATTTTCCGCCCGCACTTATTCCGTGCGCCGATGTCGAGCAGCAATCGGCGTTCGTCGCGTCGAGAATTTTGGAACTGCGCGACGAAGGAACTTCGCTCGAAGAAATCGCCGTTCTGTATCGCTCGCATTATCATTCGATAGAATTGCAGCTTGAATTAACGCGCCGAAATATTCCGTATCGCGTTCAAAGCGGCGTGCGGTTTTTCGAGCAGGCGCACATCAAAGACGTAATTTCTTATCTGCGAATCATCATCAATCCGCGCGACGAACTCGCTTGGAAACGAATACTGAAAATGATTCCGAGCGTCGGAAACGCAACGGCGAACAAGATTTTTGAACACATCGCTGCGAGAGTCCGAAGTCCAGAGTCCGAAGTCCAAAGTCCGTTATTGCAATCAGAACAGGAAGCGGCAGCGACTGGTCAAACGCAGTCTATCAGCAAATTCAACGCAAATATCTTCGACGACATTCCGCAGCCGCGAAGCAAAGCGTCTTGGGAAAATTTCGTTAAACTTCTCGAAAAAATCACGTCGGACGAAAACCGAAACAAGCCGGGTAAACAGATCGAACTGATTTTATCAAACGGTTACGAACAGCATTTGATCGAAAACTACGAAAACGCCGAAGCGCGTCTGGAAGATTTAAACGGCTTGGCGATGTATGCCGCGAATTATGATTCGACCGAAGATTTCCTCAGCGAACTCGCTCTGCTTTCCACCGAACGCTTTGCCGAACCGAGCGCAATCGGCGGCGAAGATGTCATAATGGGCGGCGAAGAAGACGAGCTTTTAACATTAACATCAATTCACCAAGCCAAAGGTTTAGAATGGAATGCTGTCTTCATAATCTGGGCGGCGGAAGGCAAATTCCCTTCGCCGCGATCTTTACGCGAACTCGACAGCGAAGAAGAAGAACGCCGCCTTTGGTATGTCGCTTTAACCAGAGCGAAGGACGAACTTTATTTGACGTATCCGCTGATGATCGTTGACTACAACCGACAAACCGTCATCCAAAAACCTTCGCGTTTTATCACCGAATGCCCGCCCGCACTTTTTGAAATCTGGAATCTGGAAGAAGAAGCACCACAGTTTGATGAACCTGTTGAAATTGAGGATAAAGGACAGGAGTTTTTAAATTGAAGGTATTTTAGTATGTAGGGGCATTATTCTTGGCAAGTATTTCCAATGATTTTCGTAACGTGCTATAAATTTCAAGGTAATCAAAATTTCACTACTTTCCTTTAGCCAGCAAAGTAATTACTTTCACAATTATCTGTCATCTTCAATACTTGTTACCATTCGAGCTTTTTCATTGATTTGAATTCGCAATTTGCCATTTGAGTAAATCATAATTCCGTAATCACTATTATCTGGAAGACCTAATGCTTCATAAACTCTTATTACCTTCATTCCAACAAATACTTTTCGATATTTAATTGCTTCGATCTCTTTTTCAGTATAGTTTCCGAGATTAGAAAGTAAATCTGGTCCACTCCACCCAGCTATTGCTGTTTCAAAAAAGCTATTGACTCCTCTTCTGGGAACGTAATTAGAAAGTGTTAGATATTCTTTACCATCTTCGGTTTTTAGTTTGATGACTATTACATCTGCTTCTTCATTGTATTTTGCAACTGTGATAGTCATAGGTTCTAAGTTTGAAAATCTCTCAACCTTGTTCTTCTTACCTATAAGTTCTAAGAGTGTTGAACTAATAGGGTATAAATCAGAATTACTAGTAGCAAAAACTTGTTTTCCGATAAGCGATTTAATTTTAGATTTAATAACTATGGAGCGTTTAGTAAGGTCACTAAGTAATAAAAAAAATTTATTATAAAGTTGTGGCTCAATACCGGGATAATCTTCTTTACCCAATAGATTTTCTAATTTATATAATATACAAGCGGTTTCACTATCTGAAAATTTGACAAAAACATGCACCCAAGTTGGTGAGGAGCTTTCACCTTCTAATAACTCTATAATGAACCCCAAAAACTGGACAGGTAGTTAAGGTGGAAAATGATGTTAAAATGATCCGTAAATTTAACATTATGAGAACCACTAAAAAAAGGAAAGTTTATAAACCGGAATTCAAAGCTAAAGTTGCTTTGGAGGCGGCTCGTGGCAGATTGACGATCAATCAGATCGCTAAAGAATTTGAAGTTCACCCGAATCAGGTTTCGACTTGGAAGAAGCAGTTTCTGGAGTCTTTACCGCAGATATTCGAGAATCCGGGTAAATCCAAAAGCCTTGAACATGAAGAACTAACTAATCAATTGTATCAACAGATCGGGCAACTTAAAGTTGAACTTGATTGGTTGAAAAAAAAATCTGTCCGGCTCGCTTGAAGATAAGAAAAGTCTGATCGAGCGGGAGCATCAAGAGATTTCAGCGGTTCGGCAATGTGAGCTGTTAGGCATCAATCGGTCAAGTCTTTATTATCAAGCAAAGACGGTAAGCGATGAGGAGATGCGGTTGCTCAAGCTGATTGACGAGGAATATACAAGGCATCCGTTCTACGGTTACCGGAAGATGACCGAGTATTTGCGGAGACTTGGGTTTTCGGTCAATCACAAGCGGGTGCGGCGTTTGATGAGGAAGTTGGGATTGGCAGCCGTTTATCCGAAGCCGAATTTATCAAAGCCTGATAAAGAGCATCTTCATTTTCCGTATTTGTTGAAAGAACTGGAGATAGTCCGTCCGAATCAGGTTTGGGCGACGGACATCACCTATATCAGAATGCGTGATGGATTCATCTATTTATTGGCGATCTTAGATTGGTATTCGCGGTTTGTGATCGAGGTTGAGGTTTCGAACTCGTTGGAAGCGAGCGGCTATGTCAGTTGTTTGAAACGAGCATTGGGAGAAATTCGACCTGAGATATTCAACTCCGATCAGGGAAGTCAGTTTACAGCGTTGGAATGGCTCAAAGTGCTGCAAGGACACGAGATAGTGATAAGTATGGACGGACGCGGCAGGTGTTTTGACAATATCATGGTCGAGCGTTTGTGGCGGAGTGTGAAATACGAAGAAGTATATTTGAAAGATTACCGTGATGTCTGGGAAGCCGAAGACAGTTTGCGAAAATACTTTGAATTTTACAATTATGAAAGACCGCATCAGTCGTTAAAATATAAAACGCCGGCAGAAGTTTATTGGAGCGGATCGAAAAAATAATAAATCGGAAGGAGAAAAAATCGGAGATTTTTATATATCAAAACTCCACCTTAAAAAAGTCTATTTGCTGTCTAGACAATGGGGTTCACTTTACTCTCCAAGGGCATTTCTCTTAGGTATTTTATCTTCATCTAGTTCAATAGCAACGATAGTAGCTGTTTGCCAACGATATTTTAATGGTAATTTAGTTGATTGAAGTTTCTCCGCTTTCCTTATATAGTAAGGTTGGCACTCATACCTTCCGTTCTGTTTTTCTGCGAAATGCCAAAACCGTAATTTCCCATCAGAATCATATTTACTACCAAATATTTTTACTGATTTTCCAACAAAAAGTTGCCTTGCTTCTTTAAGTTTAATTGTAGAAAAATCTTCTTTTTGAGAGAAAACTGAGGGAGATAAAATGATTAAAAATAAAATAACACCAAATAATTTGATTTTCATAATCTCGACAACTCACTAATTTTTTGAACATACTGTTTAGAGCTTATTAATATCGTTTTGCAAACTTAAATTGTTTGCAGTTATCCGCTCCTTTACATATTGAATATAATCTTCTGGAATACTATGTTCTCGTAACCCTGTGATTATGTGGCGACAGTAGTCTAGCGATGTTCGTATTCCTTTTTCCTTGTCTTTTACAACATAAGTTAAAACTTCACCTTCAACGGGAACTCCGTTAGAATATGCGACCTTGATTGTCTGTCTTTCATATTTTCCACCTTCAATTGCATCAAGAGATTTTCTATCGCCAGATGTTTTGCGGTCAATCAAATAATCAGGAATTTCATAAAGAACTCCCCAAATTTTTCTTCCGCATCCTGAAATAAGGTCTGCTGCCGCACAAGCATTTCCTACACTTGAAACAGTAAAATCAAGTTCAAAGTTATTCAATGTATAAACCGCCCCAAGTGAACGAGCATCTCCACTCAATCTTTCAGGTGAATTAAAGCGTTCTGTTGATGTGTTTGACCCATACTGAAATATTAGTGCCATAACTTATTTTAGAATAATAAGAAGATTAAAGTAAACAACGAAATTATTATTCATTGACCTCAAATTACTATATGTTTATTAGGGTAAATAATAATCACCAAACCATTATTCAAAAACCTTCGCGTTTTATCACCGAATGCCCGCCCGCACTTTTTGAAATCTGGAATTTGGAAGAAGAAGCACCAAGTTTCGATGCACCGATTGAGATTGAGGATAAAGGGCAGGAATTTTTGAATTAAATATATTCTCGTCAAAGCAAAAGTAAATTGTTCACCTGTAAAAAGTCGGTTAAAATGTCGAATATGAGTAAAAGCAATCTCGCATATAAAAAAGAATTTGTAACAGATGCGGAATATCTACGCATTGAGCGTCAAGCGTTTGAAAAAAGTGAACTTTTGAACGGCAGAATTTCGGCGATGGCGGGTGCAAGCGAGATTCATAATGTGATTTCTTCAAATTTATTCGGTGAATTGTGGACACAAACTAAAAACTCAAAATGCCGCGCTTTTTCAAGCGATATGCGTTTCAAAGCTAAAAAAGGAAGTTATTATTATCCCGATATTGTAATAGTCTGCGGCGGGAGAAAATTTGAAGACAACAAAAAAGACATTCTATTAAATCCGAAAGTTATAATCGAAGTGCTTTCAAAATCCACCAAACTCAAAGACCGCAACGAAAAACTCGATTCTTATATGTCGCTCGAAAGTCTGACCGATTATGTTTTGGTCGCGCAGGACACGATGCGAATCGAGCATTTTATCAAGATTAGCCAAAAGGAATGGAAAGTCTATCTGCTGACGGAAATAACCGATAAACTCAGCTTAGAATCAATCAACTGCGAAGTTTCGCTCGATGAAATTTACCGCGAAGTCAAATTTTCAAAACAGCAGTAATCCCATATCTGCCGGAAGTTCCCGAATTTTAACCAACCGATTAAAATAAAAAACAGAGAGAGAAAATTTCCAAATTAAAACCAATTCGTGCATAAAATTTATCCCGCCGTTACAACCCTTTTTAAAACTCGACGCATCTTTTAGGCTGAACCTGCAAGTTTTTCGGTGTCCGACGGTTCTGAAAATAGAAAGTTTATTTTCAAAAAGGAGTTTTAAAATGAAAAAGCAAAATTTAGTTGATTCGATCAGAGTTTCTTCGCCCTGCGCGGAAGATTGGGACGAGATGACGGGCAATAAAAAAGTGCGGTTTTGTTCGCATTGTGATTTGAACGTCAATAATTTGTCGGAAATGACCAAGCGGGAAACGATGCGTTTAGTTGAAAGATCAGGCGGAAAACTTTGCGTTCGGTATATCGAACATCCCGAAACGAAAGCACCTGTTTTTGCGGATCGGCTTTACCAAATCGGCAGACGCGCCGGAATTGCCGCCGGAGTTTTGGGCGCGACGCTCGCCGCTTCAACAATTACATACGCGCAGGGCGCAACTATTTTGGGCAGAGAGAATTTGAACGGGAAATCGAAAACGGCTTCGGCTCTGAATGATAAAAAAGTTGACCTGAAAAAGGATAAATCCGCAATAATTTTCGGGATTGTCAGCGATTCGGAAGGTGCGGTTATTCCGAATGTGGAAGTTACGCTGATAAATCAGGAAAGTGAACAGAAAATTGTCGTGCGCTCTAATGATGCGGGCGGTTACGAATTTAAAAATGTGTCGCCTGCCGTTTATACGATTGAGTTTAACGCTCAGTATTTTGAAAAGCATTTGATGGAAAACATAAAAATTGATTCGCGGAGTGTTGGTGAATTTAATGCCTCGTTAAAAGTTGCTGGTGAAACTATTCAATTGATGGGCGTAATTGCCTTTACTCGCACGCCGTTTGAAACTGCTATTGTGAACGGCGACGTAAAACTCGTGCAGGATTTTATCTCCAAAGGCGTGAACGTCAACAAAAAAGATGAAAACGGCGAAGATTCGACACCGCTTCATTTGGCGATGAGAGAAGGAAACTTGAAAATCGTGCAGATTCTGCTTAATTCGGGCGCAAATGTTAATGCTGAAGATTACTCAAAAAATATGCCTTTGATGGAAATAGATGAAAATACGTCGCCGGAAATCATTAGGCTTTTAGTCAGACACGGCGCGAAGATAAACGAGAGAAATGATTCGGGCTTTACGGCTCTGATGCAGGCGGCGGACGTTGGAAATCTCAATGTGGTAAAGGTTCTGCTCGAATCAGGCGCGAATGTAAATTTGAAAGATAACGACGGCGAAACCGCTTGGGATTTGACCGACGATGAGAAAATAAAAAATTTGCTGATCGGTTACGGAGCGATTATCGGCGGCAACTGATCGGTTTTTGTTTATAAAATCAAAAATTTTATAAATTGCCGTCCAAGATATGGTTGAAAAATATGAACGATTTCAGCCGAATTTGTTAAAAAATAATCACCGAAAAAAGCCGAAAGCTAAAGCAAATTTAAGGAATTTGCTTTAGCTTTTCATATTGTTTTGCATACGTTTTGCACGCACCGTTTCAAATGCCGATTCGATAAAATTTTCGGCAAATCTTTTCCACTCGCCCTTTTGTATTCCCAGATACGAAGCCGCTTTAACCGCCGCATTGCGAGCCGCTTCGAGCGTGTTTTCCGTTTCGCCCGTGTTTAATTTCTCGTCCAGACCGATCACATAAAAAGTAACCGTTTTGAAATTTCGCAAAATACAAAAGTTGTTGGTTGATTCGCTCGTGAAAAAATGCGAAGTGCTTGATTTGTCGGGATTTTCTTTGGTCGGATCATAAATCGGTTTTACCGTTATGACGTATTCGTTTTCATTCTCAAAAACGTCAATGATTTTTACCCAATCATATTTTCCCGAACCTTTGAGCCAAATTCTGATAAAAATTTTGGCAAATAATTTGTCCGTTTCCAGATTTTCGCCGTTTTCATCAAAAAGTTCATAGCTCGAAAGCAAGCCGTGTTCGTTCCACTGCTCGATAGATTGAATTTTCGTTTTCAACAGCGAAAAAACTTCGACGGCTTCCGCTTCGGACAACAAGGTTTTTTCGGCGGACGTGATCGAACTTTCCTGTTCATTTGTTTTCGCTTTTTCCAAGCAGTTTGAAACTTTGCCGTTCATATTTGTTCATAAATTTAGCTTTTTTTATGCGGTAAGTAAATAATCGGGTAAAGAAATATTTAATGTTTTTTTTATTTTGAATTTCTTTTTTGTAAATCATTATACTTGAAAACATATTCACGCCTGCTTATTTATATGCTTAAAACCATTAAACAGCCGGCACGTCAAACGCCGCTCGAAATCAAATTTGCCGCCATTTTTCCCGACAGCAGAACAAGCGGCATTCCGCCGCCGGGATGTGTTGTGCCGCCGACGAAATACAAATTTTCAATGTCCTTCGCCCTATTCGGAACGCGCAAAAATGCCGATAAAACTCCGTTTGACGAAACGCCGTAAATCGAACCTTTGTTGGCGCGGTATTTTCGCTCAAAATCTTCGGGCGTGATAATCTGCTCGAATTCGATTGATTTTTCCAAATCTTTCAAACCGAAATTTTCGAGTTTTTTGATTACCGAATCGCGGTAATTTTTCGCTTCATTTTTCCAATTCGTTTTTTCGCTCAAATAAGGCGCGTTTACTAAAACGAACAAATTTTCGCCCGCTTTCGGCGCTTGCGTTTCGTCGGTGCGCGATGAAGCGCAAATGTAAATCGTCGGGTTTTTTGCCAAAACTTTCTTCTCGAAAATCGCTTTAAATTCGGCTTTGTAATCGTCGGAAAAAAAGATGTTGTGGTGCGCCAATTGCCCGAATTTCTTTTTCACGCCCAACAGCAAAACAAAACCGCTGCACGACGGTTCGATTTTTTCAAGCTTTTTATTTGTGTAGATTTCGCGCTCATTTTTATCAATCAAATTCCGATAAGTTTCAATCGCGTCGGCGTTTGTAATGACAAAATCGCTTTTCAAAACTTCGCCGTTTTTAAGCGTTACGCCGCCTGCTTTGCCGTTTTCAATTTCGATTTTTCGGACTTCCGAATTGAACAAAAATTTAACGCCCGATTCAATCGCCAGTTTTTCCAAAGCTCGCGGAATTTCATAAATTCCGCCTTTCGCATACCACGCGCCCAAACCGAACTCGACAAACGGAATCAGCGCAAATGTCGCCGGAGTTTTGTATGGCGAAGAGCCGTTGTAAGTGGCAAAACGATTGAACAATTGCCGCAATTTTTCGGATTTGAAATAATTTTTGTTATGCGCGTCGAGCGTTTTCAAAGTCGAGATTTTCAGTAAATCAGGCAGATTTCTTACATTTAAAAGCTGCGGCAGTTCATTCAGACTTTTTGCCAGAAAAGTTCGCTCGGCGATTTCGTATTTCTGCTTTGAATCGGCGAGATATTTTCTGAAATTTTCGGCATCTTCGGACGAGATTTTCCCGATTTCGCTTTCGGTTTTCGCCAAATTCTGCGAAGCGTCGAGCCGCGTTTTGTCCGACCAGAAATATCTGCAAATCGGTTCGAGTTTTTCAATGGTTAAATAATCTTCGATTCGTCTGCCGCAAAACTCGAACAAATCTTCAAAAACGTGCTTCATCGTCAACAAAGATGCGCCCGTATCGAATTTGTAACCGTCTGCTTCGACAAAATTGACCTTACCGCCGACGCGCTCGTTTTTTTCCAAAACGGTAACGTCAAAACCCGTCTTTGCAAGGCGGCAAGCGGCTGAAAGTCCGCCCAAACCTGCGCCGATGATGATAATTTTTTTCATCAGGAAATCGAGTTTAAGAAAAGGTTCTGTGTGTAGTCAATCAAACCAATTTGCAAACGGTCGAGAAAGCCGATTCTGCCGACGACGCTGACGGGAAAATTTTCATCAGCCGCAAAATAAACGGCTGCGTCCCATTCGAGATTGGCAATTGTGAGCGTAATTTCGTGTCCGTAAGCGAGAAATTTTCCCGTCGCCGTGCGAATAATTTCGGGTTCTCCTTTCTCGGTTTCCAAATTGAGAAGTTCTGCATATTGGCTTTGAAAAACGCAGTATGTGCTTCCCGTATCGAGTTTTACGTCTGCAATTATCGGCGAATCCGTTTCAACGGAAAGCGCAATCTCAATATTTATGCCTTGCAGATTGTCGGCATATTTCAGACGTTCGGAAAATGTCAGATTGTATTCGCTCATATCCAGCCGCCCATAAATGGTTCGGCATCGTCATTTATAAATTTCACGAACGGCATTTTAACGCCTTCTTTTCTGGCTTGTTCGACGAAAGGGCGCGGATCGTCGCCGAAACCGATCAGCTTTTCGCCGTCTAAAACGATCCATTTTCCGATGTATTTTGAGCTGTTTTGTTTAAGCCATTTTCTTGATTTTGCCGCATCGTATTTGATTTTGGCGGGACGTATTAACAACTTCTGCCGATTATTTTCCGAATCCGCTTCTGCTATATGTTTCAAATAATTTTCAACCGTCGTGCCGCTTTCTTCCGCTTCCTGAAGAATTCGACGGGCAATTTTCGGTGAAATTCGGCTTTGCGGATTTATCATAAAATGATTTTATCACAGCATTTCGATTTGATGACACGAAAAAATTAAAGCGCGTCAACAAATTCTCTCATTCTTTCCAACGCGATTTCGATCTCTTCGTAAGATTTGCAGTAAGCGATGCGGACGTGATCTGCGCCCGCTTTGCCGAAACCGCTGCCGGGAACGACGGCGATCTGTTTTTCGGTCAAAAGTCGTGCGGCAAATTCGTCGCCGTTCATATTTGTTTTGGCAACCGACGGAAAAGCGTAGAACGCGCCCTTCGGCTCGAAGCAGTCCAAGCCCATTTCGTTTAAGGAAGACACGAGAAATTTTCTGCGGCGGTCATATTTTTCGCGCATTTCTTGGACGAACGGTTCGCCGATCTGCAAAGCGGCAAGCGCGGCGTATTGCGAAATAGTCGGCGCGGACATCACCAAATATTGATGAACTTTTGAAAAAGCCGCCATCAATTCGGGATTCGCGCACATATAACCGACTCTCCAGCCGGGCATCGCGTAATCTTTTGAAAATCCGCCAAGCAGAATCGTCCGCTTCTTTGCGTTCGGAAGCGCGGACATACAAATATGCTCCGCCCCGTAAACGAGGCGGTCGTAAATCTCGTCGGAAATTATCAGCAAATCGTATTTTTCGGCGAGTTCGCAGATGGCGACGGCGTTTTCGCGCGTTAAAACCGCGCCGGTTGGATTGTTCGGAAAGCCGAGAAATATTGCTTTTGTTTTGTCGGTGATCTTTTCTTCGATTTGCGAAGCAAGAGGCTCGAAATCGTTTTCCGCTAAGCAGTCAACCGTAACCGGAACGCCGCCCGCGAAAAGAACTTCGGGTTTGTAGGAAACAAAACACGGTTCGGGAATTATTATTTCGTCGCCGTCGTTGCAAATCGCCGTAAAAACGCATCGGACGGCTTCGCTGACACCGACGGTGATGACGATTTCCGTTTCCCAATCGTAAGAAACGTGGTAAAGTTCGTCGAGATGTTCGGCGAGCTTTTGGCGAAGTTCGATCAAACCGGAATTTGCCGTGTAGCCGATTGTTTTTTCGTAAACCGCATCGAATCCGGCTTTGGCAATCGGCGCGGGCGTTGGAAAATCGGGTTCGCCGATGCACAGAGAGATCACGTCCGGCATCTTTTCCGCGATGCCGAAAAATTTTCGGATGCCGGAAACGGGAACTTTGCCGATTCGTTCGGCAATAAATGGCTGAAAATCTGTCATATCAAGTTAAATATTTATAAAAAATTTGTTTGAATATAATAAAAAGAGCGTATTTTTCTGAAAATAAATTCGTGTTAGAATGCGTAAACAGAGATTGTTGCACAATTTCGACGAAAATAAAAAAACGTGGAATAATAAATTAAGTTATGAAATTTTGCCCGACCTGCCAAACCGAATACGATGAAGAAATTTTGCGTTTCTGCACGAAAGACGGAACGCCGCTTGTAGAAATGAACGAGCCGAGTTTTACGGAACTTCCGAGCGAAACGGCGGAGGAAGACGATTTCAGCGAAGAAACGGTTATTCGCCGTAAACCCGATACGAACAAACTTTCGGCAGATGCGGCGGCAGCGTCGAAAAGGGAAGATTCCGAGCGCATCGTAATTCCGACAGCAAAAGAAACGGAAATCGCCAATCAGCAAGTTCGCGCCAGAACCGAGCCTGCGCCGCACCGTCCGCTTCCGCCGCCGAAAGCGAACACCGGAAAGATCGTCGCGTTGAGCATTTTGGGAACGCTGATCGTTTTAACGACTCTGGGAATTTTATTTATGTTTATGAGCAATAAAGATTCAAATGACGCTCAAAATGATAATGTAAATACCGATTTTAATGTGCTTGACGAAAATGAAAACGCGAATATGGATGATCTGAACGGCTTTGATTTTAATATCAACTCAAACAGCGAAGATAACGCCAATCTCGATTTGAATTCAAATATCAATTCCAATCTGGAAACGCCGACTCCAACGCCTAAACCGACGGCGACTCCGACGGCAACACCGACGGCGACACCGACACCGGACGAAGATGACGACGATGACGACGAAAACACAAACAGCGCGGCTTCTCCGACACCGACGGCAACCAGAACGCCGATCCGTCCGCCGACACCGGCGGCGACTAGAACGCCGATTCGTCCGCCGACACCGCCGACTCCGGTTGTCAGACCGAGAGTTTCGCCGTCGCAAACGCCAAAATTCTAGGGTTGTTTTCTGATTCGGTTTAAGAAGATTTTAACGCGAGAGATCGCAGAGAACGCAGAGTTTTTTTGCGATCTCTTTTACAAAAATGCGTTTTCGCCAAATGTTTATTGATTCGGTTTCAACTGTCTGGGAATCGTCATCAGTTCGGTTTGTCTGCCGTCAATGTAATAAACTTTCTCGCCGTCGAAAAACGCATCTTCTTCGAGCATAATTCTGATTTCTTTGTCCCATTCTTTGATAAATGCCGCGTGATTTAATTCGATTGAGTGCGCCGTATTTTCATAAAGCGGATAATCGCCGGCGACGGGAACTCCGCCTTGCTGATCCCAAAGTCCGATGGTCGTTCCGGCGGCGTGTCCGTGAAAACCGATTGGATGCGTGTAGATCGTGCATTTTATATTTTCGGCTTGGCATTGGTCGAGCGACACTTTCAAAATCTGATTGCCCGTTCTGTTTAACTTAAAATTACTCGTCAAAATATCCTGCACGCGATTTCCGCGTTTGAATGCGTCCTGCAAAAACTTAGGCGGCTCTTTTTCGCCCGTTTTTAAAACGTAAGCGTGCTGCTGCGTGTCGGTGTTCAGGCGCAGATATGTGATGCCGAAATCAACGTGGAGCAGATCGCCGGGCAGAATTATTTGATCTTCGGGACGTTCGGAAAACGCCCGCAGATGTTCAAAAGATTCGGGGTCTTTGCGCTGAATCGAAACGGACGGGTGAAACCAAGTCGTAAAACCGAGTTCGCGGATTCGGTCACGATACCACCAAACGACATCATCGGTTGTCGTTACGCCGGGTTGGACGACCTTTTCGGAAAAACCTTCGGCGATAATTTGATGCGCCATTCGCACAATATTCGGATAAATCGCCATTTCGCTTTCCGTTCTGGTTTCGAGCCAGCCGATAGCCAGATTTTCCGCGCTTGTTACGCGGTTTTTCAGGTTTGCGGGCAGAGCGTCGAGCAGTTCGTCGTAATGCGTGGCGGAAATTCCGTCGGCAAGGGCGAAACTTTTCGATTTGTTTACGCCGATCTTTTTCGGATTTTTTTCGCGGACAAATTCCGCAAGTGCCTTCCATTGATCGGGCTGTTTGTCCGCGTCCCAAGCCTTTTTGAACATTTTGCCGACGGCGTATCTCGCCATCGCGTAAGTTTCGAGCTTTTTCCCCGCGCCCGGATCGTAAATGACGAGCATCGTATTTCTTCTCGCCGACTGCCACGTTGACGGCAGAAAAGTTTTTAAAACCGGGTCTTCATTGTATTCGCGCGAAATTATTATCCACATATCAATTCCGCTGCGCCGCATAAGTTTCGGCAGCACCGTTTCGATTCTTTCGTCGAGCAGACGGTCAATCACTTCCGCACGTTCGCGCATATTCAGCGTTTTCGGAAAATACGGATTTTGGGCGAAAATTGAAACTGAAAAGACGAACAATAATGCAATTGCGGCAAATTTTTTCATAATTATTTAAAAAGAAAAATAATTGATTTGGAAAGCAGAAACTTTTCGGAATAACTGATAAATTAAAATTGATAACTGACAGATCAAAGCATATATCTATTATCTTTCAGCTATTATTTATAATCTATTCCGAATTTATTTTTATTTAAACTGCGATAATTTCTAAGTTAAATAATAAGCTATAATTCATAGAATCCAAACGATCAAAAACAAAAAACATAAACAAAATGGCATCTTTTTTCAACAATTATTTTTTCATAATTCTCGCCGTCATCGTCGGCATTTCAAGCACGACGCAGGCAGCGATCAATGTCAAGCTGACGGATTTTGTGGAGAATCCGATCTTGTCGGCGTTTATTTCATTCGTCGTCGGAACGCTGGCGTTGTTCGTATATCTGCTAATTTCGGGCGTTCCGTTCAGCAGTATTTTGTCGGCAAAAAACGCGCCAATTTACGTCTGGACGGGCGGACTGCTCGGCGCATTTTTTGTCGCCGCAACGATAATGCTCGTGCCGCGTCTGGGAGTTTCTCTGACGTTCAGCTTGGTGATCGCGGGACAAATGCTGATAAGTTTGGCGTTCGACCAATTCGGCTGGTTCGGCGTTCCCGTCAAAGAAATAAATCTGCCGCGCGTTCTCGGCACGGTTTTTTTGGTAATCGGCGTGGTTTTGATTCGTAAATTTTAGCGGGAAAAGTGGCGGCTGGAAGCCACCACGACTGCCGGCAAGATGCCGGCGATACGTTTAGGATAAGATCATAATTTTGCCTTCGCCTTTGACGACAATTTCGCCGTTTTGATTTGTGCAGACGGTTTCGATTGTAACAATCGGTTTGTCTTCCCGAATATCTTTTACGGTTGCCGTCGCCGTTACGGTATCGTCAATAAAAACGGGCTTAATAAACTGCATTGTCTGCGACAGATAAACGACTTTTCGCTCTTTGAATTCGTAGCCGAGAACCGCCGAAATTAACGCGCCGGAAATCATTCCGTGAGCGATTCTTTTTTTGAAACGGGTTTTCGCGGCAAATTCTTCGTCCAAATGAATCGGGTTATAATCGCCGGAAAGTTCGGCAAAAGCGCGAACCACCGAATCGGTAATTTGTTTGCTGGTGGAGAATTTATCTCCGATCTTTATGTTCATAGTTTTATAATTTTCAATTGATTTTTGAAGATTTTAGCAGATTTTGAGAAAGTTGGCTGGTTCAAACAAATTTGTCTGCTCGAATAACAACCAAAAATGAATTAAAATTCTAAAATGGAAATTGGCGAAAAAGCACCTGATTTTACTTTGAAGGATGAAGCCGAAAACGATTGGACATTATCAGAACAGTCTGGAAAAATCGTCGTTCTGCTTTTTTATCCCGGCGATAACACTCCGGTTTGCACGAAACAGCTTTGTTCAGTTAGAGATAATTGGTCGGATTATCAAAAAACGGGCGCGGAAGTCGTCGGAATTTCAACCGATTCGAGCGAGTCGCACAAAGATTACGCCGATGAATACGAACTTCCTTTGAAACTTTTAGCGGACGAAACGGGCGAAATTGTGGAAAAATACGACGTGAAATCGTGGATCGCGGGACGCGCGGCGCGGGCGGTGGTCGTCGTTGATAAAAACGGAATCGTTCGTCATCATAAAACCCAGAGTTTGAGCGTTTTTCGTCCGAGCGACGAAGAAGTTTTAGAAGCAATTGGCGAAGCCGAGAAGAATTAAATTTCCCGAATAAAAAATAAATTATGCTAAATCACACGCCTGCGGCAATCGCGCACATTACGGGCGAACTTCGCAAAGTGATCGTCGGACAGGAAGAAGCCGTCGAACAAATTCTCGTCGCCGTTCTCGCCGAAGGACACGCGCTCGTCGAAGGAGTTCCCGGAACGGCGAAAACTCTGATCGTCAAAACTCTGGCGCGAATCATCGGTGCGCGTTTTTCGCGGATTCAATTTACGCCCGATCTGATGCCCTCGGATATTACGGGAAATAACGTCTTTAATATGCAGACATCTGAATTCAGTCTGCGTCCCGGTCCGATTTTTACGGACATACTGCTTGCCGACGAGGTAAACCGCACGCCGCCGAAAACGCAGAGTGCTTTGCTCGAAGCGATGGAAGAAAGGCAGACGACGATTGACGGCAAACGCTATCGCTTGTCCCCGATTTTTACGGTTCTGGCAACGGAAAATCCGATTGAATACGAAGGAACTTATCCGCTTCCCGAAGCGCAGCTTGACCGTTTTCTGCTCAAAATAATAATTGATTATCCCGAACAAGATGCCGAATTGGAGATCGTTTCGCGCTGGGACGCGGGTTTTAACGCCAGACATTTGGAGCAGATAAATATCGAAACTTTGCCGGATAAGGACGTAATTCCGAATTGCCGCCGCGAAGTAAAAGAGATGCGTATGGAAGAAGGCGTGCAGAAATATATCGTCGAACTCGTTAGAAAAACGCGCACTCATCCGGCGATTCTCTACGGCGCAAGTCCACGCGCTTGTGTCGCTCTGCTTCTTTGCTCCAAGGCACTCGCCGCCATTCGCGGGCGCGATTTTCCGACACCGGACGATGTGCGCGACGTTTCATTTCCCGTTCTGCGCCACCGCCTCGCGCTTCGCGCCGAAGCCGAATTAGACGGCGCGACAACCGACGCGGTAATTTCCGACATTATAAAAACCGTCGAAGTTCCGCGATGAATGTATGTGAGAAGCGAGAGATTCCGAAATCTAAAATTTGAAATCCAAAATCCGCCTTGTATGTTCGAGAGCGATATAAAAAATCCGACCAAACGCGAAGCCGTCGCGGTTTTCAAACAGGCTTATGAATCGCAGATGGCGGGCGATTACGAAAGCGCGATTCGTCTGTATAAAGAATCAATCCGAATTTTTCCGACTGCCGAAGCCTGCACATTTCTCGGCTGGGTTTACAGTTTCGGCGGCGAATACGATTTAGCGATCACCGAATGTCTGGCGGCGATTGCCGTTGATGCCGAATTCGGAAATCCATACAACGACATCGGCAGTTATCTGCTCGCCAAAGGCAATTTTTACGACTGCGTTCGCTGGTTCAAATCGGCAATAAACGCACCGCGTTACGAAGCGCGTGCTTTTCCGCATTTTAATCTCGGCACGGTTTACGAAAAACGCGGAAAACTCCTTGAAGCCGCCAAACATTACGGACTCGCGCTTGCCGAGCAGCCCGATTACTCGCAGGCTTACGCGGCTTTGCGCTCTTTGCAGGAAAAATTAAACTAGAGAATTTGTAAACTTTTTACTTGGTCGCGTATGATTATAAAAACTTTAAATTAAAAGGGAAGGAAAAATATGGAAAGAAGAAACGAAAACGACGAAAAAACGCTCGAACAACTTATGAAACTCCGCACGGAAGTCTTCAAAGGCAGCGACGCGCAGCTTGCGCTTGCTTTAGGACGACCAACTGATGAAGTGCAGAAATGGCAGACCGGCGAAGAAAAAATTGACGAGGATGCGGAAATGAAAATTATCAATCTCGCTCAAGAACGCTTGTCAAAATAGAAAAATTTGGAAATTTTATTTAGAAAAGAATCGCTCAACATTCGGGCGGTTTTTTTATTTGATTGAACAATCTGAACATTCTTTGACAATAACCGCTTCCGTTTTCGTTTCACCGCAAACTCCGCAACCGTCATTTACGCCCGCCGTGATCGTATAAACTCCGGGTTTAACGCCCGATAAATCCCAAATAACATTCGCGCCTGTTCCGATAATTTTTCCTGCCGAAACTGCATAACTGTAAGTTAAAATATCGTTTTCAGGATCAAATGCCGTAGTCTTTATTTTAATTTTTCTATTTTCATCCGATATAATTTCAGTTTTATCCAACTTGAGTTGAGTAACATTAGCAAAATGATTTATACAGATTGATTTTTCCTCTTCCAAAATGGTATCAACAAGCCGTTTCGCTTTTGAAAAAACCTCCAAAGCATTTTCGTTATCGCATAAAAATCCGGTTTTGTTTTTTTGCGGAAAAAGAATAATCTTTACAATTTCGCCTTCTTCAATTTGAAAAACAATTCCCGAATTTTCATTGTGATAAATATAATCTTCGGGATATTCTTTGTCTTCGATCTCCTTTTTGAAACTTGAAAAATTAAATTTAAAGTCTTTAATTTTTATCGTATTTTCAGGCGTAACTTTGATCTTTGTTGCCGTCCATTTCGGAACATTCCAATATTCCGAATCATCGGAACAATCTCCGCCGGAAAAGGTCACTTCGATTTCCGCATTTTTGGTGGAAAAATATTGCGTATCATCCTCATTTTCGGAATCATCGTGTTCATAACCCGCAAAAATTTTCTTGACATCTTCGCGCGTAGATTCGAGAAGTTTTATCTGTTTCGCCTTATCAAGTTCGGGCAAAGGCGATTGTGCAAAAGCGAAGGCGCACATTGTCGAAATGAAAAATAATGTAACGAAAATCTTTTTCATATTTACCTCTGACGATATTTTGATAAAGTTCGGGAAGAACGCCGATTGCATCAATCAAAACGAGATAATTAAGCGGAGAAGTATCGGCGACGACGATCATTTTTGTTTAAGAATGAATTCGGTTTCGCGTTTAATGTCTTCCAAATCGTATTCCAGATAAATTTCGTGTTCCTTTAAAAAACCGTCAACCTGCATATCGGTTTGAAAACCGAGCATTCTTCTGACCTGCGCCTGCGAAAGTTTTCCTTTCCGATACCCTTCAAGCGCGGTTGCTTCCAAAACTTCACGCTCGATATTTTCGCCGTTCGAGATAAAAACTTTTGCGACATCTTCGGGTAAATTTATTGTAACTTCCATAATCAAAATTTTACTCTAACTTTCATTAACCTTCAAAATCGCCAAAAACGCCTCTGGCGGAATCTCGACGCGCCCGACTTTTTTCATACGTTTTTTGCCTTCTTTTTGCTTTTCGAGCAGTTTGCGTTTGCGCGAGATGTCTTTAATTTTATATTTCTATAAAATCGTTCGGTTTGATGACTTCTAATGCTTCATCAATTTGCGGCAGAAGATTTTCAACAATCGGAATTTGATTGCTCGGCAAAAGCAAGATTGCAATTGCGCGATTTCTTAAATTTTGCTGATAACGCAAATTTTTATCGGAAGTGATAAAAACCTCGAATGTTTGCTCAACAAGATCAAGCAGTTCGCCGTTTTTTGCGCCCGACCAGCCCATTTCCTGCACGGTTTTGATTTGTCGTTCGGGCAAACGTCTTTTTACGATGTGCGGAACGCATTCGTCAATGATAATTTTCACGCGGCTTTTTTAATTTCATCCAAAGTTGACTTGAAATACTCTAAAACCCGAATTGCCTGCTCTCGCTGAACAGTTGGAAAATTCTCAAGAAATTCGTCGAGCGAAACGCCGACTTCAAAATTATCCAGCAAAGCCGAAACAGGAACGCGCGTTCCTTCAAAAACGGGCGTTCCGCTCAAGATTTCTTTGTTGACGTTTATAGGCAAATCTTTTTCGATAATCATTTTTTTGTATCCTCAAATTGCAATAATAGTTCTCTTACTTTAACAAACTATCCTTCATTAACCTTCAAAACCGCCAAAAACGCTTCCTGCGGAATTTCGACGCGCCCGACTTTTTTCATACGTTTTTTGCCTTCTTTTTGCTTTTCGAGCAGTTTACGTTTGCGCGAGATGTCGCCGCCGTAGCATTTGGCGGTGACGTTTTTGCCCATTGCTTTGACAGTTTGGCGGGCGATCACTTTGTTGCCGATGGCGGCTTGGATCGGGACTTCAAACATCTGGCGCGGAATTAGTTCCTTCATTTTTTTGGTCAGAGCGATTCCGGTTGTGTTTGATGAACTGCGGTGCATTATCAATGAAAGCGCGTCAACGGGTTCGCCGGAAACTAGAACGTCGAGTTTGACGAGATCGCCTTCTTTGTAGTCTGTGAAATGATAATCGAGGGAAGCGTAGCCGCGCGAAACGCTTTTTAGACGGTCATAAAAATCGAGAACTATTTCATTTAAAGGAATTTCGTAAACGAGCATCACGCGGTTTGATGTAACGTATTCAAATTTTTTCTGAACGCCGCGTTTTTCGTCTAACAGCGGAAGGATTCCGCCGAGATAATCGTCGGAACTTAGAATTGTCGCTTCGATATACGGTTCTTGGATTTTGTCAATTCTCACGGGATCGGGCATTTGCGACGGCGAATCAACTTCGACAGTTGAGCCGTCGGTTTTTATCACGCGGTAACGCACGCCGGGCGCGGTTGTGATCAAATCCAAGTTAAATTCGCGCTCTAAGCGTTCTTGGATAATTTCCATATGGAGAAGTCCGAGAAAGCCGCAGCGAAAGCCGAAGCCGAGCGCGGTTGACGATTCGGGTTCAAAGAAAAACGATGCGTCGTTTAAGCGCAGTTTGTCCATCGCGTCGCGCAGTTCTTCGTATTGCGCGGAATCGGTTGGGTAGAGTCCCGCGAAAACCATCGGTTTTACTTCCTTGAAGCCGGGAAAAGGTTCGGTTGTCGGGTTGGCGGCTTCGGTGATCGTGTCGCCGATCTGCACATCGGCGACGGTTTTGATCGAAGCGGTCATAAAGCCGACTTCGCCGACGCTCAATTCGTTGATCGGTGTCGGTGCGGGACGATTTACGCCGAGATTTTCAACTTGATATTCGCGCCCCGTGTTGAAGAATTTTATTTTCGTGCCTTTTTTAATCGTGCCTTCGATAATTCGGAAAAGGACGATCACGCCGCGATAGGAATCATACCAACTGTCGAAGATCAGAGCCTTCAAAGGTGCTTTTGCATCGCCTTTCGGCGCGGGAATATCGCGGACAATCGCTTCGAGAATTTCGTCAACTCCTTCGCCGGTTTTCGCGCTTGCCAAAACCGCGTTGTCAATTTCAAGCCCGATGACGGTTTCGATCTGTTCGAGAATTCTGACGGGTTCGGCGGACGGCAGATCAATTTTGTTTAAAACGGGAATCAGTTCCAGATCGTTGTCAATTGCCAGATATGTGTTGGCGAGAGTCTGCGCTTCAACGCCCTGCGAAGCGTCAACGACGAGCAACGCGCCTTCGCACGCGGAAAGGCTGCGCGAAACTTCGTAGGAAAAATCAACGTGACCGGGCGTGTCAATCAAATTCAAAATATAATCCTTGCCGTCTTTCGCTTTGTAGTCCAAGCGGACGGCGTGGGATTTGATCGTAATGCCGCGCTCGCGCTCCAAATCCATATTGTCGAGCAGTTGGTCTTCCATCTCGCGTTCGGCAACCGCGCCCGTGCTTTGCAAAATGCGGTCTGCCAGCGTAGATTTACCGTGGTCTATGTGCGCGATAATTGAAAAATTCCTGATTAAATTTATGTTCATAAAGTTATCTTATTCGGATAATCCGATAATTTTTCCAAACTGTTTCAAAGCGGAAATCTTACCTTAATAATAAAACCGGGAAATTCCGAAACTTAAAATGAGTGTAGCAAAAAAAGAATTCTTATAAAAAGCTGCTCAAATAGTAAGAAAAATAAATTTGCGATAAATTACTAATTTGTTGTCCTTCTGACATACAGACAGAAAAACTGAATGTTAATATTTTTGATAATCTTTGGATAATTTAGAAGCAATTTCTCATAAATCGGCAATTTATTAATTAAGAGATGTTGATTGAGAACTTCAAAAAGGTTTCGCAGATAAAGTTTATTCGATGATTGTAAAATCTTTTTTTTGGGTGTGAGGTTTAACTGAACCGTCCGAAATATATCCGTATTATTAAACTGAATTTATGTTTTTTTTGGGCGGCTTAGTTTAAGATTTACGTTTTTTGTGATATGCGCGAATTTATTTTGAATCAATTCAGATAAATTTATAATGAGGCGTTTACAGTATCGGACGGTTATTAATTGAAATGTTTTTCGTTTCCGCAAAATAAATCTCCCTGTTTAAGGTAATAAAACCCGTTGTTGTAATACAAATGCGGTTTATCTGTTTATACGGGAAGACATTTTGAAAAGAAGAATATATCTGAAAATTTTAAGATATTTTTATTTTAAAACGTTTATTAATTTTGATTTGATCGGTTATTCACCTAAAAAAAAAGAAGTTGCTTAAATACTTTTGAGCGAACTTTAGACTTGATTTAATAACCATTATTAGATTAGAATGAGCAACAGTAAAAGATTAAACTTATCCTATGCAGGTAAATTTGAGCAAGCAAATCAATTTAAGCAAGTAAAATTAGTGCTTTCAGGATTCTTTCAAAATTAAAATACAACAGAATTATTTATGTTTGAAAATTTTATTTGTTTGAATCCGTATGCGCTTGCTCGACGAATATATAAGTTGTAAAGGAAAATTTATCTTTTATTTAACAATTAAAACTATTCACTTTTTGTATTGAAGATCGTTTGATTTTCAGCCTTACTTAATTTTGATGTAGTAAACATATTACAGAAAGTGGTAATGATACAAACAAAATATTTTCCAAAATCTTTAGGAGGAATTAGAAATATGAAGCAGAAATATAATTGGCACAGCTATTTAGTTGCGTCTATTTTATTGGGCTTGTTTTTTTTCGTCGGTGCGGCAACGCAGGTTAAAGCTATTCAGGCTTACGGCGTAACGGCGGAAGGCTTATTCGTTAGGTTCGATACTGATGCACCTAACATCGTAACAGTCGTTAGAACGAGCGTTGGCGGTTTACAAAGCGGCGAGAGAATTCTCGGAATTGATTTCCGTCCGGCAAATGGTCAGCTTTACGCTGTCAGCAGTCTTAGTCGTATTTATACGATAAACATAACCACCGGAGTAGCTACGCCGGTCGGCTTTTTGTCCGTTCCGCTGAACAGCGCAACGAACGTCGGATTCGACTTTAACCCGACGGTTGACAGAATTCGCATCGTTACCGACAACGAGCAAAATTTACGGGTTAACCCCAATGACGGTTCGTCAGTCAATGACGGCACATTGGCATTCGCCACGGGCGACACCAATGCCGGAAGAAACCCGAACATCGTCGGTTCGGCTTACACGAACAGTTTCGCAGGTGCGGTATCAACGGCACTCTATGGTATTGATTCAAATCTCGATATTCTCGTTCGCCAAGACCCGGCAAATGACGGAAGACTTTTAACAGTCGGTCCTCTTGGGTTTAACACGACAGAACGTGTCGGCTTTGATATAGATGCGCGGACAGGGACGGCATTTGCCACATTAACAGTCGGGACCAGCCCGGCATTGGTTTCAATTAGTTTGTCAACAGGCACGGCGACATTCAGAGGAAACATTGACGCAAATATTACGTCTTTTGCGCTTGTGCCTTCTACGGTAGTTCAAGTTCCGAATTTCAGCGGATATGCGTTGACGCTTAATCAACAGCTTATTCAGTTTAATTCGACCAATCCCAATGTTGGGGTCAGAACAGTTCCGATTACGGGTCTGTTAGCCGGTCAAACTTTAAGAGGAATTGATTTCCGTCCCGCTACCGGACAACTTTTCGGTTTCGGTTCAACCGGCACAATCGGAAGTCTTTATACGATCAATCCGAGAACGGGCGTTGCGACATTTATCGGAAACGTCAATGCCGATTCAACCGGCAACGATTTCGGTTTTGACTTTAATCCGACAGTAGATAGAATTCGTATTGTTAACGAGCAAGAGAAAAACTTGAGAGTCAATCCGAATGATGCTACGGTAACTCAAGATGGAACTTTGGTTTATGCCGCAGGCGATCCGAATTTCGGAAGAGATCCGTATATTACGGCTGCTGCTTATACAAACAGTTTCCAAGGTGCAACCACAACCGCACTTTACGATATTGATGCAAATCAAGATACTTTGGTTCAGCAAGACCCTGCAAATGCCGGAACGCTGAGAACCGTAGGCAACCTTGGTTTTGACATTACCAGATATGCAGGATTCGACATTGCCAGCGGTAACAGAGGTTTTGTTGCTCTGCAAGCAAACGGTTCGACAAATTCAGGGTTCTATACCATTAATTTGATGACCGGGGCTTTGGGATTTGTCGGCACATTCGGAACATCTTCTCCTGTTATCAGTTTAGCATTCGTATCGGGTGCAACTGCCACGAACAGACTTGATTTTGACGGCGACGCTCGTGCAGATTACGCGCTTTTCCGTCCGAGTACAGGTCAATACTTGATTAGAAATTCGGCTAACGGCACGACTCGCACGGTTACGTTCGGTCAAGCCAGCACAGACATCCAAACTCCGGGTGACTATGACGGCGACGGCTTAACTGATATTGCCGTATATCGCAGAGATAATTCGACATTCTATGTCTTGCGTAGTTCGGACAATACGGGTAACGAATTACAAGTGCAGTTCGGACAAAGAGGCGACGAGCCTGTTGCCCGTGATTATGACGGCGACGGAAGAACCGATTTTGCAGTTGTAAGACGCACAGGCGGCAATTTAGTCTGGTTCATTATGAACAGCACGAACGGAAATGTTCGTCAGGAACAATTCGGATTAGCCAGCGACTTTGTAGCTCCGGGCGATTATGACGGAGACGGACGTTTCGACTTGGCTGTGTATCGCGGTGATTCCAACGGATTAGGCTTCTTTATTTATAAAGAAAGCAGCACAGGTAATGTGAAAACAGTCCGTTTTGGTTTAGCAAGTGATTTGGTTGTTCCGGGCGACTACGACGGCGACGGCAAAACCGATTTTGCATTAGTTCGTGAAGGTAATCCATTTACTTGGTTTATCCTCAGAAGTAGTGATCTTGGTGTAACGATCATCCAGTTCGGTCAAAAACCGCAATTTGAGGTGCAAAACGATTATGATGGCGACGGAAGAACCGATATTGCCACATATGATCCGAGAACTTCGCAGTTCTTCGTTTTGAGAAGCACGGGACGTTCGACTGATGCCGATGGCGGAATTACCACCGTCAACTTCGGACAAAGCGGCGACTATCCGATTGCCAACTACGACGTACACTAAAACTGACTTGGGATTATCACATCGTTGATAAAATCTTCGGCGTGATAATCCCGCATATACGGGAAGGAGTAGAATAATAATGAATAAAATTTTATATACAAAAAGCTTGAAAATGGCTCGCATTTTCTTTGTTTTAGCTATGTGTATCGGCGTAAGCGGACTGGCGGTATTGGCGGCAAGCCACGCTGAAGCACCGCTTATCAGCCAAGACCCATACGCAGATAATACAGACACTTACGCATTTCGCAGCGTAGAACCGGGACGCAGCGGTTTTGTAACATTGATCGCCAATTACATTCCGCTTCAAGAACCTTCAGCCGGTCCTCAGTATCACCGTTTTGATGATACTGTTCTCTACGAAATCAAAATTGATAACGACGGCGATGGAACTGAAGATATAACATATCAGTTTCAGTTTTTCACGAATATAGTAAACGGCAACACGGTTCTCGGTCACACGACCTTTAACGAAAACGGCGTAATTTCTTCATTAACTGATCTCGATTACAATATGCCGCAGAGATATACCGTTACCCGTGTTGATTCAAGCACGGGAAGACAAGGCAGACTGCTTGGCGGCGGTTTCTTTGTTCCGCCGAACAATGTCGGTCCGAAAGCTACGCCGAATTATGAAACCGCTTTAGGTCAGCCGGCAATTTCTTCTCTTCCGGGCGGCGGAAAAGTTTTCGCCGGACAGAGAGATGAATATTTTTATATTGACCTCGGCGGCGTTTTCGATAACCTGAATCTTCGTTCACTCGGTCAAAGCGGCGGTATTGATACAACGCAGAACTACAATATCAACTCAATTGCTATCGAACTTCCGATTGGTGATTTGACCAGAACCGGAGCAACTCCGACAAGTCCGACGGCTAATGATGCTGTTATCGGCGTTTGGGCAACTGCCAGCCGCCGCGACACGAGAATCATTCAAACTGACGGAACGAGAAACAGCGCAGGCGGTTTCAGACAAATTTCGCGTCTTGGCAATCCGCTTGTCAATGAACTGGTTATTCCGCTTAGACTTAAAGATGCTTTCAATTCGCTTTCGCCGAAAAATGATGCTATTGCAGCACCGTTTGTTCTCGATCCCGAACTTGCACGCGCTTTGAGATTCGTTTACGGAATAAATATTCCGCCCGCGCCGCGTAATGATTTGGTTCAAATTTTCGCTACCGGAATTCCGGTCAACAGCGTAACCGGACCGAATTATACTACGTTCTTGTCTGACGGACAGCCGCACGAATATCTGCGTTTGAATGTTGCCATCCCGATTACTCCGATTGCGAATATTAATCGCTTAGGACTGCTTGGCGGCGACGTTGCAGGATTCCCGAATGGTCGCAGACCGCACGACGACGTGGTTGACATTGCTCTCCGCGCAGTTGCAGGCGGCACGCCGTTCACACCGGCAACAAACGTCGCACCGAACAACGCGCTCGGCGACGGCGTGAGTTTCAACTTTGAAGGACCGCTTCTGACCAGATTCCCATATCTGCGTCCGCCGAATCAAGGCAATCAGCCGCGTGTTTCAAATATAAGAACGAGTGCTTCTCCGATTCCTGCCTTGGATGATTCCAAAGCAGACAACACCGTAAGAATTCCGGTTGTCAACAGCAAAGGAAACTTTGACAGAAGATAAACAGGTTAAATTCTTATAAGCAGTAAAAAAATGGGCAGAGATTATATCTCTGCCCGTTAATTCATTTAGGTCTGGTTATGAAACGAAACAAAATTTTATTATTCGCGTTATTTGTCTTTACGTTAAGCGTATTCACATCTTGCGTTACGCAAGAAGCGTCTAAGGTGGAAACTCCGAAGCCTGCAGCTTCCGAAACAGCTGAAACCGCCGAGATCAGAGAGGCTCGGAAAATAGTCAAGGAAATGCCCGATTCTATAATCGGTTACAACAAACTTGCCATTGCATATATTCGCCGCGCTCGTGAAACCGGAGATTTCAGCTTGAATTCCAAAGCGGAAGAAGCGGTCAAACGCGCTTTGAAAATTGACGAAGATAATCCCGAAGCGCAGAAATTAAAAGGCTCTCTGATGCTGACGTTTCATCGTTTTCAGGAAGCCTTGCAATACGGAAACGAGTTGCTGGAAAAATATCCGAACGACGCATTCGTGCTGGGAATTTTGACCGATGCCAATGTTGAATTGGGAAATTACAAGGAAGCGTTAGACAGAGGACAGCAAATGGTCAGCACCAGACCGAACACCGAATCATATACGCGCGTTTCAAAACTTCGCTCCCTTTACGGCGACAGCGACGGCGCAATCGAAGCGATGATAACGGCGACGAAGATGGCTGACCCGACGGATAAAGAAGTTAAAGCGTGGTGTCTGGCTCATCTGGGAAATGAGTATTTTCAAATCGGAAAAATTGATACGGCGGAATTTACTTACGATAAAACTCTGGAATTTTTTCCGGGTTATCATTTTGCCTTGGAAGGCAAAGGAAAAACCAGAGCCGCGCAAGGCGATTATCAAGGCGCGATCAAATATTACACGCAGGCGCAGGAGCGCGTGCCTCTGACGGAAACGGTAATTCAGCTTGGAAATGTTTACAGCAAAACGGGCGAAAAGGAAAAAGCCAGAGAGCAATACGAACTCGCCGAAGTTATCGAAAAAAACTTGGGAAATACCGATCAACGCCGCCTCGCTTTGATGTGGGCTGATCTGGACGTAAATCTGGACAAGGCTCTGGAAATCGCCGAAAAAGAACACGCCAATCGCAGAGATATTTATACTGCCGATATTTACGCGTGGTGTCTTTATAAAAAAGGAAATTACGAAGAAGCCCGCAAAATTATCAAAGAAGCGATGCGTCTAAACACAAAAGACGCGCAGATTTATTATCACGCGGGAATGATCGAAAAAGAATCGGGCAATAAAAAAGCGGCTGCCGAATATCTGAAAAAAGCTCTGGAGATAAATCCGCATTTTGACATTCTGCAATCGGAGAAAGCAAAATCCGCCTTAGAATCGGTAAGTTAAACTCTAAAAGATTTGGAAACAAGGATTTTAGTTCGGCTTAAAGACGATAAATTTGAACTTGGGCAAATTGACTCCGCAGAAGTTTTACCAATATGCAAAGCAAAATTTTTTTTAATACTGTAATTTTCATACTTCTCTGTGCGGCTTGTGCGGCGGCGCATCCTCTGGGAAATTTCAGTATCAATCAATATTCCCGCATTGAAGTTGAAACATCTCAAGTCAAAATCCGTTCCGTTTTGGATATGGCTGAAATTCCCACTTTTCAGCAATCTCAGCATATTGATAAAGATAAAGACGGCAAACTCTCGAAAGAAGAGCTAGACGCTTACGCCGAACAAATCACGCCCGAATACGTTTCAAATTTAGTCTTTTCGGTTGACGGAAAAAAAATCGAACTTCGCCCGACGGCAAAAAATATACACTTAGAAGAAGGATCGGGAAATTTATCAATTCTCAAAGTAGAATGGGATTTGATCGGCGATCTGCCGACGAACATCGGTGCTGCCCGAAATTTCAAGTTTGAAAATAAAAACTATGCCGAGCGAATCGGTTGGAACGAAATCGTCGTCGGGCGCGTGTCGGGCGTAAATATCTTTAACAGCACGGCGTTCGGCAGCGGCGTTACAAATGAACTTGACGCATATCCGCAAGAATCAATAGACGCGCCGCTTGACGAGCGAAAAGCCGAATTTTCCGCAGCGACGGGAGCAATTCCGCCAAACGCGCAGGCGTTGCAAAACCGCGACGGACACACAACTGCGCCCGTTCAAAAGGACAGATTTGCCGAACTGATAAACGCGCCGGAGATAACGCCGACGATCATTCTTTTCGGTTTGCTCGTCGCGTTCGGGTTCGGCGCGATGCACGCGATGTCGCCCGGACACGGAAAAGCCGTCGTCGGAGCATATCTCGTCGGTTCGCGCGGCACACCGAAACACGCCATATTTCTGGGCTTGACCGTAACTATTACGCATACGCTCGGAGTTTTCGCGCTCGGATTTATAACGCTTTTCGCCTCAAATTATATTCTGCCCGAACGAATTATGCCGTTTTTGAATTTCTTTTCGGGCTTGCTTGTTTTGTTTATCGGATTAACTCTTTTCAAAGATCGCCTGCTTGCGGCATTGGGTTATAAATCAGGCGGACATCATCAGCATCTTTACGATTACACGCATTCGCACGAAGACGGCGATCACGCGCCCGACGAAGAAGCCCTTCATTCACACGCGCACGACGGTCTGACGCACACGCACGGCGGTTCGACTCATACGCATCTTCCGCCCGAAAATGTAACGTGGCGCAGTCTGCTCGCTTTGGGAATTTCCGGCGGTCTGCTTCCGTGTCCTTCCGCGCTTGTCCTGATGCTTTCGGCGATTTCGCTGGATCGCATCGGTTACGGTTTAGTTCTGACTTTGGTTTTCAGTTTCGGTTTAGCCGCCACTCTAACCTGCGTCGGACTCGCATTTCTTTACGTCGGTAAATTTTTTGAAAGCAGATCTCTCGGCGAAAGCAAAATTATCAAAGCCCTGCCGGTTTTCAGTTCGTTTGTCATTGCTTGCATCGGCGCGGTAATCTGTTATAACTCTTTAATGTAACTAAATTTTTCGAGAGAGTTTTTTTGTGTCAGAAATTTTTACAGTATTTTTATCAACATCAACGGCGGCAATTTTGTCTTTCGGGTTTTTGCTCGGCTTGAAACACGCCACCGAAGCCGATCATCTGGCGGCGGTTTCAACGATTGTGACCGAGCGCAGAAGCCTTTTCGGTTCGGCAATCGTCGGCGGTTTGTGGGGACTCGGACACACGATTTCCTTATTTATCGCCGGAATTTTAGTTTTATGGTTTAAGTTTGAAATAAGCGAGAGAACGGAGGCAATGCTGGAATTCGCCGTCGGCGCGATGCTCGTTTTTCTCGGATTAAACGTCATCAGAAAAATTGCCGGAGGCGCGAAACTACATTTTCACAAACACGAACACGGCACACACGATCACGCGCATCCGCACATACACGTTCCCGGTCAGAAAGACGAACCGCACACGCATCACGGATTTTCGTTCAGCCCGCGCTCGGTTATTATCGGAATGGTTCACGGCTTGGCGGGAAGCGCGGCTTTGATGCTGATCGTTATACCGACAATTGATTCGACCTTTGCCGGATTGCTGTATATTATAATTTTCGGAATCGGCTCAATCGGCGGAATGATGATAATGAGTTTTCTGGTCGGTTTGCCGTTTCAGTTGACTTCCTCGCGCTTAACCCGTTTCAATCTCGTTCTGCAAAGCGTCGCCGGTTTGATAAGCGTCGGACTCGGAATATATATAATGTATGAAAAAGGATTCGTCGAAAATTTATTCGCTTAAATTAAAAATTCTGATTTGATAAAAATGATCAAATTCGGCTCGGAAATCTGCACGGATTTTGAGAAATCAACATCGCGCGAATGGCTTGAAACAAACGGCATCGGCGGTTTTGCCAGTTCGACGATTTCGGGCGCGAACACGCGGCGTTATCACGGTCTTTTAATTGCCGCAACCCGTCCGCCGCTTGGCAGAATCGTCGCTTTATCAAAGTTTGAAGAAACCTTCTATCTAAACGGAAAATCTTACGATCTGTCCGCAAATCAATACCCGAACAACATTCATCCGAAAGGCTTTCAGTATCTGAAAAGTTTCCGCCTCGAACCGTTTCCGATCTGGACTTTTGAAATCGAACAAATCGAAATCGAGAAAAAGATTTTTATGCTTTACGGCGAAAATACAATCGTCTGCCGCTATAAAATTAAAAACAAATCCCGAATCCCGAATCCCGAATCCCGAATCGAATTGAAGCCTCTGCTCGCTTTTCGTGATTATCATCATCTGCGGCAAAATACGAATGATTTCAACGAAAATTTTGAAACAGAGGAAAACTGCGTTTCAATCAAACCCGAAAACGAGATGCCCGCGCTTTTTTTCTCGCACAACCACGCAAAAATCGAAAAAACTTCCGTTTGGTATAAAAATTTCGAGTATGAAATCGAACGAATTCGCGGTTTTGATTATCACGAAAATCTGTTTCAACCGTTCGCTCTCGAATTCGATCTGAGCGAAGCGGCTGAACTTATCGTTTCAACCGAAAAGAGAAAAATTGCGGATGCCGGAAAATTTGAAAAAAGCGAAATCCGAAGACGCGAAAATTTGATAAAACTCGCCGATGCCCAAGATGATTTTACAAAACAACTCGTCATCGCGGCGGATCAATTTATCGTTTCGCGCGGCGAAGGAAAAACGATAATTGCCGGTTATCCGTGGTTTTCCGATTGGGGACGCGATACGATGATCGCCTTAAACGGCTTGACGCTGGCGACGAATCGTCCCGAAGCTGCAAAAAGCATACTTCTCGAATTTTCCCGCCATATTTCCCAAGGAATGCTTCCGAATCGTTTCCCGGACGCGGGCGACAAAGCCGAATACAACACGGTTGACGCAACGCTCTGGTATTTCGAGGCAATTCGCGCTTACGCCGAAAAATCCGGCGATTATGATTTTGTAAAGGAAAATTTATATCAAAAACTCGTGGATATAATCGTCTGGCATCTGAAAGGAACTCGCTACAACATACATCTCGATACGGACGGTTTGTTATACGCCGGCGCGAAAAATTCGCAGCTTACCTGGATGGACGCGAAAACCGGCGAAGAAGTTTTCACGCCGCGCGTCGGAAAAGCGGTTGAAATACAGGCTTTGTGGTATAACGCTCTGAAAATTATGGAAGATTTTGCCCGGCGTTTCGGCGATGAAAAAGACCGGAAACAATACGCTTCGATGGCGCAAATTGCCAAACAGAGTTTTAACGGCAGTTTCTGGAATAAGCGGGAAGAATGTCTATACGATGTCGTTCAAAACGGCGAAAAGGATTCTTCCGTCAGACCGAATCAGATTTTTGCGGTCAGTTTGCCAAACACGATGTTGAGCATTGACCGGGCGCGGAAAATTGTCGAAAAGGTCGAAAAGGAACTTCTTACGGATTGCGGTTTGCGCTCGCTTTCGCCGAATGATCCGAAATATCAGGGAACATACGAAGGTTCGCCATACAAACGCGACGCGTCTTATCATCAGGGAACTGTCTGGGCGTGGCTGATCGGCGCGTTTATTGAGTCATTTAAGAGAGTTAATCCGAACGGGCGACAGACAAAAAATCGCGTTGACGAAATTTTGCGCGGATTTGAAAGCCAATTACGCGACGAGGGAATCGGACAAATTTCCGAAATTTTCGACGGCGAACCGCCACACGAACCGCGCGGCTGTTTCGCTCAAGCCTGGAGCGTCGCCGAAGTTCTGCGCGTTTTAAGAGAAAATTCCTGATTAAACGAAGAATCGAATATTTCTCTTGATTTTCCAATCTGTTTGTTAGATAATCCTTTTGACAAACATTGTTTGTTATTCTTGTTAAACCTTTAAGCATTCCAGATTACTTCACTAAATAAGCAGGTTAGAAAAAGTATCCAAATTTATTGAGGTTTTTGATTTTCAATCATAAGACCAACAAAATAATTGAAAATGGAGAATTGATAATTGATAACTGACCGTTAATTATCTGCATAATTATCAATTATTTTTTAGGTTCATTTTTACAAATTACTATAACCCGATCATTTATACACAACTGCTTAATTTTTCTAAATATTCGTAACCCGAATTTCAAAATTATGAAATTTAATAAAGACAAAAGCGTTTTTGTATCGCTTTTTATCGCCATTTTTATCGCCGGTCTGGTTTGTCTTGTGTGGGCTTACGGCAGCAAATTTTACTTTTCGGCGGCGGAATTGATCGTGCCGAAAAATACGGTTTTCCGTTGGTGGGATATTCCGATCATTACCGCTTTTGCCGTTCTGACGGCTTATCTGGCTGAAAAATTCAGCATCAAGCGAATGGCATCTTTTTATATGTATTTTCTGACGCTGTTTCTGCTGCTGAATTTGGTCGGGGCTTTTTTATTTGATGTAAGCCTGCTTTTTATTCCCGTTCTGCTTGCGACTGTTTCGGTTCTTGCTGGAGTTCATCTGAAAAAACTCTGGCTGATTGATTCCAGACTGACGGAAAGATTGGTTTATCTGGCTTCGACGGGACATCTTCTGGAAGGGAAATCGGCGGATTTGAGAATCGAAAGCGGTTTGAAACTTCTCGAAACGGTTCTGCCGCTTTCCGAAGTTATCGTTTTTCGATATACGTTAGATAAAGAACTCGTTCCCATCGGACGCTCCCGAAACGGCAAATCGGAATGTGCGGCTGATCGGCAGTCCTCGTGGCGTGAAAATATAGAGCTTTGCGAAAAATCTCTGGAAACGAGAGAAACCGCTATTCAGGAAGATGATGCGGAAAAAGGCGCGGCGCGTGTCGCTTTACCGCTGATTTATGAAAAAGTTATCGTCGGCGTTCTTTTTATCCACATTGTGGAAAACTTCGAGAAGGAAGATCGCCATTTGCTGGAAGCGTTCAGCGAACAACTCGCCAGAAATTTTCAGCGAAAGGAATTGCGCGAAAAAAAACTGCCGCATCAGAACTGGAGTGGTTCTTTCTCGACATTTTCGGCGGAAAATCGTCTGGACACGATAAGTCTGATTCACGGAATTATCAAAGAGCAATCTTTCAGCGTAATTGCCAGTTCATATCTAAAGGAAGCTCACGCAATTGCATATCTGGACGGAACTCTGGCTTATCTGAACAGACAAATGCGCCATCTCGCCGACTTGAACGGGCAGGAATTTTTTGAAACCGATCTTTTCAAACTGCTCGAACGCTTCAAAACGGATGTTTTTAACGAACCGCGTTTAGCCATCCGCCGCGTTTTGCAAACCGGAGATTCTTACAAAAGAGAATTGTTTTTTCCCGATACTAACAGAACTCTGAAAATGCAGATTTCGCTTGTCAAAGTTCCGTCGGACAGCGCGTCAATCCACGAAACGAATGTTCCTCTGAAACCGGCGTGTTTTCTGATTACATTCAGCGATATTTCCGCCGTTAAGGAAAACGAAAGACTCCGCAGCGATATGACCTCGCTGATGTCGCACGAACTGCGAACGCCGATCACGTCAATTCAGGGATTTGCCGAACTTCTTTTGATGGACGAAGATATTCCCGAAGAGTCGCGCGAATTTCTGAACATAATTGCCAACGAATCGCAGCGTCTGACAAAAATGCTGGCGACGTTTTTATCCGTTTCAAATCTCGAACAATCCGACAAACAGGAGTTTTCAAAATCTCCGGTCAAACTCGATAACGTCGTGCGCGAAGTCATCGGCGATATGAAGGAAACGGCGAAAAATAAACGGATTCGCCTTGTCGAGCGGGCAAACGAGCAGCTGCCGCCGATTGCTGCCGACAAAGGTTTGATTACAAAAGCCGTTCAGAGCCTTGTGGACAACGCGATAAAATACAGTCCTGAAAGAACTTCCGTGATTATTTCGACAATTCTCGAATCGGATTTTCTGCGCGTCGTCGTCGAAGACAGAGGTTACGGCATTCATCCGAGCGAACACGAAAAAATCTGGCAGAAATTCTACCGCGTCGCCCGCGACGGTCAGGACAAGGAAGAAGAATCAACCGGCTTGGGACTTTCCCTCGTCAAAGAGATCGTCGAACAGCACGGCGGCAATGTCGAAGTAAAATCAGAACCGGGTTTAGGCTCGAAATTCAGCTTCAAATTGCCGCGTTTGTGAAAATTATTTGACGACTGCGGGTAATTAACTCGTTTGGATATGAAGATTAGCCATTCGGAATAGATGATAAATGAAAGATGATAGCTGATAGATTTATTTCGCCAATCTTATCTTTCATCTATAATTTATCATCTATTCCGAAGTGTTTTTCTGAAATATGCACAGGCTCAATTATTTATCAAACTTTTTTAATCCTGACAATTGAAGCATTGCCAGCCACAAAAAACGCGGATTTAAAATAATATAACGCTTCCACAAACGGCGCGGTTCTTGCGTCAGACGATAAAGCCATTCTAAACCGAGTTTTCCCATCCATTCCGGCGATTCCTTCACATTTCCCGCGTAAAAATCAAACGACGCGCCAACGCCGAGCATTATTGCACCCAATTTATTTTTGTGCGCCGACATCCAGTTTTCCTGTTTCGGGCATCCCAGACCGACATATAAAATCTGCGTTTCGGAATTGTTAATTTCTTCAACGATTTCCGCGTTTTCTTTTTCAGTCAAACGGCGAAACGGCGGCGAATATGCGTAAGCAACTTGCAGCTTTGGAAAATCTCTTTCGGCGCGTTCTAAAATCGAATCAATAACTTCCTGCCGTCCGCCGTAAAATCCGACTTTCAAATTGTTTTTCTCCGCATATTCGCAAAGCGCAATCATCAGATCATTGGCACGAGTGCGCTCCGCGCTTTTCGCGCCCTGCAATTTCTGCATCCAAACCAACGGCATTCCGTCCGTAATTATCAAATCCGCGTTATTAACTTTCTCCGCAAATTTCGCATCGTCGCGCGATTCCATCACCATATGAACGGTGGAAAAACAGACATAACCGCCGCGCCCGCGTTCTACCAATTCAGCAATCCGCCGAATCGCCGATTCGTGATCGCTGACATCCGGCAAAAGACTGACGACGCGAACTCTGTTTCTGCTGATTTTGTCCGTGTTTTCTCTGGATTGGATTTTTGCCATTGTGAATAAGTCAATAATTTTATACTTTATAATTTTAACAACAGTTCCGATTTTCCGCTAGAGCCGAAGCGGTTCGGTTTTTAACTATAGTTATTTTATGTTCAAATCAATTTGTTTCAACTCAAAAAGGACGCGCTGTTTAGGAAATTATGAAACCGAAAGTTTACATTGAAACGTCAATCGTCAGCTATCTTACGGCGCGTCCGAGTCGTGATGTGGTTATTAACGCAAATCAAATTCTCGCTCAGGAATGGTGGGAAGATCATCGGCGCGAATTTGATTTGTATATTTCCGAACTCATAACCGATGAAGCGGGCAAAGGCAATGCGGAGATGGCAAAAAAGCGTTTGGATTTGGTTAAAGATGTTCCGCTTCTCGAAAATAACGGCAAAGTAAAAAATCTGGCAAGTGAAATTCTTCAACGAAATATACTACCCGTAAAAGCGACTCTTGATGTTTTTCACATCGCAATTACAACTGTTCACGGCATTGATTTCTTGCTAACATTAAACTGCAAACATATCGCCAATGCGTTTATTTACAGGCGTGTTGAAGAAGTTTGCCGCAGTTTCGGCTATGAACCGCCGATTGTCTGCACACCGCAGGAAATTTTGGGAAAGGAGAATAAAATAGATGAAGGATGAAATTATCGAAGAAATTCACAAATACCGCGAAGAATATGCGAAAAAATTCAATTATGATTTGGATTTGATATTTGAAGATTTGCAAAAAAAACAACGGGAAAGCGGGCGAAAGTATGTTTCGTTTTCGGATAAGAAAGATGAAGATGTGAAAAAAGCCGCTTGAAAATGTTCAAATCAATCCATTTCACTTCAAAAGGTCGCCGCATAACGAACGATTCAAAGCCGAAAGTTTTAGAGAAATTATGAAACCGAAAGTTTATATTGAAACATCAATCGTCAGCTATCTTACGGCGAATCGGAGTAGCGACGTAATTACCGCCGCACATCAATTGACTACCTTCGGTTGGTGGGAAAAACATCGGCGGGATTTTGAAATCGTAGTTTCCGAACTCGTTATTCAAGAAGCGCGTTTGGGAAATCCGCAAATGGCGCAAAAGCGTCTTGATGTTTTGAAAGATATTGAAGTTTTGCCCGTCAATGATGAAGCAAGGAGTTTGGCGAAGATTCTCGCGGTTAAAAAAGCCGTGCCGGAAAAAGCGGCGGCTGATGCGCTTCATATAGCCGTTGCCGCCGTCGAGCAGATAGAATTTTTAGCGACTTGGAACTTTAAACATATTGCAAATGCACAAATGCAGGTTAAAATTGAAGAAGTGATTCGGGCGGAAAATTTCCAGCCGTCGCACATCTGCACGCTCGAAGAACTTTTAGGAGAATAAAATTTATGCACGAAGATGAAATTGTCAAAGAAACGCGCCGTTTGCGCGATGAATATGCGAAAAAATTCAATTATGATTTGGATTTGATATTTGAAGATTTACAGAAAAAACAACGGGAAAGCGGACGAAAATATGTTTCGTTTTCGGATAAAAAAGACGAACAAGACGAAGATGTGAAAAAAGCCGCGTAAAGTGGAATAAAGCAGGTTTGCGGAAATGTTATAATTTATCGTCAAATGTAAATAAAATCGGCGAGGTTTTAAAAAGTTATGCAGAGAATCAGTATTAATGAATTACAACACAACTTAAATTTGTATCTGAGAAAAGTAAAAGACGGCGACGAAATTATCGTTGAAGAAAACGACGAAATTATTGCCCGAATTACGCCTTTTGACGAAGATGAAGATGAAAGGAAACTCGTCGAACAAGGGCTGATGTCTTTGCCGAAAAAAGAATTGACTGAAGATTTTTGGGACGCGGACGCGCCGTAAATGTTATAATCTAAAACATTATGCAAGTGGTTTCAGACAGAATTACAATTGACGAAAAAATCTGTAACGGCAAACCGACGATTCGCGGTAAAAGAATTACCGTGCGAACCGTTCTCGAATTTTTAAGCGCAGGCGAAAGTGTCGAAGAAATTTTGCGTCAATATCCGTCGCTCGAACGCGAGGATATTAACGCTTGTCTTGAGTTTGCGACAAATTTGATGAATCGCAATTATGTTATAAAATCCGTCGCTTAAAAATGCTCAAGTATCTGATTGATGTGAATCTTCCTTACCGCTTTTCCTTATGGAGCAGCGAAGATTTTATTCATCAAAAAAATATTGACGATGAATGGACGGACGAACAAATTTGGGAATACGCCAAAGAAAATAATTTGACTATTATCACCAAAGATGCAGATTTCTCGAACCGCATAATTTTTCACGAACCGCCGCCGAAAGTAATTCACATACGCTTTGGAAATATGAAAATGCGCGAGTTTTATACAACTCTGACTGCAATTTGGGAAGACATAATTGATTTAAGCAAAACTCATAAATTGGTTAATGTTTTCCGAGATAGAATTGAAGCCATCGAATAAATAAAAATGTTTCAATCAATTCATTTCAACTCAAAAGGACGCGCCGTAACGAACGCCTCGAAGCCGGAAGTTTTAGAAAAATTAGAAGCAATCGTCGGCGCGGAAAACATTTTGGTCGAACCGGAAAAGGTTGAGCCTTACGGCGCGGATGCGGTTAAGGAAAAATTTCCGCCGGAAGCGGTTTTGTTTCCCGAATCGGCGGCGGAAGTGTCCGCGATTCTCAAACTTGCCAACGAATTTCTGTTTCCCGTAACGGCACGCGGCGGCGGTGTCGGTTATACGGGCGGCGCAGTTCCGGTTGACGGCGGGATCGTCGTCGGGACGGACAGGATGAATCGGATAATCGAAATCAGCGAAGAAAATCTTTACGCCGTTTGTCAGCCGGGAATTAGGACTTTTGATTTGCAGCAGGCGGTTGAAAAATACGGTCTGCTTTTTCCGCCTGATCCGGCGAGCTATAAAGATTCGTTTATCGGCGGCAACATCGCCGAAAACGCGGGCGGAATGCGGACTCCGAAATACGGCGTTACAAAACATTCGGTTCTCGGTTTGGAGGTCGTAACCGCAACCGGAGAAATTATCAGAACGGGCGGACGCACCGTCAAAAATGTCGCCGGATTCGATCTGACGGGTTTGATGTGCGGCTCGGAAGGCTTGCTTGGAATTATCACCGAAGCAACGTTGAAACTTCTCCCGATGCCGGAAGCGACGGCGACGGTTCGCGCTTCGTTCGATTCGATGAAAGCGGCGTGCGAAGTTTTGACGAAATTCACCACTCGCGGTTTGCTGCCGATGGCGATGGAAGTCATTGACCGCAACGCCATCGGCGCAATCGAGAAAAATTTCGCGTTCGGTTTTTCACCCGAAACGCAAGCCGTTTTGCTCGTCGCCGTTGACGGCGCAAGTGAACAGGTCGAGCGCGAATCAAAACTCGTCGAACAAATCTTAAAGGAAAACGGCGGTTTCGACATTTTGCGTTCACAAAGCAAAGAAGAAGAAAACAAACTCTGGGACGCACGCCGCGCCATTTCGCCGTCTTTGATGAAATATAACAATCTGAAAATAAACGAAGATGTCGTCGTCCCGCGTTCAAAAGTTCCCGAATTAATCGGCAAAGTAGAAGAAATCGGCAAAAAATACGAAATATTCGTCGCCAACTTCGGACACGCCGGCGACGGCAACATTCACGTCAATTTTATGTGCGACAGAAACGATCCCGATTCCGTCGCACGGGCGAGAAAAGCCGTCCGCGAAACTTTTGAGTTATCAGTAAAATTGGGCGGCACGATCAGCGGCGAACACGGCATCGGTTACGTTAAAAGCCAATATCTCGACATCGCTCTGGACGCGCCGACGCTTGAAATTATGAAGGCAATCAAACGGGTTTTCGATCCGAACGGCATTTTGAATCCGGGGAAAATGTTTGTTTAGATTCTATCGTTTCATCTAACCCACATTTTCTATCGCTTTTAGTTTGGTTTTCTCGTCTTTTAGGTCGAGCGCGAAAACATCGGTTGCCAAGCCTAACTTTTCCAAGAGCCGGATTTGCGACCAGTTGAGATCAATCTCATACCAACTCATTCCGTGTCTTGCCGAACGCGGGTAAGCGTGATGATTGTTGTGCCAGCCTTCGCCCCACGCTAAGATTCCGACGAGTGCATTGTTGCGCGAATCGTCTTTTGTTTCAAAGCGGCGCGAACCCCAGATGTGCGTGATCGAATTGACGAAAAATGTGATGTGCCAGCCCCAGACGACGCGAAGAAATATGCCCCACAAAACCATTGACCAACCGCCGACGGCAAGCAGAATCAATCCGACAAAAATGTTTGTCAGCCAAAAATATTTGTTTAAAAACCGTAAAAATTTGTCATCAACCAGATCGGGCGAATAACGCTTGTGAGTTTGCGGCGGATGAACCTGAGCAGTTCCCTTAAAAAGCCAAACGATGTGCGCCCAGAGAAATCCGCCTTGTTTCGGCGAATGCGGGTCTTTTTCGGTTTCGGTAAATGCGTGGTGGATGCGGTGCGTCGTAACCCAACTGATCGGTCCCGCCTGAAGCGCGAGCGTGCCGCAGACCGCCATAAAATATTCGATAGATTTCGGAACTTTAAATCCGCGATGAGTCAAAAGCCGGTGGTAGCCCAAACCGATTCCGACGCTGCCCGAAAGCCACCAAAGAACTCCCGCCGCCGCCAGATTCTGCCAGCTAAATGTAAATAATGCCCAAATCGCTAATGCGTGAAACACGATCATAAAAAATATCGTGTCCGTTTGAAATATCTCTTTTCTGCCCTTGTTATTGTTTGCTGAGTCGCTCATTAAATATAAATACCTCTAAAAATCTAAAAATTAAACACGAAGGGGAAAGCCTTTATTGTTTAATTCTAACAGTTTGCGGGCGGATGAATTGTAAGATTCTTGTAATATAACTATTATGCCGAATGTTACGCGTTCTGTCTTCAAAATCCGCTTGAAAAATATATTACCGACGAAATTTTCGCCAACCTTGAAATTATTGCCTTTGCCAAATACGCCAACGCCGATTTTCTAACCGGCGATAAGGACAATTTTCAAAACATAGACATCGGTTTTGACATAAATCCTAAGATTGTAAATTATGTTCAGGGAAAAATGTCATTAAGCGCGTCTGAGAACGAATTTTTTATCGAGGAATGTAATTCGTTGGACGAAAAAGCATTTGATAAAAATATAAACAATGCGCTCAACGGCTTTTTTACGAAAAGCGTTCAGTTTGTTTTGATACATCCGCCGTATTTGGACATTATAAAATGTGAATCAAGAGTAGAAAACGGAACGCCGTCCATCTTGGCGGCAATGAGCGTCGCTTCGGCGCGAAAAGTCTTTGTTTATCCGAAACGCTGCAAATAACAAGCAGTTTTTTCGTGCTATCGCACTCATTGCCGCCAAGATGGACGGCGTTCCGTGCAAATTGCTGACTTTTTTGTTTTCAATAAACTTTTTTCTACTCTTGATTCACATTATAAAATTTACCGACAATGAAGATGATTTATCTCAAATCAGCGAATTAAAAGCATTCATTGGTAAATTCAAAACTGTCTGCGAAAATTCATTAAAAAATTTAGATAAAAACCGTTATTTCGCGCTCGTCGTCGGGGATGTTTATAAAAACGGTGAAGTTAAACCGTTAGCGTTTTATTGTATAGATATAATTAAACGCAATTTTGTTGTTAAACTCAAAGGAATTGTTGTAAAGAACATTGAGGGAAATCGCGGAAAAATGTCTAATCTATGAATAGAAACGGAGATTTAACATATTCAGAAGCAATTGAACAAGTAATGTTGCACAGTGGTTATTTTGCGCCGTTAAAACTTCTCTATAAAGAAATATGGAACTACAAGGATAAATCAAAAATCGTCGGCAAAACACCTGATTCTACAATTCAAGAAAGAGTTCAAAGAGATTCGAGATTTACGAGAATAGCGAAAGGAGTTTATGCGCTCACAGACTTTTTAGAAAAGGTAGAAGATGAAGATTTGGGATTTTTTACAGTTGAAAAAGATGAGGTTGTTTTCAAAGCAACGAAGAAACTGATAAGAACAGAGAAAGTTGTCGAACAAAAAGTTAGAATCGGACAGTCATATTTTCGAGCAAAATTATTATCCGAGATGAAAAGTTGTCCGATTACCGGAATTGACGATAAAAGACTTTTAATTGCAAGTCATATAAAACCTTGGATTCATAGTAACAATGATGAACGAATAAACACGAAAAATGGTTTATTGCTTTCTCCATTATTTGATAAATTGTTTGATAAAGGCACTGGATTAATAACTTTCACATCTGAAAAAAGAATCTTAATATCAAATAGAATTTCAAAGGAAAATGTTGCCAAACTAAATATTTCTAACAATCAAAAAATAGAGAATTTAGATATAAATGGAAGAGAAGAATTTCTTGAATATCATCGGAAATTTATTTTTCAAAGATAGCTTTGTTCAGAGGAAACTTTATGAGCGCAAATGATACAGCAGAGAACCAAAAATCTAGAAAAGAAAGAAAATATAAATGCGAAGTTTGTGGAGAAAAAGAAAAGGCTTTTCGTATATTCGATATTGACGGCACAAATTTAGTAGAAGCCTTAGTTTGTCTAAATTGCAGAGATGGCGAACTACCGACAAAAAGTAAAATATTTACAACAATATGAAGATAATTAAAAAATTTGAAGTTATAGTTACAATTGATACGGAAGAAGCCAACACCAATTCAAACAAATTCGGATCTGATTATGATACAAACGCATATCCTAATTGGAAAATTAACTATGTTGGGAAAGAAACTCAATTTATCAAAAATCTCATTGAGGAATTCAAAGACAATTTCAAATTTACAGGAATGAAATGCAAAGTTAAAGAGTTGAAATAAAGGAAAAAATCTTTTGCGATTTGTTCGCGGGAACGGGCGCGATTGGGCGAGCATTTAAAACCGAATCGAAGAAAATTATTGCCAATGATTTTGAGTATTACAGTTATGTTTTGAATCGTAATTATATCGGAAATCACGAAGAAATAAAGTGCTTGGAAAAGATAAATGAGTTGGAGAATCTCAAAGGGATTGAAGGATTCGTTTATAAAAATTATTGTTTGGGTTCGGGAAGCAAAAGACAGTATTTCAGCGACGAAAACGGGAAAAGAATTGATGCGATTCGGCAAAAAATAGAGAGTTGGAAAAGGAATGAAGAAATTACGGGCGACGAATACTATTTTTTACTTTCAACTTTGCTTGAAAACGCCGACGCGGTGGCAAATACGGCGAGCGTTTATGGTGCTTTTCTAAAACATCTCAAAGCGTCGGCGCAAAAATCTTTAAAACTTACACCCGCATTTTTTGATTTAAATGATGCGGCTCACGAAGTTTTTAATGAAGACGCAAATGATTTGATAAAGAATATTGAAGGCGACGTTTTATATCTTGATCCGCCTTATAACGCCCGTCAATACGGCTCGAATTATCATTTGTTAAATACGATTGCGAAATATGACGATTTCACGCCGAGAGGCAAAACGGGTTTGAGAGATTACAAGCGTTCGCTTTATTGTCAGACAAGAGAAGTTGCCGATGTTTTTGAGAATTTGATTGAAAAAGCCAGATTCAAATATATTTTTCTTAGTTATAACAACGAAGGTTTGATGTCGGAAAATAAAGTGCGGGAAATTTTAGAAAAATACGGCAAATACGATTTGGCGCGGGTCGAATATCAAAGATTTAAGGCGGACAAAACCGAAAATCGAAATCACAAAGCTACTGCAACTCTTGAATATCTACACATTCTGGAAAAAACATAGTCAATGGAAAATACTCAAGATATTTGTATAAAACATAAAACTCTGTGATAAAATGTCGTCTGTTATGCAAACTTTAGAAGCAATCGTAGATAAAACGGGAAACGTCAGACTTTTGACGGAAATCAGTCTGCCGGAAGATCGTCGGGCGTTGCTCACCATTTTGGACGAAGAACCGCACGAACGGGCGGAATCTAAAAAAGCGAATTTATCCGCCGCTTTTGAAAAAATACAAAAAGCGAATTTGTTTCAAGACATCGAAAACCCGTCCGAATGGCAAAAAGAATTAAGAGATGAGTGGGAATGACTCAATTTTAGACAGCAACACGATTATCTACGCTTCCAAACAGGAAATTGATGTTGAAAAACTGCTGTCGCGCTACGATAAATTTTACGTTTCGATCATAACGTATATGGAAGTTTATGCGTATGAATTCACCGACAAGGCAGAAAATGATTTGATTGACGAACTTTTCGACAATCTTGAAATTATCGAAATCAACAAAACAATTGCCGACCAAGCAATCATTTACCGCAAAAACAAAACCAAAAAAATAAAACTTCCTGACGCGATAATTCTCGCTTCCGCCAAATATGCGAGCGCGGAGTTGCTGACAGACGATTGGGACGATTTCCAAAATATAGATTCTACTGTTGTTATAAAAGACCTCGATGATCTGAAAATTTAGCAAATCTTCGACTCGAACGACATTTTGAATTCAGGGGAAAATGTATGTCTAAAATTAGGAATATCATTCTTCATCAAGTTTCAATAACTTTTCGCAAAATTCTACGCCATGTCTTTCACACCAATAACTGGTTAATTTCCAAGCCTCATTAAAGTAGAATCGAGTATCATCAGAAACATCAATTTTTTCCCATAAAGGAGTTTTGTTGCTTGATGGTTCTCCATTTACACAACCACATGATAAACGCGCGTGGTCATCAGTAATATTATTATAGAATTTTTCTGAAATAATTAATTCTTTATGATTAGAAATAGAAGCAAGTTTTGAGGCTGTATTAACTGTTTTTCCTGCCCATACTTCATTTTGCCGATCAGTTCTGCCTTCTATTCGTTTTAATCCAATCCTGCGAACTAAAACTTTATGTTGATCTATGCCGATATGAGTTCCAAGTTCTTGCAAACCAGTTTCCTTAATAATTTTGGGAATCAAATCTTTGTCGGAAAAAGTCTTAAAAGTTACTGCGGAAACTAAAGCACGATACACTTCATTATGATTAAATAATGCAAAAACGCCATCGCCCTTTATATCAATGTATGAAGAATTTAAAGCGTGAAAAAGTTCCACAGCAGATTTAGTAAATAGCTGATAAACTTTTGCTGTGCTTTTAGGATAGTGTTTAGCACTTAACAAGGTTGAGTTTTTAATATCTACAAATACACAAATAACATTAGGAATTTCCAACCATTTAGGTTTATGTAATGGAATATCACTTGTATCAGGAATTTTATCTTGTTTTACAACTTCCACATCGTGATAGGACTTTAGATTATTTTTAATAATCTCTCTAAACTCTGAATGAACTTGATTTTCACCTGTTTGAACAGTTTTAGCTTGCAAATTGCTGCGTAAAAACTTAGGTATAATTTTTGTCATAACTTGCTCCTTAGGAACTACTAAATACATTTATAATTCCGAAGATGATCGAAAAGATAATAAGTAAAACTAGAGATAAAAAAGAAAAGAAAACAGAAACTTTAAAGAATTTATACTTTGCTTCAGTTATCCGAGAATTAACAATTATTTGGTCGGCAATATCCGTTAACCTTTTAGACTCATTGATTTGATTGATAGAAAAATACCGATTAGAAATTTTATCTATAAATGAATTAGTATCGTATTTCACCAAGTCCCCAAAAAACAATAAATTATCACTGTCTAAAGGACTTTTTATGCTTGAATTTAAAATACCTAGACGATTTATTCTAGGATAAAATGAAAGAAGAGATATTAAACAAGCTATTAAAAGACAAAATACTGGAAAAAGAAAAAGTGATTTCCAAGTAACTGAAAGTTTTTGAAACAGAGTAACAAAAGCAATAATCCCGGAAATCCCTGCAATTGAAAACGCTGTCATCCCCGCGTTCTTGACTTCTGCAAACTTCAGCCATTCATTGACATTTGAAAAAATGAATAAAAGTTTATTTTCAATATCTTCTTCAGAATTAGAGAAATTCTCATTCATGAATATATTGTAAATGAAAAAGATTTTGTGTGCAAAACACAGTTTCAGTGTTGAAACATTTATGCTATACGAAGTTTATTATTCGATTACTCATTTCTAAGCCTCCCGCCGCTTATAAAATCAATGACGGAAAAATAACGGCGCGGGAAGATTCGTGTGATGAAACCGAGCAGGCGAGCGTCTGCGCCGATTAGGATGCGCGGGTTTTTGGCTTTGATTCCTTTGACGATGATTTCGGCGGCTTGGGCGGGCGAGGTGCGGCTGAGGTTTTTGTTTTCTTTTATTCTTCTTTTTTCGATTTCTTCTTCGGAAAGCCGGACGTATTTGCCGATGCGGGCGTTGTCGGCAATGCTGGTTTTTATGCCGCCGGGATGGATTGTTGAAACAGAGATATTTGTGTTTTCGAGTTCGTGGCGCAGACTTTCGGTGAATCCGCGGACGGCGAATTTGCTGGCACAGTAGGCGGCTTGTCCGGGCGGGGCGATGATTCCGAAAAGGCTTGAAAAATTGACGATGTGGGCGGATTTTTCCTTTTTTAAATGCGGCAGAAAAAACTTTGTGCCATAGACGACTCCCCAGAAATTTATGTTTATCAGCCAGCGTATATCTTCGATGGAAACTTCCGCGACAGTGCCGCCGAGAGCGACACCGGCGTTGTTGATAATGTGAGTTACGCGCCCGTGTTTTTGGACGACATCTTCGGCGAAGTTCCGCATTTCGTCTTCATTTGCGACATTAACTTTGTGTGTTGTTATCTTCGGATTTTCGCCCGCGATCAATTTTTGGGTTTCTGCTAAACCTGAAATATTTACATCGGAAACGGCGATTCCGGCAATCGGTTCTTGTGCCAGACGAACGGCTAAAGCGCGTCCGATTCCCGATGCCGCGCCTGTTATTACGACGACGCTTTCTTTGGTTAAACTCATAAATTTATCTCGCCTGTTTTGCTTTAAATTCCATCGTTCCGTCGTCAATATTTCCGTATCGAAACATACGAATATCTTTTATATAATTTTGATTCACGCGCCACGGAAGTTTCGAGCCTTGTTTCGGCAAATTTTCCAACGCTCTTTCGACATAGCCGGACGTAAAATCAACGGCGCGTTCGGGTTTGACTGCCGGATCGTTCAGACGCGGCGTGCAGATTTCGTAATCGTTTTCGTCCATAAATTTCAGCATCCGGCAAATATACTGCGCGGTCAGGTCGCATTTCAAAGTCCACGAAGCGTTTGTGTAACCGAAGGCGAAGGCGGCGTTTGGGACGTTGCTCAACATCATTCCTTTGTAAGTGAGCGTTTCGGACAAATCAACCGTTTCGCCGTCCACGACAAGCTGCATTCCGGCAAGCAGTTTCATTACGAGTCCGGTTGCCGTTACGATTATGTCGGCTTCGAGATGTTCGCCGGATTTTAATTTTAATCCGGTTTCGGTGAAAGTTTCTATGTAATCGGTGACGACGGAAGCCTTTTTGTCGCGGATGGAGTTGAACAAATCCGAATCGGGAACTAAGCAAAGCCTCTGATCCCAAGGGTTGTAATCGGGCGTAAAATGTTCGCTTGCCAATTCTTCGCCGATCTCTTTTTTTACGCCTTTGGCGATAAAATTTTTGATCAAAGGCGGTCTTCTGCGGGAAAGCGTGTAAAGTCCCAATCCGAACAAGATATTTTTCCAACGCGAGATCGTGTAAGCGGCACGCGACGGCAGAATTGAACGCAGAAAATTTGCGATTTTATCCTTTGCGGGAACGGAAAGAATATAAGTCGGCGAACGCTGTAACATCGTCACGTGCGCGGCTTTTTCGGCAAGTGCCGGAACGAGCGTAACGGCGGTTGCGCCGCTGCCGATGACTACGACTTTTTTATCTGCATAATCAATATCATCAGTCCATTTCTGCGGATGAACGGTTTTTCCTTTAAAATCTCCCATTCCCGCAAAATCGGGCGTGTAGCCTTTTTCGTAATCGTAATATCCCGTGCAGAGATAGAGAAAATTACAGGTGTAATAAACTTTCGCTTTATCTTTTCCGACTTCAACTTCCACCGTCCAGAGTGCTTCGCCGGTTGACCAATTTGCTTCGACAACGCGATGTTCGCAGCGAATTTCTTTGTCAATTCCGAATTCCTCAGCCGTTTCGCGGATATATTTCAAAATCGCCGGACCGTCGGCAATAGATTTCGTATCGCTCCACGGGCGAAATCTGTAACCGAGCGTGAACATATCCGAATCCGAACGAACGCCCGGATACCGAAACAAATCCCAAGTTCCGCCTGATACTTTTCGCCCTTCCAAAATCGCAAAACTCTTGTTCGGGCATTCCATCTTCAAATGCGCCGCCGCGCCGATTCCCGAAAGTCCTGCTCCCACGATTAATACATCGAAATATTCCATATTTATTCATTTTAGAATAAATATGCGGACAAATAAAAGCGAAAGAGAAAAGAGCAAAAAATTCCGCATTAAATTAAAGTCAAGTTTTCCGTTTAATTTATCTGAACGCCGAAACATTTATGCCGAAGCGTTCATTGATTTCTTGGTCAACGGCGGCATTTACCTGCTGCAAATTTGTCAGACGGCGTTTTGATTTTTTGATGTGTGTGTTCGTGCGTTCAGCCATTTGTTTGAGCAGATTTCGACCTTCGAGTTGTTCGCGGCGAACTTTTTTCTGCAAAACGTAGAGTTCGGAAAGTTCGACTTCGAGCCGTTCGGCGCGGAGTTCCTTCAAGCGGCGCGTAACTTGGTAAATCTGGCGAATGGCGCGAACCAGTTCATCGCCGATTGAATCGCCTTTGACCAAATCGGGCGAATCTCTATATTCTTCGACCAATTTATTCAGCAAATTCTGATCGCCGTCCGAATAAGCATCGTTGAGTTTCGCCATTAAATTGTGGCGTTTTGCGCGTTCTTCTTCGTCAATCGCCAAATCCGGGTGAATCATTTTCGCCAAGTTGTGATAAGTTTTTTTCGCTTCGGGCGAAGGATTCCATTTTTGCGTGCAAGCCTGCCAATTTTCTTCATCAATATTTTCGGCTGATTCTTCGGCGCGTCGTCTGGCTTCTTCGGCGCGTTTTTTTATTTCCTCGTCGTCGGGCGCAAGCCGCACTTCTTCTTCGGCAATTTCCGCTTCGATGTCGTCGAGTTCCGCGTAAAGTCTGCCGACTTCCATCGTGTATTTTGCTTCAAACTGTTCGAGTTCCGCGCGAAGTTCGGTCATCGCTTCTTCGCGTTCGGCGAGCCGATCTTTGAGCCGTTCCAAAACTCTCTGCTTCTTTTCCAATTCTATTTTCTCAGGCGCGGAAATATTCATAAAAATAAAGATTATCACAAAATGAATGAAAAATATGAATTGATATAACCCTTGTCAGTAGCGTCGGCGTGAGCCGATGCGCTCGTTGCGACTTGCATTAATCAATCGGCTCACGCACGACGCTGCCGACTTATCTTTTTATGTGGATTTCCACAGCTTCCAAACCGCGCAGACACTCAGACAAAACGTAACTCAACCCGTAAAAATAACTTTCCGAATCGGCAATAATCAATTTTAGAAACGCTTGGAATGTTTTTTTAGCGGAAAAGTATTTGATGAAAATTTTGACCAGACAACTATTTGCAGCTTTGAGAACATTTTTGACGTTCCGCCGAAAGGTTTCGATTTTCGCGGTTTTTTTGCTTTTGTATGTGTCTGTGTTCAGCGTGATCCGCGTTCAAAACGCGCTGGAAAACGCTGTCCAGCCGGAAAGCGAAAAAACTGCGAGTCGAAACCTATTTTTTGAGAAGACTTCTCCCGCATCAATTAATTTTCAAGACGCTGCTTTTAAGAACGAATCGGCTAGAGCAATCGAAAAATTTCACGATTCGTATTTTGCCGCAACAAAACACGGACTGCTGCAATTAACCAAAGAAGGAAAACTTTTAAGGCACTTTACCGTTTCCGACGGTTTGCCGGAAAACGATCTGCAAAGTTTGGAAGTCATTGACGGAAGACTTTTTATCGGCACGAATTCAAACGAAATAATCGCTTTCGATGCTGAGAAATTTGGCGAAAAGAACTCTGAAAATGAGCAATGCCAAAAAGAATCTGCCTGCTCTTAAAATAAAGATTTATAAAATAATTGCTCACAAACGAAACCGCTGAAAAACCTGCCCGTGTAAACGAAAACGCCCCGCCTCACTTTCCTTCATTTTAATTCACAGAATGTTTGAGAAAAAGAAATTTGCCCGCGAAACACACAAAAGGGACGAAAAAAAGAAAAAGTAAATTTGATCTTTCTCCTTTTTCCGCGTTCTTTCGCGTATTTCGCGGGCAAATTTCTTATTTTAACTTATCTGAACAAGCGGTTTATTTTCAGCAAGCGGTTTCGCGTTCTTGCCTTCTTTTCGCAAAATCTCGACTTCCTTGACGAATTCTTCGACAATATCTTCGCCGCCGACTTTTCGCATTGGAACGCCGTCTTTGAAAATCATTCCGACGTTGCGCCCGAATGTGATTCCAAGCTGCGAATCGTGCGCTTCGCCCGGACCGTTGACGGCACAGCCCATAATTGAAAGGTGAAGCGGTTCTTCGACGTGCGCGAGTCTTCTTTCAACTTCGGTGACAATTTCGACAAAATTATCAATATCGAGCCGCCCGCAGGTCGGACAAGCAACGACGGTTACGCCGCGTTTTCTAAGTTCCAGAGATTTCAAAATTTCCCAACCGACGCGCACTTCTTCGTGCGGTTCGGCGGCTAAAGATACGCGAATCGTGTCGCCGATTCCGTCAAAAAGCAGTATGCCTAAGCCCATCGCCGATTTTATCGTGCCGCCGAAAGGCGTTCCGGCTTCGGTTACGCCGAGATGAAGCGGATAATCTACTTTTTCCGACATCAAACGATAAGCCGCAACCGTGCGCTGCACATCCGATGCTTTCAGAGAAATGACAATATCGGAAAAACCCAAATCTTCCAAAATTCTGACGTGGCGCATTCCCGATTCGACCATCGCTTCCGGCGTTGCCGTGCCGTATTTTTTCAATAAATCCTTTTCGAGCGAACCGCCGTTGACACCGATTCTGATCGGCACTTTCTGAACTTCAGCGGCGCGGACAATTTCCCGCACACGATCAATCGGACCGATGTTTCCCGGATTAAATCGCAGTTTATCAACTCCCGCTTCGAGAGCCTTTAACGCTAATTTGTAATGAAAATGTATATCGGCGACGAGTGGCGCGTCCGTTCGTTTTCTGATTTCCTTGAGTGCGGCGGCGGCGGCATCGTTCGGAACGGCAATGCGAACGATTTCACATCCGGCTTCAACCATCTGCTCGATTTGTTTAACTGTTTTTTCAACATCTTCGGTGTCGGTTTTCGTCATTGACTGCACCGCAACAGGCGCACCGCCGCCGATTTGCACATTTCTGACTTTTACTGCTTTTGTTTCTCTTCTCATATTTAGTTAGCGGTTAGCGGTTAGCGGTTAGCTGTTTTTTGATCTTTTTTTAAAACAGCTAACCGCTAACCGCTAACAAATATCCCTCTTACCCAATAATCCGCGAAACGTCCAAAAATATAACGAACACCATCAAGATCATTATAAGTGCCAATCCGACAAGTTGGATTTTTTCTTTTACGCCCATCGAAAGCTGCAACCCGAACAAAGCGAGAAAACCTTCGATGCCGAGAACGGCGATTTGTCCGCCGTCGAGCATCGGAATCGGCAGAAGATTAAAAATTCCCAAGTTCAGACTTATCACCATCAAAATCGGGAACAAGCCGAGAAATCCGGCTTCATTAACCATCTGCGCGATGATCTGCACAATTCCGACAGGTCCCGCAACTCCCGCGTCTTTGACCGAACGCTTGCCCGCGAAAAGCTGTCCGAAGACATTTCCGGTCAGGCGGATAATTTCCATATTCTGATTGTATGCAAAAGCCGCCGCTTGCCCGATGCTTGCCGGTTCTCTGCTGGTAACTTCCGCCGCGCCGAAGCCAACGCCGATTCGGAAATTTCCGTCGTCATTTTTTCGCGCCTGCATCGGCAAATCTACGCGCTTTCCGTTTCTTTCAACCGTAAGTTTAAAGGGCGCGTCTTTATTTTCCTTCAAATCGTTAATCAACCCCTGCGTATTTCTCACGGGTTTGTCGTTTAACGCCAACACTTTATCGCCTTTCTGCAATCCCGACTGCGCTCCCGGTTCGCCTTCGACAACAGATTTGACCGCGACGGCTTCAACTCCCATTTCCGGTTCAAAATCCAGCATTCCGGCGGAATTTCCCCTTTCCGTAACTTTCGTCGGCGTAATCGTCAGAGGAATTTGCTGACCGTCGCGTTCGACGACAACCGGAATCGGCGTTTCGGGCGAAATCAGAGCGTCGTTGCGGATTCGCTCCCACGTCGGGTTTTCAACTCCGCCGAATTTAACAATTCTGTCGCCAACCTGAATATTCGCCTTTTGCGCCGCGCCGCCGGATTTCACAATGCCGACAATCGGCGCGGGCATCGAAGGCAGACCGAGCGCGATTGCGCCGACAAACGGAATCGCCAAAGCCAGCATTAAATTCATAAACGGTCCGCCGATCATCACCAGAAATTTCTGCCAGCGCGGGCGCAATTCGTAAAGTTCCAAATCCGGCACAACTTCGCCCTGCTCGTCCGCGCCTTCAAGTCCCGCGTTCGATTCGTCGCCGTAAAGTTTGACGTAAGCACCAAGCGGAATCGCGCTGATCCGGTAATCCGTATGACCTTTTTTAAAGCCCCAGATTCGCGGACCCAAGCCGAAAAACGAATACGCCTCAACGCGCATTCCGAACAATTTGGCAACAATAAAATGCCCGAATTCGTGGATGTTGATGGCGATTCCCAAAACGAATATCACCGCTAAAGTAACTATTAAAATATTATACATTCTTTATAAAAATCCTGCCTGAAAAGTAAATTTTAAGTATTTTAGAAACAAAATGTGCCGCGCAAGTTGCAAACTAAAGTGTAAAACCCGCGCTCTTTTCCGTCAAATTAAAGTTTTTACGGCAATAAATCCGCCACCTTAATTTTAGCTTTCGGTGCGGCAAGCGGCGAAACCGTATCTTTTTCGGTAAAAATTGTTCTTTCGGAATAAACAAACCCAAGATTTTTGTTGTTAATCGGATGACGATAAACTTCCAAACACGAATTTTTCACATTTACAATCCAATAATCTTGAATTTCATTTTTAGCATAAATGCCCGCTTTTGCCGTGCGATCATAGGAAAGCGTCGCGTCCGAAACTTCAATTATCAACTCAGCGGTTTTCGGATGCTTCTCGGCGAAATCTCTGATTTTGCCTTTGATTACCGCAATATCAGGTTCAGGTTCGGTGTTTTTGCTAAAACTCATCGGAAGTTGGCTTCGGACAAAATAATCTTTTTGAAAAATTTCCCGTAAAATTTCGCCGACCAAAGAAACAGAAGTTGCGTGCGGACTTTTCATTGGCGACATTTCGATTATTTCTCCTTCAATTAACTCAACTCTTTTGCCGTGAAAAAATCCGAGTTCAGCCATTTTATAATATTCTTCCTGATTCCATTTTCTGACTTTTACGGCATCATTTTCTGCGTCATTTTCTTCGATTTCAGAAAAAAACGGATTTATCAAAGGCTGAATTTTAGTTGTAATTTGTTGCATTTTAGTAATCTCTAATTTGTCGGAGCAGTTTATTATTATAAATACGTTTATCAACTCAAATAAAAATTTACGGCAATAAGTCCGCCACCTTAATTTTAGCTTTCGGCGCGGCAAGCGGCGAAACCGTATCTTTTTCGGTAAAAATTAACATTTCCGCATAACCAAATCCGTGAAAAGCATTTTTGTCAGTAATCGGGCGGCGGTAAATCTCCAGTCTTCCGTTTTTTAAGTTCAAAATCCAATAATCTTCTATGCCGTTTTTTGCAAACAAACTCGCCTTTCGATTGCGTTCATAACTCAAGGTCGTATCTGATATTTCAACAACTAAATCCGCCGTTTGCGGATGAGCATTTATAAAATCACGCGCTTTGCCTTTGATTATCACGATGTCCGGCACAACTTCAAATTCCGCCCCGAAATTCATCGGCATTTGATTGCGAACCACAAAATTTTCCGAAAAAACCTTTCGCAAATTGTCATCGGCAAGCGTCAATCCGGTTGCGTGCGGACTGTTCATTGTCGGCATTTCAATAATCTCTCCCCCTAAAAATTCGGTGCGTTTGCCTTCAAAAAATCCGAGTTCGGCAAGATAATGATATTCATCTTTTGTCCATCTTATCGTTTTCGGTTCTTCAAAATCCGTTTCCGAAATCAGCGGATTTTTGACTATCCTTTCAGAAATTATCGTTTGCATAATTTTTAACCTCACTTCGCCGAATCGGTTTTTTCCAATCTCATCATCGCCTGCTTTCGCGCCGATTTGTCAGCCGCCAAAATGTTCTCAAGACTCATAACTTTCTGAACTTCGTGCGCGTTCATCACGCTTTCGTTGATTTTTGCGATGTCGGAAAGACGGATTTTCCCGTCAAGAAACGCCTGCACCGAAACTTCATTGGCGGCATTTAATGTCGCGGGCATCGTGCCGCCTTTTTCCAACGCTCGATAAGCCAACCGCAGACACGGAAATTTTTCCAAGTCGGGTTCTTCAAAAGTCAATTGCGACAAACTGGCGAAATCGAGCGGCGCAAGTTCGCATTTTTCTCTCCACGGAAAAGTCAGCGCGTATTGAATCGCGTGGCGCATATCGGTTACGCCAAGCTGCGCGATGATCGAATTATCAACCATTTCAACCATCGAATGCACAACCGATTGCGGATGCACGACAACGCCGATCTCGTCCGCGCCGAAACCGAAAAGCCAACTCGCTTCGATAACCTCAAGTCCTTTATTCATCAAAGTTGCCGAATCAATCGTAATTTTGTCGCCCATCTCCCAAGTCGGATGATTCAGAGCCTCTTCCCTTGTCGCATTTTCGATTTCTTCCTTTGTTTTATTACGAAAAGGTCCGCCCGAAGCCGTTAAAATCAAACGCTTGACTTCCTTTTTCTGTTCGCCGCGCAAACATTGATGAATCGCGTTATGTTCCGAATCAACGGGCAAAATCTCCGCGCCGTTTTCACGCGCCGCTTTCGTCATCAATTCGCCCGCCATCACAAGCGTTTCCTTGTTCGCCAACGCAACCCTTTTCCCCGCTTCAAGTGCGCGAAGCGTCGGCACAAACCCAACCGCGCCGACAGTTGCCGAAACAACAGTTTCCGCCTTTTCGTGCGTTGCCGCCTCGATCAAACCTTTTTCGCCGACAACAATTTTTGGAATTTGAGTTTTGAGTTTTGAAAGTTCTCGAAGCAGTTCTTCGGCGCAATCTTCGCTTTCAACCGAAACGAGTTCGGGCGCGTATTTTGCAATTTGTCCGGCTAATTTTTCGACGTTTTTCCCCGCGCCGAGTGCGACAACTTGAAAATCTGCCAAAAAATCAACAACCTTGAGCGTGCTGCAGCCGATTGAACCCGTCGAACCTAAAATTGAAATTTGGCGGTTTTTCATAAATAAACTGTCAAAAGATTAACATATTTTAAGCGGTGTTGAGAATTTATTGATGAATATGATGATACGAAGAAAAAGGAATTTGTCCACAGATGCACACGGATAAACACAGATAAGATTGAATTTTTCAGATAGTTTTACAGTTCATTTTTCCAGATTTGATTTCGACAATTTTTCTATATTTTGATCGTATTTTTCTTTCTTATCCGTGTTCATCCGTGTTCATCTGTGGATAAATTTCTTCCCTTAAAATTGCAGCGGATTTTCATCATCCAAATAAGCTAAAATTTCGCTTCTTTTTCCGTTCTCATCCGCCCATTTCTTAAACTCGCGCACTTTCTCATAATCATCCGCGCCGAATTTTTCCCGATACATTTTCTCCAAAGTTTTTTTCGTTTCTTCGCGGCTGATCTCTTCCTGCCAATGATCGGTAAAAATTCTGTTCAGTTCGTCGTGCAAATTGCATTTTTTCAAAATCTCCCACTCGTTTTCGTCCAGCCAAACGCCCGCGCAGTTTCCGCATCGGTCAATCTTAAACGGAATTTCGTGTCCGACATCGTATTTTATTAAAATTCGCCCGTCGCGCGGACAAAGCCGCGCAAGTTCAAATTCGGGAATCGTCATTTTGCTTTCTCCGCGGGAAATCTCCGGCAAAATCTCCCCGTGATGCTTCAGCCATTGATTATAATCGTCGCTCGAAATCCATTTCCCCGCGCATTTCGAGCAAACCTTCGCAAATAAATTCGCTTCAATTTCCTTCGTTTCCAGAGTTTCGTTTTTACAAACAGGACATTTCATAATTTTCCTCCGTTCAGAGTAACGGCTTCAGCCGTGAAACTTCGCCAACCGTTCAAACCATTTCCATTCTAACCTAAATTCTCCGCCAGCCAAATCACGCTAAAAAGCGTTACTCTGAACTTTCCGCAAATTCCTGCGGTGCTTCGAGCGCGTGAAACTTTTCTTCGCCGCGCCGTTTCTTTTCCGCCAAAAACTCTTTAAATTCCGCTGTTCGCTTGTAATTCCGAAAAGTTGCAATCGCGTCTTTCAAATAATTTTCGATAAATTTTTTTTGTCATTATAAAAAGAAGTCCGCACCGACTGAAATATAAGAAAAATTTTAACAGGGATAGACAGGATTTATAGGATAAGAAAGTTTCTAAAACCAGTTTTATTATCCTTGTTCATCCTATTAATCCCTGTTAAATATTTCTTCAAATTATATCCAAAATCTCCGCAATTTGTTCGGGCGCGGGCAATTGTTTTTGCAAATCTTCGGGTAGAGTCGAAACGAGTTTATACTCGGCGATTCCGACGGGCGAGTTTGACTGCTTTAAGGCGTATTCGACAACCGTTTTGTTTTTATCTTTGCACAAAATTATGCCGATTGTCGGATTTTCGTCTTCGAGGCGCACTTCGTCATTTAAAACCGCGAGATAAAACTGCATTTTGCCGACGTATTCGGGCAGAAATTCGCCGATTTTCAGTTCGATTGCGACCAGACAGCGCAGCTGCCGATGATACAAAAGCAAATCTATAAAATATTCTTTGTCGTCAATTTGCAAACGAAATTGTCTGCCGACAAAAATCAAATTATTATTTGTTTTTTGCAAAATCCGACTTATTTCTGACAAGAAATGAGTTTTATTTTCAGTTTCAAAATTAAGAAACTCAAACATTGCTTCTTCAAAAAAATCTGCTTCACGCATTTTCGTTTTAACACATTTCAAAGCATTTTTTTGTGATGTAGAAATAATTTCTTTAACTTCACAAAGTAGTTCGGTGTATGTTTTCGGGATTATTTCATTCATTGTTTTTCCTCAATTATTCTCTGCAACTTCATTATGTTATAAAACTTTTTCTATCTGCATTTCACTCGGTCAAATCTCAAAAATCCAAGCCTGATTCGTGCTTGTCGGTTCGCCGCCTCTGACGAATTCGTAACCGCCGAGAATCAGTGCGCGTCCATCTTTCAGCAAAGTTACCGAAGCATAATGCAGCGATTTGCCCAAATTGCCCGAAACTTTTTCAAACGATTTTGTTTGGGGATTGTAAAGTTCCGCATTTTCGCTGCCGCCCGCGATTAAAACTTTGCCGTTCGGCAAAAGAGTTGCGGTTTGGCTGATCTTGAAACGCGCGAAATTCATATCTTTTATTCGGGTAAAAATCTGCTTTTCCGCATCAAAAATCTCCGCGCTTTTTAGTCTTCCGCCAAAATCGCGGCTGTCCGAACCGCCGAAAATTAAAATATTTCCGTCGGCGAGCAAAACCGCGTCGTGTTTGTAGCGCACCTGGTTCATTTTTGCCGAGATTTTTGTAAATTCATTCGTTTTCGGCTCGAAAATCTCCGCGCTCGAAGCGATTTCGCCGCGCCGTATTTCGCCGCCCGCAAGCAAAATTCTGCCGTCTTTTAATTTCGTCGCCGTGTGAACATTGCGGACGGTTTGCATTTTTCCGATTAGCTCAAAATTGTTCGTTTCGGGATCAAACAACTCGGCTTCGCTCAAATTTCTTTCGCCGTCATAACCGCCCGCGATCAAGACTTTGCCGTTTTCAAGCAATGTCGAACTGTGTCCCGAACGCGCGAATTTAGTATCTCCGACGCGCACGAATTTATTTGTTTTCGGCTCGAAAATCTCCGCCGTATTTTCGGGATTATTTCGATTCGACCAGCCGCCGACAATCAAAACTCTGCCGTCCTTTAAAAGCGTCGCCGTGTGGCTGACGCGCTTTTTAATCATTTTGTTTGCTGCTTTTACGAAAGAATTTTTGCCCGAATCGAAAATTTCCGCTTCGTCGTAAAATACGCCGTTTTTCTGCATTCCGCCGACGATCAAAACATTTCCATCGGTCAGACGAGTCGCCGTGTGCGCCGCCCGCGCTTTCTCCAATGATGCGATTTTAGTGATGTTTTCGTAGTTGTTGCCGATGATTTGTTTTTCCTGTGCTGTGCAGGCAGTTGCGGAAAAGACTAAAAATGTTAAGACCAAAATTGATTGAAAGCGCATAAATTTCTCCTATATTAAATGGAACAAATGGAACGCCGTCATCTTGACGGCAATGAGCGCGAAGCGCGAAAGCGATTTCGGCAAACTTTAAAGTCTTAATTGAAATTTAAAGTTGATAAACTTAATCTCGAACGCTTCCGCGTTCGTTGCCGTCAAGATGACAGCGTTCCATAAAAATGCTGTTTTGATAATTCGTTCCGCCCTATTTTATTCTGCTCGCCCGATTTCATATTTTTAACCGCAACTTTGTTTTCGGCTAATTCGGTTTCGCCCAAAATGCAGACGAACGGAATTCCAAGCGAATCGGCGTATCCGAATTGTTTTCCTAATTTGTCGGCTTCCGGGTAAACGAGAACGCGCAAGCCTTTTTGTCTTAAATCGTTTGCCAATTTCAGAGATTCGCCGATTGCGTCCTCGTTCCAAATCGTAACCATCACATCGGCGGAATTTGCCGTTAAATCGGCGGGAAACATTTGTTTTTCTTCCATAAGCAGCAAAATGCGTTCGAGTCCGGGCGAAAAACCAACGGCGGGAATTTGTTCTTTGCCGAACATTCCGATCAAACCGTCATAACGTCCGCCGCCCGCGATGCTTCCTTGAAAATCAGGAACATTTACTTCAAAAATTGCGCCTGTGTAATATGACAAACCGCGAGCCAGACTTTCATCAATTTTGATGTGATTTCTCGCGCTCGAATTTTCTGTGTATTTAATGATTTCTCTCAATTCTTTTTTCGCATTCCAATAAGAATTCAAATTTTCATTGCCGCTTGCAAATTCTTCCGCCGGACTCGATGTTTCGCTTAAAATCCGCAAGTTGTATTCGTAATTATTCGTTTCCGCATTATGCAGATTCATCTGATTCTCGATTTGGTGTGTGATAATTCTGACGCTTTCTTCCGCGAAATCATTTGCCAGAAGTTCTTTTCTGATTCCGTTTAGCCCGATTTTATCGAGTTTGTCAATCGTGCCGAGTGCCTGCGGTCTTTTCTCCATCGGGATTTTGGCGACTTCCATCATTCCGCCTAAAATATCTCTGTGATTTATCCGAATCGTAAAATCTTCAAATTTCAATTTCAATAAAATTTCGCAAACCGCTTCGATCAATTCGGCTTCAACAATCATCGAACTCGAACCAATTGCGTCAACATCGCATTGATAAAATTCGCGGTAACGTCCACGCGCCGGACGATCAGCCCGCCAGACAGGTTGGATTTGATAGCGTTTGAAAAATTTCGGCAGATCGTTTTTGTAATTTGCGACAACTCTTGCAAGCGGAACGGTTAAATCGTAACGCAAAGCTAAATCGGTCAAATCGTTTTCATTTTCGACTTTTCCTTTGCTCAATTCCTTCTGCAATTTCTCGCCGCGTTTGAGGATTTTGAACATCAGTTGATCGCCTTCTTCGCCGTATTTGTTGGTCAGCGTGTCGAGATTTTCAACCGCAGGCGTTTCGAGTGGCTCGAAGCCGTATTTTTCGTAAATTTCTTTGATAATGCCGATAACGTAATTGCGTTTGCGAACGTCTGAAGGCAGAAAATCGCGCATTCCGCGTGCCGGATTTGTATTGCTCATAATTATTAAATTGTAATAAATAAAGGATAGTCTAGATCATCAAGATTAGATTTTTCCTGTTTTATCCAGTCTATCCTATTTGGATAATTTACTAATTTCACACAAAATCCTATTTGGTGAAAAAGGTGTAGCCTACATAAAAGATATTGTTGTCATAGCCAGGATTGAAATCTCCCCGATATGCGTTTGAAATATGCTGAATTTTGTAGCCGACAGTTACAGCCCGATTGTTTCTTACTCCGATCTCGATTCCGCCGCCTGCTTCCAGAGTAAAATTAAAACGCTTACCTAATTCGTTTGGAATATTTTTATTAAAATATAGAAATCCTGCACCTGCCGATGCAAAAGGCTGTAACTTTTTACGAGGGCGAAAATTAGCCTGAATTCCCAAAGGAGCTATGCCGAAAGCGTAACCTGTGCGGCGGAAAGTTTCGAGTTGAAAGCGGTTGGTATCACCTATCCGAACAAATTGTGTCAGCGGAAAATTTAGAGTAGCAAAAGGAATGAAATCCGCCGTATATTTCAAATTCACTTTATCGCTATTATTGAATCGGCGGGCATAACGCACGCCAATAACGCCGTAGCGTGCATCTTCGCCGCTTCCGAACTTCAAAGCCGTAGTCGAATCTGGCGAAAAACCGCCCCAAACCGAAAATTCATTTTTACCTTTAGACAAATAGGTATCATCACTTTGCAGTTGTTCTGATGTGTCAGGTTTGTCTATAACTTTATGCTGCAAAGCGGTAAATTCGGTTTTCTCATCTGATAAAGTCGAGTCATCTTGTGAAAAAACTAAATTAGTGCAAATTATCAAGATAAGAAAAATTTTGAAGATACTTATAATTGTCATTAAAAAAAATCGCATTACATAACACCTCTCAGTTAAATCAAACAACATCGCAGATTATACAATAATGACTAAAACTTGTATAAAAATTGTTTAATTTTTAATGTAAATTTCCGATAGTTTGACATAATTCTGCCAGAATCTTTTCAAATCATCTACTTCTTCATCGGAAAGTTCGCGCTTAACCTTCGCCGGACTTCCCATTACGAGCGATCTTTCGGGAATTTTCGCGTTCGGCGTAACCAGCGAACCCGCCGCGACCAAAGAATTTCTGCCGATTCTCGCGCCATCCAGAACGATTGCGCCGATTCCGATCAAACAGCCGCTTTCAACGTAGCAGCCGTGCAGAGTTACGCGATGACCGAGCGTGATTTCGTCTTCCAAAATCGTCGGATTGGTTTTGCTTGAAACGTGAATAACGCCCGCGTCCTGAATATTGACGCGCTCGCCGATTCGTATAAAATTGACATCGCCGCGCAAAATCGAACCGAACCAGACGCTCGAATGTTTGCCGATTTCGACATCGCCGATAATCATTGCATCGTCGGCGATAAAAACGCTTTCGTGGATTTTCGGAGTTTTATTTTGAAATGTTTTAATCATAACTGACTTTCATTTTACATCAAAACGCACGAACAATAAGCAGATATGTATAATTTTTCAAATGTGATGATTTACAAGAAGAAACCTAAAATATAATTGATATTTGATATTTGATAATTGATAATTTTTGACCTTAAATTGTTCAACAATCGGCTTAATCTATCAATTTTCAAATATCAAACATATTTTACGGTAAAAATGTTTAGCAAAATTTACCTGATAAACTTGAATCTTTTTTCGACCTGCTTAATTGTCCGCTTTTAGTCAACATCGGCTTTTGCCCTTTTTGCCGAAAAACTTCATAATAAAGCTGTGTTTCGGCAGTTTGGAGGATTTATGCAATTTATAAATAACTTTCGCGCATTGTTGATCGGTTTGTGGCTCGGATCGGCGTGTTTTTTCAGTTTCGCGGTTGCGCCGAGCGCGTTTGCCGTTCTGCCTTCGCGCGAAATGGCAGGTTCTGTTGTTTCCCGAACTTTGATGATCGTCAACGTCAGCGGTTTGATCATCGGCTTGATTTTGCTGGCGACTTCTTTTATAAAACGTCCGGGCGCGAAACTTTTTTGGGTTTGGTCGGAAAGATTTTTGGCGTTTTTGATCGCGGCGGCTTGTGCCGTCGGGCAGTTTGTCATTGCTATCTGGCTTTCGATGCTGCGCGGGCAAATCGGGAAACCGATTGACGAAATAGCGGTTGATAATCCGCTTAGAATTCAGTTTAATAATCTGCATCAATACTCGGTTTGGGTTTTGATAACCGCAATGATTGCCGCGCTTTTGCTGTTTTTTCTGATTTCGAGAAAGCAGACTGCCGTTGTGGTCGAAAAGAAAACAGCGAACGAATTTGATTTTCAAAACGAATTTAAAATGTGAAAAAAACTGGCTTTCGGTTTTTGGTCTTTGGTTTTTGATTTCTGAAAGATATGCCGAATTTCAAAATGAATTTGTAAAAAGAACCAAAAGCCAAAGACCAATTTAGCTAAAATATAAAAATTTATGGAATTGATTGAAAAATCCGGCGAATTTTCGGGGCGTTTTCAGAGTTGGAGAGCTAACGACAATTTGCGACATTATCCTTTTGTCGTAAACTCCGGTGCGCCTTTTACGCCTGCCCGCCGCGCTCTGCCGATGTTGAATCTCGCGCTGATTTCGTCCGCCGGAGCGTATATTGACGGCACAGAACCTTTTGATATTACATCGCGCGACGGCGATCCTAATTTTCGGGAAATTCCAATTGAAGTCGAGGCGGAAGATTTGCTGTATGCGGCTCGCGGCTACGATCCGGCGGCGGTTTTGCAGGACAGAAATTCGCAAATTCCGATTGAAAGACTGCTCGAATATGAAGCGAACGCCGTGATCGGCAGATTAAATCACGTTTGGTGGAGTTTGAGCAGTCATATTCCGAACGCGCGTCTGGTTGCCGACGAAATCGCGCCGAAAATTGCCGAGCGAGTCGCCGGTTACGAAGCGCAAGCCGCTTTGCTGATTCCCGCGTCGCCGCTTTGTCACCAAACGCTCGGAATTGTCGCCCGCGCACTCGAACAAGCAAATATTTCGACAATGATGCTTTCTGTTGAACGCCTTTTGACCGACAGAGTTCGCCCGCCGCGCGTCGCTTTTTACGACGGCGAATTCGGCTCGGTTGCCGGAAAACCGAACTGGAAACAGTTTCAACTACGAATCTTAGACGAATCTCTGCGCTGGATCGAAACTTTCGATCAACCGGGTGCGAGAAAATTAGTCGTCGAACTGGAAACCATTGTTGAAGTAGCACGCGGGGAATTATAGGGAAAAGGGAAAAGGTGAAAGGTAAAAGGGAAAAGGGAAAAGATGTAAAATTAGTGTAACCTTATATAATTCTCTAAATCCGAAAATTGCTGCTCAAACATTTAGATTTTCTGATTGGAAAAATTTCCCTTTTCCCCTTTCACCTTTTCCCTTTTCCCTTTTTTATTCTGAAAATGAACCGCGAAGAAATGCTTGAGCGCGTTCGGCGGCGCGAAAAAGTTTGGGACATCATAATCATCGGCGGCGGCGCAACGGGAATCGGGTGTGCGTTGGACGCGGCTTCACGCGGTTTTGAGGTTTTGCTTCTTGAGCAGAGCGATTTCGGCAAGGGAACTTCGAGCCGTTCGACAAAACTCGTCCACGGCGGCGTTCGCTATCTCGCACAATTCAATATCTCGCTTGTCCGCGAAGCCTTGAAAGAGCGCGGAATTCTGCTCGCAAATGCTCCGCATCTTACTGAAAAACAAGAGTTTATCATTCCTTGTTACAGCCTTTGGCAAAAAATTTTCTACGGCGGCGGGCTGAAAATTTACAATCTTCTTTCGGAAAAATACAGTTTTGGAAAATCGGGAATTTTATCAAAAAAAGAAACGATAAGAAAACTGCCGAATATCAAGCAAAATAATTTGCGCGGCGCAGTTTCTTATTTTGACGGACAATTTGACGACGCGCGTTTGTTGATTGATCTGGCGCAAACCGCTTGCGAAAAAAATGCGGTTTTGCTGAATTACGCCCGCGTTTTCGGTTTTACAAAAAACGAACAAAACAAAATTGACAAAGTAAATTTCGAGGACGAAGAATCGGGCGAGGTTTTTTCCGAAAAAGCAAAAGTCGTGATTAACGCGACGGGCGCGTTTTGCGATTCGGTTCGCAAATTCTCCGATCAAGCGGCGAAGAAAATAATCAAACCGAGTCAGGGAATCCATCTTGTTTTCGACAAATCGTTTCTGAAAAGCGAAGCGGCAATAATGATTCCGAAAACGAGCGACGGCAGAGTTTTATTTGCAATTCCGTGGCAGGATAAAACTCTCGTCGGCACAACCGATACGCCGATTGAAACTGCCGAATTAGAGCCGCAGGCGTTTGAAAATGAAATCGAATTTATTCTCGAAACTGCGAAAAATTATTTGGCAAAACCTCCGGGCAAGAATGATATTCTGAGCATTTTCGCCGGCATTCGTCCGCTTGTAAAATCTTCGGGCGAAAAAAATACAGCTTCTCTTTCGCGCGATCACACGCTTATTGTGGATGACGCAGATTTGCTGACGATTACGGGCGGAAAATGGACGACTTACAGAAAAATGGCAGAAGACGCAGTTGATCGCGCCGCCAAAACAGGCGGTTTGCCGAGAGAAAACTGCCAAACTCAAAATTTGAAAATTGAAAATTTCAGAGAAAAATACCGCCGCGAGTTGCTCACAGAAAATCCTAATTTGGCGGAAAAACTGCACGAGGATTTTTCGTTTACCAAAGCCGATATTGTCGTCGCCGTCAGATCGGAAATGGCGCAGACGCTCGAAGACGTTTTGGCAAGGCGAATTCGTCTTTTGTTCACAGATGCCCGTGCCGCAATCGAAATTGCACCGACGGCTGCGAAAATTATGGCTGAAGAATCAGGCAAAAACGAAAAATGGATTGCTCTGGAAATCAATAAATTTTACAAAATCGCGGCTGATTATTTGTATAAATCAAAGCAGTAAAAACCGCCGTTCGCCGCACTAATTTTCTTTCAGCCAATCGCCTATTCCGTAAGGGTCTTGCGCCGGTTGAGAAAAATGTTCGTGAATTATTTTCCAATTTTCTTCCGCATCTTTTTCAAATACGAAAGTGCCGCGAAATTTTATCGTCTGAATTTTTTCATTTATCTCGACAGTCAGTTTGACGATTCCGGCAACAAATCCCATTGTATTATTTACTTTTGCTTCTGGATTTTCGAGCCAGACACATTTTTTGAGCGAAATCGGCGACTCAACAAAATCCGTCCAACCTTTCGACACATTTTCGTAACCGAGCGTCGCCCATCGCGGACCTTCGACAAAAACCAGCAAATTTTCCGAAGTAGAATAGGAATCAAGAATTTCTTCGATATTTTTCTGGATAACTGCCTCGAAATGTTTTTTCGACAAAGCAATCAAGTTCGTTTTTTTCATAAATAATCGGTTTTTTTTGCAACTTTTATTTAATTCGTATGAAAATTTTTGAAAAAATTCCGGCTTGTAAAATTTCCGTCTATTCGGGAACGACCTTTTTCCATTCGTAGATTTTATAGCTGTATAAATCTTGGACGACGAGTGGATCGCCGTCGGCTAATTTTTTCGCTTCTTCCTGCGTTTCGCACGCAAAACCGTAAAATCCGCCGCCGAGCGTTGTTGTTTGGTCAACGAAAGGTCCGGCGAACAGGCATCTTCCCTCGTCGCCTAATTTCTTAAAATATGCCGTGTGTTCGCCCAGCACGCCGAGCGCGAATTCGTCGGAAACTGTCGCGCGTTTCGCGGTTTTGTGAATCGTAAAAAAAAAGTATTTCATCAAACTAACCTCACTTTCGGTTTGACCATAAAATTCAGCACGATGACCAATAAAAACGCCAAACCCGTTGTAATAACCACGCCGTAGAACGCTTGCGAATAATCGCCGCCCGCCGCGTCCGCCATTCTTCCGGTTAAAATTCCGCCGACTGCCGCGCCGATTGTTTCGACGACCGTGATCGCACCGAGGATTTTTCCGTATTCGCGCAAACCGAAATAATCGGCGGCAAGACGCTGCAATAAAACGAAAGTTCCGCCGTAGCCCAAACCGAACGGCAGCAAAAACAAAAATGCCGTCGTCGCGGTCAAACCGAACAAAACGAACGTCGCGGCAAACATAATTCCGCAGCAGAGAAGCATCACGCGCGTCGGGGAAATTTTGTCGGACAAAAAACCGAACGAGAATTTTCCGCCGACGCTGACGGCAAAAAGCGCGGCTTGCGCGTAGCCCGCCGCCGTCGCGCTCATCCCGATTCGCGGCGTTTGCATATAAAGAATAAATTGCTGCGTCGTAACAAAGATCGGATAAAAGATCAAAGCCGCGCAAAACGCAAAAACCCAAAAAATCGGCGTTTTTAACGCTTGCCCAAGCGTCAACCCGATTTCCGTTCTATCCACAGACTTTGGACTCTGGACTTCGGACACGGGACTTTCCAAGTCTCCGTCGGGCAGCAAACCGATGTCGCTCGGACGATTTTTGACGAGAAAAATTATCGCCGGAAGCAGAACGAGCCAGATTATCAAACTGACGGCGATCATCGCCGTCCGCCAGCCGAAATTCAGAATCAGAGGCGTGGCGATCAGCGGAATCAGAACGCCGCCGATGCTCGTTCCGGTAAGCAGAATGCCGATTGCCGTGCCGCGCAAACGCCGAAACCAGTTGGAAACCAGAATCGTTCCCGCCAAAACGCCGACCAGTCCGAGCGCGATTCCCATCAAAGCGCGTGAAAGATAGACAACCGACGGCGTATATGCCTGCGAATGCAGAATCAAACTCGCGCCCAAAATGACGCAGCCGACGATCATCAGAATTTTTATGCTGTATTTGTCAATCAGATAACCGGCGACGGGCGAAAAAAAACCGGCGACGAGAAACGTCAAAGAGCCGGCTAAACCGATCATACTTTCGGCTTGATTCGCCGCCACCGCGCCGCTTGCGACGAAATCTTCGCGCAGAGGCTTATAAAAAACCGGAATTCCGCCGATTGACAAACCGTTGCTGACGACAAGCGCGAGCATTCCGACGGCGACAATTACCCAACCGTAAAAAAAATTATTTTGTTTGGTTTCGGTCATCTTTTTTTTCGTCTTCTATCTTTTTTTCGTCAGACATTTTTTTCGCTTTCATCAGCGAAAGACATAAATCTCGGAGTTGGTCAACTTGCCGCAAACGCCGCAAAACCGCTTTTTCGGACATATCAACTTGCTTCATTTTCGAGCCTCTCTATATCAACTAAATCCTGCGGTCTGCCGGCTAAAGTTTTCATTTTTATCAAACCTTCCCTTGAAACTATCGAATAATCGCTGCCGTCCAGAGTCATTTCGATTCTGCTTTCCCAGACATCCTGAACCTGCGGAGTTACAAGCAAAAGATCGAGCGATAAAACCTCGCCTTCATCGTCAATTTTGGAAACGCGCCTGATTTCAACTGCTCTTTCCTTAAAAGATATGTCCAATCCCTTTATGTCGAATCCTTTTTCTTCGGCAATTTCGTAGGCTTTTTCCAGAGAATCCGACAAAATCAGCAGATCAATATCGAGAGTTGCTCTCACAAATCCGTGAATCGCCATTGCCAAACCGCCGCAAACTGCATATTCAATGCCGTTGTCTTCAAATGATTTAACCAAATCCGTAAGTTCTTCTAAAAGTGTCGCCATACAAAATAAGTTAATAAAAATTTCTACCGATGCAAAGTCGTCGGACGCATTGTAAATTCGCCTTCGGAGTTTTTATTATTTTGCTTTTCCCTCTCGTCTTTAATTATTTCCGAACTTTGCAATGCTATTGTTAATTCCCAAAGCTGATCGAGTTCTTCCATCCTTTTCGTAACTGCTTCGGGCGACATATCAACTTTCATTTATTTCTCCCCGCAAGTATTTTAGATCAATCAAATTTTTATCTCGTCCGCTTATTTCCTTCATCGTAATCATTCCTTCGCGCGAAACTATAATTCGCTTTCGCCGTTCAGAGTAACGGCTTTAGCCGTGATCTTACTTTATCTTCTCTAAATTTAAGAACGGAGAAAATTGCGATATTTCACGCCTAAAGGCGTTACTCTGAACTATGAATCGCCGTCGGACGCTTGATAAATTCGCCTTGTTTGTCTTCGGCAGCTTTGCCGTCGTCGAACATAACTTTTCCGCGAATTATCGTCTGCGTTGACCAGCCTTTTGTCATAAAATTTTCAAACGGCGTGTGGTCTTGGGCGGACAGTAAATCTTCCGCGCGAATCGGTTTTTCCAAATTCATATCAACAATCGTCAAATCCGCGTCCGCGCCGACGGCGATGCAACCTTTTCGCGGAAAAAGTCCGAAGTTTTTCGCCGGATTCGCGCTGACGAGTTCGGCGATTCGGGACAATTTTACGCCGCGTTTGTGCGCTCCTTCGCTTAAAAGAATCGGATATAAAATCGAACTTCCGCCGAAGCCGGGCAGCGATTCCCAAACGCCGCCTTGTTTGTGTTCTTCGCCGCAGCAGGCGTGGTCGGAAACAACCGTGTCAACGTGACCGCGTTTTATTCCTTCCCAAAGAAATTCCGAATGTTCTTTCGTGCGAATCGGCGGATTCACCTTGCCTTTCAAACCGATTCCGCTTTTGTCTAATTCTTCGTGATCTAAAGCCAAATGATGCAGAGTCGTTTCGAGTTTGATGTCGTGATTCGGATAATTTCTTCTCGCGTCAATTCCGGCTTGCAACGCTTCTTTTGACGACAAATGAAGCAGATTTATCGGGCAGCCCGTCGCGTCCGCCAAAACCGCCGCTTCGTGAACCGAGAGTTTTTCCGTCAGAGGCGGGCGACCTTCGGAATACGCCTTCAAGCCCGTCAAGCCTTGCTTTTTAACGCGATTGATAAAAACGCGGATCAGTTCGGGATTTTCGCAGTGCAGCGACAGCGAAATTCGCGCCTTATTCTTATATTTTCTCGCCATTTCGTCAACTCTCGTCATCAATTCGTAGAGATGTCCGAGATCGTAATTTTCCGCCATCGTGTAATCCGCGCCGGCTGTCGAATCGGCGGAAAGCGTCAGAGCTTTGTAAAACATATAAAACTTGAAACTCCCAACGCCCGCTTCTTCGACGAGCCATTGCACTTCGTCCAATTGATCCGTCGTCATCGGCGCGATGTGGTAAGCGTAATCCGTGTAAAAATTTCCCTTTGACAAATCCAGAACTTCGGGAAAAATATCCTTATAACTTCCGGTTTTGTCCAGATAATGATGCCCTGTGCGAAAATAGCTGATAATCGTCCCGACTCCGCCGACCAACGCGGAACGCGATTCGCTTTGCGCGTCTTCGGAATGCGGGCGGTAAATCCCGACGTGATAATGCGAATCAACCGCCGCCGGAAAGACATATTTGCCGTTTGCGTCCAAAACTTTTTCTGCCTGATTGCTGTCAATCTCATCAACAATCGCCGCAATTTTGCCGTTTTTTATCCCGATCTCGCATTTCACCTCGCCGTGAAACGGAAATACAACCGTGCCGTTTTTTATAATCGAATCGTATTTCATAATAGTTTTTATTCATCAGCTAACGTAGTTAGCGTAGGCATAAAGCCTAGCGTGTCAACGCTAGGAATTCATTGCATATCACATTTGAGCTATCGTAGATAGCGTCCGAATAATTCACGTCCACAGATATTTCTCATCAAAATCAATATCGTTCGCTCTCAACATCTTGATAAATTCATCCCGAAACGATTCGTGTTTTTTATGATGTTCCTCTTGATTCAAAATATATTCTTTAACACTCTCGACTTGCGAATAACTGACCGTAAATGCCCCGTAACCTTTCTGCCACGAAAAATCTCTCATTTCGGGAAAAACCTCGTGCATCCATCCGGTCGAATTCGCTTTTATATCACGCAAAACATCCGACAATGCTTTGTCTGGACGCAATTTTGCCAAAATGTGAACGTGGTCGCTCATCCCGCCGATTGCCAAACTGATGCCGCCGCGTTTGCGAATCATTCCGCCGATATAATCATATAAACGAGATTGACGATTTTCGGTTATCAATGGTCTGCGATCTTTGGTCGAGTAAACCAAATGATAAATCAAATTTGTATATGATTGCGGCATCTCGTTTCCGACGCTATCTACGATAGCTCATTTGTTTTGTTACATCGTGTCCTAGCTCTCACGAGCTAGGCTTTATGCCTTCGCCGATTACATCGGCTGAAATCTCGGTTGAAATCTTTAAATTTTATTTCTAACACCTTTTTTCTTTCTTCTCTATTTTCCGGTTTAAAATTATTTTCTTTTTTTCGCGTCCTTTCGCGTTTATTCGCGGGCAAATTTTTTATTCCTTATTCTCCCGTATCAATTTCACCGAATAGCCGTAAATATCGCTTCGATAAAGCGTGTGGACGTATTCGACGGGTTTGTTTTCCTTTGTGTAAACCGTTCTTTCGATTGACAAAAGAGCCGTTCCGACTCTCACATCGAGCAATTTCGCCACATACGGATCGGCGAGTTCGGCGTGGATTTCCTGCAAAGCGTTGTCGAGATTGTAGCCGAGTTTTTCCTCCATCGTGTGCAGAAGTGCGCCCGAACTTAATTCTTCCATCGTCAGTTTCGCGCCGATTTCTTCGGGAAGATAATTGATTATCAAACCGAACGGCTTACCTTCGTGCATCCGCAGACGCTTTAAGCGATAAATCGGCGTTTTGATTTTTATTTCCAGCAGTTCCGCTTCGTGCCGGTCGGCTTCGACCTTGTTCATTTCCAGAACTTTGACCGGCGTTTCCATTCCCATTTCGATCAGTTCGTCGAGCGAACCCGTCAAATGAATCACGCCGGTAAATTTTCGTTTGCGCGATTTTCTGGCTGAAATATAAGTTCCGCGCCCCTGCTTGCGCTCGATCAAACCGTCGTCGGAAAGCGACTGCAACGCCTGCCGAACCGTGATGCGCGAAACGCCGTATTCTTCGATCAATTCGATCTCCGTCGGCAGCTTTTCGCCGCCCTGAAACGCGCCCGACGTGATCTTCTCGCGCAGAACATTTTCAAGCTGGTAATAAAGCGGAATTTGCGAATTAGCGAATATTGCTTTTTGTTTCATATTGGTAAATTGTTAATCGTTCATTGTTAATTGTTTACTTCTACCTTCATCAAAATAAGAGCTTACAACTAACGACTAACAATGAACAATCAACAATGAACAATCAACATCCTCAATGTTTGTGCGGAATTCCGCGTTCGTGGCATTCTTCGTGAATGTGGCTGTGAATTCTGTCGCTTTCCGAATCAATCGAAAATTCTTCGTCGGGAAACTCGAAATCTATGTGGTTGTGTCCGTGCGTTTGCAGCCATTTGTTGAGTTCCGGTTTTTGACGAACAAATCGCGCCGCCGCACGCTCCGCATTTTCGTGGGGCGTTGAATACGGATTGTAATGAAAATGATTGTGCAGTTCGCCGTCGGTTCTGCCGAAGCCTAAAATGCCGTTTTCCGAATAAAACGCGCCGTGATTGACGTAGGCAGGTCGCCAGAAATATCCGCCCGTCGGCAAATCGCCGAACTGCATCATCCAAGACGTTCCCCAAACGTGATACGCTTCTTCGGCGCAATCGTGATACGAAATATTGTCCTGCTGAAAACCCGGTGTCATCGAATAAAGAAACGTCATCGCGTGCGTTTTCTCGTCAAAATGCAGCAGTTTCAACAAGCAGCCCGAAGCCGTCTGCGGAAAAATCGTCGGCACTTGCCAAGGCATCGTGTCATAAGTCGAAAGCTGTATCAAACCACCGCGTTCCGCGCCGTCAACGTCCTCGTCCGATTCGATAATATGCGGCTCTGAATCGTTATACATTACAAGCGCAAAGCATCCCTTTTCAGTTGAAAACGCCGGTAAGGACACGCCGCGCGGCACAAAGAAATATTCGCCTTTACCGCAAACCTTTTCGCCGATTTTCATCTCGCCGTCCATTATAAAAATCTCAAGTTCCGAATACGAAACCGAAGGCGGCTGCTGATAACCCGCGTCCCACTGCACGGTCATCGTGCAAGCTCCCGTATCTTCGTCAATCGAAAGCATCTTATAGTTATATCCCGACGGAATCCCTTTCAATTCCAACTTCTTAAAGTCAACATCTCTGTCAACAAACGGCTCAATATGTTTTCTCATAGTTTTTTTATTGATTCATTTGGGTATTGATTCATCTGATCATTTTTTCCAATGAATCAATGAATCAATGACCAAATGAAGAAATTCTAATAAACCACCTTGTGTTCGCCTTCCGGTTTCGGATAAATCTCTTCCGGCTCGATAATTTTCTTTATATCGGCGTGAACATTAAATCCCGTCGTCTGAATTCTTTGTTCAAATTCCCGATACCACTTCTCACGAGTTTCCGTCAGATCAATGTTCATCTCTTTGGCAATCTGCGTATAACGCTCGATCTGCTCTTTGACTTCCTGTTCAATCCAAGCCTGAACATCTTCGCTTCTTTCAGGTTTTTGTTTAATTATTTGTTTGCTCATAAGTTCACTCTCATTTTTTAACGCAGAGAACGCGGAGGTCGCAGAGATTTTTTATAACTTCTCCACTAACATTTTTCTCTGCTGGAATTTTAATTTTCATATCACAACAAGTTTTTTTCTACTCGTAATTTTCAAATAAAAAAGGTTTTAATCCACAAACAGCCGATGTAATCGGCGAAGGCATAAAGCCTAGCGTGCAAACGCTGGGAATTCTTTTATATCGCGCAAAACATCAGATAAAGCTTATCGGGACGCAGTTTTGTCAAAATGTGAATGTGGTCATCCATTCCACCGATTGCTAAACAAATGCCGCCGCGTTTGCGAATCATTCCGCCGATATAATCATATAAACGAGATTGACGATTTTCGGTTATCAATGGTCTGCGATCTTTGGTCGAATAAACCAAATGATAAATCAAATTTGTATATGACTGCGGCATCTCGTTTCCGACGCTATCTACGATAGTTTGATTATTTTTATCGCATTCGTCCTAGCGTTGACACGCTAGGCTTTACGCCATCGCCGATTACATCGGCTAAAAGCCTTCTCTTAAATTATTCTTAAAAAATTTATCAAAAAATCCCTATCTATCCCGTCCATCCCTGTTTAAAATTTCCTCCGTATTTCTTTGGCTAAACCCATTCCTCAAGTCCATAAACCCGAATCGCGTTATCCCAAAGCAATTTCCGCTTCGGCGCGTCGCGCAGTTCGAGTTTGTCCAATTCCTCAATCGCCCTTTCAAAACCGATCACCGGATAATCCGTGCCGAACATTACTTTATCCTGACCGCGCGTGTTGATAAATTTTATCAAGGTTTCGTCCCAATATTTCGGTAGATGCGCGTCCGTTCCGATAAATACGTTTTTGTGTTTCCAAGCCATCGAGATCATCTGCTCCGTCCAAGGATGCCCGATGTGTATGCCGATAATCTTGAGTTCGGGAAAATCAATCGCCACGCGGTCAAGCGTTATCGGTTCGGCAACCGTCCGCAAAAACCATTGTGCCGAATGCCCGACTTGAATTTGAATCGGCACTTTTAATTCTGCACATTTCGCATAAAATGGATAATAAACGCGGTCATCCGGCGGAGCGTTAAACCAATGCGGATAAATATGTCCGCCGACAAATCCGTATTCTTTAACCGCACGCTCCAACTTCTCAACCCAAGTCATAATCTTGCTCGGATTCAAACCGATTACGCCTTTAAATCTGTCGGGATATTTCTTGCAAACTTCGGCAATTTTCTCAAATGGCTTTTCAAAATGTATGTTCGAGCCAACATCCGCACCCGTCGTTGCAACCAACAAACCTTTTTCAACACCCGCCGCATCCATCTGCGAAATTTGTTCTTCAATCGGAATCCCGTTTTTGGTCATCTCCAGAATTTTTATCAAATCCCAAAACTGATCGAGTTCATCAGGATAATGCTTGGTGATTTCCTTCGTCCAAAGATTTACAACAATGTCGAATGCTTTTGTCATATATTTTTTGCCACGAACAAACACGAAATTACACAAAAATTTATTTACTTTATCTCATGTCTTTTCGTGTTTGTTCGCGGCTAAATTTTTCTCTCAATTCCTTTTTCAAAATCTTTCCTGTTAAATTTCTCGGCAACTCATTAACAAATTCAACCGATTTCGGCTTCTTAAATCCCGCCAATTTTCCATCGCAAAATTCGATCAACTCTTTTTCTGTCAAATCCTCATCATCTTTCAAAACCACAACCGCTTTAACTTCTTCGCCCCATTTTTCCGAAAGAATTCCGATTACCGCAACTTCATAAACCGACGGATGTTCGTGCAGAACTCTTTCGACTTCCGATGGATAAACATTCAAAGCTCCCGACACGATCATATCGTTTTTGCGGTCAACCAGATAAAAATATCCGTCCAAATCCATCCGTGCCATATCGCCCGTTCTGAGCCAACCGTTTTTCAAAACTGCGTCTGTCGCTTTCGCATTGCTCCAATAGCCTTTCATATTCGCTTCGGTGTGAACGGCGATTTCGCCAACCTCATTAACGGGCAAAGTTTCCCAATCTTCGCCGACAATCCGCACATCAACATTTGTCTGCGGTCTGCCGCACGACTGCAAAAGATATTTTTTCTGCGGATTTTCCAATGCCTCACGATGCTCACGCGGCTCTAAAACCGTCCCCGCACAACCCGTTTCGGTTGTCGCAAAAGTCTGACGGAAACCGCATTTTGGAAAACGCTCCATCGCTTCACGCAAAACGGGTTCGGGAATCGGCGAACCGCCGTAAAGCAAAACTTCGAGCGATGTTAAATCGTGTTTCCGCGATTGTTCCGAAGCCAGCAGCATCTGAATCGTCGTCGGCACGAGATTTGTAAATGTAATTTTGTCCCGTTCAATCGTTTCGCAAGCCGTTTTGACATCATAATTTACAAGCGAAATCTGCGAACCGACATAAACCGCACAATAAATCCCCGCAATTCCCGCCGCCGAATAAAGCGGTGCGGGCAGCATCACCCGATGCGTTTTCCGCGAAGCAATCGCCTGAACGTGAACCAGCATTCCGACCAAAAGAGAGCCGTGCGTATAAACCGCACCTTTCGGAAATCCCGTCGTGCCACTCGTGTATAGCAGCATACAGGAATCATCGTATGCGATTTGCGATTTGCGATTTGCGATTTGCGATTTGTTTTTCAATCCGTGTCCATCTGTGTTTATCTGTGGACAAATTTCTTCGCCTTCTTTAACTAAATTTTCAAATAACAATCCGTCCGAAACCTGCGTATCAATTCCAATTAAAACCTCAACACTCTCGACATTGTTCGCAACTTCAAACGCATTTTTCGCCGTGTATTCATCAAAAATGATCGCCTTTGCACCCGAATTTTCTGCAATAAAACTCGCTTCACTTGCCGTCAAACGATAATTGACCGTAACGGAAACCGCACCGATTTTTGCAAGTCCGAATAACGCTTCAACCCAACAATTTGAATTCCTCGCATAAAGTGCAACTCTGTCGCCTTTTTCAATTCCGAGTTTCTGCAAAGAACTGACAAACCGATTCGCACGAGCATTCATTTCCGCCCAAGTCAGACGAGTTTTGCCGAAAATCATCGCCGTATCGCGTCCGTAATTCCGTGCATTTCTCGCCAACAAATCGCCCGCACTTTTTAAGCCGCCAAATATCATTTAAAAATGGATAATGGATAATGGATAATGGATAATAAAAATCCAGAATCATTTTCCATTTTCAATTATCAGTTTTTCGTTTTATAAAAATATGCCCGACAACGCCCGGCGGCGGACCCCATTTGTGATTTTCTTCGTCATCAAAACCCTGATCCAAATTCGTCCAAGTCGTCGGCGTTATCTCGCTTTCCGAATTCGTGTGCGTCGCACCTCGCAAAGTTGATTTACATTCTTTGCGTCCGCCGTTCGAGCCTTTGAATAAATTTTTGTTGATGCGTTTATAAACAAGATCGCAGCCTTTTTCGTGCGTTAATTGATCGTACTTGATATTTGCCAGAACGCTTTTGTTCTTATGTGCATTTATCAACTTTTCGGTTTCGCTGATCTTAAAAACCTGCAAAATAATCTCTTCCGCGTCGTTTCGCTTTAAGAAATAAACTCTCTGCCGATAAGGTTTATTCCTCGCTTCCGCCGCCGCATTTTCGACGTAAAATGCAAAACCTTTATCGTTCATTTCGGGAATCTCAATCGGAATAACGTGAAGCAAAGCCCTAATGTGCCGATATTTCGTATCGTTTTCCTCGTCGCTTTCAACCTGTGCGAAAGTGTCGAAACTGCCCGTCATAAATTCCTTGAGGTCTTTTAAGTCCTTGTCTTTGTGAAGATTTTGAGCCTGTGCAAACGAAACAAAAATACACAGAAAAAGAAAAATACTTGAAATTTTTAAGAAATTTTGTTTACTCATAAATTTTTAAAATAATATTACAGCCGCGAAATAGTTCAAAACAAACAATTAACAATGAACTATTTACTATTTACAAATGTCTTTTTAAGTTACATTAAAATTGATTATAAGTCTAGGACAAATTTTCATTTTAACCGTTGACATTTTTCAGCTTCCGATAAATAATACTTGACAAATCAAATTGTTATAAAAACATAACTAATTCATTTTAAAAAGGACAAAAAATTATGAGTTATCGTCTGGGAATTGATGTCGGCGGAACATTTACCGATCTGCTTTTATTTAACGAAGAAACGGGTGCGATGCAGCTTGAAAAAACGCCTTCGACACCTGCCGATCAATCTATTGGAATCTTAAACGGCATCCACAAAATCGTGGATGCGGCGGGACTTTCGCCTGAAGATTTATCGCTGATTCTGCACGGGACAACCGTGGCGACAAACGCCGTTTTGGAAGAAAAAGGTGCGTTGGTTGGACTTATTACGAATAAAGGTTTCGAGCAGATTCTGCACGTCGCCCGTTCGCAAACTCCGGGACCGCTTGCCGGTTGGATAATTATGCAAAAACCCGATCCGCTTGCACCGCTTTATTTGACGCGGGGAGTTTCGGCGAGAATGACCGCAAAAGGCGAAGAAATGTCGCCAGTTGACAACGCGGAAGTCCGTCAGCACATAAAATATTTAGTCAAAGAAGGTATCGAAGCGTTGACGATTTCGATGATAAATTCCTACGCCAACGGCGAACACGAAAGACAAATCCGCGACATTGCAGCGGAAATGTATCCCGATCTGCCAGTAACAATTTCAACCGACATTTTGCCCGAATTCCGCGAATACGAAAGATGTTTGACAACCGTGATGAATTCTTATGTTCGTCCGAAAATGGCGAATTATTTAAAGGGAATACAGGAAAAACTCGCCGACGCGAATTTGAATCCGACCGTTAATATCGTCCGTTCCGACGGCGGCGTGATGTCAATCGAATCGGCGAAGGAATCGCCCGTTAATACTTTGCTTTCAGGTCCGAGCGGCGGTGCAGTGGCGGCGGCTTATATCGGCGAACTCGCGGGATTTGAAAATGTTTTGTCATTCGATATGGGCGGAACTTCGACCGATGTTGCCGTTTCGATGGGCGGTCAGCCGAATCTCGTCCGCGAAACCCGCGTCGGATATTATCCCGTCAAAGCGTCTTCGGTTGATGTCCGCACGGTTGGTGCGGGCGGCGGTTCAATCGCTCACGTTCCGATGACGGGAGCGTTGCGTGTCGGACCGGAAAGTGCGGGTGCTGATCCCGGACCTGCCGCTTACGGAAACGGCGGCGAAGCCCCGACGGTTACTGATGCAAACGTCGTTCTGGGGCATCTTCCGCCAAGTCTTTTAGGCGGCGAAATGAGCCTTGATATTGAAGCCGCAAGAAATTCCGTCAAAACCGTTGCCGATTCGTTAAATCTTTCAATCGAGGAAACGGCACAAGGAATTATTGATATTGTCAACGAAAATATGTTCGGTGCATTGCGGCTCGTTTCGGTGCAGAGAGGACTTGATCCACGCGAATTCGCACTCGTTGCATTCGGCGGTGCGGGACCGCTTCACGGAAATTATCTGTCGAAATTGTCGGGTGCTTTTCCGTGTATTTCGCCGCCGACTCCGGGCGTTTTGTCCGCACTCGGCTTTTTGCATTCGGATATAAAGAACGAATTTTCCAGAACGCTGATTCGTCAATTGGATAAAATTGATCCAAAAAACTTCGGCGAAATTTTTGAATCTCTGGCAAAAGACGCAACCGCTTGGCTCGAAGGCGAAAAAATTGCAGAGGAAAAAAGAAAATTGGTCTATCAAGTTGATGTTCGCTATTACCGACAAGGTTTTGAATTTCCGATTACGGTTCAGCCCGATCAATTTGAATCGGACGAAGGCAAAGCAAAATTTATCGAAGATTTCAAAGAAATCCACGATAAATCTTACGGTTTCAACATTGATTCAACCATCGAAATCGTCAACCTGCGCGTGATGGGAATCGGCAAAGTCAAAAAAGTCGAACTGCCGAAATTTGAAACAGGCGACGAAAACGCCGAAAGTGCAAAATCGCAAGATCACAAAGCGTGGTTCGACGGCAAGGAACTCAACACGCCGATCTATGACCGCGAAAAACTAAAATCGGGACACACAATAAATGGTCCCGCAATCGTTACGCAGAAAGATTCGACAACCGTAATTTTGCCCGAACATCAGGGCAAGGTTGACGAATATCTGAACATTTTGATTTCTCCGAATGAATAAAAAATCGCACCACAGAGGCACGGAGAACACGGAGTTTTTCTATTATTTCTCTGTGTTCTCCGTGCCTCTGTGGTAAATAAAAATATGGAAAACTATCGAGCATTAGCCCTGCAAACAAAATGTTACGCGGTCAATAATGCAAAAAACAAGCAAGAATCGCACGAGATTATCAAGCAGACAATCAAGCGTTTGAGCAAACAAATCTTTGCAAGCATCGCGTTTATCGGCTTTGATACGAAACTCGTCGTTCTGCCCGAATATTTTTTGACGAGTTTTCCGCTTGGCGAATCCATTGAAGAGTGGCGTGAAAAGGCTTGTCTGGAAATCGGCGGAGAGATTTATAAACTTTTGGGAAAAATCGCACAGGAACGCAAAATTTTCTTGTCGGGAAATGCTTACGAATTGGATGAAAACTTTCCCGAACTCTATTTTCAAACTTGTTTTATCATCGCACCGAACGGCGATGTCGTCTTGCGTTACCGTCGCTTGAACTCGATGTTTGCACCGACTCCGCACGATGTTTGGGACAAATATCTCGACATTTACGGACTCGAAGGCGTTTTTCCCGTCGCCGACACGGAAATCGGCAAACTCGCCGCGTGTGCTTCGGAAGAAATTATGTATCCCGAACTTTTGCGATGTTTAGCGATGCGTGGTGCGGAAGTTTTTTGCCACAACACTTCGGAGATTTTCGGTTCGGCAAGACTTCCGAAAGAATCCGCCAAAATCTGCCGTGCGGTTGAAAATCTCGCATACATAGTTTCGTCAAATACCGCAGGTTTAGCCGATTGTGCGATTCCCGAAAGTTCAACCGACGGCGGTTCAAAAATTGTTGATTATCGCGGAATCGTTTTATCCGAAACGGCTCAGGGCGAATCAATGGCGGCATTTGCCGAAATAGATTTAGCCGCCCAAAGACGTTTCCGCCGTCGTCCGGGGTTGATGAATATCACATCGCGGCAACGATTTGAACTCTACGCCGAATCCTACGCGAAAAACTCTTTCTATCCGCCGAATACGCTTCTTGAAAACGAAGCGGAGCGAATTCACTTTGTAAATACGCAGAAGAATGTGATAAAAAAGTTAGAGGATGAAGAAATTATTTAGTCCACAGATGAACGCTGATAAACACAGATTTTTAATTGGCATTTTATTAATAATGTTCGGTTTGTCCGTTCAAATTTATGCTCAGAAAACCGTAAAAATCAAAAAGTATTACCAACTCAAAGCGGGCAACGAATGGCGTTATACTGCACCGCCCAATTGGAAGGACGGCGATTATATTTCCGAAATGAAACGCGGAATTCCGATGAAAGTCGGTGAGAAAATTTATAAAACCGTTCTGCATTTCGACGCGACGAAAGCCGCCAAAGTTCTCGCCTATGCAAAAGGAAAAGGCTTATATTATCTGCGTGAAAACTTTGCCGGCGGACAGTCTTACGCCGTTTTTGAAAAACCGATTCTGTGGTTTCCGCATAAAATAGAAATCGGCAAAGAATACACTTCCGAATCCGATTTCAAAAAATTTTTCACCGACGGCAGACCGCTCGAAAAAGGCACATTCAAACTCAAGCAAAAAGTTACAAAAATCGAAGATGTCAAAACGGCGGCGGGAAAATTCAAAAACGCTTTGAGTGCCGAATTTGAAACAATTTGGGAATTCGGCGACGGCACAAAAGCACGCTCGGAAAACGTCTATCACTACGCAAAAAATGTCGGAGTCGTAAAGGCTTCGGCGAGATTTATAATCTTTGACAAAGACGGAAAAGAATTAATTAATCGTCTTGTGGAAACGGATTTGAAATCTTACAAAGTTAAATAAATTGAAGACTGTGCAAATTAGAAAATTTAAGAATTCCCCCTTCGAAATAGCTGATAACTGACAGATTATAGATGATAGATAAGCAACAAAATCTATCAGTTATCAGCTATCAACTATCAGCTATTCCGAAGGGGAAAATCTTTAAAACAAAGCTACTTTAATTTGCATAAGCATTAAATAAATTTATTCTTATTTTCGCGTCTATTCGCGTTTATTCGCGGGCAAAATTTCTAATCTTTAAGGCACAAAAATCTCATCCACAATCGGCTGATTAACTTCAAAATCTTTCCAAAAAACATCAGCGATCTTTACGCCGTCCACAAAAACTCTTAAACTTCGCGGCTGAATAAAACGCGGGTTTTTGTGCCATTTGAAGTCATTATAAATTCTTTCGTGAAAACCTATCGGCGTTTTGAATGCGGCGTAGCGGATGAAAAAAGTTTTTTTATCAACTCCGAAAAACGTTTCCGCATTTTTCGCGTCAATTATTTTTATGAAATAGCAAGGAAATCCGTCAATTTTATCGTCGGGCAATCTTTCCAATTTGAAGTCTATAATGAACCCCAAAAACTGGACAGGTAGTTAAGGTGGAAAATGATGTTAAAATGATCCGTAAATTTAACATTATGAGAACCACTAAAAAAAGGAAAGTTTATAAACCGGAATTCAAAGCTAAAGTTGCTTTGGAGGCGGCTCGTGGCAGATTGACGATCAATCAGATCGCTAAAGAATTTGAAGTTCACCCGAATCAGGTTTCGACTTGGAAGAAGCAGTTTCTGGAGTCTTTACCGCAGATATTCGAGAATCCGGGTAAATCCAAAAGCCTTGAACATGAAGAACTAACTAATCAATTGTATCAACAGATCGGGCAACTTAAAGTTGAACTTGATTGGTTGAAAAAAAAATCTGTCCGGCTCGCTTGAAGATAAGAAAAGTCTGATCGAGCGGGAGCATCAAGAGATTTCAGCGGTTCGGCAATGTGAGCTGTTAGGCATCAATCGGTCAAGTCTTTATTATCAAGCAAAGACGGTAAGCGATGAGGAGATGCGGTTGCTCAAGCTGATTGACGAGGAATATACAAGGCATCCGTTCTACGGTTACCGGAAGATGACCGAGTATTTGCGGAGACTTGGGTTTTCGGTCAATCACAAGCGGGTGCGGCGTTTGATGAGGAAGTTGGGATTGGCAGCCGTTTATCCGAAGCCGAATTTATCAAAGCCTGATAAAGAGCATCTTCATTTTCCGTATTTGTTGAAAGAACTGGAGATAGTCCGTCCGAATCAGGTTTGGGCGACGGACATCACCTATATCAGAATGCGTGATGGATTCATCTATTTATTGGCGATCTTAGATTGGTATTCGCGGTTTGTGATCGAGGTTGAGGTTTCGAACTCGTTGGAAGCGAGCGGCTATGTCAGTTGTTTGAAACGAGCATTGGGAGAAATTCGACCTGAGATATTCAACTCCGATCAGGGAAGTCAGTTTACAGCGTTGGAATGGCTCAAAGTGCTGCAAGGACACGAGATAGTGATAAGTATGGACGGACGCGGCAGGTGTTTTGACAATATCATGGTCGAGCGTTTGTGGCGGAGTGTGAAATACGAAGAAGTATATTTGAAAGATTACCGTGATGTCTGGGAAGCCGAAGACAGTTTGCGAAAATACTTTGAATTTTACAATTATGAAAGACCGCATCAGTCGTTAAAATATAAAACGCCGGCAGAAGTTTATTGGAGCGGATCGAAAAAATAATAAATCGGAAGGAGAAAAAATCGGAGATTTTTATATATCAAAACTCCACCTTAAAAAAGTCTATTTGCTGTCTAGACAATGGGGTTCACTTTAGTCTTTGCTCTCGACAAAGCGGAAGATCGAAAAGCCGAAATTGTTTCCCCAACGCAGAAGTTCTTCCTGTTTTTTCGCTTCGTCGCTCAAAGTTTGCTTTGTATTTTTGCCGTCGAAAGCGATTTGAAAAAAGATTTCATCATCGGGAGTTTTCGCATCAAAACGCACTTTACCGCTGGCATTTCTCGCCGAATCGTTTTCGTCGGGAAATAAACGCCACATTTCATAAGTCTTCATTTTGTGCGATTCGCCGTTCCAAAAAAGCGTCGCCGTTCCCGATAAATGCAGAGTTTGCGGTCTCCGCCAAGTTTCGCCGCCCGCGGCTTTGATGGTTTTTTTTGCAATTTCAAGCGGTGTTAATTCTTGAGCGTAAACATCTGAAAACGTAAATAATAAAAATGTAAAAACGATTATTTTGCTGAAATTTTTCATACGAAAGATTTTTCTGCCCGCGAAAGAACTGTTTTGTAAATTGTAACTGGTAAATAGTTAATTGAAGTGTGTGTAAATTAAGGTTTCCCCATTCGGAATAGATAATAGCTGATAGCTGATAACTGATAGATTTTTATTTCTTATCTATCAGCTATTATCTATCAGTTATCAGCTATTTCGAGGGGGATTCTTAAAGTTTCTAATCTGCACAGTCTTCGTTTAATTGAATTTTCTAAGCGAACAAACAATTTACGATTTACGATTTACAATTTACAAATCATTCAACTTTTCGCTCGTCAATCACGGTTAATTTTGCAAATTCGCCGTTTTCAAAATGCTGCCAAGTTCGACAGCGGTGCGTGTCCGACTCCAAAGTGATGATTTCCGAAAAACTGTTTTCAGGTTCGTTTTTATAAATCCAAGTCAAAAAGATCGTATCGTCGTCAACCTCGACCGATTCGCCTTTCAAACGCGGATTGTCAAACGCGAGTTTGCCGTCTTTGAGTTCGCCGGGAAACTCTTTTGTTTCGGTTTTGCCGTCGTCCCAAGTGTAAACATTTTGCTGATAATACTCGTCAATCCCGTTCGTTTTGCAAGTCAGACGGCTTTTGTGTCTATCCAAAATCTCACCCGTTTTTGCGTCAATCAAAGTATAAGTTCCTTCCCAAACTCCGTTGTGCCGCAAAAAGACTGGAAACGGCACTTTTGCTGTCGTTGCTTCGCTCATAATTCCTCCAAAATAGTTGCAGAGTTTTCAGAAGTTGCAGGAAGTTCCAGATAGTTTAATGCACTAATTCTGCAACTTCTGAAACTCTGTAACTCTGTCAACTTTTCAAGTAAGCCAAGGGTAAATTTTACCCGAATAATTGATATAAACGCCTTTTAATTTTGTGTAATTTTCCAAGGCTTCAAGCCCGAAATTCTGCCCTGTTCCGCTAAGTTTTCTGATTCCCGCAGGCATCTGCGGTGTCATATACGAAGGCATATTGACGAAAACCAAACCCGTGTCCATCGCACCGATGACGCGGTGAACGCGGTCAACATCCTTTGTCCAAAAATACGCTCCAAGCCCGTATTCGGAATCGTTGGCGAGTTTTATCGCTTCCTCTTCGGTTTTAAAAGTCGTGATGCCGACAACGGGACCGAAAATTTCTTCTTGGAAAATTCTCATTTCGGCGGACATATTTCTAAAAACCGTCGGTTCGAGATAATAGCCTTTCTCTAAATCTTTCGGACGTTTTCCGCCCGCGACAATTTCCGCACCTTCGTTTTTGCCGATCTCGATGTAATTCATTACGCGGTCAAGCTGCTTCTGCGAAATAATCGGACCGCAATTTGTTGCCGCATCAAACGGATCACCGATTTTGATTGATTCGGCTTTGGCAATCATTCCTTCCAAAACTTTATCGGCGATTGATTCGTGAACCAAAACGCGGCTTGCCGCAAGACAAAACTGCCCGTTATTTCCAAGACTCGACTGCATCACGCCGTTTATCGCCAAATCCAAATCGGCATCGGCGAACACGATATTTGCTGACTTTCCGCCCATTTCAACCAAAACGGGTTTTGTCATTTCGGCACATTGCGTTGCAATCAATTTGCCGATTTTTGACGAACCCGTAAACGCGATTTTTTTAACTTTCGGATGCTTTACAAGTTCCGCACCCGTCTTTCCGTCGCCGTGAATTATATTTACAACGCCTTTCGGAAATCCGACTTCAAGCAGCAATTCGCCAAGCATCGTAGCGGTTGCGGGCGTTTGCTCCGCCATTTTCATCACAACCGTATTTCCCGCCGCGAGTGCCGCACACATTTTCAAACTCGCCATTACAAGCGGAAAATTCCACGGTGCAATTCCCGCGATCACGCCGTAAGGCTCACGCACGGCGTAACGATGTGTCCCGTATTCATTGGCAACAACGGGAGTCCGCAATTTATCCGCCGCACCTGCATAATATCGCCAAAAATCAGCACAAAACGGAACATCAATATTTAAATTCGACTGAAAAGTTTTCCCCGAATCTTCCGATTCAGCCCGTGCAAATTCTTCACGCTTTTCCATCAAACCTTCGGCAACTTTATAAAGAAGTTTGCCTCTCATCGCAGGCGTAAATTTCGACCATTCGCCGCGAAATGCCTTATCTGCAGATTCAACCGCCCAATCAACATCCGCCGCTTCGCCGAATGCGACTTCGGCGATTTGTTCTTCCGTCGCGGGATTTTCGCTCGCAAAAGTTTTGCCCGATTTGGAAGAAACTTTTTCGCCGTCAATGATGTGCTGGATTGTCTGCATTTGTTATAAGTTTATAACAAATATGTTATTGAAAGCAAGCAAAGGAGTTATTTGAATAGGGCTTTTTCATAAAAATAATTCTTTAACTATCGCGTAGCGATTATCAGACTTTAGCCGTGTAATTTATTGCACGGGCTTGATTCAGACGTTTTACTGTCGCAGCGACAATTGAAATGAATGTCTTGTTCAATTGTCGCTGACGCGACACAAAAAATTGTTCTATTCTCACCGTGCAATAAATTACACGGCTAAAATCATAAAGTCGCTAACGCGACAATTTAAGGATTTTTCAATTTTATGAGAAAACTCTGATTATTTGAATTCAATCAAAATATAATGATAATCTGGAGTTTATGAAAACATTGCTCGTCATAGTGTTTTTTTGCGTTGCCGTCGGGCTGATTGTTTTCGTTTCGGCGGGCGAAAATTTTAACGCTTTTTTACAAACTGCAGATTCCAATTCTATGAATCACGATAAATCAACATCTCAAAACTCGGACAATTCGGCAGTTTCTTTTTTGAATTCATTAAACGATGCTCAGAGAAAAAAGGCTCTGATGCCGATTGACGATTCTTCACGCGAGCATTGGCATTATTTGCCGACGACTATGTTTGAAAGAGGCGGGATTTTGCTGAATGAATTAAATTCCGAGCAAAAACGTCTTGCCTTTGCGGTTCTTAAATCTCACTTGAGCAAGACGGGTTACGATAAAATTCAGCAAATCATCGAACTCGAAAATGTCCTTGCCGAACTGACAAATAATCCCAATACAAGAGACCCCGAAAAATACGTTTTGGCATTTTACGGCGATCCCGCAAAAGACAATTTGTGGGCTTGGTCATTTGAAGGTCATCATATTTCTCTGAATTTTACTGTTTCAAATGACAAAGTTTCCATCGTTCCGAGATTTTTAGGTGCGAATCCCGCGACGATAAAGACGGGAAAAAGAAAAGGCGAGAGAACTCTGGCGGAGGAAGAAGATTTGGGTTTGGAGTTGGTTAATTCTCTAAATTCCGAACAGAAAAAGCAGGCGATTATCCAAGACTCGACTTTCTATGACATCGTTTCGGGAAACAAATCCGAAGTTTCGCCATTCAAATCTTTCGGAATAAAAATGAAAGATTTGGTTAAATCGCAACAGCAAACTCTGCAACAACTTATTGACGTTTATCTATTGGTGATGCCAAAAGAACTCGCCGAGAAGAGATTGGAAAATCTTAAAAAAGAGGATTTCGACGAAATCCAATTCGGCTGGGCGGGAGCGACCGAAAAAGGCAAACCGCATTATTACCGAATTCAAGGCAGAACTTTTTTAATCGAGTTCGACAACACTCAAAATAATGCCAATCATATTCACACCGTTTGGCGTGATTTTAAAGGAGATTTTGGAAAGGATTTAATTAAGGAACATTATCAAAAATCCGATCATCACAAATAGAATTAGTAAAGAAAGATAAACAATATTATCGGAGTAACGATTGAATAAAAAGATCATAAACATTCTCAATTATCTATTATATTGTGGGTTTCTTCGTCGGCTGACAAAACCCTAAAAAATAATTGATAATTAAGATTTGATAATAAGATTCTTGATGATATTGATATTTCCGGGCAAATTCATTTTACTTTTGTTACTTGGTGATGTTAAATGTTCCGTGAAAAAATTTATCTTTTTTTCGCGTCCTTTCGCGTTTATTCGCGGGCTAATTCTCTTTCGCTTTCGCTTCGATTTGTTGAGCAAATTCGGCGGCTTCATTTAATTTTTCAAAATCAATTCCCGTTTCGATTCCCATTTTGTGAAGCATCCAGACGACCTTTTCAGTCGCAACATTCCCCGAAGCACCCGGCGAAAATGGACAACCGCCAAGACCGCCAGCCGATGAATCGAAAATATTCCAACCCGCCGTCAGAGCCGCGTAAATGTTGGCGAGTGCGGTAAAATATGTGTCGTGAAAATGTGCGGCGAACTGCTGTTCGGGGAATTGTTTTTTTGCCGCGTCGCAAAATTTGAAAACATCATTTGGAACGGCACGTCCGACTGTATCGTTAAAGGCGATTTCGTCTGCTTCGGCTTCGGATAATTCTTTTGTGATTTCCAAAATTCTCGTCAAAGGAACGTCGCCTTCATACGGACAAACCCAAGTAACCGAAATCGAACCGCGAACTTTTACGCCGTTTTCGTGTCCGATTTTGATTGCTTTTTTGCACATCTCAATTCCGTCGGCAATTGTTGTGTTCGCATTTTTTTTCGACATCGTTTCGGTGGCGGCGATCACGTAAGTTATCCAATTAACTTTTGCATCAATCGCATCCATCAAACCTCTTTCGTTCAAAGCCAAACCGACTTCATCAATTTCGGGATCATCGCCGATAATTTTTAAAACTTCCTTCGCATCAGCCATCTGCGGAACGTGCTTCGGCGAAACAAACGAAACGGCTTCGATGCGTTTTAATCCCGCATTCTTCAACATTTCGATAAGTTTCACCTTGTCCGCCGTCGGCACAAAACGGGGCAGCATCTGCAAACCGTCGCGTGGGCTGACATCAACAATTTCAACTTTTTTCGGTAATTTCATTTTCTACATTCCTAAAACTGCAATTTTGTTATGAGTTTTCAAAGTTTCTCTGACCCAAAGAACAAAATCATCAATCATTTTCATTAATTCAACTCTGCTTTCTTCAAAAGAATCTATAAAGTTGTTTTCAATATCCCGAAATGGAAAACTCAAACTGGACGTTAATTCATCAAAGTCTTGAGCCTTTCTCAGAACTTCCTTCGTCTGAATAAGGTCTTTTATAATATCCAACCAAGTTGTTTTATCTGCCGACATAAATGAATAATGGTCATAACCGTTGATATGTTTCGCAAGAATCGGCTCAATGTAATAAATTTGCAAATAGTCAATATATACCGACTCTTCATTCCAACATTCATCTTTATAAATCCCCGGCAAAAACTCAAAATAACAAGTTCCTTCAATCTCAGAAACATCTTTAATTAATTCGATCATAATTTTTATCTAAGCATCATCAGCAATTTTGACCATCAGAACGCCTGAGTTTTTGCCTTTATAAAGACTTATCAACGCTTCGGGCATCTTCTCGATTCCTTCGAGAATGTGTTCCAAAGGTTTTAATTTTCCCTCACGAATCCACACGGCAAACTGCCGTTCATATTCGGCAAAATGTTCGACGTAATCGTAAACAAAAAACGCTTCGAGTTTCGCGTCCTGCAAGCCCAAACGATATAGGTTTTTGAAACGATGATATTCTTCGGGCGATTTTAAGTATTCGGAAATCCGTCCGCAGAGAGCGATTCTTGCACGGCGGTTTATTCGCAGAAAAACTTCGTCCAGAATTTCGCCGAAAACATTATCGAAATAAACATCAATTCCTGCGGGAAAAACTTCGTCGAGCTTTTCGCCGACGTTTTCGTTTTTGTAATCAATCGCTTCATCATAACCCAAACGCTTCTTTAGCAAGCGGCATTTTTCCGAACCGCCCGCGATGCCGACGACTTTTCCTGCACCCAAAGCCCGTGCGATAAATCCCGCCTGACTGCCGACTCCGCCCGCCGCACCTGAAACCAGAACCTGATCGCCCGTTTTTACATCGGCAATTTCACGCATTCCGACGAGTGCCGTAAAACCGCTCATCGCAAGGCTGCTGATGCCGTGCGACGCGGGCAGATCGGTGTTTTGCATTTTGTGAATCAGATAATAATCGTCGTCGCCGTCAATTTTTGCATATTCCCGCCAGCCAAGTTTTGCCTGAATTACATCGCCGATTTTGTAATCCGAATGCTTGCTTGCAACGACTCGTCCGACACCGCGTCCGTGCATCACATCGCCGATCTCAAGCGGGCGTTCAAAATCCGTTTCATTCGTCATATACCGAAGCATCACGGGAGCAACGCCTAAAAAAAGAGTTTTGACCAAAATTTCGCCGTCGGAAATTGTCGGAACGGGTGCGGTTTCGAGCGAAAAATTATCAACCGTCGCCAAGCCTTTGGGACGGCTCGCTAAAACCCATTGCCGCATTGTTTTTGGTAAATCCATTTTTTATTTGGAATCGAGATTTTCTTACATAAATTTGCCGATGTGATTTATATGAAGCCTGTGCAAATTAGAAAATTTAAGAATCCCCCTCGAAATAGATGATAACTGATAGATCATAGATGATAGATAAGAAATCAAATCTATCAGTTTATCATCTATTATCTATTCCGAAGGGGCAAATTTTTGAAACAAAACCACTTTAATTTGCACACGCTTCAATCATATAATTTCTTCCTTTCTCAACTCTTCAATCTCGCTTTCGCTCATCCCCAACATTTCGCCGAAAACTTCTTCGTTATGCTCGCCCAATTCGGGACCGATCCAATCCGTTCCGCCGGGCGTTTCGGAAAGTTTCGGCAAAACGGCGGGAATTTTTACCGTGTCGCCTTTTTCGATCTCAACTTCCTCAAAAATTCCGCGTGCGTTGTATTGTTCGTCTTTGACAATATCAGCGATGGAATAAACGGGACCCGCGGGAACTTGGGCTTGGACGAGTTTTTCATACAAAAATTCGTAATCGTGGCTTGTCGTCCATTCAATAATCGCTTCGTCAATCATTTCTTCGTATTTTACTCGTCCCGCGTTATTTTCAAGGCGTGAATCTTCAGCTAAATCGGGACGACCAACCGTGTGCATCAAGCGTTTATAAATCGAATCGCCGTTGCCGCCGATGATTATAAATTTATTGTCTTTCGTCGGATAGGTCGAGGTCGGTACGATGCCTTCAAGTTTTGCCCCCGAACGCTCGCGGATGTGTCCGAGTTTGTCATATTCTGCTAAGGTAGATTCCATCATATTAAAAATCGCTTCGTAAATCGCCACATCAACCATCTGCCCCGTGCCGCCGTTTACGTCCCGATGATAAACCGCCGTCAAAGCTCCGAGTGCGGCGTGCAAACCCGCCAAAGTATCGCCGAGAGAAATTCCCGCACGAACGGGCGGACGATCTGGATAACCCGACGTGTAGCGAATTCCGCCGACTCCTTCGGCAACATTTGCATAACCCGGACGCTTTGCATAAGGTCCCGTCTGTCCGTAACCCGAAACGCGAACCATTATCACGCCCGGATTGACCGCCTTCAAATCTTCATAACCCATCCCCCATTTTTCCATCGTGCCGGGCTTAAAGTTTTCCACGACAATATCAACTTTTGCAGCCAATTCGAGCGCGATTTCCTGTCCCTTTTTGCTGTTCATATCAAGCGTTACGCTCTTTTTGTTCCGCGCCATCGAAAGCCACCACAGCGAAGTTCCTTTATGCAGTTTGCGCCAAACTCTCAAAGGATCGCCCGTTTTCGTCTTCTCGATCTTGATAACTTCCGCGCCAAATCCAGCAAGCAGCGAACCGCAAAAAGGTCCGGCGAGAAGCTGTCCCATTTCCAAAACTTTTAATCCTTTTAAGGGTTTTTCCGTCATAATTTATGCTGGCTTTTCTTAAATCCTTTGGTAAAAATATAGTCTAAGCCGTCGTGAAATCCCCAACCCGTGCCGCTTGCTGAATTTACGATGTCCTGACAATGAAATTTGAACTCATCCTGCAAATCATATTTGACAATTTCTTTCACAGCACTGTTGAACATACTTTCCATACTGTTATAAAAAGGCTCGTCAATATCGCCGTAAGTTTGCGTAAATTTGCAGCCCATTTCGACATAAAAAAGCATCAATAAAATTATGCTCGACGGCGAAATTGCAACTTTTTTGTATTGCGTAATTATCTTTCGAGCATCGGCATATCTGGGAAAATCTCTGGCATAACTCGGTCTGGCGGGAAAGAAAATTTTGCGGATTTTTTCTTCATAAGTTTTTCTGACGGCATCTTCATTTGAGTCCAGATTAAGTCTGATTTGATAAAACCCTTTTACTTGGTCAAAAGTTTTAAAAAGTTCGACGATTTGCAAAATCAATTCTTCATCGCTTTGCTGATTCAAATAATTTTTAAGTTCTCTGATGCCGACTTTTTTCATTAGATTTTCGGTCAAAAATAAGTTTCAAAACTCGCCTTCAAACTGTCGGAAAAACCGTAACCGTCGCTCGCATTTCCGACAATTTTCAGACAATATGCCTTGAATTCATTTTTCAAATTGTTTTCCGCGATACATTTTAACGCTTCTTCAAAAGTTTCCTCTAAATTGGTGCAGACATCCGCATCAATTCCGCCGAATTCGTTCATAAATTCCGAACCTGTTTCAACGTAATAAAGCATCACGTCAATCAAATCGCCGTATGATTCAAAAATCGCTTTGTAATGTTTAACGGCTTTTTCGGCAACCGCAAAATTCGGTTGAATGGATTTGCCGTCCGGAAAAAAGCCTTCGTAAATTACTTCTTTGTAAAAATCCTTATTGTTCAATTTTTTCAATTTCTCTAACCAATTTTTGCGCTTGCGGCGTTTGAATTTCTCTTAATAACCGAAACATTTTACCCGCATTAAGCAACAAATTATACATCTTCTTACGGTCTTCATCGGATAAAGCGTGAGAGATCGGATAAACCTCATCCCAAACCAACATAAACTCGCCGACCGCACCCCGAACTCCCGATTCGGTTTCGACCAAAATTAAACCGTATTCATCTTTGTCTTTCGTCCAATCGGCGGCGATAATTTCTTCAAAAGTCGTTTCTCTCATAACTAAAAAGGAATCGCATTTTCCCACAGATATTTTTCTATCTCTTCCAAACTCGAAACGTCCGCGTATTTCACGTCAAGATCAAAAAGATTCGCTTCGTGCGCCGCTTGCGAACGGTCGCCGACGGCTTCGCGGGCAACAATCGTGCGAAAACCGTTTTGACAAGCATCAACCGCCGAAGCGCGAACACAGCCCGAAGTAGTGCAGCCCGCAATTATAATGGTATCAACCTTTTGCGCCGTCAAAACCGAAGCCAAAGCCGTGCCGAAAAATGCCGAAGCATATTGTTTTGTCCAGACAATTTCGCCCGCTTTCGGCTGAATTCTCTCGTCAATTTCAACGAATTTTGAACCGATCTTCAAAAGCGAAAGACTCGGAACTTTTTTGATAAAAACTCCGGCGGACGCAAAGCCTTCTTCGTAAGCCGTCGTCGTAAAATGAACAGGCAAATTATTTGCACGAAAACTTTCGAGCAATTGTTTCACCGCTTCAATTTCCTTATCGAGATTTGAGCCGAGCGGACAATTTTCGTCCGTAAAAGCGTTGATAAAATCAATAATCAGCAAAGCCGGATTCGTGCCGAAACCGACTCTTTCGGAGAATCCGCGCCGCTTATAAATTTCTTCGTCGCTCATAAAATCTCTTCCAAATCCAGCACAAAGCCATCCAAGACATCTTCGCCCGAAACTGTTTTCGGTTTGTCCAAAATCTCTATCTCGCCGTTTTTTCGGTAAACGTGAACCTGCTTTTTATACGGATCAATCAGCCAGCCGAGCCGCACGCCGTTTTCGATATATTCAGCCATTTTCTCTTGCAGAGGCTTCAATCTATCGGAGTTCGAGCGAAGTTCAATGACAAAATCAGGACAGATCGGCGGAAATTTTTCGCGTTGTTTTTTTGTCAGAGAATTATATCTTTCTTTCAGAATCCAAGCACCGTCGGGCGATTTCTTTGCTCCGCTTGGCAGTTCAAATTCGGTGCTTGAATCGAAAATTTTACCCGTTCCGTTTTTTTTTGCCCAAATTCCAAGCTGGATCGTAATTTCAGCGTTTCTACTACCTGTTTCTCCTCCGGTTGGCGGCATAATTATTAAATCTCCGTCTTTGTTGGTTTCTAAATTTAAGTCTTCGTGTTTTCGACAAAACTCATAATATTCATCATCAGTCCACGCTTTGGTGTTTATTTTCAAAGAGATCGGAAACATTTCCGCCCAGAAATGCGTCTTTCTATCAATTTTTTCTTCGACTTCATCAATAACCATCGTCATAAAATTTTACCTCGCAGATGTTTTTCTTTATTCTAATCTAAAACCGATATGCTTAAAAGTCCTTTGCGCTATCCGGGCGGAAAAAGCCGCGCCGCCGCGATAATTTCAGATTTGATTCCCGATTTTGACGAATACCGCGAACCTTTTCTCGGCGGCGGTTCGGTATTTATTCACCGAAAACAGATTTTTCCAGACAAAGTTTTTTGGATAAACGACGCATATTTCGAGCTTTTCAACTTTTGGAAAATGTCGCAGAAAGACGTTTCGGTATTGATCGAAAAAGTTTCCGAATTGAAAAACGAATTTCCGAACGGCAGAGATTTATACGATTTTCTAAAATCCAACCGCAGTAATTTCAACAATTTAGAACAAGCCGCCGCGTTTTTTATCTTTAACCGAATCACATTTTCAGGCACGACTTTAAGCGGCGGTTACAGCGAATCGGCTTTTCAAGGACGCTTTACCGCAAGCAGTATCGAACGCTTAGAATCTTTGGGCGAATTACTGAAAAACGCGAAAATCACAAATCTCGATTATCAAATTTTGGTAAAAAAGAAAGGCGAAAATGTTTTTATTTATCTCGATCCGCCGTATTTTTCCGCTAAAAAATCCAAACTTTACGGCAAAAAAGGAAATCTCCATCTCAATTTCGACCACGAACGATTTGCGGATGTGATGAAAACTTGCAAACACAAATGGCTCATCACTTTAGACGATTGCGAATACATCCGCGAATTGTTTTCTTTTGCCGAAATTATTTCTTGGAAAACGGTTTACGGAATGCGAAATGTGAAGCCGAATTCCGACAAAATCGGCAAGGAATTGTTTATCTCGAATTATCTTTAAAAGGTTATTTGAATTAGACAATATTTGAAATAAGAAATAAACCACGAAGGAACACGAAAATTTCACGAAGTAAAAAAAGGTTGGCGTAAATGTTCTAAAAATCAGCTACTAAAAAGCGATGAAATTCAATAAAAAACTTCGTGTTTTCTTCGTGTTCCTTCGTGGTTTAATCTTCTCTTTTATCAAACAGGCAAAACCGTCGTATCCGATTTTGAATTATCTTCGGGGATATTCAACGAAGTTGCCAGAGTTTCGCCGACTGTCGCGCCTTTTCCGCTTTCTTTTCTGCCTTCGGAATGATACATTTCCGCGACGACTCCGATGGCTTCGGGAACTTCGCCGAAGCTGAATAAATCCTGCTCGCCGCGTTTTTCGCGTATTTTATTTCTCAGATTTTCTGTCGCCGATTCGTCAATTTCAAAAGTGTCGGAATTTAAAACCACGCCGTAATCGGATTCGGCTTTTTCGATGGAAACCAGTTCGCTTTTCACATCTTTTTGGACGATTTCGGCTGGTCTGTCGAGCGGGTCTTTCCAACCGCCGCCGCCTGCCGTGCGGTAAATTAAAATATCGCCTTTTTTGACCGGAACTTGCGAAATTTTCGATGGCAAATCTTCTTCCGTGCCGTCGGTTCGGACGAGTTTTTTGGTCGAATTCGAGCCGGGCAAACCGCCAAGAATTCCCCAAGGCTTTGAACGATCTCGATCATCGTGAATCGCAATTTCGCCGTCAACTTCAAAGCGATAGACTTTGTGAACGGCGTTTCCGCCGCGATGAAAACCCGCGCCGCCCGAATTTATCAGGCTGCCGTATTCCAAAACGGTGATCGGATAATAGCTTTCGAGATATTCGGTCGGGATATTTTCAAAAAGCGGCCACCAAGAATGCGCGTCCATTCCGTCGCCAATCGGTCTGCCCGGAATTCCGCCGTAAGTTATCTCCATCAAATGAAAAAATTCGCCCGATTCGTCCGTTCCGTTGTAAAGCAAATACGGCGAAGTTCCGTAGCCCGCCGCCGTCGAAAGTTCCGGCGCACCTTTCCCCAATGCGCCGCCGAGAACATCGAAAAGCCGTGTCAGAGCGTGCGTGCGGCAGCCGAGAGCCGCCGGAAATTCGGGATTTAACAAACTTTTTTCGGGAATTTCGACGTGCAGCAACGGATAAAATCCGTCGTTAAATAAAATCTGCGGATCGAAAACCATTATCAGATAAACGCCGATGAACATTTTGAACATTTCTTCGTTCAGATAAAAATTTATCGGTCCCGGAGCTTGCGGATCAGTTCCAGACCAATCGAAATAAGCCTCGCCGCCTTTGCGGTAGATGCTCAATTTCATTTTATACGGACCGTTTCCGCGCCCGTCGTCGTCAACATAATCTTCAAAAACAAGCGGCTGTTCGGGCAGATTTTGAACGATAAGCTGCCGCATCGCGTCGTGTGTTCGCTGCAAAAGTGCTTCTAAACCCGCGATATAAGTTTCTTTTCCGAAACGCTCGCACATTTCCCGAACGCGCTTATCGGCTGTGCGGCAGGCGGCGACGATTGCCATTAAATCGAAATAATTCATCGTCGGAACGCGCGAATTTGCCAAAATCAGATCGAGAACATCTTGATTCAGTTCGCCTCTGCTGAACAATTTTATCGGCGGAATGCGCGTTCCCTCGCCGTAAATCGTCGTCGCGTCCGTCGGCAGACTTCCCGAAACGGGTCCGCCGATGTCAATCGTGTGTCCGAACTGCGAACCCCAGCCGACGAGTTCGCCTTCATAAAAGATCGGCAGCAGAACGAGCCAATCGTTGATGTGCGAAATCGCGCCGCCGCAGGAATACGGATCGCTTGTTAAAAACACATCGCCTTCTTCGATGCCGCGCTGCCAATTGTCCATAAAACCTTTGATATACGAACCGAACTGCCCGACGACCATTCGCCCGTCGGGATGGCAGATCATCGGAAAACCGTCGTGCTGCTCGCGTATGACGGGCGACATCGCCGAGCGAAAAAGCACCGTGTCCATCTCTTCGCGGGCGTTTCGCAAAGCATTTTCCAGAATATCAAGCGTGATTGTGTCTATCTGTGCCATAAATTTCTCCTGCGGAAATAAATCTTCTCAACTTTCGGATTTCAAATAATTTCCATTTCGATTTTTACAAAACAATCCGAATTTCTCGCCTGTTTTGCGGTTTACGTCTTTTTAATTTTCTTGTCCGGCTTTTTGCAGTTCCTCGATTTCCTTTAGGTTTTTCGGCGGATTCATCCACATTTTCGCTTCCCGTTCTAAAACTCTGCGAATTGATTCGGGCAAATTTTCATATTTGTCAACGCGATATGAAACAAGCTGAAAAACGCTGTCGCCGCCGCCGAAAAATGTCGGAAGACTGCCGCGCCGCACCCAACTGAGTTGATATTTCGGAACGCCCTTTGCGGCTTTTTCCGACACGAAAAAGTCATAATTTTCATACGCCTGATAACCCGAAAAATTTAGAAACAGCGGCGCGGAAAAAATCTTCAAACTGCCAAAATCGCGCACCAGATTGTTTCCCGTCGAAGCGATTCGCTGAATGCGCGGCTCGCTGCCCTGCACCACGCCCGAAAGCATTTTGCCGTTTTTAAATTCATAAGTTATCTGCTGATACGGATAGGCAATCGGCTCGACTTTCTCGCCGTTATATTCGCGCATAATTTCATTTGTTTCGGGATCGCGGTAAAAAAAGATTTTGCGCGATAGCTGCACTTTTTTCAGGTCGCTCGATTCTTCTTTCAGCAATTTCGCCGTGTCAACGCCTTCAACTTTCGCCAGCAGTTTTCCACTCGGATATTCGTAAACTTCGCCGATACAATACCAATAAACCGGCTCGCCCGCGCCGATTCGCATTGTTGTAAATTGCTTGAACAGTTCGGGCGTAAACGGTTTGCTTTGAGCAATTAAATTCTGTCCGAATAAAAAGGCAAAAATCAAAATCCCGAAAATAATTTTTAAACGACTAAAACAAAACATAGATTAAATTATTTTAAAAATAGGTCATAAGATTATAAGGCTTATTTAAATTCACGGAACGCCGTCCATCTTGGCGGCAATGAGTGCGACAGCACGAAAATAAACTTTAAAAAAACTTTAAAGATTATGGTGAAACTTTAAAGATTACAAACTTTGCTCCAACGCATTCTGCGTCGGCTGCCGGCAAGATGCCGGCGTTCCGTGAATTTGAATAAGCCCTGCACAAGATTATGATATTTTCTCCAAATACTTTCCAGTTTTCTTTTTTTATGTTATCTCCCGAACTACTCTCTCCGCCGATTCCAATGCGCCTTCCATTCCCGGAAAATTCTCCGCCGTGTGTTCGCCCGCAAAGTGAATCGCTCCAATCTGCGTCTTTATATGCGGCTGGATTTTTGCGAGTTGTCCGACTGTAAAATGCGAATACGCGCCCAGAGAAAATTCGTCATTCGTCCAAGATTTTGTTTGGGCGTTTTTTATCTCATCCCGCATAAAAGGCAGAATTTTCACAAAATTTCGCTTTGCCCATTCGATTCGTTTTTCGTCCGTCAAAGTTTCGGGACGAATCGCTCCCGCGCCTTCCGTCCAAACGGTGAAAATTCCGAGTTTGTCCTTGCGCGTTCCGGCTGCCGAGAAAATTCTCTCCGCAGGCGAATCCGTCCAGACGCTCGAACCCAAATCTCGTTCATCCCAATTTTTCCTGTTCGCCTGCAAAAACACTTTGGTAATTCTCGTGTAATTTAATTTTTCGATTGCCCGCGTTTTAGCTTCGGGCAGAGAAGGAGCGAAAACTATTCGGCGCAAAACCGAAAACGGAATTGTGCAGACGAGTTTTTCGGCTTCTACGGCTTTTGTTTTGCCGTTTTCGTCTTCAAACGAAACGCGGACGAAATTTTCCCCATAATTAATTCGTTTTATTTTCGCGTTAAAGATAAATTTCGCGCCCGCTTTTTGCGAATTTTCAAAAAGCGCGTTTGGAATTCGGTCATTTCCGCCGACGATTTGCGTTAAAACCGTTCCGGCGTTTCTGCGCCGCTGACCGTCGTAAAAAATTCCGCCCGTCGAAACGGTTTCGATTGAATTATAATTTAGCGAAATGTTTATCAAGCGAATCGCCGTTTCGGACGCGCCTTTTTTCCGCAAAGCGTCGGCAAGCGATAACTTGTCCAGATCGGCAAGCGTCGTTTCTTTTCCTTGTAAATCAGCGGCGATCATTTGCAGATATTTTACATATAAATCCGGCGGCAGCATATCGGCTTCAACGCCTTCTAAATTATACGGATGCGGTTTTAAGATCGTGCCTCGCGGATATAATTTTCCTTTCAGATACGCGCTCGCGCCGATGCCTCTCTGCAAATCGGCGACGCTTCCGCCCGTTTCCGTTTCGCCCGCCTGCCGCGTCTTATATTCGATGCCGAATTCATCCGCGTAAGCGAGCATACGTTTGTAGCCGTCGCCCAATATTTCGCCGCCCGCTTCAACGTATTGCCCGTTTTTAAAAGGCTCTCGAACGGTAAAAACTCTGCCGCCCACTCGGTTTCTGCCTTCGATGACGGTAACTTCAAAATTCCGGCGTGAAAGTTCAAAAGCGGCGGAAAGTCCCGCAAGTCCTGCGCCCGCAACGATAATTCGCCGTTTGTTTTGTGCAAATGCGCGACGCTTTGAAGCGAGCAGAATCCCGCCCGAAGCGATTAAAAATTCTCTGCGGTTTAAAAAAATCATCTGATAGCAATAAGCGTTTATTTTTTCAACGTCAAACCCGCTTGAATCCATCGCAAATTGATGCCGATTCGTTCCGCGTCCGGGTTTGCCCAAGAATACGCGGCGGTTTTTCCTGTTTCGTTGTCAATAATTTTCAGCGTCAGAACTTCCGTCTGCGGATTATATTTTAATTTTGCTAATTGAATCGAATATTTATCATTTACTTTGACGATTTCGCCGCCGTCGTGAATGGTTAAATCTCTCTGTCCTTTGTAATCTTCGCGCGGAAAATCTTCGAGAGCCATTTGCGGCTCGCCCTTTTTGACGATTGCCGTCCAGCCTTCAAACATCCGCACTTTTTTCAGTTTGTGATGAACATTCGCTTTGTTGCCGAAAACGTAATTTCCTTTATCGTCCTTTGCCTGATCGTTTATCCAAATTTCGTCTTCGGTTAAAAACAGATCGTCCGTAATTATCAGATTTTTCCCGCTTCGGCTGGAAACAACCCGGCAGGCGTTCGGTTTCATTGTGCCTTCAAATTTATCCACGCTTAAACGCCAATAAACTTCGCATCCGGGAATTGATTTGAGTTTATCGAAAGTTAAATCCGCAAGTTTCGATTCGTTCAAGTGCGCGTCCGCGTATTTTTTATCGTCGTCAAACGAATAAATTTGCAGTTCAATCGCCTTTTCCTTTTCGTTTACCGCAAACGAATAAAGCCTCTGACGATAGATTTTGCTCGCGTCGCCGTCCATATACTGCTGAACGTAAAAGACGTTTTCGCCGATTTTCGGCAGATTTACCCGATGAAAAATCGAATGAATATGCTCGTGCGGAAATTCGGCTTTTTGGTCTTTTTCCTCGACAGTCTGCTGATAATTATCAAAGCGTCCTTCAAACCAGTTCATCATTAAATTCAAATCTTTTTGCAGATTCGCTTTGTTTTGCGCTGAAACGCTCGAAAGACAAATCAGGCAAACTGCGATTGTTAAAAAGATTTTTGATAATTTTTTCAAGTGGTTCATATTCATTTATACCTGACTGGAGCGCGGGGCGTTCCGCTTGCAACCATTGCGCGAGCAATGGGAATTGTTTGTTATTTCGACAGTTCAAAGTTATAACGACTTTTTCGCGCTACGCGCTCATTGCAAGCGGGAACGCCCCGCGCTCCAGTCTGCACGTTTATTTTTTCAAAACATTGAATAAATCAATGGTAATTCCTAAGATAAAACTTCTGCCCGGAGCAGGCGCGTTTTGAAAATGCTCGAAATAAAGTTCGTCCGTAAAGTTTTCGATTCCGCCGTTAAGGGAAACGCGATAATTTTCCCTGCGCCAGACGTAGCCGGCTTTGACCGAGTGTTTCGTAAAACTGTCCAGACTTGCGAATGTGCCGAAATTTACCAGCGTCGGACCGATAAATGCCGTCGGATTCGCGCGTTTGACCTGCGCTTGATAGCGAAATGCGTATTCGACGAAAAGTTTTCCTTTTGCGTCCGCGTATTGTATGCCGGTGATCGTTCGATACGGCGTGATGTTGGCGAGCGGCACGTCGTCGGGCGAGCCTTCGAGTCTGATCGGCGTGTCGTCGCGGTTGTAAAGCTGATTGATTATGTCAATCTGGCTCTGCGTCGGCGATTCGTTTTCGCCGCGCAGCCAGCCCATCGAAGTAAATGGATTTAGGCTTCCGTAATCGCCAAGCGGAATGCTGCCCTGCGCCGTCGCTTCAAAGCCGCTGATTAAATTATCGGCTTGATTGACGCGCCCGTTAAACGATACGAGATGCGGACCGCCGGGAAAAATCGGCAAAAGACCGTTTGCCGCGTCGGACGCAACCCGAATCACACCCGACGGATTAGCCGCACTAATCGGCGTTTGGAAAATAATCAGATTTGAAAGTTGGTTGCGAAAATAACCGAATGAACCGTAGCCGAATTTGTTTTGAAATTTCACGCCGACATCGAGATTTCTTCCCGTTTCGGGGTCGAGGTTCGGATTGCCGACGACGAGTGCGCTGAATGTTGTCGGAGTCGGAATAAAGTTGCGAATCAGATAGCGTTCGGTCAGAGAAGGTTCGCGGTAGCTGTTGGCGTAGCGCAGATACGGGTTTATGCCGTAAGGAAGACGAAAAACAACGCCGAAATTTCCAGTAAAAGGCGTGTTGCTTGTGTCAACTTCGCCGCTTCCCTGAGTTAATTCGAGAAGGCTGGGCAGAGAGGAAACAAGCGTGTCAAGCGGTCCGGGATTTGCCGTCACAACCGGAATCGAATTTCGCAAAACGGCGAATTCCGAACCCAAAGGAAAACCGGGCGTAACCTGCGCGTTGGTTTTCCAATTGTCCACGCGAAAACCGGCGGTCAGTCTTAACCAGCGGATGCGGTCAAATTCGCCCTGCATAAAAAATGCGTTATTCGTATAAGTCGTGTCCGGCGAACTCGCGCCGGTTGTAAATGTTCCGGGAATCAACTGGCGATTCGAGGTAACGCGAAAGCGCGAAAATTCGTCGGACGAAAAATCTCTCAGATATTGATAGCCCGTCGTCACCAAAAGTCCCGGCAGAGGCGCAATCGAGGCTTGCACTTCAAAGCCGTCGGTGGTGATCGAATTTTTGTTGTCGGTAAAACTGTTGATTGAAAACGTCGAAGGCGTTATCGGATTTCTAAAAGTAAATCCGGCAGCCGAAGTTCCCGTAAAACTTCCGCCGATTGAAAAATCGAATTGATTTTGCGGAAAAGTAAGTTTCTGGTGATAATAATTTACGCTCACGCGCGGCAGATAACGGGCGAAATCCAAGCCTTCGTAGCGAAGTCCGTATTTGTTAAAAGTGCGAAATGCGTTAAATCGGTCTTGCGTTTCATACGGCGGACCGGAAAATGCGTCGCCGAGATCGGAGTGCGAACTGTTGATGTAGCGGGCGCGAAAATTGTGGTTGTCCGAAGGGAAAACCCACAAATCGAACTGCAAATTCGAGCCGTGTCCCGCGCCGTTTAAAACTTCGCCGCCCGCCGGAACGGAAAATATCGGAAACTGCGAAGCGTTATTGCCCGGAAACTGCGTGTAAAATCCGCCGATGGCGCGAACTTGTTCGAGCGTTATCGGATCATTGCCGATGCTGTAATTTTCGTTGCGGAAAAGCGAGCCGCTGAGTCTTGCCGCCGCAAATCTGTTGCTTAGATTGACAACGCCGCTGCCGCGTCTGACCTGTCCGTTTGAAGCGTAATTTCCGTCAAAGCGGAATCCTAAATTAACTCCCTGCGTCGGTCTTTCCGGTGATTTTGTAACGAGATTTATCGTTCCGGCAAGCGAATCAGAGCCGTATAAACTCGAACCTGCGCCGGCGACAACTTCCGCCGACTGCAATTGCGTCACATCTATAATCGAAGGCGAAAGTCCCGTGTTCAGATCGGTGCGTGAATTATTCAGACGCTCGCCGTCAATGACGATTAAAAGACGCGATGAATCAAGCCCTCGAAGACGCGGACGCTCACGCGCCGGATTTGTTTCGCGGACAATCAAATTCGGTGCGCGTTCAATTGCCTCAAACGTCGAGCGCGGTCTTTGTCTTTCGATGTCTTCTTCGGTTGCCACCGTGATTACCTGCGGAACGTCAACCGCAACACGCGCCGAACCTTTTCCCGCCGTAACCGTTACGACATCGTTGATCGCGCCCGGCGAGAGCGAAAAATTCTGCGTCAGAGTTGCTCCTTGCTGCACAATGATATTTTCGGCGGAAGTCGCAAAACCTTGATTTGTCGCCGAAATGCGGTAACTCGCCGCGCGTAGATTTATAAATTCAAATCTGCCGTCGCTGCCCGTCATTACAGTTGTTTCGCGGTTGTTTTCCAGATTCAGAGCCTTGACCGTCGCGCCGACGATCACCGCGCCGTTTGCATCCGTTACCGTTCCGCTTAAAACAGCCGTTCCCTGTCCGAAACCGGACACGGTTAAAAATGCGACGAGCGCAAAGACGAAAAATAATTTTTTACTCGATTTACCGAACATAATTCGCTCCTTTTAATATGTGAATTAAGATTTGTTCTCAAATTAAAACAAATTTTCTTAATTGAATTGTTGACGAAAACCTCAGATTTTGGCAATGTATTTATGACAAAAGATATTTAATTGTTATAAAGTAATAACAAATTTTTGTCAAGATTTGCCCGAAACTTTTTTTTGTAAATGTCAATAGAACGAAAAACATCAATCTCTTGGGTCGAAGCGGAAAATATAATTTTGCGCGGATATTCCGTCGAAGATTTAATCGGGCAAATTTCTTTCGGCGAAGCAATCTATCTGCTTTTGATCGGAAAAATGCCCGCGAAAAATCACGCCCGGATGCTCGAAGCGATACTCGTTTCCGTCATAGATCACGGCGTAAAACCGCCTTCGACGATTGCCGCCGTAACCGTTGCAAATACGGGCGCACCGCTTAATGCGTCGGTTGCCGCCGGAATTTTGGCGATCAACGAATTTCACGGCGGAGCGATTGAAAAAGCGATGAACGCGATTAAAGAAGCCGTCAAATTGCAGGAAGACGGCGGTTCGGATAAACTCGAAGCGGCGGAAAAATTAGTTATAAAATATAAAGAGGACGGAAAAAGAATCTCCGGTTTCGGGCATCGCCATCACAAAGCCGATCCGCGAACAGCGCGGCTTTTTAAATTTGCCAAAGAATTAAAAATCGCCGGAAAATTCGTCGGGCAAGCCGAAGCGATTGAAAAAGTTTTGTCGGAAAAATCGGGCAAAAATCTGCCGATCAATGCCGACGGCGCGATTGCGGCTCTTTTGTGCGAAATGGATTTTCCGGCGAAAATCGCCAACGGGATTTTTATGATCGCCAGAGTTTCGGGACTCGTCGCGCACCACGTCGAAGAACGGGAAAATAATCAGCCGATGCGGACGGTTGACGTTGAAAATTACGAATTTGACAAATCAAAACACGAATGAACAAGGGAATCTATGGACACAACAGCGACAAAAGTTAAACAGCTAATGAAAGAACGAATTATCGAAGCGATACCGGAAATAAATCTGATAAAAGACGCGGATTTGCGGGCGAAAACTTTGCAGATTTGGGAAGACGCAGTTCGGGAAGGCGGCTGGGATTGGGAAACCGTTTTGCGGATGCCTTTTTCGGTTCACGTTGAAAACTGCAATATCACATTCATTGAACACGTCCGCACGGTTTGCAAAATGTGCGTCGCCGTCCACGACGTTCTAAAAGAGGCTTACGCCGACAGAACGCGGCTTGACAGAGATCATTTGATCGCCGGCGCGTTGCTCGCCGATGTCGGAAAACTGATCGAATACGAAGAAAACGAGGACGGCGAAATTACCAAAGCCGGACGCGGAAAGCATCTGCGCCACACATTTATCGGCGTGGCAATGGCGCACAAACGCGGAATTCCGCCGGAAGTTCAGCATATTATCGCCACGCATTCCAAAGAAGGCGAAATGATGCAGCGTTCAAACGAATCGGTGATCTTTCATCACGCCGATTTTATTGATTTTGATTTGGTTTCTAAAAAGCGTCCGTTTTAAAGTAAAATGTTTGTAAGGAGCAAGTTATGAAACAAACAATCAAGGCGATCATTGATACGAAAGGTCGCGTCAGTCTTTTGGAAAAAATAAAAATCGAAAAAAAATCCCGCGCTTTGGTGACGATTTTGGATGACGAGCAAATTTCGGAGAAGGAAATGTCCATTTTCGGTTCGATGGAGTTGCTTGACGAGGATTTGGAAAGCGGAAGCCGTCAAATTTCCGAAATGGTCAATCGGGCAATTAAAGACTCGGCAAAAACTCTGGACAAATAAATGTTTGTAACCAATTTTTTCAATCACATACGAAACATAGATTTATAAAGAATTGAGGGGTTGCGAATTTTTAATTGACTGGAGCGCGGGGCGTTCCCGCTTGCATCCGTCGCGCGAGCGGCGGAAAATACTTGATAACTCAAAGGTTTCAGTTATAGCGAAATTTTCGCGCTACGCGCTCATTGCAAGCGGGAACTTCCCCGCGCTCCAGTCAATAACTCTGTGATCCTGAAGTAATTAGAATTTTTAAAACCTATGTTTCCTATGTAGTTAATAAATTTCTTATGAAAACAATCTCGCAAAAATGGGCGGAATACGCCGTAAATCTCGAATTTGAAGACATTCCGAACGAAGCCGTCGAAGCGGCGAAGATGTTTTTGTATGACAGTTTCGGCTGCGCTCTGGGCGGTTCTAAAACGGAAGATTTTCGGATTTTGGAAGAAACTTTTCGGGAAATCGGCGGGAAAAGCGAGTGTTCGGTTATCGGTTCTGATTTGAAAACCGATGTCCGAAGCGCGTCTTTGATAAACGGTTTGGCGATTCGCGCACTCGATTACAACGATGTTTACTGGAAACAAGACCCGTCGCATCCGTCGGATCTGCTGCCCGCCGCGTTTTGCGTCGGCGAGCGCGAGCGAAAAAGCGGAAAGGATTTGATTGTTGCAGCGGTTATCGCTTACGAATTGGAAATGCGGATTATGGAAGCGGCGTTTCCGGGAATCAGAGAATTAGGGCTTCATCACGCGAGTTTAACGTCGTTTGTCGCGCCTGTCGTGGCGGGAAAAATGCTCGGAATGAACGCGGAAAAAATCGCCAACGCAATCGGCATCGGCGGTTCGCATTCGATAACTTTGGGCGCGGTTACAGCCGGAACTTTGACGATGATGAAAAATACGGTTGACCCGATGGCGACGGAAGCGGGCGTTTTCGCCGCCCTTATCGCAAACAAAGACTACAAAGGCACAATGCCGATTTTTGAAGGACGCGAAGGACTTTTTGAAGCAATCGGCGAAGATTGGAAACCGGAAGTTTTGACCGAAAATTTAGGCGAAACATTCAAAATTGTTGATTGCTCGATAAAACCTTTTCCGTGCGAAGCCTTAACGCACGCGCCAATTTCAGCGGTTCTGGATTTAGTCATCGAACACGACCTAAAACCCGACGAGATCAAAACAATCGAAATTCACACCTTAAAACGCGCGGCGGAAATTTTAGCCGACGAGAAAAAATACGTCATAGATTCGCGCGAAACCGCCGATCACAGTTTGCCTTACTGCATCGCGGCGGCAGTCGTCAAACGCGAACTTACGCCGCATCAATTTTCGCCCGAAGCGTTAAAAGACGAGGAAATTTTAGCAAATGTGCCGAAGGTAAAAGCGAAAACAGAGCCGGAATTTGAAACCAGATTTCCCGGAGAACAGCCGTGCAAAGTCGTCATCAAAACCGCCAACGGCAACGAATTTACAAAAGAACGCGCTTTTCCGAAAGGCGATCCGCGAGATCAGCTTTCAACCGAAGAACTAAAACGAAAATTCACCGTTTTAGCTGAGAATATTCTGGATGAAAAGGGAAAAGAAGATATTTATCAGGCGGTTCAAAATTTGGAAAATGTAGAAAACATCGGCGATTTAATGAATTTGTTAGCTATCGAACCACGTCCATCTTGGCGGCAATGAGCGCGTCGGGCGCGAAAACTTGGGCGGCGAACTTTAGAGTTAAAAATAAAAATTCGAGATAATAAACTTTACTTGAACGCGGTGGCGTTCATTGCCGGCAAGATGCCGGCGTTCCAATGAAAACCCTTTACGATAAAATCTGGGAAAACCATCTCGTCCGCGATGAAGCAGGAAAATTTTCTCTGCTTTACATAGATTTGCACTTGATTCACGAAGTAACTTCGCCGCAAGCGTTTGACGGCTTAAAACTAGCAAACCGCAAACTTCGCCGTCCCGATTTGACCGTTGGAACGCTCGATCATTCGATTCCGACGCAGAATCTGCATCTGCCGATAAAAGACAAATTCGCCGCCCGACAAGTCGAGGTTTTCCGCGAAAACTGCCGAAAATTCGAGGTGAAATTTTTCGATTTGGGAAGCGTCGGACAAGGAATCGTCCATATTTTCGCGCCCGAAACGGGTTTGACGCAGCCCGGAATGACGATTGTTTGCGGCGATTCGCACACTTCGACGCACGGCGCATTCGGCGCATTGGCTTTCGGAATCGGCACTTCGGAAGTCGAACAGGTTTTTGCGACGCAGTGTTTGCAGCAGACGAAATCGAAAAATCTTTTGATAAAAACAATCGGCGAACTGCCTTTCGGCGTAACGGCAAAAGATTTGATTTTGGGAATTATCCGCGAAATCGGCACGGACGGCGCGAACGGTTTTGTCGTCGAATACGCGGGCGAAGCGATTGAAAAACTTTCGATGGAATCGCGTATGACCGTCTGCAATATGAGCATCGAAGCCGGTGCGAAAGCCGGAATGATTGCACCGGACGAAACGACTTTTGAATACTTAAAAGGCAGAAAATACGCCGCGAAAGGCGAAGATTGGGAAAAAGCCGTCGAATTTTGGCGAACCTTGAAAAGCGATAAAAACGCTAAATTCGACAAAACAATCGAGATCAAAGCCGAAAATCTCCAGCCGTTTGTAACTTGGGGAACAACGCCCCAAATGAGCGTTCCCGTAACCGATAGCGTTCCCGATTTGTCGGATGCAAAAGACGAAAACGAGCGAAAATCTTACGAAAGAGCGTTAAAATATATGGGCTTAGAACCGTCGCAAAAAATCGAGTCAATCGAGATTGACCGCGTTTTTATCGGCTCTTGCACAAATTCGAGAATTGAAGATTTACGCGCGGCGGCGAAAATCGTCAATAATTATAAGATCAACAAAAATGTTTCCGCAATCGTCGTTCCCGGCTCGCAGGCGGTCAAAAAACAAGCCGAAGACGAAGGTTTAGCGAAAATTTTTCTTGACGCGGGTTTTGAGTGGCGAAATTCCGGCTGTTCGATGTGCTTGGGAATGAACGAAGACGAGCTAAAACCCTTTGAACGCTGCGCTTCGACCTCGAACCGCAATTTTGAAAACCGTCAAGGGCGAAACGGGCGGACACATTTAGTTTCACCGATAATGGCGGCGGCGGCGGCAATCGCAGGGCGGTTTGTTGATGTCAGAAATTGGAAATTCAAAGATTGATTTTCACCATAAAGGCACAAAGATTTTTGAAAAAAAATTTAACAGGGATGAAGGAGATTAAGAGGATGATTTATTGATTTGTTTAATTTATATCCCTTTTATCTCCTTCATCCCTGTTAAATTTTCTTTTAGATTATGCAAAGTTTTACAAAACATATTGGAGAGCCGGTTGCGATTTATCAGCCGAATATTGACACCGACCAAATTTTACCGAAACAGTTTTTAAAGAGAATTGAAAAAACGGGTTACGGCGATTTTCTGTTTTACGAAAAACGCTTTTTTGCGGACGGAAGTTTGAATCCCAAATTTGTTTTGAATAAACCGCGTTACAAAAACGCTTCAGTTTTGATGGCGGGGAAAAATTTCGGTTCGGGTTCTTCGCGCGAACACGCGCCTTGGGCTTTGCGCGATTTCGGTTTCCGCGTAATTATCGCGCCCGCCTTTGCCGGGATTTTTTACAATAATTGTTTGAAAACGGGAATTTTGCCGATTGTTCTGGATGAAGTTTCGGTAAAAATTTTGGTCGAACGCTCTGAAAAAATAAAAGATTATTTGATCACCGCCGATCTGGAAAATCTCACGCTCTCCGACAATCAAGGTTTTCACGTGAAATTTGAAATTGACGAATTCCGCCGCGAGTGCTTGCTCAAGGGCTTGGATGATATTGATCTGTCTTTGCAGTTTGAAAACGAAATCAATATTTATGAGCAGGGCAGAAAATCTTGGCTTCCGCGAATTTAGCAAACAGGGTTTTAAAGCGTTCAGAGTAACGCCTTTAGGCGTTTTCCGCCGGCGAAGCGCGGCGAAATCACGCCTAAAGGCGTTACTCTGAACGGAAATCAAATTTATTAACAATTAGACTTTTGCAGTAAATTTGTTATAAGATTATAACCAATTTATTGTGGCACAATTACACGAATATCAGGCAAAGCAAATTTTAGCCGAACACGGAATCGAGATTCCAAAAGGTGAATTAGCTAAATCTGCTCAAGAAGCGAAGAAAGCTGCGGAAAAATTAGGCGGCGAAGTTGTCGTTAAAGCGCAGATTCATTCGACTTCGAGAGCAGCTGCGGGCGGAATAAAGTTTGCTGATTCGCCCGCAGAAGCCGCAAGAATCGCGGCGCAAATGCTCGGCAAGCAAATCGGCGGAAATTTGTGCGAAGCGGTTTTGATTGACGAAAAAGCGTTGATCGAACAGGAGTTTTATCTCGGATTTATTATTGACGACCGTTTGAAAAGACCGACGCTTTTGTTCAGCGATTCGGGCGGAAGCGGTATCGAAGAGCGCGGCGAAACGATGAAAAAGTTGGTTTGTTCGGTTCGCAAAGAGCCGACAATCGAAGAGATAAAAGCGATTTGTGATAACGAAAAAATCGCCGAAATTCTGCAAAAACTTTATTTGGCGGCAAAGGCGACGGAGGCGAGAACGGCGGAGATAAATCCGCTTGCTTTGGTCGCGGAAAAATCGCCTGAAGGCGATACTCTGAACAGATTAGTCGCATTAGACTGCCGCATTTCGGTTGACGATTACGCGGTTTTTCGCCACGAAGATTTAAATATCGAAATCGCCCGCGAACTCGGACATCAGCCGACAAAACTGGAAAAAATCGCTTGGGAAATTGAAAAAGAAGACTTTCGCGGCACATTTTTCTTTGTCGAAATTCTGGAAGAACAATCGCAAATCGTAAATCGCAAATCGCAAATAAAAATCGGCTTTCACGGCGCGGGCGGCGGCGGCTCGATGGCTTCGCTCGACGCGGCGAAACGGAAGGGTTTGTCGCCCGCCTGCTACGTTGACACAAGCGGAAATCCGCCGGCTTCAAAGGTTTATCGGGCGGCGCGGATCATTCTTTCGATTCCCGATATTCGCGGATATTTTTTAAGCGGTTCGGGCGTGGCAAGTCAGGAGCAGTTCGGTTTGGCAAGAGCCGTAATCAAGGCGTTTCGTGAAGTTCGCCCCAAAATTCCGGCGGTTTTGCGGCTTGGCGGAAACGGCGAAGAGCGAGCGAGAGAATTGGTCGAAAAATTCTCCGCCGATCTGCCCGCGCCGATGGAAGCGTATCAAAAACGACATTCGGCGGAGTTTTGCGCGGCGCGTTTGAAGGAACTGATAGTCCAGAGTCCAGAGTCCAAAGTCCAAAGTCCAAAGAAGAAACCGACTTCGGATGCGAAACGAGAAACGTGGAACTATGCTTTTAAAACCAGAACGGGAACGGTTTATTTTGACCATTCAAAATTTGATGAAAAGTCCAGCGAAACGATTGTTGAAGCGTGTCCGGTGAATATTTTGAAAAAGGATGAAAACAATTTGCCCGTTTTAGCGATTACGCGCGAGGAAGCCGAAAAAGGAAAATGTATCGAATGTTTGGCGTGCGAATTTGCCGATTGGGAAAACGGGATCGGCGGCGTGAAAATCGAGTTTCCGATAAAGTGATTGTGTGATTTGTTCATTGATTCATTGAATCATTTTTAAATGAACAAATGAACAAATGAACAAATGAATCAATGGCGATTTTAATTGACCAAAATAAGAAAGTAATCGTGCAGGGAATTACCGGACGCGAAGGTTCGGCGCGGACAAAGTTGATGCTCGAATACGGCACGAATATCGTCGGCGGATGCACGCCGAAACGCGGCGGGCAAGAGGTTTGCGGGCTTCCGGTTTTCGATTCCGTAAAAGAAACGATTGAAAATCTGGGCGAAATAGACGTGAGCGTGGCGTTTGTTCCCGCGCCTTTGGTCAAAGATGCAGCAATCGAGGCGATTGAGGCGGGCGTTAAACTGCTCGCGCTGATTCCCGACAGAGTTCCGCTTTATGATGTTTTGGAAATTGCGGAAATCGCGGAAGAATTCGAGGCGGATTTTGTCGGACCGAATACCGTCGGCGTGATGTCGCCGGAAAAAGCTGTGCTTGGAATGATGGGCGGACGCGCGGAAACCGCACGCGAATGGTTTCACGCCGGACGAGTCGGCATAATGAGTCGAAGCGGCGGGCTTTCGGCTTCGACGGGTTATTATATTTGTCAGACGGGCGTTGGAATCTCGACAATCGTTCACGTCGGCGGCGATTCGGTGATCGGTTTGACGTTTCCCGAAATTGCCAAAAAATTTCAAGCCGACGAAGAAACCGATCTGATCGTAATGCTCGGCGAAATCGGCGGTTCGCAGGAAGAACAAGTCGCCGATCTGATAAGATCGGGCGAACTTACAAAGCCGCTTGTCGCCTACGTCGGCGGAAAAAACGCGCAGACCGGAACGCGCTATTCGCACGCCGGAGCAATCGTCGAAGGCGGACGCGGAACTTGGGCGGGAAAGGTCGAAAAATTAAAAGAAGCGGGCGCGGAATTGGTCGAGAATTTTGACGATATTCCGCAGACTGTGAAAGAGAAATTGTCCACAGATGAACACAGATAAACACAGATTTTTTTACAGGGATGAAGAGGATTTATGGGATGTTTAAAAACAGATTTAAGATTTCTAATTTCAGATGAGGAAGATCAAGAAAATCTCTGTTTATTCCCTATATTCTTAAATTTTCTCTTCATTTTTTCGCGTAAATTCGCGTTTGTTCGCGGGTTAAATTTTTGAGGTTTTTATTATGAAAAAGATTACATTTTTATTGATTATCACATTTTTATTCAGCTTTAATTTGTTCGCGCAAAAGGACAAAAAGCAGAAGCGAACTCCGGCGCAGCTTCGTGCGGAAGCGACTTCGGCGCGTTCGGACGGGAAGGATATGATTTTTACGATTCGCGGTTCGGCGTATGCTTTTATTCCGGGGATGCGTCCGATGAAACTTTTCGGCTTGGACGGTTATAACATTCGCCGTCGCGTCGAAACGCCCGAAAAAGACGGCTTTTTTGTTGCGACGCGCGAAGTAGTTTTTTATACCGATCCGCAGACGGGCGAGATTATTGACGAATGGAACAATCCTTGGACGAAGGAGAAAAACGAGGTTTTTCATATTGCCAACGACCCTGTAAATTTCCGCACGCGCATTAAAGACGGCAAATATATCGCGGTTTCAAACGACGGCAAGCGCGAATACGGCGAATCGGATGCGCCGGAAGAATACGGCGATTATCTGGTTTGGCACACGGACGTTTTTCCGTTTTATCCGCTGGCGGGTTTTGATAAAAATTACACGGCAGCGGAACTTTTCGATTTTTATGTGCCGAAAAAATATCTCTACAATAATGAACGACCGGAAAATGTTTTTGTCAGTTGGACGCGAGTTGGACCTTGGCTGCCGTGGATGAAAATGGGCGACAGAGAAGGGATTATGGTTTATCACGCCAGAAGCGAATTGATTTACGATTGGAATAAACTGCCCGAAAAAGTAAAAATGCGAGTCGAAAAAGATTTTCCGATTTACAAATCCGCGCCCGACAAAGTTGATCCGAACGGCGAGAATGAAACTTCGTGGACTTATTATCAAAAGGAAATGAAAAAACGGGAGAAAAATTAGTGAATTGTTCATTGTTAATGGTTCATTGCATCGTCGAATGTAAATTTCGATGAACAATCAACAATCAGTAGATCACGAAAAATCGAAGTTTGATATGAAAGGCAGAAACCCGACAGTAATGGAGGGTGCTGTTTATCTATTAAAAGGTTAAAGATAAACAGTATTTCAACAGATTTTTTGAAATTCAACAATCATTTATTTAATCAGCACCCTCCATTACTGTCGGGTTTCCGCCTTTGAATTTCGTGACCTACTGACAATGAACAATCAACAAAATTATTATGAAACATTCAATCGGTCTGTTAATCATCTTATTATTTTCGATAAATCTTATGGCACAGGAAGCGAGCATCGGCGGAGTTTACGAAGTCGGCATCGGGACGAAAAACGCCGAGCCGTTGATAAAATATTTCGAGCGTTTCGGGTATCGCGTCGGCGCAGCCGGCGAACTTTCCGCCGAACAAGCGGAGAAACTTTACAACGTAAAATCAAAGTTGAAATCAATTCGCCTGCTGCATCAGGACGCGAATCACGGTTTAATTCGCGTAATGGTTTGGGACGCGCCGACGAATGACGGTTTGCAGATGTCGAAGATGAATGTTCTCGGAAACCGTTGGGGCGCGATGTTAAGCGGCGATGTTTATTCGGTTCAGAATCACGCAGAACAAGCGGCTGCGGGCGGCAAAGAGATTTTTTTCGTGCCGCCGATTTTTGCCGAAATTTATAAAATTACGGAAAACCCGCAGCCGTTTTACGAAAATCTCGCGGGCGTTCGTGAAATGGCTCTGATTCGTCCCGAAACTCGTCAGATTCTTTTTCAACGGTTCGGTTACAACATCCCGAATTACGGAAAAATCAACGAAGATTCTTACTTTAAATCTTCGCAAATTACGCATTTCGGAATGGTCGTTTATAAAACGGACGAAAATCTGAAATTTTACGACGAAGTTTTAGGCTTGCTGCGCGTCAAGGAAGGAAAAGATTACGAATCCGATTATACGAATCCGTCTTCGAGAGCGATTTTCTCTCTTTTGCCGAATCAGAAATACGGCGCGACGGATTTTGACAATCCGAAAAGTTCGACCAATCCGATGGAGGCTCTTTCGGGACGCTTGAAAATTATCTGGTTTTCGCCCGAATCAAATCTGGAAAATAAATTTGAATTTTCAAAACCCGGAAGTCTCGGCTATTCGCTTTACACATATCGCGTCAAAAATATCGAAAAATATTACGAAAAAGTTGCGGCGAGCAAAGCGAAAAACGTAACGCCCGTTTTGAAAAATGAATTCGGCGAAAAAAGTTTTTCGTTCGTCGCGCCGGACGGTTATTTTTGGACGATTCTGGAATAGAATTTATGGAAAACAAGGTCGCAGTTATCACGGGAAGTTCGGCGGGAATCGGTTTGAAAATTGCCGAAATTTTCGCCGAAAACGGCGCGAACGTGGTTTTAAATGGCAGAAACGCGGATAAATTGGAAAAAGCGAAATCCGAAATAAAAACAAACGGCGGAAAAATTCTGAGCGTTTGCGCGGACATCTCGAAGGCGTTTGAAATCGAAAAACTCGTCGGCGAAACAATCGAAGAATTCGGCAAAATTGACGTTTTGATAAATAATGCGGCGACGGTTGGAGTCGGTTATTCGGTTGAAAATATGCCTCTGGAAATTTGGGACGAGGTTTTAAATCTTAATTTACGCGCGGTTTTTATGATGTCGCAAGCCGTTATTTCGCATTTGAAAAAACAAGATTCGGGCAGAATTATCAACATCGGCGGGCTTTCGGCGAAAAATCCGCTTCCGTTTGCCTCTGCCGACGCTTGTTCAAAAGCCGGACTTGCGGCATTAACCAGAGTTTTGGCGGCGGAACTCGGACGCGATAAAATCACGGTCAATACGGTAACTCCGGGATTTCAACCCGAAACGGAAACGGGCGGAAAATTCAACGAAAAACTCGCCGAAGCATTTCATATTTCGCCCGAAGATTCGGTTCAAGCGACGAAGATGAAAACGCTGCTCAAAAGATTTGAAACCACAGAAGAAATCGCCCAAACCGTTTTATTTCTCTGTTCGGATGCAGGCGCGGCGATAACCGGACAAAACCTAAATATAAATTGCGGATTGGCAACCTCCTGAGCAGACTTCCCGAAAATTTACCACTTAGAAACATCAATCGAACTTCTGTTTTAAAATAAAATTTGAGTTTACGGTTTTTGATTTACTTAATGATAAAAAGGATATGCGGAGATGAACACAAAACCGGCAGATGTGAACGGCGTTATTACGCAAATGTAAAATATCAAACGGAAAAACTTTAGAACTTAAAGTTTTCGGAGCTTTAAGTTCTAAAGTTTTTGAATTGCATTTATGCAGCAACGCCCGATTAAATTGCCCGACTTTTTTATTGTCGGACTTTTTTCTTAAAAATGTCCGCGATTGTTATTAACCGCCGCCTGAAAGTTTTCCGATCAGCGTAAACAGCGGCAGATACATCGAAATAACGATTGAACCGATGGTTATTCCGAGAAAGGCGATCAAAGCCGGTTCGATCATTGCGAGTAAATCGGCGATGGCGGCATCAACTTCGTCTTCGTAGAAATCGGCGATTTTGCCGAGCATCGCATCCAAAGCTCCGGTTTGTTCGCCGACTCCGACCATTTGACCGACCATATGCGGAAAAACTTCGGTTTCTTTCAGCGGATCAACAAAACTTTCGCCGCGTTCTACGCCGTCGCGCACTTTTAGAATCGCGTCTTCGATAATGACGTTTCCGGCGGTTTTGGCGGTAATTTCTAAAGATTGTAAGATCGGAACGCCCGAAGAGAGAAGCGTTGACAAAATGCGTGAAAAGCGTGCGACGGCAATTTTTCGCAAAATTCCGCCGATAATCGGTGCTTTGAGCATTAGAGCGTCAATCTGATGCCGACCTTTCGGGGTTTTGTAATAAAATTTTACTGCGACTGTCGAGGCAATTCCGACGATAAGCATTGCTAAACCGCCCCAACCGGCGAGAAAATTACTAATCGCCATTACGATTCGGGTGGGAAGCGGCAAGGCTTCGCCGGGACCGAGCAGACCGATGAAAATCTGTTCAAACTGCGGAATGACGACCACCATAATCACGGCGACGGCGGCGATGGCAACGCCGACAACTGCCGACGGATAAATCGAGGCAGAGATAATATTGCGTTTTAATTTGACCATTTTTTCGATCAAGGTGGCGAGCCGCTGTAAAATCAGATCAAGCACACCGCCGGCTTCACCGGCTTCGACCATATGCGTATAAAGCTGATCGAAGACCTTCGGATGATTCTGGAGTGCCGCGGCAAGCGTCGAACCTTCCTCGACGTTTTGCCGAACTTGGTGCAGAACCTCTTTGAAAAAGACGTTTTCCTGCTGTTCAGCCATAATTTCCAGACACGAAACCAGCGGCAGACCGGCATCAATCATCACGGAAAACTGGCGCGTGAAAACGGCTAATTCTTTTGATTTGACCTTTTGTCCGCGCTTGCCGATTTTCGGAAAACTGAATTCCTTTCCTTTTTCCGATGCCTGCGTCATCGTAATTTGCTCATTGCGAAGCATCTGGCGCAATTCGTCCTGACTGGCGGCGGTTTTTTCGCCGGAAACCATTTCGTTCAGGCGATTTCGACCTTTGAAAGCATATGTTGGCATTTTTTTATATTGCTCCTGTTAAACTGTATAATTTTGATAAGCGGATTAATAAAACTTCTCAAAAAGAAAGAATTTCAAAATCTGCGATATTTCTTGGTTTTACCTTTCACCTTTTATCCTTTACCTTTTAAGGACGTTTTCCAATCGGGCGACCTTGCATATACGGACTCGGATGTTTTCCGGCAGGTTTTGCGCCGCCGTAGGCTTGATTCAAGCCCGAACCGCGATCAATCAATTCTTTTAATTCGTCCCGGTTTGACGAGCGATTCATCGCCGCTTCCAAAGTGATCTGGCGTTTTTGATAAAGCGAAGCGAGAGCCTGATTAAACGTCTGCATACCGAACTTGTCCTGTCCGGTCTGCATCATCGAATAAATCTGGTGGATTTTATCTTCGCGGATCAGATTGCGGATGGCGGAATTCGGAATCAGAACTTCGAGCGCCATTACGCGCCCGCCGCCGCTTGATTTCGGAAGGAGTGCCTGACACAAAACGCCTTCTAAAACGAGAGAAAGCTGTGTGCGAATCTGCGATTGCTGACCGGAAGGGAAAACGTCTATGATCCGGTTAATTGTTGAAGCGGCTGAGTTTGTATGCAAGGTTGCGAAAGTTAAGTGTCCGGTTTCGGCGATTCTCAGAGCCATTTCAATCGTTTCCAGATCGCGCAGTTCGCCGACTAAAACAACATCCGGGTCTTGACGCAAAGCGGTGCGGAGCGCGTCCGCAAAACCGTGCGTGTCGGAAGCGACTTCGCGCTGATTGACAACGCAGTTTTTGTGATTGTGCAGAAACTCAATCGGGTCTTCGATTGTCAAAATATGCTCTTTGCGGTCAATGTTTATCTTGTCAATCATCGCGGCAAGAGTCGTGGATTTTCCCGAACCCGTCGGACCCGTTACAAGAATCAAGCCGCGCGGTTTGTTGCACATATCGGAAACAATCGGCGGCAGTCCGAGTTGGTCAAACGATAAAATTTCATACGGAATCGCGCGAAAAACCGCGCCGACTGCGCCTTTCTGATTGAACAGATTGGCGCGAAAGCGGCTCATTCCCTTTAAACCGAACGAGAAATCGAGTTCCAAGTTTTCTTCAAAACGATGTTTTTGCGCGTCGGTCAAAACCGAATAAGCCAGCTTTTTTGTCTGCGCCGGAGTAAACGATTCAAAGCCGTCGAGTTTCTGCAAATGCCCGTGAACGCGCACTTGCGGCGGCGAATTTGTCGTCAGATGTAAATCCGAGCCGCCCAGATCGGTCATTTTTCTGAGCAGATCGGGAAGCGTTATTTCCGTTTCAAAACTATTCGGTTGTTGGTTCATAGAATTTATGATCTTTGCATTTATAATGTTATTAAAATTTGCCGTTTTTTTAGTGATTGACGAAAACATTGGCGAAATTGGCGGCAATGGCGTTGCTGTTTTCGAGAATTTTTATCTCATCGGTTTCTTCGGTTTTACGTTGAAGAGAATTGATGACTTTTTCGGATTCCTGCGCGAGAAGTTCGACGCTCTTTTCTTCCGAATTGGTCGCCACATTGTAAATTTCGCCGTCAACCTCGGTGAAATAAAACAAGCGGGAATTGAATTTGCCGTTTTCGCTTGGCGATTTTGCTTCGACGACGTAAACTTTTTGTCCGTCAATTTCCTTTTGATAATCGTTCGTAATCCAGCCGCCTTCTTCGATCATTCGGTCAATAACCGTGCGGCGCAGAGAAGTTGTCGTGATGCCGCCGATCATCTTGATACGGTTGTTTATAATTTTGACAGACTCTTTGGCGGGACCGACAACGGAAATTGATGCCGAACCGAGATTTAATCCGTTCGTATCGCTGACTTTGAAAATCATTTCGCTCGGAGTTATCTCGTTTGTCATCCAGGTTTGCGGAGCGATTCCGCCGGTTGGCAGCACGACGGGCTGGAAAAACGAAAAAGCCGGCGCAGTTTGAATCGGTTCGGAATACGAGTTCGATGCAGCGGGAACAATTTTCGTGCCGCTTGATTTTCTTGCAATTCGTTTTTTCGTGTATCGCTGCTTTTTACTGCTGCGAACTTTCGCGCGTCGCACTTTTCCGTAACTGCCGCTTTTTTTAGCATATTTGGCGGATTTTGTTTTTTTGCGAGCCGCGTATTTTCTCTTTGCGGCTAATCTTTTTTTGCGGACGGATTTCCGCTTGGCTGCCATTTTTTTGCTTTTGGCTAGTCTTTTCTTTCTGACGATTTTTTTGCTCGCCGGATTTGCTTTAACAGACGGATTTACCGTATCAACAGCCGGATTCGCCGCTAATTTGATTTTTGTTTTAAGACCGAATCTTTTCTTTGTTTTGGCACTTTCCTTGCCGCGAAGTTTACGCTTGTTGTATGCGCCCCACCATTTTTTGGAGAATTTCCTGATTTTCGGTTTGCTTTTTTTCTCATACAAACTCAAATCCTTGTGTCCGGCTTCGGCGAAGTTCGTTGCCAGAGGAATAATCGTTCCGATTCCGATTAATAAAGCTAAAGATAAAATTACTGCTTTCAGCATAGATAGTTCTCCCAAAAATTTCTTAAATAACTGTTTCTTTGACTACTTCTTCAATCGTCGTGATGCCGTCGCGGATTTTGTATAAACCGGATTCGCGCAAAGTTATCATTCCCAGATCAATGGCTTTTTTCCTTAATTCAATCGCGCTTGCGCCGATGATTATGAGTTCGCGGAGTTCGTCCGTAATCTCCATAACTTCATACAAACCGACTCTGCCTTTGTAACCCGTGCCGTTGCAAATGTCGCATCCCGCGCCTCTGTAAATTTTGAGATTCGGTGCTTCTTCTTCGGAAAATCCGGTTTCGATCAGAGCTTCAACCGGAACTTTCTGTTCCTGCTTACAATTCGAGCAAACGCGGCGGATGAGCCTCTGCGCCTGTATGATATTGACGCTCGTTGCCACCAGAAACGGTTCGATTCCCATATTGACGAGCCGCGAAACGGTTGAAGGCGCGTCGTTCGTGTGCAGCGTGGACAAAACCATATGTCCCGTGAGCGCGGCTTTGATGGCGATTTCCGCCGTTTCAAAGTCGCGTATCTCACCGACGAGAATAATATTCGGGTCTTGACGCAAAAATGAACGAAGCGCGGCGGCGAAATTCAAGCCGATCTGCTCTTTCATCTGCACCTGATTAATGCCCGGCAAATTAAATTCCACCGGGTCTTCCGCCGTCATAATGTTCGTTTCGGCTGTGTTAAGTGCTTGAAGTGCCGAGTAGAGCGTGTTCGTTTTACCCGAACCCGTCGGACCCGTTACAAGAACCATTCCGTAAGGTTTGGCGATATTTCTTTTGAAAATTTCCAGACTTTGCGGCTCGAAACCGAGTTTGGTCATATCGAGCATCAGTTTGTCTTTATCGAGCAGACGAAGCACGACCTTTTCGCCGAAAAGAGTCGGCAGACTGGAAACGCGAAAATCCAGTTCGCGCGAACGGCTGTCAATTTTTACTTTGATCTTGATGCGTCCGTCCTGCGGCAGGCGTTTCTCGGAAATATCGAGTTTCGCCATAATTTTCAGACGCGAAATAAGCGCGTCGCGCATACGCAGCGGCGGGTGCATCACGTCGTATAAAACGCCGTCAATCCGAAAGCGTATGCGAAAATCTCTTTCGTAAGGCTCGATGTGTATGTCGGACGCGCCGCGCCTGAGCGAATCAACCAGCAGAACATTGACAAGACGGACAACCGGCGCATCTTCGCTCGCTTTGGCAAGTTCGGCAAGATCAATTTCTTCATTATCTTGGACGACTTCCAGTTCAGACGGATCAGCCGCCGCGAATTCAAAACGATCAAGCGAAACATTTAAATCCGATTCGGAAATTTTGCCGTTTGCCGCGACAGCCGCCCCGTTGCCGTTTCCGCCTGTTCTTGCGCCGATTCTTTCAAATTCGTTTGCTTCATCGAGTTGATAAACGTCAATTTGATTCGAGATTTTGTAATACTTTCCGATTCCTTCCTGAATGGACGCTTCCGAAGAAATAACCGGCTCGATGTTTAAGCCGGTCATAAATTTTATGTCGTCCATCGCAAAAACATTGGTCGGATCAGCCATCGCCAATGTCAGATTTGCTCCGACTTTGGAAATCGGCAGAACGGAATATTTCAGCGCAACTTCGTGAGAAATCAGTTTGATTGTTGATTCTTCGATCTGAAAAAGTTCTAAATTAACCGACGGAACGCCGTATTGACGCGACAAAACCGCCGTAATCACATCATCGGAAATTATTCCCAATTTGACGAGATTTGTTCCCAAACGCCCGCCTTTACTGCGTTGATATTCGAGGGCTTCGCGCAGCTGCTGCGACGTTATTAAATTTTCGCGGACAAGAATTTCCCCTAACTTTGCTGACATTTATTTATGATTTTCCTTTAACTCGAATAAAATAAGTGGTTTGTGAGAAAAAGTCTGATTGAATCGAACTTGATGAGAGGATAAGTTGAACGATGAACAACATCGTTAAAACAAATAATAAATGTTTAATCAAAAAGTGTCAAGAAATTATTTTATTATTTTTCAGAATGCAGGTGGAAAGTGCTTGTGCAGTTAATAAAAAAAGATCGGATTGATAATTTCAACCCGATCTTTGTAAAATTTATTAATTTTACTGAATGTTAGTTAATTTTTTGCGGACTTAATTTGTCGGTCTTTTTAATATCATCCACAACAGCGGCGATGCCGTCCCTGAGCGAATGATTTTTAGCCGCAACGTCCAGATATTTCTGTCCGTAATTAACGCTTTCCTGTTTCAGTTTTTTAGCGGCGGCGGCATCTCCGTTTCCGCTTACAACCGAACTCTGCGTGTATAAAGCCAAAGTTAATCTGCCCAAAGCCTCGGCGTTGGAAGAATCTACATTAAGGGCATCCTTAAAAGCGTTGATCGAATTTTCATAATCATATACATCGCTGTAATACTGCCCTAAATTCACATACGCCTCAGCCTTTTTCGCTTTATCGCTTTCAACTTTGACGTATTCCTTGGTCAAAGCCGATACCGCTTCTTTTTTATCCTGCGGAGATAAATTCATCTGGAGCATTACATCAAAAAGAATCTGACTTTGTTCCAGAGTTTTCTGCTTATTCGCTTCAAAAGTTTTCGGTTCAGCCTCGCCCGCGCCTTTACTGAGAACTTTCCAGGAATTGCCGAGTGCTTCAACGGCATCGTTTATGTCTTTTTTAACCTTTGGCAGAAGTTCAGCCGCCATAGATTTATCTTTGACCGCTTTATTATAATTATCAACCGCGCGGGTTTTCAGAGCAATTGCCTTATTGTTCAGCAAAACCGGCGCACTTCCGACAAATTCCGGCAGAGCCTGATAACCTTCTTCGTATTTTACAATGGCAACGTCATAATTCTTCGCGTTAAAGGCATCGTTTCCTTCCTTTAAAACTCGCTGAACAACTGCATTGGACTCTTCGACCTTTTTATTTTTTTCCTCGATTCGCGCCCGTTCTTTTTCTAACTCTTCCTGTTTTTTCTTCTGATCCGCCGTTAATTCCGCGCTGTTGGCTGAATTAGTGGGTGCGGCTCGGACATCTTCTTCCGTCCAGCGCATTCCGTCGCCGGGTTTGACCGTCAAAACCTGATTCAGCATTCCCGAACTGATCGGAACGATAACCGGCTCGATATTCGGTGCGCTGACCGTCAGCAGATATTTTGCTCCGGGCGGAACTCCGGCAAAAATAAAAGCACCTTTTGTGTCGGTTTTGTCCGATTTGTTGCCGGCTGTCGTATCCGTTCGATAAATCTCGACCAAAGCTCCCTCGACAGGCGCGGTAGTGCCGTCTTCCTTTGTCATCTGAACCGTTCCCGTAATGTTTACGATTTGTGCCGAAGCAAAAACGCTGCTCAATAAAACAACGGCAAACGCTGATAATAATACAAAATAATTTTTACGAAACATCTATCTCCTCCAAAATTCGTGTTCTAGTAATATATGCAAAACGCTTTTTTGAGATGCGAAATGCAAAAAAAGAGTTGTTAATTTGTAAAAACATTTTAACCTAACTTTGCCGATTATGAAAAATAAAAATCGTATTATTTGAAAAATACTTGCGAAATTTTCTTTGATAATTATATGAAAATCCGTATTTCTATAAATTTTTAACCTGTGTTATCGTAGCTTTTTATCAAAAACAAACATATTTTGGAGAACAAATTAAATGACCGAAAGAATCTATAATTTCAGCGCGGGACCGGCGACTCTGCCTGTTCCGGTTTTAGAAAAAGCCAAAAACGAACTGCTTTCATTGGACGGAATCGGAATGAGCGTAATGGAAATCAGCCACCGTTCAAAGCATTTCGATAAAATTATTCAAAACGCCGAACAAGGTTTGCGCGACCTTTTAAATATTCCCGACAATTATCGAGTTTTATTTTTGCAGGGCGGCGCGACTTTGCAGTTTTCGATGATTCCGATAAATTTCTTGGGCGAAAACGAAATTGCCGATTACGTCATCACCGGCGCGTGGGGCAAAAAAGCGATCAAGGAAGCCAAACGCTGCGGAAACGCCGAAGTAATTTTCACGGATGCCGAAAATAATTTCAAAAGCGTTCCCGCCGAAGGAAGTTTGAATTTTTCGGAAAACGCCAAATACATCCATTACACATCGAACGAAACGATCGAAGGCGTTGAGTTCAAATACGAAATTGACGGCGGCGGAATTCCCGTCGTCTGCGATATGTCCTCAAACATTCTCTCAAAACCGCTTGACATCGAAAAATACGCTTTAATCTACGCCGGAGCGCAAAAAAACATCGGACCTTCGGGCGTAACTTTAGTAATTATCCGCGACGATCTGCTCGCGCAAGTTCCCGAAAATCAACATTCGATGCTCGATTACCGCCTGCTCGCCGAAAAAGATTCGATGCTCAACACGCCGAACACTTGGGGAATTTACATTATAAATCTCGTTACCGATTGGCTCAAAGAAAAAGGCGGACTCGCCGAAATGGAAAAATTAAACGAGGAAAAAGCTAAGATTCTCTACGACGCAATTGACCAAAGCGACGGATTTTACGTCGGACACGCCGACAAAAACGCGCGTTCCTTAATGAACGTCACATTTAATCTGCCAAACGAAGAACTCGAAAAGAAATTTGCAGCGGAAGCCGCCGAAAAAGATTTGGACGGACTAAAAGGACACCGCAGCGTCGGCGGAATCCGCGCTTCAATTTATAACGCATTTCCGCCGGAAGGCGTTGAAGCCCTTGTTGATTTTATGAAGAATTTTTCGCAGAAAAACGGCTGATTTAAAGTAAAGGCAGAAACCCGACAGTAATGGAGGGTGCTGAAACAGAACTTAAACGATTAGATAAATAAACATTTGTTTGATAACTGCTTAGGAATATGTAAAAAATAACTTATAACACTTTAACTAAACAGATTTGGAAATCAAATTTGTATAGCTTTTCATCTCAACTTCTTCGTTGCAAACGGCGACAAACATCAGTAATCTTAGGTTGTTCGTCGCCTTCAGCGACGGGACATTCCGTTCGATTGCACCTAGCGATTCTCGCTAGGCTATAATGTTTGTCGCCGTCGGCGACGAATACAAAAACACCTTAAATTGTCGGGATGCCTATATCGTTATAACTTATTTTTTACACGTTATTTACCTGTTTAGCTAACAGCATCCTCCATTGCTGTCGGATTTCTGCCTGTTTACAACTTCTCAATTCGCCCTTCAATTTTCGGAGAGATCGTTTTGTTCGGCGCATTTTCAATCGCCTTTTGCAAAATATCCGCATCTTTCGGTGCGGTTTTTATATCTGTAATTATTTTCGCGTTTTTAAAAGCCGTGTAACCGTCGCCGCCGTCCACGACTAAAAACGAAGATGTCGCTAAAGTGTAAGTTTTATCGTCTTGAAGCGGCATTCCGCCGACTCTTATTTCAGTTACGCGAGAACCTGCCGAACCGGACAGATCATATTTGAAAGTCAAACCCGAAACTTGCGGAAATCTTCCCGGTTCGTTGTCTTCCGCGCTTCTGGACACGCCGTTTTCCAGAACTTCGCGTAGAGTTTTGCCCGTAAGTTCAACTTTTACAATCGGATTATTAAACGGCAGCATTGAAAGAACGTCGCGTTTTGTTAAAATTCCGGGCAGATAAGTCAGATCGGCGCGAATCGAACCGCCGTTCAAGAAACCTACATCGGCATTTAATTCATTGCGAAAAGCGTCGGCGATAAAATTCCCGATATTCGTTTCGTTCCGGCGGTTTGAAGTCGATCCCGCGTCCAATAAAACCGCCGTTCTGCCGATTGGTTCGGCGAGTTTTTCCAAAAGCGGTTTATATTTATCAAAAACTTTCGCAAACTCCGGCGCGTCTGGAATCTCGTCGGTTACGGGAATTATTTCCCAGTCAATGCTTTCGAGTTTTTTCGTATTCGGATCGAAATTCAGATTAAAACGTCCGAGTTCTCTGGCATCGGCGGTCATTTTAAAGATCGGCGTGCCGCCGGAAGAAGACTGCAAAAGCGTGTGTTCGTGTCCGCCCAAAATCAAATCGAAATCGGCGCATTTTGCTAATTTTTTATCCTGCGACATAAAAAGATGCGTTAAACCGACAATCGCATTCGCGCCTTTCTTTCGCATTTCGGGAACGTATTTTTTCGCCGTTTCGCAATAATCCTGAACGATCACGTCTTCGTCCATTCTCGAAGTTTCCTTTGCTTCGGGCAAAATTAAACCGATAATTCCGATTTTCACCACGCCGATTTCGCGGATTTCGTAAGCGGGCAGATTATTAAAAATCTTCCCGCTATTTTTATCAAATATATTCGCGCCGAGCCATCTGAATTTTGATTCGTCAATTCTTTTTATCAAATCCGGCGTTTTAATATCGAATTCGTGGTTTCCCAAAACCGAATAATCCAGACCGAGCGCGTTCCACGCGTCAATCATCTGCGAGCCTTTATAGGTCAGCGTTTCCACCGAAGGCGAAAGCGTATCGCCGCCAAGCGTAAAAATCGTATTCGGATTTTCAGCCTTTATTTGATTTTTGAGCGTCAGAACTCTCGCCAATCCGCCGCGTTTTCCGCCGTCAACCGGAGTAAATTGATAAACGTCGTTAAGATGCAGAAACGTCACGCGAATCGGCGCGTTTTTGTTGATCTCCTGACCAAAAACGCCCGTCGTAAACAACATCAAAATCGAGATAATCAGCAATTTATTTTTCATATATCAAACTCCGTTTTTAAAATCGTTTATCGGCGGCAATTAAGCAGGCGGATATGTTTCAAACGCAAAGATTTACGAGTGAAATCTGAAATATAACTGACAATTTTCACTTATCATTCTCGTTTTTTCATTCTTTCCTTTCGCGCCAGACAACTTCCCGCCGCGAGCAAAAATTGATAGCGCAGATTGTCATCCTTGATCGCATCCGCCGAATGCCTCAGCTTGGGCGTAACTCTGTCCAGAGCCATTTCTCTGTATTCCTCGTCGCTCAGATTGCTTTTTCTGTTTCCCGTTCGCTCGTCGGAAACCGTCTTTTCATCAATGCGGAATTCGATAAAAGCTACAACCGCCTGCCCCAAAATCGAATTGAGTTTAAAGATCATCTGCCCGCTTAAATCTTCCAGATGGCGTTTCCACATTTTATCCACAACCGCGACAATTAGTTTTTTATTAAAAAGCCGAAACGGAACGGCGTGTTCGAGCAGACTTTTGCCCGCCACTCTGCGCCACGCGGCAAAAGCGACGGCTTGGCGAACCTCATCCGAATCATCAAATTCTTTCAACAATTTCGGCAATGTGCGAAACAAATCCTGCATTGGTCATTTTCCTTTTATCATTTATCATTAAAAGGCTTACAGAAATTCAATCATAAGTTTTAAAAGGTAAATATTCAATGATAAAGCTACCAAAACTGATTTTGGCATCAGGAAGTCCGCGCCGCGCAGAAATTTTAACCTTCGTCGGCTGGAACTTTGAAAAGCAAACGGCGGACATTGATGAAACGCCGATTTCCGGCGAAACGCCCGCCGATTATGTGCAAAGATTAGCCCGCGAAAAAGCCTCTGCCATTGCAAAAAAGCACAAAAACGCGCTCGTTTTAGGCGCGGATACGATTGTCGTAATTGAGAACAAAATCATCGGAAAACCCGTAGATTTGGAAGACGCGCGAAAAATGCTCGAACTGCTTTCGGGAAATTGGCACGAAGTTTTCACCGGCGTTGCTTTGATAAAAACCGAAAACGGAGAACCCGAAACCGCAGTTGATTTGCAAAAAACAAAGGTAAAATTCGCCGAATTAACTGAACCCGAAATAAATTTTTTAGTCGAAAAAGGTGAGCCTTTAGATAAAGCCGGAGCTTATGCCGTCCAAGCCCAAGCCGCGCTTTTTATCGAGGAAATACAAGGCGATTATTGGAACGTGGTCGGCTTGCCGATAAATTTGGTTTACACAATGCTGAGAAATTTTGATGAAGATTTGGTTTGAGGAAATAAAATGAAGAAGGAAGATTTAGGCGAATACGAGTTTGCTAAAAAAACGACTGTTTCCATTTCAAAACGCTCAAAAAGTGAAGATGTTTTTGCCGTTTGTCTGGAAAGCGACGGTGAAGATTTGCTCGTGCCTTTAAAGATTTACAAAATCGGTTTGCGTGGAGATAAAGCGAGAGTAATTGATGAAGAAGGCGAAGCGGCGATTTATCCGTTGAGTTTTTTTATGGTTTTGTCGTTACCCGAAGAATCTTCCAAGATAATTGAAAAATATCTTCCCGCAGATAATGGCAAATTAGCTTTGGTTTAGTGAAATTCTATCATTCATCATAATAATACAATTCTTTCTGAACATTGCTGAAATTGCGTTCGATTTTGTCCAAGCATTTATAGACATTTTCCGTTTTAATCTTCTTGTCCGTCGCCAAATCCGCTAATTCCAGACTTGCTTTGAGAAGCGAAAATGTCGGGCTGAGAAGTTCGATCTGTCCCGCGCCGCCGCATAGTTTTTTAGCTTTTTCGGTTAATTGCTTAATCAGAGGTTTCCAGTTTTTTGCCGGTTTTGCGGTTTTCTTTTTGGTTTTGGTCGGCGAATTCGGGTTGAGCGAGAAGATAATTTCATCGCGTCTTTTCGCCTTCATATAAGCGTGTTTCAGATTGTTTTTGATTAAGCGTGTTTCAGATTGTTTTTGATGCCGCTTCCGAAGGAAATATTGTAATGAGCCAAAAATCCGTCGTAAACGATCTGGTCTTGAAACGGAAGAAGCACGGTTTTGACGCGAAGCGGTAGCGCGTATTTCGGGATTATTTCTTCGATTGAATTCATCAAACCCAAGACGGCGTAAACTTCGTTTTCTTCGCCGATAAAAATCGAATATTTCTTGAGATGCCGTTCGATGAAAAAATCGCCTTTGATAAAATTTTTCCAATTTGAAGCGATTGCCAATTCCTTCAACGGAAAATCTTCGGGATTTTCGTCAATAAATCGGTCTATTATTTTCGTATCTTCATAAAGCCCGTCGCGGATCGAGGCTTTGTCTTTTAATTCCAAAGCGTCGAAATCTTCGACGTTTGAAACATTTTCAAAAAGTTCCCGCTTTTTATTGACGAAAACAAGAAGCGGCATCATCAATTTGAAAAATAATTTGACATTTTCTTCGGAAAGTTTCATTTTACATCAACATCATCACGGGATTTTCAAGCATCTGCTTGAACGTCTGCAAAAATTTCGCGCCCGTCGCGCCGTCAATTACGCGGTGATCGCAACTCATTGTGACGTTCATTATATTTCGCACGACAATTTCGCCGTTTTTGACAACTGCCGTCGGCTGCGCCGCGCCGATGGCGAAAATCGCGGCTTCGGGCGGATTGATAATCGCTGTAAATTCCTTGATGCCTAACATTCCTAAGTTTGAAATCGAGAAGGTCGCGCCCGTGTATTCTTCGGGCTGTAATTTTTTATCGCGGGCTTTTTCGGCTAATTCTCTGACTTCTTTTGAAATTTCGACAAAACCTTTTCTGTTCGCCGCGCGAATTACCGGCGTTATTAATCCTTCGTCAATCGCCACCGCAACGCCAACATCGGCATCTTCGTAAAAGCGTATTTTGTCATCACGATAAGAAGAATTGACAAACGGATGCTTTATCGAAGCCATCGCCGCAACTTTAACGATAATATCGTTTACGCTGATTTTGTCGGGCGCGATCTTTTCATTTATCTGCTTGCGAAGCGCGAGCGTTTCGTCCATTTCGATCTCGATTGTCAGATAAAATGTCGGAATCGGTCCGATTGAAGTTGCCAGCCGATTGGCGATTGTGCGGCGCATCGGCGAAGTATTTTCTTCGCGGAAACGGGACGCGCTGGCAATTTCGGCGGTTTGTCCGTAGGAAATTGGTTTTTGGTCTTCGGTCTTTGGTCTTTGGTCTTTGGACTCCAACGCCGTTTCGATGTCGCGCTTGATAATTCGCCCGTTCGGTCCCGAACCTTCAATCGAGCGCAAATCAAGCCCGTTTTCGCTCGCCATTCGCGCCGCAATCGGCGTAACGAATAATCGTTCGTTTGCATTTTGGACTTTGGACTCTGGACTCTGGACTTTGGACTCTTTTTGCGCCGGACTTTGGTAATCATAACTTTTACCGCCCGCTTCTTTTTCATCATCCTGCATCCATTGATGAGGTTTATATTCAGGTGTTTCTTTCTCCCCATCTCCCTTTCTCCCTTTCTCCCCATCTTCTTCACTCTTCGCCGACGCGCCGTTTGAAGAACTCTCGCCTTCGATTTCCTTCAAAAGTGCGGAAAAATCCTCGCCTTCTTCGCCGATAATTCCGATTGACTGACCGAGCTTCGCGTTTTCGCCCGCCGGAACTAAAATCTTGAGCAGCGTTCCCGCTTCCAAAGATGTCATTTCCATCGTCGCCTTGTCCGTATCAACTTCGGCAATCGTTTCGTTCGCCTCGATTGCATCGCCTTCTTCTTTAACCCAACTCGAAATTTGACCTTCTTCCATCGTCGGAGAAAGTTTGGGCATTAAAATTTTGTTCGCCATAAAATTTGTGTTGCTGCTGACAGTTTTACCTTTAATTTACGGATTCGCCGTTCGTTTCAAGCCATCTTTTCAAATCGCTTACAGATTCAATATCGAAAATCATTTCAGCCAGATTCTCGCCCTGCTCAAGCGACAAACCGGCGATGCCTTGTTCGATATTTTCATCGAGTTCGCCAAATTTTCGGCTCAACTGCTTGAGCAAAAGTTTTTGCGATTCTTCTTTTCGCCCTTGTTCCAAGCCTTGTTCCAAGCCTTGTTGGATTCCTTTTTGAATTCCTTCTTGAATTCCTTTGTTCACAATCTCCTGATAAAACGGAGATTCAATAATTAAATCAATCATAGTCCACCTCAAAATTTCATCGGCTTTATCGCCGATTATAGCTTTGGCAAAAATCTGCAAAGCCATTTCCATATCACCGAGTTTACCGCTTTCGCGCAATTCCTTATCAGATTTTAACCGTGTTTGCGCTCGTTTCAAAGTTTCCTCGCTCGTTCCGTTCTTCATAGTCGGAATCAGCGGAATCAGCGCGACCAAATCTCTGACAAAAATTTCTTCCGCTTCGATTTCCCAGAGATTTATCACGCGATAATCTTGTCTGACCTTGATGCCGAGAAATTCGGTCTGAAAACTCGTCGGAATTTCCAAGCCGTATGGCAAAATATTTATTAAAACCGGATAAACCGGAAGCCGAAATTTCGCTTCGGCAAGCGCGGCATAAGCTCTCATTCGATAAGGCATTTCCGTCGTATAACGGGTTTGAATTTCAAACAACGTCAGAAATTTTCCGGCGGCAGAATCTTTAACCGACACGAGCGCGTCCGTTTTGCGCGAAACAAGTTGGAATTCGGTATCCAAAACCTCGCATTCGCCGATGTCTTCAACATTCGTCGCCCAACGAATCCAGTCTTCCGGCACAAGCGCGATCAGATTTTTTCCGGTAATATCTTTCCCTTTCTGCGCCATTTCAATATGTGATTTTAATCAGACTCTCTGCAAAAAACTCCCTGTAACAAAAATCTTGCGAATCCGAAATAAAAGCGGACTCTCGACAATCGCCGTCGCTTTCAGATTCTCAAAACCGGCGACGAAAAACGGCTCGTCGCAAGCCGGAACGTCTTTCGTCCAATCCGGCGTTTGCAAATTCATCTCCCGACACAAAAATTCAATCGTCGAAGCAAGAAGCGCGTCAAATCGCCGCGCCGTCGTAAATGCAAATCTCGCCGATGACATCTTTGGAGGCAAGTTCACCGTTTATTTCCGACAAGTATTTCTCGATTTCTTCGGCGGTCATCGCTTATAAATTTATGCCGCGAGTTTCTCTCTTAATCTGCTGACAAACTCTTTATCTTCGAGCAATTCATCGCTCAATTTTCTTTTTTCCATTTCCTTTCGCAAAACCGCATTTATTTTATCCGAATCGGAGTCAAAAAATTCCAAAACTTCGGCATCGAGCGACAGCGAAATTTCGACAAAACAATCTTTGAGCGTCATTTCGCCCGGCTTTGTAATATGTCGGCGTTTAATCCGGCGCAAACCTTTGGCGAGAATTTCTTCGCTCGTTTCTAAATATTCTATTTTAGATTCTGCGTCTGTTTTGTTCATAAACTTTCACCATCCAATTTTCCGCCTTTCTCGCCGTAATGAAATGTAATTCGGTTTGCTTGGTTCGGTAAAAACTAAAAAAATCGAACCGTATTCGACGGTTAAACCGATAATTATGAATCTGATTTCTTCTTCGGTTGAATGAATTTCATCAATATATTCAACGGCAAACGGATCGTCGAAAACATCTTTTATCTTATCAAATTCGACATTATGTTCGGCTTTAACTTCCCGTTTTTTAGTTTCTTTCCAACTAAATTCCATTTACAAATAGCAAGCATCTTTAACTGCTTTAATAATTTTCGGAACATCAGGCAAAGCCAGTTCTTCCAGATTTTTTGCATACGGCATCGGTGCTTCAGCGGTTGAAATCCGTTTGATCGGCGCATCCAGATAATCGAAAGCGTTTTCCAAAACCTGATGCGAAATCTCCGCGCCGACTGACGCAAAAGAATGCGATTCTTCGGCGATAACGAGCCGATTCGTCTTTTTCACCGATTCGACAATCGTATCAATATCAAGCGGTTTTATCGTTCGCGGATCAATTACTTCGCACGAAACGTCAAATTCTTTTTGGATTTGCTCGGCGGCTTGCATTGCAAGCGGAACGGTCATCGAACGCGCGACGATTGTGCAGTCCGCGCCTTCGCGTTTGACATCCGCCACGCCCAGAGGAATCGTAAAATCTTCATCTTCGGGAACTTCGCCTTTTAAGCCATACATTCTTTCCTGTTCGAGAAAAACGACGGGATTATCATCACGAATCGCCGACTTTAAAAGACCTTTCGCATCCGCCGCCGTTGACGGCATCACGACTTTCAAGCCGGGAAAATTCGCGTAAAACGCTTCGAGTGCCTGCGAATGCTGCGACGAAACCTGATAAGCCGAACCGTTCGGACCTCGGAAAACAATCGGGACGTTGAATTTTCCGCCCGACATATAAAGCATTTTCGCCGCGTGATTGATGATCTGGTCAGCCGCTAAAATCGAAAAATTAAACGTCATAAATTCGATCACGGGACGCAGACCAGCCATCGCCGCGCCGACTCCGACTGCCGCAAAGCCGAGTTCGGTAATCGGCGTATCAACCACGCGCTTATCGCCGAACTGTTTCCAAAGCCCGCGCGTAACTTTATACGCGCCGTCATATTCCGCGACTTCTTCGCCCATTATAAAGACGTTTTCATCTCTGATTAATTCTTCTTTTAATGCCTCGTTCAAAGCATCTCTGATCGTCATTTCTGCCATAAATTTAATATTTTAAGCTAAAGCCAATTCCGTTTTTTCCAGCGTTTTTGAAATATTTTCAAGAAACTTGACCGGCAAAAACCATTCAATCGGACAAGCCAAAGTTTCGCCTGTTTCATCTTTTACCGTGCAGATTTCCAAATGCGGATAAAAAATTACCTTATAAATTTTCATCAAAATAAGTTCCTCATCTTCATTCGTCAGACAAATTGCAAAACTGTCCACATTTGAAGAAGTTTTCGGCAGTTCGTTTTCAATGACGAACTCACGGCTTGGGCTGATTTCATCTTTTTCCATCAAACCGACTTCTTTCACGCTTTCAAGCAATTCCTCAAAATCTTTTCCTGTCATACGCAATTTGACGCAAATCAAAATTATATGAAATTCGCTCTAAACAAATTCAGATATTCCTAAGCGTAAACATCCGTAAATAATTCACTTTCATCGGGAAGCGGACTTTCTTCCGCAAAATCAATCGCCTTTTGTGTCGCTTCTTTGGCGCGTTCTTCTATCTGCTCGTAATCTTTTTCGCTGATTACTTTTGCGTCAATCAAACTTTCCTTGAACAGCACAATCGGATCGCGTTCCTGATATTTTTTGATTTCTTCGGTTGTGCGGTATTTTCCGGGGTCGCTCATTGAATGTCCCATAAAACGATACGCGCGAATTTCCAGAAGCGTCGGCAGAGATTCTTCGCGGGCGCGTTTTATCGCGTTTTGAGTTGCTTGGCGGACGGCTAAAACGTCCATTCCGTCAACAAATTCGCCGTGCATTCCGAAGCCGACGGCTTTTTTGGAAATGTCGGCGATTGACATCGCGCGTTCCTGCGAAGTTCCCATTCCGTAGCGGTTGTTTTCGCAAATATAGATTATCGGCAATTTCCACAATTGCGCCATATTTAAGGATTCGTGAAAAATCCCTTGATTGACCGCCGCTTCGCCGAAAAAGCATAAGGTTACGCCGCCGGTTTCCTTGTATTTTTGCGCGAAAGCCATTCCCGTTCCAACGCCGATCTGACCGCCGACGATGCCGTGTCCGCCGAAGAAATTATGCTCTTTCGAGAACATGTGCATCGAGCCGCCTTTGCCGCCGACAACGCCGCCTTCTCTGCCGTAAAGTTCCGCCATTACTTCTTCGGGCGAAATTCCGGCAACCATCGCCTGAACGTGGTCGCGGTAAGCCGTTATCACATAATCGCGTTCTTCGAGAGCCATCTGCGTTCCGATGGAAATTGCTTCCTGTCCGATATAAAGATGACAAAAGCCGCCGATTTTTCCGATGCGGTAAACTTCCGCCGATTTCTGCTCGAAATATCTGCCCAAAACCATCTGATAAAGCATTTCTTTGAGCAATTCTTTGTCGGTCTTTTTAATTAAATCCTTTTGAGATTTACGGCGTTTTTCATATTCGGCTTTTGCTTCCGTCAAATCAACACTATCGGTCAATTCGTGATCGTAATCTATATCAGCCTTGGCTTTTTTATTGTTTGAACCGTTCGTCGAAGCCTTTTTGTTTTTCGTCGTTTTCTTTTTTTGGCGAGTTGTTGTTTCTGGCAAAATTTAAATCCTCCGCGCTGCGAGTTGGAATAAAATCAACCGCAATCTTCTTTTTATTTATAGAATGATAAATTCAAAGTTAAATTATAAGCGACAAATCATCGTTTAAGCAAAAACCGAAATATAATCATCGAATAATGTTACGGAAATAACGCAATTTAATGTTAAAATTTCATCTTATTGAAATAACTTTATGAAAAAGACCGTCAAATTAAAATTCATTTTTATATTAAGTTTGGTAATTTTCGCCTTGCCGATTATAAATTTCGCGCAAAATCCCGTTTCGTGGTCGCTTGAATCGGACGCGAAAGGGAAAGCACTGAAATCGGGCGAAAAGTTTGAAGCGAAATTAAAAGCGGACATCGAAGGCGAATGGCATTTATACGCCGTCGAACAGCCGGAAGGCGGACCGTTTCCGACGAAAATTTCGATTCCCGAAAATACTTCTTTCAAGTTAAACGGCAAAACGACTTCGGATGAGCCGATTACGAAATTCGATCCGAATTTCGAGATTGACACGAAATTTTTTGCAAAATCCGCCGAATTTAATTTGCCTTTGGAAGCAACAAGCGAAACGAGCGCGGACGATTTGGCGGTAAATGTTCGCTATCAGGTTTGCGACGACAAGATTTGTCTGCCGCCGAAAACCGTCAAAGTTTCATACGGCGGAATGGAAGACGTTCAAAAATCAGCACTCAGCGGCGCAATCGCCAACACAAATCAGCAAGCGGCAACGAATGAACAATCAACAACGAACAATCAACGAACAGATAATAACGAACAAATAACAAATAACTCTCCAAATTCTCAAGACTCTCTACTAAATTTTCTGTGGCTGGCAATTACGCTCGGCGCGTTGTCGCTTTTAACGCCGTGCGTTTTTCCGATGATTCCGATCACGGTTTCGTATTTTACGAAAAATTCTTCGGGCAATCGCGCCAAAGCCGTTAAACTCGCAACTATTTATTCGCTCGGAATAATCGCCACGTTTACAATTCTCGGAATGCTTTTGGCGATTTTCGTCGGCGCGGCGGGAATCAATCTTTTTGCCGCAAATCCTTGGGTAAATATTTTGATCGCCGGAATATTTCTGTTTTTCGCCTTCAATCTTTTCGGCGCGTATGAAATCACAGTTCCAAGCGGCGTGATGACGAAACTCGACCAATTGACGCGCAGCAAAGAAGGCGAAGGCGGCGGAATAATCGGCGCGTTGCTGATGGGTTTGACGTTTACTTTGACATCTTTTACCTGCACGTCGCCGTTTGTCGGAACGATTCTGGTAACGGCGGCAAGCGGCGATTGGCAGATGCCGCTTGTCGGAATGCTCGCATTTTCAACCGTTTTTGCCTTGCCGTTTTTCGTTCTCGCGCTCGCGCCGCAATACGTTTCGAGCCTTCCACGCGCGGGCGGCTGGATGAATTCGATCAAAGTTACGATGGGCTTTCTTGAAATCGCGGCGGCGATGAAATTTATTTCAAACGTGGATTTGATCTGGAAATGGGGAATTTTCACGCGTCCCGTCGTGCTGGCGATCTGGATCGCCATCGGTTTGATCTTAGCCTTTTATCTTTTGGGCAAATTCCAATTAGCGCACGATTCAAAGCCCGAAAGAATCGGCGCGATTCGCGTTACATCGGCGATTTTGAGCCTTGCGATAAGTTTTTATCTGCTAACCGGACTTTTTGGCGCGAAACTCGGCGAACTCGAATCTTTTCTGCCTCCCGATCTGGAAAATAATTCGGCAAGATTTTTCGGCGGAAGTTCTAAAGAAGAATTGACTTGGATAAACAACGATCTGGAAAAGGCTTACGAGCAGGCGAAAGCCGAAAACAAACGGGTTTTCATAGATTTTACAGGCTACACCTGCACGAATTGCCGCTGGATGGAAGCGAATGTTTTTCCGAAAAAGGAAGTCGAAGAAGAAATGAGCAAATTCGTTTTAACCAGACTTTACACCGACGGCGAAGGCGAAATTTATTATAAGCAGCAGCAATTTCAGGAAAAAACATTTAAAACCGTCGCTTTGCCTTTTTACGCGATTATGGAAGCCGACGGGAAAATCGTTGCGACATTTCCGGGATTGACCAGAAATGTCGGTGAATTCGCCGCATTTTTGAAAACCGGCGAACAAGGCAGTTAATAATTAAGCCTTTTGAATTTAAAGTTTAATTATTCGGAATAGATTAGAGATGAAAGATAAACGAGATAATGGTCTTTGAAAAATAAATACCGCAAAAAACGCGAAGCGGACTGGAGCGCAAGCGGGACGCTTGCAGCCATTGCGTGAGCAATGGAAATTGTTTGTTATTTCGACAGTTTAAATCTATAACGATTTTTTCGCGCTACGCGCTCATTGCAAGCGGGACGCTTGCGCTCCAGTCGCTTCGCGCTTTAATCGAATAAACTTTTTTATTGTGGTGTTTATTTTTCAAACATCAAAATCTATAATCTTTCAGCTATCAGCTATTCCGAAGCATCTTTCTTAATTACGCACAGGCTTCAGTTAATCGAAGACTAAAATCGCTTTATATTTTACAATAATCACGAATTTCGTGGTTATTTTTTTTGTTGTAAAAAAATCGGTAAAAAATGCTAAGAAATAAATGAAAAGTAAGCTATAATGTAAAACCACAAATTAGCACGAATAAAATTTAACGATTATGAGCAATGCGGCAATAATAACCAACGACGAGCCGGATTTTGAGCCGGAATTGGAAACGGATTCGATACTTCCGCCGAAACTCAAAAAATTCGGCACGATTCAAGGCGTTTTCGTCCCGACTTTGCTGACGATTCTCGGCGTGATTATGTATCTGCGGACGGGCGCGGTGGTCGGCAACGCCGGACTTTTCGGCGCGTGGATCATTATTTCGCTGGCGTTTGTTATCACGACTTCGACGGCACTTTCGATGTCTTCGATTGTAACGAACATCAGAATCGGCGCGGGCGGCGCGTATTCGATCATTTCGCAATCGCTCGGTTTGGAGGTCGGCGGCAGCATCGGAATTCCGTTTTATTTGTCGCAAGGGCTGGCGACGGCGATGTATATTTTCGGTTTCCGCGAAGGCTGGCTCAATATTTTCCCGAATCATCCGGCGATTATTGTTGATTTCGTAGTTTTCGGCGTGATTTTCGCCATCGCATTTATCAGCACGAATCTCGCTTTCCGCATACAATATTTGATTTTGGCAATTATAATTGTTTCGCTCGTCTGCATTTTCGGCACGTTTTTCACAGTCGGAACGACGCAAACGCCGGAAATTTGGGGAACTTATCGCGGTTTTCCCGAAACGGGTTTTCGCGGCACGAGTTTCTGGTTCGTTTTTGCTCTGTTCTTTCCGGCGGCAACCGGAATTATGGCGGGCGCGAATATGTCGGGCGAATTGAAAACTCCGCGCCAGAGCATTCCCGTCGGTTCGCTTGGCGCGATTGCCGTCAGCTACGTTATTTATATGGCTCTCGCGTATTGGTTTGCGACGATTGCCACGCCGGACGAACTTCTCGGAAATTACAATGTCGCCATTGATTACGCACTTTGGAAACCCGCGATCATTGCCGGACTTTTGGGCGCGACGTTTTCTTCCGGTTTGTCGTCGCTTGTCGGCGCACCCAGAATTTTGCAGGCTCTTTCGGAACATAAAATAATTTTCGGTGAAAAATATCTGGCGAAAAAAGCCGAAAACGGCGAACCGCGCAACGCTCTGATTTTTACCGGGGTTATCGTTCTGCTCGCGCTTTTTATGCGCGATCTGACCGCGATTGCCGTTCTCGTGACGATGTTTTTCCTGATAACTTACGCGATGATAAACGTCGTCGTCCTTATCGAGCAGAGTCTTGGCTTGATAAGTTTTCGTCCGAGTATGCGGATTCCGCTTTTTATCTCCTTGATCGGAACTGCCGGTTGTTTTTTCGCAATGTTTATCGTCAATCCGGCGTTCAGCATTATTTCGATCATCGTGGTTTTCATTTTGTATATTTTCCTGACGAGAAGAAATCTGAACGCGCCGTTCGGCGATATGCGAAGCGGTATGTTTATTTCCTTGGCTGAATGGGCGGCGCAGCGAATGGCGCAGATTTCGACGACGAAGGAACGCGCTTGGAAGCCGAATTTGTTGATTCCCGTCGAAGATGCCAGAGATTTTCGCGGCACGTTTCGGCTGATCTACGACATCGCTTATCCAAAAGGCTCGATTCATCTGCTCGGATTTGCCGAAGACCACTATAATTCCGATCTGAAAACCGAACTGCCGCGAATAACCGAATCTTTGCGCGAAGAAGATGTTTTCGCTTATTCGACCTTGATCGAAAAAACCGATTTCGGGCGCAATTTATTGACAAGTATGAGTACGATGGGCGCGGCTTTCTTGAGTCCGAACATACTCTTTTTGTCAATTCCCGAAGCGGGCGACGAAAAGCGCGAAGACGAACTAAAAATGATTATTGCACACGCCAAAGAACATAAACTCGGAGTAATTTTGTTCGCCGCGCATCAAAAATCGGGTTTGGGACGCAAACGCCGCATAAATATCTGGGTGCGCGATCAAAGTCCGAATTGGGACGTGCTGCAGGGAATGAGCAATGTTGATCTGGCTCTGCTTCTGGCGTATCAGATCGAGCGCAATTGGGAAGGAAAGATAAATCTGCTGACCGCCGTGCAAAACCCTGAAAATATTTCAGCCGCCGAGCAGTATCTGAAAAATCTGATCGAAATGGCGCGTCTGCCCGAATCACAAGTGCAGGCTTTTGACGGCGGGTTTGCCGAACACATCAGCCAAGCACCGCACGCCGATCTGAGCATTTTCGGTTTACCTGACGAACTCGATTTCGAGTTTGTGCGAAAAACAGTTGAAGACACCGAATCAACCTGCATTTTCGTCCGCGATTCGGGCGACGAAAACGCGCTGGCTTAATCAGAACCGTGAGCAGCAGCGAATGGGTTTTCTTAGTCAGAACCGTGAGCGATAGCGAATGGGTTGAACCATATATCTAAAGGTTAAAGACTTACCAAGTCGCTATCGCTCACGATTCTGATTACCGTAAACGCCGGCTTGATATTATTTTGAAATTTGTATTTTTGAAATTTCTTTGGAGTTACGGTTTAATTAATATTTAGTAAAAAGTAAAAACAATTTATTTTCTATGTTTTCTACGTTTCTATGTGGTTAAAAAAAATTCCTAACCACATAGAAACATAGTTAAAGAAAAAGTAAACAATCATTTTACAAATTATTTTATATACCTAAAAAACCTTTCCGCAGATTGAAAAAAAATACAAACAAGAAAAATTAACACCGATTGATATTGACTTGCCGGCGAAAGCAAATATAATAATCGGAAATTTAAGACGGGCAGCTTTAAAAATTTACTTCTCAGGAGAAAAATAAAAAGTGGCAGAAACACATAATGCACACATCGAAACGGAATTAAGCCGCGATTTAGGTTTGATTTCCGCGCTCGCCATCGGAGTCGGAACGATGATCGCCGCCGGGATTTTTTCGCTTTCCGGCTTGGCGATCAAAAACGTCGGTTCGGCGGCGATTTTGTCGTTTCTGATTGCGGCTTTCGTCGCGCTTTTTACCGCGCTGACATATTGCGAATTCGTTTCGATCTATCCGAACTCCGGCGAAGGTTATCTATACGCCCGCAAGACATTTTCCGCGCCGCTCGCCTTTCTCGTCGGCTGGGCTTTATTTTTGGGCTACGCTTCGTCGTGCGGTTTTTATCTCGCCACTTTTTCCAGCTATTTCGCTGAATTCGTTTATCATCTGCCAATCGAATCAATCGCCGGAATCGTCGCGCTGATTTTATTAACGCTTTTAAATGTAAAAGGAACGAAGGAAAGCGGTAGTTTTCAGATAATCGTTACCGCCATCAAGGTCGTTTTGCTGATCTGGCTCGTCATCGGCGGTTTTTCGAGCATTGATCCGCAGGAGATCGTCCAAAAATTCAGCACCGACATCGTAAAAATCGCCAGCACAGCGACGCTCGTGTTCGTTACGTTTTTCGGCTTTTCGGCAATCGCGGCTTCGGCGGGCGAAATTATCAATCCGGTCAAGACGATTCCACGCGCGATCTTTATTTCGATGGGCGTTGTCACGGTTTTGTATATTCTCGTTATTTTGGTAATAATCGCGGCGAATCTGACCGCTTACGACGAAGCGGCGATGGGACGCGCGGCTGAATTATTCTTGGGCGGAATCGGCGGTTTAGTTATCGTCGCGGGCGGCTTATTTTCGATGGTTTCGGCGACGAACGCTTCGATTATGGCTGGTTCGCGTGTGTCTTTTGCGATGAGCCAACTCGGACATCTGCCGAAAATTTTCAGCAGCATTCATCACCGCACGAAAACGCCGATTGTTTCGCTCGCCTTGATCGGCGGAATGATCCTGTTTTTTATGCTCGTTTTGTCTTTGACCGGACTTGCCAATTTCGCCAACGCGGTTTTGCTTTTCGCTCTGATTTTAGTCAACGCCGCATTGATTATGCACCGCCGCAAATATCCGAATATCGAACGCCCGTTTCGCGTTCCGCTTGTTCCGCTTCTTCCGATTTTGGGCATTTTATCAAACTTTTATCTTTTGGGACAAAGCACTTACGAACTCTGGACTGACGGCGGAGTTTTCGGAAACGCCGAAAGCACGGGAATTTTGCCGATCATTTTAGCCGCCGCTTCGCTCGCCTTCGGATTCGTCATATTTTTGTTTAACAAAGGCGAAGAACCCGAAGGAACTGAAGAATCATACGCCGAAGCAACTGCGATTCATTCATCGCAAATACCCGCCAAAGCAGGTTATCGCGTGATGGTTATGCTGTCGAATCCGGCGAGTCTGCCGCAGCTTTTGAGTATGGGAAACGCCATTGCCGAACAGCACGGCGGCGGCGAAATCATCGGTTTGCGCGTTGCCACCGTTCCCGAACAACTTTCGCCGATTCGGGATAATTTCAGCGACGAATCCTACGTTGCAGATGAACGTCCGATTTTGGAAATGGCTGATAGATACGCCGAACAACATAAAATTCCGTATAAATCTATAATCGAAGTCGGACATAACACCGCAAATACGATTATCAATTCGGCGCGTGAACACGAATGCGATTTGATAATTATGGGCTGGAAAGGCTACACGAAAACTTCCGCGAGAATTCTCGGCGAAGTTACCGATACGGTTGTAAGCAACGCGACAACCGATTTGATGCTCGTCAAACTCGTTGCCGGAACTAACCTCGACAATTGGCTTCTGCCGACGGCGGGCGGAAAACACGCGATCAAAGCGGAAGAATACGCCGCCTCAATCGTCCGCGCTTACAACGGTTCGCTAACATTTTGCAGCGTCGTATCGCCGAACGCGAGCGAATCGGTAGTCGAAAATACAACCAGAATGCTGCAAACGGCGACCAGCCGCGCATCGCAGGGCAACGGCTTAGACATTAAAACAACCGTTATCAAAAACGATTCGATCACCAAAGGAATTTTGGAAGAATCTATGAATTACGACGCGATCATTCTCGGCGCAACCGAACACCGCTTTAAGCAATTTCTGTTCGGCAGTATTCCCGAAGTAATCGCCAAAGAATCGCTCAAAACGGTTGTATTGGTGAAGAAGAAGGATTAGAAAATAGTTCATTGTTCGTTGTTAATTGTTCATTGATTATCAAGAGAATCCGTGATTTTATTAAAAGCAATGAACAATTAACAACGAACAATGAACTATTAACAATATTATGAAAGTTAAAATCGAAAATTTGATAGAAGGACTTTGCGAAATTCCCGAAAAGGATTTTCGCTGCGACAATATTTATCAATTTCTTTCCGATAATCCGGTTGAAGTTGATTCGATTGAGCCTTATTTTAACTGGAGCGAAAAGTTTTACACGCGAAATCTGATTTTCAAAAACGAGCAGTTTGAACTAATGGCGATTTGCTGGGAACGCGGGCAAGTTTCAAAAATTCACAACCACGCCGGACAGATGTGCTGGATGACCGTTCCCGTCGGCAAACTTCGCGGGCAGAATTTCCGCGCCGTCGAACTCATTGAAGACAAAGGCTTTTGCAAATTAGAGGAAACCGACAATTTTGATCTTTCCGACTGCTTGACCGCCAAAGTCGAATTAGAGCAGCCGATTCACCAAATTCTAAATTTGCCCGAATTCGACCAACGCGCCGTCAGCATCCACATTTATTCAAAACCGTTCGCCAAATGCTTAACCTACAACCGCGAAAACGACACATTCAAGTCGGTTTCGCTTTCCTACGCAAGCATCGGTGGCAAACTCTGCGAAGGCGTGGAACTTTAGCAAATTAACTTGATTGAAAATTGATTTTTAGTTATCAATTCTCAATTCTCAATTCTCAATTATTTTGTTGGTTTCTTTTCCAAACAATACTATTGAAACAGACCAAAAAAACTTGGAAACTTTTAATTCTGCTCGCCGCGGCAATTTACATTGCCATACGCTTTTGGAATTTAACCGCTTCGTGTCTTTGGTTTGACGAAATTTTCAGCATCCACGCCGCAACAAATGATTGGAGTTCGTTTTTCGGATTTATCGCGCAAGACCTTATTCACCCGCCGTTTTTCTACATTTTGCTGAAAATCTGGATTGCAGTCGGCGGCGAAACGCTTTTCTGGCTCAGATTTTTTCCCGTTCTATTTTCAATAATCGCCTTAATTCCGTTTTATTTTCTCTGCAAACAATTAAAACTAAAACTCCCGACAATCACCTTCGCTTTAACATTTTTAGCCGTCAACGGTTCGCTTATAAAATACGCGCAGGAAATTCGTATGTATAGCGTTTTGTTATGTTTATCGCTTTTCTCGCTGTGGCTTTTCGCGCGTTTCTTAAACGTCGGAAAGGGAATCTGGTTTTTGGCTTTTGTAAATATTCTCCTCGTCCACACGCAGTATTTCGGCTGGTTTTTAGTCGCTTCGGAAGTTCTCGCGGTTTTATATCTCCAGCGCATAAAAATCGTCCAAACCTTGATAATGTTCGGCTTAACAATTCTAAGTTTCATTCCGTGGCTGATCGCAGTTTTCCAAGCGTCAAAAATAAACGCCGACGTTTCGCAAAATCTCGGCTGGGCGAGCAAGCCGAATTTGCTGACTTTGATAAAATTCATTTTCGATCTGAACGAACCTTTTTATTATCAAGCGAGCAACATTGACGCAGTTTCAAATTGGCTCGTCACCGCGCCGCTTTTGCTGATAATTTTCACCACTTTCGGATTTTATTTCGCCGTTTGGCGCAAGCAGACCGAAAAGGAAAAAACGTCTTTTATTTTCTCTTGATTTTCATTTTTACGCCGTTTTTACTCGCTTTCGTCGCAAGTTGGATTCTGCCATTCTCGATTTGGGGAACGCGTCATTTGATTATTATTTTCCCCGTTTACGCGATTTTTCTGGCTGTCGCTTTTGAGAAAATCCCGATAAAAATCCTAAAAACAATTTTAATTTCGGCGGTTTTATTTTTATACGCGGCGGCTTTCATTTTGCAAATCGAGCGCGGAACTGAAAACTTGAATTGGTGCGCGTGGGAAAATTTTGCAGCCCGAATTGCGCCGTTAAATCAAGACGAAAAAACCGAAATTTACGTTTTTGAAGATTTAATCGCTTATCAATTCTGGTTCGCTCTGCGCGAAAACGAAAATTTTCAAATTATAAAAGTCGAAAACACTCCCGAAGTTGCCGAAGACAAAGCGTATTTTCTCCCGCGTGGTTTTGAAGACGTAAAAAAAATAAAGGTCAATGAAATAAAAAGCGATAAGTTTTATATCGCATTCAATCAGAAGGAATGGAATTATTTAAAACAGCCTCTGCGAAATTTTATCGAAAAAGGCTACAAAATCGGCGAGCCGAAAGTTTTTCAAGCGCAAGGTTTAAAGGCGTTTTTGGTTGAGGTCAAAAAATAAACTACGATTCGGTTGATTCATTTTTAAGTTTTTCTACAATCTTATAACCCAAATATCTCGGTAAATTCTCGTGCGCCCATTCTCGATATTCTTGCATCGTTTCAAAAACCCGAACGGGTTCATCATCTAAAACGGGCTTATATTGACGAAAAAATCCGTATTTAATTCTCTGTTCAACGCTTCGCTCAAGCTGTCGGCGGCATTGTTCTTTAAAATCATCCGTAATTATTTTTGTTTCAAAACCATACGATTTATCTTGTAGAAATTAAATATCATTCGGCAGAGTTCTTTCGCGCAGCCACTTTTCAATATCGTTGACATCAAATTCATCCGCTTCAATTGCTAAAACAAGTTCAATTGTTTCTGCTAAATTCGCTTCTATCTCAAAACCATTTAATGTGAGAAAAGCGTCAACTAAAATCGTCGCCGTGCGTTTATTGCCGCCGAGCCACGGATGGTTTTTTATCAGTCCGAAATATAGACTCGCGGCTTGACGAATCAAATCTGCGTCTTCATAAGCCGCCGCTTGTTGCGGACGCGCCAAAGCCGATTTGAGCAAATCTTTTCTGTCAATTCCATAGCGCACTTCGCCGACTGCACGCATTCTATCAATGTGCAAAAAAACAGCTTCGGCGAAAGTTAAATATCTGAAATTTTCAGTCTCCAAGCCGTTTCATCTCCGCAAAAAAGTCTTTATATTTTTCGCCGAGCCTCTCTGAAATATCTCTAATTTCTTGAGAAACCGGCGGCAAAACTTCGATTTCGACTTTGCCGTTTTTGTATTCGAGAATTCCGATTGAATTTTTATCAACGCCGATTGATTCGGCGAATTCGTCGGGAAATTCGATTATCCATCCTTGTTCGGTTTTTTCGATTGTCGCTTGTTCGCTCATTTTCTTTTCCACCTCACGCCGTCTTTCGTGTCTTCCAAAATTATACCTTTTTCCGCCAGCAAATCGCGGATTTCGTCGGAGATTGTTAATTCACATTCAATTACCTATTATTAACACCTAATAAACTTTCAAGTTCTTCTATTTTGTCAGTAGATGAATAATAAACACCTAAACTTGACAATTTAACTTCAAAACTTTGAGGTATCTTTCCAAAAACAACTAACCAGATTTTTGTTTTAGCAGAAGTATTTGCTTGTGAAATTTCAAGATACTTTTTAATTTGTTCTATTATACGAAACGAAAAGCGACTTGATTCTATTATTTTTACTTCAATCCACCAGTTTTCATCACCAACTCCTATATAATCAATCTGCAAATTTTTGAGCTTTTGATTAGCAGTAATTTCATTAAACTTAGGCAGAATAATTTCGTTGTTAATCCCAAATAATTCACCTGAAACTTTTTGTTCAGAGAAATTGTTTATTAAATTAAAGATTCTTTTTTCAGCATCTTCAATTTCTTTAATCTTTTTCCATCTCACACCTTTTTGAGTATCTTCTACAACAATTCCATCAGACATTAAATAATCTCGAATGTCATCAGAATTAGCAAAATCTCGATTGTGTCTTGCCTCCTGTCTTTCTTCAATTAACTTTTCAATTTCCTCTTCGAGCATTTCTTCTTTGACTTCGCCGAAAATGTTGAAAACCGAATCCATTTTATCCAGAATTTGCAAAATTACGCTTCGGTCTTCGGTCAAAACGGTTTCATTGGCGAGCGTAGAATTCGTTTCGCGCACGAGATTGTGCAAAGCGGCAAGGGCGACGGAAGTATTTAAATTGTCGTCCATCGCAATTTCAAAATCGCGCAGAGATTTTTTCGCCGCTGCCTGCAAGTCTGGATTTATGCCGTCAATCAAATTCGCTTCCAGCAGACGCTTGCGAAAATCCTGAAGCCGTTCAATCGTCGTTTCCGCGCCGTCCAAAGTTTCAAACGTAAAATTAAGCTGTTTATGATACGGAACGCTCAAAAGCAAATAGCGAATCGCTTTCGGCGAATGACCTTTTTCGACGAGATCGCGGAAAGTGTAAAAATTCCCCAAACTTTTCGACATCGTTTCGCCTTCGACTTTCAGATGCTCGGCGTGAAGCCAGTATTTTGAAAAAAGCCGATTGGTCGCGCCTTCCGATTGGGCAATTTCGTTTTCGTGATGCGGAAATTTCAGATCAATTCCGCCGCCGTGTATGTCAAAAGTTTCGCCCAGATATTTCATACTCATCGCCGAACATTCGATGTGCCAGCCCGGACGACCTCGCCCGAAGGAAGCGTCCCAACCGGCAATTTCGTCTTCGCCGACAAACTTCCAAACCGCAAAATCGTTGGCGTTTTCCTTGTCGTATTTGTCCGTGTCAACTCTGCCGGATTTTCCCGAAATATTTCCTTCAAAATTTATTTTTGAAAGTTTGCCGTAGTCTTCAAAAGACGAAATCCGATAATAAATCGAACCGTCCGATTCGTAAGCGTGTCCGTTCTCTAAAAGTTTTTCGATAATTTCGATCATCTCGGTAATATGTTCGGTTGCACGCGGCGCAATTTCGGGACGCTCATTTCCCAAAGCGTCAAAATCTTCCCAAAACGCCGTAATAAACGGCTGAACAAATTCGTCAATTGTCTTTCCGGCAGCTTTCGACTCGTTAATAATCCGATCATCAACATCCGTTAAATTCATAACGTGCGTTAAATTAAACCCTCTATATTTCAAATAACGCCGCAGAACGTCGCCGAAAACAAAGGTGCGAAAATTGCCGATATGCGCGAAACTCCAAACCGTCGGACCGCACATATAAAATTTGACCTTACCTTCTTCCAAAGGCTCAAAATCTTCTGTTTTTCCTGATAAAGTATTATGAAATCTAAGCATAATTATCTTCCTGTAAAATTAATAATATAACCCAAAACGAATAGAAATCAGACCTTTCAAAATATTTATTTTGAAAAATAAATATTGCGAATTATTTTTTTACATACAATAGGATTCTTTTGAGGCGATGCCGAGCGTTTTGAGAATTGTTTTTGTTGACCTTCTCAAAAATATATGGAATTTATCATTACTGAGCAGCATAAAACTGCCGAAACGGAATTTCTTTACAGATAACGATCTTTTCGTGCATTTTAATGACGATGATAAAACATTTTCTTCAACCACAATCCAACCGTCATCAATTTTCTATTACATTTATCTTACGAGCATAATTAGGCGGTTGAAAATAAGGACAATAAAAAGGAAGTTGGGAGGTTTTCAACAAAATCTTTACTATGCAAATCAGCTTTATTTTGGGTTTTTGCTCAAATTATTCAAGTCTTTTTAATACAAATTCAGTTACCCATTCACCCGACCAATCAGGTTTCGTGCCGTCAGGATAAGTTTCGTCAAACATCGTTATCGTCAAAATATCCTGATTTATTTTATAACGATAAAATTGTTTGCCGCCTTCAAAGCCGGGAACTTTAGCGATCATAGCAGTTGTTGTAATGGTTGACTTGGTTGACTCATAAGTTCCTGCATTAAACACAACAGATCGAAAACCTGATTTTAACTCGTCATCGGTAGGATCAGAAAGTTTTTCAAATGGAGTTCGCGGGTCTTTCGTCGGAGTCCACATAATCGAATAACTGTTTGGCGTAAAAATAAACATCCCGGGTTGAGCTTTTTCGATTGAAGAAGTTCTTTTTTCCGAACGCCAATGAACTTCTTTCATTTCCCAAGTGCCGACGATTGAATTCTTTTTTACATTAGTTTTTTTGGATTGTGCATTTATCTCTACTGAACTCGAAGTAAGCGCGAACAGAAAGAGTATAAAAAAAGCCATATAAACAGATGATTGTTTCATAATTGTAATTGATGATATGGTTTCGTGTTTTTTTTGCATATGATTCTTTAAGTCAATGGAGAGTTGTCCAATCCAAATTCTATTTCACGATGCCGGCAAAAATGATTTCGGATAATAATACAAATTCAATAAAAATGATATTCAGAGAATAATGTCCAAAATCCATTTTCTGCTTTATGGCAATAATCAATATTTAGACGAGTTTTGTCAATGGCAAATTCGACGAGCGAATCCGCCATCAACAATTTTAAGCCGCTAATTTTATTTCCGCTTCATCCTCGTCAAAATCCGCCATAAACAGATATTTCTTCCATTCGGGACGCGATTCGGCGTAGTGGCAGAGCAGAACGTGGTCTAAGCCCAAGCGCAGCATTTTTTGCGAAGTTAAAAGCGGCATTCTGGCTTGTTCGGGCGTGCGGTTTCCTTTGCGCTGGTTGCATTTTACGCACGCCGACACGAGATTTTGCGGATTTGTTACGCCGCCCTGCGCTCTCGGCAAAATGTGGTCGAGCGTCAAATCCTTCGCGTGTTTGGAGTCGCCGCAATACTGACAGCGGTAACGATCACGAATGTAAATTCTGGCTCGTTTCATCGTGTTATCACGCCGTTTTCGCCGCACGTTGACATAATGACGCAAGCGCACGACGCTCGGCACGCGAAGTTCAACCGAAGGCGAGCGCAAAACATTGTCGCCGTCGTATTCTTCGATATAAAGTTTTTCGCAAAATTGCATACAAATCGCTCTGGCTACGCCAATCGTGCCAAGCGGTTCGTAAGAAAAGTTTAAGAGCAGAACTCTACCCGTTATCAATGGAATCACCTCCTTAAAGTGTTGCTTTTATTATATTTCGGGTGCAAAAGATTAGATGTAATTGTAATATATTGCGCGTTCAAAATTTTATTGACAATATATTAACCGATTTGCACCCGATTTGTATATGAAATTTTTGTTAAGTTTGCAAATAATCAAAATTAGGAGCGAATCCTTTGCATCAAATTCGCTCCTTCCGGCAGACGAACACGGCTGCGAGATCAGCCAAGAACCGAGTCGGCTGATTTTTTCCGTCTGCGAGATTTTATCGTTCAGAGCAGTCGCCTTTAGTGGTGAAATGCGCGAAAAAACAATTCAATTATTCGACGCGGATCACGGATAAATCCGTTACTCTGAGCTAATTTTTCAGCAAGAAACGATTGGAAATTGCTTTGAAATCGAATTCGCCGCTTCGGGTTCTGATGACGATTCCTTCGCGCTGAACTTTATCGTTAAGCCGCGAATATCCTTCCGCTTGTCGCAGATATTTTTCAACGTCAGCGTGAAGAATGTATTTTTCTTCAAGAATCGGAACTGTCTTAAACTCCAGTTTGCCGATAATTTCGGTGAATTCATCGAAAGCGGCTTTCTTTTGTTCGCCGATGTCGAAAAGGTTGAAGAAAAAAATATCGGTTTCCGCCAATTTGTATTTGTTGCCTTGAATTCCAACGCCCGTAAGTTCGCCTTGTAAAGCGATTTGGCGATTGTTTTCTTCGCAGAAACTTTGCAGTTTTTCGCGTATTTCCAGCCTTTTCACCGTGTCCGTGAAATAATTGGCGACATCGGGTTTCAGTTCGAGATTTCTCGAACAAATTCCCGTCTCCCAATTTCCGTCGTTTTGGCGGCAGAAGACGGTGATCGAACTGCCGTCGAGTTTTTCGGAAACGTAAGCGGTTTTTTGCAGATTTTCGCCGAGTTCTTCCGTCAAATTCTGAACTCTTTCAGCGTCCGTTTTGGGAACAAACCAAGGAAATCCGCCTTTCGCTTGCATAGATTTCGGCGCAGGCGGTTCGTATTTTACAACTCCGAGTTTTTCGGTTACTTCCTCGCCGACAGCAACTTGATTACTGCCTAAAATCGAAACGGGAAAAGCGATTCCCTGCGAAACAACGCCGCGCATTTTCTTGGTCTTGAGCGGTTTTCCCTGCAAAAACGCAAAGCGTTCGTCTTCGGCGGGAAACACGGAATCAATCTCGCCGTAAACGCAAAGATCGCCCCGCGCAAATTCGCCTTTTTTAACAACCACATTCCAACCGCCGATTTTCGCCCGTTCGATCAGATCGGCATTCGCAATCGGCAGTATTTCGTCAATTTTTCTGACGGTTACAAGTTTTCTCATAGTTTCCTCCAATAATAAAATATAGATAATTGATGCGCGTCAAATTTTCTAAAACGCGGAGCGGACTGGAGCGCAATCCGTCCCGGTTGCAATGAGCGTCGCTTCGACGCGAAAAAATCGCCGGTTATTTTAACATCACAAATAATAAGCATTTTTTCGCGCTCTGCGCTCATTGCAAGCGGGGACGCTTGCGCTCCAGTCCGCTCCGCGAATTTGACGCGCATTAATCAGGAATGAAGATTTATTAATTCTTAGTTAGGTTTTTGCGGTTAATAGCAAGCAGAAATCAAATAACAAAAGATCGAAATTCTATTCCGCTTATTCGTTTGATTTTTCGATTTCAGGAAGAATAGCTTGAAAGATTTTTGCGATATTTCTCGCGTCGTCAATTCCCCGATGATGAGTTCCGTCCAAAGCAATGCTGAGATGCTGCAACGCTCTTTTCATTCCGCAGCTCTTTATATTCATCACTTTAGCAAATTCGGTTTTGATATTTATGTGATTAAAAAATGTTTCGGGAAACGGAAGATTATGTCTTTTGCAGTCAATTCTGAATTGATTCATATCGTAATTTCCCCAAGAACAGATCGTAAATTCTTCTTCGCCGATCCAATCGAGAAAATCAGGGAAAACCTGATAAAAATGCTCGGCTCGGTCAACATCCGACTGAGTTATCGAAGTTAAATTCTTACAAAACCCGCTCAAAACCGGCTCGGAAACAGGCTTGACGAATTTCGCAAATTCATCAATCGGCAAATCCGCAGACGATTCGAGCAAAACCGCCCCGATCTCTATTATTTCCATTCTGTCGGGCGTTTGATTTTTCTCCCAACAAGTCGCTTCTAAATCTACTATTACATATCTCATAATTTTTTATTCGTGAGTAAATAATTTTGCACAAAATGCCGAATGATTTATCTTTCAATACGAAAAATTTATCTTAATTTTGCAGCAATTTTAACGAAGTTAATTTTATGATAAAATTTTAGTCGGAGATAGGCGCAATTATGACACCGACGGAAATTTTAAGAGAAATTTATAGATTGCCAATTACTGAACAAAAGGCTTTGCGTGAAAAACTTGCAGAAGATACGGAATCAAGCGGTCAAACAAAACTGCAATTTACACAGGAAGAATTTGACCGCGTTCTTTTTGATGAAGGTTTTCTGGCAAATTTACCTGATGAAAGAAGCGACATCGAAGACGATTTCGAGCCGGTTGAATTTACCGGCAAACCGATTTCCGAAACGATTATCGAGGAACGCCGCTGATGTTCGTAAAACTTTATTGAAGATTTTTAATCAACATCAATCGTATAACTGACGAGCCACAATTCGAGTTGTTCGAGTTTCTGCTTCCAACGTCGTTTATAATCGCGCATCCATTGACGATTTTCCTCTTCGTCCGGCGCGTCAATCACGATTTTTACCAAATTATCCCGATACAAAACGCCTTGATGCCGCCAATGTCCTTCGACCTTTTGCGTTTCATAACTCGCCGCGCCAAAATTTCCGACGATTTCCAACACCGCTTCGGCTAACAATTCGGGCGGAATTTCGCGCCCGTCGTTAAATTGAAGCGGGAGAAGTATCTCGAATCGCCGCAGTTTGCTGCTCATAAGTAGATTTGCCTTTAACGGTAAAAGGAATATTCTGATCGGCAAGTGCTTCCAACGCCGCTTCGGGAACGAGATGTTCGCCCGTTTTTAAAACGCGCCCGGAAAAACGTCCGAGCAAAAATCCCAACGCCCGTTTCTCTGTTTCACGGTCTGAAAAAGTAATTGTTATCATAAATTTACCTCTTGGAAATTCGATTGTAACACTTGTTCGATTTGTTTATATCAAAAATTTAATAATGACGGCAGAAATCGGATTGGATTATTTCCGATTTCTGCAATCATTTACCCTTTAACGCAAACGACTTGCTTCAATTCCGCGACGATTTCAACGAGATCGGTTTGGTTTTTCATAACCTTTTCGATGTCTTTGTATGCGCCGGGGATTTCGTCAATTACGCCTTTGTCTTTGCGGCATTCGACACCGCTGGTTTGGCGTTCCAAATCCTCGCGGGTGAACTGCTTTTTTGCTTTGGTGCGCGACATTTTACGCCCCGCGCCGTGCGAACAGGAATTGAAACTTTCGGCGTTTCCGCGCCCTTTGATGATGAACGATTTCGCGCCCATCGAACCGGGAATAATTCCGTAGCGTCCCGATTCGGCGTTGATCGCGCCTTTGCGGGTAACATAGACGTTTTCGCCGAAATGCGTTTCTTCATTGACGTAATTGTGATGACAATTGACCGTGATTTCAGGGCGAAACGCCTTTCCTTTATTGAACATTTTGTTAAAAACCGCGAGCAGACGATTCATCATAACTTCACGGTTTTTCATCGCGTAGCCCTGCGCCCATTCGAGATCATTCCAATAATTTCGGAACTCGTCCGTGCCTTTTATAAAATAAGCGAGATCGGGTGACGGCAGTTCATTAAGGCGATGCAGAGATTTCGCCGTCGAAATATGGCGGTCAGCCAATTCCTTCCCGATATTGCGCGAGCCGGAATGAAGCATCAGCCAAACATTATTTTCGGTATCTAAACAGACTTCGATAAAATGATTGCCCCCGCCGAGCGTTCCCATTTGCTGCATCGCCTTTTTCATACGATCCTGCACGCCGGAATGTAAATTATCGAAACGATTCCAACCTTCCCAGCGCGAAGCGTCAGCGTCGGATTCTTTGTGCCAATTAAATCCGACGGGAATTTTTTCTTCGATTGCAAGACGCAATTCTTTCAGTTTCCCGTCAAGAATTCCGCTTTTAAAAGGCGTTTTAATCGCTGCCATTCCGCAATTGTGAACAAAAACTCCGGCTTCGATGGCGAAGTTGTGATGTTCGGGAACGGTCAGACAATAAACGTCCTCGCGTTCTTCAATCGGCTGGACGGAAACGACTTTATGATTATGCGCCGTCATATAATTTTGTCGGACTTCGACAAAACCGTTTTCCTTCGTTTCCCGATAAAGCGGCATCAAAGATTCACCCGACTTCAAATTTTCCGCTTCCGAAAAACTTCCGTCCCGGAGCATAAATTTGTGGTCGGGCGTGCAGCGAATTTCTTCGCCGTTATCCAAAACGACTTTAACGAGTTCGGCATTTTCACGAGTTTTCCGCGCCGTCGCCTGTGCCGCGACGACTTTTCCCGAATCGGTGCAGGCATAAACGACAAATTCATCGTCGCGTTCAGCTAAATCACGAATCGGATAAGATTTTCCGTCAAACAAAGGCACGAGCGTATCGCCCGTAAAACAACCGATGTCCACGCCGACGGTTGCCGGAATGACCGCATCTTTGGTGGCGATGACCGAACCGACCATCGAACCTTTTCCGAGATGCGCGTCGGGCATAACGGCGACGTGCTTGTAAATGCACGGCAGGCGCGATACGTTCCGAAGCATATCTTGTTCTTCACGGCTCAAACCGTGGTCAACCCAAGACAAAACATCGGCTTTCGCGCCGCTAATGTTTAATTTGTTGTATGGCATAGTTTTTTCCTCCAAGTTTTATTGTAAAGTCCAGAGTCCGAAGTCCAAAGTCCAACGTCAAAATCACAGACTTTGGACTTTGGACTCTGGACGCGAAACTAAAAAATCGGAACGACAAAATTGAAGCGACGTTTTTTACTGAGCTATATTCGCAAGAAGCGAACAGTTGGAATCGAACCAACGCCTTTTGATTTTACTCAAACGCTCTACCCGATGTAGTCATCTTCGGCATTCGTCCCGAAAATAAGTTGCTTTTCTGATTGTAAATAACGTGATAACATTTCACCAAGCGAGGTAAAATTTATGAAGTGCAAAAATAAAACGACAAACTGCTCACCGTCTGGCTGCTGATAATGTTCGTCGTCGGATTTAGTTTAACGAGTCTTGATTCGATTTTTGAACCTGCCCGCAAGCAGCCGCTGACTTGTATGATCGGCGAAACCGTAACGATTCCGCCGCCGAGTTCGACAAGCAGCGTTTTATCCGAAACCAATTCAGAACCGCTTGCTCGTTTGTTCCAAATTCTTTTCATTCTCTTTATAATCAGCCCGCCAATTATGGCGTTTATGCTGTATCTGATTTGGAAAGAATTGAAAAAGAGAAACGAATTAAAATAAAATTGGCGACAAGTATCGGCGAGAATTCCGCCCGTCAAAATAAATTTGGGCGGGAAAGAGTCGAACTTTCTATACCGATGTATTCCCAACCTGCTTTCGCCAAAATCAGCTAAAAATCTAAAAAATTACGAAAATAATTTTTCTTCAAGCGATTCAAACTTATTAGGAATTGAAATTGGTGGCTTCAGATCCTTTATTGAATTTGGAATAGTCTTAAATCTCAAAACTTGAGTTGTCATTTCCCTAACACGCTTATCAGAGAAAAACATATCAACATAAGGAAGATATTGAAGATGATGTAAATCGGTTTCATTGGTTGCGTCAGTATCTTTGGCTTTTAACATTTGAGATTTAACAAAAGAACTGAGCCAAAATCCACCACAATCGGCAATATCTATTTTATTACAAAGTTCCTCCACTCTTTGCTTATTGCGAATTTCAGTATGTTGTTTAAGAGCCATCCTTATATATTTTCTAAAAAGCGATTCACGAGATAAATCCTCAATATATTTAAGTGATATTGCCTTAGTATATGGAACTTTTTGAGAATATGAAAAAATGCTTAATAGTAACGGATCAATATCTTTTATTAATAAAGACTTCTTTTTATTAATTGGATTTTTGTAACGAGTATCTTCGTTCTTCCAACTGATTTTGTTAAGAAACTTTGCAAACTTAACTACATATTTTGTTGGAAACTTAAACATTCTAAAAAAAGAATGTATTTCACTCTTAGTTGAATAAGATTTGTGGAATATTTTTAATGATTCTATATCTTTTAATTCTTCAAAGTTTATGAATTTATTGTTTATAAAAAAACTTAAAATTTCCTTTGTTGCGGCAAACTTCATTTCAATTTTTATAGGATAAAATTCAGAAAGTAATTCTATTCTATTTAATCTCTCTTGCAGGGAATCGTGGCGAAATATTTCTGTTATAGTCGCTTGAGAAATTGCAAGTCCACAATTATTTGTTCTCCAATTATCAATAAATTCGATTCTTTTGATTTCATTATTTAATAGTTTTTTGCATATTAAACTAATATTGCTGGTGTCTAAGTATGTTAATTTCATAGTTTTTAAAGTTTGAAAGATAAAAGAAAAATTTAGTATTTTTCTTTTATCTTTCAAACTAAATCATTAAACCTCAACCTTTTCAATCTCACCAACCCAATGTTCCGCGTTCAAAGTTCCTTTTGAGAATTCTGAAACGATTTTGAAAACATTGTCGGAGAAGCCGCCGACGTTCAGGATGTCGGCGCGTTCTTTGGCTTGGGTGTGATCGTAAGGCTGGATGTCAATGCAGACGAGTTTTGCCTGTTTGTTTCGCGCGGCGAACTCGTTCCATTGGTTCATTGTTTCCGTTCCGCTGTTCCATCCGCGGTTTGTGTCAATCCACGATTCGTTGTCGGAGATGTAGATGACGAAATCGCCTGCGGCGCGGGCGCGGTTTAGTTTGGCGAGCGGCGCGGAGCAGTTTGTTCCGCCGCCACCGATCTTTGCGAGTTTTTCAGCGTTGGTCATCACCGAATCGCGCGGATTCAATTTGATGTCTGCAACGTCCGTTTCAAACGGCAGAACTTCCGCCGAAGGATTTTTGCGAAGAATTGCCGCCGCGACCAGAGCCGCAACGTCAATGCAGCGAACCGCCGAGGTCGAACCTTTGCGATAACCCGTCGCCGCCATACTCATCGAACCCGAAACGTCGGGGAAAACGTAAACTTTTCCTTCGATTTTAGGAATATTTTCGATGGCGATTTCCATTGCATCCTGCAAAGCGTCCGTGATTTCTCGCGGAATTTCGCTGTTTTGTGAAGCCATCTGAAAGGCGATCATCAATTGATACGGGAAAACTTTCGCACGCTTGATGTTTTCGGCATCGCGCAGTCTTTCCGCAATCATTTTCACGATTTCCGAATCGGCGTAAACGCCGTGTCTTTGAAATGTATTCAAATTCATACGAGTCATCTGCCATTTGGCGTTTTTCGCAATTGATATCCATTCGTCCGCGCCGAGATTCAAAGCCGTCAGCATCTGAAACGGAACATTCGGAACTTCGCCGCCAGCGTCGCCCGCTTTGTATTTTTCATACGCTTGGACGATTTTCGGCAAATTCGCAAACTCGATTTCGCGCCCGATAAAGTAACCGTAAAGTGCTTCATATTCGGCATTTTTCGGTTTCGGGTGAATCATTTTCAGAATGTCCGCAAAAGAAGGCGACTGTCCGACCGATTGCTTAAAGATATTTTCAGGTTCGCGCGTTTCAAACCATTCGCGCACCAGACGTTTCGGCAGAGAGCCGAGCGATTTTCTGCCGACAACGCCCGAACGCATAATCTGCACAAAGTTGCGAAGCATTTTTCCGTTATCAATAACAAGTGGAAAGATGCGTTCGAGCAAGTCTTTATCCTTCGTCGAAAGAATCGCCGTGAGTAATGCGGGCATATCTTTCATAAAAGATTCGCGGCGCGTAAAAACTGCGGTTTTCGCAACAAATTCCGCGTCAATTTCTTCGCAAAGTTTTAGAACTTTTTCAAGCTGTTCATCCGCGCCCGCATAAAACGTCCGATTAAAACATCCCGTCGCCGCATATTGCGCCAAAGCCTGTTTCGGCGTAAATTTGTAAGCCGTTCCACCCGCTTCGTTTACGGTGTCGGTTCGCGGTGTGAACATTCCTCGGACAGTATTAAATAGATTTTTGTTAGCCATATTATTTTTGAGTTTGGAGAGTTTGGGGAGTTCGGGGAGTTTAGAGAGGTAATTTTTGATTTCTAACTCTCCAGACTCTCAAACTCTATGAACTCTCTAAACTTTTTTCCTCCTTTTTGGACAAAGTTTTCGCATTCCGTTTTGGAGCGATTTTTTTTAATGAAAACGGCGACAAGGTTTTGATGAAACGTATCACAATGCTCTACCAAACTGAGCTACGTTTCGCCGATGGCAAAACGGCGGGATTTGAACCCGCGACCTTTGAGTTAAAATGTAGTTCCATCGGCATTCGCCGTTTCGATTTTGGATTTGGAATTGAAGATTAAGAATCGGAAAATCCCAAATCCTAAATCCCACATCCCAAATCGAACTACGCTTTCGCGCTTTTTGCTTTCGGTTTTTCAACCGTTTCGATCAGTTCGACCTCTTTTTCCAAAGCCTCGCAAAAATCGTTGATCGTTTTCGCAAGCCGTCTGATTTTGTAAAGTGCCGCGCGTCTTCCGACTTTGCTGCAAAGGCTGAAGTCATACGAAACTTGGCGGTAGCAATCCGATAATGTCAGACTAATATCGCCGTAATAAAAATCTTCGCTTTTGCCTTGATGTTCGCTCGTATCTTCAACGATTGCGACGATCATCGCGGGCATATCAAGCTCACGATTTAAAAACATCCTTTTTTTTATGTGATATTTATTGCTCATTTTTTTTCCTCTCGAATAGACTGAATTTGAAGTTTCAATTTTCGCAAAAAACTGTTTCTTCAAACGGTCTATAAAAAATTTAATATTCATAACGTCATCTTTTTGCACCTCCTTATTTTGTATTTTTGCTCAAGCATAATTTTTATCTCCCTCAAATAAACAGACGAACGGAAAAATGGAAGTTAAAAACAAATTCCAAATCTCAAATCCGAAATTAAAATGGTAGGTCGGGTGGGATTTGAACCCACGATTAACGGATTAAAAGTCCGCTGCCTTAAACCTGACTTAGCTACCGACCTTTACGATTTGGGATTTGGGATTGCGGACTTGGGATTTATTTTAAATCCGCAATCCCAAATCCCAAATCCGCAATCGAACTGGCTGACTCGACAAGATTTGCACTTGCATTTCACCGATTAACAGTCGGTTGCTTCCTCATTAGCTACGAGCCAAAAAACTTATTTTATTAACAATCCAAAATCCAAAATCACCAATTTAAAATCGAAATGGCAGGTAAACGCAGACGAATTATTCGGCTTTGTAACGAACAGAAGACAAGAGTGTTCATTGCGAACAAAGGTAGGAACTTTTAAAGCATTCTTTTGCTCTTGCCGAAAAATTCGTCTGCGTTTTATTTGGTAGGATTTTTGTTTGTGTAGAAATCGGAAAAGAAGTCCAGAGTCCAGAGTCCAATGTCTGAATACCAATCTTGACTTTGGACATTGGACTCTGGACTCTGGACTGAAAAATCTGGTTGCGGAATCAAAAATTTAAAAAATTTTGGAGGCGAAGGCGAGATTTGAACTCGCATCGAACTGTTTACAAGACAGACGCTTTTTATTTCCGTTTAAGCTACATCGCCATTTGGATTTAGGATTTGAGATGTCGGGTATATTAAATCCCAAATCCGACATCCCAAATCCCAAATCGAGATGGTTGCGGCGAGTGGACTCGAACCACTATTCTCAGGCTTATGAGACCTGTGCTTTGCCGTTTAAGCTACACCGCATTGCGATTTGGGATGTCGGATTTGGGATTTGGGATTTGCAAGAAGTTATCCGATTAATAGTGCTTAAAATCCGCATTCAAAGTGGTCGCCGATAAAGGATTTGAACCTTTGACTTTCTGTTTGTAAAACAGACGCTCTTCCAACTGAGCTAATCGGCTGAAATTTATTTGTAAATAATTGGTCGCCGATGTTAGATTTGAACTAACGACCTGCGGTTTAGAAGACCGCCGCTCTAATTCCGCTGAGCTAATCGGCGATAAATTTTTGGATTGCGGTGCAAACGAAAAATCCCAAATCCAAACTCCCAAATCCCAAATCGAACTGGTGGACGGTGTTGGTATCACGCCAACCTCTTCGGTTCTTCAAACCGACGCTAATTTATCTCAGCTAACCGTCCGTAAAAACTGGCGGGAATGACGGGACTCGAACCCGCGATTTCTTGATAGACAATCAAGCGCATTTGCCGCTATGCTACATTCCCCGAAAGAAGATTTCAGATTTCAAATTAGTCGAAAATTGAAAATCCCTAATTTATTTGGGTGGATTGACGTGATTTGAACACGCATCTTTCGCATTCACAGCGCGACGCTTTTGCCGTTTAAGCTACAATCCACATAAATCGGTGCAAAGTTAAAAATTTTTTAAACTTTTATTTTGCATTTTTAATTAGTCTGGCAAGGACGGCGGGACTCGAACCCGCTAGTATCAGCTTGAAAAACTGATTGCGCGACTCTTTGCATTCGTCCTCGAAAAAAATGCGCGTGGAAAGATTTGAACTTTCACATAAATTGGGTTTAAGCCAATCGCCTCTGCCGAATTGGGCTACACGCGCAGAAAAATTTTGGATTTCAGTTTTGATAGCGGCGGAAGGATTTGAACCTTCATTTTGCTCTAATCTGGAGCGAACGCCGTATAAGGACGCTGTTTTACCGTTAAACTACGCCGCTTTGCCGAATGCGGATGTTGAAATTCGGAATGCTGATTTGCTGCGAAAATAAATGCTCGCGGCAGGAGTCGAACCTGCAATAACAAAGGTTTGAGCTTTGCGCGTTTGCCGTTTCGCCACGCGAGCAAGTCTGAGATTGGGAAACAGGGAGATAGGGAGAGAACTAAATCTTCCTTTCTCCCCATCTCCCTGTCTCTATTTCTTCCTGTCTTAGAAAATGGATCGGGAGGGATTCAAACCCTCACAAGAAGTTTGCAAGACTTCTATGCTGTCGAATTACATCACCAACCCATAAGATAAATTTCAGATTTCACAAAAATCCGCAATCCCAAATCCCAAATCGAAATGCCGACGGTGAGATTCGAACTCACATCACCTTGTTTCTAAGACAAGTGCCTCTTGCCGTTGGGCTACGTCGGCGTGAAAATTTTTTAAGGGCGACAAGTTTTGAAATGATGTTTGTTCAGTTTCAATGATGTAATCATTTCGGCATTCGCCCGAAAATAAACGACAAGCGACAAGTGGTAAAGTGATAATTGTCGGCTTTTGAATGTAATCACTTCGGCATTCGCTTGCGTCTAAAAATTCAAGTTCCGAAAAGCTTAATTTTTTGTCAGCCGAACCAATCGAAACTCGAAAAAAAATTTGGAGCGGGCAGTCGGAATCGAACCGACGATGAACAGTTTTGCAAACTGCCGCCTTAAACCGCTTGGCTATACCCGCATTTCGATTTTGGATTTTAGATTTTGGATTTCGGATTGGAAAGTTGCATTTACAAATAATCCAAAATCGGCAATCTAAAATCTAAAATTGTTTGGCTTCGGGGGAAGGAATCAAACCCACATTTCTTGGATCAAAGCCAAGCGTCCTCCCGTTAGACGACCCCGAAATAATTGTGAGGTTTGGATTTGCGAAAAGTAAGATTATCAAACAACAACAAGACTCGGAATCAACAACAAATCCCAAATCCGACATCCCAAATCCCAAATCGCTATGGCGGAGGCGACAGGAATTGAACCTGCAAGAGAATGTTTCACTCGACGGTTTAGCAAACCGTTGCGGCTACCGATTTCGCCACGCCTCCGAGAAGTTAGTCCAGAGTCCCGCGTCCGAAGTCCAAAGTCGGAAGATAAATTCTTGACTTTGGACTTCGGACGCGGGACTTGCAAGCTGGTCTGGGTGGCAGGATTCAAACCTGCGAAAACTTGTTCCCAAAACAAGTCCGTATAGTCATCTGCGGAACACCCAGAAAAAAAGTTGGCTTTGGGAAAAGGATTTGAACCTTTATTTCACGATCCAGAATCGTGCGTCCTGCCGAATTAGACGATCCCAAAATTGTTGTGAGGTTTTGGATTTGCGATTGTGAGATAAACAACGACAAGATTTTGAATCAACAACGATCCAAAATCCGAAATCACAAATCCAAAATCAAACTGGCGGAAGAAACAGGATTCGAACCTGCAAGCGATTTCTCGCGGCGGTTTTCAAGACCGCTGCCCAGCCATTCGGACATCTCTTCCTTGATGAAAACTTCAGATAAAAATCCAAAATCTAAAATAAAACTGGCAGGAACGCTCCGATTTGAACGGAGAATTTCGGGTTTGGAATCCGACAGTTTGCCGATTAACTTACGCTCCTGAAATTTGGAGGGAACGGTAGGACTCGAACCTACAACCTGCTCATTCGTAGTGAGCTGCTCTTATTTTCCGTTTGAGCTACGCCCCCATTTTGATTTTGGATTTGTTTTCAAAATAAAATTGCATCGGGAAGGATTTGAACCTTCACAGCGCGAAACGCGCGACGGTTTTACAGACCGCCTATCTTTACCAATAGAAAACCGATGCTCAAAAAAATGTCCAAAATCGTTGGAGTGGATGGCGGGAATCGAACCCGCATCTACGGTTTGGAAGACCATCGTTCTTGTCCTTTGAACTACATCCACATCGTAAAAAATAAAAAATCGTGTAAAATAAAAAAGGCAGAGAAGTTTCAGACAGACTTCGGGCGCAGAAATGCCCCGAATAAAAGTCGCTTAAAGATTTGCTTCTTCGATGAACTCGCCAAAGTTTTGATTTGAAGAAGCAGATTTTTCCAGAACTCTCTGCCTTTTTTATTTTGCATTTTGTTTTGAGCGTCGCCCGAAGGTTTCTCATCTTCGAGCAAACCGTCGTGGCGACCTCAAAACTTGTTTTCGGTTATTCAGTTGTCAAATATCAAAAACGAAAAAGCGGCAGCACAAAAATTCTGTTTCGAGAACTTTGCGTTGCCGCTCCTAAAAATAAATTCGAGTCTTTATAAAATTTTCCGTAAAGAAAATAACTCGCTGAATTTTAATTTCGGGAGCGGAAACGAAGCCGCTCCCGCTATACTAACTCTTTCTCTCTATGCGATTTAACGCATCGAGGTTCGGTTGATAATTTCTAATTTCAAAACTCGCACACAAAGATACACTCAGCCATTTACCAAACCGCATCTGTTTCGAGGCGGTTGAGCCGTTTGTATTCTTCGTTGTATGTGTCCAAGTATGAATCACGAAATTATCTCCTAAAAAAATTTTCTAAAATTCGCACGAAGCGAATGGTTTTGAGTATAACCATAAAACGAACGAGCGTGTCAAGAGTTTTTTGCAAAAAAAATTAAAAAACTAAAAATGAACGTAACCTTTCGGCTGTAAAATCTCGCTCTGTCCGTCCCTGATAAGTTCAATCTTTCCAACGGTTTCCGTTGTGTATCCAATATGATGAAATTCGACCGAATTTCTTTGCAAAATTTTTTTCATTTTTTTCTCATCTGCGGTGAAAAGAAGTTCAAAATCTTCTCCGCCGTGAAGTGCAAAATTTAAAAAATCCAAATTTTCGGATGAAATTTCTCTCAAATTTTCGTCAATCGGAATTTTTTCGGCGAAAATTTTCGCGCCGACTTCGCTTGCATCGCAAATATGCCGTAAATCGCTTGAAAGTCCGTCGCTTAAATCTATCATCGAAGTTGCCAAATCGTTTGCGCCGAGAAATTGTCCGATTTCTGCTTGTGGATTCGGTTTTAATTGACGCAAAATCAGTTTTTCAAAAGAAGCGTTTGAAGTGTTTTCATCAAATCTTTCGCCGTTTTCGAGCAAATATAAACCGCCCGCCGCGCCGCCTAATTTTCCCGTTACGAAAATTGAATCGCCGACTTTTGCCGTCGAACGCAAAACGGCTTTTCCCTTTTTAACTTCGCCCGCGACAATCGAATCAATCACGACTTTTTCAGTAGTTTTTGAAACGTCGCCGCCGACGAGTTCGACGTTGAATTTTTCAGCCAAACTCATATAACCGTCGTAAAATCTCTCAACAAAATCCGTTTTCCAGATTTTTTCGGGAACGCCGATTGAGAGCATTGACCAGACGGGTTTCGCGCCCATCGCCGCAACGTCGGAAAGCGAAACCGCCAACGCTTTGTGTCCGATAAATTCGGGCTTTGTCCACTTGAGCCGAAAATCTACATCTTCGACGAGCAAATCCGTCGTAATCACGGAATCCGTTGCGGCGTTTTTCGGCAAAACGGCGCAATCGTCGCCTGTTTTCGACAAATTAAATTTGTTTCGGATACTTTCGAGAAACTGAAATTCGGATTTCATATAATCGTTTGAAAACTTTGGTCAGCAGCGTCGGCGTAAGCCGATGCGTTCAACATCCGCATTGACGCATCGGCTTACGCCGACGCTACTGACTTAATAATTTCATAAAAAATCTATTGACATAAATTCCGTAAATACTTACAATAACGACGGCGAACTTATAAAAAACTTTAACATATCGAGAGGTGAAAATGGGACAACAGGCAGTTGTAATTCCAGAGAAAATTTTCTTTAAAATCGGCGAAGTGTGCGACATCGTTGAAGTGCAGGCGCACGTTCTGCGGTATTGGGAAAGCGAATTTCCGCAGCTTTCGCCGCAGAAAAACCGTTCGGGGCAGAGAAGTTACCGCCGCCGCGATGTTGAGATCGCGCTTCACATCAAAGAACTTTTGTATGAAGATTTATACACGATTGCGGGCGCGAAAAAGAAATTGCAGGGCGAGATGCGCGACCAAAGCCGTTTGAAGATCGTCCATTCGGAAAACGAGAAAAAAGATTATATCAGGGAAGTAAAAGCAAACGAAGCCGAAGAAGAAATCGAGGTCGAAGATATCGAACTCGGCAGCATCGAAGATTTTGACGATTCGGAAGACGCGGACGTTTCGGAACTCGACGAAGAACGCCGCGAAGCACTTTCTTCGCTCGCTTCGCAGCTTCTCGAACTCAGGGAAATGCTGAAAGTAAATCCGGTCGAAGAAATGAATGCCGCGCAAAGAAAATATTGAATTTGACAAACGGCGCAATCGTTTCTAATCTGAATAAACCGGATTGACGGGGCGTAGCGCAGCCCGGTAGCGCGCACCCTTGGGGTGGGTGAGGTCGCAAGTTCAAATCTTGCCGTCCCGAAATGATGAAAATAAAAAGGTCGCTCAACTTTTGAAAAGTTGAGCGACCTTTTTTCTTTTGCTTGAAATTTGTAAAAATTCGGCGACAGTTGGGACTAAAACGGACAAAGAAATGCGAAAAAACCGTCAAAAAATGTTTACCAAATCTTTTTTACTCAAAGATTCAATTAAAACGCGTTGGAAATCGAGCATTGTATTAAGTATCGCTTTGATCTGCGCGATCTCGTTGATTAATGTTTCTTCGGTCATTTTGATTCTCTAAGAAGTTCAATAATTTTCTGATTTTGAATTACGAGTAATTTCATTAATTGGATTTGGTTGTTCGGCAAATTCTTTTCAAAGTCTTCTTTTTCTTTAATTTCTCTAATCTTCAAATTTTTCAGTTCCTGCTCTTTGGCTTCAACTTGCCTGTTTAATTGCACTAAAGGCTCGTAAGCATCAGTATATCTTTGCCTTAAATTATTACGCTGTTGTTTTAATTGCAACAACTCGATTTCGGATACTTTGACCAGTAAATTTGCAAGTTCGATTTGTTTAAGGCGCAACTCGGCAGATGGCTGTTTGGAAACTGCTTGTGCAGAAGCCGTTGCCGTAAAAAAGGAAATAAATGCTAAAATGATAATTAGGTTAAATTTTTTCATAGTTAGTTTTAAGGTCGTTCAGTTTTTAAAGACTGTAACACCTTTTTATTTTTATTCAAGGTTAAAAGTTCAAGATTCAAGGTAAAATTTAATCTTGAACATCAAATCTTTAATTCCGTTTTACTGCGGCGTAATTGTTAGATAAGTCGTTTGTCCGCCGCGCGAAATCAGCAGGAGAACGGGACGATTTCCGCTTTTTTCGATGGCGGCTTGAACGTCGGTCAGAGTATTAACCTGCTGTCGGTTGATTTCCAGAATTATGTCGCCGCGTCTGATTCCTTCTTCCGCCGCCGCGCCGTTTGGTTCGACATCGGTTACGACGATGCCGCCGGTATTAACCGGAATGTCGAGTTCGCGGGCGATTTCCGGCGTAAGCGGCTGCAGGCTGAGACCGAGTTTACCGTTTTTCTCGGCTTTGTCCGGCGATTTATTTTCTTTTTGTGAATCGGAATCGTCGGGTTTTATGCCTTCCGTTTCGAGTTCGCCAAGCACCGCTTTGACTTCCGATTGCTTGCCGTCGCGCACGATTGTAACTTTTATTTCAGTTCCGGGCGCGGTGGCGGCAACTTTGTTGCGAAGCATATTGCTGTCTTCAATCGCTTCGCCGTTTAATTTTGTAATAATATCGCCGCGCTTGATTCCCGCTTTTTCCGCCGCGCTTCCCTCGCCGACATTGCCGACCAAAACGCCGTTCGTGTTTTCCAACTGCAAACTTTTCGCAATATTTTCCGTTACATTCTGAATGGTTACTCCGAGCATTCCGCGGCGCACTTTTCCGTTTTTGATTAATTGATCCATCACGGTTTTCGCCATATTTGACGGAATCGCAAAACCGATGCCGATGTTTCCGCCCGAAGGCGATAAAATCTGAGAATTTATTCCGATCAATTCTCCGCTTAGATTGACGAGCGCACCGCCGGAGTTTCCGCGATTGATCGGCGCGTCAATTTGCAGAAAATCTTCAAAACTTCCGTCGGATAAACCCGTCCGGCGGCTTTTCGCGGAAACGATTCCCGCCGTTACGCTCTGCCCGATTCCGAGAGGATTTCCGATTGCCAAAATAATATCGCCGACCCGCACATTGTCCGAATCGCCCAAATTCAAATGCGGCAAATCCGCCGCTTCGATCTTCAAAACCGCCAGATCGCTCGGCGGATCAGAACCGACTATTTTTGCTTTATAAGTTTTATTGTCGTTCATCTGAACGGTAATTTTTTCCGCATCGGCGACAACGTGATGATTGGTCAAAATCGTGCCGTCCGCGCTGATTATAACTCCCGAACCGAATCCGCGCTGACGTTGCTGCGGCTGATTTTCCGGCATTTGCGGCGCATTCGGCGAATTTTTGAAAAAATCTTCAAAATCAAACTGTCCCGATTGCCGGCGTGCGGAGGCTTTGACTTCGGAAGTTATCTGCACGACGGCGGGCGCGGTTTTCTCCACAATATCGGCGTAAGACGTGCGAACACCGTCAATTACAACCGGCTGCGGCGCGACTTGCGGCTGATTTTTTGCCGCCGGAACTTGCTGCCCGCCAAAATAACTACCGCATCCGCTTAATAGAAAAGCCGCAAAAACGAAAATCGCTAAAAATTTATAATTTACGAATTGCTTGAAATTTTTACTTGACATCTGTGTTTCTCCAAAAAAACTATCTCGAAAACTGTTTTAATTTTACTCTAAAAGCCAGTCTTTTTTAAACGGCGCGAACTTAAAATATAAAATATCAACTTTGTAAATACGCTTCAAATCAAATTAAGTTCGTGAATTTTTCCGTCCGAATTGCTACACTATTTAAAACTTCCCGAATCGAAAAGAGTTTTTTTAATCAGATAAACCGATCAATGAAATTCACCAACATAAAAATAAGATCACTAATAATTTTCACAATAATAATAACAGGAATTTTCTTAAACTCTTGTTATAAAGCCGACATTAACAGCGAAAATGCAAATAATTCAAACCAAAATACTTTTGAAATTCCTGCTCCGACGATAAATCTCGCTAAACCTCTGGAAATTTCCGATAAATCGGAAGATGTCGAACTATCGAAAAGAATTGACGAAATAATCGAAAAGAGCGAATTTTCAAACGCTCGTTGGGGCGTTTTCGTCGTGAATTTAAAAGACGGGCGCGTTGTCGTGGCGCGGGATGCGCGAAAACTTTTCAACCCTGCGTCAATTCAAAAAATTCTTACGGCAATCGTCGCACTCGACAAACTCGGCGCGGATTATCGGTGGAAAACTTCCGTTTTTGCAGAAAATCAAATTGGTGCGGACGGCGTTTTAAACGGCGATTTGGTGATTTACGGACGCGGTGCGCCGGATTTTGATGAGCAAAGTTTGGAAAATCTGGCGAATCAGCTTCAAGCAAAGGGTTTGAAAAGCGTGAAGGGCGATGTTGTCGGCGACGAAAGTTATTTTAAGGGCGATGATCTTGGGGACGGCTGGACTTGGAACGATTTGCAGTGGTATTACGGAGCGCAGGCTTCCGCATTGACTTTTAACGAAAATCAAGCCGAAATTCGTATAGAAAACGGCAAGCCGACGGCTTCGACGGATTTTGTTCAAATCGAGAATAATTTACAGCCGAAACAAGACGGTAAAGTGGCATCTTACGGCTTGAAGCGCGGTTTGACCGATAATAAAATTTACATTTGGGGCAGCGGAAACAAGGCTTCGGGGCGCGTCGCCGTTTATAATTCAAATCTCTGGGCGGCGAAAAGTTTTAAAAGTTTGCTCGAAAAAAGAGGCATAAAAGTCGAAGGCGTGCCGAGATCGTCCGATTGGACGAGCAATAATAAAATGAACGTCGAAGACGCTTTTGAACTCGCTAAAATTGAAAGCGGAACTTTGGCGCAAATCGTGCGGAAAATGAACAAAACTTCCAATAATCTCTACGCCGAACTGATTTTGCGAACCGTCGGAAAACTTTTCGGCGACACCGCGCCCGATGAAAACAGACATTTGCAGGAAGTGCGCGGCGACGATTCGGCGGGAACTTCCGTCGTAAAAAAATGGCTGGCGGAAAACGACGTGGCAACCGAAGAAATCAAAATTCACGACGGTTCGGGACTTTCGCGGCTTAATTACGTTACGCCGGAAGCGTTCGGACGCGCTCTGATTTTCGCGGCGCAATCGAAATTCGCCGACGTTTTCAAAGATTCTCTGCCGATTGCCGCCACCGACGGAACTTTAAGCGGACGTTTAGGCAAAGCAAAAGGAAAAATTTTAGGAAAAACAGGCTCGATAAGATACGTCAATTCGCTTGCCGGTTACGCCGACAAAGACGACGGCGAAACGCTCGCTTTTGCGATTATCAGCAACAATATTACAAAAAGATCGGACAGTTCAAAAATTATTGATGAAATTGTAAATTCGCTGGTGAAAAAGCCGGAAGACGAAACCGAGAAACAGAAAAATTCTAAAAAAAGCGCGAAATAACTCCGACAAACATTAGAATCCAGAAAAAAATAAACAGAAAAAGCGGCACAATCGTCAGCGCAAGACAGCCCAAATTAAGCCACGATTCCTGATTCCAAGCGTAAGGTTCGGGACAATTCGGGCAAAATTCATTGCTCGCCAAAAAAGGTTTTTTGCACTTTTGACAAAATTCCAGACTCATAAATTTAAGATAGCAAATTTGGCGGGTGAAATTCCATAAAATTGTAACTCTTGTCAGTAGCGTCGTGCGTAAGCCGATGCGTAATGCAGCCGCAATGAGCGCATCGGCTTACGCACGACGCTACTGACTTTTTCATTGCAAATTACTGTGATAATCTAAACGCTTTCAAAAAACTCGAAAGGAAATTTACAAGCAGAATATGGTTGAAGAATTGTTGTTCGACAATACGGAAGAACGCCGCAAAACACGGAAGAACGGCACGGGTTGGATAGAAGTTATCGTCGGTTCGATGTTTTCGGGAAAAAGCGAAGAACTGATTCGCCGTCTGAATCGCGCCCGCATCGCCCGCCAGAAAGTTCAGGTTTTCAAACCGCGCATTGATGATCGCTACTCAAAAGAAGAGATCGCGTCGCATTCGGGAATGACGCATATCTCGAATCCCGTGATGACGGCGAAGGATTTGCTTGAGAGAATTGACGAAGACACGGAAGTTGTCGGAATTGACGAAGGGCAGTTTTTCGATGCCGGGATTGTCGAAGCCGTCAACGAACTTGCCAACAACGGAAAGCGTGTGATAATCGCCGGATTAGATCAGGATTTTATGGGAAAACCGTTCGAGCCGATGCCGCAGTTGCTTTCAATCGCCGAATTTATCACAAAAACTCACGCCATCTGCGTCCGTTGCGGGCAAACCGCGAATTATTCGCAGAGGACTTTTGAATCGGAAGAATTGGTCGAAGTCGGCGCAAGCGGAAAATATGAAGCCCGATGCCGAAAATGCTTTGTGCCGCATTCGGATAAACCGACGGAATTGTAAATTATAAAAGAAAAATCCTTAACAAAGATAATTCGATAAATTTACCAATTTAATATCGCGCGATAATTCCTAATGATTAATTATCAATGATTAATTTGGCATTAATAATTCGGCATTGATAATTATCGCGCGATATAAAATCTTTTTACTTTTTGTTTATTCTTGCGTCATTTTCATTGAATACAATATCGCAGTATTTACATCATTATTGTCTTTAAACTTACTGCCGCTAGCGGTTGCCATTGCGTTTATCATCTGAACTTGTCCGGCGTATTTGCGGAAGGCGATCCATTGATGCCGTTGCGCGTCGCCTTTGTCTTCGGGCGAAGATTCGACAAATTCCACTCCCTTTATGCCGTCAATTTCCGTATATTGAACCGATTTCAAACCGCCGTTTTTCATTTTGGTTACTGAACTGTCGTAGTTTGCCTTGAGACTTGCTTCAATCGGAAAATCAGCCGCCATCGGCGAAATATTGACGATCAAAAATCCTTTGGCGGGCGTGCCGTATTGAACCATTGTTCTGGTTTTGCTGACCTTATTCCAACCCTTCGGCATCAAAAACAATATTCCCTGCTCATCCCATTTTACTTCGTCCGCGCTTTTTAATATCTCTTCCTGTTCGGAAGTCAATTTTGCTTTTTCCACATCGTCGCCGTCGTTTGCCGGAGCGTCCGTTTCGGTTTTTGAATCGTCCGCATCCGCATCGGAATTTGTCGTAACTTCGCTTGGCGAATCGCTTTTGCTCGAACCTGTAAATTTATCGGCTAAATTGCAGAAAGATAAAGCGAAAAAAATGATTCCCAAAGATAATAAAATTTTCATAAAGTTTTCTCCTTTTAGTTAATTGAAAATTGCACTTGTTAATAGTGTAAAAATAAAGAAATTCATTTCAGTTTACAAAAATCGCAAATGGTTTATGTTTTGACTTTCAACTTTTGGTAAATTTGCGTTAAACTTTCGTTTTTTATGAAAAGCGTAGAAACCGAACAGGCGCAATTTCCGCCGATTTTATTGATCTTGATCGCCGTTCTTTTATGGAGTTTCGGCGGACTTTTTATCAAATTAACGACGCTCGACGCTTTTTCCGTAAATCTCGGACGCTCGCTTTTCGCCGCGATAACCGTTGCCGTTTTCACGTTTCGCAAAGGCTTAAAGCCCGACGCTTTTACGATTTTTACGTCGCTTTTATACGCCGGAACTTTATCTTGTTTTGTTTACGCCAACAAAAATACGACCGCCGCCAACGCGATCTTTCTGCAATACACCGCGCCGATCTACATTTTGATCTTCGCGCCGTTTATCTTAAAGGAAAAATTTCGCCTGTCGGATTTGCTGACAGTTTTGATTTGCCTTGCGGGAATGAGCTTTTTCTTTCTCGAACCGCAAAACGCGGCGAACGAGTTGGCGAAAAATGTTTTTGCGGGAAACATTGCCGCGATTATTTCGGGTTTGTTTTTCGGACTTTATTTCGTTCTGCTTCGTCATCCGAAATCTCTAAAACGCAATCCCGCCGTTTCGGTTTTTTACGGCAATATTATTATTGTTCTGCTGATGCTGCCGATTGTTTCGAGCGATTTGCCGACGATTTCAACGACGGACATTTTCGCAATTTTATTTCTCGGAATTTTCCAGATCGGCATCGCATATATTTTGTTTACACGCGGACTTGCAAGCGGCGTGCGCTCTTTGGACGCAAGTATTATCGGCTTTGTCGAACCGCTTCTAAATCCCGTCTGGGTTTTTATCTTCATCGGAGAAAAGCCGAGCATTTGGGCGATTTTCGGCGGAATGATAATAATTTCTGCGGTTATTTGGCACACTTTCCGCGAACAAAATAGAAAACGAAAAGAGAAAAATTTGGAAACAAATTCCATAAAACCGCTTGCGGAAATTGATTGAAAAGAGAAATTTGTAAAACGGACTAGCGCGGGCATTTTTACGAAATGTTACGGTTTGAGTGAAATTTGGTGTAAAACTAATGTTTAAGAGCAACATTTCGCACGAATGTCGTTCACAAAATTACAATAATTTATTGGAATTATTTACTGCTTTCGACAAAATATATTTTCTGCGAAACGACGTATTTATGTGGTAAGAACGATATATATGATAAGGCTTCCAAATCTATTTCCGCTCTCTGATTTTTCACTTCATCAATAATACCGCTGATTTTAACCGTATTTAGATATAAAACGCAGCCGGAAAATTAAGTTTTTGTGATAATCTCATCTGAGAATTTTTGTTTTTGACGCGATAATTTATGTCCTATGAAATGATTTTTGTTTTTGGAGTGCTGCTTCTGGCGGTTGTTCTGTTTGTAACGGAAAAAATCTCGGTTGATCTGGTGGCACTTTTGATAATGGCGATCTTGCTCGTCAGTCAGATTCTTACACCGGCGGAAGGCTTGGCGGGTTTCAGCAACACGGCGACGATTACCGTTGCGTCAATGTTTATCATTAGCGCGGGACTTTTCAAAACCGGCGCGGTTAATTTTTTAGGCACATTTGTTAATCACATATTTAAACGAAATTTCTGGGTGGCAATGATCGCCGTGATGGTTTTGGTCGGCTTTTTGTCGGCGTTTATCAATAACACGCCGGTTATTGCGATCTTTTTGCCGATTATTTTAGGCGTTGCCAAAGAAACTAAAATCAGCGCGTCGAAACTGCTGATGCCGATCTCATTTGCTTCGATGCTCGGCGGAGTCTGCACTTTGATCGGCACTTCGACGAATATTCTGGTCAGTTCGATTGCCGAAGAAAAAGGTTTGCCCGCGTTCACGATGTTCGAGTTTCTGCCGCTCGGATTGGCAATGTTTGTTGTCGGAACGGCATATATGTTGATTATCGGCATTCGGCTGATTCCCGAACGACGCGGCGAAGGCGATCTGACCGAAACATTTTCGCTCGGCGAATATCTGACCGAAGTTGTTCTTCAGCCGCACAGTTCTTCAGTCGGCTGCACGATCAAAGAAGCACCGATCTGCAAGGATTTGGATTTTTTGATTCTCGAAATCCGGCGCGGTGAAGAATTGATTAATATGCCGACTGCCGAAGTTGTTTTGCAGTCCGGCGATTCTCTGAAAATTCGCGCCGATGTGGATAAAATCCGCCTTTTGCAGAAACGCGAGGGCGTGAAACTCAAACCGCAGGCAAAATGGGGCGACGAAAGCGTAACCTCGGAAGACTACAAATTAGTTGAAGCCGTCGTTGCACCGCACGCGACCTTTGACGGCGAATCTTTGCAGGAACTAAATTTCCGCGAAAAATACGGCACAACCGTTTTGGCGATTCGGCAGCACGGCAAACTTTTGCGTGAAAAAATCTCCGACATCAAACTCAGAGGCGGCGACACTCTTTTGATCGAAGCAAACAAAGACCGCATTGCATCGCTCAAACTCGATAATGATTTTATAATTGTTTCGGAAACGGAAACGGTCAAATTTCGCGGCAATAAAGTTGTTATCGCAATTTTGATTGTCGTCGGCGTAATTTTATCGGCGAGTCTGGGATTTTTGCCGATTGTCGTTTCGTCGGTGGTCGGGGCGATTTTGCTCGTGGTAACTCGCTGTATTCTGCTCGATGAAGTTTATCAGGCGATTGACTGGAAAATCATATTTCTGCTGGCGGGTGTGTTGTCGCTCGGCGAAGCACTCGAAAAAACCGGAGCGGCACAACTTGTTTCCTCGACGATGCTTTCAGCCGTCGGTTCGTTCGGTCCGGTTTTGCTCGTTTCGGCATTTTATCTGCTGACTTCGATCTTAACGGAAATGATCTCCAATAATGCGAGTGCCGCTTTAATTGCGCCAATAGCAATTGCCACCGCCGTTACGCTCGATGTCAGTCCCGTTCCTTTTCTGGTCGCTGTTACATTTTCGGCTTCGGCAAGTTTTATGACTCCGGTTGGTTATCAAACCAACACGATGATCTACGGTCCCGGACAATACAAGTTTTTCGATTTTGTTAAAGTCGGAACGCCTCTGAATATTATCTTGTGGATTACGGCTTCGCTTTTGATTCCCGTTTTCTGGAAATTCTAATCCTGATAAAACTAAATGTTTATGCCGAGTATTATCTGCTGAATGAAAACCGAAAAATGTTCCCGTTGGTTTAAAACGATTGTTTATTACATATTTGTTAAATCTACCGCTTTAACTTTTAAATCTTTATGATAAACTTATCGGATAATCAGGAAAAACAATGCTTTTCCCGCTTGATAAAATTATATAAAAACATAGAAATTTATTGGAGAAACACAAATGGAACCGAATTTACAAAAGGAGACAGTTAATAAAGGTCATAAAAACACAAAATACGAATTGGATAATTATGGAATTACCGAACCGAATGCGGTTTATTGGAATTTAACGCCAAAGGAGCTTTACAAAGAAGCCGAAGAGCGCGGCGAAGCGACGATTACTGAAGAAGGCGTTTTGCTTGCCGATACGGGCGAAAATACAGGGCGTTCGGCGAAAGACAAAGCGTTTGTCGTCGAGCCTTCGAGCGAAGATAAAATCTGGTGGAGCGAGGGAAATAAAAAGTTTCCGCAGGAAAAATTCAATGCTTTGAAAGACCGTATGATGGAATATTTAAAAGGCAAAGATTTGTTCGTGCAGGACACTTTCGCGGGCGCAGACCCGAAATATCAACTGCCCGTGAGAATTATCACCGAATTGGCTTGGCATTCGCTTTTCGCGCATAATATGTTCGTTCGCCAAACAAAAGACGAGCCGTTCAAGCCCGAATTTACTGTCATAAATGTTCCGAGTTTCAAAGCCGACCCGGAAATTGACGGCACGCGCTCCGGGACATTTATTTTGGTTGATATAAATCAAAAATTAGTCCTTATCGGCGGCACACAATACGCGGGCGAAACGAAAAAATCCATCTTTTCGATTATGAATTATCTGATGCCGCAGCGCGACGTGATGAGTATGCACTGCTCGGCAAACGTCGGCGAAAATGATGACGTTGCCGTATTTTTCGGACTTTCGGGAACTGGAAAAACCACTCTTTCCGCCGACCCGGAACGATCACTTATCGGCGACGACGAACACGGCTGGTCGGACGACGGTGTTTTCAATTACGAAGGCGGCTGTTACGCGAAAGTCATCAAATTAAATCCCGAAGCCGAACCGGACATTTACCGCACGACCTCGATGTTCGGAACGATTCTGGAAAACGTCGTTTACGACGAAACGGCGAAAAAAGTTGACCTCGACGACGCGACTAAGACCGAAAATACGCGGGCTTCTTATCCTCTCGAATCAATTCCGAACATCGTCGAAAGCGGAACTGCCGGACATCCGAACAATATCATAATGCTGACGGCTGACGCATTCGGCGTTTTGCCGCCCGTCTCAAAACTTACGCCCGAACAAGCGATGTATCATTTTATTTCCGGCTACACGGCAAAGGTCGCCGGAACGGAAAAAGGCGTGACCGAACCGACGGCGACATTTTCAACCTGTTTCGGCGCACCGTTTATGGTTCTGCATCCGAGCGTTTACGCCGAACTGCTCGCCGAAAAAATGAAACAGCACAATTCGACTTGCTGGTTAGTAAATACGGGCTGGACGGGCGGAGCTTATGGCACGGGAAATCGTATGCCGATCAAGCACACGAGAGCAATGATCCGCGCGATTCTAAACGGCGAACTCGAAAAAATCGAAACCGAACAGCATCCGATCTTCGGCGTTCACGTTCCCGTTTCCTGTCCCGATGTTCCTGCGGAAATCCTAAATCCGCGCAACACTTGGGAAGACAAAGACGCTTATGACGAAAAGGCGAAACATTTGGCAAATTTGTTCAACGAAAACTTCAAGAAATTTGAAGACGGCGTTTCGGACGAAGTGAAAAACGCCGCGCCGAAAGCTGAGTAAATTACAAATAAAAAACTAAAAAGCATCTTCGTAAATTTAATATCGAAGATGCTTTTTAAATGAGAAGTGGAAAAATTTTGTGAATAAATTTCATAAATTTTTTGTCATTGCTAAGTCTTTTTGTTGTATAATATTTTGATTATGAAAATTGAAATTCCAGACCAAATAATAAATCAAACGGGACTTTCCGCTAAAGAAATAATGCTCAAGGTTGCTGTTATTTTATTCAAAGAAGAACGACTCACGCTCGGACAAGCGAGCAAATTGGCGGACTTGCATCAATTTGAATTTCAAAAAGAATTAGCCGCAAGAAAAATATCCATCCATTACGGCGAAGAAGATTACGAAAGAGATTTGCAAACGATTAACTTAATAAAATGATAATTGTTTCCGACACTTCGCCCGTTTCCAATCTGATTTTAATTCAACGTCTTGATATTCTACAAAAACTTTCCATTTTTAAAGATGGTAAAACAGGCGGAAACCCGGCAGTTATGGAGGGTGCTGTAATAAACCAATTATGTTAATAGAAAAAAGGCGCGTTCAAATATAAAACTAACTTGAATGGTCGCTGACAGCACCCTCCATAACTGTCGGGTTTCTGCCTGTGAATACGCCGAACTTGATTTGAATTGATATTAATCGGCGTTTTAATAAAAGCCAAAGACGAAAAAATTATCAAAGAAGTTAAGAAAATTCTAATTGAACTAAGAAAAACAGCAGGGTTTTGGTTGAACGAAAATTTGGAAAAGAAAATTCTCGAAGAACTCGGCGAATTTTAATTTAGCAGCTATTAAATAAAATAATTTTCCGAAAAAATTGACAACCTGAAACAGTTTAGAGTAATCTTAAAAGCAGGAGGTGATAAGATATGATAGAAAATTCAATCGAAACACCGCCGGACAGTTTGAGCTGATGAAAATCAGCTAATGTTCAGAGCGGTTATAATAAAATAGGACGAGGTTTTTAACGAGCAGGCTGATAACGATTATTGGTGGTAAAAAGCAAAATTGCTCATTCCGGTAATTTTAGTTTCTTCCGGCAAATTATTTGACCAAATCCAGTTAAAGTTAGTAAAAGAGCAGGTGAATCCTTTTTGGACTCGCCTGCTTTTATTTTGTAAAATTTTGCTTACAAATTTATGAACAAAAAACTTCTGAAAAAGAAAAGGCAGAAACTTAAAAATAAAGTTAATAAAAAGGTCGTCGGCTATCACGTTTACCGTTCGGAAAACGAAAATCTGCCGTTCGTCTTTTGGGCGCGTCTAACCGACGAGCCGATTCCCGAAGGCGATTTCAGCGATCCGGCGGCGGAGATCGGCAAGAGATATTTTTACAAACTCACGCAGGTCTTTGAAAACGGCGACGAAAGCCAGCCGATCACGCCGAATAGCAATTTCACCGACCACGCTGGAAAACAGTTCGCGCAAAATCCGCTTGCTGATTTCGTCGGTTACAACATTTACCGTTCCGCCGATGAAACTATTCCGCTTGAAAAATGGGAACGGCGCAACGAAGAACCGCTTCCGACAGCGGAATTTAAAGACGAAGGCGTTGAATCGGGCGAAATTTACTTTTATTACGTTCGCGCCGTTGATTCAAAAGGAACGGAAAGTTCGCCGTCCGAAATCACGCGCGTTATTAGAAAATGATGGATTTGCATAATTAATTACATCAAAGCGCGAAGCGGACTGGAGCGCAAGCGTCCCGCTTGCAACCGTCGCGCGAGCGGCAGAAAGCCGGTAAATTCTCAACTGTCGAGAATTTACCGGCTTTTTCGCGCCCTGCGATCATTGCAAGCGGGACGCTTGCGCTCCAGTCATTTTCAGTCATTTACTTTTTCACCGAAACCTGTGCGTTTCCGGCATTTCCATTAGCGTTAAAAACGCGCAAAGTGATCGTATATTCGCCTGCTTCGCCAAGCGGAACGTCGAAGGAATAACGCTCGTTCGGCGAATCGGAAATTCCGTCGGCGGCGTAAACTTTTTGCCACGCGCCGCCGTTGACGCTGTATTCGGCGCGGCTGATATAGCTTGCCGCGTCTTTCGCTTCAAAATTTACGGTTGCTTTATCGTTTGCAACGCGCGGTTTGCCGATTGCCGAAACGATTGGCGCGGAATTGTCTATCAAAACGGGTTCGCTGATTTTCTCGCCCGAAAGTGCGAATGTTTGCGGATTTGAAGGCGAATCGTTTGCCACGACTTTGAAAACGTATCGCCCGTCGGCAAACGCCAAACCGTCAATCGTGTAAAAATTATCGGTCAGTTTGTTTTGCAAAAGTTTGAAATCCGCGTCGTTTATATTTTTGTAATAAACGGCGTATTCGAGCGCGTCTTCGTTGCGGTCTTCGGCTTGCCATTGAATCGCCCGCGCTCCGCGAACGTAAGCCTTTCTCGGCGGAACGGGCGCAATCGTGATGCCGAAATCTTCCGATTCCAAGCCTGCCGATTCGATGTTCGGATCAAGCTGAATCGGCGGATTTGCGAGCAGTCCGATGTTTGTCGGCAAAACTTCAATCGAAAGCACTTCGGGCGCGATATTTCGGCTGAGATACGCCGCGTTTACTTCGCTCAAACTCGACGCGCCTTTTAAGATCGCCCGCCATTGCAGAAATGCCGCACGCGGACTGGAAATTTGCGCTCCTTTTGAATCGGTGTAATTCGCGCTCCAATCGCTCCACGTTTCATTCGGTTCTTCCGTGTTCCCCGATCTCGTCTGCAAAACGACATTTCCGCTTGAACGCCACCAAATTCTGCCCCACAGCGCGGCGGAATTTGCATCTAAAACGGGCGATTCGTAAATGCCCTGCGTTTCTGTTTCCGTTCCGAATTTGTAGAGTTTTCCCGAACTGCTCGAAGTCGCGTAAATCTGATTTCCGCCAACTTTGAACGTCGAAATTTGCCCTTCGTCCGATTGCAAAAGCAGAGTTTCCTGCGCGTCGTTCGTTACCGAATAAATTCTACCTTTATCCGCCGTTCCGACGAAAACGCCGTTTCCGTTCGGATTCGCCTGAATTGAAAAAGCCGAAACGTCCGAAGAATTCCAGACGATATTATTTCCGCCGTCGGGCAGAATTCTGTAAACTACCGATTTTGCTTGGCTCACGTCATAACGGCTTTTTTGCGGAATCGGAACGGGCGCGGGATTTTTTCCGTTCTTTTTTGCGGTTACGGTTTTCGGTTTCTTTTCCGTAACTGCCGGAGTTTCGTTTGAAGAAGTTGTCACCGAATCGCTCAACGCGAGCGCGTAGATCGAGCCGTCTTTTCCGACGGAAATTTCGTGAATTTCGCGCAAAGGCGAATCGAGCAGAGCAAATGTTTTGCCGTCGGGCGAAAAGCGCAGCACTAAACCGTTTGAATCAGTTCCGGCATACAAATTGTTTTGCCGATCAACCGTCATCGAAATTATATGATTTTCGCTCGAATCGAAAAACAGGGAACTTTCGGGAGTTTGATTTGCCGATTTAACTTTGTAAATTTTCCCGTTCTCGCCCGTTCCGATTACCAAACTTCCGTCGCCCAGAACAGCCAGCGACCAGATGTATTTCTCTTTCGGCTCGAAATAAACCCTCGCATTTCCGCTTGCGTCAATTCGATAAACCTTTCCGTCCGGCGAAGTTCCGGCAAAAAGCGAACCGCCCGCGCCGATTGCCAACGCCGAAACATTCAGTTCCGCCAAATCCGCAAACAACTTGCCGTTTCCGCCCGCGTCAACACGGTAAATTTTCCCGTCGCTTCCCGTTCCCAGAAATACGTTTCCCTTTTCGTCAATTTGGCTCGACCAGACGTAAGGCTGCTCGGTTTTGAAAACTTCCGTCAATTTCGGCGCAAGCGAAATCGTCCCGTTATCCGAAATTGAAACGCCTTTCGCATCGCCCTTTAGAACTTCTTCGCTCGTGTTGACCGTCCAGATCGCGGGTTCGCTCGCGCTTACGATAAACGCGCACAAAAGGCTCGTAAAAACTAAACAAATAAATTTTTTCATCAAGTATTTTTTATCGAATAAACCAGATTTTCTTCGCCGTCGTAAATTTCAATTCCTCTTTTAATAAAGCCGATTTTTTTCAGAACATTTTGAGATTCGGCGTGTTCCAAATCGGTCAAAGCGATTATTTCACGAAAATCCAAATTCTCGAAACCGTAATTTAAGCATTTTCGCGCCGCCTCCGTTGCAAAACCTCTGCCCCAAAATTCCCGGTCAAAAAGATAACATAATTCGATTTCATTACTTTCGGAAAGCCGAACAAAACCGCAGCTTCCGATGATTTCGTCGCTTGATTTTCGGGCGACAGCCCAACGGCAAAATCCGTTTTTCTTTTGATAATTTTCAGCCCAATCGAGAAACTTTTCCGCATCTTCAACACTTTTATACGGTTTGCCTGTGCCGATATGTTTCATTACTTTCGGCTGACGGCAAATTTCAAACAATCTGTCCGCGTCTGTTTTTTGCCAGCAACGCAGAATCAGACGTTCTGTTTCTAAAATTTTATTCATTTTGCAGCTTGTTTTCTGCGCTTTTTCGGCAACGCTTCGGCAATCGGCTTCGCTTCGAGAAAGCGCAAAGCGTCGTGCAGTTCGTCCGAATCGCCGGTAATCAATCTCGCGCTTCGCTCGCGCGAAATATACGCCCAAAACCATTCGCTCAAAACGTATAGTTTGTTGCGAAAACCGATCAGAGTAATAACGTGAACGAAAAGCCACGCCAGCCACGCTAAAAATCCGGTCAGTTTGAATCTTCCGGCTTCGACAATCGCTCGGTTGCGCCCGATTGTCGCCATCGAACCTTTGTCCCAATACTCGAATTTTTCGCGCGGCTGGTTTTTCAAATCATTTAAGATGTTTTTGCAAGCCGTCTGCGCCATCTGAATCGCGGCGGGCGCAACGCCCGGAACGAGCGAACCGTCTTTTTGCACAAAATGCGCCATATCGCCGATGACGAAAATGTTTTTGTGATTCGGAACGGACAAATCTTCATTCACCAAAACTCTGCCCGCTTTATCAATTTCCGCGCCCAATTCTTCGCCCAAAAACGAAGCCGCAACGCCCGTTGCCCAGATCGCCACATCGCACTCGATCCATTCGTCGCCGACCTTTACGTTTCCGTCTTTTAGATCGGTAACAAAACTATTTAAATAAACTTCAACGCCCAAATCTTCCAAATCGCGCTTCGCCCGCGCCGAAAGTTCGGGCGAAAAACCGTTTAAAATCCGTTCGCCGCCTTCGTAGAGCATTACTCGCGCTTTTGTCGTGTCAATCGCCTTAAAATCATTTGCCAACGCCTGACGCGCAATGCCGGCAATCGCGCCCGCAAGCTCGACTCCGGTTGCGCCGCCGCCAACGACGACAAAATTCAGAGGCTCGTGCGTTCCCGTCAAAATCGCTTCGCGTTCGGCGAGTTCAAACGCCAGCAAAACCCTGCGCCGAATCTCCAGCGCGTCTTCCACCGTTTTCAAACCCGGCGCGGAATCCGCCCATTCGTCATTTCCGAAATAAGAATGCCTCGCGCCCGCCGCGACGATCAGATAATCAAAGGAAACTTCCTCGTCGTCCTGCAATTTAACCGTTCGCCTTTCCAAATCATAACCAATCGCTTCGCCCAAAATCACCTCGATATTTTTATATTTGTGCAAAATCCGGCGAATCGGCGAAGCGATCTCGCCCGGCGACAAAACCGCCGTCGCCACCTGATAAAGCAGAGGCTGAAATGTATGATGATTTTTCTTGTCAATCAAAGTAACTTCGACCGGCTTTTTAGCCAAACATTTCGCCGCTTCCAAGCCGCCGAATCCGCCGCCGATGATTACAACTTTTGGTTTTTTATTTGTTCGGTTCATAATTTTACCTCACTTATTATACCTTACGATTAAATTTCGTGAAATGTTTCACAAGCGCATCGAGAGAAGTATTGAATTTTTTGTTAACTATGTGAATCAAGAGTAAAAAAAGTTTATTGATAATAAAAAAGTTAGCGATTTGCACGGAACGCCGTCCATCTTGGCGGCAATGAGTGCGAAAGCACGAAAACAATGCTTATAATTTGCGGTGTTTCGGATAAACAAAGTCTTTTTCGCGCCGAAGCGACGCTCATTGCCGCCAAGATGGACGGCGTTCCGTTTTCTACTCTTGATTCACATTAATTCAGTTTATCTATCCGATAAAAAGCCAATTGCAAAGACGGCAAACAATCGCAAATTGCAAATCGAAAATCCGTAATATTTCACAAATCATCCGCAAAATACTCTTCGGCGGAAACGATTACGACGTTGAGAAATTGTCGGATTTTGTAAAAATCGGAAAGATTTGAAGTTACAACGAAGAATTTTCGGGCGTAAGCGGTGCGGGCGATTAAAACGTCGTTTTGTAATTTCTGCGCGTCGGGAAGTTTCGGCGTTTTGCCCTGTGAAGCCGATTTTTCGCCGAATCGGATGCGCGAAACTATTTTTGAGGCTTCCCACCAATCTTCGGAATTCGGGACGAGAAATCTGTCCAAATCAGTAAAGGCTTTTCGCCAAGCCGTGTATTTTTGCCACAAAGATTTATCAATTGTAGTTGCCGTCAACTCGTAAAGCATAACTGCCGATAAAGCCATTCTTGAAATATCTTTTTCGGTTAGAAGTTTTTCATATTCGACGAAAACATTCATATCAAAAATGGGACGGCTCATCTTTTTGAATGTTCCTCTTTGAGAAATTCGTCAAATTCACCGGCTTCTTTTCTTCGACGGATAATTTCCAAAACATCACGAGTCGTTCTAATCAATTCTATTTCCGCCTTCGTATATTTTTTCTTTTCCTTCGGTCTTTTCCAACGCGGTTTCGCGCCGTTTTCGTTATTGTTAATTTTATTTGTGTCCATCAAAGCCACCTCGCTTTTTATCATATCAAACTCCGATATATTTCGCATAGATAAGCCGAAATTATGGTAAACTTCAAACCGAAAATATTGGGGCGGACAAGTGATTTACAAATGGTAAAAATAGAGAATTTACAACTTAATATTTTGGAAGTATCGGAAAAAAACGTGAGTTTTGAAGTTATTTTGAAAGACGAAAACGAAAAACATACGGCAAAAATTGTCAATCATCAAGGCATTTTCGGCGTAGAATTTCCCAAAGAGGTTAGCTTATTACTTTCATATTATCCAAAAGAAACAAAAAGATTCATCGCGGAGTTGAGAAAATTGTATTTTTCCGCCATTGAACTGCAAGCCGCATAATCAGTTTCCGATATATTTCGCATAAACGATACGCGCGACGGAAATATCGTCAGTTCCGCGAATTATCGCGCGGGCATCTCTGAAAACGGTTATTTCGTAATCTTCAATTGTCAGACGCAAAAGGTATTCGTTGAGTTTGATTTCGCCCGAATTTTTTAATTTTTCGGCTAATTTTCTTAAATCAATTTCCGAACGGTTCGATGGCTGGATTTGAACGGCATCACGTCCGCAAAGCGCGGTGAAAAAATCTTGGTTGGAGGCTTCGAGAAACTTGAAATTTCCTTTCGCGCAAGTTTCGCAATCTTCGTTCGGTTTGCTCAATTTGATTTTGCGCCAATCGTTTTGCCAAACGTCAATCTGCATCAAAGATTTGTGAAGCGCGTCAGAATTTCCCGTTAAAATCTTTAACGCTTCCGTTGTCTGAATCGCCGAAATGCTCGTAATAATCGGTTGAATAACGCCCGCCGTGTCGCACGTCGGCGCACTTCCCGCGCTTGGCATTTCTTCAAAAATACATCGCAGACACGGCGTTTTGTTCGGAATGATCGTCATCGTCGCGCCGTAACTTGACACCGCCGCGCCGTAAATCCAAATTTTTTCGAGTCTAACGCAAGTGTCGTTCAGCAAATATCGAATCTGAAAATTATCCGTTCCGTCCAAAACCAAATCAACATCCTTTACAAAATTCTCTACATTTGAATGATTTACGTCCGCGACAATCGCTTCCGTTTCGATTTCCGAATTGATTTCCGCGATCCGATTCTTCGCCGCAATCGCTTTCGGCAATTTGTCTTTCGCGTCCGCTTCCGAATAAAGCGTCTGTCTTTGCAGATTTGAAAATTCGACAAAATCGCGGTCAACAATCCGCAAAAAACCGATTCCGGCGCGAGCCAAAATCTCCGCGTGCGACGCGCCTAACGCGCCGCAGCCGACGAGCAGAACGCGGGAATTTAAAAGTTTTTCCTGCCCGCGCTTTCCGACTTCGCCGAATAAAATCTGGCGGCTGTAACGCATATTCATAGTTAGAAATATATCAGAATATATTTTAATGTGAATGCGAAAATCTTAATCTCTAAAATTTCCGAGATGCCGCAAAAATCTTTTTAAGCGAGATTATATTTGCCGGCATTTGTTCAATTATAGTAAAATTGAACAAAATCAAATTACCGGAGGGAATTTCAATGAGTAAAATTCGCATTAATTTTTGCAAAGTTTGAGCGTCTTATCGTCCAAAAGCTGTCCGTGTGGCAGAAATTATCAAAGAAAAACTAGGCATTGAACCCGAATTGACCGAAGGCAAGCGAGGTGAATTTACAGTTTGGGTAGAAGGTGAAAAAGTTGCGGAAAAAGGATGGTTTCGTTTTCCGTCAGATGAAAAGATTTTAACGGCAGTCCGACAAGTTCTAGCCGACGATTAAAAGTTTTTTTTCGCCGTCTTAATCAAAAATAAAATCAATAAAATCTCTGATTGCAACAGTTGAAACTCGATTTTGTCGAGAGTCTTCATTTCTGAATTTGTCAACTGACATTTTAAATTTTTCCGCCCGCAGTTGTTGGCGTTCCGCTTCGAGATTCGCTTTTTCCTTTTGTCTGGAAAATTCCATTCCGCCTTTGCGTATGAACTCTATTATTTTCGGCAGTTCTTCCGCGTCAAACCAAATTCCGTGTTCTTTGCAGCTGTCAATAATTACGCCGGAAACTTTGGCGAAATTGCTGCGGTTCATCAGTTTTTTGCAGTCGGGACACGGGACATATTGAATTTTTTCCGTTTTCGGATGTTTCAAAATTTCGTCCAGTTTGCTCAAAACGGCTGATTGCTGTTCTTTGTTGGCGCAGACGATCTCGAAAGTTTCCGCGTCCGACCAGATTCCTTCGCATTTTTCGCATTCGCGCAAGAAAATATCGTTGATTTCGATCAGTTTCAATTTAATTTTGCAGCGCGGACAAACGCCCGTATTTTCCGCATCCGCGACGTTTAAGCGAACCGCTTTTTCGCCGCACAAAGGGCAGAATTTGCTTGTTTGAAAAATCGTGCCGAAACAAGACGAACACGACATTGTTTTCAGACGCGAACGGCAATGATCGCAATGATTGGATTTGTCAACGACAGCCGCGCCGCAGTTCGGGCAGTTTAAGGCTTCGATTTTCATAATTTAGTTTTTTTAAATAAAATGTCAATTTAATTTTTGGAGGACGGCGCGGCTCATTTCTTTCATTGGAGCATCGAGATTTGTCCACATCTCAAACTGCTTCATCGCCTGCACGACGAGCATTTTTAAGCCGCCGATTGTCGGAATGTGAACGCTTTTCGCTTCGTGCAAAAAAGCGGTTACACAAGGATTATAAACCAAATCGTAAGCGAGGTGTATATTTTTTATCTGTTCGGCAAAAAGCGGAGTTTCGTTTTCGAGTTTGCCTTTTGTGCCAAGCGGAGTTGTATTGATTATAATTTCAAAATTTTTGAAATCGGTTTTTGATTTCCGGTCTTTGGTTTTTGGCAGTTCTTCTAATTTAACTTTAAATTCATCGGCTAAACTTTTAGCTTTTTCGAGGTTTCTCGCCAAAATCGTAACTTCGGCGTTTTCCTTTTTGAGCGCGTAAATGCAGGCACGCGCCGCGCCGCCGTTGCCGATGACGGCGACTTTTGCGCTTGTCAAATCACCGTAAAAGTCTTTCAAAGGTTCGACAAATCCCTGCCAATCCGTATTGCAGCCGTGAAGTTTGCCGTTTTCGATTCTTACCGTGTTGACCGCGCCGATCTTTTTCGCGTCTTCGCTGATCGAGTCGAGATATTTCATTATTTCGATTTTGTGCGGATTCGTTACCGCAAAACCTCTGAAATTCAGTTCGATCTCGCGCGATGTTTCCAAAACCATCCGGCGCATAAATTCGTCGAGATTTTTAACTTGAAGCGGAACGAAAACCGAGTTTAAGTCGTGAAATTTAAAAGCCGCGTTGTGCAGATACGCGGACATCGAATAGCTCGTATCGCCTGCAATTACCGCGTAAACTTCCGCGTTTTCGTCGAGTTCTCTGGCGCGGTAAACTTCGATCAAATCTTCGGCGGAAACTTGTCCGGGTGCGGTTTCCCGTCCCGATTCGATGGCGGCGTAAGTTAAAAACGCGCCGTGCGCGAGTCCTAAAATCCGCGTCCATTTTCCCGCTTCGCCCATTGCGATTGGGATTATTTGTTTATTTTCTGATCTTGCCTTTTCTAAAAGTTTCCAGATCGGAATTGTGTCGGTGATTTCGTCGGCTTTGACGGCGATTTTTGCTATTGCATCTTTTTCCGAAAGAGTTTCGTAAATTGATTCGAGATTTTCGGGAACTTTTTCAAAATCGTGAAAAGAGATGATTTTCTGAAATTTCAGATTTTTCAATTCGGATTTTAAATCAAATTCGCAGTCAATCCAAATTTTTCTTTTATCAAAAAACCCGTTTTCAACAAAAACAGTCCAGAAAATGCTTCTTTGATTTTTATCAACTTCGATTTTGCCGCCTTGTTCTTTCGGTCTGTAAGTTAAAATCAGAGATTTTTTTGAGGCGAGAAATGCAAACGCTTTGTGAATCTGCTTTGATTCGATGCAGTCGAGGCGAATTTCGATAACATCCGCCGAATCTTCGGCGCGTTTTATTTGTCGGAGCATTTCGTCAGCCGTTTCAGCGCAAACCGAAACGCAGATTTTTCCTTTATTCATCGGCGGATTTATCAGTTTGAATAAGCGCGGAAAGCGCGGCGATTAAAAGAATTATAACGCAGACGGCGCACGTTACGATGATCGCGGTTTCGCCCGTTTGTTTGACGGCGATTGCCGTTAAAGCCCACGCGATGACGAGCGGATAGGCGAAATTATTTTGTTTGAAGCGAATTAAAATTCCCAAACCAGTTGCAATTACAAGCAGAATTATTGCGAGAATTTTTGTGATAAATTCACCCGTTTCTATGCCGAGATAAACCAACGCGATTGTGATATTCGCAATTGTCGCAACGGTTATCCAGCCGAAATAGATGTTAAAAGGCAGACGCGCCAGAATGTATTCGGCGGTTGAATTTGTCTTTATCAGATAGCTGTTTATCAAAATCAAAGTTCCGAGAATAATCAGCATTGCGAAAACCGACGCGCCGATATAGCCGTAATGCCAGAGATAAATCCAGACGCAGTTTGCCGCGCAATTTAAAATATAGAGAGTTCTGATGTTGGCAAAACGCGCCGTTTTCGACGGCAGCATTTGATAAATGCTGAACGCGATCAAGCCTATATAGATCAGACTCCAAATCGAAAAAGCATATCCGGCGGGCGTGATAATCGTCGGAAATTGGTCTGAAACCGCGCCCGTTTCCGTGTTGTTTATTCTTCCCGTCGCCGCCAGATAATTAACGAAAATTACGCCGAACGTGGCGATTATTACTAAAACTTGTTTGATTTTTTGATTGTTCAGCATTTATCTTTGATAAAACTTTATCAAATTGAACTGTCATTTTGAACCGGATACGACGCTTTTGCGGATATTTGATTTGATTTTTGAGATGTTTTTCAGACCAAATATCGAATTTTGCCGGAAAATGGCGAATAATTTACGTTTTCGTATGAAATTTGCGGAAAACGTAAACTTCGGCAAATGAATCAGAGTATTGTAGTCGTTTTGACTTGATATTTACAGAAAGTTTATAAAAAGAGATTTGTGGCATCGGGATTGCGTGTAAAATTTATGGGCGCACTCTCTGAACTTTCCCTTCTGTGCCTTAAATTAATGAAGAGGAAATAAAAAATGATGAATATTTTTAAGCAATTAGCGTTCGCGTTTGTAATCGTTATCGGTTTTTCGGTGGCGGTTTCGGCGCAATCGAATGATAAAGACAAAAATCCCAAAGAAGAAAAGAAACCGCCGGTTATCGTCGTTGTGCCGAAACCTGACGATAAACCGAAAGACAGACCGAAAGATAATGACAAGGATAAGGGCAAAAAACCATACGCGTTTGTTCTCGATTCGGCAAAAGGTCTGGGAATCGAACTGGCGTAAAATAATTTTTGAAAATTATAAATAAAAAGACAATCGTTTTATACGGCGATTGTCTTTTTATTTTTTCCGGTTTGGAAATTTACAGTTTATAATTTCTCATCATCAGGAGTTGCCGGACGGTTTTCCTTGGTTTGTTTGATCGTGCTGAGTGTTGAATCAAAATAAAAATGCCGTTCTCCGGTTGCGGAAATTCCTTCGGAAACCTGCGGATCGGCGTTGATCGAATAAAAAGCGGGCTGCGAACCGGAAGCCTGTTCGACCTTCATCGTGTAAATGTAACCGTTTATCAAAGGCGCGTCGCCTTCTTTGAATTTTTCGTCAAGCTGCAAAGAATCAACTAAATCGGCGAAAGTGCCGAATTCTCCGCTGTTTTTTGCCGCATACTGCACCTGCATCTGCCTGATCGTGCTGATGGATTGGGCGGCGGCGGTTTCGTTTCCGCTGCGGGTTACGGCTTGCCAAGCCGGAACTCCGACTCCGATAAGAAGGGCGATAATCGCAATTACGATCATCAATTCGATCAAACTGAATCCGCGTTCGTCTTTTAGTTTTCGTGGTAAATTTCTCATAATAATTTTCATAAAATCTTAAAATTTTTCTCCTTAGTTGTTCACGAAGTTATTTACGATAAGTTTCAAAATTTTAGACGTTTGTTGCCTGATTTTGCAAACAGAGGCGGACTTTATTTAGTTTGGTGCGTCTAATGCCGACGAAAATTGAAATTCTTGTCAGTAGCGTCGGCGTAAGCCGATGCGCTCGCTGCACCTACATTACGCATCGGCTTACGCCGACGCTACTGACTTTTTACCGGAAAATGCAAAATAATATGCAAAAACCCGAACAAATTATGTAAAATAGAATCGGTTTGTTCATTTTTCGGAGCGAATCAACATTATATAAACAGATTTGCGGGCGGAATAACTCACGCTCAAAACAAAAAAAATGAGAGATTGGACGGCGGCGGAAACGGAAACAGCGGCGGAAAATGCGCGAAAGATTAATAAATCTTCCGCGCCCGCTTACGACGCGATTGAGAAAATTAATAATCTGCGGGTGGAAATCGAGCGCGTTATCAAGGGAAAATCCGAAACGGTAAAATTTGTTTTAGCCGCGCTTTTCGCCGGCGGACATCTTTTGATCGAAGACGTTCCGGGAATCGGGAAAACGACGCTTGCCAACGCTCTGGCGCGTGCGCTCGAACTTTCCTTTCACCGCGTGCAGTTCACATCCGACCTTCTGCCGTCGGACGTGATCGGAATCTCGGTTTACAATCAGCAAAGCGGGCGGTTTGAATGGAACGAGGGACCGATTTTTTCAAACATTGTTTTAGCGGACGAAATAAACCGCGCCACGCCGAAAACGCAGTCGGCTCTGCTCGAAGCAATGTCGGAAAAACAAGTTACGGTTGAAGGAATTACGCGCCCGCTGCCGCTGCCGTTTATGGTTGTCGCCACGCAAAATCCGGTTGAGCATCACGGAACTTATCCGCTGCCCGAATCGCAGCTTGACCGTTTTATGTTCCGCCTGCACATCGGTTATCCGAACAAAGAATTCGAGCGCGAAATTCTGCACGACCGCGAGCGCGTTAATCCGCTTGAATTCGTCAAAGCGGCGATGACCGAAACCGACGTTTTGACTTTGCAGAATATGGTGAAAAGAGTCCGCGTGGATGATATTTTGGTTGATTATCTGCTGGACATCGTAGAACTTACGCGCAGCGATGACGCGCTCGAACTCGGAATCAGTCCGCGCGGAACGCTCGCGCTTTTTCGTTCGGCGCAAGCCTTCGCAATGCTCGAAGGACGCGATTTCTGCATCGCCGACGACATCAAAAAACTGGTTCTGCCGTGTTTCGCACACCGAATAATCGTCAATTCGCGCCATTCAAACACGAAAAGCAAAACCGCCGAATCGGAACAGGTTCTGCACGAGATTTTAAGGAAAGTCAAAGTTCCTGTTTAAGTTTTTGAGTTCGGAGAGTTCAGAAGCGTTTGGAAACTCAAAAAAAACGTAACGCCGGCATCTTGCCGGCTGTCTTGGTGGCTTCCAGCCGCCAATTCGAGCGTTGTTTGCACAAATTTACGGGAAAAGCAGATGAATTTGGCGGCTGGAAGCCACCAAGACAGCCGGCTGGAAGCCTGCGATACAATTACCAAACGGCTTCTCAGAGAGTTTAGAGAGTTTGAGAAAAAAGTAATTTTAGAAGAATGGCTTAAAATTCACCCGATACGAACCAAGAAACAGTTAAAAAATAATTTATAAAAGCAGTTTTTATTTTTTTCTATGTTTCTATGTGGTTAAAAGAAATTCCTAACCGTCCGCAGCTAAAGTAATTTCTTATAAACTCTCCGAACTCTATTTAAAATATGAATTTGAGGAAATTCACTCAATTAATCAGTTTCCGCGATATTCGCAACGGTCTTTTGGGGTTGGCGGTTGTTTTCGGCGGATTGGGTTTGGCGTTTCTGACGATTTATGCGAAACGGACGGATAACCCGAATCTGGCGGTTGGCGCGGCGGCGGCTTCGCTCATATTTGTTTTGCTGATTTTCGTTTTTGTGATTCCGCCGCTTGCGCGTTCCGCCAGCCGGGAAACTTCGCAGATGAATCTGCCATTCGATTTTACGCTGGGCGGCGCGGTAATCATCGGGCTGATCGCCATTGTCGGTTTTTCGGCGTGGAGTTCGGCAAATAATCTGCTGTTTTTGATTTTGGCGTTTCTGCTCGCGGCGGTAATCGTCAGCTTTTTCGGCGGAAATCTCTGTCTGAAAAAGCTCGATGTCAAGATGCGTTTTCCCGAAACCGTTTTTGCCAAACAGCCGACTCCGATTCTCGTCAGTCTGCACAATCGCAAACGGATTTTGCCCGCTTTTTCAATCGTTGCCGAAGTGCGCGGAAAAGAGCGAGAAAAATCCGCTTTGTTTGACGAAATAAAAGAAATTCTGCCGGAAAAATGGGCGCGGAAGATTGCCGATCCGCCGATTCTCAAACGAACGCTCGATTATTTCGTGTATGTTCCGAGGCGAAACTCGGTTGAAAGCCGCACCGAGCATATTTTTGAAAATCGCGGGCGTTTTATCATCAGGGATTTTGAACTTTCGACAAAATTTCCGTTCGGTTTTTTTCGCCATCGCCGCCGTCTGTCGGCGCAAAAGGCGGAAATTATAATTTTTCCGAAACTCTCCGAAATTCAGCCGGATGAAATAAAATTACCGCTTGAAACGGGAACATTTCGCACAAATCGCAAAGGTCTGGGACAGGATTTGCTGACATTGCGTGAATATCAGCCGATGGACGATCTGCGGCATATTGACTGGAAGGCGACGGCTCGCACAAATCGTCTGATCACGCGCGAATTTGCCGCCGAAGACGATAAAAGAATTACGGTTTTTTTTGATACGCGGCTCAAAAGCGAAATCAAAAAAATCTCTCTGCGCGAGAAAATTTCGGCGGAGCAGAGAGGCGAAAATATTTTTGAAAGTTCCGAACAATTTGAAAACGGCATAAGCAAAACGGCGGCGATGTTGTCGAATTTTACCGACGAACAAGCGGAAATTCGTTTGATAACCACAAATGAAATCGGCGAATTCGGCAGCGGGGAAAGCCATCTCTACCAATGTTTAAAGCGTCTGGCATTGATCGAACAAAAGTCAGACGAAAGTTCAAATATTTCGGATGAAATTTTAGACGAAATCCTGACAAGCAAAAAAAACAGTTTTACGTTTTTCATAACCGCCGAAAACGATGCGCGTCTTCCGGCGGAGATCGTTCAAACGGCAAAAATTATTAAATTTTAGAAAGTTTTTTTCAAAAATTTGTCACAAAATATACGCCCGCGGTGTTCTTTATCTGAACATTAACAAAAGTGCTTACAAATGAGTGAAAGCGCGAAAATTATAATGGACACGATGTCCCGAATCGGATCAGCTGCGGCGGTGAAAGAGAGAATTGTGTTTGATGAGGCGTTTACGCTGCACCATCGAACCGTTTTTCGCGTGGCAAATTCGGTTGTGCGCGATTGCGGAATTGCCGAAGACGTAACGCAGGAAGTTTTTCTGCGGCTTTATGATAATATGGACGCAATCGAAAACGAGGAAATGCTTCGTCCGTGGCTGATTCGCGTCGCGCTGAATCTGGCGAAAAACACTCTGCGCGGCAAGATCAGGGCAAACACGAGAGAGGAAAAATACGTCAAAGAAAATGACGAACAAATGACGGCGAGTTTGGATATGGACTACGAACAGCGCGAACGGGCAAAGGAAGTTCACCGGGCTTTGGAAAAGATGAAAGAGCCGCTGAAAAGTTGTCTGATCTTAAAACAGCAGGGCTTGTCTTACAAAGAAATCGCCGAATCTCTTTCGCTGAACGAAACGAGCGTCGGCACATATATTGCCAGAGCGCGTCGGGAATTTGTCCGTTTTTACGGGAAAATTCACTAGAAATATAATGAACGAAAATTGTTACAACGAGGAAATTCTTCAGGCGTTTCTGGACGGCGAACTCGCTTCCGAAAAAACGGAAATGATTCGCCGCCATCTCGCCGTCTGCGACGAATGCACCGACGCGCTCGCGTGGGCGGAAGAAGAAACCGCGTTTGCGTTTGCCGTTTTGGACGAAGAATTAAACGAACTCGTTCCGACAAATCGTTTGTGGAACAAAATAAATGATTCTATCGAAGGCAGAAAAAAATCGGTTTGGCAGAGCATTTTCGCTTATCTGACAAGTCCGGTTTTTGCCGGTGCTGCCGCTTTGCTGATAATTTTCAGCGTCTTTTTCGGGCTTTGGGTTAATAAATACGCGGACGAAGAATTAACGGCAAAAAGTTCTCAAAAAGAACGAACCGAACGAATTTCCGAGTCAATCAAAATCGCCGAATCCGCGCCTTCTGAGATTGAAGACGAAAAAGATAACGTCGCCGAAAAAAACGAATTGCCAAAAACTGAAAAAGAATTCAAACCTGTTAAAACGGAGTTTATAAAAAGAAAGACGATTTCGCCAAAACCGAAAAACCGCGCGGTTAAAATGCGCGAGCCGAAATTTAGAAATTCGGTTAAATCTGCGGAAACGGCTGAATTGCTGCCCGGCGAAAATGTCTATATCAAAACTATCGAAACTTTGGCGCAAACCGTGAACTCACAAAAAGATTCGGCATTGGACGCGTCGGCGCGTTTTGCGTTTGAAAAAAATCTGGCTGTAACGGATGACGCGATCAACAAAATGCGGGCGGAAGTGCGAAAAAATCCGAAAAACGGCGCGGCAAAAAAAGTTTTGCGCGTTTCATATCAAAACAAAATTGATCTGCTCAATTCGATTCAAGAAAAAACCGAATTGATGGCAAGTTTGGACGATTGAAAATCACGCGCGAAAACAATTCAGATGAAATTTCAAACTTATACGAAGAAACGTCCCGCATTCGCTTCGCTGAATTTTATCCGGGCGATTTTCGCGCTTTCGCTGTTTTTCGCCTTCCCGACGAATGCTTTTTACTGCCAGATTTTGCCTAAGCAAGATAAATTTATCAAAATCCTTAATAAAACGGACATTCCGGCGGAAAAATCAATCGCCGTCAATCCGAAAGTGGAAATTCAATTTTGCGTTGCCGACGGAAATTTGAAAATCAACGGCTGGAATCGCAGCGAAGTTCGCGTATTTATTGACAAGGGAAGCGAGATTGATTTTAAGATCAGGGAAAAGGAAGAAAAGACGGAAGAACCCGTCCGGCTCGAAGTTATCGGTTATGCTGCGGGCAAAAAACTCCCGGCAAATCCCGAAAAATGTCTGTCGGGAGAAAAAATCGAAATTGACGTTCCGCGCCAAGCGTCGGTTTCGGTCAAAGGTCGGATTGATTCGGCGGCGATAAATTTTATCAGAAAAGTTTCCTTGCATTTTGTTTCCGGCGATGCTTCCGTAAGTCATATTTCAGACGGAATCGAGGCGGTAATTTACGATGGCGATATTACCGTAGGAAATTCCAGAGGAGCGATTTCTCTTGCCGGAACATCGGGAAACATTGTCGCCTACGACGTTTTGCCCAAAGAAACAGGCGATGTTTTCAAAGCAAAAACTTCAAGCGGAATCATAACTCTGCAAAAAATCGGACACGGGCAAACCCAAGTCAACGCTATTTCCGGTTCGATCAGATTTACCGGCGACATTCTAAATCGCGGACAATATAATTTCGGAACTCAAAGCGGTTTGATATTAATCTCCGTTCCGCCCGATTCGTCTGGAAAAATCAGCGCGTCCTACGGCTATGGAGCGTTTTCGTCCGAAATTCCGATGACAAATGTTGTAAAATCGAAAGCTGCGAGCATCAAAAGTCTGATCGGAACAATCGGAAAAGGCGACGCAAACCTCAATCTGACAACATTTAACGGACAAATTTACATTAAGAAACAGTAATTTTTCTTATTGCCGATTTTCTCTAACTCATTTCAAAGTCTATAATTAAAATTTCAAATGATGCGGTGCGGCAAATTCACTTAAATTTTTTTTGAGCCGCGTCGTTAAATTAAACAAAATATATTTTTGCTCGTATAAATTTTAGAACATACGAAAAATTTTTCACTTGCGGATTATAGACATATGAATTCGGAAAGCGTGATCGGGCAGACGCTCGACGGAAAATACAGAATCGAAAAACAGCTTGGCAAAGGCGGAATGGGAACGGTCTATCTTGCCACGCACATCGGCACGGAACGTCCCGTCGCCGTTAAGGTTATCCAGTCCGAATTTATGAAACGCGCCGAATTTGTCGAGCGATTTCGTCGGGAAGCGCGTGCCGCCGGAAGGCTTCGTCATCCGAACGTCGTTGACGTAACCGACTTCGGTTTTTCGCAGACGAAAACGGGAAATGCCGCTTATCTGGTGATGGAATATCTGGACGGCTGCACGCTGGGCGAGATTTTGGAAGAAGAAGAACGCCTGCCGCTTTCGTGGTCAATAGATATTTTGGAGCAGGTCAGTTCCGCCGTGCAGGAAGCGCACGAGCAGGGAATTATTCACCGCGATTTGAAACCCGATAACATTTGGCTCGAACCGAATCAGCGCGGCGGCTACACGGTAAAAGTTCTCGATTTCGGAATTGCCAAACTCGAAGAAACCGAAATTCTCAGTCAAGCGGGAAAATTCGCCGAACTTCCGCAGCCAAAGCCTTCAAATAAAAATTTGGTCGGCGGACGAGCAACGATTGCGCTTGACGAGCAGGCAGAAACGATTCACACCGGAGAAGAGCAGGGAACGGTTGCCGAAAACCGCAATTCGACAATGATTTCCGAAGCAGCGACGATGGCTCTGTCCGGCGATGCGGAAAAGCCTTCTTCCGAAGCCGGAACGATTATCCAACCGATAAAAGACGAGTCGGAAAACCGAACTGTAATTCAGAGCGTAAAAAACGATTCGGAAAACAAAACCGTAATTCAGCAAGCGGGCGAAGTTGATTTGGAAGACGGAACGGCGATTTTTCCTTCGAGCGATAAAACAGGTTCGGAAGAAAATGAGAAAAACGCGACAAAGTTGATTTCCGCACCGTTTGAAACTGACGAATCGGTTTCAAATACGTCTTCAACAACCGAATTAACCAGAGTCGGCGCGGTTTTGGGAACGCCGCTTTATATGTCGCCCGAACAATGCGCGGGCGGAAAACTTTCGCCGAGATCGGATATTTATTCGCTTGGCGTGATCGCTTATCAGATGCTTTCGGGCGCAACGCCTTTTTCCGGCGATTATACGAAAGTGATGAAAGCGCATAAGGTAGAAGAACCGCCGCCGCTGACGGTTAAAAAAGTTCCGAAAAAGGTTAAGAATCTGATTCATTCGGCATTGGCGAAAGACATCTATGACCGCCCGCCGACGGCAAAGGCTTTTGCTTCGGAACTTCGGGCGCAGTCGGAAGGCATCGGCGTTCTTCTGCGCCGCGCACTTGAAATTTACAGCCGCTACCTGCCTAAATTTCTGGGATTGACGCTTTTGCTGTATATTCCGTTTATTGTAATTACGCTTTTGGGCGTGGCTGCCGACATACTTTATATTTCGGGCAAAATCAGCCATACCGCATCGCAAATATCAGGCGGACTCGTGTTTTTCGGCATATTTTTTACGAGCCTTTTTTGCGGCTATCTGCTTTGGGGAACGGTAACTTGGATCATCGCGCAAATTCTCGCCGTTCCTCTGCGCCCGGTCAAAGTGCGCCCCGCGCTTCGCGCAACGCTCGAAAAATGGAAAAGTCTGGTTTGGGTCGGCTTTATTTCCGGGACTTTATCTCTGATCGGATATGCCTGCTGTTTTGTTTTGCCCGGAATATACTTGTCGGTTATCTGGGCGTTAGCCGCGCCGGTTGTGATGATGGAAAGTTTACGCGGCAGGGAGGCTCTGGATCGCTCAAAACTTCTCGTTAAGCGTTCGCTTCGCACGACTCTTGCCGCAATTGCAATAATTTTTCTTCTTCCGGCATTGCTCGGCGGTATGGTCGGTGCTTTTTCATCGGCAACCGTTGAAGCGGGAACGATAATTTACCAGGAAAGAATTAAAAAACAGGCGGAAAAGGAAAATTCCGCTAAGACCGAAAACGCAAGCACCGATCCGAAAAAAGCCGATTCAAAGGAAAAAAGTGAAACGAGGTATATTAAAGATGCCTTTCAAAGTTTGCTGACGAAACTTTTGCCTCTGCCGTTTCAATTAATACTGCTGTCGTTTGCATCAATTCTCATTGCGCTGCTGTATTTCAAAACCAGACAGATCGGCGGCGAACCGACAAATGATTTATTCGAGCAGTTTGAAGATTTCGGCGATGCGAAAAGCAATTGGCAGAAAAGAGTCCGCAAAAGACTTGTAAAATCGGGCAGGGCAACGAGTTCCAATCATTTGACTTCATAACAAAGATGAAATTTTACACGAAAATCCTGCAATTTTTGATTTTGGCAGCACTTTTCGCGCTGACGGCAAACGCGCAAAATTTTCAGCGCGAATTTTCACTTGCTGAAAACGGCGTGATTGAAATAATCAATCTTTACGGGCGCGTCAGCGTTACGGCTGTTGAATCGGAAGAAACGGACGAGGCGAAAATTATCTCCAAAACAATTATAACGGCGGAAAACGCTCAGGAGAGCGATTTCGAGATCGAAATAAAAAATAACCGCCTGCAAATTTTCGTCAGACCCGTCGCGGCAAATAAGCGAGTTGACCTGAACTTAAAAATTCCCGAAAAAATGCGCGTTAAAATCGAAACGAGCGACGGCGAAGTGCGCGTTGCCGGAAATTTCAAATCCGCCGATGTCGAAACGATTACCGGAACGATTGCGGCGGACGTTCCGCTTGAAGATTTAAAGTATAATTTCGTCTGGACGGCTTCGCATCCGCGTTTCCTGAGCGATGTCGAACTCGAAGAAATCAAGGAAAAATCCGCCGGAAGATTCGCCGTTAAAGGTAAAATAAAAGAAGAAACCGAAGAAAAATCCGCCGAAAACGAAAAAACGGAAGATGAAACCGAAGATGAAGAACCTTCCGAAAGCGAAGACCAAAAACCAAAAACCAAAGACCAAAAACCGATAGACAAACGAGTAGAACTCGATTTTACAACCGCCCGCGGAATTATTCTTCTGAATGTCAATCCAAATGAAGTTCCGTCCGATCTGCGCGACAGACCTTTGACAAATGCGGTAAAAGCGATCATCAAAAGCGGCGATTCGCTTTTGACCGAAGCCGTCAGACGCGCCAGCCCGAAAAATTTCGGCGATTACGCCGCCACTCTGCCGCCGAGAAAATCCGCGCCGACGCTTTCGAGAAAAGTCAGCGGCGAAGAAGCCGTAAACGCCCAATTTAAGCAGGTTCTCGTGCAGGTTACGGACATCAACAACCGCGCCGTCGGAAATTTGGAAAAGGAAGATTTTTCGATCACCGAACGCGGCGAACAGAGGGAAATTCTGTCCGTTCAGCCGACAACCGCGCCGTTCAATCTTGTTTTGCTGCTGGACGTTTCGGGAAGCGTTGACAATTACGTTAATTTCATCCGCAAAGCCGCGAGAAATTTCGTCAATACGGTCAGCCCGAACGACAAAGTTTCGATCATACTCTTTAACGAAGACGTGCAGACTTTAGCAGCATTTACAACCGATAAAGGCAAACTTTCCGAAAGCCTCGACACTTTCGACGCAGGCGGCGGAACGGCTTTTTACGACGCGCTCGCATTCGCTTTGACCGAAACTTTGCGACCTTTGAAGGGCGAGAGAACGGCAATCGTCGTTTTGTCCGACGGCGACGACAATCGTTCATTTCTGCCTTTCGATTCCCTGCTCGGCTCGATTCAGGAAAGCGGCGCACTCATTTATCCGCTTTACGTTCCGTCAAATTTGATCGCCGCTTCTGCAACAAATACGGCGGAAAAAGCGGTTGATCCGCTTCGTTCGCGCTACAACGGTTTGACTTCAAAAGCCGAAAGCGAAGGCGAAAAACTGGCACAAATCTCCGGCGGAGTTTATTATCCGATCTCGCGTTTGAGCGAATTGCAAACCGCATACGACGACATCGTTTCGCAGCTTCGCAACGCCTACACAATTACTTTTCGCTCCGATCTGCCCGAAGAAACAGGCGGACGCGCTTCGCCGCGCTTAAAAGTTAAAGTCAACAAAGAGAACAGTTTCGTCAAACTCGGTTCGGTTATTGCCATAAGTAGAAATCAGGTTTCCGACGCAAAAAAAAACTCTTCGGTTCAGAAAGATTAGGAAATAACAATTTAGATAATTCAATTTTTAGCCAACGAAGTTGGCGACAGCATAAAGCCGTGCGCGTCAGCGCACGGTTAAACGATCAGACGAACAGAGCTATCGAAGATTGCGACAGATTTTTAACTGTCACCCGTTTTACGGGTTTTGATATTGTTGCATCTTTTCCTCGCGCTGACGCACGAGGCTTTATGCTGTCGCCCGTTTCACGGGCTGAAAACGGAAAATCTCAATTTGTAAAAACGATTTTTCCCGCCAAAATTCGCGCCCGACAAATCGCCGAAATCACGGGCGAAGTCGAAAATATAAACTACAAAACATTTCTCGGCGACGATTTGCGCGAATCAAAATTTGAAACTCTCGACGTAAACAAAACGGGCGGCGCGTTTATCGTCAACAAAAACGGCGAAAAAATCGCCGTCAGCCGCTGGATTTCGCCGAAACGCACGCGGTCTTATCCATACGAAAGAGTTTACGACACGCTTTCCTTCAGCGGAAAAAAAGCCGCGATAATTCCCGTCGTCAAAGACGAAGGCGCGAACGGCGACAGGGATTTTATTCAATGGGACACAATTTCGCTGCTCGGTCTTTTAGATGTTCACGTCGTTCTTGCTTATTATAATGATGCCGAAAAAAATCCGAAACGTGCGGACAAAATTACAAATCAGAAATTTGACAACGAATTTATCAAGGCAAAATTAAACGAAATTTACAATTACAAAGGAAACGCAAGAGATTGGAACGAGCGCGAAGCAGGCGAGTTAAAAAACATTTTCACAAAAGCCAAACTCGCATACCGCGAAATTTCCGAAAAAACCGAAACTCGTCTGCACAACGAAGACAAACTCGACGAACTTATAAAATACGCCGAAACTCCGCAGAGATTCATCGGATATTCGCGCCGCAACGCGCAATCAGCACAAAACCGCGAATTTCTGACAATCCAGCCGAACGAGGCACTTTCAACGCTCTCGAAGGCGAAAATCACAATCAACAACGCGCTTTTCGGGAAATATTTTTTTACCGTTGACGAAACGATTATCTCGGCGAAAATAATAGAGCTAATCGAAGCGAAACATACGAGCCGCGCGAAGTTTCCAAGCAAAAACGACATCAAAGACGGACTCGTAAAAATGATGCTTTACACGAACCTGAAAAACGTCAAACTCGGCGGAAAACCGGTTGCTTACGCAGTAAAAATCCGTTTGACATCGGCGAAATTAAAAGGCTCGATTGATTCAAAAGCGAGCGACGAAGTTTTCGATGAATTTTGTGCCGAAAATTTGATTGACGAAAAGCAGAAAGCGTTTTTAGCAAAACTTTTTCGGGAAGCGAATGAGAATAATTTCACGGTAATTTTGGAAAAGGGAGAAACGGGAAAATAGATATAATTTAAACAAGGGCGCAAATTATTGACTTACCTTACACGAAAATTGATTTCTTTTCTTTGTCGCCTTTGGCGACCGGGAAGTTGGAAATTCGATTTCCGTCCCAAATATTGTTATGAAATCATCACTTTTAAATTCACTTTTTGACGAAGAAGAAAGCCGACCTTTGACCGTTTCGGAATTGAACGAACAGGTTAAAGGCGCGATAGAAAAGCGTTTTCCAACGGTTTGGGTCGAGGCGGAAATTCTGAATTTTGTTGCGGCGCATTCGGGGCATTGGTATTTTACGTTGCACGACGGCGATTCTCAATTGAAGGCGGCGTGTTATATCAGGAATAATTCGCGGATTCGGTTTCAGCCGTTTGACGGGCTGCAAGTGCGCGTGCGCGGGAAACTTTCATTGTATAAACCGCGCGGCGAATATCAGATTTTGGTCGAATCTTTGCAGCCGGTCGGCGAAGGTGCGCTCAAGGTTGCGTTTGAGCAGATAAAGTTGAAACTCGCAAAAGAGAGGCTTTTTGATGAGGAATTAAAACGCGAATTGCCGTTTTTTCCACGTCGTGTCGGAGTTGTAACTTCGCCGAACGGGGCGGCTTTTCACGACATTTTGAATGTTTTGTCGCGCCGGACGAGGACGGTAAATATTGTTTTGATTCCGACGCTCGTGCAAGGCGAATATGCGGGCGATGGAATTACTAATGCAATTGAAACGGCGAATTTTTTTAATGAAAATGCGAATGCGGACGAGAAAATTGACGTTTTGATTGTCGGGCGCGGCGGCGGTTCGAGCGAGGATTTATGGGCATTTAATGAAGAGAGAGTTGCCAGAGCGATTCGCGCGTCCGGGATTCCCGTGATTTCCGCCGTCGGACACGAAACGGATTTTACGATTGCCGATTTTGTCTCCGATGTTCGCGCTCCAACGCCGAGCGCGGCGGCGGAAATTGTCGCCGAAAGCGAAAGCGCGATTGCAAGTTTTCTCGACGGGAAAGTTCGGGATTTGTTTCAACTTGCCGAATATCAAATGCTCGCATCAAGAGCGAATTTGCAAAAACTCGTTTTATCGCCAGTTTTCAGCGAATTTCCCAGACGCATTGATGATTTGCGGTATGAACTCGAAGATTTGACGGAGATTTTGCGCGATGCGGTTTCGGAAAAAATAGGAAAAAACGAAAAGCGTCTGGAGAATCTGACAAACCGGATTTCGCCTCTGAAACTCGCTTCAAAATTGAACAAACAAAAAACCAGACTTGCCGTTCTGCGTGAAAAACAAAATGCCGCGATCAAAGATGTGGTTGACGCAAAGGACGAAAAACTGAAAATCTTGATGGCTTCGCTCGACGCGCTTTCGCCGCTTTCGGTCTTAAATCGCGGTTTTTCCATTACGAAAAATGAAACGGGCGAAATTTTGCGCGATTCCGATAAAATAAAATCGGGCGAAAAGGTGAAAATAAAATTGGCGCGTGGCAAAATAGAAGCGGAAGTTTTATAAGTTTTAAGCGGCTCGATTTTTATCGCAAAATTATTAAAGTTTATTTAAAATTGCAATATGTTTTCCAAATAGAATTATGAAGTTACAAAAGTTGTTTTTTATCGCGTTTATTTTTCTGCTCTCCGTTAATTTCTGTGCTGCACAGACCAAAGACAAATCTACAATAAGTCCCGAAGCGGCGAGATTTGTTAAGTCTTCGCCGGCTTATGCCGAAACGCTTCTGTATAAAACCGAGCTTGAAGCCGAGCGCGAGGATTTGCTCGTTTCCTACACGGCGGAATTTCCGAAAGTGCAGGAAGTCGAGTTCAAACTCAAATTTATCAAACTCGAAATGGACAAATTTTTTAATGTCGAGGCTTCGGAAAGTCAGAAACTTACGCTCGCGCTCGGCAAGTTAATTGTGCGAAAAGTCGAACTCGAAGCCGATTTATGGACACTAAAGAAAAAATACGGCAACGAACATCCAGAGGTTAAAAAAGCCGAGAAAAGAGTGCTGATTTTTCAAACGGCGATAAACAATATCATTTTTTAAACGGTAAGATAAACTTTTTATATCAACCCGCAACCGATAGAATATTTTATTCATCGTAAAATGTTACGCGGGGAAAATTATTTATGAAAAATAGATTGTATTTGTTAGTTGTTGTTTGTCTTTTTACTATATTTTCCGCAAATTCCTTTGCACAATCTCCGAAAAAAATACTCAAAGCGGCGACCAAGGCTCTGGGCGGCGAGAAAAATCTGGAAGCGGTTATTTCTTGGCAAAAAAGGGGTTTGATTACTAAAATTTCGGATGGTTCGGAAGGCGATTATCAAGCGCAGGCGAATGCGCCGGATTTTTATAACGCGCTTTATGATCTGAACGGTTTTGAATACGAAGTCGGCTACAACGGGAAATCCGGCTGGGTGCGCGATTCGCGCGAAGGTTTGCAGACTTTGACCGGCGAGGAAAGTTCGGATTTTAAAGCCGAAGTTTTGTATAGAAATCTGCGCTGGCTCGATTATAAAAAGCAGAAAGCGAAAATCTCTTCGGGCGGTCAAACAAATCTGGACGGCAAACCAGCCAATATTGTTAATTTTACGTTGGCAAGCGGCGTGACGATTCGCACATTTTTCGACGCGAAAAACAATCTGCCGCTGCGCGAAGAAATTCCCGCCGGAGATTCGGTCAAAATTTTTGATTATTCGGATTATCGCCCCGTCGGTGCGGTCAAGGAAGCCTTTAATATTAAGGTTAAAATCGGCGAAGACGCTTACGAAATCCGGCTTGACCAGATTCTGCACAATCCGAAAGTTGCCGAAACCGAATTTAATTTTCCGAATTTATTAAACGAACCTCTGCCCGATATTCCGACGCTTCTCGCTCAAGTTCAGGCGAATGAGGACAAGGTTGAGGAAATTCTGGAAAATTATTCGTATAAACAAAAAATTATTGACCGTGAACTCGGCAAAGACGGAATTTTGCGCGAAACGGATCAGGAAACTTTTCTGCTGAGTTTTTACAAAGGTTATCGAATCCGCCGTTTGATCGGCAAAGACGGCAAACCGCTTTCGGCGGAAGAGCAAGCGAAACAGGATAAAAAGACGCTCGAAAATGTTGAAGATATTGAAAAGAAAATCGCCAAACGGGAAAAGGAAGACGCTTCGCGCAATTCGGACGGAAGCCCGGACGAGAACAGCCGAAATGTTTCTATCGCCGAGGTTTTGCGGGCTTCAAAATTGATGAATCCGCGCCGCGAACGTCTGGGCGGGCGCGACGTAATTGTTTTTGATTTTGAGCCGAACCCGGATTTTGACACGGACAATGCGAAAAGCGTTCTGAAATTTTTCGGCAAAGTCGGCGGCGCGATGTGGATTGACGAAAAAGACAAGCAGGTTGCCCGCATCGAAGCCGCGCTTTTCGACAGTTTCAAAGTCGGCGGCGGAATTTTAGCGAAACTTCGCAAAGGCGCGTCGTTTACGCTCAAGCAGGAGCGCGTCGGTGATGAAATCTGGCTGCCGTCCGTGGCGGACATCAATCTTTCGATTCGCGTTCTTTTATTCAAAGGCGTAAACGTCAACAGAAAAATAGAATCGTTCGATTACCAGAAATTCAGCGCGGAAGTAAAAGACGCGAAAATCGGCGATGTGCAGAAACCGTAAAGTTAAGAAAAGAATTAACCACGAAGGGAAATGAAGATTTCACGAAGTTTTTAAATCATTTTTAGCAATAATTAAACAAAATAAGGTAGTGCTAAAAATGTAATGCTTTATGAATTGCCGCCAACTTTAGTTGGTGGTCTGATTTGTCTGAAAACTTACGGCTTTAGCCGAACTTAAAAATTAATCAGTTATCCTTACAGCTTCAGCTAAAGTTTAGCTGAAGCTGTAAGGAAAATGCTTTTAACAGAAATTCGGCTAAAGCCGGAAGTTAAAAACCAAACTATCCACCAACTAAAGTTGGCGGCAATTGATAAAAACAAATTCTCAGCCTTACGTTTTTAGAACTACCCAAAATAATTCTTCGGGTTTTCTTCGTGTTACTTCGTGGTTAAATTTCTCTTGCTAATTTTGCCTGCTCACCAAATTTATTTCCGATTTCTTTCCGTCGCGCAAAATCGTCAGGGTTTTTCCTTCGACGGTTTTATTTCCGAATGTTTTTTCGGTAAGGATTTGACCGTCGATCGCTTCGATTATGTCGCCGGTTTTTACGCCCGAACGCTCAGCTAAACTGTTTTCCCGGACGGTTTTAACAATTCGCGTTTCGTGGGCGGTTTCGATGCCGATCTGCGATAAAACTTCCTGCACGGTAAAAATTTTCGTTTTATCGTTCGGGTTTTTATTTGTCTGATCTCCGGTCATATTCGGCGGCAAAATCACCGTCGAATTCCCTTTTACCGCGCTGTCGCGCGAGCCGATAAAATCATCTTCGGAAACCGTCGGAACTTGCTTTCTCTGCAAATTTTTCTCTTGCGGATTTTTCGCAATAACTTTTTCAATTCCGGTTTTTGCAATTTGACCTGTTCGCTCTGGAACGGCTTTCGCGGTTTCATTTTCCGCAGCTAAATCAAATGTGTTTTCGGGAGTTTGCTCATTTTCGGCAATATCTGATTTTGGTTTATCTTCGTTTACAGTTGCATTTTGCTTTATTTGCGGCTCATTTTCGGCGATTTGCGCCGCGTTTCGATGTTCAAACAGATTAAAACTGCCGACGGCGATGAACGCTAAGATCACGGCAAATAACGCAATCGGCAAAGCGTAGCGAAAGGCGGGCAAAAATGAACTTTGTTTATATTTGCTTGATTTTGCCTCAGCGATTCGCGCCTGCACGCGAAAATTGAAATTTTTCGGTGCTTCGACCTGTTTGAAACTGCCGATTATCTGCCGAATGTGCGCTTGCTCGCGCTCGGTTCTTTGGCAGTTCGGACAACTTTTCAGGTGAAGCGAAGCCGCTTTGCCAAGCGCGTTTCCGCCGTCAAATTCTTTTTGAAACTCGTTACATTTCATAAATTCTTATCAAAATAACTTTGTAATTTTTCGCGCAAAAGCCTGCGCCCGCGACTGATGCGCGATTTTGTCGTTCCCAAACCTAATCCTAAAATCTCGGCAACTTCTTCGTAACTTTTTTCCTCAACATCACGAAGCACAATCGGTGCGCGGTATTTGTCCGGCAAAGCCGCAATCGCGCGTTCGATAACTTCGCGCTGTTCGTCCTCGACCACGTTTTCATCCGGCAGATTTTTCTCGTCCGGCGGCTGATATTCCGTCGTGTCTTCCTCGTTCGTCTGAAAAAGTCCGGTCAGCGAAAAAGTCTTGCGCCGCTTGCGTTTGCGAAGTTCGCTGATCGCCAGATTTGCCGCGATTTTGTAAATATACGTCGAAAAAGCATATTTCGTGTGATAACGCTCAAGTGCGAAATAGACGCGCACAAATGTTTCCTGCGCTAAATCAACGGCTTCTTCGTAATCGTTCAAAAACCGATACAGATAATTCGTGATCTGATTGCGGTAACGGCTGACGATTTCGCCGTAAGCGTCTTCGTCGCCCGCTTTAACGGCGGCAATCAGTTCGTGATCGGACAAATCCTTATTTGACACGGCGATTTCCAACACCTCCGCGCTTCGTTTTTTGGTTTTGTCCAATGGCATACACGCATACTTTTTTACAATATATCTTAGATCAAAACAAAAGCCGTCCGATGTTTTATCACACGCCGCACGGCTCAAAAGGTTGCGAAAAAATTTGTTTTTCGGAACGCCGTCCATCTTGGCGGCAATAAACGCGAAGCGTTTGAACAAAGTTTGTAAACCCGAATGCCCGAATTTAACTTTAAATTCCGTCATCTCTTTTTTCGCGCTACGCGCTTATTGCCGCCAAGATGGACGGCGTTCTATCGGCTTAAAATTTATTTTGTCCGCCTTTTTACTGACTGTTTTGAGTTATTCCACAGGTTTTACCATCAAAACGAAATAAAGCATTTCATCGGTTCGCGGCACTGGCAGAGTTCCGATAACCGTCGGAACATTTTGCGGAACATCGAAACCCGAATTATAAAGACGTATCTTTTGATAACTGACAACTGTAGTTGTCGGAAGTGGAACATTTGCTTCAAAAGTGAAATTATCAAACTGAATAGTATCTCGCCCTTTTTCGTCGGATGATTTATTAATTTTACCCAAAGACCAATTTAAATAAATCGGATACTTGTCTTGCTTAATTTGCCCTAAACTGTCGTGAAAACTATTTTGGCTGACCAATGAACCAAGTCCAACCCGTTCATAACTGTTGGCAAAAATGTAATAATTAGAAAATGCGTCGGTTTTCACATCTTTTATTGCATTCATCAACGAAGCGGACAATTTTTTATTTCCACCCGCATTGTTGGTTGCAACAATTGTATCCAAATAAATTTTGTAATTCGGCGCGACTTGTTTAGATGCTTCTTGTGCAAATGAATTTGTGAAACTCATCAGACAACACAAAAATAAAGCGGCGACTGTAAAAATAAATTTCGGCTTGTTGTTCATAAGATTTTCTCCTGTAAAAGTTATATTCGGGAAAGTTGTTTCTTTCACAGGCGAGCCGAAAAAAAGTTGCAAAAATTTAGAGTTTGTTGTGGTTAAAAATTGGTTGGGAATACGAAAAAATAAATTATAACAAGTTATTTTAACGTGCTTTTTTTCTCGTGACATAATGCCGAATGCCGAATGCTCAATTATTAATCGGGCATTCGGCATTGATAATTATGTCACGAGAAAAAACTAAAAATTACACGATTGTTAAACAACAGTAATTTCAAAATAATCGGTTTGTGAGAAAAAGCTGTGTGCCGTTATAAGTTGTTTTTTACAAGTTCCTTAGAATTTTTTCCGTTAATGAAGTGTAAAATTTAACTGTCGTCAAATTTACTTTCGTCAAATTTCTGGCTGAAACTGACGATCTGCACGTCTGTTTCTTCGATTTGCTTATTGTCCGCCCAGAGAACCGTGCGATACGGAACGAGCGTTCCTTGCGCGTAATTGTAATCGTAAAATTTGCGACGGTATTTTACGCCTTCTTCTTCGTATTCGAGCATCATCACGCGGAAGGTTTTCTGGCTGATATAAAATCTGGTTTTGCGATTTTCCTTATCAATTACGTCGAGAATGTAAAAATCAACGCCCATAACTTTGTCTTTGCCGACAAGTTCCAGTTTCGAGCCGTTTTCTTTATAACGCAGAAAGGCTTCGAGTCCGTGCCAGATTTGATGTTGAAAAGCCTGTTTAGCGTCTTCGCGCGGAGTAAATACGGCGTTGTTAAAAATACCGAAAACCTTTTCGCCGTCATAAACGAGAGAAAAACGCGCATTCGGAAATTCCTGCTCGTAGCGGATTTTTTCCTTGTCGAGCGTATCGCCGCGCATAATCCAGCGTTGATATTTGGCTTTTTCGGTTTTCCCGTTTTCGCCCAGAACATTGATTTGTCCGCGCTCGAACGTAGTTTTACGAATCTGATTGAGATTTTCTCTGCCGCGCAAACCGCTGTAATAAAAAATCGTCGTTTCCGCCACTTGTTCGGCAGTAACTGCGCCTTTTTCCGCAGCAATCGGCTCAATCGGCGCGGGTTTTTTGTCCTCTTGGGTCTTCTGCGCGAAAACCAAAGAAGTGCAGCCGAAAACGGCAATCGTAAATAATAAGAAAAATTTTAAACGCAAAAACACAAATTTAACTCCTCTCAGCTTTGTTTTAATATAAATTAAGATGATCCGTTTGCGGATTGTAACATAAATTAATGTAATCTACACAACATTCCGTCGGGACATTATGTAAATTGATGAACGATAGGTGCTATAAGATGCTTGAAATCTGGAAAATTGCCGATTGACCTTAAATTAGCCGCGAAATTTGTCTTTGCCGTTTTGGTAAATAACGAATCAACGGTTTATTATGAATAACAATGCTGCACATCGCGCTCGTCGAACCTGAAATTCCGCCGAATACCGGCAACATCGCGCGGCTCTGCGCCGCCACTTTTACCAATCTGCACATCGTCGGCGCGGCGGGTTTTCGGATGGACGAAAAAGCCGTGCGCCGCGCCGGACTCGATTATTGGGACGAAGTGAAGATTTTTCAGCATTTTGATTTGGAAACTTTTTATAAAACGCTTCCCGATTCGCGCTTTTTGTATTTCACGACGAAAACCGAGAAAAGTTACGCCGATTGGCAATATCAAAACGAGGATTGTCTTATCTTCGGACGCGAAACGCGCGGACTTCCCGAAGAAGTTCTCGAAGCAAACAAAGAACGCTGTCTGACGATTCCGATGCCGAACGAAAATGTGAGAAGTTTGAATCTTGCAACTTCCGTCGCCGTAGTGCTTTACGAGGCTTACAGACAAGTCGGATTCGACTAAAACCCGTTTACAAAACTTTACAATAACAGACTCACATTTTACATCTTTATTAAATTTTTTTTCATCTTAATTTATAAATAACGGGCGGAAATTTTACGCCCGAATAAACTTTTTAAGGAGAAATACAAGAGATGAAAACGATAAGATATTTTTTAATTTTAGCAGTTGCAATTTTCGGGCTTTCGCAATTTAATGTTCAGGCTCAAAGTTTCGCCGGCGGCAATCAAAACGCCGACCAAAGGATAGAGAAAAAGGTTTTCAAAGAAATTTTGACGATGCCGTATTACGGAGTTTTCGACAGCATCGGTTTTGAGGTTGTTGACGGCACGGTAACTTTATCCGGCAAGGTTTACGAGGCGACGAACAAAAAATCAGCCGAGCGAATCGTGAAAAAGATTGACGGCGTGGAAAACGTGGTAAACAATATCGAAATTCTGCCGCTTTCCCGTTTTGATGATTCGATCCGCATCCGAACTTTGCAGACATTAGCCGACAGAGGCGGTTTATATCGTTATTTGACCGGAGTTAATCCGTCAATGCGAATTATTGTCGAGCGCGGAAATGTAACGCTTGAAGGATTTGTTAATTCGACGGGCGACGCAAGACTCGCAAATATTCTGGCAAATCAGATTGCCGGAACATTTTCGGTAAATAACAATTTGAAGATTGCCGACAAAGGCGCGTTTTAATTGAAGCGTCGGCTGGAAGCCAACACGACAGCCGGCAAGATGCCGGCGATACAATTTGAACACAAGACCGGACGGAACTTTTCGTCCGGTCTTTTTATTTTGCCGTTTGCCTTTTAGGTTTCAATCATTCATCATTTCTGTTTTACTTTTATCGAAAACGGAAATTTAATAAAATCTTTTGCAATTAACCATCCACAATTAACAATTCACAAATTTATGATCGAAAAGAATAACATTCGCAATGTAGCAATAATCGCGCACGTTGACCACGGCAAAACTACTCTGGTTGATGCAATGCTCAGGCAGTCCGGCACGTTTCGGGACAACGAAGAAGTGCAGGATCGCGTGATGGATTCAATGGATTTGGAGCGCGAGCGCGGCATTACGATTATGGCGAAAAATACGAGCGTCCGCTTCGGAGATTACAAAATCAATATCCTCGATACGCCCGGACACGCCGATTTCGGCGGCGAAGTCGAAAGGGTTCTGAAAATGGTTGACGGAATCGTTCTGCTCGTGGACGCGGCGGAAGGCTGTCTGCCGCAAACCCGTTTCGTGCTGCGGAAAGCTCTGGAACTGAAACTTCCGGCAATCGCCGTCGTCAACAAAATGGATCGCCACGACGCACGCGCCGAAGAAGTAGTTGACGAGATTTACGATCTTTTTATTGATCTGGGCGCGGACGAAGAGCAGATTGATTTTCCGATTCTTTACGCCGTTGCGAGAGATGGATTTGCAAATGCGGAAATCGGCGGCGAATCGAAAAATTTGAAGCCGCTTTTTGAAACGATTGTCGAAACGATTCCCGCGCCTGTCGAGTTGCGCGAAGATTCTTTGCAGCTTTTAGTGGCGAATATTGATTACAACGAATACATCGGCAGACTCGCCATCGGCAGAATTTTTTCGGGCGAAATTGCGAAAAATCAGGAAGTTTTAATTTCCAAACGCGACGGCACGACGGAGAAAAAGCGCGTTAAGGAATTGTTCGTTTTTGAAGGCTTAAAACGCGAAGTGGCTGAAAAAGCGGGAGTCGGCGAACTCGTCGCGCTTGCCGGATTTGAAGATGTCGAGATCGGCGAAACGATTACGACGATTGAAAATCCGAAACCGCTTCCGGTGATAAATGTTGACGAACCGACGATTTCGATGGTTTTCGGCGTAAACACTTCGCCGTTTTCGGGAATTGACGGAAAATTCGTTACGTCGCGCCAAATAAAAGAGCGTCTTGATAAGGAAATTTTGAGCAACGTCGCACTGCGCGTTGCCGAAACAGATTCAACCGATCAGTTCAAAGTTTCGGGACGCGGCGAATTACAGCTTGCGATCTTGATCGAAATGATGCGGCGCGAAAGCTACGAAGTGCAGGTTTCAAAACCCGAAGTCATTATAAAAACAGGCGAAAACGGCGAAAAACTCGAACCTTTCGAGCAGGTCGTAATTGACGTTCCCGAAGAATTCATCGGCGTTGTCACCGAAGCACTCGGCAGACGCAAAGGGCAGATGATGAAAATGATTAATAACGGCACGGGTCGCGTCCGCCTCGAATACGAAATTCCTTCGCGCGGCTTAATCGGTTTTCGCGGCGAATTTCTGACCGAAACAAAAGGAACGGGCTTGATAAACACGATCTTTCTGCGTTTTGATAAATGGCAGGGCGATATGAAATCGCGCTCGACGGGTTCTCTGATCGCCGACAGAATGGGCGAAACGACGACTTACGCGCTGTTTAATTTACAGGAACGCGGCACGCTTTTCGTGCGCCCGCAAGTGAAAGTTTACGAAGGAATGATAATCGGCGAAAACGCCCGCGCCGTTGATCTGGACGTGAACGCCGTCAAGGAAAAGAAATTGACAAATATGCGTGCGGCATCGGCGGACGACGCGATGCGCCTCGTTCCCGTTAAGGATATGTCGCTCGAACAGGCTCTTGAATTTATCGCCGACGATGAACTCGTCGAAGTTACGCCGAAAGCGATTCGCTTGCGGAAGAAGGTTTTGAAGCCGAACGAAAGACCTAAGAAATAGAAAAATGTCAGAGGCGAATAAGCAAGCGAATATATAGAGCAATTTAAGAATTGGCGTAGGGTTAAGAGTAACGGCTTGAGCCGTGAAAACGCCAGCGAAGCGCGGCGAAATCACGTCTAAAGGCGTTACTCTTACCGTATATCCAAACTTAAACCGCAAATATAGTTGATAGATGATAGTTAATAATTTCTTGCTCGGATTCGTTGAAACTTGGCTTATCTGTCAAATATCATTTATCAATTCTCAAATATATTTTACGTCTAAACCGTCTAATAAAATTTACCGAAAAATCTTTTCCGAACTGCTTGCAAAAATTTTTTTCGGAATATTATCCGTTAATTTTTGTTTTTCACAACGTAGCTGTCACGCGCACGGACGGCGACTTTATCTCTGTCCACGCTGACTTTTAATTTGCGTTTGGATTTATTTGTATCTTCGTTTTTCGGGTAAAATCCGATGCTGTAATAAGTTCTCAGTTCTTCGGCAATTTTTGAAAAGGCGCGTGCCAAATCAACAAACGTGTTTGCTTTGTAAAGCGTTCCGCCCGTGCGGTTTGCCATTTCGTTCAGATAATTGTCGGCGCGGCGGTAATCTTCGGAAGTCGTTCCTTTTGTGCTGGGCATTCCGACTGTTGCCGTCGGCAGCGGAAAAGGAAGCGGGCTTTTATTTTTTTGCGGAAGCGGACTCGGAATGGTCGGTGTTCAGGAAATGATCGGCTGATCTTTCATCTTCTGAACGTCTGCGTAAGTGTCGTATTGAATCGGATAAATCAGCGCGTCCGTTTCCAGAACGTCGCGCAGATTCTGCATATCGTGAGATTTTTCGCTTGTCGTATCAACGCCGTCGCTGAATAAAACAATCGCTTTTCTGCCGTCTATTTTGCTGAATTCCTTGTTAATAACCCAATCAAACGCATCATAGAGGCTCGTGCCGGAATCAATTTTCGTTTGATAAATCGCTCTGCCCAGAACTTTTCTGTCATTGGTCGGACGGCTCAAAACGTGAACTTCTCCGTCAAATGAAACTACCAGAACCTTGTCCGCCGGGCGCAGTTCGTTGATAAAATCCATCGCCGCCCGCTGAATTTCTTTAATCTTGAATTTGCTCGAATAGCTCATATCGAGAACGAGCGCGACTGTAAAAGGCTGTTCCTGATCGGAGAAAAAAGCGATTTCCTGTTCAACCTTATCTTCAAAAATCTGAAAATTCTCTTTGGTCAGTCCGCTGATAAATCTGCCTTTTCCGTCCAAAACTCTGACCGGAACGGTAACAACTTTCGTGTCAACCTTAATAATGTCATCGCTGTTTTCAATATTCGAGTCCGACTGCTCAAACTCTTCCTCGACATCGGCATTTTTCGATTCAAGCACCTCAACCGGACGCTGATTGGCTTTGCCTTTCTTTCCGGCTTCAACCGAGCCGCGATTTGATTGAGCAAAAACGGCGGATGCACAAGCGATTGTGAAGATTAAAGTTAATAATATAGCGGATTTTTTCATTTTTTTAACCTCGAAATTTTTCAGCTTTGATGCTTCGTCCGGCGAAATTGGATGCAAAAACCCGAAAAGCGCGGTTATAAATTTTTCCGCGCTTTTCGGGTAAATTCAGATTGATTGGCAAAATTTATCTGCCCGCAAAATTGTTCAGCGTGTCGCCGACAATATAGCTTTCTCTGGCGCGAACCGTCAGACCGCCGCGCATTACGCGCACGTCAATTTCCTTGCGCTCTCCTTCGCGTCCGATTACCGCCGGATAATATCCGATTGAATACTGCTGGCGCAGTTCTTCGGCGATTTTCACAAATGACGTTTCGAGTTTGTATTTGTCCTCGCCTTGAAACAATCTGCCGCCGCCGTTGTTTCCGATGTCTTCCAGATAACGGCGACCCGTTTCGTGTTCGGCGCGGCTTGTTCCCAAACCGCCGCCTCCGCCGATGTTTACATTTCCGGTAATAATTGCGCCGAGAATGCCGCCCAAAATTCCGCCGACTCCGCTGTTATTTCCGCCTCCTCTGCGCCGGGAACTCGTGCCTGCCGTCGAATCTGAATTCGGATCATAAGTGTCATAGCGAATCGGATAAAACAAGGCTTCGCTTCTTTGAACTTCGCTCAGAGTTGATTGATAATTTGCCCGTTTCGATGTCGTATCAACTCCGTCCGTGAAAAGAACCACCGCTTTCCGACCTTGAATTTCCGGCAGAACCTCGCTCGTAACTTTATCAACCGCATCATATAAACTCGTTCCGTTGCCGAAATCCGTCTGACGAATTACGTCGCGCAGAATCGAACGGTTATTTGTCGCCTGATTCCAGACGCGCACTCTCTGATCGAAAGTAACAATTATAACTTTATCGTCGCGGCGAAGCTGATCGAGAAAATTTAGTGCCAAATCCTGCATTTCGTTGATTCTGTATTTGGTCGAAGGACTCGTATCAATCATCAAAACAACCGTGAAAGGCGTTTCGATATTGGCGAAATACTCGATTTCCTGCTGCCGCCCGTTTTCAAAAATACGAAAATCATTTTGCCGCAAATTCGCCACAAATTTACCGTTGCGGTCAAAAACGGAAACCGGCATCGTTACTAAATTCGTTTCGACCTTGATAATTTCGTCTTCTTCGACCACTTCCGGTATTATTTCCCGCGGCGGCGGAGGCGGAGGCGGAATGTCCGTCCAACCTTCGTCAGAACTCCGGTTTGAAGTAGTCTTCGTATTTTGTGTATTTTTCTGTGTTTTTGCGGGAGAGGGATTTGTAACAACTCTCGGTCTTGTATTTTTCCGGGTTTGTGCAAAAACGGACAAGCCCAAAAGACCGAACCAAACTAATACGACTGCAAATTTTTTCATACTGCTAAAATCTCCCAACAAATTTTTTAATTTTTTGTTCTGCAAAAAGCGCAATTTTATGATTAAAAATCGGGCTTATAAGATGCAAAGTATTTTATTGTGAAAAATTTAGAGTCGAGTGAAAAATGTATCGCCGGTATCTTGCCGACAGTCGTGTTGGCTTCCAGCCGCCGCATTAATTGAAAAGGAAATTATCTGCGGTTAAAAATTTTAACCGCGAGTTCGTGAAATTTGCGCCGAACAGAATTGATATTTACAAACGGCAGTTCTTTCGCGTGAGTTCGGTTGGTCAATAAAATAAAAATTCGTTCCGCTTCCGGCTCGACCCAAACGGAAGTTCCGGTAAAACCGAGATGTCCGAAACTGTCTTTTGAAAGAGATTTTGAAGCCGTAGAATCTTTCGTTTCCGCAAGCTGAAAAGCAATCGAACGCGCTTCATTCAAACCGCGCGTAAAATTTGTGCGGAACAATTTACAAGTTTCGGGTTTTAATAAAGTTGTTTGACTTGCCAGAAATTGCTGTGCAATCTTAAAAATTTCTTCGGCAGTTGAAAAAAGTCCCGCGTGTCCCGCAACGCCGTTCATAAAATAGGCGTTTCCGTCGTGAACTTCGCCCCAAACGATTCGATTTCGGATTTGGGATTTCGGATTTGGGATTTTGCAGCCTTGTTCGATGGAAATTTGCTTTTCATATTCGTTGCCGTTTTCGCTGGCGGCAATTCGCTTTTGCAGTTTTTCCGGCGGATTGAAAAACGTATCCTGCAAATTTAGTTTGGTAAAAATTTCGTTTCGTGCAATTTCGTCCAGATTTTTTCCGTAAATTTTTTCGATCAAAAAACCCGAAAGTATAAAATTCAAATCGCTGTAAACCACTTTTGAATTGACCGAATTTTTAAGCGGAATTTCGGCAATCGAATCTGAAATCTGAAACGCAAAATCCGAAATCAAATAAAAAGGTTTCCAAGCCGTAAAACCCGAAGTATGCGTCAAAAGATTTCGGATCGTAATTTCGCGCTTTTCGTCCGTATCAAATTTATCAAAGTATTTTGCGATTTTATCAATTAAATTTATTTCTCCGTTTTCGATCAACTTCGCGCAAAGCAAACCCGTTATAAGCGGTTTCGTCAAACTCGCCAAATCGTAAATCGTATCAATTTTTGCTTCTATGTTTTCAGGTTCGATCACGGCAAAACCGAGCGCGTCGTGCAAAACGATTTCGCCTTTTTCCGCAACGAGATAAATGGCGGACGGAAAATCCTTTGCGTCAATTCTTGATTGCAGGAAACCGGAGATTTTTTTAGATTTAATCATTCAGGCGGTAATTCCTCCAAAACCCAAGGTAAAATAGCATTTCCAATTTCAATTTGAATCAAATTCTTATTATCAAAACTATCGAATCTTAAATCGGCTTTCTCAAAAAAATCTATTTCTAAGCCGTTACCGAGAGTTACAGGATTTCCTTTTTTTATTATTTTTCCAATCGAATGAAACCAGAGACAATATAAATGTTTGTCTTTTTCTAAAGTAGCTTCGTATGTTTCAGCGTCTTTTCTGTAATCAACACCCAGATTTTCCAACAAATGTAAAATTTCACCTTGAAAAATTTTATCCCGCAAAACAACAAAGTTTTGACAATAAATACACCCGCAACCTTCAGAACCGCCAACCTTTTCTGTTTTGTATGCTTCACGAGTCGCTTCGACATCGCACTCAAGAATCCAATCGTAAAAAGTAACTTTATTCATTCTAATCAGACATTCAAAAGATTTCGGTGCGCCTCGATTTTTTCCAAAACTCCGAGTGCCAAACTCAAAGCGCGTCGTCCGTCGTGCGCGTTTATCGGCGGCGCGTCGTCTTTGATAATACAGTCCAAAAACGCGGAAATTTCTGCGCGAAGCGGTTCGATGTCTTTAATTTCGAGTTTGTTGACGGAAATTCCGAGAAGCGGGTGAACGGCATTCGGGGCGAGCGAAGTAAGGGACGCAAATTTTGTCGCGTAATCCAGAACGACGTAAGCATTTGTTTGATAAAAGCGTGTTTTGCGAATCGTTTCCGTGCCGATTCTGGAAGCCGTAATGTTTGCCACCGCGCCGTTTGCAAATTCGATTCGGGCGTTTGCCGCGTCAACTTTGTCGGAAATTACGGGAATTCCGACGGCGTGAATCGCCGATATTTCGACGTTTTCGCCGACGAGCCAGCTTACCGCGTCGAGATCGTGAATCATCACGTCTAAAACGACATCAACATCCAAACTGCGATTCGGAAAAGGCGAAACGCGGTGAATCTCGAAATAAAGCGGTTTTGTAATGTGCGGACGCAGCGCGACCATCGCCGGATTGTATCTTTCGAGATGTCCGACCATCAATTTCGCGCCCGTTTTCTGCGCCGAATGGATCATTTTATCGGCTTCTTCCAAGTTTCGCGCAAAAGGTTTTTCGACCAAAACACTCACGCCGTTTTCCAAAAATTCGCAGGCAATTTCCGAATGAGTTTCCGTCGGCGTAACGATTGAAACCGCGTCAACCTTGCCTAATAATTCGCGCCAATCGGTAAAATATTCGCACGAATTTTTCTCGGCAATTTCCTTTGCTCGCGTCCCGTCGGCATCGCAAACGCCGACGAATTCGCCTTTGCCTTCGTTAGATAATTCAGCGAAATTGCGTGCGTGATGCTGTCCCAAACTTCCAACGCCTATAACAGCAGACTTTGGATTTTGGATTTTGGATTTTGGATTTTGGATTTTTTGCATATTTGAATAACAATTCTTTTTTAGCGATACTTTACATTTCCTAGATTACCGAACAAATGACAAAAGCCAAAGACCAAAGACCAAAGACCGAAAGATACGTTTGGTTATTTTTTCTCTTAATAATTATCTTCATCTATTTTTTCGGCTTGACCGTTCCGCTTCTCGGACCGGACGAACCGCGTTATTCGCAGATCGCCCGCGAAATGTTCGAGCGCGGCGACCCGATCACGCCGAAACTCGGCAATTTCGATTGGTTTGAAAAACCCGCGCTTCTTTACTGGCTGCAAATCGCGTCTTACAAAATCTTCGGCGTGTCGGAATTTTCGGCGCGTTTCGGCTCGGCAATTTTCGGCTTAGGAACGGTTTTCTCGCTATGGATTTTGGGGAAATGGGTTCAAAGTCCAAAGTCCAAAGTCCAGAGTCAAGAAAATGATTTAACAACGAACAACGAACAACGAATAACAAACAATTTCGCCAATTGGCTCGCTCTGATCGCCGCTTCGTCAATCGGCTTGCTCGTTTTTTCGCGCGGCGCAAGTTTCGACATTATTTTAACTTTTCCGATCACCGCAAGTTTGGTCGCTTTCTTCATCTTTGATCAAAAATCAAATAAAAAATCCGCTTTTACCTTTTACCTTTTACCTTTTACCTTTTACCTTTTTATAGGCATCTCCTTGATCGCCAAAGGTTTGATCGGTGCTGTGTTTCCGTTCGCAATCGTTGCGTTTTATTATCTTTTGTCGTGGAAATTGCCAAGCAAAATTTTTATTATCAGCTTAATTTGGGGAACGATTCTGATTACACTTGTCGCGTCCGTCTGGTATCTGCCGATGTATCTGGAAAACGGCTGGAAATTCATAGACGAATTTTTCATTCAACATCATTTTCAGCGTTACGTTTCAGACAAATATCAACATCCGCAGCCGTTCTGGTTTTTCTGGCTCGTTCTGCCGCTGATGACAATTCCGTGGCTGCCGTTCTTTCTCGCTTCGATTTGGGATTTCTTCAAAGTTCAAAGTCCGATCAGAGTCCAGAGTCCAAAGTCCAGAGTCCAAAGTCCGAAAATCGCTCCCCGCCTCCCTTTTTCCCCATCTCCCCATCTCGTTTTCGCCTTCGCTTGGCTGCTCGTTCCGCTTGTTTTCTTTTCCGTTTCCGGCTCGAAACTTCCCGGTTATATTTTGCCCGCTTTGCCCGCCGCTTTGATTTTAACGGCTGATTATGTTTATAAATTTGTGCAGAAAAGTGAAAGGCACAAAATCGGCGTGCAGATTTTGGCGTTTTTAACATTCGCTGTCGTGGCGATTCTTTTGCAGTTCGTCGTGCCGAAATTTGCTTATGCAGATTCGACAAAAGGCTTGATGCAGGCGGCAAACGAGCGCAGTTTGACAACCGAAAAAGTTTTGAATCTTCATACGATCTCGCACAACGCCGAATTTTACGCGGCGGGAAGATTAATCAGAACCGACGACGGAAAACTCAAAAAATTTCTAGGCGTTTCGGAAATCGCCGAACAAATAAAGCGCAGAAACGATGAACGGGTTTTGGTTTTAGTTCCGCACGAATACTTGAATGAATTGACGACGAGCGATTTGGTCGAAGCAGAAGTTTTGGCAAAGAACGGCGAACTTGCGATTGTTTCGGTAAAAAATAAATAACTCACGTTACGCAATATAATTCTTTTCTTATGAATTGCCGTCTGCTTTAGCCGACGGTTCAAGTTAAACAAAAGACCGGCTTTAGCCGAACTATAAATTTAATTGAAATCCTTACTGCTTTAGCTAAAGCGCAAAGGATAATTGATTTTTATTTGAAGTTTGGCTAAAGCCGATTGGCTTAGAGCAAACTCATCCGTCCGCTGAAGCAGACGGCAATTCATAAAAGAACTAATTCTGCGTAACATCAATAAATAAAATTAATTTTCCGCCGCGCGTTTTAATCTGTCCATCAAAGCCGCGCCGATGCCTTTTTCCGCAACCTTTTCGCAGTAAATTCTTCTAATATTCCGGCGATCACATTCACGAAAAAACGCGAAAAACGAATGTGCGTATTCTTCAACCGAACCGCAAATTTTCACCAAATCAAAATCAATTTCAACCTCGCTCAAACCGATAAACGCACAAGACTTCGGACTTTGGACTTTGGACCTTGGACTCCAAAAAACGACTTTTGCATTTGGCGAATAATGTGTGTGTTTTAAGCCCGGACTTTTCGGTTTTTCGTTTTGCGCCAATTTATAAAGCCCTGTTTCGGGAATAATTTTTTGCAGTTGTTCAAGCGAAATCGCGCCCGTTCTCAAGATCAAAGGTTTTTCCGAAGTGCAGTCAACAACGGTTGATTCCAATCCGATCTCCGTCATTTCGCTTTGCAGAATGCAGTCAATTTTCCCGTTCAAATCTTCATAAACCGCCTGCCAATTCGTCGGCGAAGGTTTGCCCGACAAATTCGCCGACGGCGCAGCGACGGGCGTTTTGCAATTTTTTAAAAATTTTTGCGCCAATTCATTTTTCGGCATTCTCACACCGATTGTTTCCAGATTTGCCGTTGCGATAAGCGGAACTTTTTCCGATTTCGGCAAAACCAAAGTCAGCGGCGCGGGAAAAAATGCTGTGATAAATTTACGGGCGTTTTGGTTAATTTCCGCAGCTAATTGTTCGATTTGTTCGAGATTTCCGACGTGCGCGATCAGCGGATTATCGTTCGGTCTTTGCTTGGCTTCAAAGATTTTCGCAATCGCCGTTTTGTTAAAAATGTCCGCGCCCAAACCGTAAACCGTTTCAGTCGGAAAGGCGACGATTCCGCCGTTTTTTATAAATTCGGCGGCTTCTTCTGCTGATTTTGTTAAAATTGTTTTCATCTTTTGAGTAATTTTTCTTTTCCGCTTTGTGTCTTCGATTCAAAAAGCTAAAATCAGATTAATGGATTTACAGGAAAAACTAAAATCTCTTCCGACTTCGCCCGGCGTTTACATACACAAAAACGACGCGGGCAAAATTATCTACATCGGAAAGGCGAAAAACCTGAAAAACCGCGTTCGTTCTTATTTTCAATCGGGACGCGGACACGACGCAAAAACGCGGCGGCTGGTTCAGCGCATCGCCGATTTTGAGTTTATCGTTGTTGATTCCGAAGCGGAAGCACTCGTTTTAGAATCAAATCTGATTAAAAAACACAAGCCGCGCTACAATGTTCTGCTCAAAGACGACAAGCAGTATCCGCATTTGAAAATCACGAACGAGCCGTTTCCGAAAGTCGTTATCACCCGAAAAATCATCCGCGACGGCGCGAAATATTACGGACCTTTTTTGCCCGCGTCCTTAGCCAGAAAAACTTTGGATGTGATAAACCGCACGTTTCAGCTTCGCACCTGCAATATCGAAATTGACGGCAAACTGCCGCGTCCGTGTCTTGAATATCATCTAAAAAGATGCCTCGCGCCGTGCGTCCGCGAACTTTGCAAACCCGACGAATATGAAGAAGCCGTCAATGACGTGCGCCTGCTTCTCGACGGAAAAAACAAGGAACTGGCGAATGAATTAGAGAAAAGAATGTGGCATTACGCCGAAAATCAGAATTACGAAATCGCCGCCCGATTCCGCGATTTGAGCAAAACCGTCGTCGCGCTCGGCGAACAGCAGAAAATGGCGATGACCGCCGATCTGGACGTTGATATTTTCGGTTTTTACCGCGAAAAACAAAATCTCGCGCTCCAACTTTTTACAATGCGCGAGGGCAGAATCGTCGGGCGCAGAGAATTTTTCTGGGAAGATTTGCCCGAAGACGACGATTTCGACGTTTCCGAATTTTTCGGCGAAGTTTTAGCCCAATATTATTCAACCGATTACGTTCCGCTTGAAATTCACGTTCCGGTTGATTTTGAAGACCGCGCAACTTTGGAAAAAATTTTAACCGAACGGCGCGGGCGCAAAGTTTCGATTCACGAACCGAAACGCGGACAAAAAGCCGAGATGATTTCCTTAGTTGAAACAAACGCGAAAATCCGTTTCGAGCAAAGATTCCGCGTGTTAAAACCCGATTCGGAAAAAATCTTGGGCGAGTTGCAGGAAATTCTCGAACTTCCGCATTTTCCGCAGATAATCGAAAGTTTCGATATTTCCAACATTCAAGGCGCGGAAAACGTCGCCGGAATTGTCCATTTTGAAAACGGCAAACCGAATCGCTCGGAATTTCGCCGTTTGAAAATAAAAACCGTCGTCGGCGCGGACGATTTCGCGTCAATGCACGAAGCCGTTTTCCGCCGCTTAAAACGGCTTGTCAGCGAAGAAAAACCGCTTCCCGATTTGATTTTCATAGACGGCGGCAAAGGACAACTTTCCGCCGCCGCCGCTGCTTTGCAAACTCTGGACTTGGAAATGATCCCGCTTGTCGGCTTGGTCAAACCGCCGCGAAAACACAACGAAATTTCGCATCTCTTAAAATACGGCAGCGAAGACAAGCCCGTTAAATTCGAGCCGACGCAGCCCGTTTTCCGCCTCGTCCAGCAAATCCGCGACGAAACGCACCGCGTTGCAGTTCAATATCACCGCAAACGCCGCGAAATCCGCGATTTCACTTCGGAACTGACCGCCATCGAAGGCATCGGCGAACGGCGCAAATTAAAACTTTTGAGAAATATGGGTTCAATCGAAAGAATCGCTCAAGCGTCTATCGAAGAATTAACGCCGTTTATCGGAGCAAAAGCGGCTGAAAAGGTTTTCGAGCATTTTGAACGGCAGAGAAAGTTGGCGCGAAACAAACCAATTTAGATTAAGAACGCATCGAAGCAGTAAAAGGAATCAAAAATTTATGCGCTTATCAATTTTTACTTTCGTGTTTGTTGTCGGACTGTTTTTTCTGCTTCCGTCAGCGGTTCAAGCCTGTTCCTGCGTCGGCGCGGGTCAGCCGTGTCAGGCATTCTGGAATGCGGAAACTGTTTTTAGCGGAGAAGTTGAAAAGATTTCCGACGTTTCCGTTGATGTTTCAAATTCCGAAGACAGGAAAATGATCTTTCAACAAAAATCGGTGCGTTTTGCCGTCGGCGAAAAGTTTCGCGGAATTTCGGAAGATTCGGTGGAAATAATTACGGGCAGAGGCGGCGGCGATTGCGGTTACAAATTTGAGGTCGGGCAAAGCTATCTCGTTTACGCTTACAAAAATGCGAAAACCGGAAAACTCGGCACGGGAATCTGCACGCGAACTCGGCTTTTATCAAAGGCGATTGAAGACCTCGAATATTTCAGAAGTTTGCCGAATGCCGAATCAGGCTCGACAATTTCCGGCAAAGTGTTGAAAAGATTTGTCCGTAAAGACGATGATCCGTATAAAGAACCCGCGCCGTTGGCGAATATTCCGATTATTCTTGAAGGCGAAAGCGCGGTTCTCGAAACTAATACTGACGAAAAAGGCGAATATCGTTTGACAGGTTTGATGCCGGGCGAATACAAAATCCGGCTGAAAGTTCCCAAAGGATTATGGGGATATGAAGAAGGAAATAAAGTAAAAGTTTTTGACAAAGGCTGTGTCTTTTCTTATTTCGTGTTGGAAACGAAAACCGAAGTAAGCGGGCGGCTTTATGATGAAAATTCTCTGCCTGCCTCTGAAATTTCAGTTAATTTAGTTCCGGTTGACCAAATCGGCAGCCGTTATCAGAAAAATAATATATTCGCTTTTACCGAAAAAGACGGGCGTTTCACGTTTCGGTCAATTCCCGCAGGAACTTATTATCTCGGTATCAGGTTGGATCGGCTGGGCGAACCGACGTTTCCGTATCCGCGCACATTTTATCTGGGAACAACCGACATAAAATCGGCTAAAACGATTACGATCAGCGAAGGGCAGGTTTTTCAAAACTACGATTTTGGTCTTCCCCGAAAACTTTCGCCGCGAAAAATCGAAGGCATCGTCGTTTATCCCGATGGAAGTCCCGTGCCGAACGCTTCGATCAGCGTCAAAGAAACCGAATACGCGGAAGGTTCGATGGGTTATGTTTTAGGACAGACAAAACCGGACGGAACTTTTTCATTTTCAGTAATGGACGGTTTGCGTTATTTGCTGAAACCCGTAGTTTCGACAGCCAATCCGTCGCCGCAGCAGAAACACGCCGAACCGATTGAAATACCGGCAAAAGGCGATGTTAAAAATCTAAAATTCGTAATCACAGAACCGAACGGAAACTGTGAAAAATGTTTGAGATGGACAAGGAAAAAAGATAATTCGTCGGAAAAAGGCAGCAATAGATAAATCAAGAAACTACGGATACAAGACTTTTGAAGCGCAAATCTATTTTGTTTTGCTTTTTTCTTTTTCTATTTCGTCAATCGCCAAAGCCAAATCCGCAGTAATTCTGATTTCTTTCCAATTTATACGGCTTGCAAAATCCATTGCATGTTTTTGTTGTCTTTTACCAAGGCGTATGTAAGGAGGTGTTTTATTCGGCATTTTGAAAGTCAGAAAGATTTGAGAATTGGGGTTAGGAAATAAATTATCAGCAGCGTCCTAAATGAGCCGAGGGTTATGTTTGTTCGCACAAAATGCCTCATCCCGAACGCTGCCGATCAGATAATCAATGTTAATTTGCTCTAATTAACCGCCGTTGTTTGATTTTCGCGCGGGTCAAAGGGACTTGCCAAGTATTTTTTAACCGCTTGCTGTGCATTGTCGTAATCGTCGCCGAGGTCTTCGGCGCGTTTATAAGCGGCGACGGCGCGGGTTCTGTCGCCTTTTGCGTCGTAAGCGTTGCCCATTTTGATATTCGCCCAAACAGAAAGCCAGTTCGGACGCAGATTTCCACCTAAAACCGCCTTGAAATTGTCCACCGCCAGATCGTAATTTCGCTGTTCGAGAAAAAGCAGACCGAGATTGTAATAAACCCACGAGTTCGAGCGATCCAGTTTGAGCGCGGCTTCAAATTGCTGCTGGGCTTCGACGTAATTTCCTTCTTTGAACTGCTCGATGCCGCGCCGGGCAATCGAAGAAATTCGCAGATCGTCGGAAATCCGCAAAAGTTTGTAATCGGGATCAATCACGACATCCAGCGGTTTTCCTTCCGATTCGATGTTGAAATCCGCGCTTGCGTCCTCGATGAAAACTTTTTGGGTTTTTAGTCCGCCTTCGCCTTCCGAACGCAGTCTTAATTCGACGGGAAGCTGTAAATTATCGTAATTTTGCTTGACCGTTCCGCGCGTAACGAATTTTCCGCCGCGCGTTCTGATAATCAGATAATCGGATTTAAATTCGGGAACACCCGTTCCTTCAACCCAACGTGCGAAAAAGTAGCGCAGACGTTCGCCGGAAATTTCGTCGGCGAGTTTTTCAAAATCGTAAATCGAAGCGTTTTTGCCGCGATATTTTTGCAGAAACGTGCGAAGCAGTTGATCGAATTTCTGTTCGCCCATCGTATCTCTCAAGAGTTTGAAAACGAACGGACCTTTGCCGAACATTATATATTGATACGCCACCGATTGATCGTCGAGAACCGCAGGCGTTCTGAGCAAAGACGCGGTTTGCTCGAAGGTCAGAGCCTTTTCGAGCAGTTCGCGGCGCAGATTGTCGAGTTGTGCGCCGGAAGATAAACTCTCGCGCAAGGAATACGCCGAGTATTCGGCGAGTCCCTGCGAAAGCCACGCATCATCGAAGGATTTTAAACCGACGGTCAAACCCCACCATTGATAAGCCGCTTCGCGCTGAAGCCGTTCCTGCGTAATTTCACGCGCCTGATTAAACAACTTATCCGCCATAAAGATCATTCCCTGCGTCGAGTAAAAATCAAGACTTTCGTTGTCAATCTGCGCGATTATCAGTTTTTTGCCCATTTCGGGAACGCCGTATTTTTTCGTGTAAAATTCGAGCGCACGTCCTAAAGTTTCGCCGTAAGCGGCAACTAATTGATCGCCGCCCGATTTTGTGTTGAATTTGAGTTCGTATTCGCCGAATCGCAGAGTTTTGGAGGCGAATTTGTCGTAAGCAAAGTTTCCGACAAGTCCGGGCTGATTGCGGACGAAGCGGTATTTTCCGCTTGTCTGCACCACCGGAACATCGCTGTGACCGACGATCTGCAAATCGCTCGGAAGCGAAATCGTAATATCGGAAGTCGCCTGATCCGCCGCGTATTCGTGAAACGGAAACCAACGCGCCGCATACATCAGATAGCCGTTATTTCTGCCGACATAAGCCAGACGCTTGGTTAAAAGCGGTCCGCCCGAAGGCGAAACCAGCACGCCGGAATATGTAAAACGCAAAGTTACCGGCACGTTTTTCAAAGCGATTTCGCCCAGATCAACGCGCACGCTCGGACCCAAATCCGAAACTCCGACCTGATCCTGAATAAAGGTTACGCCGCTTGCAGAATTTGTCGGTATCGCCGCCGAATTTTTCCCTTTCGCCTGCGGTGCGGCAGAAGAAACGCCGCTGATTTTTGTGATGGTTTCCACCTTTAATGAACCGTTAAGTTCAAAAGTTACGTTTCGCGTATTTTCAAGCGGCACAAAATCAACGTCAACCGTCGCGCTCAATTTATTTTCGTTTGGCACAAGCTGCACGTCCATCCGGTAATTTTTCACGTCGAATTTCGCCCGCTGAGTTTGCTGTGCCGCCGCCGCGCTTGAAAATAAAAACGCCGCTAAAATCAAACCTAAAAACCGAAAAACATTTTCTCTAAATTTTCTCATTATTTTCCTTAGAAACTTTTTCCCCTTAATTTTCTAACAATTTGCTGTTGCTGAATTAGGATGACTGAAAATTTAAAATCGTTGGCTGGCTGCCGAACCGTATTATCTGACGTAAATCGGATTCGAGATTATCCAAGGCGTTTTATCAAAGGGCGTTCCGAGTTTGTCCAGATAAACCTCGACGCGATAAGTTCCCGTCTGTTTAGCCTGAAAATCTGCTTGGGTTGATTCTTTTGCTTCAAACACTTTTTCGCCGTTTCTTAAAACGATAAAACGCGCCGTTTGCGGAGCAAACGCTTTGAGATTTACAAAATCGCCGTTTAAGAAAATCTCGTCGCCGGAAATCGCCGTTTCCGTTTCGCTTTCGGCTGAAAATAAGAAATTGCTCGTGTCGCTCAGAACGTCGAAACCGATAAAGGCGCGTCCTTTTCCGAGCGCGTCGGATAAATTCTGCGCCGTCAGTGCCTGATCTTTTTCGAGAATTATATGAGTTCGCACGATTCCGAAAACCGTTTCGTAAGAATCAATTTTCGCGTTTAGAAATTTGCTTCCCGTGTCTGTGCCGAAAACGTGAAAACCGATGTTTGAATGAGCGTCGTTTCCCGCAAAAAGCGAAATTTTTCTCTTCGCCGAAATTTCGTCAAACTGCTTGAGGTTTTCCGCCGGACGCTCGAAATAGGTCGCAAAAGTAAGTTCCGGGTAAGCGTGATACGACCAGAGCGCGTCAAATAATCCGGTGAAAATATTTATCTGTTTGGCGTTCGTGTGCAGACTGTAAACTTCTACGCCGTCAAAATCCGAGTTCCACGATTTAAATTTTTGCGGATATGTAACCAGCGCGATCTTTTTCTGCGAGTGGATTTTCTCCAGAACTTTAATTGTTTCCGCCGAATCGGAATTTATTTGATTTGAACTGCCGCCGACGAGCAGAAAACGATCTCCGCTTTTTGTGTCAAATTCATTTCCGCCGACAAACAAAACGCCGTTGTGAAAACCGTTCAAGGTCATCGCGGACGTATCGTAAAATTTCGCATCGTGTTCGGTCATCAAAACAAAATCGAGTTCGTTTTTCCGCGCTCCTTCGATCAATTCGTCAAAATTGCCCGTGCTGTGTCCGCCCAAAAATGAATGAACGTGAATTGCGCCCGCGTAATCTTTGTAATCGGGGTTTGAGTATCTGGATTTCTTTTGGTCGAGTTGAGAAATTTGCTCGGAAAGACTGCCGATTTTATAACGATTGTAGATAAAAGGAATCTGCGCCAAAAGCAAAACGGCGACAAAAATCAGCAGAATTTTTTTCCAAAGTTTCATTTTTTGATAAACATTTTAATCGAGAAAATCAACCGAAACGACCTTTTCCGCAATTTCTTTTCCCAAATTCGCTGCTTTTTGATGCGTCGGATGAATCGTATAAGCATCGAGCGCGGCTTTATCGGGAAAAATTGCGACCAATCCCAGATCAAACGAGCGTTCGAGATGCAGAATGTCAAAACCGATCTTGAAACTTTCGATGTTCGGAATCTCGTTCGGCAAGGTCTTTAGTTTTGCAAGGTGATCTTCGCGCATTTCCGGCGAAGTTTCTTCTTTGTATTTCCAGCAGACAATGTGAATTAACATAATTTACGACCAGATTTTTTCCATTTTCAGAATGAAATTTTTAAGCAGCGGTTCGCCGCTTACTTTTTTCGGATTGTCTAATATTTCAACATCTTCATTTTGCCGATAAATATAAACTTTTTGTTGATATGGATCAATCAACCAACCGAGTTTCGCGCCGTTTTCCAGATATTCTTCCATTTTCGACTGCAAATCGGCAGCCGCATCGGTGCGCGAGCGTAGTTCAATAACAAAATCAGGACAAAGCGGCGGAAATTTTTCCTGTTCGTCATTTGTTAAACTTTCCCAACGCTCATTTTTTATCCAAGCCAAATCGGGAGAACGCTTTGCGCCGTTCGGCAAATTAAATAAAGTTGAAGAAGCAAAACCAATTCCGCTTCGGTCTTTTTCCGACCATTTTCCAAATTCGCCGTTGATTAGAAAGTTACGAGAACTTTCAGTTCCGTTTTTTAACGGGGAAATGATCATTTCCCCGTCTTTATTTAATTCAAACTGAACATAAGGATTTTCTCGACACATCGTTTTAAATTCCTCATCGCTCAATTTTCTGTAATCAAATCGCATTTTCACACCAATCTTTTGTAACTTTGTGGCGATAGGCGAACATTTTCTCAAGTTTCGGCTGAATCAGAAACGGCGCGGCGAATGCTCCGAAAATCCAGAACGGTGCTTCGTATGTTATCTCATCTCTCAAAATCGCCCCTTTTTCGTGCGATTTTATAATATGCCGATGCCGCCAGCTTTTAAAAGGACCGGAAATCTGCACGTCTTCAAACATTTCGGGCGGCTCGTATTTCGTATGTTCGGCGATCCAGCGCGACGGAATCAGACCGAAAATCTTCTGCTCGATGATCGCCCGCGAGCCGATATTTGAAATGTCGGCTTTTTGAATAACTTTCGCGTTTTCCCAAGGTGGAATCAGACGCTCGATTGCGTCGGGCAGTTCGTGAAAGGCGAAAACTTTTTCGGGTGCGGCTTTGATTATTGATTCTTTGATGAATTGCATCTATTTTTTAGATTTCGTTTTATTTTTCGCCGGCGACCATTTTTCCAAAAAGCCCGTAAACTTCTGCAAATTATAGGATTTTTCTTCTTCAAGTTCGGCAGTATTTTGCGAATAAAGCAGTTTGCCGTCCTTTTCCAAAACGTATAAATGCGGATAACCTGCCGCCAACGGATACTTTGACAAAAACGCTCTGTTTTCATTTTCGGGACTCATATTTACTTTGACCCAAACAAAATTTTCATCGCGCAATTTTGCCAGATCGGGATTTTTAATAAAATACTTGTCCATCCAAACGCACCAAACGCACCATTCGCCGCCGACATCGAGAATTATTCGTTTATTTTCCGCTTCGGCTTTTTTAACCGCCGCTTGCAAATCTTCAGCCGGATTTCTCAAGGGATCGAATTTTTCGCGTTCCACTTGCTTTTCTTTGCTTATGGAAATAATAGTTTTCGATGTTTGCTGCGCGAAAATGCCGAAACTTGCGACGAAAATCAGCAAAAATGTGCAGATTGCTTTCTTCATAAATGTTTTTGTAACTGTTCGTCTAATTGCCCGCTCTCTGATAAATTGTTTGTCCGCGTCGCTCAGGCTCACGCAAACTGCTCCGCTAGACTTGATTCGAGTTTTTGGCGTAACTGCTGATTTTCAAGCCTGATTTGTTGATTCTGTTCGATCAGACTTGTAATTTCACTGCTTGCTGCAACGATTAGTTCGGTTGTTTTTGCCATTTTTTCTTCAACTCATTGACTTCAATTTTGCGATTGTTTTGGTTAATTACCGATTCTTCACGGTCAAGCGTTTTATACCAATTTTGAAGTTTTACTTCTTCCTCCGCAGAAATTTTATGTCCCTGCGCCGTCAATAAATGAAGCTGCTGCATTTTTTCAGTTTCAGTCATAAGTTTTTTCACCCCGGAAATCTTTAGCGATTTTATCACAAATTTTATTCAATAAATCCCAAATTTTTTCAAGATGCCTTTCTTCAACTCTAATACTTCCGACGGATAAACGTAAAGTAAATTTTCCGTCTAATTTCGTGTGCGACAGATACGCTTCGCCGGAACTGTTGATTTCGTTCATAATTTTTTCGTTCAAAGCGTTCAAATCTTCGCTCGTTTTCGGACACGCGCGAAAGCAAACTAAAGCAAATGTGGTTGGCGCGAGAATTTCCCAACTGTCGGATTTTTCAACCCGATCTTTGAACAGATTCGCCAATCTGACGTGATCGCGGATTCTGGCGATCAAACCTTCTTGTCCGAAATAGCGCATTACAAACCAGAGTTTTAAGGAACGAAATCTGCGACCTAATTGGATTCCGTAATCCATCTGGTTTGTAACTGTTTCGGCAACCTTTAAATATTCGGGAACGAGCGAAAAAGTCTGTTTGAGCAAATCCAAATCTTTGACGTATAAAACGGACAGATCGAACGGCGTGAAAAGCCATTTGTGCGGGTTTGTGACGATTGAATCGGCTCGTGCTGCGCCTGCAAAATGAAACTGCAATTCGGGAACGATCATTGCCGAACCCGCATAAGCCGCGTCTATGTGCAGAAAAAGATTTTCCGCTTCGCAAATGTCGGCGATTTTTTCGACGGGATCAACGCTTGTCGTGGAAGTCGTGCCGACGGTGGCGACGACGCAAAAGGGCAGATAGCCGTCTGATTTGTCCTGCTCGATTGCTGTTTGAAGTTTTTCCGCGTCCATTTCAAATTTTTCATTCGTTTCGATTTTGACAAGAGATTTTTGCCCCAAACCGAGCAAAATTACGGCTTTATCAATCGAAGAATGAGTTTGTTCGGAGCAGTAAACGCGGAGAAGCGGCAAATCTGTCCGCCCGATCATTCCATATTCGCGTATTCCCAAATCGAGTTTTTCCCGCGCCATCGCAATTGCGTGCAGAGTTGAAACCGAAGCCGTGTCGTAAATTATGCCGTGAAACGATTCGGGCAGATTCATCATTTTTCTGAGCCAATCCAAAACGACGGGTTCGAGTTCGGTTGAAGCGGGCGAAGTGCGCCAGAGCATCGCTTTCATATCGAAAGCGGCGGCGAGCATTTCGCCGAAAACGCCGACGGAACTTGTCGAAGTCGAAAAAAGCCCGTGAAAATTCGGATGATTCCAATGGGTTGCGGCGGGCAGAATAAGTTTGTCAATATCTTTTAGAACATCCGCAAAATCTTCACCCGTTTTTGGCGCGTTTTTCGGCAGATTGTTTTTCAGCCAATCGGGTTCGATTTGCGAGAGAACGGGCAAATTCTCCATATTCTCAAAATAATCGGCGATCCAGTCAATCAATTCGTAGCCGAATTTGCGGAAATCTTCTTTCGGCATATCGCCGAGATTGTTTGTCGGAATTTCTTTTGTCTGCATAAATATTTGGGCGTGTTCTGATTTGAATTGCAAAAACTTATTTTACTATGATTGTCGCTCAACGAGAATTCAGCAACTTAAAAGCGGCAAAATCTTGAGAAACCGGAAATTTCAAAAGTAAAATTATAAACAAAGCTGTAAGCTATCCGTGCATTTAATATTAAAATCGGATACAATGCTTTGAAATTCAATTTTCCCAAAACTGTCGGTATTTTCCGTCAAAGACCGGGAACAAAAAACTATTTAAAAATGTAATAATTTTATCTGTGAGGTAGATATGAAAAGAACTTTCTTAGCCATTGGTTTGGTTATCTCGATGCTTTCGTCTTTTGCGTGTGTGCAAAAAGGCGGCGAAGCGACGAATGCCGACGCGGGCGACACAATCAAGGTCGGTGTTTATGTAGATTTGACAGGGCAAACTTCGAGTTTCGGAAAATCAACGAAAAACGGAATCGAACTCGCCACCGAAGAAATTAATAAGGCGGGCGGCGTTCTCGGAAAACAGCTTCAATTGATTATCGAAGACGATCAAGGCAGACCGGAACAAGCCAAAACGGTTGTTTCAAAATTGATTAACCAAGATAAAGTAAACGTCGTTTTGGGCGAAGTCGCTTCGACGAATTCACTCGCCGCCGCGCCCGTCGCGCAGGAAGCGAAGATTCCGATGATTACGCCTTCTTCGACGAATCCGAAAGTTACGCAGATCGGCGATTATATTTTCCGCGTCTGTTTTAAGGATGATTTTCAGGGAAGTTCGATGGCGAGATTTGCCGCGAAAAATCTGAACGCGAAAACGGCGGCGATCTTCGGCGATGTCAATTCCGATTACAGCAAAGGTTTGACGCAGTATTTTGAAGAGGAATTTACAAAACTCGGCGGACAAGTCATAGACAAACAGGCTTATACGCAGAACGACACGGATTTTAAAGGACAATTAACGAATATTCGTCAGAAAAATCCTGATGTTATATACGTTCCGGGTTATTACGGCGAGGTCGGAATTATTTCCAAGCAAGCCCGCGAACTTAATATGAATATGCCGATTCTCGGCGGCGACGGTTGGGATTCGCCGAAAATCTGGGAACTCGGCGGCGCGTCCTTGAAAAATACTTTTATCACGAATCATTATTCGGTTGACGATCCTTCGCCGAATGTGCAGAAATTCGTTGACGCTTATAAAGCGAAATTCGGCGGCGAAGCACCGGATTCTCTGGCGGCTTTAGCGTATGACGCGGCTTATATTTTAGCCGATTCGCTCAAACGCGCCGGAACTGCCGATCCGCAAAAACTGCGCGACGCGATTGCTCAAACAAAAGATTTTGTCGGCGTAACCGGAACTATCTCGATAAACGATCTGCGCGACGCGGACAAAACGGCTGTCGTTTTAGAACTCAAACCGGAAACGAAACAATTGCTTCCCGAAGCGAGAGTTCAGCCGGACGGCGAAGTTGTCGCGGCAGACGCGCCGAATGCGGCGGCGAATACCAACGCCACAAGCAACACGAATGCAATGCCCGATTCAAATATGAATACTAATTCAAATATGGCGGCAAATGCTGATGCGGCTACGGGCGGACAGTAATTAGGTGAGAAGTGAGAATTGGGAAATGAGAATTACGAAAAAGAAAAGTTAATTCCCAATTCTCGCTTCTCGCTTGGAAAAAATTCAAAATTTCAACAATCTAAAATATGGACACTTTTGTTCAGCAGCTAATCAACGGTTTAACAATCGGTTCGATTTACGCGCTTATCGCGCTCGGTTATACGCTGGTTTACGGCATTTTGAAACTTATCAATTTCGCGCACGGCGACGTTTATATGGTTGGCGCGTATATGGGTTTTTTGCTCGCCGTTTACGTTTTCGGCTCGCAGCCTTCGTTTTTCGCCTTTATTCTCGTTCTGCTCGGCTCGATGGCGATTGCGGCGGTGATCGGAATTGCCATCGAGCGTTTTGCGTATCGTCCGGTGCGGAAATATTCGAGAATGACGACGCTGATAACGGCGATGGGAATGTCGCTTTTTCTCGAATATCTGTTCACCTTTATTTTTTCGGGCATTCCGAAATCCTTTCCGCTTTTGATCTCGAACGAAAATTACAATCTTTTCGGAAATGTGACAATTAATATGTCGCAGATAATCATTTTTATCGTTTCGATTCTGTTGATGTTGATGCTGCAATACATCATCTTTTACACGAAGATCGGAAAAGCGATGCGGGCGGTTTCGTTTAATTTGAATTCGGCGAAATTGATGGGCGTAAATACTGATTTCGTCATCGCCTTTACATTCGGACTCGGTTCGGCTCTGGCGGCGGCGGCGGGCGTTCTGGTCGCGCAGTATCAACCGAAAATTTTTCCTTTAATGGGACTTTTAACCGGCTTAAAAGCATTTGTCGCGGCGGTTCTCGGCGGGATCGGCAATGTTCCCGGCGCGGTTTTAGGCGGCTTGCTGATCGGAATGGCGGAAACCTTCGTCGTCGGCTACGGTCAGATCATCGGAATTCCTTCGACTTTCCGCGATGCCGTCGCGTTCGCAATTTTGATTCTTGTTCTTCTAATTCGTCCGTCGGGTTTACTCGGCTCGGACGTGCAGGAGAAAGTGTAGGGATTTGCGATTTTCCATTTGCAATTTGCGATTGGATTTCGAGTTTTATTAACAACTTTTGCTTTTTTTAATTTGAGCAGGAGAGTTGCAGAGAACTGATTACTATATAGATTAAAGTTTACTGATTTTCAATTTATGACGAATGTGATAAAAAAAGCGAAAAACAATCGCCAATCGCAAATTGAAAATCGCAAATAAAAATATGGGTTCTTGGATGAAAAGTTTGCTCGGCGGAGTGGTCATCGTTATCGTCTTATATATTGTAAGTTTGATGATGAGCGATGCCGGTTTTTTCGGGATGGGCGTTGATAATTATACGGCGCGTCTGCTCGTATTTATCGCCATTAACATAATTCTCGCCACGTCCTTAAATTTAATCAACGGATTTACGGGGCAGTTTTCCATCGGACACGCCGGATTTATGGCGGTTGGCGCGTATTCGTCGGCGTATTTTACAGTCAATTACGGTGAACAGATCGCCGCTTCGCTGTCCGGCATCGGCGAACTCGGCGCAAACAGCGTAGTTTTGCTGATCGCAATTGTTATCGGCGCGGTTATTGCGGCGATTATGGGTTTGATCGTCGGCATTCCGTCGCTGCGCTTAAAGGGTGATTATCTGGCAATCGTTACGCTCGGATTTGCCGAAATTATCCGCATCGTGATTTTGAATATTGATGCCGTCGGCGGCGCGACGGGTTATCAAGTTCCGGGTTACGCGGACTTTTTATGGATCGGATTTTTTGCCGTGATAACCGTCGTCGTAGTTCACAACATCGTCAAATCCGATATGGGACGCGCTTTGATCTCGATCCGCGAAGACGAACTCGCGGCGGAAGCAATGGGCGTTGATACGACGCGCTATAAAGTTATTTCGTTTGTTATCAGTTCGGCATTTGCCGGAATCGCGGGCGTTTTGTTCGCGCATTACAACAAGTTTTTAAGCACGAACGACTTTCAGTTTATCAAATCTTTTGAAGTAATCATTATGATCGTCATCGGCGGAATGGGTTCGATGACCGGCGCGATTATCGGCGCAATCGTCGTAACGCTTCTGCCGGAACTGCTGCGCCAACTGCCCGAAATTCAAATGGGCGACACGACGTTCAATTTTGCCGATCTGCGCTTGGTGATTTTCGCTCTGATTCTTATTCTGACGATGATTTTCCGCCCGCAGGGACTTCTCGGAACGAGAGAGTTCGGTTTAAGCTGGCTCAAACGCCCGCGCACCGCGCCTCCGGGAACAGAAGCCGTCGGCGGCACGGAAGGCGTGCCGATTGCCGAAGACGAGGAAGCGAAGCATTTAACGAGTGAAGGCAAAGACTAGAGAGAATTTGCTGTTTTCTAATTGATATATTGCTGAATGATTGAGTAAAAATGGAAAAAAACGGAAATATAACTCTGCAAACAAATCAGGCGACGATGCAGTTCGGCGGCTTAAAAGCTGTTGACGGATTGACGATGGATGTCAGAGAAGGCGAGATTTACGGTCTGATCGGTCCGAACGGCGCGGGGAAAACGACGATCTTTAACATTCTGACCGGCGTTTACGTTCCGACTTCCGGCGATGTCATCATCAACGGCACGCGCATTAACGGGATGAAACCGTATCAAATCTCAAGGCTCGGCGTTTCCAGAACTTTTCAGAACATCAGACTTTTTCCTTCGATGAGCGTTTTGGAAAACGTCGTTACGGCGTGTCATCGCCACGCCAATCAAAATATGCTCGACGCGGTTTTGCGCCTGCCGAAATATTTCAGCGACGAGCGCGAACACCGCAAATTTGCAATGGAACTGCTCGAAATTTTCGATCTGGCAAAATACGCCGACGAAGGCGGAACAAGTCTGCCTTACGGAAATCAGCGACGTTTGGAAATCGTCCGCGCTTTGGCAACCCGTCCGCAATTACTGCTTTTGGACGAACCGGCGGCGGGAATGAATCCGTCGGAACAAGAAGATTTAACCGAATTAATCAAAAAAATACGCGATTTGTATAATCTGACAATCGTTTTGGTCGAACACAATATGCGCGTCGTAATGGGCGTGTGCGAACGTCTGCAAGTTATTGATTACGGAAAATCAATCGCGCTCGGTCTGCCGCAGGATATTAAGAATGATCCGAAAGTTATCGAGGCGTATCTTGGGGATTAGTTAGTTGATAGTTGTTAGTTGCAATTATGGCGTAACTAACAACTATCAACTGACAACTAACAACTAACAATGCTTACTTTAAAAAATGTTTCAGTCAGTTACGGCGCAATCGAAGCGTTGACCGGCATTAATTTGCAGGTTAATCAAGGCGAGGTCGTAACGCTTATCGGCGCGAACGGCGCGGGAAAAACCACCACTTTGCGGACGATTACAGGTTTGCTCGAACCGCGCAATGGAAGCGTCGTTTACGAAGGCGAAGACATCAGCGGTGCGCCGACGCATACGCTCGTGTCAAAGGGAATTGCGATGTCGCCCGAAGGTCGCGGCGTATTTGCAAATCTGTCCGTCAGAGAAAATCTCGATATGGGCGCGTATATTTACAATGATAAACAGCGCATTCTCAAGGATATGCAGCACGGTTTTGATATATTTCCGCGCCTCAAAGAACGCGAAAAACAAAAAGCCGGAACGCTCTCCGGCGGCGAACAGCAAATGCTGGCGATGGCTCGCGCAATGATGTCGCGTCCGCGTCTTCTGCTTTTAGACGAACCTTCGCTCGGACTCGCGCCGCTTCTTGTTCATACGATTTTTGAAGCGATTGACAACATCCGCGCCGAAGGCACGACGATCTTGCTCGTCGAACAAAACGCCAACGCCGCGCTTCATCATTCAGACCGCGCTTACGTTCTGGAAACCGGCAGAATCGTAATGGAAGGCAGTTCAAAAGAATTGGCGGCTGATCCGAAAGTCAAAGAAGCGTATTTGGGCGAATAAACTTTGAATTTTAGAAGTAAAAAGAGCAGGCGATAAATTTATCGCCTGCTCTTTTCGTGTTTTAAGTTCGCAATTATTGCGAAGGCGGCGGTGCTTGCTGCGATTGCTGCTGCCGCATCTGCTCCTCGATTTGCCTCTGAATTTCCGGCGGAAGTCCTTGCTGCTGCGGCGGCGTTTGCGGCGCGGCGGCATCGAGTTTAGCAAATTCTTCCTGAAAAATTGTAATTTGTCCTTTTGCTTCGTAATCCTGACGAATTGACGCGAGATAATCGGAAAATACCTGTCCGCGTTTTTGGGCGAGTTTGCTGTCAACGAGTTGATCGCGCTGTTTGGCAAAATCTTCCATACTCGCTTCGTCGCGTTTTACCAAACCGACGACATAATATGTGTCGCCGATCTTCACGGGAGTTTTTGTAACTTCGCCCGGTTTCAGAGCGTAAATCGCATCTTCCAAAGCCTCGGAAGTCGTCGCCGTCGGACCTTCTCCGAGAGGTGCGCCGAGATTGTAAACTTCCTGTTCCTGCGCCTTTAAATTAGCGGCTTCCGCCGCCGAACCGAGCGCGTCCGCCGAATTTGCGCCGGCGGCGATTTGCTTGGCGATTTCTTCAACCTTAGCTTTTGCGCGGTCAAGTTTGTAGGCTTCGGCAACCTGTTCCTTGACTTCGCTCAATTCCGCATCGCGCGGCTCTCTCTTTTCAGCCAAAAGCGGAATCGCAAAACCCTTGTCTATCGGAATTTTGTCGCCGACATCGTTCGTCTTTTCCAATTGGGCAATGCCTTGCTCGAACTGATCGGAAATGCCGATTTTGTCAACTTCATCGCCCGGTTTGATAAAACCCGTCTCCCGAATCATTTCGTCCACGCTCATATTCGCCTGCGCCGCAAATTTTTGAGCAGTTGCCCGGACATCTTTCGTTTGTTTCAGATCGTCCGCGATTTTCTGCGCGAGTTCGGCGGATGCGGTATAAGCGCGGCGGTTTCTAAGGCTGACTTCGAGTTCTTTTTTCGCGTCCTCAAAAGTTTTCGGAACGGCTTCGCCGCGACGCAGAATATAATAATTATCTTTATAATTGATCGGATCGGTAATTTCGCCCGGCTGCATCGTCAGAAGTCTCTGGTAAGGATCAGTCGGATTGCTCGGATTTTCCCGAATCAAGCCCGGAATTTTGCCGCCGCTTGACGCGCTTTTTGCATCTTCGGATTCGCCTTTGGCTAATTCGGCAAACGCTTCTTGGGAAATCTTCCCGTTGTTTTTCGCTCTGGCATTCTGCACGATCTGATTTGCTTTTTGCTGAACGTCCTTATCAAATTCCGGTTTGGCAACGCGCAGAACGATCTGCTGTCCCTGCACTCCGGCAAACTTCTTTTCTGCGGGAATTTCGTTATACGCCTTTTTCAGATCGGCTTCGGAAATCTCCAGTTTTTCGCCGATTTTGGAATTGTTTAAAAAGATATAGCGAATTTTCTTTTGCGGAACTCCGATGTAATAATTCTTCTTGTTTTTCTCAAAATATGCCTGCAATTCTTCATCCGTCGGTTTGATTGACTGCGCCAGATCGGAAGTTGTAACCGCAACGTATTTTAAGCCGAATTTCGTATTATTTCGCTTAAAATCGTCGAGAACCTCTTCTTCGGAAACGGTTACGCCGTTTGTCAAAAACGCCTGTAATTTTTCCGCGCTGATCTGATCGCGGATCATCTGCTCGTAGTTGGCGACGCTTCCGAACTGACTGCTGACGTTTTGTTCATAAGTTTGAACGTCAATATCATTTCCGTCTTCGCTTTTCAGCTGCTCGCGGATTCGCGCGGCAACTTCCGCGTCTGTCGCCGTCAAACCGAGCCGTTCGGCTTCAAGCCGGACGATTCTTTCCCGAATCATTCCGTCAAGCAGAAGTTTGGCGGGAAAAGCGCGTCCGCTTTGGCTCAGACTTTCCTGTTGTCTGGCAACTTCCGCCACCGTAATCGTTTCGCCCGCAACTTCGGCAATCGGGTCTTCGTCCCGTGTCAAATTACCCTGAAGATCGCTGGTCGGCGCGTAAAAAACGATTAAACTAACCACCATTACAATGGAAAAAAGCAAAAGAACGAAATTTCTCGTTCTTTCCATACGTTTGAAAAATCTTAACATCTTTTAATACCTTTTAATGTTTGAAATAGTAAATAAATTGTCTGATTGAACAAACCGCGATTTTATCAGATAAAACTCTAAAATCCAATTGTCCGTGAACTTGTTTGCAAAATTATCGGTATGATGCAAGAAAGCGGGCTTGCAGTTTTATGCTATTTGTTTGATTATTGACAGAGCATAATGGAGTTGGTTTTTGGTCTTTGGTTTTTGGTCTTTGGTTTTTGGTTTCAGATAGAAACTGTTTCAGCATAAGGGTTTTTTATCTTCAAAATCTGAATGCCGCTGAATAAAACATAAAGTTTGCGAAACAAGAAACAAAGACCAAAAACCAAAAGCCAAAGACCAATTTATAAATGATAAACCGGGAAATAAAATGCGTCGGAGTCGTCGTCAAACCGAATCACCAGCCGGCTTGGGCGACGGCGTGCGAAGTTTCCGAGTGGTTTGAAACGCGCAACATCGAAGTCGTCGGCAAGCCGCGCGAGGAAGCCGAAATCTGCGACATCGAAACGCTGGAGGTCGAAAAATTCAAAAAAAACGTGGATTTGATCGTCGTTTTAGGCGGCGACGGCACGATGATCTCGACGGCGCGTCTGACGGGAAACCGCGAAATTCTCGTTCTCGGCATAAATTACGGAAGTTTGGGATATTTGACCGAATTCCGCATCGAAGAAATGCTGCCCGCGCTCGAAGCGATTTTAAGCGGCGAATACGAAATTGATCCGCGCGTAATGCTCGATGTCGAACACATCCGCGACAACAAAACAATCGCTTCCGGCAGAGTTTTAAACGATGTCGTCATCAACAAAGCCGCGCTCGCCCGAATTATCGAACTCGAAGCGAATCTCGACAATCAATTCGTCAATTCATTTCGCGCTGACGGCTTGATAATCTCAACTCCGACGGGTTCGACGGCTTACAATTTATCCGCCGGCGGTCCGATCATTTATCCTTCGATGAACGCAATTGTTTTAACGCCGATCTGCCCGTTTACATTAAGCAATCGCCCGATTGTCGTGCCGGACGATTCGGAAATAGAATTGCTTCTAAAAAACGAAAACGAAGGCGTAGTTTTAACTTTGGACGGACAGATCGGTTATCAAATGGAATCGAAAGACACGGTTTTGATCCGCAAAAGCCGAACGGCATTTAATCTAATCAAACCGCCGAACCGAAATTATTTCGACGTTCTGCGAAATAAGCTGAAATGGGGACGATAAAAAAATTTCAAAACGAAACCACGCCCATCTTGGCGGCAATGAGTGCGTAGCACGAAAAGCACTTTGGCAAACTTAAAAGCTGAATTTAAGCATACAAGTCAATCAAATTTACTCAAACGCTTCGGCGTTTGCTGCCGCCAAGATGGACGACGTTTTGGTTCGGGAACTATTTGAAACCCGATTCGTAAAGTAATTTTAGTAAAATTTTCCGGTTATTTTAATATGGAAAAAATACAAACGCGCTCCGGTTTAACGCGCGAAGAGCGCAAACATATCGAACTCGAAGAAAGTCTGGAAAGTCTTTCAAAATATCTCGACGAGTGGATAAAAATCCCCGTCGTCGGCTGGCGTTTCGGTTTGGACGCGCTGCTCGGCTTGATTCCGAACATCGGCGATTCGGTCACGTCGCTCGCTTCGTTTTACATTTTGATCGCCGGCGTGCGTTACGGCGTGCCTAAGATCACGCTTCTCAGAATGGCTTTCAACATTGGCTTGGATTATCTCGTCGGAATAATTCCGTTCATCGGCGACGCTTTCGATTTTTTCTGGAAAGCGAATCGTCAGAATATGGACTTGATTCGGACACACGCCACCGGCAAAGATGTCGCCACGACAGGCGATTACATTTTCGTTTTCGGAATTATAGGCGTTTTAATTTTAATTTTGATCGCCTCGATATTGGCAAGTTTGTTTATTATCGGTTCGTTTTTCAAAGGAATTTGGGATTTGTTTAATTTTTAGTTCATTAAGTTAAAAATTGTCGTTCGCTTAACTTGAACAAATTCAAGTTTGCTCGATATTTAAGAACAAAATCGTAATCAGAGCAATTTTTAATTTATTCGGCATTTCACTTTGCAAAAAGCGGGCGCAGAGCAACCCTTCCAGACTTGCGATCTTTTTGATCTTGAGCAGTTATTGTTAATGATCTGTTCAAGATAAAGTGAAAAAGCACAAGATAATCAAATTAGCAGGTCTGGAAGGGTTGCTCTGCGCCCGCAAAAGTTAAATTACCAAAAAACTTAAAATCAGAGTAATAATTTTGTTTAACTTGATAAAAATTAAGCAATTGGCAGAAAGTTATCAGAGTTACAAAAAGTTGCAGATAGTTAAAAACAGAAAACTTATAAACGTCTAAATACTTAAATACATTTTACCGCCCGTTTAAATATTTTCCCCGATATTTCGCGCCAACTTCGCGGGATATATTCTTAATTTTATTTCCAGAAATATCATTTCGGAAAATTCATCTTCGTCAAAATCGCCTGAAACCGCGCGTCCGTTTTTATCGAATCAAAAGCGGGCGCGTATTTTATTGATAAAATATCTGGAACGCGCCGTTCGATTCCTTTTTCGAGCCAGTTTATCGCCTTATCTTTTTCACCGAAAACGGCGTAACTTTTTGCCAGATCGGTTGGATAAACGTAGTCTTTTTCGACCAAATCTTCGAGCCATTCGGCTTTGGCGCGGGCAAAACCAAGCTGTCCGTCTTTTTCAGAAGATTTTTCAATATTGGCGATCCAGCGTTTGTTGGCGACTTCGATTTCCATCGCTTCCTTCCAAAGTCCGACGGCTTCGGCAAGATCGCCTTTCTGCTCATAAATTTCGCTCAGATTATAAAGCGTCGCGGCGTGTCTTCGGTCAATAAACAGAGATTTTTTCGAGTATTTTTCGGCTTCGTCAAAACGCCCGGCGAGATAATTTCCCCAAGCGATTTCGCTTAAAATCCGCCACGAATTCGGACTGAGCGCGAGTGCCTTTTGCTGCTCGGCAAAACCTTCGTCAAAACGTCCGAGTTTGTGCAGAAATTCACCGAACCAGCGACGCGCCAGCACGTTGTTCGGGTTGATTTCCAGAGCCTTTCGGAAATTCGCTTCGGCTGTTTTCCAATCGTATTCGTAACGATAATTGACAAAAGCGAGCGCGGCTAAGGCTTCGTCGGAATCGTGTTTTAATTCGAGTGCTTTGAGCGCGTTTTCCTTCGCCGCCGGAAACGATTTTTGCGACGCGGCAAGCCCGCGATTGGCGTAAAGCGAAAGCCCGTTTTGAATGTGCGCCGTCGCCAAACCCGAACGCGCGTCGGCAAAAGATTCGTCTTTGAGAACGGCGAGCGTAAAATTTTCAATCGCTTTTTCGTCATCTTTTCCCGTATTTTTGCCGAGTTGATAACGCGCCAAAAGATACGCTTGATACGCTTCCAGATTTTGCGTCCGGCTCTGATCGGCGTTCTGAGCATTTTCGCCGATCACGCGGGCAATATCCAAAGCAATGCGATGCTGCGAAGCGGGCAAATCCTGCGCTTTGAGCGAATAATTCTTTGCAAAAACCACCTCGCCGCTTCGCAGATCGTTGATTTTTATCTCTAATTCGTCCGCGCCGCCGCTCGACTTTATGCGTCCCGTAACAATCGCGTCAACCTGTAGATCCGCGCCCGCTTTCGCCAGATCAACGTCCGGCGAACCGTAAATCGCCACCGCTTCATAACCCGAAAGCGGCGTGTCGGTAATATGTCCCAAATTAAAGATCAATTCCCGCGTCAACTTTTCGGCGAAAATTTCATTGTCAGGCGAATTTCTTTCGGTGGCAAACGGCAAAACGGCGATTGATTCAAATGATTCGGGTTTTTCGGCTGAAAAAAAGCCCATCCGCCAAATCGCGCCGACGGCGAAAATAACGCTCACAAATGCGACAGCCGCTAAAACTCTGCGCGAACCGGCATAATCGAAAAATCCTTTTTTTTCTGCGGCAAACGGGCGGACGTTTTCCGGCGGATGATTTTCTTCCGCAGCCGAATCGTTTTCATCTTCAAACGGAAAAAAATCTTCTTGAAAAACTTCTTCCGTTTCCTCCGTTTCGCCTGAAAACTCTTCGACTTCCGCAACGAACCGATACCCTTTTTTCGGAACGGTTTCAACAAACTTATTCTTCTGTGTTTCGCCGAGAGCCTTGCGAATCTGCGCGACGGCAACCGTCAGATTATTTTCTTCGACAAACGAATCCTGCCAAACGCGCTCGAAAAATTCTTCCTTAGTTATGAGTTTCCCATCGTTTTCCACCAAAAGACGCAAAACCTGAAAAGCGCGATTTTTCAGTTTCAGCACTTCACCGTTTTTACAAAGGGTTCTTTCCCGCACATCAAGCACGAAATCGGCAAATTTATATTGCGAAGGAAGCATATTTTGAAAAAAATTATATTCCTTTTTCCGCCTTTAAAGCAAACATTTTCAAAAGTTTACGGTTAATAAAATTAATATCTTTCCGTAAATCAACTTAATACAAGAGTTAGCAGAATTAGGAAAAAATTAGCAAATAATTAAGGATTTTTTTTCAAATGTTTTGTAGATTTTTATCATTAGATAACAGAACAGCATATTTATTTGTCAGATTATTGCGATATTTCAAGGTAAGTTGGCAAAATCAGTTCTTAAAAAAGTAATAAATTCACACGCGGAGTATAAAATAATGAAAACTTTCATAAAACTTTTACTTATTGTTTCAGTATTCGGAGCATTTCAGTCAGCCGCTGCTCAGAATTCACCGAAATTAACTTATTTGGCAAAATCGAAGGTAGATACGGCAACCGCGCAAATTGCATTGAGTTCGGATGACGAAAGTATCGAGCAGGTAAGAATTATCTCCGAACAAAGCGGAAAACCTTTAAATCAAACGCACAAATTATCCGAAGTTGTTTTTGTAACGGTTGAACTCGAAGAAGGTATAAATAAATTTACTTTACTGGCTTATGATAAAGCAGGAAATCTTGATAATTCGGCGGTAAAGTCAATTGTCATTACAAGAATTCCGGCTTCGACCGATGAAAATGTCCGCAACGCCGCACCTCTTACGAACACGGGCGGAGCGGCAATCAGTTCGTCAAGAAATAATTTTCAATCCGAGCAGGCAAATCCGAACCCTACAACGGATAATACATTAAGACTGAACGGAGAACGAAAAATAAAAGATAATAATAAAATTTCTCTGGAAATTGATGCCAGTAAAATTGATCCGTTGGTCGGAAATTATCTTATTGAGGTAAAGGACGAAGATAATAAAATAATTCGCACCGAGAACCGCCAAATTGTTCAGGACGAAAGAATCAATCAGCAAAAAACATTACAGACGGAAGAAGTAACTCTTGCGGAAGGCATCAATAATATCACCGTTTATACGATAACAAGAAATAAATTGTTACCAAGTTACAGGGCGGATATTAAGGTTTTCTGCCAAAGTTGTAGTGCGCCCAAACAATCTTTTTCCAGTCAAAAAGTTATTTTCAGAAGTATCATCGGCTATGAGCAATCCGGCGCGAGTTCCGCCAGAAGCGAGCAGCATCCTTTTCTGAATTTTTTCTTTAATACTCCTATTGATTTTACCCGCAAAGTCAAACCTAAGAAAAAAGATAAAACAAATAAAGAAACAGAATCGGAAGATAAAGAAAAGGAAGATAAAACTATATGGAGAGGTTTTTCCGTCTGGGGCGATATTCGTCTGACGACAACGCCGGTGCAGGGCATCGGTTCGCTCGCTGATTTTACTCCGGCGGCATTTGCGACCAATTTCGTGCAGGGCGACAGCACTTCAAAAGTCAATGATCTGGTCAAGGGTTTCGATTTTCTGGTTGGCATCGAACAAGAAGTTATAAAACCCGGAAAACTATTTTCCGGTTCGTTTTCCGGCAGAACTTCGCTTTCGCTGATCGGCGCAGTCGGCGCGATTACGCCTTTATCGTCCGGCAAATCCGCACTTTATTACAAGATTCCGACGGTTAATAACGGAATGGAAATTGATTCGAGATTCAAAGCCTTTTTTACCGGCGTAGAATTTGACGGTAAAACGAACGTCGCTTTCGTTACTCCTGACCGTGATCGTTTTTTCCGGCAATATTACGGCGGCTTCAGACTGAAAACATTTTTTGACAATAAGGAACTGGAAAATTTTCCCGCCACCTTTGACGTTACATTCGGACAGAACGAGGCTATCACGAACAGTCTGACAGGCGTGATCCTGCGTCTTGACGGTTCAACGCCGTTTTCTCTGCCGGGCGCGGATTTTTTGTATCTTTTCGGTTCGGTGAATATGAAATTGGGCAGGAAATTCAACGAATCAATTCCGCCGTTCTTTCTCGAACCGGCAACCGGAGTCAGTCTTTCCGGCAACGACACGGCGGTTATTTCGATTGACCGTTCGCCTTTCCAAACGAGAAACCGCGACATCTTCCGAATCGGTGTCGGAATTAACTTGTTCAAACTTTTCAAAAAGGACGACGCGCCGAAAAAACAATAACTTAATTTGAAATTACTAAAAATTACGGAGATAAATAAAATGTATAACCAAACACAAATAAAATCAGCGAAATATTTCGCTTTCCTGCCAATGTGCAAAACTATAGTTTTGGCTGTTTTCTCTTTACTGTTAATGACGGCGACAAATATCAACGTGCGCGGTCAGGCGGCAGACGACTTTAATCCGAATGTTACTAATAATGGTGCAAGCAGTATTGCTCCGGTTCAAATTGTCGTTCGGCAACCGGACGGGAAAATTTTAATCGGCGGTAGTTTCACATCCGTAGGTGGACAAACACGCTATCAAATTGCCCGCGTCAATGAAAATGGAAAGCTTGACACAACTTTTACATCGCCTTTTCGCAACAGCGATGTGGTTTTTACTATTGCTGTTCAAACCGATGGAAAAATTCTTGTCGGCGGAGTTTTTCAAAATGATGGTCAACCGCCGATTAATATACAACGACTTAACAACGACGGCGCACTTGATATTACATTTAATAATCCGCTTCCCAACAATGCTGTGAGGGCAATTACTGTGCTTGAGAACGGCAAAATTTTAATCGGCGGAACTTTTTCTATTTTTGGCACGGGTTCAAGTGCAGTTACAAGACAATATATCGCCAGATTAAACGGTAACGGCTCTTTGGACGGAACTTTTAATCCGATTGAAAATTTTCAAGTAACAAGCACAAGTGGCGGCGGCAATGCAGGCGGCGTTCACCGAATAATTCAACAATCAGACGGGAAAATTTTAATTGCCGGTTTTTTTAGATTTTATTATAGTCCGACGAATTTTTCCCGTGATGGAATTGCTCGTTTTAATCCTGATGGAACATTCGATTCGTTTCAAACAGATTTTCAAGGTTTCCTTTCCTCCGGTATTTATGATGTAAAACTCCAGCCGAACGGGAAAATTTTAATTGGCGGTGCTTTTCAGTTTTCCGATGGACAAACAGTAATAAGAAGACGAATTGCGCGACTCAATACTGACGGCACATTAGATTTGTCATTTGACGCAATGTTTGCCGAAGTTCCAAATAATTTAGATGTTAGAGCAATTGCATTACAAGCGGACGGCAAGATTTTAGTTGGTGGTGTTTTTGTTCAAATCGGCGGTCAACAGCGCAATATTATTGCTCGTTTGAATCCAGACGGCACAGCCGACAACTTTTCTTCCGAAACTTATGGTGCAGTAAATTCAATTCTCTTACAGCCGGACGGAAAAATTGTCGTTGGCGGCAGTTTCCCAATTATGGGCGGACAGCCGCGTAACAATATCGCCAGACTTTATTCGTCGGAACTCGGCGACGGAACTCAACCGATATTATTTACGACAAACCGCGACGGCAACTATGAGATTTACCGGATGAATGTTGACGGCTCGAATCAACAGCGTTTGACCAATACGCTGGAAAATGAAAACGGCGGTCTCTGGTCGCCAAACGGTCAGAAAATTCTTTATGGTAAATCAATTTCAAATACATCTCAGATTTGGGTAATGAATGCCGACGGCACTAATCAAAAATTGATTTCCGAAACAACAGGATTAAACAATCTTTATAAATGGTCGCCGAACGGTCAGAAAATCGTTTTTGTCCGGCGCGAACCTGGCGGCAAAGACCAAATCTGGACGATGAACGCCGACGGCACAAATAAAACCCGTTTAACGAATACGACGACCCACGACCATTACCCCGATTGGTCACCGGACGGAAGCAAAATTGCTTTCGGTCGCTGCAACGCAAACGGCATCTGCGATATTTTTACAATGAACGCTGATGGTTCAAATCAGGTAAATATTACCCCGAATAGTATTGAGGACGACGAAGACGCTCCGCAGTGGTCAAATGACGGCAGCAAAATTGTTTTCGCCTTCGCTGATATTGATGCCTCCGGTGTAAATGTAATCAGCAGTAATGTATTCATTATTAATGCGGACGGGACAAATCGCCAGAGTCTGACCAATGGCACGACGACAAGTTCATTCGCTTATCGTCTTGGAAATGCCGTTTCTCCGATCTCTCCTAATGATAATAAAATTGCACTTAGACGTGTCAATCGTGTTATTACAACTACTGCGGATTTTCAAAACTCTTTTGAAATTTCCAGTGTCGGGATTGACGGAAGTAATTTAGTGAATTTGACCAACAATTCTATACCGGATAATTTTGGTGCGTGGTCGCCGGATAGTGAAAAAATCGCTTTTCAAAGTCGGCGCGATGCGACGACCGATGAGATTTACACAATGAACGCCGACGGCAGCGGAGTCGTGCGCTTAACTTTTAATTCGGCGATTGATACCGTAACGGATTGGTTCAGACCGTCCGTGCGCCACCCACAGTTTGATTTCGACGGCGACGGCAAATCAGATTTTGCTGTTTTCCGCCTATCAAACGGCATTTGGTATCTGCAAAACACCGCATCAGGATTTTCTGCCGCGCAGTTTGGCATCACATCCGACAAACTCGCCCCTGCCGATTATGACGGCGATGGCAGAACCGATATTGCCGTTTTCCGCGACGGCATTTGGTATCTGCTGCAATCAAAGGACGGATTTAAGCAAACTCAGTTCGGTCAGGCGGGTGATGCGCCTCTGCCCGGCGATTGGGATGGCGACGGTAAAGCTGATCTGGCTGTTTACAGACCGGGCGCAAACGCCGGAGCGCAAAGCACATTTTATTATCGCGGAACGCTCAATAATCCGCAAAACAATATCACCTTTGTTCCGTTCGGAGCGGGTGGCGACAAGCCTCTCGTTGGAGATTTCGATGGCGATGGGAAGCAGGACGCGGCAGTTTTCCGTCCGTCAAACGGAGCTTGGTATGTTCTAAGCAGCAGCGGCGGAACACGCGCCATACAGTTCGGATTAGCAAACGACAAACTCGTTCCGGCGGATTACGACGGCGACGGGAAAACCGATGTGGCGGTTTACCGCAACGGCGTTTGGTATATCTTAAACAGTTCGGATTCTCAAGTGAAAATCATCCAATTCGGCTTGGCAGACGATAAACCGACGGTCAGCGATTACGACGGCGACGGAAAAGCCGATATATCAGTCTGGCGAGCGTCGAACGGAGTATTCTACGTTTTAGGAACTCAGTCGGGATTTACAGCAGTTCAATTCGGGACAAATGGCGATGTGCCTGTCGCATCGGTTTATGTTCCTTAAATTTCACTCTAATTAACCCGATTTGCTAGTTACAAAGCAACCGTTCTTTGAATGTAAAACAATCCTCTTTTGTTGGTTTTTGTTTCGAAACAAAAACCAACAAAAGAGGATTGAATAAATGTGCGGTCACCAACTGCAATATATTGCTTTTTGGATGACTTTCTTTCTGCACTAAATATGTTAACGGCTTATCGAGACTTTGTAATTTTAACTTATATACCAAAAATTGCCACAATTGCGTGAACGAATAGACGGGTTCTCAAACAGTTTTTAATTTTGAGTTTTTCTGATTTTGGGTGAAATGATTGAGCTATCCCATTAAAAGGGTTAGAAGAAATTTGAGAGATTTTCAGCTAAGTCAAATTATCAATTTAGTTTTAGAGTTTTATTGCAGATTTTACAAATTATGAAATTTTTAAATGTAGGTACTTCTATGAATAAATTATTACGAATATTATCAGTTATCAGCATACTGTTTTTTGCTCAAATTTTTACATTTTCCGCAAAAACAGCCACGATCTATGCACAGTCATCTCTTGTGCCGCCTGACCAAAGTTATGTAATGGCTTTCTCCGGTCAAGAACTAGCCTCTGCACCGATGAATTCAGTTTTTGACCTCGGCAATCAGTTTACTCTGGAAACGTGGATTTATCTTGAAGAGCCGGCAAATCCTTTTAATGTATTTTTTCATAAATCATTATCAAATTCAGGACAAGACCCTTACATTGCTTATGCTTTTCAATTTGGTGATGACGGTCGCCGAATTCGGATAGCACAATCTAATGGTCAACCCGGATCATATCGTTCTGCCGAAAGTCCTGCGCCTTTGCCGCTCCGAACGTGGACACATATTGCAGGTACTTATGACGGAAGTATGTTGCGTCTTTTCGTAAATGGGGTTCAAGTTGCACAAGCAGTAAGTTCCGGCATTTTACCGATAACAAACAAACCGCTTGTCGTTGGTCGTGACTTTCCCGGCGGAATGAAACAGGTGCGCGTTTGGGGACGAGCATTACCGCAAACAGAAATATTTAACAATGCAAGTAAATACTTAAATGGAAATGAACCGGGATTGATTGCTTACTGGACTTTAGGCGACGGATCAGGAGATAGCGCACGTGACTTCGGACCGAACAATTTGCCGTTAAATTTGGGAAATTTTTCAACCCGCGATAGTGCAGATCCCATTTGGATTAAAGCAACTGTGATAGAAGATCCGCCATTTCTACCTGAAAGAAATCTCAGGTTATCTCCTTCAGGCGATGACGGGCGATTAATCGACTTTGATTCGGATGGCGACTTGGACTTTTTCGTAGCTGACTTTGCAGGTCCCTATGGCAGCGGTTCCGGTGTCCGCGCCCTTCGAAATGATGGGCAAGGTCACTTCACAGATGCTACAGCCGATGTTTTAGGAAATCAGAATATTGTAGTTTACACCGCCAGAGACTTTGCTTTAGCTGATTTTAATGGTGACGGTCGTATGGATATCTTTATTGCAGATACCGGGTCGGAAGCCGGAGGTTTTCCTTTCCCGGGTGCGCAAAGCCATATTTTGATTCAAACTGCTAACGGTAAATTGATGGATGAAACGGCTACCCGACTTCCTCAAGTTAAAGCCTTTACTCACTCAACGACAGCCGGAGATATTGACAACGACGGGGATATTGACATCTTTATGGGCAATTTCCCGCAACCTCCGATTAACTCTTCATCACCCGCATTGACAGGCTCTCGGCTTTATATAAATGATGGAACGGGACATTTTACAACTGATACAGTTCGATTGCCTGCTTCTTTTAACAATGCTACTGGGGGGGGAAGTAAGTTTGCCGATATTGATAATGACAACGATCTTGATCTGATTGTTGGAACTGACGGTTATTTTAGTGATCGCGACACTCTTCTTTTGAATGACGGATCAGGAAAATTCAGTTACGCGCCTTCAAATGCTATGCCGCCTCGCTACTTCGCCAATACAGTGACTGGCGCATCCACCTGGGATGTAGTTTCTGCGGACTTCAACCAAGATGGTTGGACTGACTTAATAATGTCAACTGTGAACACCATACCGAATTCTCCTACTCAAAACGGCTACCCGCCACTAATTCCACGTCTTCAAATTCTCCTGAACAACGGAAACGGCACTTTTCGAGAAGCGACAAACAACATTCCACAAAATTGGCTTTTCGGGTATGCTTTTTCTTTTTCAGAATTTCCTGTTCCGGGTTATATACGGAAAGTGTTTCCCACAGATTTGAACAATGATGGCTTAATTGATTTTGTGGCATCAACCGTTGACGGTGCTGGGTTAAGAGTGTATTTAAATACTGGGCAGGCACGCTTTTCGGATGTTACTGCTAAGGTTATGGGCAATTTCCCTCGAAGCGCCAAGCCGATTTTGCCGGGCGATTTGGATAGTGACGGTGATATTGATTTGTTTTTTTCAAGTGATTATCTAGGTTTTTATGTTGCGCGTAATAGAAGACCCTACTTTGCACAAGCTGAAAATAATACACGATTCGATTTTGACGGCGATAGAAAAGCCGATATTTCCGTTTTCCGTCCGAATGCGGGCGAGTGGTATTATCTGCGCTCGTCGGACGGTGTTGATCGCGGTTTCCCGTTTGGCACGAGTTCCGACAGGGCTGTTCCGGCGGACTTTACCGGCGACGGCAAAACCGACATCGCTTTCTTCCGTCCTTCGACAGGATTCTGGTTCGTTTTAAGAAGTGAAGATTCTTCGTTTTTCGCTTTCCCCTTTGGAGCGTCGGGCGACATTCCTGCGCCCGGCGATTTTGACGGCGACGGGAAAGCCGATGCCGCCGTCTTTCGTCCTTCGATTGCCACTTGGTTTATTTTGAATTCGTCCGACGGAAGCGTTACGACGAGGGCATTCGGTTTGAACGGAGATGTGCCGATTGTTGCTGATTACGACGGCGACGGCAAAGCCGACATCGCGGTTTATCGCCCGTCGGTTTCGGAATGGTATCTGCAAAGAAGCACCGCCGGATTTATCGGTTTCCGCTTCGGCGCACCGGGCGATGCAACTCCTGTTCCGGCAGACTTCACCGGCGACGGCAAAGCGGACATCGCATTCTTTAAACCGTCATCGAGAGAATGGTTCGTCTTGAGATCGGAAGACACATCATTTTACGCCTTCCCGTTCGGAGCAGCAGGCGACGTTGCCGCGCCTGCCGATTACGACGGCGACGGAAAAGCTGACGCGGCGGTGTTCAGACCGTCAAACGGCACTTGGTATATCAACCGAACTCAAGCGGGAGTGCAGATAGTCGGATTTGGCGCAAGCGGAGATAAACCGCTTCCGGCTGTTTATTCTGTTCCGTGATTTGAATAAAAGTAAAGATTTAGGGTTCAAATTAGCGAAAAGATTTGAACTCTGAATACCTTGTAATTGTGAAAAAGATAATCAGAACAGGAAGCGGCAGCGAATGTATTAAACCGAACATCTAAAGATTGAGGGCTTACCAAGTCGCTATCGCTCCCTGTTCTGATTATTGCAAAAAGTTTTTAGTATTAGCGCGGCGGAAAACCGGAAAACTCAAAAATTGCTTCGCTTAATTTAATTTCCCACTTTGACCTCAACAATTAAAATTACCTGCGAACGCACATTGAGCGAACCGGCTTGAACGGGCGTTTCGTAAGTTGATCTGGTTTCTGCCATATTTGAATTCATCGAAGAATATTCCATATCCATCGGAGTTTGCAAAATCGGTGCGCCGCCTTCGCGGGTTTCGACGACGCGGACGATTTTTCCGTTTAGGGATTTGGCGATTGATTCGGCTTTTACCATTGCCTGCTTTGCGGCGAGCGATAAAGCGTCGCCTTGTGCGGGGCTTGTTTCGCCCAAAACAAAACTTATTCCTTCAACGCTGTTTGCGCCCGCTTTGGTGGCTTCGTCAATTACCGCGCCGACTTTTGAAAGATCGTTGATTGAAATTGTAACCGTGTTTTTGACTTCGTAGCCGATAATTTTCGGCATTTTTCTTGAATAATAATCGTATTCGGGATTTAAGCCGTAATCGCTGGTTTTGATTTCGATTTGGGCGTTTGCGGCAACGGCTTCGACGGCTTTTTTTACGGCTTCGCTCGTTTTTGCGTTTTCCTGCTGCGCGTTTAACGCCTGTTTGTTTTGCGTAACGACGGAAAAAGTTATCAGAGCCGTGTCGGGAGCGATCTTTGTCTGCGAATCGCCGACAACCGTGATGCGCGTTAATTTTTCCTGTTTCGGGCGATAAACGTAGAGCGCGGCGGCGAAAAGTATCAGAGCGAGCGCGGGTAGAATGATTTTATAGATGTTGTTTTTCATAAGATTTCCTCGTATTTTCCGAATTTAACTAATAAACTGTTTTGAAAGTCAAAAAAACGTAACGCCGGCTTCCAGCCGGCTGTCGTGGTGGCTTCCAGCCGCCACTTTCGTTAAAAAAGCGCGGCTTTGCGCTTTTTTTACCAATGCGTTGGCAAGATGCCGACGCGACTGCCGGCAAGATGTCGGCGTTACGTTGCTTTGCCAATTTTCAAATAACTTTTAAAGAACGTCCGCCGAAAAATTTCTTGCGAAATAAATATTGGTAAACTTTACGCAAAATCGTGTTATTCTTTATTTATTGTTCGTTTTGAAAAAATTTCCTTTTATCAATTGGAAAAAAAGAGCAGAATATGTGTATGATTGTAGGTTAAATGTTTCGTGCGGAGGCTTTCCTTTTTTGAGAGGTTCGGTAGAATTTGGAACATCATATCTTGACCGAAAACACACGCATTTAAAAATCAAATTTTAAGATAAGATATATATAAAAAATGGCATTTAAGTCTTTATTCAGTTTATTTTCGAGCGATCTGGCGATTGATCTCGGCACGGCGAACACGCTGGTTTACGCGAAAGGTCGCGGGATTGTCGTGTCTGAACCTTCGATTGTGGCGATCAACAAAGTTACGAATCGGGTGGAAGCCGTCGGGCGCGACGCGAAGGAGATGCTCGGCAGAACGCCGGGAAATATCGTGGCGATTCGTCCGATGAAAGACGGCGTGATCGCAAACTTTGAAGTTACCGAACGGATGCTTCAGCATTTTATACGCAAGGCGCACAACGGGAAAAGTTGGGTGCGTCCGCGAGTGGTGATCGGGATTCCTTCAGAGATAACGCAGGTCGAACGCCGCGCTGTTGAAGATTCGGCGTATCGGGCGAAGGCGAGCGAGGTTTATCTGGTCGAAGAAGCGATGGCGGCGGCAATCGGCGCAGGACTTCCGATCACAGAGCCGCACGGAAATATGGTCGTGGACATCGGCGGCGGAACGACGGACATTGCGGTTATATCGCTTTCGGGAATCGTCTATTCGCGTGCCGTCCGCATTGCCGGAAACGAAATGGACGAAGCGATCACGCAGTTTATCAAACGCAAATACAATCTACTTATCGGAGAGCGCACGGCGGAAGCGATAAAAATCGCGCTCGGTTCGGGTTTTCCACTCGAAGAACCGCTTTCGATGGATGTGCGCGGGCGGAATTTGATTGAAGGGATTCCGAAAACGATTACAATAACGGACGAAGAAATCCGCGAAGCACTTTCCGACGCGGTGGCGACGATTATCAACGCCGTGCGTGTCGCGCTCGAACGCACGCCGCCCGAACTTTCCGCCGATATTGTCGAGCGCGGAATCGTTTTAACCGGCGGCGGTGCGCTGCTCAAAAATCTGGACAAACGCTTGATGATCGAAACGGGTTTGCCGGTTGTTATTTCGGACGATCCGCTTTCTTCCGTCGTTTTGGGAACGGGCAAAATGCTTTCGGATTTTGAACTGCTCAAGCGCGTGAAATGGGATAATTCTTTGACGACGGGAAGTTAATAAGAGTTTAGAGAGTTTGGGGAGTTTGGAAACTTAAAAGAATTTAAATAAATTCCAAGATAAAAAATCAAATAAACTCTCCAAACTCTCAAAACTATTTAAAGAGATGGTTAGAAGTCAGAAAGAAGTTTGGAAATTAACGCCGTGGCTGATGATCGCTCTGCTTTTGGGCAATTTTATTTTGATGGCGTTTGACGCGCGGGACACGAATTCAAATCAGCGAATGATTCGCGTCTGGGCGCAGACTACCGCAGATTTTATACAGTCGCCGGTAACTTATATTTCTTCGGGAGTTTCCGGTTATTTTCAGAGAATTTCCTCGATCCGCACGACTCAGAGCGAAAACGATCAACTCAAACAAAAAATTCAGGAACTCGAAGTCGAACTGAAAAACAGGGAAAGTTCGGCGGACGAAAATGAACGGCTGAAATCTCTTTTGCGGCTCAAAGAGGAAACGACATATAAAACCGTTCTTGCCAAGATCATCGGGCGCGACGCGTCGGCGTGGTTCGATACTTCAATGATAAATCGCGGAACTTTTGACGGCGTGAGGCTCGGAATGCCGGTTGTCAGCAACGGCGGATTGGTTGGCAGAGTCGTTACCGTCGGTCCGGTGGCGGCGCAGATCACCTTGATTACAAGCGAAAAATCAGGTGTCGGCGGGATAATCGGCGAACTCGAAAACTCGAACAGATTAGGCGTTGTAACCGGAACGAGCAAAAGCGGTCTGCTCAGAATGGATTATGTCGCCGGAAGCATCGAGGTCAAAATCGGCGAAAAAGTATATACCAGCGGTCAGGACGGAATTTATCCGGCGGGTTTGAAATTGGGCGAAATCGTCAGAATTGATAATCAAGGTTCGTCAACCGTTACGCAGCAAATTTACATACAGCCGGGCGCGAAACTCGATTCGATGCAGGAAGTTGCCGTTTTGCTTTACGAACCGCCGCCGCGCCCGAAATTTGAAAACTCTCTGTCAAATTCCGAAAAGGAAAAATTAGAGGAAAAGTAGAAGGGAAAAGGGTAAAAGGTGAAAGGGAAAAGGAGAAGGTTTTGTTTGATTGGGGTTAGATAAAAGTTTTTCTTGGGTTTAGAGGTTGGAAGCGAAATATTATATTTGAAGAGATTTAAGAATGGAACAGGTAAAAATCACAGTTGCATTGATTATTGCAGTATTGCTTCAGTGGACGCTTCGTAATGTCGCCGAGCCTTTTGCCTACATTGATTTTCCGCTGATTATCGTCGTTTACGCGGCGTTGCAGAGAAATCCGATCAAAGCCTTGTTTTACGGCACGATTGCCGGAATTGCCGTTGACGCTTTAAGCGGCGGGCTTTTGGGCGCGAACGGTTTCTCGAAAACTCTGATCGCTTTCTTCGTTTCCGAACTCGTCCGACGCGTCTATCTGGACAACCTTTTATTGCAGATTCCCGTCATAGCAGGTGCTTGTTTGCTGGACGATCTGGTTTATTACGCGGTGCATCTGCTGCTCAATCAGCAGCCAACCGGAGCGTTTGTTCCGACGCTCGCTTACACGCTGATCGGAACGACGATTGCCGGAACGATTATTTATCTGATTTTGGAAAACGCTTTTGGCGGCAGAAGAAAAGGTGCTTATTTTCCGACCAGAAGACAAACCCGCCGTCGCAATCCGATTCGTTTGAGAAACAGGAAATAGAAGAGAAGTGAGAAATGAGAGGTGAGAATTGAGAATCGAGAAGAAGGAAATTGGTAAGTTTAAGAAGCAAGTCGGCTTTTTACCTCTTATTTCTCACTTCTCATTTCTCACTTTCAAAAAATTCGTATGAAATTTCGTGATAATGCTCAGAATTTGGGAATAAGAATCGGGACGATTCAGGTGTTGGCGTTTATTTTGCTGACGCTGCTCGGCGTTCGTCTGTATTATTTGCAGATTGTTAAAGGAGAGTATTACAGCGATAGAGCCGAAAATCAGAGAATCCGCCTGATTCCGATTCCTGCGCCGCGCGGAGCGATTTTTGACCGCAACGGGGAAATTTTGGTTGATTCGCGCCCGACGTATAATGTCACGCTTTCCAACGAACCACTCAAGAAGATCAAAGTTAAAGACCGACTTGATGAATATGCGGAAGGTTTGAGCGTTGACCGCGAGTTTTTGTCCGAACGGCTCGAATTAATCAAGAGTCAGCCTAAATTTGAAAGTATGGTCTTGAAGGAAAACGCTACAATTCAGGATATTACTTGGGTTGAAGCGCATTCTTTGGAGTATCCCGAACTTCAGGTGCAGCTTCAGCCGCAGCGTTTTTATCCGCACGGAAAAATGATGGCGCAAATTCTCGGTTACGTCGGCGAGATAAACCCGAAACAGCTTGAGAAACCCGAATACGAAGAGTTGAGTCCCGGCGACATTATCGGTTTGGGCGGACTGGAGCAGTATTACGATAAATTTCTGCGCGGTAAGCCGGGCTATAAAAAAGTTATTGTTGACAGCCGCGGGCGAATTCAGCGCGAACTCGAAATTATGCCGCCGCAGCCCGGACAGGATTTGGTTGCGACAATTGATCTGGATTTGCAGAAAGCGGCGGAAGAACAGCTTAATAATTCGATAACGCAGCGCGGAACGATTATTGTTTCCGATCCGCGAAACGGCGAAATTTTAGCAATGGCTTCCGCGCCTTCGTTTGATCCGAACGCTTTTGTTTCAAAAAGTGCCACAATCGAAGGTCGCAAGGAACGCGCTACATATTTATTAGACGAAGAAAGACCGCTTCTCAACCGCGCCATTCAAGGACGTTATCATCCGGGTTCGACTTGGAAAATTCCCGAATCTGTCGCCGGATTACGGCAGGGCGCGATCACGGTGGCAAATTCAAATATCGCTTGCGGCGGCGGCATCACAATCGGCAATAAATTCACGCGCTGTATGGGAAATCACGGCTCGCCCGAACTCGCTTACGCGATCACGAAATCGTGCGACGGTTATTATTACCGTTTAGGTTTGAAAATGGGGCTTGAGGGCTTGGTGCAAATGGTCGAAACATTTGATTACGACAAAAAATCGGGAATTGATCTGCCGAATGAAAAGGTAAGCAAAACGCCCAAGTATTATAAACCCTATATTATAAAACGCGACGGAAAATGGAAGGATATTGAAACGGTTTACGCATCAATCGGACAAGTTACGGTTGATGTTACGCCGATTTCTATGCTTCGCGCCGTTGCGGGTATCGGAATGCGCGGCAAAATGTATGTGCCGCATCTTTTAAAGCAGTTCAGACCAATCGGCGCAATCGGCGAAGACGGCGATAAAGTTTTCTTTCCGGCGCGAAAAGGTTTCGGTTTCGAGCATCCCGAACCGAAAATTATCGAAATGACCAAAGAACAGCAGGATTTGGTTCTAAAAGGTTTATGGGGCGTGGTCAACGCGGGCGGAACGGGAGCGCGTCTGAAAATGGAAAATTTCGAGATCGCCGGGAAAACCGGAACGGCGCAGAATTCTTCGCTCGGTTCGGGCGGCGCGAAAGACCACGCTTGGTTTGTCAGTTTCGCTCCGGCTTACGAACCGGAAATTGCGGTTATCGCTCTGATCGAAAACTCCGGTTTCGGCTCGACGCACGCTGTTCCGGCGGTTAAAGGCGTTTACGAAACATATATGCGGAAAAAAGGTCTGCTGAAAGAAGAAGAACCTCAGCAGCTTGCTAAAAAGTAATTCAAAAGACGCGTCTTTTCTTGATTTCGCATTTTCTATTTTAATTTTGCATCTACTTTATGATTGCCGTTCTCGACAAAAAGAACTTACGGGATTTTGATTGGCTGGTCGCAGTTTTAGCCATCGCAATTGTCTGTTTCGGTGTTTGGCAGATTTACAACGCTCTGCCGAACGAAACTTACTGGACGAAGCAGATTATCGGATTGTTTATCGCTCTGACGGCGTTTGCAATTGTCGCCGTGTCCGATTACCGCCGCATTATTGATGCCGCGCCGATTTTTTACGGTTTCGGTTTGATTCTGCTGCTGCTCGTTTTGATTCCCGGTTTGGGCGTGAAAGTAAACGGGCAGAGAGCGTGGCTCGAAGTTCCTTTTATCGGCAGATTTCAGCCGTCGGAATTTGTTAAGATCACGGTTGTTTTAATGCTCGCCAAATACTTCGGCAGGCGTAAAGACAATCCTTTGAATATCAGAGAGATTTTTATCGGCTGCCTGATTTTAGCCGCGCCCGTCGGTCTGATTCTGCTCGAACCGGACGCGGGACAGGCGATAACGTATTTTCCGCTGCTCGCCGTCGTTTTGTTTCTGTCCGCCGTGAAAATCAGATACGTTATCTTGCTGACTTTGGCGGGTTTGATTTTTGTTCCGACGGCTTATATCGTCGGCGTTCAGACCGGATTTATCAAAGGTTATCAGCAGGCGCGTGTCGAGGCGATTATTGATCCCGAAAGCGCAGACCCGCGCGGTTACGGTTATCACACGATTCAATCAATGATAACCGTCGGAAAAGGCGGAATTGCGGGAATCGAAAATAGTCAGGAAACATCGCAGAGCGTTCTGAAATTTCTGCCCGAACCGCAGACGGATTTTATCTTCGCGGTAACGGCTGAAAACACGGGTTTTTTGGGATGTATCTCGCTTCTTCTGGCTTACGCTCTGCTTTTATCGCGCTTGATCGCGGGCGCAAGACAAGCACCGGATCGTGCCGGAATGCTCGTAATTATGGCGGTGGTCGGCGGAATGTCGTTTCAGATTTTTCTGAATGCCGGAATGGTTTTAGGCTTTCTGCCCGTCATCGGCGTTCCGCTGCCGCTGATGAGCGCGGGACTTTCGGCTGTTTTATCAACATTTATCGCCATCGGTTTTGCGGTGAGTATCAAAATGCGCCGATTTGTAAATTAGAAAGTTTTTGTCAGTAGCGTCGGCGTGAGCCGATGCGTAAGCGTCGGGCGCATCGGCTCACGCACGACGCTGCCGACTTATTTTCAGAAAATTTGAATTTTGGCGGATAATTTAATTATAATTATCAGTTATGCGGTTGAAAATAAAAAAGTAGTAAAGTAGTTTTTATTTGTTGAGCGTTTACAGAGGTTTTAAAGATATGGCAAAAGATCACGTTAGAATGCAGAAAATCGAATCGGAAGCACCGAAAAGAGCAGATTTTTGGAAATATATCTGGTTTCCAACCGCGCTTCTCTTGGCGTTGTCGGCAGGCGGTTTGACCGGAATTTTAGGTTCTTATTACTTAAATAATTCGCGCTACGCGACGGAAGTTTCCGCGCTGGCAACTTATCGTCCGCCGCAGGTGACGAGAATTTACGCTGACGACGGCGAAACGGTTTTGGCTGAATTCGCGCTCGAAAAACGCATTCCGATCAAAGAAAAAGATATTCCGAAAAACGTCGAAGATGCGCTGATCGCTATTGAAGACTCGCGTTTTTACGATCACGTCGGAATTGATCCGTATCGAATCGGCGGCGCGGTTTACAAAAATATTACCAGCGAAAAAACCGAAGGTGCTTCGACCATTACGCAGCAGCTTGCCAAAAATTTATTTCTTTCGCGCGAGCAGACTTATACGAGAAAAATGAGCGAATGGATGATGGCTCTGGAAATCGAGCGTTTATATACGAAACGGCAGATTCTGGAAATGTATATGAACTACGTTTTTCTCGGCGCGGGTTCTTACGGCTTTGAAGCCGGAGCGAGAACTTATTTCGGCAAAACTCTGAAAGACTTGAATTTGGAAGAAGCCGCGCTTTTGGCGGCAATTCCGAAATCGCCGGAATATTCGCCGACCAGAAATATGGAAAAGGCGAAAATGCGGCGCAACATCGTTCTCGACCAGATGCGGAAATATTATCCCGAAACTTATTCGCAATCCGAGATTGATACGGCGAAATCCAAACCGATCAAACTTGCCGACACCGCATATTATCAATCTTTGCCAAAATCAACCGCGTGGGATTATCCGGTTGAAGAAGTTCGCAAATATCTCGAAGAAAAATATACAACGCGCGTCGCGCAGGGCGGACTCGAAGTTTACACGACGATCAACGTCGAAGCGCAGAAACTCGCCACGCAGGTTATCCGCGAAGGTCTGCGCCGTTATGACAGTGTTCGTCCGTGGCGTTCCGATTACAGAAACATACTCGAAGACGATGCGGGCAGCGAAGGCGACGAAATTGATGCAGTTGACCGTCAGCAAAGGAAATTAAAAGCCTTCAAACACGCCGATTGGTATGGCGACGATTACGTTGAAGGCGAATACATCAAAGGTTTGGTGATGAAGATCAACAAATCTTCCGATGAAGCAATCGTTCGCTTCGGCAGATACACGGCGACGGTTACCGCCAAAGATATGGGCAGAAGCGGAAAAAAACCGTCCGCCGAACTCAAACCCGGATTTTTGCCCGAATTTCTCGTTAAAGAAGTTGATGAAGACGACGACACTCTAAAGGTCGAACTCTCACAAGTTCCCGAAATTCAGGCTTCGATCTTAACGATCAATTCGCACAACGGCGAAATTCCCGCGATGGTCGGCGGTTACGATTTTGCGACGAGCAAGTTTAACAACGCCACGCAGGGTTTGCGGCAGACCGGCTCTTGCTATAAACCTTTTATTTACACGGCGGCAGTTGAATGGGGAATGACACCGGAGATGACCGTCAGCGGTGCGCCGATCAGACGCGGAAAATGGCAGCCGCACAATTATAACGGTTCGACCAGTCACGGCAACGTGCCGATGAAAACCGCTTTGGCAAAATCTTATAATATCGCGGCGGTTCACCTGCTCGAACAAGTCGGCGTTCAGACGGGCGCACAAATGGTTCGCCGTTTCGGAATCACGAATCCGATGGCGCCGAGTCTTCCGTCCGCACTCGGCGCAAGTGAAGCATCTCTGCTCGAAATGGTTTCGGCTTACTCGACCTTTCCGAACAAAGGCGTTCGGATGATTCCGCATCTGATTCGCAAAGTTTACAACCGCGACGGCACGCTTTTGGAAGAAGCCGCCGGAAATTCATCGAAAGTTACAAGCGAATACGTCGCTCTGACAATGGCGGAAATGATGCAGGGCGTAACCAGCGGCGGCGGAACGGCTTCGGGAGCAAATGCCGCCGGACACCAGTTAGCCGGAAAAACCGGAACGGTCAACGATCACACGGACGTTTGGTTTATCGGCTACACGCCGACTTACGCAACCGGAGTCTGGATGGGAAATCCCGAACGCAAAACGTCGCTTGGCAGAGGAATGACCGGCGGCGGCGGCGCACTTCCGTATTTTAACGCTTTTATGAGCGAATTTATGAAGGACAAGCCGAAAGATAAATTCCCCGAACCGCCGCCGATTCCGCCCGAAATAGAATCCTTGATCGAGAAAAATAAACGCGAAGAGCAGGAAAAACTCGAAAAAGCCGAACAGGAAGCCCGAAAACTCGGCGCGGTTTACACGCCGTCAAAATCTTCAAACAGAAGATCGAGCAGCAGTTCCGGCGAGGATTTGGAAGGCGCGGAACTCGAACCGGGCGACGGCGAAACTGCGCCTGATTCGGGAGGCGATAACAATCCTGCACAAACCACCCCGAAACTCGGCGGAAGCGATACGGTTAAACCGGCAACAATAAAACCCGCCGCAGTGCCGGTCAAAAAACTCGATCCGCCGAAAAAAGAACCCGAAGAAAGCGGCGGCGAGCGAAAAGGAAAGAAAGGCGGGAATTAAGCAAGCGGTTGATTGTTTATCGTTAATTGTTCATCGTTTTTTAAAAACGATGAACAATTAACAATTTTAAAAGATGTTAGTTTTAGGAATCGAAAGCTCTTGCGATGAAACGGCGGCGGCAATTGTGCGCGACGGGCGGGAGATTTTGTCTTCGGTGATTTCTTCGCAGATCGAACTGCACAAGCCTTTCGGCGGAGTCGTGCCGGAACTTGCTTCGCGCGAGCATCTTGAAAAGATTGATCCGATTGTTGATCGGGCGTTGGAGGAGGCAAATGTTTCGCTCGAAGACATCGAAGCGATTGCCGTTACGCAAGGTCCCGGACTGATCGGTTCGCTGCTCGTCGGCGTTTGTTACGCAAAGGCTCTGGCGTTTGCGTTGGAAATTCCGATTATCGGCGTAAATCACATTGAAGGTCACGTTTTTTCCGTCGCTTTTGAAAATCCGGCGGTTAAATATCCCGCGCTCGCTTTGATTGTTTCGGGCGGACACACGAATCTTTTTTTCATTCCCGAAGCCGGAAAATACAAAGTCGTTTCCAGAACGCGCGACGATGCGGCGGGCGAAGCATTTGATAAAGTCGCAAAAATGCTCGGCTTGGATTATCCGGGCGGTCCCGTCATCGAAAAACTCGCCAAAGAAGGCGACCAAAAAAAGATAAAATTCCCGATTGCAAAAATCAGCGACGGCAGACCGGATTACAGTTTCAGCGGATTGAAAACCGCCGTGATGCGCTACGTCCGCGAAAATGAAATCGAGCCGGTAAAAGAAGGCGACGCGCCGAATCAGGAAATAAAAGACATCTGCGCGAGTTTTCAATATACAGTTGTCAAATCTCTGATGAAAAATGTCGAACGGCTTGCCAAGGAATTAAAGCCGAAAACCTTGATCGTCGCGGGCGGCGTTGCCTGCAACAACCATTTGCGCGAAGCGTCCGAAAAAATCGGGGAAAAACTGAATCTGCCCGTTTATTTTCCATCAAAGCATCTTTCGACCGACAACGCGGCGATGATCGCGGCGGCGGGGAATTTTCATCTCGAAAACGGCGAACGCGCCGGACTCGAAATGACGGCGGACGTAACAATGCGCTTGCAGAATTTTGAAGTTGAAGACGCAAAACTCAGAAAGAAAAAGGTGCGCTATCGTTTATGAAAATACTTTTGATGCTCTGCAAGTTAAGTTTTTTAGTAATTTAACTTTTGCGGGCGCAGAGCAACCCTTCCAGACCTGCCAATTTTATTAACTGTTGCTTTTTCACTTTATCCTGAACAGATCATTATCAAAAACCAACTCAAGACCAAAAAGATCGCAGGTCAGGAAGGGTTGCTCTGCGCCCGCTGTTTGAATACTTAAAACGCTTAGAAGCTGTTTGGTAATTGTATCGCAGGCTTCCAGCCGGCTGTCTTGGTGGCTTCCAGCCGCCAAATTTTTCTGTTTTTTCCGAATGTTTGAGTAAATAACGCTCGAATTGGCGGCAAGATGCCACCAAGACAGCCACCAAGATGGTGGCGTTACATTTTTTTTGAGTTTCCAAACAGTTTCTTAGAATAAGAGAAAACATTTAGTCAGATTTTAAGAACTGATTTTTCCCAAAATCTCACGCGCTTTCTCAACCAAATTTTCCGCATTAGTTTTAATTTTCAAAACGCCGTTCGGCGAAAAATTCGAGCCTTCGTATTCCGACAAAATTTCCATTAATTTTTCGGGCGAAACCTTCGCGTTTTCGCTCAATTTGACGGCGAAACCGTCTTTTGCCTTGTCAACTGAAAGCAGGCGCATTTCTTCGGCGATTTTTCGCAGACGCGCAAAATCGAATAAATTATTGACCGATTCGGGAATGCGCCCGTAACGGTCTTGAATTTCTTGGTAAATCTGTCGCAAATCTTCTTCCGATTCGGCGGATGAAATGCGTTTATAAGTTCTGAGTCTTTGTGCCGTTTCGTTGATGTATTCATTCGGAATCGAAACGTCAACGCCCAAGTTTATCGAAACGCTCGATTCGTCTTCGATCTCCTCGCCGCGCAGTTCGGCAATCGTTCTTTGCAGCATTTTCGTATAAAGATCAAAACCGAGCGCGTCGAGTTGCCCCGACTGTTCGCCGCCGAGGATATTTCCCGCGCCGCGCAGTTCCAAGTCCAGAGCCGCGATGCGAAAACCCGCGCCGAGATCGGAAAATTCGCGGATCGCCGAAAGACGACGACGCGCAATCGGTGTTAATTCCTGCTCCGTCGGAATCAGCAAATATGCGTAAGCGCGACGGTTTGAACGCCCGACTCGTCCGCGCAGTTGGTAAAGCTGCGAAAGCCCGTAATTGTTGGCGCGATTGATGATAATCGTATTCGCACGCGGAATGTCAATGCCGTTTTCAATAATCGTCGTCGCCACCAAAACGTCGTATTTATATTCGACAAAATCGAGCATCACTTTCTCCAAATCCTTTTCGCTCATCTGCCCGTGTCCGACGATTATTCTCGCGTTCGGCACAATTTTCTGAATGTGCGCGGCAATTGTTTCAATCGTTTCAACGCGGTTATGAATAAAGAAAACCTGCCCGTTTCTGGCTAATTCGAGTTCGATTGCCGATTTAATCACGCCTTCGGAAAATTGCACGACCTGCGTATTTATCGCCAGACGATCACGCGGCGGCGTTTCGATCACCGACATATCGCGCATTCCAAGCAAACTCATATTCAAAGTTCGCGGAATCGGAGTCGCGCTCAAAGTTACAACGTCAACTTTCTTTTTTAACTGTTTTAATTTCTCTTTGTGCGCCACGCCGAAACGCTGTTCTTCGTCAACAACTACAAGTCCGAGTTTCGGCAGTTTAACGTCGCTCGACAAAATTCTGTGCGTTCCGATCAAAATATCAACGTCGCCTTTTTCCGCCTTTTCGACAATTTCCTTTTGCTGTTTGCGCGAGCGAAAACGCGAAATCATCTCGATATTTACGGGAAACGCGGCGAATCTCTGCTTAAAAGTTTCAAAATGCTGATACGCCAGCACCGTCGTCGGCGTTAAAACGGCAACTTGTTTCCCGTCCATTACGGCTTTGAACGCGCCGCGCATCGCAACTTCCGTTTTGCCGTAACCGACATCGCCGACAACAAGCCTGTCCATCGGCGTTGCCGTCTGCATATCGTCTTTTAAATCATCAATCGCGTTCGCCTGATCGGTTGTCAATTGATACGGAAACGCATCTTCAAACTCTTTCTGCCAAGGCGTATCACCTGAAAAAGCAAAGCCTTGCACGAGTTTTCTTTCCGCGTAAAGCCGCAAAAGTTCGTCCGCCATATCGCGCATTTTGCGTTTTGCCTTCGCCTTTGTTTTCTGCCAGCCTAATCCGCCCAAACGATCAAGCGTCGGCTGAGTTCCTTCGCCCGAAGAATAGCGCGAAACCAAATCCAGACGCTCGACGGGAACAAAAAGTTTCGCATTATCGGCGTAAACGAGCAGCATAAATTCGCGCGAAACGCCGCCTGCTTCGAGCGTTTCTAAACCTTCAAAACGCCCGATTCCGTGATCCACGTGAACGACAAAATCGCCCGCTTTCAAATCGCGGAAATCGGAAATAAAGGCGGAAGTTTTGGTTTTCGGTCTGCGGTCTTTAGTGTTCGATTGAAATTCCCTTTGCGTCGTTTCGCCGAAAATGTCTGTTTCCGTGAAAACTCTCAGGTCAAATGCGGGAACTTCAAAACCGCCGGATAAATCGCCGATCTTTATTGAGCTTTCCGGCAGAACGACATCGTAATCGCGCAAAATTTCCGCAAATCTTTCGGCGATTCCGTTAGATTGGAAGATGAAGATTTGTTGATTGTTAATTGTTGATTGTTCGTTGGTTTTTAATATTTCATTGGCGAATTGTTTTAAGTTGCCGTGAAATTTGGGCGTTGAGCGCGAACCGATTTCAAAGTCGGCGGATTTTTCGGCGGTTGGAAAAAGAAAAAGCGGTTTTTTGGACATTGATTATTAGTTAGTTGCTTGATTTTCAAATTTAATTCTTGCTTATTTTTAAGTCGCCAACGGCGACAAACAATATAGCGTAGGGTGCAGGCGTTTCGCCGAAACCCTACGTTCTCAATAAATATTTAATCCGACGCTGAAAGTGTCGAACAATTTGCGTTAGATGTTCGACACTTTCAGCGTCGGATTTCTGATGCTAATTAACCCGGCGATTCTCTATAATGTTCGTCGCCGTTGGCGACAAGAAATTTAAATCCTAAACCGATTTTATCAATCCGCGCCGTAACGCTTCCGTAATACCTTGCGCTTTTCTGAGCAATGCAATTTGGTAAATCTGCTGAAAAATTTCAACTCCTTTTTTTCCGTATCAGTCAGAGAATCCGCTTGATTTTTATACAAAAGCTCGCTGTGTTTTTCAGATTGACTTTCGGGAATCCAAAGTTTCGCCGCCTCTAAAACTTCTTTGTCCGAACTTTTCGACAGAGGATTTTCAGCCGAAGTTTGAACGGAGTTTTGAAGTTTTTCAGACACAAATTCATCGAAAGTTCGTTTCGATTTTTTCGCGGATTTCGACAAATCCATATAAACTTTCTTAGGTAAATTTAACGTAACTTCCATAATGTTAAGATAGCGAAAATCTGCCGCTTAATCAATAAACTCAAAGCGTTTGAAATTCTTCATCAATCTGCGCCGCTGTTTTGCCGAGTGCGCGAAGTTCGATTCTTTTGTTTGATTGCAGCTTTTCGCGCAACTCTTCGCCGTTTAAAAATAATTCGTCCGGTTCTAAACCGATTTCGCCTGATTCGGAAATTTCTTCGTAATGTTCGTTCAGATTTTCGTAAAAAGTTTCAAGCGTTTTTTCAACTATTGAAGGTTCGTCAACAACCAAAATACAGTCTTTCAAGTAATCAAAAATGCTCGCGTTGCGCGGATTTACAAGCGGAATTAAAAATTCCCAGCCGGAAAAATCTTCGCCTTCTTTGGCAAAATCCGTGCGGTCTTTGACGGCTCTGGCAAATTTCGGCTCAATAAAACGCGCTCGCGCCTGTTCCGCCCAATTCATAAAATCTTCCGCTTTCGCCGAAAATTCTCTCATCGGGGCGATTGAAATTTCCTTTAACTGCTCGGTTGAAAGCTGCGTCGCCGGATCAAAAGCGCGAATCGAATCAACCGTATCGCCGAAAAATTCGATGCGGACGGGATTTTCGGCGGTTGGCGACCAGACATCTAAAATTCCGCCGCGAACGGAAAATTCGCCGACATTTTGCAAAGGTTCTTCGCGCACATAGCCGGAAGCGACGAGTTTTTCGATCAATTCTTCGGGCGCAAAATCTTCGTCGCGTTTTAAAACCGCGCCTAAATTTTTAATTTCTTCGGGCGAAACTGTTTTTGTAATCAGAGATTTTGCGGAAACTATCAAAAAATCGGCTGGGTTTTTCGCCAATTGCCACAACGCCAACGCCCGTTTTTCCAAAGTTTCCGCGTGCGGTGAAACGCCCGAATAAACGTCTGTTTCAAACGAGGGGAATATTAATGATTCATTGTTAAAGGTGGATTGTGATTCGGTTTTTTTATTTTCCGTTTTCCAAAAGTTCAAATCCTTTTGCCACGCTTCCAAATCCTTGTTCAAATCGGCGACGATGACGAAAGTTTTCTTTGTTTCGGTTTGTAATTCAGATAAAATAAAGGCTTTTGCGCCGATTGAGGTTAAGCCGCTGAGATTGATTATTTGCGTTCCGCGTTTGATTTCGTCGCGCAGATTTTGCAGTTCGGTGATTGTCCGGGTTGAAGCGTTCATAAATAAAACGTGTTTTGAAATAAGTTGAAAAATAATTTTACAAGTCTATGTTTATCTGTGTCCATTCGTAGTTTATAATCTTTCTTTAATAAATCAGACTGAACATAAAATTTAACTTTACGGAACAACGTCCATCTTGGCGGCAATGAGTGCGACAGACGCGAAAATGAACTTGAAGAACTTTAAAGATTATGGAGAAACTTTAAAGATTACAAACTTTGCTCCAACGCATTCTGCGTCGGTTGCCGGCAAGATGCCGGCGTTCCGTTTTTCAAAGTAATTATGAATATTCCCGAATTTAACGAAATCATCGAACCGAACGACCAGACCGAAGCCAGACGCGAACATCTGGAAAAATTGCGCGAAATTGTCGGCAATGTTTATCCGAACAAATTTGAACGCTCGCGCATTTCCGGCGAAGAAGATACGATCACGAATCTCGTAAATTTCGCGCCGGTTGCTGAAATTAAAGAAGAAATCGAAGAACATATCAAGACTTTGGCGGAGCGTGAACGCCCCGATCAGCAATTAAAGGAAAAATTAAACGAAAAACTGAAATCTCTCGGCAGCGTGCGCGTTTCAGGACGGCTTGCCGTTCCGCCGCGCGTGATGGGAAAAGCTGCATTCGTGCATCTTTCGGACGGCGTTTCGCGCCTTCAGATTTATTGCCGCAAAGGTGAATTTCTTTTAGAAAGGGAGAAAGGGAGATGGGGAGATGGGGAGAAAGGGAGAAAGGGAGACGGGGAGAAAGGGAGAAAGGGAGAGAGGGAGAATGAAATCTCTAAAACTATTTCCCCATCTCCCCATCTCCCCATCTCCCTTTCTCCCTTTCTCCCCGTTTCCCCTTCGCCGGAAAAGGCTTGGGAAGTTTTCGGTCTGCTCGATCACGGCGATTTTATCGGTGTCGAAGGCTATCTGTTTTTGACGAACACGGGCGAATTGAGCGTTCACGTTGAGAAATTGCAGTTTTTAGCAAAGGCGATGCTGCCGATGCCGGACAAAATGCACGGAATCGCCGATCCCGAATTGCAGCGTCGTTATCGCTACGCCGATTTGATCGCGTCGAGTTTGCAAATCGAACACGAAGAAGGCGAATTAACGACGCGCGAAGTTTTTGAACGCCGCGCCAAACTTATCAGCGGAATGCGCCGATTTCTCGACGAACACGGCTACATCGAAGTCGAAACGCCGATGCTCACCGCAAAAGCGACGGGCGCGGCGGCAACTCCTTTTGAAACCTATCACAACGCGCTCGACATTCCGCTTTATGCCAGAATCGCGCCCGAACTTTATTTGAAAAGATTGACCGTCGGCGGTTTTGAAAAGGTTTACGAACTCAACCGCAATTTTCGCAACGAAGGTTTGTCGCACAAACACAATCCCGAATTCACGATGCTCGAATTTTACTGCGCGTATATGGACGTGAACGGAATGATGGATTTTTGCGAAGAAATGTTAAAAGAATCGGTGAAAAAAGCAACGGGCGGAAATTTACAAGTAGAATATATAATTCACCCAACAGTTTATGTCGGTAAACCAGAATTGAAAAAAATAACAATTGATTTTTCAAAATTTGAACGCTTATCAATGAAAGAAGCGATTGGTCGAAATACATCAAATAAAGTAAAAGATTTTATAGGGAATGATATTGAAACTTGGTTAAATAAAGACAAAAATCCAAAGTTGTTATTAAATTTTTTATGGTGGATGGATAATGAATATTATGGAACTTTCTTTGGAACAAATACATTAAACGGTGATTATGAACAAATGGTTTCAGATGAAGAAATTGAAACTGGTGTGAAAAACAAATGGATTGAATTTAGCGAAAAACTTTCTCATAAAAAATCAAGCGAAACAGAAAATGCTAAAGACATTGTTACAATTTTTGAAGATTTTGTTGAGTCAAAATTAATCCAACCAACATTTATCACAGATTACCCAAAATCAATTTCGCCTTTATCAAAAGCATCGCCGGAGAATCCAAATATTGCCGAGCGTTTTGAACTCTTTATCAACGGAATGGAATGCGCCAACGGTTTTTCGGAACTCAACGATCCGCAGGAACAATACGAGCGTTTTGCCGATCAGATGAAAGAACGCGCAAGCGGCGATAAAGAAGCGATGGTTTTGGACGAAGATTATATTCGCGCACTCGCTTACGGAATGCCGCCCGCCGCCGGAATCGGCATCGGAATTGATCGCCTTGTAATGCTGCTGACAAACAAACATTCGATTCGTGATGTAATCTTGTTTCCGCATATGCGACCTGTTTCTAAGGAAGAAGCGGAATAACAAAGGCGGAAACCCGACAGTTATGGAGGGTGCTGATTAAAATATCAAACTTCCGAAACAAATAAAAGAGTTATATATCGTATCTTTTCAACATTAAGTTGTGGATTTGCCGAAAGCACCCTCCATAACTGTCGGGTTTCTGCCTTAGCATAAAACGTAAATTTTATGAGAAAATAAAATCTCGAAATTTCAAAAATCAAGGAGTAAAATTTATGGCACAAAATAAAAAAGACGACAACGACATTGCCGAAGGGCAGATTCCAGACGAATCAATGCACAAGATCGAAGGCGAAACGGGCGACAAACCGACGGGACAAGATCATTCAACCGATAATCTCGCAGACCGTATGCCGAAAGACGGCGTTGGCGCGATTCAGGACAGTTCGCTGATTAAGGAAGACATCGCACACATCGAGGGCGACAATTAATATTTAACCAAACTGCCGATATAAATTTATAGAATTTACACGCGAAAAAACGTAAATTCGGGCGAAATTATTTTATAATTTTTCTTTCATTCGCGCTTATTCGCGCCGATTCGCGGGCAAATTCTCTTAAAATTTTACGTTCGGCAAACTAAATTATTCAGAGGTAAAAATGGACTTTACAAATACGGAAGCACAAATCGAAAACATCAAACAAATCTTCGCCGAAGCAAAGCGCGAAGATAACTGGAACTTGGACGAAGATATGCTGTATAGCTATTATTTCGTTGGCAAAGACGTAGAAAAACTCGAAGAACTCGGCTTGCGTCTGGAAAACGAAGGCTACAATTTTCCGGGAATTTTTGAACTCGGCGACGAAGACACCGACAAACCGACGGGCGAATTTCTGCTGCAAGTTGACAAGGTGGAAACGCATTCGCCGCAAACTTTGGCGGAAAGAAACGCCGAGTTTTCAAAACTGGTCGGCGAATATAACCTCGAATCTTACGACGGCTGGGAATTCGGCGAAGTCGGGGATTTTGAGGATTTCGACGACGATGATCTTGACGACGATATAATTGAATAAAAATTTTTGGAAGATTTCTTTTAACCACATAGATACATAGGGAATATAGGGTTTTTAATTATAAAATCAGCGGTTCATCTTTAAAAGCACGCGCCAATTTATTATCGCAAAAAAAATCTTTTCTATGTTTTCTATGTGCCTATGTGGTTAAAAAATTTTTGTAAAGAAATTTAATGAAAGTTGTTTTCTACACGAGTTTCGCGTTAATCGCCTTTGCGTTTAATTCGATTCTCTGCCGTCTTGCGCTTGGCACAAACTCGATTGACGCGGCGAGTTTTACGACGGTTCGCCTGTTCTCCGGCGCGGTAACTTTGCTGATAATTTCCGCAATTTTTGCAAAAAGGAAGCGGGAAAATTTAACCGAAAACAAAGCCGGAAATTACGTTTCGGCTTTGTTTTTGTTTGCGTATGCAATTTGTTTTTCGTTTGCGTATATCGGCTTGACGACGGCGACGGGCGCGTTGATCTTGTTTGGAATGGTGCAGGCGACGATGATTATTTCCGCGCTCGCTGCGGGCGAAAAACCTGCAATTTTAGAATGGCTCGGCTTGCTTGCCGCGCTCGGCGGTTTGATATATCTGGTTTTTCCCGGCTTAGAGTCGCCGCCGCTTTTTCGTTCGGTTTTAATGGCGATTGCGGGAATCGCTTGGGGTTTTTACACGCTTCGCGGCAGAAAAAGCGAAAATCCGCTTGCCAATACAACCGAAAATTTCGTCCGCACGATTCCTCTTGTGATTATTTCCGGCGTTTTCTTTATCGTCTGGATGAAACTTTCCCGGCTCGGCGTTTTATATGCCGTTCTGTCAGGCGCAATCGCTTCGGGAATCGGCTACGCGGTTTGGTATGCCGCCTTAAAATATCACACGGCAACCCGCGCGGCGATTTTGCAGCTTTCCGTTCCGCTTCTGGCGGCAATCGGCGGCGTGATTTTTTTATCTGAAACGATCTCCGCCAGACTTCTTATCGCCGGAATTTTAATTTTAGGCGGAATCGCTCTAACCATTTTCGGGCGAAAAAGTTTTAACAATACGCATTATCGGAAATAAGAATTTAACCACGAAGCCGCACGAAGAAAACACAAAGTTTTTTATTTGATGTTTTTTCCGATTGATTTATCTTCAATTTGGAAACAGTTTTGTTTTTTCCCTTCGTGTTTTCTTCGTGTTCCTTCGTGGTTAATTATTTCCAATCTTACAAAAAAAAAGCCTGTCCGGTTAAGGACAGGCTCAAGGCTTTTATCTAATTCAATTAAAATTAGAATAAGAAGCGGAAACCGAATCTAACATCACGTCCTGCTTGGAATACGTTAGGCTGGTTGAAATCATTTCTTCGTCCGGTAGCACTGACACCATTGGTATTCAAGAAATTAACAACAGACTGCTGAATTCCGCTGCCGTTGAAAATTGTATTAAATACCGCTGCTTCAGATAATCCGGCACTACGAACACCATTAACAAGAACTGTACAAGTTGTACAACCGTTAGCTGCTAATGCTGTATCCGTAAAGTTATTGTTACTGATCGTTGTTTGTCTCGCAATTTCGTTTCTTTCATCGAAAATATTGCGAAGTTCTACATACGGCTCAAAGGTGAAACGGTTATCTCTACCGAATTTATATTTATGACTGACAGCCAAATCTGACTCAGTAAATAATTCGGTGCGTCCCAAATCGCCGCGTCCAAATAAAACGGCTGAACCGACACTATAAAGACTATAAATCGTTGTTATCGGCGAACCCGATTGAAGCGTTGTAAAGCCTGATACGGTTGTTCTGTTTACGCCGTTGTCAGCCCAGTCAAATGTATAACCGCCATACGCTTTGAAAACGTGCGGGCGATCCGTTGCCAAAAGACCGTTATCAGGCTCACCGTTTGCGTTGTAACCCAAGAACGGTAAGTCGAAGAAACGGTTTACGTTTGGCGATGAACGTCCTTGTCCACCACTTACTTCATCAGAACTTGCCAAACCCGAATAGTTACCGAACAAACGGCTGTATGTGTAGCTTCCGTTATAGAAATAGTTTCCACCACGTTTGTCAATACGAAATTCTACAGCATCATAAGTTCTTTCGGCTTTAGTACACGGTTGGTTGGCACTTGTTGAAATTTCACAAACCAAACCGAGACCGGGATTGCCGATAATATACGCTTCACTACCTTGATCGTTGAAAACACCTACGTCTTCTACTGCACGATCAATTTGTTTGTGCGTATAACGACCGCTGAACAACAAGTTGTTGGTCAACTGACGCTCAAGACCGATTGTATATTCACTTTGACGAGCAGCTTTGATGTCGGGGTCAACAGCACCTGTTTCAAAAATATCTGCGTTGAGTGAATTGGTAGCAATACGGAAGTCAAACTGACATCTTGAGAATCCGGGTCCATTTTCAATCGGGCATCTTCCGCCAATCACGTCAGGTGCGCCGCCGAGAATTCTAGCCGGCGTATAGTTGGTGTATGCAACACCGCGCGACGGCAGAAGTTCAAAATAATCACGACGGAAGAAATCGCCGCCGAACGAACCGCGGGGCAGTTCATACTTGAAGCGATCATAGAACCAACCGTAGCTGGCAAACAATTTCGTTTTGCCGTCGCCGGTTATGTCATAAGCTACGCCAAGACGCGGAGCAATTTTGTCGCCCCAACCGAATTCGATTTCTTGTGTTGTTTCAGTATCGCCAAAACTCGGAACAATTTCATTTTCAACACGAACACCCAAGTTAAGTGTCAAACGATTATTAATTGTCCACGAATCCTGTGCAAAAACTGCTTGATTATCGCTGCTTGCCGAACCGACTGTTCCGAATCTCTGCAGCAATCCTGAACCGAAGTTACAGTTTGTTGTTTGACCTGCCGCGCAAGCCCCGGAAGGATTCGCCGCAGTTGAGCCGGTCGGAGTTTGTCCGGTTAAAGCACTAATCGGAAGTCCGTAATAAAGAACAGAGTAGCCCGTATTGGCATAACCCTGCTGAACATTGTTATACAAACGGTTAAGTTGATAACCGAATTTGAAATTATGACGACCTGCTAAATTAACGCCGACCAAACTTGCGTCAGCATCAAATGTCGTGCGGGTTGAAACGTCAAAATCATTTGTAAAGTTACTTCCGGTATTGAAACCGCGAGCGCAGTTTGAACCGGGGAAGTTTTGCGGATTTCCCGATGTGCTGCAAAGGAATCTGGTCATCGGAACGAGTCCGTAGGAACCAAGTTTCTCATTTAAGAAACTGCGTCCGCCGCGGAAGTTAAGAACCAAACTGTTTGTCGGTGTCCAAGTTACCTGACCGTTAACAGCATTACTGTTTTGTCTGCCGCCGCGTTCTGCAAATTCCGAAACCGACAATGCCGGTGCGCCTGACAAACCGTCATTTATTCCCGGAAGTCCGCCATCTTGAATGATCGGATTATACAAGAATGTTCCGAACATACGAACTTGCGAAATCGGTTGAGCATCAAGGCGGAAAAACGCCTGCTCTGTTTTCACATTCTGGTTGTATGTTTGTCTGTCAACAACGGTGTTGCGGGCAGTCGGAGACGCGCCGCTGAAATATGTGATCGTTCTGCTCGTGTCAAAAATCTGCGGAGCATAGATTGCCGAAAACCAGAGTCTTTCTTTGATAACCGGACCGCTTATAGAAGCAACCGGAAAGAAACCGAGTCCGCCATCTTTCGGCGGCTCATAATACTCAAACTGACCTGCGCCCGAATCGAAACGATTCAATACCAAATTCGGATCGCCTTGTAATTTTTCAGGACGGAACGAAGCACCGAAAACGCCGCGAAACTGATCGTTTCCGCCGATTGTTACCACGTTGATAACACCGCCGGTTGCGCCGCCGTATTCGGCTTCAAAACCTGTTGATTTGATTTGGACTTCCTGAAGAAGTTCAAACGGAAGGTTGTTGTTGCTGTTAAGTTGTCCCGTGCGGAAGTTTGTAACTTCCTGACCGTCAACAACAAATACGTTTTCAGCACCGGACGCTCCGTCAATTTGGAAACCTGAACTTAATGCTTCGGGTCGGACGTTCGGAGCAATTTTGAGCAAACTGCCAAAGGTCGTTCCTTTCGGCAGATCGTCAATCAACTGCTTGCTGATGTTCGTGTCAATTTTCGTGTCGCCCGGATCAATCGTTGCCGCGCCGCTAATGTCAACGTCAACATTGATGTCGCCCAGATTGCCGATTTCGAGGGCAACATCAACCGGAGTGGTTTTACCCAAGTTGACCGTTACCTCTCTGTTCGCTCTTCTAAAACCTGCGCCTTCGATCACTACCTGATACGTTCCCGCACCAATCTGCGGAACGCGGAAGTAACCATCGTCGTTGGTCGTCAAAGTTCTGTTAAAACCGGCAGTTGAACCGATACTTGAAATTTTCACGGTTGCACCGGGAACTACTGCACCTTGTGCATCTCGAATAGTTCCTTCAATGCTGCCTGTGGTTTCCTGTCCGTAGCTGATTGCCGAAAAGCAAAGCACGACGGATAAAACCATAGATACTAATTTAAAATACTTTATCATTGTAATCTCCTATATATATTTGGGATTTATTTTCTTTACTGCATTTCCGTAATCCGTAGAATTTACCAATCCGAAACGCAGAGAGTTTTTCACTCTTTTATAAATGCAATTTAGAAGCCAAAAAAGCGATATATTGAAATAATTTTCTAAGTGTTGAATCTAAAAAGGATAGCGAGAGTAAATAAGTGTTTTTTGTAGGTTGTGGAAATAATTCAAGGAAATATATTTTCAATATTATGTAGATAATCCACGATTTTGGATAAAATTTATAAAATATTTAATAATCGTATATTTCCATAAACGCGCTCGAAAATTATGCTCGAATAGAAAGGCTTTTTCCAAAAGCAAATAAAAATGTAAAAGACTCAACCGGATTTTAACTGAAATCGAGCAGATGTCCCATTTTTTCTTTTTTGGTTCGCAGATAATGAGCCGCCGGTTCTCCGGCTTTTACTTCTATCGGCACGCGCTCGACAATCTGCAAACCGGCTTTTTCGAGAGCTTCTAATTTTTTCGGATTGTTTGACATCACGCGCACTTTGCAAAGCCCTAAATCAAACAAAATTTCGGCGCATTGCTGATATTCTCTGGAATCAACGGCAAAACCCAGTTTTTCGTTGGCTTCAATCGTGTCCGCGCCTTCATCCTGCAAAGCGTAAGCGCGTATTTTATTGATAATTCCGATGCCGCGACCTTCCTGCTGTTGATATACGATTGCGCCGCGACCTTCCGTCTCGATCAGGTTCATAGCGGCGTTCAACTGCGGTCCGCAATCGCATTTTATCGAACCGAAAACATCGCCCGTCAGACACTGCGAATGAATCCGCACGAGCGTCGGAACATCGGCTTTCATTTCACCTTTATATAAAACGACAAATTCTTCGCTGCTGCTGATCGAACGATAACCGGCAATTTGAAATTCTCCGATCTTCGTCGGCAATTTCGCAACCGCAACCTTTTCCACCGAAATATGATGATTTCTCGGCAGGCATTCCTCTTTTTTATCAGTCAATTTTTATCTCCACAACTTAAAAGTCAGATTCTAAAGATAAATTATAACCTTATGCACGAAAAAAACGTAACTTGGGTAAATTTTTGGCAAAATTTTATTTATATTTAAGCACCTGCACAAAAATAAATATGGGTTGGGAGTGTAAGCATCCTTGCTTGCAAGTTTGCCGTCTTTTGGCAAACTAACTGACGCTGACTTTTCAGATGATAACCATAATTCAAGTGCTGAAAAACGCACTTGTGCAAGCAAGGATGCTTACACTCCCGGACGCAATAAGATTTTCTACAAATTCTCCAAAATAAACTTCGTCATCATCGAATACATATGATAGACCTGTTCCCGATCACTTACGCCGTGCCGCTGCGTCGGGTAGATCATTAAGTCAAACTGCTTTCCGGCTTTTTGCAGTTCGTAAACGAGTTTCGTCGTGTTCTGCAAATGAACATTGTTGTCCATCACTCCGTGAATCAGAAGCAGTTTCGCGTTCAGATTTTTCGCCGAGTTTAAGACGGAAGTGTTTTTGTAGCCTTCGGGATTCTCTTCGGGCGTAAGCATATATCTTTCCGTGTAGATCGAATCATACAAAGCCCAATCGGTAACAGAGCCGCCGGCGATTCCCATTTTCCAAGAGTCGCTGTGCGTCAAGGCATATGTGGTCATAAATCCGCCGTAGCTCCAGCCCCAGATTCCGAGTCTTTCGCCGTCAACAAAAGGCTGTGATTTTAAATATTTAACTCCGTCTTCGAGGTCTTCGAATTCGAGTCTGCCCATTTGTTTATAGACTTTCCAAGTTGATTCAACGCCTTTGCCGGAAGCCGTCCGATTATCCAAAATCCAAATGATATAACCTTTCTGCGCCAGAAGTTGATGCCACATATAACGGCTTCCGCCCCAACTGTTGCGAACCTGCGGCGCGTGCGGACCGGAATATGTGTAGCTCATCACCGGGTATTTTTTCGACGGATCGAAATCAGGCGGTTTTATCATCATCGCTTCCATTTCAAAGCCGTCGCGCGTTTTTACCTGCAAAAATTCAGGCTTTCCGAGTTTATACTGCGCCAGTTCGGGAACTTTATTTTCGTTGATAATTTTTTCGAGCGTTCCGTCGGCTTTGTAAAGCCGTGTTTGCGTGGGCGTGTTGACATCGCTCCAAGTGTCCACGAAATGCGTAAACGTCGGATTGAAAACCGCCGAATGCGAACCGGCTTGTTTTGTTAAGCGCGTCAAATTCGTGCCGTCGAGTTTCACCCGGTAAACGTGCGTTTCAATCGGGCTGTCCTTTGTTCCCGAAAAATACACAAAACCGTTTTTCTCGTCAACGCCGTCAAAATCTCTGACTTCCCAACGTCCGTCGGTAAGCTGTTTTATCAATTTCCCGTTTTTATCAAAATGATAAAGATGACTAAAACCCGTCCGCGCCGATTGCCAGATGAAAGAACCGTCTTTCAAATACTCGGCATTATCAATCACCTCAACCCAAGCGGGCGAAGTTTCCTTGAAAAGCAGAGTGGTTTTTCCCGTTTGCCGATCAGCCGAATTTAGATCGAGAAAAGTCTGCGTGCGGTTTTGCGCCTGATAAACGACATTTTTAGAATCGGGCGACCAAGCGACGCGCGAGATCAGAAAATCTTCCGGCTTATATTTTGAAACGTCAACAAAAGTTACTTTTCCGTTGCTGATCTCGCCGACGGCGAGTTTGACAAACGGATTCGGATCGCCCGCCTGCGGATAATCCGTATTTTCAACATTTTGATCGGTTGGAATATCGTCGGTCAAAACGAACTTAGGAACGGGCGATTCGTCCGTTCGCAAAAACGCGATTGCCGTCGAATCCGGCGACCAGAAATAGCCGCGCTTATTGCCGCGCCCGTATAATTCTTCTTCGTAAACCCAATCGAGATAACCGTTTAGAATCGTCCGCGAACCGTCTTCCGTCAACTGCGTTTCCTTTTTCGTCGCAATATCAACGACAAACATATTATTCGCCCGAATAAAACTGACCTTTTTCCCGTCCGGCGAAAAATCCGCTTCGAGTTCTTCGATCTGGTCGTTTGTGAGTTGCTTCGCTTCTTTGGTCAAAGCGTCAAAATAAAACAGATTCGTTCCCGAATTTATCAAAAACGCATTTTGCGCCTTGTTCGTAATAAACGAATTCGTGCGGGCGATTTCCTGCGCTTCCGCAACCGGAACGCCGATCTTACTGATCGCATTGGCAACTTCCGCGCTGTCGTAAAAAGGCGCGGTTTCGCCCGAAACCGCATCGGCGCGAACGAAAATCACATCTTCTTCCTTCCGTTCGGGCTGCAAAAACGCCGTTCCGTCATTCGTCCAATTGAGTCCGTAAGTCGGACTTCCGCTAAAACTGACGCGCAATTTCGGATCGAAAATATCGTCAACCGTCAATAATTTATTCTGCCCATAAGCGAGCGAACCGAATATAAAAAATGCGACAAAAAGCCATTTAAATTTTTTCATAATTTTCTTTTGGAACGCCGTCATCTTGACGGCAGCGAACGCGGAAGCGTTCGAGATAAGTTTCATTAGTTTTAAGTTTAGTTTCAAACTTCAAGGTTCGCCGACTTTACTTTCGCGCTGCCGCGCTCATTGCCGGCAAGATGCCGGCGTTCCGCTACGCTTTCGGATGCGCTCTGTCGTAAACTTCGATCAATTTTTCCATCGAAACCTGCGTGTAAATCTGCGTCGTCGAAAGCCTCGCGTGTCCTAAGAGTTCCTGAATATCGCGCAAATCCGCGCCCGAATCGAGCAAGTGAGTGGCAAACGAATGCCGCAGCGAATGCGGCGAAATATCTGGAATATCGGCGCATTCCTTAATATACTTATCAACCATTCGCCCGACGGAACGAGTCGTAATGCGCGTGCCTTGATAATTCAAAAAAACTGCGTCTTCTTCACGCTCGGCGGGCGGACAATTGTTTAAAAACGTCGCTCTCGTTTCGTTCAGATAAAACACTAACGCTTGAAGCGCGGGTTCGCCGAACGGCAAAATTCTCTGCTTTTTGCGCTTTCCCGTAACACGCACGAGTTTTTCGCGGAAATCTATATCTTTCAAATTCAAACTGACGAGTTCGCCAACGCGCATTCCCGTCGCGTAAATAAATTCCAAAATCGCCCGATCTCGCTTGCCTAAATCCGTTTCCAAATCCGGCGTTTCGATAAAGCGAACGACATCTTCCATCGAAAGCAAAGTCGGCAATTTTCGTTCGATTCGCGGCGTGGCGACGAGTTTCGCCGGATTCATTTCCAAAACGCCTTCGCGCACGAGAAATTGAAAAAACGTCCGCAGACTCGCTAATTTTCTCGCAATCGAAGTTTTCTTCTTGCTCTCGGAATGCAGTTCCGCCATCCATTCACGAATCGTCAGATGGTCAATATCTTTGACCGCAATCTGCTCGCGCGTGCCGTCCGCCTTCGGCGTTGCGATGTGTTCGTGAAACTGCCCCAAATCGCTGGAATAATTCCGCAAAGTATGTTTGCTGACATTCCTTTCGTAACGCAGATGTTGGAAAAATTGTTCGAGATATTCTTCAAGCATTATCAGATATTTTAATGTAAATTGCCTCTTAAAAAGTTGAAAATATGGTCTTTGAAAAATAAATCTAATAACTCTTTTCAGCCATCGAAGATGGCGACAGCATAAAGCCGTGTGCGTCAGCGCACGGTCAGCAATAACGAATTGTGCAAACCCGCGATAGCGGGTGACAGATAATTCGCGGCAAGATTGCTGTCGCCCGTTTTCACGGGCTTAAATTTCCGATTCAATCTTTCCGTGCGCTAGCGCACACGGCTTTATGCTGTCGCCCGTTTTCACGGGCTGAAAACGGAAATTTATTGTTAGATTTAATTTTCAATGACCGTATTTTACCTTCTATCTTTCTGATTTTCAGAAAATTTGTCAACGCTTTCAAACTGAGTCTTGAGCGCGGCTTCATCTTCTGCTATTAATCTTTTCAAAGTTTCGATAACCTCGTTTTGTTCGTTTTCAGAAAGTTTGTTTATTTCCTCGACTATTTCTTCCGGTGTCATATCGTAATTATCTCACTTTCGCCCGAAAATTGATAAATTATCGGGCGATATTTCGGTTCTGGAATCAGTTTATTTTCGGCTTTTGCCGCTTCGAGCCACGCTTTTTTGGCAATTTCAAATTCACCTAGAGCCTCTGACGGAGTTTCGCCGAAAGCGGAACAAAACTTTAAATCAGGAATATCGGCAATATAACCTTCGTCGGCTTCGCTGTAAAAAATATTAATGTGATAATCGCGCATTGTTTTAATCACAACTTTCAAAGTTTCCATAACAAAATGGAATTATAATTAATCCTCTAAAAGCAGTTGCCTTGTTCTCAACTTCCAAAATCTTAAATTTCCAATTTGCAATTGCTTTTCCGGTATATTTGTTCGCCTTATCACAAAGTCCATTAATAAGTTTCGCGCTCTTTACTTTTCCATCAACATCAACTGTAACAAAAAAATTAAATGTTCCCTTCGCGTGACAGTTTCTAACGCTTTGCGGAACGTCAGGAAATTCTTTTTGAACAACTCTTTCTTTGATTTTCTTTGAAGATAAATATATTACTTTTTCTTGTTTTGCTTGAGAAAAAGCAGTTAAAGGAAATATAGAAACAAGCATAAATGAGAGAAAAATTTTCATACTTACTGAATCTGACATTTTGTATATTTGCTAAAATCTTCGTAGAAATTTCGCTTTTTCATTCATCTTCTCGGAACATAATAACCTTTTCGCGCCCGAATATTTAAGTTTTTGCCGTTTTTCACTTTGACGGAAACCGTCCGAAATTCGCCCGATTTATTTTCGTCCGTTTCGGGATAATAACTTAAAATATACTGACTTGAAAGTTCGGCGGAAATTTGTTCAAAGGCGGCATCGAGTTCCTTTTCGTCAATCGGCATATAAACCGCGCCGCCCGTTTGCGCGGCGAGTTCCTGCATTCGGCGTTCCGCGTCCAAATAACGCAGATTCGCGCTTCCCGAACGGTTTCCGGTTCGCTTGTAATTTTCAAACTCAGTCGTTTGCACAACATAAACCTGACAATTTGCCGATTGGACGGCGCGGACGACCTTTTCAAGCGTTGTCGTCAGACGGCTCAGAGTATCGTCGCCGTCGGAAACAATGACGATCACGCGCCGCCCGTTGTGATCTTCCAGATAATTCGCCGCTTCGATAATTCCATCTAAAAGCGCGGTTGCGCCTTTCGGTTTGGAAAAATTTTTAATCGCACTTATCAACTGCGAAGTGTTTTTCGTCAGAGGCTGTTCCAAAAGCGTCGCGCCCGCCACCGAATAAAGCGCGGCAAGGTCTTTTTCGGGGCGCAAAACACGCTTGAAAAAACGAATCGCCGCTTTTTCCTCAAACTCACGCGCCAGCGTAACGCTCGAACTATTGTCAAAAAGAAGTGCCAGACGAAGCGGCGATTCCGATTTGAAAATCCCGCCGATCTCACCCGATTTTCCGTCAATTTCCAATTCAAAATCATTCAAATCCAAAGTTGTGACGGCGCGTCCCGTTCCGTCCAAAACGGAAACCGGAATCGGCACAAGCGTCGAGGAAACGCGGATAATTTCGCCGTTATCTTCAACCGAATCTTCAATTATTTCGGGAGTCGGCGTTGCGGAAATTTTCTGCGTAGGTTGATAAACAATGTTCGGACGCGGCGTTGAAACGGGCGTTGCTTCATTTTTAATACGCCCGGATTGCGCCGATAAATTCAGCGTGAAAGCGAGAGAAATAATAAATATAAAAATTTTATGAACCATACCACTCTAAGCCGTTCGGCAGATTTTCCGCTGAATATTCAATGTGAATTACGCGCCGATGTGCCGGATTTGTTCCCGCCGAAGACGAATGAACAAGCAAAGGTCGCATTAAAAATGCTTCACCACGTTTGATGCGGCAAACTTCCCATTTATTTGCCTTTGTTAATTCGGCAATTTCCGCCGCGCTCAAACGTCCGCTTTTATGAGATTTGGGAATAACTTTTAAAGTTCCGTTCATTTCGTCCGCATCGTCCAAGTGAATCCGCACAGCCAACATATTTTCCAAAATTTCAGACGGCGGCTGAACATGGCAAATGCCGGCTTTCATTGTCCACGCCGTAAATCCGGCAGTTTCGCGTTTTTCTTTAACGGCAATCGTCAAATCCTGATGCGCGGGAACTTTCCAATTCGTTTCCGGCGTTTTATCAAAGTAAATTGCGCGGACGGGCTTTGCGTTTTCCCTAAAAACTTTTCCGATTAAGTTTTTAACTTTTTCGTTTTCCGCCAATTCCCGAATTTCAAGAACGAGATTCAGCAAATTTCTGATTCCGTAAGTCGCGCCGTTTTTCTCCCGAACGGCGAAAGAATTCTTCAATTTCCGCAAATTTTTAAGAATATGCTCAATTTCACCTTCATCAATTATCGGCGAAATTTCAGCAAATCCGAATTCGTTAAGTTTATTTTGCAAGTTATTTTTCATTATCAAACAAAAAACAATTTTATTCCCGCAATTACCAAAACAACCGCCAAAGCGCGGCGCAAAGTTAAAGTATTAAAATACTGACTGCCGAGCGTTGTTCCGATTATACCACCAAAAACTGCCGCGATTATCCAAAATGCGACATCGGGCTGCAAAAGCGCGACTTGTGCAGAATTTCCAAGAAGTCCCGCAACAGAATTTACAAGAATAAACATCGCCGAAATTCCGGCGGCTGTTTTCGCTTTTGTCCAGTTCATCAACAGCAGAATCGGCGTTAAAAAAATCCCGCCGCCGACACCGATCAAACCCGAAAGAAGCCCGACGAACGCGCCGACGAGAAGCGCGATCCACATTTTCGGCGGACGAATTTCTTTTGTTTCAGACGCAAATTTCCAACCCAGACGAAACGCCGCAAAAAGCAGAACCGCGCCGAGAACCTTTTTATAAACGGGCGTTGGAAGCAAAATCATTCCGCCGACGAAAGCAAACGGAATCGAAGCTGCGGCAAACGATAAAAAGACTTTTCGATCAAAATGACCGCGCCGATAAAATTGAAACGCGCCGATTGAAGCGACAAAAACATTTAGAATCAAAGCCGTCGGACGAGTCGTAACGGGCGCGACGGCGAAAAAAGCCATCACCGCCAAATAACCGGACGCGCCGCCGTGTCCGACTGATGAATAGAGAATTGCAACAATGAAAATCGCCGCGATGATGAGAATTTGAACAGATTCCATACAGGAAAAATATCTGAAAAGATTATATTTTCAGGCTAAAACCAATGCCGATTCTTCAGCAAATCGTTCCGCCCATTTTTTCTGCTCAACGGTTTCGGGAACTTCAACGCCGCGCACAAGACTTAATCGGCGAAAGGCTTCTGTCGGGTTGATCCCGAAGGAAATCATCAAAACCGCCGCCAGCAACGGAGCGCGTCCGACGCTTTGACGGCAATGAATTCCGATGTTTTTACCTTTTGAAAGCGAGATTTTCAATCGCTTAATCAACCGTAAAAACTCTTCATTTAAATCGGGAACGCTTCTGTCGGTAATCGGAAAAGCAATAAATTCAATATCATTTGCCTGACAAAATTCGGCTTCACGTTCGAGTTCAAAGCTGCTTATTTCTTCGGCTTCAAGCATCGAAACAATTACGTTAAGTCCGGCTTCCGACCAAGCCGCCGCTTCGTCTTCGAGCCATTCGCCGCCGCGCGGACGCGGAACGAGCGCGATGCGTCCGGGATATTTTTCTCTTGTCCAGAAAATTTCGGCTCTCATTTTATTCTTTTCCAAATCTCACGCGGCAATTTATTAACATCAACGCCGCGTTCGCGCAAAACTTTAACTCGATGATGTCCGTCTATTATCGTTCCGTCCGGTTTTGTTTTCAGCGTGCCTTCCAATTCCGGCTTTAACGATTCTATCAAATCTTTCGTTGAAATTTTCCTAAAATAATCAAGTTTCAACTCGATTAAAGAACTTTCGGAATGAAGAAATTTCAGTGGCGATTGATTCATTGGATAACTTCCTATTATAAATTCACCTCACTCGATTTATTTCTTGTCGTCGAAGATGACCGACAATATAGCGTAGGGTGAAGCGAAGAATGAGCGAAACCCTACGTTTGTTTGGCAACGATTTCCCGACGCTGAAAGTGTCGAACACGCGGACGTTAAATGTTGCTCACTTTCAGCGAGCAAATAAACTCGATTATCAAACGTAGGGATTCATTCGCTGTCGCTCATTGCTCCCTACGCTATAATGTGCGTCGCCTTTGGTGACAAGAAAAAATCACTTTTCGCGTAAAGTGAGTTATAAACTCTGAGTTTTTACTTTTCTTTGATTGATAGTTTCGGTAAAAACATCCCAATCCTTTAGTGCCATTCCGACCTGAATCGCGTGCCGTTCGCGCTTATTGCGATATTTTTTGCGAATTTCGAGCGGCGGTTGTTCGAGCAAGCCGAATGTGATATTTACGGGCTGAAAATTCTTAGTTTCGACATTTGAAACGTAGCGGCAAAGTGCGCCGATTGCCGAATTTGACGGCGCGAGAAGCATTTTTTCATTATTTAAAAGACGCGCCGCGTTCAAGCCCGCGATCCAACCCGTGCCAACGGATTCGATGTAGCCTTCAACGCCCGTGATCTGTCCGGCGAAGAACAGATTCGGATTCTTTTTCGTCTGCAAAGTTTCCGTTAAAATCTTCGGCGAATTGATAAAAGTGTTGCGGTGAATCTGCCCGTATTGCAGAATGTCGCAGTTTTCGAGTCCCGGAATAAGCTGCATAATTCGCTTCTGCTCGCCGTAACGCAAGTGATTTTGAAAACCGACAAGGGAGAAAGCGTCCGCCATTTGATCTTCCTGACGAAGCTGAATCGCGGCGTAAGGTTCTCTGCCGTCAACATACAAGCCTTTCGGTTTCATCGGACCAAAACGCAAAGTGTCAACTCCGCGTCTTGCCGCTTCTTCAATCGGCAGACACGCTTCAAACCATTTCGTGTCTTCAAATCTTTTCAGCGGAACTGATTTTGCGCCGATCAATTCATTGTAAAAAGTTTCGTATTGCTCGCGCGTGAACGGGCAATTTATATAATCGTCGCCGCCTTTGCCGTAACGCGCCGCCTTAAAAGCGACGCTCATATCAATCGAATCCGCCGCAACAATCGGCGCAATCGCGTCGTAAAAATAAAGCTGATCGTCGCCCGTAAACTTCATAATTTCAGCGGTCAGAGTTTCGCTTGTAAGCGGTCCTGTTGCGATAATCGTAATTTCATCTTCGGGAATCGTCGTAAATTCCTCACGAATCAATTCAATATTAGGATTGGCTTCAATCTTTTCGGTAATTTGTTCGGAAAACTTTCCGCGATCAACTGCCAACGCCGAACCAGCCGGAACTTGATTTTGCATCGCAACTTCCAAGACGAGCGAATTTCCGCGACGCAATTCTTCCTTCAAAAGATACGGCGCAGAACCGGGCTGATCGGTTTTTAAGGAATTTGAACAGACGATTTCCGCCAATTGTTCCGTCCGATGCGCCGGAGTTTTCTGATGGGGGCGCATTTCATAAAGCCGAACTTTCGCGCCCGAATTCGCCGCCTGCCAAGCCGCTTCAACGCCCGCCAGTCCGCCGCCGATGATATTTATTTCTTTCATAAATTTATTGTAGCAAAAGGTGGTTTGTAAATAGTAAATAGTAAATAGTAAATGGTTAATAGAATCATACGGGAATTCTTACAATTAACGATTTACTATTTACTATTTACGAGTTCAAGTTTGAAATTTTCATCGGCAAATTCATCTTTCGATTTTATAATCAGCCAATTCTTTTCTTGATTTTTCATCTTTACGAGCGTAAAGTCGCCTTTTAATTTCTTGCCGTAAAACGTAAAAACGAGTTTTCCTTTTTCAAGCTGCTCCGCCGCATTTTCCGCTTCAAATTCGCCTGCATCCCAAATCTTGACTTGTCCCGCGCCGTATTTTCCTTCGGCAATTTCGCCTTCAAAATCAATATACGAAAGCGAATGATCGGGAACTCCAATTGCCAGACGCTTTTCCGAAGGGTTCATCGAAACGCCTTTCGGCACAGCCCAACTTTTCAGCGCACCGCCGATTTCCAGCCGCAAATCAAAATGCAGCCGCGATGCGTGATGCTCGTGAATGACGAAACGCTTTTTCATTTATTTACTTTCCTGTTGTTTTCTTATTAAGAAGTTTGCCCACGAAAGAAACGAAAATAAAAAGAGATTTTTTCCTTATCTTTTTTTCGTAATTTTCGTGTGTTTCGTAGGCAAATTCCTTTTTTCAAATCTCAAAAACAGCCTTTACTTCTCCGACCATTTCGCCGCGCCGACTTTTTACGGGCATCGGCGAAAGTTCCGCGAGTTCGTTTTCGCCTAAAACTCCAAACTGCCGCAAAAGTTCCACCGCGACGACGGGACGAGCGCGTTTGTCGTCGCCGTCGGCGACTTTTAAGGCGATTCCCAAACCGTTTTTCCATTTTTCACACGGCAAAACTGCCGCCGACCAAACACCTTCCGCGCCGACTTTGCAGATTACTTTTCCTTTCAACGCTTGCATTACGTCCGTGTCGAGCCTTTTCGTTCCGCCGATCATTTTGGGGAAATTTATCATCACTTGGACGATTTTTTGGCAAGCACGTTTTAGATTTTCATCAAAATTTTCGGGCGGATTTACCAGTTTCGCAAAAGCCGCCGCCATCGAATGAAGCGAAACCGCAAAATTCGGCGCGGAACAGCCGTCAGTTCCGAGTTTAATTTCACCCGTCGGAACTTCTGTAAAAAGCGAAACAGTTTCCAAAATCCGTTGCTGAATCGGATTTTCAAGCGACAAATAACTTTCCAAATCCGCTTCGATATGCTTTGCAAACGCGAGCATCGCGGAATGTTTTCCCGAACAATTATTGTGAATCTGCGTCGGCTTTTCGTCCCGTTTTATCATTCGTTTCGCCGTTTCATTATCAAACGGCAGATGCGCTCCGCACCGCAAATCGCTTTCATCCAAGCCGCATTTTTCAAGCATTTCCAAACAAGTTTCCGTGTGCATCTCCTCGCCGTTGTGCGAAGCGCAGGCGAGCGCGATTTCCTTTTCGGTAAAATTAAAATAATCCGCCGCGCCGCTCGTCATAAACGGAATCGCCTGAAAAGCCTTCGCCGCCGAACGCCAAAATGTAACTAATTCGGGATTGCCGATTGACGCAACAGCTTTGCCGTCTGCGTCAACAACGATCAAATGCCCAAAATGAAGCGATTCGACAGTTTCACCGCGCATAACTTCGGCTAAAATTTCAGATTGCATAATTTTTATTCAAAGGAACGCCGTCCATCTTGGCGGCAATGAGTGCGCTAGCACGAAAATAAAGACGACATAATTCAAAGTTTTAGTTCAAACATCATAGTTGATAAACTTCGCTCAAACGCTTGGCGCGTTTGTTGCCGCCAAGATGGACGGCGTTCCATAAATCACCCCGCCGCTTCGATCATTTCTCTGGCGTGCTGCCGCGCCGTTTCCGTGATTTTTTCGCCCGCCAACATCCTAGCGATTTCTTCGATCTGCTCATCTTCGCTCAATTTCCGCACGCCGACGCTCGTTTTTTTGCCGGTCATTTGCTTCTGCACAACAAAATGCTGATCCGCCAAAGATGCAACTTGCGGTTGATGCGTAACGCACAAAACCTGCTGCGTTTTCGCCAGTTCCTTTAATTTCAGCCCGACGGCTTCCGCCACGCGCCCACCGATTCCTTGGTCAACTTCGTCGAAAACAACCGCTTTTTCGGGATAATTTATGCCCGCAACCGTTTTCAAAATCAAAATCAGCCTCGACGCTTCACCGCCCGAAGCGACTTTGGCAAGCGGTTTCGGCGATTCGCCGACGTTTGCCGAAAAATAAAATTCCGCCCGATCAAAACCTTTTGCGGTAAAATACTTTTTCGCTTCTTCATTTCCCAAATCTTCCGGCGTTTCAAAATTGACGAGAAATTTCGCCTTCTCCAGCGCGACGGCTTTGAAATTTTTCTCGACTTCCTTTTCAAAATCCTTCGCCGCCTTCGCTCTTTTTTCGTGCAAATCCTTCGCAACCGCAACGTATTCTTCGCGCAGTTTCGCCAGTTTTTTGCGTAATTCCTTTTCCTTAAACTCCGCCGTTTCGATATTTTCGAGCCGTTCTTTTGAAACTTTCAAATGTTCCAGAACGCTTTCAACCGTGCCGCCGTATTTTCGTTTCAAACGCGCAATTTCCGCCAGACGAATCTCGATTTCTTCCAAGCGTTCGGGCGAAAATTCCAACGAATTGCTGAAATCTCTGACCGAAAACGCCAAATCTTCCAAAACGGCTTGCGCGGTTTGCAGGCTTTCATCAAAATCCGCAAAGCCCGATTCGTATTCGGCAAGTTCCGCAACTCTTTTGAAGATTTTTTCCAAATTCGACACGACCGCTTCCTCGTTTTCATAAAGCAAAGCGTAAGATTCATCGCTCAAAGTCGAAAGTTTTTCGACATTATTGAGCCGCCGCTTTTCTTCTTCAAGCGATTCTTCTTCATCTTTTGCGGGCTTCACCTTACTGATCTCGTCCACCTGAAACTGCAAAATATCCAGAAGCTGCAATTTCTGCGCTTCGTCTTCCTTCAAATTCTCAAGTTCCGCTCGAATTGCCGCCATTTCCCGATACTTCGCCGCAACTTCACTCAACTCATCTTCGAGTTTCGCGTATCTGTCCAAAATCTCCAGATGATTCGCCGCATTAAAAAGCGTCGTCTGCTCGCCCTGCCCGTGAATATCCGCGAGAAATTCGCCAACTGTTTTCAAAAAACCCTGTGTTACCAATTGATTATTGACAAAAATCCGATTCCTTCCCGCCGCCGAAATCTCGCGCCTGACGATCACATCAACCTTTTTCGCGTCTTCGAGTTCCACGCCGCTTTCATAAAACGCCTGATACAAATCCGCGCTCGAAACAATCGTAAAAAGCCCTTCGATCTGCGCGTTCTGCTCGCCTTCCTTTATCAAATCCGAAGTCACGCGCTCGCCCGCCAACGCGCCCAAACTGTCCACAATAATAGACTTACCCGAACCCGTTTCCCCGGTCAAAAGATTCAACCCCTTGCCGAATTCAAGCTGAAGTTCGTCAATCAGCGCGATATTTTTAATTTTAAGAAGTGTCAGCATCTGAACTTTAGATTTTCGGACGTAATGTTTTGATTGTAAAGTCTGTTCAACTGTTTTTGTCGCAATTTCAATTTTAAGATAAACTGTATTAAATACAATGAGAAGCAACGAAGAAAAAATTTCAACATTAATTTTAAAAAGCACTTTTCATTCGCACGACACCGATTTCAAACCGCGAAATGAAATTTGCATCCATTCGGTTAAAGAAATTATCCTGATTTTGAGAAATGAAATTGCCTACGGCGGTTTACGCAAAGAACTTATTGCGGACTTAATACTAAACAAAGAAGACGGGCTGATTGCTATCTTAGCTTTAATGGGATTATCAAAATCATTTTTTAGGCGTTTGATAACTGTAATTCGCATTTCTGATAATAAAGAACTTTGCAAACTCGTTTATAAGGATAAATGGAGCGGAGTTCAATCAATTGAAAATTTTCGTGAGTGGAATTATCAAAAAATTCGTAATTTTACTTTAACAAATAAGTATTTTAGAGAGGGCTTAGTAAATCTTTTCTTTGAAGGGGCAACTAATTCATATTTAACAAAAATGCTTCCGCTTTTTGAAGTTAAAAAGTTAAGCGTTTCAAAATTACAGTTTGATGAAGCCGCGCTGATTGACACAATCGTTCGTTATTCCGTAGATTTGAATTCAAATTGCAGATAATCAAAATTTATTTTCCCGAATTATATTTCAACAATCTTTCCCAAATTATTACGCCGTCATCGCAAAAAGTTTGAGAGAATTCCATTGTAAATTTATTTATCACGGCGGAATATGCTTCTAAAAATTCTTGATTTTTCTCCTTTGCTTTATAACCAATCGGTTCGACTATTTCCGTATAAATCTGCTCATCTCCAGATATAAATTCCCAAAATCTTTGTCCGCACAATTTGAAATAACCGTTTTTGTCAGGCTTTCTATCTTTTCCGAAACAACAACCGTTAATTGCAACAATTTCGTTTTCTATTTTTGTTGAAAGAAAGGCTTGTGCATTTATGAAATTTTTCCTTAATTGTTTGATTTGACTCGCGTTTCCCCAATTCCAACCGGCTTTGATTTCGACGATGTAATAAACGTCGTCTTTTACAAATTCCATATCCAAACCTGCAAGTTCGGACTTTTTCGCTCCGTAAACTTCATTGCAGACAAAAATAGCTAATCCTTCGATAAATATGCCGAAAAGACCTTCTTCTTGCGACGAAAGATAAGCATCCAAAATGCCTTTGACCAAATCTTGAGCCGTCAAAACATTTTTCGCCTTAAAAAGATATGGATTTTTCTTTTTCAAGACATCATTGAGTTTTAGTTCTTTGATTTTTTCTAATCTTCTTTGATGAAAAGTTGAAATGTGTATCTCAACATATTCGGTAACTTTATCAAGATTTAGCAATTTCATAAGTTGATTCCGATTCAAAAAGCGGAAAATTATTTTCTTGAAGTTTTGATTGGATCATTTCGACATATTCGGGAACAATTTCGATTCCGAGAGAGTTTCTGTTCATATTTTGAGCGACAAATAAAGTTGTTCCCGAACCTGCAAACGGGTCTAAAACCGTATCGCCTTCTTTTGTAAAAAGTTTTATAAACCATTCGGGCAAATCGTCGGGAAAAGCGGCACTATGATTTTTGTTGTTGCATTCAGTCGCAAGATGCAAAACATTTGTCGGATAAACTGTCTTTTTTCCAACCCAATTAGAAACATTTTTCCCAAAACCGCTTCCGTTTTTTGCGTTATCACGAACTTTGTCGGTTTCGCTCAAATTCTTTAATCTGCCTTTCGCCCAATCGCCGATTGGAACTTTAACGGCATCTTGATACATATTGAATTTTCTGTTTTTATTAAACTGCAAAAGTCTTTCCCAAGAATCACGAAAACGATTTGACCATTTTCCGGGAAAAGAATTTTTCTTGTGCCAAATAAATTCTTCCGTCCAAAGCCAACCTTGTTTTCGCAAAGCTAAAATCAATTCGATAACGTAAGTGCTTCGTTCGCCTTCTTCAACTTTTTCTTTGATGTTCAATACAAAAGTTCCTTTCGGTTTGAGAACTCGCAAAAGTTCTTCGGAAACGGGCAAAAACCAATCAACATATTCTTCGGGCTTAACTCCGCCGTAAGTATTTTTTCGGCGATCAGCGTAAGGCGGAGAGGTAAAAATCAAATCAATCGAATTTTCTTGAAGTAATTTTAATTTTTCAACGCTATCGCCGAGAACTATTTGGGTCATTAAACTTTTCATTTTAGGTTTCTTCTTCTTCAGCTATATAGTCAATAGCAGTTGTTGTGCTTATCCAAACCGCATCCGACAAGCCAATCTCTATCATCTTAGTAAATACTTTTATTACTCCTTCACTAAGTTCTCGTCCGATTCTTTCTTTTGCGGTTTCCTGCACAAATGATTTATCAACCCAATAAATTAGTTCATCTTTGTTTATTAATTCTGTTTCAGTCATTTCGTTTATTATCCAATAAAACAGAATATTTTCAAATTATCCGAATGTTTATGTAAACTGAAACGATTTTAATTTTTCGGCGTTTAGCACCGACAAAATAATTGAGAATTGAAAATTGATAATTGTTAATTGGGTTTTGTTTCCGAAATTATCCATTTCTGGTTATCAAATATCAATTATTTTGTCGGGTTTTTCCTTTCAACTTACGCAAACGCTGTAAATCATTTTGGAAGCGGTTTTGTCCATTTTCCGCCTATGAAAGCGGCATCGGGCGGAAATTGTTTTTCCAAATCTTTAGCGGCGAAATCAATTTTTCGCTCCTTTTTGTAAAAGAGAAAATCGCCTGCCGCGCCGAGTTTTACGCTGTCGTTTTTCGGGACGAGATAAAACTCGCTCACGTCGTATTCGTCCAAGCCTTTGTAAACGGACAGATCGCCGACTTCGCGGATGAAAAACGGCGCGGGCAGTTCGTCGCGGCGGCGTTCGCGGTTGATGGCGATGTCGGCGGTAAACGGTTCGGTTTGGTCGGTTGGATTGATGATGTTAGCGCGGCGGAAAATTACGTTGTAGAGTTCGCCGGAGTTGTTGAACGGGAGATTTTCGTAAACTTTTGCGTCGGCGCGTTTGTGGCTTTCGTTTGCGATTGAGTTTAAGGCGGTCAGATTTGCGATGAAGTTTAATTTTACCAAAAACATTTCGTCGCGCCCGTGAAGTGCGCCGGTTTCGATCAAAATTACGGGCGAACCCCAAGCGGAGATCATATCGCCGAACGCCCGCGGCTCGTATGTGTCGTCGTAGCGTCCGATGTGTCCGGGAATAAATTCGTTCAGCGCGTTCGTCATTTCCGCGATAATTTGTTTGTTGCGTTCGTGTCCGGCGTAGGTTTTATTTTCGGCGTTGCCGGAAACGGCGAGAAATGAGATTGTCGCTTGCTTTGGCGTGTTGCCGACTGTCGTTAATTCCTGTTGATTGTGCAGATTAAAACCGATGTCGGGAGCGAATTCGTCGCGCAGTTTTTTTAATAATCTGCCTTCGGGAGTTTCAAGATTTTGCGCGTCGCGGTTAATGTCAATTGATTGCAGATTTCTTCGCTGATAAAGTTCCGCGCCATCAGGATTAAGCATCGGAACGGCGCGAATCGTCAGCGAATTTTCGAGATTTTTCACCCAATCAAGATTTTTATTCTTCTCTAAAAACGCGAACATATCAATCAAACCGGAAGTCGCCGTCGGCTCGTCGCCGTGCATCTGCGACCACATAAAAACCTTTGTTTTCCCGCGTCCCCATTCGATTTGATAAATTTCACGATTTGCGTAAGACGCGCCGACCTGCTGGATTTTTAAGCCGAGTTTTTTGAGTTTCTCCAGATATTTCTGCAAATCCTTGTGGCGGACATTTGACGGGAATTTGTCGGAAACGTGCGATTTTTCCCAAGTTGCGGATAACTCTTTCGGCGTTTGTGCTTTGGAATTCATAACGAAAACGGAGAAAAACATTGCAGCGGCGGAAGCGATAAAAATTGACAGATAAATTTTCATAATAGGAAAAGTTTTTAGGTAACAGTAAAATCAAGTTATTTTAGTTTAGAAGAAAATAGTTTGCAAAGATTTTATTTGATGCTATAATTTCCCGATTTTCAAAACCGAATTTCCTGCAATTTTACCAAAGTGAAATTGTAAAACAATTTAGGGCAAATTTCAGATTTATTAATATCACGCGAAAGAAATTGTATAACTCGACAAAAAATATGAAAAGTTTTAATAAAGTATCAAAAACGGGCGTTTTGAAATTTATATTCTTCTCGATACTGCTTATTTTCGCCGCAGGCAGTCAAGTGTTTTCTCAAAAATTAAATCTCGATCAGTCATTTTCCGGCGGCGTGTCGGACGCTCCGGCGGCGGTTTTTATTTCGGCGACGCAAGCGGACGGGAAAATTTTGGTCGGCGGCGATTTTAGTTTTGCAAACGGCATTAAAAAACCGTTTCTGGCGCGGCTTAATTCGGATGGAACGCTTGATTCGAGTTTCAATGCGAACGGAAGCGGCGCGGACGATTCGGTTTACGAAATTAAAATTTTAGCAAACGGCAAAATTTTAATCGGCGGCGCGTTTAGAACTTACAATAATGTTTCAAAAAGCGGTTTGGCGCGGCTCAATGCAGACGGAAGTTTGGATGCTTCTTTTAATCCGAACGGCGCGGGCGTGAGCGCAATCGGAACGGTTAGAGATTTGGCGTTGCAGGCGGACGGGAAAATTTTGATCGCGGGTGAAAATATCACAACTTATAATGGCGTGCGGACGATCAGCGTTGCCAGAATCAATCAGGACGGAACGCTTGACACGAATTTTAATTCGCCGTTCACGCTTGCATATCCGGTTGAAGAAATCGAAATTCAGACGGACGGGAAAATTCTTGTCGGCGGAACATTTATTCTCGGCAATCCGTATCCGGTCAATCTTGCGCGGCTAAACGCGAACGGGACGATTGACAATACGTTTAATCCGAACGGCAACGGCGCAAATCTCGGCATTCACGCGATGCGCGTTCTGGCGGACGATAAAATTCTAATCGGCGGAGATTTTACGAGTTACAACGGGAATTTTGTTCGGGGTTTCGCTCGGCTGAACAAAGACGGGACTTTGGACGCGGGTTTTTCAAACGGTCAGAACGGCGCGAAAATCGAATATATTGACGTTCAGACGGACGGGAAAATTCTGATCGCGGGCAGATTTGCGGATTTATTTACTTCGGGTTTTGCGGTCAGAAGGCTTAACGCGAACGGAACGATTGACAATTCATTTCGGGATAAATTAACAAATAACACGGCTTACAGCGTTAAAGCGCAGGCGGACGGGAAAATCATCCTCACCGGACTTTTCACCGAAGTTGACGGCAAAAAGCGCGGCGGAATTGTTCGCTATAATTTTGACGGAACGGTTGATAGTTCGTTTGGCACGTCGTTTAAAGGCATCGGGATTGTTGAAGCAATTGCCGTTCAAGCGGACGGAAAAATTTTAGTCGGCGGTTCTTTTGGAAAAGCGAACGGAACGACGGCTTTTAATCTTGTCAGATTCAATAAAGACGGAACGCTGGACGGCAGTTTTAATATCGGCTCAGGCGCGAATGCGAATATTGCTCCTTTTACAAGCGTGATTCAGGATATTGCTGTTCAGGCGGACGGCAAAATTTTGGTCAGCGGAAATTTCAGCAGATTTAACGAACAAACTATCATCGGAATTGTCCGCTTAAATGCCGACGGGACAATTGATTCCACATTTAATTCGCCTTTTACCCCGTTCGATAATTTCTCGAACGCTTCCGACATTTTAATTCAATCGGACGGGAAAATTATGCTCGGCGGTTCGTTCACAGCCGGATTTAATCCGATTACCGGAATCGTTCGCCTAAATTCGGACGGCACTCTTGACCGAAGTTTTTCCGTTTCGATGACCGGCTCTGTTTTAAGTATTGCCCGACAAACAGACGGCAAATATCTGCTCGGCGGAAATTTTGTGCGGATCGGCGATATTATTCAAAGATCAATTGCGCGGCTCAACGATAACGGTTCGCTCGACGCTTCTTTTAATCCGGGTTTCGGCACGGACGGAACAGTTCAGGACATTGAAATTCAGCCGGACGGCAAAATTTTGATCGGCGGAAACTTCAGAGGTTACAACGGCGTTTTGCAAAGCAATCTCACCCGCGCAAATGCCGACGGTTCGCTTGATACGACGTTCAAAATCGGAACGGGCGCGAACGCTGTCGTTTACGAAATTTTCAGACAAGCCGACGGCAAAGTTCTGATCGGCGGCGATTTTACGAGTTACAACGGAAATCAGGCGAATAAGTTAGCGAGAATTAACGCGGACGGCAGTTTTGACAGTTCGTTTGTTTCCGGTTTTGATGCCGACGCGCGAAACAGCGTGCGGGAAATCGTCAAACAAGCGGACGGCGGTATTTTGGTCGGCGGCGTTTTCACTTCTTATAATAATGTCGCACGAAACAGCCTTTTACGTTTGACAGTTTCAAACACGGCGCGGACGAGATTTGATTATGACGGCGACGGACGTGCCGACGTTTCGGTTTTTCGCCCGTCAAATTCCGTCTGGTATTTGAACAGGACAACCGACGGATTTTCAGCCGTCGGGTTCGGAATCCCGACTGATAAACCCGCGCCCGCCGATTTTGACGGCGACGGGAAAACAGACATCGCAGTTTTTCGCAATGGAACTTGGTATCTGCTTCGCTCAACAAAAGGTTTCGCGCAAATTCAGTTCGGCGCGGCTGGCGATATTCCAGTTCCGGCGGATTTCGACGGCGACGGAACGGCGGAATTGGCGGTTTATCGCGGCGGCGTTTGGTATTCGCTTAATTTAGTTACAAATCAGGCAAACGTCGTGCAGTTCGGAATCGCGTCCGACGCGCCGCTTATCGGCGATTTTGACGGCGACGGCAAAAGCGATTATGCAGTTTATCGCCCGTCAAACGGAGTTTGGTATCTGCTGCAAAGTTCCAACGGATTTACGACGATTCAGTTCGGAATTTCAATTGATAAACCCGCACCCGCCGATTTCGACGGCGACGGCAAAACCGATGCCGCAGTTTTCCGCAACGGAATCTGGTATCAGTTAAACAGCACAAGCGGCGTTCAAATCGTCCAATTCGGAACTGCCGGCGACAAACCGACTCCGAATGCTTTTATAAAATAGAGCAGTTTAAATTTGAATATATGGTAAGAGTAACGCCTTTATTGGTGAGAAAACGGCGGGATTCCGAATTAGAAATCCGCCGTTAAATTCGTGGTGGCTGGAGGCGGGATTGAACCGCCGACCTACGGGTTATGAGTCCGTCGCTCTAACCACCTGAGCTACCCAGCCGCGAACTATTGATTATAGATTTCTAGGCTAAAAAATCAAGTTTGCGCGGATAAAAAATCGCTTTCCGGTAAAAGAAATTTACAAGTGTCTTTTAAGCTGCGATTATTTCAACGCAAACGTCCAGACATTCATTGCAAACTTTGATTCCTTTTTTCTCGATCATCTTATCAACTTTCACGCGCGTCTTTCCACAGAATGTGCATTTTTTGCTGAAAATCTCAGTTTCGGGAATGCTGCTTGAGGGATTGATAAAATCATTCACACATTCGCTGCAAATATATACGTTCGGTCCGGCGATTAATTTCTGCGCCTGCTTGTGCGATTTATTGCAGAAAGAGCAAGAAAGAAGCAAATCAGGTTGTTTTATCATAACTTTATTTTCCTCCGATCTTTAAGTTTCTAAGAAATTGTTTGGAAAATCAGAAAAAACGTATCGCCGTCATCTTGGCGGCAGTCTTGGTGGCTTCCAGCCGCCAAACTTATCTGTTTTTCCCGCCAATTCAAGTAAATAACGCGCGAATTGGCGGCTGGAAGCCACCAAGACTGCCGGCTGGAAGCCTGCGATACAATTTCCAAACAGTTTCTAAGCAAGAACAGCAACGGGAACAGGTCGCTCGACTGCGATTTTACTGCGATTTCGCTTGATGTTATCAATTTCGCGCAGAGTCTTCGCCGTCAGATAACTTTCTCCGCAATGCGGATAGGAAAGGAAGGGAACATTTTCAATCACGAGAAGGTTTTCGCCTTTGCCGTAACTTTTTGAAATGTAAATTGTTCGTGCGCCGTTTTTGCCGCAAATATCGCAAATCATTTTTAAAGCTCGCTTAAAAAACTCACGCCGTCTTTTATTTCAACTCCGAAATTTTCCGCAATCGTCTGTCCGATGTCCGATAAACTCTGGCGCGTTCCCAAATTTACGCCCGCTTTTGCGTTTGCACCGTAAACAAGCAGCGGCGCGTATTCGCGCGTGTGGTCTGTGCCGCGAAATGTCGGATCGTTGCCGTGATCGGCGGTGATTATCAGCAAATCGTTGTCGCGCAAAGCGTTTAGAATTTCGGGCAGACGTTTGTCAAAATCTTCTAATGCTTTTGCGTAACCTTCCGCGTCGCGGCGGTGTCCGTAAAGCATATCGAAATCAACGAGATTCGAGAAAATCAAGCCGTTTAAATCGGCATTAAGAGCGTTGATCGTTTGGTCAACTGATTGATCGTTGCTCTTTGCCTTTAAATCTTGTGTAATTCCTTTGAAATCATAAATCGAAGCGATTTTGCCGATGGCGACAACATCGAAACCTTTTTCTTTTAATGTCGGAAGCAGATTTTCATTCGGCGGCGGAACGGCGTAATCGCGGCGGTTTTCGGTGCGTTTGAAATTTTCGCTCGTTTCGCCGACGAACGGACGCGCGATAACTCGTCCGACTTTCATTTCGCCGTCAAGCATTTCGCGGGCGATTTCGCAGATTTCGTATTGCCTTTCAATTGGAATAACCGCTTCGTGCGCGGCGATCTGAAAAACCGAATCGGCGGAAGTGTAAACAATCGGTTTGCCGGTTTTGATGTGCTGCTCGCCTAAATCTTTGATAATTTCCGTTCCCGAAGCCGCAATATTTCCGAGAACGCCGGGAACTTCCGCTTTTTCCGCAAATTCGTCAATTACAGTTTGTGGAAAACCCTGTGGAAAAGTCGGAAAAGCCTCGTCCAGAATGATTCCCGCCAATTCCCAATGTCCCGTCGTCGTGTCTTTGCCGTTCGATTTCAAGGCGCATTTTCCGTAACTTCCCGAAGGATTTTCAATCGCCGGAAGTTCGTTTAATTTCTTAATATTTCCCAAACCCAAGTTTTGCAGATTCGGCAAATTTACCTTGCGCGTTTTCAAGATATTTCCCAAAGTGTCCGCGCCCGCGTCGCCCCAACTTTCCGCATCCGGCATCGCGCCGATCCCCGCGCTGTCCAAAATCATTAACACGATTCTTTTAAATTTCATAAATTGATTTTAAGTTAAAAATTTCAAAAAAAGAAGGTTTGCCCGCGAATGAACGCTAATAAGCGCGAATAGAAGATAGGAAATATTTAACAAGGATAAAAGGGATAAATAGGATAGAAAGAAGATTTCAAACCTCAAAATTCAGATTTCAAATCTAAAAAAATCCCATTTAGCTCCTTCCTCCCTGTTAAATTTTCTTAAAAATCGAGTTTATCTTTGTAAATCTGCGGCTAAATTTTTCTTGTTCACATTAATTTGCGAATGAATATTTCTCTAATTTCCCGGCGCAATATAGCCTTCTCTGGCGCGAACTTCGATCCCGGCGGGAACGCCTTTTAGTTCGACTTTGATTTTGCGGTAAGTTCCGTCGCGTTTTTCGTTTGATGAATAATAACCGAGCGAATATTTTGTGCCGATTTCTTCGGCGACTTTGCGAAAGGCGTTTTTCGCTTCGTTTAAGTATGCGACGGGAAAAACTTTTCCGCCTGAAGTTTTTGCCAGATTCTGCATTTCCGCGTCGGCTAATTCGTAGAGTTTTTTGCTCATATCGAGCCGTTCAAAATCGCCGACTTTGCAAAAATCAAATACTTTTTCGATTCTGGAATTCGGATAAAACGTGCGGTAATACCGGCGGATTTGCGCTTGCGAAAGGTTGTTTGAAACTTGGCAATCGCCGAAAAGGCGGTCTTCAAAAAAATCTCTCGTGTCAACTTTTATAAAATAAGAAACAATTCCGGCGCGGCTCAAATCCTCGCGGATTTCCGAAAAACCGGAAACGCTGCTCGAATCAACACCGTCGGTCAAAGCAACAAAAGCGCGTCTGCCGCGAAATTCTTCGCCCGGTTTATTATTAAAGACTTTTTCGGTAACTTGCAAAACGCCGTCATAAAAAGGCGTTCCGTTGCTCGTTTTGACGTTTAACAAAGCGTCTTTTAATTTATTTCTGTCGTCGGTCAGCGGAATCAAAATCTCGCTGCCGGAAACTATTCGGTTATTTTCGCGGAAATTGTTAAAAGCAATGATCGAAACTTTGTCGCCCGGACGAAGCGAGTTGATAAAATCTTCGGCGGCGCGTGTGATCAGCCGCAAATCCGCGCGTGTCGAGCCGGAAGTGTCAAGCAGCAGCGCAACTTCAAACGGGGCGTTCGTCGCTCTGAAACTGTCCAACTGCTGCCGTTTTCCGTCTTCGTAGATGACAAAGTTGCTCTCTTTCAAATCGAGCAGAGGTTTTCCCGTTTTATCCGTTATCAGAATCGGCACGTCAACAAGCTGCGTATTGACCTTCAAAACCTCTTTTTCGTCAACAATCATCGGTGGCGGAGCTTCGATCTGCGCGTAAACATTCGCAAAATTCCCCGCAATAAAAAACAGCAATAAAAAAGTTTTTGACAACATCTGAAAACCTCGCATTTTTTTATTGGTTGATTTTAACAAATTTTCCGTTGCCGAAGATAAAATATTTTATAAATTGTAAATCGTTAATGGTAAATAGTTTCTTTAACTGACAGTGCAATTTACAATTTACCATTAACGATTTACAAATCTTTTTCAGTTTCAAGTCCGGCTTTTATCCACGCGCTTGTTCCGCCTGAAATGTTGTGTAGATCGGCAAAACCTTTGCGCTCTAAAATGCTCGTTCCCGCGCTCGAACGATAGCCGCCCGCGCAGATAACGTAAGTCGGTTTGTTTTTGTCGAGGTTGTCAACTGACTTTTCCAAATTCGATAATGTTAAATAAACCGCTTTCGGCGCGTGTCCGCCGACATATTCGGCTTCGCGGCGCACGTCAACAATTTGCAAATCGTCGTTTTCATTCAGACGCTTAAACGCTTCTTCGACGGAAACCTGTTCGATTTTTTCCGTTTCTAAATTATAATCGTCAATTAAAATCGCGCCCACAACGCTCTCGTGTCCGACACGCGCCAGACGCATCATAGCTTCATCAATTTCTTTTTCGGAAGCAGCGACAACGACAATCGGTTCGCCGATTTCAATCAAACTTCCAGCCCACGAAGCAAATTGTCCGCCGAGTCCGATGTTTAATGAATTCGGAATGTGTTTCGCGCCGTATTCGTCCGCCGTTCTCACGTCTAAAACAATGCCCGCAAAACTTTTAACTTCTTTGGCGTTCAACATTTTCGGTTTTTCCGCCGAATCCAGACTGCTCGCGCCAGCCAGATTTTTCTCGACGCTTTTTGCAAAATAAGCCGGAGTTTCCATCAAACCGGAAGCTATTTTTTCGACAAATTCTTTTTTCAACATCGGCTGTAAGGCGTGATTCAACTTTTTCTGCTCGCCGATTGTTGACCAGCGTTCTTTCGACATATTTTTTCCGCACAAACTTCCCGCACCGTGCGCCGGATAAACTTCGGTTTCGTTTGGCAAAACCAACAACTTTTCGCGCAAACTGTCATACAGCATTCCCGCCATTTCTTCCGCCGTATAACCTTTCGAGCCAACCAGATCGGGTCTTCCGACATCGCCGATAAAAAGCGTGTCGCCCGTCAAAACCTTTTTAGGTTCATCTTTATCTGTCGTATCCTCAACCAAAACCGAAATCCCTTCCGGCGTGTGTCCGGGCGTTTCGAGAATTTTCAGTTTCACATCGCCGACGCTCAATTCGTCGCCTTCTTTAACCGCAAGATGCTCGAATTTCGCCTTCGCCTTCGTGCCGAAAACGATTTTCGCGCCCGTTCTTTCCGCAAGTTCGCTGTGTCCGCTGACAAAATCGGCGTGCAGATGCGTTTCGATGATGTATTTTATTTTCTGATTATTTTCTTTCGCTTCGTCCAGATACTGCTCGACATCTCTTTGCGGATCAACAATCGCGGCTTCATCTTTCGAGCCGATATAATAAGATGCGTGCGACAGACAACCGAGATAAAATTGTTTGAATTTCATAAAATAAGTATATAATCAAATAGGCATAAGAACAAAATTTAATTTGAAATGTGTTTGGAAAGCAACTCTGTCATTCAACGGCTTGCTCTGTTTACGTTAATCTTTGACGAATGAGAATAAAGAACGGATAAAATCTTTGATAAATTATTTTTCTGAAATGAGGAATTTTATGAATGCAACTTTAACTGTCGAATTACCTGAAGAAGTCAAAGCAACGCTTGGTAAAGCCGCGCGTGAGGAAGGTATTTCCGAAAACGCTTTTGCCGCCCGCGCTTTGCAGGAGAAAAGTTTTTTATTTATTAAAAAAGTAGTGTTAGGATAATAACGGGTGAAATTATGCAGAATACCGTTGAATTAAAACTGGATTTGCCGTCGAATTTGTCAAAGGACGAAGTGCAGACTTTGCTTGCCATTAAATTGTATGAAACGGAACGACTTTCGCTTGGGCAAGCGGCGAAGTTGGCGGGTTATTCAAAGCGGGCTTTTATTGAAATTTTGGGGCGGAACAATGTCCCGATGTTTAATTATTCGCCCGAAGAATTGCGTGAGGAACTAGGTTTTTGAAAGAGCCGATAGTTTCGGACAGCACTTGTTTGATCGGTTTGGAACGTATCGGAGAGTTGGACATTTTGCCCGATTTGTTTGAACCGATTATGATTCCGTCCTAAGTCGAGCGTGAATTCGGCAGCAATTTTTCTTGGCTTAAAACCGAAAATTTGACAAGTAATTTGTTGGCGACGGCTTTGCGTTTAGTTGTAGATGCGGGCGAAGCAGAAGCGATTGCATTGGCGAGCGAAAAAAATTGTTTGTTGATTTCCGACGACAAACAAGCACGGGCGGCGGCAAAGCGTCTTAGCATTTCGGTAATCGGAACAATCGGCGTTTTGGTGCGGGCAAAACAAAACGGAGTAGTTTCGGTTATTGAACCGATTCTGGATAAACTTGAGCAAAATAATTTCTTTATCAGCAAGGCTTTGCGTGAAGAAGCGTTAAAAATCGCCGGAGAGTAATTTTTGACTAAATCGAAAAACTTTGGCATAACTATAAATACGGATTTTATGAGAAAATTTGTTTACATAATTATTAACAACATTCGGGACTCTGCTCCGTAAGCGAGCGAGCCAAAGGTAGAACTTTGCGAAAGTCCCAAGTCTTAACGAAAGGCTTGGGACTTTTCGATTTGGGATTCGGGATTTGGGATTTCGGATTTTTTGTTTGATAAATGTTAGTATTTTATTTTTATATTTGAGTAAAAAAACGGAACGCCAGCATCTTGCCGGCAATGAGTGCGACAGCACGAAAGCTAAGTCAGCCAACTTTAAAGATGATTAATTTTGCTTGGACGCTTCTAAGCGTCCATTGCCGCCAAGATGGACGGCGTTCCTTAAAAAATTATGAGCGAAGAAACATTGGATTTGAAGAAAACGATCAATTTGCCGAAGACGAATTTTTCGCAAAAGGCGAATTTGGGGCAGACAGAGCCGGCGCGTTTGAAGAGATGGGACGAGATGAATCTTTACCGGAAGATTCGTGATGAACGCGAAGGCGCGGAAAAGTTTATTCTGCACGACGGTCCGCCGTATGCGAATGACAATATACACATCGGAACGGCACTTAACAAAATTTTGAAGGATTTTATAGTCAAAGCGGCGACGATGCAGGGTTTTGACGCGCCTTTTGTTCCGGGTTACGACTGCCACGGTTTGCCGATTGAGAAATATGTCGAGAAGGCTTTGGCGGCGAAGGGGAAAAATAAAAATGATCTGCCCGTCGGGACTTTTCGCCGCATTTGCCGCGAACACGCGGCGAAGGCTTTGAAGGATCAGACGAAGGATTTTCAGCGTTTGGGCGTTTTGGGCGAATGGGACAATCCGTATTTAACGATGTCCAACGAATACGAGGCGGAAACGACACGGCTTTTCGGGAAATTTTTGGAGCGCGGTTATGTCTATAAGGGTTTGCGTCCGGTTTATTGGTGCGTTCACGATCAGACCGCGCTTGCGGAAGCGGAGGTCGAATACCGCGAGCATACTTCGCCCTCGATCTATGTGAAATTTCCGCTAATTTCGGACGCGGCGGAAGTTGACGAAAAACTTGCGGGCAAGGAAGTTTACATTTTGATCTGGACGACAACGCCGTGGACGATTCCGGCGAATTTGGGAATTACGGTTCATCCCGATTTCGATTATTCGGCGATTGAAACAAACGGTCAAGTTTATATTTTAGCGTCGGAACTCGTCAAGAATTTGGTCGAAACTTGCGGACTTGAGGACGTTGAAGAAATTGTGCGTTTTAAGGGTTCAAAATTAGACAAACTCGAAGCGAGGCATCCGTGGATTGACAGACGCTCGCTTTTGATGAACGGCGATCACGTAACTTTAGGCGGCGAATCGGACGCGGAAACCGAGTTGAGCGTTCCCGAAGCCGCCGACAAATCGAAAACGGCGGGCGCGGGAACGGGCTGCGTTCACACCGCGCCCGGACACGGACACGACGATTTTGTGATCGGCAATCAATACGGTTTAGAAGTTTACTGCCCGGTTGATAACGCGGGACGTTTTCAGCAAGACGTGGAGTTTTTTCACGGACAGCAGGTTTTTGAAGCGAATCCGTTTATCGTGGATTTTCTGCGCGAATCGGGAATGCTTCTTTTTACCGAAAGCTACCGGCATCGTTATCCGCATTGCTGGCGTTGCAAAAATCCCGTAATTTATCGCGCCACGCCGCAGTGGTTCGTTTCGATGGACGCGGAGGCTCTGACGATGGAAAAAGTTTCGCTTCGTGAGAACGCTTCGGAAGAAGTTCAGGAAGTAAAATGGCATCCCGCGTGGGGCGAGAATCGCATGGAAAATATGATAAAAAACCGTCCCGATTGGTGCGTTTCGCGTCAGCGAGTTTGGGGCGTTCCGATCACGGTTTTTTACTGCGATGACTGCGATGAAGCGGTTGCAAATGCGGAAGTTGTCAGTCACGTCGCAGACATTTTCGAGCGCGAAAATTCGGACGCTTGGTATAATCTGGAAGCGAAGGAACTTTTGCCCGACGGTTACAAATGCGCGAAATGTGAAGGAACGAATTTTACAAAAGAAACAGACATTTTGGACGTTTGGTTCGATTCCGGTTCGTCGTGCGTCGCGGTTTTGGAAACGCGCGAGAATTTGCATTTTCCGGCGGACGTTTATTTTGAAGGCGGCGATCAATATCGCGGCTGGTTCAATTCATCTTTGATGTGCGGACTTGCGGCACACGACGACGCGCCATACAAAACCGTTTTGACGCACGGCTGGGTTGTAGACGGCGAAGGCAAAAAGCAGAGCAAATCAATCGGAAACGTGACCGCGCCGCAGGAAATTATTGACAAATCGGGCGCGGAAATTTTGCGGCTTTGGGCTTCGGCGGTTGATTACACGGAAGACGTGCGCTGTTCGGACGAGATTTTGCAGCGAATTGTTGACGCTTACCGCAAATTCAGAAATACTCTGCGTTACGCGCTCGGAAGTCTTTACGATTTCGATCCCGAAAGCGATTCGGTTGAATACGAAAATTTACAGGAAATTGACCGTTGGGCGTTGGCAAATCTCGATAAAGTCATCGAAACCGTCGTTGAAAGTTACAACAATTACGATTTCAAAACGGTTTACCGCACCGTTTACGATTTCGTAACCGTCGCGCTTTCGGCAAGATATTTCGACATTATCAAAGACCGTCTTTATATCTCCGCGCCCGATTCGATTGAAAGACGCGCCGCGCAAACCGCCGTTTACAAAATCGCCGACAATTTAACGCGCCTGATCGCGCCGATTCTGTCGTTTACGGCGGATGAAGCGTTTGAAAATCTGCCGAATCAGAAACTGGATTCGGTTCATTTGGCAAAATTCCCCGAAATTTCGGTCAAATCAGAGGACGAACTTCTCCAGCGTTGGGAACGCATTTTTTCCATCCGCGAAAAAGTTCTGAAAAAACTCGAAGAAGCGAGAAACGAGAAAAAGATCGGCTCGTCTTTGGAAGCGAAAGTAATTTTAACCGTCGAAAAAGATACGATGATGTTTTTATTGCCGTATTACGAAGATTTGCGCTACATTTTCATTGTTTCGCAAGTCGAAGTTCACGAAGGCGATGAATTCAACGTCGAAATTCAAAAAGCGGACGGTGAAAAATGTGAACGCTGTTGGAATTATTCGGTCAGAGTCGGAGAATCGGAAAAATATCCGACGGTTTGCGAAAGATGCGTTGCGGCTTTGGATGAAATTAAAAGTGAAGTAAGCGGTTAAAAATTTGACTGGAGCGCAAGCGTCCCGCTTGCAATGAGCGCAAGGCGCGAAAAAGCCGTTGTAACTTTAAAGTTATCAGTAATTAACGGCTTTCCGCCGCTCGCGCGACGGTTGCAAGCGGGACGCTTGCGCTCCAGTCGGTAACTTTTTGCTCCGGTCTTTGGTTTTCTGTTGCCGTATTTTTCCGAAGTTAAAAATTTTATGGAATAATTTCGCCTGATTGCTTATAATCGAAGTATTATGTTGATTACAGTTCCAAAAAAAGAACGTCCGAAATATGAATCAGGAGTGAATGAGATGGGTTTGGTTTATGCCGAAATTGATTTGATAAGCGTTGATGATTTGGTTTTGCATCGGCGCGGTTTCTTGGACAAAAGCGAAATTAAGCAAGTTCGCGTTGCCGCGCTTGTTGACAGCGGCGCGTATATGTTGACGATTAACGAAAATGTTCGGGCGCAGCTTGATCTGCCGTTTATCGAAAAACAGTTCGGCGTTTTGGCGGATGAAACGCTGCTCGAACTCGATGTCGTCGGACCTGTCGAAGTGCGTTTTGAAAATCGGCGGACGACGGTTGATGCAATCGTTCTTCCGGGCGATGCGGAAGTTTTGCTCGGTTCGATTCCGATGGAAGATATGGACGTTTTGATAAATCCGCGCGAGCAGAAACTCGTCGTAAATCCGAAACATCCATACGTTGCGACCAAACATTTGAAATAAAGTGGAGGAAAGAAAGATTATGTTAAAAAAATTTTCAGTCAGCTTTTTATGCGTTTTGCTTTTCGCTTTCGCGGCGATGGCGCAAAAGGTTTACACGCCGAAAAAGGATTCGGACGAGCGCAAAGCGATTCTCAACACTTTACGCGTTCCGGTTGAAAAGCAATTGAAGCAAAAAATTCAGTTTGCCGTTAATGATTTTAATGTTTCGGGAAATTGGGCTTTTGTCAGCGGCGAACCGCAGAATATGAAGGGAGAAAAACCGAATTATAAGGGGACGGTTTATGAAGAAGATGTCAAAGAAGGCTTATTTGACGATAATTTTTTCGCGCTTTTGAAGAAAACGGGCAAAAAATGGAAAGTCGTAACTTACGCGCTCGGATGCACCGATGTTTGTTATGCTATTTGGTGGGAAGAATATAAAGCACCGAAAAATGTGTTTCCATATACGGAATAGAAAATGCCTGCTAAAGATAAGTATCATAATACGGTAAAAAACGCGCTTATTAAAGAAGGCTGGACAATTACCGATGATCCGCTTTTTATCAAATTCGGCGGCGTTGAAATGTATGTTGACATCGGTGCGGAGAAGATTATCAGCGCGGAGAAAAACGGCGAGAAAATTGCCGTCGAAGTTAAAAGTTTTCTCGGAATTTCGATAACTTCGGAATTTCAAGACGCGCTCGGTCAGGTTTTATTTTACGAAGTCGCTTTGCGCGAAACTCACAAAGACCGCCTTTTATATCTGGCTGTTCCTATCAGTATTTACGAAAATTTCTTCAATCTCGATTTGCCGAAAATGGCTTTGCAGACTTACGAAGTTCGTTTGATAGTTTATAATGAAATGAGTGAGGAAATTGTAAAATGGCAGTAAACAAATATAGAAAAGCTATCGAAAAAATTCTCCGCGAATACAGTCAGATCAAATCGAGTTACGATGAATTTGAAGTGCAAACCGTTTTTGACGACGAAAATAAACATTATGAAATAAACATTTTAGGTTGGGACGGTTACAAAAGAATTTACGGCAAAATGCTGCATCTTGACATCAAAAACGATAAGATTTGGATTCAGCACGACGGCACGAAAGACGGCGTGGCGGATGATCTGGTCGAATTGGGAATTCCGAAAGACAAGATAGTTTTGGCGTTTCATCCGCCTTATAAGCGCAAAGACACGGGTTTTGCGGAGAAATAAAAGTTGTGGATAAAAGAAGTTTTTACTGGAAATTAGGATATTTGATCGCGGCGGCGGCGGTTTTTCTGCTCGATCAAACGACGAAGGCTTGGGCGATTCGCAAACTGCGGTTCGGCGACGACATCGAAGTTATTTCGGGTTTTCTGAATTTCGCTTACGCCGAAAATACGGGCGTGGCGTTTAGTATGTTCGACGACGGCGGCGACACGGGACGCTGGATTTTGTCGGGCATCGCGTTTTTTGCGGCGGCGTTCGTGCTTTATTTTTTCTGGAGAACTCCGCGAAATGACGACCGCATTCTTGGCGCGTTAGCGTTGCTTTTGGCTGGAATCGTCGGAAACGTCTTTGACCGCGCACGGCTCGGTTTTGTCATTGATTTTATTGACGTGCAGTTCGGCGATTGGCATTATCCGACATTCAATGTCGCGGATGCCGCAATCTGCGTCGGCGCGGGACTTTTGATTTTGGATATGTTTTTGCGGAAAGAACCTGAAAAGGAAGAAGTAAAAACTGAAAAGGATTAGCCCACGAAACATAAAAAAAAACGAAAAAAAGAGAAAGAAATTTTACAGGGATGAAAAAGATGGAAGTGATGGATTATTTTTTCGGTTTGAATTTGATTGCTAATAACCCAAGCAAAATTGGAATAAAATTTTACATTTTCGGCATCTAAATTTTGATATAGAAAACAACGAACAACCGACGACGAACAACTAACCAAATCAATGTATCCAGAACTTTTTCGCATTGGCAATTTTCCGATAAATACTTACGGCGTGCTTTTAGCCGTCGGGTTGCTGCTTGCGCTGTATGCCGCGGCAAGACTCGGCGAGCGCGACGGTTTGCCGCGCGAGAGGCTTTATGATTTGGGGCTTTGGACGATTATCGGCGGGCTGGTCGGCTCGAAGATTCTGATGTTTTTTACCGAACCGAATGTCAGCATTTTTTCTTTGGATTTTCTGCGTTCGGGCGGAGTTTACTACGGCGGATTTCTCGGCGGTTTGATTGCGGTGGCAATTTTAATTCCGCTTTATAAACTGAATTTTTGGAAAGTTGCTGATGCGTTTGCGCCGGGCGTTGCGCTCGGACAGTTTTTTGGCAGACTCGGCTGTTTTTCCGCCGGGTGTTGTTGGGGCGATGTCTGTCATCTGCCGTGGGCGGTTCATTTTACCGAAGCGGCGCACGAAAATACGGGCGTTCCGATCTATGCGGCAAACGGCAGCGATCTTTTTCTGCATCCGACGCAGCTTTATGAATCTTTCGCAATGCTCGCGGTTTTCGGAATTTTAATTTATCTGCACCGCAAAAAGCGTTTTAACGGGCAGGTTCTGATCGGTTATATGATCTTATATCCGATCATCCGCTTTACAATCGAGTTTTTCCGCGCCGATCCGCGCGGCGATCTGTTCGGTTTAACGACTGATTTGGGAATTTCGACATCGCAGATTATCAGTTTAGTTGTGGCGGCGATTGCGGTTGTATTTATGATCTGGCGTTTGAAAAGTGCGAGCAAAAAAGAGATTTTAGAAAGTTGACGGAAACAGGCGGAAACCCGACAGTAATGGAGGGTGCTGTTTGTAAATCGAAAAGTTCAACAAATAAACAGTATCTTTAACCGTTTCTTTGAAAACTAACAATTTTCTAATTTAACAGCACCCTCCATAACTGTCGGGTTTCTGCCTGTTTGGTTCAAATTCTATGCTAGAAAAGCCGAAACGGAATTCGTAATTAGAGCGACATCATTTATAAAATTCTCCGACAGAAGCCCAAAAACCGAAAGTCCCGTGAAAAGATGAACTCCCATCAAAGCGACGTAAACAAAAAGCGCGAAACTCAGACCGTATTTTGCAATTCGCAAATCGCTCCAACGCCAGAAGACGATTGCGGCAATTGCGCCGACGGCGATTTTTACCGCGAGAAAAGGCAGATCGCCCATATCGAGAAAATATGCCATCAAACTGTTTCCTTCCGTCGCGTGTCCGTTGCGAACCCAGTAAATAGTCAAAACGGCATCAAGGAAATTTAGAGAAAAAAGCAAAAAAGCCTGAATTAAGAATTGCATAACAAGATCAACTCCGTAAAATATTGTTAAACTTCTCTCTGAAAGTAGTTTGCCCCCGGCTTTTAAATAAACCGGGGGCAATCAAACTTTGTGATCGAAGCAGAATAAGTTGTTGCTGATAATATACTCGTAATAAAGCATTTATTCAAAAAATTCTGCAAATAATTTTTCCTGTAATAAAGACCGCAAATATATTCTAAAATTTCCTGCAAATTTTTTTAATGTGAAATGTTTTTTGCGAAAAAATCACTATAACTGAAACGTAAATTTAAGAAAATTTACGCGAAGACAAATTCCGATACAAAATCGGCAATTTATTACTTTGAAAAAAGGAGATTTAATTATTATGAAACGATCACTTAGTTTGATTTTAGCGATATTTGCATTGAGCATTTTTTCTTTCGGACAGATGACTCCGGTTGGACCGAAACAGGAAAAAAGCACTATGAAACAAGAGGGGGTCAAGGTTATGCCTCTGGAATTGCCGGAAGGTTACAGCGCGGGAGAAGTTGCGGGAAATTTGAAGGACGGCGTGAGAATTTTGAATCTGCGTTGGGCGGAAAGCAGTTCGGTGGCTTGTTTTCCGGGAACGAGATTCGAGATGTTTACCGGAAATCACGTTTTTTACCGCATAACTTTACCGGCGCAGGCTTTAATGAAAATTGTCGTCGAACCGCAGAGAGGCAAACAGATAAGCCTTTACGCGCTTCGTCAGGGAATGAGCCGACAGCAAGTTCCGCCTGATGTGACATCGGCGATCTCGTGCGAGGCGAGCTATCCGATCTACGCGGATTTGCGAAGCGGCAGAAGAGTTACGAACAAAGACGACGGCACGCGCAGAGTCGAATATATGTCGGTCAACAGTTCTTACAGCATTCTGATCGGCGTTGCCGGAGCAAACGGTTTGACCGAAGGTGATTTCAAACTGAAAATCCAATTGACCGCACGGCGTTAAAGAATGTCAGTAGCGTCGGCGTGAGCCGATGCGCCCGTCGCGTCTAAATTACGCATCGGCTCACGCCGACGCTACTGACATTTCAGGTGATTAATTTGAGGCTTTGATCGAATCTGCATTATCTGATTCGATCAAAGTCTTTATTTCGTCAATTTTCGCAAGCGCGGCTTCTTCGCCCGCTTTGATAAATTCGTCCATTTTTCCGATCTCGTCCGGTCTGAGATGCGAAATTTCGGGAATTATGACGACATCGGCGCGGTAATGCTGGCTTTTTCCGGCGGTTCGGAGAAGCATCATCGCCGATTGGATGAACACGCCGAGAAATGTCGAAGGCGTTCCCCAATATGTTGCGCCGGAAGCGTTGACATCAACGGCGACGATTATTTCCGCGCCGAGTTTTTTGACGGCTTTGGTCGGAACAAGCGAAACAACGCCGCCGTCTATTAAAAGTCTGCCTTGCGCGTCTTCGACGGGCGCGAAAACGCCCGGAATCGCGCAGCTTGCACAAACTGCCGCGGCGATGCTTCCTTTATCTTTTAAAACTACTTCCTTTCCCGTTTCCAGATCGCACGCGACGGCGGCGAACGGAATTTTTAAGTCTTCAAAATTTTTGTGCGGCAGATGCTTTGCGAGAAAATTTCCCATCGAAGCGTTTGATAAAATTCCGCGAGCCGAATAAGAAAAACCGCTCATTCGATACCAACTCATTTTTCCGCCCATTTCGACTGCTTCCTCAAAACTCAAACCGCACGCGACAGCCGCACCGACAATCGAACCGGCGGAAGTTCCCGCCACAAAATCAATCGGAATTTTATGCTCGGCAAAAACTTTTAAAACGCCCAAATGTGCGAATCCGCGAGCCGCGCCGCCGGAAAGAGCGATTCCTAATTTTTTTCGTTCCATAGATAAAGATAATTAAAAACTAAAAACTAAAAGTGAAAAGTGTCGGAAAAACAGTTAAACTATCGCTTCTGGATTTCAAGCAATCCATAATAATTAATTTAACAAATAAAGAGGAAAGTTTCCGAATTTACCGATAGAATTTCTTTTGCTTTTAATTTTTAGTTTTCAACTTTTCACTATTTTTATGAGTCCACAAGAAGCAGTTTTGCTGAAAAGACACAAGACGAGCGCGGATATTGCGGCGGGCGAAAAAGTTTGTCCGGTTTGTTCGCGCGAAGTGCTTTATGAATTCGTGCCGCTGTTGGCGATTCCCGAAGATTTGCGGAAATTGATAAACGCGAATGCGCCGGACACGAATGATTTTGAAGCGGTTTGCGCCCGCTGTGTCAGGCTTTTTGAACGCGCCAAAGAACATATTTTGCGCGATGCGGCGATGAACAAAGACGGCTCGTATGTTCTTTCAACGCCTCTGCGTCTTGATGCCGTCGAGCGTTTTACCGGAAAAGGCGTGACGATTGCGTTTCTCGATTCGGGTTTTTATCCGCACGTTGATCTGACCGCGCCGCACAACCGGATTATCGGTTATCGGAATATGACGAAAAGCGAAGGCGATTATCAAACTTTGTTTGAGCCGGACGTGGCGAGTTGGCACGGAATGATGACTTCGGTGGTCGCGGCTGGAAACGGCGAATTGTCCAACGGTTTTTATCGCGGAATCGCGCCGGAAGCAAATGTAGTTTTAGTTAAACTGGCGAGAACCGGGCGAATTACCGAACGCAATATTCAGGACGCGCTCGAATGGGTTTTGGAAAACCGCACGAAATTCGACATAAAAATTGTAAATATTTCGGCGGGCGGCGATTTTGAGCAGAGTTATCTGCACGATTCGCTGTCGCAAACGGTTGAAGAATGTGTCGCGCAGGGAATAACGATTGTCTGCGCCGTCGGAAACGCGGGGCATCTTCCGACGCATCCGGTTTTTCCGCCCGCAAGTGCGCCTTCGGCAATTTCCGTCGGCGGACTCGACGACAATAATTCCATCAACCGCGCAAGGCGCGGAATGTATCGCAGTTCTTACGGTCCGACGCTTGACGGTTTTCAAAAACCGGAACTTATCGCGCCGAGCATCTGGGTTCCCGCGCCGATTCTGCCCGACACGCCGACGGCAAAACAAGTTGAACTGCTCGAAACTCTGGACGGCGCGGATGACAACGAACTACACCAAATTATTTTGAAAAACGCCAGAATTGATGCCGAACTCGATGCGGCAATTGATCGCCCGGTTCATTCGCTCAGACAAATTATTGCGCTCAAACTTCGCCGCGAAAATGTGATTAACAAGCATTATAAATACGTTGACGGCACGTCGTTTGCCGCGCCGATTGTGTCTTCGGTCATCGCGCAGATGCTCGAAGCCAATCCGAAACTTACGCCGCAGCAAATCAAACGAATTTTAATCAATACGGCAGAACGTCTGCCGCATTATGAAGTTGACCGGCAAGGTTGGGGCGTTATTAATCCGCGTCGGGCAGTTGATTTGGCAATTTCCTTTGGTGAATAAGAACGCTAAAGTTTAGGAATGTGCAAAAAATAATTTATAAGCAGGTTAGAAAATGTTTTTAAGTTTAATCGGTAACTTTTATTGCAATCTTTAACCCAATAAAATAATGGAGAATGGAGAATTGAAAATTGAGAATTAATAAGTAATCAAAAGATAAATTCTCAATTCCCAATTCTCCATTATGCGTGTGAGTTTTCCTGATTCAAATCATTATCCTTCATTACTTTTACTCACCTGCTTAACATTTTGAAAAGAAATCTGAATTTATCGAACTATTTTTTACCTTCGCTCCTCAAATTAAATAAATCACTTTTCCGGCGTTGTTTTTCTCGCATCAAAAGTAAAATAACCGACAGCCGCATCGTGGTCTGAAAATCTTTCGACGCGGTTTTCGTCGTTATAATAAACGGCGGGAAAATCGGCGTTCAGACGCGCGTAGCCGAAACCGAGCAGATGTTTTCGCATTGCTTGATTGATTAAAATATGGTCGAGAATCTGCGCGTTGCCGTCGAAAGTGTAGGAATATCTCTGATCGTTTTGAATCAAATCAGCCAAATTAATCAAATCGGGATTGACCAAATCATCGGAAGCCATCAAAACCGAATCCTTTGCGGCGGGCGTTCCCTTGATCGTTCCGATAATGTCTAAAATGCCGTCGCTGAATTGGTAAAAATTGAAATCTCCGAGCAGAATTATATTTTCGTTCGGATTTGCCTCCTGCCTTTTCTGGACAATCTTCGCCAAGTATTCGGCTTGCAGTTTTTTCTTCGTTCGGACGCGCAAACCGCCGTCTTTTTCGTCATCGTAGCCGTAGAAAGATTTCAAATGATTGACAATCGCCGTAAATTCAAACGGTTTACCCGCTTCCGCATCGTCAATCGAAGCGCGAAGCAGAAGCGGCGGGCGGTCATTGAGAATTTCTTCTTTTCCGTTCGGTTCTTTATAAGTTTCATCTTTACCGAATTGCCTGACTTCGAGAACTTTGACGCGGGCGGATTTGACGAGAAAACCGACATCAATTCCGCGTCCGTCGCTGCCGTCAATCAGATACGCTTCATACTTGGGATTCGGCTGTTTGGCGGCAATCGCATCGCGGTTGATTTTATCGGCAAGTTTTTTCAGCGCGTTCAAGTTTTCCGCCTCCGAAATGCCGATGACATCGGGATAACGCAGATAATCCCGAATCGCCAGCGAGATTTTTTTCATTTTTCGGGCAAATGCTTCTCTTGTTACGATTTCTTCCTTAATTGCAGGATCGTCTTCGTCGTCAAAAAAGTTTTCGAGATTCATTCCGGCGATTGAAATTTGTCGGTTCGTCGGTTTGGGCAAAGCGGCGGATTTGACGAAGCCGAAAATCGTCGCTTTCGTATCAACGTCCGGCAAAATCGTATATTTTCCGTAATCGTAAAACATCACGCCGCTTAGGTTTTTGATCGTCGCGCCGCTTGTTACGTCAATGATTTGTGCGCCAAGCTGCGCCGCGCTGTCTATCCGAATCGCTTCCGGGTTTGAATCGAAGAGCGCGATTTTCGGATGATCTTTTTTCCATTTTTCCTTGTTGTCCGACGATAAAAAATCGTGAACGTCCATTCCCGGCTCGCGGAAGGTTCGCGGTTTTCCGCTTAACGTCGCAAAAAATGTTCCGCTTGAAACGGCGTTTCCGATTTTTCCGTCAATTCTTCCGATAGTGGGCGAAACGGCTTTTAATTCCGGCACAAAAACGCGCATTCCTTCGTATCTTTCGAGTTCGGCGAAATCGTTCGCTTTGAAATCGTCAACGGTTAAAGTTACGGCTTTCGGCAAGGCATTTTCCTTTGAAATTACCCGAATCGTGTCTTCATCGCGGCGCATCGAAAGTTCCGTTAAAGTCAGACTCGCTAAAGCCGTTTTATAACGGTATTCCTTGACTTCGCCAGTTACCGAAACGAGATTTCCAATTGTCGCTTCCGCCGTCGCTTCGCGTTTCGTAAAAACGTAAATTCCTTCGGAAGTGTTCGGATTCGCGTCAATTTTATCGTCCGGCGTTTGAATGAAAAATCCTTTGGCGATCCGCGCCGTAACGATTCCTTCGAGCCGCACGATTTTCCCTTCATACGCAGACATATTTCCGTCGCCCTGAACTTGATTGATCGCAATTTCCTTTTGCGCGTTCGCGCAGATTGAAAAAGAAAAAAGCGTTAAAATCAATACCAATCCAACGCTCAAAAATCTAATATTCATAATAACTTTTTAAATCTCTATCGAATTTCAAACGCTCCGGCGTTTGCTGCCGCCAAGATGAACGTGGTTAAAAACAAATACTTTTTTCAATCGCAAATCCAAAATCAACTTATTGAAAATCTCTCCGCCGTTCGATAATTTCCTGCGTGTTCTTGGGAATTTTCGAGAAAAAATCATAACCCGTTAAAAACTCAACCGAATTAACCGTCGTTCTGAAATCGCGCCACGCTTGACTTGAAATCGGCGGCTGATTCGGGACGATAATTCCAAACGCTCTGGTCGCTTTGCTGATTCTTTGAAGATCGTTATCGCCGTTCGGCAGAATCAAAACAACTTTCCAAGTCGCCTTAGGCACGACGATTTTTCCGCCCGCAATCGTTCCCGCGTTTCCCGTCACGCCCGCAAAAATGTAAATCTCATTGCCTTGATTGGCAATATTTCGCAGATAAATTTCAAAATCGTTCCACGCGCCCTGATTGTTCGCCGCAAGCTGCGGAATAATATTCGTCATCAAAAACGTCGCCGAATTATCGGCAATTGACCGCGTTCTGTCGCCCGAAGGCGTTAAATGTCCGCGATCATAACCCGAACCCGTATAATCGCTGCTCGTCACTTGATACCAACCGTCCGGCAATTGCGGATCGGGACGAAAATCATCTTGGCGATCCGCGTTTCCGATCCAACTGCCGTCCAAACGCCAGCCGACCCAGTTTGCCGTCGCGCGGCTTCTGTTATACGAAAGCGAATACTGCGGTTTGTTCAATAAATAATTATTTTCGTTGTTAATATCCGTGGTTGCATTTGAAGGATTGCCAAACAGCAAAGGATTTTCGCCCGCAATCGGAGCGTTGATCGTCAGCGTAATCGCGGCGGTTGCCGTTCTCGCCTGCGCGTCCGTCGCCGTCGCCGTGACGGTAATCTGACCGCCGCCTGCATTTTCGGGAATCGTCGCCAGATAAGAAAAAATATTATCATTCGCCGTTTGGTCGCCGTTCGTTCCGTCGTCAAAAAACTTCTGATTTGCCGCGCCGCCGACGGCAATCAAATTTGCCGCAACCGAAATTCCCGTGCTTGGCGGAGTCGTCGCCGGAAAAACGCGAACGGTCAACAGCGTATTTCCGCCGACGGCAACCGTGCTTGGACTCGCCGCGCCGCTTGCTTCTAAATTTGCGCCGATGTTGCAAGTGTTTTTCGCGCTCGCCGTGTTTCTCGGAATCGGTGCGGTGATCGTAAAATCGTTAGAATTATTGTCCGAATCCTTACAGCCTTCGTTTTTGCGTATGACAGCGGTTGTGCGCGTTATGTCGTTTGTCGCTCTGCCTTCAAAACAGCTTGCCGAATTTCCGTAGCCGACCAGATCAACAATACTCGGCTCGCTCGGACAAGTTGATAACGGCAATTTCTGCGTGGTGTTGACCAGAGCCAATTTTCCGTCGGTTGAAGAGAGATTGGGAACAAAAGAATTTCCCGCGTTGTTCGTAACCGTCGGCGCGATAACGTCGGGAGTCGGAAGATCGTCGCCGACGCTGCCGTTTGACGAATACTGAATCAGATAATATTGTCCGGGTTCTAAAATCACATCGGAAAGCGGCGTTACAAGCCATTCATTTCCGCCCGAAGAAGCGTATTGCGTTGACCAGCCGTTCAAGTTTACAGGCGAATTTCCGCGATTAAAAAGAACGACAAAATCATTTTTAAACTGTGCCGTCGAAAGTCCGCCGCCGCCGTAAATTTGATAAATTACGACGTTTTGCGAAACAAAATTAGCGTTTGCCGATTCTTTTGCGCTATTTTCCGCAAAGGCGTGAAAATTTACGACCAAGCCGACGGCAAACACACAAACAACTGCCAAAAATAAATATATTCGGTTCATTAAATAAATTCCTGTCTAAAAATCTTGTAAAAAATGATTTGTCGGCAAAGTCTTTTTTATCACATTTCATCTCGGCGACATATTTGAAAATCTGATTTAACGGCGAATTAATTAGAAGCCGACGCATCCCGAAATGAAGATAGTTTCGGAATAACTGATAGCTGATAGATAAAAGATGATAACTGCGTTTATTTTATCTATCAGCTATCATCTTTCATCTATCAGTTATTCCGAATAATTTCTTGCTTTTTCATTTCGGGATGCGTCGGCTTTTAATAAATAAAAACTGATGGAACAGCCGCATCGCCCGCCGCGCCGAAATTTTGGAAAACGAATTTTCCGTCCGAACTTCTCAAATAATACCAAACGCCCGTGCTTTGACGAAAAACGGCGATGTCGCGTTTGCCGTCCGCGTCAAAATCGGCTTGCAAAGGTCTATCGTTAGGCAAGCCGAACTCGACGGCGGAAAATCCTTCGGAAGTTTTCAGCAGATACCAAACTTTTTGCGCCGGACGAAAAACTACAAAATCCGCCTTCGAGTCGCCGTCAAAATCGCCCGCCACGGGTTTGTCGCCGCTTAAACCGAAACGCACGATTTTTGCCGAATTATCCGAACTATTTAAGACATACCAAGTTCCGTTTGAAGGACGAAAAATTGCCAAATCAGTTTTGCCGTCCTGGTCGTAATCGGCTTGAACGGGCAAATCTTCCGCCGTTCCGAATTTTACGATGCGAACTTTTGAATCGGAACTGTTTAAGATATACCAAACGCCGCTTAAAGGGCGAAAAACCGCAACGTCGGCGCGTGCATCGCCGTCAAAATCGGCGGGCGCGAGTTTGTCGCCGGGCAAACCGAAATTGACGGGTTTTATAACATTGTCCGAACTTTGCAAAATGAACCAAGTGCTTGTTTTCGGGCGATAAACCGCCAAATCGGTTTTCCCGTCGCCGTCGTAATCGGCATTAACCGCCGTGTCGCCGACGCTTCCCCAAGCCGCGTTTTTATCTAAATTGTTCGTGCTTTGCCTGATGAGAAAATCGGGCGCGTCAGCCGAATCGGACGGGCGAAAAATGCTCAGATCGGTTTTCCCGTCGCCGTCAAAATCAAACGGTGCGCGTTTCGTCTGCGAAACCGCGCAGCTGCAAACAAAACCGTCGCTGACAACGACGTTATCAACATATTGTCCTTCGGCGGAAGTTCCGACATCAGTTCCGATGCGCCAGCGAAGGCGCACATTTTTTCCCGCCGCCGAACGGGGAAGTTTCGCTTTTGTTTGAATAAATTCGGGCTTCTCGTTTATGCCGCTCGTTCCCGACCAGCCGAGCCTTCCGGCAAGCGGATTTTGACAGCAATCGTCAATCGCGCCGTCGTAGCCGCCTGCCAAAAATTCACCGCCCGCCGCTAAAATATCCTGCCAATTTGCCGCGCCGATCTTTATTTCCAGCACCGAACCGTCGTAAAATCTGTTTTGCAAAAACGTCGTTTCCAGTTCATACCAATTGCGAAATTCGAGTTCCGCGCGTTCCGAACTGACGAAAAATTCGGGCGTAACAAGTTCATTTAAGCCGATTCCGCGCACATCGGGCGAGAAAACCGAATTCGTGGCAGTTTCAAAACGCTTCTCCGAAGTTTTCCAGATTTCCGCCGCGCCCGTTTTACTGCTCGTCCAACCGTTCGGCAAATTCGGTGCGGTTACGTCGTCGAAATTTTCCCGCAAGGCGATTTTTCGCCCTCCGGCGTTTAATTTTATTTCGATTGTTCCGAGATTTTCGCGTCCGTCCTGCAACCTAAAAACTAAGATCAGTTCATCACCGCAATTCAAATCGTTTGAAGCCGTAAACGAAAACGGGCGCGTAATTATTTCGCCGTTCGCCGCTAGTTTTCCGTAATTTTGCGGTTCGCCCGGATTTAAAACCGCGTCCGTTTCCAAAAGCGTCGCCGTCAGATTTTCCGCGTCAATCGCGCCCGTGTTTTGAAGCGGAATTTCAACAGTAACGGTTTCGCCCGGCTCGATTGCGTTATTTAGCGAACAGCTTTCCGCCGTGATCTCTATTTGTGAATTCTGCAAAACCGCCGTCGGTTCGAGCGCGAAATTCTGCGTAACATTCGCGCCGTCGGCGATTGTTACGGTTACGGTTTGCGAGCGAAAACCTTTTGCCGACACTTCCAAAATGTATGTGTTCGGAACGAGCAGAATTTCCCCGAAATTTCCCGTTTCATTTGTTCGGCGCGAATAAATCGCGTTTGCCGTAACTTTAGCGTTTGCAATCGCTTCGCCCGTTTTTGCATTTGTAACTTTCCCGTCAATCGAAGCACGCGCGGCGTTTTGGCATTCGGCAAATCTGAATTTTCCGATTCCGGTCAGCCAGCCGAAATCGCTCTCGTTTTGGCTTTCCAAAGTGTAATATTCGTTTGTCAGCCAAAATGTGCAGTCATCAACCGGATCAACATTCATCGCCGTATAATCGCCCCAGCGAAAGCCGAAAGCCTTCTGCACGCCCGTTCCGCGAACCAAAACTGCTTCGCTTCGGAAACTTCCGCCCGGCTCGTTCGCCAGTTTGCCCGTGTAAAATATCGAAGGCGGTTTTTCGTCCGAAACAAAACTGTATCCGACGGCTAAATTTCCCTCGTGATCCTGCGCCGCGCTGCCCATCCAGCGGCTCGATTCCGCGTCGCCGATTGTCGTTTGCTCTTTGACTGCAAAACTGCCGTTTGTTTTTCGCAGTTCGTAAAGGCGAACTCCGGCGCGGTAAATTTCCGCAAGCGGCGACGTGCGAACGGTTTGATTAACAACCAAAGATTCAACACCCGCGCCCAAATTTCTGTAAGCGGCGCGAAACATCAATCTGTCGCTTTGCGAATCGAGTTTTTCGCCCGGCGCGGGCTGATTTATGTCGCTTCGCCCGTCGGGACTTGTCGGATCAAAAGCGGCGACGAGCAGAGGACTTTCACTTCTTTCGGAAAACGCGGAATTGTTCGGGTTTGCAAAATCGGCGCGAAACTCAAAAAGCCGAATCGCGTCAATCTGGTCGCCGTATTCCGTCGCCGTATAACCGATAAAAATATTCGGCGCGTCTTTTGGCGGCGCGTTCAAGCCGTCCAGATCGGACGGAAGAAGCCCGCCGAGCCGAATTGTCGAAGGCGAAGCCAGATCGAAATAAATGTAGCTTGCCGAAGAATCGCCCGCTAAAATCTTTTCGCGGTCAAAAGCAAAAACTCCCGTTCCCGCAAAATCGCCGCCGAAAAATTCGTCCGTCGCCATATAATAACCGTCGTGCCAAACCGCGATTTTTGAATAATCGTTCAGTTTATTGTTCGGCATTACGAATTCGTAAACGAAATATTCGCCCGCCGGATCGCTCGTTTTTGAAACGGCGATAAGTTGACGAAACGGCGGAAATTTCCGGCAGAATTGACTTAAAAACCAGCGGTCTGCAAGCGCATCATAAAGCACAATCGGATCGCCGTCGTCGCGCTTCGAGCAAGGAGTTTCAAGCGCGGAAAAAATACTGCTCAACTTAAACGGCGCGGTTACAGCGTTTCCTTTTTTATCGTAAATTCGTGTCAGAGAATTGACCGACTGCACATAATGATTCGCGCCGACATCGCCGTTCGGATCGGGCGGAACAATTCGAAAACCGTAAGCGGCGTGATTATCGCTGCTCGAAAGTCCCTGAAAAAAAAGCGACGGCTGCGGCATCGCTTGAAGCGAAAAATCCGCCATCGCCGCGTCCGCGTCGTGAACGGCGTTTTTATCTTGTTTGCGAAAAATTTCTTTGTTCGGCACGGCACGCGCCTGCTCTTCGGCGCGTCCCATTTTTTGGCTCGTTTTTCCCGTTTCCGGTTGCGCGGGCGCGAAATCGGAAACCCTTTTTGAAACGGCAAATGCCGCCGCCTTTACATTTTGCGGTTTGAGTTCGGCGAAAATTTTATTTTTCGATTGGACGAACTTCTCACTTTTCGCCGTTTGTTTGTAGGAAAAAAATGAAACGGCGAAAATTATGAGCAGAATTATTACGCTTCGTTTTCTCATTATTTTATGCCTGATTAATTTCTAAAACCTGCCGCGTGAAAATCATCGCGCTTCGGGAAATGCGCTAAAGTTCCCAAAATTCCTAATGCGAAAAAGACAAAAAAGTATTGATAGCCCAAAAGAGCCAAAACCATCCCGATAAGCGAAGCCGCTTCGGACAACGCAAGGGCAACGATCAGCCCGGTTTGCACCGTTTCCAGATTTTGTTTAGCCGCGCCTTGAGCGTAATATTTGCGCTTTAAGACAAATGAAATGATTACGCACGATACTGCCATAAATGCCAATATCAAAACTAGAACAGCATTATCGCCAAGCAATGGTGCGGAAAAATCGAAATCGAATATTTCCCGCTTTATCATAAAAAGCGTAAATATAAACATAAACTGCGACATTAAGATCGCCGCCCAGATTATTACATTCGTTTTGTAAACCGCTTCGGCATTCGTGCTGTTTTGATTCATAATTTTACAAAGATACTGAAATTCACTCGTGAAAAACAAAAATCCAAAAACCAAAGACCTAAAACCAAAGACCGATCTTTCCTAATCCGTCGCCTCCAATTCGTCTTCCAAAAGCTGCCGTTCATATAGATCGGCGTATTCGCCTTTGTTTTGCAGTAATTCTTCGTGCGTTCCGCGCTCGGTGATCTCGCCGTCGTGCAGAACGCAGATAAAATCGGCATCGCGCACAGTTGAAATGCGGTGCGAAATGATTAACGTCGTTTTGTGCTGCCGTATGTCGCGCAAACCGCGTAAAATCGTTTCTTCCGTGTAAGTGTCAACCGCCGACAAGGAATCGTCCAAAATCAAAATCTGCGGATTCCGCATCACGGCTCTGGCAATCGCCGTTCGCTGTTTCTGCCCGCCCGAAAGTGCGATTCCGCGCTCGCCGACGCGCTGCTCGTATTTATACGGAAAATCCTGTATGTCGCCCGCAAGCCCGGCGATTTGTGCGGATTTTTCGACGGAGAAATGGGATTTGTTGATTGTTAATTGTTGATTGTTAATTGTTAATTGTTCGTTTTCATCAATTCCTTTTTCATTGCCGTTTTCCGTATTTTGAATTCCAAATGCGATGTTTTCCACCAATGTATCGCTGAACAAAAAAGTTTCCTGCGGCACGACTCCGATTGCTTTGCGGAGTTGTTCGAGAGGAAATCGCCGAACCGGAATGTCGTCAATTAAAACCGTGCCGTCGGGCGCGTCGAGAAGACGCGGAATCAAACTTATCAGCGTGGATTTTCCGCTTCCCGTTTTGCCGACGAAGGCGACGGTTTGACCGGCTTTTATCGTCAGATTTATGTTTTTTAGAACGGTTGTGCCGTCATACGCGAAATTCAGATTGCGAAATTCGATCTTGCCTTTTATTTTCGGCTGTTTTCTCGCATCGGGTTCGTCCGTGATCGTCGGTTCGGTTTCCAAAATGTGATTAAATCTTTTGAGGCTCGCCGTTCCGCGTTGATACAGATTGACGACGTAACCGAGCGCGATCATATACCAGATCATTTTTTGCAGATAGAGAATAAACGCCGAAAAATCGCCCGCCGTAATCTCGCCGCGAACCGCCATCGGAACGCCGACGGCGACGATTATGACAAAACCCAAACCGATAAAAAAGAATAAAAGCGGGCGCATCGCCGCCGCGAATTTGACGAGTTTGATGTTTCTGTCGGCGTATTCTCGGTTTAATTCTTCAAATTTTGCAATTTCCGAACTTTCCTGCGCGTAGGCGCGAATCACGCGAACGCCGGTTAAATTTTCCTGCGCCCGCGCCGTGATGTCCGAGAAAAATTCCTGAATTTTCTCAAACCGCAGATGAATCTGCTGCCCCAAAAATTTCACCGTTAAAGAAACAAAAGGCAGAGGAATCAGCAGCAGCAGCGTAAGTTTCACGCTGATGTTGAACATTATCGGCAGCGCAATAGCGAGCGCGAAAACCGCTTGGAACGAATACAAGATCATCGGTCCGACCATTTGCCTGACCGCGCTCAGATCGTTTGTCGCCCGCGCCATCAGATCGCCGACGCGGTTGTTTTGAAAATACTCGAGCGGCTGGTCAACAAGTGCCGCGTAAAAATCCCTACGCATATCGTATTCGATGTGTCGGGAAGCGTCTATCAAAAGCCTTCGCTGCCAAAAAAGGAAAATCCCGCTTAAAAGATTAACCGCCAAAATCACCGTCGGATAATAAATAACCTTGTTCCAAGTTATATCTTGGCTCAAATCGTCAATCGCCTGTCCGACCAGATAAGGAATCAAAAGCCCGAACGCCATTGAACACAAAATAAACAAAATGCCGAAAACGACATTCCATTTATAAGGCTTAAAATAAGCGGCAAATTTTTTGATCTCATTCATAAGTTGGTAAATCGTAAATAGTAAATGGTAAATCGTAAATAGTTTTTTTGTATTTGCGATTTACCATTTACTATTTTCAAACTTTCATATAAGTCGAAAGCGCGGTTGCGACCAGCTTTTTCTCGTCGTCGAAAACTTCCGCCGAAACTGTCAGAAGTGTTTTTCCCGCCTTGACGATTTTTGCCGTGCAGGAAATTTCGCCTTCCGAAACGGGGCGCAGATAATGAACATTCAAATCAACCGTCGAAGCCTTTTCCTCACGCGAAATTTTTGTAATAACGGCAAAAGCCATCGCCGTATCAATCACGGAAGCCGTCGCGCCGCCGTGCAGAAGTCCGTGCGGCTGGCGCAGTTCGGAACGCATTTTCAAATTTACTGTCGCTTCGCCGTCGCGCATCTCGGTCAATTCCATTCCGACCAATTGCACAAACGGAATCGTCGCAAAAACCTGCTGCGCTTTTTCAAAAAGTTTTTCGTCTAAAATATTATTTTCCGCCTTTTCTCAAAATTTTTCTGAATTGTTCCCGCGAAACTTTGCGGTAATCGTTGGGAATTTCAAATAATTCTGCGCTCGCCTGCAATTTGATATTTTTCAATTCTACTTTGTATTGCAAAGTTTTCTTTCCGCCGTTTACGCTGTAAAACTCTTGTTTGACGGGCAAACCGATTTTGTCGTCAACGTAAATAATTGATTCCGAATTTCCGCCGTCGCCTAAAATTACCAGATATTTTTTTAAGTTATTTTCCGTTCCCAAACTTGAAAATTTTGCGTCCGCTTTCCGATTCAGCCATTGAGTCGTTAAAGAATTTATAAGATTGTCGGAAATCTGACCGACAACGCTCGTCGGATCGTCCGTTTCCGCGTAAATTTTTTTGTTCGGCAAAGCCCTAAATTTTCCGCCGTTTTCGTTCTGCACAAATAAATGCTCGTTTTTTCCGCCCGAATTAAAATCCGTCCGACGATTTTTGCCGTTTCGCGCGATAAAATATCTGCTTTCCGTTCCGCCTGTCGTGACAACAATTTCCGCTTGAAAACTTTCGGGTTCTTTTGTCGAAAACGGCACTTCGCTTTTTATTTCGACGGCTTCAAAAGTGTTCGCATCAGGCACGGAAGGTTCAGTTTTCTGCCAGTAAGAACACGACGCGGAAATCGCCGAAATTAGCAGAAAATAAAATAAAAATTTAATTGATTTCGGCGAAAACATCGTAAATTAAAATCTTAACATATTGATTTCGGGCAAGCGATAACGCAGAATATAAAGGTCAGTAGCGTCGCGCGTAAGCCGATGCGTATATTTAGAAAACGATGAGCATAAAAAAATGGCAGACAAAATATATTTTAGGCGGCATATTTGTCAGCCCGTTTTTCCCGTTTTTATACGCGCAGGGAAAATTTGTCCGCTACAAAGTCGGCAGACTGCCGGACGCGGAAGGCGAAATAATCGGCAAGATCGGCGAAGCGGCTGAATCAATAAAAATTCTCGCCGTCGGCGAATCAACTGTTGCCGGAGTCGGCGCGAAAAATCATAACGAAGCATTGACCGGACAATTTGCCAAACATTTAAGCGTAAATTTGAGTAAAACAGTTCATTGGCAAGCCGTCGGCGAAAGCGGAATCAATGTCGAAGGAACGCTCGAAAGACTTGTTCCCGTTTTGCCCGAAGAAAATTTGGATTTAATCTTGGTCGCGCTTGGCGGAAACGATGTTTTTGAACTTTCGAGTCCGAAAAAATGGCGCAGAAATATGTCGCGGCTTCTCGAAATTCTCCATTCAAAATATCCGCACGCGACGATTTTTCTCGCCAATGTTCCGATGGTCAGAGATTTCATCGCTTTGCCGAATCCGCTGCGCTACGTTCTGTCGCGCCTTGCCAAACTTCATCATTTCAATTTGCAAAATTTAGCCGCCGAAATGGAAAACGTCTATTATTTTGACGATATAAAACGAGTCGAAGACGATTTTTTCAGCGACGGAATTCACCCGTCAAAACTCGGCTACGATTTATGGGCGGAAGCAATGGTCGAGTTCTTGCTTTCCAGTCAGAGCCGTGAGCGATAGCGAATAGGTTAAACCTAATCAGAACCGTGAGCGATAGCGAATGGGTTAAACTATGCAGTTAAACAGGTTAAAAAACTTACCAAGTCGCTATCGCTCCCTGTTCTGATTTTTACCAAGTCGCTATCGCTCCCTGTTCTGATTGTTGTAAATTATGAACTTTAAAAAAGTCTTTAAAAAACTCACAGAACTTTTCAAAATTCATAAAGAATGGCTTTTGATTCAACAAACGGGAAAATCTTTCGCCTTGCGAAATGACGAGATCGAACTTGCCGAAAAAGCGGACAGAATTTTAATAAGTTTTTTGAGCGGCGAAGGTTTCAAAACGTGGCGTATTGAGGAATTTGAGCAAGTTAAAAATGAAATTCAGCTTAATTTAACGAGAAATTTTGGTAAGGAAACTGAAAAAGTCCGATTCGTGCCGCGCATTTCGGCGAAAGAACTGGGCGAAGCGGTTGAACTTGCAAGACTTGAAAAAGCCAACGAATTAGGAAATCTGCTCGTTGCTGAAATCGAAAAATTAAAACTCGTCCGCGTTAATTTGAACAAGGAAAACGGGCGTTTTGCAAATATAATTTTCGAGCGGAACAAAAAACAAATCGCCGCGTTAGCCGATGTTTCCGATACAATCGTCGCCGAAGTTTACGTTTCGACGGCGATAATTCGGCTTAGAAAACTGCAAAAGCGCAGAAAAAATCCGATTAATGAAATTTGGATTTTGGCGGAAAAAAAAGCCGCGAGGAATTTGCAGAAACTTCACGCGCTTTTAAATGAAAATTGGAAAAGCAAAATTAAAATTTGCGAAATTTCGGCGGCAAATTCAAAAAAGCAGAAAATAAAACATCTCGAAAACTTAGAAATAAAAAATTTATTTTCAGGAAAGACGGCAAAGTTAAAACTTGCCGAAAATACGAATTTGAGCCGAACGGCGCGGGAAATAATCGAGTTTGCGCCCGACGCGATTGATCATATTTTTACAAAAAACGGCGAAACTCTGCGCTATTCGGGTTTGCCGTTTGCGCGTGTTAGAAAATTGGCGGACAAGGAAAAATCTTGGTTCGGAATCGAGCGCGAAAAGCGCATTTTGGCTGATGAAAATTGGGAAGAATTTGAAAAACTGATCGCCGATCTGAAAATTTATAGGCGTTTTGATTCGGAATATAAACGCCACGCGCTTTTTCGCCTTGCCTCCGAAGCGTGGCTCGAATCGGTTTTGCGGCGCAACGTCAAACTGCTTGACGCGAACTTGATCTTATCGCCGATCTACAATCAATTTCGCGCTTCAAACGATAAAATTGATCTGCTCGCGCTGCGCCGCGACGGGCGTTTAATTATTATCGAACTGAAAGTTGCGCCAGACCGCGAAATGATTTTTCAAGCCGCCGATTACTGGCGAAAAATTGAACGGCAGAGGCGAAACGGCAATCTGCAAAAAGCAAAAATCTTCGGCGATTTGGAAATTTCCGATCATCCGACGATAATTTACTTGGTCGCGCCGACTCTGAGTTTTCATTGGGATTTTTGGTTTTTAGCCAAAACAATCTCGCCCGAACTTGAGATTTATAAATTTGATTTAGCGGAAAACTGGCGCGAAAATCTGAAGGTTTTGAAAAGGGAAAGATTGTAGGGAAGGTTAATTGTTGATTTGTAAAAGTTGATTTGACGAGAAAGGCGGAAACCCGACAGTTATGGAGGGTGCTGATCGAACAGAAGAATGTTGATTTTAAAAAAAAACGTTGCAAGTGCCGTTTATTTACTAAAATTTCGGTTAATAAACAGCACCCTCCATAACTGTCGGGTTTCCGCCTTTCTGTATAAAATATTATGACAAAAAATATCAAAGAATTATTCGATTTAAGCGGAAAAACAGCGATTGTAACCGGCGGTTCGCGCGGGCTTGGCAAGGAAATGGCGGAAGGTTTGGCGGAAGCGGGCGCGAATTTGATGTTGTGCGCCAGACGCGACGAATGGCTTGCGCCGACAATTGAGGAATTTCGCGGCAGAGGTTTTCGGGCGGAAGCGGAATTATGCGACGTTACAAAAATCGAACAGGTTCAAAACGTCGTGGAAAAAACCGTCGAAAAATTCGGAACGATTGACATTTTGATCAACAACGCCGGCATTTCTTGGGGCGCAAAACCGGAAGATATGCCGCTTGAAAAATGGCAGAAGGTTTTGGATGTAAATTTAACGGGCGCGTTTATTTTCGCGCAGGCGGCGGGAAAAATTATGATTGAAAACGGCGGCGGCGGAAGCATTATAAATATCTCGTCGGTTGCCGGTTTGATGTCGAGCGCGAACGGTCCGCATTATGCCGGTTACGCGGCAAGTAAAGCCGGACTTTTCGGTTTGACTAGGGAACTTGCGGCGACTTGGGGCAGACAAAACATTCGCGTCAACGCCATTGCGCCGGGATTTTTTCACTCGCGCCTCGCCGATGCCGTGATCGAGCATCTCGAAGGATTTATCGAAAAAACGAACCCGATTCCGCGCGTCGGCAAAGAAGGCGAATTAAAAGGCGCGGCGGTTTTTCTCGCGTCGGAAGCGTCAAATTACATCACCGGACAAATTCTCGTTGTGGACGGCGGCGGGACGATTGTTTAGAGAGTAGAAAAATGGAAGATTCAAAAGATACAAAACCCGTGCGGGAAGGCGAAAATCTCGATTGGGCGAAACTCGAAAATTATGTTCGCCCGAAATTAAAAGAGATTTCGGGCGTTGATTTTAAAGAGAATGTGAAACTCGAAGTCGAGCAGTTTTCCGGCGGGCATTCCAATTTGACTTATCTTTTGCGGTTCGGCGAACGGGAATTTGTCTTGCGCCGTCCGCCGTTTGGTCGCGTTCCGCCGAAAGCGCACGATATGAGCAGGGAATTTAGCATTTTAGAAAGCGTGCATCCGGTTTATACGCTTGCGCCGCGTCCGTTTTTGTTATGCGAAAATGAGGAGATTATCGGCTCGACGTTTTATGTGATGGAACGGCGCGGCGGAATTATTGTTCGCACAAAAGAACCTGCCGAAATTGAAAATAAACCGGAGAAACGCCGTAAAATCAGCGAAGCGATGATTGATGCTTTGGTTGAATTACACGAAATTGATATTGAAAAACATAATCTGACAACTCTCGGAAAAGCCGAAGGGTTTGTCGCAAGACAAGTCAAAGGCTGGACGAAACGCTGGGAAAATTCAAAAACGGAAGAACTTGCGGAAATGGAATATCTTTCCGAATGGCTCGGCGAAAATCTGCCCGCCGAATGCGAAAAACCGACGCTTGTTCACGGCGATTTCAAGTTGGATAATGTGATGCTCGACGCGGAAACGGGCGAAAAAATCGTCGGCGTTTTTGATTGGGAAATGAGCGCAATCGGCGATCCGCTGATTGATCTGGGAATTCTGATCTGTTACTGGACGCATTGGGCGCAGCTTGCCGATGCCGCGAAAATCGAATCGCTCGAAGCCGTAACGCTAAAAGACGGCTGGCTTTCGCGCGAAGAAATGATTGAACTTTATCAAAAGAAATCCAAACGAAATTTGGAAAATTTCATATTTTACGAAGTTTTCGCCGTTTTCAAACTCGCCGTTGTCTTGCAGCAAATTTTTTACCGTTACAAAAAAGGGCAAACCGACGATCCGAGGTTTGCAAAATTTGACGAAATGGTGAAATATTTGGCGAAAATTGCGGCTGATCTTGATAAAACGGATTTTTGAAGTGGTAAATGCAAACAGTTAAACGCATCTTTCGCGGAAACAAACACAAAAATTTAAAAAATTCTCAAATTGTCCGCCACGTCAGCGTGTAAGCGGGCGGCATATTTTTAACGACAAGAGAGCTTTTTTCCGATTTTCCGTAACGCTCGCGCATATGTTCGCGCAGTTTTATCGCGGAAGGGAAATAGTAACCGTGAGCGTATTGAAATGTGCGGAAAACGCAGCCCTGCTCCATAAATTTATCAATTTCAAACAAGATTTTCTCGCCGATGTCATTCGGAATCGAAACGAACGGAAGGCACGAAATAATGCAGCCGACTTTGCCCATTTTTGTTTTTTTATGAATCATCGCCAAGTTACAGGCGTTGCCGCGAATGATTTTTAGATTCGGGAATTTTTCATTCAGAGATTTGACCAGCGTTTTGTCGAGTTCAATGCCGAGGTAAGATTCCGAATCAGGCGTGATTTCCTGTAAGAACTTGGTGATTGCGCCCGTTCCGACTCCGAGTTCCAAAACGACGGAATCTCTCTGCGGGCGGATTCCTTCAACCATTTTTTGCGCGAGTTCGGGCGAAGACGGCGCAATCGAGCCGACTTTTAGAGGATTTTTTATAAATGCCTGCAAAAATTGAATGTTTTCTTTCATCCAAACCTTATTTTGCGGAAGTTTTCGCTTCCGCTTCTTTTTCGGATTTTGGTGTTGAATCGCTGACGCTTATTTTATAATCACATTCATCATTTTTGCAATAGCGGAACGTGCCTTCTTTCTTCGTCGTCTTTTCCAAAACGAACGGAGCTTTGCATTCGGGACACGGTTTGTCAATCGGTTTATCCCAGAAAACTTCGTCGCATTTCGGATAATTCGAGCAGCCGTAAAACGCTTTGCCGCGCCGTGTTTTTTTGACGACGAGTTCGCCTTTGCATCCGGCTCGCGGGCAGGCGATGCCGATTGTTTCGCGTTTGACGTATTTACATTTCGGGTAATTCGAGCAGGCGACGAATTCGCCGTAGCGTCCGGTTCTTTTAACGAGATTCGCGCCGTCAACCGGACATTTTTCGTCGAGTTCAACCGGCGGCGGAGTCGAGATCGCTTCGCCGCTTTTCTTGTCAATTTTGCGAATATTTTTGCATTCCGGGTAGCCCGTGCAGCCGTAAAATGTGCCGTAACGCCCGCGCTTTAAAGCCATATCTTTTCCGCAAAGTTCGCACGGTTCGATCTCTTCGGCTTCTCCTTCGGCTTCGCCGTCGCCTTTTTTTGTAACTTCGCGTGTGGTTTTACATTCGGGATAAGTCGCGCAGGCGAGAAACTGCCCGAATCTGCCGAATTTTATGACCATTCCCGCGCCGCAATTTTCGCAAACTTCATCGGTCGGAATCGCCTGTTTTTTCGTGTTTTTAATATTTTCTTCGGCGGTTGTCAGTTTTTTGGAGAATTTCCCGTAAAAATCCTTCATCGCATTGCGCCAATCGAGTTTGCCTTCCTCGATCTCGTCCAAATCCTGTTCCATTTTCGCCGTATAGGTCGTATCGAAAATCTCATCAAAATTCTTGACGAGCAGATCATTAACGGTTGTTCCGAGTCCCGTCGGATGAAAACGCCCTTCGATCTTTTCGACGTAATCCCTAGTCTGAATCGTCGCCATAATCGCCGCGTAAGTCGAAGGTCTGCCGATTCCTTTTTCTTCCAAAACTTTGACGAGCGACGCTTCCGAATAACGCGGCGGCGGTTCGGTAGAATGCTGATTCGGCGTGATCGAATTGAGTTTCAGTTTGTCTTTTTCTTCAACGAGCGGCAGCGTTCTTTCTTCTTCGTCCTCGTCGTCATCTTTTTTGTCGGAAAGTCCGCGAGTTTCCTGATAAACTTTTAGAAACCCGTCGAATTTCTGCACCGAACCCGTTGCGCGAAACGTGAAACGCCCGGCGTTTATGTCAATCGTCGTTTGATCGAAAATTGCGGGCATCATCTGCGACGCAACAAATCTCTGCCAAATAAGCGTGTAAAGTTTGAGTTCTTCCGCATTCAGATATTTTTTCAAACTTTCGGGCGTGCGGTTCACGTCCGTCGGACGAATCGCTTCGTGCGCGTCTTGCGAAGCCTTTTTGGAACTGTAAATTCTGGGCTTTTTCGGCAGATATTCGTCGCCGTAATCTTTGCCGATAAATTCCCGCACGCCTTCGAGCGCGTCGGGCGAAACTCTCGTCGAATCCGAGCGCATATAAGTTATCAAACCGACCGCGCCTTCCGAGCCGAGTTCTTTTCCTTCGTAAAGTTTCTGCGCGACCATCATCGTTTTTTTGACCGAAAAACTGAATCGGCGCGAAGCGTCCTGCTGCAATTTTGAAGTGATAAACGGCGGTGTCGGATTTCGTTTGCGCTCCTTTTTCACAACTTTTTCAACGACAAAATCCTGCTTTTCGGCTTCTTCGACAATTGATTTCGCCTGTTTTTCGTCCTTGATGTGAATTTCCGTGTCTTTTACGTCTTCGTCAAATTTTCCGAGTTTAACCGTTTGATCTTCGACCTTATAAAGCCGCGCGTCAAAATTCGGCGGCAGTTTCGCGGCTAAATTTGCCACAATTGACCAGTATTCAGTTTTGACAAACGCCTCGATCTCGCGCTCGCGTTCAACAACGAGGCGCACGGCAACCGTCTGAACTCTTCCCGCCGAAAGCCTTCCGCCGATAGTTTTCCACAAAATCGGCGAAACTTTGTAACCGACAAGCCGATCCAAAACGCGCCTCGCCTGCTGCGCGTCAACCAAGTTTTGATCAACTTCCGTCGGATGCTTAAACGCTTCGAGAATCGCCTTTTTCGTGATCTCGTTGAACATCACGCGATGCACGGGTTTTTTATTCCTTTTGGTCAATTCTTCCGCCAAATGCTGACAAATCGCCTCGCCTTCGCGGTCAGGATCGCCCGCCAGATAGATCGCGTCCGAAGCCTTCGCCGCCTTTTTCAATTCGGAAACGGTTTTTTTATTATTTCGCTTGCGTTTATCGGGAATAATTTCATAAGTCGGCTCGAAATTGTTCTCGACATCAACGCCGAGTTCCTTCGTCGGCAAATCTTTGATATGCCCGATTGAAGCCATTACTTTGTAATCGCTTCCCAGATATTTATTGATTGTTTTCGCCTTCGCCGGCGATTCTACGATAACTAAATTTTTACTCATTTTTTATTATTTCCCGCTTGATAAAACCGATTTTCGTAATATTTCCAAATCCGAAATTGTAAAACTTTTCTTCCGAAGTCACTAAAAAGTCAGACATCAATCCAATGTCTGACTTGTATCATTTGAAATTTGCATCTGTCAAACTTTTTTACAACTTACTCTATAAAAGGTAAATTTCCAAATTGCATTACAACCGATGAGAACTTTTCACGATTCGTTGTCTTTCAAACTTTTGACAAAATAAGATTTATGTTTTTAATGGAATAAAAACAACTTGGCTTTCCCATTCATTTTCCAAGCTAAATTCGATTAGTATGGAAAGTTCATTTATTGCTTTGCCTATTGACAAATTTTGAGGAACAGCGACCACGCCCGCCATCGGTAAATTTTTACTGATTCTTTCATAAGCAAAATCAAGTATTGTTGCAAAATCGTGAGTTAAAATCAGACGATTTTCTTTTCCCGCCCAAGCCAGAATTTCTTTATCGTGTTTTTCCATCAATTCGGTATCTTGAACTCTGATCAAATCAAGATGTGGAAAATGCCGAAATAAACCGCGCACAATATGATTATTGAAATCTTCGTCGGAAAGAAATTTCATAGTCCAAAAACTTATTTACCAACTTTGCGGCGACGCGCTAAGAGTCTTGTGCGTAATCCTTGATGATTAAACCGCTCGTCGTTGATTTTGCGAAGTTCTTTATTCCGTTTTTCCCGCTTTGCCAGATAAGAATTTACTTCTTCACGATTATTCAAATAATAGCTAATCGCCGCGTAAATTTCCGCCAGCGTCAGCGTGTCAAAATCCTGAATAATCTGTTCGGGCGTTGCTCCCGAATTAAAAGCGATTATCACCGAATCGAGCGAAACGCGCGTTTTTCCGATTCGCAAAACTCCCGCATTTGTTTTTGTAAACGTAATTTCCGTGCTTGAAGTTATCGTGTTCATTGTTTGATTTTAGCACAAAATAGTCTGCCTTTTCACTTACATTTTCCTCGCATAATTGTTTCCCGGCAAAACGCGAATCAAATCTTTCAAATCCAGATCAACAATCGCTTTGTTCAATTCGCCGAATTCCAATTCGGTTTTTTCCAGCAAAACGTCAATGTGCGTTTCTTGGTCGGCTCGCAAAATTTCGTAGATTTTCTTTTCATTTTCGCCGATTCCGGCGGGCATTTTCTCTTCTTTTTGCGCCGTTTTTTCGACGGATTTTTTATCATCAACAGGCGGCGGCAAAATCTCGGCGGCGATTTCCGAAGGCAGTTCGGCAACGACATCCTGCCATTGCTGAACGAGTTTCGCGCCCGATTTTATTAAATAATTTGTGCCGAAAGAATTTTTTGAAGTGATATTTCCCGGAACGGCTAAAACTTCGCGGTTTTGTTCCATCGCCAGCCGCGCCGTTATCAGAGAGCCGCTTCTTTCCGACGCTTCGACGACCAAAATTCCAAGACTCAAACCGGAAATAATGCGGTTGCGATACGGGAAATTTTCCCGAAGCGGCGGCGTTCCGAGAGGAAATTGCGAAACGATTGCGCCGCCCGAATCCAAAATCAGTCTGACGAGTTTGGCATTTTCTTTCGGATAAATTTTGTCAATTCCAGTTCCGAAAACGGCGATTGTCTTCCCCTTTGCGTCAATCGCGCCCTGATGCGCGGCTGAATCAATTCCGCGTGCAAAACCGGAAACGACGCAAATTCCGTGAGCCGCCAAATCGCGTCCGAGCATTTCCGAAGCGTTTTGCCCGTAAGTCGAGCAGCGGCGCGAGCCGACAACTCCGATGCACGGCATTTCAAAACATTCCTGCCAATTTCCCAAAACATAAAGCGTGATCGGCGGATCGGGAATTTCCCGCAGCAAAAACGGATAACTTCCGTCGTCCAAAATCAAAACGTCGCCGCCGAGTTTTTTCACGTTTTCCAATTCTTCGACGGCTTTTTCGTGCAGTTCACGATTCAAAATACTCAAAATCGTTTCCGGTTTGAGCCGTAAACTTTCCAATTCACTTCGACGCGCGTTAAAAACATTTTCCGCCGAACCGAACCTTTCAAGCAGCTGCGTCGCCTTGCGCGGTCCGATGCCGGGAGTCATATTTAGGGAAATCCATTCTTTCATAACGATTTAGGATTTGGGATTCGGGATTCGGGATTTTGTTTTTCTTTGGAAGTTTTGATTGTTGAAACGATTATTGAAAGAATCTGATTTGCTTCATCCAAAAGATTTGACAACAAAGTTTCCTTAACAATTTCCGCCTCGATTAAAAGTTCCATCCAATACATTGATTCGTCCGCTTCTTCTTCAACAATGCTCAATTTTGAAATAAAATCCGCCGTTGATTTTCCGCGACAAGCCGCCCGATAATTCGCCCCAACCGAAGTTCCGCTGCGTAAAAGTTGACGACCAATAACATCCGCCGTCTTAGTTTTCGGCAAACTCTCAACCAACTTAATCACCCGTAACGCAAATTTTTTCGTCCGCGTTTTCATCTCCTCCTGCGTCATAATAAACCTCTAAATTCAAATCAACAAATCCCAAATCCCAAATCCCAAATCCAAAATCGGCGTGGCGGAGGCGTGTGGGAATCGAACCCACCCAAGATTTGCTCTCGCAATCTCGCAGACGGTTTTGAAGACCGCGCCCGCCACCAGACGAGATGCGCCTCCTGAAAAATTATTTATGACTTGAAGAAATTCATACGCTTAAAATTAAGCGTTCGGATGATTTACTGTCAAGTTGATTGAAACTCTTATCAGCAGTTTCGACGTTTCTTGTCGGCAGCTTCGGCGTTTCTTGTCGGCAGCTTCGGCGTGAGCCGATGCGTAAATACGGACGCGACGAAATCATTTTATTGCAATTTCACTTTTGCAAAAAGCGGGCGTAGAACAACCCTTCCTGACCTGCAATCTGTATTATCTTGAGCAGTTATTGGTGATGATCTATTCAAGATCAAGTGAAAAAAGTTAGGATAATCAAATTAGCAGATTTGGAAGGGTTGTTCTGCGCTCGCAAAACTTATAATTTTATAAAAAAACTTGAAAAATTAGAGCATCAACTGACGCTCGCTTTATTAACTTACAAAAAGACGAATTCTAACTTTGCAGGCTTGCTTGACCGTTAAAAACAGGCGTGATATTCTTTCTCTTTTGAAAACTGACGAGCGTTTCCGTTCTGTTTATCAAACTTTCAATTTAATATAAAAATTTTTATCTAAAAGAATATGGTTTTGTTTGCCTTTCAGGAAAGCGTTTCGATTATGCCGGACGGCACGATATTTATACATATCGCGCTGATTTTGCTGATGATCTGGATTTTGAACCGCACATTTTTCCGCCCGATCAATCGCGTTATCGAAGAGCGCGAGAAAAGCAGCGGCGGCAGGTTTACCGAGTCGGAAGAAATTCTGCGCGACGTTGAGGAAAAGCAGGAACTTTACAATCAGAAACTGCTCGAAGCGCGTTCGGAAAGTTACGATCTGATCGAGAGAGAACGCCGCGAAGCCGTTTTGCAGAGAGAAGCGGAGATCAGCCGCGTAAAATCCGAAGTCGAACAGAGAACGGCGGCGGAACTTGCCGAATTACAAGCGCAAACCACTAAAGCCGAAGCACAGATCGCCGACGAAGCGAAAATTATGGCTGATAAGATCAGTCAGAATATACTGAAAACGGCTTGATGAAATTTATTCTAAATTCGTTCATTGTTGATAGTTAATTGTAATTCGTTCATTGTTGATAGTTAATTGTAATTCGTTCATTGTTGATAGTTAATTGTAATTCGTTCATTGTTGATAGTTAATTGTTCATTGTTTTTCTTAACCTGAACGAGCCGTTTACTTTTATAAAGATTTCGATAATTGGCTTTTTAACAATGAACAATTAACTATCAACAATTAACCATACGTATTTATATGACAGCTTTTTTATTTAATTTTTTACTGTTTGCCGCAGCCGGCGGTGAAGCGGCTGATCCCGATTCGGTGTGGGGGAAATCCGTTCATTTTTGGGACGTTTACGCGAATTATCCGGGTTTTGAAGCGTGGCGGTTTTTCAATTTGGCGGTTTTCGTCCTCATATTGATCTATCTTTTGAAAAAACCTCTGTCAAAAGCATTTAAAGCAAAACGCGAAATGATTCGCGCCGAGTTGATAAAGGCGGAAGAAGAAAAACAAGCCGCACTTGAAAAACTGGGCGCGGCGGAAACCCAGCTTTCAAATTTGGACGTTGAAAGCAGGCAGATTCACGAAAACGCGAAAGCCGAAGCCGAAGCCGAAAAAGCGAGAATTCTCGAACAAACCGCGTTTCAAACGACGAAGATGCGCGAACAGGCGAAAAGCGAAGTCGAGCGCAAAAACAAGCAGGTGCAGATGAAACTTCGCCGTTTCTCAGCCGAAGAAAGCGTGCGCCTTGCCGAAGAAAAGATCAGAGGGCAAATGAACGAACAAAAAGACGCGCAGCTTGTCCGAAACAATATTCAATCAATCGGAGGTTTAAGCTAAAATGAGCGTTGAAACAGTTGCCCGCCGCTATGCCCACGCGCTTGCCGATGTCGTTATGAAATCCGGCGAAACCGATTCGGTCAAAGCGGAACTGAAATCTTGGGAAGAGATGATAAATTCAAACGCCGATCTGCAAACCGCATTCGGCAATCCCTCGATTGCACAGGAAAATAAAGTTAAAGTTCTGGAAAGTTTGATCTCCAGAACAAAGCCGACGAAAACCACCGCAAACTTTTTGCGCGTTCTGCTGAAAAATGACCGTTTGAGCCAAATCAGCGAAATAAACGAGCGTCTGGACGGAGTTTTAGAAGAGCGAAGCGGCATCACGTCCGCAAAGATCATTTCCGCGCGTCCGCTTTCCGAAACGCAGAAAGCGGAATTTCAGACCAGTTTAAATAAAATGACCGGAAAGGACGTGCGCTTGAATTACGAAATTGACGAAACTATTATCGGCGGAGTCGTAACCCGTATCGGTTCAACCGTTTACGACGGCTCTGTGAAAACAAAATTAGAAGAACTTAAATATAAATTAGTAAATGGTTAATAGTAAATTGTAAATGGTTGATTTTAAGATTCGTCATTTACTCATTCATTTTCACCATTCACCTTTAAAACAATATGGAAGCGATAAAAGCTAACGAAATAAACGAAATTATTCGTTCACAGATCGAGAATTTTGACGCGAGTATGACCGTTGCGGAAGTCGGGACGGTTATCAAAGTGGGCGACGGAATTGCCGAAATTCACGGACTCGAAAAGGTTATGGCGGGCGAACTGCTCGAATTTCCGTTCGACGTGCGCGGACTCGCGCTCAACCTTGAAGAAGATAAGGTCGGCGCGGTGCTTTTCGGAGATTTTCAGAAGATCAAAGAAGGCGACGAAGTTAAGCGCACGCGCCGCATTATGAGCGTTCCCGTCGGCGACGCGATGGTTGGTCGCGTGGTTGACGCGCTCGGAAATCCGATTGACGGAAAAGGCGAGATCATCACCGACGATTATAATCCGATTGAAAGAATCGCGCCCGGAATTATTGACCGCCAGCCGGTGAGCGAACCGCTTCAAACCGGACTCAAAGCGATTGACGCGATGGTGCCGATTGGTCGCGGACAGAGGGAACTTATCATTGGCGACCGCCAGACGGGAAAAACCGCCGTGGCGATTGACGCGATCATTAACCAGAAAGGAAAAGACGTGATCTGCGTTTACGTCGCCATCGGGCAGAAGGCTTCGACGGTGGCGCAGGTTGTCAAAAAACTCGAAGACAACGGCGCGATGGATTACACAATTGTCGTTTCCGCGACGGCTTCCGATCCGGCGGCGATGCAGTTTCTCGCGCCGTATGCGGGAGTCGCCATCGGCGAATATTTCCGCGATAACGGCAGACACGCGCTGACAATTTACGACGATTTATCAAAACAGGCGGCGGCTTACCGGGAGATTTCCCTGCTTTTGAGAAGACCGCCGGGGCGCGAAGCGTATCCGGGCGACGTTTTTTATCTGCACTCGCGCCTTTTGGAACGCGCCGCGAAAATGTCGGACGCGAGAGGCGGCGGAAGTTTGACTTCTCTGCCGATCATCGAAACGCAGGCGGGCGACATTTCGGCGTATATTCCGACCAATGTGATCTCGATCACCGACGGTCAAATCTTTCTCGAAGCCGACCTTTTCAACTCCGGCGTGCGTCCGGCGATCAATGTCGGAAACTCGGTTTCGCGGGTTGGCGGCGCGGCGCAAGTTAAAGCAATGAAACAAGTTGCAGGAACTCTGCGAATTGATTTGGCGCAATACCGCGAACTTGCCGCATTTGCTCAATTCGGTTCGGATTTGGACAAAGCGACACAAAATCAACTCGAACGCGGGAAACGTATGACCGAGATTTTGAAGCAGGGACAATATCAGCCGATGGAGGTTGAAAATCAGGTTCTGATAATCTGGTCGGCGACAAACGGTTTGGTTGATGATGTCGAGGTCGAAGATTTGAAACGCTTTGAATCGGAAATGCTGGATTACATAAAAAATTCGCATCCGGGCGTTTTGCAGACTTTGCGCGACAAAAAATCAATTGACGACGATTTGAAAGCGTCTTTGCGTGAAGCAATTGAAGATTTCAAAGCGACTCGCTGGAATAAAGCCGAAACCGCCGAAGAAACGAATGCGGCAATCGTCGCAAGTTCGCCGGAAATGTCTGAAAATGAAGCGGTTATGGCAAGTGCTTAAATAGTGAGAAACTAAAGATGAAAAGTTTAAGCAAGATGCTCTACTTTTTTTAGTTTTTAGTTTAATTTTTCGCAAAAATTATGGGTTATGTATATGCTGAAATCGAATTGGGAAATCCGAGAGAAACCGATCTCAAGCCGATTACGGTAAATTCGCTGGCGGACACGGGCGCGTTGATGCTCTGTATTCCCAAGCACATACAAATTCAGTTAAATCTTGAAGAAGCGGAAAAGCGCGAGATAATAACCGCCACCGGAGATAAACATTTAGTTCCGTATGTCGGTCCGGTTCGTGTCAGATTTGAAAACCGTTCCTGTTTTGTCGGCGCGTTGGTTTTGGGAAACGAAGTGCTTTTAGGTTCAGTTCCAATGGAAGATATGGATTTGGTTTTAAATCCGTCGAGGCGTTCGGTAACGGTTAATCCCGAAAGTCCGAATTATCCGCAGGCACTTGTTAAATAAAGAAAATGACAACGGCACAAATCAATCTAACTGATTCACAAACCGAACTTTTGCGCGAACTTTCGCGGCGCACGGGTAAAACTGAGGATGATCTTTTGCAGGAAGCGGTTGAAAAACTGATCGGTGAAGAAAGCGCAAAGGAAGTTGAAAAACAAAAGTGGCTGAAAAGTCTGAAACAAGCGAAAGGAATCTGGAAAGACCGAGAAGATTTGCCGGATTTTACGCAAATCAGAAAAGAATTTGACAGATTTTCGCAATGGAATGAAGAATAATGGAAGATATTCTTTTGCTTGATACGGATGTTTTGATTGATTACTTGCGAAATCGTATCGAAGCCGTCAACTATTTAGAAAATCTGATTGAAATTCCGCTTGTATCTTCCGTAACAGTCGCCGAATTATATTCTGGAGTTCGTGAAAATAAAGAGTGAAAAGTTTTGGACGAGTTCGTTAAAAACTTAAAGGTTATTCCAATCACGGTTGAGATTGCAATAAATGGCGGATTATTTCGGCGGGATTATTTCAAAAGTCACGGCGTAGGTTTAGCCGACGCAATAATCGCGGCGACGGTGGAAGCGGAAGATGTCGTTTTAGTTACATTAAATAAAAAACATTTTCCGATGTTGTCAAAAGTTTTTGTGCCTTATCGGAAATTATAAAGAAATATGCCAAGTTTATTAGATATGCGAAGGCGGATTAAGTCCGTCAAAAACACACAGCAGATCACCAAAGCGATGAAAATGGTCGCGGCGGCGAAATTAAAAAGAGCGCAGGACAGCGTAACGGCGGCGCGTCCGTTTGCCGTGAAAATGAGCGAAGTTCTCGGCAGTCTGAGCGCGAAGATCGGCGGCGAATTTTCGCATCCGCTGCTCGACGAACGCGGCGACGAAAAATATCTGATCGTTTTGGTCAGCGCGGACAAAGGTTTGTGTGGCGGTTTTAACGCCAATCTGATGAAAGCGACGCAGACTTTTCTAAAGGAAAATTCCGGTAAACAAACGGAAATGATTCCCGTCGGACGCAAAGGGCGCGATTTTTTTAAGCGGCGCGAGATGGAATTCGTCGAAGAATATGTAAATTTAACCGGATCGGGTCGCGCGGAGCATTCGGACGCGATGGAAGTTGCGCGAAAAATTATCAAAACATTTACCGAAGACGCGAGCGTTGACAAGGTTTTCATCGTTTTCACCGAATTCAAAACCGTGATGACGCAATACATCAGAATCGAACAGCTTTTGCCGATTCCGGCAATCGCCGCCCAGGAAGAAACTCAAGCGGAAAACGCGGCGGAAGCCGAATATATTTACGAACAGCCGCCCGCCGAGATTTTCGGCAAACTCCTGCCAAAACAGGTCGAAACGCAGATTTACCGCGCAATGCTCGAATCCGTCGCGTCCGAACAAGGCTCGCGTATGACGGCGATGGACGCGGCATCAAAAAACGCGGGCGAATTGATTGACGATCTGACGCTGAATATGAACCGCATCAGACAAGCGGCGATTACTAAAGAAATCATCGAAGTCGTTTCCGGCGCGTCGGTTTAATAGATCGAGATAATTCAGCAATGAATGAGAAAAACTCAATCTTTTACGAGATTGCGTTTTTTTATCAAAATCGTTTTCGGCACGATTTTGTGAAATGTCGGGTTGGACAAAATGTTAAAATAAGCGAAAATATTTGAAATCTCTGCGATTTTCAGATAAACTTTATTTGTTTTTCAAATTTTAGAAGGTTCAAAACATTTGTAAGGAGAAAATTATGATAGCAGGAGTAGGTATTCTTGGATTGCTTGGTTTTATATTGCTGTTAGCCGGTATGATTTGGCTAATCATCGTCGCTATTCAAACGGGCGAAACGACGGCTGAGAAAGCTATTTGGGCGGTTGTAAATTTCTTTTGCCAACCTCTTAGCGGCATCATATTTTATGTGATGAAAAAGCAGGGTTTGATTCCGCTGATTATGGTAATCGTCGGTTGGCTGATCCTCGTTTTAAGCGGGGCTGCCGGAGGGCTTATGTCCGTTCCCGAAACGATAGATTAAGGTCGGTTTACGAAACTATGCCTAAGTAAATGGCAAAAATATTTTTTCAGAAACCCGTTTGGCGCGGACGATTTTTTCGTTACGCGCCTTTAATTTTGTGGATTTGCGTCGTGCTTTTTGCTTCGACGACGACGGCTTCGATGTCGAACACATCGCGCATTATTCGTCCGTTTCTGCAATTTATTTTTCCGAACGCGCCCGAAGAAACTTTGATAATTTATCACGGCTATATACGCAAACTCGCGCATCTGACCGAATACGGAATTTTGGCTTTTTTTGCTTCCCGCGCTTTTTGGAGTTCTTCCGCCCGTTTTTTGCAAAAATACTGGTTTTCAGCGTCTTTTATTTTAGTTATCACGATTGCCTCGATTGATGAATACAATCAAAGTTTTAATCCTGCCAGAACGGGTTCGGTTTACGATGTTCTGATTGATGCTTTTGGCGCAACTCTTGTGATTCTAATGTTTTACACATACAAAATCTTTTGGGAAAATCGTAAAAACAAAGTTTATAAAAATTGATTTGCTGTTCAAAATTTTGCTTAGGAAGATTTTTGTGTCATATTTATAGCGAACAATCTATAAATCAAAGCCGTATATCAATTGATGTTTTTAGAAAAAAAGGAGATTAAAAATGGGAATTTGGGATAAAGTTAAAAATGAAGCGTTAAATCAGTTTATCGAAGTTATCGAATGGCTCGACGAAACTCAGGATACAATTTTGTATCGTTTTCCGGTTCACGGACAGGAAATCAAAAACGGAGCGCAATTAATCGTGCGCGAATCGCAGGCGGCGGTTTTTGTTCACGAAGGACAGGTGGCGGACGTTTTCGGTCCCGGAAGATACACGGTTGACGGCGGAAATACGCCGATTCTTTCAAAGATCGGCGCGTGGAAACACGGTTTTAATTCGCCGATCAAATCGGAAGTTTATTTTGTCAACACAAAGCAGTTTACCGATATGAAATGGGGAACATCGAACCCGATTATGCTGCGCGACAAAGATTTCGGCATCGTGCGTTTGCGGGCTTTCGGCGCATACAGTCTGCGCGTTGCCAATCCGCAGCAGTTTATCAAGGAAGTCGCCGGAACAAACGCGCATTTCGACACGGAAGATATTGACGCGCAATTAAAACGCTCGATTGTTACCGAGTTTTCCGACGCAATCGGGGAAATGCAGATTCCCGCGCTCGATCTTGCCGCGCAATACAAAGAAATCGGTGAATCAATTCGCGCCAAGATCAACGAAGATTTTTCCGATTACGGACTCGAAGTTACAAAATTCTACGTCGAAAACGTCAGCCTTCCGAAAGAGGTCGAAGAAGCAATGGACAGACGCGCTTCAATGGGCGCACTCGGCGACGCGCAAACCTACGCGCAGTTTCAAGCAGCGGACGCGATGCGTGACGCGGCGCAAAACGAAGGCGGCGGCGCAGGTTTAGGCGCGGGCTTAGGCGCGGGTTTTGCCGTCGGAAATCAAATGGTCAACGCCTTCGGCGGCGGTCAGGGCGTAAATCAACAGCAAGGCGGAAGCGGCGGACAGACACAAACCGTCGCTTGCCCAAGCTGCGGAAAACAAAACAATCCGAACGCAAAATTCTGCGCCGATTGCGGAGCGAAAATGCAAGTCGAAACAGTTCCGTGCGTTAAATGCGGAGCGCAGCTAAGAGAAGGCGCGAAATTCTGTTCCGAATGCGGCTCGTCGCAGGAAAAACAAAAATGTGCCGAATGCGGACACGAACTCGCGCCGGGCGCGAAATTCTGCCCCGAATGCGGCACGAAAACCGCAGATGCGGCAGAAGAATAAATGAGAAGTGAGAAGTGAGAAGTGAGAAATGAGAAGGGCGAGGGAAATTTATCTCTCGTCCCTTTTTTGCGGTTTTGCGCTAAGGCGCGTTTGAGTTAAAATTTAAATCAGAACAGGGAGCGATAGCGACTTGGTAAGTCCTCAACCTTTTTTTGAATATGTAGTAAGAGTAACGCTTTTAGTGGTGAGAAAACGCCGCGCTTCGCTGGCGTTTTCACGGCTAAAGCCGTTACTCTTAACCCTACACCAATTATTTAATTTATTCGCTGCCGCTCACGGTTCTGATTTAAATTTTATAAAATCTGGAGTAATAATTTATGGCGATCAGTCCCGAACTTTTAGAAATTTTGAGATGTCCGAAATGCAAATCGGAAGTTAAAATTAAAGATGACGAAAGCGGTTTGAAATGCACAAATTCCGATTGTAATTTAGTTTATCCGATCCGCGACGAAATTCCCGTGATGCTTGTTGACGAAGCGACGGTTGAAAATTGAGTTTATAGAATTTTGAGAGTTTTGAGAGTTTTGAGAGTTAAAAGAAAACTCTCCGAACTCTCCGAACTCTCCAACTCGATGAAAATAAATTGGCAAAATGTAAACCGCGTTCTGGTCGTCCGCCTTCGTTCGATCGGCGACACGGTTTTGTCAACTCCTTCGCTCATCGCGCTTCGGCGGTTTTTGCCCGATGCGCAGATTGACGTTTTGCTCGAAGATTGGGTCGCACCTGTTTTGGATGGTTTTGAGCAAGTTGATAATATTCTGACCGTTTCAAAAGACGCAAAAGACCGCGTAAAAATCGCGCGTGAGATTCGCCGAACAAAATACGATGTCGCGTTTAATCTGCACGGCGGAACGACTTCGACCTTTCTGATTCGCGCAAGCGGTGCAACTCATCGCATCGGTTTTTCAAATTACAGATATTCGTTTCTCTACAATCATCTTTTGACTTCGCCGACGGATTTTTGGAAGAAAGAAAGATTACATTCCGCCGAACAGCAGCTTGCGCTTCTGGGTTTCGTCGGCGTTCCCGTTGAAGATAAACCGAAAACTCATTTGGCTGTAACGGAAAACGCTTTATATTCTTTGAAGGAAAAATTAACCGTAGAGGCGCAGAAACGCGAAGTTTATTTTGGTGAAAAGGACGAAGATTTTTTCGGGAAATTCGCGCTTTTTCATCCGACAGCCGCGTTTGATACAAAGCAATGGGCGACGGAAAGTTTTGCGCGAATCGCGGAACTTCTGCGCGAAAAAGGCTTACAGACAATTGCCATTGCGACAAAAAAAGAGCGCGAAGTTTTAGAAAAACTCGAAAAATTTTCTAAAATTCCGATTTTAACTTTTGATAATTTAACTTTGCCCGAAATTACTGCTCTGGCTTCGCGGGCAAAAATCTTCGTCGGAAACGATTCGGGAATCGCGCACATCGCGGCGGCTGTCAAAACGCCGACGGTTGTAATTTTCGGTTCGTCAAACCGCGATCACTGGCGACCTTGGACGAACCAGCCGAATGAGATCGTCTTTGAAAATCTTCCGTGTCAGCCTTGCGCGGGTTATTTTTGTAAGGAATTTGACGAGCCGAAATGTATTTTGAGCGTGAAAACCGAAAGCGTAATTGCCGCGATTGAGAAAATTTTACAATAAAAATAAAATCAACAAATGAATTCAAATCCTTTTTACATCATCGAACCGAAAGCGGAAAAGCTGCCGTTCGTTTTGAGCATTCCGCATTGCGGAACGGAATTTCCCGCAGATTTGATAAATCAATACGCCGCCGAATCGCTCGAAGTTTTGGACGATACGGATTGGTATTTAGAGAAACTTTACGATTTCGCCGCCGAACTCGGAATAACGACAATTTACGCGAAATATTCGCGCCGGGTGATTGATTTGAACCGCGAGCCGAAGGGAAAACCGCTTTATGACGACGGAAGAATTATCACCGCCGTTTGTCCGACGACGGATTTTTTCGGCGAAGATATTTACGCGAAAAAAGAGTTTGAGCCGAATGAAGCGGAAATCGAAAGACGCTTAGAAAATTATTATCATCCGTATCATCAAAAGATTGACGACATTATCGGCGATTTGAAAAACGAGTTCGGACAAGTTTTATTTTGGGACGCTCATTCGATCAGAAGGCGCGTGGAAACAATCAGAAAAGAGCCGTTTCCCGATTTTATTTTGGGCGACAATGACGGAAGAACCGCCGATAAAAAGTTTATTGAAATCGCGCTCGAAACTTTGAAAACGAGCGATTGGCAAATAAATCATAACGAACCGTTCAAAGGCGGTTTTCTGACGCGCTCGAAAGGAAAACCGTCTGAAAATGTTCACGCTTTGCAGCTTGAGATGAGTAAGGATTTATATATGGACGCAAAGGAATTAAATTACGATTTTGAAAAGGCGGAGAAAGTGAAGAAACTTTTGAAACGGACATTTGAGAATTTAATTTCGGAGTTGGAAACCATTTAAAAAAATTGTCTGTGAAAAGAAGAAAATTTAAGATTTTTTTACAGGGATGAAGGTGATGAACAGGGATTTTTTTGAAATGTGAAATGTGAAATTTTTTATCTCCTTCATCTCCTTTATCCCTGTAAAAATTTCCCTCTTTCTTCCGCGTCATTTCGCGTATTTCGCGGGCAAATCTTGTTATTTAAATTTATTCAATGAAATTTTATTTCAAAAAATTATTACAAAACGACGGCTGGTTGGAAAACGCCGTTGTTAAAACGGACGGCGAAGGCGCGATAGTTTCGATAAAGAAAAACGCCGAAGAAAAAAACGCCGAATTTATTGATGGTTACGCGCTTCCCGGATTTCAGAACGCGCATTCGCATTCATTTCAATATGCGATGGCGGGGCTTGCGGAAAATCATCCGCGAAATAAGAAAAAGAGCGATTTCTGGAGTTGGCGCGAACAGATGTATCGCCTCGCGCTTAATGTAAATCCCGAACAATTTGAAGCGATTGCCGCGATGCTTTACCACGAATTGCTCAGACACGGTTACACGAATGTAGCCGAATTTCATTATCTGCATCACGATAAAAACGGAAAACCTTATGCGAATTTGGCGGAAATGGGCGAGCGTTTGGTTTCTGCGGCACAAAAAACGGGAATTAAAATCACGCTCATTCCGATCTTTTATCAAAAAGGCGGATTTTTAAACAAATCGCCCGAATCGAATCAAAGACGTTTTATTTCAAAGACAATTGACGATTACCGAAAATTATACGAAGCGACGGAAAAAGTTTGCAGAAATTATGACGGCGCGAATGTTGGAATCGGCATTCATTCGCTGCGAGCGGTGGAAATTGAAGCAATAAAAGAAGTTGCGGCAAATTTTCCGAAAAATGTTCCGTTTCACATACACATTTCCGAACAGTTAAAAGAAGTTGAAGATTCCGTCGAATTTTTGGGAAGTCGTCCTGTTCGCTGGATGCTCGAAAACGTCGAACATTCCGACAGATTTCATTTTGTTCACGCGACGCATTTGGACGAAGCGGAAATAAAAGATTTAGCCGAAACGGGCGTAAACGTCGTGCTTTGTCCGACGACGGAAGGGAATTTGGGCGATGGAATTTTCCCGCTTCGAGAGTTTCAAAAAGCGGGCGGAAATTGGAGCATTGGAACTGATTCGCACGTTTCTCTGAATCCGTTTGAAGAATTGCGCCTGCTCGATTACGGGCAAAGACTGATTTCGCACAAACGCGACACATTTTCCGATAAATCAAACGGAAACAGCGCAGCTTACGCGATAAATCAAGCGACAATTGCGGGCAGACGCGCGATGAGTAATTTCGAGAAAAAATACTTCGCCGTCGGCGAGCCTTTTGATGCTTCCGTAATTTCCGCGACGCATCCTTTGCTTTTCACTTCTTCGCCCGAAAATCTTTTGAACACAATGGTTTACGCATCTGATGAAACGATGCAAAAGGGAACGATTGTTAATGGAAAATGGATAACGGAAAATGGAAAATTTATTGAAAAAGATAAAATTTACAGCGATTTTGCGAAAGCAATAAATGAATTAAAAAACCGTTAAAAACTTCGTATATTTTAAGAAAACTGCCCACGAAAAACACGAAAATTTACGAAAAAAAGAATTAACAACATTTTTTATTTTATTTTCGTTTGTTTCGTGTTTTTCGCGGGCATAAATTTCTACTTCTAAATTTGTCTAATTTATACAACCTTAGTTTTTGAGATTTAATCCATAAATAACCAACTTGAAGGATTTTACAATGATAAAAAACTTAATTTTCATTTCATTCTCAGCGTTAATTTTTTGCTCTTTTATTATTGCCCAAGTGCCGCCGCCTGTTTCGGACGGAAACTCCGAAAAAAGAAAGATCGAGCCGATTTTTACTTCAATCGAAGGCGAATTTAAGATTGATATTCCCAACGATGTGCGCGGCTATGCGGGACTTCGCCTGCGTGATACGAACAATTTGGGAACGGGCGCGATCTTCAAATTCAGTCAGCCCGAAGCCGAATATCAGATCGGTTACATCAACTTAAAACCGTCTGTTGAAAAATTGTCGGATAAAAAAACGAGGCGGATTTTTGACGATTTGCAGAAAAACGTGATTGACAAAATGTTCGTCACCGCCGACAAAGCGGTTAAAAGCGTCAAGGATTTCAAGTTCAAAAAATATCCGGCAGATCAGTTTACCGCCAAAGTTCCGAGCGGAAATATTATCGTGCGGCACATTTTAGACGACGATAAAATTTATATTTTGATGGCGAAATTCGCTTCCGACGATAAAAAGCCGCAGATTCTCAAAAGATTCGATTCGATAGAATTAATTTCGACCAAAGAAATTATCGAGAAAAAATTAAACCAAGCAACGCCCGCGCCGCTTCCGCAAACGCCGGTTGCTGAAAGGTTTACGTCCGACGCACAGGAAGAAAATCTAAAGGGAAAAATAAAATACGTTTTGGAAGAAAGCGAAGATTTATCGGGCGAATGGTATTCGCAAGGCAGAAACCCGGACAGCGAAGATTTTTATAACGAAAGCGGCAATCGCACTAAGAGAATTTTCTACAATTTCAAAGGCTTGCCGATGAGCGTTACGGCTTACGGCTTTATTGACGGCGCGAGAGTTTCAAAATACAGCTCGGTAGATTTCGACTCTTTTCAAATTATGGCAATCGGTCTGCCGTCAAATCCCGACGCGCCCGTAAAACCGAAAGACGAGCGTTTCACGTCAAAAATGCTTTACAAATACGATTCGGAAAATCGCCTTTCGGAAGCACAGACATTCGGCAACGACGGCGATTTGAGCGAAAAAACCGTTTATGAATATGCGGACGGAAAACTTGCGAAATCTTCTTTTGACAAAGCGAGAAAACTAACCTCAAAAACGATTGAAATTTTTGACGACAAAGGAAATGTCATCGAGAAAATTTACGTTCACGATGACAAAGATCGTCCCGACAGCGTTTACCGTTACACTTATGAAGATTTTGACAAAAATGGAAACTGGACAAAACGAATTGTCGAAGTAAAAGAAGGTAAACTCGGCGACGGTTACACGGCACAAAAATACATCGAATACCGCAAAATCGAATATTACAACTAAACTTTCAAATATGGATTCGACAAAAACATCATAATTATCAGCAATATAAAATACGGCACGAGAACCGCCGCGCCAGCGTAATCCTTAGCGATTCTCTGCCCGAAAAACAAGGCGAGAACCGAACACGCGCCGAGAATCGAAGCGTAAAATATCAAAACGGTTGAACCGAAAATCAGAAAGTAAACGACGGCAACGCCGCTCAAAACGCCAGTCGCAATTTCCAAAACGGTAATCGTCCCAAGCAAGATCGGCACAAAACCGCTTAAAAAAGTTTCCGAAAAATGCCCGTTCAGCCATTCGAGATTTCCCTTCCAATCGAAAACCTTGTCGAGTCCCGATTGAACGAAAAGCACGCTCACAAAAAGCGCACAAAACAGCGCGGGAAGATTTATGCCTATTTCTTCGATTGTCATAATCTTTATTTTTCAAAGCATTTATTGTTTCTGAATCGCTTCGACAGACTTTTCATCAGATTCGGCTTTTTCCGTTTCGCCAATCTGTTTGTATAGAAACGCCCGGTTTTGATAAGCGATGATTAACTTAGGGTCTAGCTCGATTGCTTTGGTAAAATCAGATAAAGCCTTTTTGGAATCGCCCTTGTTTAAATAATAAATTCCACGATTGTTGTAAACAACCGCGTTATTCGGCTCTATCTCAAGTGCTTTGTCATAATCAGCCGATTCTAAAACGGTTTTGCCGAGATTTGCAAAAGCCGAAGCGCGATGCAGATAGACGACAGCCGAAGGTCGGGCGTTTATCGCTTTGCTGAAACTTTCAACCGCTTCTTCAAATCGTCCGAGTTGACTTAAAACAACTCCGCGTGAAGCGTATAGATCGTTCAGCGAATCGTCAAGTTTCAGAGCAGAATTAAAATCATCTAAGGCGGACTCGAAACTCGAAACCTGAAAATATAGATTGCCCCGATTCATATAGGCAAGCGATAATTTAGGGTTTAATTCGATGGCTTTGTTGCAGTCTTTTATCGCCGCTTCGACGGATTTCATTTTGAGATGTGTAGCACACCGATTGGACAAAAATAATCCTTCATTCGGCGAAATCGAGATCGCTTGATTTTGGTCAGCCAGAGCGAGCTTAAAGTCGCCCATTTTCAGATATACATCCGCGCGATTATTATAATTAAGCGGTTCTTTCGGATTTAAACGGATAGCAGTTGAATAGTCCGCCAGAGATTTCGGCAGATCACCTTTATTGGAAAAAGCCATACCGCGATTGTTATAAGTTATTGACATCGGCGATATTTTCAACGCCGTATTGAAATCTTCAATGGCTGAATCGAGTTTTCCCAACTGCATATACGAATAACCGCGATTATTAAAAGCCGTCATCAATTTCGGATTTGTTTTGATAATATCCGTCCACGCGGAAATCGCTTCCTCGTGTCTGCTGTTTTGCATCAATTTCGCGGCATTTTCAAAATCCTCGCGGGTTTTAGCCGAAACCGTCCCGATCTGAGCCATTCTGATCGTCAGTATGGATTCTCTGATTTCGGCTTCGGGAGTCGGCGACGGCGTTGGCTTCGTTTGTGCAAAGACATTCGCACAAAAAATCAACACAAATGTCAAAAAAAATATTTTTGTAATTTTCATAGTTTTCTGTATTTACCTGCCTCTATTACCTTTCTACTGCGACTTTTGATAGATTATTCTGCATTTTATTTACCTTTATTTTTTCCCGAATAAATTTTCATCTCTAAAGCAAAATTATAAAACCTTCCTGCTCAAAATGATTGTCGTGCGTGAGAATTTCTTGTAAATCCAAGTTTTTCATTGTCAGCATCGAAATACAATCGGTCAAACTGTAACCTTTGTCAAGACGTTTTTCGTAAAAATCCAATGCTTCAAGAAATATTTCGGGCGAGTGTGAAATATATTCGATTTCTAAATCGGTTAAAATATCGCGCGAAGTATCAACGACGGTTTGACGCATTTCTGCTCCGTATTCGGAAAAAAAGTTAAGAAGTTCGATCAGAACGGTTTCGGTTGTAGCCAATCGAAATTTTCCTAAATTTTTTTGAACGGTTTTAACTTCCAGATGCCATTGATCTTTCGGATTTAGCAAAGCCGCCCAGTAAAATGTGTCTGCGAAAACCATTTTCATTTTGATTTTTTCGGCGAACCGTAAAGATAATAATCAAGATTTTCCGCTCCGTCGGTTGGCAATTTCTCTAATGTTTCTTCGGATAATCTGCTGACTCTTTCCTCTATTTTTTCAAACAAAGATTTTTTCTGCGGCTCTTTTGCTTCCTCGATTGATTCAACAAAATCCAGAACCTTTTGCTGTTTTTCAATCGGCAAAACCGCCACTTTTTCCGCTACGACTTTTGATAGATCATTCTGCATTTTATTTACCTCTATTTTTCCTGAATAAATTTCATCTCTAAAGCAAAATTATAAAATATGTTCCCGCCATTGATCTTTAATGTTGATGAGAGCCACCCAATAAAATGTATCGGCAAAAACTTTTTTCATTTTTCTTTCTTAGGCGCACCGTAAAGATAGTAATCGTGATTTATCGAACCGTCGGAAGGGAGTTTTTCCCATTCCTCAAGCGGAACGCTTTCGCTGATCTCTTTTGCCACTTCCCAAATCGGACGAGCATCCTTTTTTTCGGAAGAAGATATTTTTTCTTCGATAAATTCCAAAACTTCTTCCTGTTTTTCGGGCGGCAGAGTTTTTACCTTTTTATAAATTGTATCTGCAATTTCCGTCTGCATTTGTTTTTACCTCTATTTTTTCGCGCTTTTGGATTTTCCTTTGTTCATAAGTTCCTCGATTTCTTCAGCTTCCTTCGGAACTTTCGTCGTCAGATTGCGGTTGCCGTCTTCGGTTACTAAAACGTCGTCTTCAATTCGGATGCCGATTCCGCGATATTTGGCGGGCGCGTCTTTGTCGTCAAGCGGAATATAAAGTCCGGGTTCGACGGTTAAGACCATTCCGGCGGCGAACGGGCGCGAGTCTTTTGCCGTTTGGTCGTTAAAATATCTGCCCGCGTCGTGAACGTCCATTCCGATGTAATGTCCGACTCCGTGCATATAATATTTTTCGTATTTTTTATCTTTGATAAGTTTTTCGGTTTTCCCTTTGAGAAGTCCGAGTTTTTTCATTCCTTCGGTGAGCATTTCGATTGATAAATCCTGTCGTTCTTTAACCGTCGTTCCCGGTTTTGTCGCTTCGACGCAAGCCTTTTGAACGTCTAAAACTATGTCGTAAACGTCGCGTTGCGCCTCGGTGAATTTGCCGCCGACGGGAAATGTTCGTGTGATGTCCGAAGCGTAGCCTTTGTATTCGCAGCCCGCATCAATTAAAAGCAGTTCGCCGTCTTTGAGTTCGGCGTTGTTTTCGACGTAGTGCAGAATCGTCGCGTTTCCGCCGCCGCCGACGATGGAATTATACGCCACGCCGTTCGCGTCGTTCATCCGAAAATGATGTTCGATAATTGATTCGATGTTTGATTCGTTCATTCCCGGTTTGCAGTTTTTCATCGCTAAAATGTGCGCTTCGGCGGCAATTTCGGCGGCTCTTTCCATCAATTCGATTTCTTCTTCGGTTTTGTGCAGCCGCATTTCGTGAATCAAAACGGTCGGATCAACAATCGTGTGCGGCGGATAAGCGGTTTTCAAACGCTTAAAACGCTGTTTTGAAAGATAATCCAAAATCTTCTCGTCAAGCTCGCGGTCAACGCCGAAACGGTAATAAAGTTTGTCAACTCCGTCGAGAATTTTCGGCAGTTCGTTGTCGAATTTATCAATCGGAAAAGCCTTGTTCGCTCCGAAATTTTTCTTCGCGCCTTCCACACCTTCGCGCCGTCCATACCAAGTTTCCATCGCCGGATCGCGCGGGCGGACGAACAGATTAAATTTATTTTTCCTGTTTTTCGGCACGATTACCGCAATCGCGTCCGGTTCGGGAAAATCGGTCAGATACCAAAAATCCGAATCCTGCCGGAATTTATATTCCGTATCATAACTGCGCGTCTTTTCGTGAGCCGCCGGAATTATCGCCACCGCGTCCTTGCCGATCTCTTTGATAAACTTCTTCAATTGTTTTTTCATAAAATTTGCTCCTGTTTGAATTAACAAAAGTTTAACGCAAAGTTGCAAAGGCGCAAAGACGGGGAAGAAATAATTTTAACAGGGATGGAGGCGATAAAGAGGATAAACGAATGAATTGGATTTTGATTCGGGTTTTGTCCCGACGATAAAATTTTCTTCCAATCCCTGACTATCTCCTTCATCCCTGTTAAAATTATTTCTTATGGATTTGCGAATTACCGAAATCTTCTTATCAATCCAAGGCGAATCGTCGCACGCCGGACGACCTTGCAGTTTTGTGCGTTTGACGGGCTGCCCGATGCGCTGCGTTTGGTGCGATTCGGAATACACTTTTACGGGCGGCGAGCGGATTTCGTTTGAAGCGATTTTTGCAAAATTAGAAGAATTCGGCTGCGATTTGGTCGAAGTTACAGGCGGCGAACCGCTCGCGCAGAAAAATGTTTTTCCTTTTATCTCCGAGCTTTTGGATAAAGATTATGAAGTCTTGATCGAAACTGGCGGGTTTATGTCAACCGAAAAAGTTGACGAACGTGCGAAGATAATTTTGGACGTAAAATGTCCCGCGTCGGGCGAATCCGAAAGAAATCATTGGGCGAATCTGGAAAGATTGAACGGGGAAAAAGACGAAGTAAAATTCGTTATCGCCGATCTGAACGATTGGGAATTTGCCAAAGAAATCATCGAAAAATATGATTTGGAAAATCGCGCAAAAGAGATTTTAATTTCGCCGATTTTCGGCATTGAAAATTTGCAGAAAATTGCTGAAACTGTGGCGCGAAGCGGTTTGAAAGTTCGGCTTAATTTGCAGCTTCACAAATACATTTGGGGCGCGAATGTTCACGGAGTTTGATTTGTGAATAAAATCACTCTCGTTCTTTATCGCGGCTTGAACGGCACAAATCCGGGAGCATTTCGTGTTGACGAAGACGGCGTTTCAGTTTTTGAAAATCCTTTGCCTGATTATAAATTCAATCTTGAAATTCAAGCAAAATACGAAGGCGAGAAAACTGAAGGAACGATTGCCGAAATTATTGAGCCTTTATTGAAAAACGGTATTGCCGAATTTACTCCGCAATTTGGCGAAGGTCATTGGTCTTTGCGTTTTCCAAATTTAGATGTTGCGGAAACTAAAAAATTACTGTCAAAATATGCAAAAAATGTGCTTAAATAGAAATTATGAACAGCGAAGTGGAAAAAATCGAAAGACTTTTACAAGCAGACAATTATCAAAATAGTTTTAAAATTGTCAGTCTGGCTTTGGCGATAAAAGATGAAGAAGATAGAGATTTGCAGTTATTTGAAATTATCGAATGGTTATTAAAAAATGATGACTGGCAAAAGGCACACGGGATTGCTCAATTGATTTCGGCAAGCTACGAAAAAAGCGAAGCGTTGCGGACAATTGCCGATAAAATGGCGGAAATCGGACATCTCGAACGCGCGTTATTTGTTTTTTCCGAAGCCGAACACAACGGCGAAAACGAAAATCTCGCCGCTTGGCAGCAAGCCGAACTTTTACATAATATCGCCAAATCGCTCCGAAAAAATAACGCCCTTTTCAAAGCCGATGAAGTTTGGAAAAAAGCGATTTCAATTGCTCAAAACGGCGAAAATTCTGAAAACCTTCAAAATAGAATAGATTGCTCAAGTGTCTTGGCGGAAATCGCCGAAGTTTTTGCAACTGACGGTAAAATCAAGAAAGCATTTAACATTGCTCAAAACATTAAGAATGTCGGCAAAAAGGAAAAAGCCGTCAAGAAAATTTCAGAATATTCCGAACAGATCAAAAAAGTCGCATAAGTTTGATAAATTCCGAAAACAAATCCGCAAATTTCACTTCGCAATCCGCAATCGTTCTGGTTTCGGGCGGAATGGATTCGTGCGTAACCGCCGCAATTGCTAAAGAAGAAACGGGCGAAATCGCGTTTCTGCACATTTCTTACGGGCAATTAACCGAAAAGCGGGAGCGAAAATCATTTAACGACATCGCGGATTTTTATAATGTTGAAAAACGGCTCGATGTTTCGATTGAATATTTAGCGAAAATCGGCGGTTCTTCATTAACTGATAAAGCAATCGAAGTTTCGGAAGCGGATTTGCAGTCGAAGGAAATTCCAACGAGTTATGTGCCGTTTCGCAATGCAAATATGCTTTCAATTGCGACGAGTTGGGCGGAAGTCTTAAAGGCAAATGCAATTTACATCGGCGCGGTTGCCGAAGATTCGTCAGGTTATCCAGATTGTCGTCCCGAATTTTACGCCGCATTTGAGAAAACTATCGAAACGGGAACAAAACCCGACACGAATATAAAAATTGAAACGCCGATTATTCATCTTTCAAAAGCCGAGATCGTGCGGAAAGGCTTGGAATTGAACGCGCCGATTCATTTGAGTTGGTCGTGTTACCGCAGCGAAGATTTAGCCTGCGGAACTTGCGATTCGTGCGCTTTGCGGCTGCGCGGATTTGAAAAGGCGGGCGCGATTGATCCGATTGCTTATAAAAATTAGAGCGAATTAAGAATTGATATAAGGTTTACAATCAGCATATTTTAGATGTTTTTTATCGTGACATAATTATCAATGCCTGATGCCTAATGCCTAATTAGAGCAGTTTATAAAAGGAATAAATTGTCAGCAGCGTCCGAGGTGAGCCGATTGGTCAATGTTTGTCTGCACAAAACGCGTCGGCTCACGCCGACGCTACTGACTCTACAATCAATCTAAATCCGCCCTAGCTTTCAAAATCTTCTCTAATTAAAGAAAAAATCACCGCATCGTGAATTTTGTCGCCGATAACAAGGCGTTTGCGCTGAATTCCTTCACGAACCGCGCCCGCGTTTTCGGCGACTTTTTGGCTCGGTTTATTTTCAACCGCCGTTAAAATTTCGATGCGGTTGATAATTAAATCTTCAAACGCCGCCTGCGCCAAAAGTCTAGTCGCCGTGCTTGCAATTCCGCGTTTTTGGCAAGACGTGCGAACCCAATAACCGAGATTGAACATTCTGTGAACCGTATTCGGCTGATTTAGTCCGATGCCGCCGAGAAATTCGTCTGTTTCCGCATCGAAAATCGCAAAGGCAAACTGCGTTTCTTCTTTCCAATTCTCAGCAGACTCTTTGAGAAAAGATTCGCTGTCTTTGATCGCATAATCTTTGTGACACCAAGGCATCCAATGTGTAAATTCTCCGCCCTGCGATTCGAGCGCGGCTTCAAACAAAAGCGGCGCGAAATCGCTTTCATACTTTCGCAGAATAATTTTTTCGCCTTTGATTTCTTCTCTCATTTTATGAAACGTCCAATCTTTCTCTTTTAATTTTCAAGCCGTTCAAGTTTCCTAAACACGCGAGCGCGATTTTCTCAGTTTGGAAAAATTCTTCGGCAATTGCTTGGATTTCTTCAATTTCCACATTTTCGATCTTTCGCAAAGTTTCTTCGACGGGAATTTGTCTGCCGTGAACGATTTCATTGTGCGCGAGATTTTCGGCGCGGGCGGAACTCGATTCTAAACTCAATAAGATCGAAGCAACAGTTTGTTCTTTTGCTAAATCTAATTCGTTGACAGCAACGCCGAATTTTTTTATTTTCCGCATTTCGCCGATTGATAAATCAATGACTTCCGCGAGTTTTTCGGGCGAAGTTCCGGCGTAGATCGAGAAAACTCCGCAATCGTCAAACGAATCACCGCTTGCGCCGACGGAATATGCTAAACCGCGTTTTTCGCGGACGTTTTGCCAAAGGCGCGAAGAATTTCCGTCGCCTAAAATGCTCGTCAAAAGCGATGCAGCGTAGCGTTTTTCGTCGCTTGATTTTATCCACGGAACGGCGATTATCAAGTGCGCTTGTTCGAGATTTGATTTTTTTTTGAGCAAAATCGGATTTGAAACATTTGGCTTTTGGTCTTTGGTTTTTGGCTTTTGGTTTTTGGCTTTTGTGTTTTTTACAAAATTCTTTTCGGCAAGTTCGACGATTTCCTTATGCGAAACATTTCCCGCGCAAGTTATGACTAGATTTTCAGATGTGTAATTTTCCCGATGAAATTCGGCGGCAACTTCGCTTTTGAAGGTTTTGACGGTTTTTCTTGTGCCTTCAATCGGCAAGCCGATGGCGTGAGAGGGGAAAAAATCGCGCAGAAAAAGTTCGGTCAAAAGTTCTTCGGGCGTGTCTTCGACCATTTTTATTTCTTCCAAAATAACGCCGCGCTCGCGTCGCATTTCCTTTTCGCCAAAAATCGGATTGGCGAGCATATCGGCGATCAAATCAAAGGCGGGCGCGATCTTTTTGTCCACGACTTTTATCAAAAAAGCGGTTTCTTCGTGCGACGTAAAAGCGTTGAGATTTCCGCCGAGCCGGTCGGATTCAACGGCAATGTCGAGCGCGTTGCGTTTTTGCGTCCCTTTGAAAACGGCGTGTTCGATAAAATGGCAAATGCCGTTCAAATTCGCAGGTTCGTCGCGCGAGCCTTTCTTAAACCAAAATCCGAGCGTCGCGCTTCGCACGTCTGGCATTTTTTCCGTGATAATCGTCAAGCCGTTTTCGAGCCGTGTTGTTTTTATATTCTCTTTCATTTTTCCGTTAAAGCGAACTATAAATTTTACACGAAGCGAAGGCATAAAGAAAAGGCGAGCATTGCAGCCCGCCTTTTCTTTATACATTAACAGAAATAAGAAATTGCCCGCGAATAACCGCGAAATTAAATGCAGGAATTTCTGCCGCAGATAATATGCACAAATTTATACAGATAATAAGAAACATTTAACAGGGATAAAGGAGATGAACAGGGATGAAAGTTAAATCTAAAATTTTTGATTTTTAACTTTTTCTCATCCCATTCATCTCCTTTATCCCTGTTAAATATTTTCTTCTTTGCCGTCGGTTTTTTCGATGATCCGCGCTTTGCCATTTTCCGTATTCGACGAAACGACGGGTTTTTCCTTGGGCGAAACATTTTTTTCCGCTTCGCCGTTTGACGCAAGACCTAATTTGCCGTCCTTCTGCTCAATTCCGAGTTGCGCTAAAACATCGGGCAAACTCAAACCGAGTGCCTGCATTTGCTGCAAAAGACCGAAAATCAGATTCGGACTCGTTTGGGCAAATTTGTTCAAACCCGAACTTTTATTATCGCCGTTTCCGTTTCCGTTTTCGATCATTACGACTTTATCAATCGAGCCGAGTGGTTCGGCAATTGCTTGAAAAACGGGCGCGGAAGATTCGATGATTTCGGGCAGTTTTTCGAGAATCGTCTGCAATCGCGCCGCATCGTTAAATTCGCGCCACGCCGCCGCTTTTTCCATAATCGCCTTTGCTTCCGCAAGTCCCTGCGCTTCCGTCGCTTTCGCTTCCGCCAAGCCTTTCGCTTGCAATTGTTCGGCTTGCGCCAAACCTAACGCGCGAACTCTTTCCGCTTCGGCGCGACCTTCGGCTTCGACGGCTTTTGCGCGACCTTCGCCTTCGCGCTGTAATTTTTGCGCTTCGGCTTCGGCGTTGGCAATTTCCGCCTGTTTGCGACCTTCGGCTTGCAGAATCTGCGCTTCCTGTTCGCCACGCGCCCGCAAAACCGACGCGGTTCTTTCGGCTTCGGCTTGTTTCACAACCGTCGCTTCGAGTTCTTTTTCCTTCCGCAAAACTTCCTGTTCCTGAACGGCGATCTGCTCTTGCGTGCGAATTCTTTCGATGCGGACTTCTTCGGCGACAACTTCCTGTTTCGCCTGCGCTTCGGAAAGCGGTCCGGCTTGTCTGGCGCGGGCGCGTTCCTTTTCAATTTCCGCCGCAACCTGCGCTTTTTGAATTTCCGTTTCGCGGTTCGATTGCGCGATCAACGCCTCAGTTTCAAGCCGCACTTTTTCGCCTTCCTGCAGCGCGAGCGACGCTTTGATTTTTGAATCGCGGTTCGCTTCCGCCTGTCCGATCTCGGCATCGCGCTTGACTTCCGCCGTTCTACGTTTGCCGAGCGCGTCCAAATAACCTTCGTCGTCGGAAATTTCCTGAATCGTCAGAGCGTCCAGACCGATTCCCATTTTTTCTAAATCGCCCGCCGCTTCCGTTGTCAGTTTCTGCGCGAAACTCAAGCGGTCATTGTTAATTTCCTCAACCGTCAAAGTTCCCAAAATCGCGCGAAGATGACCTTCGAGCGTTTGAAAAACGAGTTGGTGAAATTCGTTATCGCTCATTCCGAGAAATCTCTCAGCCGCTGAACGTAGGGAAGTATCATCGCCTTTAATTTTGACGTTGGCGACGGCTTTGACCGAAACGGGAACGCCTTCGACCGTGTAGGCGCGATTCGTCGAAAGCGGAACGGTGATAACATTCAAATCCAGATATTCGACCTTTTCGAGAAACGGTTTAACAAGCGTCGCGCCGCCGCGCACAAGCCGATAACCGACAGTCGTGCCGTCGGCTAATTTCCGTTTTTTACCTGAAATTACCGCCGCTTTGTTCGGCGAAACTTTTATATAATAGCCGCTGATAATCCAAAACGCGGCAACTAAGGCAAGCACTACGGCAGCAATTGCGACGAGCGCGAAAATTCCAAATTCAAACATTTTATTTACCTCAAATTAAACTTGCGGTTTGCAAGTCAGAACCTCTAGGCGCAAACGCCTTTTCCTGTAAGAAAACTTTTATAACTTTGAAAAACGACTGGAGCGCGAGCGGCAAAACAGACGTTAATAACTGGAAATTCTAATAATCAAACATTTTTTCGCGCTACGCGCTCATTGCAAGCGGGAACGCCCCGCGCTCCAGTCATTTTGCTCTAAATTTCATCAGATAAAAGCGCGTGATTTTCCATACTGCTGACGATAAACGAATTTCCCGCCGCTTCTTCGATAAAAACCGTCACGCCTTCTTTTAATTCTTCGCCGTTGCGCGTTCTCGCCAGTTTTTCGACTCTTTCTTCGCCGATTCGACACGAAATCTGCCCGACAGTTCCGGGTTTGATGGCGACGACGACCTTTGCCGTGCGTCCGATCAAATCCCTTTCGGAAACAGAACTCGAAGCCTGCTGCGTATGAAGCAGATAGCCGAATCCGAAAATCAACGCGCCGAATAAAATCCCGCTTCCAACGCCAAGCGCGGTGCTGACCAAAACGGTCAAACCGAATTTCAAAGCCGCCGCGCCGACGAATCCGAAAGCCGTTAAAAACACGCTGATAACGCGGCTGTCGAGAATTCCAATCTCCATTCCGCCGTCCGCGTCAAAATCCGCGTCAAAATCAAGATCGAATGCCTCGAACAAATCGCCGAGAATGAGCGACACGACTAAAAACAAGAAACCGAGTCCGCCGACTGCCAAAAAAATTATCAGAGAATTAAACATTGTAAATCTCCCGTTCCACGCGCATTTCAAAAACAATTTGAAATATGTTTCCCATAATATATAACGAAAAAACATATATTGTAAGTTTCAAAAATCGGATTTTTCGTTTTGAAAACAATTTCCACGCTTGATTATAACCCGACAAATTCAACAATATATCAATATCAACAATTTAAGAAATAAAAAAAATGAGCATAATAACTGAATTACCCGAAGAATTTGTCCACTACCGCGATAAAAAATGGCGGCGCGAGGAGATTTTGAAAATCGAAACGGCTTCGCAGGTCGAAACGCTCGTTGAAGATTTGGGATTTTGCCTCGCGCTCACGGATTCGCGCACGAATTTGCCGAGCGTTTATATCGCCGTTTGCGGCAGACGCGACGCGCATTCGCCGAGAAATGTGCAGAAGGATTACGAAATGAGTTTGGCGTGGACGCTTAAAGACGAGGTGATGCGCGGCGGAAAAGTTTATTATTCAAAACTGGTAAAGGGACGCGCGATGTTCGTTGCGCCTCGTTTGATTGCTTACTTTAATGCGATTTACGGCGTTCCGAAATCAAAGGAAAAAGAAGTTTTTTCGGACGATGCACAGAAAATTTTAAAAGTTTTGCGGCGCGAATGGGAATCATCAACGGCGGATTTGCGCGAAGATGCAAAGATCGAAAAGAAAGCGAATTTGACGAAAGAACTCGATAAATTACAGCGTGCGTTGAAAGTTATTCCTTACGAAGTTTTGTATAAACCGAAATTTACATATCTCTGGACGCTTAGTGAGGCGCGTTTTCCCGCCGAACTCGCAAAAAAAGTTTCACGCGAAAAAGCCGTTTTGGAACTCGCCAAAGCTTTCCTCAAAATGTGCGGTTTAACGCTTCGCGGCGAATTTGCCAAAGCAATCGGAATCACGCGCAAGGAAGCGGGACGAGCCAATCATCAATTAGTCAAAGAAGGTTTCGCGGAAAGATTGTCAGTTGGCGTTTATCGTCTGAAATGAAGATATTTTGCCCGCGAATCGGCGCGAATAAGCGCGAATAAGAAAAGAAATTTTAGCCGCAGATAGATACGGATAAACACAGATTTTTAAGAAATATTTAACAGGGATGAAGGAGGTTTACAGGGATTTTTATTTTATAGGATTTAGTTTTTGATTTTTTGAGTTTGAATTTTGAATCATTTTCCATCCCGTTAATTCCCTTCATCCCTGTTAAATATTTCTTTTCTTATTCGCGCTTATTCGCGTTTATTCGCGGGCAATTTCTTCGTCTTTATTACTGAAAAATTTGTTGACGAAATATAAAACCAAACCGACGAGCGCGACGGCTAAAATCGCCAGACCTTCTTTGCGAAAATCAACATTGGTCAGCAGCCAAATGACTAAAATCAGAGATAAAATCGAAGCGATTACGCCGAACGGAACGAGAAATTCGGCTTTCGGCGCGTTTTCGCGGTTGCGGAAAACGGGCAGCGCGGCGCAGGTTGTCGAATAGACGATCAAGCGCGTGATCGTGCTGATTGTTAAAGCGGCGATGAACGATGTTTGCAGGGTGAAAATGAAAATTACGATTGATGTCAGAAACAGGGAAACGAACGGCGTTTTAAATTTGTCGTGCGTTTTTGCCAAAACTTGGGGAAGTTCTCTGTGTTCCGCCATCGCAAACGGGATGCGCGAAGCGGTTAGAAAACCGCCGTTTAAGTTGCCGAAAATCGAAATTAACGCGCCGATTGTAATAAATGACGCGCCGAATGTGCCGAGAAATATGCTTGCGGCATCGGCAATCGGGCGTTCGGAACTTGCTAAATTCGGCAGCGTTCCGATGGAAACGATTTGAATTAAAATATACAAAACGGCGCAAATTGCGAGCGCGGTTAAAAGCGCGAACGGGACGTTTTTTTGCGGGTCTTTCGTTTCGCCCGCCGGAATTACCGCCGCTTCAAAGCCGACGAAGGCGTAAATTAAAATCAAAACGGCTTCGGAAAAATTTCCGTATCCGGGCGAAGCGGTAAAATTGAAATTTTCCGGTTGAATGAAAAACATCCCGACAAGTGCAAAAATCAGCAAAGGCACGATTTTTCCGACTGTAAAAATGTTTGTAACAATCGCCGATTCTTTTACGCCGATAAAATTTACCCACGTTATTACCAGAATTATTACGGCGATCAGCAAAATGCGAACGCCGCCTTCATTTGCCGACGGGTAGAAAAAACCGAGATAAGCGAGCAGTAAATTGCAGTTGGCGGCGAAAGTCGTCACGCGCACGACCCAGTAAAGCCAGCCGACTTCAAAACCGGCGAGCGAGCCGAACGCTTCGTGCGCGTAGAGATACATTCCGCCGGTTGTGCGAAAACGGCTGGCGACTTCGGCAAAACAAATTACGAGAAACGCCGTAATCACGGCGCAGACGGCGAACGCGACGAGGCTGTATGTGCCGATCAGCGCGGCGACTTTTGATGGCAGACCGAAAATTCCCGCGCCGATAATCGTGTTGATCGTGATCGCCGTCAAATCCCAACGGCTGATGCCGCGAACGAGTTTTTCGTCAGTCATAATTTTGATGTTTTTCCCCGAATTTAGAAATTTATTGGTTTTTCGTTTATACTCTGAAAAAATGTTTTCGTAAAGACTTTAGAGGAGATTTCTATGAAAAAATTAACTTTTTTGCTCGTCGCTTTATTTTGCATCGGCGGAATTTACAGCAATTCATTCGCGCAAAAATCCGATTCGGCGGATAAAAATTACAAACCGCTAAAACTCGTCGAATCCGACGAACTTCAAACGCTTATAGGTGATGCCGTAACGCACGCGCTGGCTGAAAAATTCGCAAGCGGAAAAGTGAAACCCGACGAAGTTGCCGCGACTCTGATTGATCTGCGCGATCCGAACAATCTTACAACCGCGAGTTTCAAAGGCGATTCGCAGATTTATCCGGCGAGCGTCGTAAAAATGTTTTATATGGTCGCGCTTGAGCAGCAATTAAAAGACGGCAAAATCAAGATGACCGGCGAACTCGAACGCGGCTTAAAAGATATGATCGAAGTTTCGTCAAACGAAGCGACGCAGTATATTTTAGACGTGATAACCGACACGGCAAGCGGCGGCGAACTGCCCGAAAAAGAGTTTAAAAACTGGGCTTACAAACGAAACGCGGTCAATCGTTATTTCGCTTCACGCGGCTACGCGAATATCAACGTCAACCAGAAAACTCACTGCGAAGACGCTTACGGGCGCGAACAGCAGTTTCGCAATTACGCGGGCGAAAACCGCAATATGCTGACGACCAAAGCAGCCGCAAAATTAATGGCGGAAATCGCTTTAGGCAGAGCAGTTTCGCCGGAAAAAAGCCGAAAAATGTTGGAGTTGATGAAACGCGATCCGTTTTCAAAAACAGACGACATCGAAGACCAAGCGCACGGTTTTACGGGCATCGCGTTGATAAACCGCGATATGAAAAACGCAAAGTTATGGTCAAAAGCCGGTTGGACTTCCAAAACGCGCCACGATGCGGCTTACATCGAAACGGCGGACGGTTTGAAATTCGTGTTGGTAGTTTTTACGGAAAACCAAGCGAATGACCGCAATATTATTCCCGGAATTGCGGGTTATATTTTGGATAATTGGAAAAAAATTAAGTGAGTAAGAGCGTAGATAAAGGTTGAAAGCGCGACAGTTATGGGGATTGCCGTTTAATCACAGGCAAAAATTCATTTATGCGAATCAGTAGTTGAAAAATAAATGTTGAGTCGGCGTTTCAACCTGTCTTAACAGGCTGAAAGAATAAGAACGAAGCTATTTTCAACTACTGATTCGCGTATTTGCAGACAGCACCTTTGTTTTATCTCTTGTATGTTTTATACCGAGAATCATTTGGCAGGTATGATAAGTCGGTTTTGCAGAAACACGCACGAAGTAAGTGTGCAAAAGACACACTTACTTCGTGCGTGTTTCTGCATTATATCGAACCTATTTACTGGTAAGCCGTATTAGATTTTTTCGTGACATAATGCCAAAATTATCAATGCCTAATTTGTAATTAATAGAGCAATCTTTAAATTATCCGGCGTTTTTACTTGTTACACAGCGGGCGAGAGAGCAACCCTTCCAAACCTGTAAATTTGATAACCTGTTGCTTTTTCACTTTATCTTGAACAGATTACTACAATTAACTGCTCAAGAATAAAAAGATGGCAGGTCAGGAAGGGTTGCTCTCTCGCCCGCAAAACTTCAATTACCAAAAAACTTAAAAATCAGACCAATTAATCATTATGAAAAAAAGTTTTTGATCTGACCTTATTCGTGAGTTAAATTTACAACCGCGTCTTTTGCGTCCGTGATTTTTTCTTCGGCTATATCAACCAGATTATTTTCTTGATTAATTTCCGTATCCGCGTCGCCCAGAACGTCTTCAATGTAAAGCATCTGCACTAAAACCATTCCGACTGCGACAATCGGAGTTGCCAAAACCAAGCCTAATCCGCCGATCAAAACGGCTAAGATCAATTGCGCCAGAATCGTCAGAGCAGGCGGCATTTCGACGGTTTGCCGTTCAATCCAGGGCGTGACCAGATTCGATTCGATCAGTTGAACGGCGATATACAAACCGATAACGTAAAGCGCGGTAACGGGACTTTCGATGAACGCCAGCAAAATTGCCGGAATCGCCGATAAAATGGGACCGAAATTCGGAATAAACGATAAAAGTCCGGCGATCAGACCGAGCGTTAAGGCGAGTGGAACGCCGATAATTGACAAACCGATCCAAGTTAAAACGCCGATCACCAGCATCGAGCCGAACTTGCCGATCAGCCACCATTGCAGAGTTTCGCCGATTTCAGCCGTAACTTCGCGCACGCGTCGGCGGCGTTTGATCGGAAAAAGTTTTGCAAATCCATTCAGATATGTCTGCGGTTCGGTTGCCAGATAAATCGCCACCAAAATAGTTATAAAAAAATTGGCGATCATTCCTACCGTCGAAGAGAAAAATCCGCCGACGCTCGATAAAATGTTTGCCGAACTGATTCTGTTGATAATGTCGTCGGTGCTTGGCAGATTTTCGATAATCGCTCTGCCCCAACTGTATTCGGATAAATTCGCGCTCAAAGTTCGGGCGGATTCGGGAAGTTCCTCGCGCAGATGCCTGACCTGCTCGGCAACGCTCGGCGCAAGCAAAGCGATGCTTATTCCCAAAACTACGAGCAAGATTAACGAAACGAGCAGAACGGATTTGCCTTCGGAGATATTGACGAAACGGCTTAAAAGATTTCCCAGACCGTTTAGAAAAACAGCCAGCAAAACAGCCGCAAACGCCAGCATCAATACGTCTATAACATTGATAAAGAAAAATACTAAGAGAATTATCAGCGTGATTACCGCGCAGATAATTAAAAGGCGTTTGATAAAGTGGTTTTGTTTAACGATTTCCGTCATTTAATTTATTGAAATTTCCGAGTTAATACGGAAAAATTGTAAATCTCCTCAGTTTTCCGATTCTTCCTTTTCTTTCTCTGCTTCAATATCGGGTATTTCAACCGGAACTTCCGCTTTGTCGCCCAAAACGTCTTCGATGTAGAGCATTTTGACCGAAACTATTATTACGGCTAAGATCGGTGATGCCAAAATAAGTCCGAGTCCGCCGATGAGAACGCCGAGCAGAATCTGGAAAACAATGGTCAGAACGGGCGGTAGTTCGATTGTCTTTTTGTTAATCAGAGGCGTTATCAGATAGCTTTCCATAAATTGTATGACAACGTATAAGATCACGACATATAAAGCAGTCGTCGGACTTTCGGCGAGAGCGATCAGCGCGGCGGGAATGACCGACAGAATCGGACCGAAGTTCGGTATAAAATCGAAAAGCGCGGCGATAATTCCGAGCGTTAAAGCGAGAGGAACATTCAGATACATCAAGCCCAGGGTTATCAAAATGCCGATCAGAATCATCGCGGCAAATCTTCCGAGCAGCCACCAGAACAGAGTGTCGCCGATTACATAGATAACTTCGCGCATTCGCTCGCGCCGCTCGAACGGGAAAAGTTTTATAAATCCTTCAATGTATGTTTTCGGTTCAATTGCCAGATAAATCGCCACCAAAACGACGATTATAAAATTTACGAAGATTCCGACTCCGGTTGAGAAAAATCCGCCGATGCGTCTGAGAAAAGCTCCCGAAATAACCGTGTCAATGATCGTATCCCATTCGGGAATCTGTTCGAGAATCAATCTTCCCCAATTATATGCGGCTAATCTCGTTCTAACCGTTTCCATCACCAGCGGAAATTCGCCGCGCAGATTCATTATCTGATCGGCGACTTTCGGAGCGAGCGTCCACGCGCCCCAGCCGAGAATACCAATCAAAAGAAAAGCGACGAAAATAACCGATACGGTTATCGGCAAGTTCGTGTAGTGACTCAGCTTGTTGCCCAATTTACGAAAAAATATCGCCATCAGAACGCCCGCAAAGAGCGATAAAATTACGTCTATCGCGTAATAAAACAGCAGGAAAAATAGTATGACGGCGGCGATTATCGCCGCGGCAATCAATACCTTTCCGGCAAATCTCTGTTTTGGTTTCGGGGCAATAAGCATTTTTTTTGTTAATGTTTTGTAGTTCGTTGTTAAGATAGTTCGCCGTATTTAGCAGCGAGCAGCTAACTACTAATATTTTTTCAAATCAAATTTTTGTCAATTAAGAGTTCCGCATTCAGAATTGCCGAACCCGCCGCGCCGCGCACGGTGTTATGGCTCAGGCAAACAAAACGGTAATCGAAAATATTGTCCGGGAAAAGCCTGCCGACGGTGATCGTCATTCCGCCGCCGTTGTCGCGGTCAAGGCGCGGCTGCGGGCGCGAAGGCTCGTCGCAAACGTATATAAATTGTTCGGGCGAAGAGTGCAGAGCGAGTTTCGGAAAATTAACCATTGCATCGGTTACGCCTTCGAGCGTCGAGGTCTGCTTTAGTTTTACGCGAACCGAAGCCGTGTGTCCGTCGAGAACGTGAACGCGAAAACATTGTGCGCTCACGGTAAAATCAGCTTTTTCAATTTGTTCGCCCTTTAATTCGCCGAGAATTTTCTGCGCTTCGGTTTCCACTTTCGGCTCTTCGCCGGCGATATACGGCAAAACATTATCCATAATATCAAACGAGGAAACGCCCGGATAACCCGCGCCGGAGATCGCCTGCAAAGTCGTTATAAAAACCGATTCAACGCCGAATTTTCCGTGCAAAGCGGCAAGCGGCGGAGCAAATGTAACAACCGAGCAGTTCGGATTCGTTACGATAAAACCTTTGTCGAAACCGCGTTTTTCCCGCTGGAAATCAATCAGACCGAGATGTTCGGCATTGATTTCGGGAATTAAAAGCGGAATGTCGTTGTCCATCCGATATGCCGAAGAATTGCTGATAACCGGATAACCCGCGCGGGCAAATTTTTCTTCCGCTTCACGCGCCGCACTCGACGGCAGGCTCGAAAAAACCAGATCGCAGTCAAGCGGCGGCTCAATCGGCTGAACTCTGATTTCCTTTACGCTTTCCGGCATATCGCCCGTCAGTTTCCAAGCGCACGCTTCACGATACGACTTGTCCGCCGAACGCTCCGAAGCCGCAAGTGCCGTTATCTCAAACTGCGGATGATTTTCAAGAAGCTGGACAAAACGCTGCCCGACTGTGCCTGTCGCTCCTAAAATTCCTACTCGATATTTTCTGCTCATTTTATTAAATTTGTCCGAATTAATATGATTATTAAAAGTGCTAAGTTTAATTTAACCGCACCAAAAAAGAAAGCGCGACGATTTATTTATTAAATCTGCCGCGCTCGTCTGAAATTTTTTAACCTTTTCCCGATTTTACGATTTATCACAAAACTTCTTTCATACGCCTTACGCCTTCCGCAATTTTTTCTTCATTATTGCAAAACGAAACGCGCAAAAAACCTTTCGCTTCCGAACCGAACGCCACGCCGGGAACTGTGATAACGCGGTTTGCCAGAAACTTTTCGGCAAGTTCAAAATCATCGCCGAGTTTTCGCACGTCAACCATCGTATAAAACGCGCCTTCCGGCGAAGTTCCGCGTAAGCCCAATTCTTCATCAAGAAGTTTTATCAAAAATTCTCCGCGTTTTTTATAAATTTCACGCGCTTCGGCTTTCGCTTTTTCGGCTTCGTCCGTCCAACCCAAAAGCGAAGCCTTCTGCGTAATGGTCGAGGTGCAGACGGTCAAAAATCCGTGAATTGTCAAAACCGCTTTGACAACATCGGTGTCTGCGCCAGCCAGCCAGCCCATTCGCCAACCCGTCATACTCAGAGATTTCGACAAACCCGAAACGATCAGAGTTCTGTCGTAAAATTCCGAAGCCGAACGCGGTTTTTCGTCCGTAAAATAAAGTTCCGAATAAATTTCGTCGGAAATCAGATAAATTCCCGTATCTTTTAAAACGTCGGCAATTTGCTCTAAATCCTCTTTTGTAAAAATTTTCCCCGTCGGATTTGAAGGCGAAATAACAACTGCGGCTTTTGTTTTCGGCGTGATTTTCGCTTTAAAATCTTCAACATCAAAAGCAAAATCATTTTCCGCAGGCAAATTATAAAAAACCGGAACGCCCTGCGCTAAATTTACGCAATTAACATAAGCCGGAAATGCCGGATTCGGAATCAGAACTTCGTCGCCTTTATCAATAGTCGCCAAAAACGCGGCGGTCATCGCTTCCTGCGAACCGACGCAGACGCAAACCTGCTCCAAGCCCAAATCGAGATGCGGATACTGCTCGGCAATTTTTTTTCTAAGCTCAGGAAGTCCCGCGTGCGCCGTATAACCGTTTTGTTCGTCAAGAGTTACACGCGCCGCTTCCTCACGGATAAAACGCGGAGTCGGCAAATCCGGTTCGCCCAAACCGAAATTTATCGAATCGGGCAGAGCGCGGTTGAAAATCTGTCTGATCAAAGTCGGTTGAACTTTTTGCAGGCGATTCGGTAATTGAAATTCTTTTATCTTTTCGGCAGTTTGCATAAAATAAATAATAACTGCGAGCCGGTTTTTAGTAAAATCCGCGCGAAAATTTTAATTTCGCAAATTTTGTAAAAGACGAATAATTTATTCATCCTGACCATCGCTAAAAATTTTTATCTTCATCATTTCCAAAATCTCTGCTAAAATCCAAAAAATATGCCGACACATTTTTTTTCGCTCATAATTTTGACGCAGCATCTCGAAGACGAAACTTTCATTTCCGAAGCGTTGAATTTTCCCGAAATATCGCGCTTTCACACAAAAGAAGATTCGGCAAAACATAACGCCCGTGTTAACGCAGACGTGATTTTAAAAGCCGATTACGCCGCGAATTTATACAAGCGAATCGTGCCGGAAAACGCGGAGATCAAGGAAATCGAATTGGAAATCGAACCGCCGAAAAAGACGGAAATGTGGCGCGATGCGGTGAAAGTAAAAATTCACTATGTAAAAATCGAGCGCGAAGACGGTTATTTTTACGCATATATTCCCGCGCTTCACATCGCTGTTTTATCCAGAAAACAAAAGGATTTTGAAGCGAAAATAGAAACGGAAATTCTCGCCGCGCTCAAACGCGACGGTTGGACGAAATCTCTGCAATATCTGCGCTGGCTCGAACGCACCGAAAATATTTCCATCGAAAAAAACGAACTCGCCGTCAATCTTCCGACGGCGAAGCAACGCGCGATTGCCGAAGAAAAAGACGAAGCGGAAAAGAAATCCGTTTTAGAAGAAATCGGCACGGATTTAACAAACGTAAAACTAAAAACCGCTTACGAAACGGAAAAACAGACGGAACTTCTAGCGGAGATTTTCAAAGGAAATCAGCGGACGGGCGTTTTATTAGTCGGCGCGGCGGGCGTTGGAAAAACGGCAATTTTCAATGAAATGGTGCGCCGTCGTGAAAAACTCGGTTTGAAGGAATTTAAGTTTTGGGCGACAAGCGGTGCGCGTCTGATCGCCGGACAAACCGGATTCGGAATGTGGCAGGAACGCGCTTCAAAATTGATTGACGAGGCGAAAAAAGAAAACGCGATTTTGCATTTGGGAAACTTGATCGAACTGCTCGAAGTCGGCAAAAGCAGCCATTCGACGCAAGGCATCGCGTCGTTTCTGCGCCCGAAAATCGCCCGCGGCGAAATCGTCGTCGCCGTCGAATGCACACCCGAACAAATTCCGGTTCTGGAAAAAAGCGACCCGAATCTTTTGAGCGCGTTTCAGCAAATCCGCATCGAAGAACCGAACAAAAAAACGAGCCGGAAAATTTTAGAATCGGCGGCGAAGGAATTTTCAAACAAAGCCGACACAAACGCGATAAAAACGATTGACCAAATTCATCGCCGATATTCGACATATTCGGCTTTTCCCGGCAGACCTGCCAGATTTTTGCGAAATGTTTTTGCCGGTTTGGAAAACGGCGAAACACTTTCGATAAAAAAAGTTTACGCGGAATTTTCAAACGAAACAGGTTTGCCCGAACTGCTTTTAAATGACGAAATCCGGCTCAATTTATCGCAAACGGAAAAGTTTTTTGCGGAAAAAGTCATCGGACAAAATGAAGCCGTGAAACTGATAACCGATTTGATTGCAACGGTTAAAGCAAAACTCACGCGCCCGCGAAAACCGATTGCTTCGCTTTTATTTATCGGTCCAACCGGAGTCGGCAAAACCGAATTGACAAAATCGCTCGCCAAATTTTTCTTTTCCGACGAATCGAGAATGATTCGTTTTGATATGAGCGAATTTTCAAACGCAATTTCGGTGCAGCGTCTGATCGGCGGAACGGGCGAAGCGGAAGGACTTTTAACGGCGAAGGTGCGCGAACAGCCTTTCTCGGTTGTGCTTTTAGACGAATTTGAAAAAGCGCATTCTTCGTTTTTCGATCTGCTTTTGCAGATGCTCGGCGAAGGTCGTCTGACCGATTCCGCCGGACGCACGGCGGATTTTACAAATTCGATTATCGTAATGACATCAAATCTCGGCGCGAGCGAATTTCAGCGCGGAAAGTCCGGTTTTGTAAATAATTCGCGGCAAAAACAAGCCGCCGTTAAACATTTCGATTCCGCCGTCCGTGATTTTCTCAGACCGGAAATTTTTAATCGGCTTGACCGCATCGTTCCGTTCGCGCCGCTGGACGAAAAAACCGTGTTGAAAATCGCCGATTTGGAAATCGAAAAACTGAAAATGCGCGACGGTTTGCGGTTTCGTCCCGTTAAATTGGAAATCGGCAAAGATGTGTTAAAGCATTTAGCAAAAACGGGTTACGACATTCGTTACGGAGCGCGTCCGCTGAAACGGATTATTGAAAAAAATCTGCTCGCGCCGCTTTCCGCCGAACTCAATTTGCGCCCGACGGATGAAAAATTGATTGTCGAAACCGCAGTTAAAAACGGAAAAATCGCGCTCGATTTTATCCGCGAAGACGAACCGAAAAAGCGTAAAACGGCGACGGCAATTTTAGCGACAAATGCCGAACGCATCGCCGAACTTCGCCGCCGAACGCAGAAACTTCTCACCAGTTATCGTTTGACCGAATTAAGCGATGAAATTTATCAAATTATTCGGCTTGAAGCCGCCCAAAAACGCGGGAAATGGATTTATGACGAAGACCGAAAACGCATCGAACGCAAATTGAAAATCGAAAAATTTTTGAAAAATGTTAAAGATTTTGCCTTTGAAGTCAGCCGAACGGAAGATGAAATTCTGCTTGAAATCTACGGAAAATCGGCGGGCGAAAACCGAAAATACGCCGATGAAATAATTAAAAAAGAAAATCAGTTTCAAGATTATCTTTTTAAACTTTTGAAATTCCAATATCAAAATCCGAACGAAATAAAACTCGCATTTTTCAGCGAAAACGCGAGCGAGTTATTCAAACTTTTGCGTCTGTTCGCGGTTTGTTTCAAACATTCAAAAGCGGAAATCACAAATTGTCTGGCGTTCACGACGGAAAAACAAAAAGACGTTAAAATCGAAGACAAACTGCTTTTTAATCGCGCCGTCTATCGCAAGGAAATCGCGGACGCGGAAAAATTTATAAAGTCCGCATCACAGGAAACTTTCGGCGTTTTGCTTTCCATCGAAGGCGAACTCGCTCTGCCGCGTTTCGGCGCAGAAACGGGCGTTCACCGCTTTGTTCACGGCACGCGAAGCAACCGCGTTTTGATTGATTTAACCGAAGCGGAATTTGTAAAATACGAACTTCCCGAAGATTTGATAAAACGCGATTCCGTAAAGTTTCAAACCGAACGGCGCGTTTATGATTTGGCACAAAATAAGGTCAAAGATTTGTTTTTGGAAAAGACTTTTTCGCTTGAAAATATTGATTTGCAAACGGTTTTAATCGAGTGGATTGAAACGAATTTAATTGAAACATCGGAAAATTTGATTGGATGAATATTTCACCACGGAGGCGCGGAGAACACGGAGTTTTTTAAAGTGGGATTCTAAGATTTAAGATTCAGTTAGATTTTAACCAATCAAAATATCAATAAAAAATCTCCGTGTTCTCCGCGCCTCCGTGGTGAAAAATAAAAGGAGATTTATGGAATTTAGCGAAATCAGCGGAAAAATTATTGAATGTGCGATTAAAGTTCACAGGATTTTAGGTCCCGGACTTTTAGAAAGTGCTTACGAAAAATGTTTGGCGTATGAGTTGAGAAAAGCGGGCTTAAATATTGAAACTCAGGTTTATTTGCCGATAATTTATGAAGGTGTTTCAATTGATGTGGATTACCGACTTGATATTATCGTCGAAGATAAAATTATCCTCGAAATAAAATCAGTTCGTGAATTATTACCGATTCATCAGGCGCAACTTTTGACATATCTGAAGTTGGCACAAAAAAAGGTAGGTTTATTGATGAATTTTAATGTAGTGCTTTTGAAACAAGGTATCAAAAGAGTTGTGAACTAAGACGGGTTCACCACGGAGGCGCGGAGAACACGGGAGGTTTTTAAAGTGATATTTTAAATTTGCCGAGTTTCGTTTGAAGTTCCAAATTTTAATGTCTTTACTTTAAAAAACTCCGTGTCCTCCGCGCCTCCGTGGTGAAAATCGAAAAAGAATGCTGCTGACAATTCCAATTTTGGCAACCGAACATAAACCGCTGAAGAATTCCGCGCCGACGGTTGTAGTGCGTCCGCTTTTTAATTTGAACACCTCCGAGCAAGGAAAAAGTTTGCAGAGAGCGATCAATAAATTGACGCAGAGTTTGCGAAATCAGTTTGAAGAACACGGGAAAAAGCCGCGTCATTACGATCTTGCGTGGTTCACATTTTCGCCCGTTTTTTCGTCGAAGATTTTGAAATTTCGTCTGTTTCTCGCTTCAAAAAGTTTCGATTGCGAATATCTTTTCGTGATCCTTGACGCATTCGGCAAAAAAATCGCGTTCACGCCGAATGTGCCGGAAATCTGGTTTGAAATCGAGCGCGGCGAAGATTTGCAGACTCGCGCCGTGGAAGTTTTGACCGAACATTTTCGCCATCTCGAACGGCGCGACGGGGAAGATTCGCAAACCCCGGAAGATAATACTTTTATAGTTAAAGCGTTTGTTACGACGCTCGAATTGAATGTGCATCTGCCGCAAAAATATGAAGCCCAAGAGGAAAATCTGTTTGCGATGCTCGGCGGCGAATCGCATCTCGACGGCGGACGCGAATTGCGGCGCGTCGGACGCAGCTTGGACGAACTTTTTCCCAACGATTTGGAACGCGCGAACGGGCGTGAAAACGAGTTAGACGAACTTACTAAGTTGTTGGAATCAAAGGACAAACGCCCGGTGATCGTCGTCGGTAAAAATCAGGTCGGGAAGACAAATTTGATTCACGAATACGTTTTTCAAAAATTGACCAGCCGCAAAAATAAAAGTTCGGACAAAAATCTGACGTGGCTGATTTCGCCGCAGCGTCTGATTTCGGGAATGTCGTTTGTCGGGCAATGGGAAAATCGGCTGACGGCGATTTTGAAGACGGCGCAAAAACACAATCATTTGTTGTATTTTGATGATTTGCTCGGACTGTTTTTCGCGGGCGTGAGCGCGAATTCGGATTTGAATGTCGCGCAGGTTTTAAAACCGTATATCGAACGCCGCGACGTTCGCGTTGTCGGCGAAATTACGCCGGAAACTTTTCGCGTTTTGAAGGAAAAAGACCGCAGTTTTGCTGAACTTTTTCACGTTTTCCGGCTCGAAGAAACGAGCGAAGAAAAGACTCTGAAAATCGCGCTTTCGGTCAGGCGCGAAGCCGAACACAAACACGATTGCCGTTTCGATTTGGACGTTTTACCAACCGCGCTCGATTTGCAAAGACGTTATAACCGCGAAGCGTCGTTTCCCGGAAAGGCGGCGAGTTTTTTGAAACAAATCGCCAATAAATTTCAAGATTCCGAAATTTCACGCGACGATGTTTTAAAAGAATTTGAGGCGAAAAGCGGTTTGAAAGTGGCGTTTTTGGATGACCGCGAAAAACTGGAAAAGACGGAAATCGTCGAAAAGATTTCCGAAAACTTAATCGGACAAAAACCCGCAATCGAAGCCGCCGCCGATGTTATTTCAATCGCCAAAGCGCGGCTAAATGACACGGGCAGACCGCTTGCGTCGTTTCTGTTTCTCGGCGCGACGGGCGTTGGGAAAACCGAAGCCGCCAAGCAGATCGCCGCGTATCTTTACGGTGCGGAAGAAAAACTCCTTAGGTTTGATATGAACGAATTTGTGTCGCCGTTTGACGTGGCGCGGCTGGTCGGCACGTTTGACCAACCGGAAGGACTTTTGACGAGTGCAATTCGACGACAGCCTTTTTCCGTCGTGCTTTTGGATGAAATCGAAAAAGCCGACGCGGATGTTTTTAATTTGCTTTTGCAGGTTTTGGGCGAAGGTCGCCTGACCGATGCGTTCGGGCGGACGGCGGATTTTTCAAATGCGTTGATAATTTTGACATCGAATCTCGGCACGCGCGAAGCGAATATCAAACTCGGTTTTCGTGAAACAAACGAATCAAACGCCAACATTTACCGGCAAGCGGCGGAGAAATTTTTCAGACCGGAATTTTTTAACCGTCTGGACAAAATTATTCCGTTTGAAAATCTGCGCCGCGAAGAAGTCGGGCGAATTGCGCGTCTGCAATTGCAGAAAGTTTTCGCCCGCGAAGGTTTTGTCCGCCGAAATTGCCGCATCGAACTCGAACCTTCCGCGCTGGAGAAAATTGTTGATGAAGGTTACAACGCGGAACTCGGTGCGCGGGCGTTGAAACGTGCGATTGAGAGAAATTTAATTCAGCCCGTTGCCAATAGACTCGCCGCGATTGATACGAACGCGCCGACGATTGTGAAAATTTCGCGCCTCAAAGAAGAATTTGTAACAAACGTCGAAGAAATCAAACCTCTCGCTTTTGACGCGAGCGTTTGGCAAACACACGATTTTTCGGATGTTTCGGCGGAACTCGACAAAATCGAAGACGTTTTAGACCGCATCGAAGCCGGGATTTTGCATCTTAAACCCGACGGAGAAATTGATCCGAACGACGAAAATCAGGCGAAATATTTTCTCGCGCAGGAATACGTCAAGCGCGTCGAACGAATGATCGAACGCGCTGACGGCTGGAAAGAGTCCAGAGTCCGTAGTCCAAAGTCCAGAGCCGGAAGGCGGAGTCTGGTTTCTTTGAAAAACGCGGAAATTGATTTCGGCAGGTTTTTAAGCGGTTCAAATTTGTCGAACAAATTGAAAAATCTCGCGCTCGAAAATCCCGATTTTGGAAATGCGGCGGAAGAATATGTGCAGGACGTTTGGCGCGAAACGGCGTTTTTAGAAGCAGTTGCGGGAAATTTGGAAAAGCCTCTGAGCGCGAAATGTGTGATGATTTTTCGTTGTGCCGATGTTTATTTCGGCAAGGAAAAAATTCCTTTATTTATGGAAAACTATCGCCGATTTTTCGCACAGGAATTGGGTTTGAAAATTTCGGAATTAAACGGCGACGAGATTGAAACCGATTATTTTGAAATGTTTCTGATGCTCGAAGGAATGTTCGCTTTTGATTTGGCAAACGCGGAAACAGGCAATCACATTTTCGTTTCCAAACGCGGCGATTTTACGCCGATTGAAATTGATGTTATCGAATTAAAAACAAGTGAAAGTTTTTCAAAAATCTACGCGGAAAACCTCAAGAAAAAGTCCGAAAAAGATTTTTCCGTCGTCCGAATTTACAACGAACGCGGTATCGCTTTAGATTTTCGTTCCGGTTTGATTACGAAGGAAAATCTGACTTTTCGTGAACTTAGGAGTTTTGTTTTAAGCGGTTTAGCGACAAAAAATGCGTATTTTATAAATGATTGAATTTTGTCGTTTATAATCTCCTCTCCCAAATTATCACCAAACAACTTTGATATTCGTCAGATTTTGAATTTGGCTGTCTTTGCTGATAAGCGGCACACCCAATGTAAAAGCGGTTGCGGCAATAATTCTATCAGGCATATCCGGCACAATAGTGCGCTGAATTTGTTCTAAATTTTCGGCGATCGGTTGATTTAACGGCGCAAAGGTCAAAGCCGACAGATGATTCTTCATTTCGCCGATTATCAACTGAAAATCACTCTCCAAAATATTGCGCCCCTTTTCGACGAGATAACGTATTTCGACTAAAACAATCGCCGGAATATAAATCGGTTGACCATCCGTTTCGGCTTGTTCAAAAGAAAAAAGCGCGTCAGCCGAAAGTTTGGCGGAATCGTTTAGATACCACAAAAGCGAATGTGTGTCGGAAACAATCGCGCTCATTTCATTTCCTCACGCGGAAAGTTTTGCCACATCTCGCGGCGCACTTCGGCTAAATCCCGTTCAAGATTTTCTAAGTTCCGGTTTTTCAAAATTCCCCGCACACTCCGAAATGCGGACGGTTTCGCTTCATTTGCGGAACGATTTTTATGCGCGATAAACTCGACAAAATCCAACACCTCACGCTGAAGATCGAACGGCAGCGAATTTGATTTAACGGTAATTTCTTTTACTAAATCCATTTGTTTAAAACCTCTTTTACAGTTTTTTATTTTTTCGGCGGTGAACAAATTTTATGGAAAAGATACTTTGCCAAATATACATTTTCAAACGACGAAAAGCAATAATTTTTATGTTCGTCGTTTGCTGAAAGCGGCACGAGTTTTTCGGAACGGTTTTTATTGCAGAAAGCGCGTTCCGAAAAACTCGTGCCGCCGGAGGATATGATCGGTGAGATAATCGCCGCCGCTTTAACAACAAAAACGGCGAATTTGTGAGAATTGGCGGACAAATTATGTGGTTTGGAAATTCTCCTTTAAATTTTCAAACGGCGTTTAATTTGCCGACTCGTCTATTAGTGATAAAAAATTCGGAAAGATTACAGCGTGAGAAAGTAAAAGGCAAATTTGTTTGGAATGAAACCGAAAACGAGTTAGAATTTTTCTTTATGAGCGAAAGAGATTTACTAAAACGAATCACGATGAATCCAGAAATCTGTCACGGAAACTTAACGGTTCGCGGTTTGCGTTATCGGGTGGTAGATATTCTGGAAATGCTCGCTTCGGATATGACGTTTGAGGAAATTTTGAATGATTATCCTGATTTAGAGGAAGAAGATTTGAAGGCGTGTCTTTTATTTGCTTCCAAAGTAGTTGATTTCGGCTCAATCTTTGACGTTCTCATCACATAATATGGCGACATTTCGCATTCCAATTTTAATCTGGCAGGATTTCGGCGGAAATTTTACCGCGCACGCGATTACGGGCGAAGGTGAATATTTTCCTCCGGCGGCTTTTAATGCGAAGAAAGATCGTGCTGTTTCGGAACTCAAAGAGCATTTGCAATGGCTTTTTGAAGATGAATATTGGCGCGAACAGCCGGAATATTCGGAGGCGAAATTGTTGGAATTTCGTGTTGAACTGCGCCCGGAATTCGAGATCAAAACCGATGACGAAGGGCGGCGGAAAAAGAGCAAGCGTCCGTTGAAAAAAAGGACTTTTACGGCGGAAGAAGTTTTTCCGCTGCGCGTGGCGTGTGTGTATTGGAAAAATGCGGGCGGCGATTTTTATGCGAGTTTGCCGTTGTTTGACATCGAATTTGTTTTTAATCGGGAGAGCGAATTGAAAAATCTGGTGCGGATGAAAGTTCAGGAAGAATTGCGCGGGCAAACGCCGCTTGATTTGGCAAGCGTTTTGCCGCCGAAAGAGTTTTGGCTCGAAGAAATCTCGTTTCAGTCGCGGCGCAGGAAAAAGGAAACGGAAACTTTTAAGGAAATTCCGAATCTCGAAAAAGTCGCCGAACCGCTTGGCGCGAAATATTTAAACAAAAAAATTTCAAAGGCTTACGGGCGCGACGCGGAAGTTAATGATTTGGTAAAACGTCTGACGAATGAACGGGCGAGCGTGATAATTTTGGGCGAAAACGGAACGGGGAAAACTACCGTTTTGACAGAAGCGGTGCGAAATATTGAAAGGGATTTAAGCGGCAAAACGGAAGCGCAGGAAGATTGGGAAGACAAAAATCCGAAGCATCGTTTTTGGCAGACGAACGGCGGCAGATTGATCGCCGGAATGCAGTATTTGGGGCAATGGGAAGAGCGACTTGAATTAGTAATCGGCGAACTTTCCGATATTGACGGCGTTTTGTGCGCGGAAAATCTGCTTGATTTGGTGCGATACGGCGGGCGCGATGCGAATGAAAGTTTGGCGGCGTTTCTCGTGCCGTATTTGGAGCGCAATGAACTTCGTCTGATTTGCGAAGCTACATCCGCCGAATTGGACGCTTGCCGGCGAATGCTGCCGAATTTTGCGGCGCAGTTTCAGATTGTTCATCTGCCGGAATTTACGGCGGAAGCGGCGTTGGACGTTTTGACGCAGATTGCCGAAATTCAGGCGCGAAATCGGCACATTTCATATTCGGCAAACTCGATAAATTTGATTTACAGACTTTTTTCGCGCTTCGTGCCGTATCAAAAATTTCCCGGACGAACGACGCAGTTTTTAGCGCAGGTTTTTGAAAAGGGGAAAAAAGAGATTACGAACGAAGATGTCATTGAAAATTTTATAAAATTGACGGGTTTGCCCGAACTGTTTTTGCTGGATGAAATCACTCTGAATTTTGAAGATGTTGTCGCGGAGTTCGAGCGTCAGGTTATCGGGCAGCCGCAGGCGTGCGAGCAAGTTGCGGGAATTGTTACGACATTTAAAGCAGGTTTGAATGACAAAGCGCGTCCGCTTGGAGTTTTGCTTTTTACGGGTCCGACGGGCGTTGGGAAAACCGAACTTGCAAAAGTTTTGGCGCGTTTCTTTTTCGGCGAAACTGATGAGCAGAAAGAGAAAATCGTGCGCGTTGATATGAGCGAGTATTCTGGTATCGGTTCGGCGACGCGGCTGTTGACGAAATCGCACGGTTCGCCTTCGGATTTGATTCAAAAAGTGCGCGAAAATCCGTTTAGCGTCGTGCTTTTTGATGAGGTCGAAAAAGCGGACGCGCAGGTTTTTGACGTGCTTTTGGGTTTGTTTGACGAAGGCAGATTGACAGACCGTTTCGGGCGCGTTACGAATTTTACGTCGAGCGTTGTTATTATGACTTCAAATCTCGGCGCGAAGCGGTTTGCAAAGGGCGAAATCGGTTTTAATGAAAACGAAAACATCTTGAATCTGAAGGAAATAAAACAGTTTTTTCGTCCCGAATTTTTTAATCGGCTCGATGCCGTCGTGCAATTTAAAACGCTTGATAAAAATGCGCTTTATGAAATTACGGAAAAGGAAATCGGTGCGATAATGAAGCGCGAAGGCTTGACGGAGAAAAATATCGAACTCGTCTGGACAAAAGAAATAATCGAATTTTTAGCAGAAAAAGGTTTTGATCCGAGTTACGGCGCGAGACCTTTGCAGCGCACGATTGAAACGCTTTTGAGTGCGCCGTTGGCGAAGTTTTTGTTGGAAAATCACGAACGGAAAATTCGTAAAGTCAGCGTAAAGTTAGACAAAAGCGGTATCTTAACTTTCTCGGTATGAGAACCGATTTTGTAAATGGTTAGGTCTTAAAAAAACGCGGAGCGGACTGGAGCGCAATCCGTCCCGGTTGCATTGAGCGTCGCTTCGACGCGAAAAGATGTTTGATAACTTAAACGCCGCAGATAATCAACATTTTTTCGCGCTCTGCGCTCATTGCAAGCGGGGACGCTTGCGCTCCAGTCCGCTCCGCGAATTTGACCTAATCATTTACTTATACTTACTGAAACAATTTTTTGCTATATTCCGTAAATAATTCGGACAATTTTTAATAAACAAAATCAAGGAAAATTCTATGAAAAGACAATTTTTTATCTTTTTCGTCGCTCTATTTTTAGTTGCGGCACAATTGGCGCAAACGCCTGTTTTTGCACAGCAGATGAACAACAAACAAAAATTCGACAAAAGCCGTTACAACATCAAATACGAAAAATTTGTTCTCGACAACGGTTTGACTCTGCTTGTTCACGAAGACAAGAGCGTTCCCGTTGTCGGCGTAAATATGTGGTATCACGTCGGTTCGCGCAACGAAAAACGCGGCAAGACGGGATTTGCACATCTTTTTGAACATTTCTTTTTTAACGGTTCGGAAAATTTCCCGTCGGGTTTCCGCGAAGCGATGGACGACATCGGCGCGAATAATCGGAACGGGACGACGAACACGGATCGGACGAATTTTTTTGAAGACGTGCCGACATCCGCTTTAGAAAGAACGCTTTATCTGGAAGCGGACAGAATGGGTTTTCTGGAAAATTATATTTCAAAAGAAATGCTTGAGCGCGAGCGCGGAGTTGTAAAAAACGAAAAACGGCAGGGTGAAAATCGTCCTTACGGCGGCGTTTTTTCCGAGATCAGCGCGAAGATTTATCCGTATTCGCATCCTTATTCGTGGTCAACCATCGGTTCGATGGAAGATTTGAATGCCGCGTCTTTGGAAGATGTTAAAGAATGGTATCGGACTTATTACGGACCGAACAACGCCGTCATTTCTTTAGCGGGCGACATTACGCCGCAGAGAGCTTTGGAACTTGTCAAAAAATATTTCGACGGCATAAAACCGGGACCGCCGCTTCCGAGAACGGAAAAATGGATTCCGGCGTTAGACAGAAATATCCGCGACGAAATGCAGGACAGAGTTCCGCAAGCGAGGATTTACCGCGTTTATCACGCTCCGGCTTGGAAAGATTTGGAATTGCAGAATCTCGGTCTTTTTGCCGATGTTCTTTCCGGTTCAAAAAGTGCGCGGCTTAATAAAAAACTGATTTACGAAAAAGAGTTGGCGACGGACGTTTCGGCGTTTGTCAACGACGGCGAATTGGCGAGCAGCGTGATTTTTATCGCAACGGTCAAACCGAACGTCAATCCGGCGGATGTCGAAAGGGAAATGGACGCGATTATCAATGAAGCATTGGAAAAAGGCGTTACAAATGAAGAATTACAAAGAGCGCAAAGCCGCAATCTTTCAGGCTTTTTGCGCGGCACGGAACGGCTCGGCGGTTTCGGCGGACGTTCGGATATTTTGGCGGAAAGTATGACTTACGGCGGCGAACCCGATTTTTATTTGAAACGTCTGGAAGCGATGGCGACGGCAACGCCGGAAATGGTTAAAATGACGGCGAATAAATGGTTGAAGGCGAATCATTACACGATGCTCGTCAAACCGTTCGATAATTTGACTGCCGGAAAAACGGAAATTGACCGCAAGATTTTGCCGCCGCTTAGTAATGCGCCGGAAATCAAATTTCCCGAAGTTCAACGCGCGAAACTCAAAAACGGTTTGAATGTGATTTTACTTGAAAGACATTCCGCGCCGATTGTAAATGTCGCGCTCGCGGTTGATGCGGGCTACGCTTCGGATTCGCCGTCGAAAGCCGGACTTGCTTCGCTTGCTTTGAGTTTGATGGACGAAGGCACGAAAACGCGCGATGCGTTTGAAATTGTCAATCAATTGGATTCTTTGGGAGCGCGTTTGAATACCGGAAGTTCGCTCGATTTGTCGTTTGTTCGCCTTCAGGCGACTTCGGAAAATCTGAAACCGTCGCTCGGAATTATGTCGGATGTCGTTTTGAATCCGGCGTTTCCGAACGAACTTTTTACGATTCAAAAACAAAACCGCATCGCGCAGATCGGACAGGAAAAAGCGACGGCAAACCAGCTTGCTCTGCGGATTCTGCCCGCGATTCTCTACGGCGCAAATCACGCTTACGGCACGACAAATTCGGGAACGGAAGAAACTATACAAACAATTTCACGCGAAGATTTAATAAAATGGCATTCCGATTGGTTCAAACCGGGAAGTTCGACGATTATTGTTACGGGCGACACGACGCTGGCAAAAGTTACGCCGATGCTCGAAGAAGCGTTCGGCAATTGGAAAGCCGGAACTGCGCCGAAGAAAAACATCTCGAACGTGGCGAAAACGGCGGGCAAAAAAATCTACTTGATTGATAAACCCGGCGCACCGCAATCAACCATCGTCGCCGCGCACATTTCCGAAGCCAGCGGACAACCGGAAGACCTTGCGGGCGAACCGCTTTTCCGCAACTTTGGCGGAATGTCAACGTCGCGTCTGAATCGCAATTTGCGGCTCGACAAACATTGGAGTTACGGAACTTCCGGCGCATTGCGCGACGCTCGTGGGCAAAGAACATTTCTCGTTCTCGCGCCCGTGCAGACGGACAAAACGAAGGAATCAATCGTCGAAGTCAAAAAAGAGATCGCCGATGTCGCCGGAAATCGTCCCGTAACGGGCGAAGAATTCCAAAGCATTATGCGAAATATGACCTTGAGATTACCGGGCAGATTTGAAACACTTTCGTCGCTCGAATCGGCGGCGATTGACCTTGTAAATTACAATTTGCCCGACAATTATTGGGCAAACTACGGTGCAAAGATGCGCGGTTTGACCGAAACGCAGCTTGAAACCGCCGGACGAAAATTTGTCCGTCCCGACGAAATAATCTGGCTGATCGTCGGCGACGTTTCAAAAATCGAAACAGGCGTTCGCAGTTTGGGTTTCGGCGAAGTTATTAAATTGAACGCTGACGGGGAAGTAATTAGATAATGCGGGAAATTTAATTGTAGAAAAGGGCTTTTGGAAATTATCAAATCCAAAAGCCCTTTTCTCAAAATTTTATGTTCTGCAAGGAATGTATATATTATTCCATTTGGGATGCGCCGCAATAATTTTATTTGTTCAGCATTTACTCTATGTTTAAGCCGATTGTGTCAAGAGCAATTATTCATTAAAAAATTTATTATGCAGCCTTTTTATTACGTCCGCAACTTTTTCTTCCTTGACGACAAAAGTTAAATTTACGCTCGACGCGCCGTGGGAGATAAGCGAAATCGGGATGTCTTCGATGGTCGAAAAAAGTTTTGAAGCCAAGCCGGAAGTCGAGCGCAGACCTTCGCCGACGACGCAGATGACGGCGTTGTTATGCTCGACTTCGGTTTCGCCGAGCCGTTCTAATTCGATGATTATTTTGTCAAGCGAATCGGTGTTGTCAAGCGTTAAAGCGACGGAAACTTCGGACGTTGAAATTACGTCAATCACGGTGCGGAAGCGTTCAAAAATCTGGAATAACGCGCTCATAAAACCGTAAGAGCCGAGCATCCGCGCCGACGAGATTCGCACAATCGTAATTCCCGTTTTGTGCGCGATTGATTTGATCTTATTCGGCGAAACTTTGCTTTCGGCTAAGATCATCGTGCCTTTTTCGTGCGGCTGATTGGAGTTGCAGACGCGGACGGGGATTTCGTAATCAACGGCGGGTTTTATCGTCTTGGGATGCAGAACTTTCGCGCCGAAATAGGCGAGTTCCGCCGCTTCTTCGTAGGAAAGCACGTCCAAAGTTTCGGCTTCGGGGCAAATTCGCGGATCGCACGTCAAAACGCCGGTTACGTCCGTCCAAATTTGAATTTCCCTTGCGCGAAGTGCCGCGCCGATTAGTGCCGCCGAATAATCCGAACCGCCGCGCCCCAAAGTCGTCGTTTCGCCTGTTCTGCTCGCCGCGATAAAACCGCCGAGAACGGGAACTTCGCCGTCCGCGATCAAATTTTCCAATTCTAAATTTATTAACTTTTCCGTTTCGCTCCAAACGGGATGCGCCGCGCCGTATTCTTCGTCCGTTACGATCAAACGCCGTGCGTCCATTTGTCTGGCGTTTATTCTATTTACCTTACAGACTTCCGCCAAAAGATGCGAAGATAGCTGTTCGCCGTAGGAAACAATCGCGTCTTTAAGCATCGAAAGCGGCAAACTTCGGCGTTCAACGCGCAAAAGCAGATCGGAAAGTTCGCCTCTGGCAAGTCTTAATTCTATTTCAAAAGCGGTTTTTTGCGTTTCTTCGAGAAGTTCGTCTGAAACTTTTTCGTGCCTGTCGAAATGTTCCGTCAAAGAAGAAAACGCAACGCTTGAGTCGCCTTTTTTTGCCGTTTCAAAGGCGTTCAGCAAAGCGTCCGTAAATCTTGCCATCGCGGAAGTTACGACAACGGGCGAAAAGTCTTTTTGCCCCGCGACGATCCCGGCGACACGCGCAAAAGCCGCCGCGTCTTTGACGCTCGTTCCACCGAATTTCATTACTGTCGGTTTGATTTCGTTCAAATGTTTCCCTTTATTTTAAGAAATAGTGTGCAAGTCAGTAGCGTCGGCGTGAGCCGATGCGTCAATGCGGACGCGACGAGCGCATCGGCTCACGCCGACGCTACTGACAAAAAGTTTAATTTGTTGCTAACCGATTCTTCAAGAAAATATCTTTCGATAAACATTGTAACTTGGCTTAGAATTATAGGAAATATTTCAAAGCAGTTTTTATAATCTCAGAAGTTACGCAGTCGAGGAATTTATTTCGGAATAGATTATAGATGAAAGATGAAAACTGATAGATAAAACGGGTGCAGTTATCATCCTTTATCTATAATTTATCAGCTATTCCGAAACTGTCTTTATTTTAATTCTCATAACTTCTAAATCGGATACATTTAAAAATAACTTATGGCTGATTTTCTTCAAAAATTTATCGCAGTTTTTTCAATTCTGATTTTTATGACGCAGATTTTCGCTCAAACGGAAAAAGAACGCCCGCGAGCCAGAGATTTGGGCGTTGAGGTCGGAATTTTGCCGACGGGAAAACTCAATGCGATTACGGACGTTGACGGCGTGAAAGTCGGACATTCGACACTGATAAAAGGCGACAACATTAGAACGGGCATTACCGCGATTTTGCCGCACGGTGAAAATCTTTTCCAAAAAAAAGTTCCGGCGGCGATTTTCGTCGGAAACGGTTTCGGGAAACTCGTGGGTTCGACGCAGGTTAAGGAACTCGGCGAGATCGAAACGCCGATTTTGCTGACGAATACGCTGAATGTTCCGCGCGTTGCCGACGCTTTAATTGAATATATGCTTGGGCTTTCGGGAAATGAAAATGTGCGCTCGGTAAATCCGATTGTGGCGGAAACGAATGACGGTTTTCTAAATGACATACGCGGGCGGCACGTTGGACAAAAAGAAGTTTTTGAAGCGATAAAATCGGCAAAATCGGGCGCGGTTGAAGAAGGTTCGGTTGGCGCGGGAACGGGAACAATCGCGTTCGGGTTCAAAGGCGGAATCGGCACGTCTTCGCGCATCGTGCCGCAATCGGCGGGCGGTTACACAATCGGCGTTTTGGTGCAGACGAATTTCGGCGGCGTTTTGACGATCAACGGTGCGCCTGTCGGACGCGAATTAGGGAAGTATTATTTGAAAGAACAAATTGAATCGGGCGGTAAAAATATCTCAAAAGATGTTAGCGACAAAGCGGACGGCTCGATAATTATTGTTGTGGCAACAGATGCGCCTCTCGACGCGCGAAATCTCGAACGGCTTGCGGCACGAGCAATTTTAGGCTTGGCGCGGACGGGTTCGCCTGCGACGAACGGCAGCGGCGATTATGTCATCGCGTTCAGCACGGCGACGGAAAACCGCATTCGCGCGGGCGAAAATGTCCGTCAAACGAGAGTTCTGGCAAACGATTTGATGTCGCCGCTTTTTCTCGCCGCTGTGGAAGCAACGGAAGAAGCGATCTACAATTCGCTGTTTCGAGCATCAACAATGACGGGACGCGACGGCAATAAAATCGAAGCGATTCCGATTGAAAAGACTTTGGAAATTCTCAGAAAATATCACGCCGTATCCGTCAAATAAAAAAGGCAGACTTTGAAAGCCTGCCTTTTTCACATAATTTTTATTGTTCTCAATATATTAACTCGACCATTTATCAGCCATATCGCCGATCACGGGAAGTTTAAACATTTCCCCTTGAAATGCTTTGACAGCGCAAAATATGAAAGCAATAAGAAGCCCTAACGAGATAACTATATTTACCAGAGTGCCAAGCAAACCGATTATTGTAGAACCTGTTATGGCGGAAAAAATTCCCATAAGTAAACCGAATCCTAATCCTAATACAATTCCGACAGCCATCAGCAGAAGTGCCTGAAAAGCGTGAAATCGCGCGAGTTTGTTTGATTTATCCTGAACTATTACGATAATGCTGAAAATTAAACCAATAAGGCAAATCGGTATATAACACAACATTGCCCCGACATTTGCATCAAGTCCGAGTGCAGTTTTTCCTTCTGTATTTTGCATAATTTTTTCTGAATCTCCTTTTTTTTTGTTTTGTTTAAAGTTGGTAAATTTAGGCGTTAAAACTTTTGTGTAACGAGAATTTATCACAAAGACGTTGCAAAACTCAAGAATTTGCGTAAAATTTATTTTTCGCCAAAGGAAAATTATGAAAGCAAAAGTTTATGTTACGTTAAAACCGGGCGTTCTCGATCCGCAGGGCAAAGCGATTCATCATTCGGCGGAACTGCTCGGATTCGAGAAAATAGAAGACGTGCGGCAGGGCAAATATTTCGAGATCGCTCTTGATAAAAATCTCTCGGAAGAAAAGGCGAGAGAAACGGCGGAACGAATCGCTAAGGACGTTTTGGCAAATCCGGTGATCGAAGATTATCGGGTGGAATTGGTGAATGGTTCATAGTTCATTGTTAATTGTAAAGATTGTGAAAACAATGACCAATGAACAACGAACTATCAATAAATTTATGAAATTCGGAGTTATAGTTTTTCCCGGTTCAAATTGCGACCACGACGCTTATCACGTTATTAGCAAGCACGTCGGTCAGCCGGTTGATTTCGTTTGGCACAAGGAAACCGATCTGAAAGGTTACGACGCGGTGATCGTGCCGGGCGGTTTTTCCTACGGCGACTATTTGCGTGCCGGAGCGTTGGCGCGTTTTTCGCCCGTGATGAAGGCAGTTAAGGATTTTGCAGCGGAAGGAAAATTTGTTTTCGGAATCTGCAACGGCTTTCAGATTCTCTGCGAAAGCGGACTTTTGCCCGGCGCGTTGATGCGAAATAAAAATCTGCACTTTATTTGCCGCCACGCTGATATAAAAGTTGAAAATGCGGAAACGCCGTTTACGAATGAACTCGAAAAGGGCGAAGTTTTGTCAATTCCCGTCGCACACGCCGAAGGGAATTACGTTTGCGACGACGAAACTTTTGCGGAACTGGAGGAAAATAATCAGATTGTTTTTCGTTATTCCGACGAAAACGGGGAAGTTACAGATGAAGCGAATCCGAACGGTTCGCGCTCGAACATCGCCGGAATCTGCAACGTGCGGGGAAATGTTCTCGGAATGATGCCGCACCCGGAAAGAGCCTGCGAAAATCTGCTCGGTTCAAATGACGGACGCGATATTTTTCGCTCGCTGACCAATTCGATTGATAAGATAAACAACGAAAAATAAAGAAAGCGGCTGATTTTCACCAACCGCTTTTTTTATATTAGAAGCTGTTTGGAAACTCAAAAAAAACGTAACGCCGCCCGTCTTGCCGGCAGTCTTGGCGGCTTCCAGCCGCCAATTCGAGCCTTATTTACTCGAATTGGCGGGAAAAACAGATAAATTTGGCGGCTGGAAGCCGCCAAGACTGCCGGCTGGAAGCCTGCGATACAATTACCAAACAGCTTCTTAAATTACTCGAAACCTCAATTCCAGAAAATTTCCAGTTGATAATTATCCGCGCCGCCGTCGTCGTCTTCGATTTCGATTACCGCCGTGTAATTGTTCGAGCGATCAGGTCGCTGCAAAACACGAACTTTTCCGCGTCCGTCCTTTTTATCAACATCAATATTCACATTTCCTCTGGGAAGCGACGAGGTAAAATTATAAGTTCCGTTCGGATAAGTTTTTCCGGCAGTCGTGCGCTGTGTGATTCTGCGTCCGCTGATTTCAAGCTGGATTCTGTTGTCAACAACTCCGCGCCAGACGACGCTTCCGCTTGAATTTCTATCTCTGCCTCTGTCTCTGTCCCTGTCGTTATCTCTGCCGCCGCCGAAATTACCGCCGCCTAATTCACGATTAATGTCATTCAGAGAATTTGCCGCGCTGCGCCAGAGATTTCCGCCCAAACCATAATTCGGTGCGCCGCGCAGTAAATCGGAAATGGCTGAAGTCGCATAGCGCAATTCATCCGCCGGACGATTATCGGAAATCATTTGCTGGAGAAGTCCTGCGCTGGCATCGAGTTGACGGGCGCGAAAAGCGTTCTGCACTTCGGCGCGTGAATTATTTCTGCGCCCGCGCCGCAGATCGCGTTCGGTTGCGTCAACTAAATCAACCGAATAACGCTTTAAATCGCGGGCGTAATTGTCCAAATTTCTCGAATAGTAATTGGAATCATCTATCTGCGCCTGCACAGCCAAACTTAGAGCGAAGATAGAAATTATCGTCAATAAAAATAATTTTTTCATAAATTTTCTCCTTGAAAGTAAGTGGTTTCGGGGAAAGGCGAACGGTTATTGGAAGACAAAAAAACAAATCGCGTTTGCTTTTATTATCAAAATTCTTTTACCAGTAAGCCTTCGTCGTATAATCTCCAGTCTAAAACTTTTACGTCCGCTTCTTCGCGCAGAGCCTTTTCAACATCGCTCCTACGGTCTTTTTCGCAGAAAAAAGCGATACAGCCGCCGCCGCCCGCGCCGCAGACTTTGGTTGCCATCGCGCCGTTCGTTTCCGCTTTGGCGATCAGCAAATCCATTCGCGGAGTGGTGATATTCGGCGAAAGCCGCAGACGCTGCGGATGCGCGATTTTTAGCACTTCGCCCGTTTTCTGCCAATCATTTTCGAGCAGAGAATGGCGCAGAGCAAGCGATGTGTCGCGGATATTTTCAAAAATATCGAAAATCTTCCGGTCGCCGTCAATATGATTTTTTGTGATTTCCCAGTTATTCGTGCCGGAATTACGCGGCTCGCCCGTGTAAATTACGACGATTCGCTCTTCGAGCGTTTTCGTGTCAAATTTTAATGCTTCGCGCTCGATTCCGTCGGGGCGAAAATGAATGCACGCCACGCCGCCGTATTGCGCCGAATAATAATCCTGAAATCCGGTCGGAACTTTAATCACCTGACATTCGATGTTTGCCGCTATCGGAATAAATTTTTCGGGCTGGTAACGATTGCCGACGAATTTATTTAACGCGCCGATGCAGGCAATATTCAAGGTCGAAGAACCCGCAAGTCCCGCGCCCGCCGGTGCTTCCGATTCGGTTGTCATCGTAAAACCTTTTTCGGGTTTGAAAAAATAGACGAGTTTTGAAAGCAGTTCAAGACGCGGCTCGTTTGCCAGATCGCCTATATTTTCCAGCAAAGTTTCAAATTTTTCCCGGCGGTCAATTGATTCAAGAACGATTTTATCGTCGTCGTTGGTTTCAATACGGCATTTCGCCAGCAGATCAACGGCGAAATTTACGGTTGCCGCATTTTCGTGAAACAAAAAAAGCGGCGGAATGTCAATTGTTCCGCCCGCTAAATCTACTCTGGTTGGCGCGGATGATTCGATTATCACTAATTATTTTCCTCTGATTTATAAACTTTTCGGATAAAAACGATTTGATTTTACCGCAAAATTCTTAAAAATGCAGGCACATAAAATTTTTAATCAGCGGAAATTCGTAAGTAAGAAAATAATTTGAAAAAAATAGGAAACAAATCAGACTTTTTGGCGATAACCTTTACAAAGGCTTAATTTTATCTTTTGGCTTTTAAATAAAGTAAAATCATTTCTCAAAAGGAGTTTTTCAAATGACCAGACCGATTTCCAATTACGGCTCGCCGCCCGTTCAAAATTCAGCATCCGGCGGCGGCACAAAAGATATTCTCGTAACGCTTTCGAGTGCTGACGCGTCCCCGGCGGAAAAAACCGAAGTCCTGCTTTCCGCTTTGGGTTTTAAGAGGGACGACGTTGAAGCATTCGATAAAAAATACGGCACGAATTTAAGAGAGTTTCTGAAAAATGCGATGCTGCCGACGCTCTTCGCCAAAGACGCGTCCGACAAACCCGGTTTTCAGGGCAGAATCCGCTTGTCTGCCGCAAACTATCATTTGTTCACGAAATTCATCGCCGACAGACGGGCGCAGAACGCGCTTTTTAAAAACACGCAGGCAAAATCCGGCGAAGTGAAAGAGAAAATTAGTGCGAAAAACGTCTTTAACACGGAAGATTATAAAAAAGCGGAACTGAGCCGGTTGGCGGACAAGGCGCAAGTCGAACGGACGAGATACGGCACGCCCGACAAACCGGACGCTCTGAAACATTTTTCCGTCAGAGTTGCGCTTGATACAAAGCCGTCGGAGTCGGACAAAATTCTCGAATCGCTTATCGCAAAAACCTACGGCGAAACGATTCCGTTTGCGAAAAACCGCGCCGACATTCTGCAAATCGCCAAAAACAGCGGAGTGGAAATAAAAAACGCAAAAGTTACCGGCGGAACGGCGCAGTTCGATTTACCTTTAGAAAGCCGTCTGAAATTGCGAATCGCTTATAACACCGTGCAAAGCGAAATAAACAGCGCAGACGCGGCGCGAAATCGGGCAATAAATCACAACGAAATATCAAGTTTCGTGCGCGGCTTGGCAAACGGCGCGATGAAGTCGGTCAAAGGCACGGTCGGACTGCTGAATTTGCCGGAAACGATGAAGGCGATAGCGCAGATCATCGGGCATCCGGTTGAAACATTCAACGCGCTCTACAAAGAATTAGGCGAAACTTGGGAAGAATTCAAAAACGCGCCGTCAAATAAAAAATCGGAAATGGTCGGTGAACTGGTCGGCTCGGCAATCGTCGAAATACTTTTAGGCAAAGGCATCGGCAAAGCGGGCAGTATTTTAGCCAAGACGAAAACGGGCGCGGAGATAATCGAGAAGGCGAAAGTTATTAAGTTGGCAACAACGGCGAAAGTCGCGGAAACATTTTCAGATGAAGCGGCGGCGTTAGCTTCTCAAAGAGCAAAGCAGAAATTAGCCACACAGCTATATTCGGGAATTCCCGCCGATGTTCTGGCGAATATGGCAGTTTTCGCGGGAAACAAAATAAAAAACGGTGCAGTTAAATTCGGTGAATTCTCAACGAAAATGGTTGACGAGTTCGGCGAAAAGGTCAGACCAAAACTGCTCGAACTTTATCAAGAATCGTTTGAAAAAGTATTTGGAAAAAGAAAGGATTTAACTTTAGACGAACTGCTCGGCGGACATACGATTAAAAGGCACGTTGGAAAATCTGACAATTGGTTGCGAAATAGGTTAATAGATGAACCCAGAACAAAGTCGGCTTCAACATTTTATAACGAAGCAATTGCTAATCGGACAATTGCAAAATTTGTTAAAGAAAATCGTGAAGCGATTGAGAATTGGTTACAATCAGGGGAACATAGATTACAAGTTGATTTTGAAATGAATGAACCCGTTGGCAGAGTTTTAACGCGCGGCAAAGGTGGATCACCGAACTCAAAATCTATTGAAACTAAAAGGGTTGTTATTGTTGCTGTTAGAGATAAAACCCCGCAAGGTTGGCATATTGAAACTTCATTTCCAATTAAGTCAAATGGAGGTTTTAAGTTCTAAAATGATTGAAAATTCAAAATATCCAAAACTTAAGAATTTGATTGGAGGTTACTTTCATCAAGATTGGGAGCATAGTTACAACTGGAAAAACCAAGAGCCACACTATGCTCCAGTTGTGAGATTTTTTAAATCCCATAATCCAACTTCAACTACCAACCAAGTTATAAGCGAATTAAAACATTTCTTAGCTTTGAGGTTAGATGAAAAAACTTTATCTAAAGTTTTAGAGGATGTTTTTGTTCTTGGAGTCTATATTCCATATTGGAAGATAACATACGAAAAATGGTTAAAGGATATTTTAAATATCCTTGAAGAACCAATGGAAAAAACTAAAAAAGAATTCATTCCAGAATTTATTGGATAAGTTTTGAGGCAAAGCTAAAAACTTATTCTTTTGTTATTTGAAAATATGAACTCGTCGGCTCGGCGATTGTCGAAATACTGTTAGGCAAAGGAATCGGCAAAGCGGGCAGCATTTTAGCGAAGACGAAAACGGGCGCGGAACTTTTAGAGAAAGCAAAAGCCGTCAAACTAGCGACAACGGCGAAAGTAGCCGAAACATTTTCAGACGAAGCGGCGGCACTTGCCAGCCAAAGAGTAAAACAAAGTCTAGCCACGCAGCTATATTCGGGAATTCCCGCCGATGTTCTGGCGAATATGGCGATTGTTGCAGGCAATAAGCTGAAAAACGGCGCGGTCAAGTTTGCCGATTTCTCGAAGCAAATGAAGGCTGAATTCGGAAAGCAAATCGAGCCTTATTTAGAAAAACTTTATCGCGGGAAAATGACTGAACTCGGTTTGACCGATAAAATTGATGAAATTGGAATACAGGCATCGAAATCATTACAACTGCAAAAAGTTGAGAATTGGGAGAAAACGGGAAAAATAAGCGGTGATTTGGAACGACTAAAGAATGATTTAAAATCAGAACGAAGTGGAACAAGAATTGGAGCAGAAGCGGAAGTTCAAGAACTTGAAAGAAAAATTGCTCACGGTGAAGTGCCGGAAGTCAGAGGAGCTAAACCTGGAACAGATCAACCTGAATATGAAGTCAAAGCCAGAACAGAACCATTTTCTAATATAAATAACGCTCAAAACTGGTTTAATGATAGAATCAAAAAGGCTAATACTCAGTTTGTGAAACAAAAATCCAGAGGTCAAGTAGTTATTAATTTAGGAAAAGAGTTAAAAGTCGGTGATACTTTGATAACAGAAGAAATGGCTAGAGATTTTGTAAAAAACTCCTTAGCAAAAGGCGGAAGAGGAACTAATATTACGGAAGTTGTTATTAAATCATCAGAAGGAAATACAATTTATAGAGGATTAGGAAATTAAATATGTTTTTAAAGTGTTTATGTGGAAATACAATGAGTGATATTGCTTCGCCGAATGGAGTTGAAGGCAAGTATCTTGATGATTATACTCAAGAAAAATTGCAAGATTTAGTTGATGAAGAAGTGAGAAATGAAAAAGTAGTTGATATGTGGGCAGAACATTGGGAAGATGCCGGCTCGACAATTGTGTGGAAATGTCCAAATTGTGAACGACTTTATCTTAATGCTGAAGGAGAACCGGAAAATATTACTGTTTATAAAATTGAAAGGAAAGGACTTTTGGAAGATTAAGTTTATTTTACTTTGAGGCGAAACTAAAAACTTCGCCTTTTGTTATTTGAAAATAAGAATTGGTCGGCTCTGCAATCGTTGAAATTCTGCTTGGTAAAGGCATCGGCAAAGCGGGCAGCATTTTAGCGAAGACGAAAACGGGCGCGGAGATAATCGAGAAGGCAAAACTCGTAAAATCGGCAACTGTTGCTAAGATTGCGGAAACACTTTCAGACGAAGCGGCGGCAATTGCCAGCCGAAAGGTCAAGCAACGATTAGCCACGCAACTTTACGCCGGGATTCCCGCCGATGTTCTGGCGAATATGGCGATTGTTGCAGGCAATAAGCTGAAAAACGGTGCGGTCAAGTTTACCTACTTCAAAAAGCAGATGATTAGCGAGATCGGCGAAAAGGTCGAGCCGTATCTTGAGAAATTATATCGGGAAAAAATGACTGAACTCGGCTTGGCGGATAAAATTGATGAGGTTGGAATAAAAGCAACGAAATCATTACAACTGCAAAAAGTTGAGCATTGGGAAAAAACGGGGAAAATAAAAGGTGATTTGAAACGCCTTAAAAGTGATTTAATTTCTTCCGATAATGGTGCAAGAATTGGAGCAGAAGCGGAAGTTCAAGAACTTGAAAGAAAGATTGCTCGCGGTGAAGTGCCGGAAGTCAGAGGAACGACACCCGGAACAGATCAGCCGGAATATGAAGTTAAAGCTAGAACTGAGCCGTTTATTGACTTAAAAAACGCTCAGAATTTTTTCAATGACAGAATCAAAAAGGCTAATATTCAATTTATTAGTGAAAAAACTAAAGGACAAGTTATTATAAATCTCGGAAAGGAAATAAGAGTTGGAGATATATTGATAACAAAAGAGATGACAAAAGATTTTGTAAAAAATGCTCTTTCTAAAGGCGGCAGAGGAACTAATATCACGGAAGTTGTTGTAAAATCTTCAGATGGAACAATTATATATAAGGGATTAGGGAACTAAAATTATGTTTTTTAAATGTGAATGTGGTCAAGTCTTAAATGATATAGCCTATCCAAATAGTGTTGAACATTATTTAGTTAGTTCTAATAATCGAGAAAAATTGGAACATTTGGTTGATACGGAAGTTAAGAACGACCAAATTGTAGATATGTGGACAGAACATTGGGAAGATTCCGGCTCAACTCCAACTTGGCGGTGTTTTGTTTGTGAAAGGTTATACTTGAATGTTGGAACTGATAAAGAAATAATTGTTTACAGACCAGAAAAAAAACGCTTATCCGAATAAAATAAGTGTTAAGAGTAAGGCGAAGCTGAAAACTTCGCCTTTTGTTATTTGAAAATATGAACTCGTCGGCTCTGCAATCGTTGAAATACTGCTCGGCAAAGGCATCGGCAAAGCGGGAAGTATTTTAGCGAAGACGAGGACGAGCGCGGAAATAATCGAGAAGGCGAAAGTTATTAAGCTGGCAATAACGGCGAAAGTCGCGGAAACATTTTCGGACGAAGCCGCAAAACTTGCAAGTCAGAGAGTAAAGCAGAAATTAGCGACACAATTATATTCAGGAATTCCCGCCGATGTTCTAGCGAATATGGCGATTTTCGCGGGAAACAAAATCAAGAATGGCGCAGTTAAGTTCGGTGAATTTTCAACGAAAATGGTGAATGAGTTCGGCAAAAAGATTGAACCTCATTTAGAAAAACTGTATCGTGAAAAAATGATCGAACTTGGTTTAAGAGATAAAATTGATGAGGTTGGTATCAAAACATCTCGAATTAAACCGCCGCTTGAAGGAAAAGTAGATTATCAAGTTCACGATCCGAATAAAGTTGGTAGAACAGTTGTTGATATTGATAGATTTGAAGGTAATGTATTGTGGGAAGAGAAAAGTGCGACAAGCGGCATCAACAAATTTACGGGTGCAGATGAAACTGCAAGATGGGTTTCAAAACACATTACAAAGAAATTTGAAGATTTAGTTGAAGCAAGAAAATACTTGCCGAGTTTTTACAAAAATGCGGAAATTGGATTTGATTTTGTTAAATCCGGCGCAGACTCGAAATTTAAGATGGCAGTTGAAGCAGAAATTCAGCGGCTGTCAAAACTAAATCCTGATATTGAAATTCATATAAATTGGAGGTGAGAAAATGGGATATATTGTAACTTGTAATGGTAAAGAAATATGGACTCCGAGTTTAACGGTTGGAATTTTGTATTTTGAACAAATTCAATCTTTAGAAAAAATTTTAGAAATAAAAAGCGGAGTAATTCAGCCTTTTGATGACGAATTAGAAATAGACAAGAATATATTTGAGAATTTTATCAATTCTTTAATGAATTATTTACAGAAAAGCAATAATTCTGAATTGACTGCATTGATTTCCGGTTGCGCCGAAGTTTCCATTTATATTTATTATTTAATTACTAATAATTGGTTGGAAACGCCATTTGATTTGCAGTTCTTAAAAGAAAAGGCGAAAAGTATGGCGAACTTTTCAAAGATATAATCTGTTTAGAGGCGAAGCTAAAAACTTCGCCTTTTGTTATTTGAAAATAGAATTGGTCGGCTCGGCAATCGTTGAAATACTGCTCGGCAAAGGCATCGGCAAAGCGGGCAGCGTTTTAGCGAAGACGAGGACGGGCGCGGAAATACTGGAGAAGGTTGAGATATTTATCAAAATATCCTTTTTGGAATCAGCCCGGAGATGATTGAATTTTAATGAATCGTTTCCGATTCTTCGTTTTCGCTTTCAATTTCCGCATTTTCCTTTTGTTCAACATCTTTTTTATCCGGCGAACTCGTCAGATGCAGTTTTTCTCCGAGATCGTGGAGTTTTTCCTGCGCGGCTTCTTCGAGATTGTGAAATTTTTCTTCGATTTTGTTGATCGTCTTGGGATCGGCTTCTTCGACTGCCGGCGAAAGCCAGTAATGTTCAACCAGATAAAAAACGATTACGCCGAACATCACTATAAAAAACAGAGCGATTCCGACTTGCTTGAAATCGCCGATGATGCTCGTGATCGCGCCGCTGAAAAAATAGCCGATGCCGGAAAGCATTGAAACCCAAATTATGCAGCTTATCAAATCGAGAATCAGAAATCTCCAGTAAGGCATTCGCGCCACGCCGTAAAAAAGGCACATTGCGCCGCGAATTCCGTAGATGAATTTTGAAATGATGATGGCGAATCCGCCGAATTTATCAATGATCTTTTCGATGCGCGGCTGCGCCATTTTGTAAAAACGGTAATTTTTAACCGTTGTTCGGAAAAGCCTCCCGATCCAGTAACCGATGCTGTCGCCGACCATTCCGCCCGCGATTCCGGCGAGAAAGATTTTTAGAAAACCGAATTTTCCGAAAAATCCGCTGTGCGCCATCACGCCCGATAAAAGCAAAGTTATGTCGCCTTCGACGGTGCAAAGGGCGAAGACCGCGTAGATGCCGTAAAATTCGATTAGTTCGGATATATGTTCCATTGTGAAATTAAAAGCGGAAAAATGCTCGAACTATCAAAGATTAACTTTCAAACGGTTTACAGTCAAACAAAATCGTATTTTCACGAAGCGGATTTTTTATTTCAAGGCTTTGTTTGACTTCTTTATCGGCAGAGTTCTAAAATTCCGTTAGTTTCCAACCTGAATATTTGCAAGCAGAAGGATTTTCTCAGAATATGAGCGAAAGCACTAAAACGGAAAAACTTGTCGGAGTCGAGGTTTCTCATTCGATAATCAGAGCCGTCTGTCTTCAGCGCGACGGGAAAATAAATGATGCCGTCAGAGCCGTTCTCAATAATGCGGATGATAAATTCGTGCAGGTCGTCGCTTTTATCAATGAAATAAAAAACCGTTTCGGAAACTTTGAAAAAATCGGAATCGCCGTTCCCGGACTCGTTCACGGGGAAACGCGGCGCGTCGCTTATTCAAAACAATTTCCCGAACACGAACAGATAGATTTTCTGGGAAATCTGGAAACGGAAACAAATCTTAAAGTATTGGTTGACAACGACGCAAACGCCGCCGCATTCGGCGAATTTACCTTTGGCGCGGGGCGCGGCAGCAACAGTATGTTTTACGCGACAATCGGCGACGGAGTTGGCGGAGCGTTTATCTTTGACGGGAAAATCTGGCGCGGCGCGTCGGGTTTTGCGGGCGAATTCGGTCACATCGTAATTGATTCGGAAGGCTTGAAACTCGAAGATTTGGCATCCGCCGAAAACATCGTCCGCCGCACAAAAGCGCGTTTTCATCAGGATCAAACTTCATCTTTAAACAAAATCGGCGAGGAAAAAATATCTCTGACGGACATTATTGCCGCCGCCAGACGCGAAGACGATTTTGCTCAGATGATGCTTGTTCGGACGGGAACTTATGTCGGCACGGCGATTGCCGGAGTTATAAATCTGCTTAATGTCGAAAGAATCGTGGTCGGCGGCGAAATCATTCAGGAAGAAGTTCCGGTTTTAGAAGCAATCGTCGAACGCGCCAAAGAAATGTCTTTTGCGCCGTCGTTTGAAAATACCGAAATTGTCGAAGGAAAACTCGGCGAAAATGCCGCCGCCGTCGGCGCGGGACTTTTATCGGCGGGATTATAAGAGATCGGTTCGTTGTTTATAGTCAGTTGATAGTTGTCAGAATTTGAGCAATAATCGTTCTACTTCGCTTAACAACAAACAACTATCAACGAACAACCGACTGCGAACAACGAACAATTTTAATCAGCTTTATCAGAAAAACTAATTAGTGAAAAGTTGCACAAGCTCACAAAAAGAATTATTTTTATAGTAGTATTTGCGGAATTTGTCAGAAAAGGTAAAATCAAGGATAGGTTTTACAAATCGCTCTTAAATAGTAAAAACTTTGATTAAAGGTTTAACCTGAATTCGTTTCTGCGGCATTCGGGAAAGGGATTACTATAATTTAAGGAAAATTTAGACGAGATAAAAAATGGCACAGATATTTCATCGCGGAGCAAATAATATAGCAAAGGCGAGCATTTTTGTCGGAATTGTTCTGGCGGGAGTTGCCGGTCTTGTATTTATGCAGGTTTCGCGTTCGGGTTACATTACCGGACGCTATTTGGAAAAACAACAGCCCGTGCAGTTCAGCCACAAACACCACGTCGGCGACGACGGTATTGACTGCCGCTATTGTCATACGGCGGTTGAAACTTCATACACGGCGGGAATTCCGCCGACGGCGACTTGTATGAACTGCCACAACGAAATCTGGGCGGACAGCGAGTATTTAGAGCCGGTTCGCGCAAGTTACAGAAACAATACGCCAATCGAATGGGAGAGAGTTCACGATCTGCCCGAATACGCTTATTTTAATCACAGCATACACATCGCCAAAGGCGTTGGATGCTCGACGTGCCACGGGCAGATTGACAATATGCCCGCCGTTTATCAGGAAAATACTTTGCAGATGGAATGGTGTCTGTCGTGCCACAGAGACCCGGCGCAGTATATTCGTCCAAAATCCGAAATTTACAATATGGACTGGAACAACGGCAATCTGACGGCGGAAGAAAGGCAGCAACTGGCAGCCGATTATAAAATCCGAAGCGAACTGATGCTGACAAGTTGTTCGACTTGCCACCGCTAGAACGGATGTTAATTTTAGAAGATTTTCGTAATACAAATTTTGAGGAACAAACAAAAAATGCCAAGCAAAGACAGTAAAACTAACTTTGCGTTACTGCGGGATAAAATTCTCCGAAAAGACGGAAAAGAATATTGGCGGAGCATCGAGGAATTTGTTGACGCGCCCGAATTCGGGGAATACGTCAAACAGGAATATCCGAGCCACGCCGAAGAATGGGACAATTCTTTAAGCCGCCGTAATTTTGTGAAAATTATGGGCGCGTCGCTTGCTTTTGCGGGTTTAAGCGGCTGCGTGATGCAGCCGGCGGAAAAAATCGTGCCGTATGTAATACAGCCGGAAGAAATCGTTCCGGGCAAGCCGATGTATTTTGCGACGGCGATGAGTTTAGGCGGAATCGCCACCGGATTGCTCGCTCAATCTTATGAAGGTCGCCCGACGAAAATCGAAGGAAACCCGGAGCATCCGGGAAGTCTGGGCGCGACGGACGTTTTGGCGCAAGCCTCGATTCTGGAAATGTATGATCCGGATCGTTCAAAAGAAATTCTCTTTAGAAACAACCCGAAAACGTGGCAGAATTTTGTAACCGAAATGCGAAGCGCGATCAACGAAAACCGCGCTGACGGCGGCGCGGGAATCCGTTTTTTAACCGGAACGCTGACATCGCCGACTTTGATCGGGCAGTTTAATCAGATACTTTCCGAACTTCCGAACGCAAAAGTTTATCAATATGAACCCGTCAACGCCGGCAATTCGCTTGACGGCGCGAAAATGGCTTTCGGCTCAACGGCACACGCGGTTTACAAATTCGATCAGGCGGACAGAATTTTGTCGCTCGACGCTGATTTTCTCGGCAGTTTTAATGTCCGCTATATAAAAGATTTTTCAAAAAACCGACGCGTCAATAACGAGATAAAGCAGATGAGCAGGCTCTACTCGATTGAAACTTCGACGACTTTGACGGGCGCGAAAGCCGATCACCGCTTGGCGGTCAAACCGAGTCTGATGCCCGAAATTGCCAAAGCGATTGCGGCGGCGTTGGGCGTGGCGGGCGCGAGTTCGACTTACACGGAAAATGCCGAATGGATTGCGGCGTTGGCAAAAGATTTGCAGGCGAACAGAGGCAAAACAATCGTCATCGCGGGCGATCATCAGCCGGCAATCGTTCACGCTTTAGCGCACGCAATGAACGCGGCACTCGGAAGCATCGGTCAGACGGTAACTTATACCGAACCGATCACGCCGAACGCGGATACGACGCAGCTTGAGCAGCTTCGCGGGTTAATTCAGGAAATTGACGGCGGCGCGGTGAAAATGCTTGTCATTTTGGGCGGAAATCCGGCTTACGACACGCCCGCCGATCTGCGTCTGAATCTGGAACGAATGAAAAAAATTCCGGTCAGCGTTCATCTCGGACAGCACTATAACGAAACGGGAATTTTGTGCAAATGGCACATTTCCGAAACGCATTATCTGGAAATGTGGAGCGACACACGCGCTTACGACGGCACGGTTTCAATTGTTCAGCCGTTAATTAGTCCGCTTTACGACAGCAAAAGCGTCCACGAACTTGTTCAAGTTTTCGCCCAAGAAAACTATGATATGAAAGGTTACGATATTGTCAAAAATTTCTGGCAGCAAAATAATTTTTCAAGCGCGGTAAACGCGAATTTCAATAATGCGGACAGTAGAAATGCCGCGCAAAACGCAAATCAGACCGTTCAACCGATGGCGACACCGGCGGCAGTTCCGAATGCTGCTCCGACACCGGAAGCAACTCCCGTTCCGACTCCGACGGTTCAGGCAGCTCCGCAAAATTCTGCTGATGAAGAACAAGAAGGCGAAGAACGAGAATCGAATGAAAACGCCGAGCAACAGCAGACAACAACTGCCGATGCCGAACCGACAAATTTTGAAGACAAATGGCGCAAATTCGTTCACGACGGATTTGTTCCGAACACGGCGGCGCAGACGAAAAATGTCAGCGTAAGCGGCGGATTTCTCAGTCAGACGGTAAATCCCGTGGCGGGACAGGGCGAACTCGACATCGTGATTCTGCCCGATCCGAGCGTTTATGACGGACGTTTTACAAACAACGGCTGGCTTCAGGAACTGCCGAATCCTTTGACGAAAATAACTTGGGAAAATGTCGCGCTGATAAGTCCGACGACGGCGAATAGATTAGGCATCAATGTAAGCGTGGACGAGGAACAAATGGTCGGCGGTTCGCTTGGCACGACTTTTGTAAATACGAAGGGCGGAAATTTGTTTTCCGATGTCGTTACTTTGAATTATCAAGGCGCAAACATTCCCGACGTGCCGATGTGGATTGCGCCCGGACACCCGGACGATGTAATTACGATTTATTTAGGTTATGGACGCACACGCGCCGGAAGAATCGGCACGGGACTCGGCTACAACGCTTATAATGCACAGCGTTCCGACGCGATGTGGAACGGCAAAGGAAGCATCGCGCCGACGGGAGCGCAGACGACGGTTGCTTCGACGCAAATCCATTTTAATATGGAAGGGCGCGATCTGCTTCGCTATTGGGATTTGGAGCAGTATCAGAATAATCCCGAAATGGGACATCAGCACGACGAATACGAAAAATCGCTTTATCCGCCGTTTGAATATAACGGTAATAAATGGGGAATGACGATTGATCTGAATTCGTGCGTCGGCTGCAACGCCTGCGTGATCGCGTGCCAATCGGAAAATAATATTCCCGTTGTCGGCAAGGAACAGGTCGAGCGAAGCCGCGAAATGCACTGGATGAGAATTGATGCGTATTACGGCGGAACTGTCGAAAATCCCGAAGGTCCGAATTTTCAGCCGGTTTTATGCCAGCAGTGCGAACTTGCGCCGTGCGAAACGGTCTGCCCGGTTCACGCGACGGTTCACAGCGCGGAAGGCTTGAACGATATGGTTTACAACCGCTGTGTCGGAACGAGATATTGTTCAAATAACTGTCCGTATAAAGTCAGACGTTTCAACTTTTTGCTGTATCAGGATTGGGACACGCCGCAGTATAAATTGATGCGAAACCCGGAAGTTACGGTTCGCAGCCGCGGTGTGATGGAAAAATGCACATACTGCACGCAGAGAATTTCAGCCGCCAGAATCGAAGCGGAAAAAGATCAGCGCAAAATAAGGGACGGCGAGATTTTAACGGCGTGTCAGTCGGTTTGTCCGGCGGACGCGATTATCTTCGGCGATATGAACGATCAAAACAGCAAAGTTGCGAAATCGAAAACGGATCACCGAAATTACAATCTGCTGAACGAATTAAACACACAGCCGCGCACGACTTATCTGGCGGGTTTAGTGAATCAAAACAGGGAAATGCCTGATTACAGACCGCCGAAAAAACTCGAAGTCGAACACGATACGGGCGAGATGAAAGAAGGACAGAAAGTAACGGGCGATGATGAAAATCATTAAGCAATTTTAGGTTGGCATTTGTTCAAATGCGAAGTAGAAATTAAAAGCTATGCAAAACGCGCACGAACTCGAAGAGCAAAATTTAAGAGCGATTCAGCGAAGAATTTATCCGCCGATGGTCGAAGGCGACCACGATTTTGCCACCGTCACCGATCAGATCAGCGACATTACGCTGAAAAAGAGAACGAAATTCGGTTGGTTCATCGGCTTCGGCATCTCGTTTATGGTTGCCCAACTGCTTTTGTTTACAACGATTTACCTTGTTACAACGGGAATCGGAATCTGGGGCAACAACCAACCCGTCGGCTGGGCTTTTCCGATTATCAACTTCGTTTGGTGGATCGGAATCGGACACGCCGGAACGCTTATTTCGGCAATTTTGCTGCTGTTAAATCAAAAATGGCGAACTTCGATCAACCGTTTTGCCGAAGCGATGACGCTTTTTGCCGTCGCCTGCGCCGGAATGTTTCCGCTTCTGCACACAGGTCGCCCGTGGCTCGCATATTGGCTTTTTCCGTATCCGAACACGATGGGAATGTGGCCACAATTTCGCAGTCCGCTGATGTGGGACGTTTTCGCCGTTTCGACGTATGCGACGATCTCGCTTCTTTTTTGGTATGTCGGCTTGATTCCCGATATTGCAACTTTGCGTGATCGGGCTAAAAACAAGTATTTCAGATTGGTTTACGCTCTGCTTTCTTGGGGTTGGCGCGGTTCGGCGCGGCATTGGCATCGTTATGAAATCGCTTATTTGATTCTTGCGGGACTTTCAACGCCGCTTGTTTTGTCGGTTCACTCGATTGTTAGTTTAGACTTCTCGGTGTCGCAAGTTCCGGGCTGGCACGCGACCATCTTTCCGCCGTATTTTGTTGCAGGTGCGATTTTTGCAGGGTTTGCGATGGTTTTGATTCTCTGTATCCCGCTTAGAAAGTGGTATAACTTGAAGGATATGATCACGCACACGCACCTTGTCTATATGGGCAAGATTATGCTGGCGACCGGGATGATCGTCGTTTACGGTTACGCGATGGAAGCGTTTTTCGGTTGGTATAGTGCTTCCGAATACGAGAAATATATGATTTACAACCGCATCTGGGGTGGTCCGTATTGGTGGTTTTACTGGCTTCTGATTTTGTGCAACGGCGTTTCGATTCAGTTTTTGTGGTTCAAGCGTTTCCGCGAAAGCGCGTTTTGGCTGTTCGTTATTTCGATTATCGTCAGTATCGGTATGTGGCTCGAACGATTCGTTATTATTATTACGAGTCTGCACCGCGATTTTCTGCCGTCGTCGTGGGCGATGTATGCCCCGACGATGTGGGATTGGTCAATGTATATCGGAACGGTAGGGTTTTTCTTTACCTTGTTGTTTCTTTTTGTCCGATTTCTGCCGGTTATTTCGATTTTCGAGGTCAGAACGCTTCTGCCGGCGGCGCAGGTTTCGCATCATCAAGGCGATGAAGATCACAAGCGTTACCCGGATCATTTTACCGAAGCGGCGAATAAAGTTGATACGGACGGCGATGAAGGATTTGTTGAGGAATAGATTTTTTAGATTTGGTTTTTGGTTTTCGGTCTTTGGTCTTTGATTTTATTGTTTTTAATGAAAAAGGTTTTATCGGTAAAAACTTTAGAATGCGGCAGAGAAAATTTACAAAGACCAGAAACCAAAGTCCTAAGACCAATTCAAACGCAATTTTGTTAAAATTGAAATTGCAATCAGTTTCGGTTTGTTCGCAGGGGGAAATATAGGGCAACTCACCCGTGTCAAGCCTTTTGCCGGCAGACGAAGCTGATTGCAAGCAGACAAACAAAAGTTATGGACAGAAGAAATATCTACGGATTGATGGCGGAGTTTGATACGCCGACAGAACTTGTCAGGGCGGCGGAACAGACGCGCGATGCCGGTTACACAAAAACCGATGCGTATTCGCCGTTTCCGATTCACGAAATGGACGAGGCACTCGGCGTAAGGCGAAGCATTCTGCCGTGGGTCGTCTTCGGCGGCGGGCTTGCGGGACTGCTTTCGGCACTCGCTCTGGTAACTTTCGTTCACGTCATAGATTATCCGATCATCGTCGGTGGTCGTCCGTTTTTCAGTCTGCCGTCGTTTATTCCGCCGATGTTCGAGTTGACGATCTTATTTGCCGGATTCGGCGCGGTTTTCGGTATGCTTTTTTTGAACGGTTTGCCGATGCCGTATCATCCGGTTTTTAATGTTCCGCGTTTTGCCTTGGCGACACGAGAAAAATTCTTTTTGGTGATCGAAACAAAAGACCCGAATTTTGATTACGAGAAAACGAGAAATTTTATGGAAAGTCTGAATCCGCAGGAGGTCTTTGATGTTGACGAGTAAACAGTCCAGAGTCCAGAGTCCAAAGTCCAAAGTCGGCAAGCGGGCAATTTGCTGCTTTTTGCTGACCGTTTTTTGTTTGATTACCGTCGGATGTCGTTACGATATGCAGGATCAGCCGCGTTATAAGGCGTTTAAGCAGAGCGATTTTTTCAGCGACGGCAAAGCGATGAGGGATTTGCCCGAAGGAACTGTGGCGCGTGGGAATCTTCGCGCGAACAAGGCGTTTTATACGGGTAAAAAGGAAAACGCCGATCCGAATATTCAGGTTGAAACGACGACGGACGCGACGGGAAACACTCTGGTTTCGAGTTTTCCGAACGCTATAACGGAATTTCCCGTTCCCGTGACAAAAGCGTTGGTAGATCGCGGTGAAGAAAGATACAAAATTTTCTGCATCGTCTGTCACGGTCCCGTCGGAAACGGCGACGGAATGATCGTCCGGCGCGGTTATCCGAAACCGCCGACGTATAACGATGACCGTTTGCGTAATGCTCCGGTCGGGCATTTTTACGATGTGATAACAAACGGCTGGGGCAAAATGAGCAGTTACGCTTCGCAAGTTCCGCCCGCAGATCGCTGGGCAATCGTCGCGTATATCAGAACTTTGCAGATCAGCCAGAATCCGAACGGAACACAGACAATGCCGATGATGACAACGAATGAAGCGAATACGAACACCCAGCCAAACGCACCGGCAAATCAACCTGCCAATAGGGAAGATCGGGAGGAAACAGATCAATAATGAATAATTTTGATGCAAACGATTTCAAAGCACCCGAACAAATCAACGGATGGCGGACAATCGCGCTCGGAGTCGGCGGAATTTTTACGCTGATCTGGGCAATCGGTTTGTATCTCGATCCCGAACCCGCGCTTCGTTCTTGGCTTTTAGGCTTTATTTTCTGGGGCGGAATCGGAATCGGCGGAATCGGAATTTTGCTGCTTCAGTATCTGACGGGCGGCGCGTGGGGCATAGTTATTCGCCGCATTGCCGAAGCCTGTTCGCGCACGCTTCCCGTGATCGCAATTTTGTTTTTGCCGATTCTTTTCGGCGTAACGACGATGTATGAGTGGACGCATCCGGGAAATGATCCGATCTTGCTGGAGAAAGAACCTTATCTGAACGTCACGTTCTGGGCGATTCGCGCCGTCATATATTTTGTTTTGTGGGGCGTGATGGTTTATCTGCTGAATATGTGGTCAGCCAAGCAGGACAGATCGGCAAATTACGAAGAATCGGCAGAATGGCTCGGCAGAGCGACGGCTTTTTCCGGTCCGACGATCATTTTCTACGTTTTGATCGTAACATTTGCGTCGGTTGATTGGATGATGTCGCTCGATCCGCATTGGTTTTCGACAATTTGGGGCTTGCTTTTCGTCGCGGGCTGGGCGTTGAGTTGTTTCGCGTTTTCGATTGTGATGCTTTCGTGGCTGTCGGACAAACCGCCGATGAATCGGGTTTTGGGCAAGCGTCATTTTCACGACATAGGGAAACTTATTCTCGCGCTTGTAATGGTCTGGGCGTATTTTAATTTTTCGCAATATTTGATTATCTGGTCGGGAAATCTGCCCGAAGAAACGACTTGGTATGTGACGCGCGTAACGGGAACTTGGGGATATTTGAGTTTATTTATGCTCGTTTTCCATTTTGTCTTCCCGTTTTTGCTGCTTCTTTCGCGCGATTTGAAACGCAACGCAAAATACTTGGCGATGCTGGCGATCTTCATTTTATTTATGCGCCAACTCGATATGTTTTACATTATCGCGCCGAGTCCTTCGATGGCGAGCCACGGCGAAGCACTCGGTTTTCACGTCAATTGGACGGATATTGTCGCGCCGATTGCCGTCGGCGGAATCTGGCTGTGGGCGTTTTTCAGTCAATTAATGCAGCGTCCGCTTGTTCCGATCAAAGACCCGTTTTTTGAAAAAGCGATTGAACACGGCACGGGACATTAAGTTTAGAGTAACGCTTTTAAGCGTGATTCGGTCAGCGAAATTATATTTGAAAAAAGAAAAGATTCGGATGGAGGCACGCGGTTCACGGCTCAAGCCGTTATTCTGAACAATAATTATATGGCAAAGCACGAAAAAACTTTTGTAGATTTTGACAGGACTTATGAAACAAACATCATCGGTCTGAAGGGAATAATTTATTTTGCGGTTGGGTTGTTTCTGCTGATTGTCGTCACATTCGGCTTGATGCGATTTTTGATGAACACGATGGAGAATGAAGCCGAAAGTTCTGACAAGGCATCGGAAATGCCTCTGACAATGGACAAAAGAGAGCGTTTGCCGCCCGCACCGCGTCTGCAAGTCGCGCCCGGATTCGGCGTAGAAACGGACGACGGTTGGAATAATCTCGAACTGCAAGCACCGCAATCGGAATATCGCGTTCTGCACGAGCAGTGGGAAGAAGTCTGGGAAAAAGGACAGAAAGACGAAAAAACCGGAACGGTAATTACGCTGCCGATTGAAGAAGCGAAAAATAAATTTTTGCAGGAGAACGCTGAAAACGCGCAATCCAACGAGGAAAATGAAACGATAGTTTTAGAAGACAAACGCCGGATCACTTCCGCTTCAAGTGCGGGCAGAACTCAGACAGTCGTGGTCAGATAGTTTTTTGTCGGTGTTTAATTTTGAGTAAAGGGATTTTATGAAAAAAAGTTCAGCAATTTCAGCAGTTTTGAAACTGATGCTTTTGATAAGTTTCGGCGTATTGTGTTTGCCGAACACGAATTTGGCGCAAAAAAGCGAACATTATAATTCGCCGCTGTATTCGCCGAAAACTTACGATCCGTCGCAGACGAGCAGCAACGGAATGCCGGTTGCTTTGAGAAACGTCGGAATCGAGCAGAAATTGAACGGGCAGCTTCCGCTTGACGCGAAATTCAAAGATGAAAGCGGAAACATCGTCGAACTCGGCAGATTTTTTAATAAAGAGAAGCCGGTTATACTGGCTCTCGTTTATTACGAATGCCCGATGCTTTGCAACGAAGTTTTAAACGGTTTGACCGGCTCGCTCAAGGGAATTTCCTTTGACGCGGGAAAAGATTTTGATGTTATCGCCATCAGTTTTGACACGCGCGAGAATGACAAACCGAATCTGGCGAAAAACAAAAAGCAGAGTTATCTGGAAAGATACAATCGCCCGCAATCGGCAGACGGCTGGCATTTTCTGACCGGAACGCAGGAGAATATTGACAAAGTAACAAAAGCCGTCGGTTTTAATTATCATTTCGACGAAGCGACAGATCAGTTTGCACACGCGGGCGGCGTTATGATCGTAACGCCCGAAGGCAAACTTTCGAGGTATCTCTACGGAATTGATTATTCGCCGAAAGATTTAAAATTCAGCATAATGGATTCGGCGCAGAGCAAAATCGGCAATCCGGCTGAACAGCTTTATTTATACTGCTTTCATTACGATCCTTCGTCGGGAAAATATGGTTTGGCGATTTTAAGAGTTTTACGGCTTTTCGGCGTTGTGACGATTATCGGTCTTGGTATTATGTTGTTCGGTTTCTGGAAATTCGGTAAGAAAAGAGCAGCAAATTTGGAATAAATTTTAATGATTATGCAACAGAATTCGTGGGTCCCGTTATTTCCCGATCAGGCTTCGACATTCGCTTGGCAGGTAGATTATCTGTATTTCTATCTGATCGCCATTACGTTTGTTTTCACCCTTGGCATTGCCGCCGCGATCTTTTTCTTTTTTATCAAATACCGCGAAACGGACAGATTTGCCACGCCCAAGGAAATTCACGGCTCAATCGCGCTCGAAGCGTTTTGGTCAATCATTCCTTTTATTATTTCGATGACGATTTTTTTGGGCGGCGCAGTCGTTTATTTTAATCAATATCGTCCGCCGGAAAACGCTATGGAAATATACGTCGTCGGCAAGCAGTGGATGTGGAAAATCCAGCACGGCACGGGGCAGAGAGAGATAAACGAACTGCATATTCCGGTTAATCGCAAAGTCAAGCTGACGATGACGACCGAAGACGTTCTGCACGATTTTTTCGTTCCGGCTTTCCGAACGAAAATGGACGTTGTGCCGGGACGCTACACGACGCTTTGGTTTGAAGCGACAAAACCGGGCAAATATCATTTATACTGCGCCGAATACTGCGGTTTGAACCATTCGGGAATGGGCGGTTGGGTTTACGTTATGGAGCAGAAAGATTTTGACAATTGGCTCGCCGGAACTGTTGCTGACCAAACGCCCGTCCAACTCGGACAGGATTTGTTTGAAAATAAACTCGGCTGCGCGTCCTGCCACGCCGGAGGACAAAATCAGCGCGGCGCGGTTCTCGAAGGTTTATTCGGCGAACAAGTAAAACTAGCTAACGGGCAGACGGTAATTGCCGATGAAGAATATATCCGTAACTCGATTTTGAATCCTTCAGGTCAGATCGTTGAAGGTTATCAGCCGATTATGCCGACGTTTAAGGGACAAGTTACCGAAGAGCAGCTGGTCGGTTTGGTTGCGTATATCAAATCTCTAAGCGGTAAAGAAGCGGGAACATCAACCGGAAACGTGATGAACGCGCCCGCCGCAAACGCGCCGAAAACGTCTGTTTCTCCGGCGGAAAATGCCAACACGATGATTCCGCCGCGTGCCGACAGAGGCGACAGAAACAGTCCGGGAAGCAATCCGAACGCGCCGCCGCCGCGAAAGGAAGTAACGAATAGAGAAGACCAATAAATTAGAGGTAATGTTCAAATTTTATGATGAATAGAAAATCATTCGGAATAAATTAAAGATGATAGATGATAGATTTATCAAGGATTTATCTGTAATCTTTAATCTATGATTTTCAATCTGTTCCGAGTGATTTTATCTGCAATATAAATTATCGGAAATTGCCGGGAAGGTAGTAATAAGAGTTATGCAAAATGTAGATGCAATTGAATTTAGAGAAGACAAACCGGGGTCGAATTATCTGACCAACGGTTTCAGCTTAAAGTCTTGGCTTCTGACAAAAGATCACAAACGGATTGCGATTTTGTATCTTTTGACCGTGACGACGTTCTTTTTCGTCGGCGGTTTGTATGCGGCGACGATCAGGCTCGAACTTCTCACGCCGGAAAGCGATCTGCTGCAATCGGGAACTTACAATAAAGTCTTTACGCAGCACGGAATCATAATGGTTTTCTTTTTTTTGATTCCGTCAATTCCGGCGATTCTCGGAAATTTTCTGATTCCGCTGATGATCGGCGCAAAAGACCTCGCTCTGCCGAAAATCAACCTTTTGAGTTGGTATATCTATATGATCGGCGGCGGTTTGACCGTTTACGCGCTGCTGCAGGGCGGAGTTGATACGGGCTGGACGTTTTACACGCCGTATTCGACGACGTTTTCAAACAGTTATGTGATGGCTGTCGGACTCGGAATTTTTATCAACGGGTTTTCGTCAATTTTAACCGGGCTGAATTTTATCGTTACGATTCACACAATGCGTGCGCCGGGAATGACTTGGTTCAGACTGCCGCTTTTCGTTTGGGCGCACTACGCGACATCGCTCGTGATGATTCTCGGAACGCCGGTTATCGCCATCACGATTCTGCTTCTCGCGCTTGAGCGTTTCGCGCACGTCGGCATTTTCGATCCGGCAATCGGCGGCGATCCGATTTTGTTTCAGCATTTGTTCTGGTTCTATTCTCATCCGGCGGTTTACATTATGATTCTGCCCGGAATGGGCGTAATCAGCGAACTGATCTCGAACTTTTCGCGCAAAAAGATTTTCGGTTACGAATTTATCGCGTTTTCTTCAATCGCCATCGCCGTTTTCGGTTTTCTCGTTTGGGGACATCATATGTTCGTTTCGGGACAATCAATTTACGCCGGACTCGTTTTCTCGTTTTTAACAATGGTCGTCGCCGTTCCGTCGGCAATCAAAGTTTTTAATTGGGCGGCAACTCTTTATCAAGGTTCGATTTCCTACGATACGCCGATGCTTTACGGTTTATTTTTTATCGGCTTATTTTTGATCGGCGGTTTGACCGGACTTTTTCTCGGCGCGATGGGTTTGGACGTTCATTTGACCGACACCTATTTTGTCGTCGCGCATTTCCATTATGTAATGGTCGGCGGACAGGTTTTGGCATATTTGGGCGGCATTCATTACTGGTGGTCGAAAATGACCGGAACGATGTATTCGGAATTTTGGGGCAAAATTTCGGCGATGCTCGTATTTGTCGGGTTTAATTTAACATTTTTCCCGCAGTTCATTTTGGGTTATCAAGGAATGCCCAGACGCTATGCTTCCTACCCGGAAGAATTGCAGGTTTTAAATATTTTCTCGACTGCCGGCGCGTCAATTCTCGGAATCGGCTTGGTAATGCCGGCGATTTATTTAACACACGCATACTTTTTCGGCAGAAAAGCACCGGCAAATCCGTGGATGCACCCCGGACTCGAATGGCGCACGTCTTCGCCGCCGCCGACGCTTAATTTTGACGTTCAGCCGGTTGTTACTTGGGAAGCCTACGAATTCGGCAAAGAAAGCGGACTGGATTTAGATGAAGCAAGAAAAACGTATGCTTCTTCGACGGCTTAAATTATTGATTGGTTTTCGGTCTTTGGTTTTCGGTCTTTGGTGTTTGTAAGTTTTTTCTGCAATTGATTTTTAAAATGAAATGCAAAAACCGAAGACCAAAGACCGAAAACTAAATTAAAACTTTTAATTTACGAATAAAAACAATGGCGAATCACGCACACGAACACGACGATCATTATCATCCGCCCGGACTTCAGCATCAGTTTGACGATATGGGGCAGCAGATGGATTCGGTGACAATCGCAATGTGGATGTTTCTCGTTCAGGAGATAATGTTCTTCGGCGGTCTGTTTACGGTTTATCTGGTTTTCCGTTCAAAATTTCCAATGGCTTTTGCCGCCGGAAGTAATCATCTGGACGCATTTTGGGGCGGGCTGAATACGCTGGTTTTAATCGTCAGCAGTTTGACGATGGCTCTGGCGGTTTATTACGCGCAGAAGGGTGTGCGTAATATGCAGGTCATAATGATAATTTTGACGATGATTTTCGGAACTGTATTTCTCGGCGTAAAAGCCATCGAATATACGTCGAAATACAAGGAAGGAATCGTCCCCGTAACCGGCTGGAATCTGCGAACCGGAGCAGACGAAGAAGACCACGACGGGGCTGAAACAAGTTCTGCAAATCCCGAACTCGAAGACAAAAATTCGCTCGATTTTCCCAAAGAAAAAGCCGATGTCCGGGAAAATGCGGAAGGCGCGATTCATTCGGAAGAACATCCGTATATCAACAAAACAGGCGAGTTCGTTTGGACGGATGTATCGCTGGCGGTAATGGCGCAAAAAGAAGGCTTTTTAACTGAAAGCGAAAAAAGCGACAAAGGCTATTTTTCCGACGGCGAAATTGATCCCGAAAAATTCCGCGACAAAGTTCAGATATTTTTCTGGATTTATTTCGTGATGACCGGCTTGCACGCGCTTCATATGATAATCGGTTTGGGAATTATGCTCTGGCTTTTATACAAAGCGTTTCGCGGAGCGTTCACGCACGAATACTACGCGCCCGTCGAAATTTCGGGGCTTTACTGGCACTTTGTTGATATTGTCTGGATTTTTCTTTTCCCGCTGCTTTATCTGCTCGGCAGACATTTTCTGCACGGCGGAGGAGGACATTAAAATATGGCTAACTATCTTTCGGAACAATACGAAGAAAACGAAACGCACGAGGAACACGAAGATCATCAGCACATCGGAATTCCCGGTTATCTCGGAGTTTTCGGCATTCTCGTCGTCGGCACGATTGTAACTTATTATGTTGCGTTAGTTGATCTGGAATGGATTTTTGCCGGCGCAAATACGCTCGTTGCTTTGCTGATAGCGTTTACAAAAATGACTTTCGTTGTGCTGTTTTTTATGCACGTTCGCTGGAGTTCGAGATTGATCTGGCTGACGGCGATTGCCGGTTTTTTCTGGCTGGCGATTATGTTTGCCTTTACGATGCAGGATTACCTGACGCGCTCGATTGGCGTTTCCGGCATCTGAAATTAAACCCGGATTGACGGCAAAAGCGCGGCGCGAAAAGCAAATTTGTTTTCGTTTCCGCGTCTTTTGCTGATTATGACAAACCGCTCTTCTCGTGGTAATATCTTCGGTTTGGTAATTATTTTCTAAACTTGTTTTATTAAAGAAGGTATTTTGTGAAAGCATTTTCAAGACAACACGCCCGACATCGTAAACATCCCAGATTTCTGATGTTTACCCGACATAAATCATTAAAATTATTATTATTTACGCTTCTGACAAGCATTTTGCTGTCAAGCGGTTGTAGTGTTTTTAAGCCAAGCACCAAACAGGAAACGGCGACGCTTCTGAAAACCGAAGATGCGGCAGTCGCCGATCTGTTCGATCAAATAAATAATATTGCCAAGGTAAATTCGCTTTACGGCAAAATAGATTTGAAATTTGAAGATAATTCCTTTGCCGAAACGGGAGTTGCCGAAAAGTTCAAAACCGCGCCGGGAATTGTTGCGGTTCAGCGTCCGGGAAGTATTCTGCTTGAAATTCAGCTTCCGGTTTTTCTCACGGATATTGCAAAAATGACTTCCGACGGCGAAAAGTTCCGCGTGGCGATTTTAGAGGACGGCGCGGGCGGGAAATACAAGCAGTTCGTCGTCGGCACAAATGATGCGGATTATTCGGTTTTGCAGGAAAAAGTAAAAAGTATGGAGTTTGAGAACGGCGGAAAAGTTCTAAAGCAAAACGTCAACGCCTTTGCAAATCTCCGCCCGCAGCATTTTACCGATGCGATTTTGATGCGTCCGATTGATACGTCGAATTTTTTCTACACGCAAAGCACGATTTTTCAGGAAGAATTTGATTTAAGTCAAAAGAAAAAATCTCCTCTGCGCTGGGTTTTGCGCGGTTATTATATTTTAGACGAACTTAGTAAAAATGAAGACGGTTCGTTAAGCGTTTCGCGCAGGTTTTGGTTTGATCGGGTCGGTTCGGTCAGATTGGCAAGACAACAGATTTTTGACAGTCGCGGCGAAATTGATTCGGATATAATTTACGGAAAAGCCGGAACTTTGACCGAAACGGGCGAATATCAAAATATGCCGCACCGCATAGAAGTTACGCGCCCAAAGGAAAAATATAAAATGAGTCTGGAATATCAATCGCCGCAAAAAGTTATTATCGGCAAGGATTTTCCGAACACGGCTTTCGTTTTGGAAAACCGCTGGAATCTGCCCGTCGTTGATCTGGACAAAAAACTTCTGGAAGTAAGCGGAAATAAAGTCGGCGAAGAACTGAAAGCGAAAAGCGAAAAGTGAAGAAAGGCGAGAAATGAGAAGTGAGAATTTATTGAATTTGAAAACAAAAAATTCTTTTACTTCTCATTTCTTACTTCTCACTTAGAAAAATGGAAACGATTCTAAAAACGGAAGATTTAACCAAGATTTACAAAATCGGAAAAGTGGAAGTTCCGGCTTTGCGCGGCGTTTCGCTTAACATCGAAAAAGGCGAATTTGTGGCGATAATGGGACCTTCGGGCTGCGGAAAATCAACGCTTCTGCATCTTTTGGGCGGGCTTTTATCGCCGACAAGCGGCAGTATTATCATCGGCGACGAAGATTTGGCAAAAGTTTCCGACGCGCAGCGAACCGACATTCGCCGCCGCAAAATCGGTTTTGTTTTTCAAAGGTTTAATCTTTTCCCGACCTTGACCGCCGACGGAAATCTGAAACTCGCCGAAAGAATTCATTCGGGAAACGGCGGAAACGCGGAACGACGCAGAGAAGTTTTGCGCCTGCTGCAAATCGAAGATAAAATGAATCACAAACCGCTTGAACTTTCCGGCGGCGAGCAGCAGAGAGTAGCTCTAGCCAGAGCGATTATCAACAATCCGGCGATAATTTTAGCCGACGAGCCAACGGGAAATCTCGACACGGAAAATTCGCAGATCGTTCTGGAAATGTTCAAAGAACTTAACAAAACTCTGAGTCAGACGATTCTGATGATTACGCACGACGAAGAAGCCGCCGCATTCTGTTCGAGAATTATTCGGATACGCGACGGGATGATTGAAGAAAATTAAATTTGTTCAATGTTGATTGTTCATCGTTGATTGTTTGAAGAAAAGAGAACAATTCCAAATAAAACAAACAATGAACGATGAACCACGAACAATGAACAACATCGAAGATGTTAAATTTCTTAAAAAAATTCGTTCAATGGAATTATTCGCGCGGGACTTGGCAATATGATCTGTTCTGTCTTTTGATCGTCGCATTTATTTTCCTGACACCGAAAGTCTGGTTTGACAAACGCGAAACGCTTGCAACCCAGACGGCGCGTTTAATCGTCAAACCCGAAGATTTTTCATCCGATAAAAGCGAGATGAACAAGCGCGTCAAGCGTTGGAGTGGAAACCCGAAAGCCGAAGTTTTGGATTGGCACGAAAAACGGGACGCAAACGGAAACATCTTTTACGAAATTGACATTCGCTGATTTTCCTCTATATTCAATTTCGGGTGAAGATACTTTTTATACAGGAGTTATTTATATGAAATTATTTTTAAGAGCAGGTTTTGCGGTTTTTGCCGTCGCTTTGTTTTTCAACGCGTTTGCCGTAACGAATGCAAAAGCGCAGGGACAGATAAACGAAATTTACAAGCGAATGGAAGCGCATCGAAACAGTTTAGACACGCTTCGCGCCGATGTTTTGATGGACAAATTCAATTCGCAGCTTGGCATACACGACGTGATGAAAGGAAAAGCGGCGTATATTTCAACGACGGGAAAAAGTGCGACTTTTCGCATTGATTGGAGCGATCCGCAGGAAATTTTGTCGGTTGTAAACAATAAATATGTTATTTACCGCCCGCGCCACAAACAGGCGATTGTCGGCGACGCAAACAAGGCGAAGGGAAACGGCAAGGCAAATAATTTGTTCGCTTTCCTGAATATGTCGAGATCGGAGTTGAAAAAAAATTACGACGTAAAATATATCGGCAAGGAAGATGTCAAAGGCGGAACTCCGACGTGGCATTTGCAGATGACTCCGAAAACCAAGGCGCAATTTAAGACGGCTGAAATGTGGGTTGACGGAAACGGTATGCCGCTTCAGATAAAAGTCACCGAAAGCAACGGCGATGCGACGACAATTTTTCTTTCAAACTTGGAGAAAAATGTAACGCTGAAAGCCTCTTATTTCATAATTGATCTGCCAAAGGGAACTAAGGAAATAAAAGGATAATAAAGTTTTAAACATTTTAGGCTCTTTGATAATTATTGGTTAGATTTAATTGTATTTTTTTTCTTGCGTCGCGGGCGGCGACCAACAATACAGTATAAAGTGCAGGCGTTTTTCGCCGAAACTATATGTTGTCGCAATATATCAATCGCTCGCTGAAAGTGAGCAACAATTTTCACATAATTTGTTCGTCGCCTTCAGCGACGGAGTTTTTGATTCGTCTGACTTAGCGATTCTCGCTAGGCTATAATGTTAATCGCCGTTGGCGACAGAAATACTGACTGAAAGATTTTCCACCACTAATTGTCAAAGAGTTATACCAAGTTGCGTGAAAAAGAGGAAAGGCGGAAACCCGCGTGTCAACAAGGGTGCTGTTTGAAACTCAAAAGCTGATATTAAAAACAGCACCCTCCATAACTGTCGGGTTTCCGCCTTCATTCACGCAACTTGGTATTACATTTTATTTTCAAGGCTTCGGTCAATTTTGCCGAAGTCTTTTTGCTTTGATTTGAAATGACAACACTTTGAACATATAATCAAAAGTTTGATTGATCGTTTGAAATGCGGGCAAATTAAATAAAGAGAGTTATCAATGTAAGCGAGAAGTAGTTTCCGGTTCTTAAACTCTCAATTATTTTATCGGTTAAATCGTTAAAAGCAGAACAACTAAAATTTGCAAACATTTTAGATAATCGAGAGTTTTTTTAACAAAATCATTTTAGGAGTTTATTCAGATTTAAGATGCCAAAGGCAAGCAGTTTCAGTCGTTTCACGCGCGGAGTCCGGCACACGATTCGTGCCTTCGCGTCAACGAAACATCCGGTTTTAGTTCACATCGTCCCGATGCGGCGGTGCAATCTGTCCTGCACATACTGCAACGAATACGATAAAACCAGCGATCCCGTGCCGATTGATGTAATGCTCAAACGGATTGATAAACTCCACGAATTCGGCAGTTCGGTTATTACGATCTCCGGCGGCGAACCGATGATGCACCCGGAAATTTTTGAAATTATCGCCCGCATTCGTAAGCACAAAATGATCGCCGGTTTGATCTCGAACGGTTATTATTTTCAAGTTGATAAGATCAAAAAATTAAACGAAGCCGGACTCGATTATCTGCAAATTTCGATTGATAACGTAACGCCGGACGATGTTTCCAAAAAGAGTCTGAAAGTTTTGGACGCAAAACTCGTCAATCTCGCCGAACACGCGAAATTCAAAGTCAATATAAATTCGGTAGTCGGCGGCGGCGTGGCAAACCCGGACGAAGCGTTAATTATCGCCAATCGCGCCGGCGAACTCGGTTTTTCGTCAACCGTCGGCGTAATTCACGACGAAATGGGCTTGAATAAAGGCTTGACCGAACGGGAAAAAGAAGTTTACAAAGAAATCAAAGCCAAAGGAACGCGAAGCTACGCGCGTTGGAATTGGTTTCAAGATCAGCTTGTCGAAGGAGGCGAATACGACTGGAAATGCCGCGCCGGAGCGAGATATTTGTATGTTGACGAAGCGGGCATCGTCAGTTGGTGTTCGCAGCAGCGCGGAACGCCCGGAATTCCGCTTCTCGAATACACGCATTCGGATATGCGCCGCGAATACATCACCGAAAAATGGTGCGCCCCGACCTGCACGATCCAATGCGTTCACCAAGTCGGACATCTCGACGCTTGGCGCGACAAGCAAATCTCTCTCAGCGATTACAATAACAAAAACGGCAAAGGCTTGAAAAAAGAAACCGTCGCGCAGGTTTTGAATGTCAAATAAAATTTGTATAATTTCTTATAGTTTTGATGATGCAGATTTCGCTTAAAAAATTTACTTCCGCAATTTTGCCTTTTTGTTTTTTATGGCTGTTTGCGGCTTGTGTTTTGACTTGCGCTGATGAAAGTGCGGAAACTGTTCAATATAATTCAGTTTTAAGCGAAATGTCGGATGCGTCCGAACCGGATTCTTGTTCGATTGTAAATGCGCCTGCCGCGACGGTTTCCGAACGTGCGGCTTTTGATTTTCGAATATCGCCCGTCGTTTTACAGACGGTTTTTCCAGTTAATTCCATAAAATTTGCTCCCGCTAAAATCCTGCGGCGCGACGGCAAAACGCCGTTTCGAGAACCGCCTTTGAAACTTCTGTCCGTGCTTCGTATTTAATTAATCTTCAATTACAAATGTCGTTTATTATCAAGCGTTTTCTTCGTGAAAGCGCGGTTATCGGTCTATCTGTATTTATTTTTGGAGATTATTAAATGAGAAAATTAGTTATTTTGTTGGCATTATTTTTGTTTTGTGCGGCGATTCAGGCACAGAATTCGGTGGTTAAATTTGAAGGACAGGTCGTCTGCTGTGCCGATTGTTGGGCGGAAGCAGACCGCACGAAGGTTGAGTTCGGGACGGCGGAAGATTTGCTGAAAGCCGTCTCGTGTGTTGAAGGCGGCGATCCGACTTTGCTTGCCGTGCGGACGGGCGACACATTTACGCTTTATCAGTTGGAGCAGGGCAGATTCAAATTGCCGGGAAAAAATTGGCTCGAATTTGTCGGGAAAAAAGTTTCGGTTTCGGGCGCGGTGAAAAAGAAGAAATCGGCGAATATATTTCGTGTTGACACGCTCGAAGTTTTGGAAAAAAGTCTTGCCGAACGCGAAGCGCAGGATGTTTTGGGGCAGACAGCCGAATTAAAACTCAAGGATTTATTCGGCGGCGAACAAAGTTTGAGCCAATTTAAAGGGCGCATCGTTATTTTGAATTTTTGGGCGACATACTGCGTTCCGTGCCGCGAGGAAATGCCTGACTTGGCGGCGATTCAAAACGAATACGCCGCGCTCGGCGTTCAAGTCATCGGCGCGTCAACCGACGAAGCGGAAGACCGTCCGAAAGTTTTGCAGTTTATTAAGGAAACTAAAGTCAATTTCCCGATCTGGATGGGCGCGGGCGTTGCCGATATGATGCGCTTCGGACTCGGCGGCGCGTTGCCCGGAACTGTTGTGATTGACAAAAACGGCAAGATCGTCAAAGTCGTCTCCGGCATCGTCAACGCCGCCGATCTGAAAAAGCAGATTGATTCGATGCTCGAAACGGCGGAAAGCAGCGTCGAAAAACCTGCCGAAAAGGTCAAAGAGAAACCATCAAAAGCGTCGAGCGTTCCGTCCTGACCTCTCTGACCGGGAGAAGGTCGCGCCGTGAGCGGGACGGAACAAAACAATTATAGATGGACTTACGGTGTGCGGTTCGTGCCGAACATTTTAGACCGCGCCAAGTGGCGAAATACTCTGACGTATCAGGTTACGCCGCGTCTTTCCGTCGGAATCGAATATAATCCGCTGGCTGGAAAAGTTTCGCCACTTGCCAATTTCGTGGCTTTAACGGAAACGGAAAACCGTCCTGCGATAATTTTAGGCACGAGTTCAGACCGCATCGGAACGCCTTCGGGACAATCGTTCTATGCGACAGCGAGCAAAAATCTGGAGCGCGAAACCGGCTTGCCGATTGCGCCCTACGTCGGTATCGCCTACGGCACGTTTGAAAATCGCGCCCGCGTCATCGGCGGTTTGAACGTCTATTTTACAAACAATTTCAGTTCGACGATTCTTTTCGACGGCGTAAAAGTTCACCCGCTCGTCAATTACACATACAAACGGCATCAGATCGGTTTTATGATGGTCGAAGGTAAAAAACCGGGTTTAACTTACAGCATTTCGTTCTGATTTCAATTTTTATTCACCAAGTCAGACACCTCGACGCTTGGCGCGATAAACAAATTTCTCTTACGGATTACAATAAAAACGGTAGAGGCTTGAAAAAAGAAACCGTCGCGCAGGTATTAAACGCCGAATAATTTTTCAAACATCCGCCGGACTTTTCACGCCGAAACCGCCGCGCTGAACGACGTGCGTATAAACCATCGTCGTCCGCACGTCCGCGTGTCCGAGCAGATTTTGAATTGTGCGAATATCGTAACCGGCTTCGAGCAGATGCGTCGCAAAACTGTGGCGCAAAACGTGCGGACTTGCTCTTTTGACAATCGAAGTTTGACCGACGGCGGTTTTAAAGTTGGTTTGAATCAGATTTGCCGAAAGATGATGCCGCCGATGTTTGTCTGAACGCGGATCAAGCGAGCGTTTGGCGGCGGGAAAAACATACTGCCAAATCCATTCACGATTGGCATTTTTATACTTTCTTTCAAGAGCAAACGGCAAATAAACCTCGCCGAAACCGAGCCGCAAATCTTCTTCGTGAATCAGACGAACGCGCCCCAGATGTTCGGTAAGCGGAGCGATAACCGTTTCCGGCAAAACAGTTACACGATCCTTCGCGCCCTTGCCGTCGCGCACCATAATCTGCCGATATTCAAAATCGAGGTCTTTAACGCGCAGCCGCAACGCTTCGCGCAGCCGCAAACCCGCGCCGTAGAGCAAATTAGCCACAAGCAATTTTTCACCACTCAAAAAAGCGAGAACCTGACGCACCTCGTCCTTCGTCAAAACATCAGGCAGACGCTGCGGCATCTTGGCGCGAACGACATCGCGCAAACCTTCGAGCGGTTTCCCGAAAAAATCCCGATAAAGAAACAAAAGTGCAGCAAACGCCTGATTCTGAGTCGAAGCGGCAACATTCCCCTCAACCGCCAAATGCGTTAAAAACGCTTTGACCTCATCCGCGCCCATCTCTTGCGGATGCCGTTTGTCGTGAAACAAAATAAACCGCCGAATCCAACCGATATAAGCCTCTTCGGTGCGATAACTCAAATGCTTAACGCGAATCAAACCACGCACAGATTCGAGAAACGGGGATTTTGATTGTTTTGACATTTGCTTTCCTCCAAACGATAAAAATCTATAATCCGAAATATATGTATTATTTGTATAAAATAGTGATATAATCCGTCAAACGCGGAATATAAAATTTATTTGACACAAAAAACGGAATGGGTGTATTATTTGCATTATTCGTTATCGAATAATAGTTAGGCGGCTGCGTGTGAAACTTAGAGGTGAGAAATGGCGGAAGAAAATTTAGATAAACTTGCTATCAAACTTTTCAAAATGTTCGCTCGTTTTGAATACGCTCTTAAGGCTTCTGGTTTCAATAACGGCGACGGCGAAGCAAAACCTAATTGGCGTGATTTTGCCTTGTCTGTTGAAACACAGCTACAAAATTCACAAAGCCCTGAGTTGCGTGAGGCTATTGATTTTATGCTTCAACAACCTCCAAAAAAACAGGTTATTAGAAACGGTTTGCTTACGTGGGACGATGCGCCGCCAAGCACAGACTCAAATGCTGACTTAATTCTTTTATATGTGCGCCGCGTTAGAAACAATCTTTTTCACGGCAGCAAGTTCAATGCTCATTGGTTTGCGCCTGAGCGAAGTGAGGAATTGCTTCATCATAGTTTAGTTATTTTAGAGGCTTGCCTTGTGGCTTCGGCGCATGTCAAAAGTGCATATGATAATTAACGCTACTTAAATCGAATCACAGACTTCTTTGCAATGGATTATAAAAAAAGCATCATATCGCCCGAAAAAGTTTGGTCACGTAACGAGATTTTATTTTCTCCATCTCCTGTGCCAAAAGAATCTGGTGTTTATGCTTGGTATTTGAAAAATTTTCCGTCAATCATTCCGACAGAAAATTGTATAACTTTTAACGATTTAACACTTTTGTATATCGGCATTTCTCCTAAATCGCCGCCGCAGAATGGTAAGCCGCCAAGTAGTCAGCGTTTGTTTCATCGTGTCCGATACCATATGACTGGAAACGCGGAAGGCTCGACATTAAGACTCACTTTAGGCTGTTTACTTAGCGAAACGCTTGGAATAGAATTACGCAGAGTTGGAAGCGGCAACCGAATGACATTTGCAGATGGAGAACAAAAAATTTCACGGTGGCTTGCCGAAAATGCTTCTGTTGCTTGGGTGATTTGTAATAAACCTTGGGAACTTGAATCCGAATTACTTTCGGAACTTTCGTTGCCGCTGAATTTAGACCAAAATCGAAATCACAGTTTTCATTCGGTTTTGTCGAGTCTGCGGAAATCAGCTAGAGAAAAGGCAAAACAGTTGCCAGTTGTATAAAAGCCGCCTAACAAGTCAATGGACGTGAGGGCGAAACAGCGACTTTGTTATCAAACTTGCGTGGTGAACTCGGAGTTGCGCGGTGGCGGTTTCGCCCCACGTCATCTCAGTCGTTCGGTGCTTCAATCTTGTTGCTTATGAATACGATTAACACACAGCAAGGCAAAATCAACTTGGTTTCGCCCTCGGCGGAGTTGCTTGGTGTCATCAGTTCTTTTTTGACATTTGGGCTGGTGGGTTACGAGCCTCCGCATAATGGCGCAAACTTTGGTATTGTTATGCAGCGCGGCGACAAAGAGGCTTTCGGTGTTAAGCAACAACCAGTGCCGTGCGATGAGCAACAGGGTTACGTTTTATACCAAGCGCACAGCATACTTATCGCGCACAGCATCGCCGAATATCTCCGTAATGGTTTTTCCGGTTTGCTTATACCGTGCGCCTATATTCGCAAGAAAGATGCGGGACAGGTTGAGTCCGGCATTGCTTATTTCGGCACACCGTCGCCGGAAGGACGTGAAAGCCGTGAGGCTTCGCATGGAGGGACATACGATCAAAAATTCGGTCACGGCTTTACCGCCATGATGACCGGTTTTATTCACGCTCTTTCAAAGAGTTCGGACGAAACAGGAATCACGCTCTATCAAACTATTGGTCTTGATATTCGTCCGCGCTCTCATTTCGGTGCGCTCGGCTTTGGTTTTATGGTCGTGGGGTCGAACGTCGTCTGCCTTAAAACTCGCGTGGTTGAGCAAGACCCGATTTGGGCAGTCCTTTGCGCCACCGGCATCTCCGAAGTTTTTCATGCTCCGAGTGTGCCGGCGGGCATTGAAGAATGAGGTCTTCGTGCTGATGAATCCGATTCATAAAAACATCGCCTGAGTATGATTGCTTTAAATTGTCAAAGGAGATACGGAAACACATGACTAAGACCGCACCGAACAATTCAATGGACGTGAGGGCGAAACAGCGACTTTGTTAAAAACGTCTTTTGGTTACTTTCGGCGGGCTTGGTGGCGGTTTCGCCCCACGTCATCTCAGCCGTTCGACATCTTCGCTTATATGATAAACTTGCTACGAGGTAAGAAATGAAAAACTTTAGAACCAAATTCCTTATTGCGCTTCTCTCTTTTATTGTTGGTATTTCAGCTTTTTATTTTAGTCCTAACATTCGTTCGTTTATAACTTCACAAAGCTCTTTGTCGGAAAAGAATCTTCCTAACAAAATGGAGATTCGCTTTGTTAAATTCGTGCAAGGAGATTTTCAGGTTGAAGCTGAATTTAAAGTAACCAATAACAGCGCAGAGAATGTTTATTACAGTAGCTCCAGTAAAAACAGTTATCCTTTTCCAACTCTCAAACGCGACGGCAAAGTTCTTCCAGACAACCGATTTCGTTGCGGGACAGGTCATACAGAACAAACACTATCTCCACAAGAAACAGTATTTTTTCGAGTGCCAAAATGGGAAGTGAATGACGAACCGACGCAAATAGGTTTTTCGTTTGAAATAGGAAACAAACCTTTTATTAGGATAGGAAATAATCCTCGTGAAACCTTTTGGAGTGAGGAAATAAAGTTTCCGTAATTACGGCAATGTCGAACAAATCAATGGACGTGAGGGCGAAACAGCGACTTTGTTATCAAACAGGTCTTTTTAACTCGGAGTTGCGTGGCGGCGGTTTCGCCCCACGTCATCTCAGCCGTTAGGTTTCTCGCATCGAGTTATCGATGTGCGGAAAAAACGACGGATAGATTAGCTATCGAAAAGCGGATTCGTGAACCGTCTGCCGTCGTTTTCCTATAATCACGACGGAGAACACGAACCGTGAAAGAAAAACCTTTAGGCATCTTCGACGATGCCGACGAAACGACAACGGCGAAGCCACGCCGAAATTTTCAATACAATTCAGACCGCGAAACGCTGAACAAACTCAAAGACGAGGATTTAATTGCATTTAATTCCGTCGCCGAAAAAGAGTTTGCCGAAGCCTTGTGCAGCTTGCTCGACGAATGCGAAAAAGTAACCGCACGAGAAGCGGTGAACGAAACCGCGTTTGCTTTGGATTTGTCGCCAGTAACGACGAAAAGATATTTGTCGAAGCACACGACGCGGCAAGCACAGTTTGAAATTGTGAACAAATTTGTTCGTTGCAAAATTCACAATCACGAGCGGAAATATGAAGTTCGGATTCTGAAAAGAGAACGACACTTTTAAAGTGTGTGTATGAGTTAGTTCGAGAGAGTTGGTTTTGAGTTTGTGCATTTGTGAGTGTGTGTGAGTTCAAAGCCGAGATATTTTTGCGTCTGAAATTCGGCGAACAAATCACGCTCCGCGAACTCGAACTTGAAACGCGGCGGTTCGCTCGTTCCTCGCTCAACTCGTTCCGTCGGCTGATAACGAGGTTTATGTTTTCCGTTCGCTCGAAGACTCGCTCTCTGCAAACATAAACGACGTTATCATCCGCCGTCGCTCGTGCGTCCTACGCTTCGCTCATCGCTCGTTCCTCGCAAATCGCTCCGCTTGTCCGCCGCCGCTTCGTTTCCTCGATGTTTCGTGTCGGCGAAGATCAGAACTACATATTTTTTTTGTTTTCTTCCGCTATCGAACCGCAAGGACAATTGCCGCCAGAGCGAAACGAGCGAAGCGAGAGAAGCGACAAAGCAGGACGAAGCGGGCGAGCGACTGAGCGAGCCGACGCGAAAGCGGCGAAAAAAGACAGCCGACAAGAACCGTTCGGGAAAACCACGACGGCGGAAACCGCGAAGCGTGAAATGTCTAGCGGCGTTTGATAACGCAGAATTATGTTGTCGCAAAAAACGCTCTCAACATAATTAGTCGTTATCAGAAGACGCGGGTAAGCGGACTTGTTTGAAAGGAAAAAGAGAAGTCGGACCGGAAGCACACGCTACAAATCGAGTTTTTCAACAGCAAAATTTGCGTCAATCATTTGTTGATTAACAGAAATTTTTTGCTTCGGAATTGTAACGATTGCAAGCGAGCGTCCGTATTTGTCGAGCCTTTGAGATTCGCAAATAATTGTTTCGCCGACGGGAAGAATTTTCAGCAAAAAATTACGAGCTTCGATTCCTGCTTCTGTGGAAAGTTCAGCCGAATCAATGCCAGCCAAGCGAATTTTGATTTGAAACATCACGCGAAAACCTAAATCAATTTGAGCGTGAATTGTGTCGCCGTCGTAAATCGAAAGAACTTCGCCGACGTGCCGATATTTTATTTTTCGCATAAAAGTTCCACCTTTCGCCAAACAGCTTTCAAACCGCCGACGCGAAAAATCGCGTTTATTTCAGCGAGCGTCAGACCACCCGAAATTTGCAAATGCGGCTTGTCCTGCCATTTCCAAAAGAAACCACTTTCAAGACCGTTTCCTTTCGCACAATTAGCAATCGTCAACCAAATCTGATTGTCTTCCGACCAATCAAATGTGCCACGCCGAAAATGACAAACATCAATTGCCAAACCGAAGTTGTGAAAAGATTGTCCGGCTTTCGCTTTGGTTACAATCTTTCCCGCCGTCGTGCGACCTTGATTGAAAAGTTTTGTTTGTTCCGCGTGTGATCGGAAAGCCGAAACAATTTCAATCTCGATGCGATGACGAGAAAGCAAATCCGAGCGAAGACGCAAGAATTTATCTTGCAAAATCGGTATGACAGATTCGAGCCGTTTCAAAGTAAAGTTTTGCATTAAGTTTCCTCCGAAGTTTCAATCTTTCGCGGCGTGAAGAAACCGAACATTGCAATAAAACCGGAAACCGACGCTCGCAAAATTTCAAGCCAAGAAATTGCTTCGCTCGCCGATGAAGATTTTTCAATCGAAAGCATCAGCGACGAGCAAACAGCCAAACCGACGACAACCAAAAGACCGCCGGAATTAAAAATTTTCATTTTCATAATTCACCTCAAACCACAATATCTTGTGGTTTCTTGACCTTTGCATTTTAGAAAGCGGATTTGCAAGAAAATTCTGCCGTCTGAGCATTTCCGGTTTTCACGCCGTCGGTGTATTTTCGAGAAAGTTCTTTAACACGAAACCTAACATTTCGTTGGACGCGAGGCGGCAACAGCGGCTTTCATTGCGACGGCACGCGAGCCGCCCGCGTCAACTCAGACGTTCGATGCTTTCTTGTGAAAACTGAAACAGTTTAATTTTAAGGAGATTTTAATGGCAATTCGTCTTATCACTTACGACCTGAAAAAAGAACAATCACAAACCTTTGACTATGATGGCTTTTACAAGTTCATAAAAAGTCATTCTTGGGCGCGTCTCTCTGAATCGTCTTACGCGATTGAAACGAACGCTTCTCCTTCAGACATTTTTAACCGTTTGAAACCTCATATTGATTCAAACGATTGGGTTCTTGTAATGACGTTGACTTCTCCGTTTTCCGGTCAACACGACAAACGGGTTCTGGATTGGTTGCGTCAACGATTACAGGTCGGCTAGTTGCGTAACTCGCTTCTAGCGCATCAATCAGAAAGGTAAGAGCCTTTTCTTCGGTGTCGGTTTGTGGTTGGAGCGTCCAACCTAAAGCATTTTTTTCTACTTTCATATTTGTCTCCGAAAGTCCGAAGAAAGCGTTTTCGTAAATAACGCCGCATCGAACAAGTTGTTGGACGTGAGCGCGAAACAGCGACCTTTTTATCACGTCCTTTGGTTAATGCGGAGTTGCGTGTTGCCGGTTTCGCGCCACGTCAACGCCGCCGTTCGCTGTCTCGTGGTAAATTCAACATTGTGTTAAATTGAAAAAGTCAAAATGAAGTTTTCGCAAAATATCATCGGCGCGATTTGCTTTACGCTTTTATTAGGCGTTTGCGCTTTTGCTCAAGAACAAGCTAACCCTACGAAAACAATTTCCGTTTGTCGCTTTGAAATCCTAAATCCAACTGGAACTTTTCGCCTGCAATTTTCTTACATTCTTGATGTTGACGCAGACGGACAAATTACAAAAGTTACTGAGTTAGCCAGCACGCAAAATGCCAAAAAGATGAAGTTTGTGCGCGAAGAACTTCTTGTCGAGTGTATGAAGAAATGGCAACTTGAACCTGCTGGTAAATACTTTGTTTCTTTTTACGGCGGCACAACTTCGATTGGGACATCTGGAAAAGAGCCGCGTGATTACATGAGAATCGTTGATCCAAACAAACAGGAGTTGATAGTTGAGTTGCCGATGTCTTATCCTAACCGAGATAAAAATGATGAAAAGCCCAAAGGCAAACAGTAGGCTTTTATGCAACGGAACAGCGAACAAATCAATGGACGTGAGGGCGAAACAGCGACTTTGTTATCGCGTTGCGTGGTTTCTTTCAGCTTGCGTGTATTCGGTTTCGCCCCACGTCATCTCAGCCGTTAGCCGCTTCGTGGTAAATGCGACGCACAGATTTTATGAGGTTTTATCTTCAACAGTTTATACTTGTAATCGTAACGATTTTCTTGTTTGCACCGGCTTTGATTGCTCAAGACCGTTCTAAAGAAATTGTCGAGCAAGGTTGGGGCGTTCCCGACGAGCCATTTAATTGCGAGATGAACTCGTTATATCTGGACATTCTTGGTAACGTGTTGCCTGAGAAAACCCAAAACGGCAACGTGCTTATAATCGTGGCTCGACTTGGTAAAGGCGAAACGTCCCGCAGTTTCAATCGCCGCCGCCTTCATAACGCGCTTCAGTATCAAATTGAACGTATTAAAATTGCGCCTGAAAAAGTTATTCTTACTGAAGGCGAGCGTGTAGCTAACGGCTTTGGGCGACTTGAGTTTTATCTAGGCGGTAAAATGGTAGGAAGTCTTTTGGTTTCGCGGAACAGAGATTTGTGTGTTCATTGTTGCGAAAATCAAGGCTCAGACTATTATCCTTTAAAAGCACGGGTTGACAGCAAGCCGAAGAAGAAGAAAAGGTAAAGACGCGGCTAACAAATCAATGGACGTGAGGGCGAAACAGCGACTTTGTTATCGAGGTTTTTGGTGAACTCAAACGGGCTTGGTGGCGGTTTCGCCCCACGTCATCTCAGCCGTTCGACATCTTCGCTTATATGATAAACTTGCTACGAGGTAAGAAATGAAAAACTTTAGAACCAAATTCCTTATTGCGCTTCTCTCTTTTATTGTTGGTATTTCAGCTTTTTATTTTAGTCCTAACATTCGTTCGTTTATAACTTCACAAAGCTCTTTGTCGGAAAAGAATCTTCCTAACAAAATGGAGATTCGCTTTGTTAAATTCGTGCAAGGAGATTTTCAGGTTGAAGCTGAATTTAAAGTAACCAATAACAGCGCAGAGAATGTTTATTACAGTAGCTCCAGTAAAAACAGTTATCCTTTTCCAACTCTCAAACGCGACGGCAAAGTTCTTCCAGACAACCGATTTCGTTGCGGGACAGGTCATACAGAACAAACACTATCTCCACAAGAAACAGTATTTTTTCGAGTGCCAAAATGGGAAGTGAATGACGAACCGACGCAAATAGGTTTTTCGTTTGAAATAGGAAACAAACCTTTTATTAGGATAGGAAATAATCCTCGTGAAACCTTTTGGAGTGAGGAAATAAAGTTTCCGTAATTACGGCAATGTCGAACAAATCAATGGACGTGAGGGCGAAACAGCGACTTTGTTATCAAACAGGTCTTTTTAACTCGGAGTTGCGTGGCGGCGGTTTCGCCCCACGTCATCTCAGCCGTTGTGCCGCTTCGCTGTAATTCGACAAACTCTTTATGCGAATAGTTTTTTGTTCCGAGCCATTCTCACCTTTGCGCGTTGATTCTGCTTACGAAAGCGAGGCGGACGCGGCGCAAGCGGTTGGCTTTGATTTTGATTTGGTAGATTTTGAAGCGTTGGTTGACGCTGGAAATTCAGTTACCGCAACTCGCAAGGTGAAAGAACAATCTGCGCCCGTTGTTGCTGTTTATCGCGGCTGGATGCTAAAGCCTCAAAATTACGCGCAACTTTTTGACGCTTTAGCCGAGCGAAACATAAACTTGATAAATTCGCCCGTTCAATACAAACATTGTCATCATTTGCCCGAATCTTTTTCGCTCATTGAAAATCACACGCCCGCGACCGTTTCCGTTAAGTTGAACTCTAATTTTAACTTTGACGACATTTTTCGGCGGCTTTCCGTGTTTGGCGACAAGCCTTTGATTTTGAAAGATTATGTGAAATCCAGAAAGCACGAATGGCTTGAAGCGTGTTTTATTCCATCGACTTCCGACCGTGCGGCGGTTGAGCGCGTTGTTAATCGTTTTCTCGAATTGCAAGGCGACGACCTAAACGAAGGTCTTGTGTTCCGTGAGTTCGTCGAGTTTCAGCCGCTTGCCGCTCACTCGAAAAGCAAGATGCCTCTGACCAAAGAGTTTCGTTTGTTTTTTCTTGACGGCGAATTGCTTGAGTCCTTTGAATATTGGGACGAAGGTGATTATTCTGGAAGTCGTCCACCGGAAAACATTTTTGCCGACGTTGCGCGTCAGGTTCAAAGTCGCTTTTTTACAATGGACATTGCTCAAACTGTCGGTGGTGATTGGCAGATTGTCGAACTTGGCGACGGACAAGTTGCAGGTTTGCCAGACAACGCCGATATTCCAAGATTTTATCAACAGTTAAAAAGTCGTTTCTGAAAGGCGCGTGTGAAAATAACGGGCGGCACAACAAATCAATGGACGTGAGGGCGAAACAGCGACTTTGTTATCGCGTTGTCTTTTTAACTCGAAGTTGTCTGTATTCGGTTTCGCCCCACGTCATCTCAATCGTTCGACGCTTTCTTGATTTATGCCACGATACGATTTAGCGAAGGAAATTTTAAGACGCGCCTTTCCAGATGCGAAACTTGTTTCACAAGCGGCTGATTTGTGGCAAGGCGATTTTTCTTTACCCGACACTGTGGCGGAATACTACCGTGATTTTGGCGCATTTAATGTCAACATTGATAACTACGGCAATTCTTTCTTTTTGCCGAGTCTAGCTCGTCTTTGGAAACATCAAGTTGGTTATCGTTTTCACGGTTTAACAAATGAACGGCTTGAGGATTGGGACGATGATTGGCTTGTTATCGCCGACGAAGGCGCAGACCCGTTTATTTATTCCCGTAGTTCTGGAAACATTCTTTTTGATTATCACGGTCAAGGCGCGTGGAATCCGTCGGAGTTATTTTCCGATTTGCCGACGATGATAACGTCGCTTGCAATTTTGGGCGAAGTTGTAGTTGGCGCGGGCGAAGATTTTACGGACGAAAACAGTTACATTAACGAGCGTTTTATCAACACGGCAAAAGAAAAACTAAGTGGTGTATTAAACTCTGAAGTTGAAACGGTGACTGTTCTTGACACATTTGGCTGGTCAAGATAACACCGCGTCGAACAAATCAATGGACGCGAGGCGGCAATAGCGGTTCTCGTTTCGACGGCTCGAAGGCGGCTCGCTCATCTCAGGCGTTGTGCCGATTCTCGTGTTTTACGTAGGATAGAAAATTATGGGTGCTTGGGGAATCAATACTTTTGAAAATGACGATGCCGCCGATTGGATTGGCGAGTTTTGCGACGATTCAGACAAAGAGTTGCTCGTTGAGGCTTTCGACGCTGTTAATGAAGTTGGCGACGATTACTTAGAAGCTCCCGAAAGCAACGCGGCTTTAGCGGCGGCAGAAGTTGTCGCGGCGTTGCTCGGAAAACCGAGTGCGTCTTTGCCGGACGACGCAAAAGAGTGTATTGGCAAGTTGAATCTGAAACCGAGCGAAAAACTTGTTGCAGCAGCGCGAAAAGCCGTCAAGCGCGTCAAAACCGATTCTGAACTAAAAGAGTTGTGGGACGAGTCGGACGACGCAGTGCAATGGCAAACGACGGTTGAAGATTTGGCGGCGCGTTTGAAATAATCGAACAAAGTTTGTTTTAAACAAACCCGTCGTTAAAAAACGGACGGCACAACAAATCAATGGACGTGAGGGCGCGGGCAGCGACTTTCTTATCACGTCCTTAGGTTAATGCGGAGTTGCGCGTAATCGGTTTCGCCCCACGTCATCTCAGCCGTTCGATGCTTTCTTTTTGTTCTTGCCCTTGCGTGAAATGGAGCAACAGCTTAATCTATTGGTGTTATGAATACACATCTTTCTGAAATTTTACAACTTTCGGTTGCCGAGCGGATTCAGCTTGTCGAAGATATTTGGGACAGCATTGCGACTGTTCCCGATGCTGTTTCGCTGACTGAAGAACAACGGGCGGAACTTGAACGCCGTCTTGAAGCATATCAAGCCAATCCGAGTGAGGGTATTTCGTGGAACGACCTGAAGACAAAATTGCGAAGGCAGGCGTAACGCGGCAAATCATTGTCCGTCCCGAAGCCGAAGCGGAAGTTCAGCAGGCGTTTGACTGGTATCAGGAGCAAAGCGAAGGTCTTGGACTTGAGTTTTTACGGGCTATCGAGGCTTGTTTGTCAGGTGTAACGCGCAACCCTTTTGCCTCCACGGTTGTAAAAGTTCCGAATGTCAGACGCGCTCTGGTCAGGCGTTTTCCGTATGCCTTATTTTATCTGGTTGACGACGAGGCAATAGTTGTCATTGCAGTTTTCAATGTCAAACGTCAGCCGATAGATTGGCTGCGGCGCGTTTGAAAATAACGTCGCATCGAACAATTCAATGGACGTGAGGGCGAAACAGCGACTTTGTTATCGCGTTGTCTTGTTCCCTAAACTTGCGCGGTGGCGGTTTCGCCCCACGTCATCTCAGCCGTTCGGCGGCTAATCGTCTTTGTCAGGAGTAGATTGAAGGAAATACTTTATTTTTAGGAGTTATATGCACCCAACACACTTTGCATTTCATTATAATTGCAGCGGTTTAGTTCTGCCTTCACCCACAATGATGGCAGAACTTAACGAGGCGGCGGCGGCGAGTCTTTGACGACTTGTGTGCAGCAAATTCTCGCCCCACACTATACAAATTTAGTGCTGTCAAGAATTAAGATTCATACGTCAATTCCTTGGATAGTTCGGAAAACTGCGAGAATTGTTCCGGCGGCAATTACCATTGACGAAGATATTTATTTCAGTCATCGCGGAAGCGGCGGCTACGATCCTGACACAATTGCCGGAATAAAACTAATTGCTCACGAACTAACGCATACGCAACAATACAAAAACTACAGAACCGTTCTCGGTTTCGGTTGGGATTACTGGGATGAGTATGACAAAAACAAAGATAAGGGAATGAGTGACAGCGATGCTTATAGCAATATCAGTTTTGAGGTTAATGCACGAGCCAACGCCAACCGCATTAATCAACTTGTAATGCAGGCTTACGACAACAACCATCCTTGTTTAAACGGACGACCAAATCCGGCACAGCCTAACGCACCTCAACTGGGAAGAGGTGCAGATGCAAAGATTAAGGCAATACAGGATATACTGGTTAGGCTAAGATATTTAGACCCGAAATATGCAAATGGCTATATGAATCAACAAACCAAAAATGCTGTAATTGGTTTTCAAAGAAATAACGGATTAAAACCTGATGGTGACATCGGCGGACCAAACAGTAACACCCGAAAGAAATTGGGAGTTAGATAAAAGCATTGAACATATTAAAAATTTTTTGAGTCATTGGTTTATCAGTAAAAACAATATAAGGAGAAAATCATCAGGAGAAGTGTTATGAAAATTATCAAACATCATTCATTGATTTTGAGTTTTTTGCTTGTTCTGCTCGGTATAGTATCGGGTTTCGTTATAGGCTGGCTTTATGCAGGTTGGAAAGTTGAAGCGATTGCCGAAGAATTACGACGAGCAAATCCGAATTACCCACTTGATGGACTTTTATTTATCTCAATCGGTATCATCTTAAAAAGTGCTTTCGTCGGAACTATAGGCGGAATACTTGCTGGAACAATCTCTTACTTTTTTGTTGGAAGATCACAGGATTTGACGTGATTTAACTGTTGATTGTTCTCAAAGTCGTCTTGCCTTGATAACGCCGCCGAACAAATCAATGGACGCGGACGGCGCGGGCAGCGACTTTGTTATCACGTTTTTCGGTGAACCCGGAGTTGCGCGTGGCGGTTTCGCCCCACGTCAATTCCGCCGTTCGACAGCTTTCCTTGGTTTTGCATTGCGGACGAAGGATGAAAAGGTAGTATAATGTTGCTTGAATGATTGATGAGATTCGCGCCAAAATTGCCGCCGGGATTTTTGAGTTTTCCAAACACGCTGCCGACCAAAGTATTTTACGTCGCGTGAGCATCCAAGAATTGCGTGAGGCTATTGAGGCAGGCGAAATTATTGAAGATTATCCGAATGACAAATACAGTCCGAGTTGTTTAATTTTCGGCTTGACGACCGCTGACAGACCGCTTCACGTTCAATGCAGTTATCCGTCGCGCCCATTGTTGAAAATTATCACGCTTTATGAGCCGGATACTGATTTATGGATTGATTTCAAAGTGAGGAAACCGCAAAATGCAAACTGAAACTTGGAACGAAACAATGACGGAAACGAAAGTAACCTACACGCTGGAAATGGACGGCAAATTTTACATTATCGAGAATGTTCCGGCGCGAGTGTGTGAAGAAACAGGCGAGCAGTTTTTTTCGCCGGAAACGGTTGAACGCTTACAAAAAAAATTTTGGGGACGAGAGAAGCCGAAAAAAACAATAGAAACGCCTGTTTATGAATTTGCCGCTTAAACCGAACGTCCTGTCGAACAAATCAATGGACGCGGACGGCGCGGGCAGCGACTTTGTTATCGCGTTTTTTGGTGAACTTAAACTTGCGCGGTGGCGGTTTCGCTCCACGTCATCTCAGTCGTTAGCCGCTTCGTGGGAAACCAGACGGGCTGACAGAAGATTAAAGTTTTTTGGATTACAAGGAACTTAATAACAATTACTTTCGTAACTCGAAGTTGTGCGGTTTCAAAGATTGAAAAGCGAAGGCGCGGTTAACAATCTCTGAACGTAAGGCAGGATAGAATAATTATGTTTTGTCCAAAATGCGGATTACAAAATGCTGACGACACGAAATTCTGCCGTAATTGCGGCGGGAATTTAAGCAATGTGTTAGCTGCGGTTGAAGGTAAAATACCCGATCATCTTCCGCAATCGAAGAAAAATAATGATCTTTTCAGTTCTGGAATAAGAAACTTGATACTTGGCTTCGGTTTTATTTTTATCTCACTTCTGTTGTTATCTAACCTTCCCGGCAATACATTTTACTGGTTATTGATGATGATTCCGGGAATTGCTTTACTGGCATCAGGCATTACACGACTTGTAAAAGCCGACGAACGTAAAGCAAATATAGATTATCAGGCTGCCGAGCGCGATTCATTTCCGACATCGCAGACAAATTCAGCACTGCCGCCTGTTCAAACCGATTACATCAAACCTGAAAAATCAAATTACCGGACAGATAACTTAGTAAGAGAGCCTTTTAGTATTACCGAACCGACAACCCAGCATTTGAAAATTGATGGCGAAGGCGAAACGAAACATTTGCTGGAGAAGTAGAACAAAACGGCGCACTAAACATAAAGACGCGGCTAACAATTCAATGGACGTGAGGGCGCGGGCAGCGACTTTGTTATCGAACAGGTCTTCTTAACACGGAGTTGCGCGGTGGCGGTTTTGCCCCACGTCATCTTAGTCGTTCGGCATTTTCTTTTTGCTCTGACAGTTTGAAATTTAAGACAAATTTCTGTATCTTCTTTGTTGATACAAAGGAGGTGTTTTATGAAAGTTCAAGTGCAAAAATGGGGCAACAGTTTAGCCTTGAGAATTCCAAAATCTTTTGCCGTCGAGTCAAACATCGGTCAGGGTTCAACCGTAGAAATTTCTCTCGAAAATGGCAGAATAATTGTTTTTCCCGTTGCCGAGCCGGAGTTTTCTCTTGACGAAATGTTAGCGCAAATCACCGCCGAAAACTTGCACGGCGAAATTAACTCCGGCAGTTCCGTCGGTCAGGAGGCGTGGTGATGGCTTACGTTCCCAAACGCGGAGATGCAATCTGGATAAACTTTAGTCCGCAAGCCGGACACGAACAGTTCGGCAAACGACCTGCGATTATTTTATCGCCGCAAAGCTACAACGGAAAAGTCGGTTTATGTTTGCTTTGTCCAATTACGAATCAAGTCAAAGGTTATCCGTTTGAAGTCTTGATTCCGGCAGGTTTGGGAGTAACAGGGGTGGTTTTGTCAGACCAAGCGAAAAGTTTAGATTGGCGCGTAAGAAACGCAGAGTTTATCGGTGATTTACCGGAAGCCGTAATAATCGAAGTGCTAAAGAAATTAAAATCATTGTTATAAATGCAATGCCGAACAAATCAATGGACGTGAGGGCGCAGGCAGCGACTTTGTTATCGAAGTTGTCTGTTAAACTTTAGCTTGCGTGGTGGCAGTTTCGCCCCACGTCATCTCAATCGTTATGCCTCTGCTTTTTGAACTCGAACGGTGTTTTGTTTGCAAAGAAAACCGACTTATTTTATTCTACATGCAGAATATGTAGAAGCGAATGGAGCAAAACAAAATGCAAAAGAAATTAACAATTACCATTGACGAACGAGTATATGAAGGCTTGCATCGCGTCGTCGGGCAAGGCAAGATCAGCCAATTCATCGAATCGCTGGTTCGTCCGCACGTCGTCAAACACAGCCTCGAATCCGCTTATCGGGAAATGGCTTTAGACGAAGTTCGTGAAACCGAAGCTCTCGAATGGAGTGAGGCAACCATAGGAGACGCAGCAGATGAAACGCGGTGAAGTCTGGTGGGTGAAATTCAATACGCCTTCGGTTGGCGGCGAGATTGAAAAGCAACGTCCCGCCGTGATTGTCAGCAACGATGCCGCAAACAAACATCTGAACCGAGTGCAAGTCGTTCCGCTAACATCAAACATTGACAAACTTTTTCCAAGTGAAGCGTATGTGATGCTCAATGCAAAGCAGAGCAAGGCGATTGCCGACTAACTAACAACCGTTAGTAAATTGCGCCTGACGAATATGGAGGGCAAACTGTCGGCGGCAGACTTGAAAAAAGTCGAGCAAGCCATCAAAACACAGCTTGATTTGTAGCAATGGAAGGCATAACAAATCAATGGACGTGAGGGCGCGGGCAACAGCTTTATTATCGAAGGTGTTTTTTACCCTAAACTTGCGTGGTGGCAGTTTCGCCCCACGTCATCTCAATCGTTAGATGTTCTTTTTCTTGCGTCAATGTTTTGTCTTGGAGAGTTATTTTATGCGAAATCTTTTCTTAATAGCTTTTTTGTTAATGTCGTTTTCTACCTTTGTGTTTGCTACCGCGCAAGCCCCAGACATTCTCATTCACGACAATAAAGTTCTTAACCTTTTTTCAAATCCGCTTGAAAGCTATTATAAAAACGAAAAAGACAGACCTAAGTTTTATATCTATCCTCACGAAACAAGTAGCGGCAATTGGCGCGGTTATGTGGCGATTTGGGAAATTGACAGCGATGAGTTGTTTTTACGCGGTCTTGATTCGTGGCTTTGTAACTCTGGAACTGAAACAGAGCCGCCGCTTTGCCGTAAAGCTGACCTGAAAGAGTTATTCGGTGATAAGGCTGTCAAAAACAGAGTTTCAGCAACTTGGTTTACTGGCGAGTTGCGTGTTCCCGAAGGTAAACAGCTTACCTATGTTCATATGGGTTACGGTTCAATTTATGAGCGTGATATTATTATCAAAGTTGAAGCTGGAAAAATTACAGGGCAAAAAGTTATAGACAATAAAAAGAAAGAATTTACATTAGACCAAGAGTTGCAGAAACAGTAACTTGAAAAGCTGAAGAAATCACCTTTGGGTTAGCAAGCCTGTTGTCCCGAAAAAGAACATCTAACAAGTCAATGGACGCGGACGGCGCGGGCAGCGACTTCGTTATCGAAGGTGTCTTTTTAGCTCGGAGTTGCGTGTAAACGGTTTCGCCCCACGTCATTTCAATCGTTATGACCCTATTCTTTAAAATTAGAATTGACTTTTGGTATGACTAATAGTATTACTTTGATTATGAGTGTCGCAAAAGTTACAATTTCTATCGAATCAAATCTTCTGAAAAAAGTTGACCGCCTTGTAAAAGAGCGTGTTTTCTCAAATCGCAGTCAAGCTGTTCAGTCAGCCGTTGAAGAAAAAATTTCGCGCCTTGACAGCAATCGTCTAGCGCGGGAATGTGCCAAACTGAATAAAACTGAAGAACAATCTTTAGCCGATTTGGGATTGGCAAGCGAGGCGGAAGAATGGCTCGAATACTGAGAGGCAGCATTATTTGGGCGAGTCTTGACCCGACACTTGGACACGAGCAATCGGGTTCGCGTCCCGTGCTGATTTTGAGTGAGAATGTTTTTAATGACCGTTCGGGAACAGTTATTGCCGTTGTCCTAACCAGCCAACAACCGAGTGCAAGTTTCCCGTTGACTTTTGAGTTGTCCGACCCGAAACTGCCTAAAAAATCGTGGGTGAAAATCAGTCAGATTCGGACGCTTTCAACGCAACGCTTGGGAAAGAAAATCGGCACAGCGTCGGACGAAGAACTTGAAACAATCATCGAAGGGTTGAATGAAATCATCGGCGGGACATAACAAATCAATGGACGCGGACGGCGCGGGCAGCGACTTTGTTATCGCGTTTTTTGGTGAACTTAAACTTGCGCGTATTCGGTTTCGCCCCACGTCATCTCAGTCGTTCGCTTCCTCTCGGTTTCTAACATCGGTATAATAAGATCATACTGATTGTTGAGGAGATTTTTTATGTTGACGGAAGCCATTACATTACAAGTTGAATCTGATATTGCTCGTTTTTATAACGACGCGCCGCAGATTGACAAACAGAAATTACAAGCACTATTCGGAAGCTGGCTGAAACACTACGCCGAAGCCGATATTGATTCTTTGAAGCGAACGATGGACGAGATAAGTCGTAACGCTCAAAATAGAGGTTTAACGCCGGAAATTCTGGAATCGCTTTTAGCTGATGAATAATGAACAGTTGCGCGGTGTCTTTGATAATAACGTGCTTGTTAGTGCGGCTTTGCTGGCGGGAGATTCCACGAAGATCGTTTGACAAACTTCTGGATAACGGCACGGTTTTGGTTTCCGTTCCGGTGTTGTTGGAATTAGCCGACGTTCTGAACCGTTTGAAATTTGATAAGTATGTAACGCACGACGAACGAATGCGTTTTATGGTGAATTTTTTGAAAGTCGCTGAGATGATTGAAGTCAATCAAACAATCACAGCTTGCCGCGACCCGAAAGATGATAAACTGCTTGAGTTGGCGGTTGACGGCAACGCTGATTTTTTGGTAACAGGCGACAAAGATTTGCTGGTTTTGAATCCATTTCGCGGAGTAGAAGTAATCACGCCGAGAGAGTTTTTGAACATAACCCCTTTGAAAATAACGGCAGAAGCGAACAAATCAAGGACGTGAGGGCGCGGGCAGCGACTTTATTATCAGCGTCTTTTGTGGAAACTCGGAGTTGTGCATAGCGGTTTCGCCCTGCGTCAGTTCCGCCGTTCTCAAAGTAATTTTAGTGAAATTAACCGAAGAAAAAAATTCGATCCGATGTTTATTGTGCGAATCAAAAAATAACCAATTCTTTTTCAGAGATAAATTTCGGGCATACAGGCGTTGTAAAGTATGCTCGATTATTTTTGTGCCTAAGAGATTTCACGTTTCAAAACAAGTCGAAAAAGCGCGGTATGAAGAACACGACAACGATCCGAATGATGCCGGATACAGACAGTTTTTGCAGCGAATCGCCGAACCGATAAAGGCGCGTTTTGCCAAAGGCGCAAGCGGTCTGGATTTCGGCAGCGGTTCGACACCTTTATTGGCTGAAATTTTAGAAGCTGCCGGTTTTCAGATGGAAATCTACGATTTGTTTTATCAAACGAATAAATCCGTGCTTGAAGGAAAATACGATTTTATCGTTTCGACGGAAGTTTTTGAACATTTGCGCGAACCTTTGCGTGAACTTGAAGATTTGTTTGCAATGTTAAAACAAAACGGCGTTCTCGCCGTGATGACACAGATTTATAACGATTTGACAGATTTTTCCGATTGGCACTACAAAAATGACCGAACGCACATTTGTTTTTATTCGGTTGAAACTTTCGGCTGGCTGTCAGAATATTTCGGCGTTTCCTACGCGCAGATCGAAGACGATATTTTTATATTCAGGGCGGAATAACTGCATAAAATTATGCGGTTTCTCATACAAATTTCCATCCGGCTTCTACAAAATCTTTTCAAATCTTAGAGGAAAATATTCTGCACAAAATCGTTTGCGGAAAGACGGCGTGTCCGGTTTTCAAAATCTCCGGGAAATTGAGATAATGAAAAACGGATTATTTTATGTCTGAAAAATCAACACCGAAAGAAGAGAATTTATCTCCCGGAAAAAAATTTCTGTTCGGTTTGGCGCGTGCTTTCGGCGGAGCCGTTTTATTTTCGATTCCGATTTTGATGACGATGGAAATGTGGCATCTCGGTTTTTATATGGACAGATTCCGGCTCGCCCTGTTTATGTTTCTCGCTTTTCCGCTGCTCATCGCGCTTTCTTATTTTGACGGTTACGAGCAGACAAATGATTTAAAAGATGACGTGGTGGATGCCTTTGTCGCTTACGCCGTCGGGTTTGCCGCCTCGATTTTGATTCTCTCGATATTTAATGTAATCAATTTTGAAATGTCCGCCGATGAGATCATCGGAAAAATTTCGGTTCAAGCCGCAATGTGCGCTTTCGGCGCGTTGTATGCTCAAAGTCAACTTGGCGGCGATTCCAAATATCAAAAGCGAATGGAAGATAAGAGCCGGTTCGAGCGTTATATCGGGGAAATCGTCTTAATGATTATCGGTGCGCTGCTTATTTCAATGAACATTGCGCCGACGGAAGAAATAATTCTGCTTTCGTATAAAATGATTGATTGGCAGATTGCCGCGCTCGCCGTCGTATCCGTTTTGATGATGCACGCATTCGTTTATGTGATCGAATTTCGCGGTCAGGAAGAAATGCCGGAAAACGCTTCGATTTTCAGCGTTTTTCTGCGCTACACGATTGTCGGATACGCCGTCGTTTTGCTGATCTGTTTGTATCTGCTCTGGACTTTCGGGAGAATTGACGGAAGCGGAAATCTGGAAATTGTCAAAGCGGTGATTGTCCTGAGTTTTCCCGGCGCACTAGGCGCGGCGGCGGCGCGTCTGATTTTGTAAAACGGAGAAAAAAATGGCAAATAATCAAACGGGCGATACAGATGCCGGATATAAAAATGATGATTCCGAAAACGGTTCGGACGAAGATCGGGACAATAAAAATGAGAAAAAACAAACGCCGGTTTTAGAATGGATTATGGCGGGAATCGGTTTTGTTCTGGTCGTCGGCGTAATCGGCTTTGTGCTTTACAACAAGTTTAATGCAGCCGAATCGCCGCCCGATCTGATCGTTGTAAAAGAGAATATCAGACAGGTAGAAACCGGATATTTAGTATTGTTCAAAGTGAAAAACGCCGGAAATCAGACCGCTTCACAAGCCGTTATCAAAGGCTCGCTCGTTCAAAACGGCAAAGAAACCGAAACCGCGCAGGTTACGCTCGATTATGTGCCGCCCGATTCTGAGCGAAAAGGCGGTTTGTATTTTTCGGCAAACCCCGCCGATTCTCGTCTAAAACTCGAAGCCGTAGGTTATGAAGAGCCGTAAAAATAAAGTCGGGCGCAAGATAGAAATTATAAATTTACAGCGAAGAAATTCGTCCGCGCTCACGCAAGCGAAAAATTTAATGTTAAAAATCAAGGTCAAACTTGACTAACATCGGCGCATATCAGATTCTGTTTATACAAATTTTACAAATTAAAAAATCAAAAAAGGGAAGGTAAAAAAGTTATGGCGGGAAAAACAGCCGAGAAATTTATAGAAGCGTTAAAAAAACTGGAGTCGGAAAGAGATTTGGAAACGATCACGAGTCTTTTCAGCGATGATTGCGAAATCGGAAACGTCGTAATTGCCAACGAAAAATCGGAAAGTCCGAAAGAATTCTGGAAAATGTATCGGGAAAATTTCGATCAGGTAAGTTCGAGCTTTAAAAATAAAATAATCACGGACGACAAAGCCGCGCTCGAATGGACGACAAAAGGTTCGACTTCGGGCGGCAGCAATTTTGAATACGAGGGCGTGAGCATTCTCGAAGTCGAAAACGACAAAATAACGCGCTTTTACGCTTATTTCGATCCGAACGAACTTGGTAAGCAGATAAAAAAATCTTGAAGACAGTTATTTATAACGGTAAGAGTAACGCCTTTAGTGGTGATTTCGCCGCGCTTCGCTGGCGGTTTCACACCTAAAGGCGTTACTCTTACAACTTCATTTTACCGAATTTTTGGCTTTTTCAACCAATTCGTCAAAATGCTTTTCCAGATTTTCGTTCGCCCCGCGCAGACCTTTCATAACTTTTTCGCCCCATTCGATATAATCGAGCCGTCTTTCCTTCGACCAACCGGCGGGCGGATTTTCCATCACGTCGCGGATATTGCTGATCTTGTCACACATTTTCAATTGTTTTGCGCCGTCGGAAAGATCGGGCGCGTGTTCGACCTGCTTTTGTTTGCGTTCGGCTTTCGACAGAGATTTATCGTCGGTTACTTCCATCACGATTGACGCGACGTTTTCGCCGAACATTTCTTCGATCTGCTCTTCTGAAACATCCGTATCTTCAACCGTATCGTGCAGAACGGCGGCGATCAAAACGTCGTAATCTTCAACTTTTCCGACGTTTGCGAGCAGATTTGCAACTTCCAGCGGATGATTTATATAAGGTTCTGCGTCGTCGCCTTTCCGCATTTGTCCGGTGTGCTTTTTCGCGGCAAATCGCGCCGCTTCGAGGAGTTTAGCTGTATTATTCATAGATTAATGGTAAATAGAAAATCGTAAATTGTAAATTGAATATCTTAATTGATAATTCAACTTACGATTTTCCATTTAGTAACAGAGTCAAAATAAAGTGAGCTGCATTCGAGAAATAGAAGGATAAAAAGCGGGCGCAGAGCAACCCTTCCTGACCTGCGATCTTTTTATTCTTGAGCAGTTAATGGCAATAATCTATTCAAGATAAAGTAGAACAAGAAAAACAAATTGAAAGGTCTGGAAGGGTTGCTCTCTCGCCCGCTTTTTCAAAAAAACTCAAACGCTTCACTTTATTTTAAATCCGTTACTTACCAAATAAATTATTTGATAATTTCAATCGTCAAAGTTTGCTGCCCTGAAAGCACAAAATCGTTTGGCGGAAAGGCTTTTTCGAGCAGAACGCTGTTTACCGAAGGTTTCGATTCGCCGGAGATTCGGTTATTATTTAAGGTCGCCAAAACGGACGGCGGCAGATTCGGCAGTTCGTTTGCGCCGATGATCGCGCCTTTTGTTTCGCGGTAAATCTGCACATACAGGCGGTCATCTTTTCTGACATCGTTGATCGTTTCGACGAGTTCGCTCAGATTTGTCGGCACGAATTGCTTTGAAACGGCGTTGCTTAAAATAGAATCGCCGTCGCCGACGGCAAGCGTAAATATTCCGTTTGACGCGCCAAAAGGAATCTGGACGGGAATTTTCTGCGAAATCATTTCGCCCGTTTCGGTTCTGATATAAGCTGTGACTTCGACGGTTTCACCCGCTTTTACTTGATTTTTATCGAGTTCGATGCGGCTTAAAACGGCGTTTCGGCTTTCGTCAATCGAAGTTAAATTCAAATCTATTCCGGTGATTTCCAGATTTTCAAACCCGCTTCGCATCAAGACGTTGACGGGCATTGCAACCGTTAGACCGGCAAGCTGCGCGGCTTGAGAACCGGCAAAGCGGCGGTCTAATTTAATGGAATCGTGATTTTTCAATTTGATTTCGCCCTTTATGCCGATTGTCGAATCGCCCAATCCGCGTTCGGTTGCGGCAATCGAATTGTAAACGGCGATGTTCAGCAGAAGCGGCGTTAATGAACCGTCTTTGGCAATCTCGAAATTAAGCGTCTGAGTCTGATTGCGGCTCGTAATTAGATTGAATTTGACCGGAATCATATTCGGCTGCTGCCCTAAATTTCCGTAAACTCCGGTTGAACGATCCTGCGTCATCGTGCCGACGAGCGCATCGGGAACGGCGAGTTTAAAGGAATTACTGACGCTCGGCACAACCGTTACAACGTGCGATTCGCTCATCGGCAAATCCGAAACTCCTAAACCCAAAAACGGATGACCGAAGGCGTAAATTTTCTCATTATCGCGCAAAGTTACCGTGCCGCTTGCCGACATCGAATAATCGCCGCGGGCAAGCTGCATCACGACGGACGTTCCGCCAAGCAGGGTTTTCTCGTCAAATTTTTTAAGCGCAGTAATTTTCGCCGCACCGCCGACAGAAGCAATCGGAAGCAAGCCGTAAGCGGAAAGCTGCGGAGCAAAATAATTTAGGGTTTCCTGACTGATTCCGTTAAAACTGATCGGCGTGGCAATCGGCTGAAAAGTCTGTCCGGCGACGACGCTCAACGCCGAATTTGCTCTGCCCGCCGAAATAATCGAGCCTGATCTTAACGCGGGCAAATCGAGTCTAAAACTTTTCGGGTTCAAATCCGCTTGCGAAACGGGACGCGCTTTGTTCAAACCCGGATTGATTTTCGGATTCGTGCCTTTATTCTGCTCGAAAATATCAATCATCTGCGCGATTGGCGTAATTCCGCAAATCGGTTCTTTTGAAAAAGGAAAGCTATACGCGATTGCGCCGACGAGTTTGCCGCCGATGTAAACGGGCGAACCACTCATCCCGGCAAAAACCGCCGTTCTGTCCGCCGCGCCGCCGGAGATTCGCCCGACGATCATATCCTGTTTCGGACCGACTGCGCCGGGAATTATTCCGAGAATTTCAACGTCGAATTGTTCCGGCTCGTCGCCTCGAAAAACCGTCCACGCCGTTCCCTTCATTCCTTCTTTGACATCGGAAACAGCGAGAAATTTCGTGTTGGAAGTTTTTACGATTGAAGCGGCTTTGGAACTGTTTGCAGCTTGTGTTTGCGCGAAAGATGCGAAACAAGAAGCGAGAACGATTGTCAGACTGGCGAAAATTTTTGATTTCATAATGTATAAAACTCTTCCTTTTTCAGACGGTTTTATGGTAACATTTTAGACAGCTTACCGAAAGTTTTTTCAAAAGGCTTTCATTTAAGAGTATTTTTACAAATCTAAAGTTGCATTTTCTTTCTGCAAAATTCCTTAAAATTCAAATCAAAAAGTATTACGATTATGGCAAAAACAACCCGTCTTTTTAAAAGTTTTTATCGCCTTCTGCTGCCTGTTACGATCTTGCTCGTGGTCGCGGTTATCGCCGCGTCCGTTTTGCTCGTTCACACAATCGCGCAGCCGCCTTCGTCGGTTTATCTGGTTACGCCCGAAAAATACGCGCAATTCAGCACGCGCGGCGCAAAAATTACCGATGAAACTTGGGCAAATCACGACGGCACACAGGCACGCGGCTGGCTTTTGCGCGGCGCGGAAAACGCGCCCGCCGTTATTCTTCTGCACCGTTACGGCACGGATCGTTCGCACGTTCTGGATTTGGGCGTAAAAATAAACGAAGCGACAAATTTCACCGTTTTGATGCCCGACCAGCGCGGACACGGACAAAATCCGTCGGTCAAACACACATCGCTCGGCGGATGCGAAACGGAAGACGCGCTCGCTTCGATCAAATTTCTGCGCGGAGTAAAAACCGATGCTCAAACAAATTTGGTCGGCAAAAATATCGGGTTTTACGCGGTGGAAATGGGAGCGTTCGCCGCCGCCCGCGCCGCCGCGCAAGATCAGAGCGTGACCGCGCTCGCGCTCGATTCCGTTCCCGCCGATTCCGAAAGTTTGCTCGCTTCGGCAATCGGGAAAAAATTTCCGTTTGCCAGTTCGGTCACATCAAAAATCGCCAATTTCGGAACGTATTTTTATTTTTACGACGGATGTTACAACAGAAATTCGCTGTGCGACCAAGCACAATTGCTTTCAGACCGGAAAATTCTGCTTCTCGCCGGAGCAGACGCGCCCAGTTTTCAAAATTCGACGGCAAATTTGAAAAAATGCCTGAATGCTTCGCAGGTAGAAATAAAAACCGATCTGAATCCGTCCGGTTACAGTTTAACGAATGCGTCGCTTGAGCAAATAAAAAGTTACGATCAGCGGGTAATAGATTTTTTTACAAAGAATCTGGGAAATTAGAAATAACTTGGCAGATCAGAAAATGTTTCGTGATTTATCGGGGAAATTTTATTGCAGACTTTAACCGTAAAATATAGTTGATATTTGATAGATAAATTAACTTCCAAAAATTTGACACAAAATTATCAATTATCAAATCTCAATTATCAATTATTTTGTTGTATCTTTTTTGTAAATTATTACATTTGAAAACATATATTCACCTGCTTTGAATATTAAAAATCAATCTTCTTTTTGCTGTGTCCGTTGGTTTTAGCGATTTTGTTGATCTTCGCGCTTTCCTCCATTCTGACGACGGCTTGTTTTAAGATTTCGCGCAGACGCTCCAATCTTTCGATTGTTGAACGAATTTTGAGAAGTTCGTATTTCAGTTCATTTTCCAAATTAAAAGCGGCGGTAACGAGAAAAGACAGCGGCTGCGGTTCGGCTTGCGGAATATCGGGAAAACTTCCGCGCTCGCCGCTTAACTCGTGCGCCGCTTTTGCAACTCTTGTAAACAGCGCGAAAACTTCGTCTGCCAGAGGATTTAAATGGTTTTCGCTTTCTTCAAAATCCTCAAAAAATTCGACTTCGCCGACCAGATACGGTTCGCCCGTTTCGACGTAATCTATTAAACGATAACGAATTACGCCGAAAGTTATAATATTTAAACGCCCGTCGGGAAGCGGCTGAGTTTCGCGCACTTCCGCGACGCAGCCGATGCCGCCCGTTTCCGGTTTTTCAAGAAAAGATGTTTGCGAATCAAAAAGTGAAACGCCGAAAAGATTTTTCTCCAAACCGATGTCTTTAAACATCTGCAAATAACGCGGCTCGAAAATATGCAGCGGCAAAAGCTCGTTCGGCAAGAGAACAAGCGGCAGCGGAAACAAGGGCAAATGCTTGATGCCAATAACTTTTTCTAGGGCTTCGGACATAAAATAGTAAATAGCAAATGGTAAATAGTAAATGGTAAAGAATTAAAAATATCCGTTTACCATTTACTACTTACTAATTGTTTTCAAACCGATAAAATCGGCGATTTTGTCGGGATTCTCGTCGCTTAAAGCCATACGTTTCGCGCCGATTATCGCGTCGGCGATGTCGTCAACTTTTGTTTTATAGCGATTGTCCCGAATTATCAAATCTTCGACAACTCGGCGTTCAAGCTGTTCGCGCGAGATGTCTTCGGCGACATCTGCCGCAACCGCGTATTCGACGGGCGCGGAATGATTTTTGATGCGAATGTGCAATGCGCCGATCATTTTTTGCGCTTCTTCGCGGATTTTCTGAATTTCCAGATTTGAATTCGGAAAACCGAGATGTCCGCGCAGAGTTATTTCGAGAATCGGTTTCGGGTCGTCGGAATCCGCGTCGTGCGTTCTCGCTTCGCGTTCAACTTTTGCCAAAACCTGTTCGGTAATGTCTTTCGCATCAGCAAAACCGGAAACGTCAAAACCCAAACGCTGAAACGGACGCTGCCGATAATCCTGAATATGCTTGGCGGAAACATTATTTTCGTCGTCAACTTCGACGAGCCACGCGCCTCTCGTTTCGCGGTATTCGTCAATTTTCGTAATTTCCAGCGAACCCGGATTAAACGCCCAGTTGTCAATTTCGTAACATTTATGCGTGTGTCCGAGTCCGACGTAATCGGTTACGGCTTTTAATTCCTTCAAATTCGCCAGCGAAAGCGCGGGAATCGGATGCGTCTGATGACCTTCAACGTCGGTGTGAAGCAGCAAAATATGAAACGCGCCTTCGCGTCTATTTTCCTTGATTGATTCGGTCAGCATCGGAATCGCCCAATTTGCCGACGCGCCGAACCAATCCGAACCGAAAATCCTCGCGCGTCCGATGTCTATAAAACCGCCTTCGCCCTTTTCGTCGCTCCAAGCCGTGTAGAAAAATTTTCCGTTCTCGTCAACTTTCGGCTCGATCAAATAAACCAAATTCCAATTCGACAGCGAGCGCAGCCAACTGTATTCGTTATCTTTATGCTTTTGGTCGTGATTTCCCTCGATTGAAATTACCGGAATCCCCGCGTCTTTCATCAAAGTTAAACCGGCAAAAGCGTAATTCATAGTTTCCGGCGGAACATTGCGTTTGTGGAAAAAATCGCCGCACATTATAACGAAATCAACATTTTCGCCGACGGCGTATTTTCGCAGAACATCAATCCACGCATCGAAAAAATCGCGCGGAGATTCGTCCAACTGATAGCGCGTGCAGCCGAGATGCACGTCGGAAATGTGCAGAAATTTCATACTTTTTATTATAGCAAAAAGAATTTAAATCAACACGAACCGAAAAAGTTTGCAACAAAATTGCGTAACTTTTTCGTATAACATCGGGTAATATTTGACTGGAGCGCAAGCGTCCCGCTTGCAGCCGTCGCGCGAGCGGCGGAACGCGATTGATAACTCAATAGTTTAGATCTATAACGACTTTTTCGCGCTACGCGCTCATTGCAAGCGGGACGCTTGCGCTCCAGTCAGTTTATCAAATATAAAATTTATGCTGAAAACAATAAATTTAAGCCGCACATTTACGAGCGATAAGATTAATTACGAAGTTTTAAAAAACATCAATATCGAAATCGGGCAGGGCGAATGCGTGGCGATTATGGGTAAATCGGGAAGCGGAAAATCAACTCTGATGCACATTTTAGCGTGTCTTGACGAACCGACTTCGGGCAATGTCGTCTTTGACGGCAATGATTTTACTAATTTGAACGAAACGAAAAGAAACCGTCTGCGAAACGAGAAATTCGGTTTTGTGTTTCAACAGTTTTTTCTAAACGGGCGCGAAACGGTTTTTGAAAATGTCGCGCTGCCGATGCGGATTCGCGGCGCGTCGGAAAAAGATTTGAAAATTGACGCGCTCGAATCTTTGCGAGCCGTCGGTTTGGAAGACAAAGCGGCGAAAAACGCCAAAGATTTGTCCGGCGGCGAAAAGCAGAGAGTCTGCATCGCCAGAGCTTTGGTCGGAAAACCGCAGGTAATTTTCGCCGACGAGCCGACGGGAAATCTCGATTCAATAACGGGCGAAACGGTTGAAAATCTGCTTTTGCAGCTTAACAAGCAAAAGGGAATTACCGTAATTATCGTTACGCACGACGAAGATTTGGCGAACAAATGCGAGCGAACGATTGAAATTGTTGACGGGAGGATTGTAAGTGAGAAATGAGAAGTAAGAGGTGAGAAATAAAGAATAAAATAAATTCTCACTTCTCATTTCTCATTTCTCACTTAAAAAAATTATGAAAATCTGGGACTTGATCAGAATCGCCAACCGCAATCTTTTTCGCTCGAAACTTCGCACGTTTTTGACCGTTTCGGCAATTTTTATCGGCGCGTTTACCTTGACTTTGACAAACGGAATCGGCGACGGAATGCGCGATTATGTTGAAAAACAGGTGAAAAATATCGAAGGAAACAGAGTTTTATTCGTCAGAAAAAAACTTCCGCGCGAAGATGAAGCGGACGCGAAGATCGGCGAACCGGAAGAATACAAGGAAAGCGGCGAAGACGAACCGGCGACTATGTTCGACCCGAATTCGATGGTCGTTTCCGCCGAAAAAATCGAGGCTTTGGCAAAGGAGATTCCCGAAGTGAAAAGCGTTACGCCCGCTTACGATATTTCCGCCGAATACATAACTTTGGACGGCGAAAAAAAATATCGCGTTTTTCTCGGAATGCTGTCCGCAGGAATCGAACAAAAACTCGAAGCGGGCAAAATGTTCAACGGGAAAAATCAGATAATTCTGCCGATTGATCTAGCCAGAAGTTTTGATGAAAAGGTCGAAAATCTCGTCGGCAAAACTGTCGTGATCGGTTACAAAAAGGAAAACGTGGACGATATAAACACGATCAATCTGAAAATTGCGGGCGTGGCGACAAAGGGAATGATCTCGAACGTAAACGCTTTCGTTGACAGCGAAACCGCCAAAGAACTTTACACCGCGCAGCGCAGCGAAAATAAAGATTTCAATCGTTTTTTCCGGTTCACATTTTTGCTGAATTCCGCTGACGAGAAAGTTATAAATTCGGTAAAAGACGCTCTCGAACAAAAAGGATTTACCGCGAACAGCTACGCAGATATGGAAGAGAGAACTTACGCCGGAATCGCAATCGTGCAGATCGGCTTGAATTTATTCGCCTTGATCGCGCTTCTCGCCGCGTCTTTCGGCATTATCAACACATTAATTATCGCCGTGATGGAACGCACAAAAGACATCGGTTTGCAGAAGGCTCTCGGAATGGGACGCGGAAAAATCTTCGCGCTTTTTTCTACGGAATCAATTTTGATCGGATTCTGGGGCGCACTACTCGGCATTCTCGGCGGAATCGCGGTTGGACTTTTGATAAATTGGTATCTTGCGACGACGTATTTTGAAGCGTTTGAAGGTTACAGTTTATTTGTCTTTAAGCCGCTTTCCCTTATTTTAATAATGCTGCTCGTTTGCATAATCGCATTTTTAGCCGGAGTTCTGCCCGCGTTTCGCGCAAGTCGTCTGAATCCTATCGAGGCTTTACGGTATGAATAACAAATCTACGAATGCGAATCAAGAGTAAAAATGGAACGCCGGCATCCAAACCGGCAACTAATGCGAAAGCGTTGGAGCAAGGTTTAGAATCTTTAAAGTTTCATTTAATCTTTATAGTTTATTATGTTTGCTTTCGTGCGAAACGCACTCATTGCCGCCAAGATGGACGTGGTTACATTTTTACTCTTGATTCGCATTATGAATATCAAATCAATGTTTTATCCCCGTCTATCCTGTCCATCCCTGTTAAATATTTCTTTGAACTGCGTAACTTCTATATCTAAAGCTGAGTAAATTGGAGTATAATTAACTATGAAAATTTTAATAACGGTTTTATGTATGGTTTTTGTCGGTTTTGTTTCAAACCTTTCGGCACAAACCGAACAAAATCAAAGCAGCGTCGAAGATCAAATTCAAGGCAAATGGCGTGCGGTTAGGATTTTGTATAAAGGCGAAAATGTTTTGACGCAAAAACAAGTTCAGGCAACGCAGCTTGAATTTCTGCCGGACGGCGTTCACAAAACAAGATTGGAGAATGGAGAAATCGTTCGCGGCAAATATACGATTGACTCCGCCAAAAATCCGCTTTGGCTGACATTTAAAGGCGACGCGGATGCAGTTGATCCATATAAAAGCATAATTATCAACAGTTTGTTCAAATTAGACGGCGACAAACTTCTCATCGTTTCCAACACCGGAATCAGACCGATAGATTTCACCAGCGATAAAATAAATGAGAATATTCTGGAAGAATACGTGCGGGTTAAGGAAGCATCTGCACAATCCGAAAATTAGGGAATTTCAATTCTGAATTTGTAAATTTTTATGTTAATTTCTCCGCGCCGATTTTACGCGCAGTCTGCCGAATTCTGTTAAAAGAGGTTTCAGATTTTTCACAACTTTTTCGTGCGCCGCGCCGTTGCTTGCCAAAATTCCGTTGTGATTCTGCACATTTTTTGTATTGTAAACGATTTTCCCGCCGAAAACGTCGGTTAATTTTCCGCCCGCTTCTTCCAAAATTATCTGCGGAGCGCAAGTGTCCCAATGTTTTGTGCGCGGGGAAAAATGTATGTATAAATCGCAGATTTCGCGGGCGATCAAACCGATTTTCAGCCCGACAGAACCGCGTCTGACTTCGCCACGCAAGCCGAATTCTTTTTTGATGCGGTTCATTTTTTTGCTGTAATGATTGCGCGAAACGGCTAAATTCATTTTGCTGAAATCCGTCTTGTCCGAAACTTCTAATTTTTTCGCTGCTTCGCCGTTTTCGATCAAAAACGCGCCCGCGTTTTTCGATGCGTAGTAAAGCGCGTTTTCATTCGGCAGAAAAACGACTCCCAAAACGCTTTCGCCGTTTTCGCTCAAGCCGATCTGAACGGCAAAATCGCCGTCTTTATTGATAAATCCCTGAGTTCCGTCAAGCGGATCAATTATCCAGACGCGGTTTTTCCCAAGTCTGTTTTCGGAAATATCAACTTCTTCTTCCGACAAAATTCCGTCGTTCGGAAACGCTTCGCGCAAACCTTCGACGATAATTTCGCTCGCCGTTCTATCGGCGATTGTCACGGGTTCGAGCAAATTGTCCGCGCCGATTTTCTCTTCCGCTTCAAAACCGTTTTTGTAAAATTCCGCAATTGACGCGCCCGCTTTTCGTGAAAGCGCAATTGCAGTTTCTAGTTCTTTTTTTATCATTGTGTTTGAATTTACCAGAAAAAATAAAAGTTAAAAACTAAAAGTGAAAGAAAAACAGCCAACAGCTAACGACTAACCTTGCTTTCCAAATAAAAATGCCACAAAAGCCGCGCCGCAACTGCCCGAAGCGGTTTCCATTTTTCGGCGATTTTGATAAATTCATCCGCTTGCGGACGCTTTTCAAGTTTTTTCAACTTTTGAAAAGCGACGTGCAAAGCCAGATCGCCTTTCGGCATAACGTCCGGGCGCATCATCGCCATCAAAAGATATATGTCCGCCGTCCATCTGCCGATTCCTTTTATCTTCGTCAATTCTGCGCGAACTTCGTCGTCGTCGAGTTTTTGCAATTCTTTCAAATCCAAACTGCCGCCAACAATCGCCTTTGAAAGTTCGCGGGCGTAAACGGTTTTCTGCCTCGAAAAATAAGCCGCTTTCATTTGCGAGTCGCTTAATTTTAGAACATTTTCGGGCGTAATCTCGCCGATTAGTTCTTTGAGTTTATTAAAAGCCGAAAGCGCGGAAGCGACGGAAACCTGTTGTTCTAAAATGATTTGAATCAGCGTCGGAAAACTCTGTTCGCGTTTCCAGATTGGCGGCGTTCCGTAAGTTTCAAAAATATATGCCAGATTTTCATCTGTGTTTGATAATTTTTCACACGCGAAAGTGAGATTTTTTTCGGATAATTTGAGTATCTCGGCGTTTTTCATATTTGATTTTTCAATGATAAAATTTGTGCATACGCTTTTCCAGTTTGAATTTCCGAAAGTTTGAGAGAAAATAAGCGGAACGCAAAAAAAATTGAGATTTATTCAGTAAATTTTAATAAACGCTTTTAACCGTAAAATATATTTGATAATTGATAGATGATATTTGATAAATAAATCGAGATTCAACGGTTTGAAGTAAAAAATTATCCATTCTCAATTATCAACTATCAATTATTTTTTAGGTATATTTTGCAAATAATCATTTCTGCAAATATACACAAACTCGTATAACATCAAATTATTTTGCGCCCGAAAATTTTATGAAATGTTTTGCATTAACAGTATTTTTATTGATTTTGACCGCTTCAATCGCGGCGCAGGAAAAATGCGATTTGCAAAATGCGCCCGCTTTGCTCGATTTGAATTTGAGAATGACAACCGAACAGGCGCGAAACAGAAACGGGCGCAAGTTGAAAATCAAAAACGAAGGGGACGGCGAGTATATTTTTTTCCAAAACTACATAGACAAATCCGCAAAAGGAAACTTGCGCGGTTTGAAAGCCGTGTATTTGAGATTTTTTGAGAACCGGCTTTATCAAATCGAACTTTTTTACAAAGACGATTACAAATGGCGCGATCTTTCGGAATTTATTGGTGATTATTCGCGGCAGAATAATTTTCCGCCTGATTTTTGGGAAATCGAATTCGGTTACGCAAAAGCGGAATGTGAAAATTTCTCGCTCAAAGCCGATTATATTTTAAATCCGCACATTCAACTCACGGATGACGAAATCTTCCGCGAAGTTCAGGCGAAAAGGGAAGCGGAGGAAAACGAAAATTAAACATTGTGAAATTTGATTTTTAAGAAGGCTGCCCGCGAAACACACGAAATAAACGAAAACAAAACAATAAAATCTAATTTCTTTTTAGCGAAATTTTCGTGTGTTTCGCGGGCATAAGTCTTTATTTCCAACAAATTAATGTTTAAGGAACATCCGTGCGGTCAAGTTCGATGTCGTGCCACGAAGCCGGATCGTCGAGCGATTCGAGATGCGTGAAGATGATCGAGCCTTCAATTTCGCGGCGGATGTCGGCTTCGATTTCTTCGAGAAGTTGGTGTCCTTTGTGAACCGTCCAATCGCCGGGAACGACGACGTGCAGGCTGATAAACGAGCGCGTGGCGGCGCGTCTGGTTCGCAAAGCGTGATATTCGATGCCTTTTTTCTCCGAGTAATCGTCGAGGATTTTGTGGATTTTCTCTAATTTTTCAGGCGAAACGGCGGTGTCCATCAAACCGAGCGCGGCGCGTTTTGTCAATTGAAATCCCGTCCAAGTGATGTTTGCCGCGACGAGCAGAGCGACGAGCGGATCGAGAAAAAGCCAGCCTGTCCAGCTTACCGCCCAAACTCCGACGATCACGCCGATTGATGTCCAAACGTCGGTCATCAAATGTTTGCCGTCCGATTCGAGCGTGATCGTTCGATATTTGCGTCCGGCGCGAATTAAAATCTGTCCGACGATCAGATTTATAACTGTCGCCGCCGCCGTAATTATCAAACCGATGCCGACTTGCTCGATCAGACGCGGATAAAAAAAACGAAAAACGGCAGTCCAGCCGATTGTCACGGCGGCAATCAAAATCAAAGTTCCCTCGATTCCGCCCGCAAAATATTCGGCTTTGTCGTGTCCGAAAGCGTGTTCTTCGTCCGGCGGTTTCGCCGCCAATGTGAGCATCATCAAAGCGACGATTGCCGCCGCCAAATTGATAACCGATTCGAGCGCGTCGGAAAGCAAGCCGACGGAATCGGTCAGCCAATACGCGCCCGCTTTCAAACCGATTGTTACAACGGCGGCAAAAACCGAAAGCCACGCAAATTTTGTCAGATTTTCGCGTTTCATCTGCTGTTTGAAAATTTTACCAGTTTGCCGGTTTGTATTCGAGGCGCACGCGGTATTATTTTGGTAATATTATTGTCATAATTTCCAAATCAGAAAAAATATGAAAATCCGACAATCTGCGACAATCTACTTTGCCGTGCAGGGAATCGGAGTAATCCTTTGGTGGTGTCTTTTATTTTTCGTTCCCGTTTCGCGCGGCTTTTTCCGAATGGGAAACAGCGAAAATATTCTGCTCGCCTTTTGGCTTCCCGATTTGTTTCTGCTCGCCGCCGGTTCGCTCGTCGCGGCTTATTTCTGCCGAACAAATCACGCGCTTTTAACGATTGCTTTGTGGTTCGTCGTCGGCACGATCAGCTACGCGACGCTTTATTGTTTCGCCTTCGCGTTATCAACCGATACGGGCTGGCTCGGCGTTACTTTAATGTTTCCCGCAATGATTTGGAGTGGATCATTCGCCGTCGGCTTATCGAAAATAACCAGAAAAGCAATGTTTCGGCAAAACAAATCAGAGAAAACGAGTTGGATTCTGATAAAAACATTCAGCCAGATCGCCGTCGTCTGGAGTTTGATCTTGATAATTTTCCCGTATTTTATAATCGAACTCGAAAACAAACTCGGCGTTCCCGATTTTTCGTTTCCGTTCCAAAAGATCATCGCGGTTTTCCTGTTCATTTCAATAAGTTCGCTCGGCGTTTCGAGTGCATATCTGATGTCTAAAATCGGGCGCGGAACGCCGCTTCCATTGGATTACGCGCCGAATCTGGTCGCCAAAGGCGCGTATTCGTATGTGCGAAATCCGATGGCAATTTCGGGAATCGGGCAAGGTTTGGCAGTCGGCTTATTTCTCGGCTCGCCGCTTGTTTTGCTTTACGCTCTAATGGGCGCGTTCATTTGGCAGATAATTTTTCGCCCGCTTGAAGAAACGGATTTGCAAAATCGTTTTGGAGAAGATTACGAAGATTACTGCAAAAATGTGAGATGTTGGATTCCGAATCTAAAGCCGTATAAAATGAGGCGGCAGAAAAATTAAAATTTTCTTGAGCTTATTTATGTAAATTGAGAGGAAATCATCTCGCATCGAATATTGCGAAAATAGCTTTTTTAATCCATTTGGTTTGAGCTAATTTGATCTTGGAAATATTGTAATCTCCGTGTCTGAATGTTTTTTTCATATCCAAATACGGGTAAAAATCTTCAAAATCATCGCTTTTCAACGAATCAAAAATATCATTTTCAGCATCTTTCAGATTTATTTTTTCGAGGGATAAAACTTTATAACTATCTCTGGCTTGTTTAAGTCCGTAGATCACTTTGTCGTAGAGTTTTTGTTTTTGCAGTTTCAGATCATTTTTGTAATCTTCAATATTAAATTTCTCAACTATTTCCGCCAAATTTTCAGGATGATAAAGATAGCTTTCGATTGAGTAATAATCTAAAACAAAAAGATTGGGAACTTTTTGACAAATTGCTTCAATTTCCTTCGGCGTTAAAAAATCTTTGTCCATTACGCCGAAGGATTTCGGGTTGTTTTTCGCGGAAAAATAGACATCGTTTTTATCTCTGGCAGGCAGAAAAAGCCTTTTCGTCAAACCGATTGAATTATAAATCGTTACGTCTTCGTTTTCACAAAAAGTTAAAAGTTTATCTTTGAAAATCTCCGAAAGCATATCTTTCGGCACGGCGATTTCGTAAACTTCCAGATTCTCCTTAGGCTGCGGCAAAAGCGTCTGCGGCAGATCAAAATCAAATTGGTCAAAATCCAAAATCGCGGCGTTTTCCGATTCTCTGGCATACTGAATAAAACCGAGCGAATGGCTCGCCGTCCAAAGTTGGCAGTTTTCGGGAATCCAGTTTTCCGTGATTTCTTTGAGCAGAGAATACTGCAAAGTCGTGTTCAGATGAACATCGAGTTCGTCTATAAAATAGATCGTGTCTTGAAATTTTTCGCGCCGAACCAAAAGATTGAGTAAAATTCCGAAAATCTCTTTTTCGCCGCTGCTCAAAAGTTCATATCCGAATTTTGATTCTCCTTTTTCAAAATTAATCTGCGTCGGTTTGCCGTTGTTCGGCGGCAGAACGCCGACCAATCGCAGCGAAGTCGAATCGTTCTCGCCGAAAATACGAATCAAAGCGTCGTTGATCGGTATAACAAGACGCGCCTTCAAATTTTGAGCGTCAAAATCATTTCCGAAAACTTCCTGCAAAACATTTTCCAGCCACAACGAAACGTCGTTTTCAAACCGATTATCAACATCAATATAAAATCTCGGACGGTCTGCATCAGCCGAAACATCAATCGAAACGAGCGAGTTTTTCGTTAATCTCGGTGCTTGGCGCAACGCGCTCCGACCGTAAAAAAAATCTTTTCGATTTTCGATACTAATCGCCGTTTCCGTAATAGCTTCAAGAGAGTCTTGATTATCAAAAACTACTTTGACATTTGGCGTGTTGTTATTTTTATTATGATAATCGGATGATGTCCGATTTTTATAAGATTCATCTTTATAAGGTTGAGAAATCCATTCAAAAGCATCAAAAACCGAACTTTTCCCGCTTCCGTTCGCGCCGATAAGTAAAACAAGTTTCAGCGGCGGTTCAACGGAAGACAAATCAATCGTCAGATTGCTGAATCTTTTAAAATTTGAAATTTGTAACTTCGTAATGTGCATTTCCGTATCAAATTTTACATAAAGATTTCAACTTTGTCTTGCTTGCCCGATTTTCTCAACCGTCTGCGGATTTTCAAGCGCGGACAAATCGCCCGCGTCTTGCTTCGCGTTCGAGAGATTCGATTTCCGACATTTTTTCCGCCGCTTTGATTATTATTTGGCTGATATTTTCCTTAAAATCTCCAAAAAATCAAATTATAAGATCGGCAACATTTTTATTTAAGGATTTTCAGAATCGGGTTTAAGCGGATGCCTGAAAAAGACTATGGCAAAAGAAATGGCAAATAGCGCGTAAATTATCACGGCAACCCAGACAGCCCATAAATTCTGCACGGTAAAAGCATATTTTAGTAAAGCAAATGCCCCGATCATAAAGTGTGCAAAATTACCGATAGCCAGCGGACGAGCGTATATTCCACCGATCAGCACCGCTTTTGCCATCCAATTCATCGCCGCAAAGCCGAGATATAAAGCACCGATGATCTGAATAAACAGAGGCATAATTCCGACGGCATCAACTCCGCTGAATTTCAAAACCTCGTGCGGCAAAAACTGAAATAAAATGCCGCAAACTCCCATTATCAACGCGCTCGAAATCATCAAAACTTTTGTGTTCATAACAAAGAATTTACGCTGCAAAACAGAGAATTGTTTCCAAATTTGATTTATTGAAACCAAAATGCAAAAAGCTATTTTCGTTTAATTTCTTCAACTACCTGCGGATTTTCAAATGCCGATAAATCGCTCACGTCTTCGCCCGAATATGCCGAACGAATGACGCGGCTGATTATTGTTCTATTTTATCGTCAGGATTTTCCGGCTCAACATCGGGAACGGCGGCGAGAACTTTTTCAAATCCTTTGCGCGTATCGCGCTTTGCGGCATCGCGTTTGATTTGTTCGAGAATCTCGATCTCCGACATTTTTTCCGCCGCTTCGACTAAAATTCGGCTGACGGGAACGCCTGATCTTTCAGACATTTTTTCAAGCCGTCGGTGAAGTTCGTTTGGTAATTTGACAGTTACTCGGTTCATAAATTCCTCACTAAGTTCAAGAAATCTTTCGGCGCAATCGCTTCGATGCCGAAAGATTCGATATTGCGAAAATCTTTTAGATTAAAAGTAACGATATAATCGGCGTTTGAAGCAATCGCTAACTCTAAAATCATATCGTCTTTGGCATCCTTTAACCAAGGTCGCCAAAGAAAATAGATATTATTAGTTTGCGCGTTTATCAAAATTTCGTCAATAAAATCTAAAATTTCAATATTAGAAACTCCGACAGTTTAATTTCAGGACGCATTAAAACGTCGAGATATTCCATATAAAGCGGCAGAGAAAGAGCGAGTTCAAATTTCAAAGACGGCAGCATCGAGATCAAAGCATAAGACGCGCCGCTTTTTGAACGCAAAGCCGCTGCTAAAATATTCGTGTCGAAAATCACACGCAGAATTTTATTTGTCGGAAACATTTCTTATCTCTTCAACCGTTTGCGGATTTTCGAGTGCCGACAGATCGCCCGCGTCTTCGCCCAAATACGCCGAACGAATCACGCGGCGCATAACTTTTGCGTTGCGCGTTTTCGGCAAGGCGGAAACGAAATGAATCCGCGACGGCGCGAGTGGTTTGCCCATATCTTTGGCGACTGCTTTTTTTAATTCGGCTTCAAGCGACTGGAGCGCAAGCGTCCCGCTTGCATCGTCGCGGAGCGGCGAAATGGTCGGCGGCGATTCGGATGCTTCGGCTTTATTTTCGCGCCTTGCGCTTATTGCAAGCGAGGACGCTTGCGCTCCAGTCAAAACGCAGAAGGCGACCATCGCCGTTCCTTTTATAGAATGCGGAACGCCGATGACGGCGGCTTCGGCAACTCGTTCATCGGCAACCAAAAGACTTTCGATCTCGGCGGGACCGACGCGCTTTCCGGCGACGTTCAAGGTATCGTCCGAGCGTCCCAAAATATACCAATGTCCGTCCGCATCTTTCATCGCAAAATCGCCGTGAACCCAGACGTTTTCAAAGCGCGACCAATAAGTTTCCAAATATCTCTCGTTTTCCTCCCAAAAACCGCGAGCCATTCCGATCCAAGGTTTTCTGATCGCCAATTCGCCGACTTCGCCCCACGCAAGCGATTCTCCGTTTTCATCCAAAATGTCCGCCGCCATTCCCGGACAAGCGGCGGGAAACGAACCGGCTTTTTGCGGCAGAAGCGGATTTCCCATCAAAATCCCGCCCGAAATTTCCGTGCCGCCGGAATAATTTATTATCGGCAAACGAGAGTCGCCGACCTTTTCAAACAGCCAATACCAAGGCGCGGGATTCCAAGGCTCACCCGTCGAAGCAAAAGCGCGAAGCGATGAAAGATCGTGTTTTTTCGGCAGATCGTCGCCTTTGGTCGAAAGCACGCGAATCAATGTCGGCGAAATTCCGAGAATCTCGACTTTATGTTTCGCCGAAAACTCCCACATCCGATCAGGCTTCGGATAATCGGGCGAGCCATCATATAAAACCATCGTCGCGCCGTTTATCAGCGCACCGTAGATCAGCCAAGGTCCCATCATCCAACCGATGTCCGTTACCCAAGAAATCCGCGTCCCGCGCTCAACGTCCGTCCCGAAAGCCATATCCTGCGCCGCTTTGATCGGAAATCCGCAATGAACGTGCGCGATTCCTTTCGGTCTGCCCGTCGTGCCGGAACTGTATAGAATTATCAGCGGATCGTTTGCGTCGGTTTTTTCTGCGAAACGTAAATTTTGGGCTTCCTTATTTGCTTTCTCCCAAATTAATTTTTGTTCCTTCTCATCTTTATCTTCAACATCTTTGCTGAAAACAATGCCAGATTCACCTTGTTCTAAAAGTTCGTAAAAGAAAAGATAAGAAAATTTATGTTCGGTATTTATAAATGAATACGGCAATCCTTTTGGGATTCTGTTGACAATAAATACATTCTCAATTGTCGGGCAATTTGCAATTGCTTGTGCGGCAACATTGAAAGCATCAATTTCTTTACCTTTGCGCGGAAATCCATCGCTGGTAATTAAAGCCTTTGCTTTTACGGCATTCATTCTTGATGCAATAGCTTCAACTCCGTAACCGCTAAAAACAGGAACTGCAATCGCACCAATTCGATTGATTGCCAGAAGCGCAATAACTGTTTCAATCATCATCGGTAAATGAATTCCAATTGCATCACCTTTTTTCAATCCTTTAAGACGCAAACCTGCGGAACAATTTTTAACTTCTTCCAATAATCCCTTATACGAAACTTCTTTAACTTCGCCTTCTTCACCTTCCCAAATCACCGCCGCCTGATCTTCGATTTCCGTCCCGATCCAGCGGTCAAGACACATTTCAGTAATATTCAAACCGCCGCCGACACACCATTTTGACCACTCGATTCCTTCCGAAGTGTCCAATAACTTTTCATACGGCGGATCGAATTTTACGTCTAAAAATTTCAAAACTTCATCGGTAAAATTTTCAACGTCTTCGATTGATTTTCGGTAAAGTTCGTCCCAATCTGCCGCGCCCGTCTGCCGCATAAATTTCTTTAACTGAGATTTTTCGATAACTTCTTCGGTTGGTCGCCACGCGATTGGTTGGTCTTCTAAAATGTTTTTTTCGTTCATATCGCTAAAATATTTCTTTTGCCGTTTTGTAAATTTTCAAGCAAAAGTTTATAACACATATAATAAACGGCAAAATTTTCAAAGGAAATATGACTGAAAATGAGAAGCAAGAATTGGAGAGAATCTCCGCCAATATCGAAAAAAGCGGCTGCCAAATTATGCACGTTTTCGAGGACGAAGAGCATCCGCCGTTTTCATATACAATCGGGCTTTACGAAAAATTTAATCATCCCGAAATAATAATCATCGGATTAAAACGCGAATTGACGCAAGTTCTTTTGAACAATATGGCATATGAAATTGAAAGAGGAAAAACTTTTACGAACGGCAAATATCACGAAGGAGTTTTAGATAATTTCGCCTGTTACTTCGGCGAAGTTCCGAAAAAATATTACAAAGATTATGTAGGACGGGCGATCTTTTTTTATAATAATTTAGAATTTCCGCTGACTCAATGCGTTCCGCCGACTGTTAAAGGCAAATTTCCTTGGGACAAAGATTTTCCCGAAGAAGCGAAATTTTATTTGAAAGTTATTACAAATCCGCCGAAAGAACATTAAATTTTATGAATAAGAAACCGATTGAACTGCCGAAAAATCTGTTTGCGGGAAAAACCGCCGTCATTACGGGCGCATCGCGCGGAGTCGGACGCGCGACGGCGTTAAGGCTTGCGGAAGCGGGCGCGGATGTTGTTGTAAATTATCTGAGCCGCGAAGATGCGGCGAATGAAACGGTTGCGCTTTGTAAGGAAAAAGGCGTTGACGCGATTGCCGTGCAGGGCGACGTTTCCGAATGGTCGGCGGCGCATAATATTGCCGATAAAACAATTGAAAAATTCGGCAAAATTGATTTACTCGTTTTGAACGCGGGAATTTGGCAAGGTGCGCCGATTGAGGAGATGAGCGAAGAACTCTGGAATAAGGTTTTGAATACGAATTTAAAAGCGGCGTGGGCGATGTCGAAAGCGTGCGTGCCTTCGATGAAAAAGCAGGAAAAAGGCGCGATTGTGCTTGTTTCTTCAACCGCCGGACAGCGCGGCGAGGCAAATTATTCAAACTACGCGGCTTCAAAAGGCGGACAAATTTCATTTACAAAAGCACTTGCAAGCGAACTCTGCCCGAAAATCCGCGTCAATGCCGTCGCGCCCGGATGGATCGAAACGGCGATGGTTCGTCCGGTTTTTGAAGATGAAAATTATAAAAGATCGGTGCTTGATGCAATTCCGCTAAAGCGTATGGCAACAACCGATGATGTCGCGCTTTCGATCTGTTTTCTGCTGTCCGATTGGTCGCAGCACATCACGGGCGAAATTATAAACATCAACGGCGGCGCGGTTTTGTGCGGTTAAAAATTTACAAAAGATGAATTGTAAATCCGACATCTTCGGCAACTTTCAAAAGTTTCGCATCGCCCGATACAAAATCTTTATTTTTCGGTATTTCTCTGCACCGAACCAAAGCCGCCGCAAGTTGCAGACTGTTCGCCGCTTTTAGTCCGTGATTTGCGGGAAAAGTTCGGGCGAGTTCTTTGATTCGCGGTTCGAGTTGGATTTCCGTCCAAACTTTTTCGAGAATTTCAAGACGCTGTTCGGCTTTCAATCTTTTTTGCGCGGAGATTTTATTTTCCCTTTCTAATCTTGCCAAAGCCGAATAAATTTCGACGCTTGTTTCCCACCACACGAATTTTTCGGAAAATTGTTTCCATAATCTTCCGGCAAGAATCGAACGCGCTTCGCTCGTGCAAAGCGGAACTAAACCGCTGCTGTCCCAAAACGACATCAAAAATCCGACTCCTCGCGTTCATTTATTACCGCTTGAATACTTTCACCGTCAAGCAAGTTCGTGTCTTCGGCAAACAAATCTTCAAAAAAACCTTCCGGCAAATCTTCTACGGATTTTTGCTTTTGTGAAAACTTTTCGATTGTTAATTCCAAAGCAATTTCGATTGTTTCACTTTCGGTTTTTGCGCCGAGCAAGTCTTTTGCTTTTTTCAACTTGGATTGATTTGTAATTTCCACAACGACGGACATAATTTTTACCTCAAAACGATTTTAGCATAATCGCGGCACATCGCAGGCAACATCTTTGACATCCGCGACGATAAAGTTAAGCTTCGGAAATGATTTTGAGATTTTCAACATTTTCAAAATGTCGGCGATTGTGAGTTACAAGCGGAATGTCAAAAAGAACGGCGACGGAAGCAACCCACGCATCGGCGGTTTTGATTGGATTTCCGTTTTTTCTGGCATCGCTCCTTATTTTCGCCCAAGTTTTGCAAAGATTGTCGTCAGCGTAGATGACTCCGTAATTTTCGGCTATGAAATTTTCCAATTGACGCTTTTTTCTTTCGCCCCAATCGTTTTGAAGCGTCCAAGTCCGCAATTCCGCCAAAGTCATAAAAGAAATAAATTTGGTTTCGTCAGCGAGATAGCGGTAATACAACACGGCGCGGGAATCGCGTTTGTAAAGATAGGAAAAGACATCCGTATCAACAATTGCCGGCATCAATCCAAACTCCTGCCCGACTCCTCATTGCGCCATTCCCTGAGCGTCTGCAAAAACTTGTCAACTTCGGCTTGTATCTCTTCCTGAGTTTGTCCGGTTTCAGGTCCAAGCAGTTCTTCCGTAGTTTTTGCAGTTTTGAATTTTTTTCCCCGAATTATTCCCTCAAGTTTTTCCCGCGCCTCTTTACGCATTTCGGGTGTGATGCCGTAAGTATTTTCAGTTTTATTTTCTACAATTGTTTGTGCCATTCTGACCTCCGAATTTTTTCTCGAAAATATTTTAACATAATTATTGTCAAATTAGTTGGGTCATAACAGGCGAAATTATAAACATTAACGGCGGCGCGGTGTTGTGCGGTTAATTTATGCTGAAAACAATTATCTTGCCGAATTTAGCTGCGGGTGTTTTTCTGCGCGATATTCATCAAATCTTCGGGCATCCATTTTTCAAGGTTTTTCGCTTCGGCTTCGGCGATTCCTTTGTGGCGGTTGCGCCAGTTTTTCGCCGGATCGTCTTCGCGCCCCGATTGTTTGGGATAATTTTCCACTTGTTCGAGACAGATAAGAATGCCGTGCGCGATGTCCGACCAGTTTTCGTTCTGGATTCCGCGCAAAACAATCGGCAGTCCCGCCGTCCAGTCCTCTTCGGGCGCGATGTGGTCGAGTTCGGGAATGGTCAGAAATGCCGGCGACGGAAACGGTTTGCCGTCGTATTCGCCGATCAGACGGTCTTTTAAATCCGCGTAAGAACCTGTCGGATTCGCTTCTCTGATCTGCATTGCGCGGCGAAAAATATCGGAAACGGTTGCTTGATTGTTCATTTGTTTTGCTGAAATCTCCATAAAATTTATGTAAAAATTATTCACAGATTATCACAGACGGGTGCAGATAAAAACAGAAGATTTATAAAATTTTTGCCGTTAGAATAAAAACAAGAGCCGCTTAAAAAATCTCGCTTGAGAAAATGCAGAATTAAACATTAGCGATAAAAGTATCGAGAAAATCAGGCTGGGAAAATATATCCAAAGCGGGAAGCCGCTATGACGCTTTGACAGATGAAATCTTGAATTTAATACTATTTCTTTTATGATTGCTGATTTGAACAACTACAGTATTATTTCGTTAAATAAACACCTCAATTCTTGACACTTTCCTTTTATACAATTAGTATTTATAGTTTCGGCTTTAACGTCTGAAACGAGTCTATAAATATGTTCGAGTCTTTATCCGACAAATTAAAATCTACGCTGAAGAATCTGCGCGGCGAAGGGAAACTTACGCCCGACCACGTTGACGCGGCTTTGCGCGAGATTCGGATGGCTCTTTTGGAAGCCGACGTAAATTACAAAGTTGCGAAAGATTTTGTTGAAAACGTCCGCGTCAAAGCCGAAGGGCAGGAAGTTTGGCAGGATTTGAAGCCGCACGAGCAGGTTGTCAAAATTGTTTACGATGAACTCGTAGAGCTTTTCGGCGGAACATCTTCGCGGCTCGTTTTTACGAAACAGATTCCGAACGTCGTGATGATCGTCGGGCTTCAAGGTTCGGGAAAAACTACTTCGACGGGAAAAATCTCGAAATGGCTGGCGGAAAATCAGGAAAGAAAACCGCTTTTAGTTTCGGTTGACGTTTATCGTCCGGCGGCGCGTGAGCAATTAAGAGTTGTCGGCGGCGCGGTTGGACAGGCGGTTTATCAAGATAAGGAAACCGACGATCCGATGACGCTTGTGCAGGGCGCGATGACTTACGCGCAGGAAACGGGTTACGACACGCTTTTGATTGATACGGCGGGACGGCTTCACATTGACGATGAGTTGATGGTCGAACTCGAACGGATAAAACAGGAAACAAAACCAGTCGAAGTTCTGTTCGTCGCCGACGCGATGACCGGACAAGATGCCGTCCGAAGCGCGGAAGAATTTCACAAACGAGTAGGAATTACGGGCGTTGTCTTGACGAAAATGGACGGCGACGCACGCGGCGGCGCGGCACTTTCGATCAAGGAAGTTATCGGTCAGCCGGTCAAATTCGTCGGAGTCGGCGAAAAATACGATGCCATCGAGCCGTTTTATCCAGATCGCATAGCGCAGAGAATTCTCGGAATGGGCGACGTTTTAACGCTTATCGAGGAAGTTCAGGGCAAGATTGACGAGGACGAAGCGCAGCGTCAGATCGAGAAAATGACGAGCGATAATTTTACGCTCGAAGATTTTCGCGCCCAACTCGGACAATTCAAAAAACTCGGCTCGATGTCGAAGCTGATGAAAATGCTGCCCGAACAGATGATGGGCGGAATGCAGCTTTCGGACGAACAATCCGAAGAAGTCGAAGCGCAGATGAAACGCACCGAAGCGATCATTGATTCGATGACCAAGCAGGAACGGCGCAATCACAAGATCATCAACGCCAGCCGCAAAACCAGAATCGCCAACGGTTCGGGTTCGACAATCGCCGAAGTAAACGGACTTTTGCGGCAATACGAACAGATGAAGAAAATGATGCAGCAAATGAATCGCGGCGGACTTTTCTCGAAACTCGCCGGCAAAGCGATGGACGGAATGGGCGGCGGCGGTTTAGGCGGACTTTTGGGCGGCGGCGGACTCGGCGGCTTGTTCGGCGGCGGCGAAACGGAAGATTTTGATAATGCTTACGACGAAGTTACGGATTCATTAAGCAAAAGATTAAAGAAAAAGAAGAGGCACAAGAAGAGGAAAAAGCGTAAATAGTAAATTGTAAATGGTAAATTGTTTTTTTTCATAAAGTGAGCAAGACGAGTTTTGAAAATTTGGAGGTTTATCAATTAGCAGAGAAACTTGCTGATTTAATTTGGGAAATTGTTGTTAAATGGGACTATTTTCCGAAAAGAACAATCGGGGCGCAAATGGTCGAAGCGGCAGACAGCGTTCCGGCAAATATTGCGGAAGGAAGCGGGCGTTACAATTACAAAGATAATTGTCGTTTTGTGAGAATCGCCAGAGGCTCGCTTTACGAAACAAAAAATTGGCTGCGTAGAGCTTATCGAAGAAAACTTTTAACAAATGAAGAAATTAAAAGCATTAAACCATTGATCGAACAACTTTTACCAAAATTAAACGCTTATAAAAAATCATTAGATAATTTAGTAAAAAATAACAATTAACTATTTACCATTTACTATTTACCAATTACGGAGTAATTTATGCTAAAAATCAGATTAACGAGAATGGGCGCGAAGAAAGCTCCATTTTATCGTGTTATTGTCAAAGAAAGGCGTTCAAAGCGCGACGGGAAATATTTGGAAAATCTCGGAACTTATAACCCGATGACCGAACCGGCGGAAGTGAAGTTAAATCACGAGCGCATCGAATATTGGATCAGCAAAGGCGCACAGCCTTCGGAAACGGTGGCGAGTTTGATAAAAAACAATCCGCAATTGACCGCCGAAGAACAAGCCGAAGCCGATAGACTTAAAGCCGAAAAAGCCGAAGCGAAAAAAGCGGCGGATTTGAAGGCGTTGGCTGACGCGGAAGAAAAATTAAAGGCTGAAAAAGAAGCGGAAGCGAAAGCCGAAGCTGAAAAAGCCGCCGCCGAAAAAGCTGAAAAGGAAGCGGCTGAGAAAGCGGAAGCCGAAGCAAAAGAAGCCGAGAACGCAGAAACGGAAAATGCTCCGGCGGAAGAAGCAACGGCTGAAACTCCGGCGACGGAAAATGCGGAAGAAGCAACTGCCGAAACTACTGAAGTTGAAGAAAAAGCCGCTGAAGCCGAAACATCAGCGGAAGAAAAGAGCGAATAGAACACAGAAAGTTTCGGTCAAAATTAACCACCGAAACTTTGCAACTCTGTAAACTCTGCAACTCCGTAAACTTTATTATTATGAAAGAAGTTGTCGAAAAAATCGTGTCCGCGCTGGCTGACGATAAAGAAGCGGTTGAAGTGTCCGAAAACAATGACGGGAACACAACCGTCGTCGAAGTGCGCGTGGCGGAAACGGATATGGGGCGGCTGATCGGGCGGCAGGGCAGAACGGTTAAGGCGATTCGCTCTCTGCTGTTTTTTGCGGGACAAAAACACGGCAGGCGTTTTAATTTGAACGTCGTCGAAGATTAGAAGTTTGCGATGCGAAAAGATTTTGTTGCGATTGCCAAACTTTTGAGAACGCGCGGTTTGCGCGGGGAACTCGTCGCTGAAATGCTGACGGATTTTCCCGAAAGATTTGAAAACGCGAAAAATGTTACGGCTTTCGGCGAAAACGGCGAAAGGCGCGAACTCGAAATCGAAAAATTCTTTTTTCAGAAAGGGCGCGTGGTTCTAAAATTTGACGGATTCGATTCGATTGAAGAAGCCGAAACCTTGCGGAATTTTGAAGTCTGCATTCCCGAAGCCGAAGCCGTCAAACTCGAAGAAGACGAATTTTTCGATTGGCAGCTGCAGGAATGCGAAGCCTTTACAGTCGAAGGCGAACGGCTTGGACGAGTGCGCGAAGTGATGCGGACGGGCGGAAATGAGAATTTGGTTGTCGAAGGCGCGGAAAAGGAATATTTAATTCCGTTCGTCAAAACGATCTGCACGAAAGTTGATCTTGAAAAAAAATTGATTTTGGTTGACGCGCCCGAAGGTTTGCTTGAGTTTTAGGTGTTTGGCTTTTGGCTTTTGGTCTTCGGTTTTTGAATAAGAATATACGATCAAATTTGGAAACAAAAACCAAAAGCCAAAAACCTAAGAAGCTGTTTGGTAATGTATCGCAGGCTTCCAGCCGGCTGTCTTGGTGGCATCTTGCCGCCAATTCGAGTAAATAACGCTCGAATTGGCGGCTGGAAGCCACCAAGACTGCCGGCAAGATGCCGGCGTTACGGTTTTTTCTGAGTTTCCAAACAGCTTCTAAGACCGAAAGCCAAAATGAAGATTGATATTTTAACAATTTTCCCCGAATTCTTCGCGGAAGTTTTCGATTTCGGAATAATTCGCCGGGCAAAAGAAGCAAATATTGCCCAAATAAACGCGCACGATCTGCGCGAATTTGCGACGGATAAACATAAAAAAGTTGACGACAGACCATTCGGCGGCGGGGACGGAATGGTTTTGAAATGCGAACCGATTTTTGCTTGGATTGAAAATCTCCTTGGCACAATCGAACCGGAAAATTATCCGCAAAATACAAAAGTTGTTTTGCTTTCGCCGCAAGGTCGCGTTTTCAGGCAAGCCGTCGCGCAGGAATTTGCCGACGAAATCGAGCATCTCGTTTTGATTTGCGGACGTTACGAAGGAGTTGATGAAAGAGTCGTTGAAACATTAGTCAACGAAGAAATTTCCGTCGGCGATTACGTTTTATCGGGCGGCGAACCGGCGGCGGTAATTTTGGTTGACGCAATTACGAGGCTTTTGCCCGACGCTTTGGGAAGCGAAACTTCCGCCGAGAACGACTCGTTTTCAGACGGGATTTTAGATTTTCCGAATTACACACAGCCGCGCGATTTTCGCGGAATGCGAGTTCCCGACGTTCTTCTAAGCGGCAATCACGCCGAAATAGAAAAATGGCGAATGGAAAAAGCGTTGGAGAAAACGCAAGCAGTTAGAAAGGATTTATTGGAGGATGTTGACGGTTAATCGTTCGTTGCAGCCGCAGGTAAACGAGAGCAATGAACAATGAACAATCAACAATGAACAAACAAATATGAACCGTTTAGATAATATCGAAGAAACACAGATGAAATCAGAGATTCCGAATTTTCAGCCGGGCGATAACGTCCGCGTTCACGTTCGGATTCAGGAAGGAAACAAGGAACGCTTGCAGGTTTTTGAAGGCGTGTGCATCGCCCGCAAACACGGCGGCGTGCGCGAAACATTTACCGTCAGAAAAACGAGTTTCGGCGTTGGTGTGGAAAGAATTTTCCCGATTCACGCAACCGTTATTGACCACATAGACGTTACGCGACGCGGAAAAGTCCGCCGCGCAAAACTTTATTATTTGCGTAATTTGCGCGGAAAAGCGGCTCGTATTACCGAACGCGACACGCGGGCGAAAGCGAAAAAACAATAAGTTTTGAACGAAGATATTTTTTGGAAAATCCTTGATGAGATTCTCACTTTCGGCGAATTTATCGTCGCCGTGCCGAATTCGGGCGCGTCGGCAAATCTCGTCAGCAAAATAAGCGTCGGCAAAGACGGCGCAGAAAGAGTCATTGAAAAATCCGTCTGCCGTTGCCACGTTCATATCAAGCCTGATAAAATTGCTTCGTTTTCGTTTACATTCGTTGACGCAGGTTACGGCGAAGAGCCGTGCTGTGAACTTTTAAGTCCGCAGAACGAAGTCGTTCTGCGGCTTTATTTGCGTGGAAATAAGAAATTTGCAAGCGAAAAATTTGCGGGATTTTCGCATAAAAATTCTGAATTCGTAAAAGGTTTTTGGGGTTAAGAGTAACGCCTTTAGGCGTGAAACTGCCCGCGAAGCGCGGCAGAAAAACGCCTAAAGGCGTTACTCTTAACGATTTAGAAATGGCAATCAAAACGACAATCGGCTTAGATTTTGAAAAGCAGGCAGTTGCCGAAGGTTTTAAGTTTATCGCCGGAGTTGATGAAGTCGGGCGCGGCTGTCTGGCGGGCGCGGTTGTGGCGGGCGCGGTAATTTTGGATTTGTCGAAACCGCTTCCCGAAGGTTTAAATGATTCCAAAAAACTCTCGAAAAAAAAGCGCGAAACGATCTGCGAAGAAATAAAACAAAACGCGCTCGCTTACGCCGTCGGACAAATCGAAGCCGACGAAATTGACCGCATAAATATCTTGGAAGCGACCAAAAAAGCGATGATCTCAGCCGTCGGAAAACTCAATCTTTCGGCTGATTTTCTTTTGATTGACGCGCTCTCTCTTAAAGAACTTCCGCTTCCACAAAAAGCTATTATCAGAGGCGACGCGGTTTCCGCTTCGATTGCCGCCGCTTCGATTGTTGCTAAGGTTTACCGCGACAATTTGATGCGCGAATTGGGCGAAATTTATCCGGGTTACGGATTTGAAAAACACGCCGGATACGGGACGAAAACTCATTTTGAAGCGATCAGAAAGCAGGGGGCGTGTTTGATTCATCGCAAAAGTTTTCGCGGCGTTATTCAATGATGAAAGCATTACAATTCAGAAATAATCAGCTACAATTAAACGGAATTTCCAAACCGAAGGCGGAGAATGAAGCACTCGTGCGCGTTTTGTGGTCGGGCATCTGCAATACTGATCTGGAAATCGTCGGCGGTTACGCAAATTTTCAAGGCACGCTCGGTCACGAATTTGTCGGCGTTGTCGAAAAAGCGTCGGACGCGCCGCATTTGGTCGGAAAAAGAGTTGTCGGCGAAATAAATGCGGGCTGCGGAAATTGCGAAAAATGCAAAAGCAACGATTCGAGGCATTGCCCGCGTCGAACTGTTTTAGGAATAAAGGGACGCGACGGAGCGCACGCGGAATTTTTAACTTTGCCGAGCCGCAATCTTTTTGTAGTTCCCGAAGAAATTTCGGATGAAGCCGCCGTATTTGTCGAACCGCTTGCCGCCGCGTTCGGAATTACAGAGCAGGTTGAAATTACCGGCGACACGCGCGTTGCCGTCGTCGGCGACGGAAAACTCGGCAATCTCTGCGCTCAGTCGCTGAATTTGAAAACTCCGCAGACGGTTTTGATCGGCAAGCATAAATCGAAACTTGCTCTGGTTGAAAAGCGTAATATAGAAACGATTCTGCTCGAAGACGCGACGAAATTACGCAGAGAATTTGATGTTGTCGTCGAAGCAAGCGGTTCGGAATCAGGTTTCGGTCTGGCTCTCGATTTGCTGAAACCGCGCGGAAAGCTGGTCTTAAAATCAACTTTTCAAGGCTTTTCCAATTTGGAAATGTGGCGCGTCGTCGTAGATGAAATTACGGTTATCGGTTCGCGCTGCGGACGTTTCGCCTTCGCGCTCGAACTTTTGCAGAATAAAAAGGTCGAGGTCGGTAATTTAATAGACGAGCATTTTGATTTAAATCGCGGCATCGAAGCGTTTGAAGCGGCTCGGAAAAAAGGCGTGATGAAAATTTTGCTTAAAAATTATTGATATTTTATTTGCGTTTGTAAGGCGGATTTTGTCTGAATTTATCATTTTATAAAGCTGAACAAAATCTTTGCGGAGAGAGGTTTTTGAAAATATACTTGTCGTTTGCCTCTGATAATTTTATAATTTAAAAAAGCATAGTTATTTTGAAAAATCAGAAGTTCTAAATAGGAGAGGAAGTTTTTATGTTTGAAAATTTAAATCCGAAATCGGATGTGTTCAGTAAAGCGCGTTTAACAATTGTCAGCTTGATTTTTGCGCTTTCGGTGATCGGCGGAAACGCCAATTTGACGCTTGCCCAAATCGAAGATAAACCCGGAAATTTGCGGGATGCGGCAACCTCTCCCGAAAAACTCTCCGCTACATTTGTTGAAGTAACGAGGCGCGTCAAACCCGCCGTCGTCAGCATTGATACAAAAGGCAAAATGCCCGAAATAAATATGCGGGGCGAAGGATCGGGCGAAGAGCCAGACGACATTTTAGAACTTCTCCGCCGACAAATGCCGCGACGTGCGCCGTCTTCGGTTGGAAGCGGTTTTCTTGTGGACAAAAGCGGCTACATTTTGACGAATTTTCACGTTGTTGACGACGCATCGCGCATTGTCGTCAGCCTTTCGACGGGCGAAGAGTTTACCGCGCGAATCGTCGGCACGGATGAAAGAACCGATTTGGCGGTTTTGAAAATTGACGCGATTCGTGATTTACCTTTTGTAAAATTAGGAGATTCCGAAACCGCGCAGATCGGCGATTGGGTTTTGGCAATCGGTTCGCCGTTCGGTTTAACGCAGACCGTAACTGCCGGAATCATTTCGCAGACCAAGCGCGAAACTCCGACGGGCAACTCTTTTCAGAGATTTATTCAGACCGACGCGGCGATCAATCGCGGAAATTCCGGCGGTCCGCTCGTCAATATGAAAGGCGAAGTGATCGGCGTAAATTCGCAGATCGCCACTTCGACGGGCGATTATAACGGAATCGGTTTTGCTCTGCCGTCAAACGAAACGGCGGATGTTTACCGGCAGATTTTAGAAAACGGCAGAGTTCGGCGCGGCTATCTCGGCGTTCTGCTCGATTCGGTCAAAACGGAATTTGCCAAAGTTTACAATCTGCCCGAAGCCAAAGGCGCGATTATCACGCAAATCGCCGATTCCAAAAGCGCGGCGGCAACTGCCGGCTTAAAGGCGAACGACGTAATTTTAGAATTTAACGGCGAACAGGTTGCGGACGCGCAGGATTTGATTCAGAAAGTTGCGTCAACTGCGCCCGGTCAGAAAGTCAGTTTTACATTTTTGCGCGAAAACGGAAACAGGCTCGAACGAAAAACTCTGGCAGTCGAACTCGCCGAAAAACCTTCGGACGACAAATTTTTCAACGACGAAAAACCGCGCAAACTGCCGCTTGATAAAAACGCCGAAAATCTGCCGCCACTCGGTTTGACCTTAAAAGAAATAAGCCCCGAATTGATCAAAGTTTACGACATCGAAAACGAAAAAGGCGTGATCGTCAAGAAAATAAACCCCGCGAGTTTTATTGCCGACGTAAAAAGTTCAACCGGCGGCGACGCGTTAAACGAAGGCGATCTGATTCAGCGCGTCAACCGCCAGCCCGTTACCGATCTGGAAAGTTTCAATCAAATCGCCAAAAGTCTGAAAAAAGGCGACGCGGTTGTGATGCACGTCGTAAGTTTTAATCGAATTGACAAAACCACCTTCAAGCGCGTGGTGCAGTTTACGGTGCAGTAAATGATTAGTAAATCGTAAATAGAAAATCGTAAATAGTGAGAATTTACTATTTACGATTTTCTATTTACACTTATCAAATATGACAAAATTAAAAGAGAGCAAAAATTTGGAAAAATCCACCGAAACTTATAAAAATTACATCGGCGGCGAATGGGTAGAAAGCTCAAGCGGCGAATTTTTTGAAAACGTAAATCCGGCGGATAAAAACGACATCATCGGACTTTTTCCGAAATCAAACAAAGAAGATGTTGACGAGGCGGTTGCGGCGGCAAAAGACGCGGCAGCAAAATGGCGCAGAACGCCCGCGCCGAAACGCGCCGAAATTTTATTTCGTTTGGGCGAGATTCTGCGCGACAACAAAACGGAGTTCACGCGAGAAATGACACGCGAAATGGGCAAGGTTTTAAAGGAAGCGGGCGGCGATGTGCAGGAAGCGATTGACTGCACATATTACACGGCGGGCGAAGGCAGAAGATTACACGGTTTTACGACGAAAGCGGAAATGCCCAACAAATACGCGATGTGCGAGCGTCAGCCGATTGGCGTTTGCGGTTTGATTACGCCGTTTAATTTTCCGATGGCGATCCCTTCGTGGAAACTAATTCCGGCACTTGTTTGCGGGAATACGGTTGTTTTGAAATCGGGCGAAGATGTTCCTTTGTCGTCTTTGAATCTCGTCAAAGCGTGCGAAGAAGCGGGAATCCCGAAAGGCGTTATAAATTTAGTAAATGGTGCAGCCGAACCCGGCGAAGCATTAGTCAAACACGACGATGTTCGCCTGATTTCGTTCACCGGCTCAACCGACACGGGACGAATCATCGCCGAACAATGTGCGAGAGATAACAAGATCGTTTCTCTGGAAATGGGCGGCAAAAACGCGATTATCATAATGGACGATGCGGATATTGAAAACGCCGTCGAAGGTTCGCTGTGGGGAGCATTTGGAACTAGCGGTCAACGCTGCACGGCTTCATCGCGTTTGATTATTCATTCCAAAGTTTACGAAGAGTTCACCGAAAGATTAGCCGAAAAAGCGAAAAACTTAAAAGTCGGAAACGGTTTAGACGAATCGGTTGAAGTCGGTCCGGTGATAAATCAACAGGCGATGGACAAAATTCTAAAATACATCGAAATCGGTAAAAACGAAGACGGCGCGATTATCGCTTGCGGCGGAAACCGTCTGACCGAAGGCGAATATGCCGACGGATTTTTTATCGAACCGACAATTTTCACAAATGCGACGAGAGATATGCGCGTTTCGCAGGAAGAAATCTTCGGACCTGTTACAACCTGCATAAAAATCAGCAGTTTAGACGAAGCGATAGACGTTGCCAACGATGTCAGATACGGTTTGAGTTCAGCGATTTACACGCAGGATGTCAACCAAGCGTTTTACGCAACGCAGGAACTTTACACCGGAATTGTCTATGTCAATTCCGCCACAATCGGCGCGGAAGTTCATCTCCCGTTCGGCGGCACAAAAGCGACGGGCAACGGACACCGCGAAGCCGGAACGCAGGTTCTGGATATTTTCTCGGAGTGGAAATCAATCTACGTTGATTATTCGGGCAAACTGCAAAAGGCGCAGATTGATTTGGTGGAAATTTAATGACGTTTCCCGATTTTAATGAAAACGGCGATTTGCCCGTCGGCATTTATGAAGCGACGCTGCCGGAAATACTAGATTATTTCGGCGCGGGTTCTTTGCAGCGTCAACTCGTCGCCGGACGCTTAAAGAAAATTTACGGATTGGCAAGCAGCACGAATCAACTTGCGCGGTTTATCATTTACGGTTCGTTCGTTACCGATAAACCGAATCCGAATGATGTTGATATATTTTTAGTGATGAACGACGATTTTGAGAAAAATCGTTTTAGCGGCGAAGTCAGAAGAATTTTTGAACATTTAGAGAGCGAAACGGACATCGGCGCAAGTATTTTTTGGATGTTGGAATCGTCGGTGATGATTGACGAAAAGACCTTTATCGAAGGTTGGCAATTTAAACGCGTGGGTCAAACACGGCGCGGAATTGTGGAGGTAATAAGTTATGATTAAAAGTGAAAGCGAATTGGAAGCAACACAGGAAAGAATAAATCGTTTTTGGAAAATGATTGAAGCGATCCGCAAAACCGAAAGAAATCCCGAAAATTATCGCGCTTCCGCGGGCGGTTTTTTGGCTGAAATTGATAAAATGAATCGTGAAGTGCGGGAATATCTCTCTATTCATCCGAGCGAATTTGAGCAAGAACGGGAAAAAATCGCGGCGTAATTGTTCGGGCAAACTCCAAAAGGCGCAGATTGATTTGGTGGAGATTTAATGACGTTTCCCGATTTTAATGAAAACGGCGATTTGCCCGTCGGCATTTATGAAGCGACGCTGCCGGAAATACTAGATTATTTCGGCGCGGGTTCTTTGCAGCGTCAACTCGTCGCCGGACGTTTGAAGAAAATTTATTATTCCGCGACGGCAACGAATCAAATTTTGCGGTTTATTATTTACGGTTCGTTTGTTACGGCAAAAGAAAACCCGAATGATATTGATATTTTTTTGCTGATGAAAGACGGTTTTGATCCCGATGAAGTTTTCGGAAAAAGCCGTCTGATCTTTAAGCATCTGACAACGCAGGAATATGAGGGCGCAAGTATTTTCTGGGGAACAAAATCAGGTATAATCGGTGATGTTGACAAATTTATTAAAGGTTGGCAGCTAAAACGCGACCAAACATTGCGCGGAATTGTAGAGGTGAAAATTGATGATTAAAAACGATATAGAACTAAAAGGGACGCTCGAAAGAATTCAAAAATTTACGGATTTGGTTTTGAATATGCGAAAGGTTGAAGCAAATTCCTCGACTTATGAAGCGTCGGCGGGCGGATTTTTAGCGGAAATCGGCAAAATGAATTTGGAAGTGAATGAGTATCTTTCGCTTCATCCGAGTCGGTATGAACAAGAAGAAAGAGAGAAAAGCGCGGCGTAATTGTTCGGACAAACTGCAAAAAGCGCGGATTGATTTGGTGGAAATTTAAATAAAATGTGGTAAGGAATTTACAAAAGTTGAAATCCGATTTCTTATTTGGAAAATAAATGTCTAAAACTTAGAGAGGAAAATAAATGAAAAATAAAATGCTTTTAGTTCTATTGGTAATTGTTTTTTCGGCAGTTGCGGCAGATGCACAAAAGAAAAATTCGCAGCCGAAAACGGCGGTTGATTATTATTTGATTTTGCCGCAGGAATTTCTCGGCGACGGGTATGAAGCGGGTGTCAACCGGCGCGATTATTTGAAAAATGAAAACGGAAACGTCATCGTGCGCGACGACAAAAACGGTTATTTATCTGTAAACGGCGACGGAGCGCGTCCGGGCGTAACGCTTGCGCTTTTTAAGAAAACGGGCGGCAAATATTTAATCGGCGTAACGCTCGATTGGGAAAACGGGAATGATTTTTATATGTTGGATTATGCCGGCGGTAAATGGAAAAACGTAACAAAAACGGTTGTGCCGAACCACGAAACGTGCGAAAACGAGGAAGAAGGCGAATGCACTATTTATGAATTGCCGCGCTACGGCACGACTGTCATCGCCCGCAATAATAACAATGAGAAAATTTACGAATTAGCGTGGCAAAAGAATAAGTTTGTCGTTCAAAAGTAAAAATTATGTCTGAAAATACGGATAGAACCGGAATTTTGAAAATTTCCGAAATTGCCGAGCAATTTATAAACGCCGTTTCCGCCAAACTGCATCTGGAAATTTCGGGCGAAAATTTTGTTTACGGCAACGCAGCTTTGGAAAAATCCGCCGAAGTTAAAAATCTGGTCGAAGATTTGCGGCAAGTCGGCATCGGTGTTGAAAATATTTTTGTCAAAGATGTCCACGTTCAAACTGAAACGGGCTTTTTTAATACGTCTTCAAAAGGAACTTATAAAATCGTCGTGCGCGTCGGAGATTTGGAATTGATGCCGAACGCGCTCGGCGTAATTGCCCGGCAGAAAAATTGCCGGCTCGATTTTACCGAATGGATTTTCGACGAGGACAAAGCGCGTGTCGAACTGGCGCGTGAGGCGATGGTTAAAGCCAAGCGCAAAGCCGACGCAATGGCGGAAGCCGTCGGTTACAAAATCGTCGGAATCAGAACCTGCTCGGATGTTTACAACGAATTGCCGAAACCCGAACCGATGATTTCCGCAGCATTTGCGGGAGAATCTCTGAAAAGACGAGTCGCCCCGGCGGACATCGGGGCGCAGTTTCAAAATGAAAATAAAGTTTCGGCGCAAATTTCCGTCGAATTTTTTATCGGCAAAAATGAATAAATTTGAAAAATTGTTTTGCCAAAATAAAAACTTTGAACCGTTAGCAACGCTGTTCTTCGCGCCGAATCGCTGCTTTTTCCCGTGCCGATTCGGTAACGCAAATTTGTGAAACAAGGTATAAAAGTAAAACGCTTATTCCGAACTGAGTGGATTGAAACGATTTCAAATAAAAAATCTTTGTATAAAGGCGGAATAACATTCGCGTTAAACTTTCATAATATCGGATAAAATATTTGGATTAATTGACGATTAAGATTATTATAAAATAAATTGAGTCTATTTATTATCAAAACAAAAATAAGGAGGGTTATAATGCACAAAAAATTGGTTTGTGAAATACGAAAAGCGGTTTTTGGAAATAATATGAAATTTGAAAATCTGAAGATCGGCTTTGTAGTTGCGGCGGTAATCTGTTTTTTTAGTTTTGCCGAAGCACAAGCGGCGACTTTTACGGTTACGAATGATGCGGATTCGGGGGCGGGAAGTTTGCGGCAGGCGGTAGCGGACGCGGATGCTGCGGCGGGAGATGACGTGATCGAATTTGATTCGGCATTTTTCAGCCAGCCGCGGACGATTACTTTGACGAGCAATAGAATCAGATTTTATAATTCGGGAAGATTTGTAATTAATGCGCCGGGAGCGGATTTATTGACCGTCAGCGGAAATAATGCCGGGCGTGTTTTTTATATTTCGGGAACGTGCAGCGTCGTCATCAGCGGAATGCACATCACCGAAGGGCGCGTTCCGGGCGAAGATGACGACGGCGGAGCGATCAAAGTTTCAAGCGGCAGTCTGGAGTTGATAGATTCGAGAGTAACGAGTAGTTACGCGGGCGAAGACGGCGGCGGAATCAGCAGTTTTGGCACGTTGATTGTGCGAAATTCCGAGATCAGCAACAATTCGGCAAACGAACAACACGGACGCGGCGGCGGAATTTACAGTTACAGCAATTTGCTTCTGGTTAATTCGACGATCAAAGATAATTATGCCAGAGAAGACGGCGGCGGTTTGTCAATCGGCGGAACGGCGAAAATCGAAGGTTCTCTGATAAAATCCAACAGAACAATAGACAGCGGCGGCGGAATCTATGTAAGCGGTTTAGTTGAAGGAAATAAGCAAATAATCAATTCGACCATCAGCCAGAATTACACAGGCACGGGCGGCGGACTTTTCATCGGAAATGATATAGAAATTTTAAGTTCGACCATTACCTTAAACCGTGCGACTACCATTGATCGGGGCGGCGGAGTCAGAGCTTTTGGAAACGACACGGTAACAGTCGGCAACACCATTATTGCCGGAAACACGACCTCGAACGGCGATGAAGAAACGGATTTTGACGGAGTTTTAACTTCGCTCGGTTATAATCTGATCGGCTCGACATACAAAAGAAAGACCGTCGGCAACACGACCACAACATATGAAACGATTATCGTCGGCGACACAACCGGCAACATTCTGAACACGAGCGCGATGCTCGAACCGCTTGCCGATAACGGCGGTCCGACTCTGACCCATAAATTGTTTCCCGGCAGTCCGGCAACGGATGCGGGCGACCCGAATAATTTTCCGCCGGTTGACCAGAGAGGCTTTACCCGTCCGACAGACGGCGACGGCGACGGCGACGCGAGAACCGATATTGGCGCATTTGAACTTAATTCCGATCCGAATCCAAATCCAACGCCGACACCAACGCCAAATCCAACGCCGAATCCGACACCAACGCCGAACCCGACACCAACGCCGACACCGAATCCATCGCCTACTCCGATAGTGATACCGACGGTAACGCCGACTCCAACGCCTACGCCAACGTCAAATCCGCGTAGAAATGCGGCATCGGTAACAGACGGCGCGGTTGCCCGTGCGTCGTCATATATCAACGGAAATTATTCACCGGATGCGGCAATCAACAATGATCGTCGCGGTAAAAACTATAATCAAAACGGATACTGGAAAGATGCTACACGAAACAGTTTTCCCGATTGGTTGGAGGTAAATTTTGACGGCAACAGAACGATTGACGAAATAAATGTTTTTACCGTGCAGGACAATTACACAAATCCGATTGAGCCGACATTAAACACCACGTTTTCCAGATACGGCATCAAAAATTTCAAGGTGCAATACTGGAACGGTTCGGCTTGGAAAAATGTTCCGAATGGAGATATAAGAAACAATAACAAAGTCTGGAGAAAGCTCACGTTTTCGCCTATTACGACTTCAAAAATCAGGATATTGGTCAATAACGGTTTGGGCGGTTACAGTCGAATTGTCGAAGTTGAGGCGTGGGGAACGAGCGCAAATTTTGCGTCGCTTCTTTTGCCGAAATATGATTTTCAGTTTATGGTAAAGTCAATTTTATATGATTTTGTCAAAATTAAGGAAATATAACTTTTTTCTAAAGTAGAATAAACCTTGACAAATTGATTTTAGAAATTGAAGAAATGCGAATTTGTAATTTTCAAATTCGCATTTCTTTTTATCGGTTAATTCTTAGAGCAGTTTAAAATTAAATGTAAGGTTGAATGGTTTGTCTTAGGCTTGATAAATTTCCGGTTTTTTTATCGCGCGATAATGCCAAATTATCAATTACTAATTACCAATTAGGCATTGATAATTATGTCACGATAAAAAAATCTAAAATACCTTACATCAATTCTTAATTCGCTCTAGGTGCGATTCTCAAAAGTTCACCGTTTTCTTCGTCTGTTACAACGTATAGAAAGCCGTCGTTTCCCTGTTTTACATCGCGGATGCGTTGTCCGCGATCTTTTAACAAATGTTCTTCACCGACAACTCTGCTGTCTTTCAAAACCAGTCTGACCAATTGCTGCGATGCAAGACCGCCGATGAAAATATTTCCTTTCCATTCGGGAATTTGTTTACCCGTATAAATTTCCATTCCCGAAGGTGCGATAACCGGGTCCCAATAATAAACGGGATCAACGTAGCCTTCTCTCGTCGTTTTTGCATTTGGAATCGGCTGACCGGAATATTCCTGACCGAAACTTACGATTGACCAGCCGTAATTTTCGCCTTTTTTGATTAAGTTTAATTCGTCGCCGCCTCTCGCACCGTGTTCAACCGTCCAAAGTTGTCCGTTTGCATCAAAAGCGGCGGATTGTAAATTACGGTGTCCGAGCGACCAGATTTCGGGTTTTGCTCCGGCTTTGTTTACAAACGGATTATCCTTTGGAATTGAACCGTCGGGATTGATTCGCATAACTTTGCCGTAATGATTATCGAGTTGCTGAACTTTCAAACGATTCGGACGGTCAAAACGATCTCCGGTTGTCACATAAAGTTTTCCGGCTTTATCAAAAGCGATGCGCGAACCGAAATGCAAACCGTTATTGTAAGACGGCACGGCGCGGAAAATTACTTTTACGTCTTCGAGTTTTGTTTGGTCTTTGCTTAAACGTCCGCGAGCGACGCTTGTTCCGCTTCCGTCTTCGCGGTCTTCGGAAAAACTCCAGAAAATAGTCTGATCCTGCTTAAAGTTCGGACTCAGAGCAACATCAAGCAAACCGCCTTGACCGCGTGCCGTGATCGGCGGCAGACCGCCTTGTTTGCTCGCTTCGGTAATTCCGCCTTGTTCGACGCTTAAAACTCCTTCGAGAGGTTCGCCGATTCTGCCGTCTTTTTTAACAATGCGAATCTGCCCGCTTTTTTCCGTAATCAGAAAATCACCATTCGGCAAAGGCTCAACCGCCCAAGGTTTGTTTAAGCCTTTGGCAACAACCGACACGACATAAGCCGTCTTGGTTTCAACTTCGCAAGCCCGCGTTTGTTGGGGAAAAGTCGGTTTTTGTTCCTCTGCATTCGGTTGTCTTGTTTCAATCGGCTGGCAATCGGTTTTTGATTTCGGTTGTGCGTCTTTAGAGTCGGTGCGTTGAGTTTGTCCGCAAGCTGTTCCTGCAAATGCCGCCAAAAAAATTAATAATGTCGCTAAATGAATTTTATACATAATGTTTTCTGAATTTTATGATGCTGTTTTTACATTTTAAGTTTTCAAGCAAACTTTGTGCAAACGAATAAAATTTTTTTGAGAAAACTGTTTGGTCAAACAACTTATTATTAAGAAGCTGTTTGGAAATTCAAAAAAAACGTAACGCCGGCATCTTGCCGGCTGTCTTGGTGGCTTCCAGCCGCCAATTCGGGCGTTATTTACTCGAACATTCGGAAAAAACAGATAAATTTGGCGGCTGGAAGCCGCCAAGACAGCCGGCTGGAAGCCTGCGATACAACTACCAAACAGTTTCTAAAATATATTGACCTCGTGCCTTTCTCGATTGCTCAAAAAGTTGTAACATACCCTAATTGCAATTTAATAAATCAATATAAAATATCTGGAGAAATTATCAATGAAAATTGGATTACCTAAGGAAATAAAAGACAACGAATACCGCGTCGGATTAACTCCGGCGGGTGTCAGCGCACTTGTTGACGCGGGACACGAACTTTTTGTTGAAAATCACGCGGGCGAAGGTTCGGGTTTTGACAACGAACTTTACGAAGAAGCGGGCGCGAAGATTTTGGATACGGCTGATGAAGTTTGGGAAACGGGCGAAATGATCGTCAAGGTCAAAGAGCCGATTGCGCCCGAATATGCCAGAATGCAGGAAAATCAACTGCTTTTTACATATCTGCATCTCGCGCCGGAAGAAGAATTGACAAAGCAGCTGCTCGAACGAAAAGTTACGGGCGTGGCTTATGAAACAATTACAGACAAACGCGGAACTCTGCCGCTTTTAACGCCGATGTCGGAAGTTGCGGGCAGAATGAGCGTGCAGGTCGGCGCGACCTTTCTTGAGAAAATGAACGGCGGACGCGGAATTCTACTCGGCGGCGTTCCGGGCGTTCCGGCGGCGAGCGTCGTAATTCTCGGCGGCGGCGTGGTCGGCACGGAAGCGGCGAAAATGGCTGTCGGACTCGGAGCGCACGTGACGATCATTGACATCAATCTTGAACGCCTGCGCCAACTCGACGACATCTTTTTGTCAAAAGTTCAGACGCTCGCATCGAGCCGTTACGCAATTCAGGAAGCGATTTCGCACGCCGATCTCGTCATCGGCGGCGTTCTGATTCCGGGCGCGGCTGCTCCGAAACTCGTCACGCGCGAAATGCTCAAACTGATTCCGAACGGCGCGGTTTTGGTTGACGTAGCCGTTGACCAAGGCGGATGTTTTGAAACGACACACGCGACGACTCATTCAAACCCGACATTTTACGAAGAAGGCGTTCTGCACTACTGCGTGGCAAATATGCCGGGCGCAGTTCCCAGAACTTCGACCTTCGCATTAACCAACGCAACTCTGCCCTACGCGCTCGCGCTTGCCAACAAAGGTTTTGAAAAAGCCATCAAAGACGACGCAGGCTTGGCGGAAGGCGTAAACACTTACGCCGGAAAACTGACTTACGAAGCCGTCGCCGAAGCGCAAAATCTGGATTACACGCCGCTCGGAAATTTGATTGACGGAATCGCCGCAAAAGCGAGCAATTCTTAAAAAGTAAAAGAGCGACTGGAGCGCAAGCGTCCCGCTTGCAATGAGCGCGTGAGCGCGAAAAAAATGCTTAACTATTGGCTCGCTTAGTTATTAAACATTTTCCGCCGCTTGCGCGACGGTTGCAAGCGGGACGCTTGCGCTCCAGTCATTACCTTTTTTATTAGTATTAAGCAATAGCGTAAAATTGTTGTTATTAAAACGGTTCTGCGCTATTATTTTGTTTATATCAAAAGTAAAAGCGGAAAAAGTTCCGCTGTTGAGGTTGAAAAATGAATTGGCAAGATAAAATTGACTCGGATAAAAATGTTTTGCTCGGCAAACCGACGATCAAAGGAACTCGGCTTTCGGTTGAATTTATTATTGAACGTCTGGCAAGCGGTTGGACGCAGGAACAATTGCTGGAAAATTATCCGCGTTTGTCGAGAGAAGATTTGCAGGCGGTTTTCGCATACGTCGCGGATTGTTTCAAAGACGGTCTAATGTTTGAGTTTCCGGCGGAAACCGTATGAGAAAATTTCAGCAGACGATAATAATTAATTAGCAACAATTTTTCGTTTGCGAAAAGAAGTGAGTAATGCAAAATCAATTAAAATTATTTGAATTTGAAACAGTAAAAGTTGATGAGAAAGGATTAATCATCAAACGACAAATTAAAACGGCATATTCTTTTAATTTAACTCTCGAAAATCAGGTAAAATTAGAGATGGTTAAAATTCCAAGCGGTAATTTTGAGATGGGAACTGCCGCAAACGAAATCCAATTCCGTGAAAATGAAAAACCGATTCACGAAGTAAATGTGCCGTCTTTTTTTATTAGCAAGTTTCCAATTACTCAATCTCAATGGCTTGCAGTTATGAAAAATTTACCAAAGATGAGCAATGAGTTTTACGGAGATGAAATGCCGGTTGTTAATGTTTGGTTGGAGAAATCATTAGATTTTTGTAATCGAATTTCACGACTTACAAAAGAAAATTTTCGTCTGCCGACGGAAGCGGAATGGGAATATGCTTGTCGTGCGAGAACAACAACCACCTTTAGTTGCGGCGAAACGATTACAACGGATATTGCGAACTACAATGGAAGTAAATCTCATAAGAGTTTAGCAAAAGGAAAGTTTAGAAAAAGAACAACTCCGGCAGGTTACTTTAATACAGCAAATCAATTCGGAATTTTTGATATGCACGGAAATGTTTGGGAATGGTGTTCGGACACTTGGCACGAAAATTATAATGGTGCGCCAACAGATGGAAGTGCGTGGATAACCAACGGAGATCAAAGTTATTGTGTCCAGCGCGGCGGTTCGTGGCTTGACCGGGCAGATTCTTGCCGTTCGGCTTTTCGTGTCGGCGATATTGCTCATAATACAGATAACATCGTTGGTTTGCGTATTTGTCTATCAGATACAAATGGAATTTGAAAAGAGTTAGTCTGGCAAATAAAAAAGAAATTTGTTAAATTTTTAAATAGTTTTGTTGCATAAATTACAGAAAAAATTATTCATTATTTTATAATTGAAAGATTATGTTCAGCGATAATTTCAGACGCGGGGAAGGAAAGGGAAAAGGGAAAACAGGCTCGAAAATGGCTTCCAAATTGGCGGATGTCGGTTGGAAGGCGTTTCAGGTGGTTAATAAAACTCTGCCGGAAGGAAAATCAATTCAGCCGAAATGGGCGGCAGAACCGCTGCTTAAATCTTACGAGCGCACCGCGCCGCCGCTTGGTTTTCCGCGTGAAACGGATTCGCTTTGTCCGACTTGCGTTAAGCAGGTGCGCGAGGGCGTGATAAATAAAGAGATTCCGCTCGAGATTTTGATGAATTCGCATCCGGGCGAGATCAAGGCGCAGATCGTCGAGGAAAACGGGCAGGTTTTGATGAGAAAAACTTGTCCGACGCACGGCGAATTTGTGGACGTTTTGGCGACGGACGCGAAGTTTTTGGAAAGAGTCGAATCGCTTTTTTACGGGCGCGATTTTCGTTCAGCCGAAGACGAACACATACACAAACACGGAACTTCGGATATAAAATTCGGGCGCGGCGCGGTTTTGACGGTTGATCTGACGAATCGCTGCAATATGATGTGCAACCCGTGTTTTATGGACGCAAATCAAGTCGGATATGTTCACGAACCGACGTTTGAAGACACGAAAGCGATTTTAGACCGCGCGGTTTCGTTTAAGCCGAAACGTCAGGTGATTATTTTATTTTCCGGCGGCGAACCGACGATTGCCCCGCATTTTCTGGAATCCGTCGCGTATGCCAAAAAAATCGGTTTTTACAGAATTTTAGCTGCGACGAACGGGATTCGTTACGCCGAAGATTTGGAATTTTGCAAACAGGCAAAAGAAGCCGGACAACACGGCGTTTATCTGCAGTTTGACGGCGTTTCGGAAGAGAAAAACCAGCATCGCGGAGTCGGAAATTTGTTTGACGTAAAACTCAGAGCGATTGAAAATCTCGCGTCCGTCGGCATCAAAGTTACGCTTGTAACGACCATTGTAAATTCGATAAACAACGACGGAATCGGCGATATTGTTAAATTTGCCGCCGAAAATATTGACAAAGTTCAAACCATCGCGTTTCAACCCGTTTCATTTACCGGACGCGATGAAGACGTGCCGGACGATGTTCGGGTAGAGCAGCGTTACACGCTCGCGGGAATGGCGCACGATTTGAAAGATCAATTGGACGGCAAACTCGACATACAGCCGCTGCGCGATTGGTTTCCGCTAAGTTCTTATTCCGCATTTACTTCTGTGATGGATATGCTGCAGGGCGCGGATGCGCCGTGGGGCTGGTCGTCGTGCAATTGTCATCCGAATTGCGGAATTTTTACGCTTCTTGTCGTCAATAAAAAAACGGGACAAATGACATCCTTGTTCGAGTTTTTCAATTACGAGCAGTTTATGAAGGACGTGGCGACGATCACCGACACGGCACGCGGGAAAAAATTGACGATGACGCAGTTGGGAATGGCGATTATGCGGAATTACAACGCCGCAAACGCGCCCGAAGGTTTTCCGATCTCGCAAATTATCAATCTTTTCAAGCCTTCTTCGACAACTTCAAATTCGGATCGCAACGACCGTATGAAAGAGGAAAAATCCGATGACGACGTTTGGCGCGTGTTGTGCGTCGAAGGAATGTGGTTTCAGGATTTGTTCACATATGATTTTCGCCGCACGGAAATGTGCGTCATTCCTTACGGCACGCAAAACGGCGAAATCTCGTTTTGCGCTTATAATACGGGAGTCGGCTGGCGGCAGATCATCGAAGAAATGCACAAAACCGCGTCGCTTTCCGAATGGTATAAAGAAAATGGTCGCCACGCCGTTTACGCCAAAGGAAAACAAGTTCCGGGCATTAAAAAATCGCGCTCGATCTCGCTTCCGATGATCGCCAATATCGTCGCCGAAGACAACGACCAACCCGAATCTACGCCGTATCTTGTTGAAAATGTAGAAAGTGAAAAAGTCGGAGTCTGAAGAAAAAGTTTTTACTGTAAATGCGAAGCGGACGTGATCAGTTGATTATTTCCAATAATTTTTCCAAATCTTTTTTCACATCCGCGCTCAGATGCACACGCAGAGCGCGGCGATCTCTGTCTAATAAAACTTGAAAATCTCCGCGAGCCTGCGCCGCAGCGACCGTTCCGAAAGTGTATTTTTGTTTCGGAACGCCGAAATCTTCCCGGTTTTCCGAAGTAATTTGCAGAAAAACGCCGTTGTTCGCGCCGCCTTTGTAGGCTTGTCCGGTCGAATGCAGAAAGCGCGGTCCGAAGCCGACGGCGGTTGCGACGAGTTTTTCTTCAAAAACTTTTTCGCGCATTTCTTGAATCAATTTGATATTTTCCTCATCACGTTCGATATAAGCCAAAATTGCGAAATAATCGTTTTCCTCCAAATGCGCCAGATGCGCTGTCAGATATTTTTCGAGAGATTTTTCGCCTTCGACGAATTTTTTCAAACTTTCGGCGTATTCTTCGCTCGTGAAAAGTTCGATTCCGTCTTGCGTAAAAAACGGTTTTTCCGTCGGAAGTTCGCCCGTTTTTTCGTATTCTTCGGTCAACTTTTTCGCTTCGATCTTCGCCGATTCGACATCGGGCTGATTGAACGGATTGATGTCCATAATCGCGCCCGCAACCGCCGTCGCAAATTCCCAACGGAAAAATTCCTGCCCCAAATTCATTTTGTCTTCGAGAACGATTTCTACAACCGGCATTCCCGAATCTCGAAGCAGCGCGACTTTTTCATCCAAAGAATCGTCGCTCGCATCTTTTAATTTTAAATAAGCAAAAACGCGGTCATTCGTATAATCATCGGGTTTTGCGATTTCTTCGAGATCAATCGGAATGATGGATTTGCCTTGTTTCCCGGTTGATTCGGCAAGCAGTTGTTCGAGCCACGCGCCGAGGTCGTAAATTTCCGGCGACGTGAAAATCGTCAATTTGTCGCGCCCTTTTGTTTGGCAAACGCCTAAAATAATTCCCAAAACCGCGCCCGGATTTTCTTTGACGTTTTTATTTTTACACGCTTCGACCATTTCCTGCGCGTTTTTCAAAAACTGTTCGACATCTAAACCCATCGCCGCGCCCGCCGCCATTCCAAAAGGCGACAAAGCCGAATAACGCCCGCCGATTGTCGGATCACCGTGAAAAATGTGCGAAAAATTATTTTCCTCGGCAATTTTTTCGAGTTTCGAGCCGGGATCGGTAATCGCCGCAAATTGTGGTCCGGCATTTTCCGCGCCCGTTTTTTCTGAAACCTTAAAGTAAAAATACTGATAAAAAGTATTCGGCTCTAAGGTCGAACCGGATTTTGAAGCCACGATAAAAAGCGTTTTTTCCAAATCCAATTTATCTTCCAACGTCTTGATTTGCGCCGGAACAGTCGAATCCAAAATATGAAACTCCCGTTTACCAAAAGTTTCCGCCAAAACTTCGGGACAAAGCGACGAACCGCCCATTCCGAGCAAAACGATCTGCTCAAATTCTTTCGCATCTTCGGCAAAATCTTTATATTCGTCAATTTTATCAAGTTCCTCTTGAACCGAATCGAGCCAGCCGAGCCATTTCGCTTCGTCGTCGTTTGTCCAAACGCCCGCGTCTTTATCCCAAATTTTCGAGATTTTCTTGTTGTTTTGCCATTTGTCCAACTTTAACTGAACGGCGTTTTCCAATTTTTCGGGTAATGAAAATTCAAATTGATTTAGCATAAAAATAATTTATCATAAATTTAACCACGAAGGGACACGAAGAAACACAAAGGAAGTTTTTAGTTCGTCCGATAATTTTTAAGCCACCTTAAAAATATTTCCTCTTGCTTGTGAAATGCGTGTTCCGGCGAATTATCTTTTGTCATCGGCAGTTTAAAAAATATCGAAAACTGTTCACAAATTCCCGCCTCATTGCGCTGTTTTGCCAAATCCAGACAACGCGCGATTTCGACGGCGAGTGGTGCGGCGAGAATTGAATCTTTGCACAGAAAATTTACTTTGATCTGCATCGGCTGACCGAGAAAGCCGGTAACGTCTATATTGTCCCACGCTTCTTTGTTGTCGCCGCGCGGTTTGTAAAAGCGTATGTCAACAATGTGGTTTTCGACTTCGTAGCCTAAAATGCTTTGCAGAACCGTCTGTTTTGTTTTGATTTTCGAGCGAAGCGAGCCTTCGTTTGAAAGTGCCAAGCCGTCGCGGTTTCCGAGCAGATTTGTCGAATACCAGCCTTCGATTTTCAAAGCGCGGGTTTTCAAAGCGGGCGCGAGAACGGTTTTGATGAATGTCTGTCCGGTTTTGCCGTCTTTTCCGGCGATTGGAACGCCGTTTTTTTCGGCAAATTCGATCAAAGCCGGAATGTCTGCCGCAACCGACGGCGTGAAATTTCCATACGGCACATTTTCGGAAATTGCGGCGTAAGCGTAAAGCATTGCGGGCGCGATTTGCGTTAGATTTTCGTCAAGGGCGTTTTCAAAACTGATTATCGAATTGAAAATTTCGTTTCCTTCGTCGGCGAGTTTTTCGGTTGAAGCGAGATTTATGACGACGACTTGATCGCAGATCTTTTTGAACTTTCTCAAATTTTCGCGGATTTTTTCGACAGTTTCGCGGTGTGTTGTTTTCGACAGATTATTTTCGCCTTCGATATTTTCGAGAAATTCTTTGTTGCCGACGGCTCGCCACGGTTTTATTTTTTTTAATTCCGCTTCGACTGCAACGAATTGTTTGTTGGTCAAAACATCGTGTTCCGCCGCCGCCGCCGCGAGATTTTCGCCGAACAAATCCCAACCGGCAAAGACGATATTTTTGTAATCAGCCAAATCTTTTATCAAATCCGCGTCCAAATCCGCAAGCGGCAAACCTTCCGTGCCGATCAAATCTTTTTTCAAAAGTTCGATTCCGGCGACAATCGTTGTGCCGACTGCGCCGCCGATTCCGACGATTGCTATTCCAAGTTTTCTGTTGCTCATAATAAAAATAAAGATTTTACAACTTGCCGGAAGATTTCACCACAGAGGACGCGAAAAAGTCTGCAACATCAAGATAACCAAGGCGCGACGAACGCATCGGCTCACTACGCGCTGCTGACAAAAAGCGCATCGGCTCACTACGACGTTACTGACAAAAGATGAATTTATGCTAATCTTTTTGTAGATTATGAACTTTGATTATTCAGCGAAAACCATTGAACTGCAAAAAAAATTGCGGGCGTTTATGGATGAAAATATTTATCCGAACGAGAAACGCTATCACGACGAAGTAAATTCGGGCGACAGATGGCAGCCTTTGGAATTGATCGAAAATTTGAAAGAAAAGGCGAAAGCGGAAGATTTGTGGAACTTGTTTCTGCCTGACGTTTCGGGTTTGACGAATCTCGAATACGCCGCGCTTGCCGAAGAAATGGGCAGAGTTTACTGGTCGGCGGAAGTTTTTAACTGCTCCGCGCCGGATACGGGAAATATGGAAGTTCTGCACATTTACGGCAGCGATGAACAGAAAAAACAATGGTTAGAGCCTTTGCTTGACGGCGAAATTCGTTCGTGTTTTGCGATGACCGAGCCGGATGTCGCCTCATCTGACGCGACGAATATTGAAAGTTCGATTGTGCGCGACGGCGATTTTTATACTTTGAACGGCAGAAAATGGTGGTCAACCGGCGCGGGCGATTCGCGCTGTAAGTTGGCGATCTTTATGGGAAAAACCGATGCGAACGCGGCGAAATATCTTCAGCAGTCAATGATCTTAGTTCCGTTGGACGCGAAAGGCGTAAAAGTCGAACGGATTTTGAATGTTTTCGGCTACGACGACGCGCCGAACGGACACGCGGAAATCTCTTTTGAAAATGTGCGCGTTCCGGCTGCAAATCTCATTTTGGGCGAAGGACGCGGTTTCGAGATCGCGCAAGGTCGGCTCGGTCCGGGCAGAGTTCATCATTGTATGCGCCTGATCGGTCTGGCGGAACGCTCGCTCGAATTGATGAAAGCGCGGGCGAAAAACCGCAACGCTTTCGGAAAAACAATCGCCGAACAAGGCGTTGTCAGAAACTGGATCGCCAAATCGCGTATGGAAATCGAGCAGGCGCGTCTGCTCGTTTTGAAAACCGCTTGGATGATGGACGAAACTGGAAATAAGCAAGCGCGAAAAGAGATTGCGATGATAAAAGCGGTTGTTCCAAAGATGGCTTTAAAAGTGATTGACCGCGCGATTCAGACGCACGGCGGCGCGGGCGTTTGTCAGGATTTTCCGCTTGCGTTTGCGTGGACGATTGCCAGAATGCTCAGAATTGCCGACGGACCTGACGAAGTTCATATTGAATCTGTGGCGAAAATGGAATTGAAAAGCGGCTGATAAAATTTTTAGTTAATTTATGCGCGTTCTATTATTAGGAAGTAACTTAAAAAATAATTGATAAATGAGAATTGATAATTGATAAATTTTTTTCGTTTGCACGAATAAATGATCGTTATATTTGAAAATAAATTTTCTTGCGAATTATTATGGAAATACGAAAAGTTAGATTGGAAGACGCGGAACAGGTTGCGGAAGTTTACAATTATTATATTCAAAACACGCATCACACATTTGAAACCGAGCCTTTGGAAGCAGCGGAGATGGAAAAGCGCATTGCAAAAGTTACGGAAGATTATCCGTTTTTGGTTGCCGAAGACGCGGGCGAAATTGTCGGCTATGCTTATGCGACGCAATTTAAACTCAGGCAGGCTTATAAATATTCAACCGAAGTTTCGATTTATGTGAAAAACGATGTTAAGCAGAAGGGAATCGGCACAAGGCTTTATCAAACTTTGTTTGAAGAATTGGAAGACACGCCGACGCACGCAATTGTGGCGGGAATTTCTCTGCCGAATGATGCGAGCGTCAGATTTCACGAAAAACTCGGCTTTGAAAAAGTCGGGCATTTCAAAGAAGTCGGCTACAAACTCGGCAGGTGGATTGATGTCGGATATTGGGAAAGGTTTTGAATTTTGTAAATTGTAAATCGAAAATGGTTAATTGTAAGAATTTTGATTCTTCGATTCTTTATTTTCCATATAACAATTAACGATTTACCATTTGCTATTTACAAATGTATGCCAAAAGACAAAATTCATTTCGCTCACGCCAACGGGTTTCCCGCCAAAACTTATACGAAACTTTTTTCATTTTTAGAAGATGATTTTGAGATCGGTTTTCTCAAGCGGCACGCGCACAATCCGAAATTTCCCGTAACGGACAATTGGAATCGTCTGGTTGATGAACTGCGTGAGGAGATAGAAAATCGTTACACGGAAAAAATCGTCGGTGTCGGGCATAGTTTGGGCGGAATTCTGCATTTTCTTCTGGCGGTTCAGAAGCCGGAACTTTATAAGGCTCTGATTCTTCTGGACGCGCCGATTATCAGCCGGTTCAGCAGTTTCGGGATAAAAGTTTTGAAGCGATTTGCTCTTTTGGAGAAACTTTCTCCGGCGCGTGTCACGAAATTTCGTCGGTCTTTTTGGGAAAATAAGGAACAGGCGTTCGAGCATTTTCTGGCGAAGGAGAAATTTGCAAATTTTGACCGCGAGGTTTTGCTGGATTATATCGAATACGGAACAACCGATACGGAAAAAGGCGTGAAACTTTTTTTCGAGCCGAAAATCGAAGCGAAAATTTATCAAACTCTGCCCGATTTTCTGCCGAAAATGCGCGGGAAATTAAAAGTTCCGGCGGCGTATATCGGCGGCAAATCTTCGGAAGAAGCGAGGCTTTCGCGCATCGGTTTTATGAAAAGAAATTTTCCGTTTGAATACGAATTTCTCGACGGTTCGCATCTTTTCCCGCTTGAAAAGCCTGAAGAAACGGCACTTCTAATTAAAAAGATTTATTCAAAAATCAACGAAGGCGGAAACCCGACAGTTATGGAGGGTGCTTTTCGCAAGACGGCAAGCTAGTTTGAATTTGCTTTCTATAAATATCCTCTGAAAATCTCTGTTTTAAGAAAATAATATTCTAATCAGCCTTCTCTGAATTTAGCGATTCGATATTCTGCACAGCACCTTCCATAACTGTCGGGTTTCTGCCTGTTAAATCAATCAATTTGAAAGGTCGAGCAGCCATTCTGAAATAAAATAAATCAAAAAGCGTTAAACATTGTAAAAAAGTGTTGACAATGTTTTACAAGTAGTGTAGTTTTGATATTGATGACGCGAACAAGTGTCGTCAGCACTTCGCCACCCTATGCGAATTGATTTTCATAAATCAGCAAAATCAAGTTTCACGAAATAACATAAGTTATTGCAAATAAAAAGTTTATATGGCTTTATATTCGGTTGTCCCGTCAAATAAAAATCGGTCTTTTCTGACAAAACAAAACGGGTGGCACACATTCTTCAAAAGCCGAAAACTTTTTGTTTGAAGATTATGAAAATGAAGTTCGCTTGATAGAAATTAAAAAGATTGAAGCGAAAAGGAGTAAATAGACGATGTTTCTATTTGGTAGAAAAAAAAGCACAGCCGGTTTAGATGTCGGTTCGAGTTCGATAAAAATGGTCGAACTCGAAGGCAAAATGAACAATTTGAGTCTGGCGAGTCTGGGATTCGAGAATTTGCCGAGCAACACGATTGTTGACGGGCAGATTATGGAACTTAACGTCGTTTCCGATGTTATACAGAATATCTGCGCCAATCATCAGATAAATTCAAATCAGGTCGTCACGAGCGTCAGCGGTCATTCGGTGATTATCAAAAATATCGTTTTGCCGCTGATGAGCCGCGAGGAACTCGAAGAGTCAATTGATTGGCACGCCGAAGAACATATTCCTTATGATTTGTCGGATGTCAGCCTCGATTATCAGGTGACGGCGGAAGATGCGGAAGCGACACAGGTTTTGATCGCGGCTTGCAAACGCGAGCGAATTGACAATATGAAGCAGGCGATTCAGCTTGCCGGAAAACAGCCCGTCGTGATTGATGTTGACACATTCGCTTTGCAGAATTGCTACGAAGTCAATTATCAGCCGGACGAATCGGAAGTCGTAACGCTTCTTAATATCGGCGCGGCGACAATGAACGTCAACATCGTTCAGGGAACTCGCTCGCTTTTTACGCGCGACATAACGGTTGGCGGAAGTCAGTTTACCGACGTTTTGCAGAGAAGTCTGGGAATCAGTTTTCAAGAAGCCGAAGCCGTCAAACGCGGCGTGAACGATGCGGCTGAAAACGTCGAGGAAAAATCAATCGTTCCGCTTCTCAGCGACGTGACGGAAATCGTGGCGATGGAAATTCAGAAAACATTCGATTTCTACCGCGCGACAAGCGAAGACGAGCAGATGGTCGTAAGTAAAATTTTGATCTCCGGCGGCGGCTCGAAATTAAAAGGACTTGCCGAAGAACTTTCGGCGAAACTCGAATTGCCCGTTGAAGTTTTAGACCCGTTCAGAAATATCAAAGTTGACACCAAAAAATTTGACCCCGATTACTTGAGCGAAATTATGCCGGAAATGGCGGTTGCCGTCGGTTTGGCGGTCAGGGGAGTGGAATTCAAATGATTAAAATAAATCTTTTAGATTCGGTTACGGAAAGACAAGCCGGCGCGGTTGTTGCGGTTGAACGCAAAATCGCCAGCCCGATGTCGCGCCTTTTGGTAATGGTTATCGCCGTCGGCGTTCTGCTTTCGGCAGTCATCGCGTGGGATATGATTAGCACGCAGATGGCGAAAAAAGAAGCCGAAAGACAACTCGAAGAACAAAAACAAGTTGCCGCGCAGCTCGAATCGGTTTTAGCCGAGCAGAAGGAACTCGAACAGAAAATACAGAACATAGACGCGCGGATTGATGCGATCAAAAAACTTCGCGCCTCGCAAGCCGGACCGAGCGCGGTTCTGGACGCTTTGCGCGAAAGAATCGGAATGGTTGACGGGCTTTATCTGGAAAGCGTCGAGCAGACGGGCGATCAGGTGACGATCAAAGGCAATTCGCCGGACGAAACGGCGGTTACGCAGTTCGGGCGCAGTCTGGAATTTTCCGGCGGTTTGTTCTCTAATCTGAGCATCGAAACGCAGAGAAAAGAAGCCCCGAATCAGCAAGTTTCCAATCCCGAAAACCCGGACGCGGGAAAATTACAGCTTGTCGGATTTACGATTCGCTGTGCTTATACTCCTTCAAAATCAGGCGCGAACAAAGACAACACGCTGACCGCCGCCAATATGCCGCCGGCTCAAAACGGCGAAAGTTCGCCAAACGCAAATCAGCCGCCCGCGCCCGCGCCGGCACAGCCGAATTCCGCGCCTCAGACGGACGGACTAAAACCGCCGGCACAAAATTAGAATAATTTCAGAAGATTATTTATAAAGGAAAAAAAGATGTTAGAAAAATTCAAAGCCTTAGCTTGGCACATACAATTATTGATTCTGGTCGGTGTCGCCGCGCTGTTATACGGAACGGTCTGGTATTTCGTAACCAGCGAAACACGCGCCGAAGTGCAGACATTAAATGAACAGGTCGCTCAACTGACGGCGAAAAACGAAGCGGCGAAAATCGCAACTCAGCGCATCAACGAATTTCGCTCGCTTTATGCGACCAAAGAGCAGGAATATGACGAACTGAAAGTTCTCCTGCCCGAACAGCGCGAAATTACGAATGTTTTGCAGGGATTGCAGGACAAAGCGAGCGAAAGCCGTCTGGTCGTCAGCCGTTTCAGTCCGCGTGAAGACGAACAGCAGGAATTTTTGATGGCGAAACCCGTCGAGATCGAAGTTGACAGCAACTTTAGCAATCTGCGCGAATTTTTCGACAAAATGGCGAAATTACAGAGAATCGTTTCGATTACCGATTTCAAATTAAACCAAGTTGACAATCAATCAGCGAACCGAACTTTGCACGCGCAGTTTTTATTGACGGCGTATTACGCTTCATCGGAAGACCTCGCCAACATCAATAAACCGCCCGCAGTTCCGGGACAACCGGGCGCAGCAGCACCGGCTGACGGACAACCCGCCGCCGCGCCTGCCGCCGCACAGCCGCCCGCGCCGCAGTAATTTTTAAGTTATTTGAGATTTTTTTACCGGAAATAAAGTGATGACAATGAATAAATCAAAAATTATACGTTTTCTGAGTTTGAGTTTTGCCTTGACCGCGTTCATTTTAATCAGCGGCAGTTGGCAGGAAGCCAGCGCACAGCGCGATCCTTTTTCAAAACCGGGTTGGGCAAAACCTAAAACCGAACGTCCGCGAACAAGTTCGCCGAATCCGTCGAGTTCATCGGGTTCGTCAAATACTGCGGCAAAGCCGGAAAAACCGAAAGGTCCGGTGGTCGTCGCTCCGCCGACAATCGAACAGCGAATCGCCTATTACACGCAGCTGCGCGAGCAGGCGGCTCTAAACGGTTTGGATATTCCGAAAGTTACATCCGTTTTAACGCTTGAAGAAATGGCTGTTACCGGAATTTTCCGAACTCCGCGCGGACCCGCCGCAATGGTTGAAGCCAAACCGATAAAACTTTCCTACACGATTTATCCGGGCGACAAGTTTTTTGACGGGCAGGTTGTGGCAATCGAAGAAAATAAAGTCGTTTTCCGCAAAGTTACGAAACTGAGCAACAATAAATTTATCTCCACCGTCGAGAATAAAACGCTCAGAAAATACAGCGTTCAGCAGGAAGTGCAGGGAACTGCGCCGATTGGAAATTCAACCGACAGAACCGAATCGGCGGACAATGTTACGAACGCGCCCGTCGAATCGGCGGCAAATCCGAATTTGTCCGTGCCGACGCTGATAATTTCACCGATTGACGAAATAGACAAACTGCCCAAAGATGAAGCGGAAGATTCCGCCAAATCCAAGAAAAAAGGTAAAGCGGTTAAGGTCGCCAAAGGCAAAAAACCCTAAATCATCCAACCGAACAGGCGCGTCAATGCTTTCTGCGAAAATCCGCGCCTGTTCAATAACATACCAACTTAAAATCAAATACTTTTGAAAAAATCCGAAAAGGATTTATTTGTAAACGGAGGAAATATGAATTCTCTTTCTAAAACAGGTGTCGGCATCCGTCGAACGGTCTTCACCTTGATAATAATCAGCAGTCTGGCATTTGCGGCTGCGGCGCAGAGAATCGCGCCGCAGGAGCAAGGCAAAATGTATGGCGATCCCGGCTTTGTCGGCGAGCCGATTGGTTTGAACGTAGTCAATACGGACATACGGGAAATTCTGAACTACATTACCGAGCAATACGGAATTAATTTCGTGATAGACAAATCGGTTGCGGCGATTCCCGTAACGATCAACGTCAGCGATGTTCCGTGGAATGTCGCGCTCGATTCGATTTTGCAGTCGCAGGAACTCGGCGTTCAGGTAAACGGTCCGATTCTACGCATCGCTCAAACGAAAACTTTGGCAGCCGAAGGCGAGATAGTCCAGAAACAAAAGGAAAATCAACTTGACACTTCGCCGCTTTACACGGAATTTATGCGCCTTAATTACGCCCGCGCGTCGGGAACTTTGAGCGATGCTTCCGGCGGCGCGGGACAGACGACCACCGGAGTTACAAGTGCGAACGTCGGCAGCGGCGGCGCGGGCGGCGGTTCGGATCAGGGCATTCTGGGCATCGTCCAGAGGCGTTTGTCCAGACGCGGTTCGGTTGAAGTTGACGGGCGCAGCAACACGATGATTATTACCGATGTCCGCGAAAACATTGATGCCATTCGCCAGCTTGTCAACTTGCTCGATCAACCCGAACCGCAGGTCGAGATCGAAGCCAGAATCGTTGTCGCAACCAGAAATTTCAGCCGCGATTTAGGCGTTCGGCTTAGCGCGATTGTTGATGGTGCTAATGGAAGAGGGGCAAGTTTCGGTCAGGCGACAAACAAAAGCCTTCTTGCCGCTAATCCGGTAAATACGCTGATCGGCTTGACGACGGGAGTTTTCGGAACGGCGCAGATCAGCGCGTTAATTAGTGCCGGTGAAGCCAAAGGACAAGCGAAAACGATTGCCACACCGCGCGTAACGGCTTTAAATAATCGTCCGGCGGAAATCCAAAGCGGAACGCAGATTCCGGTCACAACAATTCAACCGGGCGGCGGAGGCGGCGGAGGCAGCGATTTTGCCGTAGCCACTACCGAATATGTTTCAGTTCCTCTGCGTCTTGCGGTAACTCCGCAAATCACGGATGTCGGCACGGTTATTTTGAATATCGTAGCGGAAAACAGCACCGCGCAGATTCTCGATTCGGGTTTGCCGCCGCCGATCAGCACGCAGAGTATGACCAGTCAGGTAATGGTTCCCGACGGCGGAACAACCGTTATCGGCGGAGTTTTATTCGACAATGAACAGGAAAACCGCAACAGCGTGCCGGGACTTTCCAAAATTCCGATTCTCGGTTATTTGTTCAAACAAAAAGGTGTTCAGCGAACGACGAGCGAATTGCTGTTCTTTATCACGCCGCGCATTTACCGCCCGGATTATCTGGGCAATCCGACAAGCGGCAGAGTCGGCAGCGGAACTCGTTCGACAACGATTATCCAACCTGTTCCGCTTGGCAATCCGCCTTCAAACTCGAATCCGGTAACTGTTGTTACGGCAAATCCGCAGCAGCAAATCGCGCCGAACAACAATCAAATTGTCGAACCGAAAACCGGAGTTCCCGTAACAAAACCGTAAAACTCATCAGTTCGGGAAGTTTTGCCGAATAATTTTTGTAAAATTTTCCGAATATAAATTTGCAAGAGATTTTAAGATGATGTTTTTCCTCCAGAAAGTCCCGTCGGAACTCTGATTTGTTCTGGCGGGCATTTTTCATCGCAGCACAGGCGGAAACAAGGGCAGTTATGGAAGGTGCTGTTTATAAATCGGGATATATATGGATAACCGACATTTTTAATGAACCTTGTTAAAAATCAACAAACTCCTGTTTAATCAACACCTTCCATAACTGTCCTTGTTTCCGCCTCTTGGAAATTTTAATTGATGAAACATTAAAACAGTTTGCATTGATATTTCTATGATCCTCATAGTTTCCGACACTTCAATAAAGAAAGCACAACACACATATTTGCAGATTTTCACTTTATTTTTTATTAAACAATGTTTTTTCTGAAAAAACTCGGTTATTCATTATTTGGTCAATTCGTGAGCAGTTGATAAAACATTTCAAGTCAATTTAAAAATGAATTTAACAGTTAAGAACAAGAAAAAAATCAGAGAGAAAGGCTTTAGTCTGCCCGAATTGCTTGTGGTCGTTTTGATTCTGGCGATTTTAGCCGTTTTAGCGTTGCCGCAGATCAACGCTTCGCGGCGGGTTTTCAGATTTTCGGGAATGCAAAGGCAGCTTGTTTCAACGCTGGTCGAAGCCAGACAGGAAGCGATGTCGCAGCGAACTCCGGTTACTTTTCAATACAACAACAAGACAAAACAGACGATTATTTACGGCGGAGCTTTCGGCGCGGAAGGCGATGCAAAAAATAAAACGGCGGAACTTACCGGCTCTGGATTGGAGTTTGATGATTTGAAATACAATCGTCTGAGTTCGTCCGGCAATTCGGCATTAGCGGACGGCACGAATTTTACCGCTTTGAACAAAGGAAAAGTCGAAATCACATTTCAATCGGACGGTTCGGTAATAAACGCGAGCGACAATCCCGAAAACAACGCGCTGTTTTTCTTTCATAAAGATTACCGCAGAGAAACCGCCTTTGCCGTTTCGATTCTCGGCGCGGGCGGGCGCGTAAAAATCTGGAAATACAATCACGGCGTAAAAGGTTATGTTGAATAAAATAAGCCAAACAAAATTTACGGGAAACTCGGACAAAAAAGATGCCGGCTTTTCCTTGATCGAGGTGGTCGCGGCGATTTTCGTTCTGACCATCGGATTACTGGGAACAGCCGCCGCCATCAGTTACGCGCTCGAATACAGTTCGGTCAGCCGCAACGTAACAAGCGCGAAATCCGTCGTCATCGCCTCAATCGAGGAGATTGAAACTTTGAGAAACGCCAGACGGCTCGATTTCAAGCAAATTGCCAACGACGGAAAAGTTGACAACACCGGCGCGGATGTAAATTTTGCGGGTTTTTCAAAAGATTTTGTAACCATCTCGCTGAATCCGGGACCCGACGGCGTAAACGGAACGCCGGACGATCTGCGTAATCCGGGCAACGACGGAAAATTCGGAACGGCGGATGATTTTGACGATACCTCGCTGATTCGCGGCGGCTATCTTAGAAAAATTACCATTACGGATTTGGACGAAACCATAAAGAAAATCGAAATACGAGTTCGATACATCGGAAGCGGCGGAAAAACGGGCGAAATTCGCGGAGTTTGCTACTTAAATGACGAATTGCGCGTTACGGAGTAAATCATTACTAAGAGGTCTGAGAATTGTTTGATTTGAAAAATAAGAAATTTATGCCCGCTAAATTCGCGGAAGAGCGCGGAAAAAAAGGGAATTTATAATATTTCCGCGAGATTTCCGCAAGTTCAGCGGGTAATCTTCTTAAAATTAATCGGACAAATAGTGTGCCGCTTAGTAATAAGAGTAAATGTGATTTGAAAAAGAGTGTGAAAAAAATGCTTGTAAAAAGATTGAAAAATTTCGGCGAAAAATTATCCGATAAAAACAAACTCGGCGACGAACGCGGCGCGGCTTTGGCGATTGCGATTATTATTTTGGTGATCTTAGCCGTCGTTGCAATGACCGCGCTGGCGTTTTCCTCAACCGAAGCGCGAATTGCCGGAAGCGATCTGCAAAGAACACAGACGTTTTATGCAACGGTAACGGCAATGGAAAAGATGACCAACGATTTCAGCAATCTTTTCCGCAAGAAAATGCAGCCGACGGCAAAGGATTTGGACGATATTGAAAAAGCTCCGCCGAAAGCACTCGAAAACGAAGGGTTCAGTTTTGATCAGACTCTCGAAGAAGACACAGACCGATTGATTCAACTGCGGGCAATGCAGAATTTGCCGAATAACGTCTATCCGCGCGTAAACATTGATGAAGGTCCTTTTGCGGGACTTTACGCCAGCCTTATTCCATACAAGATTTCTTCAATGGCGACGATGCAGAACACGGGAACGCAGGTAAAATTAGAACGGGAGTTTAACAATTATCTCGTTCCGCTTTTCCAGTTCGGCATTTACAGCAACGAGGATTTGGAATTTGCGCCCGGACCTTTGATGACCTTTAACGGCAGAACGCACACGAACGGAAACATCTACGCGCTCCGAAATATAAAATTTCTCAATCGTCTTTCGATGAACGGCGAATTTATCCGCGACGCGACCAGCGGCGGCGAACCGAATACTGCCAGCGGTTCGGGAAACGTCTGGGTCGAGGTCAACAATAAAAATGTAAAAAGCACGTTCGGCAGTATGCGAGCCGGAAACGGCACAGTCGGCGGTCCGAACATCGCGGGCAGTAAAACAGGCGAGCGCGGCTATTTTCCCGGCAGTCCGAACGGCGTTCCGAATCCTGATTGGGAAAGCGAATCAATCAAGCCGGCGGCTTCGGGAAAATCGAACCGTTTCGGCGGACAGGTTTTGACAAATACGACGGGCGCGAGCCAATTAAAAACGCCGCTGGAACTTGCGGGAAGTTCACCGGCGGAACTTATCAAACGATCTTTGCCGTCGGATTCGGAAATTCTCAAGGTATCGCGCTATCACAGAAAATCAAACATCAGAATTTTAATTGACGAAGAAACGGCGGGCAGCGGCGCGGATAATGCCGCCGGAATTCCCGCCGGAAAAGGCGTTTCGCTTTCAAATTTTATTCCTTCAGAGCTAAACGGCGGAAACGCGCTCAGACAAATTTCCGATACGGGAACGATCAGCGGCGCATTGATAAAGCAGAAAAATCCCGACGGTTCGACGGCATCAAAAGCGACACTTGTGCGGGCGATCAAGAAAACAACGCCGCTTGTAAATACGAATTATGCTCCGCCCGGTTCGGGAGTTGCGGGAAAAATTTTGATCGAAGTCGTCAGACCGGACGGCACAACCGTTGATGTCACGCAGACGATCTTGAGTATGGGCGCAACCGTCGGCGAGCCAAACGGCATAGTTTATTTGCAGCGTCCGCTTTGGGCGGCGGCTGTGCAGGGCAGCCGGGATCGTTCGGGCGGCGGTTTCGATCTGGTTAATTTAACGAATAATTCGCAGATTATCGCCGACGGTGAACTCGGAAATATAACCTCTTATTTTTCACCGAGTCGCGGTTACATCAGCGGCGCACAAAACGCGATTGACGACGACGGCGGAAATTACGTCAGGGAAGTTTCGCCAAGCGGCTACAACGCGATTGTTCCGATAAACGTCTATAACGTCCGCGAAGGCTGGGTGCGAAGTCAGATGTCGGAAAAGAAGATTTACTATCAGCGCGGAATTACGAGCGTTGTGGAACTGAATATGCATAATCTCGCGCGTTGGCTAGACGGAGTTTACGACGCAAATCTGTTGTCCGGCACGAACGCCGTCAGCACGAATATAAAAGGCGATGAAGGTTACGTTGTGTATGTTTCAGACCGCCGCGGCGATTATGTGAAAAACGAATATTTAAGTGACGGAACGGTTTACAAAAGCACGAACGGAACTGTTGATAATGAGGATATTTACGGACCGAACGGCAAATTGGACGACGGCGAAGACGTGATTGATTTCGGCTGGGACGCAAGCAAAGGCGGCAAAAGCAAAAAGGGAACTTTGCAGAAGGACACAAACGAACTGCCGGACACCGGCAGTTTCTGGGATTTAGACGGCTTAGATGCCGGTCAGAGAATAATTAAAGTAATGAGTGCGATGAGCTATGAAACGCCCTTTTTCCGCCGTTCGGTTCGTCTGTTTGACGGAGAGAATTTAACCACAAGCGGCTCGCCCGGAAAACTTTCCTCAACCAAAGGAATCACCGTCGCTTCGGAAAATATGGCTTATATCTGGGGCAATTACAACACCAGCGGCATCACGGGAATTCCGTCGGGCGGCTCGACAACGAACAACGGCGGCTACACGGGAGCGCAAGTTCCGTCGTCAATCGTCTGCGATGCCTTTTTTCCGCTTTCCAAAACGTGGTTTGACGTTTTGAGCGCGATGTATCCCGAAGGAAGTGCCGATCCGAAAAATATGACCGGCGAATCTTATCGAATGGCGGACGAAAATCTGTCTTCGACATCAAGCGGAACTTCCGTCCGCGCCGGAATTATCGCCGGAACGACGCTTTCCGCGTTAAACGGAACGCCGGGCAGAAACGCCGCCGGTCTTCGGCGAAGCGGCGGCATTATCAACTATCCGAGATTTCTGGAAATCTGGAACGACGGCACGACAACCAATTCGTGGAATTACACCGGCTCGTTTATTCCGCTTTTTCATTCGACGCAGGCACTTTCGCAATGGGAAAACGACACTTCCGTAATTTATCTGCCGCCGCGCCGCAACTGGAGTTTTGACGAAACATTCCTGACACCGAACAAACTGCCGCCCGGAACGCCGTTTTTCCAATATATTCAATCAACGGGCTTTCGTCAGAGCTTAAAATAATAACCGGGAAACCACACGAAAAAAATGATGAATTCAAGTTACAAAAAAAATCAAAGCGGATTTTCATTGATCGAACTTCTGATAGCAATGGTTTTGTCGCTTGTTATAATGACGGCGGCTTTCGCGCTGATGCGCGGTTCGATTATTACCGCCAATACCAATTACGAGATGACCACCGCCAACCAGAATCTGCGTAATTCGCAGGAATTTCTGATGCGCGACATACTCGTTGCCGGCGACGGCTTAAAAGGCATCGCAAACGTCTGGCTTCCGACCAAATTTGTAAAAGATTATTTGTCGTCGCGCCCCGTTTCCGATTTAGACCCGTCAAACAGCGGTTTTATAACCGTCGGTTCGATTTTATCCGATGACGATGTTCCCGCCAATGTTAATGTTTTAGGAGCAAATCCGCCGACGACAATTCGTCAGAGAACTGATCGGATAACGATGATCTCATCCGATCCGAACTTTATCCCGATTGATCTTCCCGCTAATTCAAGCGATCTGAGCAGCGGAAAGATACAAATTCCCGTATCGCGCATCGGCGATTTCAGCGTCGGAGAAATTTATTATGTGACAAGCGGCGGTTCGGGAGTTTTCGGCACGGTAACGGCAGTTGATACGTCTTCCAACTCGATTTTCTGGGGAAACGGCGATTCTTTCGGCTTGAATCGCACCGGCTCAACCGGACCGCTTGCCACCGGAACAAACAACAATTCAAATCCGGCAACCCTGAAACGTATGAAAATCGTTCATTATTTTGCAGATGCCGACGGAAAGCTGGTTCGCCGCGTGTTCGGCGTGCAGGATGCCGGATTTGTTGACAGCGTGATCGCCGAACATCTGACGACACTCCAATTTCGATATATTTTAAATCCCGCTTCGTCAGAAGAAATTTTTCAGCAGCCGAAAGATCAGATTGCCTTGTCGGAAGCGTCCTTGGTCAGAATGATCGAACCCGCGCTGTCCGTCGAAACGGCGTATCCGCTGCAAGACGGGATCAAGCATCAGATTGATGGTCTTACTCAAATCGGAGTTCGCAACGTGCAGTTTCTGGAAGCACCGCTTCCGATGGATTCGGCAGGAAATACCGATCTTCCCAATCCGGGACCAACTCCGAAAATTACGCCCGTGCCGACCCCGACATCTGTGCCGACACCGACACCTGTGCCGTCGCCCGTCGCGTCGCCGACACCTTCGCCGACACCGAATCCGATAGGCTCGCCAACACCAACGCCAACGCCGACACCGACACCCGTGCCGACACCCGCGCCGACACCTGTGCCGACTCCGATTCCAATCGGGAAAGGCGACGGGTAAGAGCAATTTCACAACGGTTTTCGAGCAAAAAAAGGCTCGGTTTTCAAACAACATTTGTAAACCGAGTCTTTTTTAACAAAATCAAATACACGGAAAAAGAAAAGTCAGTCCGCAATATATCCGCTTTGAACGGGAACGTCGCCGCCTGAGCCGAATGAAACTGCGAAAAAAGATGCGTCGGAACTTTTCAAAACATACCAAGCACCGTTTTCAGGTCGCCAAACGCCAATGTCGGTTTTCCCGTCGCCGTCAAAATCAGCCGGAACGGGTTTATCGGTTGAAACGCCGAACTGCACGGCGGTAAAACCTGCGCGGCTTCGCAAAATATACCAAACGCCGTTTGACGGACGAAAAACTGCAATGTCGGTTTTTCCGTCGCCGTCAAAATCGCCCTGCGTCGGCTTGTCGCCGCTTGCGCCGAAGGACGTAATTATAAAATTGTTATCGGTGCTTTTCCAGATATACCAAACGCCCGTTTCGGGGCGAAAAACCGCGAGATCGGTCTTCCCGTCCGCGTCAAAATCTCCCTGCGCCGTTTTGTCCGTGCCGATTCCGAACTGCCTGATGTCAAATTTGCCGTCGGAACTTCGCAAAATATACCAAACTCCGGTCGAAGGTCGCCAGACAGCCAGATCGTTTTTTCCGTCCGCGTCATAATCGCCCGGAACGGGAACGTCGCCGTTTGCGCCGAACTGCGTGATTATGAATCCGCCCGAACTTTTCTGCACATACCAAACGCCCGTCGAAGGTCGCCAAACGGCAACATCCGTTTTTCCGTCGCCGTCGTAATCGCCCGCCGCGATTTTATCGCCGCTTGCGCCGAACTGCACGGCTTGAGCGTTTCCGTCCTGAGAATTCAGCGAATACCAAACGCCGTTTGACGGGCGAAAAACAGCCAGATCGCTTTTCAAGTCAGCGTCAAAATTGGCAATCGCCGTTCCCGAAAGCGTTCCGGCGGATGTCGTATAAATATAATCGCCGTTCGTTCCGCCGTCGCTGTCGGCGGCATTTCCGGCGGCGTAAAAACTCACTTTTCCGACTCTCACGCCCGGCGCGTTCCAAGTAAACGTCCAAGATTTCGTTCCGAACTGCGTCGGCAAAATTCCGTTGATCGTGTGTTCGACATATTCTCTCTGATTGCCGCCGACAAAACCGCTGACGGTTTTTAATTGCGGCGGATTCTGCGCCGGAAGCGAATACGAACCGACCTTTTTTCCCGCGCCGTCAATCGCCGTCAACTGAAAACCGTAAATTACCGCGTCCGCCTGATTAACCGTAACGGTTACGGGAATTTTCTGATTCGGCAGATAATTTTTCGGCAAACCCGAAATTTTTATATTTCCCGCCCCGCTGTTCGCCGGAAACTGCGAATGACAAACCGTGCAGCTTGCTTCGCCCGGCGCGTTCGTGTGCGAATTCGTCGGACCCGAAGCCGAAGCCGAAACCTTTTTGTATTCGCCCGGAAAACTCAGAAAACAAAACGACGATAAAACTACGGCAAGCGCGACGATTGATATTTTCAACACGATCAATCTGCGTTTTAGCAAAGGCATTTTCATAAAATTCATTTTAAAGTTTTAACAAAGAATGTAAAGTTCTGATTATGACGCACATAATCGCGCAAAAGTTTGAAAAATAAACAAGGCGGAAACCCGACAGTTATGGAGGGTGCTGTTTATAAGTCAAAAAGTTTATAAATAACCGACATTTTCAACAGATTTTTTTTTAAGTTTAGCAGTCTTCTATTCAATCAGCACCCTCCATAACTGTCGGGTTTCCGCCATTCTGAATTTTCGGAATACAATCGCGGCGAAAATTTTGATGTGTTAAAGTATTTGAGAACGAAATTTTCGTCCGCAAATTACCCGATTCCTAGATTAAAAAGAATGTTTGTTCTAAAAATAATCATCTACGCGCTCAGTTTTCTGGCGATAACCTTAACGATTCTGCCGTTTTCAAAACTGGATGCGTGGTGGGTTCGCATCGGCGATTTTCCGCGTTTGCAGATCGCCTTTCTCTGCGGCGTGGCAGCCGTTTTGTTTTTGTTTCTCCGCTATCCTCTCAAAACGGACGAAATCGTTATATTATTTCTTCTTTCAACTTGCACGATTTACCAATTCTACTGCATTTTGCCATACACGCCCGTTTATCCGAAACAGGTCGAAACGGCGAAGAACTTGAACGAAGAAAAACATCTGAAAATTTTAATTTCAAATGTTTTTATAGACAACGAGGAAAAAGAAAAACTCGTTAAACTTATCAAAAAGTATGATCCCGATATTTTTTCGTTAGCCGAACCCGATGAAAAATGGCTCGAAGAAATTTCGGAACTCGAAAAAGAATACGAATACAACGTCAAATGCCCGCTTGATAATGCTTACGGATTGGCTTTATATTCGCGTCTGGAATTGATTGATCCGCAGATAAAATTTCTCGTCGAAGAAGATATTCCGTCAATTCATACCGATCTGAAACTCGCGTCCGGCGACGTTATAAAACTTTACTGTCTGCATCCGCGCCCGCCGATTCCGCCGGAAAATAGTCGCTCAACCGAACGCGATGCCGAACTGATCTTGGCGGGGCGCGAAATCGAAGAACTCGACGAGCCGACAATCGTAATGGGCGATTTAAACGATGTCGCTTGGTCGCGCACGACGATTCTGTTTCAGAAAATCAGCGGCTTGCTCGATCCAAGAATCGGCAGAGGACTTTACAGTTCGTTCAACGCAAAATATCCGTTCATACGTTTTCCGCTCGATCATCTTTTTCATTCCGAACATTTCCGCCTCGTCAAACTAAAACGCCTCGAATCAATCGGTTCGGATCATTTTCCGATTTTTGTCGTTCTCAGCTACGAAGAATCGGCTGAATATTCGCAAAAAGAACCCGAAGCGGATGCCGAAGATAAAAAAGAAGCCGAAGAAACGCTCGAAAAAGCCGAAGAAAAAATCGGCGGAATGCGCGAAAAGCGCGAATCTTTTGAGCAGTAAAATTTTTTTATAATTAAGAAATACGAGCTTGAAATTAATTGAGATTTAATAAAATGCGCGTGTTCGATTGACCTTTTAACCGCTTTTCACATATAATCTATACTTTTCGGCTGACCGAGCAAATCGTCCGCCTGAAAACTTAGGAGAGAATAAACTAAAATGAGTTACGCAATTATAAAAACGGGCGGAAAACAATTCGCGGTGGAAGAAGGTCAGAAACTGCGCGTGCCGACGATTGACAAAGAACCGGGCGACAAGATCGAACTCGAAGCACTTGTCACCGGCGAAGGCGCGGACGCAAAATTCGGCGATGCAACGGTCAACGCCACCGTCGTCGGACACGGACGCGCGGAAAAGATCATCGTTTTCAAAAAGAAACGGCGCAAACAATATAAACGCAAACAAGGTCACCGCCAAAATTACACGGAAATCAAAATAAACACAATCTAGGAGGTAAAGATTTTAGGTTAAGGATTCGGATTTATTAAAAAATCCCAAATCCCAAACCCCAAATCCCAAATCAAATTATGGCTCATAAGAAAGGTGTAGGATCATCGAGAAACGGACGCGATTCGGAATCCAAACGACTGGGAATTAAGAAATTCGGCGGCGAATGGGTTCGCGGCGGAAATATTTTAGCACGTCAGCGCGGAACAAAATGGAAACCCGGCACAAACGTCGGAATCGGCAAAGACGACACGCTTTTTTCGACAATTGACGGAATCGTGAAATTTGAACAAAGAGGCAAAAAAGGCAAATTCATCAGCGTCTATCCCGAAGATGCCGTCGAATTGACCGCATAATTTTCAATCTATAAATTTATTTTAACCCGCGATAGCGGGTGTCAGCATATAGCCCCGTGCGTGAGCGCGGGTTTTTTGCATTTGTGAGTAAACAAGCCCGTGAAACGGGCGACAGATTATAATAATATGAATCAAGAGTCAAAAATATATTCATTTCTCTTTCAGCCTGTTTTAACAGGCTGAGGAAACAAGCCTTTTTTTAACTCTTAATTCGCATTAATAATTCAATTTTTTTATCTTCTAAAATTTTTTTTCACACAATTTTTTCGTAGTTTTCCACAGCCCGAATCATTTTTCTATAAAACACCTTAAATTCTTAAATTAAGTTTCTAAAAAACTTACAGAGTTTTCCACAGTTTTTTCCACAGGCTAATCGAAAAGTTTTCCACAGGCGGCAGACAAATAATCCCTTAAAATAAGCCAAAACCTAAAGTATTTTCTACTTGACATTGCAAAAAACGGGTGTAGAATGTGTGCATAGTCAAAATTTGCTTACGGGCTTTTGACCGATATGGAGAGAGGCAGGCAGAATGCGGCGACGCACTGCTTGAGAGCAATGAAACGCGGAGAATTAATTGCTATTTACGCTCCGAATCGAAGCCGAAAGGCTTTGCTGGCGAGAGATTTTTTAATTTCTCAGGTTGTTCGGATAAAAACGAACGACAGCTTTTGAAAAGGAACCGTCAAAAGTCAGCTATGCCGCTTATCGCTTTACTGCAATAAGCCTCGTTGCCGGAAACGTAACCGGCGGTGGAGGAAAAGCCACCACAACAAAAACCTATCGGCACTGCATTCTTTTAAAGAATGCGCTAAATTGTTAAATTTTGAGTGCTGACCGGAGTTAAACAAACCGCTGTTTATTTTCGGTATATAAAAAAATCTGACAATTATGATTTATACATTTTATAGTTTTCTATAATTTGTATGTTTGATAATCGTCAAAACTCGTCTGATACTTCGCGTATCAAATGAGAATAAGGAAAGCACAAATTTGATTTATCAAATTTGTGCTTTCTTTTTTTCAGATGAATGATTTCTAACTGCTATTTTTTTGTTTTCATTAATCTTAATAACTCACCTTACTCGATTTTTGCTTTCAGCCGCTTTCAAGCGGCTTTCCGCGTTTCGCGGTTTTAGCCACGTCATTTATGGTGTGGTTGCTGATTCGTTGAGAGTTTTAGGGCGTTTTAACGTCCTTTTTCCCTTGCTTTAGCATTAACGAATTAGCGGCTCAAGCCAAATGACAAGGACGTTAAAACGCCCTTTTTTGTTTCACTTTTATTATTCCACCACATAAATGACGCGGCTGACAGCGGCTTCGCGGAAAGACTGATAAATCAGGCTAAAATCACACAAAGTGAGTTAGTAAGTTTAATCACAAAAATCAATTATCAGAATAAAAATCTTTATGTAATAATGTAACTTCAATAACCGAACACTTAAAACTCAAGAAAATTTTGCTCATTTGCCAATCCAAAATCCAAAATCTAAAATAAGAATATGTTCATAGACCGCGTAAAAATTCGTGTCAGTGCCGGCGACGGCGGCGACGGCGTGACTGCTTTTCGGCGCGAGAAATTTATTCCGCGCGGCGGACCTTCGGGCGGCGACGGCGGAGTTGGCGGAAGCGTCTGGCTCGAATCGGACGAAGGCGTAAACACCTTGCTTCATTTGCGCTACAATCCCGAACACAAAGCCGAGCGCGGCAGACACGGCGAAGGCTCGAAGCGTTCGGGTAAAGACGGCGAAGACGTAACTATAAAAGTTCCCGTCGGCACGGAAATTTTCGACACGGAAACCGAAGAATTACTGTTCGATTTTACCGCCGCCGGACAGCGTTTTATGGCGGCAAAAGGCGGCAAAGGCGGTTGGGGAAATCAGCATTTCGCAACTTCGACGAACCGCGCACCGCGTTATCATTACACCGGCAGACCGGGCGAATACCGCGAACTCCAACTCGAATTAAAACTGATCGCCGATGTCGGACTCGTCGGTTTTCCAAACGCCGGAAAATCAACTTTAATTTCCGTCGTTTCCGCCGCCAAACCGAAGATCGCCGATTATCCGTTCACGACTCTCGAACCGAATCTCGGCGTAGTTGATATGGGCAATTTCCGCACATTCGTCATCGCCGACATTCCCGGACTTATCGAAGGCGCGTCGGAAGGCGCGGGACTCGGCGACAGATTTTTGCGCCACGTCGAACGCACGAAATTACTGCTTCATCTTGTTGACGTTTCCTCGATTTCGGGGCGCGATCCGGTTGAAGATTACGAAATTATCAACCGCGAATTAGCCGCTTACGACGAAAATTTAGCAAGCAGACCGCAGATCGTTCTGGCGACAAAAATTGACGCGCTTGACGAACCGGAAAGACTGGAAAATTTGCGCGAAAGAGTTGAAAAAGACGGGAAACCGTTTTTTGAAATCTCTGCCGTCACAAATCAAGGAACGCAGGAAGTCGTCAATTTTACCGCGCAGAAACTGGACGAAATTGAAAAGGAAGAAAAAGAAAATACAATTGAAATAGACGAATTCGATGTTGGATAACTATTTAGACAAGGAAGAAAAACTGGAAAACTCAAGACATTTTGTTGACTTGCCGGAAATTATAGCTTTTGACGATCTGATTGACCATTTGGAAGAACTCGAAAAAGTTGAAATCACCGAAATCGAACTCGACGGAATTCTCGAAATGTGGCTCGAATTCAAATTTCGCAAACATAAATTTTTCGTCCGTAACGAACTCGGCGATTATATGTTTTTTGTCAAAGATGAAAACTGTCCCGAACCGATTTTGCTCGAAATCGTCAACCATTTCCGCCTGCTTTTAGAATAATGAAACGAATTGCATTTTACGGCGGCAGTTTCGACCCGCCGCACAAAGGACATTTGACGATTGCCGAAAAGCTGACGGAAATTTTTGATTTGGACGAATTCGTTTTCGTTCCGGCATTTCACGCGCCGCACAAAAAAGACAAAAACCCGACTTCCGCTTTTCAACGCTTCGCAATGCTCTGTTTGGCGACGCAAAACCAGCCGAAAATCAAAGTTTCAAAAATGGAACTCGACGTTCCCGAAAGACCTTACACGGTGGAAACCTTAACAAAACTGAAAAAAGATTTGCCCGACCAGAAAATTTTCTTCGTAATGGGCGCGGACTCGTGGATGGAGATCACGACTTGGCGCGATTGGGAAAAAGTTCTGACCTTGACGAATATTATTGTCGTTACGCGCCCGAATTACGAAATCGGCTTTTCGCACGTTACGGAAAAAATCAGAACCAGAATTGTTGATTTAAGAGAAAAGGGAGAAGGTGAAAGGGAAAAGGTGAAAGGGAAAAGGAAAGAGAAAATTTACATTACGGATGCGGTTCAGATTGATGTTTCGGCGACGGAAATCAGGCGCGGAGTTCGTGAAAATTCGAGAGATTGGCGCAAGCAAGTTTCTGATGAAGTCGCGGATTTTATCGAAAAATATGAACTCTATAAATAAAAGTTTTGAAGATTTTTTTTAACCACATAGAAATATAGGGAACATAGAATTTTTTGTTACTTCAAACCCCAATTCAATTAAATATCTAACTGCTTGTTGCTTTAAGGTTTTCTATGTTTTCTATATTTCTATGTGGTTAAAAAATCTTTCTTATTTCAACATATTAGCTAATCGCAACCCGTTTTCTGATCTCATCCAAGCTGTCATCAATCAAAATCTCACCGTTCTCAAAAACCGTCCGCAGCTGCGTATTTTCCGCTGAAACCGTTTTAATATCAGGCAATTTCACCGTTTCAAAATCGCCGCCCGAATTTTTCACCAAATCGAGCCGACCTTTTTTGCTGATTTTCCCCGCGTCCGTGATCGGCTGTTTATAAACTTCACGCAACTCACCGTCCACGACAATCGCCGAACATTTGTAAGCAAATTTCAGCGTGTCCCGATTAACTTTTTGCAAAAGAGAACCGCCGATTCCGAACGCGATATTCGACGCGGAAAAGCCTTCGTCTTTTAATCGCTGCAAAATATCGTGAACCGATTGTTCATTCACGCCGTCGCCTTGAATCACGCGGACGTTTTTCAAGACTTTGTAACCTTTTGAATTAGTTGTCGTGCCGAATTTATCGCCTAAAATGTGCGTAATTTTTGAAACGACCTCAATCGGTTCGCCCGAATCGGGACGAATCACAATCGTCGCGCCCGAATCAACAACTTCCTGTTTCAACTGTTCGCCCCAAATTTTTTCAACCGCTTCGTAAATATTCCAAGAATCCGAAACAACTGCAACAATCGCGCCCGGTTTCGCAAACTGCTTTAACATATTTCGATAAGCGTCAATTTCATTTTCGCGTCCCCAAGCCGTCATCGTCGAATGTTCCGCCGCCGGAATCGAAAAACCCGCCATTTCCGAATTATAAAATTCGCGGTGCAGCAGCAGAGAAGCCATCGTATCCGTGCCGAGAAAATTCACCAGATGCGCCGCGCCGCCGATTGCCGCCGTTTCCTGCGACGAAACGCCGCGTGCGCCGAAATCGTGAACCTTAAACCCAATTTCCGCGTCCGCATCGTCCGCCGTTTCCTGCAAAAATTTGTAAAAATCTTTTTTGATGTAATAGCTTTGCGTCGAAACCGTGATCGGATACCAAATCCGCATCAATTGAGATTCAAACCAACCCGTCAACCAAAAAAATTCCGCATCCATATTTTCCACCGTCATCAGCGCGTTTTTGATCGGCACTACCGAACCTTCCGCCACGGCGCGAATCCGCAAAGGCATTCGCCCGCGATGCTTTTCGATCAAGTTTTTCCAACCGTCATAATTAAACGTCAAACCGTGCGCCGTAATAACTTCGCGTGCTTCTTCGACCATCGCCAGCGTAAATTTCTCCGCGAAAAACCGCTTCAAAATATACTGCAATCCAAAGAAAACCGTCGCGTCCCAGACGCGCTCCGTTCCGCGCGATTCGAGATAGCAATGCACAAGGCTCGTGTTCGGCGGATATTGCAAAAAATGTGATGCCTTGTAACTGTCCGTGTCTATTATTCTGTTTATTTCTTTCATTTTATTTCTCCTATTGTTCGATTTTCTACCCGAAAACCTAGTTTTTATTTTTTGATTTTTTCTACAACAAACAAAAAATCTAAAGTTTATGTAAATTGAAAAGTAAAGTATTTTTTATTACAGTGCGAACATCTGAAAGTTGCCACATCCGATAAACTTTCAGGTCCTCCAACTCTTCTGAAATCGTAAGATTCAGATTGATTTTTTACTCCTTTTTCCCAATAAATGTAACTTTCCGTTTTCTCAAAAAGTTCATTATCATTTGCCGGATAACCGATAAATTCAACAATATCATTACAGCATAACGGCACATCGTGATGTTGCATAAAGATCGGAATATCGGGAGTTTTTTGATATTTCTGAATCAATTTATTACTCAGCTGCTCTTGTTCTTGAATAGACAAATTCGTTGTTGAAAGATAACTTTTTATAGCTTTTAGATATTCAAAATCACAGATGTGAAACAAGTTTTTCGTCAATATACATTCCGCACAAACCGCATAAATGTCATCGTCAATTTCCCCGTTTTCAAGTTGATGTTTTCCCTGATAATCATAAAGATCAACATCAGTTCTGTTACAAACGTGACATTCGGAATAATAATCATCCATTTTTTCCAGAGCATTATCTGCAATAAGTTCAAAAATTTGTCCCATTTATCTCTCCATTTCGATTTTCCATTTAAAATCTAATTTACACTTGTAAATTTCCTAATTAAAAACTTCAATGAAAGCGTTATAAACTTTTTTCGTCTGCGTTCTGTCGTAAATCGCCATAATCACGCGCTCAAAACAATTTTCAAATTCTTCGTTTAATAATTCATCAAAGATTTTCGTCAAATCGAATTCGTTCGTAAAATCTTCGGGACGAAACAATTTTGAATTTTCGATTGCCGAATCGGTTTCATTTTTGATCGAAACCGTTTCAGCTGAATTATTGCGATACTCGCCAATTTCAATGATCGCCAGAGTTTCTTCGGCAATTTCTTTTCTTGATAATATTTTCATTTTTACCTCATTTTCGATTTTCTACCCGAAAATCTAATTTGTTATTTCTATCACACAAAAATCTATGTTTTATGTGGTCAAATTTCTTCATTCAATTCCTTCTCGATTTCCGCAATCGTCGGCAGGCTGCCTTTCAAATTTTCCGGCAGAGCTTCCGCTAATTGCATTTCCGACACGCCGATTGGACTGTTGATATTTTGCAGAGCGTATTCGGCGACGAGTTTATTTTTCGTTTTGCACAAAATCATTCCGATTGTCGGTGCGTCCGTTTCGTGTTTCAAAGTTTTGTCGGTTGCCGTCAGATAAAAACTCATTTTGCCCGCGTCTTCGGGTTTGAATTCGCGCATTTTCAAATCAACGACGACAAAAGCGCGGAGTTTCAAATGATAAAAAAGCAAATCAATATAAAAATCCTGATCGCCGACTTCCAAATGATATTGACTGCCGACAAACGCGAAACCGACTCCGAGTTCGATTAAAAATTTACGCAGATTATCGAGCAGCGCATTTTCCAAATCGCGTTCGACGGCTTCATCGTGCAAAGTCAGAAAATCGAAATTATACGGGTCTTTCAAAAGCTGCTTCGCCAAATCCGACTGCGCGGGCGGCAAAGTCATCTCGAAATTGGTAACTGCTTTGCCTTGCCGTTCGTATAATTTGCTTTCGATTTGCAACACCAAAACATTGCGACTCCAACCGTTTTCAATCGTTTTACGAATATAAAATTCGCGCTCTTTCGCAACTTTTATTTTGTCTAAAATCACGCAGTTATGAAACCACGGAATTTGTCCAGCAGCCTGCTGGACAATTTGCTCATCGGGATATGCTTCAGCGAAACCACGCATATAAAGCAGATTTGTCCGCGAAAAACCTTTCATCTGCGGAAACTCCGAACGCAAATCTTTCGATAATTGTTCGATGACCTTCGCGCCCCAACCTTGCGCTTTTTGACGCTCTAAAATCTCGCGCCCGATGTGCCAATAAAGCAAAACGAGTTCCGCGTTGACCGCCAACGCCGCTTTGATTTGCGCCTGCTCGATCCGCGATTTCAGCGATTGCAAAAAATCACCGTATTCTTTGTTCAAACTCAAAATTTCTTCGCTCATAATTTTATTTTGTAATTGTGCAGCAGCCTGCTGCACAAATTATAAACCCAAAAAATACTTGATAATGTGCAAATGATCTTCAAAAAATTCATCTTCCATCTCGCCCAACGCCGACAGCGGAAGCCAGAAGGCTTTTTTCGCATCGTCGCCGCCTTTGACACGCGGCAGACCGTCTTTTAATTTCGATTCGAGTTCGATGTAAAAAGCAAAAGTTACGGTGCGCCCGCGCTGTGAGCGTTCGGGATGATCGAAGGCTTTTTGGTTTTTGATATTGCCGCGCAAAACCTGCGCCGGAACTTTGATCTGCGTTTCTTCTTTTAACTCTTTGATCGCGTTGTCTTCAAGCGTTAGATCGGCTTTCAAAAATCCGCCCGGAAGCGCGATCAAGCCTTTTCCGGGTTGAAATCCGCGCCGGATAACGAGAATATGTCCGCTTTGGACGACAACCGCATCCGTCGTGATAAAAACCGGCGGGAAGTTTACGCCGACAAACTGCGTGTCGGCTTTGTATTTTTGCAGATATTCAAATTCCTTTTGCAGATGCGTGAAAATGTCCGTCGCCTGAAATGCGTTCAAGTAATTGACGACTTTCGCGGGAACTTTCGTTTGCCAATCGTCCGCGCCGGAAAAGTAATTTTCGCGGATTTCGCTCGCGTGAATGTTTCGCAAATTTTTGTCCGCCGTAAAAAATTCTTCAAAATTCCATTGCGGAAACATATTCAGATAATACGAACTGCGGTCTTTGAAAAAACCTACAACGGCGATTTTCGCCGCTTCTTCCTCATTTTCCTCGACGATCTGATTAACCGTGTTCTGAATCTCCGTCGTCCAGACGTGATCGTTATACGGATAATCACGAACGGCGCGAAAAATCAGCCGCTTGCTTTCGTCTTTCGCAAAGCAGGCGCGGATGATTTCCTCGCGCATTTCGGGCGTAAAAGGATTCTTGATGTCGGACGCACTTCGCGCCGAACCGAGTATGACGATCACATTTTCGGCTAGGTTTAATGCGTGTTCAATTATTTTTTGATGTGTAGAATGGAATGGCTGGAAACGTCCGATGACGATTCCGAAATGGTATTTTTTATTCATTTGTCTTAACACTCTCCGTGTTCTAATTTTTCGCCGTTCTTCCTGAACGACTACATTTTTAACATAATTTAATACGCTGAAAAGTTCAAGTTTGTTCGAACGATTTTTTGATTGACTATGCACATCATTTTGCATATTATGTGTATAAATTATTAATGAGCGCAGCAAAATTATGAGTCTTACAACTGAGAAAAAAAGAAAACATTTGATCTTAAATCAATCAAAACTGAGTTTGGCAAAAGAAATTCTCGGCACGCGGACGGAAACGGAAACTGTTGAAAAGGCTCTCGATTCCGTGATTTCAGAAGCCGAAAAAAACAAGATCGCACTCGAAGCGACGGAAAACTTTTTGAAAAGTAATATCGAGATCAAAGATGTTTTCGGAAATCTGGAAGATTAACAATGTCAAAACCCGTCGCTTACGATACTTCGATTTATATTCGCTCGCTGCGTCAAGGCAGCGGCGATATTTTAGAAAAAAGGCGGAGCGGAAATTTTCCGCTTTGGCTGAGCGCGGTAGTTTTGGAAGAACTCTACGTTGGTGCTTCGGGCAAAAAAGCGGTCAAAACTTTGACGAAACTCGAACGCGATTTTACAAAGATCAATCGTCTGCTCGTGCCGAATCAAACGGATTGGTCAATCGCGGGACAAATTTTAAACAAAATCGGCGAAAAATACGGCTTTGAAAAAGTCGGCAAAGCGCGTCTGACAAATGACGCGCTTCTCGCAATGTGCGTCGCCCGCAACGGTTTGAAATTGCTGACGGCAAATGCCAAAGATTTTCGGTTAATCAATGAATTCAGAGCATTTGACTGGGAAATAATCTGAATTATCTTCTATTAATCCGCATTTTCATTCCGTATTTCGGGCGCAAAGTCATCAGCGGTTTCAGACCGATCTTCTGTTCGGGAATTAAATCCAATTTCCATTTCTGCGCCAAAGCCGCGATCAGCAAAACGCCTTCCATCCACGCGAAACTTTCGCCGATGCAGCTTCGCACGCCGCGACTGAACGGAAAATAGACGAATTTCGCGCCTGCTTCTTTGATTGTCCGTTTTTCCCATCTTTCGGGAACGAATTTGTCCGCATTTTCCCAAAATCGTTCGTCGCGCTGCGTAACATACGGGCTGACCAAAACGAGCGCGTCTTTCGGGATTTCGTAGCCGCCGAACTTGTGTTTTTCGATTGAAAGTCTGCCGATTGCCCACGCAGGCGGAAACAGGCGCATTGCTTCGGCGAAGACGGCTTCGGTGTATTTTAGGCGCGGATAATCTTCAAAATCCGGCGTTTTTCCACTTAAAACTTCGTCTAATTCAGCGTATAATTTCGCTTCACTTTCGGGATTTTGCGACAATAAATACCAAGTAAAAGTCATCGCGTTGGCAGTCGTTTCGTGTCCCGCCAAAAAAATCGTCAAGGCTTCGTCGCGCACCTGCTTATTCGTCATTCCCGCGCCGTCTTCTTCGTCCTGCGCCATCAAAAGCATCGAGAGCAGATCGCCTTTGTCTTCGCCGGATTTTCGCCGTTCGTCAATAATCGAATAAATCACGCGGTCTAAAGTGTCGCGCGATTTGTGCAGTTTTTTCGTCTGCGGCAGAGGCAGTTTTTCGAGCAGTTCGGAAAACGGCAGAACGAGAAAATTGAACATCTCGATCAAAGATGTCATCGCCTCGCCGACTTCATCGGTTTCGTCGTCAACATTTGCGCCGAACAAAGTTTTGGCGACTATTTGCAGCGTCAGACGCATCATTTCCTTGTCAATATCGCGCACTTCGCCGTCCGTCCATTCGTCGCGCATTTTCCCGGCAAATTCGGTCATCGCCTTCGCATATTCGGCGATTCTGCCGCGATGAAATGCGGGCGAAATCATCCGTCTTTGTTTAAGATGCGCTTCGCCTTCACTCGTCAAAAGTCCTTCGCCAAGCAGACGTTTGGAACGCTGAAGAGCGCGACCCTTGTGAAATTTCGCGTGGCTCGTAACCAGCATATCGCGTATTAAATCGGGATGATTCAAAAAATACGCCGGATAACCGCCGAGTTTGAAATACGTCACGTCGCCTTTCGCGGCGATTTCCGTCAAAAACTCCGTCGGTCTGCGTCGAAATTTTACAAAATGTCCGCCGAAAAGTCCGGCTTTTACGCTTGGCGGCAGTTTTTCTTGTGTCATAACTTTTTTCACCTGATGCTTAAAATTAACATTATATTCCAAAAAATTTTATTTTGAACGTAACTTTTTTCGTTTTCGAGAAATAAAATAATAGAGAAACAAAATTATTTGCAAAACGTGAAAGGAAAACTCGAAACAAAATAAATGACAAAAGCGTTTACAAAAGCGGCGGCGGCGGAAGCGGTAGTAATATGGGCGTTTATATATCGGGAAAAGGTCGGTTTATAATGTCGCCTTTCCAGCGCGAAGGCTACGCTTTTCAAAAGATCGGAACGATTACAAACAATAAAGTTACGTTTTCTTACGCAGGCGATAATTACGAGATAATTTCGCAATCGCCGATTTTGGGAAATGGCGGAAAATGGCATTGCTGGATACTTTTTGAGCCGAATTATGTGCCGAAAAAATCTAGATTTTCTTTAGGTTCGGGAGTGTTTATTCAATCTGGAGATATTGCAGGAATGTTCAACCTTTAGAATTTTGCTTTCATATTTAAAAAGCCTTGTTATTACAAAACGGCAAGGCTTTTTTGTTTTTAATTTTTACGTTTTCATTTAGAAATTTCCTTTAAAAACTGTTATTTTTAGAGAGTTATGACACAACCATTACCAGTAAAAAACAAACCGGATATTCGCGCGATTACAAAACTCGTGGCGCGTGAAGGAAACTTGGTGCAGGGGCAATCTGATTTGCCGATTGATCCGCGTCTTGCGAAAGAAGCGTTTGAAATTATTGCGGCAAGCGAGAATCATTACGGCGCGTCGGAAGGCGTTCGGGAATTGCGCGTGGCGGTGGCGGAAAAGATTGAAAAATATAACGGCATCGAGATTGACGTTGACGCTGAACCGCCGGAACTTCTGATTACGACGGGCGGAACGGGCGCACTTGTCGGCATCGCGCAGAGCTATCTAAAGGATAAATCCGCGCTTGTTTTCGAGCCGTATTATCCGTATCACCGCAAAATTATCGAGCAGTTCGGCGGAAAGACGGAAGTTTTTGCGCTTGATGAAAATTTGAGTTTTGAAAAGGACGCGCTTTTAGAGCATTGCAAAAAGTTGAAAGAGCGCGAACAGTTTCCTTTGAAGGCGATAATTGTCTGCACGCCGGCGAATCCGACGGGGAAAGTTGCGACGCAAGACGAACTCGAAGCGATTGCCGATGTTGCGAAAAAACTCGATTTGCTCGTCGTGTCCGACGAAGTTTATGAGCATTACGTTGTGGGCGAAAATCCGCACGTTCCGATTGCGCGTTTGCCGGGAATGTGGGAACGCACGATGACGGTCAATTCGTTTTCAAAATCGTGGAACATTTCGGGTTGGCGAATCGGTTACTGTTACGGCGACGGAAAACTTCTCGCGCCTGTCAACAAAGCGGTGAATATAACTTACGTTTGTCCCGTAACGCCTCTGCAAACCGCGCTTTCGCGTGTTTTGATGGCAAATGAGAATTATTACGAAAATCTGCGCGATAAATTCGACGGCAAACGGCGTTTGGTTTCCGAAGCGTTGACCGATCTGGGTTTTGAAGTTTTCAATTCGGGTTCGGCATTTTATCTCTGGGCGCGGATTCCCGAAGAATTTGACGATGCGCTTGCGTTTAACGAGATGCTGATGAAACGCGCCGAAGTCGCCGGAGTTCCGGGCAGCGCGTTTGCCGATTCAGACGATTGGGATGCGTTTATGCGAATCTGCGTCGCCCGCGAAGACGAGATTTTAGAAGGCGCGTTGGAAAGATTCAGAACGGCTCTGAAATAAAATTTATAAATTTTGCGTAAATTTCGTATAATTGATTCGGAGCAAAAATTATGACACCCACAGTTGACCAAGCAATCGAAATCATCCGCCAACTTCCGCTGCCGGAGCGCGAAAAAGTGCGCGATTGGATCGAGGAAGAAAATCGAAAAAAATCCGACGACGCGGTTAAAGAAGAAAAATTGAAACGCGCTGACGAAAGATTTAAGCGGGCTTTGAAATGGATTGATGAAAACCGCGAAGAATTCGACGGGCAATGGGTTGCTTTAGACGGCGACACGCTTTTGGCGCACGGCGCGGACGGAAAAAAAGTTCACCGCACCGCACAAGCCAAAGGCGTTGAAACGCCGCTGATGCACCGCGTTAGTATCAAAGAAACACAGCCTTTCGGCGGTTGGTAAAATGGCGGAAATAATCGAGTTCGATAAAATTTACTATTACAGTATGTTCGACACGGGAATTACGGTTTCCGTAAACCTTTCATACGCTGATAAAAACGTCGAGTTTGACGCTAAAATAGATACGGGTTCGACCTTTTGCGTTTTTCAGAGGCTTCACGGTGAACTTCTCGGATTGGAAATCGAGAAAGGTTTATTCACCAACATCGGCACGGCGACGGGAAGTTTTCCCGCTTACGGACACGAATTAACACTTTCCGTTCTCGGCATCGAAACGGTTTCAACCGTATATTTTGCCGAAAGCGATTATTTTGACCGCAATGTTCTCGGCAGAATCGGCTGGTTAGACCGCGTAAAATTAGGTTTGATCGAGCAGGAAGGCAAATTATTTTTGAGCGAATATCAAAAAAACTGATAACGAGATAATTTGAAGAAAGCGTCGAAATTAATCCGAATCGGCAGATTTTTCATCAAAACAGGTGTTGGCAATTGTGATAAATTTTTCGCTCGGCGTAAATCCGTAATCTTCGCCGTTCCAGAGTTCCAGAGATTTCGTCGTCGCTTCGAGTTCCGCTTTGTCGAGATTCGGAAAGCGTTTGAACCATTGCCCGCAGCTTTGTTTTCGCACGACGCGGCGGATGTATGAACGAAAACCTAAAACATTGAAGTATTTGCTCGGATTATACGCTTCGTTGAGATGCCTTGAAATAAACGGTTTGAGCAGAATTTCGCGCGAATCAATTTTTTCGTTATAAGTCCAGAATCCGTTTTTGAGAATTAAAATCTGCGGTCTGAGCGTATTTCCGATTTTTATTTCTTTGGTCAAACCGAGATAAAATTTCAGTCCCGCGTAGTTTGAATAAAGATCGGCGTTTGAATAAACGCCCGAAACTAAAGTGCCGTAATACGTTTTCTCCGTTTTGCGTCCCCATTTTACGGCTTTTTGAATTGCTTCATCTTCCGTTAAACCTTTTTCTAGACCGCGTTTGTAAATTTCGTAATACTCATAACCCTGCTCAAAAAAATGCGCCATTTTGTCCGTGCCGAATTCGCTTCCGAACATATTTATCGTCGGGCTGATCGTCAGATAATTAAACGGCGCGGTCAGATAAATTGATTTCGGAAAACTCGTCTTAAAACGCGCGGGCTTGGCTTTAAATTCGTGCCGTTCGATCCACCAATTCGCCTTCGTAAAGGAAAAATTCCCGTGCCGAGTTCGTTAAAAACCGCCTTCGCCACCGCATTTTCCGAACGCAGACGAGCGAGTTTTTTCTTTTCCTTATCAGACAAACGGCATTTTTCATTCGCCGTATTCAAAGTTTCATCTACCGAACAACTTTGAATCGCGCGAATCTCCGCATTTACTTTTTCAACTGCTTCCTGCACATTTCGTTCCGCATAATCGCTCACTTCAACCCCAATATCCGCCAGCGGTTCGTCGGGTAAATTAAACTGGTCGGTTTCAAACGCAAAAGTTGATTGTGTCAGCAAAGCGAAGCACAACAACAATCGGACGATTTTTTGCAATTTCATAAAGTAAAATAGATTAATAAAAAATTGCTAATGAATGTGTAAAAAACAACTTATAATGCTAATCAAGAGTTGAAAATAAGGCTTGTTTTTTCTCAGCCTGTTTTAACAGGCTTTCCGCCTTTGGCGGTATTTAGCCGCGCCATTTATGGTGCGGTTGAATCAAACAATTTACCTCAAGGGCGTTTTAACGTCCTTTTTTCTTAGCTTTAGCTTATTAAACAAAAGCGGCTCAAGCCTTTTTTAAGGACGTTAAAACGCCCTCTTTATTCTGAACCAAGCTATCCCGCGCCATAAATGGACGCGGCTAAATCCGCGAAGCGCGGAAACCCTGTTAAAACAGGCTGAAAGAAAAAATGAGTTGATTTTTCAATTCTTGATAACCACTTATAACAAAATATTTTTGATAAATGGTTATCATAAAATTATGTCTTCATCAAAAATTGATAAATCGTCATCATCTTCTCTGTTTCGTCTATCAAATTTGCGGCTCATTTCCTCAAATTCTCTCTGTTGTTCGTCCCATTCTTCCGTGGTTTTGAAAAATGAAAACGCAAATTCATCGTCCATATTGCAGCCGTCAAGTCCCCAAAACATCGGCGTATCAAAAATTTCCGACATCTCGACGCAAACCGGACAATCTTCGTCAATCAAACATTCGTGCGCGGAAACCGTCAAATTCCGCCGCCGTCTTTCCGCTTCGATTATGTCCAGAGGCTTTCTGCCCGAAAGTTCCGGGTTCGGAACTTTCAGCCAATCGTTTTTGAGTTCCAAAAGATATTCGACTTCATTTTCAACTGTCGAAAATTCGCCGGAATTTAATCTTTTCAAGTGAATTTCAAGCAAAAATCTTATCAAATCGTAATAAACGACGAGTTCGTTCGTGCCGAAACCGGCAAATTTATAAGCGTCCGACGCAACCGGCAGATCGGGCGGACATTTGTTCGTAACCGACCATTGCAAAGACCGCGAATGCAGATCAAAACTGATAAAATCTCTCTTTTCAAGCAAAATTTCGCGCACCGTTTTCCCGCGCAAATCCTCGCGTTCGCTCATCAGCCATTTGCGGTGAATGTCTGTGAAAAGATTCTCATTTTCCAAATCCTCAGCCTTTTGCATTTCTTCGACGAGAAATTTCACCAAAGGTCCGCCGTAAAAAATCGCCCGCACATCAATCGGCGGATTTGCCAATCGTTCCTCGCGCCTTCGTCCCGCGCTCCCTTCGTATTCTTCAACCGAGCGAACAAATTTCCAATCGTCCGACAATTCGTAAGGCAAATTAAATTTCGATTTTTCAAAATCATCGGCTAATTCGTCCGCAACCGTGATCGTTCCCCTTTTTGAATAAGCCGAATAACTTGAATCAACCGCGACAATTCTCCCCGCCAGATCAATCACCAAAACGCCTGCGTCATAAGGTTCGAGATTCAGATAATTTCCGAATTTACTTGGCTCGTCAAAGCTCGATTTACTCATTCTGCCGAAAAACGTCCAATCCGATTCAAACTTGACGAATCTCTCCAAAGCCGTTTCCAAATCGGCAATCGTTTCCGGTTCAGCCGCCAGCGAAGCGATCAAAACATCGCACTCCGAACCGTGAATTTCGCCCGTGATAACTCGGTTTTTATCCGTAATATTTATGCGGACATAGCTCATAATTTATTTTCCTCATTTTATTAGCCGATAATGCGAATCAATTGTTAAAAATTAAACAAAGCATAGCAAATATATGTTTTATAAAGCAATATATTATCGGATTATTATCAGCGAAGATTTCTGTTATAATCGGCTTGTTGTGAACTTTATTATTCCGTGGTTTTTAAAAAATTCAACATAGCATTTTGCGTTGTTTGCCTCCATATCTTTAAAGGATTGCAAACTACTCGATGGCTTATTAGAATACGATTGGCAACAGTCGTTTTGGGCGTTAGGGTCGAGGGTTTGTTCATTTGACCACTCTTGCTTTTTCATTGATTTATTTTCGATAATGAGTGTCAAAGAATTCAGACTTGTTGTAAAATTAAAATGCAATGAACAATTTTAGCGAAAGAATAACAATAAATCCCAAACAATGCGGTGGTCGCCCGTGTATTCGCGGAATGCGGATTCGCGTCAGCGATGTAATTGATCTGTTTGCCAGCGGTTTATCGGCGGAAGATATTTTAGAAGAAATGCCCGACCTCGAACGCGAAGATTTATACTCTGCTTTGCAATTCGCGCAGAATTAACCATCCGGTTTTGCCGATTGCCGACTAATGACGATTTGGATTGACGCACAACTTTCGCCCGCGATTGCCATTTGGATAAATCAAAATTTTGCGGTTAAAGCCGTCGCCGTTCGTGATTTGAATTTGCGTGATGCCGAAGATGAAGAAAATTTTCTCGCTGCGAAAAAAGCAAATGCGGTTGTAATGACAAAAGACAGCGATTTTCTTCTACTACTCGACAGGTTCGGCGCACCGCCGTAAACAATCTGACTGGCTGATGTGCGGAAATATTTGAAGTATCAGACTCAAAGAAATTGTTTTTATAATAAGCACTAAGTAAAAAGGTAAAAGTAAAAAATAAAACCCAAGAAAAATCGCACTTTTTTAATTCTATATACTTGATTACTTTTACTCACCTGCTTAGTTAAATTTTTATTAGTGAGTAGAAAAATTGCTTACTATTACTAAGTAGAGTATAAATAATAATTAAGTTTTAATTCCAATATTAACCTATATGTAAACTTCTTATGCCACTTGATAGCAGAACATTTTCAGGAAAAATTACTATACCAACTAAAATAATTGATGATTTAAGTTCGGGGTTATATCACACACCATGGGCTTGTTTAAAGGAATTGGTTAATAATTCATATGACGCTAGAGCAAGTCAAGTAAATATATTTGTGAAACCGGACGCTGATCGAATTATTGTTGAAGATGATGGGGACGGAATGAGTAAAGATGAATTTACCAGACATTTTGATAGAATTAGCGAATCCCATAAAAGAGATGCTAGTGATATAACAAGAGGTAAGCCTCCTAGAGGTAGCAGACCTAAAATTGGAAAAATTGGTATTGGATTCATTGCAATCAATGAAATTTGTAATTTTGTTGAAATTTATTCTACGAAGAAAGAAAGTGAAGAACTTTTACATGTAACAATTAATTTTGAAGAAATGAGAAAACCCAGCGAGGAGCGTAAACAAAACGGTGATGAATTTGAAAATGCAGATTATGAAGGTGAAATCTTAGAAACTGATAAAGATTCTCATTATACCCAACTTTTCCTTACAGAGGTTAGGGGAGAATCAAAAGAGATAATGGCTAGTGCAGATGCACAAAATACAAAGAAAAATCCTTATTCTCTTTACGGACTAAAAGCAGAAACCGTAGCTAAAGTATTAAAAAATCCAAAACTTACTGATTGGAAAGAATTTGATTCTTATTCGGAAACTATGCTCAACATTGGATTAAATGTTCCAGTTAAATACCATGAAAACTGGATTCCGGATGAATATAAAAATTTGGTTAGAGATTTTGAAGAAAAGGTTGAATCTTTGGGATTTGAAGTTTTTTATGATGGCACGGAACTTAAAAAGCCAATAGTATTCAATCCTCCAAATCAGTCTATGCTAATTGACCTGTTTGACTATGAAGGAGAAAATGTTTCAGCTAAAGGATATTTCTATGCTCAACACGGTACTATAAAACCTAATGAATTGCATGGTCTGCTAATACGCATTCGTAATGCCGCTGTTGGTGAATATGATCATACTTTTTGGGGGTTTCCACTTAGTGAGTCACCTTTGATACAACGCTGGGTTTCTGCGGAAATTTGGGCTGATGATCGTTTGGAAAAAGCAATGAATATTGATCGTCGAACTCTTCGGATAGCTCACCCAGCATATGTAGAATTGCGTAAAGCAATTCATGAACATCTGCGGATAGTTTTGAAGCGTGCAACTAAAGAGTTTTATAAAGCAGGAAGTGAAGAAAGAAAGAAAAATCGCAGAAAAAAACTTATTGAATCTGTAAAAGTGTTGGTTAATGATGTTGTTGCTCCAGTATCACAAGAGGCGGCACTAAATCTGAACTCTCTACTTAAACAAGTAAATGATAACAAAACTGCACTTAAATCTATAGAGAAAAAGTACTCACTTCCTGAGTTTTATGAAAGCATAGTCAAAACAGGAAAAGAAGTTTTACCGCCAAAACAATTAGCTGAATTTTTAGAGCGTTTAACGGAGCGTTTCGGAGATGAGTAAAAAATCCCACAAACATAAACAAAAGAATTCTTTAACTTCTAAAAAACATCGACAAGTTGATACGGCAATGGCAGATGAGCGTCCAGCAAAGATTGCTATTCGTGAGTTATGGTTGAAGCAAGTAAAAGAATTTAATGATGAATATCCCGAAGATGACGTACCTTTATATTTGACTTTAAGTGGTTCCGAAGCTCGTGATATTAAGTTGTTGGCTGAGAACGGTATTATAAAATTGACGGAGATAGGTGCAATTTCACAAGAGTTTCAAAGTCGTGTCGTTGCAATAGAGCAAAATCCGCAAGCAGTTTTAACACTGCAAAAAAAAATGCCGGGTCTTCAAATAGTTGATAAAAATTTTGGTGATTTAATTAAAGGAGTTTCACCGCTTAGTTTTCCAACTAACAAAAAAGAAATAGAGTATTGCTGTGCAAAAATCGTTAACCTTGATTTACAGAGCAATTTGGTATTTAAAAGTGATAATGCAGGTATAATATTTCCAGTTTTTAATTGGATTGAAAAAATATCACTACTTCATTCTCAGAAGAAGCCAAACATTAATTGGTGTTTATATTTAACGCTCAATGCAGCTATCAATCAGCCGGAAGATATTGGTGGATTAATCCAAAATTTTCTAAAAGAAAATTATCTTATATCACCAAATTTTGAATTATCTTGTCGTAATTTACTTGGTGATAATATCCAAGATTCAATATTGAGTGATAAAGTTCTAGATTTGAGCCAATTTACTTGGCAAGAGAATCAGAAAATTCTCATGATATTTGTACCGAAGAAAATATCCAATCTTGTTTATAACCAAAGTTGGCACGTTAAAACTTTATGGAATTTATGCTATGGGGGAAATCAAGGACATGCTCCAATGGTTAGTTGGATATTATATTTTCAATGGGATGAACGGACAGCCGCTACTCCGCAAGCCGTTTATACGGACAGTCTAAATAAAATACTTTCCTCAGTTGCTAAAATTGAGGATGATGGACAACTTACTAAACATTATGGTGATTGACTAAAAAGCGTTGAATTTTGAGGAACAAATGAAAGCAGTTTCAGGAAAAACAAAAACATTGAAGAATTGGGAACAAATTACAGAAAGTATAGATAGAATAAGAGGACGATGTGTATCCAAAGATAAATGTGCTATTTTGCGTGCCGATAGTCGCATTGCGATTTCCCAGCTACCTAATAATTCAGTATCCTGCATCATAACATCACCACCATATGGAGATTTAAAGAATTACGGTTCAAAAAACCAGATTGGTTTTGGGCAAAAACTAGAAGAATATCTCCCTGATTTAGAAAAAATATTTGAGAAACTTCTTGTAGTTGCAAAACCAGGGGCATCAATGTGGATTGTTTTAGATATGATGAAAGAGGCAGGAGAAACGATTCCTCTACCTTGGGAAATTATAAGCAGATGCAAAAATGTCGGATGGACTTTTCAAGATTTAGTTATCTGGGACAAAGGAAAAAGTCTTCCTTGGTCTAGTCGCGGTAAATTTAGAGGGGTTTGTGAGTATATTTTATTATTGAGTAAAGGAAAATTGAAAAAGTTCAATCTAGATGCTGTTCGGGATTCTGAAAATCTCTCATCATATTGGGTGCAATATCCTGAGCGTTATCATCCTGACGGAAAAGCTCCTAGTGATCTTTGGCATTTTCCTATTCCAACTCAAGGAACTTGGTCAAAAAAACAATCTAGACACTTTTGCCCTTTTCCGATTGGGTTAATCGCTAGGATGGTAGCAATTTCAACTGACAAAGACGAAATTATCTTGGATCCTTTTTCCGGGACAGGTAGTGTTCCAGCAATCGCAAGCTATCTTAATCGTTATGGATTGGGAATTGAAATTAATTCTTCATTTGTTACTGATTTTAAAAAAAAAGGATTTGATTTAATTATTGAGAAAGCTAAAGAAGAACTGCCTAATAATGATCTGCTCAACAATTCTCTCAGGGAAACAATAATAAAACTCAGAATGCAAAAATATCCTAAAACTTTGTTTTCGGGACTTATGAGATCAGATTATTTGGGTGATAAAGCAAGAGATTATATAGAAGTGTTTATTATTAAGTCATCTCAATTATTAAATGAAAAAGAGAATTTGGACTCAGGAAAATTAGGGAAGGTTAGTTTACAAATATTATTAAAAGAAAAGGCTGATAAGAAAATTGTTGAGAAATCAGTTCTCAATCGGACTTCAATAGCTCCGCTTTCTATTTTTGGAATTAAAGTAGAGACAGAAATAATTAAATATAAAGATTGGCATGGTGAAAAATTTATTTCGTCGCTTAAAAACAATACTTGGTATGTATATAAAAATGGAAAGTTCTTCAAAGATTATGAGAAGGTTACAAAAAAAAGAATTGAAAACTATATATATTCCGATCAAATAAATTATAAGAAAATGCCTCACATCATATCTGAGATTGAACTTTCAGTAGAACCTCCTTTAAAAGTCTAAATCTATTAAACAACTATGCACTATCATCTTATCGGAATATGCGGAACGGCGATGGCTTCGCTGGCGGGAATGCTGCAAGCGCGTGGACATAAGGTTACGGGTTCGGATCAAAATGTCTATCCGCCGATGTCAACTCAGCTTGAGGAATTAGGAATTAAGATTCTAAACGGTTATGAGGCGGAAAATGCTGATGTCGGGGCGGATTGCGTGATCGTCGGGAATGCAATTTCGCGCGGGAATGCGGAACTTGAGGAAGTTTTAAGGCGCAAGATCGTTTATCGTTCGCAGGCGGAAATTGTCAAGGAAGAATTTATTCGCGGGCGCAGAAGTCTTGTGATCGCCGGAACGCACGGGAAGACGACGACGACGAGCATTGCGGCTTGGGTTTTGGAAGTCGGCGGGCTTGATCCGGGTTTTTTGGTCGGCGGAATCGTGCAGAATTTCGGCGCGAGTTTTCGCGTTACGGACGGCGATTTTTTTGTGATCGAAGGCGACGAATACGACACGGCTTATTTTGATAAAAAGCCTAAATTTATGCACTATCTGCCGGAAATTGCGATTGTTAATAATATCGAATTCGATCACGCAGATATTTACCGCGATCTGGAAGCGATCAAGTTTGAATTTTCGCGCCTTATGAATCTCGTGCCGGGAAACGGTCATTTGATCGTCGGGATTGATTCGCCGGTGGCGCGGGAAGTTCTGGATGAAATGCGCGGGAAACTGCACACGAATATCGAAACTTTCGGAACATCGGACGATGCCAAATGGCAGGCACATTACATAGATTTTACGGGCGACAAAACGAAATTTACCGTCTTTAAGAACGGGAAAAACTGGAGCGAATTTGAAACGAATCTAATCGGCGAATTTAACGTGCGAAACTGTCTGGCGGTGATAATTGCGGCGGACGCTTGGGGAATTTCGAGAGAGAAAATTCAGCAGGCGTTTGACCCTTTCAAATCGGTCAAAAGGCGCGTCGAGATTCGCGGCGTGGAACGGGGCGTAACCGTAATTGACGATTTCGCGCATCATCCGACGGCGGTTGAGGAAACTTTGAAAGCCTTGAAAACAAAATACGAAGGCAAGCGTCTGATCGCCGTTTTCGAGCCGCGTTCCTGGTCTTCGCGGCTTGCCGTATTTCAGGAAAAATACGAAAAAGCCTTTGTTTACGCCGATTATGTGATTATCGCCGGAGTTTACAATACGTCAAAAGCGAGCGAACTCGGCAAGGTTCTGGACACGGAAGAACTGATCGAACAAATAAAATTGCAGGGCAAACCTTCGCTCGAATTAGCGGATGCCGATGCGATTGTCGAACATCTCGCGCCCGAATTGAAAAACGGCGATGTCGTCGCAATTATGTCAAACGGCGGTTTCGGCGGAATTCACGAGAAAATTTTGAACGAGTTGAAAAATTAAATTGTGCCGAACGGCAAGATCAAAATCTCTCAAATCAATCAAATTATAAAAAAAATGCGCGTCAAAATTTCCTGTTAAATTAGAGCGGTTTAAGAATTAGTGTAGGGATAAATTGTCAGTAGCGTCGGCGTAAGCCGATGCGTCAATGTTTGTGCGAACAAGACGCATCGGCTTACGCCGACGCTACTGACCTTACAATCAATCTAAATCCGCTCTAGTTTATTTATTGACGATACAACGAGTTACAAAGATAAAAACAATCGCAAATTGCAAATTGAAAATCGCAAATCCTATTAATTAATCTAAAATAAATGCGAGTTCTTCGGTCAAATAGCTTGCCGCAGAACTCGTCTTGATTTCAACTCGTTTCACATTCGATAAAACCTCGAACAAACTCCCGACATTATCTGTAAGAAAATCAAAAGACGCGCTTTCTTCGGTTTCTGTCTCCGCTTCTTTTATTTTATTCATCACATCATCAAACGCGGTTTCGTGCCGATTTAATCGAAGCGTTATAACTTTTTCAACCTCAATTTTTGTAGAAAATTCGTCTTGAAACGGATTTTCATTCAACATCGAATCGAGCAATTCCAAGTTGTTGGCAAAAATGATCTGCTTATTTTTCAGCGCGTAAAACAATTTCCAGCCGAGCATCGGCAAATCCAATTCGCGCCGAATTTTGCCGCCGTCTTTGACCGTTTTCCAAGTTAAATTCGCCGCGCCGCCCGAAACTGCCAACTGTTCGTTTGCCAACGCCGCAATCGCCGCTTCAAAATTTTGCCGATCAAATTTATCCGCATTTCCCAAAGACAAGACCAATCCGCGACGACATTCAAAAAACAGAGGCATCGGCAGACTTTGCGGACTTATAATTGTCAGAGAAGTTTCGGGTTCGGCTTTTTGAACGACATTTTGCAGATTTCCGATCAAATCGTTTTTCATTTCCGAATCGCTTTTTACGACCTCAAAATCGCCGTCGTCTTCATTTATTTCCGCTTCGTATTTGTCGCCCGAATATTCGTAATTTCGATAATTTTCCCTGTAATCCTCAAAATAAAACTGTTCGTGCGAATCGTGATTTTCCACATTCTTTTCCGAATTTGAAAAACCGTCAAACAACGTCTGATAAATTTCCTTGCCGACAGATTTTTCCGAATTTTCAATTGACCGAATTGCAAAATAAGCCGCGTTTTCGGGAACGAATTTGTGTAGATTTTCCCTTTCCGGCTGGGAAATTTTCCTCTTATTTTCGCCGAAACTTGAATTTAACAGAAACTTTCGGTGTTCGAGCAGTTTATTTTCGCCAATTTCAAAATCAAAGATTCCAGCGCGGATTTTTTTGAGTTTTTCCGTGTTCTTAAAAGCCCAGTAATGCTTAAAATACCAATCGTCATTTAATCTCCGCTGGTCAACCCAGACGGTTGCCGAATGCGGTTCGATCTTTTCGCTCAAATTCTTAAACGCCGCAAAATCATAAAGATTTTTGTCTTTTGACTTTCCGTTTATCAAAGCCAGAGTTTTGAAAAATTTGACTTCATCGGTTGCCAAAACAAAACGCCCGTTCGCATTTGCGAAAAGGATTTTCTGCTTTTGCCTGCCTCTGTCCGCCGCGACATTTTTGCTGTAAAAAACCGTGCCGTCTTCGAGCGTCGTTTCCTCAAACGCCGATTTATTTAATAAAAAGCGCGACGCAAGCATTTTTTCTTCGCTCAAAGGCGCGACGAAAACGAATTCCAAACGCCCGATGTCGTAAACGGCGATTGCCGCTTTCGTGTCGCTCGAACTCAAAATTGCCGAAACGTCCAAGTCAAAACCGCTCGCCGCTTGAAATTCCTCTAAACGACTGAGCAATTTCAAAGCCAAATGAGAACTGTTAAATTCACTAAAATTCGCGCTTCGCAGATATTTCTGCTTGAGTTCCGATTCGTCCCAAATCTTGTAAACGGCGGGCAAATCCTGAAACTGCGCGTAAACGAGCGCACCTTCGGGAAAATCTTTCGCCTGCGAAAACGCCGCGCCCGCAGAACCGATTTTCGCGTAAGCGATTATCGAAATCGAAATTATTGCCAGAAAACAGGCAAATTTATAAAAAAGCGAAGTTCGTTTGTCCGAATTTTTCAACATAATTTTGTAATACTTCTATTTAGACACTAAATTTTCATCAACCCGATAATAAATTTCCGTTTTTCCGCGTCGCCGGTAAATTTTCTGCTCAAGTTCTGCAATTCGATTTACCGAATTTTGTCGGGCGGTTTTGTCCGAAAGCCTCTCGATTCGGCGTTTTTCAAGTTCCAGAGCCTTTTGCAAATCGCTCGTCTTTTCCGCATCTTTCGACAAAATTTCGAGAATTTCCGTCAGAGATTTTTCGTAATTTTCCGCCGATCTCTCCGCCAGAGTCTGAAATCCGAAATCTGAAATCCGAACTCCGTCTTCCGACGATTTTCCGATCTCGTCCGCTTTAAAAAATTTCAGCGCGGCAAGCGGTTTTCCGCCAATCGAATAAAGCCGGATCATTTGAAACAGAGGCTTTTCTTGGGCAAATCCGAAAGTTTTTTCAAAATCAATCGTGGCATTTTTTGTTTCGGAAAAGGCTTTCAGAGCAATCTCGTTTTGTACGAAATTCTTGGCAATAACCGCCTTCAAAAACAAAGTTTCCGCCGTTTGAAATTTCTCGTTTTCACCGCCGAGAATTTGCAACGCCTGAGATAAATTTCCCGTCTGCGCCAGCGCAGACGCTTCAACGGCTTTCCACATTTCAGCGTCCCGCGTCTTTAAATCGAGCAGATTATTTTTCAAAATTTTCCATAAATTTCCGTCATTTCCGTTGATTTCCTGCGCTGTAAATAATGCCTGCCAACGCTCGCTTCTTTCCGCATTTCTATCTGTAATTATTACAGCTAAAGATTTTATCGCCTCATCAAAATTTCGATCTAAAGCCGTAAGCCGCGCCAATTCAATTTTGTTCAAATTATTTTTCGGCTGAATGGCAAGAAGTTTTTTTCTGAAATTAATCGCACGCGCAAACTGCCCGAATTTTGCGGAAATTTCCGCCGCGAGATTTAGAGCCGAAATTGCATCCGGTTTATTTTCCGGCAAAATCTCGTATAATTCCGGTTTTTCGGGCGACGTTTCTTTGATTGCTTTTAACGAATGAAACGAAGCCAGAGCCGTTTCGGAAGTTGCTTCAAACGAGATTTTCACCGTCAATTCCAACAACTCTATCGCCTTTTCCGTTTCGCCTTTCTCAAACTTGGCATCAATTAAACCCTTGAAATTCGGCAGATCATATTTTTTGAGCGCGAGCGTGCGGGCGTAAAACGCTTCGCGCAAATCGAGAATTTCACGTTTGAAATTTTTCGCTTTCAGCAGTTTTACGATTTCATTCAAACGCTCCGAATTTGGCGCGTTGATTTGCTTTGCATTTAAAACGTCGCCGATTCCGACGAAATTTTTCATCTCCGCAAAATCTTCGCCCGAAACTCCGTCTTTTACGTCAATCTCAAACCCGGCAACTCTTAACCAAACCGGACGCGCGTAAGTTTTTTGCAGAGATTTTTCAATTTCCGCGATCAAATTTTTCGCCTTTTCACGCTCGCCGTTCTTTAGCAAATAATCGAGATAATCTCGCTGCCAATTCAGCCGTTCGCTGTCCGGCTGTTCGATTCTGAAATTTGTTTCCTGCTCCAAAATCGCTTCCGCTTCCCGATTGCTCCAATTCATTTCCAGAAGCCGCACGAATTCATAATCCTTCGCCCAACGATCAGCCGCCTCGCTTCGCCGAATCAAAATTTGATAAAATTCTCCGAGCCTTGCGTTTTCAACCGGAGATTTTTCTACGACGTATTGTGCGATGAACATTTTTTTCGCCCGCGAATTTGCAAGATTCAGCCAGAATTCCGCTTTTTCATTTTCATTCGGCAAAGAATCGGAAATTTTCCGCAAAAATATCAAAAGCATCGCTGACAGATTTTCGTCGGGCGTATCATTGATAAATCTTGCGATTATCGGCAAAAGTTTTCCCCACGCTTTGCCCGCTTGTCCATATTCGCGGAGCGTTTCAAAATAGAGTTCGCAATTTTCCAAGGTCGGCGCGTCGCCCGCAATTATGCTGTTCCACATCTGTTCGGCTTTTTCGATCTCGCCGATTTGAAAGTAAGCGATTCCGAGATTTGCCCGAATATTTTCGTCTTCGCCGTGTATTTTGTGCGCGATCTCAAGATGCTCGGACGCTTGCTGAAATTCTCTGTTTTGCAGATAAAAATTTCCCAGATTCGATTGTTCGACAGCATCTTTCGGACGATTTTCGATCATCGCGGGCAGATATTTTTCAGCCGAATTTTTCCGATCTTCGTCCGGGCTGAATTTTAACCAATTTCCGAATTTAAAAGTCATCCGAAACCAATCGTCGCCAATGAGTTGTCTGTTTTTGTCCGGCTTTTGTTTGACGAGTTCGCCAATCGGCGCAAACTGCAAAAGGGAAGTAAAATAATTTGCCTTTTCATTTTCAAATTCCGACAAAGCAAGCGAAGTTTCCGCATTTTTCGCCTGTTTCCAAACTTTGGAAAATGAAGCGTTTTCAATCGCTTGATGCGCCAAAGTTTTTTCGTTTTCGGCGATAAAAAAGTTTATAATTTGCAGTTGATGTCGAGAGTTTGAAATTGCCAGTTTTTCAAGATCGGCGCGTTCTTTTTCGCCGCCCGAATAAAGAACTTCGAGATATTTCCGAACGTAAACGTCTTCAACCGCGACGGTTTTTTTCGCTGTTTCAAAATAAGTTTTAAGTGCCTGCAAGAGTTTTTCGCGTCTGCCCAGAATTTCGGAAACCTCGATTATTCTTTGCTGATAATCGAAATTTTCCGCGTTTTTATCCGATTTCGATTCGTTTTCCAGAATTTCCAGCACGCGCCCGAAATCTCCTCTTTCCTCGTAAAAAGCGAGAAGTTGGCGAAGCCTTTTGTGGAAATCCGAAAAATTTCCGAGTTTTGCCGCTTCATCTTTTCGGGCGGACAGAATTTTCTCTTTTAATTTTATAAAACCGCAGCGTTCGGACAAATTTTCGAGCAGAGAAAATGCGTAAAATTTATCCGTTTCATTTTTGCCGTTTTCGATGCGCGTTTCGATGTTTTTGTAAACTGCTTCGAGTTCGTTTCCCGTCGCTTTCCGCCGCGCCGCATCGCCGATTCCTTCGGCAAAACCGCTGTCCAAAGCCGCCAGCAAAATCCGCGCTTTTCCGGCATCGGCGGCATAATCATTTTCAAATTCGGCGGTTATTTTTTCGCGCAGCTTCCAGAGATTTGCGGCGATTTCGTCCAGATTTTCCTCTTCGTGAAGCGTCTGAACATAGCCGATTATGTCGGATGCCTGCAAATCGGATTCGAGAGGATTTTCCAGAACTTTTTTAAAGGCGTTGCGGTATTTTTCAATTGCCTTCGCCTTTTCCTTTTCGCTCAAATCGGCGGCTTCGGCAAATTCTTTTTGCGCGGTTTTTTCGACGCTTTTTTTGATCCCGGTCAATTTTTCTCTGACGATTTCCGCTTCCTGTGCGCGTCCGGCGTTTTCCAGAATTTCGATTTTTCGCTTCAGATAATTCGGCTGATCGTGCGTCAGTTCCAAAACTTTGTTGATCGTTTCAATCGCCCGATCCGTTTTTTTGTCTTTTTCGTAAACGTCCGCCAAACCAAGATATAACTCAACCATTTCCGGCTGATTGTGTATGGCAAGACGGTAATTTTCGGAGGCGTTCGCAAAATCTTTATCCGCTTCGTAAATTCTGGCTAAAACGAGCGTCCAGCGATAATTTTTATAAGCGTCGGCGGCAAGTTTTTTGTAAAAATTGACGAGTTTTTCCGCGCCGCCGTAACGCCTGACGTATCTGATCGCGTCTTCGACATTTTCTTCGCTGTCCGGCTGCCGGTTGATAATTTCAATGTGCTGCTCGATTGCCGAATCGTAATCGCCGAGCCTCGTAAACGAATTTATCAAACGCCCGCGCCATTCCGCCGTTTCATAAACGAGTTCTCTCGAATCCGAATCTTTTTTCTTGAGCGAGGCGAGAGTTTCGTCGGCGATTTTTCGCAAAAGTTTTGCGTTTTTATTGCGGACGTAAATATCAGCCAATTCGTCAAAAACTTCCGTGTCGCTTTTGTTTTCATCGTGAAGTGGTTTAAGAATTTGCTCTGCTTCTCCGATTCGGTCAAGCGATATGAGGCGCGAAGCGAGTTTGCGCTCAAAAATATACTTGAAATTTCCGCGCCCCAGTTTTACCCCGCTTCGCAAAACGGAAAGGGAACTTTCGCGTTTTCCGACGCGCCAGTAAAATTCATCCGCTTCGCTTAAAACGCCGAAATTTGTCGGATATTTCTTTACCAAATCTGCCAGAATGCTCCAAGTTTTTTGAATCTCGCCCGTTTCGCTGAAATTTTCCGCCAGACGAAGTTGATAGGAAATCGCATTTTTCTTCGAGTTCGCCGTTTTCGCCAATTGCTTTAATGCCAATCTTTCACCCGCTGTGCTTTCCAGATTTTCGTAATGCAATTTTGCTTCGAGCAGAAAATCTTCCGATTTGCTTTTGATAACTTCTCTGTTCAGAAGATTTACCGCTTCCGCATTCTGACCTGATTTAACGAGAAAATGCGTATAATTTAAAATTAAGTCAGCATTTTCCGTCTTGTTTTTTCTTTCATTTTCAAACGCGGTTTTGATCTGCTTGTTAAAAATTTCCGTTTTGCCGAGTTGGGCAAGACGCTTTTTCGTTTGCGAGATGTTCGGGAAAATATTCTCGTCGCCGGAATTTGCGCCAAGCTGCCGGACGTATTGGGAAATCGCGGCTTTTTTATCGCCTTTCGCTTCGTAGATCGCGCCCGCTTGAAAAGCGTATAACTTTTCGTTTTTCATCTCCGAGCGCAAATCTGCGAGCGTTTTCAGCGCGTCGTCGTATTGAAAATAGTCCCAGAAAACGGTTGCCGTTTCCAGATAAATATTCGGTTCGCCTTTGGCAGTCGAGATCAATTTTCGCCAATCGTTTTTCGCCGCTTTATAATCGCCCGTTTCAGCTTGCAGTTCGCCCGCGCGGATTCTGTATTCGGCGGAAACGGGCAGAAAATCCGCTTGTTTGCGGGCGAGTTTGGCGGATTCGGCTAAAAATTTTCCGTTCGTCTGACCGAGCGAGCGCGTGAAATTTATTAACCTTTCGGAAAACTCCGAACTGTTTGGAAACAGGCGGTTTAGCTCACGATATGCGGCGACGGATTCTTCAAAATTTGAAAGATATGCGGAAGCGTCGGCGCGAAAAAGTTTATACGGCAGAGTTTGCAGCAAGTTTCCGTCTGCGGTTTTTTCTCCGGCGTGAACGAAAAACCGGCGAAGTTCGCCGCGTTTTGAAAGATATGTTAAAAACTCGCGGCGAATTTCCGGCATTTCAAAATAATACTCCGCCATCAAATTCTGCCACTTGTCCGTTTGTTTCGTCGCCTGAAAATATTTCAAAAGTCCGCCGACAAAAGTTTGATTGTGCGGAAAACGCTCGTGCGCTTTTTGGTAAAGCGCGTAATACAATTTGCCGTCGAAACTTTCGGGATTCGCCAGAACCGTATCATTCATAAACGTCCACAAATATTCCTGCGTTTCCTCGTCGCCGAATTTTCCGATAATTTCCCCGGAAAGTTCGGCAAATTCGTCTTTTCGCTGATTTCTGATATACCAACGCGCCAATTTATCGCGCCAAGTTTTGTTCTGAAATTTCTCCAACGCACGTTTGTAAATTTCCAACTGCTGTGCCGTAAAATTCGTCTGTCCGAGCCAGATTAAAAAATCTTCGTAGAGTGCTTCTTCATCGGAATATTTGCCGATCTCGTTATTGTAAAGTGCCAGAATTTCCTGAGTTTTTTTCTCTCTGGCAAGCGAAGCAACGTAACGATCCAAGACAAATTTATAAGTTATCTGCGGCTGATTCGGCGAAATAAAATCGGTGTAAATTTTCGGCGGCGCGTAGTAATAATCTTCCGAACTTTCCGAATTTTCCGTCGGAATATTAATGCCTTTGTTAATTTCCGGCAATTCCGTGTTGTTTTGATTGAAATCCGAAATCAGCAAACCGTTTTTGCCGCGTTTTGCGCCGAAATGATCGAGAATTTTTTGATAAACTTCGCGCTCTTTTTCCGTTTTTTTGGCAATCGCGTAAGCGTCGGCGAGTTTGAGCGCAATGTGCGGAAATTCAGCCGAGTTTTTATATCTCTGCTCAAATTCGGCGAGCGTTTTTCGGGCGATTTCAAAATCCTTTTCGGCAATATAAAGCCGCACAATATCGAGATACATCTGCGCGAGTTCGGCGGATCGGGGAAATTCCTTTTTATATTCGGAGAAAATCCGGTAAGCGGCGGCGCGGTTAAAAAGTTTGACGGCGTTTTCTTCTTTTTTCTCTAACTCGCGGCGCGGATTTTCGCCGGCGAAGATCAGCGATAAAATCCCGTTGGTAATTCCCGGATTCGTGTCAAAAGCGGCAATATCGCGGTAGAAATTCAAATCGCCTTTGGTCAGCGCGAGCCTCTGATTTTCGGCATCGGAAAGCATTGCGAAAAGCTGATAAAGAATTTTCGCGCGAAGTTCGCCGCCCTCTTTGACCTCTTGTTTTAAGAAAAGAGCGTAAAGAAAACGCGAAGCCGCGTCCGCATTTCCTTCCGAGATTAAAGAAAGCGAAACGGTTAAAAGTTCGTCGGCTTGCCATTCGATCTTCTTTTTCGCTCTGGCATTTTCAAGCCGCAAAATCACGGATTCGGAAGATTCGCCGTCGTATTTCAGAAAATGAATCAGCCGCATCGCCAAATCAAAATCAGCCGAATTTGCCTTAAATTTTTTCTTCAAATCATTGCCGAAACTTCTAAAGCGATCATTTTCATACAAAAACGAATAAAACCGTTCGGTCATCTCGTCCGACCAAGCAGGCTCAAACGCTTCATAATAGACAGTTTCCGCTTCCTTCTTTTTGTTCTCGATCAGCAAAACCGCAACTTGTTTTTTGATAAAATATTCCTTTTTTTCGGGAAATTTCTTTCGGCTTTCGATGATAAATTCTGCGGCTTCTTCGTAATTTTTCTCTTCGATCAATTTGTCCAGATATTGTTCGAGAATCGAAAACGCCGACGAATCCCGTTTGATAATTTCGCGGTAAAATTCGGGGCGCAGATATTTTTCGAGTTTATGAGTTTTCGCCAGATTTATTATGTTTGAAAAATATCCGCCGCGCTCGTTTTCCGGCGCAAGTTCGAGCATTTTACGGTAATTTTCCGCCTGCTTTTCAAATTCGCCGCGCCTGTTGTAAAACGCTCCCGATTCATTTAACGCCGAAAGTTTATCTGCCGAAAGTTCGACGTATTTTTGTAATTCCTGTTCGGCTGTTTTGAAATCTTCCAGCTTTTCGTTTAATGCGGAAAGTTTCAAATGAATTGACGGCTGATTCGGGTAAATTTCCGCGATCTTTTCCAAACGCCGCTTGGCTTCAAAAGTCGGAAACGGAACAATCGCGCTGCTTCCGAAAAATTCGGTTCGGGCATACAAAGCGTTTTCAATCGCCGTTTCCATTTGGCTTGCAGTATTTTTTTCGGCAATCTGCGGCTGATAAGAATTCAGAGAAATCAAAAACAAGCAGAAAACGGCGAGAATCGTAATTGTGAAAAATTTTATCTTTGATCTGAACATAATTTTGTTTAGCTGAAAATGCCGAATGTTTATGCGTTTAGTAAATTTCAAGAGTTGTTTCTTCGGTTGACAAATTGTGCGCGAAATCTTCTGCCGTTACGGTTAAAATATATTTTCCGGGCGAGAGATTTTTCGGAATTACCAAGTTTCCGACGTTTGCTTTTTCCGCGTTTGACCAGAAAAGGCGGACGGGCTGTGCGCCGTAAAGTTTTGCGGAAATCTGTTTTGTATCGCTGTCGGCGAAAACTCTTAAATGCAGTTTTTCGCCCGCGCGAACTTTGTTTGATCGAAGATTTATTTTCACACGCGGCGCGTGGCTGTCCACGACGAAAGTTTTCTTTTCTTCAAAACCTCTGCCGTTTTTGTCGGTCAGAAGCAGGCGGCAAGTGTATGTTCCGTCGGGCATCCAAGCGGGCGCGAAAAATCTGCCTTCCCAGATGTTTTCTTCCGGCAGAAATCTAAGCGGCAAAGTTTCGCCAAACGGCAGAACGGCGAAAACTTTTTCGATTGATTCGTCAACTTTGACGCGAATCACTGGATCGCCCGGCTGAATCAGGCGCGGACGAAGCAAGGCACGCGGCGCGGCGAGAAAAGCCGTGTAAGGCGAAACGAGTTTGTATTTTTGCGACAAGCTGATAATTTCCGAAATAAAATCTTCGCGCTCGCCGTTTACATTGATTTCCCGAACAAGCGCGTCAATCCGCGCACGCGCCCACAAACGCGGCAGATGTTTGTGAAAATCGTCGAGTTCGGGAAGTTTCACGCGCCTTTCCAAATTTATATTTTTATCGCCGAACTGCGCCGAAAGCCCGATTGTTTCCTGCTCCTTCGCTTGTTTATAACGCCCGACAAACGAAAAACCCGAACCGTCGTAGCTGTTCGCGGAAGTCGCGTAAATCTGCCTGAAATTGTTTTCGTCTGTTGCATCGAACCGCAGATTTTCAATCGCCGGATTTCCGATTTTGGCGAAAAATGCTTTGAGCATCAGGGAAATATCTTCGGTTTCACGCGCTTTGGCAAAATATCCGTTGGTTGCGCCGGTTAGCTTTTCCAATAAATTCGTATTCGCGTCATTGCCAAGGGCGAAGGCGAAAAATTTGATTTTGTTTTTTGCCTCCGCCTGCTCGAAAATTTTTGCAATCGAATTTATGTCAACAGTTTCAAGCGTTGGATTCGCATCGGAGATCAAAACAATATCGAGTTCGCCGGCGGGAAAATCTTCGGCAAGCGCGACGGCTTGTGCCAGAGATTTTTTCAGATTCGTGCCGCCGCCGATGGTCGAATTTCTGATAAAATCGAGCGATTTTTCGATATTTTCAGCAGTTCCGTTCAATGGCGAATCGGAAAAAACTTTTACTTCATTGCCGAATAAGATCAAATTGAATTTGTCTGATTCGTTCAGATGGTGAAGAAAGTAATCGGCTGATTCGACGGCGCGTTTTAGTTTTTCGCCATACATCGAAAGCGACGTGTCGAAAAGGAAAATCACCCGGCGCGGTTTTTCAGTTTTGTTTGCGTGGGTAATTTCTTCGTTAAAAATCGCCTGCGCCTGAAAATATCCGTCGGCATTTTTGTCGGCGAGCGACGGATCGCGTATGTCGTAACTGGAAATTTGTTCGGGAGCGCGATAAGCGATAAACGAAAGCTCGCTGTTTGGAACATTTATTTTGTAGGAAAGCGAAAAATCACTTGTCAGATCGAAATCGCGGGCGAAAAATTCGGCTTCAAATTTATTCGCGTTCTGCTTTGTAACTTTTAGCGGCAGAGGATTTTTGCCGAAATTTATTTCCGAGATCGGATAATCGTTGTAAACGCAAAGCGACAAAGTAAATTCGCTGACTTTTTGCGTCGCGCCGTTTGAAGATTTAAGCGGAAAAGAAAAATGCGAACTCAAATTTTCGATTGGCAAAATTTCCGTGTATTCCATCTCGACGCGCTTTGTGCCGTAAGCCGGAATCGGCACGACTTTTGCCGAAAACGCAGAATTTCCGCCGTGTTCGTCGTCTTGCTGCAAAATTCCGGGATCAATTTCCTTTTGTTTTATCTCCTCGTAAAGTTCATTGGCGCGGCGTTTTTCGAGCATTACGCCCGGAATTCTCGTGTCCGCGTCCCAAACCGCAAAATCGGAAACCGAAGCCTTTTCCGGCAGAGCGAAGAGATATTTTCCTTCCAGAGTCTGCTCATAATGACTGTCGAAAATCTGCGTAACTTTGATTGCGGCGTGCTGATTGTCAATGCAAATGTCAACATTCATCGCGCCAAGCGAAAGTATTTTGTCGTCCGGCTGATTTTTTATCGAAGCGGGAATCAAAACGCCCGATTGCGCCAAGGCGATCTGAAACGGAATTACAATCAGCGATAAAATTATCAACGCCGTCAAAAAGATCAAAAAATATGTGAATTTATCAAGTTTCATAAAATTATTTGCCGCCGTTTTCCGTTTCGTGCCAATATCTCTCGTTGATTTTTGCAATTCCGGCAGTTGTTCCGAAAAAGACGTTTTCCGCATCGCCCGCCACGCTTAAAACGACTTTTGCGGGTAAATCGCGGCTTAAATGCGTCCATTTGCGCGAATCGAAATCCAAAATCCACGCGCCGTCCAAAGTTCCGACGTAGAGCCTTTTTTCATCGCTGAACATCGCGTTCGGATTGACGAAAATTTTGCCCGTTTCACCGGCAAAACCGCGCAGTTCGCCGGACGGCAAAAGTTCGTAAACTCCGCCGCCGTAAGTTCCGACAAAAACGCGCGAATCCGCCGCATTCAAAGCCGTTACCCAATTGTTTTGAATCGTCGAATTTGAATCTTTGAAAACTTTTGTAACCTTTCCTTTTTCGATCTGCGCCAAGCCGCCGAGCGTTCCGACAAAAATTTTATCTTTTACGAAAAGCGTCGCCGAGATCGTGTTGCTCGGCAAGCCGTTGACGGTTGAAAATCCGCGCGAAACTTCTTTTTCCTTGATCCAAACGCCTCTGCTTGTCGCGTAGATTTCTTTTCGGTTTTTCTCCGCCGAAATGTGCGTTATCGAATTGCTCGGCAAACCGTTTTCATTTGTTAAAATCGTGCTTTTGAAATTGTCCGAAAAACTGACCGCGCCTTTTGAAGTTGCGGCGATGACGGCATTTTCCCGCCCGTCCAAAAAGTTTATTTCCTTGAGCGTTTCCGTTTCGAGATGCGTCTGTTTTTCGCCGTCGGCGGAAAAAACGTCAATTCCGCGCCGAAAGTTTCCCGCCCAAAGTCTTGAATTTCGGTCAAACGCAAGCGCGGAAATAATGTTGCTCGCCGGCATCGTTTTTTCGTTGTAATTTCCAAACGGCGAAAGTGAAGCGTAAGGAGAATTTTTCGCGTCAACTTGCCAGATTCCTTCCGTTCCGACAAGGCGGATTTTTTCATCGCTGATAAAAAGGCGGGAATTTCGCAGCATTTCCGGTTTTTTCCAGATAATTTTCTCGAATGATTCATTGGTGAAAAGTCTTGAGTTTCCGTCGAGAGAAAAAATCTCGCCGTCGTCTTTTGTCAGAAAAATCTGATCGTTTTGTTTGATTAAACCGGAAAGCGTCGGAAGGCTCACGCTTTGATGAAAAATTTTTTGCGATGTCTGAGTTAGATCGGAAACTTTGGCGCGGGAAATTCCCAAATCCGTGCCGACAAATAAATTTTCGCCGACGATTTCGACACCGGCGATGCGGTTCGAGAGCAAGCCGTTTTCGTTTGTAAACTTTTTCCAGATGCCGCCGTCGAAAAAAAATAATCCGTCCGCATAAGTTCCGATGAAAATCTTTGAATCGTCGGCGTTTATGTAATTTATCCCGATAATTCTTTTGTCAAACGCTTTTATCTCGCGGAATTTTTTGCCGTCAAACTCGATCAAGCCGCCCGCAAAAGTTCCGATCAGAAGCCTTTGGTTATCGGCAAAAAATGCCGTAATTGCCTGCGTTTCGTGTTTTGTAAATCGAAAACCCGCGAACTTTTCGCCGTCAAACGCAACGAGTCCGCTTTCGCGCGTGCCGATAAAAAGCTGCGAACCGAAAACCGCAAGACTCGTCAGATCGCTTTCGGGCAAACCGTCGGAAACGGTAAAATGTTTTAGCAGTTTTCCCGACGCGGCAAACTGCAAAAGTCCGCCGCCGGCTGCCGCAAAATACGAATCTTGAAATTTGCCGACAAAGCGGACATCTTTTGTATTTTGAATGAATTGAACAAACTGTTTGAAATGCGGTTCGTAAGAAATTTTCTCAAACAATATCTCGTTTTCGACGGCAATCGCGCGGCGTTCTTTTTCGACAATTTGTTCGGTTAATTGTTTGAGATAAAACGCGCCGAAAACAGTAAATATAACAAAACACGCGAGAAAAATTGTCAGCCGTTTAGATTTGCCGGAAGAAAATTTTCCCGGTTCGGCAAATACTTTTCGCAAATTTTTTGAGAATAATCGCATAAGTCGAATCAATTATTCCCGATGCGAAACTAAATTTTAACGTGCAAAGCAGCCTTTTGTTTATTGGCTCGACACAGAATCGGAAAGTGGTAAGCAGGAAGAAGCAGAGTGGATTTCCACAGTTAAAAAAGGGCTGCGGTTAATAAAGTAAGCAGGTTAGAAAATGTTTTTAGAGTAATTTAAGAATTGGCGTTACTCTTACCGTATATCCAAACTTAAACCGCTATAAACTACTGAAAAACTTAAAAAACAGTGTATTGATTTGAAAGAGAAAATTTCTATTCAATAATAATTTCGTCAACAAAAATGAACGCCTCAAAATTCGCGCCCGGATGCCAATCTGGAATTTTGCCGAGATTTTTGGCGGAAACGCGCACGAAACGCGCTTTTTGCGGTTTGATTTTCTGAACGTAATCTTTGATCTGCGGTTTCATATCTTCGGGCGAAACGTCGGTTTTGATGCTTGCGGCTTTTCGGAAATTTTCGCCGTCGTCGGATATTTCAAATTCAATTTCTGTCGGCATCCAAATCCAAGGTCGCGCGTCTTGCAAAAAGCCGCCGCCGAGTTTTTTGATCTCCGTCTGTTTTTGCAAATCTATCACGGCGACGAAATCCTGTCCCTGATAGCCTTGCCATTCGCCCGACGCAAAATTGAGCGTTCCGCGGATTCCGTCAATCAAACCCGCGTCGCCGCCGCCCGTGTATTGCCTGTTGTATTTCGATAAGATTTTCACCGTCCAATCGTGCGGCATCCTTTTCGATTTTGCTTCGACGGGGAAACTTTTAACGCCTCTTTTATCAATCGCAATCGCTTTGATCGTTGCCGTTTCGCTCAACTCAAAAGTTTTTGTGTAAAGATTTGAATTTTCGTCCGGTTCGCCGCCGTTCAGCGTATAAAAAATACTTACATTTTTTGCGGGCGAAGAGATTTTAACAGTTGATTTGTCGGAGAAAACACGCGCCGTTTCAATCGTCGGAACGGGCGCGAAATCGGTTTCGATGCTTGAAACGGGCGCAATTGTAAACCAGCTTTTGACGGGCTGATTCGTCATTTCAAATTCGAGCGTTTTACCGTTTTTCAAATCATCGTGCGTGAAAAACGATTTGCGATAATCCGCGCCGCCAAATTTTGCCGATTTGAGGTAGATATTTTCGCTTGAAACATTATTTGCTCTGATCGTAAAAGTTTTGCCGTTTTCCAGATGAATTTTCGCTTCCTTAAAAATCGGCGTGCCGACGGCGTAGATCGGCTGTCCCGGATTGACTTCGTAAAAGCCCAACGCGCTCAAAATATACCACGCCGACATCTGCCCGCAATCTTCGTTGCCGATCAAGCCGTCGGGAGTCGGTTTATAAAACTTATCCATTATTTGCCGGACGAGTTTCTGCGTTTTCCAAGGTTCGCCCGCGTAATTATACAAATATGCGATGTGATGCGAAGGCTCGTTGCCGTGCGCGTATTGTCCGATAAGTCCCGTAATATCGGGTTGCTCGCGTCCCGAAAGTTCAACATCGGTTGTAAAAAGTTCGTCGAGTTTTTGAATGAATGCGTCGCGTCCGCCGTAAAGTTCGATCAAGCGCGAAACGTCGTGCGGCACGAAAAACGAATAAACCCAACTGTTGCCTTCGGTAAAATTAAACGTAACTTCCTGCGGCGCGAACGGCGAAACAAAACCGCCGTTTTTTTTCGGACGCATAAATCCGGTTTCTTTGTCAAAAAGATTTTCAAAGTAGCGGGCGCGTTTTGAATATTTTTCGTAATCTTCCGTCTTATTTAAAATCTTCGCCATCTGCCGGATGCAAAAATCGTCATACGCATATTCGAGCGTTTTGGAAACCGATTCGTGTTCGTCTTCGACGGAAATATAACCGCGTTTTTTATACGCTTCGAGTCCGAAATGATCGAGTTCCGCAGAATGTTTCGCCGCTTCAAAAGCCTTTTCGTAATCGAAGCCTTTTATCCCTTTCGCCATCGCGTCGGCGATCACCGGAACGGCGTGATAACCGATCATTGTATCGGTTTCGTTCGCCGCAAGTTCCCAGACGGGAAGCCGTCCGCCTTGTTCGTATTGGCGAATAAACGTATTGATAAAATCCGCCGTCCGCCGCTCGTCAATAATCGTATAAAGCGGATGCGCGGCGCGAAATGTATCCCACAGAGAGAAAATTGTATAATTTTCCGACTTTGGACTTTGGACTTCGGACTTTGGACTTTTGCCGATGTTGTGGATTTTTTTGTCTAAACCGAGATAATTTCCGTCAACGTCTTGAAAGATGTTCGGCGCGATCATTGTGTGATAAAGCGCGGTGTAAAAATTCGTCATCTGCGCTTCGCTGCCGCCGGAAACTTCGATCTTTGAAAGTTCTTTATTCCAAGCGTTTTTCGCGTCTTGCCGAACTTTTTCAAAATTCCAAGCGGGAATTTCCGCTTCGAGATTTTTTCTCGCGCCTTCGATGCTGACGGGCGAAATTGCTACTTTTAATAAAATTTGTTCATTTGCTTTTGTCTTAAAACGAAACGCGGCTTTTATTTCTGTTGTCGCATTCGGTGCGTGGCTTATTCTTGAAAGATTTTTCTCTATTTCAGATTTATCAGCAAAAGGTTTTGAAAATTCAGCAACAAAATAAACAACTTGATCTTTTGCCCAAGAAGATGAACGGCGATAACCTTCGATTCGATTTTTGCCGACGATTTTCAGTTGCGAGTCCAAAACTTTATCGCGCCATTTTAAATCCAAGATGATATTCGCTTCGTCGGTTTGCGGAAAAGTATAGCGGTGAAAACCGACTCTTTGTGTCGCCGTCATTTCGGCGAAAATATTATCGTCGTCGAGTTTTACGCTGTAATATCCCGGCTCGGCTTTTTCGTTTTCGTGTGAGAATTTTGATGCGTAACCGTTGACATTTTTTTCGCCTTCGCTTGCCGACAAATTCGGTTCGCCGATTGTCGGCATAAATAAAACGTCGCAGTAATCGGGAATTCCCGTGCCGCTAAGATGCGTGTGCGAAAAACCGTAAATCGTCGAGTCCGAGTAATGATAACCGCTTGAACCATCCCAATTATCAACGCGCGTGTCGGGCGAAAGCTGGACGAAACCGAACGGAACGGCTGCGCCGGGAAATGTGTGTCCGTGTCCGCCTGTGCCGACGAACGGATTGACAAAGCGCGTGAAATCCTTCGTTTGCGCGTCGGAATTTATTGCCGACGCGCAAACAAGGATTGCTGTTAGAAAAAACGCAAATTTGATTTTCATTTTATTAGATAAGGCGGAAAGCGCAGGAGTAATGGACGGTGCTGTTTATTAATCAAAAAGTTTATAAATAAACAGCATTTTCAATAGTTTTTAGTGAAATCCAACGATCTACTACTCAATCAACATCCTCCATAACTGCCCTTGTTTCCGCCTCTTTCTATTTCGCCATTTCTTTTCGATTAAATTCTAATTCATAAAACCAGAAATCGTTGTTCGGCTGGTCAATTTTCAATTCGTCGGTTACGCCTTTTTCGTCAATCGTAAAACTGACAAATCCGGCGGGGAAGTTATACGCAACGGTTGGTCGCCATTTGATGCGGAAAGTGTCGTAATGCCAATGTTCCAAGTCCGCAACGAAATTCGGCGCGGGTTTTAAGCGCAAAACGAGTTTGCCGTTTTCTTCGGAAACCGTCGCGTCGCCGTAAAGTTCGCCCGAATAAGTTCCGGCGTAATCTTTTAAGTTCAGGCTCGGTTTCGTGTTCTCGACGCGCGAGGCTTCGAGTTTTTTGAGCGCGTCGGCAGATTGTTTTTCGCCCGCTTTGCTTCTTTCGAGCATTTCGGCGTTCCAATCGCGTTTTGGCGCGTCGGTCAAAACGTCGAGAATTTTATACTGCATTATGTTATACGCGCCCGCTTCGCTGTTGGTCAAAACGACGAATCCGGCGTTGTCTTCGGGAATCAACACCGTCTTAGAGAGCATTCCGTCAAGTCCGCCGCCGTGCGAAACGATCTTTCTGCCTTGATAATCCCAGACGTTCCAGCCGAGTCCGTAAGTGTTAAAATGTCTGGTCGGCAAAAAGTCGCTCGCGCCTTTTGAAATGGGCAGAAGCACCGCCGGCTGGTGCATTTCCCAAGCGTTTTTCTCGCTGAAAATCCGTTTGCCGTCAAAATCTCCGTGACCCAATTGCAGGCGAATCCATTTTGCAACATCAGCGACGGAAGAATTCAGTCCAGCCGCTGCCGCCGCCGCGTCAACATTTCCGCGATGCAGCACGCGCAAACCTTTTCCGCCCGATTCGTTGTGCGGAAACGCCCAATTGTCTTTGATGTCTTTAACCGAAGTCGTCGTGCGCGTCATTCCAATCGGATTTAAGATTTTTTCCTTGACGAATTCGCTCCAAGTTTTTCCCGAAACTTTTTCGATGATCTCGCCCGCCGCGATGAACATTAAATTTTGATAGCCGAAGCCGGAACGAAAACTTTTGACGGGTTTCAAATACTGCAAGCGATTTAAAACGTCGTCGCTTGTGTAAGTCGTTTCATACCAAAGCAAATCGCCGCTGAATGTGTCCAAGCCGACGCGGTGCGAAACCAGATCGCGGATTGTCAGTTCGTCCGTGACATACGGATTGTAAAGCCTGAATTCAGGCAGATATTTTGAAACTTTATCGTCCCAACCGCCGATTTTTCCTTCGTCAATCAAAATCGCTAAACTTGCCGTCGTAAACGCCTTCGAGTTTGAAGCGATGGCAAACAGAGTGTTTTCGTCAACTTTGTCATTCGTTCCCAATTTCCGAACGCCGTAACCTTTTGCAAACACGGTCTTTCCGTCTTTGACAACCGCAATCGCCATTCCCGGCACGTTCCAATCCTTCTGCACTTTTTGCGCGTATGCGTCAATTTCCGCAAGTTTCTGGTCGAGCGTCTGCTGTGCGTAAACAAAAACGGGAAGAACGAACAACAATAAAAGAAAATTCAGTTTTACAAAATGTTTTTTCATAATTATCACCAAAGTTTTTTTGTATAGATTAGCATAAAAAAGCCGATATGTTCACGCGGCATTTTGGCAGTTCGGTTCGTTGGTAGAGCTTATTCAAAATCACGAAACGCCGGCATCTTGCCGGCAGCCGACGCAGAATGCGTTGGAGCAAAGTTTATGATCTTTAAAGTTTCAATATGATTTTTGAAGTTTTTCACGTTTATTTTCGTGCTTTCGCACTCATTGCCGCCAAGATGGACGGCGTTCCGTATCCTTCTTATTTTTTATAAAGTTTGATTCCTTTTTCGATCAAATCTTTCGCCTTTCTCGAACCGAAGCGTCCGAGAGGCTCGAATTTTTTGCCTTTTGCCTCGTTGTAGGAAATGAAAAAATGCTCGATCTGTTCGAGTAAAACGTCATTTAGATCGTTGATTGATTTTACGTCCGAGTAGGCGTGAGAATCGGCGGCGACGGCAATCAGGCGGTCATTGCGTTCGACTTTGCCGTTTCTTTCGGTTTGCTCGGCTTCGATCACGCCGACGAGTTTTGCCTTGATAAGACAGCCGGTAAAAGCCGCTTCGTCCATCAGGAGCAAAACGTCAAGCGGATCGTCGTCGCCGCCCAGAGTTTTCGGGATAAAACCGAAATCGTATGGAAACGAATGTCCGGCGGTCAGAACGCCCGACAAAGAGAATATGCCGAGTTTTTTGTCAAAGGCGTATTTATTGCGGCAGCCTTTCGGCGTTTCGATAATGACGTTTAGTTCGTCCGTTTCTTCATCAAACGGGCTGATTTTTTCGTATAAATTCATCGGATTTTGATTTGTAAATTTTAATTAAAACATTTATATCAATTTTTATTGCGGCGCGTCAAAAGTTTTCCTAACAAAAACCCGCCGACGACAACGCCTGCGCCGATCAAAATATTCCGCACCGGATCGGCGACGGGCGGCGGCACGGCGACGACTCCCGTTTCGTCGGCGATTGCCGGCTGCGGAATGTATCTGCCTGATTCGGGCGTTTGGAAATTAACGGCAAATCTTTTCAAACGCGCCTGCGTATTTTCTTTGATCGGCTGTCCGTGTCCGGCGGCGACAATTTCCGGTTCGAGTTCGGCGAGAATCTCAACCGAACGACGCGCCGCACGCCAATCGGTTGTAAAAGGCGCGGGCGGATGGCAAAATTCGCGTTCCATCGTTACATTTGAGATCCAAGAATCCTGATTCATCGTTGCCAAAGCGTCGCCCGCCAAAAGCATTCTGTCCGATTGGCGGAACAGCGAAATATGACCGGGCGTGTGTCCGGGCGTGTGAATCGTTTTCCAACCGGGAAGTTCGGCAATTTCACCGCTTTCGGAAATTTCTTTGACACGGTTTCCCAAATCAAAACCGCTGTGCGGAAAAAGTCTGGACATTTGCGCCAATGCACCGCCAACGGTCGGGTCTTGCGGCGGATAATCCGATTTGCCCGTCAAATACGGCATCTCCAAGCGATGCGCGTAAACCGGAACGTCCCAAGTTTCCGCCAAATCAAGTGCCGAACCCGCGTGATCGAAATGCCCGTGCGTCAAGATTATCGCCGCAGGTTTTGCGTTTGCGCCGTAAATTTTTTCGGCATAACCCTTAATTCTCCAAGCCGTCAGAGGCATTCCCGCATCCACCAAAACCCAAGAATCGAGCGTATCTACAAAATATGTGTTGACAAAAACGATTGCCAAACGGCGCACGTCTTCTGTAATTGATTCGATTGAATTATTTTCCTTTTTATTTGACATAAATTCTCCCCTTGTTTGATTTTATTTGATTGAATTATTGAACGAACCGAATTATTAAGTAATAAAAGTTAAATAAGTTTACCCGCAAATGTTAATATAATCAGAAATTTTATTATCAAATTTCAATTATTCATTCTCAATTATTTTGTAAGTTTTTGTTAGCCGACAAACAAACCAATAAAATAATTGAGAAGTGAGAATTGATAATGTTTTATAATCTTTTGATTGAAGCATTACTCTGGTAATGTTATTTTTCTTTCTTTGCTTAACTTAACGGCTTTAATTTTACAGCCGTTCCGTAAGCGAGTATTTCCGAAGCGTTTTTCATAATCGAACTGGTCGTAAAGCGCAGAGAAACTATCGCGTCGGCATCCATTTCCAGAGCCGCTTCGACCATTCGGCTGATCGCCTTGAATCTGGCTTCGGTCAGCATTTCCGTATAACCCGCGATTTCGCCGCCGACAATCGTTTTAAAACCCGCCAAAATATCGTTTCCGATGTGCTTTGTCTGCACGACGTTTCCCGTCACAACGCCGAGAACTTCCGATATTTCGCGCCCCGGCACATCGGGCGTATTCGTGTAGATCATCTGTTTTTTCATAGCGGTTTTCAAATCATAAAAATTATTTGCAGTTGCTGCGCTTCCATTTCTCGCAATTTTCTTTCGTGTCAGGTCCGAAAACCTTTCGATGAGTTGCCATAATCATCGCGTTCGCCGGCGCAACGATGCAGTCTTTATTGTCGGTTTCAACTCTCGCCGCGACGATGTATTTTTCATTTTTCATTATTAATTTTTCCTTTTTATTTATTGTTTAATTTCCAGTTTTCTTCGTCGCCGCTTCCGCCAAATCTTTTAACGCTTCGGAAATTTTACTTATAATTTCATCCTGACTGCTAATTCCGTGATTTTCCGCCAAAGTTTTCGGATCGTTGTAAACTAAGTAAACGTCGCCTTTTTCATTTTCATAAACGAGCATTTTCTGCGGCAGATCAACGCCGATTGCTTGATTTTCCTGCATCAGAGGCGTTCCGAGTTTCGGATTTCCGAACATAATGATTTTTGTCGGACGAAGCTGCATTCCTGCTTTTTCAGCGTTTGCGGAATGATCGAGTTCGGCGATCACAGTCAGTGGTTCTTTTGATTCGACGGCTTTTTTCAAAGCCGCGTAGGTTTCATCAAACGAATTTTCGCTCTTGATTTTAATGTGTCTTTCGGCAGAATTTTCGCCCGGTTCGGTTTGAGTCGAAGTATTTTCATTTTGCTGATTGCTGATGATATTTTCCGCATTTTGCGTGTTATCGCAAGATGCGGAAAACAAAGCACTCACGAAAAATGCGATAATCAAAAAGTTTTTCATAATAAATCTATTTACTAAAATTCGGTATTACAATAATTTATCGAGCGTGATCGGCAACTCTCTGACTCGTTTTCCCGTCGCGTGATAAATCGCGTTGGCAATCGCCGCCGCAACTCCGACAATTCCGATTTCGCCCAAGCCTTTCGCGCCAATCGGATTTACAATCGAATCGTGTTCTTCGACAAAAATCACGTCAATTTCCGGCACGTCGGCGTTGACGGGAAGATGATATTCGGCGAGATTCTGATTAACGAAACGCCCGAATTCGTGGTCAACCACCGATTCTTCTTCGAGTGCCATACCGATTCCCCAAACCACGCCGCCGATGATCTGACTGCGCGAAGTTTTTGGGTTGATAATGCGTCCGGCGGCAAATGCGTTGACAACGCGCGTTATGCGAATATTGCCTAATTCTTCATCCACGCGAACTTCGACGAAACACGCCGAATGCGTATTAATCGTGTATTTTCCGCGCTCGGCTTTGTCGGGTTTGACCGAACTTTCCTGTTCGATTTTATCTTTCCCGGCTTTTTTCAAAATTTCCGTAAAAGCAATTGATTTACCAGAATCGTTTTTGAGCGTGATTTTTCCGTCCGCAAATTCAACCGCTTTAAATTCGGTTTCGGCAAACGAATCGTCCTGCTTCTGCGCCATTTCAAAAAGCTGTTTGTGAATTTCTTCGCACGCCGCTTTGATCGCCGGACCGATTGAAGAAATTGTCCACGAACCGCCTTCAATCGGTGCTTGGGACAGTTTTGTATCGCCTAATTTGAATGTTACATTTTCAATCGGAACGCCTAATTCCTGCGCCGTGATCTGCGTCATCGCCGTATAAGTTCCCGTGCCGATGTCGCTCGTCGCGCTGCTCGATTCAACCGAACCGTCGCTGTTTAAGACGACTTTCGCGCTCGCCGCCGATTGCTGCGCTTCCCAAACTCCCGTCGCCATTCCGTAGCCGATCAGTTCGTTTCCTTCTTTCATCGAGCGCGGTTTTAATTTGCGTTTGTCCCAACCGAATTTCGCCGCGCCCTGCTTGTAGCATTCCATCAATTCCTTGCTGGAAAACGGCAGATTTTTATTCGGGTCTTGGTAAGTGTAATTTTTGATGCGAAGTTCAAGCGGATCAATCTTTAACTCCGCCGCGAGTTCGTCCATCGCCGATTCGATAGCGTAAACGCCGGTTGCCGCGCCCGGCGCACGCATCGAAAGCGGCGTGTAAAAATCGAGCGAAGCGACATTGTAATCGAATTTTGCGTTGATTGAATTGTATAAAACGCCCGACCAATTGACCACCGTTTCGGCGAAATCCTCAAACTGCGAAGTTTCCTCAAGCGCGGTGTGCATTAATGATTCGAGCGTCCCGCCGTCGTGCGCTCCAAGGGAAACCCTCTGCTCACAGCGCGGGCGATGTCCGAATGTAAACATCTGCTCGCGCGTCAGCATCAATTTGACCGAACGCTTTAAATCGAGCGCGGCGAGAACCGCCAGAAACAACTGATACTGCGGACGCAAACCCGAACCGAAACCGCCGCCCATAAACGGCGACATCACGCGGACGTTTGCTTCGTCGAGTCCGAAAGCGTTGACGACATAATTTTTGCTGTTTAGAACGCCCTGCGTTTTATCGTAAATCGTCAGTTTCCCGTCCTCTTCATAAACAACTGTCGAAGCGTGAATTTCCATCGGATTATGATGTTCAATCGGCGTTGAATAATCCGCTTCGATCTTAAAATTCGCCTCGTCCCAAGCCTTTTCCGCATTGCCGCGCTCCTTAGGCGGCGCGTTGTAACCCGGCGCACCTTTTTCCGGTTTTCTGGCTTTTTCCCGATTCGCGTCCAAATCCGTTTCGTGCGGTTCGATCTCGTATTTTATTTTAACAAGCGTCGCCGCATATCTCGCCGTTTCAAAATCTTCCGCAACGACAAGCGCAACCGGCTGTCCGCTATACAAAATATTTCCGTCATACAGCGGACGAAACGGCGAACCGGCGGGCGCGATCTGATCTTTATAATTAGCGTCCAGCCACGCCGTCGAAGGACGGTTTTCGTGCGTCAAAATTTTCAAAACGCCTTCAACGGCTTCGGCTTCCGACGTATCAATTTCCGTAATTTTCCCTTTTGCAATGCGGCTCGAAACAACATAACCGTGCGCCGCGTTCGGAACTTCAAAATCCGCCGCATAATCCGCGCCGCCCGTAACTTTTAATCTGCCGTCAACACGGCTTTCCGGTTTTCCGATGTAATTTGTCGTCATAATTTTTTACTAATTTCGCGTTCAGAGCAACGCCTTTAGTGGTGAAACCGCTTTGTCAGCGATTTGTCACGCCTAATGGTCTTTAACAAATAAATCTAACATTAAATCAGCCATCGTAGATGGCATCGGCATAAAGCCTAGCGTGGAGCGAAGCGAAACGCTGGGTTGTTGACAATAAACGGTTGAGAGCTATCGTAGATAGCGTCCGAAATATCCGTCGCCATCTACGATGGCTGGAATCTATTTTTCCATTCCGACCTAGCTCTTCCGAGCTAGGCTTTATGCGAGTCGCCCGCATACGCGGGCTGAATCGGAAATTTTTTGTTAGATTTATTTGTCAAAAACCATTAGGCGTTACTCTGAACTTTCTAAACGGCAACCGGCTTTGTGTGAACAACATTTCTGCTCAGATACCAACCGACAAATGCGCCCCAAATTGCATTAAGAATCAGCGGCAGAATAATTGCTTTTGCCGCGAAACCGCCGAAAAATCCCAAGCCCGAAGCCGGCTGCATTACAAGCCAGACAAAAAGCGTCGGCAAAATGCTGAACAAAAGACCGTTCATAACGCTCGGATGTTTTATAATTGCCGCGTAGATCGCGCCCCAAATTCCGCCCGCGATCAAAAAAAGCGTTCCGGCGATCAAATGGTCAATCGGCGGATTATTGACCTGAAGTATTCCCCGATAAAAAGCCACAGCCGGCGGCGGATCGCCCGTTACAAACATCATTATATATGCCAGCACAGCCAAAATAATTGCGCCGATAACTCCGGCGATCAATCCGTTTTTAATCATCATTGCCTCCCTTTGTTCATTTGACGGAAATGTTTTTCCCCCGCCCGTCTAATTGTTATCGTTAAAAGCCGCCACGCCCGCTTCGGCGATTTCGATGTCTTGCGGAACTGTGCCGCCGGACGCGCCGATTGCGCCGACGATTTTGTTCCCGCGCTGCAATGGAATGCCGCCGCCGAAAATAATTATCCGCAAATCGTTGCTCGCGTGAATGCCGAACAGCGCGTCGCCCGACTGCGCCATTTCGCCAATCGCTTCGGTTGTCATATCAAACGCCCGCGCCGTATATGCTTTGTTTAAAGCGATGTCAATCGAACCGCGCCACGCGCCGTTCATTCTGGCAAACGCGACCAGATCGCCGCCTTCGTCCACAACCGCGATGTTTTCCATCACGCCGATTTCCTGCGCTTTTTCCCGCGCCGCCAAAATCACCCGATACGCTTCTTCCAAAGTGATGCCGTTTTCCGTCGGCTTCGGTTTGTCTTTTCCAAATAGTGCCATTTTAATTTTCTCCTGTAATTATTTTGATTTTTACATTCAGTTTAATGCAGAAGCCCGCACGAAGTAAGGGCGCGGACTTGATTATGCCCTTACTTCGTGCGGGCTTCTGCATTATCTTTACGCCTTGACCAATGTTTTCCGCCGACTTCACATTCGGCGAGTTCAAACGATGTCGCATACGGCATAAAGCCAACTTCTTTATTTACCGCGTATAACGCTTGCGGCGAACATAAAAATAATGCCAACGCTTCATCGTAAACATATTTATCGAGATCGTAGGACTTTTTCGCCTGCATCAAAACGCTCGTCTGCTTGGTGAAATCGCCATACATTTTTTCAAATTCTTCAGACGGTTCTCCGGCGCGAAGCCAGCCGTTCGCGCCGACAAAATTGTAATGCAGTTCAAGCGGCGGCGCGTCCGTCGTCTGTCCGCCCCAATTGTAAATAAAAATGTCCCAATCGGGTTTAATCTTTTTTTCGGCTAATTTGCGGAGTTCGTTCAATTTTTCCTCATCGGAAAAAACGATCACATCAACGCCGATTTCCAATGCGTTCGAGATGTCGGATGCAGCCATTCGCGCAATGTTTTCGCGTTCGTTCGCCGTCGCCAATTGTAAGCGGCGGTCTTTGCTCCAACCGCTTTCCTCAAATAATTTTTTCGCCATTTCTGCGTCGTGTTCGTAGGGCGATAATTTGCTTAAAATACTTTTCGTCCACGACGGCGTTAAACTTGCCGACGGTTCGCCGTAACCGTTCAAGCCGTTTGCGACTAATCTTTCGCGGTCAATCGCGTGATTCAACGCCCGACGCACGCGGACATCGTTTATCAAATCATTTTCGCGGTTAAAAATTCCGGCAATAACGCGCATTGCATTTCCGGCAACGACTTTCGCATTCGGCGATTTTTTGATTCGTCCCGCGTCCGTCGGCGAAATGTTTGTAACAATATCAACTTCGCCTTCCCGGTAACAAACTTTTTCAATCGCGTCTTTCTGCGAAATATCGTTGAGAAAAACAATTTTTTCTATTCTCGGACCGCGTTCCGTATTCCAATAATACGGATTCGCTTTCAAAATTACCTGATCGGTTCGGTCTTCGATTTGAAACCAAACGCAGGCAAACGGTTCTTCGTTGATGACGGCGATTTCCGTGTCAATCGTCGAATGTCCTTCGGCTAAAATAAACGCTCCGGTGGCAAACTGCCCCGCTTCGTCAATCGCTCACCAATGACCTTCGCCGGTTTTTTTGCCGCGCGTGTAGCCGAAACCGATAGTGTCCCAAAACAGCGGATTCATAATGTGCATCGCCCGCATTTTGCCTAAAACCATTCCGTCCGGGCGCGGCAGATTGTAGCGCAGGGTTTCATCGTCCACAATTTCCAGCGTCGTTCCCGGAAGAAGATTAAACTGCGTTCCCGGCGGATGCGGCGATTTTCGTTTTACCATTTCGTCAAAACTCTGCTTGACGTTTTTTGCCGTCAGCGGTTCGCCGTTTTGAAATGTGTTCGGACGCAGTTTGACTTCAAGCGTTACGTCGTCAATCCATTCGTAACTTTTCATCGCGGCGGGAACAATATGACCTTTTTCGTCGGTTCTGACTAATTCCTCAACCGTATTATATGTAATATAAAGCCAATTCAGCGGGCTGCGGTCAACAACGTGAATCGTGCCTTTCGGCTCACGCGGATTCGATAAAATGTTGTCAATCAAACTCATTGATTTCTCCTTTTCAATCGTTCAGAGTTACGACTTTAGCCGTGAAACCGCCGCGCTTCGCGGGCAATTTCCCACGCTTAAAGGCGTAACTCTGAACGCATTCGGACTTTTACCGCATATCCTTCGCCCAATTCATAATCGCTTGATTGGCGCGTTTCGAGTTTTCGATTATCACGGCGTGCGAACCGCCGGGAATAACTTCGAGTTTCGAGTTCGGAATCATTTGATTCATCATCTTGGCAATCGCCATCGGTGTCAGCGTGTCTTCAACGCCGACGATAATCAAAGCCGGCACGCGCACCGATTTAAGCACGCTTGTATTGTCAGGACGTTCCGCCAGAGCCTTGCCGCCGCCGACTGCGCCGTTGACCGACGCTTCTTTGATTAAATTCTCCATATAAGTTACAAGCGGCATATTGTTCATACGAGTTTCGCCCGAAAGCATATTCGGCACGAGCAAGGATGTAATTGAAGCCACGCCTTTTTTCTCGGCTTGTTCGCCGAAGCCTTTCCACCATTCGGCGTTGGCAATCGGCGCGGGAATCGCCGCCGTGTCAATCAAAACCATCGCTTTGAAGCGTTCCGGCGCGAGTTTATACATTTCAATCGTCGTCATTCCGCCCATCGAATGCCCGCCGATAATCGCTTTTTGGATGCCGAGTTTGTCCATCAAGCCGATCATATCTTTGGCGTAAACGCTCAAAGAAGCATCGTCGTCGGGCGCGACGCTTTTGCCGAAACCGCGCAGATCGGGCGCGATAATTTTATAGCGTTTGCTCAACTCGCTAATCTGATCGCGGAACAAACCGCTGTTAAGCGGATAACCGTGAATCAACATCATCGGCTCGCCGCTTCCGGCAACCTGATAATGAATCCGCGCTCCGTTCACCTCGGCAAATTGTCCTTCGCCCATCATCATTGGCTTTTGTTTGTCGGACATATCGCGCTTATTTTTGTTCATATCGCGCTTATTTTTGTTCATATCGCGGTCATTATTCTGCGCGTGGACAAGTCCGCCGAAAAACATAAATGTAAAAATTAACAAAACGGCGCAGCTAATTCCGCCGACCAAGTTTTGCCGCGTTTGAACGGCGATTAAATTGTTGATTTTGATTAAGTAAGCTGTCTGCTTATCTTGAAAATACATACTAAATCCTCCTTGTTCTTGTTACCGGAAAGTTATTTTCGCGTTCGGTTTTATTTCCGACGCGCCTCATTAAAAGTGATTTCGACTGACAATAAATTCGCAAATCCGTCATAGAGAGATTCAGAATACTCGTCAGACCGAAAAAGTTCTGTTTTATAGATTACTATTACACGAATTTTTTACGCCGTTTTAATAGTTTCCGCCCGTAATTTTCGCCGAACCGATGCTTTTTTTATCGTCGCCGACGCGCCACGTTTTCTTGATTTGTTCGGCATTTTGCGATAAAACGACTTTATTTCCGTCAATTGATCTGACCGAACTCAACGGAATAAAGTGATGTTTTCCGTCGGGCGAATCCTTGCGCGTCAATTTGATTTCGCCGTATTCCACGCCGTCAACCGTGCCGACGTGCCGTCCGTCCGCGCCGACGACTTCCGAATGTTTTTGGATGTCGGTTGAATAAATTCGGGAATCAACGCCCACGCGCCGCCGTTTTGAGCCGCCGTCCGATTTCATTGAATTGATTAACCACGCAACGCCCAAACCGCCGCCGATCAGCAGCGCGGTTGAAATATAGGGGTGCAGTTTCGATTCCTGATAAATGCTGTGTTCAAGCACGAAGCGGTCTTCCGCGCCGCGCATCCGCAAATCGGAATTTGTTTCATACAAACCGTTTTCCCGATTCGCTTTTGGCGGTTCGCCCGAATTCTGCATCGAATCAATCAGCATTTCGTTCATTTTCTCGTAAAGACGCGGCGTGTTTTTCGCCATCGCCGCGTGCGCCTTCGCCATTCCGCCGACGAAAAATTCGCGCGTCGGCGTTTCCGCCGAATGCAGAATCGCTTCGGCGACCAGTTCCGGCGCGTAAACCGGCGGCGGCAAAGTCGGTTTATACGGCAGATAATTTTTCGCGTTTTCGGGAAACGGCGTGTGAATCGCCGTCGGTTTGATCAAAGTTACCGAAATCGGCAGTTCGTCGGCTTCGAGTTCCATCCGCAGCGAATCGGTAAAACCTTTGACGGCGTGTTTCGATGCCGAATACATTCCCTGAAGCGGAATCGGCGCGACGGAAACCTCGCTGCCGACATTAATTAATGCGCCGCCTCTGTTTTTGAGATGCTCGACGGCAATTCTTGATCCGTTGACCACGCCCCAGAAATTCGTTTCAAAAAGGCGGCGAAAATCTTCAATCGGCACGTCCGCAATCCGTCCGTAAACCGAACCGCCCGCGTTATTTACCCAAGTGTCAAAACCGCCGAACTTCTCATTTGCCGCGTCCGCCGCTTTCTGCAAAGCGTCTTTGTCGGCAACGTCGGCAGCCACATAAACCGCCTGCGTTCCGCTTTTGTTGATTTCGTCGGTCAATTCGCGCAAAGCGTCTTCGTTGCGGGCGACCAAAACCAATTTCGCGCCCATTTCCGCCGCCATTCTTGCCGTCGTCAAACCGATGCCGCTTGTCGCGCCCGTTATTACTATTGTTTGTTCCGATACATTTTTTAAGTTCATTTTTTTTCTTCTCCCTTGTTCGTTTTTGTAATTTTTAACTTATTTCCTTATCCGCAACCGTCTGCGGCGTTCCGTTTGCCGCCTGCTCTAAAGCGCGAACGACGGCGCGTTTTCCCAATTCGATTTTGAAAGTATTGTATCCGAAACCTTTTGCTTCGGCGAAAATTTTCTCCGCCGCTTTCTCAAAATTTTCGCGCGTCGCCTGTTTGTCCTTCAACAAATTTTCCGCGTCTTTATCGCGCCAAGGCTTATGCGCCACGCCGCCAAGCGCGATTCTCGCATCTTTAATTTTATCATTATCCATAGTTAAGCCGACGGCGACGGAAACGAGCGCGAAGGCGTAAGACTGCCGATCACGCAGTTTCAAATATGTGTAGTTTTTGTTAAAACCTTTTTCCGGCAAATCAATCGAAATGATGATTTCGTCCGCTTTTAAATTGTTGTCAATTTCGGGCGTATCGCCGGGCAAGCGGTGAAAATCTTCAAATTTAATTGAGCGTTCGCCGTCGTTTCCGCGAACATTGACAACCGCTTCGAGCGCGGCAAGCGCGACGCACATATCCGACGGATGCGTGGCGATACATTTATCTGAAGTTCCCAAAACGGCGTGAATCCGATTGTAGCCGCCAATCGCCGGACAACCCGTTCCCGGCTCGCGTTTATTGCACGGAAACGCCGTGTCGTAAAAATAATAACAGCGCGTTCGCTGCATCAAATTCCCGCCGTCGGTTGCCGCATTTCTCAATTGCGGCGACGCGCCGTTTAAGATCGCCAGCGACAACATCGGATAATTTTCTTCAACCGTTTCGTGATAAGCCGTTTCCGAATTTGTGCAAGTCGCGCCGAGCCGCAAACCGCCGTTAATTTGCTCAATTTTACCAAGCGGCAAACGGTTTACGTCAACTAAATGCTGAGGCTTCTCGACGTTATACTTCATCAAATCAATCAGATTCGTCCCGCCCGCGATAAATTTCGCCGTTTCTATTTTTGCAATTTCGCCGACTGCCGTTTCAACCGATTCGGCGCGTGTATATGAAAAATTATTCATTTTCCCGCACCTCCGTTTTCGGCATTTAGAGCCTGCTCAACCGCGTCAACAATATTCGGATACGCGCCGCATCTGCAAATATTTCCACTCATCAGTTCTCTGATTTCATTGCGCGAACTCGCCTTGCCTTCGTTCATCAAACCGACTGCCGAACAAATCTGTCCCGCCGTGCAGTAACCGCATTGAAACGCATCGCAGTCAATAAACGCCTGCTGAATCGGAATTAAATCGTCGCCGTTCGCCAAACCTTCGACGGTTGTAATCTCCGCGCCGTCCTGCATCATCGCCAGCGTCAGACAAGAATTAATTCGTTTGCCGTCAACTAAAACCGTGCAAGCACCGCATTGCCCGTGATCGCAACCTTTTTTCGTTCCGGTCAGATTCAGACGATTTCGCAGCAAATCAAGCAAAGTCACCCACGGCGAAATCTCGATTTGCTCATTCTTACCGTTAATTTTTAAATTGATTCGACTCGCAGCGGGAGCGCGTTCTGCGCTAAAATCGTTTGAAGATTGATTTTTCATAACCTGCCCTTTGTTAGAATTTGTGTTCGTTCCGCAAAAAGTCCGAAATTTTTATCGGCTAAAAATTAGTTTTTCATAGAATAAACTATTTGCATTATTAAAACAAAATAGTCGTCCTGTTCCTGAGATTCGCCTTTTTTAATGTAACGCCGGCATCTTGCCGGCAGTCGTGTCGGCATCTTGCCGACACTCTGAGCGAAACGCTCAGAAAATGAGCCGAATTTCTCTAAACTTTAACAGAATTTAAAACGAACGCATTATTTGCTTTATATTTTGCGGCGGTTAAAGTTCCGAGAATTCGAGAGCGTTTTCTGAGCTTCGCTCACAGTGGCGGCAAGATGCCGACACGACTGCCGGCAAGATGCCGGCGTTACGTCGCTCCGCGAGTTTTCAAACTGCATTTTATGATTTTACACATATTCTTTCAGAAAATATGTTCTTTAACCAACAAAAACCCAAGTAATTTTACAGTAAACCTCTCTCTTTAACTTTCAGATAAGTTTCAAGAAGACGCGGCGCAAGCGTCTGAGTCGTAACGTCCAAAGCAAGACCGCCGAGAGTTTCGACTTGGCGAAGCGCGGCTTCGCGCTGATGTATAATTTCTTCCGCCGCCGATTGTATAAAAACGTCTTTTAACTCCGCCGGAATTTCGCTGACCGTTCGATTTAAATCACGATCACCGATTGTGGCGACAAGCGGCAAATGCCGCGGACGCAATAATTTGAGCGAATTTATCAACTCTTTTGAAGATTCTTTATCAACCAGATCGGTTAAAATCACGACAAAGGCGCGTTTTTTCAGATTTGCGGAAATGTATTGAAAAGCGCGTGAATACGAAGGTTCGATCAGTTCGGGTTCTAAATCGTGCAACGCTTCCAAAACCGATTCGATATGTCCGATTCCTTTTTTCGGCGGCAGAAATTTCTTTATTTTTCGTCCGAAAACGATCAAGCCGCAATTGTCGCCGCCGCGTGCCGCCGAACTCATCAAGGCGAGCGAAGCGTGAAGTGCCGTGTCGAATTTTGTTTCGCCGCCGATTCTTCCGGTCATTAAACGTCCCGCGTCGAGCGCAATTAAAATCGTCTGATCGCGCTCGATCTGATATTGGCGCGTGATAAGTTTGCCGCGTCTTGCCGTCGCCGTCCAAGAAATATGGCGCATTTCGTCGCCGCGAACATAATCGCGCATTGATTCAAATTCGCGCCCTTCGCCGCGCCTGACCGATTTGCGCTGAATCGCCAAATAAGAATTCGCGCCGAGTGCTTTGAGTTCCATCTCACGCGCCCGCCGCATATTCGGGTAAACTTTTACAATTTCAGATTCGCCCAAATTTGTCTGACACCAAACCAAACCGAATTTTGAAAGAAAGCGCACGGCGGTTTTCCCGAATTGATATTTTCCGCGTCTTGGCGGAATCAAAACATAACTAAAATCAGCCTCTTGCTGTGCTTCGATCTTAAATTCCGCTTCGCGTTTTTTCTTCAAAAACATTTCGGGCGGAAATTCGTCTTTGATCTTTAAATGAAAATTTCGCGCCGTTCGGTTTTCGACGTGAAGCCGAACTTCCGTTTCGTCGCCGATGGCAAAACGCCCGTCAAATCCGCGCTCGAAGGTAAATTCTTCGGGCAGTTTCCGGCTGATAAAATAATCGGTCAACGCGAAAATTATAAGCAGAATGTCGTAAATAAAAACGAGATAGCGTAGGGCGGGAAAATTCCACGAAAGCGAAAGCGGAACGAGTCCGGCGGCGATTAGGATAAAAAACAGACGTGAGAATACAAACTGCATAATTTCAGAAGATTATACAGAAAAATTTTTGCAATAGGAAAATATAAAAGAAAATTTTAACAGGGATGAACAGGACAAACAGGATATTTTCGCAAATTCAAAAATTCTTATCCCGTTTATCCTGTATATTCTTGAAAAATTACATTTCTTTCTGCTTATCGGTCAACTCGATTTTCATTGCTTCGAGCGTTTCTTTATTGAGCGTTCCGGTTTCCTTGACGTTGTTTTGCATCTGCCATTTTTTAATCGCGTCGCGGAAATCGTCGTTAAATTTTCCGTCTTCAACGCCCGCGTAAAGATTGGTTTTTTTCAGCATCGCCTGAACGGACATAACTTGTTCTTTTGTCGCGCGGAAAACGGGACCGCGTTTTTTCGGTTTGTCGCCGTCGTCCGCGTTCGCAAAATCGTCGGGATCAACCGGAATTGCCATTTGCGATTCGGTCAGTTCGATCTTCATTTTTTCGAGCGTCGCGCGGTTGAGCGAACCTGTTCGCTTCAAGCCGTTGGCTGATTGATAATCACGAATCGCGGCGCGAAGTTCTTTGCTGTATTTTCCGTCGGCTTCGTCGTCGAAAGAACCGCCGCCCTTCAACATCGTCTGCGCCTGCATTATCTGCTCTTTGTCTGGTCTGAAAACGATTCGTTTCGGCTTATCCGAAGAATCGGAATCGGCGGTTTCGATGCCTTTTTGCTTATCCGTCAACTCGATGCCCATTTTTCCCAGCGTCGCTTCGTCGAGCCTTCCCGTTTTGTCGAGTTCGTTTGCTTCCTGATAATTTTTTATCGCCGAGCGAAAATCGTTGTTGTATCTGCCGTCCGCGTCGCCGTCGTAACCGTTTCCTTTAAGCATTGTCTGCGCCTGCGTAATTTGATCTTTGGTCGGGCGAAACGGTTTTTTTCTCATTTTCGTTTCGGCGGAAACGGTTTTATTCGTATCTTTTTCAGTTTCGGTTTGCGCGTTCATCGAAACGCACATTAACGCCGTTATCATTAAAATAAACAGTAGTTTTTTCATTTTTTCTCCAAGAGGTCCGGGTTTTAACGTCATCCGAATTTAAGATTCAATTTGTGGAAGATGTTAAAACATTTGCGTTTGAGCCGAAATGAAATTTTTCCGTTGAAATATTTCGTCGGAATTTCCACGCTGTATCAGGAAACTCCGATAACCTTTACTTATCAGTTTTTCGGCAAAATCAGCCAGATTATCATAATTTTATCCGGCTTTGTCAAGGTATTTTTGAATAATACGGTGTTTTCACATATTAACTTGTATGATCGTGGACGATTTTCTATCTGTTAAGTGCGTGTTATTAAGTCCTTAACAGTTTTCTTCAATTAACCGGCGAATGTCAATTGCTTTCCGCAATTCAATTGATTCGAAGATAATTAATGCTTCTTTGAAAAGTCTGCAAGCCGTTTCTTTTTCACCTAATTTTAGACGAGCATTTCCTGAATTTTGCAATACTTCGCCCTCTATTAACCGATTTCCGATTTCACGGGATATTTCTAGTGCATTTTCATAATACTCAATTGCTTTCCTATAATCGCCTAAATTATCATAAGTATTTCCTAAATTAGCTAAATAGAAATTTTCACCGTGTCGGTCTCCGATTTCACGAGAAATTTCCAAAGCCTGTCTAAAATATTCAACGGCTTTTTGGTTCTCACCTAAATTATTATAGACATTTCCTAAACCATTTAGACTACTGCTTTCACCCTCTCTGTTTCCGATCTCACGGGTAATATCTAAATACTGCGTGTAATATTTTAATGCTTCTTGAAAATTACCTGAATCAAAATGAAAATGCCCTAAGTTTCCTATGGCACGACTTTCAGCCGGACGGTTTTCGGTTTCACGCGAAATTTCCAAGACTTTTTCATAATATTCAATTGCTTTACTAAAATTGCCTAAATTATGATAGGCTGTTCCTAAATTGCCTAAACTGTTGCATTCGCTTCGTTGATCGCCGATTTTGCGAGAAAGTTCTAAGGACTGTTTATAATATTCTTTTGCTTTCTCAAAATCATTCAGATTGTGATAAGCAAGTCCCAAATTACCTAAACCATAACTTTCCGCTAATGGATTTTCGATTTTTCGGGAAATTTCTAAAGCCTGTTTATGGTATTCGATGGCTTTATTGAATTCGGAAATTGAATGGAAAAGAACTCCTAATTTTCCTAAGAGAGTTATTTCCGCCCTTTTATCTTGCTTTTCGCCGGGTAGTCCGCGATATTCTGCGAGAAGATTTTCCAGTATTTTGATTTGTGTATATTTTTCAGCTATCGGAAAGGACATAATTTCGTGCCAATCCGACGAAATACTTTGAAAAATCTGTCGGGTAACTTTTTCAGGCGGATTGGAAAAATAGAAAGTTCCCGAACGCACCGAAAAAAAGTCAGGCGCGTGCCGAATAATCTTGACCAATGCGTATTCGGGCAGCCACAGAAAAAGCGGACAAGTCAGATATTTTTTGAAACTATCGCGCGAGATATTTAAATTATAGATTAAGGCGTTATCGTTACCTCTGCCATCGCTCGAAACAGAATATTCAAGACCTTGAATAAATACTGCTTCACAGTTTTCTTCAATCTCCAATTTTTGCAATTCAGTTAGTAAATCGTTGATCGGTTTTTTGAATTTTACGACTTCTATTTTTCGCTCTTTGAGATTTTTTTTCGTTTCGGCGATTAATTCATTTTGTTTCGGAACTTGGTTACAGCAAACAAAATACAAATAATGTTTTTTCGAGAATTTGACGGCACGAATCAGGCGGCGAAAATTTTGCTTGTCATCGTCTGAAATAATATCTTCAAAAATGGCGGTTTCTGTCTGCAAAATTAATTTTCTCCTCTCAATTTTTCTACCGCCTCTTGAAATTTAGTGGTCAGACGAATCGCGGGATTGACCGCATACCAAACATCATCATCCACTTCGGTTTCCTCGCCGTTCATATATTCTAAAATAGCAAGACTTTCGAGCATTTTTGAATAATCGTCGTCGCCATTTTCAATTTGCTGATTAGCAGACAATTCGAGTTTTGCCAGCTTTACCCAGTAACTTTCCCGAATGGATGCGGCGAAACTACGCACTTCTTCCTTTACGCTTTCCCGCGCCGCCTTATAATCAATCGGCAGTTCATCAACTGAAATTGAAGATTCCTGAACAAATCTGACCAAACTGCGAATGTGTCCGCCGGAATATTTGAGCAAATAATCCAGCGCGTCTTGGCTAAAAACTTCTTTGCTTGAAGTTTCTGTATGTTTCAGACGCTTATTGATAATTTCGAGTAATTCCTGTTCTCCGATCTTAAAAGGCACATCAAATTCACCGCGTTTATGAATCTTCACCATCGGCAAAACGAAGACATTTCTGCCATAAAGCTGCTGAAGTTGTGTGCCGTAAGGCGAACGGTATAAAGACAGCGGAACGGTATATATAACATTCGTAACGATTCCCGTCAGTTGTTCGACCTTATCGAGAAACAGTTTTTTCTGAGAGATTATTTCATCTTCTTCATTCTCGTTTTTTTCAAATCTTTTTATTTTTTCAAGCGAATCGGCGATGACAATAAGTTTGGTAAATGAGGTTTCCCGTTTTAATCGCAGTTCAATTTCAGCGATAAAATTATTCAGTTCGCTGAACAGAGATTTTTTCGCATCCTGTTTAATAGCATTCCGAACTTGTTGTCTAAGACTCGGATTTTGTCTAAGTTTTTCAATATTGACTTTCGCCAAATCAAACGGCAATCCGACTTCGCCTTTAACGGAAACGTCTGAAAAAGAGTCGGTTATTTTTTTTATTAGCGAATAAGATTCTTCCTTAACTCTGATTTGAAACTCTTTCCTGCAACGCGCGGCAATTTCGGAAATCATTCCGAGAAAAATATCTTCTAATGTTGCGTCTTGAACATCGAGATATTCCTCAAAATCAATATAAACCGGAAAAAATGTAGTTTCTTTTTTGAGTTTATCCGTGAGATGCAGAAGTTCGGAAGATTTGCCGCAACCCAGATGTCCTGTAAATAAATATCGAAGATTTGAATCTTTAGTGCTTCTGAGTCTTCTGATCATTTTCTTAACTAAAGCACTACCGCCACGCGCTTCTTTACAATCAGCATAATAGCGCGGAGATGCAGGAATATTAGGCTCGAATGAATTATAAATTTCAATTTGTTTTTCTTCAATGTCCATCATTAATTGATAAAGTTACACTAAAATACATTTTGATTTAAGTTTTAAAAAGACTTTTCCTCATAACTTAGAGGCTATACTCAAAATCATCAACTTTTTAATTGAAATCAACTCGTATGATCGTGGACGATTTTCCAGCCGTTTTTGAATTTTCTGAAAATTAAAGTAAATTTTCCGTGCGGATTGTCCTTTTTTCCGTCAACTTCCCGATCTAAAGACCAGCTTCCAAGCACGACTGCGGCTTCTTTTGACAGAACATTTACTTCCAGATCGGAAAAGATCAAAACGCCCATTTTTGCCTTGGAATCGTAGTTTTTCCGGTAGCGTTCAAGGGCGGCTTGCCAGCCGCGTGCGACGTTATCGCCGGAAACGAACTTCATTTCGGGCGAATTCCAGTAGCCTTTCATAAAATTTTCGATGTCGCCGTCGTTCCAAGCCGCGACCTGCTCATTCATAACTTGGCGGATGTTTTCGGCAATTTTGTTTTTTGCCTTATCCGTCTGAGCGAAAACCGCGCTTGCGGCGAGCAGAATTATTGACAATGCCAAAACTGTATTTTTCATAATAAAACTAAAATATCACGGTTTTCGCCGGAGTTAAACAGAAGTTTTTTTTCTCCGCCGATACAACCAATCCGAAAGTTTACGCACCTTTGTAAATGTAAGCCGTTTAACCTTACGTTTCGGAAATAGAAATTCTTTTGAGGACAGGTTTTATGAAAGTTTTCCCGGTAATCTTTTTGTGTCTTTTTTTTGCCGTCAGCGCGTTCGGACAGGCGTTTGAAGCGGCGGATACGACGACGAAAGTCAGCATTGAAGAAATTATTATTATGCGCGACGACGGCAAAGGAGAAGCGGGCGAGGAAACCCGGATTTTCAAACCGCGCGATGTGCCGATTTACTGTCGTATTCTTCTCAGTTCGCTCAAACCCGCAGTCGTCAGGGTAAACCTCGTAACAATTGACGTAAAAGGTTTTAAGGCGGAAAAAAAGATCGTTACGAGCAGCTACAAAACGAACGGCAAACAGAATATCGTAAATTTTACGAGTTCGCCCGAAGACATCTGGCTTGCCGGAAAATACCGCTTCGATTTTTTTGTGGACGACGAACTTGTTGAAAGCAGGGAAATTGAAATTACCGGAAATTCTCCGGCGAAAATTGATAAAACAAAAATACTCAGACCGAAAACCGTTCGCAAAAATTAACTGAAAATGAATCATATTCAGACGCTTTTGTTGTAATTTGTATGACGAAAAAGCATTTTCACCCGAAAAGAAGGCTTGGCACATAGATTGCAAACGTATATTTTGAATTAAAAAAAATATGAGCAATCGAACACAAATTATCTCAAAATAGTAATTTTGTTCGCCTGCCTTCAAATAAAAAGCAAAGGAAAAAATTTATGAGCGATACATCGGTAAAAAAAGTTATGGCGGAAACTTCGCCAAAGGGCGAAATGGGACAAAAATATCTGGCTTCGGGAACGGATGTGGCAATGCGTCTGTGGGAAAATGAAGAAGCGGGAAATGATAAAGAAGCGCGTTCGAGAGATTACGAAACCGTCGGATATGTGATTTCGGGAAAAGCCGAACTTCATCTTGAAGGGCAGATGGTTCTGCTCGAAAAAGGCGATTCGTGGCTTGTTCCGAAAGGCGCGAAGCACACTTATAAAATTTTAGAATCGTTCACGGCTGTCGAAGCGACTTCGCCGCCGGCGCACGCGCACGGACGCGATGAGGAAAAGTAAAAAGGTAAAAACAGAAAAACGATCCTTAAAGATATTCTTATTTAGACGGCTTTTCGTGCCGTCTTTTTTTATTGTGTGTGTTAAGCAGGTGTGTATAAATAAGCGTAATAATTTGTAAAATAAACTAACAAAATAATTGAGAATTGAGAATTGAGAAGTAATAATTGCCTTTTGATTATCTACATAATTTTCAATTATTTTGTTAGTATTATGATAAAAAATCGAGCCTCTCAATAAATCTGGATACTTTTTCAAATCTGCTTAGTAATGCTGAAAATGTGAGTTGAGAATTTGCTTTATCAATTGCCGACGGGCTTTAGTTGGTGGTCAAATTCTGAAAACAGAAGTTCGGCTAAAGCCGGAAACTAAAAATCAAACCTATCCGCCAACTAAAGCCCGTCGGCAATTCGTAAAATATCACATTTTTAGCACTACCCGTATGTTTTGCAAAAAGTGCGAAATTGTTGATAATTTTGTAGATCATTATGAAACGTAAAACTTTTTACAAAATCTCCGCGCTTTTGCTGATTTTCGCGTTCAGCCTTTCCGCTCTTGCACAAGGGAATTATTTTCCGGCTAAAGAGAAATGGGAAACAAAAACGTCCGAACAGGCGAAATTCAGCAGCGCAAAATTAAAAGAAGCGATTGATTTTGCAATTGCGAGCGAAGCGAAAGCACCGCGCGATCAGGAGTTGGGACAGGCGCAGACATTCGGGCGCGAGCCGTTCGGCGAAGCCGTCGGAGCATTTAAGACGCGCGGCGATATGACGGGAATTATCGTCAAAGACGGCTACATTATCTACGAATGGGGCGAGCCTTTTCGGGTTGATATGACGCACAGCGTTACTAAAAGTTTTATTACGGCGACAATCGGTTTGGCGTTTGACCGAAAATTGATTGCCGATCTGAGATCGCCAGTTTATAAAGAAATCGCGCCGATTTCCGTCTATAATCCTTTGCAGAGATTTGACGACGCGGAGAAATTCGGCAAATCGAAATTTTTAGAACTTTTTGAAACCGAACACAACAAAAAAATTACTTGGGACGACCTTTTGCGCCAGACGAGCGATTGGGAAGGCATTTTGTGGAACAAACCGGATTGGGCGGACAGACCTGACCGCGACGCTTCAAAATGGTTGAGTAGAGAGAAAAATCAGCCGGGAACAATTTACGAATACAACGACACGCGCGTTAATCTGCTCGCGCTTTGCGCCTTAAATGTCTGGCGTAAACCTCTGCCGCAAATTTTGAAGGAAAACGTGATGGACGAGATCGGCGCGTCGCAAACGTGGCGTTGGCACGGTTACGAAAATTCTTACGTTCTGCTCGACGGACTAATAATGCAGTCGGTCAGCGGCGGCGGACATTGGGGCGGCGGAATGTTTATCAACGCCAGAGATTTGGCGCGTTTCGGCTTGCTCATCGGGCGCGAAGGAAAATGGAAGGATAAACAGATAATCTCGAAGGGATTTCTGGAAATGGCGGAAACGCCAACCGTTCCGCAGCCTACTTACGGCTTTATGAATTTCTTTCTCAACACGGACAAAAAACTTTATCCGAACGCGCCGGCAGGAACGATTGCGTTTCTCGGAAACGGCACGAATATTGTTTATATTGACCGCGAAAACGATTTGGTAATCGTCGCCCGCTGGATCGAAAACGAAAAAATTGACGAATTTCTCGGCAAGATTTACCAAAGTTTGAGATAATTGTTTTTAGGAACAATCTGGAAAAATTTATTTTGTAATCGGAATAACATCGAGCGTGAAACATTCCGGCTTATAAGCAGGTCAACAAAATTAAGTTTATGTTGGGAGTGCTTAAAATCTTTGAGAATTTTTACGTTTAAGAAAATAATGAAGGCATTATCTTTAGTTGCAGTATTGCTCGCCGCGTTTTTTATCTTCGTCGGCATTTACACGAGAAAAAACGCCGGCGGATTAAATTACGCGGTAATTTTTGCCGGCGCGATGATCTTGATTTTCACGGCGGTAATCTGGATTTTAAGTTATGTGAAAGAGAAAAAGGAACGAAACGGCAATTCGTAAATGTCAAAAAACCGTTAATAATAAAGCCGCTTTCCGGTGGGAAATCTCGCCTCAAATTCTCTGATCTTCCGGCTTTTATTAAGCGGATGAGTATATGTTTTCAAATATAATAATTTACAAAAGAAACTTAAAATATAGACGATATTTGATAATTGATAGATGATAATTTTATTGCGCGTCAGTCTTTCAAGATTTGTTTTATTTATCAATTATCAAATATATTTTACGGTTAAAATCTGCAATTAAAGTTCGTCGAGCTTTTTGGAAAACCCCGAAATGTTCCACCGGCTTTCTATATTTTTAAAAAGTTTCAAATTATCAAAAAACGCGTTGTCGCTGCCGCCGCCCATCTTAGAGTTTTGCTGACCGGCGAGTTTAGAATTTTGTTGTCCGGCGAGTTTAGAGTTTTGCTGCCCGGCTAACTTTGAGTTCTGCTGTCCGGCAAGTTTAGAATTTTGTTGTCCAGACAACTTAGAGTCCTGTTGTCCGGCGAGTTTTGAATTTTGTTGTCCGGCTAATTTAGTTGCTGCTTCGGCAGCGGAAACGCTTTGTGAAAGTGATTCCAGATTCTCGTCAAATCTAATGCCCGACTGATACCGGAATTTCGAGCCGGGAACTGCGTCTGCCGGTGTCGGCGATGCAGATTTGCGTCTGGCGACATCCGATAGATACTTTTTAAGAAAACCTACCCACGAAGAATTTTTTTCGAGTTTGGCTTCCATAGCAATCAAAAGACTTTCGTAACTGTGCTGCGACACCTGATAGCCTTCCCACGACCAAGGGAAAAATACCGATACGCCGTTTGAATACTGATAACCGCCGCCGCTGAAACCGCACAGAATTACCGCCTTTTTGAGTTCGGCGAGGACTTTTTGGCAGTTGGTTTGCACTTCTTCCAAATGTTCGGGATTTTCGCCCGAAACTGATTCCTTGATTAAATCGCATTCCTGATAAAGCAACTCGCAAAAATCTCCCAGATCAATATTCTGGTCATACATATAAGATTGACATTTCCAGTGAGCGTGAAGAATCGCCCGTTCCATTTGTTTGTAAATACGGCTGTTTTCGTCTTCAAAGCAATCAATCATTGAACCCGCCAACTCGTTGAAAGCATTTGTCAGAAACCACATTTGTTCCATATCCCACGCCGCCATATCAACCGAAACACCGCCGACCGTGAATTTATCCTGACTTTTAATAAACTCTTTTACAAAATGCTTTGCCACGGTTTGGGCGGATGAATTGCTGTGTTCGCCGCGGGCGAGTCCGCCGAGAATCTTGGCATAAGTCCAGCCCGCACTCGGCACGCTGCCTTCGGAAACGACCATCGTTTCCGACACTTTGTCGAACTGATAACCGACTTCGATCATTCCCATAACGCAGCTATCGAATCCCAGCAGATCGAGTTTTCGCCCAAGTATTTCGGTTGTTTCGCGTTCGAGTTTGTCGCCTTCGTAACCTTGATCTTCCGCTTCTTTTGCTAATTCGTCTTTTGTCTGAACAAGCCTCTGGAGCAATAGGAAAAGGTCGGTCATATTCATAGATTTGCCCGAACCTTCGTCCTTGAACAATCCGATTTCCTGAAAACCGAGCGAATGACCTGAAAAGATGAGTGCATATCTGTTCGCTTTGCCGTCAGCCTTATTTATGCACCAGTCAACAAAATTCAAGACCGATTTTTTGTCCGCCGCATTTTCATTTACTTTGGACGAAACGCGATAAAGTTTGTCCGCGACATTTTGAGAGCTGACGTATTTCGGGTTATCCTTGTCCGAGAAATCACAGTAGAGCGTCGGAATCGAGGGAGAATTGCCGTCGTAATAAACGAATAGGTTTAAATTGCTTCCTTCCGTGCCGGCAACTTCCCTGATCTGTTCCATCGCGTAAGCCATATCAACGGCGAGGTTATTATCGCCCGCCATATAAACCATAATCGTCCATTCTTTTTGTTTCATATTTTTTAACCTCGAATTGGGAGATAAAATTTTCCTGCAAATGCTGCATTACAATTCATAATGTTTATCTTGCGGCTGCCGACTCTTATATAAGTAAGCGATATTTCTACACAAGGAGAGTCATCGGAAATTTGATGTTTTCACGAACAGGTTGAATCGAATGATTATCTTAAACGCTGTCTAAGCCAGGCTTTTGCAATCTGCCAATCACGATTGACCGTAACTCTTGAAATATCGAGCGTTTCGGCGATTTCGTCAAGCGTCATTCCGCCGAAATATTTCATTTCGACGATTTGTGCCTGCCGCAGATCGAAAGCCGCAAGATTTTGCAGGGCTTCGTCTAAATCAACCAGATCAACGCTGACGTTTTCGGAAGACACTTCTTTGACATCATCAAGCGGCAGATTTTCGTCTTTGCCGCCCCGTTTCTCGCGTTTCCTGTTCCGCGCGTGGTCAACAAGTATTCGTCTCATCGCCTGTGATGCCGCCGCTAAAAAATGGCTGCGGTCATTCCATTCGATTTCTTTCTTGTCAATCAATTTGATAAACGCTTCGTGGACTAATCCGGTGGTTTGCAGCGTATGCCCGGATCGTTCATTTTTCATATACGCGGACGCACGCCGTTTCAATTCGTCGTAAACATACTGAGCGACTTGTTCCAAAGCCTCTGCGTCTCCCTGCCGCCACTTTCCGAGCAGCAAGGTAATTTCTGCCGGATCATTCGAATTCTGTTCCATCGGGCAGATTGTAGCACAGTTAAGTTTAAAGATTTAGCGGAAAAATGACTCTTTAATAACGGTTTTGTCGCTTATATAAGTGTAGGTGTATCGTGCAGGCGGTGTTTTGTTTGCCCGTTTCAGTGCCGATAGTGTTATTATTGCTTTATTTTACTGATGCTTGCGGCATCTCTGATTGAATTAAGGAGTTTAGGATGAACAGTATTAATATAACTTCAGAACGATGGAACAGAATAAAAAGTTTGTTTTCACAAGCATTAGACTGCCCGGAGAGTGAAATCTCCGAATTTCTGAACCGTTCGTGCGGCGATGATCCGGTTTTAAAGCGGGAAGTGGAAAAACTTCTCGATTCTCACAACGCTGACGATATGTTTCTCGAAGATTCCGCCGTTGCGGAGATAGCCGGCTTGTTTGAAGGAAAAAGAAAGAATAAATTATCGGAAACGAAAAAAGTTTCGCCGCCCCGATTTGAAGCCGGAGTTCTTTTGAGCGAACGATATGAAATCGTCAGTCTTCTGGGCAGAGGCGGAATGGGCGAGGTTTATCTTGCCAAAGACACGCAGATCAATCGAAGTGTCGCATTAAAGGTTCTCCACTCGGAATTTGTTTCCAGTCAGGAACTCGTCCGCCGATTTGCCGTCGAAGCGCAGGCGGTTTCGGCGTTAAACCATCCGCATATTATGACGATCCACGAGTTCAGCAACACGGATGACGGCGATCTGTTCTTCGTCGGAGAATATGTCGAAGGAGTGCCGCTGAATCGTCTGATCGGAAAAAATTTAAAGCCGGAAACCGCTTTGGATCTTGCGATACAAGTCGCCTCCGCATTATCGGCGGCTCACGAAGCGGGAATTACGCACCGGGACATCAAACCCGAAAATATTATAATCAGGCAGGACGGTTACGCTAAAGTTCTCGATTTCGGTTTGGCAAAATCCGCCGATGAAAAAATAACAACATCGGGAAGCGTATCGGAAGAGCCGACCAAAGCTCTCGGTTTAACCGCGCCCGGTGCTGTTATGGGAACAGCCGCCTATATGTCGCCGGAACAGGCGCGGGGATTAGTTGTTGATTCGAGAACGGACATCTGGAGTCTGGGCGTTGTTCTGTATGAAATGATTACGGGATCGAAGCCCTTTTCGGGCGATACGACAGCCGACATTATCGTTTCCGTGCTTTCCGGCGAACCGCCTTTGATGATTTCGGACGAATACGAATTGCCGCCGGAGATAGACCAAATAATTTCAAAGACACTCGCTAAAAAGGTTGAGTCCCGTTACCAGACCGCCAAAGAATTGCGGGCTGATCTGGACAAGATCAAAAGGCGGATCGAATTTGACAAAGTGCTGAACAAATCGTCTGAAAGCGATATTCGCAGAAATTTTCTGTCGCAGGAAAGAATGATTCATTCAACCGTAGAGCAGGATTCCGGTCCGACTGCGCCGGATTTGCCGACACCGACCCGCGGCGATCAGGAGAAAACATCAGAACCAAAGAAATTCCGGTCTTTATACGGTTTTTCGGGTGCTGTTCATCAAGCAAATCATTACAGATTCGGTTTCCCGGTTTTAGCGTTTGTGCTTGTCGCACTCGTTTCGGCGGCGGCATATTTTTATTTCGCGCCGGCAGACAGCGGCAGCGAAATAAATTCCATCGCAGTTCTCCCGTTTGAAAATCTTAGCGGCAGCGCGGATTTGGATTATCTTTCCGATGGTCTCAGCGACAGTCTGATCGAACGGTTTTCGCAATTGCCGCAGCTTAGAGTCATCTCGCGTAATTCGAGTTTCAAATTTCGCGGATCAAATATAGATGTAAACGAAGCCGCTTCCGAACTCGGCGTTCGCGCGATTGTTACCGGCTCGGTTTACCTCGTCGGCGACGAATTGCTGATTCGGTTCGAGATTGTTGATGCCGTTGAAAACCGCCACATTACCGGAGGACAATTTCAGAGAAAACCCGACGACATCTTAGGCATCCAGAATGAAATAGCCCAAAACGCCGCCGAGCAGCTTCGTCTGAAACTGACCGATGCTCAAACGACTCGTCTTACCCGAAATAACACCGAAAACTCCGAAGCCTTTCGCTACTATTTAAACGGCTTGGTCGAGCTAAACGGTCCTAAAGACGTGTATAGCGACGCGCTCAAATATTTTCAGAAAGCCGTCGAACTCGATCCGAATTTTGCGTCCGCATACGCCGAGATCGGCTGGATTTATGTATCGCGGGCAAATGGCAACGACGATCCGAAAGAAGTTATGCCGCTTGCAAAAGAAGCGATAGACGAGGCTCTTTCAATTGATCCGAATTTGGCAAAAGGATATGTGGTAAGAGCGATGGTAAAGGAATATGAATTTGATTGGCAGGCTGCCGAAACAAATTATAAAAAGGCGATTGAACTTAGTCCGAATCTCGATTTTGCCAGAAATAATTACGCTTTTTATTTATCGGTAGCGGGGCGGCACGATGAAGCTCTGGCTGAACTCGAACAACAGAAACTACGCGATCCGATCAATAAGCGTCTGGCTCTGCTCCAGAAAGCAATAATTCTCGTGCAGGCAAGACGTTTTGACGAAGCACTCAAGGCATACGCGAACGCTCAGGCGGCAGAACCGACCAAAGACGTTCCGAATTTTGCTCTCGGTTACGCGTATGCCGGAAAAGGTTTGTATAAAGAAGCCGCCGCGTATTACAAGAAAACGGTCAAAGGAAAAGAAGGCGAAGAAGAATACAGCCAGCCGCTTGTATATCTGGCGGCAGCTTATGCCGAAATACCGGAAAAACGCGACGAAGCAAAACGAATTTTAAGGCGCATCGAATCGCCGGACAACTACTATTCTCCGGCTCTTTTAGCCGCCGTCTATTCCGCCTTGGGCGATAATGACAAGGCTTTGGAACTGCTCGAACAAGCATACATCAAACGCGATTTCTTGCTGCGATTTGTCGCAACCGGATATGAATATGACAAACTTCGCTCTGATCCCCGCTTTACGAACTTGTTAAAACGAATCGGTTTCAATCAATAGATATTTTCCTGCTTTTTTTTGGATAAACTTGCACGAAAATCTTTAAAGTTAAACAGATTCTCAGCTTAATTATTTCCTCATCAACGGACAGGTCGAAAATTACTTTGTCAGACTCTTTACCTTTATCAAATTATACAAATGATAAGGTTGTCATTTTTACAGAGGCTTTGTATTCTTGTTTAGTATTCAAAATTTCTTTCTAAACCAATTCAAAAATTATATTATTATGAACTTCGGCTTTGTCATAAATAACCGCAAATGTATCGGCTGCCGCGTCTGCACGGCGGCTTATGCAGCTTCTAAAAATTATAATTTTATTCCGGTTTTTTGTTTGACAAGTTACGCATATTGCGTATTATCTTACCTAATATGCGTAAGTCGGATTTTGTAAAAGCATTATTTCCGAAAATAAGGCAGGGAATTCTTGCAACAACTTATCTACAACCTGAGCAATGGTGGTATTTGAGCGAACTTGCCGAAAAGATCGGAGCGACTCCTTCGAGTTTGCAGCGCGAACTCAAATCGCTTTCTCAAAATGGACTTTTGCGAACGAAACGGGAAGGAAATCGTCTGTATTTTCAAGCGGAAACCGATTCGCCTGTTTTTAAGCCGTTGCAGGAATTGATTGGTCAAACGCTCGGAATTGTTCCGGCTTTGGAAGAAACATTAGCTCAATTTGCGAAAAAAATTGATTTCGGATTTATTTACGGTTCGGTGGCAAAAGGCGAGGAGCATTCTTTGAGCGATGTTGACGTGCTGATTATCGGCGAAATCGGACTGGCGGAAATTGCCAAGCCTCTGCGAAATTTAGAAAGAAAATTTGGACGCGAGATAAATGCTAATCACTACAAAAAAAGTGAATTTATCGGGAAATTAAAAGAGAAAAACCACTTTTTGAGCAGAATAATCGAAGAGCAGAAACTTTTTTTGAAAGGAAATTCGGATGAGTTTGAAAAGTTTGTTGAGCAGTAAAAAAATTCAAAATCATACGACGAGTGAAAATGAGATCGAGAATCTGCGGGAAGTTGTAATACGCGATATTGCCGATGCTTCGATTGAAGCCTTGTCTGCTGACAGACGTTTTGCAACAGCGTATAATGCGGTTTTACAAATCTCGAAAATGGCAATCGCCTGTGCCGATTATCGCGTAAAAGCCGGAGCAGGACATCATCTGAAAACTTTTGAGGCGGTTAAAGAAATAGTAGGAACGGATGAAGCGGAAAATCTGACGGATTATTTCGATCTTTGCCGCCGCAAGCGAAATAAAATAGATTATGATTCCACAGAAGTCGTGTCGAAATCCGAAGCGGAAGAATTATTGGAAAAAACCTGAAATTTCAAAAAATAATCGAGGATTGGATAGAAAAAAATCACCCGGCATACGAATCAGATCAGCTATAAAAATATGAACTTCGGCTTTGTCATAGATAACCGCAAATGTATCGGCTGCCACGCTTGCACGGTGGCTTGTAAATCGGAAAACGATGTTCCCATCGGTGTCAATCGGACGTGGGTAAAATACGTCGAAAAGGGCGAATTTCCCGACACCAGAAGGCTTTTTAACGTGATGCGCTGCAACCATTGTGCCGACGCTCCGTGCGTGGATATTTGCCCGACGGAAGCACTCTACACCAGAAAAGACGGCATTGTGGATTTTGATGACCGCCGCTGCATTTCCTGCAAAGCCTGCACGCAAGCCTGTCCGTATGACGCGATCTATCTGCATCCCGAAACGATGACCGCCGCGAAATGCAATTACTGCACGCATCGCACCGACATCGGACTCGAACCTGCGTGCGTCGTCGTCTGCCCCGAACACGCGATTATTTCGGGCGATATGGACAATCCCGAAACGGAAATTTCGCATCTGCTAGCACGCGAAACAACGACGGTTCGCAAACCCGAAAAAGGCACGAATCCGAAACTTTTTTACATAGACGGCGACAGAATCGCTCTGAACCCGACGGCGACGGAAGTTGAAAGCAATTATATGTGGTCGAGCCAAGCGGCGGGAGTCGGAAAATACGCAAAATATGCCGAGCAAAGAATCAATAAATCTCCGTTAAAAGAAGAAATCGCCAAGCAAAAACAAACAAATTTTGTCCAGATCGAACCGCGTGATAAAACGCAAAAGAATACAAAAAGAGTTTATGACCAACCGAGCAAAGGCGTTTTGTGGGGTTGGGAAGTTTCGGCATATATCCTAACCAAAGCCATCGCCGCCGGTGCGTTTTTGATTCCGATTCTCGCAGGTTTTTTTGTTTACCAATTGCCCGAAGTGCTGAAACAAATCGGTGCAGTCGTTGCTTTCATCTTTTTATCAATTACAGGAATTCTGCTGATTATGGATTTAGGTCGCCCCGACAGATTTTTGTATGTTCTCCTGCGTCCGCAATGGAAATCGTGGCTTTCAAAAGGTGCTTATATCATCACAATTTACGGCGGACTCTTGACTGCTTGGCTGTTTCTTTCATTTACCGGCTACGGTGATTACTCGCTGATTTCAAGTTCACCTCAAAATAATTTGGCAGCCGATAAATTTGATTTTACTTTGATAAAAATCGTTGAAATATTCGCCGTAATCTTCGCTCTGCTCTCGGCGGTTTACACGGCATTTCTTTTCGCACAAGCAAAAGGACGCGATTTCTGGCAATCGCCGATGCTCGGCGTTCATATGATTTTGCATTCCTTGATGGCAGGACTTGCGGTATTTTTAATAACTTCGATGTTCCTGAAATTCAACATCGGCTTGGAATATGTCTTAGCCATCGCCGCCATCGCCGCCATCGCTTTTCACTTAATAACTTTAGCCATCGAATTAACCACAACGCACACAACCGACGACGCACACAAAGTCGTCCGAATTATTACAAAAGGTCAATACTCAAACGCATTCTGGTTCGGAATGATTCTCGTCGGCAATTTTATCCCGTTGGTTATTTTGCTGACGATTGGAAATATCGCTGCAGTCGGAGTAAGTGGAATTTTAATACTAATCGGTTTGGCTTTCGCACAACATATCTGGGTTAAAGCACCGCAGCTGATTCCTTTGAGTTAGAAGCTGTTTGGAAATTCAAAAAAACGTAACGCCGGCATCTTGCCGGCTGTCTTGGTGGCTTCCAGCCGCCAATTCGAGCTTTATTTAGTCAAACATTCAGAAAAAACAGATAAATTTGGCGACAAGATGCCGCCAAAACAGCCGGCTGGAAGCCTGCGATACAATTACCAAACAGCTTCTTAGAGAATGCAAAACCTAAAGCGGTTTAAGTTTGGATAGACGGTAAGAGCAACACCTTTAGTGGTGAGAAAACGCCCGGCTTCGCCGGCGTTTTCACGGCTCAAGCCGTTACTCTTACCCTAAATCCTAAATTTTCAATTGATATTATTCAATCGAAGTAAAATCAAGATCGTCGAGTTCGCCGGATGCTGTTATGATTCGCTCGCTGGGACTGAATTTATAAGATTTGTGCGAAACTTTCAGAATGTGCGCGATGCCCGCTTCAACATCGGAAAAACGATAGAAGCCGAACGGATTTGTGTGCGCGAATCGCTTTGCGCCGACGGAATCGGTCAGCGTCAGACGCGCTTTGGCGATTCCGCGCCCGTTTGTCCGCTTAACTCGTCCGCTTAAATTTACAGCCGCCGCCGTCGGAACATTCACCCGGTAAGCGTAAATCGTATGCCCGTTTTCGCTCGCGCTTCCCGTTGTCCAAGCAAATCGAACGGCGATGAACAAAAGTCCGGTTGTGCGGTCAAAAGTTGCGCCGGTAATCATATTTTGCGGCTCGTTCGCCCAGCCCGGAAGCGGATAATTTAAGCCGGGATACTGAACCGCCCAAGTGTTGCGCGGCTGAATTTGCCACTGCTCCTTGTTTTCCTGCGCGACTTCGGCGAGATCAAGCGGATCGTAAACAAACCACCAATGCGACGCGCGTTCGGCGTGAAGCGTCGAAGTTTCATACCAAGTGCGCCCGTTGCCGAGGGTCGGAAAATAAAGCAGACCGTGTTTATAAGAGGTGTCAATCCAAACCGCGCTCTGCCAGATGTAATCCGTCCAGCTAAAATAACCGATGCCGTTGCGCGGATTCCAGAAATCGAATTCGTTCGTGTAATCGGTGTTGCGATGGCAGCGATCCGGCGTTGTGTATGGAGTCGGATTAAACGGATAACCGACGAGATTATTATACGGCAGAGAGGAAAGATCAGGATTATCGCTCAAATTCGGCGGCGCAAACGCGCACAACGCCGGACCGAGATGCGCCGGACCGTTCGCCACAATCGAAAAATAACCGCCGAAACCCGCGCCGAGTCTTTTTCCCGCGCAATACTGATCGGCAAACCAAGCGGGAATCGGCGTAACTCCGCCCCAAGTCGCTTTGCAGCCGCGCCCTGAAAAACGCCAACTGCCGATTCCCGAACTCGTTCCGCCCGCGTCGTCGAGTTTTGAAAAACCGACTGACGGATCATCCGCCGAAGTCGTGTTATAACTGTCGCCATACGACCAATAAAGCCGTTCGTCGGGCGCGTCCCAATACAAACCCCAAACTTCGCTGTCCCGATTTCCGCCGTCAAGCCGACGTTTGCCGTGATAAACGTCGCCCCAATATTTCGCAGCCGAAGCAAGCGGATACGGCGGCGTTTCGGACAAGCCGGGAAAATTTAATTCATAGACGTTCTTCTTCACCGTCGTCGTCAGAAAGCGCAGTTCGCCGCCGATATAACGGTGCGTCAGAGTTTTACCGTAACCCGCGTCTTCGCCGTTGACCGTAAACGGAACGCGAAAAGCACCGACGAATGAGAAATCATCGGTGCTTAGAACGCTTTTGAAATTTGTCTGCGAATTGGATTTCGACGAGCCGAGCAAAACAGCCGATGCAGCCGCGCCGCCGAAACCTAATTTTTCTAAAAAATCGCGCCGGGAGATATAATCATTTTTGTTCATTACAATTTATTCCTCCGTAACAGTTTAGATTTTTCTACTTTATCATTTCGCTCTCGATAAAATAACAAGTTCCGGCTTCATCGCTTCAATTGAAACTTGTCGGGCGACTTCTTCGGCAACCGTGCGAAAAGCCTTTGCCTGCGGCGATTCCGGGTTTGAAATGACGACGGGAACGCCCGCATCGCCCGCTTCGCGCACTTCGATTCCGAGTGGAACTTCGCCCAGAAACGGCACGCCCATTTCGTCGGCAAACTCGCTTCCGCCGCCCGCGCCGAAAATGTCGTAGCGTTTTTCCGGCATATCCGGCGGAACAAAATACGACATATTTTCGATCACGCCGAGCAGCGGAATCGAAACCGTTTCAAACATTTTTAAAGCGCGTCGAACGTCGGACAGCGAAACGATTTGCGGAGTCGTCACCAAAACCGCGCCCTGCACGGGAACTAATTGCGCCAGCGAAAGCTGAACATCGCCCGTTCCCGGCGGCATATCTACAACCAAATAATCGAGTTCGCCCCAATCAACATCAGTCAAAAACTGTCTGACAATGCCGTGAAGCATCGGACCGCGCAAAACCATCGGTTTGTCCGGCGGCGCGAGCAGAGCCATCGAAATCATTTTTACGCCGTGCGCTTCAATCGGAACTATTTTTCCGTTTCTCGCTTCCGGCTGTTTCATCTGCGTTCCGAGCATCAGCGGCACATTCGGACCGTAAACATCGGCATCCATAATTCCGACCTTCGCGCCGTCCTGAGCGAGCGAAACTGCTAAATTCACAGCGACGGTAGATTTTCCGACACCGCCTTTTCCGCTGGAAACGGCGATGATATTTTTGATATTCGGCAAAACCGGATTGTTGGAAACGCCGCGACCTTGCGGAACTTCCGAGTCCATTATGACATTGACGTTTTCGACTCCTTCGATTTCTCCGACAAGCCGTTTCGCTTCCCGTTCAAACGCTTCTTTGACCGGACACGCCGGAGTCGTCAAAACAATCCGAAACGAAACATCCGCGCCGCTGACCGTTAAATCTTTGATAAAACCGAGCGCGACAATATCTTTATTCAAATCGGGATCAATTATATTTGATAATTTTTCTAGAATTTTTTCTTGTGTTATTTGATTCATAAAATTATGGAACGCCGTCATCTTGACGGCAATGAGTGCGTTAGCACGAAAATTAACAAGGCAAACTTTTATAACAAAAATAAAATTTTGAGTTCGCTAAAGTTATTCCAAACGCTTATGCGTTTGCTGCCGTCAAGATGACGGCGTTCCTTTATCGCACCTTTTTTTTACCATAGTTGGTTGGTTTGTTTCCAAGGTTTGCCTGTTAATTAAATTTAACATAATTTAGAATCGTTTACGATGAATAAAACCAAACTAAAATAATTTTTGGAAATCTCGCAACAAACCCGAACTTGCTTAATTTGCGAGGCGATGCCAGATAAAACCGCCGTTTTAAGCAAATCGAACGGCAATATAAACCCGAAAGTGTTGTTCATCGCCGAAACTCCGGGAAGACAAGTGGCGGACAGAACGCGCAAGCCTTTTCTGCGTGGATAAATCGGGCGCGAATTTTCAGAAATTTCTCGACTCGATCAAACTCGAACGCGAAGAAGTTTTCATCACCAACGCCGTTTTGCGCAGTTCTCGAAAACCGGGCGGCGCAAGCCCAAGTCCGCGAAGAAGCGAGATAAATAATCGCTCCGTTTTTCTGGAAAAAAACCATTAAATTTATAAACCCGAAAATAATTGCGACGCTTGGTGCAGTTTCGCTTGAAGCATTGAAGAAATTGGAGTATCATCAATTTTCGCTGCAAATGGACGTTGGAGAAATTTTTAACTGGAACGCGCATCTTTTAGTTCCGCTTTATCATCCAAGTCCGCAAGTTCTCGCATCGCACAGGCGCGAACCGGAACAACTCGAAGATTACAAAGTTTTAGCTCAAGCGATCAAAAAAATCCGCCGACGAAACCGCGTAAAAATTTTTAAAAAAGTATATATTTTCAGGAGTTTGAATCGTGAAATTTCGATTATTCTTTCTTTTGCTGACGCTGGCAATTCCGTCGTTCGTATCGGCGCAGACAAACAGCTACATCGGCTACAAATATACAGGCGTTACATACAACAGCAAATTGCCGAACGGCGTTGTTGATAAGGGCGGAAATTTGCTCGAAAATGAAAATTTCGCCGTTTCCAGAATGAAAATCGGTAAAAACGAGATGCTCTGGCTGACGCGGATTACCGGAAGAAATTCCCAAGGCGTTCCGCGCTGGATGGTCAAAGACGTTCTCGTTCTTCCGCGTTTGAAAAGCAATCAGCAGATTTTGCAGGGTTTTTCTTATCCCTGCACGATCAACGGCAAGGAAGATTTGAATTTGGTCGTCTTGGCGGATGTTTTGAGTAAAAATACCTTCAAGGCGAGAAAAGTCTGGCGGGCAAACACCGATACGGGCAAATTTCAAGTCGTTTCGGCGCGAAATGTTGATTGCCAATATGTAGAATTATAAATTCAGGCGTATCATAAAAGGACGGACGAAATCGGCAGGCGGAAATTTTCCCGTTTGTCATTTCTTGAGTCCTTTTAGTATTTTAAAAAGACAATGAACGAACATTTTTTAGACGAATATATCGAAGTGCGCGAGCGCGGCGCGGGTTTAGTTGAATTTGAAAATCGCGGTTTGATCGAAGTTTCCGGCGGCGAAGCGGAAATGTTTCTAAGCGGTTTGATTACAAACGACGTTAAGAATTTGCCGGAAAATTCTTGGATAAACGCCGCTTTTCCAAACGCGCAGGGAAGACTTCTGGCTATTGTCCGGGTTTGGAAAATTGGCGGAAAATTCTACTTTGACACGGAAGATAAAACTTATGAAATTGTTCTGCAAAATCTCGAAAGATTTACCTTGGCGGGAGATTTTAAAGTTGAAGATTTAACACAAGAATTTGTCTGTCTTTCGGTTCAAGGCAAATCTTTGCCCGATTTTGAATTTGAATTGCCAAAGGAAAACGGGGTTATCGAAACTGAATTTGAAAACGAAAAACTGATTGTGCTAAGTGATGCAAACATCGGAGAAAAAGGTTTTTATTTTTATATAAAACAAACTGCCGCCGAAAATTTCAAAAGTAATATGCGCGAAAAAGGCGTTAAGGAAGTTTCCGATCAGGCGTTTGAAGTTTTGCGGATCGAAGCCGGTTTGCCCGTTTATAATGTTGATATGGACGATTCAACCGTCGTTCCCGAAATCAATCTGGACAATTTAATCAGTTATAACAAAGGCTGTTACATCGGGCAGGAAGTAATCGCCCGCATACATTTTCGCGGGCGCGTGGCAAAACAATTGACCGGATTGATTTTTGAAGATAACGCTGCAAAAGTTCAGCCCGGCGACGAAATAAAATCAACCGACGGCAAAAACGCCGGAAAAATCACATCCGTCGCATATTCTCCGAAACTCGAAAAACAAATCGCGCTCGCTTTCGTGCGTTACGCCTTTTTGGAAGAGGGAACTAAACTGAACATCAATAATTTCGGCGCGACGGTTAAAAATTTACCGATTGTAAAATAATCAAAATCGGGATTAGAGTATGTGTATTTTTGTTTAGGAATAGGTAAAAAATAAAGGCTCTTTGACAATTAGTGGTGGAAATTATTTGTATTCAAACATTTTTTTTGTCGCCAACGGCGACCAACATTATAGCCTAGCGAGAATCGCTAGGTCGGCATAAAATATATGTTCTGTCGCTGAAGGCGACGAACAAATTATGTCGCGTTAGAAAAATTGTTGCTCACTTTCAGCGAGCAGATAATGTGTTGGCAAGAACCTATGGTTTCGGCGAAACGCCTACACCATAGGCTGTAAATGTTTGTTGCCTTTGGCGACTAAGAATCAATTAAATTTAACCATTAATTGTCAAAGAGCCAAAATAAATAAAAGTGTCTTATCTTTTTCTATGTTATCTATGTTTCTATGTGGTTAAAAAAATTCTTAACCACAAAGAAAATAGTTCAATAAATTCAAAATTTCTTTTCAAAATGTAAAATGTCATAAGTTACTTTTTGCATATTCCTTGTCTATTTAGTTCTTATAAAAAGACATAATTTGCGATTTGTTATAGAATTCATCTGTGAAATTTACAATTGAAAGATTATTGGCAAAACTGCCGCTTCCGGCTGACGAAAAATGGAAGGAAGGCGTTTGGGATGTCGAACCTTTGAAAAAAGGAAAAGTTTCGCTCGTGTTTTTTGCGCCGCGAAATACGGATTATCAGACATTTCACGAACAAGATGAATTTTATGTGATTGCCCGCGGAACGGGCGGCTTGATTATTGACGGCGACAAATTTTTGTGCGAAGTCGGCGATGCCTTTTTCGTTCCCGCTAAAACTCCGCATCATTTTGAATCCTTTTCAGACGATTTTGCAACTTGGGCGATATTCTTTTAGAAGCTGTTTGGTAATTGTATCGCAGGCTTCCAGCCGGCTGTCTTGGTGGCTTCCAGCCGCCAATTCGAGCGTTATTTACTCGAATTGGCGGGAAAAACAGATAAATTTGGCGGCTGGAAGCCACCAAGACTGCCGGCAAGATGCCGGCGTTACGTTTTTTTTGAGTTTCCAAACAGCTTCTTAGTTTCTAATTAAAAATGTCCGACGCTTTACGAATTAAAAAATCGAGCGATAAAATTATCATCCGGTTTGATCGTCCCGAAATACGAAGTCCTCTGTCAATTTTCGTTCTCGAAGAAATCCGCACGATCTTAAAAGAAAATTCCGACGATAAATTTATCAAAACTATTATTTTTACAGGCGAAAAAGACGTTTTTGCGTCCGGCGCGGATTTGCGCGAAATAGCCGAAATAACAAAAGATACGGCGAAAGATTTTGCAGTTCGCGGGCAAAGTTTGATGAACAGAATCGCGCAAATGCCGCAGACGACGATTGCGGCAATCAACGGTTTCTGCTTTGGCGGCGCGTTGGATTTGGCGCTAGCCTGCGATAAAAGAATCGCTTCGCCGAACGCGGTTTTTTGTCATCCGGGCGTAAATCTGGGAATTATGACGGGTTGGGGCGGAACGCAGAGATTGCCCGAACTTATCGGCGAAGCAAAGGCACTCGAAATGTTTCTGACGGCGAAGAAAATCGGCGCGGCAGAAGCGTTGAAAATCGGTCTGATTGACGAAATTTCCCAAAATCCGCTTGAAAAAGCGGCGGCAAATCATTCACAATAGAACAATGAAAAAATTTGTCGTATTTTTAGTTTTTGCAAAACTTTTGTTTCTCACAGCTTTTGCCGTATTAATTTTCTCCGGCTGCCGAACGGCGACAAAAGCGGAATTGCAGCCCGCAGTTTCGCCGACTGCAACTCCTGTAACTGAAAAAATAAATCGTCCGACGAGCCAGCCATACACGGGCGATCTTTCGATTTTTGAAGGCGAAAACCGCGACGAAGATTTGCAGATTGACCGCGTAATGAACATTTTGAAAATCTCGGAAGGAAAAAACGTCGCCGACATCGGCGCGGGTTCGGGTTGGTTCACCGTTCGCGCCGCAAAACGAGTCGGCGAAAAAGGAAAAGTTTTCGCCGTTGAGATAAACGAAGACGCGATAAAATATATAAACGAACGCGCAAAACGCGAAAAATTTTCAAACATTCAAACAGTTTTAGGCGCGGCGGATGATCCGAACTTGAAGGAAAAATCAATTGATGCCGTGATGATTTTGAAAACTTATCACGAAATTTCAGAGCCGCTGAAACTGATGGCGAATTTGCGAAAAGACTTGAAAAAAAACGCGCTCGTCGGAATAATTGACCGCAGCGGCGACGGCGGCGATCACGGTTTAGACAAAGATTCCGTCATCAAGGAAGTTGAAAGCGTCGGTTTCAAACTCGATAATCAATACGATTTTGTAAAGGGAAGCGGCGTGGAATATTTTTTGGTTTTTAAGGCGAAATGATTATTTGTCCAGAAATTTCGCAATTCCTTTTTGGCAGTCTTCGGTTAAACGCGCAATCGTGTTGACCGACGCGCCCGTTTCGAGTGCTTGGTCAAAAGTCATTCCGTCCATTTGATAAAGCAATTTTTTTGATAAAATGACGGCTGAACGGCTGACTTTTGTGTAATCGGAAACATATTTTTCAACTTCATTTTCAAAATCCTCGTCGGCGTAAACGTGATTTATCAAACCGATCTTTTCGGCAGTTTTTGCGTCAAAACTAAAGCCTTTGGTTATTAATTCAAACGAGCGTTTTTCCGATAAATTGCGGCGCAAAATTGCCATTACCATCGCCGGAACAAAACCGATTTTCACTTCTGGATAACCGAACTGCGCGTTCTCCGAAGCCAAAACAACATCGCAAGCCGTCGCTAAACCACAGCCGCCGGCTAAAGCGCGTCCGTGAACTGCGGCGATCACGGGAATTTTAATTTTTCTTATCAGCGAAAATAATTCAAGTAAATTCTCCGCGTCCGACAGATTTTCCATAACATCGCTTTCCGAAATCTTTTGCAACGCCGATAAATCCGCGCCCGAACAAAAATCTTTACCCGCGCCTTTGATAACGACGGCACAAAGCTGCTCGTCCGCATTTGCTTCGCGCAAAGCGTTTTTGAGCGAACCGATCAAATTATCGTTCAAAGCGTTGCGCTTTTCCGGGCGATTTAAGGTCAAAGTTAAAATCGAATTTTGTTTTAAAGTTAGAATTTCAGACATTTGATTTAGAAGTTTTCACAATTGATGTAAGCAAACTGAAAAGCTCGTTGCGGTCAGATTCGATAGACTCAATTTGTTTAGTATTTAAGAAATCAGATTGATATAAAAGTTGCAGCCAATATTCAGTTTCAGATGCTTTTCTACGCGCAATTCCCATTTCGCTTATAAAAATCTCTCTTGATTCCGCGTCAACGGCTTCTTTGATATGCTTTCCGATATGAGTTCCTGAAATTAATAACTCACGGCTGAGAACATATTCCTTTTTCTCTTCAACCAAATAACGATTGAGTTTCACAATTCGCAAAGCAAATGCAAACGATTTTTCTAAAACCGGATTATCTTTGGGCTTTTTCATAGTTACGAACTCAATTCTAAATTCTTGATTCTAAATTTTAAATTCTTATTGTTAAAAATTCTGCAAAATCGAAAGAGTTTTTTTGTAATAGAATTTAGAATGAAAAATGAAAAATGTAAAATTTATTCAGATAAAAATTCCGCTAAAATCCGAGTTACCGTTTCCGCTTCTTCCTGCTGAATCCAATGTCCCGCGTTCGGAAATTTGAATTCTTCAAACGGCGCGTCAACAAATTCGCCGATTCCTTTAATAGTTTCGGGCAGAATCGCCGTGTCCTTTTCGCCGTAAATGAAAAGCGTCGGAACTTTTATCATTTCTGTTACTTCGGATTTTCCGAAAATCCTTTTCAAAATATTCGCGCGGTAATAATTCAACGCGCTTTCAAGCATTTCGGGTTTGCTCCAATTTTTTTTGTATTCCGCGATTATTTCGTCTGTAAAAATTCCTTTTTCGGCTGTCGAATTTCTCAAACCATCCGCTAAAACTTCATAATCGCTTAAACTTAAAACCCATTCGGGAAGTTTCGGAATTTGAAAAAAGAACATATACCAACTTGCCAAAAACTGCTTAAAAGTTTGATTTTTCTTCCAGACGGCGGCGGGCGGAACTTGCATTGCGGCGAGTTTCCAGACGTATTCGGGATATTTCAAAGCCGTCGCCCAAGCGATTGCCGCGCCCCAATCGTGTCCGACAACGGCGGCTTTTTCGCGTCCGAAATATTGAATTAATCCGATCACGTCGTCCGTTAATTTTTCAATTTCATAATCTGAAACGTCCGTCGGTTTGTCGCTCAGATTATAGCCGCGCAAATCGGGCGCGACAACCGTGTATTCGTCGCTTAGACCAACGATTTGATGCCGCCACGAATACCAAAATTCGGGAAAACCGTGCAATAAAAGCACGAGTTTTTCGCCGTTTCCGGCAGTTGCATAATGCAGATTTACGCCGCCGATCTGCGCGAAATCAAAATTAATTTTCTTTTGTAATGCTTCGCTCATTTTAATTTAAGTTTGCCGCTTCGTCGTCGCTGAGTTCGACTTTCATACGAAGCAGAGCCGTCGAAAAAGTTTTGCCTTGCGCGTCTGTCATCAGCGACAGAGTTCCGCCGCCGCCCAAACTTTCGTGCAAAAGGAAATTTAACGCGCCGAGATTCGGAAGTTTAAAGCGTTCGACATCGCCTTTGACGATTTTGCCGAAATGTTTTTTCACTTTTTCCGCCGTAACTTCGCGTTCCAAAACCGGATAAAATTCGTCTTTGAGCGCGATCAATCCGACATTTGCCGTGTCGCCTTTGTCGCCCGAACGCGCGTGCGCGATTTTTGTCAGTTCAACTTTCATAATTTTTTATTTTGATAAAGTGAAAAATAATAAAATCCCGCAATTGCCAAAGCGTGCGTAATTTCGCCCGTCGCAACCAAATTTTCGATTTCATTAATGTCAACTAATTTTGTAACAACGCTTTCGTGTTCGTCAAAATTTGTTTCACTCGTTTTTTCGCAATCCAGCGCGAGATAATGATAAATTGTATTGCTCTGAATCGCCGGATTCGGCGCGGATTTGCCGAGATAAATAATCTCTTTCGCTTCAAAACCCGTTTCTTCGACGAGTTCGCGCTCGGCGGCGATTTCCGGTTTTTCATTTTCGTCGAGCATTCCGCCGGGAATTTCCAGAATAATTTCTTCCGTGCCGTGTCTGAATTGTTCGATCAAAATTACTTTTTCGTCTTTTGTCAAACCGATTATATTTACCCAATCGGGATTTTCAATGACGAAAAACGAATGCTCGGCTGAATCGCTTTCGCGCTCGCAAAAATCTTCGCGCACTTTGAAAACGCGGCAATCGGCGATTTGTTTAGAATTTTTTCGCGTCCAGAATTCGGGTTTTTGATTCATAGAAAAACTCTTTTAATTCAGATTAGTTTATGCTTTAATAATAAATCAAATTAAGGAAACTTAAAATTTAACAAAAGATTTTTTTAAATCATTGAAAATAAACATAAAAATCATATTCGTTTTAATATTGATAATTCTGAGCGTTCAAATTACGAAGGCGCAGTCAAAAGATCATAATTCAAATGAAATTCTCGAAAAAATAGAAGCGCAAGCAAAAAAATATTCCGAAACCTTCAAAAATCTGGTTGCCGAAGAAAATAAAATTATTCGGACGTATGAAAAGGGAAATATTGAAAAAGAACGAACTGTAAAATCTACTTTAATTATTTATGAATCTTCCGACGGCTCACAAACTTCTGCAACCGAATATAGAAATGTGCTGTCAGTTGACGGAAAGCCGGTAAAAGACAGCGAAAAAAGAGTTGAGAAAATTTTTAGAAAAGCAGCCAATTCAAAATCGTTGGAAAAAGAATTGAAATTATTGAAAAATGAAAGTTATCGTTATGACAAATACTTTAAAACGGATGGATTCGTATTTTCCAACGCAATTTTTATTAATCAGCAAAATTATCCATACTTTCAATATAAACTCGAAGGCACAGAAAATCTGAACGGGGAAGAAGTATATTTGATTTCTTATCGGCAGCTTAAAACTTGGGAGAAATTAAAATCCGATATTGAAGTTGACCGAAAGGACGCTGAAATACTTGATCTGACATTTGAAAATGGTAAGCCGTTAGTGTTTTACAAAGGAAACATATTTGTTGATAAAGAAACTTTTCAGGTATGGCGCGAGGAAAGAAATACATACATTCCAAGAAATAACGGAAAGGATGATTTTGATATGTTCAAATCGGTTTTTGAATATCAGCCGAGTCAATTCGGAATTTTAGTTCCCCGCAAAATTGTTCACAACACTTTTAACCCAGCATCTGCGGACTCGCCAATAAAACTCGTTAAAAGTTTAGAATTAATTTTAGAATACTCGAAATTTTGGAAACCCGATTCTGAAATTAAATCGGCTGACTTAAAGTAAATTTATGCCTCAATGATCTCAACTTTCGTTTCAATTAAATTTTTCGGAATCAAAGCGGGAAAATACGCCATAATTTCTTCAACTTTCGGGCGACCACCGGCAAAACCCGTAACGCCGGGCGGTCCGGTTAAAATCAGCGGCGCGATCTCTTTTGTAAATCTTGCAACATCGTCTTTATTTTGCCCGCGCACGCCGATTCTCAATTGAATTTCGGGAATGTCTGCGGGCGGTTCTCCGGCGAGATGTCCGTGTGTCGCGTTCCAGCCGACGAACTCGGTCAAAATCTTATCGAATTGTAAACCGAGTTTATCAAGGCGCGAGCGCAGAATTTTGTCGGCGGCTTTGGCTTTTTTGTATGCGTCGGGGTAAGAATAGACGAGCGTTCCGACTGATTTCCAGCCTGCCGAATATGCGATTGAAATTTTGTAAAATTCGGTTTTCGGTTTTCCCTTAATGCCGAAAACTTTGACACGGTTTTCGCCGTCGGCTTCTAAATTTATCGTCGTAAAATCGGCGACGACATCAGGCGTTATATAAGCGTGCGGATCGCCCATTTCATACAAAAGCTGTTCTTTGACCGACGGAATATTTACGCGCCCGCCTGTTCCTTCGTGTTTTGTAACGACGAATTCGCCGTTCGGATAGGCTTCGATAATCGGGAAGCCGACGTTTGCCAAATCGGGAATTGATTCCCAGTCGAATTGACAGTTTCCGCCCGAACACTGCGCTCCGCATTCGATAATGTGTCCGGCGATTGTTCCGGTTGCGACCTGATCCCAATTGTCAAAACTCCAGCCGAATTCGTGCATCAAAGGCGCGAGCGTCAAACCCGTGTCGGTCAAGCGTCCGCCGACGACAATTCTTGCTCCTTTATCCAACGCTTCGACAATCGGTTTTGCGCCGAGATAGACGTTTGCCGACTGCACTTTGTCAATAATTTCGGCAAGCGATTCGCCCGTGTCCATATTGTTGATTTCAACGCCTTTGTCAAGAAATTCCTGCAAGCGCGGCATCACATCGTCGCCGGTGATTACGCCGATGTTTACTTTTCCCGACAAACCTAAACTTTGCGCGGTTTCCTTTATCGCTTCGGCGCAACCTTCGACATTTACGCCGCCCGCGTTCGATAAAACTTTTATGTCTTTTTCGACGCAATCGGGCAAAATTTCCTGCATCAAAGCGATAAAATCTCTGGCAAAGCCGGCTTCGGGATTGCGTGCAATTTGCTTTTGCATAATGCTCATCGTAACTTCCGCCAAATAATCGAGCATTAAATAATCAATCGGTCCGTTTCTAACTTGGTCAACAGGCGCGGTCAGCATATCGCCCCAAAATCCTTGTCCGTTTGCAACTCTTACTTTTTCTTTCATTACATTTATTAAAAACCAAAAAAATGAAGCGGTCAACAATCAAAATTAATTGATTGTTGACCGCTTTGACTTTATTGAAATTTTACAAGTTATGGCGTTTTGTCTTCTTTTTCAAATATCCAGACTTTTTCGGCAACCCATTTTGTGCCGTCCCAAGTTTTTTTCGTGAAATATTTGCCGCCTTTGTAACCGAGTTTTGCAAAATCTTCGGCTTTATCGCCCGTGTATTGAACCGTTTTTTTAGTTCCTTTTTTCGTTGCGTCCCATACATCCGAAGCTATATCGCCGCGATTTTCGTATGCTTCCTCAGTTTCTTCCACCGCATCAGCCGCCAAATCGTCGGCTTTATCGTAAGTATCGCCGATAACTTCGCCGGTTTTCTTGACCCCTTTAACTGTTGCGTCTTTTGTGCCTTCCGCAATTTTTTTCGTAACTTCGCCGGTCTTTTTCGCCGCGTCAACGGTTACATCTTTTGTTTTTGAAGCGGCATCTTTTACCGCGTCAACCACTTGTGCGTTTGCCGTGCCGTATGCGAATAATACAACCGCCAAAATCATTCCTAAAACCTTTAAATCTTTTAATTTCATAATTTGTAAACCTCCCGTCCGATCTGCGCCGGACAATTAGTGAATTTAAAAATATAAACTTGCATTTACCGTGCCAAAAGTCGTTTATCCGGTTCTGACGTTTTCGTTTATAAATTTTACGATGTCTTCGGTGGAAGTTCCGGGCAGAAAAATTTCCGAAACGCCGTCCGATTTTAATTTGGGAATATCTTCCTGCGGCACGATTCCGCCGACTAAAATGAGCGTGTCGTCCATTCCGTTTTCGCGCAAAAGATTGACGATGCGCGGGCAGAGCGTGTTATGTGCGCCGGATAAAATCGAGATTCCCACCGCGTCAACGTCTTCCTGCAAAGCCGCCGCCGCGATCATTTCGGGCGTTTGCCGCAAGCCCGTGTAAATAACTTCCATTCCCGCGTCGCGCAATGCGCGGGCGATAACTTTTGCGCCTCTGTCGTGTCCGTCGAGTCCGGGTTTTGCCACAAGGACGCGGATTTTTCTATCGCTCATAAACTTAATGATTATATTACTTGACGAATTTTGCAAGCGGACTCGCGGGTTTGATATACGGTTTCATTTGCTGCCAAGTGAATTTGTATCTGCCTTCGGGAGCGAGAGCTTTGATAACGTGCGGAAAACCGTAATCATAAATAAAAGTTATGCCGTCCGCGCCGATTGTATATTGGTCAAGAGTTTTAAGCGGATTTGAATAATTCTGAAACGCTTCTTTCAAAGATGTTGCATCTTCCGGCGATTCCTTTTGCAAATCGGTAAACGCTTTTTTCATTTCGGCTTTTTGTAATTTATCAATCATCAAAATCAATTTCGGCAAATTTGTAAAAACGTCATTTATCTTTAGTTGTTTTCCGGCATTCAAATCTACGACCAAAGGAACGGTTGAACCGTCGGGATAAGCACCAACGCCTTCCATCATCAAATCAATTGCAAGCAAGCCGTCGTTATTAAAATTGACTTTGTAATCCATACTCGAAAGCCAATCGTAATCGCCTGTATTTTCTTCGAGCGTCGTATCGAAAACTTTCCAGTAACTGAGCGTATCGTTTAATTTTTTCAAAACCGCCGGGTTTTTTACGCCGGAAATCTCGGGATAAGTTACTTCAAAAGTCTTTTTGAAATCGGGAACGTCTTCGCCGGTTCGATTATATGTAACTTTTTTCGGAGTGATCTTTACGTTTTGAATTTGCGCGAAGGCGTTTCCGGCAAATGCCAATGAAAGCAGAAAAGCGACGAAAACAGATAGATTTTTCCTCATAAATTTATATTATATTTTGCAGATTCGGCTAATTTTCGGTTTGGCGCATCTTCGACAAAATCCATATCGGGACTGCCGTAAAAACAGCGTAATTTTCCCGCGAAAGTTTTCTTTTCGCGCATCGCCGCAAAAGTTTCCGCCCAAGCGTGCGAATTTATCCACAGCGGATTGTAACTTTTTAGAGGAGTCGTAATTCCGTAACGGACTTTTTCCGTTTCTTCGACGAACGTGCCGAAAAGTCTGTCCCAAATGATGAAAATTCCGGCGTAGTTTTTATCCAGATACGGATTATTTACTCCGTGATGAACGCGGTGATGCGACGGCGTATTTAAAACGTATTCGAGCCAGCCGAGTTTGCCGATTCGTTCGGTGTGAATCCAGAATTGATAAACCAAATTCAAGCCGTGCATCGTTACAAAAGCCCAGAACGGAAAGCCTAAAAGCGCGACGGGAACGTAGAAAATCCAATGCGCCACGCCGGAAAACCAGCTTTGCCGCACGGCAACGCTCAGATTATATTTGTTCGACGAATGATGAACGACGTGAAAATTCCAAAAAAAGCGGACTTCGTGGCTGAAACGGTGAAACCAGTAATACGCAAAATCGTCGGCGAAAAGCAGAATACCCCACGCCCACACGGTGTTCATCGGCATCTTAAACGGCGCATATTCGTAAACGGTCAAGTAAAAAATCGAAGTTACAATGCCGATAACCGCGCCGAAAGCGATGCTGCCGAAGCCGAGAATAATATTTGTCCAAGTATCTTTGCGGTCAAATTCGTCCCGGTTTTCGCGGATCAACAGCCACGCTTCGACGGCGATCAGAAGCGCGAAAATCGGAATGGCAATGTAAGTCGGTTTCAGCATTTTAATAAATCCGTTTCAAATTATATACCATAATCTTTCCGTTTGCGAAAATTTTAGAAATTTTTCAAACCGAAATTTAATTTATGATTCAGTCGAGGCAAACAAAGGTTGCTGAAAGAAATTACGCGCGAAAGGTTGCGTCCGAAATTTAATTTAAGAAGATATTTGAACTCGGCTTCTCAACTTTTAGAAGCTGTTTGGAAATTGTATCGCAGGCTTCCAGCCGGCAGTCTTGGTGGCTTCCAGCCGCCAAATTCATCTGCTTTTCCCGTAAATTTGTGCAAATGACGCTCGAATTGGCGGCAAGATGCCACCAAGACTGCCGGCAAGATGCCGGCGTTACGTTTTTTCTGAGTTTCCAAACAACTTCTTAGATGTTTCTCCAATCTTTTTGTAAACAAAGAAAGGCTGAAGCGAAAAGCCTCAGCCTGATGTTAAATTCTGAATTTCAGAATTTTTAGAATGAATAGCGAAGTCCGAATTGAAAAAATCTTCTTCCGTTGTTATCGCCTTGCACACCGTTGAAAATCTGACCGAAACTCGGATCAGCCGTTCCCAGTTCGGGATCGGGCGGTAAACCGTAAGTTGTGCGCGTTGCATTTCCTGCCGAAAAATACTGCACGTTTGTTACGTTAAACACTTCGGCGCGGAACTGGAGTTTGTGGTTTTCGCTCCACGGCATTCCGAACGATTTGGAAAGCCCTAAATCCAGCGATTGATAACCCGGCAGACGCAAAGTGTTGCGTTGTCCCGTTTCGCCCGGACGCGCATTGCGAAGATTATTGAACGCCGCTTGCGGATCGGCAAAAATGTTTTGCGTATCACGAACAACGCCTGCGTTCAGATTTCTCAGAGCAGTTCCGTTCGACTGCACGTTCCAGTTGGTCGCCCATTGCGCCGCGTCAAACGGCACGGAGATCGGCTGACCGGAATTCCAACGGTAAATACCGCGCAAACTCCAACCGCCTATGATCGCATCGGCGAATCTGTTCATACCGCCGAAATAGGCGCGTCCGCGTCCAATCGGCAGATCGAAAAGGAAATTCGCATTGATAACGTGGCGCGTGTCAAAATCCGACGCGGCGTAGTTATCATCCGGTCTAAGCGGGTTCAGGATAAACTGCGAACCGTAAGAACCGCCCGTCTGCAAACCGGAAGCATTATCCATTGACTTGGAAAGCGTGTAGTTAAAATCATAACTCAGAGATTTTCCGAGTCTTTGACGAAGCGTGATAGAACCGCCGTGATAATCGGATTTGGCTACGCTGCTAAACGCCGAGAACGCCGCATATTGCGGATGGAAAAAGGCATTTGGAAATCTGCCAATGTCGTCAATCAGCAATTGAACAAAAGTCCAATCGAGAATGTCGAATCCGTCTCTGGCAACCAAATTATAAATTTCCTGCGTTGAAGTAAGCGAAGTGTTGCCGGTAAAATTTCCGCCGACTCCGGGAAACAGATTTTCAAAATATGGGATCGGTCCAAGTTGATTGATCGGAACATTCGCAAGACGGGCATCAGCGAGCAGTCCAGCCGCCCCATACCAATCCATTCCTGATTGCGGATCAACCAAATTGTTCAAAGCCAATACGTCGCGCGTCGCCAGCAGATTGCGTGCCGAGCGTCCGATGTAGGAAGCCTCGATATACATTCCTTTCGGGAGCGAGCGTCCGAACGAAGCGTTCCAAGTGTAATGCGTCGGAGTCGTAATGGTCGCATCCAGAGATGTTTCGATGCGCTGACGTTCATCCGCCGGAGTCGAAAAACGCTGTGTCGGCGCGGGAATTCCCGGCAGCGAGCGAACATTTTGTCCGAAGCCGGTAAAACGCGGCGCGGGATTTCCGGTTACGTCAAAAGTATTGGCTGAAACCGTAACTGCCGACGTAAAACCGATTGTCGAAAGAGCGTCGAACGAAACGGCAAGCTGCTGACCGAAATGGTCGTTCAGGATTCTGAAACCGCCGCGAATGACCGAATCGCCTTCGTCGCCGAATAAATATTTCAAAAATCCTCTCTTAGCACTCGGCGAATATGCGGCGGCGATACTCGGCTGGAGATTGTTCCAGTCCATACTGTAAAAGCCGGGAGCGTTATTTTCCGGTCCGGCGAGTTCAAAATTGATCAAACCGTTAAAAGGTCTGCCGCTTTGCATACCTGCTACGCGCTGATCGAAAACGTCGCCCAATCTTTGGTCGGGAACAACTTGGAATCCGCCCGTTTCATAGACAGGTCGGCTTAACGAATAACGCAAACCGCCGGTAATTGTTAAGTTTCGATACGGCTTCCAGATGTCCTGCACATATGCGTCGTATTCTTCTGTGGCAAAATTGCGAATCGTCGGAGTTCCGTTCGGCAAAACGCTGCCGTCAATATCGAACGTGAAATTTCCGCTGTATTGCGAAAATCTTCCGATCAGAGCCGTCGCCGCATTCTGCACGATTGAGCGTTGTCCTGAACCGATTGTATAACCGGCATCGGTAATTACTTGGTCAACAACCCGCCCGGACAAATCATAAAATGACGGATTCGTTACGGCTGAATCAAAAGCGTTGCCCAAATCTTCACGATAATTGCGGACGATTCGGACGTTTCCGCCAAACTGAAGCGTGTGATTTCCCGTAATATACGTTAAATCGTCGGTGATATTGTGAACCGGAGTTACGCGGCTCAAAGTTCTGGCGTAAAACAGCGGCTGGAAAACAAAGCGGAAAATAATCGAATTTTCCGACGAATCGCCTTGCTGACTGAACGCCTGACGCGTAAATCCGTAACGGAAATTATTGACCAGATTGTTTGTAACCGTCCAGTTGTGTCCCGCAACGAAACCGTAAGGATGTTCCCACAAGGAACGCGACGGCGTATCCGGGAAAAACTGCGTCAATTCGTTCAGATCGTGTTGGTAATTTCCTCTGAAAAACAAGGTCTGACTGTCGGTAATGTTGTAATCGAAGCGGGCGATATGCGTATTGTCGTTATCGGTTGTCGGCGCGTTAAAGCGAAATCCGCCCGTATTTAAGCCGTCGCCGACAGTCGGATCGTTTGCCGGATATTTCGATGCCGCGTTTGCGAAAACCGCCAACGCCGCCGGATTTATGCCGACTTGCGAATAAATATTGTTTAGCTGGTTGAGATTAAGCGTAATCAGACGATTTGTTCCCGCCGGATCGCCGGGAGCAGCACCGAAAAATTTCAATTGTCCCGCGCCGAGACTGGCAAGCGGAACTGTCCGCACCACCGACGCATCTCTTTTTTCGCGCTGTCCTTCGTAGGAATAAAAGAAAAATAATTTATCTCTGACAATCGGACCGCCGATTGCGCCGCCGAAAACCGGACGTGCTAAACTGCCGCGCTCGACACCGGACTGATTACTGAAAAAATCGTTTGATGAAAACGCCGTCGGGCGGTAAAAATAAAACGCCGCGCCGCGAAAATCGTTTGTTCCGCTTTTCGAGATCAAGGAAATCTGCGCTCCCGAAGAGCGTCCCTGATTGGCGTTCGCGCCCGTCGTCGTGATGCGGAATTCTTCAACCGCTTCGGCGGTAAGACGCAAAACCGTTCCCTGCGTCGTCTGAAACTGATCGGTGCGTCCGCCGGTCTGCTGATCGTTGATGTCCACGCCGTCAAGCGTTACGTTCGACTGATCGCTTCTGCCGCCGGCAACATAACCGTCGCGCGTAACGCCCGGCTGAAGGCTCAAAAGGTCGGCAACCTGCCGCAGATTCGTCGGAAGTTCCGTAATTTGTTCGGGAACAAAAGTGTTTCCGATGGTTGCGTCTTCGGTGTTTATTACCGATTCGATGTCATTGGTCGTAACGTCAACAACCGCCGTAACGTCGCCCGGTTCGAGCGCGATATTTATTTCAATCGGCGTATCAACGAGTGCCTGCACATCGCGCCGGATAGTTTTTTTGAAATTGTTGGCGGTTACTTCAATCAAATAAGTCGCCGGCGGAAGCGTCGGAAAACTATATCTGCCGTCGTCGCTGGTAATAATTGTGCGGTTAAATCCCTTGCTCGGATTCCTTACTGTAACGGATGCGCCGGGAACAATCGCGCCCGAAGCGTCCGTAATTGTTCCGCTGATTCTGGTCGTTCCCGACTGCGCGTTAATGCTGACCGCTGCAACTGCGGTCAGCAAAACTGCACAAAAGGCAACTAAAAAAAACTTTGCGTTTGAAATTTTAAAACTCATACTTCCTCCTATGGCTTTGAATATTAAGACTTAATAAATCTTAAATTAATTTGCGTAAAACTGTTGTATTAAAGCTAAGGCACATTTCGTTCCGTAATCGGAAATTATGTTGGAAAGCCAACAAATACGGTAAAATATTAAGAAATATATTTTGGTTTGTAGAACTCTAAAATCTGAAATTTCGGAGTAAATTCAGATATTTGATTATTTTCGGCAGGTAAGCAGATGAGTAAAAGTAATCAGGTATAATGCAGAAGCCCGCTACGCTCGTAAGGGCGCAAAGAACACACTTACTGCGTGCGTGTTTCTGCATTCGGATCATCTTTGAAAACATATTACGACCTGCTTAAATGATTGAAAAATCAAAGGCTGTAAAAGTTCGAGATAACTTTAGCGGCGGTTGCGCCCGTTCCGACGGCACTCGAAATTGTCGGCGCGAGTGGATTGGAAACGTCGCCGACGGCGAAAACATTTTCGACGCTTGTTCGGCAATTGCCGTCAATGTTTATGTAGCCGTTTTCGTTTAGTTCGATTTGGTCTGCGAAAATTTCCGTGTTCGGTAAAACTCCGATGCGAAATAGAATTTGGTCAATTGTCAGATTTTGTGTGCTGTCGTCTTTTACGTTTCGCAATTTCGCCGTTTCGATTTTCTCTCCGCCTTCGATTTTTTCGAGAATCGTATTGACGAGAATTTCGATTTTCTCATTTTGGCGGGCTTCTTCTACAAATTCTTCTCTCGCGCTAAATTTTTCCGTTCGGTGAATGAGCGTAACTTTTTCGGCTGTTTTTGCCAAGATCAGAGAGTTTTCAAAAGCCGCGTCGCCGCCGCCGACGATCAGAACTTTTTTATCTTTCGTCTTGTCTTTATCGCGCTTTCCAGATTTTAGTATTCCTCTGTTTTCAAATTTTTCTACGCCTTCGATGTTTAATTTTCTGCGTCTGACTCCGGTTGCGATAATCAAGAAATCCGCAGAAAATTTTTCGCCGGTTTTTAATTCGACTGCTTTTTCATTTAAATCAACTTTTACGGTTTCGGCGCGGCATTTTATCTGAAAGTCGCGGTTTTTAATTTGTTCGGTAAAAATGTCGCGCATTTCGCGCCCGTTTTCCGCTTTGTTTCCGAGATGATTTTCAATTCGGTTATAAGTTTGCAAAAGCTGTCCGCCGAGTTCGCTTTTCGCCTCTAACAGTAATGCGCGAAGTTTCAGATCGGCGCACCAGAGTCCCGCCGACATTCCCGCCGCGCCGCCGCCGATTATAATTACGTCGTGTTTCATAATTTTAACAAATCGAAAAATAAATTTTGGTGTGGTCTGATTTTTGCTTTATAAATTTGCAGGCAGTTTTTCCGCCTTTTTGTAAAAACTCTCTTACGCCTCACTTTTATTGCATTTTATCCTACCGGCAAGCAATTTCGCACCAAGATATTTGCAAGTTTTTGTTATTTACATCTGACATTTATTGTCACTTTCAGTTATTAATGCCAAAATTTTTCAATGTGAAAATTCAATTTTTCTTCATTTTATCAGTCTTTTCAAACGCGAAAACTTATCTTGGCAATTATTCAACAAATTTACCCGACTTGGCATCGGTTTTGCTTTTTCTTCGCTAATCGGGAAAATATCTCCCGGCGATTGTTCTCAAATAAAGAAATTTTAGGACTGAAAAAATATGAAATTAGATTTTGATTCAGAAACCGCTGCTCTTCCGTTTTTCGACAACCGTCTGACGGACGAGATAAATGAGGAGAGTATTTCAACAATATCTCTGAAAATGCTCCGCAGCGGCATCGAAGCCGCCCGCGAAGGCAATCGTTCGGAGGCGAAGCATTTTCTGCTGCGCGTTACCGAAGCCGAACCGAATTGCGAAGAAGGCTGGCTGTGGCTGGCTTCGATCAGCGAATATCCCGAAGAATTATTGATTTACTTGAACAATGTTTTAAGTATAAATCCCGAAAATCAAGCCGCTTTGGAGCGTTCAAAAGCCACCAAATCTATGCTCGCAAAAACCTTTGTCGAGCGCGGAATTGATGCTCTGAATCAGAATAACGCGCATTTTGCCAAACAATGTTTTTTACAGGCACTCGTTCAGGACGGCGAAAGCGAAACGGCTTGGCTGAACATCGTTTCGGTTGCCGATTCAAACGAAGAGAAAATTTCATATCTGAAAAAAGTTCTGAGCATCAATCCGGGCAATGAAAACGCACACAATCTTTTGCTTTCCGCCAAAAATGACATTGCCGAAACGCTTCTGAGAAAAGCCAATCAAGCGGCAGCTGCCGGCGACAAGCAAAGTGCCGAAAATTTGATCGCGGAAGTTTTGGAAAACGCTCCCGAAAACGAAAATGCGTGGATGTTAAAATCGCATCTGGTTGAATCGCTGAACGCGAAGATTTCGTGTTATCAGAATGTTCTGAACATAAATCCCGAAAATCAAGCGGCAAAATCGGGTTTGATGTCGTTACAGGCGATTATGTCGCAGTTTGAAGAAGAATCCGCTGCGGCGCAAGAAGTTTCAAACGATGAAACCGTTCAAGCGGACGATTATCAAAGCGAATCCGAAGTTGCAGAGCCATATAAAGAAGAAGATATTGATTTGGAATTGTCTTTGGACGAATACGAAAACGAATCCGTTCAAACGGTTTTAGAAGAAAGCGGTTTTGAACCGAAATCGGAAGCGGAAAACGCCGGGCAATACGACGTAAATGAATTTTCGGTTGATGAAAACGCAAACAATTTTGAAGAACAGCCTTTGCAGATTCAGCAGCCGGAATACAGCCCGGAAAATGTCGAAAACTTTGAAATGCCTTCGTATTATGAAGAATCCGCTTACGAAGAATCTTCACAAGAAGCTGCTGAAAACAATGATTCTCAAGAAGAATATTCCGCCTCTGAATATCAAAATTCTTCCGCCCCTGAATATACGGAAGAAACTTCTGCAAATGAATACACGGAGGAAACTTCCGCATATTCTCCTTCCGAATATGCGGAAGCAGTTTCGGAAAATGACTATTTTCAGGAATATGCCGCTGCTGAATACGAACAGGAAGCGGAAACCGTTTCAAATGAATCTCAAGCGGCGGATTTTCAAATGCAGTCTGCCGAAGCCGTTTTGCCCGAAGACTACGCGCCGAATTTATCTCAAAATGTCGAAACCGCCGAAAATTCTTTTAATGTTGCGGATGAAGTTTCGGAAGTCAGTTCCTGTCCTTTCTGCGATGAGCAAAACGATTTGCAGGCGTTCAAATGCGGTTCTTGCAAAGCGGTTTTAACGCTGACCGATCTGGAAATGCTCATTTCTCATCAGGAGGCGGTGCAGGAAGTTTTGGGCAAGCGAATGCAGGATTTGGAGTTCGAGAAGGATGTGCGCGGCTTTGATGCCGAAGAACTCAAGGTTTTGGCAATCGGACAAATAAATCTGCGAAATTTGCGAAAAGGTTATTCGTATTTGCAGGATGCCGTGAAACTCGCTCCGAACGATGTCGTGCTGCGTTCGCAGGTTAATGCGATGGCAATTCGTCTGGCGGAAATCGAAGAACAGGAAAGCATACACAGTTCGATGCCGCGCGGAAAAGTTATTTTGGTGGTGGACGACAGCGCGACGGTTCGCAAATTGATTTCCAGCAAACTTCTGAAATGCGGACACGAAGTGATCTGCGCGGTTGACGGAGTTGACGCGCTGGAAAAAATAAAGGAAGTTTCGCCCGATCTGGTTCTCCTCGATATAACGATGCCGAGAATGGACGGTTATCAGGTTTGCAAAGTGATGCGTTCCGAAGAAATTACCAAAGAAGTTCCGATTGTGATGATTTCCGGCAACGACGGATTTTTTGACAAAGTTCGCGGACGGATGGCTGGCACAACCGGCTACATTACAAAGCCTTTCGGACCGGAAACGCTTATGAAAACAGTCGAAACTTATCTGGCGGGAGCGTATGACTAAATCTTCCGTAAAAAATTCTTCGGAAGCGGATTTATCTGCGGTGGATTATCTGGATTTCGCCAAACCCGTATTTTCCGAAGACGCGAATCATCCGAAAAAAGGCGAAAAATATATCGTCTTTTTTTCGGGTGAAAATTTTTACGCGATCTCCTCAAATCAGATCGCCGAAATTACGCAGCCTCTCAAATCCGCCAAACTGCCGAACACTCCCGAATGGTTTCTCGGTTTGAGCAATCTTCGCGGCGAGATAATTTCCGTCGTTGACGTGAAAAAACTCTGGAACGAAAAAGCCGACGATTATTCGGCAAAATCAAAATTCATCGTTCTTCGCGCGGATGAATCGGCGGCGGTTTTCGCCTTAGCCGTTGAACGGCTCGGCGAAATTATCACGCTTTCCGACGAAGAGATCGCGCCGCTTGATAAAGCCGAAAAACTGCCGTATCTGCGCGGCAAAGCGATTCGGAAATCGAACACGTTTTTTATAATGAATACCGAAAACTTCCACTCTTCCCTAGCTCTCTGAAAAGAGATTTGTTCATCGCGGATTGTTCAAATATTTGCCGAACTAAGCTGAAATTTTCCCGACACGACAGGGCGGCAGGTGTTTGAACATCCGATAAAAAAAATTATGAACCGACAATCGGCAAATTCTCTGCTCAATTCGTTGAAAGGCAAAATCTGGCTTGCCACCAGCGCGTTGGGCTTTTTTATATGTATTTTCGGACTGGTTTCATATCTGATTTCGTCGTTTTTGATAACGAACACATTTTATGCGATATTTACGCCGTTTTTGCTGATCGGTTTTATTATAACGGCTTTCGGCTGGTGGCTTTCCAACGAGGTCGTCAGCCCTATCGAGAAAATCTCTCTGCTGGCAAAATCTCTCGAACGCGGCGTGGTTACGGCTCTTCCCAGAACAACCGGCTCGACTGAAACCGACGAGCTGCTGCAAACTCTGCACCGCAACGCCAAACAAACTCAAAATCTGGTCGGTTTAATGGACAAAGTTGCCGCCGGAGATGTCAACGTCGCGCTCACGCCTCTGCAAAATTCGGATCGTTTGAGCGATTCGTTTCAGAAACTTCTCGCCAAAGTGAGCGAATCAATTCACGCCAAGCAAAATCTGGAGAAACTCGAAAATGCGGTTGAGAATATCAATAATCAAATTGCCGCCGTTCGCGCCGGAAATTTGCAGACGGAACTTAAAAACGATTTTCCGGCAACCGGCGAGATTTCGGAAACCTTGAAATATCTGACGGAGAACCTTAACGAATTGGTAATTCAGATGCGCGGCAAATCGGAATTGATTCATTTTGCGGCAAACGAATCGGGAAAAACGATTCGGGCGATTGCAAAAATTGACGAATCGAAAATCCAGCAGTTAAACCGCGTCAAAGCAGCCTTCGAGCAGTTTCCCGTCAGCGTTCAGAAAATTGCCGAAGAACTTCACGGCTCGGCGCAGACGGCTAATCAATCAATTGAAAACGCCCGCAAAGGAACAAAATCCGCGCAGGAAAATGTCAATCACATCGGCGCGTTGCGAAAGCAGATACAAAGTGCCGTCAAACGCACGGATCGGCTTCAGGAACAATCGAAAGAGATCAGCGGAGTCGTCAGAACGGTGGAAGATTTGGCGCACCGGGCGAATATGATCGCTCTGAACGCTTCGCTTCAAGCCGTCGAATCGAGCCAGAAAGGACAGGCGTTTTCGGTTCTCGCCGAAGAAGTGGAACGGCTTGCCGTTCGCGCCGAAAACGCGAATCAGCAGATTTCCACGCTCAATCAGACGATCTCGGCGGAAATCGGCGAGGTCGGACATTCTCTGCAAAATCTGATCGGCGAAGCCGCCGAACTTTCAAAATTTGCGCTCGAAAGCGGAAACGCTCTGAGTGAACTTGAAAAATACGTCGGGCAGTTTCTGAATTTGCAGAAAAAACTAATTTCCTATTCGCACGAAAATTCGGACGAAACCGAAAAAGCCTTCGGCGAATTTGTGGATTCCATCGAAAAGACGGAAAAATCTCTCGAAAATCTGAAAGATGCCGAAAAACAGATCGCCGAAATTTCGCTTTCCACCGAACAGATGAAATTTGCGGTTGCCGAATTTAAAGTTTCAAAACCTGCGGAAGAAAAGCAGTTTTCCGCTGCCGACTCAGCCGAAGAATCAGTTCGGGAAGAAATCGAAGTTCTTAAATAAATTTAACCGCAGAGGCGCAAAGTTTTATTTGAAATATTACCGGGAGCTAAAGACGAATCTCATAAAAAGAATCGTTAAATTTGCGTCAAATCAAACTGAATTTATCCGCATCTCTGCGGTGAAAAAAAATTATTCGGAAAAAACATTTGGGAAATAAAAATTATGCAGTCAAAATCGTTTTGGAATTTGCTCGTGAGAATTTTTTCGGCAGCGGCGGTAATTTTTTTGCTGCTCGCGGCGGGACTCGTCTATGCGGCTCATTTCGGTTACACGCAAAATAGACTTGCCGCCGTAATTACTCTGTTTTTCGCCGTCGTGACAGCAGTTTTCTCGATTATTGCCGTAAATTTCTCGGCATATAAACTTAGACGACAGATCGCCGATGCCGCCGAACTTTCTCATCAGATAGCGCAGGGCGAACTGATCGAAGACACTTTTGAAGCCGACGGCGATTTGATGTTTTCGCTCAGAGAGATTTCGCGTTTTCAGATTCGTCTGAGCCAAATTGCCGATCAGATTTCGACGGGCGATCTGTCGGCGAATATTCTGCTGAATTCCGAAGCCGACGATCTCGGCAAATCGCTGCAAAATATGATCGAAAAACTGCGCTCGTTCGTGCAGACGCAGGAAGAACGCGACAATCTGCAAAATTCGATTATCAAATTGCTGGCGGAAGTTTCCGAAGTCGCCGCCGGAGATTTGACCGTGCAGGCGGAAGTTTCGCCCGAAATGACGGGCGCAATCGCCGAAGCCTTTAATTCGATGACAAAGGAACTGCGCTCTTTAATAAAACAGGTCAAGGATTTAACTTTTCAAGTGAGCAATTCAGCCAACGCAATCAACGATACAACCGGACAACTCGCGCAGGGAAGTCAGGCGCAAGCCTCGCAGATTTCGCGCACCACGCAGGCAATTTCAAATATGACTCTGCAAATTCAGGAAGTTTCCGAAAACGCCACGCTTTCGGCGCAAGTTGCCGGCGATTCGCTGAACAACGCGCGTTACGGCGCAAAAGCCGTGCAGGACAACATCAACGCGATGAACGGAATCCGCAAACAGGTGCAGGAAACGGCGAAAAGAATCAAAAAACTCGGCGAACGCTCGCAGGAAATCAGCCAGATCGTCCAACTCATTGACGATTTATCAGACCGCACGAGTCTTCTCGCGCTCAACGCATCTTTGCAGGCATCGGCGGCGGGCGAAGCGGGAATCGGTTTTGCGGTTGTCGCCGAAGAAGTAGAACGCCTTGCCGAACGCTCGAATCGTCTGACGCAGCAAATCGCTTCGCTTGCAAGAACGATTCAGACCGAAACAAAAGATGTCGTCGGTTCGATGGAAGAAACGATTCACGAAGTCGTCGTCGGTTCGACGCTTGCCGATAAAGCCGGACAAGCACTTGTCGAAATCGAGCAGGTTTCAACAAGGCTTGCCGAATTAATTCAGTCAATTTCATCTTCGGCTCGCCAGCAGGCGAAAAGTTCGGAAGACATTTCGCAGGCGATGGAAAACATTTCGAGCGTTACGGAAATTATCCAGACGGGTTCAAAACGCGCCGCCGATTCGGTCAAAATGCTCGTCGAACTCTCCGACGAACTGCGCGGTTCGATTCAGCCTTTCAAACTTCCCGAAGACCGCAATCATCAGCGAAAAATGTCTTCAAATGAAACTAATCTTTATTTGAATTGAAACAAATAAAATGGGAGTGTAAGCATCCCTGCTTGCACAATTGCTAAGGCAATTGAAAAATGTTTATCATCTGAAGAAGTCGGCGTTTATTAGTCCGCTAAAAGACAGCGAACTTGCAAGCAAGGATGCTTACACTCCCAAACACCATAAATTTTATGGATAAAGAAATTCTGATAGAATTTATCGAAGAAGCCGAAAGCTACCTGCCGACGATTCGCGGCGGGATTCTCGTGTCGGGCGGAAAAAGCGCGGCGAACGACGAACTCAAAACTGCTCTGCGGCAGGTTCACACGATAAAAGGCGCGGCGCGGATGATCGGTTTGGACGAACTCGGCGAAATCGCGGCTGATCTGGAAAAGGACTTAAAGGAAGTTTACGCGGCGGAAGCGAAACTCACGGACGAACATATCAGAATGCTGCTCGATAAATTTACCGCCGTTGAAGCGTTGCTGGCAAAAGAGAGTTTTAACGCAAAGGAAGATTCGATTAGTATTAATAAGTTTGTCGAAGATTTTTTTGACAGTATTCAGGAAAAACCGGGAGACAAAGAAGAATTTGTTCCGCAAATTATCGGGGAAATTCCGAACGCTCAAGTCGAGGCGAAAAATGATTATAAAGAAAATTTAAGCGGCTGGGAAGAAGATTTTGAAATTGACGACGAGATGCTGGAGATTTTCGCGCTCGAAGCCGAAGACCTTCTGCGAAGCGTTAATACTCATCTGGAAGTTTTGGAACGTGCGCCGAACAATCGGGAATCGCTTCTCGAAATTCGCCGCAACGCTCACACATTAAAAGGCTCGGCGGGAATCGTCGGCTTTAAGAAACTTTCGGGTTTGGCTCACAAAGTCGAAGATTTGCTGGATTATCTGGCGGAAAACGAGGTCGGCAGCAATCTGGAAATTTTTGAATTTCTGCTGACTTCGACAGATTGTTTCAGCGCACTTGCCAACAACGAAGATTCCGAGCAGCTGACCAAAAAGATCGAACGCATTTACGCGGATTTTGAAGATATTATGGTTTCGCTCAAAGCGGAAGCAGCACAAAATTCCCCCGTTTCCCGAACCGCAGAAAAAACGGAAATGCCGATTGCCCCGGCGCAAGCGGAAAAAGAGGCGGCGGAACAGAAAAATCAAATCAATCCGAGCCGTTCGATTGTGCGCGTTTCGCTCGAACGGCTTGATGAACTCGTCAAGATCGTCAGCGGTTTAGTAATCAGCCGTTCGGTTTTCGAGCAGAGATTGGGAGAATTTGAACAGCAGATCGGCGAATTATACAACAGCACCCGCCGGCTTCAACATTCGACGCACAAACTCGAAACCGATTTTGAAGTTGATATGCTCGAAAACGCCGGACATTTCCAAAATTCGGCATTGGGAACTTTCGGAAAACACGAAACTTTTCTGCGAAATGAACCGGCGGAATTCGATTCGCTCGAATTTGACCGTTACACGGATTTTCATCAAACCACGCGCGAACTGCTGGAAACAACCGCCGACGCTTCGGCGATCAATTCGGAACTGGACAATCTGCGCGGGAAATTTGAAATGCTGTTTGATAATCAGAAGCGTCTGGTCGAGGAGATGCAGGACAAAATTCTGCGCCTCAGAATGGTTCGATTCGGCACGCTTTCGGTTCGTCTGCATCGAACCGTCCGAATGATCTGCGACGAAGAGGGAAAATCCGCCGAACTTATTATCGAAGGGGAAAATCTGGAAGTTGACACGCAGATTTTAGATTCTCTGGTCGAACCGCTGCTGCATCTGCTCCGAAACGCCGTCGCGCACGGCATCGAAACGCCCGAAACGCGCCGCCTGCTCGGAAAACCGGAAAGCGGAAAAATTTATCTGCGCGTTCACAGCGAAGGCACGCACATCATCGTAAAAATTTCCGACGACGGACGCGGAATCGCATCTTCCGCCTTAAAGGAAAAAGCCGTCCAGAATAAATTTATCACCGCAGACGAAGCCGAAAATCTGAGCGAAGAAGAAATTTTCGAGTTGATGTTTCTGCCCGGTTTGACGACTACCAAGAATATCAGCCATATTTCCGGGCGCGGCGTTGGAATGAACATCGTCAAAACGAACATCCTTCGTCATCAGGGAACAATTTCCATTGCTTCCAAAGTGCAGAAAGGCACGACATTTACCGTTCGGCTGCCGATGGCGTTAGCCGTTACGCGCTCGATGCTCGTCAAGGCAAACAATCAGATTTTTGCTTTTCCGCTGAAACTTATCGGAAAAATTACGGAAATCTCTTTTGACGCATTCAAAAAAGGACAAAACAGCGATTCAATAAAAATCGAAGGCAAAAATTATCAGCTTTCCGGTCTTAACGAACTGCTCGATTTTAAAGCCAAACCGCATTCGGAAAACGAGCAGATTTCCGTGCTTCTGCTCGATACGCTGGAAAATCCGTGCGCTCTGATCGTGGATGAAATTATCAAACCGGAAGAAATCGTCATCAAACCGCTTAAAAGTCCTCTGCATAAACTCAACGGACTGCTCGGCGCGACGATTCTCGGAAACGGCGATGTCGTGCCGGTTTTAGATTTGATTCGTCTGCTGGAAAACAAATCTTCCGAGCCGAAAACAAGAAAAACCGCCGCCCGGATAAAAATCAAATCCCAGCCGACAATTATGATCGTTGATGACAGTCCGAGCGTCAGAAAGATCAATTCCAATCTGGTTGTCAAAAACAATTGGAAACCGCTGATCGCCAAAGACGGACTCGAAGCTCTGGAAATTTTGCAGATTCTGGAAAAAATGCCGGACGTGATTTTAACCGATGTCGAAATGCCGCGAATGGACGGCTACGAGTTTCTCGCCACTCTGCGCCGGCAGCCCGTTCTGCAAAACATTCCGGTTGTGATGATTACTTCCCGAAGCGGCGAAAAACATCGCCAAAAGGCTTTTGATCTGGGCGTTTCCGACTATTTGACAAAACCTTACGATGATACGGCTCTGGTTAAAATAATCGAATCTCTGAAAAGTTGATTGGCAAAAATGTTTCTTTGATATTATTCATTTTCAGTTTGTCTGATACGGCTTACCAGTAAATAGGTTCGATATAATGCAGAAACACGCACGCGCGTAAGTGTGTCAGAACTTTTGCACACTTACGCGCGTGCGTGTTTCTGCAAAATCAACTTATCATACCTACCAAATGATTCTCGGTATGATAAGTTAAAAAGCGCGGGAAAAATTCTCTGCGCTTTTTGTTTTGGCTGTTTTTAAGCTAAAATACGGCAAATTCAAGTTTTTTTAATTTCAAAAAGCCGGTTTTACCAAATGAAAATTGTTTTAGCCGAAGAACTCAGCGGACAGCAGCAGCCCGAAAAATCTTTTGAGCAGAAAATAATACGCATCGGGCGCGACTCAAATAATTGCGACGTTTTCTTTGCTAATGAGAAATTCCCGATGGTTTCGCGCCGGCACGCCCAATTAATCTGGGAAAACGGCGCGTGGATTCTGGTTGATGAAAATTCCACTTACGGAACTCTTATCAACAATCAAAAGATCAAACGGCAGAAAGTCGCTTTCGGGGACGCTCTGCAATTCGGCGAAAACGGTCCGGTTCTGCGCGTGATCTGGTTTGAACTGATTTCCGATTCGATTCCGCCGGCGGGTAATGCCGCGAAAGTAAAAACCGCTTTGCCGCAAAATCCGCAAATTTCGATTCCGCCCGCACCTGCGCCCGCTGCGCCGAATAATCCCAAACCTCCAACTCAAACGCCGATTCCGAAACAAACACATCAAACGCAAGCAAAGGAAACTGCAAAACTCGAATTGCTCGTTTCCGGGCGGAAAACGGATATTTTTGAAATAAATAAAAACGAAATATGGCTCGGACGCGATCCGAATTGCGATATTACGTTCGACGCAAACGCCGTGATGGTTTCGCGCCGACACGCCCGGATCGTAAAACAGAACGACAAAATTATTCTTCACGACAACAACAGCTTTAACGGAATTTTAGTTAATGAACAGAGGGTTTCCGCGTCAACGCCGCTGTATCACGACGACGAGATCAGACTCGGACCGGGCGGACCTGTTCTGCGTTTCGCGTCGCCCTCGCGCGTCGCTCCGAAAGGCGCGAGTCTTGCCGGACAACGCGCCGTTGCCAACAGTCAGCAGATAGATTTGCCCGATAATTCCGCGCAGATCGGTTCGCAGACGATGGCGATAAATATAGACTCGATCAAAACTCACATACCGAAAAAAGACGCGGGCGAACCTCAGCTTTTGATGTCGCTGGCGTTCGGCGGCAAAAACGAATTAAAGATCGGACGCGCCGAGGACAGCGATATACAACTCGACGGACTGCAAATATCGAACCGCCACGCGAAACTCGTCCGCACGAATCAGGGAATTTCAATCGAAGATTTGAACTCGACAAACGGAATTTACCTGAACGGAACGCGCGTTTCGCGGCAGACGATTTCCACGCAGGATGCGGTGCAGATCGGTTCGTTTCTGATAAAAATTGACGGAAATAATAATGTCGGAGTTTTTGACACGCGCTCGAAAACGAGAATTGATTCGCTGAATATCGTCAAAGATGTAAAAAACCGCAACGGCAAAGGGAAAATCCGTCTGCTCGACGACATTTCCTTGTCAATTCAGCCGAATGAATTCGTCGGTCTGCTCGGACCTTCGGGCGCGGGAAAATCAACTTTGATGGACGCTCTCAACGGAATGCGCCCGGCAAGCGGCGGCAGCGTTTTGATAAATAATCTGGATTTTTATAAACATCTCGATTCGTTAAAGCAGTCAATCGGCTACGTTCCGCAAGACGACATAATTCACCGCGAACTGAGCGTTTACAAAACGCTTTATTACGTCGCCAAACTGCGCCTTTCCGACGACGTTTCAAAGGATGAAATAGATCAGATAATTGACGAAGTTTTAGACGTAACCGGAATCGCCGAACAGCGCGACGTGCCGATAAATCAGCTTTCCGGCGGACAGCGCAAGCGCGTTTCCATCGCCGTCGAACTTATCACGAAACCGTCCGTAATTTTCCTCGACGAGCCGACTTCGGGACTCGATCCGGCAACGGAAGAGAAAATTATGAAACTTTTCCGACAGATCGCCGAATCGGGCAGAACCGTGATTTTAACCACGCACGCGATGGAAAACGTCAAACTTTTCGATAAGATCGTCGTCTTGATGCGCGGAAAACTCGTTTTTTACGGCAAACCGAATGAAGCGTTGGAATATCTGAAAGCCGACAGTTTCAAGGATTTATATGATCGGCTCGAATCTCCGATAAACGAAAAACTCAAGCAGAACGGCAGCGCGAATCGCCGGCAAATTACGGCGGAAACGGCGGAAAACTGGAAGCAGAAATTCGTCAAAACCACGCAATACAAAAAAAATGTTTACGAACCGCTAAAACAGCTTGAAAAGACGGAATCGGGCAGCGCGAAAAAATCGCATCGGTTGGGGATTTTCGGCGCGATCCGCCAGTTTTTCACGCTTTCGCGCCGTTATACCGAAGTGCTTCTGCGCGACAAACTGACGCTTTTTATACTGCTCGCGCAAGCTCCGATCATCGCCGTTATGACGTTTCTCGTAATGGGCGAAAATCAGCCGCGCGATTTCGTATATTTTATACTTTCCCTAGTTTCCGTCTGGTTCGGAACTTCGGTTGCGGCTGGTGAGATCGTCAAGGAAAAACCGATCTACACGCGCGAACGAATGGTCAATCTCGGAATTTTCCCGTATCTCGCATCAAAACTTTTCGTTCTCGGATTCATCGTTTTCGTCCAATGTTTTCTGCTTTTCGCGCCGCTTAAACTTTTCCATTTTGCCGGTTTGATGAAAATGCCCGGCGAATTTTTCGGCATCGCGCAATTCTGGATCGTCATCTTAACCGCAACCGTCGGCATCGCGCTCGGACTTTTGATTTCCGCCCTTGTTAAAACTTCGGAAATGGCGACGAGCCTTGTGCCTTTGATTTTAATTCCGCAAATTTTATTTTCGGGATTAATCGGCGTGCCGACGGGTATTAATAAAATAGTCGGTTTGACGATGCCCGCAACTTGGTCTTTTGATACAATAAAGCGTTATTCGGGACTCGACACTTTGGAAGCGGAAGGCGCGTATCCGAACGGCGAAACGGACGGACGAGGGCTTTATAAATCCGTCGAGATCAAAAATGATAAAATAATCGCCGACGCGAAAAATGATTTGGAAGAATATCGAAAGGATGTCGAACAGAGAGTTGACGATTACATCAGGCGGGACGACAAAAGCGCGAAAACGAAACTCGACGATCCGCCGAAAATCGCCGACGCGGAAAAAATTCCCGAAGATTTGAGCGATTACATAAGTTTTCTGCATCCGTGGATGCACACGCTCGTCAATCAGATCGTTTTACTGCTGATGTTCGGCGGTTTGTTTGTTACAACGCTGATCGTCTTGCGTCTAAAAGATATTAGTTAAAGATGTATCGCAGGCTTCCAGCCGGCAGTCGCGTTGGCTTCCAGCCGACGCATTTATTTAAGTTTATGAGTCGTTTAACGCATTCCCGAACGGGAAAACTGAAAGCCGCCGCGTCAGCCGCCAAGATGACCGCGTTACATTTTTGGAGAAAGGTTTTATGAAAAATATTTATCGAAATTTAATTTTGTTTGTTTTATTAAGCGTTGCAATTTCAGGCTTTACGGCTTGTCTTGACAGCACGAATTCTACCGATAATACGGCGGATAATTCTGTTCAAACCGTTTCAAACGCTGATAAAGATTCGGTCAAAAACAGCGATTATCCGAGTTTGCCGCAGGGCATTATGAACGCGGAAATCAAAAATGTGGACGGCACGACATTCAAGATGTCGGACAAAAAAGGCAAAGTCGTTTTGCTGAATTTATGGGCAACGTGGTGCGGTCCGTGCATTGCCGAAATGCCTGATTTGATCGAAATGCAGAATAAATATAAAGACAATGATTTTGAAATTGTCGGCTTGAATATCGGTGAAGAAGGAGTTCCCGAAACAAGAGAGGTGATCGAAGATTTTGCCAAAAAACAAAACTTGAATTATCAGTTGGCTTACGCTGATAATGATCTGTTCGGTGAATTCTATAAAATTACCCAAATGCCCGGAATTCCGCAAAGCGTTCTCGTCAACCGCGACGGCAAAATGACCGGCGTTTTCACCGGCAGCGGAAGCAGAGTGATTGACAAAATGAAGGAAACCGTAGCAAAAACAGTCAACGAATAAACAAGAGATTTTGCCCGCGAATGAGCGCGAATAAGAAAATAAATTTAACAGGGATGAAGGAGATTTACAGGGATTTTGAGATTTAGGATTTATTTTTTAATTTTAAATGTTAAATTTATTTCTCATCCCTTTTATCACCTTTATCCCTGTTAAATTTCTTCTCTTATTCGCGTTCATTCGCGGGCAAATTTCTTGATTTTAGTTTTCCAAAACCTTCGGCTCGACCAAAATTGTCTTAAAACTCGCCAAACTGACAAGTCCGGCAGCCGCGCCTTTCGGTTTGTTGACAAATTTTTTCTGCGTGTAGTGAACGGCGACTTTTGTTTGTTCGCTTGCTTTGCTGTAAAAAGCGGCAAGGCTCGCGGCTTCGAGCAAGGTTTTTTGCGGAATTTCGAGGCGGTTCGGGTTTTTGACGACGACGTGAGAGCCGGGATAATCCGCCGCGTGAAGCCACAGATCGAGCGATTTGGCAATGCGGAAAGTCAAGTAATCATTATCTTTCGAGCGTTTGCCGACGAGAATTTCAAAACCGTCCGACGAAGTAAATTCCCGAACGCCGGTAAAAACTTTGTCTTTGGATTTTATCTTTTGTTTTTTCTCGTCTTTTTTCGCAATTTCCGTGATAAATTCCAAATCTTTTTCGGCAATCGCAGTTTCGAGTTTTTGTTTTTTTAACTCAAATTTTTCAAGTTCTACATTAATTTCGTCGAGCCTTTTTGAAATTTCTTCTTTTGCATTTCGCGCCTTTGTATATTTCTTAAAAAATCTTTCCGCCGCGCCGGTTATCGAATCATTTTCGTCAATTTCGATCTCGATGATCGGAACATTTTCGTCAAAATAATCGGCGACAAAAATCTTTCCGCCTTCGCGCTTCGCCGTTTGGACGTTTGCCAGAAGCAGATCGCCGAAGCGTTTCCAAGTTTCCGCGTCGCCGTGATTTTCAAGGTCTTTGTCGAGATTTTTGACGAGCCTTTTGCGTTTCGAGATTTCCTTTTTGAGTTCGCTTTTCGCCGAATTCGCTTTTGAACGAAAAGCGTTTTCCGTTTCGATTTTCCGAAAATGCGCGTCGAGTGCTTCGGACAAACTTTCAAAATCGTCTTGCGGAAAACTCTCAAAAGTTTCGCGCTGTTCGCCCGTTCGTTTCGGCGGCTGATATTTGTCGGCGATTTCCTGTCCTTCGCCCGAATTTTCGCGCAGAGCGTCAATTATAAAATCTTTTTCGTCAAGCAGAAACAAATTTGAAGAACGTCCCGTAAGCTGAACGACAAGCGAATAATTTTCAAACTGCCCGACATCGTTTTTCGCCGAAAGTTCAAAGATCAAAACGCGCTCGTTCTCAATTTTTTCGATTTTTTCGACAAATGCGTTCGACAATTTCGAGCGCAGATGAGAAATAAACGACGAAGGATTTTTGTTGTCTTTTTCTAAATCTTTCAGACGGCGTTTTATCAGATAAATTCGCGGAGAAGTCGGTTCTGTGCTGATAAAAAGATATTTTGAATCGTCCAGCCGAAAATCTATCGCCACGCGAAAACGCGAAAGGACAAAAATTTTGCCGAACTTTTGTCCGACGAGTTCGGATGAAAGTTCGGCAGTAATTTTTTGTAGAGTTTTTTCGTTCAAAACTTGTAAATTGTAAATTTTTAATAATCAATTGTCCAAACCGACAATTTACTGTTTACAATTTACCAATATTTTAATACTCCTTAACGACAATCGTATTTGAAACCAGATCGTGAACGGCGCGTTTTTCGTCATTTAATAAAACCGTGATAAATCCTGCTCCGGCAAAGGGAAGCGATAAAAGGTAAACCGCCGAACTGACCGCCGATTGATGAAATGTCGGGTATTCTTCGCCCTCGACATCCACGACTTCGAGCGCGAAAAGTTTCATTCCGAAGGTTCTGCCGAAAAGTCCGACGGCGGTTGTCAGGTAAACGAACATTACAATCGAGCAAATTACGGCGAAGGTTAAAAAGCCGGAAAATGAAAACCAGTTGTCGCCCAAAATCATAAACGGCGAGAGCAGAAAAAGCGTGGTAAAACTGCCGATGATAAAATCGAAAAGTCCGGCGTTAAAACGCATCGCAAACGGAGCGCAATCGTCAATTTCGTCGGTGTTTTCGAGTTCGGTTTCTTCCGCTTCGACAAAATTTTCGTCGTCAATAAAACCGATTTTAAGCGGTTCTTTTGCTTGAATTTCCGCGTGCGCGGTTGTTTCGCTGTGCGTAATTATTTCGCTGTTAAATTCTTTGACCGAATCGGAAATTGCTTCCGCTTTTTCGATCACGGAGATTTTCTCTTTCTCTATCGCCGGAATGTCGTCATTGAGCAAATTGTCAAGCGGAATATGTGTAACCGGACGCTTACCAAAACTGGTCGCAATCTGCGCTTTTTCGGGAAGCGGCGGAAGTTCGTTGGTGTCGAAACTGATAGAAGTTTGCAGAGAAGATGAAGCCAGTTTCGGCTTTGTATAATAGACGGGCGCGGGATTCGGTTCAGCCATTTTCGGCGCGGGCGCGTTGACGCTCGCTTCTTCGGGAAAATTGAACACTTTGCTCGGCTTGGTTTCCGCTTTTTGTTCGATTTGAACTTCCGGCTCTTCTTCCGTAACCAAGAATCTCTGGCGCGATTTGTTGATTCGCTTGAGCGCGTTTGCCAAAACCTCGTTGCCCTCGGCGGCTGTTTCCGATTGCGTTTCGATTTGTTCAGCCGTTTCGATCTTTAACGCCGCGTTGCCGTTTGACCGCAGATTGGTTTTTTGAGAAACGATCTGCGGAGCGTTGATCGGCACTTGGGCGGATTTTCCGCTTTGGCGTTGGCGAACCGCATTTTGCAGTTTCAAACGCCATTCGGGAACGGCGGCGGCTTTGCTGTGAAATTCGATCAAAGTCGGATTCGTTTGCTTCGTCGGAAGCTGCGCCGTGTCCGTTTTGGAAACGATAATGGCGGATTTTTCCGTTTTGATTTCAAAAGGTTTTAGTTCGAGCGAATTACTCGTCGTTTTCTTTAAGGACGGATTTTCTTTCATTGCGGTTTTTGCGGCAAGTTGGATTTCGGATTTGACGGCTGAAACAGGCTTAATGGCAAGTTCATCACGAACAGAATCAATGCTCATCGCTCCGCAGCTTATGCAGATTGACAGTTCATATATGTTTTCACGATTACAAACAGGACAGTTCATAGCTTTGCAAAGAATGTAAAATTGAAAAATTTTTCCGCGAGAAGGGAAATTGTTTAAGAACTTGTTTAACAGGACTGCTGAAAACTAAAGCAATGGTATCAGAAGTTACTTTAAGTAGTCAACAGTAAATTGATGCGAACACTAAAGTTTTTTGATTTAGCGTCGCCAAATTATTAATTTAAATGTAGTTATGAGCTTAAACCTGCTTAAAATTTAAGTTAAATTTATTTTACAAATTTACCGATAATAAACAGAAAAATCAAACAATCATCTTTCATCGGTAATGCGGACATAATCATTTTCCATTTCGTCGTCCGAATAATTTGTTTCAATCGGGATTTTATTTGCCACCTGCGGATATTTTTGTTCCGGTTTTTGCTTGATAATATCGGATTCGGAAATCTCTTCGGGCGGAACAAACGAAGGAATGTCATACTGTGCATCGGTGGAATCGTCTTTGCAGACGAGTTCGGCGATGTCGCCCAAATCAATAAAAAAATCGGAAACGTCAATCAGACGCGGCGCGGTGTTTGAACGAAAACCGGCAACCTCGACGCGGCAGCCTTTGTATGCGACGGCGTTTAGAGCGTAAACGAAATCTTCGTCGCCCGAAACCAGAACGGCTGTGTCATAACGCCCCGCAAGACTGAGCATATCAACCGCGATCTCGACATCGAGATTTGCTTTGCGCGTGCCGTCGTAGAAGGTCTTTAATTCCTTCTGCACGACGCGAAAACCGTTTCGCCGCATCCACAAAAGGAAACCCTGCTGGCGTTCCGCGCCCGCGTCAACTCCGGTGTAGAAAAACGCGCGAAGAAGCCGTCCGTCGCCCAAGAGAACGCGCAGAAGTTTGTTGTAATCAATATCTAAATTGTGAAAACGCGCGGCGTGAAAAAGATTGTTTCCGTCAATAAAAACGGCAACTCGCCCACGATGTCCGAACTGCCAAGAGGAATTTGTCGCCATATCAAACTGCATAAGTATAAAATCCTGTATTTAAAGAATTATTGATAAACCAAACGCAGTCGGAATTTGAGAAATTTACGAAACTTTAATTTTTTTGTGTGCTTTAGATGATCTGAAAATCCGCAGATTTTTTTACTGTAAATCAAAAAATGGTTTATAATTATCAGTTCAGTATTGTTCGACGGGAAAAAATCCCGACAATTTACAAAAATAGTTTCAAAAAAAGATTTTAAAATCGGTTCGTTTTTCTTAAATTACAACTGCAATCGAATAAAAATTTATAAAATTAAATCGTGCCAAGCCGAAATATGTCCGGCAGGTGTTTCTTTATAACAAGATACTCGTTTTTTGTTTTATAATCAAAAATTAAACCGTTTTTATGAAAAATAATTTAAAAAAGATTGATCCGAACGATTGGCTCGGAGATTTACCAACTCGGACGGAAAATGCGGCGTTCGATGCCAAGCAGTTGATCGGATGCGGAAAATGCGCGAGGCAAAATCCGCCGAATCGCTTAAATTGCTTGTATTGCGGAAACGATTTGGAAATTTCCGATTTGCAGAACGATTTTATCAAGCCGGTTCAGCGAAAACTTGAAAATTGGGAAAAAGGTTTTAATTTGATTCGCCTGTCAAATTCCGAAATTATTGATTTTTCAAAAGCGGCGGATTTTACGAATCTGGAAACCGAAAATTTAAGGGAAATTTGCCAAACCGACAAAAAACTGCCGCTTGTTCGGCTCGAATCGGAAAAGGCGGCGCGAATCGTGCAGAAAAATCTGATCGGATGCGGCATCGAAACCCTGCTTTTGAGCGACGAAACTTTAGCGGCAGACAAACCGAACAGTCGTCTGCGCGGAATCGAATTTTATCAAAACGAAATTATTTTGATACTGTTTAATCAAGACGAAATTTATAAAATCGCCCTTGAAAATATCAAAGCAATTGTAATCGGAGTTTTGTTCGAGAAAAAAGTTGATTCAAAAGAAAAGCGCGTAAAAAAGGGCGAAAACAAAATTCTGGAAGCGGCGGAAATTTCTTCGGACGAGATTTTAATAGACATTTACGACAAAGAAAATCCTTTCGGTTTTCGCGTTTTGTCAAAAGGCTTCGATTTTTCCTGTCTTGGCGCGGAAAAGAAAATTCTGGCGTTTGAAAATATGAAAACGCTCGCGGAAAAACTGCGCGAAATCGCGCCGGGTGCGAAATTTTCCGACGAATACAAAAAAGATCGGGAATTTCTCGGTAAAATCTGGGATGTCGGTTATCATAGTTCAACAAATTTGAAAAAAGAAGGATTCGGGCGTTTGAAAATAGAGAGTTCGGCGACGACCAATAATCTGCCGCAATTTGACAAATACTCGCGCCTGCAATGGTTTATAAAATGAAAGGGAAAAGGGAAAAAGGAAAAGGGAAAAGGCGGAACGGGAAAGCATCGGGTAAAGATCAAAATGAAAAAAATCATTCGGTGATTTACGGAGTTCTGCCCGTTTTGGAAACCGTTCGGGCGGAAAAGCGAAAGATCGAAAAAATCCTTATCAGCGAAGGCGCGAGGGAAAAGCGTTTCTCCGATGTCGTCGGTTTGGCACGCGAAAAGGGAATTGAGGTTGACAAAATTTCGGGCGATAAATTTTCCGTCTATGTCGCGGAAGAAGCGAATCATCAGGGAATCGTCGCGCTTGTCGCTTCGGCGGAATATGCGGATGCGGATGCGGTTTTTGCGGAATTGGCGGAAAAGATCGAAAGCGGCGAAAAACCTCTGGTCGTCGTTTTGGACGGCGTGGAAGACCCGCGAAATCTGGGCGCGATTCTGCGCGTTGTCGAATGCGCGGGCGCGGAAGCGGTTTTTATTCCCGAACGACGCGCCGTCGGTCTGACCGAAACGGTGGCGAAATCTTCGGCAGGCGCGAGCGAATATGTGAAGGTTGCGAAAGTTACAAACATCAACCGCACAATCGAAGAACTGAAAAAAATCGGAATCTGGACAATCGGCGCAAGCGGCGACGGGGAAACTTCTTATACGAATTGGGATTGGAACGCGCCGTGCGCTCTTGTGTTGGGCGGCGAAGGCAAAGGTCTGCACCGCTTGACGGCGGAAAAATGTGATATGCTGGTGAAAATTCCGATGCGGGGAAACGTCGAATCTTTGAACGTATCGGTTGCCGCCGGCGTAATACTTTTTGAAGCCGTCAGGCAGAGAGGAGAAATCGAGTGATTGATTCATTGGTGATCGTTCGTTGTTTTAGGCTATATTTCTGATGAATATTAATCGCTGCAATTTAAGCGGAGAGTTTTTATATCTGTTATATTCTAATAATCTTTGAAAAATAAATCTAACAATAAATTTTCGTTTTCAGCCCGTGAAAACGGGCGATAGCCGATCATCTGTCAGAAGCTGTTTGATAATTGTATCGCAGGCTTCCAGCCGGCAGTCTTGGTGGCTTCCAGCCGCCAAATTTTTCTGTTTTTTCCGCCAATTCGAGTAAATGACGCTCGAATTGGCGGCTGGAAGCCACCAAGACTGCCGGCAAGATGCCGGCGTTACGTTTTTTTTGAGTTTCCAAACAGCTTCTCACTATCGCAGGTTTGCACATTCGCCCAAGCTAACCGTGCGCTGGCGCACACGGCTTTATGCTGTCGCTCGCCATCTACGTTGGCTGAAATCGGATTGTTAGATTTATTTTTTAAAGATTATCAGAAATAAGATAAGGAAAAGAAAATATGTTTTGCCCAAAATGTGGAACGAAAAACCCGGAAAACGGCAAGTTTTGCCGAAACTGCGGAACTGATCTGAATTTGGTTTCCGAAGCGATTTCGGGAAAACCGGCTTTGCGGCAGGAACAGGAATTGACCGACTGCAAAGGAAAAAAAGTAACTTTTGAAGGCGCGATGGGAAAACTCTTTATGGGAATCGCGTTTTTAATTGTTTCCGTCGCTCTGGCGGTTACGGGAATAGGAAAAAGCTGGTGGTTCTGGATGCTGATTCCGGCATTTTCAATGCTCGGCGCGGGAATCGCGCAGATTATTCAGATCAGACAAAAGAAATACCAGCCGGTAACAAATTTTGCCTCAAACGCTCAAAATAATTTTCAGCCGCAGACAAATTACGCCGAACTGCCGCCCAATCAGACGGAATATGTCAGTCCGCAAAAATCGAAATTTGAAACGGGCGAATTCGTCGAACGTCCGCCAAGCGTTACCGAAAGAACAACCCGCCATCTGGAAATGAATCGGGAAGGCGAAACGATGAACCTGCCGAAAGATAATTAAGCCGAGAAAAGGGTTATGCCGCAGACAAAAGAAGTTCCTGACAACACTCAACTGTCGAAAGCTAGAGCAGTTCAAGATTTGGCGTAGGGTAAGAGTAACGCCTTTAGTGGTGAGAAAACGCCGCGCTTCGCTGGCGTTTTCTCACCACTAAAGGCGTTACTCTTACCGTATATCCAAACTTAAACCGCTATAAGAAAACAACAGCGAAAGTGCTGCCTGCGGGTAGAAAAATAATTTAAGAAAAACGGAAAAATAATAAATAAAACAGTCTTATCTTGTATTTATCCGTTTTTTCTTTCAAGCAAATTACCTTGCTATTTCAGTTGGACGAACAGGCTGTAATTTGAGGGGATTTTCTCCGGTTTTGATTGTTACGGGCGAACTCCAGATGGCGAAGCCTTTGTCGGTTTTGGTGATTCCGAAAAGATAATAGCCGCCGGGTTTTATGTCGTTCATTTCGGCTTTTCCGCTTGTATCGGTCAGCGTTTCATATTTGACATATTCGCTGATTTTATCGAGGGCTTTTTCACGAATTCCGGGATATTTATCGGGATACAAAACCGACAAACCGAAGGCGTTTTTCAAGCCTTGATTTGTATCGTCTTTAATGTCGGCTTCGCGCAGAATCGTGTCCAAATCTTTTTCGAGCAGGTAAAATTTCTCGGCTCTGACCGCCTGAGTGTTTCCTTTTGTGTCAACGACTTTTGCTTCGAGATTAACCGTTCCCGTGCCGGGCAAAGTATCGGGCGAGATAACCGTTGTTTGCGCGTCGGGCGGAATTGTCGTCGGAACGCTCGAATCGGGCGGATTAACGGTTGTCGTTGATGCCGGAATGTCTATGTCGTTCGGCGTTGTCGAAACTGCGGAATCAGTCGCCGTCCTTTGTCCGGCAAGATTTACGTTAATATTGGTTTCCGCCGCATCGTCGCGGTTATTCATCATTGTCAGCAAAAAGAATAAAAGCACGACTCCCAAAAGACCAAGCGGAATAAAAATCCATTTGGGAATTCCGTCATCCGACGGCGGCGCGTCTTGAATAACGGTTTTGGTTCGGGTAACGGACGGCGCAAACGGATGTCCGCAATTCGGACAGGCAGTCGCCGTGGTTGAAACCTCGTGAGCGCATTCGGGGCAATTGATTAATGGCATAAAAAAACTCCTTCGATTAAAATTTATCCGACAAAAAAACAAAAATAAGAATAACATTTTTTCGCCAAAAGATGTTATTGTATTTGACAAGCATTTGTAAAAAATCGAGTTAAATGATAATAATTTGAAATATTTTTTCGGCTTTAAAGTATGGAAAATTCCAAAAACAATAACTTCTTTCGCCTGTTCAGAACAATTCTACGCAGTTGGAAAAATGTGCGCGACAGATTGGCACTCTCGATGGGTGTTGATGAAGAGCGCAAAACTTCCATCTACAAGGATTTGTCAATTTCCGTAAGTTTGAAGGATGCGGTTTACTGGCTTCAGATATTTCTTTCCGCCGGAATTACCGCGCTTGGTTTGGTGCAGAATTCGGTGGCGGTTATCATCGGGGCAATGCTCATATCGCCTCTGATGGGTCCGATTTTAGCGGGCGGTCTGGCTTTGGCAACCGGCGATCTGATCTTGGCGGTTCGCTCTTTTGTAAATCTGCTTTTAAGCACCGCCGGAGCAATAATTTTCGCGCTTATACTGATCGCAATTTTGCCGTTTAAAGAACCGACGGTGGAAATTCTCGGCAGAACCGCGCCGAATACGCTCGATCTGGGAATCGCGCTTTTTTCCGGCTTGATCGGGGCGGTGGCGACTGCCAGAAAAGCGAGAGGCATCGAGATTTCTATTCCGGGCGTGGCAATCGCCGTCGCTCTGATGCCGCCTCTCTGCGTCGTCGGATTCGGAATCGGTGTCGCGCTCAGTTTCGATTTTGACGGGGGAATGGAGATTGCCAAAGGCGGCGGCTTGCTGTATCTGACAAACCTCGTCGCCATTACGTTTATGTCAATGCTCGTATTTATAATGCTGAGAATTGACACCTCGAAAGTCCGCGAGCAAGTGCGCGAATGGCGGGATTCTCATTCGGAAAGCGTTAAATGGCAGAATTTTATAGACCACATTCCGACGCTCGAAAAGGCACGCACGATTCGCAGTTTTTCGCTTCGTCTGCTGATGGTTCTTTTGCCGCTTCTGCTGATCTTCATTCCGCTCAGTCAATCTTTCAGCGAACTCAAGGCGCAGTATATCGAAAAGCAGTTTGAAAACCGGATTGCGGCGGAAGCCGAAGACATCTGGGAAAAAAATTATCAAATTGACACGGACGGCATATCGCGCAGTTATATGGACGAACTCGATGTTAGAAGATTAGATAACGGTCAGGTTGAAATATTTCTGCGGGTTTTCGATAACGCGCCGTATTCGGAAGAGGAAAAAGATGAATATTTGAAACTTCTCGCCACGAGATTAGAGCGTCCGCGCGATTCCTTGAGCTTGCAATTGATCGAAATTCCGACATCCGAGCGAAGCAGAATTATCAATCAGACGGTCAAGACGGAAAAGCCGCCGCCGCCGTCGCTTGCCGAACTGCAGGCGAGATATTTACAAAGCATTAAAAGTTCACTAACCGGCGTAACTTTTCCGCAATTTGCCTCTTTGCTCGATTATCGCGTGGTCAACAGCCCGGAAAATATCGTTAATCTTGAGGTTTATTATCTAAGCGAGCGCGACATCGGCGAAGATGCAAAGGAAGTGATTACAAAAAATATTGAAGACAGATTGAAGGTCAACAATCTGGACGTTCTTTTTTTCCGCATTCCGGTAGAAAATCAGAATATCGAATTTGTAAACAATCGCGCGGAACTGAGAAGCAGGGAAACCAATCCGCTTGACGAAACCGGCAAATTTTTGCAGACGCATCCGCGCCTGAGTCTGGAGGTGATTCTCAAACCGGGCAGAGACGAAGAAATTATTGCACAGCGGAAGGATACGATCAGAAATTATATGAAGGAAAATTGGAAAATTGATAAAGACAGAATCACGTTCGCCGGTTCCGAAGATGAAACAAAGCCGGATTCATACAGAATATTTCTGGCGGAAAACAAAGCGGAAAAAGAAAACGCAAATTGACAAAATTTTCAGTTTCAATACTCTTAAAATATAATTTGTTTGGTCTTAGGCTTTTGGATTTATTCATTAAACAGAAAGCCAAAAACCAAAGACCAAAGACCAAAGACCAAAGACATAATCAATTCAAAAAAAGCGAAAGGAAAAAATAAATATGAATGCAATGGAGCAAGGAAGTAAATTTTTAGCGAGCGTGGACAGCTATTTTGAAAAAGCCGCTAATTTGACAGATTATCCCGAAGGTTTGCTGCACCAGATAAAAATGTGCAACAGCATTTATTCGTTCAAATTTCCGATCAGGAAAGACGGTGGATATAAGGTTATCACGGCGTGGCGGGCGGAACACAGCCATCATAAACTGCCGGTCAAAGGCGGAATCCGGTATTCCGAATACGCGAGCGAAGAAGAAGTGATCGCCTTGGCGACTTTGATGAGCTACAAATGCGCCCTTGTTGACGTGCCGTTCGGCGGCGCGAAAGGCGCGATAAAAATAAATCCGTCGGATTTTTCCGTGACCGAACTCGAACAAATAACGCGCCGTTACACTTCCGAACTTATCAAGAAAAACTTTATCGGTCCGGCGGTTGACGTTCCCGCGCCCGATTACGGCACGGGCGCACGCGAAATGTCTTGGATCGCCGACACTTACTTGGCTTTTCATCCCGAACAAATTGACGCTCTCGGCTGCGTAACCGGAAAAACCGTTTCGCAGGGCGGAATTCGCGGCAGAACCGAAGCCACCGGATTGGGCGTTTTTTACGGGTTAAAAGAACTGTGCAATTATCCCGAAGATATGAAGGCAATCGGTTTGACGACGGGAATCGAAAACAAAAGAGTCGTCGTGCAAGGTCTTGGAAACGTCGGCTATCACGCGGCGAAATTCTTCCTCGAAGGCGGCGCGATAATTACCGCGATCTCCGAATACGAAGGCGCGATTCACGACGAAAACGGCATTGATCTCGAATCGCTAATGCGCCACCGCAAGCAAACCGGCTCGATTCTTGACTTTCCCGGCGCAAAAAATCTGGAAAAACGCGAAGACGCGCTCGAATTAGACTGCGACATACTGATTCCCGCCGCGCTCGAAAACCAGATCACCAGCGAAAACGCTCCGCGCATCAAAGCGAAAATCATCGGCGAAGCCGCAAACGGTCCGATCACGGCGGCGGCGGAAGAAATTTTGCAGGAAATGGGAGTAATGGTCGTCCCCGACATCTACATCAACGCCGGCGGCGTAACCGTTTCATACTTTGAATGGCTGAAAAACTTGTCGCACGTCCGTTTCGGCAGAATGGAAAAACGCTTCGAACAAGGCGCGTTTGACCGCATCTTAAAAATTATCGAACAGGAAACCGGCAGAAGTCTGAGCGATGCCGAACGAAAGCAGATTGCCAGAGGCGCGGACGAAGCCGATCTCGTCTATTCCGGTTTAGAAGAAACAATGATTACCGCCTACGGCGAAATTCGCCACATCTGGAAGGAAAAAGAAGGCGTTGACACTTTGCGGACAGCCGCCTTTATGAATGCCATCAACAAAATCGCCACCTGCTATTTTGAACTCGGAGTTTTTCCGTAAAAATTACTTGGCAGTTGAAGTTTCGCCAAGAGTATTTAACAAAATTTATTTTTAAAAAGACGGAGTTTAGCTCTGTCTTTTTTTATGGAATTTTAAATCTTTTGGCTCTTTGACAATTAGTGGTTAAATTTAATTGATTCTTAGTCGCCAAAGGCGACAAACATTTACAGCCTATGGTGTAGGCGTTTCGCCGAAACCATAGGTTCTTGGCAACACATCATCTGCTCGCTGAAAGTGAGCAACAATTTTTCTAACGCGACATAATTTGTTCGTCGCCTTCAGCGACAGAACATAGATTTTATGCCGACCTAGCGATTCTCGCTAGGCTATAATGTTGGTCGCCGTTGGCGACAAAAAAAATGTTTGAATACAAATAATTTCCACCACTAATTGTCAAAGAGCCAATCTTTTTACGTCTGATGTGATTTGAGGAAATGAGTTTCCTTTATTTCCGGTAATCAGACCATTTTTCCACTTCTCAATATATTTCTTGTATTAATATTCGGCTTGACACTTGTTTGAGCAGTATTTTTAACTCACCTTACGCAATTTATTTCTCGTCATCGAAGATGACCGACATTATAGCGTAGGGCGCAAGCGAAGAATGAGCAAAACCCTACGTTTGTTTGACAACGATTTCCCGACGCTGAAAATGTCGCACACGCGGGCGTTATTTGTTGCTCACTTTCAGCGAGCGCATAAATTTAACTTACAAACGTAGGGATTCATTCGCTGTCGCTCATTGCTCCCTACGCTATAATGTTCATTGCCTTTGGCGACAAGAAAAAATCACTTTTTGCGTAAGGTGAGTTTGTAAGTTTTTCTTGTTGGAAGATTTGAGCAGTTAAGACAAGTAATCCGGTTGAAAGATAAAAATATTAATGGAGCCGGTGATCAGAGTTGAACTGATGACCTACGGTTTACAAGACCGTTGCTCTACCACTGAGCTACACCGGCGTTAGTTTAATTTGCGGACAAAATTTCTTGCCGCAATCGAAAATACTACAAAATTCGTTTCGTTTCTGCAAGTTCTCATATAAAATTTTTTGCCAAACATTAAAAATAAATGTTGACGTTTGTTTAACGAAAGGGTTAAGATATTAATTGTCCGCCATCCGTGCGGGCAAAAAAGAATCAATCAAAATTTCTTTTCGGAATTCTTCACGGAAAAATTAAAATCATTTAAGAAAGTGTAAAAAAAAGGAGTAAATTGTGAATTTGCAAAAATTTTGTAACAAAAGTTTCGGTGTTTTTTCTCTGTTGTTGATGATGGCGATTGCGGCTGCGGCGCAGAAACCGCAGCCGACACCGCGCGTGATTTATAATCAGGCTGGGGCTGATATTCCCATTGTTAAAGGAAATAATTTATATTGCGCGGGGTTTATACAAACGGCTGGCATTAACAATGCTTACGAAATCGTCGGCGCGGTCAATGAAAAGGATCAGCATATTTTCGCGCAGGGAGATTTATTATACATTAGCGGCGGAGCGAATCGCGGCGTAAATGTCGGCGATATGTTTTCGGTTGTGCGTCCGCGCGGGCAAGTCGAATCGAAATGGACGAAAAAGAATGTCGGTTATTACGTTCAGGAACTCGGCGCAGTCGAGGTTGTGCGCGTAATGAACGATGTTTCGGTGGTGCGCGTGAAAAATTCCTGCGATAATTTTTTGTTCGGCGATCTGCTCGAACCGATTCCGCAGAGAGTCAGCCCGGTTTACAGAAACAGAGGCGAATTAGATATTTTTGCAACGCCGACCGGAAAGGCTCGCGGCAGAATTTTGATGTCGCGTGAAAGCAGGGAATTGCTCGGACGCGAACAGATTGTTTATGTTGATCTGGGCGCGGATGAAAATGTGCGCGTCGGCGATTATCTGACGATTTATCGTCCGCTGGGAACGGGAAATATTCTCGACAAGGTAGAAAAAGAATCACTCAGCGCGAGAAACGAAGATTTTGCGAGTGAGGAATATGAAGGCGGAAAATTCTCGATAATGTCGCCGAGAAAAGCGGGCGGCAAAGCCCGCGGAAGCATCGTTACAACCGAAGAAGCCAAAAGCCGTCGTCCGAATGATTTGCGCCGGATCGTCGGCGAGATGGTAGTCTTAAATGTCAAAGAAAAGACGGCAACCGCTATTATCACACGCGTCGCGCAGGAAGTTCACACGGGCGATTTTGTCGAAGTTCAGTAAGACAAAAATAAGAAAATAACCACGAATGAACACGAAGGGAAAAATAAGAAGTCTGAAATCAATAATGTTAATTTGCTAAATACTTTGGCTCTTTGACAATTACTGGTTAGATTTAATTGTATTTTTTTTCGCGTCGCCAGCGGCGACGGGCAGTATAGCATAAAGTGCAGGCGGTTTTCGCCGAAACCATAAGTAGTTGATAATCATTGAATCGCCCGCTGAAAGTGAGCAGCAATTTTCTACATAATTTGTTCGTCGCCTTCAGCGACGGAGTTTTTGATTCGTCTGACCTAGCGATTCTCGCTAGGCTATAATGTTGGTCGCCGTTGGCGACGGGAATAATGACTGAATAAGTTTTCCACGACTAATTTTTAAAGAGCCAATGTGTTAAATTCAGTAAATTATCTTCTTCGTGTTTCTTCGTGTTTTTTCGTGGTTTGTTCTTTTTTTTAACCGGCATTTTTTCTTTTTGTTTCATCGTAAAAGAATCTGAAATAACCATACATTGACCAGCAAGCCGTAATCACGGCGATCCACAAAGCGGCGCGTCCGACAAGATAGCCGAAAACTTTCCAGTCATTGCCGGTCAGCGTAAATCCGGCGAGGTGAGAGAAGGCTGTTTTTACTTCGGCGATTTCCCAGAAACGAAAAATCGGCAGTTCCCAGCCGAAATTTGAAACGGGCGGATTTCCGTTTGCGCCTGCAACGAGCAGCGCGACGATTGCCACGCACTGCGCCCACATTTTGATCTTTCCGACTTTTTGCGCCGAAATGACAATTCCTTCCGTCGCGGCAATCGAGCGCAAGCCGGTTACGACAAATTCTCTGCCCAAAATTATAACGACAGTCCACGCCGGAGCAAGCTGCTTTTCGACCAGAACGATCAAAGCGGCGGAAACGAGAAGTTTGTCGGCAATCGGATCGAGAAGTGCGCCGAATTTTGAAACCTGCTTTCGCCGTCTGGCAAGGTGTCCGTCCAAAACGTCGGTAAACGAAGCGAGCAGAAAAATCACAATCGCCAGCGAATAGCGTTCAATACCAAACCAGTTTTCAGAAACTGGTGTCAGCAAAACGACGACGAGCAGCGGAACGATAAAAATGCGGGCTAATGTTAGGTAATTCGGTAAATTCACGAGTCTTTAAGAAATCTTCTCTCTGATTAGAAGTGTAGGTTTGAAAAATGATTCGTGTCAAGATGCTCAATCGTTTCGCGTCTGAAATTGTTCGGGAGATGAAAATCAGCGCGAATCAGGGAAAGAAATTTTAACAGGGATGAAGGAGATAGACAGGATAAATGAAAAGCAAAAAATGTATCTCGTTTTTCTAAGAAGCTGTTTGGAAACTCAAAAAAAACGTAACGCCGGCATCTTGCCGGCTGTCTTGGTGGCTTCCAGCCGCCAAATTCATCTCTTTTTTTCCGAATGTTCAAATATATAACGCTCGAATTGGCGGCTGGAAGCCACCAAGACAGCCGGCTGGAAGCCTGCGATACAATTACCAAACAGCTTCTAAAAATCCCTGTCCAACCTTTTCATCCCTGTTGAACATTTCTTCGTTTTTATTTTCGTGCCGATTGGCGTTCATTCGCGGGCAAATTTCTTAATTTCCGCTAAACATTTTTCATAAATCCTAAATTCGATGTCGTAAATTTATTGATATTCGGAAATACGGTTGGCATTTGCGATTCAGGCAAACCATACCAACGGGCGAGAGTTGCGGCGTATTGTTCGACGGAAGTGGTCGGAATCCAGCGTCCGCGGGCGTTTGAACCGCTTTCGGCATCGTCGGGACCGTTAAACTGCAAAGTCGGATACGGAGTTCCGTTTGTCGTGTTCATTCCATAGAAATCACCGCCGGCAACCGCGTCGCCGATGACGAAAAGATGATTGCCCCAAGCGTGATCGCTTCCGACGTTTCCGCCAGTTCCGGCGGGATTGAATGTGCGTCCGAAATCGGTCATCGTAAAGGTCGTCACGTCATTTGCCATTCCCTGCACGGTCATTTCATCGTAAAATGCGCGAACCGCTTGGCTGAACTGCGCGAGCAAACCGGATTGGTTGGCAATCTGATTGTTGTGCGTATCGAAACCGCCGAGTTGACAATAGAAAATCTGCCGTTCGACATTCAGATCGCTGCTCTTTTTAATCATTCGGGCGACTTGTTTTAGTTGATTGCCGAGTTGAGAATTCGGAAACGAAACGGTTACTTCCTGAAACGAACTGAGCGCGTCGTTCGCCTGCATCGCCTGATCGGTGATTTTGCTGGCGGCGGCAACATAATTTGATTCCAAATCTTGTTTTCTAAGCTGATTATAAGCGTCGAAACGCGCTTTCGAGATCGCGTCATCTCCGAAGCCGATTGGATCTAAAACTTCATCGAGCGACGCGGATGCGTTGTTGATCGCCAGCGGCGAGGTTGTCTGTCCGGCGGTGAACAGTTGTGCGCCGTTGATCGAAGTAATCATCGGAATAAGTCCGTTCGGGTTTTGCGTCGCGGTCATTTTGTCCGATATTCTTCCGCCCCAACCCGTAAAACTGAATGCGTCCGAGCGTCCGCTGTGAAATTGCGAAACTTGGTCGGAATGCGAAAAAAGCTGAAACGGTTTCGCAACCTGATTGCTTTGATACTGCGCTTTGGTAATCGGCGCGGCAAGCGTTCCGACGTTTGCCGCAATCGCCATTTTGCCCTGCGCCCAAAGTCCGTGAATTCCGCCGTTTACTCCGCCCGTAACCGTTCCCAGACTCGGATGCAGACCGTAAGTTAAATTGCCCATTTTCGGAACGGCAATCGGCAAAAGCTGATTTTGCGCGATTGCCAAACCTTGCTGACTTCGCGCTTGATTGTAAGCCGCGTAATTGCTCACCGTAGAACTGTTGTGATTCGGAATTACGGTGTTGTTGCCGTCGTTGCCGCCGCGCAGAAATATGCAGACGAGTGCTTTGTAATTTCCGGCGGACGACGTTTTTATTTCGACATTTTTTGCCAGCGCGTTCATCAGACCGAAATGTTCGACCTGAGTTGCGAGCGCGACCATTCCCAAAGCGCAGCTCGATTTTTTCAAAAATTCACGTCTTGATTCATTCATCTTTTTTACCTCTGAACTTGATACTGCGACGAACTCGCAATCAGAAAAACCGCTGTTTTCGCTCTGAAATCCGGCGTGGAAGCCGGAACAGCCAGAACCGCCGTTAAAATTTTACTTCTCATTTCCGCCGACATCGCGCCGTGCATTAATTTCCGGTTGAGCGCGTCGAGCAGTTTGTTTCCCGTCGCATCGTTTTTTGCCAATTCGGTCATTTCGCTGAAATCGAGCGAAGTTCCGAACGGCGCATTTCCTCTCGGTTCGATTTTGGAAAGGGCGAGAATGGTGGCGACATTCACCCGCGAAATTGACGTTCCGGTGGTCATTATGCCGAATTCCGGCGCGAGCAGAGTTGTTCCCGGAATCGTATAATCGGGCGAATAGTAATTAAAAACCGTCGGCGAATAAAACGGATTTTGTCCCATATAAGCTGCGAGAGAACTAACTTCTCCGTCGCTTTCGCCCGTTCCGTTCGCGGAACGCACGTCAAACTGCCGCGCCAAATTCGTCAACAATTGAACGGGTTCGCGCAATTTGCCGTAGTTCGGATCGGTTTTTTTGTCGCCGCGTGCTTCCGGGTCAAGCAGAATCGCTCTGATTACCGCCTTCAAATCGCCGCGCACGTTATTGCCGTTGTTATTAAAAGCCGCCGCGACGCGCCCGACGTAAGCCGGTGTCGGATCGCTCGTTACAAGATGCTGAATCAATAATTTGCCGACAAACGGCGCAAGATTCGGATGATAAAAGATATTGTCCAACGCTTGTTTCAAATCCGCCGTTCCGTTTTGTCCAGCCGGAAGCGTCGGATTTACCGCGTTCGGATAAGCCAGCAAAGTTTTCGCCGACGTATCGTGATTATTTTGCGTTAAGAGCAGAGGGTCTTTGTAATTGACCGTTCCCGAAACTGCGTTTGAGCAAGCGGCATTATTACCGTTGTTGCAAAACGCCCAGCCGGTAAAAACCTTCGTGAAATTATTAACCGTTTCCTGCGAATATGTCGCAATCGGTTTTCCGTTGTTGTCCAGCTTCAAAGTGCCGTCCTGATTGAGCATAAACAGACCGATTGAAAACAACTGCAAAATCTCGCGGGCGTAATTTTCGTTCGGATTATTTTTCGTGCTTCGCGCCATATCCAGATAATTTCCCATCGCCGGATTGAGCGTCATTTCTTCCATTAAATTTCTGTAATTTCCGAAAGCGTGCTTTGATAAAATCTTGTGATACTCGATTATATGACTCGCCTGCTGAGTTTCTTCGCCGGAAACAACCCAAATCTGGTTCAAAGACCACGCAACGCGGTGTTTCAACTGCGCGTCGCCGTAAAAGGCTTGTTTAAAAAACCAATTCTGCACCGGATACATCGTGTAATAATCGCGGCGGCAGATTCTGTCGCAATCCATAGGAATATTAGTCGGTTTTAATTCCAGTTCGGGATACGGATTATCCGAAGCCGGATAGTTTGCCTCAAACTGTTCGGCGAGCCACGTTCTGAGTCCGATGCGCCGGACGCGCTGATCGAGTTCGTCCGTCGGTCCGAACGTCGCCTGCTCCAGAAATCTGATGCGGTCTCCCGAATATTTGTAGCCGATGTAATCCGGTTCATCAATTTCTACATTTTTCGACTCGGACGGCTTTTTATCTGCATATTCATTCCACGGAGTCGGCAGAAGATTCTCGTCCGTTTTCAAATTTCCGCCAATTCTGCTGATTCCGAGCCGGACGGAATTGCTCACGTTTCCGCGCCACGCCAAACTGATTAAAACGTCGCCGTCGGCTTTGATCTCGTCCCAGTAACCGATTTCGTCGCGCAGCTTGACGGACAACTGATAAATCGCTTCCGTTCCGTCAACCTTCCGCACATCGAGAACGGGAAAACGATACATACGCCCGTTTGCATCCGTTACATAAAGACGCAGAGCATCCGCGCCTTCGTTTTTCATCAAATCCAGGTTGGCGGCGTAAATATTTATTACCGAATCGAGCGCGAAACCGCGCTTAGACGAAAACATTCCCCCTCGCAGTTTTCTTTCAAACGGCGCGTCGGTCAAAACGCGTATCGAATCCGGTTGACTGATTAGAACAGGCGACGGCGAATTCGGATTCGGATCAACATCGGCAAATACCGATGAAACAGAAAGAATCACCAATAAACCGACGCTTGAAATGAATTTGAATAACCTTGATTTGCTGTTACTCATAATTCTATACTCCTTTTTATTAAAAATGTAGAAAGTTGAAAAACAATGTTTGTTAATCTTTGTTTTGCATCATTATTTATACTTTAACGGCGGGATAATTACAATCAAAAACCGCGTTTTTGGATAAAAAATGCAAAAAAAATTAACGGAAATTTCCTAATTCATAAGATGCGCGGCAAACGCATTTGGTCGAAAAATTGTCGGATATGTGCGAAAATAATTTTTATACCAAATAAAACCGAGCAAAAATGTCAAAAAAAATATATCTCGAAAAGCCGACGGATTTTAGTTTCAAATATACCGTTTTCAGTCACGGCTGGTCGCAGCTTTTACCGTTTGAACTGGACGCGGAAAATCTGAAATTGAGTTACGTTTTTCAAGACGAAGATTCTGCAAATGCCGCTTACGCGGAAATTTATGAAACTAATGGGAAAATTGAAATAAAAGTTTCCGACGATAAAATAAACGAATCTTTTACAGACAAAATTTTGCGGGATGTTCGCCGGATTTTGCGAATGGAAGAAGATTTAAGCGGATTTTACCGCTTGACGAAAAAGCACGAAAGATTAAGCCGGACGGCTGAAAACGGCGCGGGCAGAATGATTCGCTCGCCGACTGTTTTTGAGGATTTGATAAAAACCGTCTGCACGACAAACTGTTCTTGGGCTTTGACAAAGAAAATGGTAAAAAATCTCGTCGAAAAACTCGGCACGCCTGACGCAGAAGGCAAACGCGCTTTTCCGACAGCCGAACAAATGGCGCGAAAGGACGAAAAATTTTACCGCGAAGAAATACGCTCCGGTTATCGTTCCGCATATCTCGCCGAAATCGCCGAAACGGTGGCAAGCGAAAAAGTAAACCCCGAAAACTGGCTCGCGTCCGAACTTTCGGCGGCGGAACTGAAAAAAGAGTTGAAAAAACTAAAAGGAGTCGGCGATTACGCGGCGGAAAACCTCTTAAAACTCGTCGGACATTACGACGGACTCGCGCTCGATTCGGCACTTCGGGCGCGTTTTTATAAAAAGCACAACGCCGGAGAAATCTGCGAAGACCGGCAGATCGGAGAATTTTACAAACCATTTAAAAATTGGCGCGGTCTGGCGATTTGGCTGGATATGTCGGAAAAATGATTTTGATGATTAATATTGATTTAAGAGATAGGCGGAAACCCGACAGTTATGGAGGGTGCTGTTTATTAATCAAAAAGTTTATCAAAAAACAGCACTTTTAAACGGATTCTTTTGAAAAATCATCAATCTTTTAATTAAAAAGCACCCTCCATAACTGTCGGGTTTCCGCCTTGTTAAAATATTGTGAATACCAAAAAATGGCGGACAAATCGGCGAATTTTCGATTTGAATAAAAAAACTCTGGTGATGGCGATTCTAAACGTCACGCCCGACAGTTTTTCCGACGGCGGAAAGTTTTATTCGGCTGAAAATGCTTTGCGGCAAGCCGAAAAAATGATCGAAGAAGGTGCGGACATTCTCGACATCGGCGGCGAATCAACGCGCCCGAATTCCGAAAAAATCGAAACGAATGAAGAAATCAGCCGCGTCGTTCCCGTCATCGAAGAAATTAAAAAACGCTTTGACATTCCGATCTCGATTGATACGAGCAAAGCAAAAGTCGCCGAAAGCGCGGTCAAAGCGGGCGCGGAAATTATTAACGACATTTCCGGGTTGCGCTTCGACGAAAAAATCGCCGAAATTGCGGCAAAATACAAAATCGGCTTGATTTTAATGCACTCGATGGGCGATTTTGAAACGATGCACAAACAAAAACCCGTCGCAGATATTCTAAGAGAAGTCGCCGACGGTTTACATCAGAGCATTGAAAAAGCGCAGAAATTTGGTGTTGAAAATGAACAGATCGCGCTCGATGTCGGAATCGGTTTCGGCAAAACCTTTGAGCAGAATTTGGAACTAATCGCAAAACTGGATAAACTTTGCACAGAGTTTGCGGATTTTCCGTTTCTGATCGGCACTTCGCGCAAATCTTTCGTCGGCAAAATTTTAAGTGATGCGCCGACGGAAAAACGTCTGAACGGAACATTGGCGACAAATATAATTTCCGTCTGGAACGGCGCAAATATCGTCCGCGTTCACGATGTCAAGGAAACCGTCGAAGCACTAAAAGTTGTTGATGCAGTAAAAGGTAATTTATGAAATTTATAAAATTTTTCGCACTTTTGGCTTTATTTTTATTGGCTGCCGGCTTTAAGGGCTGTTACAAACCCGTAACCGATTCGGGATTGCCGAAAAATATCAAAACCGTCGCCGTTCCGGGATTTCAATTTGAAGTTGCGGGCGCACGTTACCGCGTCGCGTCGCGTTTTACGGAAGCGGTGACAAAGGAAATAATCAGACGCGGGCGCGGTTTGAAGGTTCAGGGTTCGCGCGAAAATGCCGATGCCGTCGTTGAAGGAACGATTCGGGATTTCAGTTTTACTGGCGTTTTGCTTGACCGCGAAGGTCGCGCGAGAGTTTACGAAGTTACGATTGTAACGGCGGTAACAATTCGTGATCTGGACAAAAACAAAATTCTTTACGACAATCAAAATTTCATTTTTCGTGATTCTTTTGAATTTTCACAAGACCCGCGCTCGTTTTTCAATGAAGAAGACCCGGCGGTTCAGCGAATGGCGCGGGCGTTCGGCGAATCCGTCGTTTCGACGATTATCAACGGTTTGGGCGTGAAGGAAGAGAAGAAGTGAGAAATGAGAAGTGAGAGGTGAGAAGTGAAGAGTTTTTTGTTTTTCTTACTTCTCACCTTTCATTTCTCACTTCTCACTTAATAAAATTATGGCGATTTTGAGCAGAGATGATTTGCGAAAACAGTTGATAAAACGGGAGATCGCGCCAATTTATCTGCTGTTCGGGGCGGAAACTTTTCTGCGTGATCTGGCGGCGCAGACGATTGCGGAGTTTGTTTTGACCGATTCTTCTCTGCGCGAATTTAACGAAACGGAGATCAGTTTGAACACCTCGCCGATTCAGCACGCGCTCGCTTCCGCCGAACAGCTTCCGATGATCGCTTCGCGGCGCGTCGTGAAAATTACGGATGTCGTCGTCAGCGCGAACAAAAATAAGGACAATATAAAAGAAGACGACGAAGCGATTTTGGATTCGTATCTGTCGCGTCCGGCAAAAAGTTCGGTGGTGATTTTCGTCGGCGACGAGATAGACAAACGGCGCAAAGTATCGAAACTTCTGCTCGAAAAAAGCGTCGCCGTCGAATTCGGCGAGTTAAATGACAACGAATTGACCGATTGGGCGAAAACGAAACTCAAGGATTCAAATGCGACAATGGATTTTAACGCGCTCAAACTTCTTGTCGCTCTGGTCGGAAACAATGTCCGGCGTTTGACCAACGAAGTTGAAAAACTCGTCACACACGCGCTTCCCGATTCGATTATTACATACGAAATGGTCGAGCAGCTCGTGCCGAATTCGAGGGAAATCTCGAATTTCGACCTTAGCGATAAAATTATCGAAAGAGATGCGAAAGGTTCTCTGCAAATTTTAAAGAAAATTTTAGACGACGGCGCAGAACCGCTGATGATCTTGGGTTTGATAAGTTACAATTTCCGGCGGCTTTATTTGGCAAAGGAACTTATGGCAAACGGCGCGGAACGCTCCGAAGTTTCAAAAGTTATGCGCCTGCCTTACGGCAAACAGGAAGATTTTCTGGCGACGGCGCGAAGAATCGAACGGGAAAAACTGACGCACATTATGAAAAGACTGCGCGATGCGGATTTGGGAATTAAAACTTCGAGAGCAACGCCGCGTCTGCAACTCGAAATGCTCGTTTGCGAACTCGCCGATTTATAAGTTCAGAGTAACGCTTTTAAGCGTGAGAAAACGCCGGCGAAGCTAGGCGTTTTCACGGCTGAAGCCGTCTGCTCTGAACAAAAAAAAGGAAGCAAGTCTAGCAAATGACCTGCTTCCTATACATTCAAAGGAGAAACTGTGGAAGAATGAAAAACTTTTTTTATTTAATTTAATTCATTGACGTGCGACGTTAAGCGCGATTTGTAGCGAGCCGCCGTATTTTTGTGCAGAATTCCTTTGTTTACCGATTTATCAATTAATGAAATCGTCGGAATAAGCAGTTCGACGCTCAGATTTTTATCTTCACTTGCTAAAGCCGCGCGAAGTTTTTTGATCTGCGTTCGCAGGGAACTTCGGTTGCGGCGGTTTACTTCGCGCTTTTTGATATTTTGTCTGACGCGCTTTTCGGCTGATTTATGACTTGGCATTTAACTCTTTTTCTCCGTAAATAAAAACTTGTGTATCTCAAAACAAGAAACTACAAAGTATATCCGCCGTTTGCAAAGATGTCAAGTCGGCGTTTAATAATCAAGACTCGATGCAAACGAGTGCATTAAGTCAACGAGAAGCACGATAATCGGCGGATAAAAAACGAGTTCGGGTTTAAGGGTCGGCGAAAAATACGACGGAATCGAAGCGGCGACGAAAAGTTCGAGATAATTGCCGATCAGAAAACCGATTCCCAAGCTGATTCCCAAACCGACGACGATAAATGAGATCGCCGCCCGGCGCGAATAAGGTTTGGCGGCAGTTTCGCTTTCTTCCAAAATCGAATCGTGAAATTTTGCGTCCGAATAAGTGTATCGCTCGAAGCCTTTTTTCAAACGGTCAAAAAGATGTATCGTTCCCGTGATAAAAAGAGTGAGCAGAACGATTTTCCCGATAATCTGCGAATTTGTCCAAACCGTCGGGCGCACGATTGCGACAAATCCGGTTGAGAGAAAAAGCGCGACCAGCGGGAAAATAATTTTCTGGAGTGCCATTGATTCGCGGCGTTCGTCGGCGATCATCCGGTCAATTATCTCGTTATAATGCCGTTCGTAAGCCATCTGCCGCCAACGCTTGGCGTGTTCGTTGTCGGAAGAAAAAACCGAATCTCCGACACCTTTTTTATATTTTGCGCGAAGCCGTCGGCGGTCATAATCGGCGCGTCGTTTCGGATTTCCGAGAATTTCGTAAGCCTTTGCGAGCCGCGAAAATTCGCGTGAAGAACTTTCCGCGCCGCTGTTGACATCAGGATGGTGTTTTCGCGCAAGCCGCCGATACGCCGATTTTATCTCGGCACTCGTTGCTTTATCCGAAACTTTCAGAATTTTGTAATAATCCGCCATCGCTGAAAAATTCTTGCGGGAAAGATGGAAAAATCCGAGCAAAAAAGTTATTTGTTCAACCCGGAAAATTATAACATAAATTTCCAAATCTCCAAGAATTTATTATGCGGCAGCGATTTACTAAAACGGCATTTCGCGCGAAAAACCGTCTTACTGCAAATCGTCTATCTGCAAACTGATCGGATTCGCTCCCGAAAGTTTTACAGCGTCAACCACTTTGACGACGTTTCCGTAATTTGCCGAGCGCGGTGCTTTGATAAAAACGGTTTTTTCTATTTTTTCAAAATCGCTCAGATCATTTCTCTCCGCGAATCTTTCGGCGTAGGCGCGGTTTTCCAATCTCTCCTTGAAAATTTCCCGCAGCCGTGCCGTTAATTCTTCGGCATTTTCGACAGTTCCGAGTTCGTTTTCCGTATTTAATCTGAGCGTCGAATCCGAATTAACGGCGACAACCAGCGTCAGAATATTGCTGTCAGCAGGCATATTGTCTGACGGTTCTTGCGGAATCTGAGTTTTAAAATCCGTCGACTTCATCGGCGTAATAACCATAAAAATTATCAGCAAAACGAGCAGAACATCTATCAAAGGCGTTACATTTATACTTGGTTTGGCGTTCATTGAAAATTTCTCCTTTTTTAGTTTTTAGACACCGAACAAAACAAAAAGTTCCCAAACTAAGAAATAAAAATTACGAAAATTTTAGCCGCCGGAACGCCGGCATCTTGCCGGCAATGAGCGCGAAAGCGCGAAAACAAATACGGCGAACTCTTAAATTACAGCTAAATTTTAAAGCTGATAAACTTTGCTCCAACGCTTTCAGCGTCGGCTGCCGGCAGGATGCCGGCGTTCCATCTGGAAAAAACTCGTTTCGTGATTCACCGATATTTTATTATTACTGTAACTGATTGTCATTTTGCTTTAGATTCTGAAAAAACAGCACTGAGAGCATTGAAAATCGCCTTCGCCTTTAATAAACTTTCCTCATATTCGAGTTCGGGAACGCTGTCAATGACGATTCCGCCGCCGACGTTAAAAATCGCTTCGTTTCCGCGAACAACGATTGTGCGAATCGCTACATTTAAATCTAAATTTTTATTAAAATCCGAAAAACCGATTGCGCCCATTGCGAGTCCGCGATTTGCGGTTTCGAGTTCGTCAATAATCCGCATCGTCCGATGTTTCGGTGCGCCCGTGATCGAACCGCAGGGAAAAACGGCTTTTAGAATTTCCGCGAAATTTATGTCTTCGCGGAATTCGCCGACGACGGTTGAAACGAGATGAAAAAGCGTCGGATGCGTTTCCAGATCGCATAATTTTTCGACTTTTACCGTGCCGAATTTGCAGATTTTCCCGATGTCGTTTCGCATCAAATCAACGATCATCGTATTTTCCGCCCGATCTTTTTCGCTCATTAAGAGTTCATTTTTCAAACGCAAATCTTCTTCCGAATTTTCCCCGCGCCGCCGTGTTCCCTTGATCGGATTAACCGAAATAATTGGTTTTTGGTCTTTGGTTTTCGGTCTTTGGACTTTGAAGAATCTTTCGGGCGAGATGCTTACTACGAAATCGTTTTCGCGCTTGAAAAATGCGGCAAACGGCGCGGGATGTGTTTTTCGCAAATGCCGAAAAACTTTTTGTGCGGTGAGATTTTCAGCAAGTTCGGCGCGAAATTGTTGCGTTAAATTTGTTTGATATGTGTCGCCGCGTTTTATGTATTCTTGAATTTTTTCAACGGTTTCGACGTATTTTTTTCGGGTGAAATTTGATGAAATTTTAGAATTGCCGACCAAATTAAAATCAAATCGCTTATTTTCTCTCGTTAAAATTTTCTCGATTTTATCAAATTTCTTTTCGTTTCCCTTTAAATAAGTTTCGCCCGAATTGTAATTGTGGATTATCAAACAATCGAAAACGGCGAGGAAAATATCGGGTTCGTAAAATGCCGGAAATTCCTTTTCGCGCTTGTTTATATTTTCGAGTTTTAAGCCGAAATCGTAAGAAATTGTGAAAAAATGAGCGAGATTTTTTCGGTCTAATTTTTTTTGAATAATTTCGAGCGTTTTGTTCGCATTTTTATTTGTAATTTCTAAAACTTCCAGCGGCGCAATTCCGGCGATCAACAAATGCGAATCGAGATAATTTACGCCGCAACTGTCGAGCAGACAAATTTGGTTTCGCTCGGAAAACCTGAGCAAAGACAGAATCAAATCGTCGGCTGAAATTTCAATTTTTCGCATCAATTTAATTATCAAATCATATATTGCGAAAGAATGAAATACGAGCAAGCGACTGGAGCGCAAACAAAAATGCTCCGCGCTTCGGTTATTTTAGTAATCGGTCAGTTCCGAAGTCAGTAGCGTCGGCGTGAGCCGATGCGTCGAGCGTTCATCAGCAATCACGCATCGGCTCACGCCGACGCTGCTGACACGAGTTCAATTCCAAAACTTGACTGACCCATCACAGATTTCAGTTAAATTAAATTCTAAAATTTTTATTTCCGTGCTAATCTGTCTGAATCTGCATTTTCAAAAACCTAAAATTGAACAAATATGGCAACTGAACAAATTGATAAAACTTCTTTGCTTCGCGGACTCGGATTGCTGGCGGCGATTTCGATAATCGTCGGAAACGTAATCGGGACGGGCGTTTTTCTGAAAGCGCGTGTGATGACCTGCAATGTCGGAAGCCCGACTTGGGTGATAATCGCGTGGATCGCGGCGGGAATTTTGTCGCTTGCCGGCGCATTGACTTACGCGGAACTTTCGGCGATGAAACCGGAAGCGGGCGGCGAATACGTTTTTCTGCGCGACGCTTACGGCAGAGTTTACAGTTTTTTATACGGCTGGATGCAGATGTTTATTGCAAAAACGGGTTCGCAAGCGTCCGTCGCCGTCGCGTTTGCGATATTTTTAAATGATTTTCTCGGCGGCGAATTAAAACAGACGCTTTTGACGACAAATTTATTCGGTTACAATTATGAATTAACTTCTCTGCAAGTCGTCGCAGTGTTGATAATTGTAATTGTTACAACAATAAACTGCGCGTCGGTTTCGATTGCCGGACAGATCGCCACATATTTTACGGTTGTAAAAATCGCGCTCGTTCTGCTTGTCGGAGTCGGCGCGTTTTTATTGGCGGACGGAAGTTTTGTCCATTTCGGCGCGACGGGCGAAGGCGGCGTGTGCGAAGGCGTGAGAAATTCGGTCAAATACGGCGCGGCTGGCTTTACGTTTATCGGCGGCTTCGGCGCGGCGATGCTCGGCGCGCTCTGGGGTTATGACGGCTGGAACAATTTAACTTTGGTTGCGGGCGAAGTGAAAAATCCGCAGAAAAATATTCCGCTCGCCTTGATCGGCGGAACGATTTTGATAATTCTGCTTTATGTTTTCATACATTTTGCATATTTTTACGTTTTGACTCCGCAGGAAATCGCGGGCGTTTCGGAAAGTTCGTCGGTGGCAAAGGAAGTCGCGGTCAGATTCTTGGGTGCGGGCGCGTTGGTTTTGATGACGGCGGGATTGATGGCTTCCTCCTTAGGAACGCTTCATACGTCGGTTTTGACGGGCGCGAGAGTGCCGTATGCGATGGCAAAAGACGGTTTGATGTTTGAATCGCTCGGCAGACTTTCCGCCACGCGCGTTCCCGTCGGCGCGTTGATCGTGCAGGGTTTATGGGCTTGTTTGCTGGCGGTTTCCGGTTCGTTCGACACTTTGACGAATTATGTCATTTTCGGTTCGTGGATTTTTTACACGGTCGTTACGGCTTCGATCTTCGTTTTCCGCAAAAAATATCCGAACGCCGAAAGACCATACAAGGCGTTCGGTTATCCGTTCGTGCCGATTTTATTTATACTTGCGGCAAGCAGTTTGCTGCTCAATACGATCTGGACAGAGCCTTGGCAGTCATTCGTCGGAATTTTCTTGATTTTGGCGGGATTGCCCGTTTATTTCTATTTGGTGAATAGAAATAAAGTTAAAAACTAAAAACTAAAAACTAAAAGTGGAAGAAACTTGAAAAATGGCGATTATTGACAGAAGAAGCGGAAATGAGCGGCGTTCGGCGCAGAGATATAAAACCAATATCGAAATCGAATGGGAAGGACTTGCGGGCAGACAGCAGGGAACGATTAGTGATTTAAACGCCGAAGGCTGTTTTGTGCTGTGTTCGGGCGAAGTCGAGGACGGCGAAAACGTCAAGATTTTTCTGCCCTTATCCGAAGGAATGAAAGTCGAATTCTGGGGCGAAGTCGTCAATCACGTTTTCGAGATCGGCTTCGGAATGCGTTTTATCGAACTGAGCGACGCGCAAAAGGATTTTTTAGAGAAATTTGTTGACACTTTGCGTAAAGATTAAATTTAACCGAATCGTTAATGTTGAAAAATAAAAAGCCGCCGGGAAATATCTAAAACCCGGCGGCTTTTTTTTGTGAGGCACGAATGAAATCGTTCTTATTGATTTCTATAAGCGTTCGGAATCGGCACGTCGCCGCTTGCTCCGAAATTTGTAAATGAAACGCTTCTGTTTCCGCTTTGCAGAATAATCCACGTTCCGTTTCGGTAAACCGCGAGGTCGGCTTTTCCGTCGCCGTCGTAATCCGCCGGAACAAGCGTGTCGTTTGCCGCGCCGAATGTTTCAAACCGCACTTGATTGTTCGTGCTTTGCAAGATATACCAAACGCCGTTTCGATAAACAGCGATGTCGGTCTTAGCGTCGCCGTCGTAATCTGCCTGAACAAATTTATCTGTTGCTAAACCGAATTGGACGAAGCGCGCCTGATTATTTGACGATTGGCGAATATACCAAGTGTTGTTCGACGGGCGGAAAACAGCCGCGTCTTGTCTTTTATCGCCGTCGAAATCGCCGCGAACCGGAATGTCGCCCGTCGTGCCGAACGGTATGAACGTGATATTTCGGTTCGGATTATTATTCGAGCCGCGATAAAAGAATGTGGATTGCGCTCCGGCGCGGTAAACTGAAAGATCGGCTTTGCCGTCGCCGTCCCAGTCGCCGACGGTTAAAACGTCGCCCGTTTGACCGAATTGCTCGATGCGCGTCGAATTATCGGAACTGTTGTAGATGTAGAAAACGCCTGTTGATTCGCGCCAGACGGCGACGTCGGTTTTGCCGTCGCCGTCGTAGTCGGCGGGAGCTAATTTGTCGGTATTTAAGCCGAACTGGAAAAAAGTTAAACCGTCGGTTGAGCGGTTCAGATACCAAATTCTGTTTGACGGACGGAAAACCGAAATGTCCGCTTTCCCGTCGCCGTCGAAATCAAATAAAACGGGAGGAGTTTGCGGCGGCGGTGTAGTTGTCGCGCTGAGTGTCAGATTTGCGGCGGAAATCATTCCGATGCTTCCCGCAGTGTTATCCGTAATTCTGAGAGTCCAGATTCCGTTCGCACTAACATTTCTGAAAGCGCGGTTCATCTCCGTTACCGGCGAAAACTGAGCAGTCGGCTGCGGTCCCGGTGCAGTAGTTCGGTATGAACCGGGAGGTATAATAGACGGTCTAAGATTCCTCGCGGCAAATGCCGCCTCCCACCAATTAGCAGTCGCGCTATCAGTAAATGTATAAACGCCGTCGAGATCAACCCCCGAACCGAAACAATCTATACAGGGCGCTCCCGTCCGGCTGAAAATAGGGTGACTGACTCCGTCCGGTGCGATCAGAGTTACCGTCAGATCGCCGACAAATCCGTGATTAAGATTCATATTCACACTGACATTGCTGACAGTTCCGCTTAATCCCGTAACATTAAACTTAACATCCAACGGCGGACCCGGTTCTCTCGGATCGAGAGTATCTGAATCAGGAATCGTTCCCGTTCCCGTTCCCGGAAATGAAAAACTTTGGGCATTGACCGTTGTTGTAAAACCTGTAAAAATTGCCACAACCGCTAATAATACGATTTTGGCTGCTGCTCTGTTGAATTTCTTCTTTGACATAGTTTTCTCCATTTGCTTTGTAGTTTCTTAAACCGTTTGTATTCGACTTAATTTGTTGGTTTCTTTCTAAGTTTTTCCAATAACTTTTTTGTTTTCACTTATAAATGCGTAAAAACTATGTGAAAAGGGACAAATAATTTTATTCTTACAAAAAAAGGAACGGCGATATTCTGCCGTCCCTTTCGTCTTTAGGAGAGAAACCGGGCATTTACGGATTTCTATAAGCATTCGGAAGCGGCACGTCGCCGCTTGCTCCGAAGCCGATTATCGCAGCACCGCTTGTGCTTCGATTCAGATACCAAGTTCCGGTTGATGGTCTGAACACCGCCGCATCCGCGCGTCCGTCGCCGTCGTAATCGCCCGGCGCGGGTATGTCGCCCGCCGCTCCGAACGGAAACGCGAAAAATGACGTGTCTTCGCTTCTCAAGACGAACCATTGATTTGTGGATTTGGCGAAAAACGCGATGTCCGCTTTGCCGTCGCCGGTAAAGTCCGCCGGAACGGGCGTTGCATCTCCCGGCGCGCCGAACCGGAAGCCGATGAATCCCGCCGTGCTTCTTTGCAGATACCATTCCGACACGCTTGGACGATAAACAGCGATGTCGTCTTTGCCGTCGCCGTCGTAGTCTTCGACAATCGGCACGTCGCCGTTTGCTCCGAACTGTGTGATAGTCGTGCTTCCGTCGGACGAATTGCGAATAAACCAAGTCGCGGACGAAGGACGAAAGACGGCGGCATCGGCTGTTCCGTCCCCGTCGAAATCGCCGGGCGCGGGAATATCGCCGTTAGTGCCGAACGGGAAGGCGAAGAACGAACCGTCTTCGCTTCTCAAGACAAACCAGAAGCCTGTTGAAGGACGGAAGAAGGCAATGTCGGTTTTGCCGTCACCCGTGAAATCGGCGGGCGTGATGCGGTCGGAACTCAGACCGAAAGGAAAGCCTCTGTCAACGCCGTCGGAACTTCGCAGATAATACCACTCAGCCGAGCCGCCTGAAACAGGACGGAAAACGGAGATGTCTGTTTTGCCGTCGCCGTCGAAATCGAAGCGCGTCTTCTTATCGGTACACGAAGCAGACGCGCCGAACTCGAATGCGCCGATGTCAACCGTGATACCGACGATGCGGTCAAAACACGCGCCTCTTTGGTCATACTGCAAAAGAGTGCCGTTTTGGTCAACGGCGAGCGCATTGTTTCCGGCGTTGATTGCCGGACTGCCCGGAAGAAGCGCGTGCGTCAGAGTCGGACCGCCGTTGTTGGCTAGAGCAGCAAGCTGCGGATCAACTCCGAGGATATTGGTCGCCGTCATTCCCGTGATAGTCGCACCCGTCGCGCTTTTAATCAAATTATAACCCTGTGAATTGAAAGTGCCGTTCAAGTCGCGGGATGTGCTGTTGTTATTGTTGGCAAATATCGAATTGCCTAGGTTGAACGCGGAACCTGCGGGAGGTATTCCGTTATTGTTGACTCCGCCGCCGCTAACGGTTGCCGTATTATTGACAACGGTTGAATTGGTAATGCTTCGCGTTTCAACATTGTTGGAACTATTGTCGGTATAAATACCGCCGCCCGAATTTTCGGCGATATTGCCGCTGATGGTCGAGTTAATAACAGCAAACGAATAACTTGCATCAGCAAATATACCGCCGCCCGATCCGCCACTAACACTGTTGCTGCTGCGAGCCTGATTGCCGCTGATGGTTGAATCGGTAATAGTTGTCCTGCCGCCGCTGCTGACCCTGAAATGCAGACCGCCGCCGTTTCCAGAAATGCCGCTAATCCTATTAGGATTGGCAGTATTGTTCGTAATGGTCGAGCCGGTTATCGTAATACTTCCGGCAAGTGCAAACGCAGCACCGCCGCCGCTGGCTCTTGCTGAATTTCCCGTAATAGTCGAATTAGTAATTATTGTCGCTCCGGTTCGCCGATACAAACCGCCGCCATCGAAGTTTGTAGTGTTATTGCTGATTACCGAATTGGTAATTGTTGTGGTGCTGAAAGCGATAATGCCGCCGCCTTCTCTCGAGGCGGTATTGCCGGTTATGGTAGAATTGTCTATCGTAAGATTTCCTCCGGCAAAGATTCCGCCGCCGCCAAAATTTGCCAAACTACTGGTGGTGGAATTGTTACTGATAATTGAATTTATTACGTTCAAACTGCCTTCACTACTATATATTGCACCGCCGGAATCCCTTGCGGTATTGCCGGTAATAACCACGCTGTCAATCGTCAATGTCGGATTTGAGCCGCTTCCCTGAATGTAAATTGCGCCGCCGCGATTGGATGTAACTCCGGTCATTGCGTTGCCACCGATAATGGTCATTCCGCTGATCATTACTTGTCCCGGTCCCGCCGGCGATCCGCGCAAAATATCAAACACCTTGCTCAGGTTGTTACCGCTGACAGTCAGCAAACCGCTTCCCGGTCCCGTTATCGTCAAATTCTGAGAGGCGTTAATTGATATAAGATCACCTGCTAAAGTAATCGTCTGCGGTGTGTTAAATGACGAACTAAAAACAATCGTGTCCGAACCCGCCGCCGCGTTCGCGTCTAAAATCGCCTGCCGCAAACTGCCCGCGCCGCTGTCGTTCGTGTTTGTAACCGTAAATGTCGCCGCCGTCGCGCTGGCTGCCGAGATCGCCAATATTAAAAGGGCAATCGTTAATGTATTTCTGATAGATTTTGTAATTTTTTGCATTTTTTCTTCTCCGTTTATTTATAAATTTTTGTCGTTTGTCGTGCTTGACGGTTTCTTTCGTCATAAAAACCGATTTTTAATCGTCTTCATTTTGAAAAAATTGGTGTTCAATCAGTAAGGCGGAAACGGCAAATAAAAAAGGACATTTTTTTCGCTTCGGCGCATTTTTTTTGCAAAATTTCCGGTTTACGGGTTATAATTGCGGAAAAAAATATGGCTCACGACATCACGGGAATTTTGCACGAATGGAAAAACGGCGATGAATCGGCGATTGACCGGCTGTTTCCGCTTGTTTACGGCGAACTCAAAAGGCGGGCGCAAGTTTATCTGAGCAACGAACGCGCCGGACACACTTTGCAGCCGACCGCGCTGGTTCACGAGGCTTACCTGCGGCTGGTCGAATTGGAAGATATAAAATGGGAAGACCGCACGCATTTTTTTGCAATTTCGGCGACGATAATGCGGCGGATTCTGGTTGACCACGCCCGCAAAATTGCCGCCGAAAAACGCGGCGGCGAAATTCGGCGGATAACTTTGGAAGGTTTGCACCTTTCCACCGAACAAAAAGCCTTTGATTTGCTCGAACTCGACGACGCTTTGACGAGGCTGGCGGAAATCGAAGAAAGAAAAGCGCGTGTCGTCGAGATGAAGTTTTTCGGCGGTTTGAGCCAAGCGGAAATCGCCGACATTTTAAAAATCGCCGAAAAAACGATTCAGCGCGATTGGAAATTTGCCAAACTCTGGCTGTATCGTGAAATGTCAAAAGATAGTTCGGGGTGAAATGATTTTGTTGAAATTAATTTATAAGTTGTTCTGTTGATTGATGTTATGCACTTTTTTAGTTTAAAAATATGTTATTTGAAAAATAAATCTGACAATCCGCGCAAACTGCGGCGAAGCCGGAAGAATTTGCGGGATCATTCTTTAGAGATCAAAAACGAAATGGGAAACGATTTTGCGCGACATCAGTTAAATACTCTGTAAATTAAATGTTCGAGTGTTCTGAGTTCACGCTTCAGCGTGTAACTGCCGGCGAAGCGCGGCGGTTCGGCAAACTAAAGTTTGAACTCAAAACACTCGAAAATTTAATTTACGGACTACTTACTTTCTTACAGTAAAGAAAGATGTCCTTTTTTACCGCAAAATTCCGCCTTACTAAATTGAGGCAATCGAAATGGCAAATTGGGAGAAAATAAACCGGATAGTCGCCGACGCGCTCGAACTCGATGTCGGCAAGCGGGAAGATTTTGTGGAAAAATCGTGCGGCACTTCGGCGCGATTGAAAAACGAGGTCAAGTCTTTGCTGGCGGGCGAATTGCAAGCCGCCGAATTTTTTGATTCTCCGGCGGTATTCCGATACGCCGAATTTTTCGCCGAAGACGGAACAAAAGACCGTCTTGCCGGACAGAAGATCGGCGTTTATACAATCGAGCGCGAACTCGGTTACGGCGGAATGGGCGCGGTTTATTTAGCGGAAAGATGCGACGGCAAGTTTGAACAGCGCGTCGCCTTAAAACTGCTCAAACGCGAGATGAACACAGCCGATCTGCGCCGCCGTTTTCAGACCGAGCGCGAAATTCTCGCGTCCTTGGAACATCCGAACATTGCGCGTCTGCTCAACGCCGGAACAACCGACGATAAAGTTCCGTATATTGCGATGGAATACGTCGAAGGTTTGCCGATTGACGATTACTGCAATAAAAACAATCTGAATTTGGATGATAGACTGAATTTATTCCGCAAAGTCTGCGCGGCGGTTGATTTCGCACACCGCAATTTGATCGTTCACAGAGATTTGAAACCTTCAAACATTTTAATAACCGAAAACGGAACGCCGAAATTATTAGACTTCGGAATATCCAAGATTCTGTCGGAAGATTTAAGCCTGATAAACACGGCAACCGTCACAAAATTAGGCGTGATGACACCGGGTTACGCATCGCCCGAACAACTGCAAAGCAAAAGCGTTACGACGGCGACGGACGTTTACAGTTTGGGCGTAATTCTCTACGAAATCCTCAGCGGACATCGCCCGTTTGAAGATAAGGAAAACGACTTAAAAGCAATTTACAACGCCGTAATCGAAATCGAACCGCAGATGCCTTCGGCGATTTCGGATTTGGGATTTGGGATTTGGGATTTGAAGAACGATGCGTCGGAATTTGAAACGAAGCGAACTGAAAAGCAGAATAGGGAAACAAATCCGAAATCGCAAATCCGAAATCGCAAATCGGCACGCTCAAAATCCAAAATCCAAAATCTAAAATTGAACGCCGATTTGGACACCATCATCTTAAAGGCGTTAAAGAAGGAACCGGAAAGGCGTTATTCGTCGGCGGAAAATTTCGCGGCGGACATCGAAAGACACCAGAAAGGCTTGCCTGTAATCGCACGTCCCGACACATTTTCTTACCGGGCAAGTAAATTTTACGGGCGCAATAAATTACAGGTTCTGGCGGGCGTTTTTGTTTTTCTGAGCTTGATAGCGGGAATTTCGGTTGCCGGCTGGCAGGCGAAAGCGGCGGAAAAGCAGGCGGTAATCGCCGCCGAAGCGCAGAAAAAAGCTGAAATCGAATCGGCGAAATCGAAAGCGGAAGAAGAACGGGCGAAGAAGATCACCAAGTTTATGGAAAGGATAATCGCTTACGCGAATCCGTTTCCTTACGCGGCGGGTTACGAATCAGACGGCGAAGCGAAAGTCATCGAAGTTTTGGGCGAAATGGGCGATAAAATCGAAACCGACTTTCCGAATCAACCGGACATCCAAGCCGAACTGCATCACAAATTCGCCGAAGTTTATGCGACGCGCAATACTAATCGCAATAATAATAATAAAGAGCCGTCAGCCGACGAATTGAAAAAAGGAAAATATCACGCCGAACGGGCAATCGAATTGAGAAAACAATTCTACGGCGAAAAACACGAATTGGTGGCGAAAGATATGTATTATCTGTGGGCGGCTGAGGGAAACGAAATGAACGCCGAACTGTTTGCCGAAGCGATTCAGATGATGCGCGAAACGAATCCGAAAAATCTGAATCTGCCGTATATGCTGATGAATTACGCATCGCGTCTAGCAGGCGACGATCGTAAAGAAGTTCACGAATTGTATTATAAAAACGCGATTCCGAAACCCGTCGTCGAAAAAACGGCGTTGGCGGAAAATTATCTGACGGAAGCACTTGCGCTGTTGCGGGCGGCTTATCCCGAAGAACATTCTTCCGTCGTTATAGGCAAATGTAGTTTGGGAATAATTCAAATAGAACGCGGCAAATTTGACGAGGCGCAAAAGAATTTTCCGTTTTGCCGACAATATGAAAAAATTGAGAAATCGAAAAATGCGGAATCCATAAAGCAAAACGACAGATATGCCAAAAGATTGGAGAAAGGCTTGCAGAAATAAATGCAAAGGTTTCATATCAGCGCAATATAAGAACTGATATAGAGCAAGAGTAACGGCTTTAGCCGTGAAAACGCCGGCGAAGCGCGGCTGAAGATCACCACTCAAGGCGTTACTCTAAACGACTTGAACAGTTCTAAAATTTTCAATAAATCAGATCGTAACAACAAAAAAGTTTTGTCGCTTAATCTTCTTCGAGAGATTTTAACGCTTCTTGAGCGATTTCTCTGTCGTCGAAATGATATTTTTCCGCGCCGATAATTTGGTAAGTTTCGTGTCCTTTGCCGGCGATTAGAACGACATCGTTTGGTTTTGCTTTGGCGACTGCCTGATAAATCGCTTCGCGGCGGTCTGAAATTATTAAATACGGGCAGTTTGTCGGTTTTATGCCCGTTTCGATTTCGTGAATAATTTTAAGCGGGTCTTCGGTGCGCGGGTTGTCGGACGTGATGATGACGAGATCGCTGTTTTCGCCCGCGACTTCGCCCATCGGCTGGCGTTTTGTTTTGTCCCTGTCGCCGCCGCAGCCGAAAACTGTGATGATTCTGCCGTCTGCCAATGCACGCGCGGTTTTTAAGGTGTTCAAAAGCGCGTCGTCCGAATGCGCGTAGTCAACGACGACGGCGAAATGTTTTTCGTGCGGCACGAGTTCAAATCTGCCCGGTGCGCCGACGCAGGTTTTCAAGCCTTTTGCGATTGAATCCAAATCATAACCTAATTCGATGGCGGCGGCGGATGCCGAAAGCATATTGTAAACGTGCGGTTTTCCGACGAGCGGCGACGTGATTTGTCTGTCGCCGTTCGGAGTTTTGAGCAAAAATGAAGTTCCGGTCATTAGCGAAACTTCGACATTTTCGGCGGTCAGATCGGCTGAATCGTTTTGCGAAAATGTTACGACCTTTTGCCCGTTCGATTTTAATTCACCGGCTAATTTCGCGCCCCATTTGTCGTCAATATTTATTACGCTCGCTTCGGGCTGTTTGCCGATTCCTCCGTCAAAAAGTTCTTTTTTGGAGGCGAAATAATTTTCCATCGTGCCGTGATAATCGAGATGATCGCGTGTTAGATTCGTAAAAACGGCGACTTTGAAAAATAATTCGTCGCATCGCCGTAGATGAATCGCCTGCGAAGAAGTTTCCATCACGGCGAGGTCGCAGTTTTTCTCGACGGCTTCGCGCAAAAATCTCTGCGTGTCCGACGCTTCGGGAGTTGTGCGGACGGCGGGTTTTGATTCTTCGCCGATTCGGTATTCAACCGTCGTCAGCATCGCCGCTTTTTCGCCGCCCGCTTCCGCCAAAGCCAAGATCAAATATGTCGTCGTCGTTTTTCCGTTCGTTCCCGTGATTCCGACGAGTTTTAATTCTTTTGACGGATTGCCGTTGATAACCGCCGCCGCTTTTGCCAAGGCTTTTCTCGCGTCTTCAACTTTGAGCCACGCGCCTTCAAAATTTTCGGGTTGGTCGAGTTCAGAAATCACGCCAACCGCGCCGCGCCGCATCACGTCTTCGATAAAGCGATGCCCGTCGGTTGTCAAACCACGAATCGCCGCGAAAAGACTGCCTTTTCCCGCTTGTCTGGAATCGTGCGTAACATCGAAAACTTCGGTTTCCGCATCAAAGCGTAATTCGGCGTTTAATTTTTCCGCGATTTTTTGAATGGTCGCCGCGTTTGATTTCAAAATGATTATTCCTCGAATCGTTTGAATTTTACAATGGAACGCCGTCCATCTTGGCGGCAGTAAGCGCGAAGACGCGAAGACTGTTTTGGCAAACTTTGAAGCTAAAGGTAAAATATAAAGATGATTAACTTTGCCCGAACGCTTCGGCGTTCGCTGCCGGCAAGATGCCGGCGTTCCATTTACTTATAATGTTTCAAATTATACGATTATAAATATATTTGTGCGAATTTTGATTTGTAAAGTTGAGAAAATAAAAAAATGAACTGGCTTAAAATTCTTCTGATAATTCTGGCAATCGGTGTCGGCGCGTATTTTCTGTTGTTTCTGCTCGGTATTATTTACGGACTCTTGTGGTATATTTTCTGGATCGGCTTGATCGCCGTCGGCGGAACTGTCGGCTACAAATTGTTGTTTGGAAAAGAGGAAGAAAACATTCCGCAACTTGAGGAGAAACATCCTATCGGCATTGCCGAAATCCAGAATGCTGATCGGATTTTAGAGGAATATAAGCGGAAGAGTGAAAATAGTTGATCGTTCATTTCAAAGGCGGAAACGAGGGCAGTTATGGAGGGTGCTGTTTATCTATTAAAATGTTTTACGGATAAATGGTGTTTTAACGGGTTTTTTGACAATCAACACTCTTCTACTCGATCAGCACCCTCCATTACTGTCGGGTTTCCGCCTGTTTAGAAAAAATTATTTGCAGAAAATAACGCAGCATTCAATTTATTGCCGCTTTGAATTGGCAAAATTTGTCTGCTAGACATTCTCTTTTTTATCGGATAAATTCAGATTAGTTTTTTGAGCGTAAAAAAAAGCTGAGGTGGTGTAATTGGTAGCCACGCAGGTCTTAGAAGCCTGTGCCGTGAGGCGTGCGAGTTCGAGTCTCGCCCTCAGCACCAGATTGATTTTGGATTTGGGGTTTTGGATTCGGGATTGAAAAGAATTTGACCTTTCGGTTTATTAAAAATTTAGATAAAACATAAAGATATTAAATGAAAACAGAATTGAACGAGATTTCGGCGACGAGAAAAGAAGTAAAGATCGAGATTCCGCCCGACGCGGTGAAAGCGGTTTACGACAAGGTGAGCAAAAAATACGCGCAGGCGGTGCAAGTTCCGGGGTTTCGGAAAGGTCTCGCGCCGGTTGACGTTGTGCGGATGCGTTATAAAGATGATATTAAATCGGACGTTTTGCAGGAACTTCTTCCGGCAAAGGTTACAGAGGCGATTCAGCAGCACGAACTCGCTCCGCTTGCCGAACCGCATCTGCATCTTGAAGATCAGCAGAATTTGAAAATTAACGGGTCACAGCCGATAAATTTGAGCGTGCATATCGAAGTTATGCCGGAAATTCCCGAACCCGATTATAAAGGTTTGGAAGTTACAAAGCGCGTCCGTCCGGTTGAAGAGGGCGAACTCGACGAAATAATTGACGAACGGCGGCAGGAATACGCTTCTTTGCTTCCGGTTGAAGACCGCAAATCCGAAGAAGGCGACACGGTGATCGCCGATTTGGAAGGAACGATTGAGGGCGATGAAGACGGACAGCCGATAAAAGCTGACGGTTTGGAGATAAAACTCGGCGATGAAATGATTGAAAAATCATTTACCGATAATCTCAAAGGAGTTCAGCAAGACGAAACGAAGGAATTTACGGTCTCATATCCTGATGATTTTACTTCGCCGGTTTTGGCGGGAAAAACGGTTCATTACAAAGCAAAGATTACATCTGTCGGGCGCGTGGAACTTCCCGAACTCGATGATGAATGGGCGAAAAGTTTGGATGAAGGTTACGAATCAATAAGCGATTTGCGCGAAAAATTACGCGCCGATATGGAAACCGTTTCCGAAGCCGAAGCCGATAATCGTCTGCGGTCTGATCTGATCGCAAAAGTTATCGAAAATCATCCGTTTGAAGTTCCCAATGCTTTAATTGATGTGCAGGCGCGAAATCTTTTGAACAATTTCGGTCAGGATTTGGCGCAGCGCGGAGTTGATCTGGAAAAGGTCGAGAAGGATTTTATCGAAATGGCTTATATGCAGATGCGTCAGCAAGCCGAAAGGGACGTGCGCGGCGCGATGCTGCTTGAGAAAATCGCCGAAAAGGAAAACGCCGAAGTTTCCGGCGACGAGATCGCCGAAGAAATTAATCGCATCGCCGAGTATTATCAGACAACACCGGAAGAAGTTCGCGCTTCTTTGACACAGCAGGGCGGCGAAGATGGAATTGCCAACAGTCTGCGAACCCGAAAAGCGGTTGAGGCTCTGCGCGAAAACGCGAAAATCACCGACGGCGAATGGATTGACGAAACGCAGTCGGTTGCCGAAGCCGAACAGCGCGAAAAGGAAGAAGCGGAAAAGAAAGAAACAAAATCGGATTCGGAAAAAGAAGACGAGGCGAAGTCTGAAAAGAAAGAAAAGAAAGCTAAAAAAGCCGACGGCGAATCGAAGGAAAAAAAGCCGAAAGCCGAAAAGAAAAAAAACGAGAAAAACTCGGATAAGTAAGGAAAAGAAAGTTAATAATAAAAGATGAAATAATAATTAAAATTTCAGGTTACAGTCTTTTATTTATTATTCTTAAATAGTTATTTACGAAATTTTTGGAGAAAACAAGAAATCATTTTTATAATGGAACGCCGTCCATCTTGGCGGCAATGAGTGCGTAAGCGCGAAAATAAACGTAATAAATTTAGAAGTAAGAAATTAAACTTTCGAGTTTATTAACTTTTTTCAAACGCTCAGGCGTTTGTTGCCGCCAAGATGGACGGCGTTCCATAAAACAGTAAAATAAAAATTCATTTGAGCGTTTGCAAAATTCGGAATAAGTTGTAGAATCTAAATCGGCGGCAAAAACCGTCAAATCAACAACTTATCTTCCGAAAGTTAAACCAACTTCTTAAACAAACTGCTCAAAATTTTTACACGAGAGAAAAAATTATGGCTTTAGTACCAATGGTTGTCGAGCAAACTTCGCGCGGAGAGCGCGCGTTCGACATATTTTCGCGTTTGTTAAAAGACAGCATTATTTTTATCGGCACGCCGATTGACGATCAAATCGCCAATTTGCTTGTCGCCCAGCTTCTGTTTTTGGAAGCCGAAGACCCGGAGCGCGATATAAATTTGTATATCAATTCGCCGGGCGGTTCGATCACGGCGGGAATGGCGATTTACGACACGATGCAGTTTATACGCAACGACGTAACGACGATCTGCGTCGGGCAAGCCGCTTCGATGGGCGCGTTATTATTAACCGCCGGAACGAAAGGGAAACGCTTTGCTCTGCCGCATTCGAGAATTCTGATTCATCAGCCGTCGGGCGGCGCAAGCGGTCAGGCAACCGACATACGCATTATGGCTGAGGAAATTATCCGTATGCGCGAGATGACTTCGAGAATCATCGCCCATCACAGCGGACAATCTTACGAACAGGTCGAGGAAGACGTTGAGCGCGACAGGATTATGTCGGCGATTCAGGCGAAGGAATACGGTTTGATTGACGAAGTTATCGAACATCGGGAGAAGTAAACGGTTGTTGATTGTTCATTGTTGATGGTTAATTGTTAAGAACTATCGGCTTTGAAGCAATGAACAATCAACAATGAACAATCAACAACTTTATGATAAGACGACCAGAAGAAATTTTGCGCTGTTCGTTTTGCGGCAAATCGCAGAACGAGGTCAAGAAATTGATCGCCGGACCGAGCGTCTATATTTGCAATGAATGTATAGACATCTGCAACGAGATCATTACCGACGACGAAAACGCGGAGATGGCTTCGGCGCGTTCGGTTCTGCCGAAACCGCAGGAGATCAAGGAGTTTCTGGACGAATATGTGATCGGTCAGGACGAATCGAAAAAGCGTCTGGCGGTGGCGGTTTATCAGCATTATAAGCGCAACGAGATGGCGAAGCATCGCTCCGATGTCGAACTTCAGAAATCGAATATTCTTCTGATCGGTCCGACGGGAACGGGAAAAACTCTGCTCGCGCAAACGTTGGCGAGAGTTCTGAGCGTTCCGTTCTGCATTGTTGACGCAACTACTTTAACCGAAGCCGGTTATGTCGGCGAAGATGTCGAAAATATAATTTTGCGCCTGCTGCAATCGGCGGATGATGATGTCGAAAAAGCGCAGAGGGGAATTATCTATATTGACGAAATTGATAAAATCTGCCGCAAAGACGACAATCCTTCAATCACGAGAGATGTTTCCGGCGAAGGAGTTCAGCAGGCACTACTCAAAATTCTCGAAGGCACGATTGCCAATGTGCCGATGCAGGGCGGCAGAAAACATCCGCAGCAGGAATACTGCCCGATTGATACGTCGAATATTTTATTCATCTGCGGCGGCGCGTTTAACGGCTTGGATCGCGTTGTCGAAAGGCGTTTGCGAAATAAATCGCTCGGTTTTCAGGCGGAAGTAAAATCCGGCAGCGAACGGCAGATCGAAGCGTTTGAAAAACTCGAACCGGAAGACCTGATACATTACGGTTTAATTCCCGAATTTGTCGGACGGCTTCCCGTTTTGGGCGTTTTGGACGAACTCGACGAAAACGCCCTTGTTCAGATTTTAACCGAACCGAAAAATTCGCTCGTCAAGCAGTATCAACGAAAATTCGAGTTTGACAATGTGCGCTTAAAATTCAAAGACGACGCGCTTCGCGCCATCGCCCGTCAAGCGCAAAAACGAAAGGTCGGCGCACGCGGTTTGATGATGATTATGGAGGAAATTCTTCTCCAGTCAATGTATTCTCTGCCGTCGCAGAAAAAGGTCAGGGAACTTGTTATCACAAAAGAAATGGTCGAGCGCAAAACTCCGCCTTTGGAAGTGGTGCGTGAACTCGAAGAAGCGGCGTAAGAGTTTTCGGAAGTAGGAAATAAACCACGAAGCAACACGAAGGTTTCACGAAGTTTCATTTATTAGTTAAATCTCGGAATTTATCTGAAGTAGTCTGTCCCAAACTAATAATCCTTCGTGTTTTCTTCGTGTTACTTCGTGGTTTATTTCTTTTTGTGATACAAACTGGCAATTGCCCGACGGAATGTTCTACAATATATTTCCAGCAGAAAAAAAATTAGAAATTGATTTCGATTACGCATTTCTATAAACAGATTTCACTAAAGAGTTTTAATAATTTATGCAAGAATTTACAGATCAAATGCCGTCGGATATTTCGCGTTATCCGATGGTGCCAATCCGCGATGTCGTCATTTTTCCGTTTACAAAAGTTGCCTTTAAGATAGGTCGTCCGAGTTCGGTCAAGGCTCTGGAAGAGGCGATGAAGGGCGAACGGAACATTTTTCTCGCCACGCAGCACGACGCAACCGTTGACGAGCCGAATCCCGAACAGATTTATCAGATCGGAACTTTGGGAAGAATTTTGCAGGCGCAAAAACAGGACAACGGGCAGATAAAAGTCGTCGTCGAAGGACGCGAGCGCGGAAGCGCGGTGCGTTATGAACAGGACGCGGAAAAAATGTTTTACGCGATGGTGCGGCGCATCAAGTCAATTGACGAATCGGGTTACAGAACGGACGGACTTTTGCAGCAAATTCACGGCTTGGTCGAGCAGTTTCTGCGCCTTTCGCCCGACACATACACGGACGCGCTGCACACGACGCTGCGCGGAATTTCCGCCGCGCACATTGCCGATTCGATGAGTTCAAATTTGCGGATCAGCGTCGAGGAAAAGCAGAAACTGCTCGAAACTTTTTCCGTGCAGGAACGTCTGCAAAAACTGATCGAGATTCTAAATAATGAAATCGAGAAAAAACAGCTTGACCGAACCGTTCACACCAGAACGAAAAAGCAGATGGATAAACATCAGCGCGAATATTATCTGAACGAGCAGATCAAGGCGATTCACAAAGAACTCGGACGCAAAGACGAAAAGGCGGAACTCGAAGAATTAAAGAAAAAGATCGAAGAAGTCGGGATGAGCGACGAGGCGAAGGACAAGGCTTTGCAGGAACTTTCGCGCCTCGAAGCGATGCCGCCGATGTCCGCCGAAAGCACCGTAGCCAGAACTTATCTCGATTGGCTGATAAATGTTCCGTGGCAGAACGCTTCGGAGGAAATTAACGATCTAAATGAAGCCGAAAGAGTTTTAAATGAAGATCATTACGGTTTGGAGAAAATAAAAGAACGCATTTTAGAATATTTAGCCGTTCGCCAACTGGTCAAAAATCCGAAAGGAACGATTCTCTGTTTTGTCGGTGCGCCGGGAGTCGGAAAAACTTCGCTTGGAAAATCAATTGCGAACGCGACGGGCAGGGAATTCGTCCGTTTGAGTCTGGGCGGCGTTCACGACGAAGCCGAAATTCGCGGTCATCGCCGAACTTATATCGGCGCGTTGCCCGGACAGATCGTGCAGTTGATGAAACGCGCGAAAACTATTAATCCGCTGATACTGCTCGACGAAGTTGACAAACTCGGCAAGGATTTTCGCGGCGATCCGAGCGCGGCACTGCTGGAAGTTTTAGACCCGGAACAAAACAACACTTTCCGCGATCATTACCTTGATGTTGATTACGATCTGTCGCAGGTTTTCTTTATTGCGACGGCGAACGTGCTGCACACGATTCCCGCGCCTTTGCAGGATCGTCTGGAAATCATAAATCTTTCCGGTTACACGGAACGCGAAAAAGTGCAGATCGCCAAACGGCATCTTTTTCCGAAACAAGCCGAAGGAAACGGGCTGGAAGCGGAAAAAGTGAAATTTACCGACGACGGAATTCTGGAAGTTATCCGCCATTACACGCGCGAAGCGGGCGTTAGAAATTTAGAGCGCGAAATAAGTTCGTGTCTTCGCAAAGTCGCCAAACAATACGTTATTTCGGAAAAAAGCGAAGATTTCAAAGAAGTCATCGGCGCGGAAAAAGTGCGCGAACTGCTTGGCACAATCAAATTTCGCAAACAGGACATCGCCCGCAAAAGCGAGATCGGCTTGGTAAATGGTTTGGCGTGGACGGAAGTTGGCGGCGACGTTTTGCAAATCGAAGCAACGCTTGTCAAAGGTCGCGGCACGGTGCAGTTGACGGGAAAACTCGGCGAAGTTATGCAGGAATCGGCGCACGCGGCTTTAACTTGTGTTCGCACACGCGCGAAATCTCTGGGAATTGACGAAAAGGATTTTCGCCGAAAAGATTTGCACGTTCACGTTCCCGAAGGCGCGATTCCGAAAGACGGACCTTCCGCCGGAATCACTTTGGCGACGGCGATGGTTTCGGCTCTAACAAAGCGTCCCGCGAAACACGATGTCGCAATGACCGGCGAAATCACTCTGCGCGGAAAAGTTCTGCCAATCGGCGGCGTAAAGGAAAAACTTCTTGCGGCGCACCGATTCGGCTTAAAAACGCTGATTTTGTCGAAAGATAACGAAAAGGATTTGGCGGACGTGCCGGAAGAAGTGCGCGGAGATTTGACGATTTACACGGTTGACACGGTTGACGAGGTTTTTGAACTCGCGCTTGAAGATACGGTGATTGAACAGGATTTGCCGGATGACACGCCGCAAATCTGGACGACCAACACCTCTTCGAGCGATATTTCGGCGGGAATCGAGTAGAGTAAGAGTAACGTCTTTAGTGGTGAGAAAACGCCGGCGAAGCGCGGCGAAATCACCACTAAAGGCATTACTCTTACTCTATTACTCTTACTTTATATTGTAAAAAAATGCGGACTTTGAAAAATTTTTCAAAGTCCGCATTTTTAGTTGATTATTAAAAAATTTATGGACGGTCTAACATTTTGATCGTGTTGCTGTCGGAAAGCAGATAAACTTTCTGTTCGGCAATTCCGTCCAATTCCTTATCGGTAAAATTTCCGCCTAATTTTTCTTTCGCCGCATTTTTGTCGGGGGCTTCCACAAATACTCCTTTCAGAGAAATTGTCTGACCGGCGTTTATATCAACTAAGCCTTCCTTAGCCGTTCCGGGCGTTGCTTCTTGGTTGATGGCAACTAACATACGCTTAGTATCGTCTTTGCCGATGTAAAATGTTCGGTCTCCGATGACGGAGAGAACCTTGACGTTTTGCAGATTAACGCGCTTGCCGACCAATGTTGCGCGGTCAGTTACGTCAATAATCATTGCTTCGTCGGTAATTTCATCGCCGGTTGTCGTTCCGGTTGTTGTCGTCGTCGTTGTTCCGGTTGTTGTTGCCGGTTTGCGGTTTGCGCCCGGTTTAAAAGCGACGCTCTGCGCGACTAAAACCGGCTTGCCGTTAAATTCCGATTCAATGTCCGGCGTTAAATCCCAGCCGATTTCTTTTTCAATATCGGCGGCGACAAAATTTCGTATCGTGCCTGTAACGGTTGCAATGTCGCTGACGACATACGCGTTATCGGTTGCGCCCGGAACTTGCGGAAACGGGTCTTTCCCGACGACGAGTAATTCGCCGATGCTTGCGCCGCTGTCCATATTAAATGCCCGCGGATCCCAGACTTCTTCAACGTCGCCGCTGACCGTAACGGTTTTGCCGACGTAAGCCGACGGATTTTCAATAATCTGCGCGGCGGTTACGCCGCCGACTTCTTCAACTTTATCTGCTGCCGTGTTGCAAGCCGTAAAAAGGGCAAAGGACAAAAGCAAAATTGCCATTGCCGAAAACCACCGTAAAGATTTTGACTCATTTATTTTTGATGTGTTTTTCATAATTTTTCCTGTTTTTTTTACAAATGAAGCAGAAAATAACTTATGCTGCGGACTTATTCCGATTTGAACAACATTGAAACTGCTTCTTAATTAACGGAATTTTAACTTAATTGATTGCAAGTTACAATGTTGCAAAGCCAACACGATGTTACAAAATGGATTTTCACAAGCGGTAAAAAGGCAAAACAGGCGGCATATTGATCTGAATTTCGTATTATCTTACAGTTGCGGCGCACGCCCATACTACTGACAAGAATTTCAACTTATGACCGACCGATTACATAAAGTCCAATAAAGGATTTGCCAAGATTTACAAGAAAATTTACAATTAGTTTCAATCAAAATCAAAATAAGGAAAATATATGAGCAAAGCAGAATCAGCCGAATTAATCTTAAAATTATACGAACTTCGCCGCGAAAGCGTGATGCGCGAGGCGCGAAACTGGACGATGGCATTTTTTCCCGAAAGCGCGGAAGACATCAAAAATGCGATGTTTGACGAAAAATCGAGCGCGTATCTGAGAATGGTAACAAGCTATTGGGATATGGCGGCTTCGTTCGTCAATCAAGGCGCGATTGACGAGGAAATGTTCAACGATTCAAACGGCGAACACGTCGTCGTTTTCAGCAAAATCCAGCCGTATTTAGCCGATTTCCGGCAGATGATAAACAATCCGAACTATCTTTCCAATCTCGAAAATCTCGTAATGCGGATGCCCGACGCGGAAGCGAATCTGGAACGACGGCGCGAGATGATGCGAAACGCATTTGAAGCCAGAAAGCAAATGGCGCAAAACAATTAAAGTAAGCGGAATTTTATATAATGAAAATCACATCCGCCGAATTTGTCAAAAGCGCGTTTGAGCGCACGCATTGGACAACGGACAATTTACCCGAAATCTCTTTTTTGGGGCGGTCAAACGTCGGAAAATCCAGTCTGTTAAATTCATTATTAAGCCGCAAAGGACTGGCGCGAACTTCCAACACGCCGGGCAGAACGCAGTCAATCAACTTTTTTTTAATCAATGAAAGTTTTTATTTTGTTGATTTGCCCGGCTACGGCTACGCCAAAGTTTCCAAAACGATGCGCGAAGATTGGGGCGTAATGGCGGAAGAATATCTCGCCGAAAGGGAAAATTTGATTTTATCAATCCAACTCGTTGATGCCAGACACAAACCGACTGCGCTTGACCAGCAGCTAAACGAATGGCTCAACTTTTACAATAAAAATCATCTGGTCGTCGCCACAAAATCCGACAAACTCTCAAACAATAAATTGAGCAAAACTATCAAGGAAATCAACGGCGTTTTCCCGACAAGCAAAGTCATCGCTTATTCGTCCGTTTCAGGCAAAGGAAAAGACGAACTCTGGAGCGAGATTTTCAACTCTTTGAAGAACAATTAAAAATAAATTCGGATTCTCATTTATCGTAAACTCTCTGAACGGCTCATTTAATTCTGCTTTAAAAATAAAACAAAAAAAACAGGAAACAATTTAAGATTTTCGGCGATAACTTTAGTTGAAGGATAAATTTAAATTTTAGGAGGAGTTACGCAATGAACTTAAAAATCACTCTTGCCGATCTTTTCAAGGCAGACGATTCAGCCGACACGCCGTTTAATTTCGGTGTCAAAACATCTGCGCGTTTGAATAACGACGGGAAAAATCAGACCGCCTTCGATCATTTGAGCGCGAAAATGATTGATTCTCCGAATTTTGACACAACAAAGGAATTGACGGCGGCGGATTTTCTGCGAAAAGTATTAGCCGAACAGCCGATTAAAACCGACGATAATAATGCGAAAAAGGAACATCTGACAATGCGAGCCGAAAAACCGTCGGCGGAGATGAGCCGCGAAGATTATCAGTTGGCGTTTCGGCGGGCGGTTTATCAGAAAGCGTTGGGCGGCTTAAAGTTGTCCGACGAGGAAATCGGATTGGCGGATAAAACTCTGATCGAAGCCGGATTATATGACGCGGGATATAATCCGAAACACAAACTCGAAACGATGCGAGCCGTGCAGGAAAAGCAGGGCGCGGCAATCAGAATCGAAGCGGGCAGAGAAAACATCGAACGCGCAAACCGCGCCGGACAAGCCGTTTTGCAATACAAGCAGTATCAAGCGCAAGCCGCAGATATAAGAAAAGCAGAGGCGCAAAGCACGGCAAATCAAATGCTGATTGACCCGTTGCGATTAGGCGGCAACATTCCGGTTCGCTGGCTTGAAAGAACCTTGAACGTCCCGCAAGGCATCTTACGGGAAATAGACAAAGGCGAAATACTGCCGGGCAGTTCGACGGCAAAGAACATCGGCGAAACAATCGGCGAACAGATTACCGGACAACCCGCCGCGCCGAGAAAAACGGCGAGCGAATCAATCGAAGAACTGACGGGCGCGAAACTGCCTTCGATTCCCGATGTCGAGTTGCCGCGTCCATTTGAATACAAAACCGACAAATATAAAGCCGACGGCGAAACGGGTGAAGATGTCGGCGCGACAGCGATTGATATTTTACTGCTCAAGCGCGGCATCGTCGGCAAGCCGAATGCAACGCCGGAATCACTAAAAACACTTGGCGGAATTCCAAAAGTTGAAGCGGCAATTCAAACTGTAAGACAACTTTCTAAAACTCAAATTGATGATATAGCTAAATCTTCAAGAGCAAGGGCGGATGAAATCAGAAGTGCTACATCCAATTCTGAAAGAAGTCCCGTGTTATCAACAGTTCTTGATAAAAAAACAGGAAAAACTTTTGAAGGATTAAATGTTAGAAGTCTTCCGAAAGATTTGCATCCTATTCTGCAAAAGAGGATTGATACTTTTAAGAAACAGTTCGGAAGCAATAATCCGCATTTTAGCGAACCGGGAAATCATTCTGAAATTATTGCAGTAGATAAAGCATTAAAAGCGCGGGAGTCTGCTGGAATAAAAGTAACCGAAGCAGACTTAAAGGATTTTGTTATTCATAATGAATGGCTGAAAGGAAAACCTAATCCGGCTAAAATGTGTCAAAATTGTAATTATCTGTTACCGGAAGTAGAATCTTTAACAGGGAGAAGACCGTAAAATGAATAAAATAGATTACAACTTATTGGAAATAAATGAAGATTTAATATATTTCTTCCAAAATACGCCATTTATGGGTGTTGCTTACGAACTTTGGGAAAATGACAAATTACGTTCGGAAGTGGAATTTGTAAATGGTATTGAAAACGGTTGGCACAAAGAATGGTATAGAAATGGAAATCTTAAAATGGAAATGTTTCTCAAAAATGCAGTATTGCACGGAGAGAAAAAAGAATGGTATGAAAATGGTCAGCTAAAGTCGGAATTAACTGGTGAATTTGGCATTGTTTTATCAAGCAAAAAGTGGAATAAGGAAGGTAAATTGGTTGAAGAATATAATTTAGCCGAAGACCATCCTCAATATCAATCGTTAAAAATCAGCAGAAAAAATTCCGCATCTTCTCAAACCAATACTTTTTAATATGCAAAATTGGAATCTAAGCGAAAAAGAAGCAATTGAACTGCAAAAAAAACTTGCTGGAAAAGTAATAAAAGAAGATAAATCTGATCTGGAAAAAGTCAAAACAATCGTCGGAGTTGATGTAGCTTACTCAAAAAACAGCAATTACGGCTTTGCTTGCGCTGTTGCTTTGGACTCGGAAACTTTGAAAGTAAAGGAAATCACAACAGCACAAGGAACTGTAAATTTTCCATATATTTCAGGGCTTTTTTCATTTCGAGAACTTCCGCTTGTAATTTCGGCAATAGAAAAATTACAAGAAAAACCTGAATTGATAGTTTGTGACGCGCAAGGAATTGCTCATCCCAGAAGATTAGGGTTGGCTTCACATTTGGGAGTTTTACTTGATATTTCAACAATCGGTTGTAGTAAAACTCATTTAATTGGTAATTATAAAACTGTGGGCGCAAGACGTGGAGATTACTCAAAATTAATTGATAAAAATGAAGAAATAGGCTTGGTTTTGAGAACTCAAAATAATGTAAAACCACTCTTTATTTCAATAGGCAATCGAATATCATTAGATACTACTCGAAAATGTATTTTGAATTTGTGTCCTAAACATCGCCAACCTGAAACTACAAGACTAGCAAATCAAAAAGTTAATGAATTGCGGTCAGCGTCAGAGTAATAGAATATAATCATAGATAAAACTGCTAGACCAGCAAAAAGCATCGGCGAAAGTATCGGCGAGCAGATCACCGGACAACCCGCGCCGCCGCGAAAAACGGCGAGCGAATCGTTTGAAGAATTAACAGGCGCGAAACTGCCTGCGATTCCCGATGTGGAATTGCCGCGACCTTTTGGATATAAAACCGATAAATATAAAACTGACGGGAAAACGGGCGAAGATGTCGGCGCGACGGCGATTGATGTTTTACTGCTCAAGCGCGGCATCGTCGGTAAGCCGAATGCAACGCCGGAAAGTTTGAAAACTTTAGGCGGAATTTCAAAGGAAACTATTGCATCGAAAACAGTTGGAAAAGTCGAGTCAACGAATCAAGTTGTCAAAACTAATATTGAGGTTAGACAATGGTATTTGGACAAGGTTTCCAAAATACCCGAACTCAATAAAAAATGGATAGAGGAAGGATTATCAGTAAAAGACAGAGCTTTTAAGGCTTGGAAAGTCAGGCACGATGCAAGAGTTGAAGCCCGAAAAATGATGGCTGATCCAGTCGAGGTTCAAGACCTAAGAAATAGAGATATAGAATTATATAATAATCCTGATGGTCCCACATTTGAATGGACAATTCAAGATGCTGTTAAAAAAGGATTTAAGGGTGATGATATATATGAATCAATAATTAAAGGATCACAAAAAACAAATAAAGATGTCAATAAGAAGTTTGAGTCTTGAAGGAGTCAAAATGGAAAGTAAACAAGTTAATTATTTTAATGAAAACGTAATATGGCAAAAAAATGGAGAAGCAAAATATCCATACAAAGCTAGTCTTAATGGTCAAACTTTAAAATTAAGGATAAATAATTTTCCTGAAGAAAATTTATACACTTTACTAGAGAATGAAAAAGAGATTACTGATTTTGATGATTTCCCAATAAATTGGAAAAAACCAAAATAATTAAACAAAATATTTTACGAATATAAAGCGGACGGGAAAACAGGTGAAGATGTCGGCGCGACGGCGGTTGATGTTTTACTGCTCAAGCGCGGGATTATGGGAAAACCGAATGTTGCGCCCGAATCATTGAATTTGGCTGGAATTTCAAAAGCTGAAATTATATCTAACTCAGCTCGTCAAGTTTCTACTAAAGGATTGCGAAATGAAGAACCTTTAAATGAAATTCAAAAAACTAACGCACTAAATTATGCCAAAAAATTTGGTATTGCAGAAGAAAATATTCACTTTAGTGAAAATGTAAATACATCATATAAATTACTTTTTGGACAAGATTTTCTATATATTGGGACGGATGTTTTGCCCGCAACTCAAAAAGGATTAAAAGCAAATTCTAGGATTTCAATGCGCGGCGCGATTGCACACGAACTTGAAGGACATAGAAAGGCAGAATTATTAGGTAAGACTAATCCTAATGAGCTTTTAGAAGAAGTGCAGGCAAGCACTAGAGCCGCTAGATTTGCTCCTGAATTAACTACAACCGAAAGACTCACTTTAATTAGAGATGCTTTAGAAAGATTACAAAAAGCGGGACTAAAAATTAAGGAAGTGAGAGGGAAATTATGGATTACAAAAGATTAGATAAAAGGAGGAATTTATGAAAAAATTTATTGAAGTTCACGATATTAATGTGATTCCATCAAAAGGTGTAATGATTACGGGGATCAACGAAGATTATGATTCACTTTCAAAGGATGAAATACTTGAAAATGTTGGAAAGATGATAGAAATTTTTAATCCTAATGGCACAAGAGTTAAAGGAAAAATTTTAGAAATAGAATTTTCAGAATCTTTAATTGGAAGGAAAAATTTTTATTTATTATTACCACTTCAATTAAATAATTTAGTCTATAAAGGAGCATCGGCGTTTATAAATTAATAGAAAAGCAGAGGCTCAAAGCACGGCAAACCAAATGCTGATTGACCCGTTGCGATTAGGCGGCAACATTCCGGTTCGCTGGCTTGAAAGAACTCTCAACATCCCGCAAGGCATCTTACGGGAAATAGACAAAGGCGAAATAATGCCGGGCAGTTCGACGGCAAAGAACATCGGCGAAACAATCGGCGAACAGATCACCGGACAACCCGCCGCGCCGAGAAAAACGGCGAGCGAATCAATCGAAGAACTGACGGGCGCGAAACTGCCTGCGATACCGGATGTCGAGTTGCCGCGTCCGTTCGAGTATCAAACGGACAAATACAAAGCAGATGGCAAAACAGGTGAAGATGTCGGCGCGACGGCGGTTGATGTTTTACTGCTCAAGCGCGGCATCGTCGGCAAGCCGAATGTTACGCCGGAAAGTTTGAAAACTTTAGGCGGGATTCCAAAAGAAGTTAATTCAGCAGCTCACACTCCAAAAGTTGCACAGATAGGTGAAATACAATCAACAAAATCTGTTTCAAAATCTGCTAAAACTGAATTTCGGGAAGTAGAGATTGTAGATAAAAAAGGTCGTTCTGTTGGCGAGTTTGATAGAATTGAAAGCGGACTTTTTGTAGAAGAGAAGTCCGCTAGAGGACTTTCAACTCTACATCCTAAAACCGGCAAACCTGTGCAAACTGCCGGACAATGGGCTAGAAAACAAATTTTTGAAAAAACGGTTACAAGAATTAAAAACCTTAAAAATGAGGCAACATCAACCAGAGCTACGAAAAACGGCTCAATTGAAATATCGTCGCTTCAAGAAATAAAATCGTTTCGTAAACTGGAATTTAGAATTGAAGGAGATACTCCGGCTTTAAGAAAAGCTGTGAGTAAGGAACTACAAGAATTATCTCAGAAATATCCTGATTGGAAATTTACAGCGGAGTTTGGAAAATAATATGTCTGTATCATTACAAATAAGCGGAAAAAATATACCAGAATCGGAGTGGGAAAATATTCCTGTGGCAACCGAAAGCGTATTTGAAAAATACTGGTTGCCTTTGAGTGAGGACTTGAATTTAGAATATGTCCCTTTATTTCAATATGGAATTGAAATAGGTTCAGATACTCTAAATGAAGTCTTACAAGAACTTAAATTAATTAAAAACGAAGTTATGAATAAACAAACAGACATTAATTATAAAAATCTAAGTGAAAGAATAGATAATTTAATTAAAACTCTGCCAATTTATTTGAAAAAATATCAAACAGTATATATTGGTTAACTATACCTAAATAGAGTGCCGCGTCCATTTGAATACAAAACCGACAAATACAAAGCCGACGGCAAGACGGGCGAAGAAGTCGGCGCGACGGCGATTGACATACTTCTTGCTCAAGCGCGGGATTGCGGGCAGTTTGATCTTTAATATCTTACAAACCGATTGTTTGAAATATTCCTTGTAATTTTTCACAAAATAGGAATAAATATATTTGTTTTCGGATTTTGAAGTTACCGTAAATTATTGTAAAATCTCTTTTTTATTTTTGCGCCCGAATAAAGCGCGATACAACTGAAATTAATATAATTATCAGATTTAAACAAGGAGATTTAATGAACGCAAAAAATGTTTTGAATTATGCGGCGGATCAGGAAGCGAGATTTGTTTCGATCCGCTTTACTGATTTGCTCGGCTCTTGGCATCATCTGACGTATCCGATTGGTCAATTGACCGAAGATGCTTTTGAAGAAGGCTTCGGGTTTGACGGTTCGAGTTTACGCGGTTGGGCGGTGATTAACGAATCGGATATGCTGCTCGTGCCTGATCCGTCGCGCTGCTGGGTTGATCCGTTCGCTGAAGAAACGACGATTTGTCTGATCGCCAACGTCGTTGATCCGATTACTAAAGAAGGTTACGGACTCGATCCGCGCTCGGTGGCGATTCGCGCCGAGAATTATCTGAAATTTACAGAGCTTGCCGACACCGCTTTTGTCGGAACGGAAGCCGAATTTTTCGTTTTTGACGATGTTTCGTATTCAAACGAACCGCAGTCTTCCGGTTACGAGATCAGTTCGGAGGAAGCGCACTGGAACAGCAACCGCAAGGGCAGCGACACGAACCCGAATCAGGGTTATCACATACGCGCCAAAGAAGGCTACGTTCCGGTTGCGCCGATGGATTCATTGGTTGATCTGCGAAATACGATGTCAATGATTCTCGAAGAAGTCGGAATGCACGTCGAATGTCATCATCACGAAGTTGCCACCGCCGGACAATGCGAAATTGATTTTAAATTTTCAAATCTTCTGCACACCGCCGATAATTTGATGCTGTTCAAATACGTCGTCAAAAATACGGCTTATCTGCACGGCAAAACGGCGACGTTTATGCCGAAACCGCTTTACGGCGACAACGGTTCGGGAATGCACTGTCATCAATCTTTGTGGAAGGACGACGAACCGCTTTTCGGCGGCGACGAATACGCCGGATTGTCCGAAATGGCTCTGCATTACATCGGCGGACTTCTCAAACACGCGCCTGCTCTGATCGCTTTTGCCGCGCCGACGACGAACAGCTATAAACGCCTCGTTCCCGGTTTTGAAGCACCCGTCAACTTGGCGTATTCGGCGAGAAATCGTTCCGCCGCCGTCAGAATCCCGATGTTTTCGGCAAGCCCGAAAGCCAAACGCCTCGAATTTCGTCCGCCCGATCCGAGCTGCAATCCGTATCTGACATTTGCCGCGCTTTTAATGGCTGGTCTTGACGGAATCCAAAACCGCATCGAACCGGGCGAACCGCTTGACAAAGACATATACGATCTCGCGCCCGAAGAATTAGCCGACGTGCCGAGCCTTCCGGGAACTTTGGAAGAAGCCTTGAACGCGCTCGAAGAAGATCACGAATTTTTGCTCAAAGGCGACGTTTTTTCAAAGGAAATGATCGAACGCTGGATTTCATACAAACGCAAAAACGAAGTTGATAAACTGCGTCTGCGCCCGCATCCACTCGAATTTTCGATGTATTACGACGTATAAAAATTGAGTTCAGAGTTCAGAGTAACGGCTTTAGCCGTGATTTTACGCCGCGTTTCAAAGCTAAAATCACGGCTAAAGCCGTTACTCTGAACTTTTTATATTATGGAAATCGAACAGCATATTCTCGAAAGCAAGTCCGTTCGCCTTGTGCCTTTGAAAATCGAACATCTCGAACGGCTGTGCAAAATCGGCTTGGACGAAGAAATTCACATTTGGAATCCGTCGCCGATAAAAACTGGCGGCGATATGAAACTCTACGTCGAAACTGCGTTTGACGAGCAAAGGCGCGGCGTTTCTCTGCCTTTTGCAATTGTCGAAAAATCTTCCGAAAAAGTTATCGGCTCAACCCGTTTCGGAAATATTGACGCGAAAAACAAGCGCGTCGAAATCGGCTGGACGTGGATTGCGAAAAATTGGCAGAGAACCTTTGTCAATACCGAAACAAAACTTTTGATGCTCGCGCACGCTTTTGAAACTTGGAAATGCGTCCGCGTTGAACTCAAAACCGACGCTCTCAACGAAAAATCGAGAAACGCGATTCTCAGGCTCGGCGCGAAACAGGAGGGAATTTTGCGCCGACACATCATAACCGAAACCGGACGTTTGCGCGACACGGTTTATTTCAGTATTTTAGATTCCGAATGGCGCGGCGTAAAAGCGAATCTGACCGCAAAACTCAGGAGTTACGAATGAAATTTTTTTTAATTATATTTATTTCGGCAGTTTTTTTGTGCAATTGTTCATCGGCTTCAAATGAAAACAGCGGTTTTAATGAAAATTACAATCCATACACAAATACGAACAACCACGAAAATAACGCGGATTCGGCAGCAAAAGCCGTGCCTTATGACAATTTGAAAAAATCCGACACCGATAAAGTTTTCAGCCGTTCCGCAAATTCACGGGCAAATCAAAATACTGCAAATCCAACCGCGCTAACACAGTCTTTGCCGGAGAATTCCGAAATTTCAACGCAAATGAATGATAAAGGTTATGTTGTAGAAACGAGAACTTTTAAAGATCATATGGTTTTGAAGAAAATTGAAAAAATCACGATTACGCCGAAAAAGACGGAACTGAAAGTTTATTTCAAAAGCGGAAAAATTTACGACGTGCCAAAAGATAAAATTGAAAATTTCCGAACCGCTTCAGCGCAAGATATATACCAAGCCGTTGGTGTGATAGTTTCAGTTAAAGGGCAGTAAGAAACAGGTGAAATGATATGCGGCATTGTAATCCGAATTGTCGGAAGTTCGATTTTTCTTGTCGCCAAAGGCGACGGACAGTATAGCGTAGAGAGCAATGAGCGAGAGCGATTGAATCCCTACGTTTATTGATCAAATTCATTCGCTCGCTGAAAGTGAGCAATGTTTAACGTCCGCGTGTTCGACACTTTCAGCGTCGGAAAATCCTTTTCAAATTAACGTAGGGTTTCGCTCAAAATTCGCTTGCGCCCCGCGCTATACTGTTCGTCGCTGTCGGCGACAAGTAAATTTACGTTTAGTATTTGATTTGTCATAAATTTTTAACTGAAATCAAAACAAAGATTTTTGAATATCTGAAATTTGAAATCTGAAATCCGCCTCTTTTGGAGTATAATCAAATCGCTATGGAAAAGTTCAACATAATTTGTCCGTGCTGTGAAGCGAACCTGACGATTGACGCGAACACCGGCGCGATTTTGGCGCACGAGGAAAAGACGAAGGCGCACGGTTCGTTTGATGATTTGAAAAACGAACTCGATAAACAGAAGCAATTGCGCGAACAGCTTTTCAGACAGGAAATGTCTTCGCAAAAAGACCGCGAGCGGATTTTGGAAGAAAAGTTTCAACAGGCGAAAAAACGCGCGCAAAGTGATGAAGATATTGATAAACCTTTTAAAAATCCTCTGGATTCAGACTAAAAAAAGTGGAAAAAATCGCACATTATTGTCAGAAATGCCGCCACGCAAACGAAGCGGGCGAAGTCAGTTGCCGAAAATGCGGCACGCGGCTGATGCTCGTTGTTTTTCCGCCTTCGATCAGGCACGAAGAAAGCGTCGTTGCTCCGTCTTATTACGAAGATCATCTGCTTGAAAGAGTTTCGCTGCTCGAACTTCATCTGGCGCAAGTTACCGAACAACTAAAGCTGGCTTATGAATTTATCAGGCGCGAAGCCGACGCTTTTCAAAAAGACCACGCGCTTTTGCAGTCTTTTTTTGAAACTTTGGAAAAAGTCAATCCCGATTTGTCCGACGCTCTAAGCGAAGAATGTCTGAACCGATTCGCCGAAAAAAAGGAAAATCTGGCAATTCAGGATAAGCAAAAAAACATTTTTAAAGAGATTCTTACGGCACACGGCGTAGAAAACACCGAACTTTTTTCGCATCTCGTCAGAGAAGGCATCAAACTTCTGGGCGAAAACGAGGAAAAACAAGCGTTTCGCAACCTCGAACGCGCTTCGCTTCTGTCGGCGCAAAATGTTCCTCTGCTTCTTTTCATCGCCGAAAATCTTTTTCGCGCCGACAAATTTGATTTTGCCGAAAAATATCTCGAAAAGGCGTTTGAATTTGCGCCGCAAAAAGCCGAAGTTCTGCTTTTTCTAGGCGCGATTTTGGCGGATAAAGCGGAAACAAAAAAGGCTCGCAAACTTTTGAGCGTTTTGGCGAACGAACCTAAAACAAAGTTTTGCGTAAACTTTATTTGGGGAATGCTCGCGGCGTTCGAGAAAAACTGGAACGAAGCAATCGCGGCGTTCAAGCAATCGCTCGAAAACACGGAAACGCCGGAAATTCATTATTTGCTCGGCTGTGCGAATTTTCAGATTGTCCGCGCCGACATCGCTCTGCCGCATTTGCAAAAAGCCGTTCTTTTAGACGCGAAATTCGCCGATGCGTGGTTTATGCAAAGCGTGATTTATGCGATTGCAGACAGTCAAACGCTTGCTCAGAACACTTTGGCGATGGCGTTTGATGCGAAGGAAGCGGGAGCGCAGTGTCTGGAATTTCTGCGGGAAAATAAAACTCCGAAACTCGAAACCGCGCTTCCGTTCGCGCATTTTGAAAACCAAAAAAGACACATTTTAACTAAAGGCTCGCTGCGCTTAAATAACTTTTTCCGCAGCCAAATCTTCAAATCAATCGAATAAAAAAATTTTGTGAACAAGGAAAAAATAATCGCTGCATTGGACGTGCCGACAGCCGAAGAAGCCCGTGAAATCGTCCGCGAACTGCAAAATGAAGTCGGCGCGTTCAAGATCGGCTTGCAACTTTTCACTTCCGCTGGCGCATCTTTTGTAAAGGAAATCGTTGCCGACGGCGTAAAAGTTTTTCTCGACGTAAAATTTCACGACATTCCGAACACGGTTGCCAAAGCATCAATCGAAGTTGCGCGTCTGGGCGTTTGGATGTTCAATATACACGCTTTTGGCGGCGCGGAAATGATGCAGGAAACCGTCGAACAAGTTAGGGAAGTTTGCGAAAAGGAAAATCTGAAACAGCCGAAAATTATCGGCGTAACTGTTTTGACGAGTTCAAATTGGGAAACTTTATCGGAAACCGGAATTGAAAACGAGGTCGAATCGCAGGTTTTGAAATTGGCGAAGTTGGCGGAAAAATCAGGCTTGGACGGCGTTGTTGCGTCGCCTCTGGAAATCAAAAAAATTCGGGAAACGGTAAGGGATGAAAATTTTTTAATCGTTACGCCCGGAATTCGACCAAGTTTTGCAACGAATGACGATCAGAAGCGTGTAAAGACTCCGAGCGAAGCAGTTTCGGCAGGCTCTGATTATCTCGTGATTGGTCGCCCGATCACGCAAGCCGACGATATGAAAGCGGCGGTCAGGAAAATTTTAGAAGAGAAGAATTAACCACAAAGGAACACGAAGAAAACACTAAGGGAAGGCGAATTTTACAATACAACGAGCAATGATATTCAGTTGAAATCTTGAGAAAAACTTCGTGCAAACTTCGTGTTCTTTCATAGTTGAAAACCTTAGAAGCTGTTTGGTAATTGTATCGCAGGCTTCCAGCCGGCAGTCTTGGTGGCATCTTGCCGCCAAATTCATCTGCTTTTCCCGCCGATTCGAGTAAATAAGGCTCGAATCGGCGGCTGGAAGCCACCAAGACTGCCGGCAAGATGCCGGCGTTACGTTTTTTTAAGTTTCCAAACAGCTTCTTATAAAAAACGCAAATTTTTAATGAAAATTTCAAAACTCGACATTTTAAGTTTTACCAAACAAAAAACTTTTTTATCAGTTAATTTGCGGCTGATCTGGTTTTCGCTGCTGTTCGTTTTTCTCGCTTTTAACGCGTTTTTTCTGTTTCAAAATTCATCTTCCGCACAAGTTCAGACGCTTCCGCCGACTTCGTTTAGAATCGGCGAACGTCTGACTTACAATATCTCGTTTGAAAAATTCAAAAACGCGGCTTACGCTGAACTTTATACGGTTTCGCGCGGAAAATTGGGCGAAAAAGACGCGGTTGAACTTCGCTCGAAAATCAAAACGAACGAACTTGTCAGCGCGGCTTTTTATCTGTTGGACGAAAAGCGCACGACTTTTGCCGCCGCCGAAACGGGCTTGCCGCTTTACGTTCGCAAAGTTTCAAACGCGGGAGTTTTGCCGGAAGAAACAATAAGTAATTACTTGATCGAACCGACGCTCGGTTACGATTTATTGACGCTGATTTATCAAATCAGAAAAGTCGGCGGAATCGGAACATTTTCGCTTGTCGAAGACGGGAAAACTTACAATGTCAGCTTGCAAACCGCCGTCAGCGAACGAGTCGAAACCGACGCGGGCGGTTTTGAAACGAGCGTTTCAACGGTGACGAGCGATTATTTAACCGAAAAAGGAATCCAGAATCTGCGCGTAAATTTCAGCGTGGACGAGCAGCGGATTCCGGTTTTGATTCGCTTAAAAACTGCAAAGGGAACATTTCGCGCCGAACTCGCCAGCATACAGATTATCGAACCCGAATCCGAAACAGGCGTTCCGACACCGACTCCGAACGCATCGCCGACACCGATTCGCACGCCGACACCCGTTCCGACTCCCGCGCCGTATATTGAAAATCAGCCTCTGTCCGCCGATCTGCCGTTCAAACTCGGCGAAACTTTAAATTATCAGGTATCGGCTTTGAACAAGCGAATCGGAATAGTTACGCTTGCGGCGAAAGAGCGCGGGCAGTATCTCGGACAAGACAGTTTGCTTTTAAGCGCAGCGGTTACGGGAACGGAAGCGGGCGCGAATATTCTGAACTTAAATGACGAAATAAAAGCGCAGGTTAATCCCGATTCGCTTGCGCCGAAATTTATCGAACTCAGATTCGGCGGGCTTTTAAGCCGTTTTAATCAAACCGCGATTTTTGACCAGAAAGCCGGAACGGTGACGTTTAACGGGCAGTTACACCCGGAAATTCCCGTCGGAACGCACAGCATTTTATCGCTCGCCTACGCGATTCGCGCCTTCAATTTAAAGCCGAGCAAAGACCCGAACAATCCGGTCAACGACACGCGCGTTGCCGTTTTTCTGGACGATGCCGCTTATGTTTTTACGATTCGCCCGTCGGATGCGGAAATCATAACTTTGCAGAACGAAAAAGTTTCAGCCCAATTATTATCAATTACAACGGGCATTCCGGCACTTGACCGCTTAAATTTGCGCTTGTGGCTTTCCACCGACGAAAGCCGCGTTCCGCTGCGCCTCTCCGCCGGAGATTATCAAGCCGATCTGATCGAAAAAACATTAGTAATGCCAAAATCGTTAAACGTAAATTGAATTGCTGATTAAAATTTACGTTCAACAATTCGCAAATACATTTATTGAAATTGAAATCTGATTTCAATTAGCTTACAATTTCTCAAGCGGTAAAATTTAGCGGGAAATACAAAAAATTGAAAAAACAGACACTTACAAATCTGCCAATCGGCGCGAGAGCAAAGGTTGTCGCCGTCAATGGAAACAGTCCGATAACGAGGCGTTTGATGGAAATGGGAATTGTGCCGGGCGTTTCGGTTCGCGTCGTAAAATCCGCGCCGTTCGGCGATCCTCTGGAGATTCGCGTGCGCGGTTATCATCTGGCGATGCGGAAAAACGAAGCCGAAGCAATAGAAGTCGAGCAGTAGCGATTCGTGAAAGAAATTCAAAAAGAAAATATATCCGTAACGGATTCAGGGCAAACTAAATTCGGTTTTCGCAAGAAAAAGCCGAAAAATTCTCCGTTTAATAAATCCTCTCTGACAATCGCGCTTGCCGGAAATCCGAATGCGGGCAAGACCACGCTTTTTAACGCGCTGACCGGAATGAAGCAAAAGGTCGCTAATTTTCCGGGCGTAACGGTTGAGCGAAAGGAAGGGTTCTGGCAGCTGAACGGCAGCGAAAACGTCGGCAAAATTGTTGATCTGCCGGGACTTTACAGCCTTGACGCGACCTCGATGGACGAGCAGATCGCCCGCGACGTTCTGACGGGAAAAGTTTCCGATTTGCCGAAACCCGATGTGATCGTCGCCGTCGTGGACGCAACGAATCTCGAAAGAAATCTGTATCTCGTAACCCAGCTTCTCGAATACAAAATTCCCGTCGTCGTCGCTTTGACGATGGTTGACATTGCCGAAAAACAGAGCCTCGCAATTAATACGAAGAAACTTTCCGAACTGCTGCAAATTCCCGTTGTCGAAATAAAGGCGACTGAAAAAAAGGGAATTGACGAACTTGCCGAAAAAGTTCTCAAAGTTGCAAAAAACAAGAGTTTTTCAAAGCCGCGCCAAAGTTTTGAAAGTAATGCGAACGAAAATGATATTCATCTGAGTCTTTCGGGCGATCAAGCGGCAAACAAGCAGATTTTCGCCCGCTACAATTTTATTTCCGACGTTTATCAGGAAGCCGTCCAGCCGAAAAATACGGAGGAAAGAAACTTTTCCGAAAAGATTGATTCGATTTTGACGCATAAATTTTTCGGCTTGATTATTCTCGTCGGCATTCTTCTGCTCGTTTTTCAGGCGATTTTTTCGTGGGCGAATCTGCCGATGGATTTGCTCGATTACGGATTCGGCGCAATCGGTGAATTTGCCCGCGCAAATTTGCCCGAAGGAATTTTGAGCGATCTAATCGTTGACGGAATCATTGCCGGAGTCGGCGGAATCGTGATCTTTCTGCCGCAGATTCTGCTGCTTTTTCTGTTTATATCTATTCTCGAAGACACGGGTTATATGTCGCGTGCGGCGTTTTTGCTTGACCGCCTGATGCGCGGAGTCGGTTTGCACGGCAAGGCTTTTCTGCCGCTTTTGTCGAGTTTCGCCTGCGCGATTCCGGGGATTATGGCGGCGCGGACGATTGAAAGCCCGAAAGACCGTCTGGCGACGATTATGATCGCGCCGTTTATGAGCTGTTCGGCGCGTCTGCCGGTTTATACTCTGATGATCGCGGCGTTTTTCAGCGGGCAGTATGTTTTCGGATTTTTATCCGTCGGCGCAATTCTGATTTTGGCAATGTATGCGCTCGGAATAATCGTCGCCGTGATCGTCGCGTGGATTATGAAGCGCACGATCTTAAAAGCACCGCCGCCGCCTTTCGTAATGGAACTTCCGCCGTATCGTCTGCCGAATTTCCGCACGGTTTTGCAGAATATGTTCACACGCGCCGGACTTTTTCTCAAACGCGCCGGAACTGTGATTTTAGCAATTTCGATAATTTTGTGGGCTTTAGCGGCGTTTCCGCGTCAGTCAATTCCGAATTCGGAAAGCGCGGTTCAAACTCAGGCGAAAATTTCGATAGAAAACAATGGAAATGCTTCGGCGGAAAGCGAGCAGTTACGCAACAGCTACGCCGGGAAACTCGGTCATTTGATCGAACCTGTAATCGAACCTCTCGGTTTTGATTGGAAAATCGGCGTGGCGTTAATCGCTTCGTTTGCGGCGCGTGAAGTTTTAGTTTCGACTCTGAGCATTATTTACAACGTCGGCGATGATGCAACCGAAGAATCGCCGTCCTTGATAAACGCCGTGCGCGACGCGAAAAAGGACGACGGCACAAAGGCTTGGACACCTCTGACCGCGCTGACTTTGATGGTTTTTTTCGTTTTAGCAATGCAGTGTATGTCAACCGTGGCAGTCGTCCGGCGCGAAACAAATTCTTGGAAATGGGCGATTTTTATGGTCGTTTATATGACGATTCTGGCGTATTTAGCGGCTTTTGCAACTTATCAGATCGGACATTTTTTAGGATTCGGTTAGCTTCTTATGAATTTTCAAAATCTATTAGTCGGCGCGATTATTTTGCTTGCCGCAATTTATATCGGCGCGAATATCCGGCGGAAAATCAGATCATTTTCGCCGAAAGATAATTCTTGCGGCAACGATTGCGGTTGCGGCACAAGTTCAAAACCTAATTTTGACGCAAATCGGTAAATGCTGGAGCAAATCAGCAATTGATATAAAACGATTTAAGTTTGAATATAAGATCAAATTGATAATTTTTTTGCCTTAGAAGCTGTTTGGAAACTCAAAAAAAACGTAACGCCGGCATCTTGCCGGCAGTCTTGGCGGCTTCCAGCCGCCAATTCGAGCGTCATTTGTACAAATTTACGGGAAAAGCAGATGAATTTGGCGGCTGGAAGCCACCAAGACTGCCGGCTGGAAGCCTGCGATACAATTTCCTAACAGCTTCTTAGTAACAGAGCTAGAAATAAACCGAGCCGCATTCATAAAAGGCGGGCGAGAGATCAACCCTTTTAATCTTCATAAACTTCCAAAACTTCCAGTTTATCGCCGATTTTTAATGTTTCGCCGTAATCTTCCGCAACCAAATTTTGCCCGAATAAAACGGCATTTTTATCCAGACCGAATGCTTCGTAAGAATCGGGAAAGACATCTTTTGCCGTTCTGAATTTTGCTAAAGTTTTCAGCGGTTCTTTTCCCGCAATTTCGCCGCTTTCTTGATTGATCGTCGTAACGACGCATCTCGCGCAAGGTTTTGTCGAGCGAAAAACCGTTTCGCCGATTTTAACTCTTTTCCAGTTGTCTTCGGCAAACGCTTGGGAGTTTTCAATCACGATATTCGGACGAAATCTGTTCATCGGCAATTTCGTTTCGAGCTTTTCGTTCAAATTTTCCAAAGAATTTTCGCCGATCAGCAAAATCGGATAACCGTCCGCGAAACTCACAATATCCGAATTTCGATTAAACATCTTATTGATTTCCCGTTCCGTTTCGTCAGGCATAAAAACCAATCTGCAATTCAATTTCAAAACTTCGCCGAACCATTTATTAATATTTTCATCGGCGGTAATCGCCGAACAGACGCTTTGCCAAACTTGCACGTCAATTTTTTCGCCGTCGAAAATTTTGCTCGGAAAAGTCAAATTTTCAAACTCTTCCGCCGACGCTTCAAGATCGTTTTCCTCGAATTTAACGGCGATCTTCGCCATTTGCGGAAATTCTCTCTGAGTCAAAAAAACGCCGTTTTCATCAACCAACATAAAGCGTCGGTCAAACTGCAAGCCGCGTTTTTCAATTTTCGATTCGCTTTGATTTATTTTGCCAAGGGATTTTACGGGATAAATATTTATTTCGGAAATTTTCATAATGTCGGTTTCTTATCAGCAGCGTTGGATTCTTGTCAGTAGCGTCGGCGTGAGCCGATGCGTAAATGCACACGCGACAGGCGCATCGGCTCACGCCGACGCTACTGACAAGATAATCTGACAATATCTTTATCAGATTTTATGAAATTTTATATTCACACTTGAAATCTTGTGAAATATTTCATATACTGGCACTCATAGTTGAAGAGTGCTAAAAATTCATTAAAAAGTAGCAAATTCAACACAAAATAATAAAACAATCTACAAAATAAAGAAAGGAGCAACAAAAAATTATGGCAACAAATATCAAACCATTACACGACCGCGTTATTATTAAACGCATCGAGGACAACACGGATAAAACAGCCGGCGGGCTTTACATTCCCGATTCGGCAAAGGAAAAACCGCAGGAAGGCGAAGTTATCGCCGTCGGCGAAGGAAAATATAAAGAAGACGGCTCGCGCCAGACGCTCGATGTCAAAAAAGGCGACAGAGTTTTGTTCGGCAAATACAGCGGCTCGGAAATTACGCTTGACGGCGAAGAATTTCTGATGATGCGCGAAGACGAGATTTTAGGCGTTATCGAAAGAGCAGGCGCGAAGGCTAAATAAAACGGTTAATTGTGAATAGTTAATTGTTGATTGTTAGTTGAAAAAATACATTATTATAGAAAATTAAAGGAGTTACAAATAGATTATGGCTAAACAAGTAATACACGGAGAAGAATCACGTTCGGCGATCTTGCGCGGAGTTAATCAACTCGCGGACGCGGTGAAGGTTACGTTGGGACCGAAAGGGCGCAATGTTGTTATTGATAAGAAATTCGGTTCGCCGACGATCACGAAAGACGGCGTGACGGTTGCAAAAGAAATCGAATTGGCGGATTCGTTAGAAAATATGGGAGCGCAGATGGTGCGCGAAGTTGCATCGAAGACTTCGGATGTTGCGGGCGACGGAACGACGACGGCGACGGTTTTGGCGCAGGCGATCTTTAAAGAAGGCGTTCGCACGGTTGCAGCGGGCGCGAATCCGATGGCTTTGAAACGCGGAATCGAAAAAGCGGTTGAAAAAGTTGTCGCGGAGATCGAGAAAATTTCACAGCCCGTTTCGGGCGATTCAATCGCGCAGGTCGGAACGGTTTCGGCAAACGGCGACAAAACGATTGGCACGATTATCGCTCAGGCGATGGAAAAAGTCGGCAAAGACGGCGTAATCACGGTTGAAGAATCGAAAACGATGGACACGACGCTCGAAGTCGTCGAAGGAATGCAGTTTGATCGCGGCTATCTTTCGCCTTATTTTGTAACCGACCCGGAAAGAATGGAAGCGGTTTTGGAAAATCCTTATATTTTAATTAACGAAAAGAAAATCAGCAATATGAAGGATTTGCTGCCGATTTTGGAACAGGTCGCCAAACTCGGCAAACCGCTTTTGATTATCGCCGAAGACATCGAAGGCGAAGCACTCGCAACGCTCGTTGTCAACAAATTGCGCGGAACTTTGAATGTTGCGGCAGTCAAAGCACCGGGCTTCGGAGATCGCCGCAAAGCGATGCTCGAAGACATAGCGGTTATGACGGGCGGAAAAGTTATCAGCGAAGATTTGGGCATCAAATTGGAGACGATTTCAACCGAAGATTTGGGGCAGGCGGCGAAGATCACGATTGACAAAGACAACACGACGGTTGTTGACGGCGCGGGCGAAGGCAAAGACATCGAAGGTCGCGTAAAAACGATCCGTTCGCAGATCGAAGAAACTTCTTCGGACTATGACCGCGAAAAATTGCAGGAACGTCTGGCGAAACTCGTCGGCGGCGTGGCGGTTATCAAAGTCGGCGCGGCAACCGAAACCGAGATGAAAGAGAAAAAAGCTCGTGTTGAAGATGCGATGCACGCGACACGCGCGGCTGTCGAAGAAGGAATCGTGCCGGGCGGCGGTGTCGCTCTGGTTCGCGCCGGAAAAGTTCTCGACGATTTTAAAACGGACGCGGAAGATGCGGACGAGCAGATCGGCGTTTCCATCGTCAAACGCGCTCTGGAAGAGCCGCTTCGCCAAATCGCCAACAACGCCGGACGCGAAGGCGCGGTTGTCGTCGGCAAAGTAAGCGAAGAGAAAAAGAAAAATTTCGGTTTTAACGCGGCAAACGAAAAGTTTGAAGACCTCGTTAAAGCCGGAGTTATTGACCCCGCGAAAGTTACGCGCACGGCACTTCAAAACGCGGCTTCAATCGCCGGTTTGATGCTGACCACCGAAGCAATGATCGCCGATTCGCCCGAAGAAAACGAAGGCGGAATGCACGGCGGTATGCCCGGCGGAATGGGCGGAATGGGAATGGGAATGTAGTTCGATCTCGGATGTAGGATTTCGGATTTGGGATTTTCCCGATAAAATCAAAAAGGCTTCGCATCTTTTGAGCGAAGCCTTTTTGATTTAAAAATTAGTAATTTCTTTGATGCGGAAGAAGTATAAAAGTTCTTGAAACCAATTTTAGAAGTTATCATTTATACTAATTTGATAAGCTTCTTCACTTGCGAAAATTTTAAAGTCAATGTAGTTATATAATTTGTTTGTTCTTTCACTTTTAACGCAAACAAAACCTTGACCAACTTTTTCACAAAAAAGTTTTTTCTCAATCTTTGCCGAACGATCTGGCAAGTTTGGAGTCTGCAGTTTTTTTACTATATTTTTCGGCAAAGAAGTTTTTAGTGCCTTCTTTGTAATATCTTTGCAGTATGGAATGAAAAGTTCTTTTCGCAATGATTGTTCGACATCTGTTGGAACATTTGTATCAGATTCTGCGGTCCATCCAAGTTTAATTATATAAGCTCCCTGTGGATTGTTTCCCCAAGCGTTATAATCTATCTTTATAATAATATCTTTAAGGAAATAATCCCTTATTTCTATTGGTTTAACAGCAGGCTCACAGAAATATGTGGCGTTTGGGTCTTGGGACTCAAAATCTTCTTCCCATTTCTTAACTAAACTGCCGTATTTCTCCGAAAAGCTTCCTCTCGCATAGCTGCAAACTTCATTTGCGGAAAAAACAGGACCGCCAATAACTTTAGTGTCGTTGACGTTATTACCTGTGTTTATATTGCTATTTGTATTATCTGAATCTTTACACCCCAAAGTAATGAAAATAAAAATGGTTACGATAATTGCTAAATTTACTAAATTTTTGAATGAATTTGTCATACTTGGTTAACGAACTAAAATAGAAATTATTATGTTTCAATGATAAATCAACAAACAATTTATTAACGTCAATGCCGTTGAGAATACTTTAATTTCTGCACATTATCAACGAAAATTTTAAGCCAAAGCCATAAAAGCATCTTCCGCGATTTGCGGCAGTTTGATGGCGGCGAAGGAGTTTTCCGAATAGAGATAATCTTCGCCGGATTCGTCTATGACGCGGAGCATTTTGTGTCGGGCGGCTTTTTCGTCGGGCAGAACGCGGTAGATTTTCCCGAATTCGAGCGATGCGGGATAATTCTTATTTTCGATGCAGATGACAAATTTTGTTTCGGTTTCCATAGATTTAATCGAACAGTTCCTTGATTTTCATTTCCCTTTTGCCAATGCCGTGCGCTTCATACCAATGCAATTCGGCTTCGCATTTGAAGCCGTCCTCAAGTCTGACAAAAGCGCGACCTTTTAATTTGCGCCAACGTCCGCGTCCGTAAGTTTTCCGCAGCCGTCCGGCATCACGGATGCCGCTTCCGGCGGCGATTATTTCAATATCTTCAATCGGGCTGATAACCTCAAAGACTTCCACTTTTTGATAATGCAATTATAACAAAAAAAATTCAAGTTTTATCTACTTCTTCTAGCTCCAATATGGAAATGCAGCTTGATTTCGGATTTTCCCGATAAAACAAAAAAGGCTTCGCATCTTTTGAGCGAAGCCTTTTTTTGTTTGTTAAATCGGCGTAAATTATTTTTGGCAATTTTGTAATGTGAGTTATAATTATTTCGATGAGAGAAGATAAAAATATGGAAACATTCGTTTTAGAAGGAACTTGGGAGGAAATTGCCCGACACGCGAAGGAGTTTGACGGACGGCGTTTGCGTGTTACCGTAATTGACGAAGAGCCAAAACCGCAGCCGAATCGAAAAGCGTCGGAGATTATGAAAAAAGTCAAAGAACTGCAAAAAGATATGCGTTTCACCGACGGCTCGAAAACACAGGAAATGCTTCGCGCCGCCCGCAGCGGTGAAATGTTCGGCGGTGAATTAAATGAGTAATCTGCTTGCTGTTGTTCCTGATGCCAATGTTTTGATCGGACTTTGCGCGAAAGAGAAAGACAAACTCCAAATTGCCGAAAACGCTTTTAAGGATTACATCAATCAAGGTTACGAATTTTTCGCGCCGAGTGTTTTAGTGGCGGAAGTGATTTTTGTTCTTTGTAATAAATTCACTGACGGCTCGCTCAATCAAATTGAGTATGAAAAAAGTGTTAAAGCATTCAACTATTATTTAAATTTTATTTCACTTTCGCCGAACGGCGAAGCGTCTTTGCTCAACCGCGCCGTCGAAATCCGCGAAGGTTACGGTTGCCGCCGTTCATCCGACGCGCTTTATCTTGCTCTTGCCGAAGAAATCGCCAAAACTTACGATGCCGAAATCGTCACGTTCGACAAAGGCTTCGTCAATCAAGCCGCCAAAAATGCGCCGACGGTCAAAGTAAATTTTTTAACTGTTTAGACTGATTTGAATTTCCCTACTGCACGCGGAATTGAAAATCAGCAGCTGATTCAGCGTTACCTGAATCGTTTTTGCCTGAAAGTTTGATTATATAATCGCCTTTGCGTAACTTTGCGGCGGGAACGAGAAAATCAATTTTTGATTTTGCGGCTTTGAGGTTGCTCTTTTGGTAAATCAGGTTGCCGTCGGCATCTTTTAGAACAGCGGTGTAATTTTTGTAATCAGCCGTTTCCAGATTTAATTGCAGAGTTGCACCTTGTGCGTTTTCCGGCAGATTTAATGTTTTGTTTTTTCCTTCCGAGCGCGTTCTGCCGGCGAAAAGTGCAAGCACCGGATTCGGAGCAGTTTGCTTGATCGGAGTTTGTGTCGGTTCGGGAGATTTTTTAACCGAGCCGTTCGGTTTTTTCGGAGTCGGTTTCTTGAAAATTTTGTTTAATTCTTCGGCTTCTTTCGGTAAATCTTCTTTCGGCAAATTCTTTATCTGTTTTTCAATCGCTTCGGTATTTTCGTTTTCCGCCGCATCAGCGGAATTTTGATTTGTCGTATCGTATGAAAGTTCGGCTGTCGGCGCGGCAATCAGTTTCGTATTCGGAGAATTATTCGAGTTTTGATTTTTGGTAAACCGAGTTTCGGCATTTTCAAGATTTTGATACAAAAACCAGCCGCCGAAAACAATTACCAAAAGCGAAAAAGCTGCTGCCATTGCGATTTTCGGAGCAAAAAACAAACCGCCGAGTTTTTGCCAAACATTTTCTTTTGAAGAATTTTCCAGTTTCGCGTCGTTTACGAAAACGGTTTTTTCCTTTAAATCTTCAATTTTGTCAAAAAATCGGCTGGAGAATTCCACTTTCTCGCGGCGTTTTGCCGATGTTAGAAACTTCTGCTCGAACTTCGAGCGTTCCGTCTGATTCATCCAGCCGCGCAAGTATTTTTCGATCAATTCATCTTCGAGCGTTTTGATTTCGCCGAACAAATCCGCATCTAAAATGAATTTCCCTTCAAATTCGGCGCGTTCCTTTTCCGTCATTTCGCCGAAAAGAAATTTGCGAATATCTTTTTTATTCTCAAATTTTGCCATCTATCTTAATCTCTTTTGTTTTAACTGTCCCCGCTTATAGTGTCAGAAAAAGAAAAAACATTTCACCTCTTTCGCAAAAAAACGAAAAAAATTCGTCCGTGAAGTTTTTAAATCGGTAAACGTCAGGATTTTCCGAAACATTCTTTTGTGCATTTTTCCAGTTTCGATTTCAGACGGCTGATCCGAATTCGCAATGAATTAAGGTTGATTTCGAGTTTTTCCGCCAGCCGCCTGCGTTTTTCGATCAATGTTTTCTCGTCCGTATCAAAATATTCAATCAAAAGTTTGCGGTCATCGGCAGGAAATTCTTCCAGACATTTTTCCAGACATCTGAATTGTTTGCTTTTGCCTTCGTCTTCCGAGTTTGAAAACCAGCGATTCGGATTTGAACTGATTTCTCTGGAATTCTCATCCAACTCCGCGTTTCTCAAGCGCACGCGCCGGTTTTCCATCAAAACGAATTTTGCCACCGAAACCGAATATGCCTCGGCATTTTGTATTTTTTCGCCTTCTGCAATCTTTTTCGCCACGCGGTCAAAAACCGTGTCGGTCAGTTCTTCCGCATTTTCACAATCGCGCCACTCGAAAAAATTCTCAAGCCGTTCGCGCAAAGACAGATATTTTTCGGCGGCTTGCCGACGATCCGTGTCAAGAGTGTCGAGAAACCGTTGAAAATCCTGAGTTGATAAAGTTTTGAGCATCAAAGTCGAAAAATTTTCATTTGCAGAGATAAAATCATAGATTATTATTTTACTGCTGCGTAAATAAAACGTGCTTTTCGGAACGCCGCCGAATCTTTGTAATTTTCTTTCGGCATATTACTTTGAATATTGGATTGAAAGCAAGGGAATTTTCGAGTTTTTATCAATCCGAATCTTGGTCATCGGCGCGTCCAGTTTTATTGAAAAGGTTTGCTCGCGTTGATTGACTTCGATTTTTTCGCTTTTCGTGCCGCCGTTTGTCTGGAGTTCGACATCGAGAGGCAGTCTGAAAACGGCGGGCGTTAAATCGTCGGCTTTTTGCGTTTGCGTAATTTTCAGCTGCAATGTCTTGGATGTTTTGTCATATTTTGAACTGATTAATATTTTCGGATAACCGGCTGAATAAACCCATTGATCGAAAAACCATCCGAGTTGCATTTTTGAGGTTTCTTCCAAAGCCTTTTGCAAATCTTCCGTTTCGACGTTCCCGAATTTATTGCGCGTCAGATACAAATTCACGCCTTTCCAAAATGCTTCGTCGCCGACTGTTTCGCGCAAAATATGTATTACCGCGCCGCCTTTTGAATACGTCGTCGTATCGAAAAGAGATTCATCTTCAGGATCGGCACTCAGATTAAAAAGCGCGTGCCGGCTTTTCGCCACCGCATCGGCGATTTTTGCTTCTCCGGCGTTTTCCTTTATTTTCCGCAGATAATCGGCTCTGCCATACATTTTCTCCCGGTAAGCGGCTTCCATAAATGTCGCAAAACCTTCGTTGAGCCAGAGTTCCGCCCAGTTTTTGCAAGTTACAAGATTGCCGAACCAAGAATGCGCCAGTTCGTGGGAAACCAAATCTTCAACCGCATTTGCGCCGAAACCATAATCGGCGAGCATCAATTCTCTGTCGGACATCGTTGTTGCCGTGATATTTTCCATTCCGCCGAATTGAAAATCAGCGACCATCGTTTGATCGTATTTATTGTATGGATATTTTATGTTCGTCAGTTCCTCGAAAATCCGCATCATATTTTTGGTTTTTCCGTAAACCTTTGGAACGATTGAAGTTTTATTCGGATAGACGTAGTAGCCAAGCGGGATTTCTTTATACTTATCTTCGATCTTTTTATAAGTTCCGACGACAAAGGAAGTCAGATAAGTCGAGTGCGGAATGTCCATTTTATAATGAAATGTTTTCGTGCCGTTCGCGTTGGCGACTATTTCGAGCAGTTCGCCGTTGCCGATCACGGTTTCGTCTTTTTCAGCCGTGATAAACTGCTCGCTCGTCGCTTTGTCGCTCGGAAAATCGAACGAAGGAAACCAATGTCTGGCTTCTTGGGCTTCGCCCTGTGTCCAAATTTGCGACGGAAACGTAATTTCTTCGCGCTTTTTAACTTCTTCGACAAAATAAATTCCCTTCGCAGGCTTTGCCGAATATTTGAATCGCAGCGAAATCAAATCTTGCGGATCATATTTTTTATCGAGATTGACAAAAATTTTTCCGTTTTCCGCCCGGAAATTTAAGTCCTGCCCGCTTGATTCGAGTTTGACCGTTTCAAAATCCAGATCAACGGCATCGAGTTCGACAATTTCAAAATCTCTCGAAAGCGGCTTGAACCGAACCGTCGTATCGCCGAAAATCTGCTTGTTTTTGCGGTCAAAACTAACGCGCAAAATATAATGCTGAACGTCATAACTGCGCTGACGGTTAAAATTCGGACGCGTGTTTTGCGCGGCAGCCGAAAAAACGAATAACGCCGAAAACAGCGAAGTAAGGAAAAATAAACGTAAAAATTTTGTCGTCATAAATTTTTTTAATCGAAGTAAATTAAAGTCTGTGCGTTATTAAACAGGCAGAAACAAGGGCAGTTATGGAGGGTGCTGATTAATTAAAAGGTTGTTAGTTTTCAAAAAATCCGTTGAAATACCGCTTATCTGTAAACATTCAATAGATAAACAGCACCCTCCATAACTGCCCTTATTTCCGCCTTTCATATCGAAATTCGATTTTTCATAATCTGTTGATAATTGATAGATTTATTTCTTCAGTCTTATCTATCAATTATAATTTATCAGCTATAACCTATTCCGAAGTATTTTTCCAAATTACGCACAGGCTTCAAATAAATTAAGGATATTATCTCACAGCCTGATGGAAAGTCGGAAAGCAATCGGTTATTATTGAAAAAAAACTTTTCAAACAAAAAATTATGAATAAAAAGTTAATTTTTCTTGCGAATATTTTCCTGATGCTGACAATCGGCGTTTCAGCCCAGCAAACAAAGCCGACACCGAATTTGTATTCAGATGAAACTTTAAGCAATCTGACAAAACTGCAAAAAGCGGCGTTGAGCAGCGATTACGCATACAAACAGACGGCTTATCTGACAAATAATATCGGACCGCGTTTGTCGGGTTCGGCGCAGGCGCAGCGTGCCGTCGAATATGTCGCCGATGAGATGCGAAAGATCGGGCTTGAAGTTCGCCTGCAAAAGCTGACCGTTCCGCATTGGGTTCGCGGCGAGGAAAAAGCGGAACTCGTCGAATTTGAGGGAATGGCAAAAAATTCGGTGCAGAAAATTGTTTTGACCGCGCTTGGCGGAAGCGTGGCGACACCGGCGAATGGAATAACCGCCGAAGTTATCGCCGTTGATAATTTTGACGAACTTCGCAGATTGGGCAGAAAAAATGTCGAAGGAAAAATCGTTTTGTTCAATTACAAATTCGACCAGCAAATCGCCGAGATCGGTTTTGGCGGCGAGGCTTACGGACAAGCCGGAATTTACAGGCGAAACGGCGCGTCCGAAGCCGCAAAACTCGGCGCGGTTGCGTCGCTTACGCGCTCGGTCGGCGGTTCGCAGAATCGGCTGGCACACACGGGAAGTATGAGTTATCAGGACGGCGTAAACAAAATTCCGGCGGCGGCTGTGCCGTATGAAGACGCGGAACTTATCGCATATCTGGCGAAAATGGGAAAAGTGCGGATGAAACTGATTTTGACTCCGCAGACTTTGCCGGATACGACGAGTTACAACGTGATCGCCGATTTGAAGGGAAGCGAAAAACCGAACGAGCTAATCGTCGTTTCGGGGCATTTGGATTCGTGGGATTTGGGAACGGGCGCACTCGACGACGCTTCGGGCGTGGCGATGGCGATGCAAGTTCCGTATCTGTTAAAACAATTGAAGATAAAACCGAAAAGAACGATTCGCGTGGTCGCTTTTATGAACGAGGAAAACGGTTTTGTCGGCGCGAGAACTTACGCGGACGAAGCCGACATCGAAAATCATTTTGCCGCCATCGAGAGCGATCTCGGCGCGAGCCATTCCGTCGGATTTTATTTCGCCGGAAAACCGGAAGCAATGCCGTTTTTCCAGCCGCTTTCAAACGTCTTGGAATCGCAGGGCGCACCTCTCGCGCAGAGAAAAGAAGGCAATGTTTCATCCGACATCAGCACTCTGACCGCAAAAGGCGTTCCGTCATTTGCGCCGTGGTATGACACGAGAAGCTATTTTAATTATCATCACACCGCCGCCGACACTCTGGACAAGGTTGATCCGAAATTTCTGGCGGAAAACGCTTCGATTATGGCAGTTTTGGCTTACGGACTTGCAAACTTAGAACAGCCTCTGCCAAGATAAATTTACAAACAGGAGATTTAAAAATTATGGACAAAAGACCGCCGCCGTATTTTCCGCAGAGTTCGCTTTCGCCGCAGGATGAAAATCGCTACAAGAAATTTAAGTTAATCGTCGGTTTATCAATTCTAGGTCTGATTTTGCTGCTGACAGGCGCGGGAATCGGTATTTATTATTTGGTCGGTTGGTTATTCTAAAATAAAAGAGCAGAGAAACTGACAAATTTCTCTGCTCTTTTATTTTTCAAGAAAACAGATGTCTAACGATTCAACTCCCGATTGTTTTTTGCCGCATTCGCTTTCGCGCCTTGAAGTGCGAGTTGTTCGGCTTTGGGGAAAAGTTCGACAGCCCGCATCAGGTGCGTGTCGTAATCTTTGAATACTTGAAGGGAAGTTTGCGAACCGTAAGCCGCCGTCACAAGTTCGGTGCGAATTACGCGTTCGATGTATTCGCGTTCCGCTTCGATTTGTTCGGGCGTAAAATTATAATTCGTCGCCGCAAAATTTTTGAAGGCATCAAAAACTTTTTTATCAACGACAAAATCGGAAGATTTCAGATCGTAATTGAATTTGATCGGGCGATCAACTTTGTAATCGGCAAATTCCGGCGTTTTGCCGTAAGCGACATCTAAAACGAATGCGAAAATCGGATTTGCCAGTTTTCTCTGAAAATTAGCTCTGACGGATGTAATCGTTTGCGGTTTGAGAGTTTCATCCGGCTGAATTCCGCCGCCGCCGTAAACAATTCTGCCCGAATCGGTGCGTTTTTCGTCGCCTTTCGGTTTTTGATTCTGCTTTTCGTCGGTTACTTCTTCGCCTTGCATATTGTAGTAATTATACAGATTTCCGTCCGAGTAATCGCGCTGAATCAATCTGCCCGAAGGCGTTTCGTATTTGGCAATTGTCAAAAGCAGCATCGAGCCGTATTCAAGCGGAAACGGATTCTGCACCAAGCCTTTACCAAATGTGTTTTCACCGACAATTAAAGCCCGATCGTGATCCTGCAATGCACCGGCGAGAATTTCCGAAGCCGAAGCCGTTCGGCGATTGACCAGAGTTACAATCGGAATATCGTCCGGGTTTCGGTTATCGGCGCGATACGAATTTGCCGTTCCGTCGAGTCTTCCTTTTTGCGTTAAAATTATCTGCCCGCGATTCAGAAAAGTATTTGCCACGCGATACGCCTGACTGACCAAGCCGCCGCCGTTTCCGCGCAAATCGAGAACGAGTTTTTTCATTCCCTGCGCCTTCAGATTTTCCATCGCCGCGCGAAATTCGGCATACGTCGTCTGATTAAAACCGCCGGTCATAGCGATATAACCGATGCCGGGTTTGAGCATATACGCTTCGGGAATCGAAGGCTGCGGCACGGCATCGCGGACGATCTGGACGGTTTCGGTTTTGCCCGTTCCGTATTTCTGGACGGTTATTTCCGCCGTCGTTCCGCGCGGTCCGAGAAGAGAATTTCTCGTTTCATAGTAAGGTTTGCCAACCATTGATTCGCCGTTGACGGCAAGAATCTTGTCGCCGTATTGCAAGCCGGCGCGATTGGCGGGCGCGTTTTCAAAAGTCGCTTTAATGTATGTTCCGAGAGTTTTATCGTTGCGGTCGCTCAAATCGCCGATTAACGCGCCGATTCCGAAATACTGCGATTGCTGATTCGTGCGAAATTCTTCGGTTTCCTTTGCATCAAAATAATTCGAGTGCGGATCGAGCGTGTGAAGCATACCCGCGATTGAGGATTTGAAAATCTCGTTATAATCCAGATTTTTTCCTTCGATGTGCTTGTCTTCAATAATCGTCAGAGCCTCGGCGACATCTTTTTCGATCTCTTCCATCGTGACCGATTTCTTAACCTTCGAGGTCGAATCGGCAGTAACGGCTTTTCCGTCGAGAGTCGCTTTGTGCGTCGAACTTTTCTGCGCGTATGTGTTTGAAAAAAGAAAAACGAGAAGTAAAATGCTAAAAAGAACCGAATTTTTTTTCACTACAAAAATCTCCTGAAATTATTATAGGTAATAATACAAATTGCCAAAAAAATGATAACATTCATTGGAAGTAAAAGCGATATAAATAGTTGTCCGCCAACATTAAATACAAAAATCCGAAATTCCGTTTCACGAATGACGCATCTTTTAGAAATAAAAAATTTACAGACTCATTTTCCGACCAGATCGGGAATTGTCAAAGCCGTTGACGACGTGAGTTTTCATATAAACGAAGGCGAACTTTTAGGACTTGTCGGCGAATCCGGTTCGGGCAAATCAATTACCGCGCTTTCGATTATGCGCCTTATTTCCGCGCCGGGACGCATTGTCGGCGGTGAAATAAGATTTAAGGATGAAGAACTGACCAAAGCGAGCGAAAACCGTATGCGCGAGCTTCGCGGCAACGATATTGCGATGATCTTTCAAGACCCTATGACATCGCTCAATCCGGTTTACACCATCGGCGATCAGATTTCCGAAGCGTTGCGGCTTCATCAGAATTTAAATAAAGCGGACGCAAGCGACGCGGCAATTGCCGCTTTGCGCGAAGTGGCGATGCCTTCGCCCGAACGACGAATCAAAGATTATCCGCACCAACTTTCCGGCGGAATGCGCCAGCGCGTAATGATCGCAATGGCACTCGCCTGCAATCCCGAATTGCTGATCGCCGACGAGCCGACAACCGCTTTGGACGTAACGATTCAAGCGCAAATTCTCGAACTTCTTGACGAACTTCGCAGAACCAGAAAACTCGCCGTTCTTTTAATCACGCACGATTTGGGCGTTGTCGCCGAAGTCGCCGATAGAGTTTGCGTGATGTATACCGGAAAAATCGTCGAACAATCCACATCGGAAGAACTTTTTGAAACGCCGAAACATCCATACACGCAAGGACTTTTGCGCTCCGTCCCGAAACTTCGCGGAATCGGCGAAGCGAAGGAAACCAGACTTTCGACCATCGAAGGAACAGTTCCGAGTCCGACAAATCTGCCCGACGGCTGCCATTTTGCTCCGCGCTGCCAATTTCGTATGGAAAAATGCACGCACGGCGAAATTCCGCTTTACCAAATCCACAAAAATCTAAGGGTTCGCTGTGTGCTTTACGAAGAAAAAGATTCTCACTTGGCTGGATTACGAAAGATGGGCGATAATTAGGGAAAATTGAGGAAATAAATCAGACAAAATGAGCTTAACAGCGACAAAAGCAGATTCAAAAAAATTACTCCGAGTTCGCAATTTGGTCAAGCATTTTCCGGTGGAAAACAGCGATGATGTCGTTCGCGCGGTGGACGGCGTTTCGTTTGATATTATTTCCGGCGAAACGCTCGGACTCGTCGGCGAATCGGGCTGCGGAAAATCAACCGTCGGACGCTGCGTTTTGCGGCTTTATGAACCGACAAACGGAGAAGTTTTCTTTGAAGGTGAAGATATTGTAAAACTGCCGAAAAATAAATTACAGCCGCTGCGCGAGGAAATGCAGATCATTTTTCAAGACCCGTATGCGAGTTTGAATCCGCGTCTGAGCGTGCTTTCGATTGTTTCCGAACCGCTTTTAATTCACAAGATCGGAAATAAAAGCGAACGGCGCGAGCGCGTGGCGGATTTATTGAAAAAGGTCGGACTCGACGCGGATTATATGTTTCGCTATCCGCACGAATTTTCCGGCGGACAGCGGCAGAGAATCGGCATTGCGCGTGCGCTCGCGCTGAATCCGAAATTTATCGTCGCGGACGAGCCTGTTTCCGCGTTAGACGTTTCCGTGCAGGCGCAGGTCGTCAATCTTTTGCAGGATTTGCAAAACGAATTAGGATTGACTTATTTGTTTATTTCGCACGGTTTGGCGGTTGTCGAACATATTTCAAACAGAGTTGCGGTGATGTATCTCGGCAAGATCGTCGAAATCGCCGAAGGTCGGGAACTTTACGATTCGCCGCTTCATCCATATACGCAGGCACTTCTTTCGGCGATTCCCGTGCCGAACCCGAAAATGAAACGCAAAAGAATCGTCCTCGAAGGCGACGTTCCAACTCCGATAAATCCGCCGTCGGGCTGCCGTTTTCGCACGCGCTGCCCGTTTGCCATCGAAGACTGCGCGAAAATCGAGCCGGAATTAAGAGAGATCAGCGCAGGACATTTTTCCGCCTGCATCCGCACCGAAGGTTACGAAAGTTCGCCGGCTTTGCAGTAAATTTTCTTGAAAACCCTGTTATATTTGAAACGAAAAAGTTTTTTTCGTCGTAATTAAATTATCAGCAAAAAAGTTTGTCCGTCCCGGCTATTACAGAGAGATACAAACTTCATAAATTTCATTTTTGAACAGGAGAATGTAATGAACGAAGAAAATCCGATTTTAGACGAGCAGAACGAATCCGAATGGCAAGCTCCGCCGCCGTCTGAAAAGATCGTCCAAGAAAAAGAATTGCCGCGAATGAGCGAGCTTGCGACGCTCGGAAATATTTTTATCGAGCCGGGCGCGGTTTTTGAAGATATGCGCCGAAAGCCGCGTTTTATTATGGCAACGGTGATAATCTGCATTTTGGCAACGGCGTTTACCTTCGCTTTGCAGCAGAGAATCGGCGAAGATCGTTATGAAGGTTTTTTCAAACAGCAAGTTGAAAAAAGTTCGCAAACCGCTTCGATGAGTTCCGAAGAAAAGCAGAATATTGTGGATTCGCAAATTTTAGTAACCAGCGGAACGAGATATTTTGTTCCGGTTTTTATTCTTATTTTCTTTTTGATCGGCAGCCTTTTATATTGGCTCGGCGCAAAAGCGATGGGCGGCGCGATGACGTTTTTGCAAGCCGTTTCCGTTTACGTCTATTCGTCTTTTCCGCCGACGGTAGTTTCATTTTTAGCAAATTTTGTCGTATTGTTTCTAAAATCGCCCGACGAAATTGATATTGCGACAAGTCAGCGCGGCGTTGTCAATGCAAATCCTTCGATGTTTATCAACGGTGCTGAAATGCCCGTTTTGTCAACGCTCGTCAGCGTTTTCGATTTTTTTGTGATTTGGGGCTTGATTTTAGCGGCAATCGGTCTGCACAAAACGGGCAGAATCTCAAAAGGCGCGGCTTGGGCAATCGTTCTGATTATTACTTTGATCGGTCTTACATTCAGAGTTGTCGGTGCTTTGATTAGCGGAAATCCGGCGTAGAATTTAAGTAAATTTACGGCTCGGAAAAACTAAGAAGCTGTTTGAAAACTCAAAAAAAAACGTAACGCCGGCATCTTGCCGGCAGTCTTGGTGGCTTCCAGCCGCCAATTCGAGCGTTATTTATTATACGGTTTATCAGTAAACAGGTTCAATACGATGCAGAAACACGCACGAAGTAAGTGTGCAAAAGTTCTGACACACTTACGCGCGTGCGTGTTTCTGCATTTTCTGCAAAACCGAAGTATTATACCTACCTAATGATTCTCAGTATTAGAATTGGCGGGGAAAAAACAGATAAATTTGGCGGCATCTTGCCGCCAAGACAGCCGGCTGGAAGCCTGCGATACAATTACCAAACAGCTTCTAAGGTTTGTTCTGAGCCGTAACTTCCTTTTCTTTTGTTTCGTTATTTTTTTGTTTCGGTATTTTGATTTTGAATGTTCGCGTCCTGCTTTTCATCCGGCGAAATCCAGCCTGCTTCCGTCAGCAGATCAAATGCGAAACTGATGGGAATTGCCATATTTGCCGCCGTGCTTTGCGTGAAGACTCCGAAATTTACGCCGATAACTTTGCCATTCTGCCCGAACAGCGGCGCACCCGAACCGCCTTCCGCCGTTTTCGCGTCGTGAACAATGCGCCGCGCGTCCAGATCGGTGATCGCGCCCTGAGTTGTCAGCGGCACGATTTTCTGCGACTGCGCGAGAAAATTTATCAGAGCCTGACGAGAACCGCCGAAACGCGCGTTGATTGATTTTGCTTCCTCGTCTTCGACCATTGCCAGAAGTCTGTCGGGACCGTTCGGATAACCCATTGAAACAACCGTTTTTCCGACGGCAACCGCATCCGAATTAACATCAAGCGGCAAAACCGGAATTTCCGCCGTAACCGTTTCCGGGTCAATCGTGCCGACGGCTAAATCTTCCCTTTGCGCGACTTTGCGAATCTGAAGCGGAAACGGTTTGGCAAAATTCGGAAAATATATGACAAGCCGTTTGATGCGTGCGCGTCCTCTCGAATCTCTGATTAATTGCTGAACATAATCGTCTTCTTTCCAAGGCTGGACGACGTGGCGGTTTGTAACGATATAGCCGCCGCCGACGTGAAAACCCGTGCCGATAAAATCGTATTCAACCGGCGTTCCGTTGCCTTCCGTCGTCAAACCCAACTGCATCTGCGGCTGAATCATCAGTTCGCCCGTTTCATTCGGCGGATACGGATTTTCCTGAATTGTCTGCGGATCGGGATAGCGCAGAGTTCTGCCGGTTCGCCGGTCAACCAAATCATAAACGCCGACGATCAGACAAATTCCGTTGCCGTATTCGACGCGCAGATTTTGTCCGAGCGAGATGGTTTTTATAATGTCCTTATTGGATTTGTCTATATCGCCGATCTGATCGTTCGTTTCCGCCAATTTATCTTGGATTTGGCTGATAATCTGATTTTGCTGCTGCACTTGCAGGCGGTTTTTCTGAATTTCGTCGTTAATCGCAAAACCGATATAGAAAATTCCGCTGATAAAACCGAGTGCCAAAACGAGAAAAATAGATTTCGTAACCCACGAAACTTCTCTCGATAATTCGAGAACAAATTCGCGCAGAAAGGTTTTCGCATCGTCGCGCTGCGGCGAAACGGACGCTTCGAGGGCGGCTTCTTCGATAAATTGAGCAACGTGCGGCTGTTCCCGATTGGTCGTAATCAGAGATGAATCCGATTGCAGAGTAAAGAATGAAAAAGAAATATCCGTGTGCAGAACCTCAATCGTGTCGCCGTCCCTAACTGCCGCAAAACCGCGCAGAGGCGCACCGTTTAGCGTTAAATCGAGGTTTTTGTTGATGTTTATCAAGCGGTAAACGCCGACATCGTATGAGAGTTCAAACCAGACATCAAACGCGGAAATTTTTTTCGTGTGAATTTGCAGGTCACAGGTTTCATCAGAGCCGAACCTGATATTCTCTTCCGAGAAAAGTTCGGTTCGTTTTTCAGAACCGACCGAAACGTGTATGATTATGCCAACTGCCATTCTTATAAATTAAATGCGGACGAATTAATCAGCAAATATACGATTTTATCACAAAGCCGAATTCAATTGAACAAAAATTTGTTAAATTTTAACGATTTGCAAAAATAAAATTTGTGTAAATTAATCAGAGCCAACAAACAAAGAAATTTATAAAATTTTCTACACTCGGAAAATACAAGTTCAGAGTAACGCCTAAAGGTCTTTGACAAATAAATCTAACATTAAATCAGCCATCGTAGATGGCATCGGCATAAAGCCTAGCGTGGAGCGAAGCGAAACGCTGGGTTGTTGACAATAAACGGTTGAGAGCTATCGTAGATAGCGTCCGAAATATCCGTCGCCATCTACGATGGCTGGAATCCATTTTTCCATTCCGACCTAGTGCAAAAACAGCAAAGGTTGTTGGTATTAGGTGAAATAATATAAAATCAAGGAATGAAAAAAGAACCGATCTTCGTCAGAGCGATGAGCGAAGAAGAAAAACAAGTATTGGAAAAAGCAAAACGAGCCAGCGATGCGTGTCAGATGAAACGAGCTCAGATATTGTTGGCGAGTAGTCAGGGTTTGACGACGACCGGGATTGAAAAGCAATTCGGCTATTCGGCTGAATATGCCCGGCAGATGATCCATCGCTTTAACGAGCAAGGCGTTAGTTGTCTGAAAAGAAGAAGTTCGGCTCCAAAAACGACGGAGACAATAGTTGATGCGGAAAAGTGTGAGCGAATTAAACAGATAATGCACAAAACTCCGCGTCTTTATGGTAAAGCGAGCAGTGTCTGGACATTGACCTTGGTAGCGGAAGTGTTGTTTGAAAAAGGCGAAACCCCGCGGCAGATGGCGAACGAAACGATTCGGACGGCGATGAAGAAAAACGGGAGCAGTTGGAAGCGGGCAAAGGATTGGATCACATCGCCCGATCCACAATATGAGTTAAAAAAAAACAGAGAGATCGTTTGATTCGAATTGCTTCGGAAAACGACGATATAGTTTTGGGTTTTCTGGATGAGGTTTGGTGGTCGCGCTTTTCGCAGCCGAAGATCAGGACGTGGGAATTTGGCGAACCTTTGCGGATGGTGCAAAGGGAAGCAAATAAAGATGATAAGGAGCCAAAAGCGATTGCTTGTTACGGGTTATTGAGAAAAGACACCGGGCAGGTCAAGGTCAGGTTTTTAGAGGAGCGTCCGATTTCCGAGATAACGATCTCGTTTTTAGAGTGGCTCGCCCGTGAGTTAAAAAAGGAGAGAAAAAAGGCTCTGTTTTTGATTTGGGACAATGCCAGTTGGCACGACTCGAAAAAGGTTCTGGAATGGATCAAAGAAAACAATCGGGAAGCGAAACAGACGGGCGGAGTGCGAATCATCAGGTGTCAGTTACCGACGAAAAGTCCGTGGCTGAATCCGATCGAGCCGCATTGGAGGCACGGCAAGAAAGCAATCTGTGAGCCGAACGGAGAATTAACCAAAGAAATGATCGAGCAAAGAGTATGCGAATATTTCAACTCGGAACAATTGCCGAGATTATCCAACAATGTCAACTGATTTTGCACTAGCTCTGCCGATGCTCACGCTTTATGCGAGTCGCCCACTTACGCGGGCTGAAATCGGAAATCTTTTGTTAGATTTATTTGTCAAAGACCATTAGGCGTGAGAAAACGCCGGCGAAGCGCGGCGAAATCACCACTAAAGGCGTTACTCTTACTTTAATTCCATCTAAATTTTCGGTCTTTCGCGCTTCCGGCTGTTGCAGAAAGGGCGCGTTTTTTTGCTCATTTTCTTGCGGATTTCTCTCTGCTGTTCTTCGGGCAGATTGATTATTTCCGCGCATTTTTCGCCGCAGCAGTTCTGAAATTTCTCGCGGCATTCGTCGCATTGCAAAAATAAAATATGACAGCCTTTATTTGCACAATTCGTGTGAGAATCGCATTTTTCGCCGCATTGGTGGCAGTTGCTGATTATCTCGTCGGTAATTTTCTCGCCCAATCTTTCGTCAAACACAAAATTTTTACCTAGAAATTTATTTTGTAAATTCTTATTCCGAACTTGCCGCACATATTCGATAATTCCGCCTTCGAGATGAAAAACTTTTTCAAAACCTTGATGCTTTAGATACGCGCTCGCTTTTTCGCAGCGGATTCCGCCCGTGCAATACATTATAATCGGCTGATCTTTTTTATCCGCAAGCATTTCGGCGGCTGTCGGAAGCTGTTCGCGGAATGTGTCGGCGGGAATTTCCAAGGCGTTCTCAAAATGCCCGACTTCGTATTCATAATAATTCCGCATATCAACGACGATTGTTTCATCATTTTCGGTTAAGAAATTAAATTCCTCCGCCGAAAGATATTCGCCCGCGTTTTCAACCGAAAATTTTTCGTCTTCAATGCCGTCGGCGACAATTTTTTCCTTCACCCGAATTATCAATTTCCAGAAAGATTTCCCGTCGTCTTTGAGCGCAATATTCAAACGCAAATTCTCAAGAAACGGAAACGAATAAAGATATTTCTTAAAATCTTCAAAACGATTTTCGGGAACGCTGATCTGCGCGTTGATTCCTTCCGAAGCCACATAAATTCTGCCCAAAACATTCATTTCCGAAAGTTTTATAAAGAGTTCGTCGCGGAATTTCTGCGGATTTTCGATTTTGTGATATTTGTAAAATGAGAGCGTCCGGCGCGGCAGCTTTTCATTTTCGAGCCGTTCTTTCAGCTTTTCTTTTGAAGTTAAATTTCGTAATTCGTGCATAGATAAAAAGGCAGAAACCCGCGTGTAAACAAGGGTGCTGTATATAAGTCGGCAAGTTGATATTAACCACAGCACCCTCCATAACTGTCGGGTTTCCGCCTGTTTTGTCAACTTTCCATCCGATAATTCGGTGCTTCCTTCGTGATAATCACATCGTGAACGTGCGATTCGCGCAAGCCTGCCGACGTAATGCGGACGAAGTGGGCGTTTTCCTGCATTTCTTTAATATTTTTGCAGCCCGTGTAACCCATTCCCGAACGCAAACCGCCGACAAGCTGCGTAACCATATCAGACAGAGTTCCTTTGTAAGCGACGCGCCCTTCGATGCCTTCGGGAACGTATTTTGAATCGGAAACCGTTCCTTCCTGCGCGTATCTGTCGGATGAGCCTTTTTTCATCGCGCCGATTGAACCCATTCCGCGATAAGTTTTAAATGAACGCCCTTGATATAAAATAACTTCGCCCGGTGCTTCTTCCGTTCCGGCGAACAGCGAACCGATCATAATGCAGTCCGCGCCCGCCGCGATTGCTTTGGCAACATCGCCCGAAAATTTTACGCCGCCGTCGGCGATGATCGGAACGCCCGAATTTTTCGCCGCTTTCACGCATTTATCAATCGCCGTAATTTGCGGAACGCCCGCGCCGGTTACGATTCGGGTTGTGCAAATGCTCCCAGGACCGACTCCGGTTTTCACCGCGTCAACGCCGGCATCAATCAGAGCCTTTGTGCCTTCGCTTGTCGAAACATTGCCGGCGATTATTTCGGTTTCGGGAAATTTATTTTTGATCGTTTTGACGGCTTCCAAAACTCTCGAACTGTGTCCGTGTGCCGTGTCTATAACGATTGCGTCGGCGCGGGCGTTGATAAGTGCTTCGGCGCGTTCGAGAAAATCTCCGGTTGCGCCGATTGCCGCCGCGACTCGCAGTCGTCCGAGTTCGTCTTTTGCGGCGTTCGGATATTTTATCGCTTTTTGGATGTCTTTGACGGTTATCAAGCCTTTTAAAACGCCGTCGTCGTCAACGACCAGAAGTTTTTCGATGCGGTGTTTCTGGAGTTTGACTTTCGCTTCGTCCAGAGTCGTGCCGATTGGAACGGTGACAAGCGGCTGCTTGGTCATCACTTGGGAAACGGGAATGTCAAAGCGCGTTTCAAAACGCAGATCGCGGTTTGTGATTATTCCGACAAGGTGTGCGTCCGCATCGGTTACGGGAACTCCGCTGATCTTGAAGCGTTCCATAATCTGCAACGCTTCGTGGACGGTTTTGTTGTCACGAATCGTTACCGGATCAACAATCATACCGGATTCAGAGCGTTTTACTTTGTCAACTTCTTCCGCCTGATGCGCGATTGAAAGATTTTTATGAACCACGCCGATTCCGCCCTGCTGGGCGAGCGCGATTGCCAAACCCGCTTCGGTTACGGTGTCCATCGCCGACGAACAAAGCGGAATATTAAGGCGAATGTTGCGCGAAAACTGCGTTGACGTGTCGGCTTCCGCAGGCAGAATTTCCGAATAAGCCGGAATCAGCAAAACGTCGTCAAAGGTCAAACCTTCCTTTATTTCTTCGATATTCATATTCTTAAAAATTTGTAATAAAAAACCCGCACATAATCGGCGGGCGCGTAGTTTCGCTTAAAATTTTCCGTATCGGTAAATCTGAAATTTGTGCTTATCAAAAAGCGGCATAAACTAAAAATTATTGTGCAGCGTTTGCGGCGTTTGCACCGTAAGTTATTTTTCCTTCCTGCAAAAATTTCGTGATGTTCTCTTTGTTTATTTCAAAATCAATTGCAACATTTCGCGGATTTTCCGGCTCGCTCGGCGGAGTTATTTCTTTGCCGTTGATTTTCAGATTAATTTTTCCGCCTTTATAATAACTGAATCTGACGCTTTGCCGTCCCGTATAAGTTTTCGTTTCGTCCTGTTTTAACAAATCGCTCTGTTTATTGCCGTCAACCGTCGCGCTCATCGAAATTTCTTGGTTCACAGGAGTAACTTCGACTTTTATTTCGTCGGCTGCCGGAATTGTTTGATTCGCGTTTGAATCGGCATTCGCGTTTGAAATATTTGCGTTTATATCAAGTGTCGGCGTAGCGTTCGCGCTTTCGACGGGTTTATCATTAATATAATTGACGAGAAATAAAGCTCCGCCGACAATTGCGCCCAAAATTATCACGGCGAAAAAGATCGTCGTGAGCATCGAGGACGAACTCTGATCGTCGGTTAAAACTTCGGGACGATAAGTTTGCGGTTCTTCTTCGGCTAAACTGCCTTGGCTGGCGATAAGTCTGGAATAATCCTGCAACGCTTCTTCTTCGTCAATTCCGACGTATTTAGCAAAGGATTTTATAAAACCCTTATTGAAAATTCCGCCCGGAAGCGGCGAATAATCGTCATTTTCGATGGCATCCAGATAAAGCGGCGAGATTCGCGTCTGCTCGGAAATCTCCGCAATAGTTATATCTTTCGATTCCCGCGCTTCCCGCAGTTTTTCTCCTAAAGTTGATGCCATTTTATAAGTAGTGTTTTTCTTATTATTTTCAAGTAATTTTCAGTATCGTTGTAAAGTTGAAATATAACTTTGTTAAACGGTTAATGTCAATTCTTTTAGTAGGAATTGACATTATTAATGATCGCTTACCCGCTTGATAAAACCCTTAACGGCGTGTTACGTTTAGCCTTTAGAAATTCTGAAATAAATTTATCAAAAAGCGAGGAATAATTAATGAGTCTTGAAGCACTTGGAATGGTTGAAACCAAAGGGTTTGTCGGCGGAGTCGAAGCGGCGGACGCAATGGTAAAAGCGGCAAATGTGCAGCTGATCGGCAAAGAATACATCGGCGCGGGATATATGACGGTTTTCGTGCGCGGCGATGTCGGCGCGGTCAAAGCCGCAACGGACGCGGGCGCGGCGGCGGCTCGGCGCGTCGGCGAACTTATCAGCGTTCACGTCATACCGCGTCCGCACAACGAAGTTGAAAGAGTTCTGCCCAAAGGAGTCGGTTACAATCACGACGAAAATGCTCTCAAAGACGGCACGCGCGGACAATTAGGCGCGGGCGAAGCGGGAAACGAAGCGGAAGTGAAAACGAAAGAGGAAAACAAGGTAAAAGGTAAAAAGTAAAAGGTAAAATTTAATGGAAAGAAAAAGTTGATTTTAATTAACGAAATATTTCCATTTTCGTTTTCGTTATGGAAGACAAAGACTTGATTTCGCAGCAGGAAGCCGGTGATGCGGTTGATTCAGCGCATTTGGCTTTTCAGTCTGTGGCGAAATTTGACCAGCAAAAGATTGATCGAATCTGCGAACGTATGGCGAATGCCGCGCTTGCGGAAGCGGCTCGGCTCGGCTCGTTGGCAAATGAAGAAACGGGTTTCGGTATTGCCGACGACAAGCGCGAGAAAAATCGTTTTGCGGCGGAAGATGTCTGGAATTATTTTCGCAACTTAAAAACCGTCGGCGTTGTGAAAGAAACCGAAAACGTCGTCGAGATCGCATCTCCGCGCGGAGTCGTGGCGGCAATTATTCCTTCGACGAATCCGACCTCAACCGCAATCTTTAAAATTATCATCGCCGTTAAATCGTGCAATTCAATCGTCCTTTCGCCGCATCCTTCCGCCGTTCGTTCGATTGTCGAAACGGCGAGAATTATGCGCGAAGCGGGCGTTTCGGCAGGTTTGCCGCCGGATGCGGTAAAATGTCTGGAAAAACCGACCATCGAAGGCACGGAAACTTTGATGAAGCACAAAAAGACGGCGGTAATCTTGGCGACAGGCGGAATCGGGCTGGTTCGCGCCGCATATTCTTCGGGCAAACCGGCTTTCGGAGTCGGACCGGGAAACGTGCCGGTTTTTATCGAGCGCACGGCAAACGTCGAAAAGGCTTGCGAAGATATTTTAATCAGCACCTGTTTTGACAACGGCACGATTTGCGCTTCCGAACAGTCGGTTGTCGTTGATAAATCAATTGCAAACCGGGTGCGCGAGAAATTCAAATCAATCGGCGGACATTTCTTAAATGAAAAGGAAGCGGAAAAAGTCGGCGAAATTTTATTGACCGAACATCGAACTTTGAATCCGAAAATTGTCGGCAAATCCGCCGAATTTATAGCGAATCTGGCGGGAATTTCCGTTCCGCACAACACGCGCTGCTTGATTGCCGTCTGCGGCGGAGTCGGGCGCGATTTTCCTTGGTCAATCGAAAAACTTTCGCCGACGCTGGCGTTTTTTACGGTTGAAGGCGTTGAGCAGGGCGCGAATAAATGTCTGGAAATCTTAAAATTCGGCGGAATGGGACACACCGCCGGAATGCACACCGAATCGCGCGAAGCGGCAATCGGTTTCGGCAAAAAAATGCCCGCCGCCAGAATTATAATAAATTCGCCGACAACTCACGGCGCAATCGGTTTTTCAACCGATCTCGCTCCGTCTATGACGCTCGGCTGCGGTTCTTGGGGCGGCAACGTAACTTCCGACAATGTTTCGCCGATTCATCTGATGGACATCAAGCGCGTCGCATTTGAAACAAAATCCGTAAGTTCCGTTCAAAGTCCGGGCTTCGCAGTCCAGAGTCCAGAGTCCAGAGTCCAGAGTCCGATTATAGGTCGGGATCGAAACGTCAAACGCGAGGAAATTGCGCGGATTGTTGATAAATTTTTGAAGGCGAAATTGTCTGAAAGTTCCGTTAAAACAGAACTTGAGCCGGTTCAAAAGATTGAGCCGCAATTTGCAGAACAAAACGAATCGCCGGTTAAAACGATTATACACGAACTGAAACCGCAAAAGAAAATTACGACGAACGGCGCGAAAGTTGTTGATTTTGTCAGCGAAGAAGATGTCAAAACGGCTCTCGAAGCGGGCGAAAAAATTTATATTAACGAGAAAACGATTGTAACTCCTTCGGCAAAAGATTTGGGCGAAGAGAAGGAAATTTTTGCAAAAGCCGGGTAAATTTTTTTCAAACCGTCCCCGATTAAAATGGCTGAAACAGTTTTAGAAAACGAAATTTGCAACTCTTGTCAGGCGGATGTCCGCCCGGAATCGCTCTTTTGCTACAACTGCGGCGAATCGCTCGACATCGAAAGCACCGATCAATCGGTTGATATTTTACCGCAAGAAGAAGAAACGACACCCGAAGACGCGCCCATCGAAAAACCCGACACGGAAATTTTGCCCGATGAAGATAGCGAAACAAATGCAAAGATAATAAAAACCGATGCCGGACAAGCGGCGAAAATCAAAGAAGCGGCAGAAAAATTAAATGACAAACCGGAACTCGAATCCGCCGCCTCGCTGAAAAAACGCGGAAAAACAGTTAAAACGAAGGAAGTTATAGTCACTTGGGAAGAACACGAAAACGCTCCGAACGCTTGGTTTATCGCAATCACAATTTTTTTGACGCTGTTTGCCGTCTGTGTGTTTTTTATAGCAATGTATCTGAGGTAATTTAAAAAATTATGGAAATAGTAACAGCCGCATTTTTCGTAGCAATCCTCGGCGGAATGGGACTTTTATTTGTCGGTCTGGTGATTTTCAGGTATCTGCGGAAAAAGAGAAATTTGAAATAGACGGACTTATAAAATTCACCGAACAAAACAAAAACTTTCTTCCGATCAGCTTATTTATTGGCTTTAAGCCGTTTTCTACCCGCGCCCGCATCGTCTTTTCCGCCCGCGACTCTGCCGGTTCTCGTAACGGCGATTCGTTTTTGGTTTTTCGGTCCGTCGTCAATTCTGACTTTAATTTCCCGGAAAGTGCCGTCTTTTCTGTCGTTGGTCGGCTGATAGCCGATTGAATACTGGGTTCTCAGTTCGCTGGCGATGTCGCCGGCAATTTGGTTTAGTTGATTTAAGTTATCGGGAAAATAAGCCTTTCCGCCCGTTTCTTCGGCGAGTCTTTCCAAAAAGCTCTTGGCTTTCTTTTGCGGGCTTTTACTGATAAAACCGCCTTGGCTGTCGAGTTCGCCGATAAAACCGATGGTGTAAATCTGCACGTCGGATTCGCGCAAAAGGTCGAAAAGCTGCTGTTCGTTGTAAGTGCTGTTGCGGTCTTCGCCGTCGGAAACAAGAATTAACGCGCGGCGTTTGCGGTTTTGAAATGTATCGGTATTTTCGTATTCGGTAAGCATTTCGGCGGATAAATAAACCGCATCAATGATCGCCGTCTGCCCGCCTTCGGTGAAAAGATCGTCGAGTTCGTCAAACAGATCGGTTTTGTTCGAGGTAAAATCCTGAACGATCTCGATTTTGTCCGTGCTGATAAAACGAATCAAACTCGTTTCGTCGTCCGGGCGGTTCGTGCCGATGATAATTTTGCTCGCTTCGATGACCTTTTCAAGCTGCATCCTGAGCGAACCGGAATTGTCTATGACAAGCGAATAATTGGTCGGAACTTCGGATTTTGAAAAAAATTCTATCGGCTGCAAAATGCCGTTTTCGTAAATTTTAAATTCGTCTTTATTGAGGTTATTGATCGGACGATTATTTCGGTCAATTACGCGGACATCCAAGTTTACGAGTTCGGTTTTGACAATAATCGGACCGACTACATCTTCAACCGGCGGCGGCGGCGGTTCGATATAGAAATCATCATCAACAGGAGTTTTAACGGGCGACCTAACGGGCGTAGGTGTCGGCGAGAAAACTTTCCTCGCGCGGTTTTCCGCCGGATTAGCAGTTTGCGCGGCAATTTTCGGATAATTGAAAAAAGCAAAAAACAAAGCCGCGCTGATACAAAACAAAAGTATTGAAATACCGTATTTTTTTCTAATCATCTTGATCCGTCAAAAAAAAACTCTCTAAGGATAACTGGTTTTCGGAGTGGCATAGTAACCGTCCCGACTTCTGACGGTTAGACGCGGAAAACCTCTGGGAGGTTTGACCTTAACTTTAACTTTGTGCCATTCGCCGTCGGGCTTGAAATCTTTCGGCGTGTAGCCGACGGAATATTGGTGGCGAAGTTCGAGCGCGATGCGTTCAAAAATCTCGTCGAGTTCGACATCGGTTTGCGGATAGAAAGATTTTCCGCCCGTAACCGAAGTCAGTTCGTCGAGAAAAGCCTGTCCTTGAATTCCGGTAATGCTGCCCATATCTCTGCCGTCGAGGATTCCGACGGCGTAAACGACGACATCGGATTCCTTCATCAAACGCCGCACTTCGCGGAAATTGTAGCGCGAAGAATTATCCTGTCCGTCGCTGATAATAAGGAGTGCTTTTTTCTGACGCGTGCCGCGCGTAACGCGCTCGATTCCGAGATAGCAGGCATCGTAAAGCGCGGTGTTGTTTTTCGGTTCGACGAGCGTTAATTTTCTCAAAACCGCGTCGCCGTCGCGCGTGCGGTCAAGCAGAAGTTGGGCGCGGCTGTTAAATGCGATCAGATAATATTCGTCGGCAGGATGGCTCGTATTGATGAATTTTTCGAGCGCGTTTCTCGCTTTCGAGATTTTTTCCGTATTCATCGAATCGGAAACGTCAAACAGAATCCCAACCGAAGCGGGCGCGTCGGCATCGCTGAAAAACGTGATTTCCTGTTCTTCCTTTTCGTCGTAAACCTTAAAGGCATCTTTTTTCAGACCGGAAACGTAACGCCCGAAAAGGTCTGTGACGGTCAGAGTCAAAGTTACTAAATCGGTTTTTACCCTGATCGGCACATCGTCTTTTTCATCAACCGGCGGCGTAGCTTCCGGCGTTTGAGCAAAAGCGGCAAAAGTTCCGAACAGAAGAACTACAACTAAAAGGTTCGCCCAAAATAATTTGGAATATCGTTTGGCAGGTAAGACATTTTTCACAAGCTGTTTTCTCCGTTTACTTTTAAGTATATTCTATTTAACGAAATTTATTTCTGCAAGATTGATTTTTTGATGTGATTTCTCAAAAATTAGTTGTTTCAAGTATATAACATTTCAAAATTTGCCGTATGTTTGCAACAAATGCCGCAGAATTGCGTGATAAAAACCGGCGGCGAATTTTAAATTTATGAATTTTAAGATTAGAATGCCGCTTGAGAGATTTAATTTTCAGAGGAGATTAATCACGAAGAAGACACTGAGAAGCTGTTTGGAAATTCAAAAAAATGTATCGCCACCATCTTGGCGGCTGTCTTGGTGGCTTCCAGCCGCCAATTCGAGCGTTACTTACTCGAATTGGCGGGAAAAACAGATAAATTTGGCGGCTGGAAGCCACCAAGACAGCCGGCTGGAAGCCTGCGATACAATTATCAAACAGCTTCTAAGTTTTTTATTTATCAAATTTTAACATTTTTTATTTGCCGGCTCGCAGTCGGCTATACCAATTTCTTTATTTCGTGAAATCTTCGTGTTCCTTCGTGGTTAAATACTTCATAAGCAACTTTAAAGTTGTCGGTATAATCTCAGAGTAGAACAAATTATGGCTGAATTTATATGTCGTCTGGGAACGCCTTCGGGCGAGATTTTAACGCGCATCGTCGAGGCAAACGCGGCGGGCGATGCGCGTTCGCGTCTGGAAGAAGAAGGCTACAAAGTTTTCGACATCTCCAGTTCCGAACAGGGTTTGCGCGGCATTTTGTCCGGCGGAAAAGCGAGCAAAGGGCGCGTCAAACAAAATGATTTTCTGCTTTTTAATCAGCAGCTTTCCGCACTTTTGCGAGCCGGAATTCCCGTTTTGCAGGCGATTAATTTACTTAAAACGCGTTCGCAGTCTTCAAATTTGCGAACGATTCTAGCCGATGTCGAAGAAAAAATTAAAAGCGGAGTCGCGCTTTCCGAAGCGTTTGAAGCGCAGGGAAGTTTTCCGAAAATCTACACGGCTTCGCTTTACGCGGGCGAGAAAAGCGGTGCGCTCGACGAAGTTTTAGCCAGATTTGTCGAGTATTTAAAACGCAGCGTCGGGATTTCGAGAAAACTACGAAGTGCGCTCGCTTATCCGCTTTTTTTGATGACGGCGGCGACTTTTATGGTCGCATTTTTGACTTTATATATTGTGCCGCGAATGTCGGAATTATTTAAAGGACTCAGCACGAATCAAGGTTTGCCGACAATCACCGTCATTGTTTTATCAATTTCAACCGGACTTGCCAATAATATTTGGTGGGTTCTGCCGATGGCTACGGTTTTGATCGCCGCGCTTGTCGTCTGGCTCAGAACCCCGTCGGGAAAACTGCTTTTGCACAAACTTCTGCTTAAACTTCCCATCGTCGGCGCGTTGATAAAACAAATGACGACATCGCAGTTGGCGCAATCTCTGTCAACGCTTTTGTCCGGCGGAATAACCGTTCCCGATTCGTGGGACATCGCTTCAGATTCAATTACGAATTTAGAATTGCGCCGCCGCAGTCAGAATGTTTTGCCGATGATCCGCGAAGGTCGGCAGTTTACGGAATCGCTCGAAAAAGCGAACTGGATGCCGGAACTCGCCCTCGATATGATCGGAATCGGCGAAAATTCGGGAAGTCTGCGCGAAATGCTCGACGAAGTGGCGAACTTTTACGATGCCGAAGCGGAAGTCAAATTAGAGCAATTGACGACTTTGATCGAACCGATAATTTTAGTTTTTATGGCTGGAATCGTCGTTTCGATTCTTTTGGCGATTTATCTGCCGATCATTAACACGATTTCATCAGGTCCGTTCGGCGGAAGATAAAGAACGCATCGGCTCACGCCGACGCTACTGACAAGATACACAAAGTCAGTAGCGTCGTGCGTAAGCCGATGCGTCATTGAATAAAAAGAGCGAGTCGGCGCACGTCAACGCTGCTGACAAAACATAAAATGGAAAATCAAACAAATATTTCAACCGCAAATCAGCCGAAAACGGTAGCGACGGATTTTTTGGACAACGAGCCGCCGGAAGTTAAAGAAGCGAAATTGATGGCGAGCCGTTATCGTCTGCCGTATATTGATTTATTGCCGCCGGACGGCGAATCGCCGATTGATTATGAGGAGATCGCTTCGATTCCGGTTGACTTGATGCTTCGCAATCAGTTCGTGCCGCTCGAGCGCGACAACGGAAATCTGCACGTTGCGATGGCTGATCCGACGAATCTGGAAGTTTTGGACGAACTGGAAAACGTCTTGAACGTCCGCCTCGTTCCTTACGTTGCAACCGCCGGAGCGATTGATGTCGTCTTGCGAAAAGGCGACGCGACGCAGAGAGTTTTGCAGGAAGCGGCTTCGACCTTTAAGATTTCCCTCGTTAAGGAAACCGAAGCGGGCGAAGAAGTTCTGGATTTGGACAGATTGGCTACCGATTCGGATATGTCGCCGATCATCAAACTCGTTGACACGATAATTTACAACGCGATGGAATCACGCGCGTCCGACATACACATCGAAACGCGCGACCGCGACGTGCAGGTAAAATTCCGCATTGACGGTGCGCTCTACGCAAAAGTTGATCCGATTGATCTGGATTTTCATCAAACCTTGATCTCGCGCATCAAAGTTATGAGCGAACTCGACATCGCCGAGCGTAGAATTCCGCAAGACGGCAGATTTCGCGTGCGTTACAAAGGCAGAACGGTTGATTTCCGCGTTTCGATTATGCCGACGGTTCACGGCGAAGATGCCGTTATTCGTATTTTGGACAAAGAACAGATTTCCGAAGAATTCAAAAATCTGAGCCTCGATATTGTCGGTTTTGACGAAGAAGATTTGCGGCGTTTTCGGCTTTATATCAAAGAGCCTTACGGAATGGTTTTGGTGACAGGTCCGACCGGATCGGGTAAAACGACCACTCTTTACGGCGCGTTAAACGAAATTCAAACCGAAGAAGATAAAATCATCACGATTGAAGACCCGGTGGAATATCAGCTTCACGGCATCGTGCAGATTCCGGTCAACGAGAAAAAAGGTCTTACATTTGCACGCGGTTTGCGTTCTATTTTGCGCCACGATCCCGATAAAATAATGGTCGGAGAGATCCGCGACGAAGAAACGGCGCAGATCGCAATTAACTCCGCTCTGACCGGACACCTCGTTTTTACGACGGTTCACGCCAATAACGTGATTGACGTGATCGGGCGTTTTTTGAATATGAACGTGGATTTGTATAATTTCGTCGCGTCCTTAAACTGCGTTTTAGCCCAACGCCTCGTGCGTCTTTTGTGTCCCGTCTGCAAGCGTCATTACGAGCCGACAAACGAAGAACTTTTTGAATCCGGCTTGCGTCCCGAAGAAGTAAAATCGCAGGAGTTTTTTATGAACGTCGGCTGCGATGCCTGCAATCACACGGGCTATCGCGGCAGAACGGCGATTCACGAACTTCTCGATATGACGGACACGATCCGCGAAATGATCGTCGAACGCCGTCCCGGTTCGGAAATCCGCCGCCAAGCCGAAAGAGAAGGCTTAACGAGCCTCAGAACTTCGGCGGTCAGAAAAGTTTTCTCCGGCGTGACAACTCTCCACGAGATAAACCGCGTCACATTCGTCGAAGAGGTCAGATAAAAAGGTTAAAGGTGAAGGGCAATTTTCAAATTAATAAAATTTAGTTGCCATTTGTTAAATGCAGGTGCGCGTGTAAAATGTGTTCGGAACAGATATTTTTATGAGGTAAAATTATGCCGCAAAGTCTTATAGCCGATGAAATAATTTACGATTTTGAAGAAGCCGTTGCAAATTTGGTTACGGAGGACGACGAACCTGTGGACAATATCATTTCTGATAAACAGATGCGTTTGCTTGTTGAACCTTTATACACTTCTTGGAAGCCGACGGACGAAGAAACTCAAGAGGCGCGGAGTTTTATTGCTGCCGCCGATGTCGGAATTTTTACATCACCGCGCCAATCGCCGATTGTGCCGGACGTTCTGATAAGTTTGGATGTCGAAACGGATTTGGATTTTTACGATAAAAACAATCGTTCATATTTTGTTTGGGAATACGGAAAAGTTCCCGAAGTCGTCGTCGAGATCGTTTCAAACAAAAAGGGCAATGAACTGGAAAGCAAAATGAAACGCTATCAGAAAATGGCGATAAGTTACTACGTCGTTTTCGATCCTTTGAAGCAGTTAGGCGATGACGTTTTGAGAGTTTACGAACTCGGCTTCGGCGGCAGACGCTATCATTTGAGAAAAGATCACACTTTGCCGAATGTCAATTTGAATCTGAAACTTTGGAACGGCGAATTTGAAGGAAAGCAGTTTGAATGGATTCGCTGGTGCGATGAAAACGGAAATCTGCTTTTGACGGGCAGAGAGTCGGCGGAATCTGAACGACAGCGAGCCGAAAAATTTGCCGCAAAACTTCTTGAGATGGGCATTGATCCTGAAAATATTTGAAATCGAACGGCAGCACAAAGAAACTATTTACCATTTACAATTAACTATTTACGAATTTTTTGAAACTTTACAAATTCTGCGGCGTGTATAAAACTCGTTGCACATTTTTGCAGTAATCGTTAGAAAACAAATTACATTCAAATCACGATATAAACATTATGAAAAAATCTGTTTACATACGCATTTCGCTTTCGTTCTTTTTGCTATTTGCAATGATGTCGCCGACGGCGATTCTTGCGGCGGGCGATAACGGTAAGAAACATTTTAAGCAGGGAATGAAGCACGAAGTCGCGGAAGAATGGGATAAAGCCGTCGAAGAATTTGCGCTGGCGATTACCGAAAATCCGCGAAATCCCGAATATCGTCTGCATTACCGGCGTGCTTTGTTTAACGCTTCGCAGATGTATATGCAGCGCGGCAACAAACTCGCCGCCGAAAACGATTTTGCGGGCGCATATCTCGCTTTTCGCAAAGCCTACGCTTACGATCCGGTCAATGAACTCGCCAAATCCGAGATGGAAAGAATGCTTCGTCTGCAAAAAGGTTTGCAAAACGGCGATGTCGAAATCGGCGAAGACGGAACGGTAAAACTTATCAAAACTTCGCTCGATTCGGCTGTTCCCGATGATGTCGTCGTTCCGCAGAAACTCGAAAAACTGCGCGACGTGCCGTTTCCGGGCGGAGTTGATCTGCAATTTTTGATAAAAGAACTGGCGAAGGATTTGGATTTGAACGTATTGTTTGAAAAAGAATCGTTTCGCGGCAACGACAAAATAGAAATTGAATTAAAAAACGTCACCGCCGCCAAAGCCCTAGATTACATATTTTTGCAGGAAGGTTTATTTTTCCAAAAGGTCGGTCCCAGAACGATCTTGGTTGCCAGACAAAATCAGCGACAGAGATTTCAACAATTGGTTTTACGCACATTTTATTTAGCGAACGCGAGTCCGAAAGATGTCGCAAACGTGATAAAAACCGCGATTCCCGCACAGCCGGGCAGAACGCCGACGACGGTTTTGACCGACGATGCGACGAACAGCATCACGGTTCGTGATACGTCCGAAAACATCGCGCTGATCGGCGATTTGATAAAATCTCTCGACAAAGACCGCGCCGAAGTCGTGATGGACGTGGCAATTTATGAAGTTACGAATACGGATTTACTTCAATTGGGAAATCAAATAACTTCGGCAAATACGCCGATAAGTTTCGGCGGAACAACGCGAGGCGTTGTTGGAATCGGCGGAAACGATAACTTCGGCGGAACTGCAAATACATCGGTTGCCGATATAATTCCGCGTGCATTTGGTGTCGGACTCGTAATTCCGGCTATAAATTTGATCGCGCTTCAAGGAAAAAATAACACGAAACTGATCGCTTCAACTCAGATTCACGCATTTAACAATGAAGATTCTTCAGCACGAATCGGACAGCGTGTTCCGGTGCGAACCGCGCAGCTTCTCGGCTACGGAAATAATAATCCCGGCACGGGAACTGGAGGTGGAGGAACAAATTTCATTAACAGCCAAGCCGCTTCTGTTGTAAATTACGAAGCAGTCGGTTTGACTCTGAAATTTAAGCCGCTGGTTTTTCCGAATCAGGACGTGCAGGTGACGATGGAGATCGAATCGAAAGATGTTGCCGGTGGTTTGACTGACACACCGACCTTTACCGAGCGCACGATCAAAGGAACGGCGCGTGTGCAGAATAATAAAACACTTTTGCTGGCGAGCGTCGCGCAAAATGTCCAAAGCGAAGGACGGCAAGGATTGCCTCTGCTCGGACTGATTCCGATCATCGGCAGATTGTTTTCCGCTCCGACGAAAAATAATAATCAAACCGACATCGTTATCGCCATCACGCCGCGCGTGATTCGTGCGCCGGACATTTTGCCCGAAGATTTGATCGAGCGCGAAACGGGAAGTCTTGCAGTGCCGACAAGCGGTTCTTTGGAGGCGATGATTATTCAAGAAGAGCGCGACGAACAGCTTGCCGCCGCCAGACGTTTGGGAAATAACGCGAAAGTCCAACTGCCCGATCAGCCGATTGATTTGCCGACCTATGTTAAATCGAATCAGCCGCAAACAACTTCGATCAGCGAAAATAATGCGGTGGATGAAGTTGAAAAACAGGAAATTAACGCGGAAATTTCAGCCGAAAAAACGATTGTTTCAAATGAAATTTCAGTTGCGGCGAAAACGGAAAGTCCGAAAATTCCTGATTCGGCGGTAAATCTTCGCCCGATTGACACGAGCGTAAAAACTCTGCAAATCGCGCCGACGGTTGATTCTTCCGAAGAAACGATTCAAACGAGGAAAACTTCTTTGGTAATAAAACCCGAATCGGAAGCGGTTCAGCCGAATGTTCCGTTGGCAAATTTACAATTTTTGCCGAATCTGCCGATGCTCAAAAAAGGCGAAAAAACGAAAATTGCAGTAATGGTCAGAAGCGGCGAAACTTTCCGCACGGCTGTTTTGGGTTTGCAGTTCGACGACAAACAGATCGCCGTCCGCAACATCACTTTCGGCGACATTTTCGGCGCGGACACGGCGCACAAACTTTCTACGCCGTTCTTGAATCAAGGCGGAAAATGTTTCGTGTCGCTCGCTTCGCCGAAGGATATTTCCGAAACGAGTTCGGGCATTTTGGCATATATAGAAGTCGAAGCGTTGAGCGACGGGCAGCACGAAATTTCTTTTAACCGCGACGTTTTGAATATGCTGACCGCCGACGGCAGAAATTTTGAATTGAAATACTAATATGAGTCCAAAGTCCAAAGTCCGAAGTCCAAAGTCCGAAAGCGGTTTTTCGCTGCTCGAATTGATCGTCACTTTGGTCGTGCTTTCGATTCTCGTGATGGGAACGATTCCGCTGATGCAGAACGCCGTCAAGCGGCAAAAGGAACTGCGTCTGCGCGAAAATCTGCGGACGATTCGCAACGCGATTGACGAATTTCACCGCGATACGGTCGGCGCGTGTCCGCAGGGCGCACTTGTTACCGGAAATCCTACTAATCCGCCGAATCAAGGGCAGCCGGCTCAGGTTGTTCCCGATCCGCGAAGCCGCGTTCAGATCGCCGACTGCAAAATTTTCGACACGGAAAATATTGATCGTTATCCGCCGAGTTTGGAAATTTTGGTCGAAGGAGTCGAAGTAACGGTTCGCGGCGGATTGTCCGGCAATTTGCAGGGCGGTAGAGTTTTTGACGATAAACAGGCTACCGACAGCGGTGCGACTGAGGGAAAAACAAAAGTTTATCTGCGCGAAATTCCAATTGATCCGTTTACGGGCGAAAAGGATTGGCGGCTGCGCTCGTCTTTTCAAACGGAAGACGACGACAGTTGGGACGACATAAATGTTTTTGACGTGCGCTCGAATTCCGACGGCGAAGCGTTTAATGGAGAAAAATATAGTGATTGGTAAATTGTTAAGAGTCCAGAGTCCAGAATCCGAAGTCCGAAGTCTTTGTATTGTAACTCGCAAATCGAAAATGGAAAACGGATTTTCCCTGCTCGAATTGCTGATTGCGATGTTTATTATCATCATTCTGCTTTCGGTTGCTTTGCCGACTTATCAGCGAAGCGTTCAGCAAGCCCGCGAAACCGTTTTGAAGGAAAACTTGTTTCAAATGCGCCGTTCGATTGACCAATATGCCGCCGACAAAGGCAGATTGCCGCAATCGCTGCAAGATTTGGTTGATGCAAAATACTTACGCGAAGTTCCCGTTGATCCGATCACGGAAAAAGCCGAATGGAACGAAATTCAAGGCGAAGACATCAATTCAAACGACGAAAGTCAAGGCTTAACCGATGTCAAAAGCCTCGCGTCCGGCGAAGACGGCGACGGGAAACGATACGAAGATTATTAAATTGGTTGATTTAATCTACAGGCGGAAACCCGACAGTTATGGAGGGTGCTGATCGTATAGAAGATTGTTAATCTGCGGGAAAACTATTAAAGATTTCAATTATCTGTGTAACTTATTGATTGATTAACAGCACCCTCCATAACTGTCGGGTTTCCGCCTTTTTATCATAATCGAAATAAGCAATGAAGCAATGTTCCAATAAAAATATATGTTATCAGCACTAACACAACCGAATTATCCGAAAGCCGCGCTCGGTTTGGAAAAGGGAAGCATCACCGCGCTGCAATTGCAGAAGGAAGGCAGAAAAGGTTTCGGCATCAAGCAAGCCGCCGCGCTCGAACTTCCCGAACATCTTTTAAATCCGAGTTTTACGTCAGTAAACATTGCAAGCGCGGAAGAAATGCTCGTGATGCTCGACGAAGTTACGGAAACCGCCGGGCTTGCCAGACGTAAACGCTGGTCTGTTTCTCTGCCGAGCAATACGGCGCGTTCGGCGATTTTGACTTTGGACGAAGAACCCGCTTCAAAAGAAGAATATTCGGCGGTTTTGGATTGGAAGGCGGAAAATGTTTTCGGCGTTCCGTCGGGCGAAATGCGGATCACGCGCCGGAAGATCAGCCCCGACGCAAAAGGCAAAACGCGCTATTTTGCGACTGCCGTAAAACTTTCTGTAATTGACGAATATGAAACTTTGTTCGAGCGCAAAAATTGGAAAGCCGGTTTGATTCTGCCGCGTGCGATCAGCGAATCGAATTGGCTGATCGGCAAAAACAAGGAAAAGGATTCGCTTTTGATTAGTTCGCAAAGCGACGGCTTTGTTGCGCTTCTTCTGCGAAATAACGAGCCGGTTGTCGTGCGTTCGGTTATCTGCACGAACGATGAAAGAGATGACGAGATTTTCCGCCTTTTGATGTTTTACCGTGACCGCATCGGCGATCCTCTGAGCGAAAATTTTCTCGAAAAACTCCTTGTTGTCGGCAAAGATTTCGCGCCCGCCAGATTAAAAGACATCACTTCGGAAGCACTCGGAAAAACGCTCGATATTCTGCGCCCGGAAGATGTCGGTTTGAATCTTCCCGTCAATAATATAAGTTTCGACGACATCGCCGCGCCCGCCGGACTCGCGGCTCTGGGGTGGAAATAGATCGAAAAAAGGGCTTTGGTTTTTGGTCTTTGGCTTTTGATTATGTATTCTGGAGATATTTCAGTGAACGATCAAAGACCGAAAACCAAAAACCAAAGCCCTTTTTTTCCGTCAAATTGAAACTTTTCTTAAAATTAAAGCGTAACTACTTTGCAAGATGATGAACACTACATTTGCACTTGAAAATATACAGAAATTAACCGATGTCGAGCTTATTACGTCGGCGATTCGCGGGCGCGAGGATGGATTTGAAGAACTCGTGCGCCGTTATCAGCGTCCGATCACGGCTTATATTTACCGGATGTTGAATAATTATGACGCGTCGCTTGATGTAACGCAGGAAGTTTTTATCAAGGTTTATAAATCGCTTGATAAATACAGTTCGGACTATAAATTTTCGACGTGGCTTTACCGCATCGCGCATAACGCGGCGATTGACCACATCCGGCGCAACTCGAATTATCAGCAAAGTTTGGAAGTTGAAAATGCGGACGGAACTTATCAAATTCAGATCGAATGTCCGAATCCGACACCGGAAGAAAACCGCGAGCGAAGCGAATGGCGCACCGAAATCGAAGCCGTCGTCAAATGTCTGCCGCAGACTTACCGTGAATTGATCGTTTTGCGGCACACGCAGGAAATGAGCTACGACGAAATTGCCGAAATTACGCAGCTTCCGCTTGGAACGGTGAAAAATCGCCTGTTCAGAGCCAGAGAAATGATGCGCGAGATATTCGTCGAACGCGGATTTGAAGGAATATAAAGAGGATAAAATTATGAATTACAATATGCAGCCGCAGCCGCCGATGTCTTTGCAGACCGGCGACGAAAAGCAGATGGGAATGTTCGTGCATCTTTCGCAGCTTCTCGGTTTTATCATTCCGTTTGGCGGACTCGTTGCCCCGATTCTTTTGTGGCAGCTTAATAAGGAAAAGATGCCCGCGCTTGACGCTCACGGAAAAGCGATTGCAAACTGGATGATTTCCTCCGTCATATATTTTGCGGTAAGCGCGGTTTTATGTCTTGTGCTGATCGGATTTCTCGGAATTTTAGCTCTTGTAATTATGGCAATCGTTTTCCCGATCATCGGCGCGGTAAAAGCCAACAACGGCGAACTTTGGGAATATCCTTTGACCATAAAATTTCTTAAATAGTTCTTTGCTCGAATGAATCTGCAAACCGGAGAAAATTCAGAAACTTGTCCGAACACGGAGTTTTCCGCCTATATTGACGGCGAATTATCCGCCTGTGCGGAGTCGGATTTGGAATTTCATTTGGCAGGCTGCAAAATTTGCACGGCTGAACTGAACGAGCAGAAAAAGGTTCTTTTCGCGCTCGATTCCTTGTCGGAAGAGAAGAAAAATTTCCGACTGCCCGAAAATTTCACAAAAGTTATCGTCGCCAATGCCGAAAGCGAAGTCAGCGGTTTGCGCCGTCCGCAGGAAAGATTCCGGGCTTTTTTTGTCTGCGCTTTGTTGTTTTTGCTCGCGCTTTTAAGCGTCGGCGGTCAAACTAAGGCGATTTTGTTTGCCTTGGGAAAATTTTCCGAGCAGTTTCTGATCGTCGTTAGGTTTTTATCTCATTTTTTCTACGATGCCGCAGTCGGAATTTCCGTGATTTTCCGGTCTTTAAGTTATCAGATCGTAAATAATTCGACGATTCCGTTTTTCTTTGCCGTAATTTTTCTGATATTTGCGTTTTTCGCGGTTTCGCGTCTGGTCGTCCGGCAAAATCGAATCTAAATAAAAAAGTTGCAGGCACTGATTTTTGTGAACAACTCGATTTCAGTTGAATATAATTTTCCCCAAATAAAATTTTTCAGCCTGCAAATGCTCGGCGGCGCGTTTCTCATTATTCTCTCGACCTTTTTTTCAATCTACGCTCAAACGAATGTTTCGCTCGAAAAAAATAATGAAATTTTAATTGTCGAAAACGCCAAGCAAAGCGAAATTTTCGCGTTCGGCAAAACGGTTATTATCAAAAATGAAGCAAAAGGCGTTTTGTCATTCGGCGGCGATGTTATCGTCGAAGGGCGCGTTTCGGGCGACGTGGCGGCAATCGGCGGTTCGGTAATTCAAAAGGAAAACGCATTTATCGGCGGCGACGTGATAATTTTCGGCGGAACGTATCGCCCGGAAGCCGAAAAACCTCTGCGAAACGCTGAAAAAGAAACGATTATGTATGCGGGTTACGAAAAGGAACTTCGCAGTTTGTCGAAAAATCCGGCTGAAATTTTCACACCGGATTTTTCTTGGTCATTTCTCGCGCAGAGATTTCTGTCAATTCTTTTCTGGTTTATAATCTCTTTTGCCTTAACAACCATCGCGCCCGGAGCAGTCAGCCGCGCGGTTGCCGGATTTCAGCTTTCAACTCTGAAAGTTATCGCCGTCGGTTTTTTTACATTCGTCGGCACGACTCTGGGAGTGATGTTCAGCGTAAGTTTTCTGCCGAATTTCGTCAGCGTGATAGTTATCCCGATGCTCTTGATTTTGTTGATGCTGGCATTTGTTTTCGGGCGCGTCGCGTTGCAGGTAAGCGTCGGCAAAAGGCTGCAAAAAAGATTTCTGCCGGAAAATTACCAATCCGAAACGCTCGCCATTTTGATCGGCGTAATCGTCTGGACAATTTTTCTTTCCGTTCCTTATTTATGGATTTTCGCCCTGCTCGCACTTTTTTCGGCAAGCGTCGGCTTGGTTTTAACCGCCCGTTCAAAATCCAAATGGGAAAATTCAGGTTAAATAAAAAGGTAAAAGTAAAAAAAGAAAGATTGTGATTTTTGCAATTTTCTATGCCTTTGCCCGCTTGAACCGCCTAAAAATACTGCCTGACAAATTCTCTGAATTTCTTTACCTTTTACTTACAAAACTTTACAAAATCGTCCCCGTTCATCAGTTAGAATTTACAACTTAATAGATGAATCAAAATGCAACTTTTCAAATGCTGAAACGTCTAACAAATGATAAATCTATTTTTGCAGAAAAGGGAAAAAATCAAATGAAAAAAACTATTTTTTTGACGGGAATTTTTATAATTTTAAGCGGCGTTTTTTCGCTGATTCAGGCGCAGAGTGCCGACATCGGAATAAAAGCCAATTTAGCGGGCGGCGATGTGAAACTGGTCGGCGCGGAAAAAATTATTTTGCAGACGGTTGACGGCGCGATTGATGTCGTTTTATCGAAAGTAACACAATACAAAAGAATTTCGCCGGAAAATCCGTCGCTCAAAGCGGCAATTGATTCGAGTTTGGCGGAAGTCGGTGTCGGCGACAAAATCGTTGTCACCGGAGAAGTTACGTCGGACAAAAAAAGCGTTATCGCCAACAAGATTTTTATTATGTCGAAAGCCGATCTTTCCGCAAAGCAGGCGAAGGAAGCCGGCGAATGGCGAACGCGCGGAATCGTCGGAAAAGTCGAAACGGTAAATCCGCAGACAAAGGAAATAACCGTTTCCGTCCGAAACGTGATGGGCGAAAAGAAAGTAGTTTTAACGCCGAAAGCCGAAGCTGAATTTATGCGCTACGCGCCTGATTCCGAAAGATTCAGCGAAGCCGTAACAAGTTCCTTTACTGACATAAAAGCGGGCGATTCGATTCGCGCCGTCGGCGATAAAAATGCGGATGAAACGACGTTTGCGGCGGAAAAAGTTTTAACCGGCGCGTTTCAGACCGTCGCCGGAACGATCACGGCGGTAAATCCCGAAAAAAACGAAATTACGATCAGCGATATAAAGACCAAAAAGGAAATTACAATCGTCGTCGGCAGTTCTTCGATTGTTAAGGAATTTCCCGCCGAAATAGCGCAGAGATTGGCGCGTTTTCAAATGATGCAGGCAAGCGGAATGCAGCCTCCGCAGGGCGCGGGCGGCGGAAATCGTCCGGCAGGCGCGGGAAACAATCCTCCGCAAAGACCGGGCGGAAATCGTCCGCAAGGTGCAGGCGGCGAAAATAATTCCGATGGTAACGGAACAACAGGCGGCGGACGCGGAATGCGCGGCGGCGGAAGCATTGACGAGATGATTGATAATTTTCCGGCAATAAAAGTTTCGGATTTGCAAGTCGGCAAAATGATTGCCGCTTCAAGCACGAAAACAAAGGACGAAAGCCGCATAACGGCGATCAAACTCTTAGCCGGAGTTGAGCCTTTCTTAACAATGCCGCAGATGCCTCGCGGCGGAGGTCGCGGCGGTCAAAGCGGGCAAAGTTCGAGTTTCTCGATTCCCGGACTCGATGGCGGCGGCGGATTTGACGGTCCTTAAATTACGTCGGAATTTATAAAAAAACAAAAACCGGAAGCGGGCAATTAAAACAATAAAAAACCGCTTCCGCCTGATTTACAAAAATGAAAAACATAAAAACATACTTATTAATCGGATTTATCACATTATTTTTTAACACTTCCGTTTTCGCGCAGCAGGCGGGAACTTTAAGCGGTTCGGTAGTTGATGATTTGGGCGCAATCGTCGTCGGCGCAAATGTAATTGTCGCCGATTCAAACGGAGTCGAAAAATCCGCCATCACCAACGGAAACGGCGAATTTATTTTTAATAATCTCGCGCCCGGAACTTATACGGTTCGCATCGCGGCGGAAAATTTCGCCGTTTTTGAAGAAACGGAAGTTCAGATCAAAGCGGGTGAAAGAAAAGAATTAAACGCCGCGCTTTCGATTGAAGCGGTTGAGGAACAGGTCGAAGTCAACGCCGACGGACAGCTTTCAACCGATGCCGATGCCAACGCGAGCGCGACGGTTATCAAAGGCGCGGACTTGGACGCTCTGCCGGACGACCCGGACGAACTCGAAGCGGCTTTGCAGGCACTCGCCGGCGGCGCGGCTGGTCCGAACGGCGGACAAATTTACATAGACGGTTTTACGGGCGGAAATCTGCCTTCCAAAGAATCCATCCGCGAAATACGCATCAATTCAAATCCTTTTTCGGCGGAATATGACCGCTTGGGCTTCGGGCGCATAGAGATTTTGACCAAACCCGGAACGGACAAATTTCGCGGTCAGGGCTATTTCAATTTCGGCGACGAAAGTTTGAACACGAGAAACCCTTTTTCGCCGAATGTCGCTTCCAGCCAGCAGCGTTACTACGGCGGTTCGATCAGCGGACCGATTGTTAAAAATAAGTCTTCATTTTTCGTTGACGTGAGCCGGCGTGAAGACGACGGAACGGAACTGGTCAACGCGACGATTTTAGACGGCAGCAACGCGATTTTGCCGTTTAGAAACGAATACACCGTGCCGAACCGACGTTTTGAACTCAGCCCGCGTTTCGATTACGCGATAAACGATAAAAATACTCTGGTCGCGCGTTATAATTTTGAACGCCGGACGAGAGATAACAACGGCATCGGGGAATTTTCCCTGTTGTCCAGAGCTTTTGCCACGACGAACACCGAACACGAAATTCGCCTGACGGAAACAATGGTCATTAACGCGAAGACGATCAACGAAACCCGCTTTGAATACGATTTTGAAGAGCGCGAACAAAACGGCGACAATTCGATTCCGACGATCAACGTCCAGTCGGCGTTTGTCGGCGGCGGTTCAAACATCGGACTCAATTTCAACAAAGAACGCGGTTACGAACTGCAAAATTATACGACAACTTCGTTTGGCGCAAAATCCGAGCATTCGGTAAAATTCGGAGTCAAAATCGAGGGAGTTAAAATCAGCGACCGTTCGGAATCGAACTTTGGCGGAACATTTATCTTTAGCGGAGTTCCGGCGGTGGTTGATAGAAATAATCCGGCTTGTCAAACAACTCCTTTACCCCAATCGTGCATTATTACTCCGGCGATCAGTCCGATTGACCAATATCGCCAGAAAGTTCTGGGAAATACCGATCCGCGCTTTAACCCGAATCAATTCAGCATTTCCACAGGCGAACCGCTTGCCGAAGTTTCGCAGACCGATTACGGTTTCTTCGTTACTGACGATTGGCGCGTAAACCAAAAACTGACTTTAGGTTTAGGTTTGCGTTACGAAAACCAGACGAACATTGACGATAATCTGAACTTTGCTCCGCGTTTCAGTTTTGCATTTTCGCCCGGCGCGGGCGGCGCACGTCCGCCGAAAACGGTTTTTCGCGGCGGATTGGGCATTTTTTATGATCGCTTTGATAACAACTACACTTTGAGCGCGAATCGTTTTAATGGTCTAAATCAATTGAATTATATTGTTACAAACAATCAGAATCTTTTAGGACAAGCGGTTTTTTCGGCAGCCGGCGTTACGAATATTCCGACCATCGCGCAGTTACAAAATCTCTCGCCTTTGTCGAATACGATTCGCGCGGTTTCGCCTGAACTGCAAGCACCTTACACGATTCAGACCGCGCTTTCCGTCGAACGACAATTGCCGTATAATACGACGCTTTCGGTTTTTTACGTTGCGTCGAGAAATCTGCATCTGCTCAGAACGAGAAACGTAAACGCGCCCGTCTGCCCGCCGGGAACTATTTGTCCGCGTTTTGACGCGCCGGCGTTAAACGCGCTGCGTCCCGATCCGTCGCAGGGAAATATTTATCAATACGAATCAAGCGGAATTTTGAATCAACAGCAATTGATTTTCAGTTTCCGAAACTTTTACAACAAACCGATCTCGATTTTCAAAAACTTTTCGATTTTCGGAAATTATCGCATCAGCTACGCGAAAAGCGACACGGACGGAGCGTTTACGTTTCCGGCACACAGCTACGATCTCGACGGCGAATACGGCGATTCGGTGCTTAATCAGAGACATTTTCTCTTTGTCGTCGGTTCTATCGGATTGCCTTGGGATGTGCGGATGAGTCCTTTTGTCATCGCATCTTCGGGCAGACCGTATAATATTATTTCCGGCATTGATACGAACGGCGATTCGATCTTCTCGGAAAGACCGACGTTTGCGGATTTGGGTTCGCGCTGTTCGCAGCTTAATCTGACCAACGATTTCTGCGACACAAGCGGAGTCGGCGATCTCGATGCGGTTATTCCGCGCAACTACGGCGTAAGTCCTTCTATGTTTTTCGTCAATCTGCGCTTGAATAAAACCATCGGATTCGGCAAATCGCCTGCTCCGAGAGCAGAAGAAAATCCGACACGCGGTTCGGACGGAAATATTCCTGGAACAGGTCGTCGCGGCGGCGGAAGACGCGGCGGCGGCGGTGGGCGCGGCGGATTCGGCGGCGGAAATGAAAGAAGCCCGTATAATCTGACGCTCGGAGTCAGCGTTAATAATCTTTTCAACACGGTTAATTTCGCAACTCCGGTTTCAAATTTTAGTTCCAGCCGTTTCGGTCAATCGCTCTCAACCGTCGGAGGTTTCCGCGGCAGCAATTCGGGCAACCGAAGCGTCGAACTTCAAGTGAGATTTAGTTTCTAAACTAATTCCGGGGAAAAATATGAGAGAGAAACAAAAGTTTAACTTTTGTTTCTCTCTCATCGTATCAAATCAACAAAATTTTGCAGTCTAAAAAATTATGAAAAAATACACGGTTTTATTAATTATTTTGATTTTCAGTTTCACGATTTCGGCGCAGGAGAAAGCCGAACCGGAGGCGAAAAGCGATGTGAAAACGCAAATTGTTCAGGATTCGCCGGAAATGATTTTGGCGAAAAATGCTCTCAAAGCACACGGCGGCGACAAATTCAAAAATATGAAAACCTTGTCCGTCAGCGGTTCGGTAAATGTTACGCCTTCGATGATTCAGCAGTCAATTCCGGCGAATTTCGTAACCGTTTACGCGGGCGACAAATATCTTTTGGAACTTAACAATATGCCGATTCCGCCTTTTAAGCAGGTTTACGACGGCACAAAAACTTCTTCTTCGATTCAGGGCGGTTTTAATTTGCCGCCGATAAACCGTTTAGGCTTGCCGCTTCTGCCGAAGATCGGCGAAGAAGGATTCATCGTTTCGCCGCTTCCCGAAAAAAAGAAAAACGGTTTTCGCATAACATCGCCCGAAGGTTTTTACACGGATTTTATAATTGACAAAAAAACGGGGCAGGTAAAAAGCTACGATTCGAGCTATATGTTTAACGGCGCAACCGTGAAAACTTCTGTTGAAATTGATAAATACAGAGTTGTTGATGAAGTGTTCGTGCCGGAAAAATATTCGCAAAGATTTGATATGCCGCAATTTACGATCTACGCTGAATTTAAAGCCAAAGACATTTCCGTAAATTCACAAGTTGCCGACGATGTATTTGTCTTAAACTAAAAATTTTGTAAGGTCAGCAGCGTCGGCGTGAGCCGATGCGTTTTGTGCGAATAATCATTGACGCATCGGCTCACGCCGACGCTGCTGACCTTATCCTCTCTATTTTAAAATTATTATCAAACCGTCATAATTTCTTCCTCTTTTTTCTTGGCAAGTTCGTCAATTTTCGTCGTATAAGTATTTGTCAGATTCTGAACTTCGTCAAAGCCTCTGTGTTCGTCGTCTTCGGAAATTTCCTTGTCTTTCGCCATCTGTTTCAAATCGCTGTTTGAATTTTGACGAACGGAACGAACGGCGATGCGGTGTTCTTCAGCGATTTCGCCGACTTGTTTTGCCATTTGCTGACGGCGTTCTTCATTTAGAGCCGGAACGGAAAGACGTATGATTTTTCCGTCGTTGGAAGGATTGAGTCCCAGATTCGCCATATTAATTGCTTTTTCAATTTCACCAAGCTGCGTTGCGTCCCACGGCTGAACAGTCAGCAACTGCGGTTCGGGAACGGCAATCGAAGCCATCTGAGAAAGCGGCGTTTGGACTCCGTAATAATCAACCGTCACGCCGTCCAAAATCCCGACCGTCGCGCGTCCCGTCCGCACATTTGCAAGTTTATTCTGCAAATCGTCAACCACCGCCTGCATTTTCGGCTTTGTTTCCTTCAAAACAATATCTATACTCATATTTTCCTCAATTTGTGTGTTAAAAAGATTTATACCAAATAATAAAATAAACGGACGGATTCCCGCAAGTTCAGTTTATTTCAAAAATTACGACATTTCTTTCACCTTTTCCCTACAAAAGCTGTTTGGAAACTCAGAAAAAACGTAACGCCGGCATCTTGCCGGCAGTCTTGGTGGCTTCCAGCCGCCAATTCGAGCATTATTTACTCGAATTGATGAGAAAAACGGAAAAATTTGGCGGCAAGATGCCACCAAGACAGCCGGCTGGAAGCCTGCGATACAATTTCCAAACAGCTTCTAACTCGCCGTCTGAGTTTTCCCGTCAACCGTTACCAGCGTTCCGATTGATAAATCGCCTTTGACGGCTTTGATGATATTTTCCTTTTTCTTCATATTAAAGATCATTATCGGCAAATTGTTGTCCATACAAAGCGAGATCGCCGAAGCGTCCATCACCTTTAACTGCTTTTCCAAAACGTGCTGATAAGAAGTTTTCTCAAACCGTATCGCGTCTTTTTCCTTCATCGGATCAGCCGAATAAATGCCGTCAACCTTCGTGCCTTTTAGTAAAATATCGGCTTTAATTTCCAATGCGCGAAGCGCGGCGGCGGAATCCGTCGTAAAAAAAGGATTTCCCGTTCCGGCGGCAAAGATCACGACGCGCTTCTTTTCCAGATGGCGAATCGCGCGGCGGCGTATAAAAGATTCGGCAAGCTGCGGAATGTCAATCGCCGACAAAGCCCGCGTATCAACGTCCAATTTTTCCAAAGCGTCCTGCAAAACCACCGCGTTCATTACGGTTGCGAGCATTCCGATATAATCCGCGCTCGATCTGTCCATATTTCCCGCGCTTTTTGAAACGCCGCGAAAAATATTTCCGCCGCCGACGACAATCGCTATTTCAACGCCGAGCCGGTGAACTTCTTTGATCTCTTCGGCGACGGCTTTTGCCGTGTCAACGTCAATTCCGTAATTTTGCGCTCCCATCAGAGCCTCGCCCGAAATTTTCAGCAGAACTCTACGATATACAGGTTTCATATAAATTTTTTGGTGGTGAACTAAAAATAACGCTTTTTAATTTTGTCCACAGATGAACACGGATAAACACAGATGATATTTAGATTTGTAAATCGAATTATTTCTTCGTATAAGAGCGATTATCAATTTAACAAGAAGTCTGTGTTTATCCGTGTTCATCTGTGGACAATTTTCTTCCGCCTTTATTATCTTAAATTAAAAAGTTTGCAAAAGAAAAGGCTCAAAGTTTTTAGCTTTGAACCTTTCAAAAATTAAAATTTAGCTTCCCGCTAAAGCGGCAACTTCTTCGGCGAAATCGTCAGCTTTTTTCTCGATTCCTTCGCCCATTTTGTAGCGCGTAAAACGCCTGACGCTGATATTTTCCTTGATCGAACCGATCTTTTCGGCGACCAATTCGCCAATCGTTTTGCTTGGGTCTTTGACGAACGGCTGATCGAGCAGGACGTTTTCTTCGTAAAATTTGTTCAGCCGACCTTCGATAATTTTGCCGATAATATCATCCGGTTTTTTCGCATTCGCCGGATCGTTTTTGAGTTGTTCCTTCAAAATTTCTCGTTCCTTATCAAGCGCGTCCGCCGGAACTTCTTCGCGGTTCAGATAACGCGGATCGGTTGCCGCAATGTGCATCGCCACGTCTTTTACAAGCTGCTGAAATTCTTCGCCGCGCGAAACAAAATCGCTTTCGCAATTGATTTCGACCAAAACGCCGACCTTGCCGCCCATATGAATATATGAACCGACTGCGCCTTCGGCTGTTGTGCGTCCCGCTTTTTTCCCGGCTGTTGCCATTCCTTTTTTACGCAAAATCTCAACCGCTTCTTCGACGTTGCCGTTCGCTTCGGTCAGCGCGTTTTTACAATCAACCATTCCCGCGCCGGTCTGCTCGCGCAGTTGTTTTACATCACTCATTTTTATGTCTGCCATAAATTTAACTCCAAAAAATTATAAAATATGACTGGAGCGCAAGCGTCCCCGCTTGCAATGAGCGCAGGGCGCGAAAAAGCCTTAATAACTCTAAAAGCCTACTTTACAACAGCTTTCCGCCGCTTGCGCGACGGTTGCAAGCGGGACGCTTGCGCTCCAGTCTTGTCTAAAAAGAAAGCGCAGCCCGATTTTCTGAAAAAACCGTGAAAAGCTACGCTCGAAAAATTAACTAAATATAACTAACTTGCTGAGGCTTCCGCGTTTTCTTCGGTGTTTTCCTCTTCGTCAACTTCCGGTGCTGCCAAATCGGTTTCCTTGATTTCTTCTTTGATAGAAGTCTGCTCTTTGTCCGATTCCTTCGTCACGATTTCCGTCATATCTTCCGAACCGGAAGTTTCGATTTGGGAAACAACCTCAACCGTTTCGTTCGCGCCGGCGACTCTCGGCGGTCTTGCGCCTTCCGCCATTGTTTCGAGTTCAATCGGATGCGTTTCCTCCGCAGTTTCAAAAGTTTTATCGGCAATCTGAATATCAGGTTCGGTAACTCCCGTCGGAACTTCGTCGGCAGTAACAGTTTTCTCATCCGCCGCTTTCGCCATTTCTTCTTCCAAATTTCCTTCGGTGGCAACTTGTCTGCCTTCCATTACCGCGTCGGCAATGCGCGAAGAAAACAGGCGAATTGCACGAAGCGCGTCGTCATTTCCCGGAATCACATAATCAACGCCTTCGGGCGAGCAATTCGTGTCAACAACCGCAACAACCGGAATATTAAGACGATTCGCTTCCGCAACGGCGATGTCTTCCTTGCGAACGTCTATCACAAAAAGCATATCGGGCAAACCCTTCATTTCCTTGATGCCCGCAAGGTTTTTCATCAATTTTTCGTGTTCGCGGTCGAGTTCCAGACGCTCTTTTTTCGTGAGCATTTCCGCTCTGCCGTCTTCCTGCATCTTCTCGATCTCGTTCAGACGCTTGATCGAATTCTGCACCGTTTGATAATTCGTCATCAAACCGCCGAGCCAGCGATTATTTATATAATATTGCCCGCATCTTTCGGCTTCTTCCTTGATCGCGTCCTGCGCCTGCCGCTTTGTGCCGACGAATAAAATCTTCAAATTCGGTTTTTCCGTAAAGGCTTCCTGCACATAGCCGAGCGCGTCGCGGAAAAGTTTCTGCGTTTTTTGCAGATCAATAATATAAATGCCGTTGCGTTCGGCGAAAATGTATTCTTTCATTTTCGGATTCCAACGGCGAACCTGATGACCAAAGTGAACGCCCGCTTCGAGCAGTTCCTTCATTGTAACTGTTGCCAAAATTAAATCTCCTTCTATCTTATTGGTTTATATACTCGCCGAAATCGTCTGTTTGAACCAATAGATTCCGGCAATGGTTTTTAATCTTAGGTTTCAAGTCTTTGATTTCTTTCCAAAACCAAAGACCAAAAACCTAAGACCGCAAAAATTATCGTTTCGAGAATTGGAATCTCGCACGCGCACCTTTTTGACCGTATTTCTTACGTTCTTTCTTGCGCGGGTCGCGCGTGATAAGTCCGGCTTTTTTCAAAACCGGGCGCAAATCTTGATTGTATTCGAGCAGAGCGCGTGTAATTCCGTGCCGAACCGCGCCGGCTTGTCCGGCGTTTCCGCCGCCGTCAACATTTATATAAATGTCGAATTTGCCGTTCGTTTCCGTCAGACGAAGCGGCTGATTGATAATCATTCGCAACGCTTCATTCGGAAAATACTCTTCAAATCCGCGTTTATTCACATTTATTTCGCCCTTTCCCGGACGAAGATAAACCCGCGCCGTCGCCGTCTTTCTGCGACCTGTTCCGTAATATTGTATATCTGCCATATTTTTATATAATCAGCGGTCAATCGAATCAGAATTTTCTGCACCGAACAACGAACCGCCATCAGTTAGAATGTTTCAATTTCAATAGCTTCCGGCTGCTGCGCTTTGTGCGGATGTTCCGCGTCGGCGTAAACTTTCAGTTTTTTTGCCATCGCGCGTCCGAGTTTCGTTTTCGGAAGCATTCCTTTAACGGCAAGTTCGATCACCCGTTCGGGATGTTTTTCAAACATCTCCTTCACGGAAGTTTCGCGCAAACCGCCCGGATAAAGCGTGTGCCGGCGATAAACTTTCTGCTCGTTTTTCGATCCTTTAAATATCGCGCCACGCGCATTTATCACGACAACGTGATCGCCCATATCAAGAAACGGTGTCCATTCAGGTTTGTTCTTACCCGTCAAAATTCTGGCAATTTCGGTTGACAATCTGCCGACGGTTTTCCCGTCCGCGTCAACCACATACCATTTACGGCTTTCCGCCAAACCCTTGCCGCTTGGAAAATAAGTAGTCATAATAGCTTCTCTCGTCTAATAATTTCCGCAAAAACGCGAACGGTTAGAATAACGAAAAAGATTTTATCAGTCAAGCATTCAAAAAGTTATTTGTAAACAAAATCGAGTTTTGCGCCCGCCATAATCAAACCGATTATCGTTTTCGCATCCTGAATTTCATTCGAGCGAATCATTTCAAACGCTTCGTCAAACGTAAATTTCTCGATTTCGACATTTTCATCTTCATCTAGATTCTGCTCGGTTTCCGTAAAATCCTGAGCCAGAAAAACGTGCATTTTCTCGGTCAAAAAGCCGGGCGAAACGTAAAACTCGGAAAGTTTTTCGATCTTTTCGCAAATTACGCCGATCTCTTCTTCAAGCTCGCGTTTCGCGCCGGTTTCCGGCGATTCGTCTTCGTTCAAAGTTCCCGCCGGAATTTCATACAAATAATCTTTCGCCGGATGCCGATACTGCTTCACGAGCGCGACCTTTTTATCGGCAAAAACCGGCACAATTACCGCGCTTCCGTTATGCTTGACGATCTCGCGCGTATATTCGCTGTCGCCTTCTTTTATCGTGTCCTTGCTGACATTAAAAACCTTTCCGTCGTAAATTTTTTCCGATTTGATAGTTTCGGTTTTCATAATTTCTGCTCTAAAAATTTCTTAATTGTTCAAAAAATCGCGCACCTGTTTCATATCTTCCCAAACCTCGCGCTTTTTCGTCGGGTCGCGCAAAAGATACGCCGGATTAAACGTCGGCATCAGCATTATTCCGTTTTTTTCCTGAAATTCGCCGCGAATCTTCGAGATCGGTTTTTTCGTATTCAGCAACGCTTTCGTCGCCGTATTTCCCAATAAAATCACGACTTTCGGCTGAACAACCGCCAATTCGCGCCAGACGAACGGCGTGAAAAACTTGACGAGTTCCGGCGTAAGTTCATCTCCGGCGGAAATATATTTTACGATATTCGTCAGATAAGCATTGCTTCGGCTCAAACCTATCGAAGACAAAATGCGATTGAGCAGATCGCCCGTCGGACCTTGAAAGGGAAGTTCCGAATCCGCATCCGGCGGTCCGGGCGATTCGCCGACAATCGCCACTTCCGCCGACGCTTCGCCTTGCGAAAATACAAAAACGCGGTCTTGCAAATCGGGAATCTGCTTAACCTTTTCCAGCATCTCATTTTTTATTTCTTCAAGCGTTTCATTCGGCTGATTCAACTGCCAACTTCCGCTGAATAAATCTTTTTGCATCTAATTTTCCGCTTCGATCAGCCATTCGGCAAACTTTTCTTCCACATCTTCACGCGATAATTTGCTCGCCGCAATATCGAGAAAAAGTTCGATCATTTCATCTTGCGAAGCATTGAGCCACGCGCCGTTAATTTCTAAGAAAACACCGGCAACCGCCGCCGCAATTCGTTTATTTCCGTCGAGAAAAGCGTGTGCTTGCGACAAATGATAAGCATAAGTTGCCGCGAGTTTTGCAATACCTTCGGTTTCATAATTATAGCGGTTTTCCGCCGCCTTTACCGCCGATTCCAACGCGCCTTCATCTCGCAAACCGTGAATTCCGCCATATCTTTCGATGAGTTTTTTTTGAATTATGAGAACGGAAGTTTTATCTACAAACTTCATTTGTCATCCGCCCCTTTTGCGAGTTCGACAAAAACTTTATCCCAACGGCTGAAAACTTTTTCCGTCGCCTCCTGTATCTGTTTATTTCTTTCAGCTTCCGCTTTTGAGCGCAGAATCAGAGCGTTTTCCGTTTCAGTCACATCAATTTCGTCGCCGCCCGAAATGCCGAGATTTTGTAGAGTTTCCGACGGGAAAGTAACCGTTATCGTATTTTCCGAAGTTCTTTCACTTTTTACTTTTAACATAAATATCTCCGTATTCTTTTCTTAATTCGATCAAAGCCGATCTGCGATACTCGATAATTTCGCGTGTCGCTTCCAAAATTATATCCTTGCGTGCATTTCGGTCAGCCGAATTTTCGCTGCTTTTAATCACGGTCAACATAATAAATTCCTCGCGTTCTATTCTACTCTAATTTGTCCAATTCATCACGCACTTTTTTCATATCTTCCCAAACTTCGCGTTTCTTTCTAGGGTCGCGCAAAAGATACGCCGGATGAAAGGTCGGCATCACTTTTACGCCGTAATAATCAACGAATTCGCCGCGCATTTTGGTAATTCCTTCTTTTGTTTCGAGCAGATTCCGCATCGCCGTATTGCCCATTACGACGATGACTTTCGGACGCACGACGGCGATCTCGCGGATAAGGAACGGCTTGCACGTTTCGGCTTCGGCAATCGTCGGAGCGCGATTTCCCGGCGGACGACAGCGATTGACGTTGCCGATAAAAACGTCTTCGCGTTTCATCCCGATTGCTTCGATAATTTTGTTCAAAAGCTGTCCCGCGCGTCCGACGAATGGAACGCCCTGCTCATCCTCGTCCGCGCCCGGTGCTTCGCCGACGAACATCAAATTCGCTTCCCGATTGCCCTGCGAATGAACGATTTGCGTTCGTCCTTCCCAAAGCGGACAACGCGTGCAGTCGCCGATGAAAGCTCGAATTTCTTCAATTGTTTCGTTTGATTCCGGCAAAGTTTGTTTTAATTCGTCCGCGCCGAAAAGCGACGGCATTTCTTCAACTTGTTTTTTCGCCATATGATTTTCTTCCCCCGTTTGTTCTTGATTTTTCGGATAATTATACGAACTCCGTTTTGGAATATCGGCTAAATTTGAAAGTTTTGTCTTTTCCAAAATACTCAGCCGAGAAGTTCGCGGTTTCTCATTCTCAGATTTTTTCTCAACATTCGTAACCGATTTCAAAATATCTTCCGTCGGCACAAATCTCTCCAATCTTTCGCGCGAAACCGTATTTGCGGACTTTGGACTTCGGGCTTCGGACTTCGGACTAAAAGCGATTTCCGGTAATTCAACATCAAAATTTTCAACGCCAAGTTCCTGCAAATAAAGGATTTGGTCTTTTACATCGGCTAATAATTCGGAAAATTCTCTGTTCATTCGTATTCGCTCAATTCGGCTTCAATTTCCTCGATTGACGGCATATTTCGCTTGATTTCATCCGGCAGATTTTCGGTCAACTTTACGCTCGAAACGCCAATCGGCTTTGAAGTGTCGCGCAAAGCGTATTCTACTATTATTTTGTTTTTTGTTTTGCACAAAATCAAACCGATGGACGGATTATCGTCGGCGTGTTTCAACAAATCGTCAATTGCCGACAAATAAAAATTCATTTTCCCGCTGAATTCCGGCTTGAAATCAACCGTTTTCAAATCAATCGCCACAAATGAGCGAAGTTTCAAATGATAAAAAAGCAAATCAATATAAAAATCCTGTCCGCCGATTTCCAGATGATATTGACTGCCGACAAACGCAAACCCAACGCCGAGTTCCAGCATAAATTCTTTGATGTTTTGCAGCAGATTGCTTTCCAATTCGCGCTCGTGCGCTTCGAGTCCGATGGTCAAAAAATCGAAATTATACGGGTCTTTTAACAGTTGATTCGCCAAATCCGACTGCTCTTTCGGCAAAGTCCGCACAAAATTTGTCTGCGCTTTTCCCTGCCGCTCGTATAATTTGCTTTCGATTTGTAAAACCAAAATGCTTCTGCTCCAACCGTTTTCGATTGTCTGACGAATATAAAATTCGCGCTCGTCCGTGTTTTTTATTTTGTCCAAAATCACGCAATTATGAAACCACGGAATTTGTCCAGCAACCTGCTGGACAAATTCCTCGTCGGGATAATTTTCAGCAAAAGAGCGCATATAAAGTAGATTCGTCCGCGAAAACCCTTTCATTTCGGGAAACTCTTTTCGCAAGTCTTTTGACAAACGCTCAATAACTTTCGCGCCCCAGCCTTTTTCACGCTGACGCTGCAAAATTTCGCGCCCGATTTGCCAATAAAGCAAAACGAGTTCACGATTTACACGCGAAATTGCGCGAATTTGTGCTTGCTGAATTTGAGTTTTAAGATTGCCCAAAAATTCGGCATATTCGGACAAATCCAAATCGTCGGTTTTTTTCACTAAAAATTTTTCACTCATACATTTTATTCGGCAAATAGTGCAACAACCCGTTGCACTATTTAATTTCTCAACTTTAAAATTTCATCTAAAATTTTATCAGCCATCTCGCGTTTTGACATCAATGGTAATTCAATTTTTTTACTACTGTTTTTAGTTAAAATCGTCGCAATATTCGTATCCGTATTAAATCCTGCACCTTTTTTTGAAATGTCGTTTGCCACGACCATATCGAGATTTTTCTTTTTCATTTTGGATTTTGCGTAACTTAAAACATCATTCGTTTCCGCCGCAAAACCGACGATTAACAAATTTTCGCCCCGATTTTTTGAAACATTCGCCAAAATATCAGGCGTTTTTTCGAGTTCTAAATTGAGCGAATCTTTATTTTCCTTTTTTATTTTCGCCGCTAGGGTTTCCTTCGGGCGATAATCCGCAACCGCCGCCGCGCCGATGAAAATTGTCTGATTCGGCAATTCTTTCATCACAGCTCCAAACATTTCTTCGGCGGAAATCGCTTTGATGATTTTTACATTTTCGGGCGGTTCAACCGAAGTTACGCCGCAAACAACCGTAACTTCCGCGCCGCGTGTCCGAGCCGCTTCCGCAATTGCAAAACCCATTTTCCCCGACGAATGATTTGAAATAAATCTCACCGGATCAATCGCTTCGCGCGTTCCGCCAACCGTTATCAAAAGGCGTTCGCCTTTTAGGTTTTCGGTCTTCGGTCTTTGCTTTTTATTTGAAATCTGAGATTTGAAATCTGAAATTTCTTCAATCTCCCTTTCTCCCCTTCTCCCTTTTTCCCCTTCTCCCTTTTTCCTCTTCTCCCTTTCTAAAAGCGCAAGCGTCTGCGCCGCAATATTCTCCACGTCTTCGAGTTTTCCCGTGCCGACGGTCTTGCAAGCCAATTCGCCCGCGACGGGTTCGACGAAATGAACGCCGTCTTTTTTTAGTTTTTCGATATTTCTCTGCGTCGCCGGATGATTCCACATCGTCGTATTCATCGCGGGCGCAACCATTACGGGCGCGTTTGAAGCGAGATAGGTCGAACTCAAAAAATCGTCGGCAATGCCGTTTGCGAATTTCGCCAAAATATTCGCCGTCGCCGGAACGATCAAAAGCAGATCAATCGTTTGCGAAAAATTTATGTGCGCTATTGGATCGGGATTGTTTTCGTCGTAATCGTCAACCAAAACGTAGCTTTCGGTCAGAGCGCGAAACGTCAAAGGCTGAACGAATTCCGTCGCGTGTCTTGTCATCGCCACGCGCACTTCGCAATCCGCTTTTTGCAGCAGGCGCAAAACTTCAATCGCTTTATACGCCGCGATTCCGCCGGTTACGCCCAATCCGATGCAAAATTTCTTGTTCGATTCATTCATATAATTGCAGCGGCTGATTTTGCAAAGCCGATTTTCAGCCAAAATTTGATTCAAAAGTATTCGCAAGCAGTTTAGCATTTACCGTTTTATTAAGCGAAAATTCGTAAAAAGGAGAGGAAATTTTTAACAGGGATGAAGGGGATGAACAGGGATTTTTATAAAATTTGAAATCTGCAATTTTGCCTTTTATCCTTTTCATCTTCTTTATCTCTGTTAGAATTTCTTAAAATCTTATTTGTATTTGTGATAAAATCCGATAAAACTCTGCAAACAGAGAAACTTAAACTTTTAAGCGGAAAACAGAAAATGTCGGAAAATGAAAATCAATTGACGCTTTTTGCGGTAAAAACGGATGAAGGCGAAACGGAAAAAGTAATTTTGTTCGCGCTCGGCGAATTTCAATCGCGCGGTTTTGAACTGATTGACCGCGAACTCGCGCTTGACCGTCTGCGCGGAGCGTTCAAACGCGCCGCCGAAAAATTCGGTTACGAAGAATTTCCCGACGAAAAGATCGCCGACGTTTTAAAAAATCTCGGCGCGAAAATCGTCAAAGTTCCGAGCTATGTTGCGAAACATCCTTTTCGCGTAACCGTAAATCACGAACTCGCCGTTCGCGCACTAGAAATTTATCGGCAGGAAGAAGAAAATTTGTCAAAGAAAACGATAATCTCAAAATAAGGAAACGAGAAGTTAAAAATTTTGTTAAAATTGATTTTGAACAAACCAAAATCTAATGAAATCCGACAAAAATAATTCAGAAATCAAAAAAGCCTACAAGTATTGCGAAAATATTACGAAAATTCACGCCAAAAGTTTTTATTTTGCCGCCAAATTCCTTCCGAAAATCAAACAAAAAGCCGTCTATCCGATTTACGCTTTTTGCCGCCGGATTGATGATGAAATAGACGAAATCGGCGAAAGTGATGAACAAGAAGCAATTAAAACTGTCAAAAAATGGGAAAATAATTTGCAGAAACTCTACGCAAATGCGGCGAGCGACGAAAAACGAACAACGAACAACGAACAACAACTTGTTTTTCTCGCTTGGAGCGATTTGCTTAAAATTTATAAAATTCCGCAAAATCTGCCGCTTGAATTGATAAGAGGCGTTTTGATGGACACTAATATAAAACGCTACGAAACTTTCGGAGATCTTTACATCTATTGTTACCGCGTGGCTTCAACTGTCGGTTTGATGTCTTCGGAAATTTTGGGTTATTCCGACAAAATCGCGCTCAAATACGCCGAAAAAATGGGAATTGCGATGCAGCTCACGAATATTCTGCGCGATGTCAAAGAAGATGCGTTGATGGGCAGGATTTATTTGCCGCTTGAAGATTTACGCAGATTTAATGTTTCGGAAAAGCAGATTTTCGCAAATGAATTTAACGAAAATTTCCGCGAGTTAATGAAATTTCAAATCGAACGCGCTGAAAATTACTACGGAAAAGGCGAAAAGGGAATTAGTTTTTTGGATGAAGATTCGCGCTTTACCGTTCTGCTTGCGTCGAGAACTTACGCGCAGATTTTGGACGAAATTAAAAAACTGGATTACAATGTTTTTCTCGAACGCGCTCACACGACGAAATTGCAGAAAATTTTGTCAATACCGAAAATCCGGCGCGAGGCGAAAAAGATGTAAAAATTAATTTTGCTTTTGGTCTTTTATCGGAACTGTTTTCGGTTCGGGCAGATCGGCAAAATTCATTACGACAATCGGTTCGCCTTTTTTACCGATTCCGTAAGCGATACCGATTGTATTGAAATTTTCGCTGAACAAATTTTTCCGATGACTGCGCGATTTGATGCCGTCGTCTATAATTATCCGTAAAACGATTTCGCGGGCTGAATCGGTATTTCGCAGAATGGTTTCACCAACCCGGTTCGGAAAAATATTCAAGTCGTTGAGGCGGTCTAAAGGATCAGAGCCGTCTTTGCCGAAGTGCTTGAGTTTCGGGTTTTCTATCAAATCTGCGAGATGTTTACGAGCCGCTTTTGACATAATTTCGGAAACTTTAAAAGATGGAACGGCAGAAATTCTTTTTAAATCAGCAATTGCGTCGTCAACAGATTCGATTCCTTCCAAAGTTAAAAGCCTAATGTCGGGGGCAATGTGGCGGACTTTTCCGTTCATAGATTTTCTGATTTCTATGAGATGAGTAATATATGCTTCGGGGCTTTGGCGGGCGCGGTTTACTTCTTTGAGAATTTCCAATTCAAATTCGGTGAGTCGTGTTTCGGAATTCAAGTTGGTTTTATTTTGCGCGTTGACGGTAAAAGGCAGAGAAAAAATTGCGAACGCAATACAAAATAAAATTATCTTGAAAATTTTTTTCATAAATCTTTCCCGAAATATTTAACTGACGAAGACCGACACTTTATAAAATATAAAATTTACCGCATAAACTCAAATAATTTACGAGTTTGGGTTTTTATATGTTAATCTGTTTCAAAATTAAAAAACTTTTCGGAGATATTTATGAAAAAAATTCTGACTTTTTGGTTGACCTTTGTTCTATTAATTTTCCCATTGGCGATTTCGGCGCAGAAAAGCGGTTTTCCCGATAAAAAACAGCTTCAATCGCCGCAGAATCCGCGACTCGGTTTTGTGATTCACGGCGGCGCGGGCGTAATTCGGCGCGGCGATCTGTCGCCGGAAAGAGAAAAACAATACCGCGAAATGCTCGAAAAAGCCGTGCTTGCCGGTTACAAGGCGTTGCAGGAAGGGAAAAGTTCGCTCGACGCGGTGCAGACGGCGATCATTCTGCTCGAAGATTCGCCGCTTTTTAACGCCGGAAAAGGCGCGGTTTTCACAGCCGACGGGAAAAACGAACTCGATGCCGCGATTATGGACGGCAAAGACTTGAACGCCGGCGCGGTTGCCGGACTGCATCACGTTAAAAATCCGATTCTGCTTGCCCGAATGGTGATGGAAAAATCGCCGCACGTTATGATGATCGGCGACGGCGCGGAGAAATTTGCCAAAGAAATGAACATCGAACTCGTCGAAGAAAAATATTTCTGGACGCAATCGCGTTGGGATTCGCTGCAAAAAATTATCAAACAGGAGCAGGAGAAGATAAAAGGTGAAAGGGAAAAGATAAAGGGTGAAAAAAGTTCGCGGGTTGATTTGCGCGAAGAACCCGCTAATAAATTCGGGACGGTTGGGGCAGTTGCGCTTGATAAAGACGGAAATTTGGCGACGGGAACTTCAACGGGCGGAATGACTTATAAAAAGTATGGACGAGTCGGCGATGTGCCTGTAATCGGCGCGGGAACTTTTGCCGACAACCGAACTTGCGCGGTCAGCGCAACAGGTTGGGGCGAATATTTTATACGGCTCGGCGTGGCGAGAGATATTTCCGCAATGATGGAATACAGCGCGTTGAGCGTTCAGGACGCGGCTGACCGCGTTATCAAAACAAAACTGCAAAATGCGGGCGGCGACGGCGGCGTAATTGCGATTGATAAATTCGGCAATATCGGAGTTTCGTTTAATTCCGAAGGAATGTATCGCGCGTATATCGGCGGTGACGGCAAGCCTGTGGTCGAGATTTATGGAGATAAAGAAACTGTAAAGTCCAACTAAATGCAAGATAAACTTCCGGCAATGGACTTTGAGATTATTAGTAAAATTACTGATGTAGAAACGATTGCCGTCGGAAAAGGCGTGCGCGACCGAATTCGTCTGAAAAGGCAATACGGCAGAGGAAGATGGCGAAAACTAAAGGGTATTGCTTCTGTGCGTCTTGTAAATGGCGAGATACGTCTAGCCGAAATTCATTGGTATGAAGCACACGCAATCGGCAAAAAGGAATTTAAACTTAAATTGCCGTATTTAGATTAATATGAAACCAAAAGCTACCCAATTTGCGATTTGTCTGAATAACGAAAATTATCCGTCATCGCTCGAAGTTGGAAAATTATATCAAGTAATTCCCGACGACGAAGCGACAGCATCAGGTTATTTGCGCGTAATTGACGAAAGCGGCGAGGATTACGCCTTTGCCTCAAATCGTTTTTATCTTATCGAATTGCCGTCTGCCGTTAAAAAGACGCTGACGGAAAATGCGAGGGAAATTATCGGCGCAGTATAAAAAATCAAAGAGAAATATTGGTTTTCTGATTATTTTATAAACCGCGCCGAATCAATCTTGTCATCAGGCAAAATTAAGAACTTCTAAGAAACTGTTTGGAAATTCAAAAAAACGTAACGCCGGCATCTTGCCGGCAGTCTTGGTGGCTTCCAGCCGCCAATTCGAGCGTTACTTACTCGAATTGGCGGGAAAAACAGATAAATTTGGCGGCTGGAAGCCACCAAGACTGCCGGCTGGAAGCCTGCGATACAATTACCAAACAGCTTCTAAATGGATTCGTCCGTATCTTTTGAATTTTGATTTAATTCAAACCGATTTTTATCACGTTTTTCGATCTTTTCGATAAATTCGAGCGGTTCGTTATCTTCATAATTAACGCCCATCGCGCGTGCATTGGCTTCGACGTTTGATTGTCCCGGAGTCGGATTGTGTCCGGCGACATTTTCCGCGCCGCTGTCGGTTGCGTCTTCCCATTCGGCATCAATATCGCCGCCGGATAATTCGGGCGAACTCGCGTGATGCTGTGCCAGACGCTCTTTTAATTCGCCCGGTGCCTGCGGTGCGCCGGCGATCTCCGCTTCCATCAATTCCTGAACGTCTTCGTCGGCAACCGGCTGATTTTCGTAAAATTCCAATTCTTTTCCTGACATATTTTCTAACCCCTTTTTATTTTATTCGTTTGAAAAATAATATCATATTTCAAAATAGAAAGGGAAAAATGCGGGCGGTAAAATTAGAGAAAAACGATAGACTGCGCCGAAGGAATCTCGAAACGCTTGCGGCAGCGGTTGTTTTTGCACATCAGCATATCGTCTATGCGAACCATATAATCTCTCGATTTTTCAAACTGAGCGCGTTCCTGCTGATTCAAATTTCGCTTAGGATTTTTCTTTTTCGTGCGTTTCATCCAGCGCACTTCGTAATCATTGCGCTCGCGGCAGTTCGGGCAAGCGAAACTCGCCGTTTTGGTTTCCTGTTTTTCGTCGAAAATATCTCTTTCCTGCATAGTTGTAAATAAATCTCCCGTCGCTCAAAATTCGGGTAACGGAAATTATTATAACCGAAGTTGCTCTGGAATGTCTTTTTTTCAGCCGGCTAATTCGCGCAAATATTTGAAACTGTAAATTCCCGTATCGTGTCCGTCCGAAAAACGGAAACTCAAAGCGTAGCGTCCGACGATAGAAATGTTCAGAAAGTTCAATTCATCGGAGATTTTTGAAGTGTCGAGAATTTTTTCGCCCGTCCATTCGTTGACGCAAGACGCGCACGGGCAAGCCTTTCGCAAAAATGCGGCGTTATAAAAAGTTTCCTTATTGTCCGACCAGACAATGGAAATTTCGGAATCGCCGTCTTCGATGATCTGAGTTGGTTCGATCATAATTTAAGAATTTTTGGCTTTTGGTTCTAGGTCTTTGATTGTAAATTTATTAAAGCAATTTTTGAACTCTTTGGTGTTTTTACTTTTGAAAAGCGGGCGAGAGAGCAACCCTTCCTATCCTGCCAATTAAATTAACTTGTGCTTTTTCACTTTATCCTGAGTAAATCATTACCAATATACATTCAAAAATAAAAAGATCGCAGGTCTGGAAGGGTTGCTCTGCGCCCGCAAAACTTAATTACTAAAAAGCTTAAAAATCAGGTAGTGAACTAAAAGTAATGCTCTATGAATTGCCGTCTGCTTTAGCTGACGGAAAGATTGCTGACAAGATAATCGGCTTTAGCCGAATTTCAAAAATATATTAATCATCCTTTCTGCTTCAGCTAAAGCTGTTAAGGAATAAATTTAATTTAATAGTTCGGCTAAAGCCTGTCTTTTGCTGCAAACTAAACCGTCAGCTAAAGCAGACGGCAATTGATAAAAAAACTTGTCAGCATTACTTTTTGTTCGCTACCAAAAATTTAAAGTATTATTCAAAAATAAAAGCCAAAAGCCAAAAGCAAAAAACCAAAACCTAATTAACCCTCAATCCAGAAGTTTCTCGATCTTCTTCGCGTCCACATCATAATGCGATGCGTGATAAACGACTTCGCCGTTTTTCAAAACAATCGCTTGCGGCGATTCGTGCCGAATTCCTGTTTTTTCGGCTATTTGATTCGAGATGTTTCTGGCGTTCTGCATAACGATCAAATTTACGTCCGCGTCAACGCCCGACATTACTTGATAAACGCCTGAACTGATCGGGCAGGTTAAGCTGTGTTTGAATAAAACAACAGGTTTTTCACTTGACTGCTCAAAGAGTTCGTCTAATTTTTCGCTTGAGTTTATTTCTGTAAAATTTGCCATAAATTTAAGTATAACTTCCCGCGCCTTGATACGCATTCGGCGGCGGCGGATTAAAATTCCGAGTTTGCGGCGAAGGGAAAACTTTGCGGTAGGCGACGGCGAATCCGGCGAGCATAATCGGCATCAGAAAATACATACCGATTCCGCAAGTCAGCATTCCGAGAATTGAAAGCCCGAACTGCACGGCAATTACGCCGACAACGCCGCTTAAATTCTGCCAAACCGCTTTCGCGCTGGTTTTTACGGCTTGAATTGCCGACATATTTTTATCAATAATCAGCGGAAACGCAAACAACAAAAGCGTGTGAAAACAAACCATTATCACGGCGAGAACGGCATCAATCGCCAACGCGCCGATCAACATTGAAGTAAATTCGCTCGAACTCATTGACGAACCCGACGCAAGTTGAATAATAAACGGGACGTAGATTATCACATAAATAATAATCATCGGAACGATTATCAAAAGCATCACGAGAAAAGCGGGCAGAATGAAGCTGAAACCTTTCCAGAGATTATCAAAAGAAACCGTTCCGGTATCAATTTTCTGAAGAAAAGAAAAATAAATTCCGCACAGCATCGCGCCAAGCAGAATATACATCGAAAACCCGCCGATCAACATTCCGACGAGCGTGATCGCAAACAAAATCCAGTAATCGGATTTTATGAGTTCCCAACCTTCCTTAAAACATTCGATTGGATTAATTACGCCCGTTTTGAAATTTTCTTCGTTCATATTTATAACTAAACTTAATTGTTTTATTTTCGAGCCTTATCAATAATAAGTCAATCGCCGTCGCGCCGACATCTTCGCCCGTCGTGCGTCGGCTTTGTATTTGTCGGTCTGATACTCGAAAGGTCGCGGCAACTCGACATCTGGTATTGAAGGTAGTTTCGCGCCTGTCAAATCTTCGATTGATTCGCTCGCCGTTTTTATTAGCGGCGCAGGTTTTCCCGTGATATATTCGCCAATCTTTCCGCCGATCCATTTTGCCGTCGAACTGCCCGGCAGTATCTCGGCTTTGTTGAATTGTTATTGTAAATTTATTCTTAGAATGCTTTATTTTCTAACATAAACTTGTGTAATTTTTGAATGTAGCCATAAATCTCTTTATTAGTAAACTTATCGGTTGGGACTAATAAAGAATTAAAATCGTAATTTGGATTTTTGACTGCCCAATCTAATTGATCGAAAATATCTCTTCTTTCATCAGTTTCGTATTCGCTGCAAAATTGATTCAGAAAATTTTCATCCAATTTGATTTCTTCAATATCGGACACATAGTTTAACTTATACAAAGGTATGTTGATGTAATTTAAATTCATAGTTTTATTAGAATCCTGTAATTTTAATCTTACCTGTATCCACTCCTCTATTTTTTAGTTCATTTATAACTTGAGAATTTGTTTGTTGAGTAGGTTGATAATGACCGCTTCGATTGGAAATTTCAATGATTTTTCCATTCTGCACGGTTATTTCCCCTGCTGATGCAACAGGCTTTCCTCCTAAAATACTTGAATGATGAAACTTTCCGACAGCTTGATATTTTGAAGCATAAATTCTGCCATATTCATCCATAACGAAAATTGATTTTCCTTGTCCTGCACCAAATACGGAACTGGAAGAACTTGTATCATATAGTTTACCGGCTTGGTCAACTATTTTTCCATCTTTAATGAATAATTCCAATTTAGCTCTTTCCACATCATTTAAGTATTTTACTTTTGTTCCCCAAACTTTACCTGTTTCTTCTCCGGCATATTTCTGAAGCATTTCTTTGGGATTATATCTAATCTGTTTTTGTATTTTTCCTCCAATCTCTGCTATGCCGCTTGCGCCTATTTTTTCCGTCCCTGTCTTTACTACACTCGAAACTTCTGTGATCGTTTTAACTTCGGGAATTCCGCCCAAAGTTTTCAACGATTCAGGCGCGGCGTTCGGCTTGCCCGTAATGCCTTTTTTCAGCAACAGCAAATCAATTGCCGTCGCGCCGACATCTTCGCCCGTTTCACCATCGGCTTTGTATTTGTCCGTTTTGTATTCAAATGGACGCGGCAACTCGACATCGGGAATCGCAGGCAGTTTTGCGCCTGTCAGTTCTTCGATTGATTCGCTCATCGTCGGCAGTTTCGGCGCGGGTTTTCCCGTGATATATTCGCCGATCTTTCCGCCGATCCATTTAACATATCCTGATTGACTTTACGTTCTAATTTTCCTGTTCCAGTGAAACAAAGCGATGTTCGTATTTACTCGTATTGGTTCTTATGTCTTCTGCTAATTCTTCCAAAAACTCCGTTCTGCTTTCCTCAAATTTTAGCTTTTCATCTTCGTTCAATTGAATACTGACTTCGTATAACGCAACGCTACCGCAAAGAACAACGAGAACAAGATTATCTTCATTATCTTTATAAAGCGTATATTCCCAATCTTTTTTTATTATTTCTTTCATTTCTTTACCTCCTTAACGACAATCGAAGTTTCAGTATAATTTCCCTTCGTAACTTGGTTAATTACAGCTTCAGATTTTCCTGTCGGTAATTTTCCGCCGGGCAGCCATAATTCATTAGCTCCAGCCTCGTTTCCTGACGGCATTCTTAGATTAGAATTTTTGGCGTTCGGAACATCAATTCGCACAATTTCCTTTCCCTTCCAAGCTCCCGCAGGAATACCAAGTTCTTTTTCAATTACGCTTATATCACCATTAGCCCGTTTAATTAAAGCATCTAATTCAGCTTTGGGCATTATAAATTGTCCGTCAGGTCGCCCAAGAGTATCACGTCCAAATCTATCCAAAACATCTTTTGAAGTAATATAACCACCGCCTTCATCGAATTTATTCAGATGGCTGTTTATATAGGGTTCGCTAAGATATTCAGATGGCTCAGGACGCTTTCCTTTCGGAATCTCCAGAACTTTTTCTTTACTCCAACTATTTTTGAAAATAGTATTAGTAGCGACGGATTTTTCTGGAATTCCGCCTAAAGTTTTTAATGATTCAGGCGTTGCATTAGTCTTACCTGAAATCCCGCGCTTGAGCAAAAACAAATCAATCGCCGTCGCGCCGACATCTTCGCCTGTTTTGCCGTCGGCTTTGTATTTGTCTGTTTTGTATTCAAACGGACGCGGTAACTCAACATCGGGAATCGCGGGCAGTTTTGCGCCCGTCAGTTCTTCTATCGCTTCGCTCGCCGTTTTCATTGGCGGCGCGGGTTTTCCCGTTATGTATTCGCCGATCTTTCCGCCGATCCATTTTGCCGCCGAGCTGCCCGGCATTATTTCGCCTTTGTCTATTTCCCGTAAGATGCCTTGCGGGACGTTCAAGGTTCTTTCAAGCCAGCGAACCGGAATGTTGCCGCTAAGTTTGAGCAGGTTAATCGGTATCTGATTTGTTTTACATATTTCTTTCTGCTAAATCCGCTTGATGTCTTTTTTCCGCGATGCTGTCGGATTCTACTTCTTGCCAAATATCTCGTATTTCTTCAGGCACATATTTTAGCGGATCGTCATAGATTCCTTTCCAATCTTGCGGAACATATTCCTCATAGCCGACATCAAAAAACATACTAACGTAAAGTTTCTTATCGAAATCAACCAAAAAAGTTAGATGTAAATCGCCTCTGTAATCGTCTTCGTCGGCAAGCACAATCTTATGCTGCTTATCAATCAAGACTCGCAAATCTTCAAGCGAAATTTCCGACTCTTGCATCGCTTCCAAAAATTCTTCGGGATTTTCGTCAACGACTAGAATGCCGTTACGGTAATAAGAAGAGTTTTCTTTTGAACTAGGTGAACAAGCTATCATATCAAGAACCCAATATGTAGCGTGTTCCAGAAAAAATCTATATTTTCCTTGATAGCAAATTGCTCCAAGCCAATCATCTAATTTCCATTCGGTTTTCATTCAGGTTTTCTCTCCAATTGATTCGACAATGTAACCGCCGGAAATAATTTATGAACAGCCGGGGTAGAAGTTTCTAACTTTTCTATTTTTCCCGTTCCTCGAAATGATGATTCTTTCAGCATTTCGATCCAATTTGCCGGTAATCCGAAAGAATTATTTGTTTTTGTAGCATCTGCTCCTTGCGGAAGATCAGGAAATTGTCTTGCTTTTTCTTGAGGAACAGCAAATTTACGCACTTGTTGAACAAAAGAAGTTTTGACTTCAAACGAAATAACCTCCGCTTTTCCTGCTCGATTTACTCCATTAAAAACTTTGACTCTGTTCATATCATCAAAAGTAACAAATAACTTGTTTTTGTCTTTAACAACCATTTCGCCCGCTTCGCCGATAGAAATACGAAACTTGCTGGCTTTCGGCATAACTCCGCCTTGCACTCGGAAAACTTTCGAGATATTTAAGTTTCCTAAACTTTCAGGCGTAGCATTCGGTTTACCGACGATTCCGCGCTTGAGCAGTAAAATATCAATCGCCGTCGCGCCGACATCTTCGCCTGTTTTGCCGTCGGCTTTGTATTTGTCTGTTTTGTATTCAAACGGACGCGGTAACTCAACATCGGGAATCGCGGGCAGTTTTGCGCCCGTCAGTTCTTCTATCGCTTCGCTCGCCGTTTTCATTGGCGGCGCGGGTTTTCCCGTTATGTATTCGCCGATCTTTCCGCCGATCCATTTTGCCGTCGAACTGCCCGGCAGTATTTCGCCTTTGTCTATCTGCCTGAGCAACTCTTTCGGCGTGTTCAAAATTCTTTCGAGCCAACGAACCGGCACATTGCCGCCGAGTTTCAGCGGATCAATCAGCATCTGGTTGGTTGTGCTTTGCGCTTCATTTTTCGCGGCGGCGGCTTTTTCCGCTTCATTTTGTGCGTTTCCCAAAACCGCTTCGCCCGCCCGTTTTGCCAGTTCTATTGTGTATTTATCCGTGTCAACGGTCAGCACGCCCGGCAGTTTGTCGCTGCGCCGCATATTCTCCAAGTCCAGCCCGCTGCTCGTAATGCTCGAATCCGCGCTTTTTATCAGCGAAACGGCTTGGCGAAGTTCTCCGTCGGTCAGCATTCCGTAACCGGCTTGTTTGAAAACCGCTTGCCACACGGCTTGCCGATAATCGTCCGCCGACATCTTTTCGGGCGATTTTTTGGGATTAACGATAATCTTGACGGTTTCCCCTTTGAGATTCTCGTTAATCGGATTTTTCGCCAGCGATTCTACAATCTGACGAAGCGGGGTTTTCTCAATAATTCTATCATCCGTCATACCGAATGCCCGGTTTTTCAGATGATTTATGGAAGTTTGATTTTGTTCATTCGTGTTTGAAAGCGGTAAAATTTGACGCGCCGTGTCAATACCAGATTGCTCGGCATTAAAGTTATTGTCAGAGCCTAAGATCGAACCGATTTTGGAAGTCATTTGAAAGTTCTCCTTAAAATTATTATGAAGGCAAAATTGCTCCTCATATAAGTTATCGGCAATTTAGTGAAATTGTTTCCTGTTTTTTTAAGTTTTTTTTAAATTTTAAGAAAAAACAGTAAGAACTCGATAAAAATTTATTTGTTCGCTTCTATCCGCCCAAATAAATTTTCTCGAAATAATCTTTTACCATTCTATCACTTGAAAATTCCGGTGTCAGAGTTTTTATCGAATCGCGCATTCGCCGAATCCATTCCGAGCGCGAATTATTTTCCGATTTGTCGTAATAAGCGGGAATTACTTCGTTTTCTAAAATCCGGTAAAGCGATTCGGCATCTTCGCGGTCAATTTCTTCCTGACTCATTGATTCAATGTCTTCGGGAACTCCGATGGCGAAACCGTTCGCGCCGTTATAGCCTTCGATCCACCAACCGTCCAAAATCGAAAGATTCAAACCGCCGTTCATCGCAACTTTCTGTCCGCTTGTGCCGCTTGCTTCCAACGGACGGCGCGGCGTGTTCAGCCAGACATCAACGCCCTGAACCATATATCGCGCCACTTCCTGATCGTAATCTTCAATGAAAACGGCTCTTTCCCGCCATTTTGAATTTTCTTCAAAACTCATCAGGTTTTTCAGAAGCGATTTCGCCGTCCGATCTTGCGGATGCGCCTTGCCCGCGAAAACGAATTGGACGGGTTTTTCCGCGTTGTTTATCATTTCCAGAAGCCTTTCAACATCGGTTAAAAGCAGATTCCAACGCTTGTAAGCCGCAACCCGTCTGGCAAAACCGATTGTCAAAACTTTCGCGTCAAAGAGTTTTTCCGTGTCTTGATGTTCGTTTATTGTATCGAGATAACCCGTTTCTTTGGCTAAAGTTCGCTGGCGAATGAACGAGATGAGCAGTTCTTTCATTGAAAAATGTGCGTTCCAGAGTTCGTCGTCGGAAATTTTATCAATCGAATCAGCCCACGCTTTTTCGTTTGTTAAAACTTCGCGCCAGTTTTTGCCGATGTGTTCTTCATACAAATTTTGAAAAGGCGGCGCAATCCACGTCGGCGCGTGAACGCCGTTTGTGATGTGCGTGATCGGAACTTCTTTTTCTACGGATATTTCGGGAAACATCTCGACCCAAAGCCCGCGCGAAACTTCGCCGTGTTTTTTGCTCACGCCGTTTGAGGAACGCGCCAAGCGAATCGCCAAAGGTGTCATTCCGAAATACTCATCGGAATCTTCGGGGTTTTTTCGTCCGAGTTCAAAAAGTTTCTCTTTTGAAATTTTCAGCGAATCAATGAAATTATTGTCAAAACACGCTTCGATAAGTTCGGGCGCGAAAACGTCGTTTCCGGCGGAAACGGGCGTATGAGTCGTAAAAACGCATTGTTTGCGCACAACTTTTACCGCGTCGTCAAAAGTTTTATTTTCATTTTCTTCCAGATATTCGCGGGCGAGTTCCAAAGTCAAAAACGCCGAATGTCCTTCGTTAAGATGAAAAACCGTTGGTTCGATGCCGAGTTTTCTGAGCAGACGAACTCCGCCGATGCCCAGAATTTTCTCCTGCACAACGCGCGTTTCCGTGTCGCCGCCGTAGAGATGTCCTGTAACGTAACGATCAATTTCGTCGTTTTGCCTGACATTCGTATCAAGCAGATAAAGCGAAATTCTGCCGATTTTTGCCAGCCAAGCCTGCGCGAAAACCTCGCGTCCGCGCATTTTGATCTTTATCAACACGCGTTCGCCGTCATCGTCCAAAACGGGCTTTAAGGCGAGTTCGTCTTCAAACGAATCGTGATAATTTTCCTCCTGCCAGCCGTCGTGCGCGATTCTTTGCCGAAAATAACCGTAGCGGTAAAGCAGACCGACGGCAATCAGCGGCACGTTTAAATCGCTCGCCGATTTTAAATGGTCGCCCGCAAGGATTCCGAGTCCGCCCGAATAAATCGGCAGGGAATTATGAATTCCGTATTCGGCGCAAAAATACGCAACCGGATTTTCATTCGTAATGCCGCCGAAAGATTTTGCCGGTTCGGAAATATACTGCTCGAATTCGCCCGCGAAATTTTGCAGATTTTCCATATAATCCGCGTCAATCGCTTTTTGATACAGCCTTAATTCCTTAATTTTTTTCAGAAAAAGACGCGGTTTCTGCTCGCATTTTTCCCACAAAGACGGCGCAAGATCGCTGAAAAGTTTTACGCCTTTCGGCTGCCAAGACCAGAAAAAATTCCACGAGAGAGTTTCCAAAAAACGTAAATTTTCGGGAAAATCACGTCTTAAATTAAAATCTTTTCTGAAAATCGGTTCGGGTTGTAAAGCGACTGCCTGCTGCATATCTGAGTAAGATTCGGTTGAAATTTCCTGCATATTTTGTAAATTTTTTTATGATGAATTTTTATAAATTTGTTGTTAAATTAACTTCGCAACTATAAAACAAAAGTTTCAAACTATCAATTTTACCAAAATTAAAATTTCTGATGTTTTAAGAATTTTTTCGCATCCGGTTCTGAAAAGAACACCAAAAAAACTTGTCTGATGTGCTTATCGTTTTCAAGAAAATTCTTTATTGCCTTTGAAGAAATCTCAGCCGCTTCGTGTTTCGGAAAATGATACGCGCCCGTCGAAATCGAAGGAAACGAAATCGTTTCGAGATCATTTTCAGCGGCAAGTTTCAGGCAGTTGCGATAACAATCTGCAAGCAGTTCGCCGTCGCGTCCGCCGTTCATTCCGTAAACGGGTCCGACGGTGTGTATGACAAATTCGGCGGGAAGTTCACCGCCCGTTGTAATAACGGCTTCGCTTGTCGGCAAACCGTTCGGAAAATCATTTTGCCGGATTTTTTTGCACTCTTCCAGAATAGTTTTGCCGCCCGCTTTGTGAATCGCGCCGTCAACGCCGCCGCCGCCTAACAGCGCGGAATTTGCCGCATTGACAATTGCGCCGACATTTTCTTTTGTAATATCGCCGACTTTGACGATTACGCGTCTGTCTAAAAATTCTTTTTGCATAATGTTCGGAATGGTTTTTGGTTTTTGGTCTTTGGCTTTTGGTCTTTGACTTTATTGAAAGCTCTATACTTAGTTAAATTTTTAGAAAAACCAAAAATCAAAGACCAAAAACCAAAAACCAATTATTTAATCCAAAGGCTCGACGCGAACCGAATCAAACATCGCTTGCAGACGAATGGTTTCCGCGAGTTTTTCGGCTTTTTGCTGTTTAAGGATTTGCGAAGAATTCAGCGTTGAAATTTGATAAACGCCGTCGCCGAGTTCGACGATTTCCAAGTCGCCAAGCGAAATTCCGCTGACGACGCTGATATTTTCCATATTCTGAAAATTAAATCTTCCCGTTTCTTCAACGTAGGCTTCAATAAAAGGATCGTGCAGAGCGTGTTTTGCTTCGTTAATATCTTCAAAATCGCCTTCGCAGATCAGGCGAAATTCGTTTGCTTTGTTCATAAAATTATTTTAACAATTTTTCGAGAAAGGCGAAAACCCGCGTGTAAACAAGGGTGCTGTTAAAAAGTCGGCAAGCTGAATATCAAACGACACCCTCCATAACTGTCGCGCTTTCCGCCTTTGCTAATCGCACATTTATTTTTTATCATTTCAGAGAAATCTTTTATAAATCAAGGAAAAATAAAAATGATAATACCTGTAAAATGGACGGACGAAGGCGTAAATATGCTCGATCAGCGTCTGCTTCCGACGGAAGAAAAATGGCTGATGCTGCGCTCTTTTAATGAAGTTGCAGACGGCATACGCGATATGGTCGTGCGCGGTGCGCCGGCAATCGGCGTTTCGGCGGCTTACGGAATCGCGCTTGGCGTGAAAAATTTTGTCGGCACTAATGCTGCGGATTTGGAAGACGAACTCGAATATATTTGCGACGTAATGAGTAAAACGCGCCCGACGGCGATCAATCTTTTTTGGGCGATTGACCGGATGAAACGCACATTTGCGAAGGCGAAGGAAGACGGAAAGAGCGTTTCGGAAATCAAGCAGATTATGATTGACGACGCGAAACAGATTCACGAAGAAGACATCGAATCGCAGCGTCTGATCGCCAAATTCGGCGGCGAACTGTTGGAGAATAACGACACGGTTTTGACGCACTGCAACGCGGGCGCACTTGCAACCGGCGGCGTTTGGGGAACGGCTCTCGGCGTGATTCGCGGCGCGGTTGACCAAGGCAAAAAAGTTTCCGTTATCGCCGACGAAACGCGCCCGTATTTGCAGGGAGCGCGTCTGACGGCGTGGGAACTTCTCAAAGACGATATTCCGGTAACTCTGATAACCGACAGTATGAGTGGACATCTGATGAAAAAAGGTCGCGTGCAGGCGGTTGTCGTCGGCTCTGACCGCATTGCGGCAAACGGCGATGTCGCCAATAAAATCGGAACTTATATGGTCGCGGTTTTGGCAAAACAGCACAACATTCCGTTTTATGTTGCCGCGCCGCTGTCAACCGTTGATTTAAATTCGGCGACGGGCGAAGATATTCCGATTGAAGAACGCGACATCCGCGAAATTACGCACGTTCAGGACATACAACTCGCGCCCGAAGGCATCGAAGTCAATAATTACGCATTTGACGTAACGCCGAATGAATTCGTGGACGCGATCATTACCGAAAAAGGCGTGGCGCGAAAACCTTTTACCGAAAGTCTGCGTAAAATGTTTGAAGATGAATAATGGAACGCCGGCATCTTGCCGGCAGCGAACGCGAAAGCGTTCGAGCTAAGTTCAACATACTTAAATTTCATTTTCTACTTTAAAGTTCGCAAACTTTTTTTTCGTGCTTTTGCACTCATTGCCGGCAAGCTGCCGGCGTTCCAAATAATTATGATACAAAAAATGAAAAAACTTTCAGCAATGTTGTTTGTTTTAGCGATGCTTCTGCAAGCGACTCCGAGCGTTTACGCGCAGCAGGCGATGACGGCGAAGGCGGAGAAAAACGCCGAGATAAACGCCAAAATTCGCAAGGAAGCGATGGAAAATTCGCAGATTATGCGGACGATGCACTTTTTGACGGATGTTTACGGTCCGCGTTTGACGGGTTCGCCGAATCTGAAAATGGCTGGCGAATGGACGGTCAAACAGATGAAGGAATGGAAATTCGACAATGCTTATCTCGATCCGTGGAATTTCGGAAATCCGGGTTGGGCGAACGAACGCGCTTACGGTTTTATTACCGCGCCGGTTAAAGATTCGCTTGTTTTTGAAGTTCTGGCGTGGACACCAAGCACGAAAGGCGTTGTCAAAGCCGAAGCGGTGCAATTGGAGTTTCCGCGCGGCATTACGACGCAGGCGGAATTGGACGCTTTTTTTAACGCTAATAAATCTAAAATCAACGGAAAAATCGTTCTGCTCGGAAATCCGGCGGATGTCAAAACCAGTTTTGAAGAACCTGCCAAACGGCGCGATGCAGAAGATTTGAAAAAATACTTCGATCCCGACAGAGTTGAGCAGCCGCGTCCGATGCCGCCGCCGCGTCCGACTCCTGATCCGAGTAAGTTATCGTTCAGCGATGTTATCGAACAGTTTGACCAATTTCTGATTGACAACAAAGTTCCGGTCAGAATTGACGATGCGCGTCGTCCGCACGGGCAGATTCGCGCTTTTAACAATCGTTCGTTCGATGTCAACAAAACCGTTCCGACGATTGTTTTGCGAAACGAAGATTACGGGCGCATCTGGAGAATTTTGGACGATAAAACTCCCGTGATGCTCGAATTCGACATTCAAAACAAAGTCTATCCCGAAGGCGCGACAAGCTACAACGTGATCGGCGAAATCGCGGGAACGGACAAAAAGGACGAAGTGATAATGCTCGGCGGACATCTCGATTCGTGGCACGCGGCGACGGGCGCAACCGATAACGCCATCGGCTGCGCGATTATGCTCGAAGCGGCGAGAATCTTGAAAACTTTAAACGTCAAACCGCGCCGGACAATTCGCGTCGCGCTGTGGGGCGGCGAAGAACAAGGGCTTTTGGGTTCGCAAGCCTACGTCGAAAAAACTTTCGGCTCGTTTGAAAATCCGACGGCGAATTACGATAAATTCGGCGGATATTTCAACATTGATTCGGGAACGGGACGCGCCCGCGGTTTTTCGGTTTTCGGTCCGCCCGAAGCCGGACAGGTTCTGCGCGAAATCGCCGCGCCTTTCTCTGATTTGGGAGTTGTCGGCGCGACCACAACGAACAGCCGCAGTCTTGGCGGTTCGGATTATACGTCTTTCAATAAAGCCGGACTTCCCGGAATCAGCGTCGTGCAAGACCCGATTGAATATTTTTCGCACACTTGGCACACGAATCTCGACACTTATGAGAGAATTGTCGAAGACGACGTAAAGGCTTCGGCGGCGGTTGTCGCAGCGGCGGTTTACGAACTGGCAATGCGCGACGAACTTTTGCCGCGTATGAGCAAAGACAAAATGCCTGCGGAACGCTAAAATTAAAAAAGTCGTTATTCGGAATCTGCAATATTGAGTAATGACTTTTTTACATTATTTTGATAAGTTTCTAATGAACAAATAATTTGTTTTAACAGGAAAAAATTATGGCAAGAGCAGAACTAATCGAAAATTTGAATACTGCATTGAGTTTGGAACTTTCGGGTTTTATACAATATTCGCAGCACAGCTATTTGGTAACGGGAATCGAACGGGAAGTTTACCGCGAATTTTTCCGCGAGCAAGCCGACGAAGCGAAAGATCACGCGCAGTTTCTCGGCGATAAAATTGTCGCGCTCGGCGGGATTCCGACGGTTGAACCGGCGTTGATTCGTCAATCAACCGAATTGCAGGAAATGCTCGAACAAGGTCTGGAACTCGAACGCGAAGCGATGGCGGCATACGTTACGGCTTGGGATTCGTGCGGCGAAGAAGATTTGCCGCAGAAATTCTGGCTCGAAGAGCAGATTGCCGAAGAGCAGCTTCACATTGAAGAACTCGAAAAACTGACTTCCGAGAGAAAATCGAAAGTTAATTCCGAGCGAATCGTTTTGCGCGAAGTTAGCTGATTTACAAAGACTTTAAAGTAAGAAAAACGGAAAGTATCATAAATTTTATGACGTTTTCCGTTTTCTTTTTGTTCAAGAGGAGAAAATTATTTAAAATCTGGAAATTTCAGAATGTTTGTGGAGTTTGTTTCCGCATCGCACATTTCCTTTCTGCCGTTTAATTTATATCTCGCCGAAGCGATAACGCGGTGCAGATCGTCCAGCATATCGGCATCAATTGTCAGAGTTTTTTGCCCGCACCAACCGAGATTTTCCGTCCACGTCGAGAGTTTTATAACTGCCTGATCGTTTGTCAGGGAAACTTCGACCTTTTTTTCGTCGGAAACAATCGGAGAAAATTTAAGAGCCGTATTATTTTTCATCGGTAATTAAAAAGAAAATGAAAATCAATTTCAATAAGCATTATTGCTTAAAACTTTTTTACAGTCAAGCGGGCAATCTGAAATTTTTACAGACAAAAAACGACGTTTGCGAAGAAGGCGGAATTCGTGCGATATTGAAATAAAACACATATTAAAATTTTTCAAAATACAAATCAAAATGCTCAATTTTGCCACCGAAACTGCCAAAGAAGCCGGAAAGTTACTGCTCGAAAAATTCGGCGGAAAAATAACCGTTTCAAAAAAAGGCGATATAAATCTTGTGACGGAAGTTGATCTGGCTTCGGAAAAACTGATCGTCGAAAAAATCCGTTCGTATTATCCGAAACATTCGATCTTAGCCGAAGAATCGGGTGAATCTAATGCGACTTATATTGACGGCGAAACGGTCTGGAAATGGATAATTGATCCGCTCGACGGCACAACGAATTACGCGCACGGTTATCCTTGTTTCTGCGTGACAATCGCGCTCGAACACGACGGCGAAATCGTCATCGGCGTAACTTACGACCCGACGAGAAATGAATTATTCGCGGCGGAGCGCGGCAAAGGCGCGACCTTAAACGGACGGGAAATCCGCGTTTCGGAAACGGAAAAATTGAGCGAATCTTTAATCGTTACGGGATTTCCTTACGACGTTGCCGGACGCGATGATTTTGCAAAACATTTTATGCAAATGCTCTTAAAATCGCGCGGTTTGCGGCGCGACGGTTCGGCGGCGATTGATCTGGCGTATGTCGCCTGCGGACGCTTTGACGGTTTTTGGGAAGAAGGCTTGAATCCGTGGGACGTGGCGGCGGGCGTTTTACTCGTCGAAGAAGCGGGCGGACGGGTTTCTTATTACGACGATTCAAAATTCAGCATCTACGCGCCGCCGATCTGCGCGGATAACGGACTTATTCACGGGGAAATGTTGGAAATACTTGGATAGTTAATAGATCACGAAATTCACAGGCGGAAACCCGACAGTTATGAAGGGTGCTGTTAGGAAATCGAGAAGTTTACAGGAAACAGCATTTTTAACGGATTCTTTTGAAAATCAACAATCTTCTATTCGATCAGCACCCTTCATTACTGTCGGGTTTCTGCCTATTTGGAAACGATTTTGATATTTTCGTGATTTACTGATAGTGGTTAGTTGTGCAAGAGAAAAAAACAACTACCCACGAACAACTAACCACTATCCATTAACCCTTTCACTTTCCCATAAAATCCGCTTGTGATAACCTAACAAAACTTCGCAAAATGAAATACGGATGTTTGTGAAAATTCAAAACAAAATCGCTAAATAATTTTTATGGCTTGGTTTCGGCGCAAAGACCCGAAAATTGGAGAAAAACACAACGAAGAAGAACGGACGGTGAAAACCGAAGGGATTTTCGTTAAATGTATCGAGTGTGAAGAACCGCTTTATAAGGCTGATCTGGAAAATTCCTTGCAGGTTTGCACCAATTGCGGTTATCATTTTCGGCTGGACGCGCCTTCGCGCTTGAAAAGTCTGTTTGACGAAGGCGAATATGAAAAACTCGACGAAGAAGTAACGTCGGCTGATCCGCTCGAATTTGTTGACTCAAAACCTTACAAAGAACGCATCGAAAAAGCCAAAAAATCTTCGGGATTGCCCGAAGCAATTATGTCCGGCGTTGGCAAAGTCGGCGGACATCTCGTTTACGCGGGCGCGATGGATATGCGTTTTATCGGCGGTTCGATGGGTTCGGCGGTTGGCGAAAAAATCACTCGCCTGATTGAAAGAGCCTTAGAAAATCGCGGCGCGGTTGTGATTTTCTCGGCTTCCGGCGGCGCACGAATGCAGGAAGGCACATATTCCTTGATGCAGATGGCGAAAATTTCTTCGGCACTAGCGCGGCTTCACGAAGCGCGTCTGCCGTATATTTCCGTGCTGACCGATCCGACAACCGGCGGCGTAACCGCGAGTTTTGCGATGCTCGGCGATGTCAATATCGGCGAACCGAAAGCCTTGATCGGTTTCGCCGGTCCGAGAGTTATTGAACAGACAATCCGCCAAAAACTGCCGAAAGGCTTTCAGCGTTCGGAATTTCTGCTTGAACACGGAATGCTCGATATGATCGTTGACCGCCGCCAAATGCGCGACAAAATTATTCGCCTGCTCGATTTTATGATGAACAAGGAAATATCAAAAAATTCGGATAAAAATGTGTTAGAATAATTATCGGAGTCAAAGTTATGAGCGAACAGGAAAATTTACAAGAAATACCAACTTTGGAAATAAAAACCGAAGAAAACTTTAACAAAGTTCTTGAAGCTATCAGCGGAATGCGCGAAGAGTTTATCCAACGATTTGATAAATTAGAAAATCGAGTCGGGCGAATAGAAGCCGAACAGGTTGAGATTAAAAAGAAGGTCGAAAAAATAGAAACCGAGCAAATTTTAATTAGAAAAAAGGTTGAGAAAATAGAAACCGAATTAGATGTGTTAAGTAATTTTGTAGATATGCAGTTTGAAGCCGTCCGGTTGGGACTTGAAAAAAATTACAATCAATTTGACAGAATTGATGCTCAAATCTCCGAAAATCGCGCCGCAATTTTTACCACCAAAGCACTTGTCGGCGAATTGAAAGAGAGAGTTTATCTTTTGAGCAGAGATACGAAACAATCTTTCTGAGAATCAAAATATCGAAAGAAAAGCCCGTGAAATAAAATATAAATTTCACGGGCTTTTTTCTTTTCAGACAATTAAAATCTGATCGGTTTGAGTTTATAACCTTTTTCCCTTAAAAGATTCAAAACGCCCGATTTTCCGCCCAAATGTCCCGCGCCGACGGCGATAAAAGTCGGTTTTTCCTTGACGGCTTTTTCGATTTTCGGAATCCATTCGCGGTTTCTGTCGTCGAGCAGACTCACTTGAAAAGACGGATCATCGGCAAAGTATTTTTCCATTATTTCGTAAACCTTATCGGAATTTTGCGATTTATAAATTTCGACGAGTCGGTTAAATTCGTCAATTGATTTTTGCGAATCCAGAGCCATTTTGTATAAACTTTCGGCTTGTTTTTCAATCGGACTCGAATTTATCGCCGCCAATTCCTCCGCTATCGTTTCCAAGCCTTCAATCGGTTTCTTTTTCTCTGCGGCGGCTTTTGCAAATGACAGTTCATAAGAACCGGGCGCGTTGCAGCCGAGAAATTTCGGACTCGTCGAAATTATTGTTGACAAAAATAACGGGTGAATATTCTTCACGTTTTCAATCGGAATGCCGATAGAATTTTGGACTAATTCGCCGATTTTTGCATATTTTTCGGCGGTCAAAAAATCGGCGAGCGTTTTTCCGTCCGCCAAATAAGCGGCTTTGCCCATAGACTGCATCAGCGTCGGGTCGTCAAAATCGAGTTCCATAAATATTTGCTCGGTTTTATCAATGTATTTGTCGAATTTTTCCAGCGGAATCATATTATTCGGACAAATTATGTGAAACGTCCCGAACAGATAAGACGGCTGTTTCAAACCGTTTCCGCTGATTTCATACAAAAGCGCGGAAGTTTCCGCCATTTGTTTCGCTTTGGCAGGTTTCGTTTGAGCAAACAAATTTGTCGAACTTGAAAAACCAAATATAACTAACATCAAAAATATCAATAAGTTGTAACTTTTTTTCATTGTAAATCTCCTCAAAAAAATAATTTTCTTCATCTGCTCTATTAGTTTCCGAACTGCGGAAAAAATCACACTTTTTACAAAAATTTGTTCTAAGTCAGTAGCGTCGGCGTGAGCCGATGCGTTTCAAGTCGGCAGCGGACAACGCATTTGCTCACGCAAACGCTGCTGACTTTTTCTAAGTCGAAAGCGCATAAAATAATCTCTTACAATTAACAATTTACAATGAACAATTTACAAATTCTGTGATTTTATTGAAAAATAATCTACTAATAAATTGATGAATTCGGAATTCGAGAAAATAATTCGTGAAAACGCGGGCATCTTGCACAAATTTTGCCGAATTTATACGGATAAAACGGAAGATTACGAAGAATTGTTTCAGGAAATGCTGATTCAAATCTGGCGTTCGATGGAAAAATTTCGCGGCGAAGCAAAAATTTCGACCTTTATTTATCGAATCTGTATCAATACGGCTCTGAGTTTTCGCGCAAAACTGAATCGAAATCGAAAGCGTTTTGAAGCATTGGACGGGAAAATCTTCGTTCAGCCCGAAAAAGACCGAACAAAAGACGAGCAGTTGGAAAAACTTTACGCGGCGATTCGTGAATTAAAACCGATTGAACGGGCGATTGTCGGTTTGTATCTGGACGAAAAATCTTATCAGGAAATCGCCGAAATTTTGGGCATTTCCAAAACAAACGTGGCGACTCGGCTGATGCGTCTGAAAAAGAAAATTATCGAGAGATTTAACAATGAATGAACAAGAATTGAAAGAGATTTGGAAAAGCGTCGAATCGGAAGATTTGCCCAAGATAAATTTTGAAGAAGTTCAAAAGAACATCGTCGGCTGGCACGGAAAACTTCGCAGGAAAATTAAAATAGATGTTTGGAGTAGTATTGGTTTTTTTGTAGTATTTATTGGTTTGTGTTTTATTGTTCCTGATGCTGTTTACTTTATTCCAATTATAGCTTTAATGTCAGGATGGGGTTATTGGGAACTATGGAAAATTTACAAACAGGAAAATGAAACAGAAGATTACAAAACTACAAAAGAATTTCTTGAAAAAAAGAACATGTTACTCTCGAATTATATTCGACGAAGCAGGGTGATTTTGTATGTTACTAATCCTTTAATTATATTTGCTACATTATCGCTGCAAGCTACTGTCAAAGAATTTTTCGACCATATTTTACAGGTAATTTCAATTTTGGTTTTCTTGGAACTTTTCGTCATACTTTTTACTGAAGTATATTTCGGAATTATGTATATTCCTTCAATCAGAAAATCGCGGGAACTGATTAAACAATTGGAATCTGAATAAAAAATTAAATGAATTTCGCCGAATCAATCGAATATTTATACAATCTCGGCTACGAATTATCGGTCAAGAAATTCGGTCTGGAAAACACGCTCAAACTTCTCAAACGATTAGAAAACCCCGAAAAAAATTACTTAAAAATTCAAATCGCGGGAACGAACGGCAAAGGTTCGACGTGCGCTTTTTTGGAAGCGATCTGCGTTTCGGCGAAAATCAAAGTTGGCAAATATACTTCGCCTCATCTAGTTTCGATTACGGAAAGAATCAGCGTTGACGGCGTTGAAATTAGCGAAGAAAAATTTGCCGAACACGCGACGCGCGTTAGAAAAGTTTCCGAAAAGTTGGTCGAAACGGGCGAACTCGAAACAGTTCCGACATTTTTTGAGCAGGTTACGGCGATTGCTTTGCTCGCGTTTGCGAAAGAAAATGTCGAAATTGCGATTTTGGAAACAGGCTTAGGAGGACGTTTTGACGCGACGACGGCGGCGCGGGCGGAAATTGTCGGAATTACGCCGATTAGTTTGGATCATCAGAATATTTTGGGAAATTCGCTGACGGAAATTACGCGGGAAAAGGCGGCGGTGATTCGGGAAGATACGGAAATTATTGTGGCGAAACAACCAGCGGCGGCGCGTGATGTTATTTTTAAACGATGTGCCGAACTCGGTATTTCAAAGCAGTTGATGCGGAATTTGCAAAGCAGAATATCTTCAGGCGGCGGTTTGTTAAAAACACCTGACAAAATTAAAATATCGAAATTAATGTATCCGACTGTAAGCGTTAAAATTGATGAATATAAATCCAAGCAATTCAAAATCAGTCTGCCCGGCAAACATCAAGCGCAAAATGCAAAACTTGCATTTCATTTGGCTGAGGTTTTGCAGGAAAGAGGTTTTGTAATTTCCGACGCAAATCTTATAGAAGGTCTGCAAACGGCGAAACATAAAGGGCGACTTGAGTTTTACGAAAATTTTTTGTTCGACGGAGCGCATAATATCTCCGGCGCGAAGGCTTTGCGTGAGTTTTTAGATGAATTTATTGAGCAGCCGATCACAATGATTTTCGGAGCAATGAAGGAAAAAGATTTGACGGAAATCGGCGAAATTTTGTTTCCCGTCTCCGAAAGATTGATTTTGACGAAGCCTGAAAATCCGCGTGCGATGGAAGTTGCGGAACTGGCGAAATTTGTTCCGAAAGAATTTAACAAAGATAATGTTTATCAAATCGAAAATGCTGCCGACGCTTTGGAAAAGGCGCAGAAAATTACGGGGAAATATGAGTTGATTTTGGTTACGGGTTCGCTTTATTTAATTGGCGAAGTGCAGAAAATTATTGGTGATTATTAAATTAAAAGAAGAGAAATTGTCCACAGATAAACACAGATGGACACAGATACAAGAAAGAAAATGAAAATTGTTTTTTCTTATATCTGTGTTTATCTGTGTCCATCTGTGGACAATTTTCTTCTTTTCTCTTGTCATCAATCCTGCAAAACAAATCTGAAATTTGAAATTTGAAATTTTATATCTAAAATAAGTTTATGCACAAATTAGTTTTGATCAGACACGGACAGAGCGAGTGGAACAAGGCAAATCGGTTTACGGGTTGGAAGGATGTTGACCTTTCGGAACAAGGGCGCGAGGAAGCAAAGCAGGCGGCGAAACTTTTGAAAGACGAAGGTTTTACGTTTGACGAGGCTTATACTTCGGTTTTGAAACGCGCGATTCGGACGCTCAATATCATTTTGGATGAAATGGATTTGATGTGGATTCCTGTTACAAAATCGTGGCTTTTAAACGAACGGCATTACGGCGCGTTGCAAGGACTAAATAAAGCGGAAATGGCGGCGCAGCACGGCGAAGAGCAGGTTCATATTTGGCGCAGAAGTTATGATATTTTGCCGCTTTTGATGGACGAAACTCATAACGAATGGCTCGGAAATGATCCGCGTTATGCTTCGATTGAGAAGGGGAAATTTCCGCAAGCTGAGGCATTGAAAAATACGGTTGAGCGCGTTGTGCCGTATTATGAAACGGAGATCGCGCCGAAAATAAAAAACGGAAAACGGCTTTTGATTGCGGCGCACGGCAATTCGCTTCGCGCTCTGGTGAAATATCTGGACAATATGAGCGATGAAGATATTGTCCATTACAACATTCCGACGGGCGTGCCGCTTGTTTATGAATTGGACGAGGATTTGAAACCGACGGCGAGCCGTTATCTCGGCGATCAGGAAGCGATCAAAGCGGCGCAGGAAGCGGTTGCAAATCAAGGAAAAGCGAAATGAAAAGGCAGAAGTTAAGAGGGAAATATGAGTGTTGCGACAACTTATGAGCATATAACTTTGGCGGAAAACGGCGTGGCGATGATTGAAGGAACGACGACGAAAATCGTCGAAATCGTTTTGGAAACAAAGGCTTACGGCTGGAGTCCAGAAGAAATTCATTTTCAGCATCCGTATCTTTCGCTCGGTCAAATCTATTCGGCGTTGGCTTATTATTACGACCATTTGAGCGAATTTGAACGCGAAATAAAAGAGCGTCTGGCAAAGGTGGAAGAAATTCGGGCAAAAGTCGGAAAGTCGAAAGTTCGTAGAAAGTTGGAGGAAAAAAAACTGATTTAAATGCCGATTGGAATTTTTTAGAGATAACCGCCAAAACTTGCGAAATCGAAAATATGATTAATCAAATCGAATTTATACCGTTTTGAGAATAAATCCGACAATGTTTTAAATTCGATAAAAAGTTACTATTTGGGTAATCAGGAAGCGATTGAAATAGCGCAAAAAGCGTCGTTAAAATAAGGTAAAGCCGAATAACAAAAGACTTACGGCATTTCTTCGGGTTTTGGTATAATGTTTGCATTATACAATAATCGGAGAAAGGCTATGAAAAAACATCTTATTAAATTTTCGATATTGGCGGCGGCATTTTTGGTTTTAGTTTCGTTATCAATTGACAGTTTCGCGCAGACGCGGCGCAATCGGACTCGTTCAACGACGAAAACAAATGTTTCAAATAATGAAATTAATGACGGTTTAAAAGCCGCTTTGTTTCAAGGCGTGGAAAATGCGGTTGACACGCTTGGGCGCAGAAACGGGTTTTTAGATAATGTCCGCGTTAGAATTCCGCTTCCCGCTTCTCTGCATAAAACCGAAAGAACTCTGCGCTTTCTCGGACAAGGGGAAAAGGTTGATGAATTTGTCGAAGCGATGAATCACGCGGCGGAAGAAGCCGTTCCGGTTGCCGCCGATATTTTTCTCGATTCGGTCAAACAGATGAGTTTTACCGACGCGAAAAATATTTTGTTTTCCAGAGAAGACGATGCCGCGACGCAGTTTTTCCGACGCACGAGCGAAAATCGTTTGCGCGAAGAATTTCGCCCGATTGTCGAAGATTTCACTTCCAAAGTCGGCGTTACGCAGAAATACAAGGAAATGATCGGACGTTACGGATTTTTCGGTAGATTTATCGGACAGGACGCGAGCGATATTGACGGTTATGTTACCGAAAAAGCTCTCGACGGCTTATTTTATATGGTCGCGCAGGAAGAAATGAAAATCCGCAAAGACCCGATTGGCAGAACGACGAAGATTTTGCGCGATGTTTTCGGGATTTTAAGATAAGTTCAAAGTTTCGTCTTACAATGATAAGCAATTTTTTCGCCGCTTTGCAGTTGATACATTTGATGTCAATTGCAAAGCGGTTTCTGCTTTTTCAGCGTTGGAAAAAATCATCTTCATTACTTTTTCGCGGATTTTTCGGGCGGATTACTGCTTTCTGAAATATGTTCGGCAGCCGTTACTTTGTTTTAATGGTATAATATCGCAGATAAAAATTCGGAAGTTAAAATTTGATTTATGAAATGTCCATTTTGCGGAAATACCGAAGATAAAGTTGTGGATTCGAGAGAATCAAAAGACGGCGATTCGATTCGGCGGCGGCGGGAATGTCTGGAATGCGCGAGGCGTTTTACCTCTTATGAGCGAATTGACGAAATTCCGTATATGGTCGTCAAAAAAGACGGCAAACGCGAAGGTTTTGACCGCAACAAAATTTTAGCCGGTTTGCTTCGCGCCGGAGAAAAACGCCCGATTTCCACCACACAGCTTGAGGAAATAATTGATAAAGTCGAAACTTATGTGCAGGATTCTCCCGACAGGGAACGCCCGACAAGCGAAATCGGAAAAATTATTATGCAGAGTTTGAAAAAACTCGATAAGGTCGCTTATGTGCGTTTTGCTTCCGTCTATCTCGAATTTGAAGATGTTTCCGAATTTATGAAAGAACTCAAATATCTGGTTCGTTCGGGCGGGAAGAATAAAAAGGTAAAAGGTAAAAGGTGAAAGGGGAAAGGGGAAAGTTGTTATTATCATTGAGTTTTAAAGATCAAGAAACTGTCTGATAATCTTTATCTGATAAATTTCACCTTTTCCCTTTTACCTTTTTTTACCTTTTACTTTTCATCTTTTCTTCAATAACATAAAAGTATGGAAGAAATTGAAGAGTTTACCGGAAAAATAGGTGAAGCCGAAGAAGATTTACAAATTCAGATTCCCTCGGAACTGCCCGTTTTGCCGCTGCGCGATATTGTAATTTATCCGTTTATGATCGTTCCGCTTTTTGTTTCGCGCGATAAATCCATTCGTGCGATTGATGAAGCGTTGAGCCGGGATCGGATGATTATGCTCGTTTCGCAAAAGGACGTGGATATGGAAGAACCGGCGCAAAATGATCTTTATAAGGTCGGAACGGTGGCGGTGATTATGCGGATGCTGAAATTGCCCGACGGGAGAATTCGCATTTTAATTCAAGGGCTTTCCCGCGCCCGCGTTGATTCGATCAGCAGAAAAAATGATTTTATCAAGGCGAATCTAACCACTGTTTCCGAACCTCTGACTCCGCCGAATTCTCTGGAAGTCGAAGCACTCGTCCGCAACGTGCGCGGTTCGATGGAACGCGCCGCAAATCTGGGCAAAAATATCTCGCCCGAAGTTCTGGCGATTATCGCAAATCTGGAAGATGCCGGACGGCTCGCCGATCTTTCGGCTTCAAATCTCGAATTAAAGGTCGAAGACGCGCAGAGCGTTCTGGATATTTTTGATCCGGTTCGGCGTTTGCGGCGAATTAACGATCTTCTGAGCAAGGAACTCGATGTTTTGACCGTTCAGCAGGAAATAAACACGCAGGCGCGAGCCGACATAGACCGTTCGCAGAGGGATTATTTTCTGCGTCAACAGCTTAAAGCAATTCAATCCGAACTCGGCGAAGGCAATGAACTTTACGAAGAAGTCGAGCAATACCGCGAAAAAATCCTCAAAGGAAAACTGCCCGAACAAGCTGAAGAAGAAGCGTTGCGCCAACTCAAACGGCTCGAAAGAATGCACCCGGACACGGCGGAAACGGCGACTTTGCGAAATTGGCTCGACATTATTACCGAACTTCCGTGGCATAAATCTTCAAAAGATAATCTGAATCTGCAAAAGGCGCAGAAAATTTTGGATCAGGATCATTATGGACTCGAACGCGTCAAGGAAAGAATTATCGAAGCACTCGCCGTCAGAAAATTGAAGAAAAAACCGAAAGGCTCGATTTTATGTCTGGTTGGACCACCCGGAGTCGGGAAAACTTCTCTCGGACGCTCGATTGCACGGGCTTTGAAACGAAAATTCGTCCGTTTGTCGCTTGGCGGTCTGCACGACGAAGCCGAAATTCGGGGACATCGCAGAACTTATGTGGGCGCGATGCCCGGACGAATTATTCAGGCGATTCAACAGGGCGAAACGAATAATCCTCTGATAATGCTCGACGAAATTGATAAAGTCGGCGCGAATTTCCGAGGCGATCCGAGTTCCGCGCTGCTCGAAGTTTTAGACCCGGAACAAAACAGCAATTTTCGTGATAATTATCTGGGCGTTACGTTCGATCTGTCAAACGTGATGTTTATGACGACGGCGAATGTTCTGGACACGATTCAGCCTGCTCTGCGCGACAGAATGGAAATCATACAGCTTTCCGGTTACACCGAAGAGGAAAAATACGAAATCGCCCGACGGCATCTTCTGCCCAAACAGATCGAGGAAAACGGTTTGGAGAAGAGCGACATAAAATTTGACAAAAAGGCTCTGCAAAAAATAATCGGCGAATACACGCTCGAAGCCGGTCTGCGGCAATTGGAGCGAACAATCGGCAAAGTCTGCCGCAAAGTCGCCCGCCAAAAAGCCGAACTCGACGACGTAAATGAATTTAAGACGATTAAAATTACCAAAGAAAATGTCGTGGATTATCTGCGCTCGCCTAAAATTTTCCCCGAAGAGGCTCTCAAAAAAGATCAGATCGGCACGGCAACGGGACTCGCTTGGACGGCGGTTGGCGGCGACATTTTATTTATCGAAGCGTTGAAAACGAAGGGCAAAGGCAAATTGCTTCTGACCGGGCAACTCGGTGAAGTGATGCAGGAATCGGCGCAGGCGGCTTATTCGTTTGCCAAGGCGCGAGCCGATGAACTGGGCATCGAACAGGAAGATTTTGACAAATTCGACGTTCACGTTCACATTCCCGAAGGCGCAATTCCGAAAGACGGACCTTCCGCCGGAATTACGCTTGCCACCGCAATCGTTTCGACTTTATCGGATCGTCCGATCAAAAAGGAACTGGCGATGACCGGCGAAATTACACTTAGAGGCAACGTCCTGCCCGTCGGCGGAGTCAAAGAAAAAGTCTTAGCGGCGCGGCGTGCAAACATTAAAACGATAATTCTGCCTAAACTCAATGAGCGTGATCTGGAAGACATTCCGCAGGAAGTTTTGGCTGATTTGACGTTTATATATGTTGAGAACGTGCGCGAGGTTTTCCGCGAGGCTCTGCTTGAAAAGGGGAATTAGTGAATTTAATACAATTCGGTGCTTTTTCGTCTATAAGCAAAATTTATGACATTTATAAGTCCTGCGATAAATCAGCGTGAAAGCTAGATTTTATCGGACTTTCGGCTTTGACAAAAGGCTTTTGATTTGATACCTTATTAAAAGTTTTTTGTCCTAAAAAACCATTAAACTATTAAGAGAAAATTTAAGAAACTTTTTATAACAAGCGGCGTTTAATAATTTAATAACAGAGAGAAAACAAGCCGCGAAAATTTATTTACGATTTAGGTCGTTTTACGATTCGCCCTAACCCCCAAAAAAAACTTAGGAGTATAGACGAAGTTAATGAAAACACGCCTTTTTAACATATTCAGTTTTACAGCTTTAATATTTTTTATTTCGAGTTCCTTCGCGTTCGCTCAAATTACGAGTTCGAGCGCGAGCGGCAGAAACAGCGGAAAAACCGACGAGGCGATTCAAGCCGAAGCGCGGATCAATCAAATCAAAAGCGATGCGGGCAGATATTTCAAACAAGCTCTGCTCAATTTGCAGGATAATCGTCGTCCGCAGGCGGGAAAGGATTTTAATAAATCAATCGAGGTTTTTTTGATTTCCGGCGTAAATGTTCAGAGCAATAAAAAGTTGAGCGAATGTTACACGCAGTTGATCGAAACGATTTACCGGGTGGAATTTCCGGCAAATATGCCGCCGCAGATTCGCAGTCTTTCCGCAACCTGCGGTTGGGACGTGAGCAACGAACTGGCTGATAATATCGCCAAAATCGTTATCAATCAACCGATTCTGCCAAGCGAAACGACGACGGCGCAGGCAGATCGTGAACAAGTTCCGAACGAAATGCTCGTCGGATTCAGCGAACAGGTTTTTGAAGCCTCGCCGCTTGACGAACTTTCCAAACTGCAATTAACTCAGGAAGAAGAAGACATTTATACGCCGGAAGCGCAGACGCAGATCAAATATATTCAATATGCGGTTGCCAATAAATCTTTCGGATTCTCGTTTGAATTTAATCCGATGATTCAGCAGTTTATCAATTATTATCGCGGACGCGGACGCAAAACGATGGAAGTCGGTTTGTATCGCTCCGGGATGTTTATGACGATGGCTCGCCAGATTTTCAAAGAAGAAGGCGTTCCCGAATACATCGCTTGGCTCGGACAGGTCGAGAGCGCGTGGAAGCCGACGGCTCAATCGTGGGCTGCCGCCGCCGGTTTGTGGCAGTTTATTCCCGGAACGGGCGCACGCTACGGACTTCGCCGCACGGCATATCTGGACGAAAGACAAAGTTTCGAGCAGGCAACCCGCGCTTCGGCGAAATACTTGAAGTTTCTGGCAAATCGTTACAACGGAAATTGGGAACTGGCAATGGCTGGTTATAATTGCGGCGAAGGAAATGTTGACAAAGCAATCAGACGCGCCGGAGTCGCAAACTTCTGGAAAGCGTATCCGTATTTGCCGAGAGAAACCAGAAATTATGTGCCGAATATTCTGGCAACAATTTTGATTGCAAGTAATCCGCATCAATACGGTTTCGGACACGTGCGCCCCGCGCCGTCGCTTCGTTATGACCGGATACGTATGCCGGCTTCGACAAACTTAAATGTTATCGCGCAAGCGTCCGATACGACGGTTGAATATCTGCGCTACTTAAACCCCGAACTTCGCACGAATATGACTCCGCCCGAACCTTATATCGTTCGCGTTCCGGCGGGAAAAGCCAACGAAGTTGTCGCCGTTTTCAGAAATATTTCACCTTCGCAGAGAAATACGGCGGGCGTTTCAAATACGGTCAGAGGCGAAACTTGGGAAACTCTGGCGAGAAAAACAGGTGTCAGCGTCGCCGATCTGAAAGCGGCTAACGGAAACGCTCCGTATCCGCGCGGCAAAGTCTTCGTTCCGAACGGCAACGGCATAACAAACACGAATTATTCGCGCCCGACTTCGCCGATTCCAAGCGGAGAGCAGACCAGCGGCGTTAAAATCGTCAAAGCAAATTCCGGCGACACCGTAAAATCGGTTGCCGAACGCTACGATCAATCGCCCGTTGAAGTTGCAAAACTGAACGGTTTGTATATTAATTCAAAATTAAATGCGGGACGGGAAATTAAAATTCCGTCAAATTAATTTTAACTGTAATTAAACTTGAAACGCCGGATTTGTCTTAACGAATTTGGCGTTTTTTTTTTTTGAAAACGATAATACCGATTTCCAAACTATTATAAATGTATCAAATCAATCCGCTTATTCGGTTATATTCAAACGGCACGGCTTTTGCAATTACTGCTTATATAAACTTAATATAATAAAGAGTAAAAAATATGTCGCAAGGCGATAAGGATAAATACACGGACAAGCAGAAACGCAAAGCCGAACACATCGAAGAAGGCTGCAAAGATAAAGGCTATTCTGACGAAAAAGCCTAAGAGATAGCTTGGAAAACCGTCAACAAACAAGACGGCGGCGGAAAAAAGAAAGGCGGTTCGGGAAGAAAGAACAGCAAATAATAAAAGAAAAAGGGAATTTTAACTTATGAAAAATGCAGGAATTTTAAGAAAATTAGCGGAAGTCGAAGCGGTTGACCAACCGTTTTTATCGGTTTATTTGAACGCCGAACCGAATCAGCACGGGCGCGATGATTTTGATGTTTTTTTGAAAAAACAATTGAGCGAACATCAAGACGATTACGAAGAACACACGCCGGAGCGCGAAAGTTTTGATAAGGATGTCGAGCGCATTGCGGATTATGCGAAGAAAATACGCGCGTCGGCAAACGGCGTGGCGATTTTTGCTTGTTCGGATGCGGGTTTTTTCCAGACAATCGAATTCGACGTTCCGTTTGAAAACGACAGATTTTTCGTTTTCGACAGACCGCATATTTATCCGCTTGCCAAATTAATTGACCAAAATCCGCGTTTTGCTGTCGTTCTCGCCGATTCAAACACGGCGCGAATTTACGTTTTTCAGCGCGGGCGCGTTTTGGAAGAGGACGAGATAGAAAACGAAACTTACAATCGTTCGGAAGTCGGCGGCTGGTCGCAGATGCGTTTTCAACGCCACATTGACGAACTTCGCAAACAGCATATCAAAGAAGTTGTTGACGAACTCGACAAAATCGTGCGCGAAGATAATATTACAAAAGTCGTGCTTGCCGGAAATATCGAAGTTACGATTCCGCTTGTCCGCGAAGAATTGACCTCGTTCTTGGAAGATAAGATCGTCGGCACGATTCGCCTTAGTATTGACGCGCCCGAAGACGAAATTTTAGATGAAGCGGAAACGGCGATAAATCAAAACAACACGCTCGCGGACAAGGAGAAAATTGACCACGTTTTCGACCAGAATTACGACGAAGGTTTGGGCGTAACCGGCGTTGCGAAAACGCTCAAGGCTCTGGAAAACGGGCAGGTTCAGGAACTTTATCTGAGCGCGAAATTTGACGAGATCGAATACGACGAAAATGAAATAAAAGAGATTCTCGAAAACTACGCGCCCGGCAATGAAGGCGAAACGCCGAGCGTCGGAAATTCGCGTCAGATAGCCGACCAGCTTTTGCGCCTCGCGCTCATTTCAGCCGAAAAAATCCGCTATATCGAAGACGAAAATCTGCTCGAAGATGTCGGCGGAGTCGCCGCGCTTCTGCGCTACACGATGTCGGCAAATCAAAACGTATAAAATTTTGCGTCGGGTGCGAAGAAGCATTTTTGCCCGCGAAATACACGAAAGAAACCAAAAAAGAAGAAAAATTAAATGACTTTTTTTGTGTATTTCGTGGGCAAATTTCTTATTTTCAAACTTTACGCCCGACCTTAAAATTTTAACCGATTTCAAACAGAACCGGACGCGACGGCGAAGCGTCTGCGGAAAAGGCGGCAATTTGCAGATTGAGCAGATAATCGCCGTCTTTTATTTCGTTCGGAACATAAATCAATTCCGTAATCGTGCTGCTGACTCGGCTCTTTTTGTTCAATTCAAATTCGCCTTTTTCCACATTCCAAAACGCGCGGTGATTTGAAAGTTTTCCGTCGTCAAAAATCCGGTCAATCGAAGGCACATCAACAAGCAGATGTTTTACGCCCGATTCGACAATAAATTTCATCGCTTCATTCGAGAAAAACGGCGGAACGTATTCGCCGTATTCTCTCGTCATTTTACTTTTATCATTAGGCAAAGTTCTGACGATCAAAGCATCTGGATTCTGGATTTCAGATTTCAGGTTTTGGATTGATTTTCTCGTAATCAGCAAATCATTTTCGCCGCAATCAATTGAATAAGTATCATCGGTTTTATCCGCATTTTCCGGTTTAACCGAAACCAAATTTGCCAAAATAAACACATCTTGCAGACAATCGCGCACGAAAATACGCTCATTTGTAATATGTCCGACGCATTCGGTGTGCGTTCCGCTGCAATGCGGAATAAAAGTATATTGCTCGAAATTGCAGCTTCCGCCTTGCCTTGTATCGCCGACTAATTCGCCCGCTTTGCAGGGTTTTGAAATCGCTTTCGGCACATCATAAGCATTCGGCTGTGCGCCGTTGAAATTCAGAGAAATCGAAATATCAAGCGGATTTTCCCGGTTAATTTCATAAGTTTGATTCTTCGTTTTAAATGAAATAATCACAAATTACGGTTTGAGCATTTTCCAAATTTCTTCGTCAACTTTTTGCAAATCTCCATCTGACAACTTTCCGATTTTTTTAACGATTCGGTTTTTATCAATCGCCCGCATTTGAAAAACCATCACAATCGAGATTTGCGTCAGAGCGTTTTCGGCGGAAGGCTGAATTTGAACTGTAAAAGCAAAACGCGAAGCGTTCAAATTTGAAGTGATCGGCGCGATCATCAACATAGGTTCGCCTGAAATGTCGGTTTGAACGGCAACGGCGGGACGGCGACCACTTTGTTCATGCCCGCCGCTCGTCGGCAAATTTACGAGCAGAACATCTCCGCGAGCCATCAGCGATTTTCTCCCAAAGATTTTTCAAATTTTATAAAATCTTCGTCGCTTGCCGCTTCCCATTCGGCGATTTCTTTTTGCAAATCTTCTTCCGTATCAATTTCGATAATTATACGCACACGCTCGTTTTCCTTGAGCGTTTCAGGAACGCTCGAAACGGGTTTGAAAATACCGTTTTCATAAATTGCTTCAAGTGTCGTATTCATATCGCAATTTTATCACAAACGGAAAATAAGCGGAATCGAAATTTCGGGCGGATTTTCCTTGACTAAATTTTTGCTCGTTCATTCTACAATTGACTTACCAAATTCATCACTTCGCTCAAATCGAGTTCGTTTATATCTTCAAAGTCCGAACAAATTCTCATCAACAATTCATTTTGAGCATTTCCGCGCCGTTTCGCTTCGGAATACGGAATGTCTTCACGAAACGTAACCAGCGAATACTTTGAAAAATAATCGGGAAACTTTTGTTCAAGCCGTGTTTCGAGTTCTCTTTTTCTGACGAAAATCGGATCGGCAACCGCGTCGCGCATTTCGTAAAAATTTTCTATCGCCAAATCCGCAATCGCGTCGGTGTTTATTTTTCGCTGTTCGCCGTATTTCTCAAAAACTTTTTCCCAATTCGTGCCGTGCCTTTCGATAATTTCGTCTAAAACGCGGCAGTCTTCAAAAGCGGCGTTCATTCCCTGACCGTAAAAGGGAACAAGCGCGTGCGCCGAATCGCCCAGAAGCAGAGCTTTGCCGCCGACGTTCCACGGAAAACATTTGATCGTGCCGAGATTTCCAGTCGGATTTGTAAAGAATTCTTCGGTTAAATCGGGCATCAAAGGAAGCGCGTCGGGGAAATTTTCTTCAAAGAACTTTATTAAAGACGTTTTATCTTTCAAATTTGCAAAACTGTTTTCGCCTTCAAACGCGAGAAATAATGTGCAGGTAAAACTTCCGTCAAAATTCGGCAGAGCGATCATCATAAATTGATGCCGCGCCCAAATGTGCAGAGCGTTCTTTTTCAGCAAAAATTCGCCTTCCGCATTTTCCGGCAAACGCGGAAGCGTTCCGCCAAATTCGGATTTCGGCGGAATGGACAATTCCTTGTAACCGTGTTCGAGAAATTTTTGTTGATAATTGAATCTTTCAACACAGCGATTGTTCAGCATCGCGCGTCGAATCGCCGAACCCGCGCCGTCGGCGGCAATTAATGTGTCGCCTTTGATTTTTTTTCCGTTTTCAAAAACCGCTTCGCCCGTCGCGCAATCAAAATCAACACATTTTTGATTAAAAAAGAATTTCGATTCCGCGTATTTGTCCGCTTCATTTATCAAAGCAATATTCAAACCGCCGCGCGAAACCGAGTTGATATATTCGCCCGCGCGTCCCGAATACGGCAGAAAATTCTTTTCGCCGTCAACCGAATGAATCAAGCGTCCATACATCGGCACGGCTTTCTCCAGCATATATTTGTCCATTCCGACTGCTTTCAAAGCGCGAATTCCTCTGTCCGACAACGCCAAATTTATCGAGCGTCCCGCCGAAATTTCAGCCTGCCGCAAATCCTCGCGCGATTCGTAAACTTCCGTTTCGATGCCGCGTTTTGCCAAGAAAAGACTCAAAAGCGAACCCGCAAGTCCTGCGCCGGTAATGATTACTTTTTCTTTAAACATACTTTATTCATCTTCGCTTTCGTCGCCGGAAATACCTAAAATTTCCGTAAATTCATTCAATTTTCGGGCGAGCAAATCTTTATCAATCAATTTTGTTTCATAATCGGCAATCACGGCGGGCGAAACATTTCTGGCGAGAGAATATTTTACAACTTCGCTGTCTTTTCCCTTGCACAGCAAAACGCCGATGCTCGGATTTTCAAACGGGCGTTTTACGTCTTGGTCTAACGCTTCGAGATAAAAATTCAGTTTTCCTACATATTCGGGCTTGAATTCTTTTATTTTAAGTTCAAATAAAACGAGGCATTGCAGATCACGTTGATAAAAGAGCAAATCCAGATAATAATCGTGATTGCCGATTTGCAAGCGATATTCTTTTCCCAAATATGTAAAACCTTTGCCGATTTCAAGTATGAATTTGCGGAAATTTTCCGTCAAAGCGGTTTGCAAATCTTTTTCCGAATGATCTTCGGGGAGATTCAGGAATTCAAAAATATACGGGTCTTTGAATATTCCTTTTGGTAATTGTGTCAACGGTGTTGACACAATTTTATCGGCTAACAAAATTCTTTCGTAAACTGCTGAATTTAATTGTCTTTCAAGCTCACGAACCGTGAAGTTTTCCTTGATCGCAAGTTTGATATAAAACTCTTTTTCTTCAATACTTTTCGTTTTTGAAAGTATATGCAGATGTGATGACCAAGCGATTTTATTTAAGAAAGGGAGAAATTTTTGATGCTCATTATAGGTTTCATAAAATTGCTTCATTCGATAAAGTCCGCGTCTTGTAAAACCCTTCATTTCAGGCAAGTTTTCGCGGATAAATCCGGCTAGTTCGTCAACCGTTTTTTCGCCCCAATTTCCTGCTTCTACTTTGGCGGAAACAATTTCGCCGACATCGAAATAAAGTTTTACGAGTTCCGCATTGACTTTTGCAAATGCGCGGTTTCGGGCTTCTTCGATCAATCGAACGATGTTTTCAAAATCTATACTTTCAGATAATTTTTCCATTTTTTACCTTAAACAATTTTTCAAAATCCCGACAAATTTGTAAACATCGGTAAACGAATTATAAAGGGGAACGGGCGCGACGCGAATCACGTCCGGTTCGCGCCAATCGGCGATTACGCCGCGTTCGGAAATTAAATTAAACAAATTTTTATCGGCATCGCGCACGCGAATCGAAAGTTGACAACCGCGTTCGGACGGATTTTGAGGCGTGATGATCGAGATGCGTTCGTCATTTATTTTATCGAGGAGAAATTCCAGATAAGCCGTTAATTTTTGCGATTTGGCGATTAAATTTTCCATTCCCGCCTGCCCGAAAATTTCCAGCGAAGCGCGAAGCGCGGCGATTTCCAGAATCGGCGGATTCGATAATTGCCAGCCTTCCGCGCCTCTGATCGGAATGAATTTGTCGCCCATTAAAAATCTCGTTTCCTTATCGTGTCCCCACCAACCGGCGAAGCGCGGAAGATCGAAATTTTCGGAATGTCTTTCGTGAACGAAAACGCCGGCGATTCCGCCCGGACCTGCGTTTAAATATTTGTAGGAACACCAACAGGCGAAATCGGCGTTCCAATCGTGCAGATTCAATTCGATATTTCCAACCGCGTGCGCTAAATCGAAACCGACAACCGCGCCGATTCTGTGTCCGATTTCCGTAATGCGTTTCATATTAAAGACTTGTCCGGTGTAATAATTTACGCCGCCGAGCAATATCAGAGCGATTGAATCCGCATTTTCTTCGATAATTTTTTCAATATCTTCTGTCCGCAAAATCGCTTCGCCTTCGCGCGGAATCAATTCGATAAGCGCGTCGGATGTGGGATTTTTTCCGTGAAATGCGATCTGCGATTTCACCGCGTATTTATCAGATGGAAACGCATCGGCTTCGATGACGATTTTGTAACGCTCGCGCGTCGGGCGATAAAACGAAGCCATCAAAAGATGCAGATTTACTGTCAGAGAGTTCATCACAACCGTTTCAATTAATTTCGCGCCGACGATTTTCGCCATTTGGTCGCTAACCAGTTCGTGATAATTCATCCACGGATTTTCTTTGGCAAAGTGTCCTTCAACGCCGTAGTTTTGCCAATCTTTTAACTCCTGCCGAATATAACTTTCAGTTGATTTCGGCTGAAGTCCGAGTGAATTTCCGGTGAAATACAAAACATCTGTGCCGTCCGTCTGCTTGGGAATATAAAATTTTTCGCGGAAATGTGCGAGAGAATCCTGCCCGTCAATTTTTTTTGCAAAAGATTCGGCTGCTTCAAAGTTCATAAGTTGATTTGTCATAAATAAAATATCCACAGATTATCATAAACAGACGCAGACTTTCACCTTTATCCGTTTTTGATAATTTATGGATGAAATCCGGTTAAAGTTTCAAATTTTACTGATCTTAATATGGCGAAAAATAAATCTGAAATTCTCTTTCGACAATTTATTTTAATAAATCAAAAAAAAACTGAACTATTTTGTTCTAAATGTCGCTTTAATATATGAAGGAGGAAATTTTTGCGAAGATCGGGATTTTTCAGCGAAAATTCGGAAACGAAATGCAGACATATTTGGAACAAAATACTATTGCCGAGAAGATTATTGATAAAACAAGCGGCGTATTCGGCGATAAAATCGGAGTTTTCGGGAAATTTTTCGGCTGTTGGCACAAGCGCGTAAGCCGTCCGTTTACTAATCGGAAAGGTTCATATCGCGCTTGCCTCGATTGCGGCGCACGACGCGCTTTTGATCCGAATTCTTTTCTAACTTACGGCTCATTTTATTATCCTCCGAAAATTTCGCGGACAAATTTTTTTTCGGAATAAGATTTACAAAGTTTAGATAACCCCCGGCACTCACTGCCTCACATCTCTTTTCTCTGATCGTTCTGTTACCGATCAGTCCTCACCTTTATCACATATTCCGCAGGCAATATGTAATTTCGTCAAATTATTTTTATAAGTTTTCAAACGGTGTTAAGATACACATAAAATAATTTTGCGGAGATATTTTTTATGCCAATACAAAAACCTTTTAATTTCAAAAAATGGATTGACGAAAATCGTGAGTCGTTAAAACCGCCCGTCGGCAACAAATGCGCTTACGACGCGGAAGATTTTATCGTGATGGTCGTCGGCGGACCGAATTCGCGCAAAGATTATCATTGGGACGAAGGCGAAGAATTTTTTTATCAACTCGAAGGCGACATTACCGTTAAAATTCAGGAAGACGGCAAAGCAGTTGATGTTCCCGTGCGCGAAGGCGAGATTTTTCTGCTTCCCGCCCGCGTGCCGCACAATCCGATTCGCGGCGAAAACACCGTCGGACTCGTCATCGAACGCAAGCGGCGCGAAGGCGAAAAAGACGGTTTGATGTGGTTCTGCGAAAACTGCAACGAAAAACTTTACGAAGAATTTTTTCAGCTTGACGATATAACAACGCAGTTTCAAGGTGTTTTCGAGCGTTTTTACAAAGATGAAGAAAAACGAACCTGCGATAACTGCGGAACTGTTATGATGCCGCCGCCGGTCACGTCATAAATCTGAATAATCAACTATTTTGCCGACAAAAAACCGCAAATCTCCCGGCGGTTTTTTGTCCAAACCCGAATTTCCAAAATTCTCCCGCACTCTACCGCTAAACCGTCAGCTAAAGAAGACGGCAATTCATAAAGCCTGTGCTTTCAAAACACTACCAAAATGCGTAATTTCCGATAAACCGAAAAGTTTTAATTTTGTAGTTTAACAATTTTTAATTTTGTTTTGCATTTTTAATCAATTGTGCTATTATTCTTTTAATGCTCAAAAAAGATTGTTGAGCAGATAAAGATATTCAAATCCTTTCGTAATTAGATCAATAACCCCCGCTGACTATTTTGGCTTCTTTAATAGAAAAGGATCAAAAGCCTTTTAATCGGTTGTTTTGGATGGACAGCCGATTGTCAATCTACTGTTTAACACATTGGAAATCCAAAAAATTTTACTAATATGAAAAAAAGAAATTTATTTTTGTTTTTGGCAATTGCCGCAGGTTTGCTGCTGGCGTATTCGCCGCAGATTTTTTTACAAAAAGCGCAGGCGGCGGCAAGCATTTCCGGTCGCGTTTTTCAAGATTATAACGGCAACGGGCAGTTTGACGCGGTTACAACTGGCGGCAATCCCGCCGCCGTTGATCGCGGAGTCAGCGGAGTGACGGTCAGGGCGTATGATAAAAACGACGCGCCTCAAGGTTCTGCTCAGACTATTGCCGACGGAACATATTCATTGACAGCCGGCGGAACGGGTCCGTATCGCGTCGAGTTTACGGAGTTTCCCGCTTACAAACCGTCGGCGCGAAGCACCGATTCGGTCAACGGCGGAACTTCGGCAAATACCGGCTCGTCAATCCAGTTTGTTGCCGACGGCACGACTTCTAATGTTAATTTAGCGATTAACAAGCCGCTTGATTACTGCCAAAACAATCCGACGCTGGCGACAACCTGTTTTACGGGAACGGTAAGCGGCAATACGGCTGATCCGGTTTTGATCTCGTTTCCGTATAATTCGGGGACGACCAGCACAACCGACAGCGCGGGCGTAACCAACGGCGTGCATAATTTGATGATTCCGCAAAGCACGCTCGGCTCGATTTTAGGCTTGGCGTATCATCGCGGTTCGAGAAAAATTTTCGCCGGAGCATTTACCAAACGGCACGCCGGTTTTAGAAATAATAATAAAAATACGGCTGATAATGATCCGACGGGCGAGATATTTATCTCGAACCGAACGGGAACGGACGGAACGGCGGCATCGCTTTTTTTGAATTTGAACACGCTTTTCGGAAGCAACGTCGCGGGAGCGAATCCGCACGACACGGCAAATTACGGCAGCGACACGACAGCTTTTGATGCCGTCGGTAAAACGGCTCTCGGCGACGTAGAACTTTCGGAAGACGAGCAGACGCTTTACGCCGTTAATTTGGCTGACCGCAAACTTTACGCGATTCCGCTCGGCGCGGGAACGCCCGCTGCGCCGACGGCTTCCACTCAAATAACGACTTATGATCTGAGAAATCTAGCCGGAATCGCCGCTTCCGTCTGTCCCGCCGCTGATCTGCGTCCGGGCGCGTTAAAGGTTTTCGGCGGCAAAGTTTATTTCGGTTTGACCTGCACGGCGCAGAGTTCCGGTGATGCCGCTAAACTTCGAGCTTTTGTTTATGAATTAAATACGGCGGGAGCGGGAAGCGCGATGCAGGCTGCCAATATTCCGCTGACTTATCCGCGCGGCGACGCTTCGCGCAACAATTCTACCAACTGCACATCAAATTGTTTCGCGCCCGCCGCTTGGAAACCTTGGATTTCCAGCACAGCATCATTGCTTGACGGACCTTACGGACAGAAATACTATCCGCAGCCGTGGCTTCTCGACATCGAATTTGACGAGCGGAATTTTATGGTCATCGGCTTGAGCGACCGCGCCGGGCATCAACTCGGCAATGATAACGACGGAGCAAATACCGGAACGGTTGAAGGCGTATCCGGCGGCGACACTTTGCGTCTTAGTCCGAGCGGCGCGACGTGGACGCTTGAAAGCAACGGTTCGGACGGCACGAATATCACTTCCGGCGCGGGCAATAATCAAGGTCCGGGCGGCGGCGAATTTTATTATCAGGACAAATACGTTTTAGACGGAACGGGAACGCATCAGGAAATAACTCTCGGCAATTTGCTGATCGTTCCGGGCTACCGCGACGTTGTAAGTTCGGCGTTCGATCCCGCGCCGACCGGAACTGTGAACGGTCAAAATACCTACCGTGCGGGCGGCATCGTCTGGATGAGCAATTTTGACGGAAAAAGAACCCGTTCGTATCAGCTTTTCAGCATTGACGCGCCGAACACCTTCGGAAAAGCGTCGGGAGTCGGCGACATCGAAGCGATGTGCAATCTCGCGCCGCTTGAGATCGGCAACCGCGTTTGGCGGGACACGAATCGAAACGGCGTGCAGGACGCGGGCGAAAACGGTATTTCCGGCGTAACCGTGCGGCTGTATAACGGAAGCACGCAGTTGACCGGAACTTCAAATTACCGGGACGAATTTTCGGCTGTCGCCTACAACGGTTCAAACGGCACAATCAACTGGAACGGCTCGCCGTGGACTGAAATTAACGACGACGGCAACGCCGCGACGGGAAATGTGGGAGTTGTCGCTTCGGGCGGCAGTTATGGCAACACGCCGTATTTAAATAATACAAATACGGGACTTTCCCGCAGTATTAATCTCGCGGGCAGCAATTCGGCAACTCTGTCATTCGTTTACTTTAGGCAGAACAGTCAGGGCGCGTCGGTGCAGTATTTGGCAAACAATACTTGGACAAATCTGCAAAGTTTTTCTGCGGGAACTGACGCTTCTGCTCAGACGGCAACAGTCAATCTGCCGACGACAGCCACCGCCATACGCTTTCTCAACGCGGCGGGCAACGCGGCGAATAATATCTTTTATTTTGATAACGTCAATATAAACGTCGTCAGAAACGCCGTCGCCGTAACGGACGCGAACGGCGAATATTATTTTTCCTCGGCAACCGGGACTAATGCTCAGAATGCGTTTTACGGAATGAATATCCTGCCGAACACAAACTACCAAATTCGTCTTGACAATCCGGCGGATTATTCCGTCAGCAGTAACGGTGCGCTCGCCGGTGTTGAATTGACAACCCGAAACCAGACGGCGCAAAACGGATTCAAGCAAGGAACTGATTCGGACGCGGCTATGGCTTCAAATCCGGCGGGTTCTCCTTCGGGAAATTATCCGGTTATCGGTATGACAACCGGAACTGCCGGAGATAATGATCATACTTTTGATTTCGGATTCGCCAATGTTCCGACGGCTGCTCCGGCTGATGTCAGCGGAAGAGTCTTTACGTCGGAAAACCGGCGCGGCGCGTGGCGGGTTATCGTATCTTTGCAAAACGCCGAAACCGGAGAAAGATTTATAACTCTGACAAATCAATTCGGATACTTCAGATTCAACAGCGTGCCGACCGGCTTCTCTTACATTCTGACCGTTTCCGGCAAAAGATCGAAATCATCTCAAACCGAGTATTTCCAATTAAACGAAAGCCGCAGCGATCTTGTTTTCTACCTTGATTCCGGGTTTCCGGGTAAATTCGGAAATTTGAAATAAACACATCGCCGGATTTTCTTTCACGATTCCGACGACAAACGATAAAAAACAAACTTGGGATTATAAACTGATATTTCGTCAGATAATCCGTTTCAACTCGAACCAAAAAAGAAGCCGTTTCAAACGCGGCTTCTTTTTTGTTTTAAAATACTGGTTACTCAAAACAAAGTTCATTTACGGATTTTTAGTGATAAGATTTATTTAAATGAAGCCTGTGCATAATTAAATGCTCTGTTTTCACCGCGTTAGCGACAATTGAATTTAGCCGTGCGTTTCAACGCACGGCTAAATTCAATTGTCGCTACGCGACTGAATTATGCACAGGCTTCATTTAATTATATTGAAGAAAAAGCAGGTTTCGATTTGTATAATTGGCTTACTAAATTTAAAGATGATGAAACCTTAAATGTTGAAAGGGAACAATTATGACAGAACAAATCTTTCAAGGCGATTGCAGAAAAATTCTTACTGAAATTGAAGATGATTCTATTTCTTGCATTGTAACCGATCCGCCTTACAACTATGAATTTATCGGCAGAAAATGGAATCACGAAGAAATACAAAGAAGAATCACAAGAGTCAAAGAAAGTTCAACGATGGTAAAGAATATCCCTTACGGAAGCGGTTTAGCAGGCGGAGTTCGCAACGAAAGATGGTATGAAAGAAATCGTGAAAATGTAATTGAATATAGAAATTGGTGTAACCAATGGAGCAAACAGCTTTTCAGAGCGTGCAAATCGGGTGCTTTCGTCGCGGTTTTCAGCAGCACAAAAACTCTCGCTCACGTTCAAATCGCTTTGGAAGATTCAGGCTTTTATGCTCGTGATTGTCTTGTCTATCGCCGACATTCGGGGATTCCGAAAGGCTTAAATGTTGAAAAAAAACTTGCAAAAACAAATCCGACAAAAGCTAAAGAATGGAAAGGCTGGCACACTTGTTTCAGAAACGAATGGGAAGCAATAGTTTTGGCTCAAAAACCCTTGATAAATAATTATCTCAACACCATCGAACAAAACGGCATCGGAGCATTAAAAACCATCCTCGAAGATGGTTCTTTCCAATCAAATATTCTCGAAGGTTACTCAAAAAACAAAGACGAAAAATTCGACGCTCACTGCACGATCAAACCGCTCGATTTAATCAAAAAATTATTAGAAACATTCGTCCCTACAAACGCTGAAAACACAATCCTAGACCTCTTCGCCGGAACGGGAACAACCTTAGTCGCCGCCAAAGAATTAGGCTTAGGCTACATCGGAATCGAGATCGAGCCGAATTACTGCGAAATAATAAAAGAACGCCTTGCCGAAACAGAAAAATCTCCTGAGGACATTCCAAGCAAAGTTAAATTCAAAAACATTTCCGACAACAAATCAAAAGAAAAAACAGTAACGGCAAACCAACCAGCCCTTTGGTAAATTTTAGAGCTAAATTTTTTCAATTAAGTTTTGAGATTTTAAAGTTTTAACTTATCATTTCATATCAAACTCAAAACAGCTTATCTCCTAGCTGTTCAAGAAGATAATCTTGTTTTAGAAAAATAGGAGCAAAACAACAATAGACTTCATAGATGAACTGCAAAAATTTACGAACACGACGAAGAATTAAAACGAGTTTTCGTTTTTTATGAAAGTGAAAATAGTTGATATTTGGGATTCTCGATTCTGCAACAATCAATAATTTGTTTAATAAATTTGTAAGGCTTTATGATAAAATCTTATTTCATTGTGCGGATTGATTTCTGGTAAAATGTAATTATGAATCAGACGAGTTATGAAAATGTAATCATTGCGGGTGTTAGAAACCTTTCGCCCGAACGTCAACGCGAAGTTGCTGATTTTGTTTATTTTCTGCGACAACGCGAAGAAAACGGTGCAGATTATGAAAAAATGATCGAGTCCGATCTAGCTGAACTCGAAGCAAGCGAATTAAAACATCTAGACGAAGAATTCAAAGACTATGAGCAACTTCACCCTCGCCGCTGAATACGTTACCGATACGGTCGGTTTAATCCTGCATCTTGAAAGACGCAAACTCGGCACGGATGCCGAAACGATTTTTGATTCAGCCGAAAACGAAAACACAATCATTCACATTCCCGCAATGGTTTTCGCCGAAATCCTTTATCTCTCTGAGAAAAAACGAATTACGACAAACCTTACAGAAGTCTGCCAATTGCTCAAAAATTTTCAAACTTTCAAAGAATTTCCGCTAAACGCCAATGTCATCAAATCCGCCGAACAGATCACAGACATCCCCGAACTCCACGACCGCATAATCTCCGCCACCGCCAGACATTTGAATCTGGAACTGATTACAAACGACTTAAAAATACAAAATTCAACATTCATAAAAACGGTTTGGTAGTCCGATTTTAGATTTTTAACCAATAAAATTCGCTTAATCGGATAATTTTTTCAAATTTCGTGAGTTTTAACTTATCATTTCAGAACCAAACTCAAAACAACTTATCTCCTAGCTGTTCAAGAAGATAATCTTGTTTTAGAAAACAGGAGCAAAACAGAAATGGACTTCATAGACGAACTGAAAGAATTTACGAACAAGACGAAGAATTAAAACGAGTTTTTGCTTTTTATGAAAGTGAGAATAATTGATAGTTGAGATTCTGCGATTTGTGATAAAATTAGCAAAAGAGGTGAGAATATGACGACTATCCAATTGAAAATTTCAGATGAAATCGCCCGTTTGATACATACATTTTCCGAACGGGAAGAAGAATTCGTTCTGGAAGTGATTGAGGAAAAAATCAGCCGTGAAAAAGGCAAAGTTAAATTATCCGAACGCGACATCAGCGAATCGGAAGCATTAAAACAAAGAACTGCATTTGTAACATTTGCCGAAGATTGGGACAGCCCCGAAATGGATGCTTACGACAAATTATAAACGCGGGCGTTTGTGATTCTCAATTTAGTAAGTCAACAAAAGACGGTCTGTAACTTTTTCTTTATTTAAAGATTCTCCGCCCATTTGGAATCTTCTTAACATTGATTGTCCGCAATTTACTTCAATTTCTCGCTCGAAAAGTCCTTTTGGAATGGGAATATCGCAAACTAAATCTCCCGATTTTTTTGTTCCGTCAATGCTTAAAGCAACATAAACTCCGCGTTTTTTGCAATCTATGATTGATTCAAACAAGTTTTCCAAACTGAAAGATTGAGAACCGTAAAGTATTGATTGCGAGAAACTATACGGCGGATCACAATAAATTAGATCGCCTTTTTTCGCCATAAACATTGCGAATTTGTAATCTTTGTGAAGAAAAGTTGTATTGATAGTTCTTTTGTGCCATTCGGAAACTCGTTTCTCAAACGATTCGGGAGAAATCGGTTTATGCACTCCGCAAGGCGTTGACATATAACCGTCTGCTTGTCGAAATCTGATAACTCCGCCGTAGCAAGACCTGCAAAGAAATAATAAATCCGCTCCATTCGGATAATTGTTGTAGCTTGCTTTTATTTTTTCGTATTCTTCCTTCTTATTTCCGTTCTGACACTTTTCCCATCTTTCCGAATACCATTGAATTAGAAGTTTCGGATTGTTTTTGAGTGTTTGCCAGATTTGAACTAAAGGCTTAAATACATCGGAAGCGACTGCATTTTCAGGTGCTAATGTGCCGAGAACAGCACCGCTGCCGAGAAACGGCTCATAATAAGTGTTAAATCGTTTTGGAAAGTAAGAAACTATTTCGTGTGCAAACCTTTGTTTATTGCCAATCCATTTTAACAGTTGAGTTTTAAAAGGCTTGACATCGCGTAAATCTCTTTCGGGTAAAAGTGTCGGCTGAACTTGCATAAATCTTAATTACTCAAAGCATATTCTAATTTAGAATATGAGTCAAATGATTCTATATTTAGTTTGATGTCCAAATTTATCGGTTCGTCCGAAAAGCATATTCTGCAAAGTTTATTAAAACGCCATCGGTTAAATGCGAACTTAAAGCAAACCGAGTTGGCTGAAATACTCGAACAATCACAGTCTTTCGTCAGCAAATACGAAAGCGGTGAAAGGCGTTTAGACCTTTTGGAACTTTGGCAAATATGTCAGGCATTAAATATTACTCTAACAGAATTTGTCGCAGAGTTTGAACAATCAATTAATGAAAGCAAATAAATTATTTCTTAACCAGCCAAAATCTTTTTGGGCAAATGTCCGAAGTATCAGCCAAAAAATCGGCTACACTCAAAGAGGAACAAGACAAATAAAAGTTCCGACTATTGAAGATATGGCTTCTGCGATGTCGGCTTTGGAATTAAGTTCTAATCATATTATCCAAAATGATGAACCGACTGAATTAGGTAAAATTCTACACGCTTATTTTGAGCATCGGGCGGGTGTCCTGAATAATTTTGTTGAATCAAAATTAATGAATGTTGAAAAGGCGAGAAAAATTTTTGAAAAACTCAAATCCATACATAAACCTAAATGTCCGCTTCCAATGAATAAGCAAAAAAAGGAAAAGAAATCATTTGCTTATTTTACCTGCATAATAAATATTTTGATCGAAGCCAACGCCGAAGGATTTCCGTGCGATTATGATCCGAGAGAATTAACCGCGATTACACTCAATAATGTTCCACTGAGAACTTTGGCAAGACGAGTTGACGGCTCATTTACAAGCACAATTAACCCAATTGCTATCTGGGAAATTAAGGAATATTACTATACGACAACTTTCGGAAGTCGTGTTGCTGATGGAGTTTATGAAACTTTGTTGGATGGACTTGAATTAGAAGAAGTTAGAGAACACGAAAATATTGATGTAAAACATTATTTGATGATTGACGATCATAATACTTGGTGGAATATGGGACGATCATATCTTTGCCGAATCGTTGATATGCTGCATATGGGTTATGTTGATGAAGTTTTATTTGGTTACGAAGTCGTCGAGAGATTACCCGATCTTGTTAAAGAATGGGTAGAAATAGAAAAGTCAAAAGGCAAACTTTTTTGACAAAATCAGAACCAACCTTTCACATCTTTCAAAACAACTTTCGCCGTATTGTGTCCGCTTGCCGCGAAGACTCCGCCGCCCGAATGTGTCGAACTCCCGTTAAATATAGATTCTTAAACGGCGTTTTGTAATAAGAGATTTCGGGTAAGGGACGGAAATTTTGTTTGTTAGATTTCAAAGTTCTGTTACAATTCGTTTATGAGTGAAAGTATTCAAGCAATTTATGAAAATGGGATTTTGCGTCCTTTGAAGCCGCTTGATTTGCCGGAGAACAAAGTGGTTGAAATCGAGATGCGTGATATTGATGAAAAACGTGAGGAAACAGTCGGGGAAAAAGCCGACAGGGTTTTGCGTGAAGCGGGTTTGGTGAGTTCGATAAAGTTTCCAAATGCGAAAAGGCTTTCCGACGAAGAAAGACACAGAATCGGAAAATTGTTTGCGGGCGAAAAACCTTTGGGTGATTATATTGACGAAGACCGTGAGGCTCGCGGATGAGTTTATTTTATTACGCCGACAGCAGTGCTTTGGTTAAAAGGCATATTCCCGAAATCGGTAGTGCTTGGATTGAAAAAGAGTTTGATATAGCAAGCGGTAATCGGGTGATTACTTCCAAATTTACTATTATCGAAGTTCTAAGTGCGATGAATCGTCGCCAACGTGAAGCAAGCATTTCACAGACTGAATACGATCAATTTTCAAGCGATTTTCTCTCATTTGTCCAAAGCGATTATCGTATTTTTGAATTGACCGATTCGGTTTTGATCGAATCGCAAAGACTCCTCGAAAACTATCCATTACGGGCAGGCGATGCCGTTCAACTCGCTTCGACTCTGCTTGCAAACTCTCAACTTCAAACTGCAAAACTTCCGTCAATCATATTTTTGGCTTCGGATATACGGTTACTTTCAGCCGCAAAAGATGAAGGATTGCAGATTGACGATCCGCAAAATCATCCTTAAAACCAACCTTTCACATCCTTCAAAACAACTTTCGCAGTATTGTGTCCGCTTGCCGCAAAGACTCCGCCGCCGGGATGTGTCGAAGCTCCCGTTAAATATAGATTCTTAAATGGGGTTTTGTAATGCGAAATTTCGGGTAAGGGGCGGAAGTAGAACATTTGGTCGAACTCCATTTCGACGTGCATTACGTTTCCCTTGAGCAAGCCGATTCTGCGTTCCAAGTCTAGGGGCGATTGGGTGAAGCGTTTGATGATGGAGTTTTTGACGTTGGGGGCGTAATTATTGACGACTTCGATGAGTTTGTCGGCTTCGCGTTCCTGTATGTCGTCCCAGTTTTCGCCTGTCGAGAGGTCGAATGGAAAATATTGTCCCCAGATGAAAAGCGTGTGTTTGCCTTCGGGAGCGAGCGTCGGGTCAACGGATGAAAAGGTCATTGCCAATGCTCCGGGATTTTCTGACGGTTTTCCTTTAAGGTAATCGGCGTAAGCGTTGTCGAGATACTGCATCGAAGGACATAATAATTGCAAGCCGTGATGACAATCGGCTGGTTTTCCGCCGTTTGGTGAGGCGTTGTAGTCGGGCAATTCGGAAACGGCACAGCGGACGATCATTCCGAAACCGTTGCCGATGCGTATGTTTTCTATTCTTTCGGCAAATTGTTTGGATAGGTTTTCTTTGCCGATTAGTTTTAAAAACGTCGTGTGAACGTGGGCGTTTGAAACGATTCGCGTTGCTGTTATTCGTTCACCGTTTTTTAATAAAATTCCTTTTGCTTCTTTTCCATCAATTTCAATTTTTTCGACTTCCGCTTCGAGCAAAATTTCTCCGCCGTGATGCTCGAAGCATTTTGCCATCGCTTGCGTGAGCATTCCCGAACCGCCTTTCGGACGCTTTACGCCGCTTTTGTGAATCATCGAATGCCAGCCGACAAAATCGCCGCTCGCCATCGCCGTTGGCGGCGGTCCCGATTGTGCCGCCAGCCAAGCCATCGCCGCCCGCACGCCTTCGTGTTTGAAAGTCTGTTTGATGAGCGAACCGTAGGAAGTCATCAGTTTGCGAACCATATCGGCGGGATTATCGTTTTTTCGCAAAACCATATAACGCAGAAGATTCGGCAAAGTCGGCGGTTTCAAAAACGCTTGAAAAACTCCTTCGTTCAATTTCTGCCATTCGTTAATAAATTTCTTATAAGCAACCGCATCTTCGGGCGAGATTTTCGCAATAGATTCGCAGGTTTTATCAACATCCCGCCAAAAATAGATCGCCCCGCTTCCATCCGCCAACGGAGCAAACGCAAACGGATCGCAATCAATATATTCAAGCCCGAATTTCTCCAATTCCAAATCTTTTATAACCGGCGTGAGATGAATCATTATGTGTGCCGACGAACCGACATCAATTTTATAACCTTCGATCAAATCATCCTCCGTGCAAACCGCCCCGCCGATAATATGCCGCCGTTCGAGAACGACAACTTTTAAACCCGCTTTCGCAAGGTAACAAGCACAGGTTAAACCGTTGTGTCCGCCGCCGATGATGGCGACATCATAAGAATTTGTCATAGCTATTATTTTGCCACAAAAAGACTTTAGCCACGAAAGATCACGAAAAACTTTGTTTTAATTCGTGAAAATTTCGTGGCTGTTCGTGGCTGATTATTATATCAATTCCAATGTTTCAAACTTTGCCAGATTTCCGGCAAAGGCTTTTTCGTTTTTCGGCAGACGAGAATTTTATATTTTTCTTCCGCCATCGCATACGGATTATTGACTTCGGTTTTCGCTTCGACTGATTCGCATTTTTTTTCTGCTTCTTCTTTTGTTGCACCAAGCAAAATCAACAGTTCGCCCGTGTAATTATGATGTCCCCAGAGAAAATAACTTTGATGTCCGCTAATTGCTTTCGGCAACTCGTATTGTCTGCCGAAAAAATCAATCGCACCCGCTTCGCCGTAATTACCTGCATAAATTCCGGCTTTGGCACGTTCTTCCGGCGGTAGAGAATTATAAACGTCAGCGACTTTCCTCACCATTTCCTGCCAGCCGAATTGATCGCCGTAAATCTGCTGCAAAACGCCCTCGTGTCCAACTTCGGATTTCGGCGGCTTAAAGCCGATTGTTTCCTGATAACTAATGAGTGTTTCGACGGGCAGAATCGGCAAAACAGTTGGTGCTGCAAGTATTGCCGGAATCAAGATCAAAATCGGCAACGCATATTTTAGGAAACGCAGGGAACGGACTTTTTCGATCAACTGCTCCCAGAAAACCGCACCGGCAGCAAAAAGCATCGGATAAATCGGCACTAAATAATAGTCTTTTGCTTTGAAATAAATCATCAGAGCGAGAATGGCGAGATAACAGATTCCCAAAAATCGAAAGCGTTTACCGTTTTTATCAGCGAGAAAAAACCAGATTCCGGCGAACCAAATCGGAAAACTGACCGGCAATAAACTCATAATCTGCGATACGAAAAAGCCAATCGGCGACAGCACGACGTTTTTGCCCGATGTTTGGACGTTCCGCAAAAGTTCGAGTGTGGGGAAATTGTTGTTTATTTGCCAGATAAGGTTTGGCAGGAAAATCAGAAGTGCGATCAATCCGCCGAACCAGAAATATTTGTCGAAAAAGACCTTTCTCGTCTGTGTTAAAAGCAAACCGACGATAAGCGAAAAACCGAAAAATAATATCGAATGTTTGTTCATCAAACCGAGTCCGGCAAACAAACCGAAAAGAAGCCAGTTAATCGAGGAATTTTGGATTTTGGATTTTGGATTTTGGATTTCTTGTAAATTATTATCCGATTGATTCTTGATTGCACGAATCGCAAAATACACACAGAGCATCCAAAAAACGGGTTCGAGCGAGTTCATCGAGAGCAGATTATCAATTGCTAAATAAACCGGAGCAGATAAAACACAAAGACAGGCGAGAAACGTCGCAAAGTGTCTGCCGCCGAATTCCTTGACAAGCAGTGCAGTCAGAAAAACTTTTAACGCTCCCGCAACCGCCGAAAAAAATCTGATTGCAAACAGCGAATCACCGAACAGAACGCGGCTTGTTTTCGCCATTAACGCAACCATCGGTGCGTGGTCTGGATAACCGAACGCGAGGTGTTCGCCGCACGCGATAAAATAAAGCTCGTCGCGGAAGTAACCGTAATTTGAATTAAAAATAAAATGCAGAAGAAGTGTGAAAACAGCAAAATATGCACCGATGGCAAGCGGAGAAAGCCAAATATTATTTTTCGATTTACTCATATTTCAATTAACGCAGAAGCATTGGAAAAGTTCGTCGAAAATCTGAAAAAATTAAATTTTGAGATATGTTTTACAGAAATCAAATTTTTATTTCATCAATTATATGCCTTTATTCTAATCTTTAAACTTTAAAGATTAATTTTTGAAAATAAACTTTCAAGCTATTTTGTCAGATAACAAGCACAGGTCAAGCCATTGTGTCCGCCACCGATGACGGCGACATCGTATTCGTTTTCAGATTTCATAATTTCAGATAATTTTCGGAATGTTTAGATTTATCATAAACGGCGGATCGTGTTTTTAACAAAGCGGATTTCGGAGAATGGGCGCAGAGCGCGGTTTGCAGATGTATGATTTTGATTTAAACGGCGTGTGCGGTTTGATTCTTTTCGGAAAATGAAAAATAATTCGGATACTCTATGCAAAATTCGGCTTGAGATTTCTATGACTGATTCTTTCAAATTACTGCTTGAGTATCTCGACTCGGACGAATCTGCGGCGGCGGAAAAATATCTGACGCTTTATTCAAAAATTACTAAAATTATAACCTGGAAAAGATTTCCCGAATCGGAAGCCGAAGCGATTGCCGATGTTGTGATTGACCGGATTGCCGGAAAAATTAAGCAGGGCGAGGAGATTCAGAATATAAATGCTTATGCCCGCACGGTTTTGAATTACGTTTTGCTCGAACACGGGCGGAAAAATAAGGAAGATGCGGTTGGCGATGATTTGCCGGAAATCGCGGTTTTGCCCGAAACGGAAATCGAGCCTGATTTGCGGATTACCTGCTTGAGAAAATGTATGAAAGAGACCGTTTTCGGCGAAACTGACAAGCGTCTGATCGTCGGTTATTACGATCGGGAGGCGGGCGGGAAAATTAAGGAGAGCCGAAAGAATTTGGCAGAAGAACTCGGTTTGACGATGAACAATCTGAAAGTCAAAGCGAGCAGACTTCGCGGGCGTTTGGAAAAATGTATAAACGGGTGCGTGCGAAAATTATCTGTAACCGATTCGGCAAATTCCGACACTACTAAGCAGGGAGGCGCGAAAAGATGACGAATTTTGAGAATGTAAATCTGGAAAATGAAAAAGTTCGGCAATATCTTTTTGCCGAAATGAACTTGGAAAACTCGGAATTGTTTGAAGAAAAAATGTTTCTCGACGACGATTTTTTTCACGAAGTCGTTGATTTGGAGAACGATCTGATTGATCGTTATGCCGCCGGAAAAATGCCGAAAGCGGAAGTTTTGCGGTTTGAAAAAAGTCTGGAAAAATTTCCAGACCGGCGCGGGAAAATTGCGAATGCGATTGCTTTGCAGAGTTTTATTGCGGAAGAGAAAAAAGTGTCGGAAACTGAAATTGTGCCGATTCAGCAACCGACTTTTTGGGAGAAATTGCAGGCGTTTTTTACGATGCCAGCTTTGACTTTTGCAATGTCGGGAATACTTGTTTTGCTGACAATTTTCAGCGTGTTTTTATTGCTCGACAATCAGCGCAAAGCGGAAGAATTGGCTGTTTTACAGCAAAATGACGGAAATGAAAATACTCAGCAGCAGTTTGAAAAGGATTTGCGGGAAAAATTAAATGAATCGGATGAAGCGGAAGATCGTTTGCAGGCGAGAATTGACGAGCAGCGCGAGGCGACGGGCGAATTGACCGAAGAACTCGAAAGAGAACGAATCTTGCGCGAAAAACTTCGCCAAAATCTGGAAGAATTAAAGCGCAGGCAAAATACGGAAAATCCGCCGGAAACAATTGAAACGCCCGAAATTGCAGCACCGCCGCGAGTCGCTTCAATCAAACTAACGCCGACGAATAATCTGCCGAACCAAATGAACGTCAGCAAAACGTCAGTCGGCGAAAACACTTCGCTGCTGGCGGTAAATTTATCTCTGCCCGCCGAAACGAAAAAAGGCGAGCGATTTTCCGTCAAACTCAATGACAAACCGTTTCTCGAAAATGTTGCGTGGCAAACTTCTTCCGACGGCAAAAAAATCATCAGTTTAACCGTTCAGACGAAAAATCTCGTCGGCGGAAAAAATAAATTGTCCGTCGTTGACGCGGGCGGCGGGGAAATTACTAATTATGTTTTTGAAGTAAACAAACAGTAGAGAAAAAGTGAGAAATGAGAGGTGAGAAGTGAGAGGTAAAACTGAAAGATTATTTTGCTTGAAATTTTTGTTTGTAACCTTTTCGATTAAAACGTCACTTGTAAATGAGAGCGAAATAATTTGTTGATTTGGCGATGAATTAACGTAGAATGAATTTATAACTGAATTGCACGCAAATTATTTGCACAAAACTTTGATTTTCCCGAAATTTACGTTTTTCGGGGTTTGTATAATTTACGAGGTATTTATGACGCAGAAAATTATCGGATATTTGACCGTTTTGCTGGCGGTTCAGTTTTTAGTTTTTACCATTTACGCGCAAACCGCTGAAAAAGCCGAACTCGTCGTGCAGACCGGACACACGGGTTCGGTGCAGGCGGTGGCGTTTTCGCCTGACGGACAAATTTTGGCTTCGGGAAGTTCCGATCAGACGATCAAACTCTGGGATGCGGTTTCGGGGCAGGAATTGAGAAGTTTGACCGGGCATAACGGCGAGATCAGTTCGGTCAGTTTTTCGCCGGACGGCAAATTTCTGATTTCGGGAAGTTGGGACAAAACCATAAAATTGTGGAATATCGTTTCGGGTTCGGAAATTAAAACTTTTGCCGGACACACAAATCGCGTTTTTTCAGTCGTGTTTGCGCCTGACGGTAAAACGATTGCTTCGGGAAGTTCCGATCAAACGATCAAATTTTGGGACATCTCTTCCGGCGGAGAACTGCAAACTTTGGCAGGTCAGCAGGGAAGCATCAACTCGATAAACTTTTCGCCCGACGGCAAACTGCTCGTTTCGGGAGATTCCAAAAATAACGTCAGACTTTGGAATATTGCTTCGGGCAGCGAAATAAAAATTTTCAGCGGTCACGCGGAATCGGTGACGACGGCGGCGTTTTCACCAAACGGAAAAATGCTGGCTTCGGCAAGCGATGATAAAACGATTAAACTCTGGGATATTGCGGCAAACCGCGAACTGCGAACTTTGAACGGACACGCGGAATACGTCTGGTCGCTGGCGTTTTCGCCCGACGGCAAAAGTCTTATTTCGGGCAGTTTCGACAAAACGGTTAAATTGTGGGACACGGCATCGGGCGGCGAGATAAAAACTTTCAGCGGCGCGAAATCACAAATTCTGTCCGCCGTATTTTCACCGAACGGCGCGGCAATCGCTGCGGGAACTATCGCAAATACGGTTAATTTGTGGAATATTGCCAACGAAAATAACCCGAAAACTCTTTTCGGTCATACGGATAAAATCTGGTTTGTCGCGTTCGCGCCCGGCGGGAAAATGCTGGCGACGGCGAATGACGACAACAATATCAGAATCTGGAACGTGGACACGGGACGGCAGTTAAAAGTTTTAAGCGGTCATACGAAAAGAGCGATTTCGGTTAAATTTTCGCCGGATGCAAAAATACTCGCGTCGGCGGGTTCGGATAATACGATAAGATTGTGGGATACCGTTTCCGGCGAAGAATTAAAAACTTTGGCGGGACACGAAGGATCGGTAAACATCGTAGATTTTTCGCCGGACGGAAAAATTTTAGCTTCGGGCGGCTGGGATGCCGTTAAGTTGTGGGATGTCGCTTCGGGACAGCAAATACACAGTTTTCCGGCTGATCCAAGCGGATTTCTCTCGCTCGCTTTTTCGCCCGACGGACAGACGGTTGCCGCCGGAGATTTGACCAGCACGATCAGAATTTGGAATGTTTCCACGGGGCAAAAACTGAAAACTCTCTCCGGTCACAGTTCTTGGGTTATATCGCTCAATTTTTCGCCAAACGGAAAAATGCTGGCTTCGGGAAGCAGTGATAAAAGCGCGATTTTATGGGACGCTGCAACGGGAAATAAATTGCAGACTCTTACCGGACATACCAGTTCGATCAATATAGTCGCGTTTTCGCCAAACGGAAAAACGCTTGCTACGGGGAAAAATGACAACACCGTAAAACTCTGGGATACGGATTCTGGTAAAGAATTGAAAACTTTGCAGGCGGACGCGCCCGAAACGACGAGAGAAATTTTAGCCGTTGTGCCGGCGTTTTATGAAAATGTCGTTTCGGACGGGAAATTTGAAATCAGATATGCGAAAAACAACAAGCTCGATTTGTTTGACATACAAAAAGGCAAAACAGCGGCGAGTTTGATCGCGCTCGACGAAACGGACTGGGCGGTTGTTACGCCGGAAGGTTTGTTTGACGCTTCGCCCAGCGGCAGAAAGTTGATGCACTATATCGTCGGGCTTGAGCCGGTTTCGCTCGAACAGATGAAAAATCTTTATTACGTTCCCGGACTTTTGCAGAAGGTTTATGAGCGTCAGCCGCTTCCCGCTGTTCAACTTTTTTCAAAAAAGGATTTGTTTCCGCTTGTCGCTTTTTCCCAGCCGAAAGCCGGGCAGAAAGATTTGATGGTAAAACTTACGAATCGCGGCGGCGGCATCGGGCAAGTTCAGATTTTGGTAAATGATAAAGAATTTATCAACGATGCGCGTCCCGATAATTTTGATGTGAACGCAAAAGAAATCGTGTTAAACGTGAATTTGAAAAACGCGCCGCTAATTGCGGGAAAGCAGAATAAAATCGAGATCGTCGCCCGCAACGCTTCCGATTCGCTGACAAGTCGCGGAACGGCTCGCGGAAGCGATTTGATTACGTTTGCGGGGCGGGAAGCGAAAACGGAAACGCCGGATATTTATGTGATCGTCAGCGGAATTTCCAATTACACGGGCGAGAATCTCGATTTAAGTTTTGCCGCCAAAGATGCCGAAGATTTTGCCAAAACAATCGAACTCGGCGCGATCAAACTTCTCGGCGATAAATCGAAATTTCACATACGGCTTTTAACCAGCGGCGCGGCAAATTCAAAAATCAAATTCGACGCGCCGGACGCGAAAATCTCAACCGCGTCGAAAGCCGATTTTCAGAACGCTTTCAGAGATTTCAGCACAGCCGAGCCGACGGACGTTTTTATCGTTTATCTGGCGGGACACGGCATTTCCTTAAACTTAAATCAAAATCCGAATCAGGCGGGCGGCGACACATATCTGTATTTAACGCAGGAAGCGACGACGACGGATAAATCGGTGCTTTCGGTCAGACAGTCGCGCGAAGCGATGAGCGTTTCGAGCGAGGAAATCAAGGATTTGATGAAGCAGAATAAAGCCTTAAAGCAGGTTTTGATTCTCGACACTTGCGCGGCGGGCGCGTTGTCCAATTCTCTGATCGGAAAGCGCGATCTGCCGAGCGATCAGATTCGCGCCATCGAGCGTTTAAAGGACAACACCGGATTTTACGTTTTGATGGGAAGCGCGGCAAATTCGGTTTCGTATGAGGCGAGCCAATATGGGCAAGGGCTTTTGACTTACGCGCTTTTGCAGGCGATGAAAGGCGCGAAACTTCGGGAAAATCAGTTTGCCGATGTCAATCTGCTTTTCGGCTACGCGCAGGAGATCGTGCCGCAGCTGGCGAAAAATATCGGCGGAATCCAACAGCCGCGAATTATCACGCCCGACACTTCGGCGAGTTTTGACATCGGGAAATTTACGAACGTCGAGCAGAACAAAATTAATCTGTCCAATCCGAAACCGATAATTTTGAATCCGAATTTGCAAAACGAAGCGTTGCGTTTTGACAATCTGAAACTGACAACGATTCTGCGAAACGAACTGAGAAACAGAAGTTTCGTCCAGACGCGCGGCGAAACTTCGCCGATTGTTTTTATCGAAGCCGACGAAATGCTCGATGCCGTAACGCCAAGCGGCGCATACAAAATTGACGGCGAAACTCTGACGATCACGATTGTTTTGGTAAAAAACAACAAACTTTCCGGCGAAGAAATCAAAATTTCTGGAAGCGTCGGCGAGAAGGAAAAACTTATTAAGCAGGTTTCCGACGAAATAATCAAAGCGGCGCAAATGCAAGGAAAATAATTTGACCCGAAACTGTCAAAATTATTGCGATATTATTGTAAGACAATTTTTACTAAAATTTCGAGCCGAAAATGCCGGTTGGGAAAATTTTTATGGCTCTTTGACGATTAGTGGTGGAAAATTTTTTTAGTTATTATTATACCAAGCCGGCGTGAAAAGGAGGAAAGGCGGAAATCCGCGTGTAAATAAGGGTGCTGTTTGTAAACTTAAAAGCTGATATTAAAAACAGCACCCTCCATAACTGCCCTTGTTTCTGCCTTTCTTTACGCAACTCAGTATTCCTGTCGCCGACGGCGACCAACATTATAACCTAGCGAGAATCGCTAGGTCAGACGAATCAAGAATGCCGTCGCTGAAGGCGACGAACAAATTATGTAGAAAATTGTCACTTTCAGCGAGCGATTAAATGATTATCAACTACCTATGGTTTCGGCGAAAAACGCCTGCACCATAGGCTATAATGTTTGTCGCCGTCGGCGACGAGAAACAAATTCAATAATACTTAACCACTAATTATCAAAGAGTCTTTTTTATTTTGCCTGTAACCTTTTTAATTTTTTCGACACTTGTAAATGAACGCGCTGAAAAGCGTTTTAGAAAAAAATTACATTTACGGGAGAAAAATAAAAAAATTGAAAAATCAAATTATCGAAAAATTCGGCAGGAAACTCGGCGTGATCGGAATGATAAGCGTTTTAAGCGGAAGTTTATTTGCTCAAAACTCGCTGCCGGAAAGCTGCCAAATCCGCCGAAATCCGGCTGAACAAATTCACCAAGCTGCTGTAATTAACTCGAAGGAAAATCCTTTTTTGCAGATAAACGCGGCGAAAGCGCGAAACGGGCAATTTATAACTGCTCAAAACAGAATGGGTTTTAATGTGGCAACGCAGTTTACGATGGCGAAATTCGATGCTTCTCTGTTTGGCAACAATCGGGAGGTGAAAAATATGCTGGTTGTCGCGCTCGTTTATTTGATAAATGATCTGGAAGGCGAGCCGGAAGCGGCGCAGCTGCAAAAGACTCTGAAATTGCTGCTTGACGGCAAAACCGATGCCGCCCAGCTTCTGGCGCAAATCGAGAACGCTTCGGAATCTTTTTCAAACCGCTTGTCAAAAGAACAAAAATGGTATTTCGCGTCGGGCGCAATTATTACGAATTTGTTGATCGGAACATATATGAGCGACAATACGACGATCAGAAAAAACTTGTCGGAAATCAAAACTTTGATTAAAATTGCACCAAAGGGAACTTCGGACGCGCTGATCGGTAAAATGGATAATCTGACAAAATACGCCTTTAATGCGAACTTTACCGACGCGGATTACAACATATTGATTGACGCGGCAAACCAAATCGGCGAATCGGTAAACGCTTAAAGCAACGCCGATTTGCAGGCAAAATTTAGGGCTTATTCAAAGTCGAAAAATAAAATTTTGTTTTGACGAAACCACGTCCATCTTGGCGGCAATGAGTGCGACAGACGCGAAAATAAACTTGAAGAACTTTAAAGATTATGGAGAAACTTTAAAGATTACAAACTTTGCTCCAACGCATTCTGCGTCGGTTGCCGGCAAGATGCCGGCGTTCCGTGACCTTGAATAAGGTAAAATCAGATATTTTACAAAATTACGAAAAAAGTTGAAAATTTTTTGGGAAAATCACAAATAAAATGAGGAGAAGATAATGAAAATTCATTCGGAAAAAAACACAAATTACAGAAAATCGAGCCGGAAAGCAGTTCAGGCGTTGATTTCCTACATACTGCTCGCCGGTTTTATTTTTCTCGGCTTGCCGACGAATTTGCCGGCGCAGAAAACGGACGACGATCCGAAAAACTTTAAGATCGGCGGCGAAGCGGTAACATTGGGAACAAAAAAGAACAACATTATGAACAAAATGCCGGCGGAATCTTATCAACAGATGATGACGGAAATCAAAAAAACCGACGCGACTTCAAACGGAGCTAACGGCGCGAGAGATGAAGGAACGGTTTATGTCGTGCTGAACATCGAATTTAAAACTCCGGCTGCGCGTCGCGCCGTTTTCTCCGATCAGAAAAAATCGGCGATCAAATATGCTTATGTTTTAACCGCGATAGACCGTTTTGCCGATGTTTTTGTCGAAACAATCGAAGCGTGGGATGCAATTGCAAAAAATCCGAATATCGTCAGAGTCGAAGAAAACAGGCGCGTTACCGCGCCGCCGCCGCCGGATGTTGTGCGGGGCGATATATCGCAGGCTATTCCCGATAATATTGTGCGCGGCGGACTTCAGGGATTAACGGGAAAAAATGTAATAATTGCGGTTCTCGATACGGGAATTGATTTTCGTCATCCCGATTTTATAACTTACGATCAGCAAGGTCGCCCGACTTCGCGCATATCTTATTTGTGGGACACTTCTTTAAGTCATAAATCGGGGCGCGGAAATGTCGCTCCGGTCAAATTTCCGAACGGAACTTCAATCGGAACTCTCTTTATGAAAGATCAATTGACCGCCGAACTTCGCTCGGACAGAGCGACGATTCCGGCGACGGATGTTGACGGACACGGAACGGCTTGCGCGAGCGTCGCCGTCGGAAACGGAAACGCGGACAAAATGGCGAAAGCAAAAGTTCACGGAAAAAGCGTCGAAGGCGTTGCGCCGGATGCCGAAATTATCGGCGTGCGTTTGGGATACAGAGGTTTGGAAAACGTCTATCTGCTTAATGCGATTGCCGAATGGCTCGATAAAGTCGCCGGAAAAACGCCGCTTGTCGTTTCGGGAAGTTTCGGCGGTCATTTCAGCGGACACGACGGGCAGAGAGTTGAAGAACGCCAGCTTAACGCGAGATTTCCTTTGGACAAAGCCGGACGCGCAATCGTTTTTGCGGCGGGCAACGAAGGCGCGGACGCGATTCACGCCGAGGCGAAATTTTCCGGCGAAAGGAAACATATTGTCTGGAATGCCAACAGGGAAACGATGATCCAGATATATTTCGATTCCGCCGATGATAAAGTAAGAATAACTCCGAGTCAGGCAACTCCGCTCGGCGACAAACTGACTTGGGAATTTAATCCGCTGACCAAACAATATCAGGCAAATCTGGTTGTTGCTCCGGGACCGGGCGGCATCTGGCTGAGTAATGCAGAAGGTCGCAGCGGCGCGGCTCATCTGTATTTTTGGAATCGGAATCTCGGCTCGTTCGCGCCGCAGAGCGTTTCATACAGCCATCTGGTCGGCTCGCCGGGAAATATGGAAAACGCGATCACCGTCGGAAGTTACGATTGGAACGACAATTTCCATTCGGGCGGCAGTCCGATCTTTCTGAACGCGGTTTGTTTGGGCAACGACAACAAGCCTCTGGGAATTACAATCGGTTCGCTGTCTTGTTATTCGAGTCCGGGACCGAACCGCAACGGCACGGTCAAACCGGACATCGTTGCGCCGGGCGAATGGTATTCGTCAAGTTACGCTAAAATTCCCGGTGTCGGCGGCGCGGAAGGCTGGAAGGTGGATTCAACCGGAAATTACGCGGCGATGAACGGCACGAGTGCCGCCACGCCATACACTTCCGGCATCGTCGCGCTGATGTTTGAAAAGAAACCGACCTTGACGCTTGGCGAAATAAAACGCCTGCTCAAAGGAAACGCGAGCAAAACCGGCTTGATTCCGTTTTCGCAGGCGATTCCGAACAATAATTGGGGTTACGGAAAACTGGATATGGCGGCGGTGAATAAGATTTTCTCGCAGCTTTAGAAACGGATTTTGAGGATTTGGAAGCGTTCCTTTCCGAATCCTCTATAAATTTTACGTCAGGCGCGGGATTTGGAAATTATTAGTTTTTGTATAATAAAACTAAGAAATAATCCCGCGCCTGTTGTAATTTAAGGTTATTGTGCCGAGAGAAAAAAACTTTTTATGAAAAACTTGCCGGTAAAATTTAAATTTCGTCTGCTCAGAATTTTTTGTATGTGCGCGGTGATTTTTTTGCTGCCGAACGTAAATTTCGCGCAAACCGGAAATCAGAACGACGCGCCCGAACTAAAAGCCGGTCAGACAATCGAACGCGAGATGACGGGCGCGGAAACTCATTTTTATAAATTCGATTTAAAAGCCGGCGAATTTCTTCAAATTCGCGCCGAGCAGAAGGGCGTTGATGTCGCGCTCAAACTTTTCGATGCGGACGGAAAAATTTCGGCGATGATGGACAGTCCGAACGGGGCGGAAGGTTTTGAGATACTTTCCTTTGTTGCCTCGAAAAAAGGAAGTTTCAAATTAGCAATTATCAATTTTGACGAAACGGCGGCAAAAGGATTTTACACGGTCAGACGCGAAATCTCACGAACGGCGAATGCGGGCGACAAAAGGCGCGTTGAGAATGAAAAATTGTTCGTCGAAGCAATGACGGCACGCGATGCGGCGGGACAGGAAGAAACTGCAATCGGCAAACTCGAAGAGGCTTTAAGCGGCTGGCGGGAATTAAAAGACGTTTATCTGACCGAACTGACAAAGCGGCAATTGCTCGCGCTCAAAGCGGCAAAGGCTGTCGCGCTCAATGAGGAGGCAAGCAAATTATTCGCTCGGAAAACGGAAAAATCGCCGGCAGAAGCGTTGCAGAAATTCGTCGAAGCCGCATCTCTCTACGGCGAGGCGGGTTACAAACTAAATCAGGGAATCGCGCTGCTTTTTGCCGGTCAGATTTCAAACAATACGAACGATAAAACGCGAACGATAAATCTTTACAAAGAATCTCTGCCGCTGTTTCAGGCTGTTTCGGACAAAAACTGGGAAGTTCTGGCTTTGCACAGCATAGCCTTTTTTTATCAAACGGAAGGCGAAAATGAAAAAGCACTCGAATTTTATTTCAAAGCACTGCCTTTATTTAAAATTACGCAGCAAAAAAACACGGAAGCCGCAGCGTTAAATAATATCGGCGAAATTTACAGGGATGCGGGCGAAAATGAAAAAGCACTCGAATATTTCAAACGCTCTCTGCCGATCTCAAAGGAAATCGGCGATCAGTTTCAGGAAGCGACAACGCTTTTCAACATCGGCGGAGTTTACAGTTCGGCAGCCGTCTATCAAAAGGCAATAGAATTTTACGCGCAATCGCTGATTCCGCGCCGCGCCGTCGGCGACACAGCGGGCGAAATTACGACGTTGCTCTTTATCGGCAAACTTTACAATTTTACGGGCGAGAAGCAGAAGGCTCTGGATTACTTTCAACAACTGCTGAAAACAGCCCGCGAAACCGATAACGAACGAGTTGAAATTACGGCTCTGAATAATATCGGAAAAGTTTATTCCGATTCGGGAGATAAACCTAAAGCACTCGAATTTTACGCGGAAGCCCTGCCGCTGACTCGGAAAGCCTTGGACAAAAAGCAGGAAATAGAAACGCTGAGTAATCTCGGCGCGATTTACGATTGGCTCGGCGAACGGGAAAAGGCTCTGGATTACTACGATCAATCGCTGTCGCTGTCGCGCGAACTCGGCGACAAGTTCGGCGAAGGCACGACCTTGGGCAATATCGGTTTGCTTTACAGCACAATCGGCGAAAGCCGGAAGGCGTTGGAATATTTCGAGCAGGCGTTGACGATTGCCCGCGCCGTCGGCGATAAATTCGGCGAAGCGACGACGCTGGGCAATATCGGCGGAGTTTATGACCGCTTGGGCGAAAAAGCCAAAGCACTCGGTTTTTATAATCAGGCGTTAATACTGCGCCGTCCGGCAGACGACAAAGCGTTTGAAGCCAGAATTCTCAACAACATCGGGAAAATCTACTCGAACTTGGGCGACGAAGCAAAAGCACTCGAATTTCTCGATAAATCTCTGTCGCTCAGGCGAACTGTCGGCGACAAATTGGGCGAAGCGGTAACTTTAAGCAATATCGGCGGAGTTTATTATTCGTTGGAAAAATACCGAAAAGCACTCGAATTTTTCAAACAGGCGTTGGCTTTAAGCCGTTCGTCGGGCGACAAATCCGCGCAGGCAGCCGCGCTCGGAAATATCGGAGAAATTTATTCGACTTTAGGCGAAAGGGAAATGGCACTCGACAATTTCAACGAATCCTTATCGCTTAACCGCTATATCGGCAACAGGGCAGGCGAAGCCGGAACGCTCAACAATCTCGGCACGCTTTATTTGTCGTTTGGTGAACACCGAAAAGCACTCGAATTTCTCAACAAATCTCTGTTAATCAACCGCGCACTCGGCGAAAAAGAAGTCGAAGCCGCAACGCTGAATAATCTGATGACCGTCTGGAAAAAAACGGGCAATTTGCCGATAGCCGCATTTTACGGCAAGCAATCGGTCAATAAATATCAGGAACTGCGCGGTTCGGTCAGCGGACTTAATTTGAATATTCAGAAAAAATATCTCAAATCCGTCGAATTCGTTTACAGAAAACTCGCCGATTTGTTGATCGAACAAGGAAGTTTCGCGCAAGCCGAGCAGATTCTGGCGATGCTCAAACAGGAAGAATACTTCGAGTTCGTCCGCCGCGACTCTTCCGAGATCGCCAAACTCGACGAGCGCGTTCCGCTTGATAAGAGCGAAAAACTTCTGCTCGAAAAATATTCCGCGCTTGCCGGTAAAATTGCCGAAATCGGGCGGGAATTCGTCCGGCTCGACGATAAAAAACGGCAGCTTTCGCGCAGCGATTTGCAGCTTTCCGCCGCCGAGCAAATTCTCTATGAAGAACTCGAAAAACAGATTGACACGGCAAACGCCGCCTTTCGTCTGTTTCTGGAAAAAGAACTCGTCCGCGAACTCGGCAGCCGCGGCGAACAGGTGAAAAAAGACATCGAGATTGACCGCAATCTGCAAGCCAAACTTCGCAAATGGGGCGACGGCACGGTTGCGCTCTACACAGTCGCCGGAGAAGACCGCTACCGGGTGATTTTAACCACCGCGAAAGTTCAGATTGACGGCAAAACTGAAATAAAAATTGCCGATCTGAACAAAAAAGTTTTCGCCTTCCGCGATGCTTTGCAAAATCCGAATGTTGATCCGCGTCCTTTGGGAAAACAGCTTTACGACATCTTGATAAAGCCGATTGAAAAGGAGTTGAAACAGGCAAACGCCAAAACGCTCATCTGGAGTTTGGACGGAACGCTGCGTTATATTCCGCTTGCCGCGCTGTCGCCCGACGGCAAAAAATATCTGGTCGAAGATTTTCAAAACGTGATAATCACGCCGAAAACGCGCGATGATGTTTCGGATTCGAGCAAAGAATGGCAGGCGTTGGGCTTAGGCGTTTCCGAACCCTTGACCGTCATTAATCCCGATGATAAAAACAAGGAAATCCCTTTCAGCAAACTTCCCGGAACGGAACGCGAACTGCTGGCAATCGTCAAAGACGAAAAATCTGACACGGAAACGGGCGTTCTCGTCGGCAGACGCTTTATGAACAGAGATTTTACAATCGGAGCATTCAAAGATTCGCTGGCAAAGGAAACCGTCGAAGGAAACCGCAAATACAACGTCATCCACATCGCCAGCCATTTCCGGCTTGGAAACAAAGACTCGAATTCATTTATTTTATTGGGAAACGGACAAATTTTAACGCTCGAAGAGATCAGAAATTCGTCAACCATAGACTTCGGCGATGTCGAACTGGTCACGCTTTCGGCTTGCAGCACCGGATTTGCCGACGATTCAAACGGCAAGGAAGTTGACTCGCTCGCGTCGGTGATTCAGACGAAAAGCGGCAAAGCCGTGCTTGCAACTTTGTGGGCAGTCGCCGACGAAAGCACATCGCTTTTGATGAGCGAATTTTACCGTCTGCGAAAGGAAAATACAGAACTGACAAAAGCCGAAGCCATTCAAATCGCGCAGCAGAAAATGATCGGAGGCAGCTACAAAACTAAAGAAGAAGCGGCGAAAAAACGCTCGGATTTGATAAATTTAAGCGGAGAAGATAAAAATCAACCGAAATACGAAAGGGACAAAAACGCACCGTTCGCGCATCCGTTTTACTGGTCGCCGTTTGTGTTGATCGGAAACTGGAGATAGATAAAAACAAAAATGATAAATTAGATTCTGTAACCTTTTTGCAGAAATTGACACTTATAAATAGCTGCGTTTATACACAAGTTGAAAGTATTGATTTGTGTTCTTGTCGCCAACGGCGACTAACATTATAGCCTAGCGAGAATCGCTAGTGCAAAAACAGCAAAGGTTGTTGGTATTAGGTGAAATAATATAAAATCAAGGAATGAAAAAAGAACCGATCTTCGTCAGAGCGATGAGCGAAGAAGAAAAACAAGTATTGGAAAAAGCAAAACGAGCCAGCGATGCGTGTCAGATGAAACGAGCTCAGATATTGTTGGCGAGTAGTCAGGGTTTGACGACGACCGGGATTGAAAAGCAATTCGGCTATTCGGCTGAATATGCCCGGCAGATGATCCATCGCTTTAACGAGCAAGGCGTTAGTTGTCTGAAAAGAAGAAGTTCGGCTCCAAAAACGACGGAGACAATAGTTGATGCGGAAAAGTGTGAGCGAATTAAACAGATAATGCACAAAACTCCGCGTCTTTATGGTAAAGCGAGCAGTGTCTGGACATTGACCTTGGTAGCGGAAGTGTTGTTTGAAAAAGGCGAAACCCCGCGGCAGATGGCGAACGAAACGATTCGGACGGCGATGAAGAAAAACGGGAGCAGTTGGAAGCGGGCAAAGGATTGGATCACATCGCCCGATCCACAATATGAGTTAAAAAAAAACAGAGAGATCGTTTGATTCGAATTGCTTCGGAAAACGACGATATAGTTTTGGGTTTTCTGGATGAGGTTTGGTGGTCGCGCTTTTCGCAGCCGAAGATCAGGACGTGGGAATTTGGCGAACCTTTGCGGATGGTGCAAAGGGAAGCAAATAAAGATGATAAGGAGCCAAAAGCGATTGCTTGTTACGGGTTATTGAGAAAAGACACCGGGCAGGTCAAGGTCAGGTTTTTAGAGGAGCGTCCGATTTCCGAGATAACGATCTCGTTTTTAGAGTGGCTCGCCCGTGAGTTAAAAAAGGAGAGAAAAAAGGCTCTGTTTTTGATTTGGGACAATGCCAGTTGGCACGACTCGAAAAAGGTTCTGGAATGGATCAAAGAAAACAATCGGGAAGCGAAACAGACGGGCGGAGTGCGAATCATCAGGTGTCAGTTACCGACGAAAAGTCCGTGGCTGAATCCGATCGAGCCGCATTGGAGGCACGGCAAGAAAGCAATCTGTGAGCCGAACGGAGAATTAACCAAAGAAATGATCGAGCAAAGAGTATGCGAATATTTCAACTCGGAACAATTGCCGAGATTATCCAACAATGTCAACTGATTTTGCACTAGGTGAGCTAAAACACAGGATTCTGTCGCTGAAGGCGACAAACAACCGATGTTCATTGATGTTCGTCGCCTTCAGCGACGGGTTGAATCGTTACGAAATACATATAGTTTCGGCGAAACGCCTGCACCATAGGCTGTAATGTTAGTCGCCGTTGGCGACAGAGAAATGCAAAATAAACAGATGTTATAAAAGGCAGCAAACATCAAGGTTTTAAGACTTGTGTATAAACGGTAGTATATATATAGAGGTGTAATTAAAAATGACAAACTCAAAAACAAATCCGCAACAATTGGCAATTTTAGCGTGTTTTTTAGTGATGATGTGCAGTTTGGTTTCCTTTGCACAGGAAACCGATGTCCGCGAACTGAAACCGAATCAAATTATCGAACGCGAGATGACGGGCAAGGAAACTCATCGTTATAAATTCGATTTGAAGCGGGGCGAGTTTTTTCAAGTTCGGGTTGAGCAGAAAGGCGTTGATGTGATGCTCAGGATTGTTGATGCGGACGGCGTTTCGCAAGCGACGATGGACAGTCCGAACAGTAAGGAAGGACCTGAGATATTATCTTTTATTGCCGACGCGGGCGGTAAGTTTGTTTTGGAGATCAGCGGTTTTGATGAAAAAGGGAAAAAGGAATTTATATGCTCAAACGCATTGCCTCACGCACGGCAACCGATACCAACAAAAGACGGGTGGAAATCGAAAGAGAATTTGTCGAAGGGATGACGGCACGCGATACTGCGGGACAAGGCGAAGTTGTCGTCAAAGAACTGGAAGAAACATTAAAAGAGATGTGTGAAATATGAAATTTACTCAGCGAAATAAAATAGTGGGTGTGACAATCTGGTTGATTGTTCTCGTGTCTGGTACAACTTTGTTTGTTTCGGCACAAAATACCGTGTCAACTGCGCCAACTCAAGCAGAAAAACTTGCGACCGCAGAAAAACTTTTTAGTGAAGCTCGGAATCTTGCCCGTCAAGACACGATGGAAACATTAAGAGCATCACTCACAAAACTTGAAGATGCAAAACGGATTTACTCGGAAACAGGCGAGAAGAAAAATGAGGCGTATTGCTTGGTCTGGCTAGGTGATGTAAATAATTATCTAGGAGAAAAACAGAAGGCACTTGAATATTATAACCAAGCATTACCAATTTGGAGAACTTTTAACGATAAAAGTAATGAAGTTATAACGCTCAATAATATTGGCAATGTTTATTCTGATTTAGGCAAAAAGCGAAAAGCCCTTGATTATTACATTCAGACCTTGCCACTTCGCAAAGCTATCGGTGATTCTGGGGCTGAGTATGCAACACTCATAAACATTGGATATTTCTATTCAAACTTCGGTGAAAGTCAAAAAGCGTTAGATTATTATAATCAAGCATTGGATTTATCGAGAACTATCAAAAATAAAAGTGTGGAATCAACAACCCTCAACATTATCGGCGGTGTTTATTCAATTTTAGGAGACAAGCAAAAGGCATTGGGATTTTATAACCAAGCATTATCTTTAGTGAAATTGATTGGTGACAAAGTTAATGAAGTTACAACTTTAACCAATATTGGCGTTATTCATTCCGATTTGGGCGACAAACAGAAAGCATTAGAAATTTATACTCAAAGTCTTGCTATTGCAAAAACGCTTAATGATAAAATTTATGAAGTAAATACTTTGATAAGCATCGGACAAACATATTCAGATTTGGGAGAATTTGAGAAATCTCTAAATTACTACAACCAAATTTTAAAAATACTTAAAACTTCAGGAAATAAAAAAGATATAGCTGATACTTTAGCGCGTATTGGTATAGTTTATTTTGAATTAGGCGATAAACAGAAGTCATTGGAGTATTTCAACCAATCTTTAAGTTTGGCACGGACTATCGGAGATAACGGGTTGATTTTTGTCAGCCTTTCAGGAATCGGTAATGTTTATTTTGCATTAGGTGAGATGCAAAAAGCGGTTGAGTATTTTACTCAAGCAACAACTGCGTGTAGCAATACTGGCGATAAACGGTGTGAAGCCGCAACACAATCACTTTTAGGACTTGTTTACTCATTCTTAGGCGATAAAGAAAAATCTTTGGATTATTTAAAACGCGCTTCAATTACGTTTGAGAATGTTAATGATAAAAATCTTGAGGCAATGAATCTTTCAATGTTTGGTTCAGTTTATCTGCGATTAGGTGAAAATCAAAAAGCAATAGAATTCTCTAATCTAGCTTTGCCAAAATTACGCTCTACTAATGCAAAAAATGTAGAAGTTCGGACGCTTTATAATTTGATGTATGCTTGGGATTTTTTAAATAATCCACATTTCGCTATTTATTATGGCAAACAGGCAGTTAATATTTTTCAAGAATTACGTTCAAATGTAACTTCTCTTGATAAAGAAATTCAGAAAACTTATTTCAAATCTGTCGAAAGTAGTTATCGAGACCTTGCTGATATTCTCATTGCCCAGGAACGGATTGCCGAAGCCGAGCAGGTTTTGGGAATGCTCAAAGAGGATGAGTATTTTTCATATTTGCGGCGGAGTAAAGAGGTTGCTGCCGAATTGAAGGAACGGATTTCGCTTTCGCCCGATGAGAAAAAGGCGTTTGAAGATTATGAAAAATATGCGGATGAGATTACCAAAACGGCACAGGATTTTTATGCGTTGAAAAAGAAAAAAAATGATCTGCCGCTTGGCGAAACGCTTTCCGCCGAAGACCAAAAGCGGTATGACGAACTCGAAGCGAAATATAATGCGGCGGTTACGGTTTTTAATAAATTTCTCGATGATCTGAAAGTTAGGTTTGCACAAAAGGGCGAACAATTTAATCAAGTTGCGGCGGTTGAATCGGTTACAAAACAGCTTTTGAAAAAACTCGACCAGCCGCGAACCGTGATTATTTCAACCATTGTCGGCGAAGACCGTCTGAATCTGATCGTAACGACGGCGGGAATTCAAAAGGCGCATACGGTTGATATTTCATCAAACGACCTGAACAAACTCGTCGTCGAATTCCGCGATGCCGTCAAGAATCCGTCGGTTGATCCGCGACCTTTGGGCAAGCAACTTTATGACAAACTTTTCCCCGCCGAGTTGCAGAAGGATTTGGCGAATATCAAAGCCGACACAATCGTTTGGAGTCTGGACGGAACGCTCCGCTATGTGCCGATGGCGGCACTTTGGGACGGCGAAAAGTATCTGGTCGAACGATACAATAACGCCATTTTAACGCTCGCCGCCATTCAAAACATCGAAGCAAAAGCCAACCCGAATCGGCAAAACTGGCAGGTTTTCGGAGTCGGCGTTTCAAAACCGTTTGAGAAATTCTCGGCTCTGCCCGCCGTCCCGCAGGAATTGTGCAGCGTGGTTGAAAATCCGCAGAAAAAAGAATTTTGCAAAACCTACGGCAAAACGGGAGTTTTCGGCGGCTTGATGCGTCTGGACGAAGAATTTACAAAAGAAGATTTTACAAACAACATCGGCAAAAAACAGGTTGCAATCGTCCACATCGCTTCGCACTTCGATCTGAACGCGGGCGATTATAAGGATTCGTATCTACTCCTCGGCGGCGGCGAAGACAGACGTTTTTCGCTCGAAGATTTGCGCGGCAAAGAAGACTTGGGCAACATCGAATTGCTGACGCTTTCCGCCTGCAATACGGCAATGACTTCAGGCGTAAATTCAAGCGGTGTTGAGGTCGAAGGCTTCGGCACGCTGGCACAAAAACAAGGAGCAAAAACCGTTTTGGCAACACTCTGGGCAGTCGCCGACGATTCGACGGGCGAACTGATGACGGAATTTTACCGTATTCTTGAAGACAATCCAAAAATCGGCAAAGCCGAAGCGTTGCGAACGGCGCAGATTAAAATGATCGGCGGCGAATATAAAACTTCGGAAGAAGCGGCGAAAAAACGCTCGGATTTGATAAATCTAAGCGGCGAAAGCGCAAATCAGCCTAAGTTTGAAACGGACAAAAACGCACCGTTCGCGCATCCTTATTTCTGGTCGCCGTTTGTGCTGATCGGAAACTGGAGATAATTGATTATGATTGCAAAAAATACAAATCGTTTCGGAAAAACGGCGGCAATATCTTTTCTTCTTGTTATTTTAACTCTTTCCGTTTTCGCACAGACGACGAATCTTTTGCCGAATCGGGCGGCGGAGAAAAAAAGTATCGAGGCGAAGCAGATTGACGTTTATCAGATTGCTTTAAAAAAAGGTGAATTCGCGCAAATTCGCGTTGAGCAGAAAGGCACGGATGCTGCAGTTAGTTTGTTTGTCGCGGACGCGGGGAAAATTATTGAGCGCGATACGCCGAACGGAATTTACGGTTGGGAAATTATATCTTTTGTCGCCGAACGTGAAGTTTACAAATTTGAAGTTAAAACGCTTGACGAAAACGCTTCGCCCGGAAAGTATTCGATTGCTTTGATTACAAAACCGCAGGCGAATGAAAATGATTTGCTGCGAATCGAAGCCGAAAGGAATTTTCAAAACGCGCTCGAATTGCGAAAGCAGAATACGCCCGAATCAAACGGGTTTGCCGCAAAAGAATTTGACCGCGCAACTGCCGCTTTTCGTAAATTAGACGACAAGTATTTTGAATCGCTCGTTTTGTCGTCCGCCGTTTTTTTGGACGCGAAGCCGGAAACGGAAGAGAAATCCATAAATGAACTGCGCCGCGCCGTAACGCTTGCCAAAGAAGCGGGCGACGAATATCTCGCGTTATTGACGACGAGCAACATCGGCGATTTTTATCAGCAAATCAATCAGCCGGAAAAGGCTCGGAAAATCTATGAACAAACCGCCGAAAATGCGCGGCAGGCGAACGATATTTTTAACGAACGCTACGCTTTAAGCGGTTTGGCGGGAACTTATCAAACGGCGGAAAATTGGCGCAAAGTCGCCGAAATTTATGAGCAGAAAATTCTGCCGCTGGTGCGAAAAGGCGGAAACCGAACGGAAGAAGCCGATTGGCTGAATTTTACGGGCATTGCCAATTCCTTTTTTGATAACGAACGCGCCGCCGAATTTTATCTGCAAGCCGATAAAATTTATCACGATTTAAAAAATGCCGACGGCGAAGCGGAAACTTTGCAGAATCTCGGCGCGGCTTATTTCGCGCTTGATAAAAAAGATAAGGCACTTGAAAATTACGAAAAAGCGGCGGCGATTGCAAAAGCGGCAAATCTCGACCAAAGAAACGCCGACGCGCTTGTTGAAATTTCCTATATACTTTCCGATCAGGAAAAATATGACGAACTGCTCGCCGTTTACGATGAGATCATCACGCTTTTTCAGAAAACAAAAGATCGCGCGGGCGAAGCCGAGTATTGGAATTTGTCGGCAATCGCGCTCGGCAGCGCGAACCGGCGCGAAAAGGCGTTTGAGAATTATCAAAAATCGCTGGAAATTTACCGCGAACTCGGCGACAAACCTAAGCAGGCACTTCTTTTGCGGAATATCGCAATCAATTACGAATGGCTCGACAAAAAGGATGAAGCCGCCGATTATTACCGAAAGTCCGCCAAAATAAGAATCGAAACGGGTGAAACGGGCGAAGCGGTTAAATCTTTGGAAAACATCTTCACGATTTTTTGGGCGAACAAGAAAAAGCAGGAAGCGATAAACGTCCGCAAAGAAATTCTCGCTTTGTATCAAAACGCAAAAGACCAAGCAAACGAAGCGGTTTATTTAAACCGGCTCGGCGTAATATACAGCGAATTGAATGACCGCGCAAAAAGTCTGGAATATTATAACCGCGCCGCCGCCGTCGCCGAAAAAACCGACAATAAAAAGGTTAAAGCGCAGATTTTTTATAACATCGCCGCCGAATATTCCGTGACGGGCAGAAAGCCGGAAGCCGTCGAACTTTTTCAAAAATCTCTTTCGCTCAGGCGCGAACTCGGTTTGAAAGCCGAAGAAACGGACACATTAAACCGGCTTTCGGACGTTTACGCCGAACTCAGAAAATCGGGCGACGCGCTCGAATACGCACAAAAGGCACTCGAAATTGCCCGCGAAATCAAAAATCAGACGCTCGTTTCAAAGGCTCTGAACAATCTGGGCAGAGTTTACGGCGATTTGCAAAATTTTCCGGCTTCGGTCAAGGCGTATCAGGAATCTTTGAAAATCGCTGACGAGTTAAATGATAAAACCTTGAAATCCTTTGCCGTTTACGGTTTGTCTTTGACTTACTACGAGGTGGGAAACACGACGCAGGCTTTGGAAACAGGGCGCGAGGCTCTCGTTTTGTCCCGCGAAACCGAAGACCAATTCGCCGTTGTCGCCGCGCTCGACCACATCGCCGCAATTTACGTTTATCTCGGTCAATATCAAAAAGCAATCGAATTTCTCGAAGAAGTTTTAGGCGTTGCCAAGAAAATCGGCAGTTCCGAAAAAGTCGGTTTGACGCTCGGACGCATCGGCGGCGCGTATTCGGAACTCGGAAACAATGAAAAAGCCATAAAATATTCGCTCGACGCGCTGCCTTACTTGCACGATTCGCAGAACATTGCCGTCGAAGCGACCACGCTGATAAATCTCGGCGGATTTTACGCGCTCAAATACGATTATCCGACGGCTTTGAAATATATCAACGAAGGTTTGCAACTCAGCCGCGGGATCGGCGACAAAGTAAAGCAATTGGGCGCGTTACTGCGTCTGGCTTTGATTTCATATCAAAAAAACGATGCGGCTAAATCGCGCGAATATTTGGTTCAGGCGTTGACGCTGGCGCGTGAGGCAAATGACAAAGACAACGAAGCGATTACTTTAAATAATCTGCTCACTCTCGAAAAATATTACGGCGATAAGAATCTGGCGATTTTTTACGGCAAGCAGGCGGTTAATCTGAAACAGGAAATACGCGCTAATATCAAGGGAATTGACAAGGATTTACAGCAGTCTTACACCAAAAAAAGCGCGAATATTTACCGTAATCTCGCCGATTTATTGATCGAACAAGGAAGAATCCCCGAAGCGCAAGCCGTTCTGGATTTGCTCAAACGGGAAGAATTTGGCGATTTGATAAAAAGAAGCAGCGCGGCAAGCGAAACTCTGCCGTATAGCAAGGCGGAAGAAGCGGCGATCAGAATAGTCGAACGGCTCGCGGCAATCGGGCGCGAACTCGGCGAACTCAAGGAAGCGAAAAAAACACGCGAACTTTCCCAAGCCGAAAACGAACGGCTCGATCAGATCGAATTTACCGAAATTCCGGCGGCAAATAACGCTCTGCGAAAGGCAGCCGAACAGTTGGCAAAAGCCGCGCCCGACATTCAAAACGCGCTCGATAATCGGATGAAGGATAATATTCAAACTATTCTACCCGAACTCGGAAAAGGAGTTGCCGCCATTTACACGGTTTTCGGGCAGATCAGCGACGGGTTGGACGACAAAAAGAAAACCGATGTCGGCTGGATTCTGCTCATTACGCCCGAATTTCGCAAAGCGTATCCGATTGACACGAAAGATTTGAATAAAACGGTTGCCGACTTTCGCAATGTTTTAAAATCCGACGTTTACGATCCGCAGCCGCTTGCCGAAAAACTTTACAAAAAGTTGTTTTTGCAAACTTCCGAAAAGCAGAAAACGACACTTGCCGCCGATCTGGAAACTTATCTCGGAAATGCCGCCGACAAAACTCTGATGTGGAGTTTAGACGGCGTTTTGCGCTACGTTCCGATGGCGGCTCTGCACGACGGAAAGCAGTATTTAGTTGAAAAATACCGCAACGTGATTTTCAACACGGCGAGTTTAGGAAGTTTAAAAGATGCCGCGCAGACGGATTGGAAAGTTTTGGGTTTAGGCGTTTCCGAAGCGAAAATTGTTGATACCGGCGACGGGCAGACGCTGAGTTTTGACGCTTTAAAAGGCGCGGAAGCCGAATTGCGCTCGATTGTCAAAGACGCAAACGATCCCGACGGAATTTTGCCCGGCACGATTCAGTTGAACAAAGATTTTACAAAAATCGCTCTGCTCAAAGGCGTGCGCGTCGGAAATCCGGTGATTCACATTGCCAGCCATTTTTCATACAATCCGGCGAACGAAGAAGAATCCTTTCTGCTTTTAGGCGACGGCACACCTCTCAAAATGAGCGAATTCAGAGATTTTCCGAACCTGTTTGCCAATGTTGATCTGCTTTCGCTTTCCGCCTGCGACACGGCGACGGGCGGCGGGAAAAACGATAACACGAACGGCAAGGAAGTCGAAGGTTTTGCATACGTCGCGCAAATTCTCGGCGCAAAATCCGTGATGGCGAGCCTCTGGCAAGTGTCGGACGCAGGCACGAAAGAATTGATGCTCAATTTCTACCGCATTCGTCAGGCAAATCCGCAGATAACAAAAGCCGAAGCGTTACGCGAAGCACAAATTTCTTTGCTAAAAGGCAAAACAAAAGCCGTCAGACCCGATGACGCGAATCGTTCGGATTTGATAAATTTCAGCGGAGAAGAAACAAATCAGCCGAAATATAAAATGGACAAAAACGCGCCGCTCGCGCATCCTTATTATTGGTCGCCGTTTATTTTGATTGGGAATTGGAAATAAAAATATCAAATAACAAAATCGGTTGTTTACTCCAAATCAAGTGAGAAATTTATTATCTTCGATAGATATAATGATAAATTAAAATATGTAACCTTTTTGGAAAATGCGACACTTATAAATAGAGGAGAAGCGCGGTTTAAAAATGATTAACTTGAAGATAAAACGAAAATATTCGGCGGTTTTGGTGGTTGCTTTAATACTAGCGGCTGCCTCATTTAATTTTGGGCAGAAAAATGTTGATCGTGAATTGCCGGCGAATCGGATGGAAAACTCAAAAGCCGACGCATTATTTGCCGAAGCCGTAGATTTAGCAAATCAAAATACGATAAGTTCAATGCGGGCGGCACTTGTCAAATTTGAGCAGGCACTGGAGGTTTACAAAAAAACGCGCGACACGGAATTGCAAGCGGAAAGTTTTGGATGGTTGGGAAAATTGAATAATTTAATAAACGAAAATCCGAAGGCAATAAATCATTACAATCAAGCATCGCTTCTCTACAAGCAGGTTGAAGATAAAAATGGTGAAGCCTCGACGCTCTACAAAATCGGTTCTATATATTCAAGTTCCGGTGAAAATCAAAAGGCGGTAAATGTTTACAATCAAGCTCTGCCGCTTTTTAGGGAAATCGGCAATAAAAAATATGAAGCCGATACGCTCACGAGTCTCGGACTCGTCTATTATCCATTGGGTGATAATCAAAAAGCATTGGAAGTTTGCGATCAAGCCGTTTTGATATACAAACAAATCGGCGATAAAAGCGGTGAGGCGACGGCGATGACAGGCATCGGTCTGATTAATTTTTTATCGGGCGAATTTCAAACGGCGTTGGAATATTATCAACAAATTTTGCAGCTCAGAAGAGAAACTGGCGATAAAAGAAGTGAAGGAGTTATTCTAACGGGAATCGGCAGAGCTTATACTGAAATCGGCGAATATCAAAAAGCTCTGGAATCTCATAATCAATCTATTTTGATTTACAAACAGTTAGGCGATAAAAGCGGCGAAGCTGCGGCACTGTCGGATAGCGGAGTTATTTATTATACATTGGGCGAATATCAAAAAGCTCTGGAAGTTCAAAATCAAGCATTATCGTTTTACAAACAATCAGCAGACAAAAACAGAGAAGCTCTTGCTCTCAACGGCATCGGTCAGGTGTATCAGGAATTGAACGAGCAGCAGAAGGCTTTGAATTTTTACGAGCAAGCCTTATCGCTATTCAGGCAGATCGGTGAAAAATCCGGCGAATCCATAGTTCTTAACAATATCGGGTTTGTTTATAATGCGATGGGCGAGTATCAAAAAGCAATCGGCTTTTATAATCAAGCATTGAGTATAAAACAACCGGGAGGCAAAGGTGTTGAAGCAAGAATATTGACAAATATCGGACGGGCATATTCATCAACGGAAGAGAAGCAAAAAGCACTGGAGTATTACAAGCAAGCTCTGCCGATTATGAAAAAAAGCGGAGATAAAACCGGCGAAGCGAAAACGCTAAAGCATATAATGAATTTTTGGGAAGACCAAAAAGTTTCGCGTCTTGCAATTCTTTATGGTAAACAGTCGGTGAATGTTTATCAGGGACTGCGAACAAATATCAAAGGTTTGGATAAAAGTATCCAAAAGATTTATCTCCAGAACATTGAAGACACTTATCGAACGCTTGCCGATATTCTCGTTAAAAAAGGTCGAATCGCCGAAGCCGAGCAGGTTCTGGCGATGCTTAAAGAGGAAGAATATCTGTCATATCTGCGCCGCGATGATTCGGTTGCCGATGATTTGAAAGGAAAAATTTCGCTCTCGCCCGATGAGAAAAAAGCGTTTGAAGATTACGAAAAGTTTTCGGCGGAAATTACTAAAACGGCGGCGGAATTCGGAACGCTCGAAAAGAAAAAGAACGCGCTTCCGCTTGGCGATTCGCTTTCCGCCGAAGACCAAAAACAATACGACCTGCTCAAAGCAAAATATGATGCGGCGATTACGGTTTTTAACAAATATCTCGACGATTTGAAAGTGAAATTCAGCGAAAACGATAAGCGTGTGGCGGCGGTTGAATCGGATACGCAGGGACTTCTTAAAAAACTCGATCAGCCGCGCACCGTGATAATTTCAACGATTGTCGGCGAAGATAATCTGAATCTGATCGTTACGACATCCGACGTTCAAAAGGCGCACACGGTTAATATCAAAGCCGCCGAGTTGAATAAACTGGTTGCCGAATTCCGCGATGCGGTCAAAAATCCGGCGGTTGATCCGCGTCCTTTGGGCAAGCAGCTTTATGACAAACTTTTCCCCGCCGCTTTGCAAAAAGACTTGGATAACATCAAAGCCGATACGATTGTCTGGAGTTTGGACGGAACGCTCCGGTATGTTCCGATGGCGGCACTCTACGACGGCGAAAAATATCTGGCTGAAAGATACACAAACGCAGTTTTGACGCTTGCCAGCCGCGATAAACTCGACGGGAAGGCGGACGCGGAGCGCAAGAATTGGCTGGTTTTCGGAGTCGGCGTATCAAAGGCTTACGAGAATTTCAACGCTCTGCCCGCCGTGCCGGAAGAATTATGCAGCGTGGTTGATGATCCCAAGAAGAAAAACTTTTGCGGAACATTCGGCGCGGACGGCGTTTTCAAAGGCTTGATGCTGAGGGACGAAGAATTTACGCTGACAGGTTTTCAGAATAATCTCGGTAAAACGGCAGTCGTTCACATCGCTTCGCATTTCTCTCTTAACGCGGGCAACGAAACGGACTCATATCTCCTGCTCGGCGGCGGCGAAACGCGGCGTTTCTCGCTCGATAACTTGAAAAAGACGCGGCTCGATAACATCGAACTATTGACGCTTTCCGCGTGTAATACGGCGATGACTTCAGGCGCGAATTCAAGCGGCGTTGAGGTCGAAGGCTTCGGCGCGTTGGCGCAGAAACAAGGAGCGAAAACCGTTTTGGCAACGCTCTGGGCAGTCGCCGACGATTCGACGGGCGAATTGATGTCGGAGTTCTACAAAATCCTCGAAACCGATCCAAATACCGGAAAAGCCGAAGCATTGCGAAAGGCGCAGTTAAAAATGATTGGCGGCGAATATAAAACTTCGGAAGAATCGGCAAAAAAACGCTCGGATTTGATAAATCTTAGCGGAGAAAATACGAATCAGCCTAAGTTTGAAACGGACAAAAACGCACCGTTTGCACATCCTTATTTCTGGTCGCCGTTTGTCTTGATCGGAAATTGGAAATAAATTATGCCAAAGAAAAATGAAAATCTGATTTTAGCAAATGATTCCGAAATCGAGATCGGCAGTCTTTACAAAAGGATTTGCAAAATTCTGGAAACTTCCCGCGAGCGCGTCGCCCGCACGGTCAACTCCGAAATGGTGCAGGCTTATTGGCACATCGGACAGGCGATTGTCGAACACGAACAAGCGGGAAAGGAACGCGCCGATTATGGAAAACAATTGATAAAAATGCTTTCCGTAAATTTGAAAGCCGACGGCTTCAAAGGTTTTAGCACAACTAATTTATGGTATATGCGGCAATTTTATCTGGCGTATGCCGAAAAACTCCACGCACTGAGTGGAGAATTGAGTTGGACGCATTATCGTTTGCTTTTAAAAGTGGAAAAACCGGAAGCGCGTGAGTTTTATGAAACCGAAGCGATTGCGGCGAGTTGGTCAACCCGCGAACTCGAACGGCAGATAAATTCGTTCTTTTTTGAACGCACCGCCGCGTCGAAAGACAAACGCAAAATGCTCGAACGCGGCAGAGCGACAAACGACAAATACAAACCGCAGGATTTTATCAAAGACCCGTTCGTATTGGAATTTCTCGATCTCAAAGACGTTCCCGATTTGACAGAAGCAAAGCTCGAAACGGCTCTGCTCGATCACATACAGGAATTTCTCCTCGAAATCGGCAAAGGCTTTTCATTCGTCGCCCGCCAAAAACGCATCACGCTCGAAGGCGATCATTTTTATATTGACCTCGTTTTATACAATCGCTTGCTTCGCTGTTTCGTGCTGATTGACCTCAAACTCGGCAAGCTGACGCATCAGGACATCGGACAAATGATGCTTTATACGAATTTTTACACCCGCGAACTTCTCGAAGAATGGGAAAATCCGACCATCGGAATCCTGCTCTGCGCCGACAAAAACGAAACGGTTGTCCGTTACACTCTGCCCGAAGACAACAAACAGATTTTCGCCCCGCGTTACCAATTATATCTGCCGACCGAAGCGGAAATTGTCGAAGAAATCCAAGCGCATCAGGAACAATTGGAACAAATTTTGAGAGAATAATTTGAAAATATATACAAAATCCATAATGATAAATGAATCTTTGTAACCTTATTCCGCAATTTCGACACTTATAAATGAGAGGAGTTTTGTAAATAAAAATGATGAACACAAAAAATAATCAACGACATCCAATAGTATTGGCATTTGCATTGATGATGTTCGGCAGTTTTGCCATCGGGCAAGTGAGCGAAAAGGCACAAACCCTCAAACTGAATAAGCCGATCCAACGCGAGATCAAAGGCGGCGAAACTCATACATTGCAGCTTGAGTTAAAAAAAGGCGAATATGCCCGTGCGGAAGTTGAGCAGAAGGATGTTGATGTCATCGTTTCGTTGCAAGATGCGGATGGTAAACTCGTTGTTGAGATGGATGGCAAAGACGGTAGATTATGGCGTGAAGCCATTTCTTACATTGCGAAAAAAAGCGGAATATATCAAGTTGAAGTCAAGGCTTACGGCACGTCAGACAATATGGGTAGTTATATAATCAAACTAGCAGAGAAGCGTTTATCCATGCCAAATGACCGAGAACGGCTGAAAGCCGAAGCCCATTTAAGTAATGGGAGAAAGTTTGTTTCTCAATCAAAAAATTCGGAAGCCGTCAAGGAATTTGAAACTGCCTTAATGTTTTGGAGTGAAATTGATGCGGAATGGGAAGCGATAACGCTGACAAATCTCGGTTGGGCATACAGCGATATTTCAAACAATGAACAGGCAATTGCTACGCACCTTCGGGCGATAAAACTCTTTCAAATAACAAAAGACCGCATCGGAGAAGGTAAGATTATCAATGGACTCGGAAACGCTTATTGCAACTTAGGAGAATACGACAAAGCACTCGAATTTTATCAAAAGGCTTTGCTCATCAGGCGTGAAATCGGGGATAAATTAGGTGAGAGTAATACGCTCGGCAATCTCGGATGGGTGTTTTATCGAGTTAAACAATATGAAACTGCGCGAAATTATTTTGAAACAGCCTTACAAATTCGACGAGAAATCAAATACCGTATCGGCGAAGGCGATGCGCTTTATTATTTGGGACAAATTTATGAAGATTTGAACCAAAATGAGCAAGCACTAAATTACTATGAACAAGCATTAGACGTTTACCGAATTATAAATGATAAGAAATGGGAAGCCGCAATCCTGATTAACATTGGTATTTTGTATTCCAAGTTAGAAAAGAATGATTTAGCTTTGGAAGCCGACAAACAAGCATTGCAAATTTATCGTCAACTTAAAGATAAACAAGGCGAAGCTACCGCACTCAAAAATATCGGCATTGATTATGACCATCTAAATAATAATCAAAATGCACTTAGATTTTACAAGCAAGCATTAAAACTTTACCAAGAAATCGGCGACAAAACACAAAAAAAATATATTTTAGAAAAAATTGCTTTAATTCAATTCACTCTAAATAATATTCAAGATGCTCTCGAAAGCTACTCACAACTTTTAGAAGTTTCTCGTCAATTAAATGACGAAAACGTAGAAGCCGAAACATTACTTGGAATTGGTTTAATCAATCTTATATTAGAAAAAAACTTAATAGCTCTTGAAAACTTTGAGTCAGCATTATTACTAAGCCGAAGAATAAAGAACGTAGAAACCCAAAAAGGTGCATTATTGGGAATTGGTTTAGTTTCTTTTACTATTGGAAAATTAGCTGAATCCTTGAATAGTTTTCAAGAGGCATTGACTCTTTTAGAAAATACAGATGAAGATGCTGATTTACGGGCGTTAGCTCATACGTTTATTAGTTTTACATACTTGTTTTTGGGTAATAATTCTAAAGGGTTGCAAGAATCTCAAAAAGCTATATTGCTTTGGAATTCAATCAAAGATGAAGACCTTACCGAAAGAAAAAATTTTCTTATCGGCAGTATGTTAATGGGATTAGAACAGCGAGAAAAAGGACAAAACTATTTTCAACAACTCGAAAACCGTTTGCAGACAATGGAGATCAAGTTGAAAGTTGGAGTTTTAGTTTCTTTGAGTCAGCTTTATTGGGAAATTGGAAATAAATCTAAGTCATTAGAATTTGCACAACAAACATTAGAACTTAGTCGAGAGAGTAGTAATTTAATGGCAGAGGCACACATTCTGACACTTTTCGGCGAAATGAGAGAAGATTCTGGCGAAAACGATGAGGCACTAAAATTTTACCGACAATCATTAGTAATTTTTCGGAATTTGAACGTAAAGCAACTCGAAGCGGTAACTCTTACAAGTATGATGTCGGTTTGTGATAATTTGCAAAAACCACAACTCACTATTTTTTACGGCAAGCAAGCGGTAAATATCTTTCAGCAAATTCGCGGAAATATAAAAAGACTTGATGATGAAACACAGCAATCTTTCCTAAAAGATGTGGATAGTTATTATCGCTATCTGGCAAATGTTCTTATATCTGAGGGACGAGTTCTCGAAGCCCAAACCGTTTTGGATTTACTCAAAACCAAAGAATATGAACAAATCGCTGTGCGTCGAAGCGGCGAAAATTCCGATAACATTCCATACAGCAAAGCGGAAATTGAATCAATTGCGAAGATCGAAAAACTTGCGGCTTTGGAAAGTAGAAAAATCGAACTTGAGAAAATTGAGAAAGATAAAGGTTCATTACCCGAAGCGGAGCAGAAGGAATTGGATAAAATTTTTGCCGATATTGAAGCGGCGAATAAGGCTTTTCGGGAATCGCTTGAGAAACTTAAAAAGAGCGAGGCGAGTGTTGGGGATAAAATTGCTGAAGTCGAGAGCGAGAAGAATCTGCAAAGGACTTTGGGTAAGTTGAGTAAAGAACTCGATACGGGTGCGGTGGCGATTTATACGGTTATCGGGACTGATTCGGAAAAGGATTTAGACGGGAAAAATGTAAAAGATAAAACACGCTCGAAATTCGGTTGGGTGATTCTTGTTACGCCCGTTTCTCGTAAGGCTTATCCGATTGATGTGAAGGATTTGGAAGCGACGGTTTTTCAGTTTCGCAATGCTTTGAGTTCCGACAGATACGATCCGCAGCCGCTTGCCGAGAAACTTTACGCGGCGATCTTTCGGCAGACTTCCGATAAACAAAAACAAAACCTCGAAGCGGATTTGGCAAAACTTTTAGCTCAATACAAAGACAAAACGATTATGTGGTCTTTGGACGGAGTTCTCAGATATATTCCGATGGCGGCTCTGCACGATGGCGATGAATATCTAGTCGAAAAATATCGCCACATCGTTTTTACCAAAGAGAGTCTGGCGTATTTTAATGATGAAGATTCACCGAATTGGCAGGCGTTGGGCTTGGGAGTTTCGGAAGCGAAAACGGTTAAGGATTCGCTTGGCGATAAAGATATAAGTTTTGATGCGATTCCCGGAACTGCAAAAGAAATAAACGACATCGTGAAGACTTCCAAAGAAGATGCGGGATTTTTTGACGGCACGATTCGTCTGAATAAAGATTTTACGAAGGACGAAACAATTAGTTTGTGGCGACGCGGTAAATATCCCGTTATTCACATCGCCTCGCATTTTAGTTTTAATCCCGTTGACCAGACGGCTTCATTTTTGCTTATCGGCGACGGCAAGCTGACCTTTGCTGACATCAAGGACAAAGACAATCTCTTCGGCACGGTTGATCTTCTGACGATCTCGGCTTGTGATACGGCGATGTCTTCAAATGGCAAGGAATCGGAAGGATTTGCATATTTAGCCCAATCGCTCGGAGCAAAAACCGTTCTGGCATCGCTTTGGAAAGTGTCGGATGCGGGAACGCCGGAGTTGATGATTCGCTTTTACAAACTGCGTTCGGAAAATCCCGCAATGTCAAAAGGCGAAGCGTTTCGGCAGGCACAGCTTTCTCTGCTTGGAAATGATGCAGATGTAAAATCAAACGGAAACTCGGCTGGAAAGCGTTCCGATTTGGTTAAATTTGATGATGCTGAAATCAATCTGCCGCTTTTTGTAAAAGACGCGAAAAAGCCGTTTGCACATCCGCATTACTGGTCGGCGTTTGTGTTGATTGGAAATTGGAAATAATTTTGGAAGTTTTGTGCGGAAGCGAAATGGATTGGATAATGAAACTTCAATGATGCAGGAGAAAGGAAAAAGATTTGAAATTTGGAGAAAAAGTTGATGAAAAAATTACTGATTTTAACCGTTGCGTTTGTATTATTCGTTTCAAACCTTAGTTTCGCGTTTGCACAAGACAAAATCGAATCCGTCAAAGCGGAAAAGCAAATCAGTTCTCAGCCGAAATTTGCGCTTCTGATCGGGATTACGAATTATAAGAACGAGAAGATTACGAAAATTGACGGATGCGAAAATAATGTGCCGATTCTTGCCGAAACTTTGATTAAAGATTATGGATTTGCTGAGAAAAATGTTCTCACATTGCTTGACGAAAAGGCGACGAAAGCGGGGATTATTGAAGGGTTTCGTTCGCATCTGACGGAAAATGCGAAGAAGGCGAAGACGGACGGGAAAGAGGCGGTTGTGGTTTATTATTTTTGCGGACACGGTTCGCAGTATGCCGATCAGGATGATGATGAAAACGACGGGAAGGACGAAACTTTTGTCGCGTATGACAGCCGGACGGGTGATGTTTTTGATATTTTGGACGACGAGATTGACGATCTGAAAAGCGAACTCAGGCAGTTTACGACGAATACGACTTTGATCTTGGAAAGCTGCCATTCGGGAACGGGTTCGCGCGGCGACGCGGACGAAGGCAGATATATTTCGCAGGAAATTAGCGAGCAGGAAGCGAAACGCCCGGCGTATAAAAGAAAATATCCGCCGACGAAGGATGCGGATGCGGACACATACACGGAGATTGCGGCTTCTTTGAGTTACAATGTGGCGAAATCGGAAAGCGCGGAGTTCTGCGAATGCGAAAAGCCTATGAGTTTGATGACGAAAGCTCTCGTGCAGGGCTTGAAGAGAGCGACATATTCGACGACGTATCGCGGTTTGATAAGGGAAATGTCGTCGGAAGTGGCGACTCGTTCCAGACAAGAGCCGCAGGTTGAGGGAAACCGGGACGCGCTTCTTTTCGGCGGTGCGGCGAAACGGGCGAAACCTTACATCGAGGTCGAGAAAATTCTGCCCGAAGATCAGATTGCCATTCGCGCGGGGAAAATTCACGGCTTGAAAGTCGGCAGTCAGATTTCGGTTTACTCGTCGGAATCTTTGACGAACACTGGCGAAGAAGGCTGGCTCTCGAACGGAACTGTAACGGAAGTCGGTAATACCGTTTCAAAAGTTCAACTGCCGAAAGGCAATGCGAAAGCGAAGCAGATCAAGGAAACATCGCACGTCGTTTTAGCTTCTCCGGTCTTCGGCGGCGGTTCGGTTTTGCTTAATCTTAAACCGAATGATGAAAAAACGCTTGGCGAGAGTGAAAATTTGCTGTATAAACGAATCGAAAAAAATCTGGAAAATAAAGGTTTGCTGAAAAGCGAGATGATTAAACTCGTGCCGTCGGACAAGATCGGCAAATCGGAGAGCGAAGCGGCAAAAGGAATTATCCGTCTGAGAAAAGGAAAAGTCAGGGACGTTTTTCCGAACAGAAATTTGATGATTCCCGTGGCGGACAAAACATTCTGCGACGGCGACACATTGAAAACGCGCCCCACGGAAGAGCGTTATCCGGCGCAGGACGCGGAAATTTTTTATCTCGACGACGGCGAACTCGGCGGAAGTCCTCTGTTCGGAAAAACTTTCGATCCGAAAGATTTTCATTTGGCGGATAAGATTGCCGAAAAAATCAGAGATTTTGCGTATCAGAAGAATCTGCGCGATCTGGACAACGCCGCTTCGACGCTCGCTTCGCAAATCAAAATCTCGCTTGAGCGCATACCAAGCGACGCGCTTATCGAGCAGTGCAAAAACGGCGAAAAAGTTATACTGCCGAATGAGGAAAAGTTCAAAAATTTTCAGCCGATTGCGGATAATAAAATTTCTGTGGATTCTTATTTTCTCTTGAAAATTAAAAATATGTCGGGCGAATTGAGAAAAAAAGTTGACGAATTTGCCGCCGGCGAACCGTTTCATATTTCGGTTATCGCGCTGACAAACGACGGGGAGATCAAAAATCTGTATGGCTCGAAAGGTGCAAGCGACGCGGTTCAGGATGAGAAGGAAATTTCTCTCTATTTGAAAGCCACAGAACCTGTCGGCATCGAAAGATTTATTATCGTGATCTCGAAAGATTATGTGGATTTCAGTTTTTACGAATCGAGCCGAATAAACGCGGGCAAAAGAAATGCTACATCCGTTCTGGAACAGATGCTCACCCAGTCGGGACAGCGAACGAGAAGTTCGGGACTCGTCATCAAAGACGAGCCGAATCAATGGGACGTAATTAATATCGAACTAAACATAACAGAACCGAAAAATTAAAATCGGGCGGTTTTATAAAAGTCGCTCTTTGACAATTAGTGGTGGAAAATTTTTTCAGTTATTATTCCTGTCGCCAACGGCGACTGACATTATAGCCTAGTGCAAAAACAGCAAAGGTTGTTGGTATTAGGTGAAATAATATAAAATCAAGGAATGAAAAAAGAACCGATCTTCGTCAGAGCGATGAGCGAAGAAGAAAAACAAGTATTGGAAAAAGCAAAACGAGCCAGCGATGCGTGTCAGATGAAACGAGCTCAGATATTGTTGGCGAGTAGTCAGGGTTTGACGACGACCGGGATTGAAAAGCAATTCGGCTATTCGGCTGAATATGCCCGGCAGATGATCCATCGCTTTAACGAGCAAGGCGTTAGTTGTCTGAAAAGAAGAAGTTCGGCTCCAAAAACGACGGAGACAATAGTTGATGCGGAAAAGTGTGAGCGAATTAAACAGATAATGCACAAAACTCCGCGTCTTTATGGTAAAGCGAGCAGTGTCTGGACATTGACCTTGGTAGCGGAAGTGTTGTTTGAAAAAGGCGAAACCCCGCGGCAGATGGCGAACGAAACGATTCGGACGGCGATGAAGAAAAACGGGAGCAGTTGGAAGCGGGCAAAGGATTGGATCACATCGCCCGATCCACAATATGAGTTAAAAAAAAACAGAGAGATCGTTTGATTCGAATTGCTTCGGAAAACGACGATATAGTTTTGGGTTTTCTGGATGAGGTTTGGTGGTCGCGCTTTTCGCAGCCGAAGATCAGGACGTGGGAATTTGGCGAACCTTTGCGGATGGTGCAAAGGGAAGCAAATAAAGATGATAAGGAGCCAAAAGCGATTGCTTGTTACGGGTTATTGAGAAAAGACACCGGGCAGGTCAAGGTCAGGTTTTTAGAGGAGCGTCCGATTTCCGAGATAACGATCTCGTTTTTAGAGTGGCTCGCCCGTGAGTTAAAAAAGGAGAGAAAAAAGGCTCTGTTTTTGATTTGGGACAATGCCAGTTGGCACGACTCGAAAAAGGTTCTGGAATGGATCAAAGAAAACAATCGGGAAGCGAAACAGACGGGCGGAGTGCGAATCATCAGGTGTCAGTTACCGACGAAAAGTCCGTGGCTGAATCCGATCGAGCCGCATTGGAGGCACGGCAAGAAAGCAATCTGTGAGCCGAACGGAGAATTAACCAAAGAAATGATCGAGCAAAGAGTATGCGAATATTTCAACTCGGAACAATTGCCGAGATTATCCAACAATGTCAACTGATTTTGCACTAGCGAGAATCGCTAGGTCGGATACATTAATAATACTTTATGCGGACATTTTTTTATGAATTGCCACGGGTTTTAACCATTAGTTTCTACACAAGTCTAAAATTAAGATTTGTGTTCTTAGTCGCCAAAGGCGACAAACATAATAGCCTAGCGAGAATCGCTAGGTAAAATCGAACAAATGCCCCGTCGCTGAAAGCGACGAACAACCGATGAATATTGATGTTTGTCGCTTTCAGCGACACGGCTGTTTATTTGACAAAGACATATGGTTTCGGCGAAACGCCTGCACCATAGGCTAAAATGTTTGTCGCCGCCCAAGACTAAGATTATTTGAATAAAAGTCAATAAACATCGAGCTTACAAACTTGTGTAGAAACTAATGGTTTTAACTCGTGGGCTAGAAACTCAATAAACATAAGGCTTTAGCCGAACTACAAAAAAATAATTAAAAATTCCTTATTGCTTTAGCTAAAGCAAAGAGGATGATTGATTCTTTTAATAAGTTTGGCTAAAGCCTATCATTTCATCACTTACTTAACCTCCAGTTAAAACTGGAGGCAATTTATAAACCAAAAATTTAAAAACTGTCCGAACTATTGAATTATTAAAGAGCCATAAAAGTAAAATTACCCGAATTGTTCGGCATTTAACCGGAAGATTTCGGCAGAAGCAGAGTGAAAACCGTGCCGCGTGTTTTTCCTTCGGGCGGGCTTTCGACTTCGATTTCCGCGTTTAATTCTTTGGTCAGACTGCCGACTAGATATAAGCCGAGTCCGATGCCGAAAATTTCGTTGACCGAATCGTTTTCGATTTCTTTTAAGTCCAGTTCGTCGAGTTCGATATTTTCCAGAGGTTTCCCGCGATAAAATTTGTCGAAAATGTGCGGAATATCGGTTTTTGCAATTCCTTTCCCGTTATCGCTGATGGCGACGGCGATTTTGCCGCTTTGTTCCTCGACGGAAACATTTATTTCGCCGCCTTCGGGCGTATATTTCAAGGCGTTTTTAAGCAGACTCGAAACGGCAAGCTGCAAGGCTTTGCCGTCTGTTGCGGCTGTTACCGGCTTGTCCGCCGAAGATTTGAAATTCAGCGATAAATCAAGCGATTCGGCTGTTTTTCTGTGATTTTCGACGCATTCCCGGACGATTTGTGCGGCATCTGTCGGAGCGATGCGAATTTTGTAACCGCCCGATTCGATGCGCGATAAATTGAGCAGCGTCTGAACGAATTCGATCTGACGGTTGCATTCGGCGGTAATTGTTTCCAGATGTTCTCTGCGTTCGTAATTTGAAATGCTGTCGTTTTTCAAGACGTGTGCCAGCGTTTTGATCGTGGTCAGAGGCGTGCGGAGTTCGTGCGAAACGCCGTTGACGAAATCCGATTTCAAGCGGTCTAATTCTTTCAGCTTTTCCTCGCGCTCGACAATTCTTTTTGCCATTTTGTTGAATGTCGAACCGAGTTCGCCGACTGTTCCCGACAGTAAATTTCCGGTTCGCACGTCCATATTTCCTTTGCCGAAAAGCTGAACCGTTTTAGTCAGAGAATTCAGCGGACGGGTGATGCTGCGGGTTATAAAAATCGCCGCCGAAACTGCCAGAATCGTGAAAAACAAACTTATAAACGCCTGCCAAAAAAATCTCTCCCGCGCCGGTTCGTATAGAGAATCCGCCGGTTTTCCGACGGCGACGACGGCATCTATCATACTGACTTTTGATAAACCGAAAATTCGCCGGGTTTTGTCTTGAGAATCAGCGATTTCAATCGAACCGCCGCTTTTTGCGCGAAGTTCGGAAAAAAGCGGCACGCCTTCTTTCTCAATAAAAATTTTCGGAGAAACTTCGCGGTTGCGGTAAAGCACTTGATTATTTTTACCCAAAACGATAATCAGATTTTCCTTGGGCATATCCAGATTTTCAAAAATTTTATTAACGCTGATGCCGTCAATCTGAGCGACAATATATTCTTCCCGCGCGGCGGGCATTGACAGCGAAAGAAGATTTTTGTTCTGCTCTCTGGAAAATTCGGACGTTACGACAAAATTGTTTTCACGATCCGCGGCGGCTTTTGCATTTTGCAGCGATTGATTTTCCTGATTCGATCTTTTTACGTTTTGTTTCAGAATATTTTTCCCGTTGCGGTCAACAATTTGCAGATCGAGCCAATCCGAACGGCTCTGGACGACGGAATTCAGATAATCCTGAAGCGTAAAATTGTCTTCGCCTTTTTCAAGCATCATTGCGATTATTTGCAGAGGCTGACGCTGCGCGGCAATATGCTGCTCGAAAGATTTGGAAGCAAGTTTGGCTTGTTGTTCGAGCGATTCGTTAAGATGCGTGCGGTTTGTCTGCCAAAAATTCCAGAGATTAAAAAACCCCAGAAAGACAAGCGGAATTATCAAGCCGAGCGTCAACATAAGCAGACGGGAACGAATTGTCAGCGATTGTAATTTCATAAAAAGCCCGTTAATTTGAAAAATCTTTTCCGAAAAGATGCTTTTCAGAAGTTCGGGAAGAAAAGAATTTTATTTTTGAGTTTATATTAATGATTATGCCAAAAAGACGTTTTTTATGAATGGTAGAAATTACTTGATTCGATTGAGTGTTTTTACTCAAAAATTATTTTATTAAATGATTTTTGCTAAACGGACTGTCTGGAAAGAATATGGCGGGCGATGTCAACGCGGCTGGTAAAACTCTTTTTGGCTAAAATGCGGCTGACGTGATTTTCGACGGTTCGCTTGCTCAGATTAAATTCGTCTGCGATCTTTTTGTTGCTCAAACCGCGGGCGACTGCTTCGGCGATTCGCCATTCGGCTTCGGTTAGTTCTTCATCACGGATGAAATCGTTTTTCAGACGGTTTTCCGCTTCCGACACAAATATTTCTGCGATAATGGTGCGCGTATTTTCGACGCGTTTTAAGATCGAATGGATACAGGCGATGAGTTCTTCCGGCTCGAAAGGTTTGGTCAGATAAACGTCCACGCCGGCGCGAAAACCTTCGATGCGGTCTTCCGTTTCGTCCTTTGCCGTCAGAAAAACTATCGGAATAATCGCCGTGTGATTTGAAGAACGCAGTTTTCGGGCTAATTCAAAACCGTTCATTCCCGGCATTCTTATATCGCTGACGATCAAATCGGGCAAGTTGCCCGCCACCGCGATCAATGCTTCTTTGCTGCCGCGGGCAACGCTCACGTCAAAATTTTCGCCGCGTAAAATTGCTTCAACCGCCCGCAGCAAATTCGGTTCATCGTCAACTACTAAAATTCGCTTTGATTCGTTCATCTTTCAATAATCCCTTAATCGTAAAACCTTGATAAAATTCGCCCTGACAAATTAACTCGTGGATTTTTACAGACACCTTTTTCGTGCGTTATCAAATATTAAGCGCAGTCTGCGAAAACTCTCACATTATACACCCGAAACAATCTTTATGAGTAGTATTGCTTAACGAATTTGAGTGTTTATACTGATTCTTTTTTTCTGCCGATTTACTAAAATTAGAGAGTATGGAAATAATCCGGTTTGACGTTTGACGGCAAAATTCGATTTTGTCGGGAAAACCGACGACGTTTTGTCGTTCAGGATAACTTTAAATAGATTTTATCAGTCGGCGGATTGGCATACGAAATTTTTATAAGAAACAGAATAGTTTATTTATTAAACTTTAGGAGGAAAATGAATTTACAGAAAAAAAACAAAAGTGCTGCGAGCAGGGAAAGCCGGAATTTCGGTAAAACGGACATTCGCCGATTTGCACTATTAATGATGGCAATCGCGTTAGTTATAAGTTTTATCGGATGTGCTAAGGATGCCGAAGAGATAGCCGACGAAAAAGGCGGCGTAACCGCGCAGCAGATTATCGAAAATCCCGATGCGTATATCGGAAAAGAAGTTACGGTCAGCGGCGACGTGGAAGAAATACACAGTCCGCGCTCGTTTAATATGGACAGCGGCACGAGCGTCGGCGAACTTCTGATCGTCGGACGCGAACCTTTTCCGCAGCTTCCCGATGCGGGAGATCGTATTTATGTTATCAACGACGTAGCGACGGTTACGGGCGTTGTCCGCAAATTTGTTGCCGCCGACATCGAACGCGAAATCGGTTGGATGGATGCCGATCTCGGATCGAAATTTGACGGCAAAACGGTTTTGGTTGCAAATTCGGTTTCATTTAAGCCCGGCGCGGGAACTGCAACAACTCAGACAACAACTACTACTACCGGCAATACTAACGGCACAATGGCGGTTGATAATAATATGAACACCGCCGCCGGTAATACGGCAAAATCGGAAACCGACGGCGATGCAATTACCGCTTTGAGCGTGTATGAAAACGCTCAGGACAAAAGCACGCTTGCCGGACGCAAAGCAGATTTTTCGGGCGTGAAAGTCAACAGAATTGTCGGACCGCATACGTTTACCATCGGTTCGGGCGACAATGAACTTTATGTGATGCTCGATGACGATGCGGCGCGTGCCGTCGGAACACAGGGAAAAATTGATCTGGGCGACACGGTAAATCTTTCGGGAACGATTGAAAAATTAACGGTGGCTGAAATAAATGATACCGCCAATGACCGTTTCAGGAAACTTACTACTACGGAACGCAACTTTATGAAAAATGCCAAGAGCGTTTATCTGAACGTCAGCAAAATCAGCGAAGTAAGTAAATAATAAACAACAAAAAGGACAAAAACAAAAAGGAGTAGAAAAAATTATGGCTAATTATACGGTAACAGGACTTTTCAGAGATAACGATAAAGCGGAATGCGCTTTTGATGCGGTAGTTAATAACGGATACGACAAAGACAATGTGGATGTGTTGATGTCGGATGAAACAAGAGATCGTTATTACGCCGACGGCGACACGGAACTCGGCTCGAAAGCGGCGGAAGGAACGGGCGCGGGCGCGGCAATCGGCGGCACGGTTGGCGCGGTTTTAGCGGCAATCGCGGCAATCGGAACATCAGTCGTTCTGCCCGGCATCGGATTGGTTGTCGCCGGACCTTTGGCGGCGGCATTGGTCGGCGGCGGCGCGGGCGGATTAGCCGGCGGACTTATCGGCGCGTTGATCGGTTCGGGCATCCCGGAAGAACACGCCGAAGCGTATGAAACGGGCATCAAATCAGGCGGAATCGTTTTGCGCGTAACACCGGAAACGGCGGAAGACGCAAGAGCCATCGAAAACAGATGGGAAGCCTGCGGCGGCGAGCAAATCTTTTCAAACGCTCCCGCAGTTACTACTACCGCAGCAACCGAAACTACAACAACTGCGCGTCGGACAGACGGCGAAGCAATTCCGGTTATTGAGGAAGAACTTCACGTCGGCAAACGCACCGTTCAAACCGGCGGCGTTCACGTCAAAGCGGACATCGAGGAAGAAGTAGTTTCAAAAGACGTAAATCTGAAGCAGGAAAACGTCAATGTCGAAGTTCGCAAAGTTGATCGTCCGGTCAGCGATGCCGATGTTGCTGCGCTCGGAGACGAAGAAATCGTCGTCAAAGAGATGGGCGAAAAAGCGGTTGCGGCAAAAGAAGCCCGCGTTGTCGGTGAAGTCGTTGTCAGCAAAGATGTCAGCGAACATACTGAAACCGTCAGCGACACCGTTCGCAGCACGGACGTTGAAGTTGAGGAATTGACTGCGGAAGAAAAATTAAGAAGAGAAAACCGCACATAATTTAACGAACCTTAAAATCAAGATCGTTAAATTGATTATGGCGGCGGCATTTCTGCTCCCGGAAATTCGGGGCGTGGTTATCAAAATCGCGCTTCGTAAATTTCCGGGAAAATAATGTGAAATGCTGCCGGTAATAATCTCCCGTTCAAAAAAATCAATTCTTTTTGAAAAGCAAAATCAAATGCTTTACGCGAGGTTGTCTTTCAGCGTATTCGTCAACTGAATATTTGAAAGATGAAGGGCGGCAAACCGGAGAGTTTCCTATCTTCTCGTCGGTTTGCCGTTCTCGGTTATTTGCTGTCGAAAATTTCGTTTAGCAGCAAATCTTCGTAAGAATCACGCTTTCTCACCAATTCTGTTTGACCGTTTTCCCTAATCAACAAAACGGCGGGAAGTTTGCGCCCGTTATATGGAAACATCTGCGCGATTGAATACGCGCCGCAGTTGAGCAAAGCGAGAATTTCGCCCGTTTCCACATCTTCGGGCAGCAGACGATAATCGGGCAGTCTGCCTTCGCCTTCGATGTCAAAGTAAACATCGCCGCCGTCGCAGAGAGGTCCGGCGAGTTTGTATTTCGCCTCGTGTTTCGCGTTCGCGCGTGTCGCTGAAATTAAATGATAATACCATTTATAAGTTTCCATTGAAAGCAGTATGTTGAAACCGGCATCGGTTAAAAGCCATACGTCATTTGCGGTTTGCGATTTGCGATTTGCGATTGAGCGTGATTTTTTATTTCTCACGGTTGTCAGGCAAATTCCCGCATCGGCGATTACGCTTCGTCCGGGTTCGATTAATAATTCCAAATTTTCCAAAAGATGGACGGCTTTCAATTCGCCGGCAATTTCCGTGATGGTTTTCCAAGCGTCGGCTAAAACATCTGCGGGTTCGAGATTTGCCGAAAAGAAATCTTTTTGCGTCTGCGTCAGTTCGTCCGCGTTTGAATCGTCAAGCAGATAATTTACGGGAAAACCGCCGCCGAGATTCAAATGCGAAAGTTTGTGTCCGGTTTCCTCGTAAATTTTTGAAAGATTTTCAAACAAAGTTTTCAGAGCCTTTGTATAAGGGGCGGAATGCGGATTTTGCGAACCGATGTGCAGATGGATTCCGCACAAATTCAGAAATTCATCGTCTGGTTTCCAATCCTGAAAAGCCTTCAGAGCCTGTGCGGGCATCATTCCGAATTTTGACGTGAAAAGCGCGGTTTGCAGTCCGCGCAAAGTTTCGGTTTCAATTTCGGGAACAAGCCGTAAGGAAACATTCGCCCGTTTTTTCAGTTTTCGCGCGACTTTTTCGATCAGTTCGATTTCAAAATACGAATCGGCGTTGATCGCATAAATTCCCGCCGTTATCGCTTCCTCGATTTCTTTTTCATCTTTGCTCGTGCCGTTGAAAATTATCTGTTCGGGCGCGAAACCGATTTTCAGAGCCTTAAAAAGTTCGCCGCCGGAATTTACTTCCAGATCGCTTCCGGCTTCGCGGACGATTCTCAGAATCGCCATATTCGAGTTGGCTTTGGCGGCATAGCAAATTTTTAATTTGCATTCGACGGAATTTTCCGCCAGTTTCAGACGGGCGATATTCTGCCTGATGCGCGATTCGGAAAAAACGAAAACGGGCGTTTCAAATTGTTCTGCCAAATCAGTCGCCGAAACATCGTTAATATATAGTCTGTTGTTTTTTTCTTCGAGAAAATTTTTGATTTCCCAAGCCTTTGTCATAAACTATATTAAATCCTAAAGCGGAAAATGCGACAAGGTTAAACAAACACAATTTAAAGAAAACAGTCAACCGAAAAAGTTTCCGAAACATCAGAAAGCAAAATGAACCACGAAAAAACAATATATTTTAGTATTTTTATAATCGCATTTTTAATTGCAAATCTCGGCTGCGGAGAAACCGCAAATTCGCAAAACGAAAAACCGCGAATCAGAAAACCGGCGAAAATTGCCGAACTAAAAAATTCTAACCAAAAAGATAATTCCGCATTTCGCAAAGCCGCCGAATTAAATGCCAAGTCGCAATACAACTTAAAATGGACTTTCGGCAGAAAAACGCAGACGGGCTGGCATCTCTACGTTCCTTTGATTCAATACGAAATCGGAACAAACGAAAAAGCCGACACCTCCGAATTTGCCGAAGCACTTTCGATCTGGCAAAAGGAAAGAAAACTTTTTCCAAACGGTATTTTCGACAAAAAAACGATGTTTGAATTTGTCAAACTCTGGCAATCGCGCCGCCTGAAAAATATCACGGAAGCCGCCCCGGACTTTTTACTTTTCGCGCCGATTGCCGATTTTTACGATCCGACGCGCGATGCCGCTTTGCTCGGAATTGAAAAGGAAACTTACGCGGCTTACAAAAAAATGCTCCAAGCGGCGATCAAGGATGAAAATCTAAAACTAAAATCAAAGGGCGAAAATCTCGCCGATGAAGAAAAATACTTAAAAATCATTTCATCCTACCGTTCGAGCGAATACCAGAAAAAACTCAGAATGCGCGAGCCGAACGCCGGACGCGCCGCTTTAGCAGTAAAAAGTCCGCATTTTACGGGACGCGCTTTGGACATCTACGTTGGCGGTGAACCCGTTACGACAAAAGACTTTAACCGCGCCGTTCAAATAAAAACTCCGGTTTATTTGTGGCTTGTCAAAAACGCCGGAAAATTCGGTTTTCGCCCGTATTTTTACGAACCGTGGCATTGGGAATATGTTGGGGAAAGTGAGAAATGAGAAGTGAGAAATGAGAGGTGAGAGGTGAAAAAATAAATTTGATTAATTCTCATCTCTCGCTTCTCATTTCTCACTTACAAAACCGGAATCGCTTTTCCGCTTAAAAACCTTTTTTCGCGCAGATTCTTTATGCTGACGACATATTGTTTTTTTGCCTTTGCGTAGGAAATCATTTTTTCGAGAGTTTTATCATCCGCATTTGAAGTGTCAATATCGTTTGCTTCGAGTTCTTCGCGCAGATTTTCAGCCGTGTTTTTTTCGCGCTCGTAAATATCCGGGTAAATGTGCAGAACGCCTTCTTCAACAACTATCGTATCGTAAGTCAGTTCAACCGGAACGGGAGTTTCGAGTTCGGCGACAATCGTTTCTTTGGTGCGTTTTGCTCTGGAAATTTCCTCCGCCGAAATCTCCACTTCACGCGCCTGAATTATTTTTTCGGACAAATCGTAGAGATCATCCCGCAAAACGCGCACGCATCCGTGAGAAACCATATTTCCCAAATCCTTTCTGCCCGTCGCCTGATGAAGCAGATAGCCGTAACCAAGCGGAATTTTCATTTTTCCAAGCGGATTTCTCGGATCAGTCGGCTGAATTATTTCTCCGGGCTGAACTCTTGACGAAGCCTCGACCCAATCGCTGCTCGGCGGAATCCAGACCGGATTCCAGATAAGGTATTTCGCTTCGCGCAAACCGATATAAATCGGATAATCCTTTAACCCGACACCAATCGGATAAGTTTTTACTTCCTTTTCGCCCTGCCAAAGCGTCATCTGAAAAGACGGCACATTAACCGTAATTCTTACGTCGCCGTCGCCGGCGGCAAGTTTTGTTTTCTCAATAACGCCGCCCGTCCGCTTATCCGAACGCGCCGAATCACGCTTGCTGTCAATCATATAAGACTGCCCGAACGCCGCGCCGAATGCGAAAAACGTAAATAATATAACTGCAAAAAATTTGTTTAAAAGGGAATGTTCCTGACGTGAAATTTTCATAGTAATTGGTCGCTGAATTTTGCCGTAAAGTTGTATCAAAACTGGAAATTTGAAAAGTTAAGCTGACAAGAAGATTTTGCTAAACAGGCAGAAACCCGACAGTTATGGAGGGTGCTGTTTATTAATCGGCAAGTTACAGAAACAGCATTTTAACGAGTTCTTTTGAAACCCTACAAACGTCTAATCAATCAGCACCCTCCATAACTGTCGGGTTTCTGCCTCTCCGAAAATGATTGAATAGCTGGAAATGATTAGCTTTGGTATTTTCGTGATTTACTAAATATAGATTATATTTTAAGTTTCTTTTTAAAGATTTTTCACGCTTGGTTTAATAATTAACCTAAGATAGTTTTATAATATCAATAAGATTATGTTATGTATATTTGTGTTATTTTCTTAATCGGAAATCGCAAATTCCTGTAAATTCCGGTTTATGAAAAATAACGAATAACAAAATAGTTTATGGAAATCAAACAATTAAAGGCTCTAATTGCAATTGCGGAAGAAAAAACTTTTACGGCGGGCGCGAAAAAGGTTCACATTACGCAGGCGGCGATCTCGATGCAGATCAGCCAACTCGAAAAGGAACTCGGAATGCCGCTTTTTACCAGAACTCCGCGCCGCGTGCTTCTGACCGAGGCGGGCGAATATCTGCTCAAACGCGCCAGAAAAATTATGCGCGAACACGATTCCGCCGTTGCCGAAATCGCCGAAATCGCGGGTGCGGAACACGGACGTTTGCGAATCGGTTCGGCTTCGGCATTGTTTGCCACGATGCAGCTGCCGCAGATTCTCGAAAAATTAAAGAAAAAATTTCCCGGCTCGGAACTTTCCGTCAGTTCGGGAACGAGCCAGAAACTCGTCGAACAAATTTTGCAGGGCGACATAGATATTGCGTTTGTATCTTTGCCGACTGAAACTTCAAACGTGCGAACCGAATTGCTTTTCACCGACGAGATCGTTGCCATCGCGCATCCCGGACATCGGCTTGCCGGGGAAAAATCCGTTGATGCCGAAACGCTCGCGGGCGAAGATTTGATTTTAGGCGAAAAAGGCGGAAACACGCGCCGCCTGATTGACAATTTTTTCGAGCAGGCGAGCGTCAAACCGAATGTCGTAATGGAACTTTCCCGTCAGGAAGCGATCAACAAAATGGTCGAAAACGAAATGGGCGTGGGAATCGCGGGCGCGAAAAACGTGCAAGCCGATGTTGCCGCCGGAAAACTTGTCGCGTGGCAGATCGAGGACGCACAAATCAGTTGGAATCTCGGTTTAGCCAGAATTCGCGGCGGTTACGTTTCGCTGATTGAAAAGGAATTCGTCCATCTGTGCAAAGAAAATTTCGCCGAAAAAGAGAAGGATTTTAATGGAGAAGGGGAAAAGGGCAAAGGTAAAAGGGAAACGGTTGAAATGAAGGCAAAAGCGAGAGGTTAAAAAAACTTTGGTAAATTTTTTAGACATCAAGGAGTAAAATAATGAATCGGGAAAAATCAACCGTCGGTTATCGGGAAATGTATAAATTATCTGTTGAAGATCGTTTCAAGGCTTTTGATAAAATCTCCGCAGAGAACCGCGCGATGCTGATTAAAACTCATTGTGAAAGATGGTTGGCGGCTAATCATTCGCGGCTGTCTGATGAGCAAATCAATTTAATAAATGAAATGATCGGTGCTATTTCGCCGGAATGGTATAGATCAGACAGAGATTTTGAGAAGATTTCCCCGGAAGTTGACACATTATGTAAGCGAGCCGAAGCGATGTTTTCCCGCGAAGACGGCAGGCAATTATTGACGATTCACGCCGATTATATTGCTTCCGCCTAAGATGAAAATGTTTAAGTTGAAAGTCGTAAAATTTCTGATGAACAAATTTTTAACATTTTAAGAGGCTGTTTTAAAAGAGTAACGCCGGCATCTTGCCGACGCTTTGATTAAAAAGCGCAACTTTGCGCTTTTTAATCAAAGCGTCGGCAAGATGCCAACCAGACAGCCGGCTGGAAGCCGGCGTTACTCTTTTTTCAACTTTTAAAACAGCTTCTTTTACACTTCAATCTGTTTGAGTTTCTTTTTTCTGGTGACAAAGAAAACGCCCGTAAAAATCAAAGCCATAGCGATAAAAATGCGCGGATTCCACGCTTCGCCTAAAATCGTGATTGCCAGAAATGTGCCGATCAGCGGCTGCAAATAGATGTAAACGGCGACAACCGAAGGCGGAACGCGGGCTAAAGCCCAAGTATTCCAGTAATACGCGAGAATCGTCGGGAAAATCACGACGGCGGCAAGCGCGAGCCAAGCCTTTGTGCCGACTGCCGCCAAATCAATTGTTTGCAAAGAAATAAAACCAATCGGAACATTAACGATTGCGCCGAACAGAAAAAGCCACGCGATTGATTTGAGAGAGCCGTAATGACTGATTAATTTTTTGGAGATCGCCAAATAAACCGCGTAAGAAAGGCTGTTTAGGATTACTAAAATATCGCCGATTGTCGTTGTCGAAGAAAAACTCGCTTTGCGCGGATCAATCAGATAAATCACGCCGAACGCCGCCAAAATTATTCCGCCGATCTTCTTCGGCGTTAAAACGTCATTTCCGACAAACGTGCTGACGACAATTGCGAAAACCGGAATCAAAACGGCTAACAGCGAAGTGTTCGTCGCCGTCGTCATCGAAAGTCCCGTGAAAAACAAAAGCTGATTTAAGACAATTCCGAAAACGGCAAAAATTGCGAAATACAAATAATGCTTTTTTCTGTCGAGCCGCAAACTTCCATTGCTCAATTTTTGCAAAAGAAGAAAAGCCGCCGCGCCGCCCGCCACGCGAAACCCGACAATCGCAAAACTCGGAAACGCTTCGAGCGCGAATTTTCCCAAAATCGGCGCAGAACCGAACATTAATTGAACGGCGATTAAGGCAAAATGCGGAGCGAGCGAATCTGTCTGTTCTGGATTATTCATCACGGCAAAATAATGATGCTACAAGTTTTGCCGCGAAAAGTCACTTGTTCAGAGTAACCACTTATGTTGTTTAAAAAATAAATACCGCAATAAAAAGTTTGTTCGATTTTGGCGCGAAGCGGACTGGAGCGCGAGCGTCCCCGCTTGCAATGAGCGCAAAGCGCGAAAAAATTGCTGATATTTGCTATGTTCCATAATCCAACGACTTTTTCGCGTCGAAGCGACGGTCAATGCAACCGGGACCGGACCCGCGCTCCAGTCCGCTTCGCGTTTTTTACGGTATTCAATTTTCAAAGAACATTAGGCGTGAAATCGTTTTGTTCACGACTTTTCACGCCTAATGTTCTTTACTCTGAACTTAAATATCTTCAAATTTCCGTTCCGTCCATAATAACGGCGTTTTTCGGAATGATTATAATTTTATCGCGGATAGTGTAATTTTCTTCGTCCGCTTCCTGAATATTGTTTTTATTGACAAGCCGGACGTTGTTTCCGATGCGGGCATTTTTATCAATAATCGCTTGGCGAATTGTCGAATTTTTGCCGATTCCGACGTGCGGAGTTCCGTTTTTCGAGTTTTTCTGAATTTCTTTAAATGTTTCAAAATAATCCGCGCCCATTATGATCGAACTCTCGATTCGCGTGTTTTCATCAATCCGGCTTCGCAAACCGATAATCGAATTTTTGGCGTAAACTCCGTTTAAGATACAGCCTTCGCTGATCAGCGATGTGTCAATTTCGCAGTTCTGCATCTTTGAAGGCGGAAGATAACGGCTTCTCGTGTAAATCGCCGCTTTTGTATTGAAAAAATTAAATTTCGGCAGCGGCGAAGCCAAATCGAGATTTGCTTCGTAAAATGCGCGAATCGTTCCGATGTCTTCCCAGTAATCTTTGAAAATATGCGCCTGCACGTTCGATTCTTCGATTGCGGCGGGAATAATTTCGCGCCCGAAATCAACCCACGAATTATCTCTTTCGAGCAGTTCGACCAGCCGTTTATAATCGAAAACATAAATTCCCATCGAAGCCAAAAAGGGACGTTCGCGGCTTTCGTTGTCAGTTAAACCGAAGCGCGTCGTATCCACTTTCATTGATTCAAGCTGCTCGCCTTTCGGTTTTTCCTTAAATTCGACAATTCGCCCGTCATCGTCGGTTTTAAGCAAACCGAAACCTTCGGCATCCTGCGGATTACACGGAATCACGGAAATCGTCACGTCCGCGTCCGTTTCATTATGCCGGCGGAGAAATTTTCTGTAATCCATTCGATAGAGATGATCGCCCGACAAAATCAGAAGCGTATCAACATCGAGATTTCTGATGTGCGTGAGCATCTGGCGCACCGCGTCCGCCGTTCCCTGAAACCATTCTTCGCTGTCTTTGGTCTGCTCCGCCGCGAGAATTTCGACAAAGCCCGAAGAAAATGATGAAAAACGATAAGTTTTTGAAATGTGGCGGTTTAGCGAAGCGGAATTATACTGCGTTAAAACAAAAATCTGCGTGATATTTGAATTAATGCAGTTCGAGATCGGCACGTCAACCAATCTGTATTTTCCGCCCAGCGGAACAGCCGGTTTCGAGCGTTCCTTCGTCAGAGGGAAAAGACGAGTTCCCGCGCCTCCGCCCAAAATTACCGCAACGACATTTCCGTATTTTGACATAATTTTAAGTTTTCCTCGTATAGAAAGTTTAGAAAAAACAGAGCAAAAATGCACTTTCAGAATATCCGCATCTGTTATAAATTTTCAAATCCGTTTTTCATTATAAACAACGAATACTTTGACATTTCCCCGCAATTTGTGTTAGTTTTTCTTTCATCATTTGCAAAAAATTTTTGCTTTCCGAGCGATTTGAGCGTAATTTTTTGTAAACGGTTCTTTTTTATTCTAAAACGCTTCAGAAAAAACTTTTTTTATAAAAGTTAAAAAGGGAAAGTCGGGTGAAAATCCCGCGCGGTCGCGCCACAGTGAAACGATTTGGGAATTGGGATTTGGGATTTATTATTTTTCAATCCGCGATCCCGAATCACACATCCCGAATCGAAAAGTCTGGAAACCTGCTCTGGAGTTTTTTAGCCGAAATCGTTTCGCGTAAAGACGTTTGGCTGAGATAGTGTTTTTCTCCTTTGATTTTTGGTGGAAAGTCCTGTTTGTTTTGCCTTTCGTTTTTTCGCGCGAGGTCGTAACACACAGGACTTTTTTATTTTGCCGGAAAGACATATTTATAAATTAAAATTACGGAAATTTCTCGTTTTGTTTTCTCTGCTTTTGTGCGTTTTCTTCGCCGCAAACTGCCAAAGTGAAAATACGAATGCGAACACGAAGATTTCCGAAACCACGAAAAAAATCGAATTGTCGCGCGAGATAACCGATGATTTGGGGCGCACGGTTCAAATTCCCGAAAACGTCACGCGTGCCGTTTCGCTTGCGCCGAATCTGACGGAAATCGTTTTCGCCGTCGGCGCGGGCGAGCGTCTTGTCGGCGCGACGAGTTTTGACAATTATCCCGAAGAAGCGAAAAAGATCGCCCGGATCGGCGACACGATAAACCCGAACATCGAAAATATTATCGCCTTAAAGCCACAAGTGGTTTTGGTTTCAACCGCTTCGCAAATCGAAACTTTTACAAAAAAACTCGAAGATCAGGGAATTACGGTTTTCGTTACAAATCCGAATTCTCTTGAGGAAATTTACAAAAGCATCGTAAATATCGGCGAAATTTTCGGCAAAAAAGAAAACGCGCTCGAACTAGCCGAAAATCTGGAACGCCGCGTCGAACTCGTCGAAAGGGAAACCGCCGTTTTAGAAAAGCCGAAAGTTTTCGTGCAAATCTCGCGCGAACCGCTTTATACGATTGGCAAAGATTCTTTTTTAACCGATCTGATCGAACTGGCTGGCGGAATTTCCGCGACGGAAACGGTTGCGACGGCGTATCCGCGAATCAGCAAAGAAACCGCGCTCGCTTTGCAGCCGGACGTGATTATTTTGTCGGACAGTTCGGATAATCCTGCACCGAATGATGTTTTTGAAAATTCTCCGGCGGTGCGAAACGGCAGAGTTTACAAAATAAACGCGGACATTTTATCGCGTCCCGCGCCGAGAATTGTTGACGCGCTGGAGCAGATCGCCAAAAAACTGCATCCTGAAATTCCCGTCGAAAAACTAAAGGAAAAGGCGAAAACGGATGGCAAATGATTTGAAATATAAATCGGAAAAACTTTTCGTGTTTTTGCGCTTCGGCGGTTTATTAATCGGTTTATTGATTTTTTCGCTTCTCCTCGCCGCTTTGTTCGGAAGTGAAAATTTATCGTTCTTTGAATTAAACGAACAGCAGAAAATAATACTTTTCGACATACGTTTGCCGCGAATATTTCTCGGCGCGTGCGTCGGCGCGTCTTTGGCAATCGCGGGCGCGAGTTTGCAGTCGCTTTTAAGAAATCCGCTTGCCGAACCGTATCTTTTGGGCGTTTCAAACGGCGCGGCGTTGGGAACGATGCTCGGATTTTTGTTTTTCGCCCAATACGATTTTGCGCGTCCCGTTTTAGCTTTTGCGGGCGCGTGTCTGGCAAGTTTCGTCGTGTATCAAATGGCGAAAAGCAAAGCCGGAATGAGCGTCGAAAGACTTGTTTTATCGGGTGTGATCGTTACGACGTTTCTTTCTTCGATCATAGTTTTAATAACGAGTCTGCTTGACGCGGCGAAACTCAGAAGTTTTACGTTCTGGCTTTTGGGCGATTTGTCGCAAAGCACGAAAGACGGATTTTATCTGACTTTAATTTGTGCGATTTTGGGAACAATAATTTTAAGCTGGCAGGCAAAAGCCTTGAATTTAATGATGATCGGCGAGCGCGACGCGCAAAATTTCGGCGTGGAAACCGACAAAACGCGCCTGATAGTTTTCGGAACGGCAAGCGCACTCGTTGGAACATCGGTTGCGGCAAGCGGTTCTGTCGGCTACGTCGGCTTGATCGTTCCGCATTTGATTCGCCTCGCCGTCGGCAGCGACAATCGCCTTGTCATTCCGTTTTCGGCAATCGCGGGCGCAATTTTCGTAGTTTTCGCCGATACGATTGCGCGTGTGGCGATCGCGCCGCGCGAACTGCCCGTCGGCGCGATTACCGCGCTTGTTGGTGCGCCTCTATTTATTTATTTATTGAGAAGAAATTGATCTTGTCAGTAGCGTCGGCGTGAGCCGATTGGTCAATGTATGCTCGCACAAAACGCATCGGCTCACGCCGACGCTACTGACTTTTTGTAACAAAAATAAAATGTTGGAAGTCAAAAATATTACAGTCGGTTACGGCGAAACGGCGATTGTCAGAGATATTTCCTTCGCTTTGCCGAATAAAAAAATTCTGGCAATTGTCGGCGCGAACGGCGCGGGGAAAACAACGCTTTTGCGGGCTTTGAACGGAACTTTGCCGATCAAAACGGGCGAAATTACGATTGACGGGAAAAAATTAAAAAATTATTCGCGCCGCGAAATTGCGAGGACGATAACGGTTATCGCACAGGAAAATGAAACAAAATTTCCCGTAACCGTCGCGGATTTCGTTTTGGCGGGACGTTTCGCGCACGGCGGAACTTTCGGTTGGGAAACCGAAAGCGACTTAAAGATTGCCGAAAACGCACTCGAAATCTGCGATTTGGCAAAATATAAAAACCGCACAATGAATCGGCTTTCGGGCGGCGAGCGTCAGCGCGTGATTTTAGCCAGAGCGTTGGCGACGGAAGCGAGAATTTTACTGCTCGACGAGCCGACGACGAATCTCGATTTGTCCAATCAAGCGTTGATGTTTCGCCTCGTGCGCGAAAGGTGCAAACGCGGCGAATCTTCGGCGGTTGTCATTACGCACGATTTGAATTTGGCTTCGGAATTTGCCGATGAAATTTTGCTTTTGAAAAACGGCGAAATGATCGCCAGAGGCGAGCCGAAAGAGGTTTTGACCGAAGAAAATCTACGCGAAATCTTCGACGTAAAAGTTTTACTGGATGAAAATCCGATTAGTAAAAATGTGAGAATTACGACAATTTTTTAAGGAGAATTAACCACAGATGAACGCGGATAATTTGTAATTATTCGTGTTTTTCATAACTAAAAAAGACAAACGATCTAAGGGAACGCGGTGGAAAACCGCGACTGCCCACGCAACTGTAATCGGCGCAAAAACAGCACAAGCCACTGCAAAATGCGGGAAGGCGTGTTTGAGAAATTTCGGCTGAGAGTCAGGAAACCTTTTCGTTTGTTTAATAAACAAAAACCACTTCCGCGTTGGGCGGAAAAGGAAAAATATGAAAATTATAAAGATATTAAGTTTGATTTGTTTTTTGACAATAGGAATTTCAGCACAGCAAAGCCGAACAATTACGGGGCAATTAACGAATGACGGAAAAATTATTTCAAACGCGCAAATAAAGCTCGTTTCGCAGTTGAACAACAGGGAATTTGCGACTGCAACGGACAACGAGGGAAATTACAGCTTTGAAAATATTTCGGACGGCGATTATCGGCTTATTTATTTTGATTCAAATCAAGTTGAATTCAGCCAAACCGTGCGCGTGGAAAACGGCGAATTATTTTTTATCGGTTCGCCGATTCGGGAGGAAGTTAATGTGAAAATCGCATCGGGTTTTTCGCAGCCGATTGCCGAAGTTTCAAAAACGGTGAATGTCATCGGCGACGAGGAAATAAAAAACCGCAACGAATTTTCTTTGACCGACGCTTTGCGGACGATTCCCGGTTTTCGTATTCAGCAGCTTGGCGGATTCGGGAAAACGGCGAATATCAAAACGCGCGGTTTGCGAAATCAAGATACGGCAATTTTGATTGACGGCGTGCGTTTCCGCGATGCGTCTTCGATCACGGGCGATGCGTCGGCGTTTTTGAGCGATTTTGTTTTGACCGATACGGCGCGAGTCGAAGTTTTGCGCGGTTCGGGAAGTTCGCTCTACGGCACGAACGCCATCGGCGGAGTTTTGGATTTGCGGACGAATGCGCCCAAAAACGGTTTTCACGGTTCGGTTTTGGGCGAAGCGGGAAATCTCGGCTTAAAGAGATTTTTGGGAAATTTATCGAACGGCGCGGAAAAATTCGGCTTTTCGGCGGGCGTTTCGCGGACGGTTTATTCGGAAGGAATTGACGGCGAAGACGACGCGAGAAATACGAATGTGAACGGCAGAATTGATTACAGACCGTTTGCAAAAACGAACATTTCGGGCAGAATTTATGCGTCCGACGCTTTTGTTCGGCTCAATTCGAGTCCCGATACAATCGGCAGTTTGCCCGCTTCAAATCGGACGATTATTGATGCCGTTCCGCTTTCGATTGATGAATTGAGAAATTTTGCAAACGGGACGCGAATTTCAAATTTGAACTTTGGACGCGCGAATTTTATTCCCGATGTGAACGATCCCGACAACGCTCAGAAATCGAAATTCTTTGACGGGCAGATCGCTTTGAATCAAATTATAAACGAAAAATTGATTTTCAACGCGACTTATCAAGGCTTAAAAACTTCGCGTGAAAACACTAACGGCGTTTTGGGAATCGGATTTCAGCCTTTCGGCGGCGATCAGACGAGTCTTTTTGAAGGGCAGATTCATACGGCGAACGGGCATTTTAATTGGACACCCGTTGAAAATAATCTGGTTACAATCGGCTACGAATACGAATGGGAAAAATACGGCAACGACGGATTTACGTTTGATAACGCGGGAAATTTTTCAACCCGCGCGAAGCAGTCGAGCAATACATTTTACGCGCAGGATTTGCTCGGATTTTTTAATGACAAACTGCAAATCGCGGGCGGTTTTCGCGCACAGTTTTTTAATTTGCAAACTCCGACATTCAGCGTAAACAATGCGCCGTATAACGATTTGACTTTGGAAAGTCCGCCGAATGCTTACACTTTCGACGGTTCGGCTTCTTATTTTTTTGAGCAAAGCAACACGAAAATCCGCGCTCACGTTGGAAACGGTTATCGCGTTCCGTCGCTTTACGAAAGGTTCGGGACGTTTTTCAGTTCGTTTTCGGGCAGTTTTACCGCGCTCGGAAATCCCGATTTAACGCCCGAACGCTCGATTGCTTTTGATGCGGGAATTGACCAGACGTTTTACAACAACCGCGCAAGAGTTTCCGCCACATATTTTTACACGCATCTGATCGACACAATCGGTTTCGGAAATGTCGTGCCGAATATCGGAACGACCGTCAGACCTTTCGGCGGCTATATTAATCAAAAAGGCGGCAACGCACGCGGGACGGAATTCAGCGGCGAAATTAAGGCGACGAGTTCGACAAACATTTTCGCTTCATACACTTACACGAACAGCGACCAACGCCAACCGCAAGTTTCGGGAAGCGGAATTTTGCAAACTCTAGGCGTTCCGACAAATCAATTTACATTGAACGCAACGCAGAGAGTTAAAAACTTGACCGTCAATTTCGACTTTTTGGCGACGAGCGATTATCTCGCGCCGATTTTCAGCAATACGACTTTTTCGACTTATGTTTATCGGTTTGACGGCAATCGCCGCGCCGATTTAACGGGAAGTTATGTGTTTCCGCTAAATAATGAAAAAGTGCGCCTGCGCGTTTTCGGCACAATCGGAAATCTTTTTGATTACGATTACTTTGAAAACGGTTTCAGAACCGAAGGCAGAACGGCTCGCGGCGGTTTGGGAATCAGTTTCTAAAATGTAACGCCGGCATCCTGCCGGCTGTCGCGTTGGCTTCCAGCCGACGCTTTTTCCGACAAAATTTTTCAATTTTGCGGAATTGACGGCAAGATGCCGGCATTACGTTGAAAATCTCTGGAATCTTTCGGCGATTAATCGTTTATTCAGCATTATTCGCGCAGTTTACATCTTTAGCGGGCGAAATTTTTGTTGTTTGAATTTTCATCCAAATAAATTTTCGTTTTCCGCATCGTAAATTAGTGATATAATGAAAAAAATTAAACAAAGGAAGGTTTTATTGTGATGAGAAGAAAAGTGTTATTTATCTTGTGTTCGATTTTTATCACGTCGGGTTTGGCGTATTCGCAGACGAAGACGATTACCAATGCCGATCTGGAAAAATATCGCCAGAAACGGCTTGCCGCCGAGCGCGATTATGAGCAGAATTATGATCGAATGGGTTTTCCGTCGCCCGAAGAATTACAGCGGCAGAATGAAGAAAGTCAGCGGGATTTGATCGAATATTCCGAGCAGCTGAGAGCCGAAAGAGTGGAAGACGACAATTCGTTTCAAGCCGATGCCGACGCGCTTCGTTCGCAGATTGCTTCGGTTGAAGCGCAGATCAATTATCTGCGCGGCGAATTGAATCGCAATCCGAATCTCGGCAGAGTTTTTCTCGGCGGTGTCGGAAATTCGGTCTATCGAACCGGAACAGCGATCAACCGCGCCGGTTTGCCGAATATTGTCGGCAGACAGACGGTTTTACCGAACGTCATCGGAACATACAACTCAAACAGACAAACGGTTGTAAACACTCCGGGACTCAGACGGCGCGGCGGCGTTATCGTGCGCGGCAACGTCCGAATCGGAAATACCGGCAGACGCGGATATAACCGCGGTTACGGGCGGCGCGGATATTACGGCAGAAATGTTATCGCCGTGCCTTATTTGAATTCGGGCTATTATCAGCGCGAGGAAATTGCGTCGAATTTACGCGCTCTCGAACAAACCAAAGCCGGTTTATTAGCTCAATTCCGCGTTTTGCAGCAACAGGCGAATCGGGAAGGCGTGCGAATTTTCTAAAAGCGCGGAAATTTTTTTATTGTTCATTGTAGAAGCACGAAGTTTGTAAAAATGGAAAGTTTAAAACGCAAAATTTAACAGTTGTTCAATGTGCGTTTTTATTTTCCGTTTTTCAACATATTTTGTGTTTCTATGGTGAATTTTTTTTGTTTGCGAAGTATTATTAAGTTATGAAAAAAGGTTGGGAAGCAATTATCGGAATGGAAATTCACGCGCAGCTTGCGACGGAAACGAAGATTTTCTGCGGCTGTGCGGCGAATTTCGGCGACGAACCGAATGCGAACACTTGTCCGGTTTGTTTGGGACTGCCGGGTGCGCTGCCGGTTTTAAATGAAAAGGTCGTCGAATTGGCGGCGAAAGCGGCGTTGGCTTTGGGTTTGAATATTAACGAAACTTCGGTCTTTTCGAGGAAAAATTATTTTTATCCCGATTTGCCTAAGGGTTATCAGATTTCGCAATATGATAAGCCGTTTTCTTCGGACGGCGTGCTTGAGATTTTGACGAGCGAGCGCGACGAAGGCGGACACGCCAAAGACTGGAAGCCTCTGAAAATTCGTATCGAACGGATGCACTTGGAGGAAGACGCGGGAAAAAACATTCACGAAGGATTGCCCGATGTTGACAAATATTCTTACATTGATCTGAACCGCGCCGGAACTCCTTTGGGCGAAATCGTGACTGCGCCGGATTTTCGCACGAGTTGGCAGGCTTACGATTATGTCAATCACGTTCGCCGTGTTTTGCAGTGGGTCGGCGCGTCGGATGCCGATATGGAAAAGGGAAATCTGCGCTGCGAGGCGAATGTTTCGGTCAGGAAAGTCGGCGAAACAAAATTTAGAAATAAAGTTGAACTCAAGAATCTGAATTCCGTCCGCTTTATGCAAAAGGCGATTGAATATGAAATTGAAAGGCAGATAAAAGCGCACGAAGCGGGCGAAGAAGTTAATCAGGAAACTCGTCTGTGGGACGAGAAGAACGATAAAACGCGAATTATGCGCTCGAAGGAAGACGCGCACGATTACCGATATTTTCCCGAACCGGATTTACAGCCGCTTGCGGTTTCAGCCGAATTTATCGAAACGGTTAGACAGGAAATGCCGGAATTGCCGTCGGCGATGCTTGAAAGGTTTCAAGAAGAATACGAACTGAGTTTCGCCGACGCTTCGCAAATAGTCAGCGATAAAGATTTGGCGAAATTTTACGAAACTGCGGCGAAAGCGTCGAACAATCCGAAGGCTGCGGCGAACTGGATTTTGTCGGAACTTCTGCGCGAACTAAACAATGCCGGAAAATCAGCGTCGGAATCGCCCGTTTCGGCGGAAAATCTAGCGGAACTTGTTCGCTTTTTAGACGAAGACAAAATCAACGGAAAACAGGCGAAAGATGTTCTTGTTGAAATGTTTAAAACGCGAAAATCAGCGGCGGAAATTGTCAGGGAAAAAGGCTTGGAACAGATTTCAGATTCGGGCGCGATTGAAAAAATTGTTGACGAAATCATCGAAAACAATCAAAATCAAGTTGAAGCATATTTGGGCGGAAATGAAAAATTATTAGGCTTTTTTGTCGGTCAGGTGATGAAAGCGTCGCAAGGAAAAGCGAATCCGAAAGTAGTTAATGAGATTTTACAGAAGAAATTAAATTCTTGAGGTGTGGAAAAAATGACTGAAATTACACTCGAATTGCCGAATTCTTTGGCGGATAGAATAAAGCCGCTGGGCGTTTGGATGCCGACGATTATTGAATTGAGTTTGGTCGGTTTTCGCACGAGAACAGCCGAAGCGGTTTCGGATTTGATTAACTTTTTAGAAAAAAATCCGCCGCCGCAAACGGTTTTACAGTATCACGCTTCGACAAAATCGGAAGAGAGACTTTATCGGTTGATGGCTTTAAGCGAAGCGGGCGTGTTGTCTGCAAAGGAAAAAGCGGAATTGGCGGAACTGGAAAAACTTGAGCATATTGTGGTTATGCTCAAAGCAAAAGCGAGAAAAATTTTGAAAAAAAATCAGTAAATGCCAATAAGAATTTCTGAAAACATTCGTGAAATTGTTGAGCAAAGAGCCGGAGATAATTGTGAATACTGCCGTTTGCCGAAAACCGAAGGACATTTCAGGCATCACATTGACCATATTATTCCGCGTCAGCACGACGGCGAAACGACAATTGAAAACTTAGCATTAGCTTGCTGGCGTTGCAATATTTACAAAGGAACAAATGTTGCGGCGTTTGATTTACAAACGGGAGATTTAACACCGCTTTTCAATCCGCGAAAAGATGTTTGGACACAGCATTTCCAGATTGACGAAGACGGGATAATCGAATCTTTGACGGCTGTGGCAAGAGTTACGGTCAGAATTTTGAAAATCAACGACGAAGAGAGAATTGAGGAACGGCGCGAGTTGATTGAAAGCGGACTTTTTTAACGGATTTATACGAACTTTTCTATCGAACAATTGACGAAATCATCAAACGGCAAGGCGAATCCGAAAATAGTCAATGTGACTTTATGGGAGAGGTTAAAATGATTGAAGTAAAGGTAAATTTATCCGACAAATTAGCGGCGCGAATCGGCGGGGCAAATTTGTGGCTGACAACGATTATCGAACTGAGCGCAGTCGGTTTTCGTTATCCATCAACGGCGCGGGCTTCGGCGGAAGTAATAAATTTCCTCTCCGCTAATCCAACGCCGCACGAGGTTTTACAGTTTTATGTGTCCGACGAATTGCAGCAACGGCTTGATTATTTATTGGAATTAAACAGCGAAAGCGAGATTGAAGAAAGTCAGTTGCAAGAGTTGGATGAATGGATGAAATTTGACCACATTTCGATTTTGCTCAAAGCGCAGGCGGGAAAAATTGTTAAGCAAAACGGTTAAATGTCGAAATATGTTTCAAACAAATTGCGGCAATTAACTGCTGAACGCGCCGGAAAGCGTTGTGAATATTGTCAGTTACCGCAAACCGGACGGACATTGAAACATCAAATCGAACATATTTTGCCGCGTCAGCACGAAAGCATCTAACTGCAAAGCGAATCCGAAAATTGTTAATGAGATTTTGCGGGAAAAATTAAATTCTTGAGGTGCGGAAAAAATGACTGAAATTACACTTGAATTGCCGAATTCTTTGGCGGATAAGATTAAACCTTTAGGCGTTTGGATGCCGACGATTATGGAGTTGACGCTTGCCAAATTTAAAACCCGGGTTGCTTATACGTCTAAAGAATTACTTGATTTTTTGACGGAAAATCCGTCTCCGCAAAAAGTTTTACAGTATAAAGTTTCAGATGAACATCAAAAGCGGGTGCGCCGTTTGTTGGATTTAAATGGTGAAGGCGAAATCGAAGAAACTGAAAAACGCGAGTTGGAAGAATGGGTGAAATTTAATCACATTTGCATTCTGCTTTCGGCAAACGCGACGAAATATTTAAAACAGCAGAGATAAATGTCAAGATATATCTCAAAGGATTTGCGCCGAAGAATTACCGAACGATCTGGAGATATTTGTGAATACTGTTTGATTCCGCCTATATTTCCGGGATTGGAACATCAGGTTGAACACATTATTCCCGTTAAACACGGCGGAACAGCCGATTTTGAAAATCTGGCTTTGGCTTGTATTGCTTGCAATTTGTTCAAAGGTTCGGATGTCGGTTCGTTCGATTTTGCGGCGGACGGCAAAATAACAAGATTTTTCAATCCGCGAGAAGACGTTTGGACACAGCATTTTCAGATTGACGAAGACGGAATAATCGAATCTCTGACGGCTGTGGCGAGAGTGACGATCAGAATTTTGAGATTTAATGACGAAGACAGAATCGAGGAACGGCGCGAGTTAATTGAAAGCGGACTTTTTTAACGGATTTATACGAACTTTTTTTGTCAGGCAAGTAATGAAATTATCAAACGGCGAAACGAATCCGAAAATTGAAAAAATTAAATTCTTGAGGTGCGGAAAAAATGACTGAAATTACGCTCGAATTGCCGAATTCTTTGGCAGATAAAATAAAGCCGCTGGGCGTTTGGATGCCGACGATTATTGAATTGAGTTTGGTCGGATTCAGGTATCCGATGACTGCCGGAGCATCGTCGGATTTAATTCGATTTCTTTCCCAAAATCCAACGCCGCAAGAGGTTTTAAATTATAATATTTCAGACGAATTACAAGAGCGTGTCGGTTATTTGTTGGATTTAAACCGTGAGGATGAAATTAGCGAGCAAGAAAGACAGGAGTTAGATGAGTGGATGAAGTTTGACCATATTGCAATATTACTTTCGGCTCAAGCCGGGAAACTTGTTAAGGAAAAGGTCTAAATGTCGAGATATGTTCCTGTTCAATTAAGACGTTTGGTAGAAGAAAGAGCCGAAAGGAGATGTGAATATTGTCTTTTTCCAAAAAGCAACAAAATTGTTAAACACGAGATTGAACATATACTGCCTGTTCAACACGGCGGAGAAACGGAAGCCGGGAATCTGGCTTTAGCTTGTATTAAATGTAATCGGTATAAGGGACCGAATATTGCGGGATATGATTTAGAAACAGGAGATTTAACGCCGCTTTTCAATCCGCGAAAAGATGTTTGGACACAGCATTTCCAGATTGACGAAGACGGAATAATCGAATCTTTGACGGCTGAGGCAAGAGTGACGATCAGAATTTTGAGATTTAACGACGAAGACAGAATCGAGGAACGACGCGAGTTGATTGAAAGCGGGCTTTTTTAAGATAGAATTTCGAGAGCAAATCTCAGTAAAAGGTTAAGATGAAAATCTGTGTTTTTATATTTATAATTTTATTCGGTTTTATTAATGTTGAAGCCCAGTATCCACGGCGAAATGTTGATTATCTCACGGCGCGTCTGTTGATTTTGCAAAGAGCGATCAAGCCGCTGTATCGCAAACCGACCAGAGAAGAACTGGAAACGCTCAAGCCGAATCGCCGTTTGGCAGAAAAATACGCCGGATTTTTGCGGCAGTCGGACACCGGGTTGACAAAATTGATCGCCGATAAAGGATGCGCCAACAATACGAAAATTGTCATTGTTTCGGAAGAATGTCTGAAATATACAATGCCCGGCGCGGGAAGTTCTTTTTCATTTCGGACGGAAAATTACCGCATTCAGAGGCTCGCGGATGTAACTTTTACCGACAACAGTTTTCAGGCGGCGGGAGTTTTTCTGCACGGAATTTTTGTCAATATCGGCGATGTGCCGCTTGAGCAGGTTACTTTGCAGACAAAAGGTTTGCGGTTTTTGACCGAGTTTCAGCCGGAATCCGATTACGATAAGAACAGGGAAATTGATTTGCAGTTGACCGAAGGCATCGAAAGCGACGGGTTTTTATACAGACGCGGTTTGTATATTGCCCGAAACACGACGTTTGTTTTGCGTTCGATTGCTTACGACGGAAAATATATGCGTTCGATTAAAGGCGTAACATACGACGAATTCGATTTTGATAAAAGAGATGATGTGATCGTCGCGTTTCGCATTGTCGAAAAGGACGAACAGGGAAATGTAACGATTTTGTGGAAGCGTTTGCAGAAAAATGATTCCCCGAAATTGAAAAATATAGATTAAGGCGGGGTTGGAAAAATTTAGTTTGTTAAAAAGAAAAATTATGTCAATTTTACCGAGAAATCTGTGTCTTATTTTTTGTCTGCTTTTATTAAGCGGTTTGGGCTTCGGGCAGATTAACACGAATGAATCAAAAACCGATACTGCCGAAAAAATACAACAAGAACGAGAACGGGTGCGGGAAATATACAATAATCCGAAAAATTTCGATCTTTTTCCTGCGGGTAATGAGAGTGTTGTTAAACGAGTTCCGCGTAAAATAAATGAAGATGAAAAACCATATACGCAAGAAGAACTGGAACAGATTGCCAAGCAGCTTGAACCGAATCCCGAAGATGCGGCGCGGTATAGTAATTTTCTCACACAACCGAAAACCGGATTATTTCGGCTTTTTCCGAATTTACATTGCCAATCAAAAAACTTGATCCGCGTTGACGGAAAGTGCGAAAATTACATTCCGGGAAGCTGGAGCTATTCTTTTCGGCAGAAAGAAAGAATTTTTGAAAAATATAACGATATTAGTTTTGATGAGGAATATTTGATTGCCGACGGTTTTCTTTCGCAAGGGATTTTTGTTGAACTCGGCGACGTTCCGCTTGAAGAAGTTTCTCTGGACGCGGAAGGCTTGAAGTTCTTGGTTGAATATCAGCCGGAAGCGGAAGACGCGAAAGCAACCGGACAGTTGGCGCAAATCGCCGAAACGATCAAAGTCGGCGACTATATTTATTCAAACAAAATCAAACCTTCGGAAAACACGACGTATGCGATGCGCGTCATTGCTTATCGTGTGAAAGATAAAGACTCGCCGCGCATCTTTCCCAATTACGGAAAATACGGAAAACATTTCAAATACCGAACTTTCAATCAAATTGATAAAAGAATTGATCTGACGCTCGCCTTTCGCGTTATCGGAAAAGACGAAGACGGGAGCATTTCGATTCTCTGGAAAGAATTAAAACAGCAGGATTCGCCCGAATTGGTGTTTCCGAAAGTTAAAAAATCGAAGGATAAATAAACTCGGCGAAATGTTTCCGTGCAACGAAAGCAGGGAAATTGTAAACAAATTGAAACAGGAGTCAAAAAAAATGAAAAAGTCTTTGATCGCGGCATTTTTATTTATAAGTTTCTTTTCCGTCGGTTCTCGCGCTCAGTCCGGCGATGAAGTAAAGCGTCAGATTTCGAGGGAAAACACACAGCAGCAAAGGCGGGCGCAGCAGCAAAGGCAGACGGACGAAGCGTTGGGTTTCGGGCGCACGGGCAGAGAAATGATCGCCGTCAGAAAACCGGACGGAAGACCTTATACGAAATCGGAATTAAAGAAAATAAAGCAGTTGCTCGAACCGAGTCCCGAAGATTCGGTCAAGTATAATGATTTCCTTAAAACATCGAGAACCGGGATATTTCGGCTTTTTCCGAATTTTGACTGCGAATCGAAAAATCTGGTTCAGGTTGATGGAAATTGCGAAAATTTCATTCCGCAAAGTTGGTCGTATTCTTTTCGCACCAAAAAACATATTGGAAAAGACTTTTTTGACATACGCTTAAACGGTGAAGAGATTTTCGCCGACGGATTTCTTTCGCAGGGAATTATTGTCGAATTGGGCGACGTGCCGCTGGAAAATGTTACTTTGGAAAGCGGTGAAATAAAATTTTTAAGCGATTTCAAACCGGAATTGCCAAGCGCGGAAGCGAAAAAGCAATACGCGCAAATCGAAAATGTCGTCGAATCCGGCGGTTACAAATATACAAAAAGCGTTAAAGCCGCCGAAAACACGACTTATGCGGCGCGTTTTGTCGCTTATCGCAATAAGATCAGAAACATCGGGCATTATCGAAAAAATATGAAATATGACGTTCGCAAATATGTGTATTTGAATGAGATTGATAAAAGAAAAGATTTGATAATTGCTTTTCGCATTATTAATAAAGGCGAAGACGGAAATTTTACGATTCTCTGGAAGGAATTAGATCGGGAAAATTCGCCCGAATTAGAATTTCAAAAAGGCGAAATGTTGTCTGATCTGAAGGAAAGATAAAAAGATATATTCGGTAAAAACGGTGTAAATCGCCGGTAAATTTAAACGGGAGAAAAAATGAAAAAAATAATCGTCGCGGCAGTTTTATTAACGAGTTTTTTCTCCGCAGTTTCTTACGCCCAATCGAGCGAAGAGGTCAGACGGCAGATTCTGAAAGAAGACCGCGAACGCGAACAGCGGGCGGCGCAGCAGCGGCAGAGAGATGAAGAATTAGGCTTCGGACGCAGCAGCCGGGAAACGGCGAAACAGAGAATCGCGCGTGAAGCCGTCGAAAACATTTACCGCAAACCGACTTCCGAAGAATTAGAACTGATCGCTCCGAATAAATCCGACGCGGAAAAACACGCCGAATTTTTAAAACAGAAAAACACGGGTTTAATCAAACTGGTTGCCGACACGGGATGCGCCGATAATCCATACGTTCTGGACGCGGCGGCGAAGTGTCAGAAATACACGATGCCGGGCGCAGGCGCGTCGTATTCATTTCGGTTTGAAAATTACCGCATTCCGAAACTTGCCGATCTAACGCTCAAAAACGGATTTTTTCTCACGTCCGGCACGTCGCTTCAAGGAATTTTAGTAAAACTCGGCGATGTTTCTTTGGAAACGGTAAATTTACAGTCGGAGGGTTTGCAGTTTATCAAAAATTTTAAGCCCGAAAAGGATTACGAAAAAGTAAGCCGTTGGAGCGAGAAAATAAACAGGGGAATAAAAGCGGACGGATTTCTCTACGACAGCAGTTCGCCGGTTGCGGAAAACGCGACTTACGCGTTGCGCGTGATCGCATACAAAGGAAAAATTCCGCGTTCGGTGCAGGGCTTTGTTTACGACGAAGCCGCTTGGGATAAGCGAAAAGATATGATAATCGCCTTTCGCGTCGTCAGAGTAGATCAGGCGGGAAGCGTTACGATTTTATGGAAAGAATTGTCTTCCAGAGGTGCGCCGAAACTCAAAATAGCTAAATCTTCAAACTAAAAATTGCCGATTAAACTTAGAAACATTTTCCGGTTTTTTAGGAACAGGTAGAAAATATATGGAAAGAATACTTCAATAAATTCAAATGTCTTTTCAAAATGTTATAAATTATTTTTGCACATCCCTTATTAAAAAAATGATTTCAGCTTGCGAAAAAATTTGCTATTATTCATAAATGAAAAACACTCTTCCGAAAAAGCAGTAAAGAAGTGGCGGATTCCGCAGAATTCGTCGTAAATTTTAAATTCGGGTTGGCTGAAAATAGAAGAAAGATTATGAGAAAACATACGAATTTGTTTTTGGCGGCTTTGATCGGCGTTTTTGCTTTTATGCCGATCAGCGTTTTAGCGCAGCAGAGCGAGGGTAATTTTTACGAGCAGTATAAAAGGGAGCGCGAAAGAGAGCAGATCAACGCGCAGGTGGGCGAGGCTTTTAAGCGTCTGGATCAGTTGAGCAGACATCAATTTTACAGTAATTTCAGTTACGATCCATATGTGCTGCCCGATAGAAGTTCCCGGTATTTCGGTTCGCCCGATTATTGGTCGAATGCTTCGGCGGGAAGCATAAAAATTCCCAAACCGGATGCTGAAATTATATCCCGGCTTGAAATCGGCGAAGATGAAATTGCCAATCATAAAACATTTCTGTCTGCTTCCAAGACGGGAATTTTCAAATTGCTGCCGTTGATTGACTGCTCGAATCTGGATAAAAAGGAAAATTGCCACGAGCGAAACGTGCAGATCAGACTTTTTGCCAACGCATTTTCTTTCAGAGGCAAGAGAAACACGATGCCTCTGACCGCCGATCTGATTAAAACGGACGACGTTTTTAACACATCGCAAAATGCCAATCAATCAATACTTGTAAATCTGGGCGATGTCAAACTGGAAGATTTATCCGTAAATTCGGCGGGAATGGATTTTCTCGTAAATTTCAAGCCGGAAAAAAAGGCGAAAAAAATAAACGAACAATACGAGCAAATCGCCCAAGGTATCAAGATCGGAAACTATAAGTATTTGAAGTCTCTGCCAATTTCGGAAAACACGATTTACGCTTTGCGTTCGATAGCTTATCAGGGAAGTCTCGATTTTCCGCCCGGAGAAATCGCCGATGTGATCGTTGCGTTTCGCGTGGCGGACATTGACGATGACGGAACTGTAACGATAATTTGGAAGGAGTTAAGCAGAAAAAACGGCTTGAGAGTCAGAGGTTAAACGCTTTCCATTTTCAAAAATTACAATCGGAGAGGGCTTTTTTTATCGCTCTTTCCGGTTTTTTATCTATGGCGCGTTCGCTGATAAACAAAGTTTCCAGAAATGTCGGGAACAGCAATTTTAGGATTTTGCAGAAAGAACTTCGCCGCCAATCCGCGCCCGTGATTCAGGAAAAACAATAAAATTATATGAACATCAAAAATAAAATCGCCGTAATTACAGGCGGAACAAAGGGAATCGGCAGAGCAATCGCCGAAAAATTATTAAGCGAAGGGGCGAAGGTTTTTATCTGCGCGAGAAATAAAACGGAAATAAAACGCGCTTTGGAAGATTTGAGCGAACTCGGACAAGTCGAAGGCGAGATTTGCGATGTGCGGAGCGAAGCGCAAATCGAACAGATGCTCAAGGAATGCGTCCGCGTTTTCGGCGGTATAGACATTTTGATAAATAACGCCGGAGTCGGTTTTATCGGCGAAACGGTTGAAAAAATGTCGCCCGATAAATTCCGGCAGACTCTCGAAACAAATCTGTTCGGCGTTTTTTACGCTTGCCATTACGCGATTCCTCTGATAAAAAAACGCGGCGGCGGTTATATTATCAACATTTCATCGCTTGCCGGACAAAATCCGCATCCGAAAATGGCGGCGTATAACGCTTCAAAATTCGCGCTCAACGGTTTTACCGAAGCCTTGATGCAGGAAGTTCGCGCGGACGATATAAAGGTCAGTTATATTTGTCCCGGTTCGGTCAACACGGAATTCGGCGGCGACGAAAAATCGGATGACAAAGCGTGGCAATTGCAGCCAAACGACATCGCGCAGACGGTTCTGGATTTACTGAATTTCGAGGCGAACGCTCTGCCGAGTAAAGTCGAAATTCGTCCGAGCAAACCGCCGAAAAAATAAGTTTCAAACTAAAGAAATTATGATAAAGAAAATATTACTAACTTTTGCAGTTTTCCAGTTAATGTTTCTTACAGTCAATGCTCAGGATTTAACGGGAAAACGTAGTGAATTACGGGAAATAAGTCAGACAGTTGCAGAGTTTTACCAAAAAGGCGACCTCAAAGCCGCTTCCGAAACCGCGCAGCAGGTTCTCGATCTGACAATTGAAATTTACGGAACTGAAAACCGCGAAACTGCCGTCGCTTACAATAATTTGGGAACGATTTATCAAACCAGAAAAAAATACGACGAAGCCGCCGGATATTTCCAAAAAGCACTCAGGATTTATCAACTTAAACCCGATGAAAATGAAGTTAAAATTGCCGGTATTTTGGAATCGCTCGGAGTTGCGCTGACGCTTGAAGGCGAAACTGACGAAGCGGAAAAAATTATCGAAGACGCGATCAAAACGGCGGAAAATGCTTTCGGAAGTGAAAGTATGCAGATTGTTCAATATCTGAAAACGGCTTTGAGTTTTTATATTTACGCGAAAAAATATGAAAAAGCCGAAGATTTATTTGCCCGACAATATAATCTCGCTTTGCAGATTTACGGTAAGGATAATGAAGAATTGGAAAATATCAGTGATAACTTTTTTTGTTATTCACGAAGGTTTGACAGTAAAGAAGCAAAAGAGAAAAACAGAAAATTTAAGAAATCAACAAACAGAGAAAATCAATCTGATAAAAATGATGTCGAAATTATTAATGGAAAAGCTCTTTCATTTCCGATGCCGATTGTTCCGGGCAAAGCCAGACAAATAAGAGCGCGGGGGCAAATCTCGGTAAAAATAATGATTGATGAGGAAGGCAATGTAATCAGCGCGAAATCAATCTGCGGCGGAAATCAGGATTTACAAGAAGCAAGCGAAAAAGCGGCGATGAAAGCGAAATTTCAACCGACAACCTTGGACGGAAAGCCGATACAGGTTTCAGGCGTAGTTACTTATAATTATCAATAACTCTGGCTCGGCTCGAATGTTTCCAGAATTTTTGCCAGATCGCCTTTTACGCCTACATCGTCAACGCTTGTTACGTCGCCGGCTAAAGATGTAGCAAACATCGTAATAATAAAGCCGTTTTTCATTCCCGGACGCTGAACGGGAATCCACAGCCGTCTGCCCCAGAGAATCAATTTTTTTCCGCCCGCTTCCGGTGCTGCGCCGCCGCCTTGAAATTTGACTTCAAAGGCTTGCCAGCGACCATTTTGAATCATCGTTTTGCCTTTTGAGATCACTTGATAATTCGGAATATCCTTTGCTAAATCGGCGTTGGATTTTTCCACCAAATCGGGAAACAGTTCCTGATCGAGCCGGAATGTTCCGCGGCTTTCGTAAGGGCTGACCAGAAATACTTTCTCAGGCACGCTGCCTTTTGAAGTTTTGGTCAAATCCAAAAATTTGTTATCCGTCGGGTTCAGATTCCAGTCTTTCGGGTAAAAAAGCGAAAAACCGAGAAAATTCCGCGCCATCCCGCCTTTTAAGTTTTGCTTGGAATTTTCAAAATACTTTGTGTCGGGCGGCTGCGAAACTTGTCTTTTCGGCGGCGGAATTTCGATGTCTTCGTTGTTCGGCGAATAGCCGTCAATTTCGTTCGGCAAAACCGCTTGCTGATTCGGCTTCGTCTGATCGGCACTCGTCGCAGTTGTCTGAACTTGCGGCACATCCGGGCGATTTATAACGTAAAACCAAAAAATGAAAAGCGCGGCAATAGAAAGAATGAGAGCCGCAAAAGGCAGAATATTCGAGCGCAAATCCGAATTTTTCGGTTTTTCGGGCGAGCGTTTTTTCCACGCCGCATCTTTCTTGTCCGAAATAATTTTGCCGTCGGCAGTTTCTACGATATTTTCATCGGAAACATCTTTTTCCGAAAATTTGTCAAGCGAAATGGTTTCGACGTTTATTTTCCGAATGTCGTTCTCAAATATTTCCGTTTCCGGCTTTTCGATTGGCGAAATCTCTTTTGCAATCTCCGGTTCGGATATTTTTTGTTTTGTAAACTTCGTTTTTCCCGGAAGTTCGATGCGCGGCATTGGAATTTCAGCAAGATCAGCATCTTGGGCAATTTCATTTTTAACCGTTTTGTCCGCGCTCTTATCCGGCGAAAAATTCCCAATTTCATTTGCGGGGATTTTTGAAAATTCTTCCCGATTATCTTCTTCTGAAACTCTAATTTGGGAAACTTCTTCTCTTGCCGCAGCTTTTTGCTTTATTATAGGAATTTGCGGTTTTTCTTTCTTTTCACCGAGCGCAACGCCAGTCAGAGCGTTGTAAAAGGCGTTGCCGAAATCAATCGCTTTCGGATAGCGTTCGGCTGGATTTGCCGCCAGAGCCTTTTCCAGAATTTCGTCAACTGCCGACGGCACATCCAGACGTAGATTTGTCGGATAAAAGGCTAATTTTTCGTGTTGAGCTTGAAGCAGACTTTTCGCCGAATTTGCATCGAACGGCAGGCGATTGGTGAGCATTTGAAAAGCGATAACCGCCAGCGCGTAAACGTCTTCGGAAAAGTTCTCGGCTTTGTCCGACAACTGTTCGGGCGAGATATAAGGCAAATTGTTTCGGTTGATTTCCTCGTCAAAAAGTCCCGTATTAACGAGTTTTACCTGTTCCGAACCGTTTTCGGCAACGGTTAAAATAATATTTTCCGGTTTTAAGCGGCGGTGCATTGCGCCAATTTGGTGAATTGCGTCAATGGCGTAAGCGGTCTGCCTGACAATTGCGGCGGCTCGTAAATGATTGAATTGCCCCGATTTTTCGAGCATATCGGCAACCGAAACGCCTTCAAAATATTCTCTGACGACAAACGGCTTGCCTTCGAGCAATTCGCCCGAATCCAAAATTCTTTCGACGTTCGGATGATTTAAAAGCGACAGGGATTTTCTTTCTTCGGCGAAAATCCGCCCGTCCGCGTCGCCTGTTTCATTCATCAAAACTGTAATTAAAACTTTTTTGCCGTCATTGATTCGGTCTTTTGCCAGAAATGAGATTCCCGATTCGGATTGCTCGGAAATTTCCAGAATTTTATAACGATTTTTGATTTGCTGACCGATCAAAGCCCTAGGATTATCCCAAGTCAGAGCCTCTCTGCCCGTCGGATTGATTTTTCTGTCGCCCAAAAATGCCTGCCCGGAAGGAATTTCCAGAGGCTTTATCACGCGCGGCTGTTTTTCTTCGTCTTGGGATTGCGGCTTGAGTTTAAAAAAATCCGCCGGATTCGCCGATTCAACTTGTCCGCCGTCGCCGTTCGGTTTTATAAATTTCGGAACTGACTCGAATTCTTCTTCGTCATTTTTTCCGATTGGCGTAGGAATTCCCAAAATGCTCGTAAAAACGCCCTGCGGTTGACCGGCGGAATTACCGGAAACGGCGGCGGCGGGAACAAGCCTTTCGCCGTCATTATTGCAAAATCTGAGTTTGCCTTCTTCGTAAGTTTTCTGACATTTTGGACAATAAAGCATCATTTTATTAAGTTAAACCGAACATTTATTGGCATACCCGAAATTGTTGATTTGCGCGGTTTGCAAACGATTTATACCAATGTTAAATGCTCAATCAGCTCTGAATTTCAATAAATCAGCCGAATTTTTTTGGATGTTTGAAAATATAAAATACCGGGAATATGTCTGATATTTTCTAAAAATCCGCTAAAATAATTTTTTACTATAATAACAGATTTTTTAGATTTGTTTGAAAAGAAGAATTTATGCGAACGCTAAGAGAAGCGTCCGCGTATTTGTATAATATCAGTTATTTTGAAGTTTTGCCAACTTTTCTACCAGAGCCGAATTGCCGCGAATGAGTATTTTCTCAAGCGGCGATTTTCTCGTCCTAAGTTCGCTCGGATCAAATCTCGCTCCGTTCGGCGTTGCAAGTTCCGTTTCGGGAATCAAGGTTTTGCCCAGCTTCTGCAAGCCTTCGTTAAAATCGTCAATTATCTCCGCGCCTTTCGCTTGTGTTCTAGTAATTAAACGGGATTAAGCTGTTTCAAATAGTTCCTTATCACTTTTGTAATATAGCATTAGCAAAAATTCATTGAGATTATCAGCTACAAAGTCTGTATGCGGTTGTCTTTCATTTGAAAGGTCGTGATTCCACAAAACCACTCTTGGATTTTCAGGATTTTCTTCATAGTCAAAGCAGAGAAAATCTCCGCCAAAAATGACTGCAAAAGGTAAAAGATAATCATTTAACCGATCTACAATTTGTGACCAGACGACACCGACATCATAATAGCCATCTGCATCGGTTTTGTAATTTTCAAGAATGCACAAAAATCTCTCAACAACTTTGATGTTATCGTTAAAGTTAAAATATTTCTCTCTAGGCTCACCGCCGTTACATCTTTCTAAAAACTCAATATAATCTTGATGAAACTCTATTCCTGTCATTTCTTCAGTTTCATCAATAACATCTTGTTTTAGCTGTTCGGCACAACTGCCTTTTTCCATTTTTAGTTTAAAATCAATCAACATAATTGTTCCTCAATAATTATCTAGTTCCGCCCGCCCAAGTGGTTCTGCCGCCATTGTGATTAGTAATGTTGTGAACGCCAAACTCGACAAGCTGCATTTTGCCTGCCGCTTCGTTGTGATGCCAAGTGTAGCCTTTCGGTCTTCCGCCGATCTGATTATCTAGCCAACGAAACTGAACAGCATCGGTTTTATTCCATAAACTTTTCGGCAATTGAATTTCTCTAATCGTGAACTTGCTAAAATCGGCAAACCCTGTTTTCGGATCAACATAAATTTTAGGAATTAATCCTTTTTCAACCGCAAGCTGCTTTATCGCTGTCTGTTCCGTATAGGGCAACTTCTTGTCGTTAATGTCAGTCCATTTCCAAGTTTCATTAGATTTAACTAATTCGGCATATTTTTCTGCTCTTTGAGGTCTGGCAAGAACATCAGCCGCAAGTTCTGACGGGGTGCGCCGTGCTTCAATCGGATCATTTATCTTCTCAAGCGGCGTTTTTCTCGCCCGCAATTCGCTCGGATCAAATCTTGCTCCGTTCGGCGTTGCCAGTTCCGTTTCGGGAATCAAGGTTTTGCCCAGCTTCTGCAAGCCTTCGTTAAAATCGTCAATTATTTCCGCGCCTTTCGCTCGCGCCTTATTTGCCGCATTTGCTATATCGTCGCCGAATTGTCCGGCTTTTTCCGCAATTTGCTTCGATGTCTTGCTGATCTTAGGCGCGACTTTTCCGACACCGTAACCGGCGACTGTTAAGAAGATGTCAACCGCGCCGTTTTTGATTTAAATTTGATAAATTTGAGTTAGAGATTATTTATTATTGCTTTTTGAAAATTCTTTTCTCTGATTTTATATTTTTCTGCTGCTTCTTCATCTTCCTGTTGAAGTCGAATCTCTTTCATAAATTTGACTGCATCTAGTAAGCTATTACAAATTTGTATTGGGTCAATAAAGAATTCATATTCAAAATCTCTATCATTATCTTCATTTACAAATGTTATTTTCCATTTTTTATTTTTAGTTTTTTCTACATAAAATAAATATGCTCCATCATAAAAATTGCACTCTACTTTTGTTTCTGTTCCTTCAAGAAGATTAATAAATTCTTCCGCCCAAACATAAACTGCTCCACATCCAAAATCCGTCCAAGATTGATGCGGAAAATATGTATTATTTGCTTGAAGATATATTTCTCCGAAGTCACTCACTTGTCCATCTTTTCTTTGGTAAGATTGCAAAGTATATTTGAAATTAACATCTTGCATAATAAATTTTAGTTTGTCGGATAAGCCGACTCTATCTGTTTAGCATCCAAATTTATATGGATTCTGACTTTTATTTTAAATTTATCGGAATAACCTTCAAGCGTTGTAACCCGTCCTTTATCCCAATATTTTGTGGATTTCACCTTTGTAGAATTTTGATAGGCTTCTTTAATTGAAGCTATAATTTGCTCATCCGTCATCCATTCAGGAAAAACTGTTTTCTCACCACCCATTTTATTGCTTGTTTCTAACCGAATTTCTCCGGCTTTATGCCCTGTCAAAAAATGCGGTTTTGTTTCTCCCGGATCAACTCGAAAAGTTAATTTGTCCCACGATGGAAGATTTACTGCCTTCTTTACACCAGACAGATTTTCATTTGCCCGTGCTTCAATCGGATCGTTGATTTTCTCAAGCGGCGTTTTTCTCGCCCGCAGTTCGCTCGGATCAAATCTCGCTCCGTTCAGCGTTGCAAGTTCCGTTTCGGGAATCAAGGTTTTGCCCAGCTTCTGCAAGCCTTCGTTGAAATCATCTATTATTTCCGCACCTTTCGCCCGCGCTCTGTTCGCTATTTTCGTTGCGTCGTCGCCGAATTGCGTTGCTGTCTTGCTGATCTTAGGCGCGACTTTCCCGACTCCGTAACCGGCGACTGTCAGGAAAACATCAACTGCACCGCTTTTGATAAGTTCCGCCGTTTGCTTCGCCGGAACGTCTAAATCTTCCGGCTTTTTGGCTTGCGCGACCTGATTGAGAATGTGTTCGGCATCGCCCATATAGCTGATAAGCTGCGCCATCGTCACCGCGCCGCCGACTAACACGAGTGCTTCGCTGGCGATCAGTCCTTTGCTGACGAGCGAACTTAACGCCGCGCCGATTGCCATACTGCCGACGAGCATTTTAGGATCAATCATTTTCAAGGCTTCGCGCACGTCTTGCGGCAAATCTTTGCCCGCCCGGTCAAAGACCATTTCCAGACGCTCGTTCATTGACAGTTCGCTGAACGCTTTTTCGCCGGACGCGGTGATGTTCTTTGCCAGTTCAATATCTCCGATGATCGCTTTTTCGACGCTTGCGGAAATCGGCACATCATAACGGTTAGCTTTTTTGTCGCTGACGTTCATCATCAGACCATTCTTTTCGCTAAAGACATAATCGCGCTTTTCCGCGTCGTATTTCGGCGTGAAATCAATCGTGTGGCGTTCGGCTAATCGTTCGACAGCCGCCACGCTCGGATTGATTCCGTTTTTTTGCAGAATGGATTTGATAACGGCTTTTTCGAGTTGATCGTAGGTCAGTTCGGTTTTGCCTTTGGGAAAGGAAACGATCACTTTATAAATGACCGGATCGGAATTTTTGCCGTCTTTTTCGTCAATTCCGTTTGAACCGTTGTTACCGGCAAAACGGGAATTGATAAAAGACACCGCCGTTTTGTTATCAGCGGGCGAATTAAGCGGAACAAACGAACGATTCGGCTGGAGAAAAGGCTGCTTTTCTGGTGAACCGGCGGAATCATTTTTAAACAAATTAATAAAATCGGAAATTTTCATAATTTCTTACCTCGTAAATTATTTTCGGAGCAAAAAGTAAATATAAATATACTCTCGATTATGTTATCGGCAAAAATCCCGAATTGTTTCCTGATTTTTTTATAAAAGTTTAATTATTTTGAATTCTGACCAGCTTTTCCGTCAAGGTTTGCTTTTCGGGAGCGAGTTTTTGCGCTTTTTGGTAAACGCGGGCGGCATCCTTTAATTTTCCGGTGCTTAAAAGTTTATCGCCGACGTTTTCAAATTCCTGCGCGAGGCTTCTTTTTTCGTTTTCCGAAACCATTTTCGCGGCTTTGTCCAGATATTTTTCAGCGTCCGCGTATTCTCCGCGCCTTGTAAACATCGAGCCGAGAAGCATATAAGAAACAAAGCTGTTCGGGCTGACGCTCGCGCTTTTCTTTAGAACCTTTTCGGCTTCGTCAAAATTTCCGCGCGTAGTCAGAGCGCGTCCGAGCAGATAAAGCGCGGTTGGATTTTTCGGGTCTTCTTTCAGAGCGCGGCGCAAAAGTTCTTCCGATTCGATGTAACGCTGCTGCGACTGCATTACGTCCGCCACCAAGATCATTGTCGGAACTTCTTTGGAGAATTTGATCGCGTTTTGATAAGCCTCCGAGGATTCCTTGATTTTTCCGCGTCGGCGAAGCAATCTGCCGAGATGCGCGTAGGCGAGAGCAAAATTCGGATCGTATTTTATCGCCCGGCGGTATGAATTTTCGGTTTCTGTGGAATTTATCAAACCGCGTAATTCGAGCGCAACGCCCAACTGGTCAAAGGCGACGGCGTTTTTCGGTTCGAGTTTGATTGCGGTTCGCGCCGTTTTTTCGGCTTCGGCGTATCTTTCGGGCAGATTTGCGCCGAGTATCGGGCGCGTTAAAACGTAACTCAGAGCAATATATGCCTGCGGATTTTCCGGTTCGAGCGCGATTGCCGTGCGGTATGCGGTTTCGGCTTCGCCCCAGCGATTTTGATCGCTGTATAAATTTCCGAGTCCGTAAATAGCGCGGGAATCTTTGTTTTGCAGACTTTGGGCGCGTAAATACGACGCTTCCGCTTTTTGATAATTTCGCTCGTTGCGGAAATTGTTGCCTTCCTCGATAGCTTTTTCAAAAACTTCATCAAACTCGCTGTTTGCCGGATCGCCAACCGTTATCACAACATTGTTTTCACCTTCATTATCGTCGGTAGTTTCAACGGAAGAATTTTCGGCTTCGATAATTTCAGCTTGCTGATCGTTTTCGTTTTTTGCATTTTCCGGGGTTTTCGACGCTTTTGTTTTTTCGGCGGTTTTGGCGTTTCTGCCCGGAGTTCTTTTAGCAGTTCTGCGCGAAGTTGGTTTGACGGAAGATTTGCGGGAGGAGGAAGTTCTTTTCGGAGCAGGTTTCGGTTTGACGGTTGCCGGTTTTTTAGGCTTAGGATTTGACGAGCGAAAAATTCCGCTGCTGCTGCCCAAATCCTGCGCGGAAATAAAAACGGGCGTTACAAAAAGACAAGCCGAAAGCAGAACGTATCTGAAAATCTTAAAACTTTTACACATAAAAACTTCACCTTAGCATTTATTCGGGACGAACAAGCCGAAATCCGAGTTCGGCATCCCTCTTATCTGCGTCAATATCAAGTCGGAACGTCGAAGTTATCGCCAGTTTGCCCGTTGATTTTTGTTTTGCCGAGCCGCCGCGAATCATATATTTCGTGCCTTCCGCGCCTTCCATTACGAGAGGACTTCCCGGATACAGATACGGTTTTGAACTCGTCCACTCAAAGACATTTCCGATCAGATCCGTAACTCCGTAAGCGTTGTTTCCGCACGGTTTCGAGCCGACGGGACTCGGTTCGGTGTTCTGTTTGTTCAAAACGGCGCAGTCGTCCTTGAATTTATCGCCCCACGGATACAGATTGCTTTTTGAACCGTTGCGGGCGGCGTATTCCCATTCTTCTTCCGTCGGCAGACGGTAAATACCGTTATCACGTTTAGAACGCCAAGCGGCGAAAGCGTTTGCATCATTAAAAGAAACAAAGCGAACGGGCAGATTCAAATCCTTATCAAAGGGTTTTCCGCCTTCCCAGTTTGCCGGGACGGGTTTGTATTTCGTATCTTTAACGAATTGGTAATACTCGCGGTTGATAACTTCGGTTTTATCCATATAAAAACTATTGATCGTTACCTTGTGTTCCTTCTGTTCAATCGGCGTGCCGTCGTCGCGCCCCATCGTAAAAGTTCCGCCCGGAATCAGAACCATTTCGGAAACATTATTTTTTATTGTTTCGGCATTCGCATTCTGATTGGTATTCGCCGTTTTAACATTTGTATTCGCAACTTCAACGGCTGTGCCGCCGAACGCGCCGGCAAGATATGCACCGCCGACTCCTATGGAAATAAGCAGCAATAAGCCCGAAATTCCAATTATTCCGAGAATTAAGGGTGAAAAAAAGGCGGATTTTCTCTTTTGCGGTTCAGCGGCAGGAACATTGAATCCGGCGCGGGAATTTTCCATAACCGTCTGGTAATTTTGCGCGTCGGTTTGGTGAATTTCGCTTTGCTGTCCGGCTACCGTGTCCGACAAGTTTTGCGGCGTATTGGCGGAAAATGCGGGAACGGTTTTAAAAGAAGGCTCAGGAATAGCTCCGGTATCGGCTTCAAGTTGAGCGATAATTTGCTGCGGTCTGCCGTCGCAGGTGAAATTTCCTTCCCAATCCCGAAACTCTTTGTGTTTAACGCGGATGTGATGTTCGCCGCTTTCCACATTTTCAACTCTCAGCCAGCCATCGTCGCGGCTTGTTCCGAACGCAACATTATCTATAAAAACGTATGATTGCGGCGGTTTTGTGAAAATACTGATCGTGGAAACGGCATTTTCGTCGGTAAAACACGGAATATCTCCGGCATCTATATTCGGAGAATTATTTACCGCGCGGGTTAGTTCATCAATCAACTGCTCAACCGACTGCGTTCGATTCGCACGGTCTTTTTCAAGCGTATGGCGAATGACTCTTTCGACGGCGGGCGAAATCTGGACACCGATTTCGGCAAAAGTCGGCGGCAGATCGGAAATATGTTTTTTCATAATCGCCGGAATCGAAGAACCCTTGAAGGGAACATCGCCGGTCAGCATCTGAAAAAGCAGAACGCCCAAACTGTATATGTCCGAACTCGCGTCCGGTTCTTCGTCCGCCCATTGTTCGGGCGACATATAATAAGGCGAACCCATCAATCCGGTTGTCTGCGCCTGTATAAAAGAGCCGAGCAGTTCGCCGGATTTGATTTTTGCCAAACCGAAATCGAGAATTTTGACCGCTTCGCTCAAGGAATCGCGGTCATCTAAAATCATTACGTTCAGAGGCTTTAAATCCCTGTGAACGATTCCTTGTTTGTGCGCCGCGCCGATTCCGCCGCCGATGGCGCACATCAATTCCAAAGTTTTTTCCGGCGAAAGCTGCTTTTCGCGTTCGAGCAGTTCGTGAAGCGTTTCGCCCTCGACGTATTCCATCACGAGAAACGGCATCGTTCCCTGCGCCACGCCGTAATCTGTAACATTGACGACGTTCTGATGACGAATCGCCGCCGCCGCTAACGCTTCCTGCCGAAAGCGCGTAACAAGCTGCGGATCGTTTCCGACCAAATCCGGCAGAATGATTTTTATGGCAAGCTGAGTTTTCAGATAAGCGTGCCGGGCTTTATAAACAACGCCCATTCCGCCTTGTCCGAGCCGGCTTTCGAGATGATATTTGCCTTCCAGAACGGGTTCGCCGCTTAATGAATGAAACGTCGGCATATCGTCGTTCGGACAAATATCCACATCGTCGGTATAGCAAGTTTTACAAGTTTGGCATTCTTTCATTTAAGCCTTAGATTCTATGCGGAGATACGCTCGAAGATTCTCGCACAAAAATTTAAACGCAATTTCGTGCAGACAATTCAGATTCTACTACAAATTGATTTTAATTGCTTTATCGTTTGCAATCAAGGTTTAAATGAAAATGCCTTAATTTTATTAAGAAAAAAATCTAATTTTTCATCCAAATTTCTTCTATATTTTTGCTTATCAATATCCTTCGGCTTTTGCGGCGGCTCAAGATCGGGCTGTTTCGTCGTCGTTGTTCCGTCTGTCGTTTTCGGTTTAACATTATCCGCTGTCTTTGATGTGTCGGTTATCTTCTCTGATTTCTTTATGTCGTCAATCGGATTGTCAACCTTCTTCATCTTAGCGAAGAAATCGTCAACTTTTCCTTTCAAAGATTTGAACGCATCGCGCAAAGTGACGGGCAGTTTCTCGAATGGAATCTTATCTAAAAGCCGTCTGACTTCGCGCACAAAACCTTTCGCCGCATCCGCCGCTTTGCCGCCCATTCATCCGATCACCGAGTTTGTCTTCGACTTTCGAGGTGTTTGTAAAGTAGATTGAACTATATTCTGCTCTAAATAATAGTTTGTTTTTCTGAGATTCTAAACTTGATGTTTTTCTCGATACCTTAGATAACCGCATTCACAATTAACTTCGATTACACCTGTTACCTTTACTTCATTAACATCTACTTTTCCACACTTTGGACAAGTAACTGTAACATCTTCGCCATTTCTAAATTGCTCTAAAGCCTCAAATACTATTTCTAGCTGAGGATATTTATTTAATAATGCTGGTTTGGTTTGTGTCATAGTTTAATACCTTCCTGTTTTTCTAATTTGTCTGATTTCCTTTATCATCTCCCTGATTTCATCATTAGTTAATCCCCATTTATGACGATTTTGAATCATCTTCAGTCTGGCTTCGACTTCGCCACTAACGAGTTCATTAGTTCCGATGCCGGATTTTTGCTGACCGACGTGAATCAGTTCTTCTCTTAAAACTCTAACATTTTCCGCATATTGTGGACGGACAAAAATTTCATCACCTATCGTAACCGCGTGAATGTTCTCCGGCGGAACTCCTTGTCTTCTTGCTGCCCAATCTAACAAAGCCTGTGCTTCTTTATCAGAATTTATTGAGATGTTTCCTTTTTTAGCTTCTGCTAAAAGTTCTTTCAACGCTTTTTCTCTAGGTGTGTGAATTAACTTACTTCCTTTATTAGCCATTATTGGAGTAAGTCCCTCATTAACAGACTTATGTAAATCAGTTTTTTTCAATTTAATATAAAAGTCCTCTACCTTATTCCTCAATGTTTCTAAAGGCTTTCTCAGTTCGTCGGGCAATTTCTCGAATGGAATTTTATTAAGTAATCTCTCGACTTCTCTGACAAAACCTTTTGCCGCTTCCGCCGCTTTGCCGCCTAATTTGGCGACATCGCTTAACTTGTCAACGACGATTGAAATCTTCTCGATTGAAGCTATCCATTTCGGGATTTTGCCGAATTTCGCCAAATCGCCGACATACGGGACGATTCCGATAACAGACAAAGCCGCGTTGCCCTAATCGCCGCGAACGGCTGATATTATTCGTCTTCACGTCCACTAAAGATTGTAGTGATTGGGTTTGGATCACTAACATCTGGAAGAAGCTCAAAAAGTTCGTCATACTGCGGAATATCAATTATTTGCCATTCAAGTAATGCAGCTAAATATCCGTGCCAAGCTAAAGCAAATCTTTCAGGAAGATACCCATTTAATGCTCGAACATCTGCTGAAATCCGCGATTTTATTTCTTCTACAATTTCTTCTTTATTCATATTTTTATTTTTTGAAAGGAATAGTGAAATCAAAATCTTTCCCATAAATTCTGACTTCCTTAAAAGTTACATTTTTCTGTGTCTTTAAAGCACCATAAGCTCTATCTACAGCCCGTTCAGCAATCTCTTTAGTCATTCCTGCTTGATCGGTAACGTCTAATGAAACTTTTGATGCCTGACTTTTACCATCAAGTATGCGTCTTGATAATCCGCCTGATAACTTATCGGCATTCGTTCCCTTTAGATCCGAGATATGCTTAAATTCTACGATTTCACCGTCAATCTCAAAGTCTGGATTTTTCACGCCTTGCTGATTAACTTCTTTCCTTGCTTTGACATTTCTGCCTTCATCAATCATTTTATCGGCAAATTTTTGCTCTGATGCCGAAAGAGTTCTGCCCGCTTCAATATCTAACTTTCCTTTCTGAATAGGTTTTTTCGGCTTCTTCGGCGGCTCAATTTCAGGCTGTTTCGTCGTCGTTGTTCCGTCCGTCGTTTTCGGTTTGACATTATCAACCGTCTTTGATGTGTCGGTTATCTTCTCTGATTTCTTTATATCGTCAATCGGATTATCAACTTTCTTCATCTTGGCGAAAAAGTCATCAACTTTTCCTTTCAAAGATTTGAACGCATCTCTTAAAGTATCGGGCAGTTTCTCAATCGGGATTTTGTTCAGCAGTCTTTCGACTTCTCTGACAAAACCTTTCGCCGCGTCCGCCGCTTTGCCGCCTAATTTGGCAACATCGCTTAACTTGTCAACGACGATTGAAATCTTCTCAATCGAAGCTATCCACTTCGGGATTTTGCCGAATTTCGCCAAATCGCCGACATACGGGACGATGCCGATAACAGATAAAGCCGCGTTGCCCCAATCGCCGCGAACGGCGGAAATTATTGTGTTTGCGCCGTCGGCAAACGGCGTCGGCTCGAAGATTCCGACAATATCCAAGCCCATCTGCGTCAAGTCCAGCGCGAGTTCGCCCATTGTCGCGTCTTGCGCGATTGTCTGATATTGGTTGTCGCGGTATTTCTGCTCAACTCCTATTCTTTTCGCCTGCGCCGGATCGAAAATTTGAAATTCATCGTAGCCGGAATTTAATAAAGAATCCGTCAGACTCTCGCCGGTTACGGCGTTTTTTGCAATCGGCGTAAAATTGGCTTCGGAGAATGTGATAAGTCCTTGCTGAACTTGCAGATTACGCAAATCTCTGATGATCGCGTCGTGGCTGCCGGGCGCGAGGCTCAGAGAGATTTTCCCGTCTTTTCTGTCGGCTTCAAACTTTGCAGAATCCGCTTTGCCGCCGTAAAGCAGATTCGCCCCGCCGCCCGACTTAAATTCGTTCAGCCATTTCTGAGCAAATTTGTTCTGCGCCGCCGGATCGGTAATTCCCGCCTGCGCTGCAAATTTTCTGAACGCTTCAAGTAAAACCTGCTCCTGCGTCAAGTTCTGCGCTCTATTGACCGTTACCGCGCCGCCGTTATACGGTCTGGTTTTCCCTGTGTTTCCCGTTCCCGATAAAGAAAAATTATTGGTTTCCCTTATATTCTGCGAATAATTTTGTCTAATTCCGACAATGCTCATATTTTTCAAAACTCCTTTTAGAAATTTAACTCTGATTATATTATCGGCAGTTTTTTAAAATTGTTTCGTGGTTTTTTAACGAAAATCTAAAATACTACTTATCAGGCAGTAAATATAAGCATTTTCTTGGTGCTGAATCGTTTAATTTTTTTGACAAGCAACGGAAAAAATCAGCCGAAATGACGATTATTTTATAATTTATTTCGCTTTGATAACACGGCAATTTCTATCAAGAATTATTTGACAACAATATTGACAAGCCGGTTCGGAACTACTATGACTTTGACAATTTCCTTGCCGTCCGTATATTCCTTAATTTTTTCATCGGAACGCGCCAGTTTTTCCAGTTCGTCTTTTGAAGTTTCGGGCGAAGCGACGACGCGCGAGCGCAATTTTCCGTTGATTTGCACGGCAATTTCAATTTCGTCGGCTTTGGCAATTTCCTTGTCCGCAACCGGAAATCTCGCGCCCGACTGCAAAATTCCTTTGTCGCTTTTTGTCAAAACTTCCCAAATTTCCTCGCAAAAATGCGGCGCGTAAGCCGTCAGCATCAAGATCAGACTTTCGACGGCTTCTTTGATCGCAAACAAATCACCGGCTTCCGCTTGATTCGGCAAAATCTTAAAATCGTGCATCGCGTTTGAAAGTTCCATCAAAGCCGCAATCGGCGTGTTAAACTGTCCGCTTTCAAAATTTTCCGTGATTCGCTGAATCGTCTGATGCGTTTTCCGCCGCAAATCTTTCGCGTCTTTTGAAATCGAATCCGGCGCATTTTCCGGCGCGTTTTGCAAAACTTCGTGCCAAGCAAAAACATATCGCCAAACTCTCTGCAAAAAACGCACCGCGCCGTCAATTCCGGTTTCCTGCCAAACGAGTTCGTTTTCGACGGGCGCGGCAAATAATGTGAAAATCCGAATCGCGTCCGCGCCGTAAATCAAAACCATATCGTCGGGATCAACGCCGTTATATTTTGATTTCGACATTTTCTCAATTGCCACGCGCAGCGGCGATTCGTCGGTTTTCAGTTTCGCATTTGTAACTTTCCCGCGCTCGTCGCGCTCGATCTCGACCAGATCAAGCGGATAATAGCTCGCCGTCTCTTCCGAATAATACGATTCGCCGACAACCATTCCCTGCGTCAGAAGCCTTTTTACAGGCTCGTCAAAATTTACCAAACCCAGATCGCGCATCGCCTTCGTCCAAAATCTGGTATAAAGCAAGTGCATAACCGCGTGGTCAACTCCGCCGATATATTGGTCAACGGGAGTCCAGTAATTCGCAATTTCGGGATTAAAAGGCATTTCGGAATTGTGCGGATCGGTGTAGCGAAAATAATACCAAGCCGAATCAACAAAAGTGTCCATCGTATCCGTTTCGCGCTTTGCGGGTTCGTCGCACTTCGGGCAATTCGTATTGACAAATTCGAGAACTTTCGCCAGCGGCGATTCGCCGATTCCCGTAAACGGCGCGGATTCTGGCAGTTCGACGGGCAAATCTTCAAATTTGACGGGAACAGCACCGCACTTTTCGCAATACACAATCGGAATCGGCGCACCCCAAAACCTCTGCCTGGAGATTCCCCAATCGCGCAGACGATAAGTCGTCGCCGCTTTTCCAAAACCTTTCGCTTCCGCAAATTCCGTCATTTCCCGAATCGCTTCTTTACTGGTTTTTCCCGACCAATCGCCCGAATTTACAAGAATTCCTTCTTCGGTAAACGCCCCTTCGATTTGCACTTTTTCTTCCTCCGCGTCTCCGCGTCTCCGCATCTCCGCGTCGGTAATCACCCGGCGAATCGGCAAACCAAACTTCCGCGCAAACTCAAAATCCCGTTCATCGTGCGCCGGAACGCTCATCACCGCGCCCGTGCCGTAAGTCATCATCACATAATTGCCAACCCAAACGGGCAACTGCTCGCCGCTGAACGGATTTACCGCTTTCAAATTCGTGTCAATTCCGTTCTTTTCGATTTCCTCGCCGTAGTCTTTCGGCTTTTCCGCTTCAACGCGGATTTCTTCGATCTTCGTTTTCACATTATCCGAAAAAGATTCAAAATTTTCTTCAATAATCGGATGCGTCGGCGCAACGACAATCGCATTCGCGCCGTAGATCGTATCAATTCTGGTCGTAAAAACTTCTACCGAATCAATTTCTTCATTTTCTAATTTTGAATTTTGAATCTTAAATCGAATAAAAGTTCCGACGCTTTTGCCGATCCAATTTTTCTGCATCGTCAGAACTCTCTCCGCCCAACCGTCTTCGATCTCCTTCATTCCTTCGAGCAGTTCTTCGGCATAATCGGTGATTTTCAAAAACCACTGCGGACGGCTCTGTTTTTCGACGGAACTTCCGCAACGCCAGCAGATTCCGCCCGAAGCCTGTTCGTTGGAAAGCGTCGTTTCGCAGCGCGGACACCAATTTACTTCGGAATCCTTGCGATACGCCAAACCCATTTCCAGAAATTTCAGAAAAAACCATTGATCGAATTTGTAATATTCCGGTCGGTGCGCCGCGATCTCTCTGCTCCAATCGTAACTCAAACCCAAACGCTGCAACTGCTCGCGCATCTGCTCGATATTTTCTTCCGTCCAATCTCTCGGATTTACGCCCTTTTTAATTGCCGCTTGCTCGGCGGGCTGACCGAACGAATCCCAGCCAATCGGATGCAGAACATTGTAACCCTGCAAGCGTTTATACCAACTCAAAGCGTCGCCAATCGAATAATTGCGAACGTGACCGATATGCAAGCGTCCCGACGGATACGGCAGCATTTCCAAGCAGTAAAATTTCTCCCCGTCGCCGCCGATTTCCGCCTCGAACGTCCCGTTTTCCGCCCAACGCTTCTGCCATTTGTTTTCTATTTTCTGTGCAAAATATTTCTCGTCCATTATCTTCTCCAAATTCATATAAAAACAGAATAATCTTAATGAATAAAAGCAAATCTATCCATCAGACTTTCGATTTTTTTTAATTTTTAACTTTTAATTTTTAAAGCGCGGTTCAGCCGCATCGCCGAAAAACTTTGGCGAGCGGCTGGCTAAGAAGGAGTTTGTTGAGTCGTCTTAACAAAATCATTTGAACAAAATTTTAACTCTAACCCGAAAAAATGTCTAGTTTCACAAAACGTAACCACGTCCATCTTGGCGGCAGCAAACGCGTGAGCATTTGAATAAAGTCGGTAAACTTGAATGAGCAGATTTAACATTAAAGTTTGCCGCGCCCGTTTTCGCGCTGCCCGCGCTCATTGCCGCCAAGATGGACGTGGTTCCATCTTTCCATCTGAAAACCTTTTTGATTTTTAAGTAAATCCCGTTTCATAACTCGCCCGTTGCCGAAAAATCCCTTTTTGTGATATTTTTGTAAAGACGACTCAAAGAAAATTTGTGGGAGTTTACAAGTATTAAAAATTTATCTATGAGAAAATTCAACTTACAGACAGTCGAAACTTGAAAACCGGAATTTTCTTCATTTGACCGTCTGCCGAAATTACAGGAGATAAAAAGATGGTCAAGCCGAACAAATACAATACCGCCGACGAAAAAACTGAACTGAACGAAAATTCAGCCGTTATAAATTTCATTCTCAAACCTTTCAGCCAACGAATTAAACAACAAAACGCTCCAAACGATGATTTAATCGTTTCGTTGTCTGATGCCTACGAAAATAAACGCGCCCGACAGGTTTTTGAATGGGAAAAAATCCGTCGGCAGAACGGATATTTTGGAGCGTGAATTTAATTATGATTGATCGCCCGCCAAACACACGAAATAAACGAAAGATAGAAAGTATATGCTTTTTTGTTCCTTTTTTCGCAATTTTCGTGTGTTTCGCGGGCAATATCTCCGCGCAAACCGCCGAACAGATCGAGTATTTCCAAAACCGAATCCGAATCGGAAACGCGGAAGTAAAACGCGAAGCACTTTTTCAAATCCGCAATTACCAAACCGCAACGGCTTCGAGAATCGCCGTTCCAGCCTTAAAAGACGACAACGAAACCGTCCGCGCAACCGCCGCTTATTCGGTGATTTTTCTGCCCGAAAATGAAGCCGTCCAAAATTTACTGCCGCTTTTAAAAGATAAATCCGCGCTCGTTCGCAAAGAAGGTGCTTATGCTCTTGGCGAAGTCGGAAGTCCGCTCGCGGTAAATTTTCTCTTGCAGATTATGACGCGCGACAAAGATTTTGAAGTGCGCGGCGCGGCGGCAATCGCTCTCGGCGAAATCGGCGATGTTTCGGCAACGGGCGAATTAATTAAAATTCTGCAAAAAAAGCCAAAAGAAAAAGAAGAATTTTTGCGAAGAAGCGCGGCGCGTTCAATCGGGCAAATCGCGCAAGCCGTTCAAACCATTGAAATTCAAGAAGCCACGCCCGAATCTTTTCTGCCGGAAAAATATCAAGAATTTAAACGTCCGCGTTATCCTTATTTGTCAGAATCTCTCCCGATCTTCCGCCAAGCAAACGCCGTTTTGTTAAAAGTTCTGCAAAACGAAAAAGAATATCGGGACACAAAACGCGAAGCCGCCTTTGCGCTCGGCGAAATCGGGAGCGAAACTTCGCTTCCCGTTTTACAGCGCAATTTGGGCAGCGAAGAAAATTTTTATTTAGCCGAAATTGCCGAACGCGCCGTTCGTCAGATAAATTTTCTCATCGAATACAGAAAATTGCTCGAACGAAATGACCAAAAAAATCCATAGAAATTTTCTCGATGGAACGCCGTCCATCTTGGCGGCAGCAAATGCGTGAGCATTTGAATAAAGTCGGTGAACTTGAACGCGCGGATTTAACTTTCAAGTTTGCCGCGCCCGTTTTCGCGCTGCCCGCGCTCATTGCCGCCAAGATGGACGTGGTTACGTTTTTGAATCTTCTTGCCAAAATCCATAAACAAATTGCAAATTAGCATCCGATTTTGATTTAATAGAAATATGCACGGAACACATCAAAAAAAGAACGACGCTAAAAATCTCGAAACTTTTTACAACGAAGTCCGCGAACACACCGTAAAACTTTGCGAACCTCTCGAAATCGAGGATTATATTCCGCAGCCGACCGAGGACGTTTCGCCGCCGAAATGGAACATCGCGCACACGACTTGGTTTTTTGAAGAGATGATCCTCAAGAAATTCGCCGAAGGCTATGAAGAATTCGATCCGAATTTCGGCTTTCTTTTCAACAGTTATTACAACACGCTCGGCGACAGAACAAAGCGCGACAGACGCGGCGATCTGTCGCGTCCGACGGTTAAAAGAGTTTACGAATACCGCGAATACGTTGATGAAAATATGCGGAAATTTCTGAAAACGACTTTGCCTGAAAATGTCAAGGAATTGGCGGTTTTAGGTCTGCATCACGAACAGCAGCATCAGGAACTTTTTCTCACCGATTTCAAATTTACTTTAAGCTGCAATCCGCTTTTTCCCGTTTACAAAAAAGACTTTGCGCTGGCGGAAATCGGCGAGTTTGATACAAATGAATTCGTCGAAATGGACGGTGGAATTTACGAGATCGGCTTTGCGGGCGAAGGTTTTCATTTTGACAACGAACTCGGCAGGCATCAGGTTTATTTGCAAGATTTTGCGATTCAGAAAAACCCGATTACAAACGGCGAATTTCTCGAATTTATCGAAGACGGCGGTTACGAAAATCACGTTTTCTGGCATTCGGAAGGTTGGGATTGGGTGAACGAAAATAAAATAAATTCGCCGCTTTACTGGAAAAAACAAGAAGGCGTTTGGCATCAATTTACTTTAGGCGGTTTGCGAAAATTGAATCCCAAAAACCCTGTCGCGCACGTTTCGTTTTACGAAGCGTCGGCATTTGCCGAATGGAAAAATTTGCGTCTGCCAACCGAATTTGAATGGGAAGCGGCAAGCGAAATGTTCGATTGGGGACTTCGCTGGGAATGGACGAATTCGGCTTATCTGCCGTATCCGAATTTTGCAAAAGCGGCGGGCGCAGTCGGCGAATACAACGGGAAATTTATGGTCAATCAGATGGTTTTGCGCGGCGCGTCCGTCGCCACGAGCGAGGAACACAGCCGCAAAACTTATCGGAATTTCTTTCATCCGCCGCTTCGCTGGCAGTTTACGGGAATTCGTCTGGCGAAGTAAAAGTTTAGAGAGTTTAGAGAGTTTTGAGAGTTCGGAGAGTTGGGGAGTTGAGAAAATTCGGGTTTATAAAAACTCTATAAACTCTACAAACTCCCGAAACTCTCCAAACTATTTTACAAGGGGAAACAAAAATGCAAACTGCAAGCGAGGCGAAAAAAGACACTTTCGCACAAGACGTTTTGGAAGGATTGTCGGCAAATCCGAAATTTTTATCGTCGAAATACTTCTACGACGATGCGGGTTCAAAACTTTTTCAGGAAATTATGAAAGTTCCTGATTATTACTTGACCAGAAGCGAGCGCGAGATTTTCAGCGAGCAGACGGACGAGATTTTCAAATCGTTTGAAGCCGACGGAGAAAAGTTTGATCTGATCGAACTCGGCGCGGGCGACGGCGCGAAAACTTCGATTTTAGTTGATTATTTTCTCAAGCAAAACGCCGATTTTCGCTATGTGCCGATTGATATTTCGTCGGAAGCACTCAATTTTTTGACCGAAAAATTCAACGAAAAATTCCCCGATCTAAATATTAAAACGGTTCAGGGCGATTATTTCAAAACGCTCGAAACCTTCAAGGAAAAATCCGACAAAAAGAAGATCATTTTGTTTCTAGGCTCGAACATCGGGAATTTTAACGAAGAACAGGCGTTAAATTTTTTCAGAAGTTTGCGCGGTTTAATGAACGAAAAAGATTTTCTGTTTATCGGCTTTGATTTGCACAAAAATCCCGAAACGATTTTGCGGGCTTACAATGATTCGATTGGCGTGACGAGGAAATTTAATCTCAATCTGCTAAAAAGAATCAACCGCGAACTCGGCGGAAATTTTCAGACCGAAGATTTCGAGCATTACGCCAGTTATCACCCGACGGAACGCGCGGCGCGTTCGTTTTTGATAAGTCAGAAAGATCAAAAAGTTTATGTTGAATCGCTCGGAAAAGAGTTTGAATTCAAACAATGGGAGCCGATCTTTATGGAAGTTTCGCAAAAATATAATCTCGAAATGATCGAAAATATGGCGAGTGAAAGCGGTTTTGAGATTGCCCGAAACTTTTTTGACGAAGGCGTTTTTTACACGAATTCGCTTTGGAAACCGCAAAAGTAAAATGGAAAATTTAGATTTACGCAGAACGCTTGTATTTTCTTAATAATATAAATTATGTAGAAAATGAAAAAGCGGGAAAATATTCGGAATAACTGATAGATTATAGCTGGTAAATTATAGATAAAACGGGCGCAGTTATCATCTTTCAGCTATAATTTATAATCTATTCCGAAGTTGTCTTCACTTCAACTGCATCGGCTTCTAAGTATAATGAACTTCACTATTTTGCGTTTTGAAACTCTCGATTCGACCAACACGGAAGCCGTCAATCAAGCGAAACGCGGCGCGGATGAAGGTCTTTGCATTGTCGCCGAAAAACAGACGGCGGGACGCGGAAGGCACGGCAGAAATTGGGTTTCGCCGAAAGGCGCGGGACTTTATTTCAGCATCGTTTTGCGCCCGAAGATCGAAAATCGGTTTTTGCCGCTGATAACTTTGATGAGCGCGATTGCCGTTTATGAATTGCTCGCCGAAAATTACGATCTGAAACCCGATATAAAATGGGCGAATGACGTTTTGATCGGCGACAAAAAAATCTGCGGAATTTTGGCGGAAATGTGTGAAACAGCAAAAGGAACGGCAATTATTGTCGGCATCGGAATAAATTTAACATCGTCGAATTTTCCGAAAGAACTCGGCGAAATCGCCACTTCAATCGGGGCGGAAACGAAAGAAAAACAAGACGCGGAAGTTTTGCTCGAAAATTTAACAAAGCAGTTTTCTAAATTTTACAAAATTTTAAGCGAAACGGACGGCGCGGAAAAAATTCGAGCCGAATGGACGCGGCGTTCGAGTTACGCTTTCGGAAAAAAGGTTAAAGTTCATCTGGAAAACGAAACTTTTTCGGGCGAAACTTGCGGAATCGAGGAAAACGGCGCGTTGCGCGTTAAAAGCGAAGACGGCGAAATAAAAATTATTCAAGCGGGAGATGTCGAAAAACTCAGAGCGAGCGATTAGGTAAAGCAAATTTTTAAATTATTTGGCGTTTTCACTTTTTCGTCCGCAAAACTTAAATTACCAAAAAACTTAAAAATCAGTAAACCTTAGCTGAAATCGAAATCTTCCGGTTCGGAATGTTCGACCTTTTCCATCGAAACGTAATTTTTCGTAACTCGGTAAAGCATCGTAAAACAAAAAGCGGCAACTATAAACATAATCCAGAATAATATGAATCCCATCGTTCCGCCTCCGTCAACGAGCGTGGCTAAAACAGCCAAAGCCGACACAACGAAGGTCGGAAAAAATATGATCCACACGCCGACGACAACTATCGGTTTCGGCTTGCCTTCCATCGCTTTGCGATACGCCAAACCTTCGCCGTAAGCGATTTGCAAGGGATCGTTGCTCGTCGTCTGGCTGATGGGAGCATTGCAGAATTTGCAAAACTGACGGTCATATTCATTCGGCTGCATACACGAGAAGCAGACAAAAGTTCGGACATCTGAAATTTGTTCGTTCATTAATTTCCTAAATATCGCCGGGTAAACTTGAAAATTATTATAACTCTAATTTTGTTTGATGTCTTTACGGATTGTGTTTATACAAGCGAAAGTGTAGATTATTTATGGTGAAATTATATGAATAATGAATTTGATTTTGATCAGGAAGATTTAGAGTTTGACGATTTTGAAACCGGATTTGACGAGTTTGAAAACGAGGGCGATTTTGACGATTTCGATGAATTTGATGAACTGGACGAATTGGAACTCAGAGATGTCAGCATTCGCACGGCTGTTTTGGCAAAAAATAATATGATCGGGCTTTTGTGCGTAAAAACTGCAACCGCCGGAGGTGCGATCTGCCGGGTTGATCCGCGCGAACACAATCCTTCGGTGCAGATTTACAAAGACCCGGCGAAGGCTATCGAATGGTTTACAAAAAGTCTGCAAAAAAGCCGCGCAAACGGCTGGCAGATCGTTTATGACGGTTTGCCGCTTCAAGGATAGTTATAAAATGCGAAAAGAGCAGAGATTGCTTTATCCGTCTTTGCTCTTTTGCCTTTAAAGAATTTATTCGACACGAGGTTTTTTCCGCCCTTGACAGATGCTTTTAGCAATAGACATCGGCAATTCAACCGTCGTTTTCGGGATTTTTGAAAACGGTAAATTGCTTTCCACTTTCGGCATTCCAACCGTTCGCAGTCAGACTGCCGACGAGATTTATTCCCAAATAAAAACGAAAATAAACTCGGAAATTTCCCGCATTTTTATTTCAACCGTCGTATCCGAATTAAACGGTTCTTTCCGCCGGTTAAGCGAAAAATACTTTGATTCAGAGCCGGTTTTTGTTAGTTCGGGTTTTGATTTCGGCTTAAAGCTCAATTATTTTCCGGCGGAAAATCTCGGCTCGGACAGAATAATCGCCGCATTTGCCGCCGTCGAAAGATACGAAACTCCGCTTATCGTCTGCGATTTCGGAACGGCGACGACGATTGATTTTATAAATTCAAAAAAGGAATTTTGCGGCGGAATTATCGCGCCCGGAATGAAAACTCTGGCAAACGCGCTTCACCGAAAAACTTCACAACTGCCCGAAGTCGAAATCAAAAAGCCTGAAAACGTAATTGGAAATTCGACGGAAAAAGCAATCCAAGCGGGAATTTATTTCGGTTATATCGGCTTGGTTGACGAAATCATCAAACGAATAATTGAAGAATCCGGCGAAAAACCAAAGGTGATCTCAACCGGAGGTTTTGCCGAATTGATTGCCGAAAGTTCCGAATTTGTCAGGATTATCGAAAAGGATTTGATTCTTGAAGGATTACAAATACTTTCTGAAAAGATGAAATTGTAAATTGTAAATTGTTAATAGTAAATTGTTCTTGTTTTCATAATATTCGATTTACTATTAACGATTTACAATTTACAAATATTCAAACGCCGCAGCCGGTCTGCAAAACCTTATTCGCTTTTTCGCCCGTAATTTCATACGCCTCGTTCCAATGTCCTTCGTAATACTGACCGTAAATGACGATTTCCATTTTGCCGTCGCCGTTTAGATCGGCAATTGCTGAAATTTCGTGTGTGTTCGGCGCGGAAAATTCAACGTCTTTTGTTGAAAAATCTCCTGCCAAAAGAATGTCTTTTACACTTTCACCGACAATTTTTCTGAGTAAAACAAATGAATATTCTCCTTTGTTTTCGCTTGCTCCGAAGTTTTTGTAATTTGTTGCGCGGATGACGACTTCATCTTTTCCGTCGCCTTCGAGGTCAACGCGGAATATCTGTTCGATTTTTACGACGGGATTATTGATTTTTTTTGTTTTCAGAAAATCAGCGACGACTTTTTTGTAAACTGCGCCGTTTGCGTCGAGTTTTTGCGGAACGCGCGGCACAGGGTTAAAATCTGCTCCCGAACCGAATGCGATGCCCGAATTCGGTTTGTTTGCCACTTCCACTTCGGTATATTCGGAACAAACATCATAATTTTCGCGGAGTCCGATTATTTTGGCGGATTTTTTATTTTCCACGCTGCCGAAATCGTATAAAGTTAATTTTTCGCCGATTTTTAACTGCTTTGCGGCAATTTCGGCGTTGATAAATTTCCCGTTTTTTACGCCGCCGAGAAGTGCGCCGTGTTTCATCTCGAAAATATTATAGTTTCTGTCTTTTGAAACATTTTCTGTTAAAACATTTTCGTCCAAGACGTTTGAATTATTTTCGTTTGATACTTTTGAAATATCTTTTTGCGGTTCGTTCGATGTTTTTCCGGTTGAAACGGAAGCGTTTCCGCAATCTTGAAATCCGAAAATTGCCAAACAAAATAAAATAAGTATTTTTATCATTAAAGTTTTCTCCTTGTGTTTCGGATTTTAACAGACATTGTTCGTATTACAAAAAAATCTATACATTTTGGCAAAGAATTTGAAGTTTGCCGGGAAAAATTCTTTTCACTTCAACTTTTTTCATCAAAAAGCGTAACTAATTTGCTTTTCAACGGGATAAATGTAAAAAATTAATTCACAACTTTAACAAATTTGTGTATAATTTCCGTGTAACTTTGATGTTTCTAAAAATCTGCAATCTTTTCCGGTTCGTTCGGCATCCGTATTTACAGAGATTACGGCGGCTTTCCCCGAAGGTTCTGCTGAATGAAAAAGAATTTTACTATAAAGATTTCGCTGTTTGAGTTAAATCTTAAAAAATAATTTCGATTTTTCGGAGGAAATATGTTTTTACAATCCAAGACTTTTCGCGCACTTTGCATTTTTTGTTTGGTTTTATCTTTATCAATTCTGACTTTTGGCGACACTATTCGTCTAAAAGACGGCGGAATTATAAAAGGCAAGATCGTTAGTTTTGACGGCGGAAAATTTATCGTCGTCATTAGTGAAGGCAATCAGCGGGAACGCCGTATGAGTTTTCTCGCGGACGAGATCGCTTCAATAGAATTTGATTCGCAAGTTTCGCCTGCGGCAGCTGTAAGCAACACGCCGGATGCGTCAAGCGATTCGAGAAAACCCGAAATTCGCAAGGTTGGAAATACGACGATCATCACGCCCAGACAGCGGGATTATGAAGACAATTCGGCATCGGATTTTCCGCAGAACACTTCGCCTGTGGTGAAAACGACGGATAATACTTCAACAAACATTCCGGCGAATAATACTTCAACAAACATTCCGGTAAAAAATACAACCAACACCAACAAGCCGCAGCCGATTTCGATTCCGGTTAAGGTTTTAGCCGATAACACGGCAAACGGCTGGACGAATTCCGGTTGGGTGGTCAAAAAAGGACAGCGCATAAGAATTATCGGCAAAGGTCGGATTTCGCTGGGCAGCGGACGTTATTCCGACGCTCGCGGCATTTCATCTCTGCCGGATTCGGGCAAACTTCTAAAAGATGATCCGACAGGCGGTTTGCTGGCGGTTGTCGGCGACGATAATAATGATTTTATCTTTATCGGCGATGACAACGAGTTTGTCGCAACGCGCGACGGAACTTTGTTTCTGGGCGTAAACGAAGGAAATCTCAATGACAATTCCGGTTCTTTCGATGTCGTTATCGAAATTGATCCGATGTCTATGAATTAATTTTTCGGCAAACCTTTAAATCAGATATGCGGGCGGGAAATTTTATGTTTTCCGCCCGTTTGCATTTTAATTTGATTTATTCCAACCAAAAGAGGACAATTTGTATCATAAGTAAAACTTTTGGAAAGAGAGGAAATATATGAAATCACCCGTTTTTTCGCCGCGCTTTTTCGCACTATTCGTTTTTGCAATCGCGCTCGTTTTTGCCGCTAGTTCGATAACTTTCGCACAGTCGCGCCCGCAGCGACCTGATAATCCGAAAGGAAACAATAAAGCAAATAAGCGTCCCGTTCCGAAAACTCCCGAAGAAATTCAAAAGGAACTGGAGGAAAAACAACGCCTCGAAGAAGAGGCGAATGCGATTATTGTTGACGATGTTGTTAAAGTTGACACGAATCTCGTAAATGTTGACGCGGTGGTTTACAACAAAAAGAACGGGCAGATCATCACCGGATTAAAGCGCGAAAATTTCGGCGTTTTTGAAAACGGAGTCAGAAAGGATATTTCCAATTTTTCAACTCCAGCCGCGCCGATAACGGTTTCCTTGGTTCTCGAATACAGCAAATGGTCGGAACTTTTCGCTTCGTATTCGACGCGCGGATTTGAATCGCCGACGGCAAATATGGTTCGCCCCGTCGCTTATTTCTTGACGCGTTTTATCAAACCGCCGAATGATTACGCTTCGGTAATCGCCTTTGATAATCGCCCGACACCGATCACGGATTTTACAAACGATCCGCAGAGAATTCAGCAGACGATCAGCCTTCTGCTGCGAAACAGACCTGCCTTTCGTGAAAATAATCTTTTTGACGCGATAAAATTTGCGCTGATCGGCGGACAAGCCGATTCGGTTGTTTTGGAAAACAGCGAACAAAGCAAATCGAACTATGGCGGAATGGTTGACGTGAAAGCGCAGCGTCGCGCGATAATTTTGGTTGCCACCGGAATTGATACGTTCAGCAAAACAAACTACGGCGAAGCCAGAAAAATTATCCAAAACGCGGGCATACCGATTTATATTATCAGCACGGGCAATCTTTTCTACAAACAATACGGAGACCGCCTGCCGCCAACCGATTCGCTTACCGGAATGCCGGGCAGACTGACGTTTTTGCAGGCGCAGAACGCGATGAACACATTTGCCAAAGAATCGGGCGGAAAACATTATCCCGTAACTTTTGAAGCCGAACTGCCGAGCGTTTTGCAGTCAATCGAAGCCCTTCTGCGAAATCAATACAGCATCGCCTACGATGCCGGAGAAGACAGACCGGCGGGAAAAAAATATAAACTCGAAGTCAGAGTTGACGTAAACGGCGACGGAAATTTTGACGATAAACAATTTGAAGTTCAGCATCGCCCGTTTTACAAAACGCCGAAAGAGGGCGACAACGGCGATGATGACGATGACAATTAAAAGAGAAGTAAACCGCGAAGAAGACACAAAGTTTGCACGAGGTTTTAATAACGGTAGTTCGGACATCTTTTTTTATGAATTGCCACGAGTTTTAACCATTAGTTTCTACACAAGTCTAAAATTAAGATTTGTGTTCTTAATCGCCAACGGCGACAAACATAATAGCCTAGCGAGAATCGCTAGGTAAAATCGAACAAATGCCCCGTCGCTGAAAGCGACGAACAACCAATGACTATTGATGTTTGTCGCTTTCAGCGACACGCTGTTTATTTGACAAAGACCTATGGTTTCGGCGAAACGCCTGCACCATAGGCTAAAATGTTTGTCGCCTTTGGCGACTAAGATTATTTGAATAAAAGTCAATAAACATCGAGCTTACAAACTTGTGTAGAAACTAATGGTTTTAACTCGTGGACTCGAAATTCAATAAACACAAGGCTTTAGCCGAACAAATATTTAATAAAATTCTTTACTGCTTCAGCTAAAGCAAAAAGGATGATTGATATTTTTATAAGGTTTGGCTAAAGCCTGTTATATCGCAATTATACTAACCTCCGATTAAAACCGGAGGCAATTCATAAAAACTGAAAATCTGAAAAATACTCAAACTATCGAAAGAAATAAATTGCTTTATTTCTTCCCTTCGTGTCTTCTTCGTGGTTCATTTTCTTTGTTAAAATCCGTAAATTTTCAATTTGAACTCATCATTTGAAGTAAAAACCTCGACGCGCTTTCCCGAAAATTTTTTCGATTGCTGTAAAATCATAGACAAACCGCCTTTCGGAACATTTGCGCCGTATTCGCGTTTGGTGAAAATTGCCGCCGTCTGCGGATTGAGTTTTTTTGTGATTCCGTAGCGAATCGCTTTTGACGCGGGCGGCGCGAAGCCTTTTGTGCGGCGCGGATTTTTGATTTCGATGCAGTCGTCGAAAATCGAAATCTGAGTCGGCGAATCGCGCAAAATCAAATCACGATGAATCAGACAATTGGCAATTGCTTCTTTGATCGAAAAAAGATGATAAACGCCGCGCGATTGAATCGGTTCGTGTTCTTTTTTTTGATTGCTGCTTTTCGGTTTCGATTTTTCCAAATCGCAGTATCTTTCGATAAATTTTAGGGTTTTTTCATAAAGCGACAAAAGATTTCCCGAAAATTCGGCTTTCTCGACAATTTCGGATTTATTTCCCGAATAACGAACAGCCGTAACAATCGAACGCGGAAGCAGTTCCGCGACCTTTTCGTTTTTGCCGAAAAGCAGAACGGCGGCAATCGTCGGGAAAAATTCGTCCCTTTTTCCGGCGGCTAAGAGCAAATCCTTTTTCAGAAATTTATGCGTGTCATATGAATTTGCGCCCAACTGCTCATCTTCAAAACCGTCTGCGAAACTCCACAAAAGTTTATCGTCAAAATCTTCTTCAAAAACATTTTGCAGAGGAATCTGCTCAAAACGAAGCGGGCGGATTTCGTCAAACCATTCGGTTAGTTCTTCGCTCGACGCTTCGCGCTTTTCGTCGCCGATTCGCAGATAAAATCTGCCGTCCGTCGTGCGATACGGCGGATTTCTGCCTTCGACATCAAGCACGATAATTCGTCTGCCGTTGTCGTAAGAAATCGTGTCGAGATAGGGAATTATAGGCGGCACGATTTCTTCGCGGCAAATTCGAGCGAGTTCTTCCTGCACCGATTCGGGATTTCGCAAACCTTCGACGCGAAGCTGATCGGTTACGCCGAAAACGAGAGTTCCGCCCGCCGTATTTGCCAGCGCGACGATTTCCTGCGCGATTCGTTCGACATTGGAAAGTTTTACTTTAAGTTCTAAATATGTGTCTTCGCCGCCGCGAATCAGGCGTAGAATTTCCGTCCGCGAAGTTACCGGCGCGGGTTGATTTGTAATATATTCTTGGAAAGATCGCTCGTTAGAAGAATCGAATTTCTGACTGCGGCGGAATTTTTTTCGAGGCATCGTTAGAGGCGTGTTATTTGATGTCAAGACGGCACGCGCCGAGCCGTCCGAATGCTTTTTCAATACGAAAAAACATTGCCGGAATTAAATTTTCAACATCTTTAATTGAAACATTTATACGCTTAAAAGTAAATTCGCACGAAGTTTTCAGATGTTTTAACCGGCGAAAAATACGAATCGCGGATTATCCTCCGCTTGCGATTTTGCGGATTTTTTCGCACACTTAGAGCGATTTAATAATTTCAGTTCAATTTAGTTTTTGGTCTTCGGGATTTTTACAATGTTAATGGATTTCGTCCAAGCAGGTAAAAACAAAGACCAAAAGCCGTTAGTTTAAAAAGATGGAAACGGAAATAATCACAGCTTACGTCGGACTCGGCTCGAATCTGGGCGACAGGGCGGGAAATCTGCTTCTCGCCGTGCGCGGTCTGCTCGAAGCGAGTTTGGCGGTTAATAAACTTTCCGCCATCTATGAAACCGAACCCGTCGAAGTCGAAAACGAGCAGCAGCCGTATTTAAATATGGTGGCGGAAATCTATGCTGCAAATGTTTCGCCAACTCAAATGATGGCGCGAATGCTCCGCATCGAATATCTGCTCGGACGGCGCGAGAAAAATCTGAAAAAACCGCGCACGGTTGATCTGGATTTGCTGTTTTACGGAAAATTTGAAAGCTATACCGAATTTCTGACCTTGCCGCATCCGCGAATGCACGAACGCAGATTTGTTCTCGTTCCGCTGGAAGAAATCGCTCCGCATCTGGTTCATCCGGTTTTGGAAAAGAACATACAGGAATTACTTGCCGAACTCGCGGACGATTCCGTGGTTACGCGCTGGAATCCTTATATTTACAGCGTTTCCGGGAGCATTTAAAGGAAAACAAGGCTAAATCGTTAGTAACTAAGTAGTCTGATTTTTAAGTTTTTTGGTTTAACTTTTGCGGGCGTAGAACAACCCTTCCTGACTTGCCAATTTTATTAACTTTTGCTTTTTTCACTTTATCTTGAACAGATCATTATCACTAAGAAACTGTTTGGAAATTCAGAAAAAACGTAACGCCGGCATCTTGCCGGCTGTCTTGGTGGCATCTTGCCGCCAAGTCGAGCGTTATTTATTCAAACATTCGGAAAAAACAGAAAAATTTGGCGGCTGGAAGCCACCAAGACTGCCGGCTGGAAGCCGGCGATACAGTTTCCAAACAGTTTCTAAATGTTCAAGAATAAAGAGATGGCAGGTCAGGAAGGGTTGCTCTCTCGCCCGCTTTTTGCAAAGTGAAAATGCGAATAATTAAAAATTGCTCTGCTATACACACCTGCTTAAAAATGCAGTATTTTATGAATTCCCGTTTGTTTATAATGTTTGAAAATAACCTTAATTTTTAATAAAGCTAAACAAAGCAAATAAATGTTTTACATTACAGACATTTTTATCGTATAGTGTTAATGGCTGCTGCCAGAGATTTGTGTGAATATATCGGCAAAACTCCCGGAAACACCTATCCCTTCCTGATAATTTCCCATATTATCCGGTTTTTCAAACGAATGAAAAAGACAATTTCCCGAATATATAGAAATAATTTCGCCGGAAAAGATAAAAATTTTCCCGTGCGGCTTTTGGTTGGTGCTTTGGTTTTGACCGGCGCGTTGTTTATCGGTTTTATCTGGCAGATTTATAACGCCGGATTTGTTCAAGTTGATTTGCAAAAGCAGATGGTAAAATCGGAGCAGCTGCAAGGCTCGATTCTTCATTTTGACGAGATTCTTACGATGTCGGCTAAAATGTCTGCGGCAACCGGAGATTTGCGTTGGGAAAAGAGATATTACGAATATGAACCTCAACTGAATTCGACTCTCACGCAGTTGAAAAAACTTGCGCCGGACGAGCAGAGCAATCAATTTGCGATTCAGACCGATGCCGCCAACCGTCAGCTTGTCAAGATGGAAAAACAGGCGTTTCAACTTGTGCGCGAAGGAAAAACCGCGCAGGCTCGCGCAATTTTGCAAAGCGAAAATTACGAACGGCAGAAAAAAGTTTACGCCGTCGGGATAAATGATTTTGTCAAACGATTCAGCGATTATCAAAATGCGCGTTGGAAGGCGGAAAACCGGAATTCGTCGTTTTCCGTCAGCGTAATTTTCGTGCTTCTCGTAATTTCTCTGGCGGCTTGGCTGACCTTGATTCGTAATTTGCAGAGATCACGGCGGGAATTGATTTCAAGCATTGCCGCCCGCAGGCGAAATGAAGAAAAACTGCTGAAGAGCGAGCAGCGTTTTGAACGCATTGCGGCGAACGTGCCGGGAATGGTTTTCCAGTTTGCTTTGCGACCTGACGGCACGACGAGTTTTCCGTTTGTCAGCAAAGGCTGCCGCGAACTTTACGGAGTAGAGCCGGAAGATATTTTGAAAAATCCGTCGCTGCCGATTGACGTGATTATTTCGGCGGATCGCGCAAATTTTGACGCTTCGGTTGCAGAATCGGCGGCGACGCTGAATCCCTGGAATTGGGAAGGGGAAATTATTCTCGATTCAGGCGAACAAAAATGCGTGCAAGGCGCGTCGCGCCCGGAAAAACTCGATGACGGCACGATTATCTGGGACGGTTTGCTGATGGACATCACGCCGCACAAGCGAATCGAAGAAGCAAAGCGCACATCCGAACAATATGAAAATCTTTTCCGCCACGCTAACGACGCGATTTTGATTATCGAACCCGATACGGAAATCGTTTTGAACGTCAACGATAAAGCGTGTGAAATCTATGGTTTGAGCCGCGAGGAATTTATCGGGCGCAGTCTTTTAACAATGTCGGAGATTATGCCGCACGGCAAAAACGATTGGGACAAACTGTTTCACGACGGAGTTTGTGACGAATTTGAAAATGTTCATTTTCGCGCCGACGGCACGCCTTTTACGATCAGCATCAACGCGTCGGTTATCGAATATGAAAGTCGTTCGGCGATTTTAACGATCAACCGCGATATTACCGCCGCCAAAAAACTGGAAGAAGATTTGCGCGAAAGCGAAGAACATTTTCGTTCCGTAAACGATTCGGCGCAGGACGCGATAATTTCCGCCGACGGCAAGGGAAATATCATTTCTTGGAATAAGGGAGCGAGCAGTATGTTCGGTTATACGAAAGCGGAAGCAATCGGGAAACCCTTGAGTTTATTGATGCCGGAACGGTATCGGGAAGCGCACGCGAGCAGAATGCGAAACTTCGTAAAAACGGGCGAGGCAAAAATCATCGGAAATATTGTCGAATTACGGGGACTGAAAAAGGGCGGCGGCGAATTTCCGATAGAATTATCTCTCAGCACTTGGGAATCTCCGAAAGGGAAATTTTTCACCGGAATTATCCGCGATATAACCGAGCGAAAATTGGCGGAAGATAAACTCAAAAATAATCTATCGCTTCTGACCTCGACATTTGAATCAACCGCCGACGGAATTCTGGTAATTGACAAAGACGATAAAATCGTGGATTTCAACGATAAATTTATCAAAATGTGGAACATCTCCGGCGAAGACATCAGAGGTAAATTTAATGACGAAGCGATAAAACTGATTTTGGATCAATTAAAGGATTCAAGCGAATTTATTGAAAAAAATCAAAAATTGCAGAACCTTGCGGCATCCGCCGAATCAACGATTCTGGAATTCAATGACGGCAGAGTTTACGAGCGTTACTCGCAGCCGCAGCAAATTGATGATAAATTCGTCGGGCGCGTTTTCAGTTTCAGCGACATAACCGAACGCCGGCGGGCGGAAGAGAGGCTTCTGCACGATGCCTTTCACGACGGTTTGACCGGACTCGCCAATCGTTCTCTGTTTATGGATCATCTGCGAATGGCGATAGAACGGGGCAAAAGCCGGAACAGCAATTTGTATGCGGTTTTGTTTCTCGATTTTGACCGTTTCAAGATGGTCAACGATTCGCTCGGACATTCGGAAGGCGATAAATTATTAAGATACATCGCCCGGCGGCTCGAATCGGCAACCCGAACGGGCGATTTAGTCGCGCGTTTAGGCGGCGATGAATTTGTCGTTTTGTTAAGCGAAATGGTAAATGAAAGCGATGCCGTTCTGATCGCCGAACGCATCCAGAAAAGTCTGGAAAAAGCCTTCGATCTAAGCGGCAGCGAAATTTTTATCTCCGCCAGCATCGGCATCGCTCTCAGCACCGCCGGACACGGAAATGCGGAAGATGTGCTGCGCGATGCCGATATTGCGATGTATCGCGCCAAGGAAAAAGGACGGGCGCAGCATCAGATTTTCGACAGCACGATGCACGAACACGCGGCGCGGCGTTTGTCGCTCGAAACGGAAATGCGCCGCGCTCTCGAACAAAAGGAATTTTTGCTGAATTACCAGCCGATTATCAGCCTTGAAAGCGGCAGACTCGTCGGTTTTGAAGCACTCGTTCGCTGGCTGCATCCGACGCGCGGAATGGTTTCGCCCGGCGAATTTATTCCGGCGGCGGAAGACAACAACCTTATTTTGCCGCTTGGCGCGTGGACTCTGGAAGAAGGCTGCCGGCAATTGCGCGAGTGGCAGAAAAAAATTCCGGCGGCGGCTGATTTGACGATGAGCGTCAATTTATCCTGCAAACAATTTTTGCAATCCGACCTGATCGAACAAGCCGCGCGAACGCTCGAAAAAACCGGACTCGATCCGCGCTGTCTGAAACTGGAAATTACGGAAAGCCACGTTATGGAAAACAGCGAAACGGCGGTAACGATGATGAATCGCCTGCGTGCGCTCGGAATTCAGTTGAGCCTTGACGATTTCGGAACGGGTTATTCGAGCCTGAGTTATCTGCATCGGCTTCCGGTCAGTAACTTAAAAATTGACCGTTCGTTTATCAATCGCGTAACGAAAAGCGCGGAAAACAGCGAGATCGTTTTGACAATTATCAGGCTGGCACAAAATCTAAAAATGGAAGTCGTCGCCGAAGGAATCGAAACCCAAGATCAGATCATACACCTTCGCAAACTCGGCTGCGAATACGGACAAGGATTCTTTTTCTCAAAACCCGTCGAAGCGGCAAAGGCGGAAAACCTTATCAGAAATTTTTCCCTGAATTTCCCGCCTAATTTAAATTCCGTGCAGATAAAACCGGAACTCATCGGATAAAGCGTTTTTCGTAATAAAAATTTGGTAGTGAACTAAAAGTAATGCTCTATGAATTGCCGTCTGCTTTAGCTGACGGAAAGATTGCTGACAAGATAATCGGCTTTAGCCAAATTTCAAAAATATATTAATCATCCTTTCTGCTTTAGCTAAAGCAAATAAGGAATTTATCTAATTCATAGTTCGGCTAAAGCCTGTCTTTTGCTGCAAACTAAACCGTCAGCTAAAGCAGACGGCAATTGATAAAAAAACTTGTCGGCATTACTTTTAGTTCACTACCAAAAATTTTTATCACAAAATTTTCGGATTCAGCCATTCGATAATCGCCGCTTTTCCCAAACTTTCCCGATCATTTTCCAGATAACCGGAAACGACGGCGATCACTCGAAAGCCTTGTCTTAATTGAAAAGTCAAAGTCGGATCGTCAATTTCACCTTTCAAAATCTGCGCGACGTATTCGGCGGCGGAAAATCTATCGGCGTATTTATGATAATTTATCAGCCGCGCTCCGGCTCGAATTCTCAAAAGTTCTAAATCTTCAACTATTTTTCGTCTGGCTTTGTAGATTTTCTTGCCGATTCCTTTACGCCTTTCGTGCGCCGAAACCATCACTTCCGCGCCGTAAAGCGTGCGCCCGTTTTCCGGGTCGTGATTTGTAAACAAACCCTTATCGGTGAAATCTTCCCAAGTTTCCCGGATTTCGTAATCGTCCCACAGAACGATCAAACTCGCCGACATTCCGACGATTTTTTCCGTTTTTTCGTCAACGGCAACAAGCTGCCCTTCGGGAAAAACTTCAAGATGTGAAGCCAATTCTCTTTCCGTCCAAGCCGATTTTTCGTGGTAAATTTCCTTTGACAATTCGATGATCCGGGGAAAATCTTTTGGTTGAGTTTGGCGGATTGTAATGCTCATTTGTTTTGGGTTCATTGTTCATCGTTAATTGTTCATTGTTCGGAAAATCAAACCAATCTTAAAGCAATTAACAATCAACGATGAACGATGAACAAATCATATCGAAACAACTTCGACGTGCGAAATCAATTCCTTCGTGTGCTTGCTGTCATTTAGCGGCAAAACCGTTCCGGTTGAGCGCGATTCGTTGATCGTCTTTAAATTTAATTCGCCCAAAACCATCATTTCCTGATTGAAATTTCCTTCCGCCAAGATTCCGTCGCGCGAAAAGGCGAAGTCCGACGGCGTTAAGATCGAGGCTTGACCGTAATTTAAGGAAACCGCCGGAACTTGCGGCAGCGAACCGACGGTTGACGAACAGACGACGTAAATCTGATTTTCGATGGCGCGGGCGTGAGCGCAATAGCGCACGCGCAAAAATCCTTGGCGGTCATCGGTGCAGCTTGGAACGATCAAAATATTTGCGTCGCGTCTGGCGGCTTCCCTAGTAATTTCGGGAAATTCAACGTCGTAACAGATCGCAATCGCCACTCTGCCGAAATCCGTTTCAAAAACCTTGACCGAAGAATGCGCCGAAACATTCCATTCTTCGCGCTCAAACCGTGTCATATGCAGTTTTCCCTGCGTTCCGTAATTTCCATTCGGGCTGAAAATATAGCTTTTGTTAAAAAGTTTGTCGTCGCCGTCTTCAATCGAAGGAATCGTGCCGCCGACAATATACAAGCCGTTTTCTTTGGCGAGTTTCCGAAACATTTCAACGTATCGCTCTTCATTTTTCGCCAAATCGCGCACCTGTTCGTTAATCGGTTTTTTTATATCGCCGAGCGTTAAAAGCTGCGTCGTAAAATATTCGGGAAAAACGAGCAGATGACACCGATAATCGGCGGCTGTTTCGACAAGCGCGGTTACTTGCTCTTGAAACTGCTCGTAAGAAGCGACGGGACGAATAAAATACTGCAAAGATGCGACTCTGATGCGCTCTAAATCGTTCATAAAATTATTTTGATAAATTATTTTTGGTATTGAATCATTGAAAGAATGAGTTGCTTTATGAATGTAATAATAAAACAATTACTTTAACTTTTCACTTTTAGTTTTTGGTTTTTTACTGTTTCCGGCTTCGCAAAAACCAGACAACGCCCGCAAACGCCGATAAAATTCCCGAAAAAACCGTCAATAATTGCGGCGAAATGTAAAGCATCAGTTCGCTCGAAAAATAGCTGGACATTCCGAAGATCAGCATTTCCGCGCCGCGATCAAGAGTTGAAATGCGCCCGCGTATATAATCGGGCAGACTTCTCTGAAAAAGCGTTTCCTGCACCGCGTATTCAACGCCGATCAGCAGGCGCGAAACGAAAACAAAGATCAGAAACAACCACAAATACGGCATATAACCGCCGATTGCAAACAAAACTCCGTGCAGAATCAGCGTCCAGACGATAAACGGCGAATGCCATTTGCGCCGTTCCAAAACCGCTTCGGTGCGGTGCGCGATAAGCATTCCGAAAAATAAACCCAAACCGCCCGCCGTCCACAAAAGCGCGACGGCTAAATCGGGATTCCAATTTTGCCGCGCCGCAAAATAAACGCCGCCCATTCGCTCGAAAATCACATTGATCGCGCCGCCGCCCGTCGCCCAGATGATATTCATCAAAAGAATCGTCAGCGCGAAATGATTTTTCGTCGTATAACGCAGACCTTCTTTTAATTCACTAAAGAATGAATCGCGTTTCGGCGTTTCCAAATTTTCCATTTTCGTAAAACCGCCCGCCGCCGTAACAGGCACTGTTATCCCTAAAATCTCCCCATCTCTCTTTCTCCCCTTTTCCTTTTCTCCCTTTCTCCCCGTCTCCCCATCTCCCTTTCTCCCCATCTCCCCATCTCTTTTTTCCCTCGTCGCTTCTTCGGGAATCAGCCAGACGGAAAACGCCGAAATCGCAAACGACGCAGCGTTGATAATAAACGCGATTTTGTAGCCGAAATAAAACGCCGCAAATCCGCCGAGTGCCGAACCGAGTGCCATCAGCAAAAAGCGCGTCGAAAACATCAAGGCAGTTCCGGCAAGCAGTCCTTCTCTGCCCGTTAAATTCGGCGTTGAGGCATTTTTTCCCGCTTCAAAAAACGCGCCGAAAGCCGACAGCGAAGCCATCGCAACGTAAGCGATCCAGAGATTTTCCGCGTCGTTTACAAGTAAAAACGCGAGCGCGACAAAAACACGCGACAAATCCGACCAGATCATCACATTTCGCCGCGAAAATCTATCTACAAAAGTTCCCGCAATCGGCGAAAAAACCGCAAAAGGCAGAATCCGGCAGGCAAACAAAATCCCCGCCGCAACGGGCGAAGCGTCGGAAACAAGGCGCACCAATCCTAAACCGGCGATAAAATTAAACCAGTTGCCCATCTCGGACACAAACTGTCCCCAAAGCAGATTTCTAAAATTACGATTGCCCTTTAATAATTGGGCGTAAGTCAAATTCATATATTGTTAGTGACTAGTGGAAAAACCTACACTTTTTGCAGTTTAATAATTATGTATTTTGATTTTCTTTCGTTATTTTGGCTTCATACTTTTTCTTATGATAGTCTTGATTTATTACAATAATATGACTTCTAAAATTAGGTAATTCCAAAATATCTGACTTATGCCAAAAAGTAGAAAAAGAAAAAAGAAAAATTTCAAGTCTAAGTCTAAAAAACCACTTATTACGAAAATTCAAAAGAAGCTACCAATATCAAAGACGACCAAGAATTCCTCAAACCTAAAATTGACAGTTGAAAAAAAGGAAAAAAATCTGCCAATTGCAAAACATTTCGGAGCAAATTTGTGGATTCAAACAAAAAAATGGACAAAACTGTTGTGGATAATATTCGGTGGAATTGGAGTCATTATGGGAGTTATCTCAGGTTATAAATTTTTAACTCCTAATGTAGCTATCTCTGCATCTTCAACCCCACTTAATCCTTCAGATCCTTTCTCGACTCGGTTTTTTGTGTCTAATAATAGTCAATTTCCTATATATGATGTTAGTAACCGCTGTTATTTTGGCGATATGAATGTTTCAGGAGGAATTAGTTTTTCAAATTTCTCAACTGAATCGGACATAAAACCAATATCAATTATCGAAGCTGGAGAGAAAGATACAACTCTGTGTATATTACCTGTAATAAATACATTTGATGAAGCTCAAGGTGATATATATATGATAGTTTCATTTCAACCAAGTTTCTCACTTTTCTTCTCTCCTCAAGAAAAAATGGTTCGCTTTGCGGTAGAGCAAGGATCAGACAAAAAGTGGTATTGGCGACCAATTCCATTGTCTAGATAATTATTAATAAAAATTTATCACGATAATATTCGGAATTTTGATATAATCTTGTGAAATTCACGAAAGGTTTTTGGTTTAGTAAAAACAAAATCCAAAATTCAAAACGCCGCCGGGCTTTGAAACCTGACGGCGTTGCCTTTTATACAATTTCTTAAATTTTTAAGTTCCCGAAAAATTCGGCGGACGTTTTTCAAAAAACGACTGAACGCCTTCTTTAAAATCGTCTGATTTGCCCGATTCGATTTGCAGTTCGTGTTCGAGTTCAAGCTGCGAGCGCAAATCGTTTGAAAAAGTTTCGTTGAGCATTTTTTTGATTCTGCCGATTGCACCCGTCGGCGCGTCGGCGAGTTTTTTAGCCGTTACAAGCGTTTCCTGCGCGAGCATTTCCGGCGGAACGACGCGGTTTATCATTCCCATATTTTTCGCTTCTTCGGCTGAAATCGAACTGCCCGTCATAAAAAGTTCCGCCGCGCGTTTTTCGCCGATTGCGCGGGGCAGAAAAAAGCTTCCGCCGCAATCGGGCGACAAACCGATTTTGACGAACGCTTCGTTAAAAGACGCATTTTCCGCCGCATAAACCAAATCGCAGGCGAGCGCGAAATTCGTTCCCGCGCCCGCGCAAACGCCCTGCACAGCCGCAATAAACGGAATCGGCGTTTCGCGGATCAATAAAATTACGTCGTGCAGAGCTTCCAAAGGTTCTTCCAAAAACGCCTCGATTCTGCCTTCTTTTTTCCACATCAAACTCATTTCGCGCAAATCGCCGCCCGCACAAAAAGCGCGTCCTTCGCCCGTCAAAATCACTGCTCTGGCATTTTCGTCAGACGCTTTTTGTATCGCGTCGCGCAAATCTTTCGTCAATTGCAAAGACAAAGCATTCAGCGCGTCGGGACGATTCATCGTCACAATCGCCACATTTTCATTCAATTCGTATTTTACCGTTTCAAACATATTTTTTTTGAGTTCGGAGAGTTCGTAGAGTTAAAGAAGTTTCATCCAAACTCCCCAAACTCTCTAAACTATTTTAGACTTCGAGCGTTTCGCATTATGACAATCTTTGCACAAAACCGAGCGTCCGACTTTCGGTTGAAACGGGACGGTATCGTGTCTGCCGCAATTATCGCAGACGATTTCGTAGCGATTCGGCGCGTCCGGTCTTTTCGCCGACTTTTTTGAACGGCAACTCGGACATCTCTGCGGCGACATCAGATTTTGCTGATAAAATTTCTGCTGCTCTTTTTCCGTAAAGATAAAAATTTCTTTACACTGCACACACGGTATTTCAACTTCCGGCATCGCACTTTTCTCCTTTTTGCTAAGTTAAACTCGTTCTGGAAAGTTTAACATAAAAATTGATTTTGTCAGCATCGGCGCGTCGGCTCACGCTGACGCTACTGACTTTTTTTCAATGCCTCAATATGCGCTTTCACCGTTTCGCCCAAAGTTTCCAGATTATAACCGCCTTCCAGACACGAAACGACGCGCCCGCCGCAAACTTCGTTTGCCCAATCCAAAACGTCTTTTGTCATCGAAGCAAAACCGTTATTTTCAAGTTTTAACTGCCCAAGCGGATCGGAATGATGCGCGTCGAATCCGGCGGAAATAAAAATCAGATCGGGTTTGAAATTTTGGTTTATATCTTCGAGCGCGTTTTCAAACATACGCTTTTGCTGTTTCGCTTCGGTGTGCGCCTTGACCGGAATATTCAAGGTCGAACCGAGTCCGCGCCCGTAACCCGTTTCGCCCGGCGAACCCGTTCCCGGATACCAAGGATATTGGTGCATCGAGAAAAAATAAACCGACGGATCGTTGTAAAAAATTCCCTGCGTTCCGTTGCCGTGATGCACGTCCCAATCAACAATCGCTACGCGCTCGATCTCTTCATATTTATTCTGCGCGTAACGCGCCGCCACCGCGACGTTGTTAAAAAGACAAAAACCCATCGCATTCTCCGCCGTCGCGTGATGTCCCGGCGGACGAACCGCCACAAAAGCGTTGTCCGCCGCGCCCGACAAAACCTCGTCAACCGCCCGACACGCGCCGCCCGCGCCGAACAAGGCGGCATCAAAAGACTGCATCGAAACAACCGTATCCGCGTCCAGATATTCCACGCCGTTCTCAAAAGCGTGCGCGACCTTTTTAAAATGTTCTTTCGTATGCGCCGCTTGAATCAAACCTTTTGAAGCCTGTTCCGGCTGAATTTTTACAAGCGATTCCCAAAGCTGCGCGTCCGCTTCGAGCGCGTTCATAATCACTTCATAACGCTTCGGCGTTTCGGGATGCCCGATTCCCGTTTTATGTTTTTCGTAAATCGGATGATAAATCAATGCTGTTTTCATATCGGAAATTTTAACGCCGCCGGCGCAAAGGCGCAAAGAGGTAAAGTATTTTGGTGAGTTAAATAAACGCCGTTTCGTGAAGCAGTTCGCCCTTCGCAAATCTTTCCAAACTCAAAGATGAAACGTCCAAAAATTTTGCTTCGCCGTCCAAAATGATTTCGCTCAAAGCGCGTCCCGTCGCGGGTGAGTGCATCACGCCGTGACCGGAAAAACCGACGGCAAAATATAAATTTTCAACCGCACAGCCGCCCAAAATTGCGTGATGATCGGGCGTGTTCGCGTAAAGTCCCGCGCGGCATTTTTCTAAGATCGGTTTTGTTTCAAATAAAAAAGGCGAGCGGTGTTTTGCGCGTTCGTAAACTTTTTCGACAAAAGATTCGTTGAAATTCGTATCGAAAGACGGTTTTTCATCCTTTTCGGGGTAAGCGAAAAGTATTTCGTTATTAGCGATTTTTTCGCGCTGTGCGCTCATTGCCGGCAAGATGCCGGCGTTCCAATCTCTCGCGGGGCGAAAATGAAAACCCGTTTCCAGATCAATTACCATCGGCAGATTTTGCGGCAAAGCCTTTTCGCTTTTCGCCCACACAATTTGACGTTTTAACGGTTCGACGGGCAAATCAATTTCGGCGGTTCGCGTCAATTTCCGCACCCACGCGCCCGAACAAATGACGAGTTTTTCGCACTCGATTCTGCCTTTGTTAGTTTCAACCGCGACGATTTTTCCGCTTTTCGTTTCGATTTTTAAGACTTCTGTTTCAAACTCAATTTTCGCGCCGTTTTCCAACGCTTTTTTCGTAAACCCGCGCATTACGGCAAGCGGATTTATAAAACCATCGGACGCGCCGAAAGTTCCGCCCGCGATGTCTTTGCAATTCAAAATCGGGCAAATCTCCGAAATCGTTTGTTTATCAACAATTTCAACATCTTTTACGCCAAGCGATTTTTGTTTTTCAACATTTCGCTTCAAATAATCCAAACCGTTTTCGCTTGTGACAAAAAACAGATAACCGCGCGGCTCATAACCCGAATCAAAATCGCAATTGGCAAAAAATTCGAGCGAATATTTCGACATTTTGATATTTATTTCCGTTTCAAACTGCGCCCGCACGCCGCCCGTCGCTTTTCCCGTCGAACCCAAACCCTGAATCATTTCGCGCTCCAAAATTAAAACGTCTTTTTCGCCCCGTTCGGTCAAATGATATGCCACGCTCGCGCCGACAACGCCGCCGCCAATTATGAGAATTTTGGATTTTAGATTTTGGTTTTTGGTTTTCATTTATTCCGAATCAACTTCCGCCGCTTTCATCACGAATTCGGGAACGCGCGGCTCATTCGGCAAAACATTTTCTCTGCCTTTTTCCAAAGCCCAACGATGAAGCCACGAAATTCCGGCGTTTTTTACGAAAGTATCGGGCAGTTTATACGCTTCGTCTTTCAACGCTTCTTCCAAAGTTATAAATTTGTAATCGCGCTTTTCGAGCATTTTTGCGAGGTCGTCCAGATAATCGGCATTTATCGAATTGGCGTGAATCAATAAAATCTGTTTGATTTCGCGTCCGAAAAGTTTCACCGATTGGCGTTCCCAATAATCCATTTTCGCTTCAAAATACGGAATATACGCCGCGCCGATCTGCTTTTTCAATTTCGCGTCATTTTTCTCAATGGCATTATCGTAAGCGCGTGCGAAAATCCAATCTCCGTTATCAATCGAAACTGGCGCAATCGTGTAATCGTGTTCGGCTAAAAACTCGTTTAATTTTGCCTTCGTTTCCAAATCCAAACCCGTCTGCAAATACGGATGACGAAAATAACGCATCTTTAAGCCCTTTGTTTTCAGCAATTCCTTCGTGATAATTTCGCCTTTCAAAATTTCCGCTTCATACTTTTCGAGCGGATTCGTATTCAAACTCAAATGCGAAAACGTATGATTTCCGAGTTCCAAATCCGCCTTCGTCCATTCGCGCAATAAATCAATTTCGGCTTCGTTTCTTGTTTCGTCTTTGTAAAGTTTGATTTCATTGACAAATCCGATTGCCGGAATTTTCGCTCGTTTAATGTGTTTCAGCAACTTTTTCGTGATTTCCTGCCGAGTTTTCAAATCGCTGTTTTTCGCCACAACCGGCAAATCGTCAATCGTAACGGCGATAAATCTCTGTTTACTTTGTGCGTTGATAATCAATGTCGAAAAAATGATGCAGAACAAAAGCGTAATATATTTCATAATTTATTTTATAAAACGGAACGCCGTCCATCTTGGCGGCTATGAGCGCACAGCGCGAAAACCGATTCGGCAAATAATTAAGTTACAAGTAAAATTTAAAGTTGATAAACTTCGCTCAAACGCATTCGCGTTTGTTGCCGCCAAGATGGACGGCGTTCCGTCAAAATATCATTTTGCAAAAATCTGCGAAAAATCTCTAAAACCTTTGAATTCAAGCGCGTTTCCCGCAGGATCGAGAAAAAACATCGTCGCCTGTTCGCCGATTTCGCCTTTGAAGCGGATTTTCGGTTCGATGATAAATTTAATGCCTTTGGATTTCAGTTTTTCGGCGAAATTTTTCCAATCTTCCATCTCAAGCAAAATCCCGAAATGCGGAACGGGAACGGCATCCGCGTCAACTTCATTGCGATGCTTTACGCCCGCCGCTTCGGGCGCGAGATGCGTGACGATTTGATGTCCGAATAAACTGAAATCAATCCATTCGTCCGAACTCCTGCCTTCTTCGCATTCTAAAATTCCGCCGTAAAATTCTCTGGCTTTTTCCAAATCATCAACGGGAAACGCCAAGTGAAATAAATTTTTCATATTTTTTTAATCTTCAAAGCTATAAGATTGAGAATACAAGAAATATTTTTACAGGGATAGAGGGGATGAATAGGATAAAAAACTTTAATCAACTGCTCTTTAAAATATCCTTGTCCATCCCCTCTATCCCTGTAAAAATATTTCTTCTCATATAATTTCAAAATTTAACAAAAACTGCTAACGGCTTACAGCTAACCGCTAACTGTCTTCAAAATCTGCCGAATCGCGCCCAAATGATAAGCCGTGTGAACGACGATTCCAAGCGCGTCGCTGATTTTATCGTCGTCCCAAGTTTCGATTGTCTGAAATTTTTCGGTAACTTTTGCGTATTCACTTCGCAAATTTTCCTTTAACAAATCCCATTCCGTTTCGCCGACATTTTTCACCGACCAACTTTCGCTCCAATCAACTTTTTCTGTTCTGCCTTCGATAAACTCAAGCAATACAACAAGATAAAATCTCGCGTGTTCGAGATGCGCGGCGATTCCCGCGTCGTTTTTGCCGATTGATTTTGAAGCGTCTGCGGCTGAAATTTTCCCAATTGTGTCGAAAATTCCCGTTCCTTTGTCTATAAAACTGTTGCCGTCAGGCGTAGTGCCTTCAAAAGTTTCGCGCAAAAAGCGAATAATGCTGCCCGAAAAATCTTCTTTCCTGATTGAATTGTTATCTGTGTTCATCTTTTATATTCTCAAATTATGGCGACGGAAAATATCGAAAAATTTATCGGCGAATTTACAAAAAGTCTGCACGAAGAAACTTTTGTCAAAATGACTCTGGGCAATTATAAAGGCGCGGACGCGCATTTGCAAAAGATTTTAGTGCGTCTGGTCAAAACGAAAAAAGGCACAAGGCTTTTCTTTTTATATCGCCACGACACGCGCGATACGGTGAAAAATTATGATTTTAACGAAGGTTTGAAAATTATCAAGCGCGTTTTGGGCGCGGATTTTTTCAGCGGGCATCTTTTTACGACGGAAAATGATTTTCAATTAGATGTCGGCAAAAAAGGAAAATCGCGCTTAAATGTTGCAAAACCGACGTTTAAACAGAAACCGAATGTTGAACACAATCGCAAAAAAGAAAATCTCGTCAGCAAAAATAATTTCTATTTGAAGGCTCTCGGCATTGTTACCGACGAAGGAAAAATTCGCGCAAAACAGCGTGATAAATGGAAACAGATCAACAAATTCGTCGAAACTTTGGGAAAACTCGTCGAAAATTCGCCGCTTGTCGAACGGAAGGAAATAAAAATTGTTGATATGGGTTCGGGTAAAGGTTATCTGACTTTTGCGGCTTACGATTATTTTAAGAATACGAAAAAAATTGACGTAAAAGTTGTCGGCGTTGATACGAAACGGGAGTTGGTCGAACTTTGCAACGGAATTGCGAAAACTTGCGGATTTGACGATTTGCAGTTTGTTCACGGTTCAATCGGTGATTACGATTTGCAGGACGTAGATATTTTGATCGCGCTTCACGCCTGCAATACGGCGACGGACGAAGCGATTTTCAAAGGAATCCGCCACGAAGCCGATTTGATCGTCTGCGCTCCGTGCTGTCATCAGGAAATCCGCCCGCAGATAAAATCGCCCGAAATGTTCAGAGGAATCTTAAAACACGGCGTAATGCTCGAACGCGAAGCCGAAACTTTGACCGACGGACTTCGCGCTCTGCTTTTGGAAAAAAGCGGCTACAAAACGAAACTTTTCGAGTTTATCGCCACCGAACACACGCCGAAAAATAATATGATCGTCGGGACGAAACACGGAAAAGAAGTTGACGTTGAAAGACTTGGAAATCAGATAGAATCAATCAAAGAGTTTTACGGAATCGAGAATCAGACGCTCGAAAATCTATTAAGATAATATTTCAGCTTGATAATATTGTTTGAAAAATGAATACCGAAAAAATGCGGAGCAGACTGGAGCGCAAGCGTCCCGCTTGCAACCGTCGCGCAAGCGGCGGAAAATCGTTGAGTATCGGGCAGTTTAGAGTTCTAACGGCTTTTTCGCGCTCACGCGCTCATTGCAAGCGGGACGCTTGCGCTCCAGTCCTAAATGTATGATTGGCGCACTAATTTTTTAAATCAACAAAATTCTCGCTTTACGATTTTGGATATTGTAAAATCAACAGATAATATTTTAATGCCGAAACACATAATAAAAATAAATTATCAGAAAGACGTTGATTTACTGCTGATTCGTTTTGCGGATAAACCTTCGGTGAGAGGAAAAATGGACTATGAAAACAGCGTAATTTATAATTACGACGAAAATGAAAACGTCGTAAGCGTGGAGATTTTAGATTTTTACGGCGTTTTTGCCGAAGCCTGAATTGCAGACAGCCAACCGTTTGACTAAAACTGTAATCTAAACGTATCATTAAAGTTTGCGTTGAGAACGCGATTTTTACAATTATAGGAGACCATTAAAATAATGAAACCTGAAATACATCCGAATTACGACGAAATTACAGTAACCTGCGCGTGCGGAAATTCTTTTCAAACGCGCTCGACAATGGGCGAAGATTTGGGCATTGAAATCTGCTCGGAATGCCATCCGTTTTTTACGGGCAAGCAAAAATTGGTTGACACGGCTGGTCGTGTTGACCGCTTTAACAAGCGTTATGCTCGCGGCGCGGCAAAAACGGCTGAAACTGCCGAAGCGACTGCTGAATAATTTTTTTGACTGGAGCGCAAGCGTCCCGCTTGTAATGAGCGCGTGAGCGCGAAAAAGCCGTTAGAACTCTAAACTGCCCGATACTCAACGATTTTCCGCCGCTTGCGCGACGGTTGCAAGCGGGACGCTTGCGCTCCAGTCATTATTTTTATGAATTTATATTCAAATTTATATTAGCTGAATAAAATTTAACGCCACGCTTTTTGCGCCGTGTTCTCGAAGTGTGAAAACTCGTTTGGGAAGTATCGGAAATAAAAAGCGCGGCGTTTTTCAATTTTGTTTGGATTTTGGTTTGAAATAGACATCTTTATAAGTAGAATTTCAATCTATAAAAAATAGAAAACATAAAATTTTTAATCGAGAAAAATCTATGAAAAAAACAAACAGGCGACGAAAGATCGGGTTCTTTTTGAATGTCGTGTTGAGCGCACAGAAAGATTTAATTGTCGGCGGTCAAGCCGTGATGGAAGGCGTGATGATGAGAACGCCGAATGCTTATGCGATTGCCTGCCGCAAGTCCGACGGGACGATTGTTCACACGGCGGAAGTTTTGCCTAAGTGGAGCGAAAAATATAAATGGCTCGATTTTCCGATCCTTCGCGGTGGCGCGACGTTGATTCAGTCAATGGCTTTGGGAATCAAGGCTTTGAATTATTCCGCCGGAGTTGCTCAGGACGATATGGACGAGCAGGAAGCACGCGAGAAAGCGGGCGAATTTGCAGCCGAAGAAGTTTTGGCGGACGGGACTTTTGACGAGAATTTTACGAAAGCGCGGGCGAAAATGACTTTGCCGGAAGACGACACGGAAACGGTTAAAACCAAGAAAAACGCTTCACAAGCGGCGGGCGCGGTTGGTTCGATTGTGTTTGCGCTGCTGTTTAATATCGCGCTGTTTATCGTCGCGCCGCTTATTTTGACGAATGTTTTGTTTATTGCACTCGGCTGGGCGGAAGCACCGGCGATTGCGTCGGCGGCTGGTTGGTGGCAATCGTTTGTGGCGTATGTCTGGGAAATAAAGCCGGATTCGTGGATCGCTTTTAACTTGGTTGACGGCTTGATTCGGATGTTCTTTTTTGTCGTGATGATTTTTACAATGTCATATTTGCGCGACATTCGCCGCGTTTTTGAATATCACGGCGCGGAACACAAAACGGTTTTTGCGTGGGAAAAGGATTTGGATTTGACGGTTAAAAACGCTCTCGTGCAAAAACGTCAGCATCCGCGCTGCGGAACTTCGTTTTTGATGGTCGTGATGCTCGTCGCAATCGTTTTGTTTTCGGTGATAAAATTCGACGCGCTGTGGCTTAACTTAGTCGTGCGAATCGCTCTGATGCCGCTTGTTGCGGGGCTTTCGTATGAAATTATCCGCTACGCCGCAAAAAAAGAATCGAGCGCGGTTTTCAAATTTATGACCATTCCCGGTCTTTGGCTGCAAAATATCACGACGCAAGAGCCGGACGACGAGCAGCTTGAAGTTGCGATTCACGCGCTCAAGGAATCCTTGAAATTCGAGCCGATTGACACGGAAGAAGTTCCGGCGATTGATAGAGATTTGCCGGTTGTGGTTTAAGTTTATTTGAAGTTTTATAAATTGCTGTCTGCTTAATTCTTCAAAAAATAAATGCCGTAAAAAACGCGGAGCGGACTGGAGCGCAAGCGTCCTCGCTTGCAATGAGCGTTGCTTCGACGCGAAAAAGTCGCCCGTAACTTGAATGCTCCAGATGACAAACATTTTTTCGCGCTCTGCGCTCATTACAACCGGGACGGATTGCGCTACAGTCCGCTCCGCGAATTATCGAACAACTTTTTCTATTACGATTTTATTTTTCAAAAACCATAAGCAGACGGCAATTCATAAAAATTATTTTTTATTTGCCGTCTATTCAAGGAAGTTATGAATGCAGATGAATTTTTTTATTCTCCATTCTTGGAAAATCACGAACTTGTAATGAGATAGAAGGATTTCAATTATTTGCCTCAAATCTGCTGGTAAATTGGTTTATTTAAAATTATATGTTGGAAAAACTTGCACAAATTGAAGAGAATTATAAAGAGCTAAATCAACAGCTTTCGCAGCCGGACGTTACTTCGGACATCAAGGCTTACACGAAGTTGATGAAACAGCATAGTTCTCTGGGCGAAATCGTCGAAAAATATCGTGATGTCAAGCGTATGAGCGAAGAATTGGCGGGCGCGAAGGAAATTCTTGAAGCGACGGACGACGATGATATGCGCGAACTTGCGGAATTGGAGATCGCTGATCTGGAAGAAAATCTGGAAAAGGCGGAAGAAAATTTGAAGTTTTTGCTGATTCCGAAAGACCCGAACGACGAGAAGAATGTGATTTTGGAAATTCGCGCCGGAACGGGCGGCGACGAGGCGACGCTTTTTGCGGCGGAAGTTTTGCGGATGTATGCGCGTTACGCCGAAACGCAAGGGTGGAAAATGGAGATTATGGACGTTTCCGATACCGGAGTCGGCGGCATTAAGGATGCGTTTGCGGTAATTGAAGGCGATAATGTTTACTCGAAAATGCGCTTTGAATCGGGCGTTCACCGCGTTCAGCGCGTGCCGCAGACGGAAACAAGCGGGCGGATTCACACTTCCGCGATAACGGTTGCCGTTTTGCCGGAAGCCGAAGAAGTTGATGTGCAGATCGAGCAGAAGGATTTGCGGATTGATACTTTTTGTTCATCGGGTCCGGGTGGACAATCGGTAAATACGACGTATTCGGCGGTTCGCATTACGCACGAGCCGACGGGCGTTGTGGTTTCGATGCAGGACGAAAAATCGCAGATCAAAAACCGCGAAAAAGCGATGCGCGTTTTGCGGGCGCGTCTTCAGGAAATCGAAGAACAGAAACAGCACGACGAACTCGCTTCCGAAAGAAAATCAATGGTCGGCAGCGGCGACAGAAGCGAGAAGATCAGAACGTATAATTTCAAGGAAAACCGCGTGAGCGACCATCGAATCGGTTTGACGGTTCACCAACTCGAATCGGTGATGGAAGGAAATCTGGACGAATTTATTGACGCTTTGACGACACATTATCAAACGGAAAAATTAAAAGCCGAAACGGTTACGGCGTAAAAAGTGAGAAATGAGAAGTGAGAGGTGAGAGGTTAAAAAAAATTCTCATTTCTCACTTCTCATTTCTCATTTCCGACTAACAATGCCTGTTACGAAACTTTACTTGGTTCGACACGGACAATCCGACGGAAACGCTAACGGGCGTTTTGGCGGACATTCTCCGACTCCGCTTTCGGAACTCGGCAAAAAACAGGCGGAAATAACGGCAAAGGCTTTAGCAAGAGAGCGAATCAACGCGATTTATTCGAGCGATCTGCTTCGCGCCGTGCAGACCGCCGAACCGCTTGCTCAAAAGTTAGATTTGCCTCTGATTAAGACTTCGGCGTTTCGTGAGAGAAATATCGGCGTTCTGGAAGGTTTGACGTTTAACGAATCAAAGGAACAATTTCCGAAAGATTATTACGCCTTGATAAATCGCAGCGTTTATCACGTTATTACGAAGGGTGAAAGTTATAAGCAGCTTTTAAAAAGGGCGACAAGCACGCTTTGGGAAGTCTTAAATATTCATCGCGGCGAGCGCGTCGCAATTTTTTCTCACACGGGCGCGATCTGTTTTTTGACTCTGCATCTGATGAACGCGATTCACCGCAACACGAAATCAACTCCGTGGCTTGTAACCTCAAACTGCGGAATCAACCGCTTTGAAGTGCGCGGAAGAAGAAATATCCGCGTTCTAGCTCTGAACGACACCAGACATCTGCATCAAACGACGGGTAATGATTCTTTCGCCGCAAAGTAAAATTTCAAATTTCAGTTCAACTTTTATCCAGTTTAACACACGAAGTTCTCTTCTTTCGCCGAGCAATTGCGATTCGTTTCTGCTGCAAGACGGCTTTCGGTTTCGGCGAAGGTTACGCCTCGTCTGCCATCTCTTGACGAACCGTTTAATAATCGGACGCGGCTCTCCGGTTTGTTCATAGCGAGGCTTCTGATTCGCACGGCATAATTTAAGCTGTTTATTTCGTAATTGAGATGATAAAAAATTAACTGCTCGGCGTTCTATTTTCAAATATCAAATCGGGTAAAGTCTGCTAAGAGAAAAATCAACCGCTTATTTAATGAATTTGTAATGTGGTTTTTTGTCAAAATTATGATATGTTTTATCAAGACAACAAAATAATTTTATAAGTTGAAATTGCAGATACAAAATCGGTTAGAATCAAGAGCCAATTTAATTTTACCGGCGCAATTGCTTTAAGCGTAAAGGTTTGGCAATTTGATTCGTTTTAAAAGGAACTGTAAAGAGGAGAGAATGAGAGATTTTTTCAAACAAAAAGTCGTTTTAGGGATAGCGGCACTTCTGATATTGGTAACGCTTCAATTTACCGGAATTCCGAACATTTTGGTTCAGGCAAATAATAACGCGCAAACTTTGCCGTTTAATCAGGATTGGTCGAATGCTAACTTGATTACCGATGATGATAATTGGAACAATGTTCCGGGAATTGTCGGTTATCGCGGCGATGATCTGACAACCGCCACGAACGCCGACCCGCGCGAAATCGTCGCCGACGGTTCGACAACGCCGGTTGATGTCAACGCCAATGAAACAAACCCGGACACTTTCAGCACGGGCGGCGTGGCTGAGTTCGAGATCACCAATCCGACGATTGCTTTGCAGGGTTCTGGAACTGCCGACGCTCCGCACATCGTTCTTTATTTGAATACAACCGGACAGAGTAATGTGCGTGTTTCGTATAACGCCCGCGACATAGACGCGCAAACCAACGATGCGGTTCAGCAGATTAATACGCAGTATCGCGTCGGCGGTGCGGGCAATTACACGAATTTGACGGGCGGCTACATTCCCGATGCCAGCAGCGGCGAAGGAACGGCGACTCTTGTTACTCCCGTAAATGTGACTTTACCGGCAAACGCTAACAACCAGTCTTTGGTGGAAGTCAGAATTATGACGACGAACGCGACGGGCAACGACGATTGGATCGGAATTGACGATATTTCAATTACCGGAACAAGCGGCGGAACGCCGACACCGACAATGACACCAACACCGACTCCGACAGTTACGCCGACACCAACACCGACGGTAACACCGACACCTTCGGCATCTCCGCGAAGTTCTAATGTGGATTTTGACGGCGACGGAAAATCGGATTTTAACATAGTGAGAGATACGACTCAGCAAAATTTCAGCAAAAATTCAATTGCTTCACACTTGCTGTCAATGGCAACTCGTCAAAAGGCTAAGTTGAAATTTAAGGGAACTGAAAAAATCAAAGAATTATATCAAGTCAGCCAAGACAACTTCTTTATTCCTGAAAATCACGGAACTTCTCTGGTTTGGTATATCTATAATAGTTCGACGAAAACTTCGACAGTTACCGGACACGGCAGAGATTTTTTTGATTTTGTTACGCCGGAAGATTACGACGGGGACGGAAGAGATGATCTCGCCGTTTGGCGCGGTATTGACTCGACAACAGGGTTTTTCTATATTCTGAATAGTTCGACAAATACAGTCAGAGAAGAGAATTTTGGAATTGCAGGCGATGATCCGCAAATTGTCGGCGATTATGACGGAGATGCAAAAGCCGACGTTGCGGTTTTCCGTTGTCCGCAAAGTCCGGGACAATGTTTTTTCTTTTTCCGCGGAACAAATAATAATCCAGACAGAAATATAACCTATGTTCCTTTCGGTTTCGGTTCGGGAAATGATTTTTTCCCGAATCCGGGAGATTTCGACGGAGATGGAAAATATGATTTCTGCCTGCAAAGAACATCTCCGAACAATTCAAATCAAGGACAATTTGTTCTTTTAAGATCATCTGATTTGGGAGTTGAGTATATAAACTGGGGATTGCCGACTGATGCGATAGCTCCGGGAGATTATGACGGAGACGGCAGATCGGATTTTATGGTTGTTGATGTATTTTCACAGCCGATGAAATGGTATCTGCTCGAACGCGACGGCGGCGGAACAGGCAACAGCCCTGTCTTCTGGGGCATTTTCGATACGGATTTCATTACGCCGGGCGATTATGACGGCGATAGAAAACAGGATATTGCCATCTGGCGCACAAATCCCGACGATAATATGAATTATTTCTATATCAGAAGATCGAGCAATATAACATTGCAGACTTTTGAATGGGGAAGATGCCGCGATTTAGATAGTGGCGATTGCGATTATCCGACGGCAAATTGGTATGTTCATTAATCTGCGTGAGGAAATTATCTTTTCAAAAAGAGGCTGGGATTTATTTCTCAGCCTCTTTTTGCTAAAAGCCGCTTTGTTTGCGATAATTTTTACAGAAAAGTTTATAAAATTGAAGAAAAATTATGAGTGATATTTTAGTATTTATTGAACACAGAGATTGCGTTTTGAACAAAACTTCTTTGGAAGCGATTACGGCGGCGCAGTCAATCGGGAAAGATTTAGGATTAAAAATTGCCGCCGTTATTCCGTGCGACAAGGATTGCGCTTTGGCACAGGAGATTTCCGGTTATGACATCGAAAAAGTTATCGTCGCCAAAAACGATAAACTTGCTCCATACACGCCCGACGGTTACACGGACGCTTGGGAACAAATAATTAACAGCGAAAATCCGCAATTTGTCGTAATGGCGCATACTTACCAAGTGCGCGATTTTGCGCCGAAACTCGCGGCGCGTTTTGGCAAGGAACTCGTCGGCGATTGTATTCGTTATCGAAATGAAGACGGCAAACTGGTTTTCACGCGCCGCATTTTTCTCGGCAAACTCGATGCCGATGTCGTCGTCGAAGGCGACGCGCCGTATTTTGTAACATTTCAATCGGGAGCGTTTCGCGGTGATAACGCCGAAAAGGGAAGTGCGGAAACCGAAACGAGGGAAATCGAAGTCGGCGAAATTCGTATGACTCCCGAAGAACCGTTTCAAGAAGCGAAAGCAACAGTTGATTTATCGAAATCGGAAATTATCGTCGCCGTCGGACGCGGTATAAAATCCGAAGAAAATATTCAAATTGCCGAACAATTAGCCGAAGTTTTAGGCGCAGACATCGCCGCTTCGCGTCCGATCTGTGATGCCGAATGGCTGCCGATTGACCGCCAGATCGGTTCAAGCGGTCAAACCGTCGCGCCGAAACTTTATATCGCGCTTGGCATTTCCGGCGCGATTCAGCACATCGTCGGAATGAAAAATTCTACTTCGATCATCGCCATCAACAAAGACTCCGAAGCACCGATCTTCGACATCGCCGATTACGGAATCGTCGGCGATCTTTTTGAAGCCGTGCCTGTTTTGATCGAAGAGATTAAAAAGGTAAAAGGGTAAGAAGGTAAAAGGTGAAAGGTAAAAGGGTAAAAGGAAATAATTAGATCAAATTAAGAATTGATATAGAATTTGTAACCTGTAATTTTTAGATTTTTTAATCGTGACATAATTATCAATGCCCAATTGATAATTGATAATCAGGCATTAATAATTATGTCACGAAAAAACTGATTAACATAATGCTAAGGCAGAAAAATCATCAGTTTTATCATATCTCCAAACTTATTACTCTTTACCTTTCACCTTACTTCTCGCTTCTCGTCAAAGGCACTAAGAAAACCGGACACGGCGTTTCTCTGACAACTCTATCGGCGACGCTTCCGAGATGGATTTTTTCGCGTCCCGTTCCGCCGCGTCCGTGCGAAGCCATCATAATCAAATCAACTTTTTCTTCCTCGCTCAAAGCCACAATCGTCCGCGCCGGACCTGAGCCGGCGACCAAAGTTATTATGTTAAAACCTTCTTCCTTCAAAGTTTCGGCGATGTCGTCGAGATAATGCTGAATTTGCTGATTGAAATCTTCCGATTCCGAGCCTTCGGGAACTGAAAAAAGCAGAACCTTGCTGTCGAAACGGCTGGCGAAGGCGCGAATATACGGCAGAACGACTTCGGCGGCTTCCGAACCGTCAAGCGCGACCAGAACGCGCTCGAATTTTGAACGGCGGCTGCGCCAATCGTCCGTCGGACGCACGAGCAGAACGGGCGTTAAAGTTTTCTTGAGAAGTTTCTGCGCCATACTTTCGGTTTTAACCAACTGCCCGACCTCGAATTTCCCGCGCGTACTCATCACGATCAGATCAACATTTTGCTCGACGGCGAGTTTGTCAATCTCCGTCGAGGTCGAACCTTTTCGCTTGTGAAAATTAGCTGAGATTTCGTTTCTGTCCATCGAATCGGCGATCATTTCCAGATACTCGGTCATTCCATCCTGCGTTTCTTTGCCGGCTTTGTCGTCGGCAACGGTTAAAAGTTCGATGTGCGAATTGTAAGAACGCGCGATTTTACGCGCCATCGGCAAAACCTGTTCGGCTAAATTCGAGCCGTCAAGCGGAACGAGAATTTTTCCGAAACTCGCCTTATCGCCGTTGTCGTTTTGCAGAACAAGCGGAAAATAACGCTGTTCGGAAATGACTAAACCGAGCCGTTCTTCAACCGACGGCGGCGCACCGAGATTTTTCCGGTAATACGAAAAAACCAAGTAGAGCGCGGGAACAAGCAGCAGATACGACCACGCGCCTTCCCAGAATCTTTCTTCAAAAATAATCAAGGTCGCGCCCGTCGTTAAAAATGCGGCGATCACCGTTCCGATCAAAGTTGCGAGTTTGCCGAACGAATAATCTTCACGCACCCGGCGCAAAAGGCGTTTGGAAGCCGCCCATCCGGTCATACTCAGCAAAATAAACACGCCCGCCGCGTAAAGCGCGAGATAAGTTTCCTCGTGCGTTCCGAAAAATATGAAACTCAGAGCGATGATGATGATTATCAGCCAGACGGGTTTTGCGGCAACATCGTGTTTGTTTCGCTCGCCCAGATCAGCCGGAACGTAATGTCTGTAACGAAGACCGAGCGCGAGATTCTGAATGCCCTGCGCGGCGGCGGCGCAAGCCGAAAGCAAAACGGCGATTCCGATCAGCGTTCCGGCGTAAGAAGCCCAAGCCGGAAGCAGCGCGTTCATCGTCTGCGTAAAAACGGAAACTTCCTCAGCCGTGCTGCTTGCCGAAACTTCGGAAACCGCCAAAATCGCCGGACCGACGATAATCATCGTCAGCGCGGTTGTTCCCATAATAATCATCAAACTGCCGAACGCTTTGCGACTTCGCTCGTGGCGTTTTCCTTCGTAAGCCGCCACTAAATTTGCGAAAATCTCGATTCCCGTCATCAACGCCAGAATTCTCGCGTAGCCGCCAAGCGTTAAATGTAAAAACGAAGTCTGAATCTGCTCGCCCGCTTGATTTACATAATTGACCGCTTCGAGCGAAAATGCCTTGAAATTAAAATCGGGCAGCACAACGCCGAATTTGTAGATCGTGGCAAAGATCATCACCCACAAAAGCGCGAGAACCGCCGCCGTCGCCGGACCAAACGCTCTGGCTGAAACCTTCGGACCGCGATTGACGAGCCAGCCCGTAAAAACGCTCAAAATAATCGCCATAATTATTTTGTAACCGCCTTCGATTCCCAAAAAAGGCTGATTCAGCGGAATGCCGAACTCGATGGCGCGGTCTGCGGCAAACGTAACGAGTGCCGCCATCGAAACGAGAAACGTCAGAGTGTATTCGATCACGGTAATTCCGGCGTTGATCTTCACCGCCCAACTGCCGAATTCTTCTTCGGACAAACCGCTTCCGCCGCTGCCGTCCGTTACCCAGATCATCACTTGGCGATACATCGCCGAAACCATTATCACGGTCAAAACCGCCAGCCAGATCGTCGCGCCGAACGTCACCTGCGCGACTCCGGCGATAACGACTAATTTGAGAAACGGTCCGAAAACATACAGCGGAGAAGTTGCCGGATCGCCGCCGCCGGCAAGTGCGCCTTCAAATGAATTGGAAAGTTTTTTAGAAATTGTTGCTGCCATAAAAATTTATTTAAAATTAAAAATGGTGCTGATTGAAAAAGAATATTTTCAATCAGCACAAACTTCAAATATTATCACAAATATTTTATTTTCAGTAAGCGTTACGATCTAAATTTTAACGCCCGCGGAAAGCGCGACAGTTATGAAAGGTGCTGTTTATAAATTGAGAATTTTAAAGGTAAAATACCAGTTAGGCGAATTTTTTTGAAAAATAATAAATCTTTTAAGCGGGTGAGTATATATTTTCAAATATAATAATTTACAAAAAGAAACCTAAAATATAATTGATAAATGATAACTGATAGATGATAATTTTGTTGCGCGTCAGCCTCTTAAAACTTTATTTATCAAATATCATTTATCAATTATCAAATATATTTTACGATTAAAGTTTGCAATTAAATTTACCCGATAAATCACGAAACTTTTTTTTATCTGCTTAGTCAATCAACATCCTCCGTTACCTCACTTGTTTCCGCCCGTGCAGAAATTTTATCGTTAAAATGTGAAACTTTTTCGGTTTTTGCGGAACAAATCAAATAGAAAAACAGTTATAAATATTTCAACGAATCTCCAAAAAAGGAGCAAAAAGTCCAAAATGCGTAAAATTATTTTATTTTTCTCGATTTTCATACTTGCTTTGAGTTTAACTTACAAAACTACTGCACAAACTGCCGAACCGAATATTAAAACCGCCGAAAATGCCGCCGAGAAATTGCGCGAACTTTATAAAATGCGCGATTTTGAAGCGGGTTACGAATCGGGACGAAAATTTATCAAGCAGTTTCCCGAAAATTCCGAACTTAGGGCGTGGTTTATTTCAAACACGGCGCGAAATTATATGAGCGCGGAAGCCGTCGAAACGGCGAAGAGATTTACCGCCGAAAATCCCGAAGATGCTTGGGCTTGGTTCGCGCTTGTCAATGCTCATATCGGAAATTCAAAGCACGTTGGCGATTCGCCAAAAGACGCGCTCTTCGCCGCCGAAAAACTTTTGCGAACGAATGACGAACAAGACGAATTTATTTTTGCTTACGCCAACGCCTTATTGATAAACCGAAAATTTGACGAACTTCAAAGATTTCTCGGCAAAATCTACCCGAAAATAAAGGATAAAACGCGGTTTTATGTAACAAAAGGCGAAACCTTCTACAATCAGAGTTATTTGCAAAACGCAGAGGAAAAATACGGGGCGAATTATCAGGAAAGATTCAGGCAGACCGCTTTCGATAATTTTGAAAAGGCTCTGAAAATTTCTCCCGAAAGCGTGAGCGCGAATTATATTTACGGCTTGCGCCTTAACTGGTCGCAGAAATTCGATAAAGCATTGCCTGTTTTAGAAAAAGCCTCCGAACTCTCGCCCGACGCGCCGGAAATCAAAAGGGAATTATGGAAGGCTGTTTATTTCGGTCAGGACGAAAAAGCGAAAAACAAAATTCTCGACGAGGCGGAAAAATTCATCGCTTTGAAATCCGATTCGCTCAACGCTTTAGTAACCGTCGCGCAATTTTACGGCGATATTAAAAAGCCCGAAAAGATTTATGCAGTCGCCGGGCATATTCTCACGAAATTTCCGCAGTCGGAAGCCGCCGAAGGAGCGTTATACGATGCGATCAGAATGTTCGATTATTTTCCCGGACACGATTTTGACGAATCAAAAGCCGAACAGTTGACTAAAATGCTGAGAAGTTTTCAAAACCGCTTAAAGCATTACAATCAAAACTTTTTAGGCGATTCTTACGTTAAACTTTTCTCTCTGATTAAGGATGACAAAAATGTTTCCGATCAAGAACTTTTGGAAATTGCGGAAAAAATCAGACGGCTTCAAACGGAAGATTTTGTAGATAATTCTACAATGATCGCGGACGCGCTGACCGAAAGAAAATTGTTTGACGAAGCCGAAAAATTTATCAACGTCGGCTTTGAAAGATTTGACGAAGACGTAAAAGCGCAGCGTGAATATATCGGCGACGAATTCGTTTTAGAGAGAAATTCGGAAAATATGAAAGCCCGTCTGCACACGACGAAAGGCTGGATATTTTTCAAATCGGAACGCGTTGCCGAAGCCGAAAAGGAACTCGAAAAGGCTCTGGAGTTTAATGAAACGAGCGTTTTTGCGTTAAACAAATTGGGGCAAATCTACGAAGCGCAGAATCGTTTTGACGAAGCGGAAAAAAGTTTTATAAGAGGTTTTGCCGCATATCCCGCGCCGGAAAACGTAAACAAAAAATCGCTCGAATCTCTTTACGAAAAACGCGTGGGAAATTCGGATAAAATTGACGATTATTTTAAGAAGATAGAAAAAACCGTCCGCGAAATTCGCCGCGAACAAATAATCAACTCGAAACTCGAAAAGCCGCGTGATTTTTCGCCTTTTACTTTAAAAAACTTAAAGGCTGAAACCGTTTCGTCGGCTGATTTCAAGGGAAAAATCGTCGTCGTAAATATTTGGGGAGCTTGGTGTTCGCCGTGCGTCGCAGAAATGCCGGATTTTCAGAAACTGCACGAAAAATATGCCGATGATGAAGACGTGGCAATTCTGACGATCAATAACGACGCGAAATCGGATACGGTCAAAAAGTTTATGAACGATAAAAAATACGATTTCGCCGTTTTGCGCGACGAAAATTATCTGGATAAAGTCGGAGTAAATATTTTTCCGACAACTTGGTTTATCGGCAAAGACGGAAAAATCTCTTATATCGCTCTCGGTTCGACGACGCAGCTTTTAGACGAATTCAGTTGGCGAATCGAGGCGTTAAAATAAAAACTGCCGAACGAAACCCTGCAAAAACAAATTTTTATACGGTTAATTTTTCTGCAAATCCTGCCGGATAAATTTGACGATTTCCTTCATTTCTTCGTTTGATAATCTGTCTTTGAAAGCGGGCATTCCTTCATCTGGAATTCCGTCGGTGATGTATTCGATGTATTCCGCGTCCGGTTCTTTTTTCATTTTCTCGGTTGTCAGATTATCGGCATCGAGAATTTCGCCGTCAATCGTAACCTTGCCGCCCGTGCCGTCGTCCTGATGACATTGGGCGCAGTTTTCCTTGTATAAATTTCTGCCTTGTGCCAGTTCGTCCAAAGTGGCGGCGGGACTCGGCTGAATCGTATTACCGGCAATCTGATTTGCGTCATTTGCCGGCTGCGTAACAATCTGTTCATTGCTCGTGCAGGCGAACAAAAATGCGGCTGATACGACCAAAATTAAGCTGATTTTCAAATAGTTCATAATTTTCTCCGGTTTCAAAGTTGTTGAAGTTTAACGCGAAAACAGTTCAAAAATCAATCGGCTGCAAAAGATGTGTGCAAAAAAATAGGTTGACAATTTTCAGTTAAAGTTTTACTTTAGGTTTCAGTATGTAAATCTATCCGAGAAATCAACAAAAATATCTGTGAACATAAGAACAAATATTCCCGTCCGAACCGAAGGCGAAACGGCTACCGTTTTTGCAGGCGATTATTTAAACAAACTAAGCGGCGAAAAAATCGAGCGCGAATGCAAACGGCAGATTGACGCGGGCTGCAAAACGATTGTCGTTAATTTTGCCGAAACCGAAATTGTCAACAGCATCGGCGTTTCGATTCTCCTCGGCGTAATTGATGCCGCCGCAAACGCCGGCGCAAATGTCGTTTTCTCCCAAGTCAGCGACGATACCGTTCATCTTTTTGAAATGCTCGGTATTACAAATCACGTCAGTCTGATTGATAAAAACCGGACTTCGGTTTCCGGCTTTTAATCTTTGTCGGAAATTATCAAGCGAAAATTTTCACTCGTTATAGAGCGAAATTAACAAACGATAAGCAAAAATCGTTGAACAGAATCGAAAAACTAATCCGAATAATCGAAAAATAATGCTGGAAGATCAGAAAAAACTCGTTCATACGTTCGGCGCACTTGCCGAACTCGGTCAGGAAGTTTCGCATCGGCAGAATTTTCAGGAAATGATTCGCACGTCGCTGCATCTGCTGCTCGGAAGCCTTGCGATTATGCGCGGCGGCGTGTGGCGTTTTTCGCGTTTCGCGCACGAACTGAGCGCGTTGAGTCTGCGCGGACTCGGCGAAGATTTTCCGCTGGCGATGAATTTATGTCAGGAAGACGAAAGGCAGTTTTTGACCAACGGTTTAATTCCGATTGAAGTTTCGCAGGCGAAGGTTTTGCCGTTTTTTCAGGTTTATGACCGAAGTTTTGAAAATAAAAACATCGAACTTCTCGTTCCTCTGATAATCCGCGATGAACTGGTCGGCGTGATTCTGCTTGGCGAAAAGGCGAACGGCGAATCTTATACGAGTTACGATAAAGACATTATCTGCGCGATGACCAGACATATCGGAGTCGGAATTACGCAGAGGAATCTGATGGCGGAACTCGAACGACGCGCCGAAGAAAACCGAAGGCTTTACGATGATTTGCGGATGACTTACAAAGATACGGTCAAGGCGTTTGCCGCCGCGATTGATTACAAAGACAAATATACCGAAGGTCATTCGGTCAGAGTCGGAAAATACTCGGAAATTATCGCCTCCGAACTCGGTTGGGACGAAGATCAGATCGAAGGCGCGGCGGTTGCAGGCTATCTGCACGATGTCGGAAAATTGACCGTCGAGCGCAACATAATCAACGCGCCGTATCGCATAAACGCCAAAGAATCCGCCGAATTAAATAAGCATCCGGCAATCGGTTTTGAAATACTTTCGCCGATCAATCATCCATACGCGGACGTTCCGCTGGCGGCGAAATATCATCACGAACGCCTCGACGGGCGAGGGTATCCAGACGGTTTGTGTGACCGCGAAATTCCGTATATCGCAAAAGTCGTCAACCTCGCCGATTCGTTCGACGCGATGACCACCGACAGACCGTATAAACGCCGCCGTCCCGCAAATGAAGTGGTCGAAGATTTAAAAAGAAACGCCGGAAAACAATTTGCGCCCGAACTCGTCACGGCTTTCTGCCGAGCGATGCTCAAGGAAATTACCGGCGAAAACAAAGAGCGAAAATTTAAACGAATGCTTGGCAGAGAGTATCTGGAAGCCGATGGAATCGTCCCGCTTCTGAAAAACGCGCTGAACGGTTTGAAGCAGGATAAACCTATTGTTTTAAGAAGTTTGGATTAGTTTTACAATTTCAGCAGGAGAGAATCTCACAAAATGCAAAAAAGCAGCTCTTAAAAATAAAATCCACTTTTTGCATTTCATTCTAAAATATTTGAATTAAATTTTACCTTATCGTGGTTAAGAAAACATCCCACGCCCAACGTCCGGCTCGCGCGTTTTTGGCATCTCTGACTTTTGCCCGATATTTGAATTGGTTGCCGTAAGCGTCCGTCCGTTTTGATTTTTTGTAATCGAGAAATACGGCGACAATATCAAGTGCGGGTAGTCGGTAAAGTTCTTCGATTTCCGAAATTCCGTTGTGATTGCGGTCTTGCCACAAACGCAGTTTCTTGAAAATCTGATCTTTGCGCGTTATTTTCCCGTCGCCGTTTCCGCCTTTGGAAGGTTTATCATATTCAGCCAATGCGAGAAAACCTTGTTTTTCTTCGCCTGTGGGCGGCGCGGGCTGTGCGGTGAAATCGCCGAAAAGTTCCGTTCCGTTATCAATTCGATTATTTCCATTGCGGTCAAGCGCGAGCCAAGCATCATCGGAATTTGCGGAAGTCCACGAAATTTGTTCTGCGAAACCGTCGCCGTTCAGATCAAAATGAACGCCGTTTGCCGCATCGGTCAAATTAAATTTATCGCCTGCTACGTCAATAACAATTGGCGAACCCGTCGGAAGCCCGTTTTTGCAAGCACAAGCACTCGTGTCCCAGTATCCGCTTTCTCCATAATGTCTTCGGCAGTAAACATCCTCATCTCCTTCAATTACTCCGTATGGAGGAGTGCAGTTGGCTGCTGTTATATTATTTACGTTCACCACGAAGTTAATAAAATCCGGTTGTCCTACCTGAACTCCAGCATTGTCAATCCGAATTTGACTTGGAATTGTTCCTGATCGAGTTTCATCTTGCGGGATTCTTATCCGAAAAATAGTAGATTCTAATACTGTTCCCGGATTTCTAATTAACCGATATACCTGTCTGGGAGTAGGAGCATTATAAGTAGGATTTGTATCTTCAACATCAATCACTTGATATTGAACTGTTGGAACATTCGTTTCGTTAATTTCCAAAATTACAGCAGTATTAACGGGAACTCCGGCTGATGCGTAAATTTTTGCTGAAATATCCAATGTTTGGTTTTGTGATACATCACTTATTCCTAATGGTGGAAATCCAACCTCTCGTAATGCAACAAACGGAACTACAACAGCATTACTCACCGAACTACCGGTGTAACCGCCATAACCCGTTCCATTGAAGCTGCCAAAATCATCATATTTTCCAAATTGACTTTCTGCGGTTGCCTGAACGGTATATGTTCCATCTTCATCGCCAATTGAAATCCCCGTCGTGTGCATAATCGGCGCAGGACTCCAATCGCTTTGCGTCGTGTTTGTGCGTCCCGACGGCGATGTTACCGTTACCGTTAGACGATAGCTTAAATTGCTCGGCGAATTTTCCGAAAGCGTCGCCGTGCCGTAAACATTATAGTCGTCCCTTGATGTTGATGTCGAAAATTGAACATCGCTTGCCGAACGGCTTTTAGAATTTTTATTTTTTGTCGAGTTTGCATTAACATAAACGCCGCCGATTGCCGACGCGCAAAATGCGAATCCGATCAGTAAAAAGATTAAGGTTCTTTTTTTCATTTTGTTTCTCCTTGAATTTGATAAAATATACAAAGCATTGAGTTTAATTTTCGATTTAACGAATTATCGCTTTGTATTGAGAAATTTTATCTGAATTTTACAAATGAAAACAAGACCAAATGTCACAGAATGTCACAATTTCTTGCTTTTTATAAATTTTTTTCGCTTATTTCTCCGGTTCTCTTTTAATCAGACAACTGCCGCATACGCGCATTGTTCCGCCGGGAGTTTTGAATATGTAAACTTTGCCTTCTTCGATATAACGGTAAATTGTTCTGCGGTTTACGTCTATGATCCGGGCGGCAGTCGTAACTCTGAAAAAATCATTATTTTCCTGACAGAGAGGACAGAAGAGGTTGCTTTTAGTGAGATATGTGAAAGCCATAAAATCTACCTGTTAAAATTGAGAAATAAATTAGTCTAGGAGGAAAGAGTAATATATCGGTAAAAATAATTCAAGCAAATTTCAGTTATAGTTTCTCCTTTTTCTTCTCCAATAATTTGACGAATTTTTTCGCCGCGAGCGATAAATTTCGGTCTGTTCGATAGACGACTCCGACGGGGCGAATCCAGTCTTTTTCGGCGAATTCGCAGACGGCGAGTTGTTTGTTTTTTTGTTCGTCAACAACGCTCGGATAGGGAATTATCGCCAAACCGAAACCGACTTCTACGCCGCGTTTGATCGTTTCGATGTTGTCGAATTCGGCAATTTTATTAACCGAAACGCCGTAGGATTTTAAGATTTTGTCGGTGGCTTTGCGCGTCGGAACATCGCGCTCGAACAAAACAAAATCCTGACCTTTTAGTTCTTTCACTTTGATCTGTTTGCGCTCGGCAAACTCGTGATCGGGCGGGCAGATCAAAACGAGTCTGTCGCTTGCCATCGGCACAACCGTCAAACCGCGCCTCGGTTCGGGAAAGGCGACAACGCCGAGTTCGACTCTGCCTTTTAAAACGTCGCGGACGACGCGCGTTGTGCGCGAGTATTCGAGATCAATTTTAGCGGACGGAAATTTTGTCATAAATTCACGAACCTTAGGCGGCAGTTCGTGCAAACCGACGCTGTAAACGGTGGCGACTTTGACGACTCCGCTGATTTTGCCGACAAGCGTGTTCATACTCTCATTAAGTTGATTATAAGCGTCCAGAATATTTTGGCTTTCCTTATAAAAAACTTCGCCCGCCGGAGTTAAGCGAACTTCGCGTCTGCCGCGCACGCGCTCAAGCAAGCGGCGTTTGAATTTATCTTCAAGCGTGCGAATTTGCTGGCTGACGGCGGACTGCGTGATAAAATTTCGTTCAGCCGCCAGCGAAAAACTTTCCATATCAACTAAATCGCAAAATACTTTTAATGTTTCAATGTGCATATTTATAAGTTATCCTAAATTTCAAATTTATCAAATGTAAATACATCTTATAAAAGTTAAAAGATTCGTGTCAAGCGATTTATAAGCGTTACTACATTAATCAGACAAGTTTATTCATTTTACTTATTACCTTAAACGGGTATTATAAAAATGACGCAAGTTTTACTATGATCGAATGAACCGAAAGGGAAGGTTTCGTTTTGTATCGGTTGAATTTAAACCGTAACGAAAATAGAATAATTCAACATCAAAATTTCCGACAATTAAAAGAGGCTTGAAAAATGGCGATAAAATTCAGCAATACTTTTTTGCTCCGCAAAATGCACCAAATAACCGGAATCGTGCCGCTTGGCGCATTTTTTCTCGTTCATCTGTTTACGAACTCGAAATCTATGAGTGGCGATCAGGTTTTTAACGACGCGGTTTCCGATATTCATCATATTCCTTACTTACTTTTTGTCGAGATTTTCGGCATTTTTCTGCCGCTTATTTTTCATTCGGTTTACGGCATAATCATTTCGGCGGAAGCCAGACCGAACACGGTTGATTACGGTTACGGCAGAAACTGGTTTTATTTATTTCAAAGAATAACGGGCATTTTTCTCTTCTTTTTTATATTTTTTCACGTTCTGAATCTGCGCTTCGGAATGATTCCGGGACTTGCTTCCTACGGAAATCCCGTCGCCGGAAATGCGACGCAGGCTTACGATATTGTCGCGGCGGAATTCAGCCGTCTGCCGATCTTGATATTTTATATTTTAGGAGTTTTGGCAACCGCTTGGCATTTAGCTTACGGAATTTGGCTTTTTGCGGTTGATTGGGGAATCGTCATCGGCGAAAAAGCGCAGAAAGTGGCACTTTACGCCTGCATCGGTTTGGCGTTTTTCCTCGGCGCAGTCGGAGTCAACGCGGCAATCGCCTTTGTCGAGCCGTGCGGATTATTTCCAAAGGCGTTTTGCGGTGAATTAGAGGAAAATAAGGTTGTCGAACCGTCTGCTCCGAGAAGTTTTTGAAAATTGTAACGCTGGCTTCCAGCCGGCTGTCGTGGTGGCTTCCAGCCGCCACTATCAACGTGGTTTACTGAAACGATGAACAAAAAGACGGACGTGGCGGCTGGAAGCCACCACGACAGCCAGCAAGATGCTGGCGATACGATAAATTAAAATTATGGCAACGAACAATGGTTTGAAAATAGCGGTAATCGGCGGCGGTTTGGCGGGACTTGCGGCGACGATGAAGATCGCCGAAGCGGGACACGAAGTTGATCTGATCTCGATTGTTCCCGTTAAACGCTCGCATTCGGTTTGCGCTCAAGGCGGAATAAACGGCGCGGTCAACACGAAAGGCGAAGGCGATTCGCCTTGGAAACATTTTGACGACACGGTTTACGGCGGCGATTTTCTCGTCAATCAGCCGCCCGTTTTGCAGATGTGCGAAAAAGCTCCCGAAATTATTTATCTTTTTGACCGAATGGGCGTTCCATTTTCGCGCACTAGAGAAGGATTATTGGATTTTCGCAGATTTGGCGGAACGCTGCATCATCGCACTGCGTTTGCGGGCGCATCAACCGGACAACAGCTTTTATACGCGCTCGATGAACAAGTTCGGCGTTACGAAGCACAGGATGTCGTCAAAAAATATGAAGGTTGGGAAATGGTTTCGCTTGTTTTGGACGATCATCAGGTTTGTCGCGGTTTGATCGGAATGAATCTGCAAACGCTCGAACTCAAGGCGTTTCAAGCCGATGCCGTGATTATGGCGACGGGCGGACCGGGACTTATTTGGGGAAAATCAACAAATTCGCAGGTTTGCACGGGAAGCGCAAATTCGATTGCGTTTCAGGCGGGAGCAAAATATGCCAACGGCGAATTTATCCAAGTTCATCCGACTTCGATTCCGGGCGAAGACAAACTTCGCTTGATGTCGGAATCGGCACGCGGCGAAGGCGGGCGCGTTTGGGTCCCGAAAAATCAAGGCGATACCAGAAAACCGCAGGACATTCCGGCGAATGAGCGTTGGTATTTCTTGGAAGAAAAATACCCGGCTTACGGAAATCTCGTGCCGCGCGACATTGCGACGCGCGAGATTTTCCAAGTTTGTCTGGACGGAATGGGAATCGGCGGCGAAAATCAGGTTTTTCTCGATCTGACGCATATTGACGCGGAAACTTTGACGAAAAAACTCGGCGCGATTCTGGAAATTTACGAAATGTTCGTCGGCGACGATCCGCGTTATGTGCCGATGCGTATTTTTCCCGGCGTTCATTATTCGATGGGCGGACTCTGGGTTGATTTCGAGCAGAGAACAAATATTCCCGGACTTTTCGCGGCGGGCGAATGCGATTATTCGATTCACGGCGCGAATCGTCTGGGCGCAAATTCGCTTGTTTCGTGCGTTTACGGCGGTTTTGTCGCCGCGCCTTCGGCAATAAATTATGCGGAAAATGTTCAACGGAAAAATACCGAAACGAACGGACTTTTTCCGTCGGAACTTAAACGGCAGCAGGAGATAAACGCAAATCTGCTCAAACAGAACGGCGGTGAAAATCAGTATAAAATTCACGACGAACTCGGCAAAGTTATGACCGACAACGTGACGGTTGTTCGTTACAATGACCGCTTGAAACAGACGGACGAAAAAATTCTGGAATTGCTTGACCGATACGAAAAAATTTCCATTTACGACACGAATCTTTGGGCGACGCAAGCCGTGCCGCACGCCAGACAGCTTAAAAATATGCTCGAATTGGCGCGTGTTATTACGCTCGGCGCACTCAACCGCGACGAATCGCGCGGAGCGCATTACAAGCCAGATTTTCCGGAGCGCGACGACGAAAATTGGTTAAAGACGACGATTGCCGAATATTCCGCCGAATCGCCCGTTTTTTCTTATGAAGAAGTTGATCTGAGTCTGCTCGAACCGCGCAAGCGCGATTATTCGTCGAAAAGCAAAGAAACGGACGACGTGGAAGCAACCGAAAAAGAAGGTGCGCCGCAAATTCCGTTTGAAGGTTATGAGGAAAAACCCGAAAATCTCAACCGCGAGAAAATCGCCGAAGATCAAGCCAAGGAAATCACCGAAGGCGAATCTTTTTTAGAAGAAGAAGAGAAAAAAAGGGAAAAGGGAAAAAGTGAAAGGTAAAAGGTGAAAGGAGAGAGATGATCGCATATAAAATTGCCGTTACGCCGAAAAAGAAAAAACATACGCCCGAAAAATATCTGGCGTTGGAAGAAACGGCAAAATCTAAAAGTGAATACGTCGGCGGCAAAGTCTATCAAATGGCTGGCGGCTCGGAAGCGCACATTCAGATAAGTTTTAATGTCACAAAATTTTTAGCTGACAAACTTCGCGGAAAATGCCGCGCTTATCAAAGCGAGATGAAGGTTTGGGTTGATACAGCCGATACATTTTTTTATCCCGATGTAACCGTTGTTTGCGGCGACAGAAAGTTTTATAAAAACAGGCGCGATATTGTTGAAAATCCGATCTTGCTTGTCGAAGTTTTATCGGAAGGCACGAAGGTTTACGACAAAAATGACAAGTTTTTAATTTATCAGAATATCGAATCATTTAAAGAATACGTTTTAATTTCGCAAGATCAACCGGCGGTTCAGCAGTTTATCAGACAAACGGACGAAAGTTGGAAATATAAAGCGACAATCGGTTTGGAAAGCAAAGTTTATTTTGAATCCGTCGCAACGGAAATAACACTCAAGGAAATTTACGATTTGGTTGAATTTGAAGGGTAAAAATTATGAGCGAAACACACGGACCGAGTCCTAAGAAAAGATTGACGAGTCCGCCGAAAAATGTAGAAATTACGATTAAACGGCGCGAAAATCCCGAAGCGGCGCAGTATTCGGAAACTTTTTTGCTTCCGTATCGGCAGAATATGAATGTTATTTCCGCTTTGATAGAAATTCGGAAAAATCCCGTAACGAAGGACGGGAAAAAGACGAATCCGCCGGTTTGGGATATGAATTGTTTGGAGCAGGTCTGCGGCGTTTGCACGATGATTATTAACGGGCGCGTGCGGCAGTCGTGTTCCGCGCTGATTGACGATATTTTGGTGGCGGGCGACGGGAAAAGCGTTCTGCTCGAACCGATGACGAAATTTCCGAACGTGCGCGATCTGATTGTTGACCGTTCGGAAATGTTTACGCATTTGAAAAGAGTTCACGCTTGGATCGAATTAGACGGAACTTACGATCTCGGCGCGGGACCAACTATGTCGCAGGAAACGCAAACCGAACGCTACGCCTATTCGCGCTGTATGACGTGCGGCTGCTGTCTGGAGGCGTGTCCGCAATATCACGATGACAATTACATCGGACCGCAGGCGATAGCGCAGGCGCGGCTTTTTAATATGCACCCGACGGGTAAAATTACCATTGAAGACCGCTTAAATGGCGTGATGCAGGAAGACGGAATTACAAATTGCGGCAACGCGCAAAACTGCATCCAAGTCTGCCCGATGGGGATTCCGCTGACGCGGGCGATTTATGAAACAAATCGGGACGTAACGATCAACGCGCTGTTCGGCTGGCTGCGAAAATAATTTTTATTTAATTTTTTAGAAAATGAAAGACAAAGGTGATTTTTCGCTTTTGTCTTTTTTATTATTTTGGTAATCTTTTGAGCGTTAAAAAAACTTAAAAATTCTGAAAAATTTTAATGAAATACGAACAATATATTTCTCTTATAAAGCGTCTGGAAAAGGATGCCGAGAAGAATCCGTCCGCTTATAAATTTCGCGTGACGGCTCTCGCTTTTCTCGGTTACGCATATTTTTTGCTGATTGCGATTCTGCCTGTTGCGCTGATCGTTTTTACCGCAGTTCTGCTTCGGTTTTATCCGCGAGCAGCCGACTTTATCAAGCCTGATATTAGATTTTTTGCGGTTTAATGAACGGTTGAAGTTGTCGGAAGGTCTTCGATGCCGACGGGAAGATTGATTGACGTTTGATTTTCGGCGTGCAGAAATTCGATCAATTTATCAAATTCCATCGGTTTGGCGAAAAGGAAACCTTGTGCGCCTTCGCAATTCAGATTTTCCAGTTGGTTTAACTGCGATTCGTTTTCGACTCCTTCGGCGATGACTTTTATTCCCAGACTGCAAGCGAGCGTCAGAATCGTCTGCACGATTTCGAGTCCGCGTCCTTCGGCATCAAGCGGATTTATAAACGAACGGTCAATTTTCAAAGTCGAGATCGGCAGCTTCATCAGGTAACTCAGATTTGAATAACCCGTTCCGAAATCGTCTATGTTTATCTCGACACCGATTTCGCGGAGTTGGTGCAGCATTTCGATAGACTTTTTTCTGTGTTCGATAAAAACCGATTCGGTGATTTCAAGTTTCAGTTGAGTGGGGTCGAAGTTCGTTTCGCGCAGAACTTCTTTGATGTTTTCAACCAAGTTCGATTGGGCAAACTGTTTGCACGAAAGATTTACGCTCATCGTGAACGGTGAATTTGCCGGAAATTCGTTTTTTAGCTTGCCGCCTTGCGTGCAGGCTTTTCTGAGAATCTGGAGTCCGAGCGTATCAATCAAACCTATTTCTTCGGCAAGCGGAATAAATTTGTCGGGCGGAATGTAGCCGTGAATTTCGTGTTTCCACCGGGCGAGTGCTTCAAAGCCTTGTATTTTGCGAGTTTTGATCGAATAGATCGGCTGAAAATAAACGCTGAATTCATCTTTTTCGACAGCCCGCCGCAAATCATTTTCGAGTGCCAGAATTTCCTTAACTTCGTCGTGCATATCCGAATTAAAAGTTTCGTGGCGAGCTTTTCCGCCGCGTTTCGCTTGATACATAGCCGTATCCGCGTCGCGCATCATATCTTCGGGAGTCAGATGTTTTTCGGAATTGTGCAGAATTCCGATGCTGGCGGAACTGTAAACCTCATTTCCGCTTAGATCAAAGGAACTTACAAACTTGTCCTGAATTCTTTGAGCGATTCCGATTACTTCCTGCGGATCGTGATTTCCCTCGACCAAAATCGTAAATTCATCTCCGCCGAGTCGCGCCACCGTGTCGGTTGGTCGCAGGCAGTCGCGCAAACGTGCGGAAATTTCCACTAACAGCTGATCGCCGATCAAATGTCCCAAACTGTCATTAATAACCTTGAAGCGATCCAAGTCTATAAACAAAACGCTGACGCGGTAATTGGCGAGAATCTGCGCTTTTTCAATCGCCTGTTCGAGTCTGGACATAAACATCGCCCGGTTCGGCAGTCCGGTCAGAGCGTCGTGCGTCGCTTTGTATTGCAGTTCGTCTTCGACGCTTTTTTTGTCCGTGATGTCCTGAATCTGAAAAATCAAGCGCGAGTCGCTCGATTCGACATCGCTCGCTTTTGAAACGCTCCACGAAGCCCAGACGATGTTTTTATTTTTATTGATATACCGCTGTTCGGATTGGCAGCTTTGGATTTTGCCGATCAGCAATTCGCTGATTTTGATAAGCGTGTTTCCCAGATCGTCTTGGTGAAGCATTGACTGAAAATTCGATTCGAGAAATTCTTCTTCCGCGTAACCGAGAATCTCGCGCATCGCCCGGTTGACCTTGAGCCAACTGCCGTTAGGCGAAACGAGCGCGATGCCGATTGGCGCGTAATCGAACGCGCTGCGAAAACGCTCTTCGGATTCGCGCAGTGCCGCCGACTGCTTTTCGAGAATCTCCGCATACTGTTTTGCCTGTTCCGCCTGAGAGATGGACATTTCGACGTTTTTCAGATACATCCGATACGTTTGATAAACGAAAAAGATTATCGGAATTACGGCGATGACAATTCCGAAACCGATCACATTTGTAAATTTGATTAATAAACCCGCGCCGAACGCGCCGGCAAAATATGTGATAAATATCCAGAGATAATGGCTTTTCCAAGTTTCCCACAACGGTTTATCGCTTTTGAGTGCGCCGTAAACCGCCGCCAGCGAGGTGTTTGCAATAAACTGCGTCAGAGCCATTACGCATAAAAGAGTCAGAAAATTATTCGTAATGCTGCCGCCTGAATTATTCAGGACGCTTTCGGAAAATAACCCTAAAGATTGCAAAGTCAAAAAGACAATCGTGAATGACAAGGCGGATGCGGCAATGTTGAAAACTATCGTGATCTTCTTTTTACAAAAACGAATCGAGGAGAAAAAGGCTTCGAGCGCGGCTAAAACGACGGCGATTTCTCCGCCGAAATAAAGAAGGGCGAAAAATATAAATGTGTCGGAAACGGCGATGTGAGATTTGAATTTGGGAAGTCGAAGCGTAATGCGCGAACCGAAACCGATTGTAAAGGCAACCAAAAATAAAAGCTGCACGTTGATTTGATGAAGCGGCAGATTTATCAGCATAGCGGCAAGACAGGCTAATCCAGCCGTAATTACCGACAGCATATAAATTTGAGTTTTATCTTGTGTGGTCATACTGAAATTGTTGAGAAAGTTTTGAGAGAACTACACTAAAAATTCTTGTTTGGAAAACTAAACGGAGAGGCTTCGCAAAAGGATAGAGGCGGACAAAAATCCAGCCGCCTCTATTATGCACTAAAGTAAAACATTTTGTCTAATGTTTTTTGATGTTAAACGAAAATAGTTTGACAAGAGTCGGTATTCTTAAATCCGGCTTTCATAAAACTTTTGTGTGCGCCGGTAAAATCCTTGTTGCCGAGAAGACAAATGTTCTGAAAACGATCTAATAACTGCAAGCCCAGATTTGAAAGACAAACCGAGCCGATTCCCTGACCGCGATATTCGGGCGAAACGTAAACGCCTTCCAGATATGCGGTTTCGGCGGTTTCGGCGGCAATATCGGCTTTGAAAACGAGTCTGCCGTTTTCAAATACGACAAAAGTTCTGCCTTTTTCGATTCGTTTCAAAGTGCGTTTCAAAAAACCTTCGCGGTCTTTTTCCAGAGGGTTTACTCCGCTTTCGGTAAACGCAACTTGGGCGTGCGCTTCGGCGATCTGCACGAGTTCTTCCGGTTTTGCCTGACGAACATTCCATTCGCACTTTTGGACGAAAAGCGGCAAATTCAGTTCAAAAAGCAATTCGGTGCAGACCAAACGCGGTTTCTGATCAAAGTCGGCAAAGTAATTCCAGAATTTTTCAATCGTTTTTCCGTCCGACATCATTATATGAATCGGCGTTTCCCAAGCGCGTGCGGCGATTGCAAAAGCGGCAAGCGATTCGTCTGAGCGCGATTCGATCAGCGTCGTATGTCCGATCAGCGCGACTCCTTCGAGTTTTCCGTTTTGATTGCGATAACCGAAGTATTTACCGCGATTGTCTTTGCCTTCGATGCCGTTATCCTGTATAAAACTCGTCATTACAACCGTATGAACTGGGCGCACTTTTAAGAATGTCAAAACCTCCGCTTCATTGTCCTGCGTCAAAACGCCGAGTTGTTCGAGATTCGGTAAATGATTTATGAAAACAGGCAATAATGTGTTGTGCGATTCGGTCTGCGCGTGGGTATTTTGTATTATTTGCAATTTCATATTGATATTCTCCTTAATAATTTACAAATAAATTAATCATCGCCGTGGATTGTTGCCGTGCTTGCTTGTGAGATCGTGCTGTCGCTGACCAGAACGCCGTCGCTGACCAAAACGCCGTCGGAAACCAGAACGCCGTCGCTGACTAAAACGCCGTCGGAAATCAGAACACCGTCGCTGATTAAAACGCCGTCGGAAACCAGAACGCCGTCGCTGACCAAAACGCCGTCGCTGAGTAAAACGCCGAATGCAAATAAAACCGAACCGCCGCCCAGAGATGAACCGTTGCTGATAACGGCTTTGGGCGTTAAAACTATGTTTGACGAGGCATTGAAATTGCTGTTCAGAATATATTTATAATCGGCATCGTGTGCAATTCCTTTTTCAAACCACATATTGTTTTTATAAACATTCTGGAAAGTGTCGGCAATTCCCCGACCTTTCAGATAAGCGTGATTGGTGATAATAACCTGCGACCAGCTAAAAGTCGTTCCACCGATTGTCGTTTGCGTGGTCGGAAAACTTTGTCCGACATCAAGCAGACTCATCCCGGAAACGCCTGCCGTATTAAAATCAACGGCGGTTTTATAAGATTTTGCCAGCCGCACCGCGCCTTCGAGATTCAATGCGCCCGCGCCTTGTTCAAAGGAATTGTATCCGGCTAAAGGCTGCGAAGTATATTCGAGAATCATCTTGATCATTCCGGGCGTAAGATTCGGATTTACTTGAAACAAGAGAGCCGCCGCGCCCGCAACAACCGGAGTTGCCATCGAAGTTCCACTCATATACATCAAGCTGTCATCGGAAGTTGTTGAATTTAACGCAGCGTCAGACAAACCCGGATAGCGCGTAACGAGATAGCTTGACGATTTTGCTTTTGCCGAAACGATGCTGTTTCCCGGCGCGACCATATCGGGCTTCAACGCGTTGTCGTGAATTCTGCGTCCGCTTTCGTCCACATAGAAACTGCGCGTCGGACCGCGTGAACTGAACGTCGCCAACAAATCATCGCTGCGCGAATTGGTCTGTTTCGTGTTGACCGCGCCGACAGTCAAAGCCGAAGGATCATTTCCCGGCGAATGTATATGACCGTAAAGTTTTTGTCCCGAAGAATTTTTGCCTTCGTTTCCGGCGGCGGCAACGACCAGCATTCCGGCTGCGGTCAATTGCTGAACTTTGCGGCACACCGGATCATTTGTGTATGTATCAATCGCCGCACCGCCGAGGCTCATATTTACGACGCGGATGTTGTATTGCTTGTGATTTTCAAGCAGCCACTGCATCGAATTGAGCAGCCACGACGCTTTTCCTCTGCCTTCGCCGTCCAGAACTTTCAGGTTAATAATATTTGCATCGGGAGCGATTCCGCGATACGCGCCGTTATTTTTATTGGAATTTCCGGCGGCGATTCCCGCAACGTGCGTTCCGTGTCCGTAATCGTCATCGGTAGAGTTTTCCGTCGCTACAAAATTCTTGCTGAAAACAACGCGGCTCTTATTTCCGCCATTTCTGAATGCTTTGTGATTTTCCGCCATTCCCGAATCAACAATGGCGATTCCGATTCCTGTTCCTTCCAGCGAATAAGCGGGGCGCGTTAAAGTTGCAGGCTGCGTGCGAACCAAATTCGTGCCGATTGAATCTTCAAGATGACCGAGTTTGAGCATCGGTCTGTCCGGCGACATATAGTTGACGATTCCGCTTTGAGCGATTTCTTCAATCGCGCTCACGGGAAGATTGACAATCAAAGTATCCGTGCCGCCGATTCGGTCTTGGATGCGAACGCCGTTGCTTGCCAAAATTTGGCGAAGCGTTTGATTATCGGCATCTTTCGCTTGAATAATTACGTCGGCGCGTTTGCTGCCGTCATTATTCGCCATCATTTCGCGCAGATCGGCTGAAACATTATCGCCGCGAAAATTTTCGTTATTCAGATTGCGTGCGTTTTCATCCGCCGCATTATCAAAACCGTTTCCAATCTCGATTGTTTGAAACAAACCCGAAATTATCTGATCTTTTTCGATATTCTGCATATAAGCGGCTTTAATGCTGCCGCCGATAATTCTCAGATTTCCTTTTAAGAGCGCGTTCGTCAGCACGTCGTTTATCTGCGATTTGCCGACAAAATTTGTGAGTTCGTCAACAAATAAAATGATGTTCTTGTCTTTTCCGCCAAGTTCCGAAACGATGTCCGAGATCATTTGCGAATTATTTTCGGCACTTGAAAATAACGTATCGAGTTCCAGTTTCAGAACGCGCGTATTTTGCAGTTTCGCCGGAACATTGCCGGCAGCAATTCGCTTGGCAAGTATTTCAACGACCAATTCCTGTTTATCGCCAAACGCATCCAAAAGAACCGGCTGGTATTTTGCATCGCTCGCCAGAATTTTGACCAGACGATCTACGTCATATTCGAGGTTGATCTTTGAACTGATTTTACCTTCGCGGGCAAGCTGAGTCAGATCAGTCGTAAAGCCGTTACGCTTGCTCGATGTCTGCACGGCAGATTGGGCAAAAACCTGCATTGCAAAAACATTCGTAAACATCAACGCACTCAATACGAGCAGCGAAAATAATTTTGTGAAAAAGTTGTATTTTTTAGTGTTCATCATTATTTCTTTATTTGTTTCTTCTAAAACTTGCTTTGACGGTTATTTATAACTGTCGCCGCAATATATTTGGCAATGCTTGTGCCAATAAGGTAAATGATGTGTTAATTAGACTTAACTTGTTTGACAATAGTTTCGACAAGTTTCAATCGGTCAAATTGAATGAATGAATCATTCAAGATGAATAATTTTTAACCTGCAAAAAGTCTGTTTTAAAGGCGCAATGCCGACATCTCGCCGGCATTCGCGGCACTTGAAAAAGGAGCGATACTCTTTTTTCGATTTTTATAACAAACTCCAAAAAGAAAGAAGTCCGAACTCGGCGAGTTCGGACTTCTTAGTGCGATAAAAATTTAATTTATTACCTTAAAATCGCCTTTATCAGATTCGGTGTCAGATTCGGATTCGTTTCAATCAGAAGCATCGCCGCGCCTGCAAACTGATACCAAAAAACGAAAAAGGGAAAGCCTGAATGACTTTCCCTTTGAAATTAACTTTGTGCAAATTTAAATGCCGAGAACGTCAATCAGTTCCTGAACCGAACTCGCGCTTTTTTGCAGAGCCGCACGCTCGTCCGCCTTTAAACTGATTTCGATAATCTGCTCAACGCCGTTTTTGCCGAGTTTGACCGGAACGCCGACAAACAAATTGTTGATTCCGTATTCGCCTTCGAGATAAACGGCGCACGGCAGAATTTTCTTTTTGTCCTTCAAAATCGCTTCCGCCATTTCAACCGCGCCAAGCGAAGGAGCGTAAAACGCCGAACCCGTTTTCAGAAGTCCGACGATTTCCGCGCCGCCGCCGGCAGTTCGTTTGATAATGTCGTTTATTTGGTCTTCGGGCAAAAGTTCCGTTACCGGAATTCCCGCGCAGGTCGAATAACGCGGCAGAGGCACCATCGTATCGCCGTGTCCGCCGAGAACGAAAGCCGTCACGTTTTCAACCGAAACGTCGAGCGCGTCCGCCAAAAAACAGCGCATTCGCGCCGAATCCAAAACGCCAGCCATTCCCATCACGCGGTTTTTCGGAAAACCGGAACGCTTAAAAGCGACCTGCGCCATCGCGTCCAAAGGATTTGAAACGATTATCAAAAAAGCATCCGGCGAATGTTTTACAACTTCGTCCGTCACCTTCCCGACAATATCGGCGTTCGTTTTCAAAAGATCGTCGCGGCTCATTCCCGGTTTTCTGGGAAGTCCCGCCGTGATTATCACAACGTCCGAATCTTTCGTATCCTCATAAGAATTTGCGCCGACGAGTTTCACGTCAAACCCGTCAATCGGCGCGGCTTGCGCCAAATCCAAAGCCTTGCCCTGCGGCGTTCCTTCGACAATATCAACCAATACGACATCCGCCAACTCTTTGCTTGCAATCCAATGCGCGGCAGTCGCGCCGACATTTCCCGCGCCAACCACCGTAATTTTGTTACGTCTAGCCATAAATAAAAAATACCTTCCTGTTTAAAATGATTTTCTAAAAAATACTGCTTTAGAACGATATTTTGTCATACATATCGGCAAACGGCAAAAGTGAGAAAATAGGTCTTTGGTTTTTGGTCTTTGATTTTTGATTCGGATAAGTCGAGATTAGAGCAGATATAAAAATGAGAAAAATTATTGCGGAGTGAAATGCAATTGAGAAATCTTTGCTTAAAGCGTCATAATGCCGCTGACTGGAACACTTAAAGTTTTTGATTTAAGAATTTGTAAGAAAACATTTATGAAAATGATTATTTTTCCAAAACTAAACTTTCCTTTATACGCATTTGGTGAACTTCTTCGGTTAAATCCTTGACATCGGCGCGAAGCAGTAAAATCTTTGCTTCCATTCGGTCAAACGCCGCGCTGTTATCAACAATTCCGCGCCGGATAGCTTCTAGTTGAGCGTTTGTTGACTGCTCTAAACTTTCAAGTTTTTCGGCTGAATTAATCAAAAGTTCTCTGTCGGATAATTGTTCTAAAGTTGTATTGCTGTCGCTCATAACACTATTACTAAAAGAAGAAATTGATTGTTTTTCAATAAAATAACAAATTAATTGGTTTGGATTCAAGAACCGTATAAAGTTTTCTAAAATATCAAAAGTTATTTCAGAAACTTAATTTAAGCAAGTCGTAATATGTTTGAAAGATAATCCGAGTGCAGAAACACGCACAAAGTAAGTGTGTTCTTTGCGCCCTTACTTTGTGCGGGCTTCTGCATTATACCTGATTTTACTCATCTGCTTGGCAGATTCTTATTTTGTTGCTTATCAACCTCAAATTATTTTATTTTGAGAAATCTGAGTTTGGATTTACTAGCGCGATTTATCAACTTTCTATAAGATTTCTATCTAAAATATGTATATGGCACATCGTATATAAAAATATGCTGTAAAAAACTAAAAAATTGTTTATTAGAAAACATAAAGAAACCCGACGCGCTCTCCCCTTCACGTCGGGCTTCTTATAATGGTCGTAAACAGTTTTTCTCGCCAACGACCAAACTTGTAAAATTTTTTAGTTGTCAGGAACTGGCAAAGTAACGTCCTTTGTCAGTTCTATTTCAAATTCTTCATCGGCTTTGATGCGGACATCTCTGCCTTTTTGCAAAAATGCAACGCCCGCGCCTGCGCCCGCGCCGAGTCCCGCGCCGATCAATGCTCCGTTGTCGGCTTTTGAAACCGCGCCGATAATTCCGCCGAGTGCCGTTCCTCCGACGATTGCCAGAATCTTTGAAGTGCTTGAAGATTCGGCTTTTAGCTGATTTGTCAAAATTCCGGCGATTTCTCTTTTGACTCCGTTTCTAAAACGCATCGTTTCAAAGGAAATTGACAAATTTCCGTCTTTTCCGCCGGAAGCCGCACGGTTTGCTTTTATCACGCGTCCTTCAATAACAGTTCCGATTGGCACGACGACGAAGTTTCTGACAATTACGGGTTTTGAAATCTCCGCCGTAAAAGTATCGTCTTTGCCGGAAACTTTGGAATTTATTTCGTTATCCATCCGAACGAAAATTTTAGTTCCCGCCGGAAGTTCGTAGATGCTTCTCGAATCCGGTTCTTGAGCATTTATGAAAATGAAATTTGCAAAGATCAAAATAAAAAACGCGAAGAATTTGGTCGAAATTCGCCAAAATAAGTTCATATCTAACCTCCATCTTCGCGGATTTTATCAAACAAGTCATCCACGAAGTATAATGGCAATGCTTGTGCCATAAATTAAAAAAATAAGAAAAATTTAAGTAAAACGCCGAAAAAGCGCAGTTTCAAAGCATTTTACACGGAAGGCGGTGGATTTGTCCACAAATTTACGGTTACAAAATAGTTCACGCTCTATACGAAATCGGGTAAAAGGTAAACGAAATAAATTGTCCGGCTTTACCCAATCAGTTATCAAAGAATTTTCAAAGCAAAATTATTTCAAGATCGGATGCCCGCCGCCGTTGCTGTGATCGGCGGTTTGGGTATAAAGCCGGCGGTCATTGTGATACAAAACCAGATGCTCGCCTTCGTAACGCACAACATCGGAAACGCGCTGAAAATCTTTTTGGTGTTCGGCAATAATAAAAGCGCACGGTTTATAACTGAGAATTATTCCCGCCGCATATATAAAACCGCCCTGATCGTAGATGCTGCCCGCATACTGCGCCGCGCCGACGGCAATATCCGGCGAATAATTGTTATCAAAATTGCGTTTGCGGTCTGCGTTTCCGATAAAAATCGTATAATCGGAATAGTTCAGACGCTTTCGATAATTGTGTTTTCGCGCAATTCTAAACAAATCTGTTAAACCGTCATCAATCGCATTCAGCATTTTTCTGTTCGGTTTTTCAACTGAATAAATTCGCACGCCGTTCGTGGTAATTGTAAAAACATTAAAATTGTCATTTGTGATTCGTTCTGCCTCACGAATCAAAATTCTATCCTGCCTGCTTTGCGCTCCGGCATTTTGAAGCAGAAAAAATCCGGCGATCAAAAGACACAAAATTTGCGATATTATTTTTAATTTATTCATAAAATTTTCCTGTTTTACGGAAACTCTATAATTCTAACCGCAAGACTTATGCCAACCGCCTGATTTGCAAAAAGTTAAAAAAAAAGCCCTGATAAAAATCAGGGCGAAAAAAATAAAAAAATGCTGAGGGCGGGGGTCGAACCCGCACGTCCACAAAGGGACACAGGATTTTCTTACCAACTACGGCTTTCGCCGCCTGCAAAATTTGCAGTTTGTGGTCTGGACTATACCTTTGTCTTTTACTAAATTAATAGCAGTCAGGCAGAAGCCGTCTAGTCTCTACACTTTCAAGAGGTCTATATGAAACTTAAAAAATACACCAAAGAACAGTTGATTAAAGCAATTAAAGAATCATCTTCGCTTGCTCAAACTCTGAAAAAACTTGGTGTTGCTCCATACGGAGGAAATTATCAAGTTTTGAAAAAAGCGATTACTCATTTCAATTTGGATATTTCCCATTTTACCGGACAACTTTGGAATAAAGGGAAGAAAATCGGGGCAAGAAAACCTTTGAAGAAATACTTAAATAATGAAATTCGTATAACTTCATACAAATTAAAAAAGAGATTAATTGTTGAGAAAGTTTTTGATAGAAAATGTTCTAACTGTAAAAGAGATAAATGGCTCAAAAAACCAATTCCCTTAGAATTAGATCATATTAACGGAAACTCTCTGGACAATTCACTTTCAAATTTAAGGCTATTATGTCCTAATTGTCACGCTTTAACTCCAACTTATCGAGGCAAAAATATAAAACCTCAAACTTAGCTCGGTATTGCCATCTGACAGGTTTCACCGAATTTGACTTCATTCATACGGAAGATTTCGCTTCCGATGCTCAAATTAAATTAAGTCCTGTGCGTCTACCAATTCCGCCACCCCAGCATACCCGAAAAAGATTAGCACGACTGACCGGCAAGTTCAACAATGCAGAAACACATCGGCGATTAAAAATTATAAAATGACAAAACGACAAATAATTGGCATACTATTTTAAGGTAAATAAAAACTATTTTTCAGGAGCTAAATGGATCAATTCGCTTGGATATTGTGGGTTATACTCGGAGTTTTTCTGGTTATCGCCGAAACCTTTACGCTGGGATTTGTGCTGCTCTGGTTTGGAATCGGCGCGTTTGCGGCGGCTTTAGCCGGTTGGCTGGGTGTCGGCATCGGTTTGCAGTTCTTGATCTTTGCGGGAGTTTCAATCGGACTTACGGCGATGTCGCGGACGATTTTTGCAAATTATTATTCGCACGGCGATGAAGATTTTCACAAAACCGGAGTTGACACTCTGCCCGGTCAGATCGGAACGGTTACGGATGCCAGCAAAGGAGCGTTAAACGAAGCGGCTGTAAAGGTTTACGGTTCGGTCTGGACGGCTTTTCCGATAGATGAAGGGCTGAATTTAGAAGAAGGCGAAAAGGTCGAGGTCGTCCGCGTCGAAGGTTCTTCGATTTATGTTCGGCGGCTCAACAAGGAAAGAGAACTTCCCGAATGGAGAAGTTGAAAATAGTGAAAAATTAAAAACTTTGGTATTGAACCAAAAGTAATGCTGACAAGTTTTTTTTATCAATTGCCGTCTGCTTTAGCTGACGGTTTAGTTTGCAGCAAAAGACAGGCTTTAGCCGAACTACTAAATTAAATTTATTCCTTATTTGCTTTAGCTAAAGCAGAAAGGATGATTAATATATTTTTGAAATTTGGCTAAAGCCGATTATCTTGTCAGCAATCTTTCCGTCAGCTAAAGCAGACGGCAATTCATAGAACATCACTTTTAGTTCACTACCAAAACTTTAAGTTTGAGGCTGTTTTAAAAGCAGGAAAATAAAAACACTTCCGACGTTTCAGATGATTTCGGCAGTATCCTGATCGGCGGTATCGTGTATATTTTCCAAATCTACCATTTCAATTTTTACTTCTTCATCAAAAGGCTCAGGCAGTTCATCTCCGGTGAGTTTGGCAATAATCAAAGTAATATTGTCTTCGCCGCCGTTTTCGTTGGCGATTTTCACTAATTCCGCCGCCGCCATTTCAAGCTGCCGCACATTTTCTTCAATAATTTTCTTCATTTCCTTGCCCTCAATTTTATTTGATAAGCCGTCGCTGCAAATCAATAAAATATCATCTTGGCAGGGAATTAAACGGGCGGAAACGGGAAAAATCTCGCCTTGTGCGCCGAGTGCCTGCAAAATCACATTTTTGAGCGTATGTGTTTCGGCTTCTTCCGGCTGAATTTGTCCGGCATCAATCAACTGCTGAACGAGCGATTGATCTTTGGTAATTTGGTAAATCTGTCTGTTGCGAACCAGATAAACGCGGCTGTCGCCGACCTGCACCAAATCAACTCCTTCGGGCGTTATTCCGACTCCTGTAAAAGTCGCTCCCATTCCCTGATACTGCGGATCGGTGCGTCCTTGACGATGAATCAGGTGATTTGCATAAACCGTCGCATCATAAAGTTTGCCGACGAGAGATTTTTGATGATTATCAGGCGATAAGGTTTTATCGGGATCATTTTCGTCAATAAAACTCTGACAAACCGTTTCAACCGCCATTTGGCTGGCGACTTCGCCGGCTAACGCGCCGCCCATTCCGTCTGATACGGCTAAAATCACGCCGTCCGCCGTTATTTCAAAATTCTGCGATTCGACGACGAATTCGCCCGCGTCCTGAGAACTCATCCAGGTTTTCGAGTTTGCAATGTTCAGCATCAGGTAATTATCTTCATTACCTTTGCGAACCCGCCCGACGTGGGATGTTGCGTGTGTTTCTACTTTCAACATAATTTACAATTTTTTCTGATTTTCCCCTAAACCGCTTGTTTATATAAAATTTAAAACTACGAATAATTTCAGCCGACTAATTTAACGCCTGATCCAAATCCGAAATAATATCTTCGACATCTTCGATACCGACGGAGATTCTCACTAAACCGTCGGTGATCGCCAGTTTTTTGCGCGTTTCCGCGGGAACGGAGGCGTGTGTCATTGTCGCCGGATGCGAAATTAATGTTTCCACGCCGCCCAAACTTTCAGCCAAAGTGCAAAGTTTGACGTTTTCGAGAACTTTTTTTGCGTTTTCCAGCGAACCCGTTTCAAAGGCGACCATTCCGCCGAAGCCTTTCTGCTGACGTTTAGCGATTTCGTGCTGCTTGTGCGAAATGAGTCCGGGATAATAAACCGTTTCAACTTTCGGGTGTTCGCTTAAAAAACTTGCCACCGCGCGTCCGTTTTCGTCGTGTTTTTCCATACGGACGGCAAGCGTTTTCGTGCCGCGCAAAACAAGAAACGAATCGAACGGCGACAAAATCGCGCCGACGCTGTTCTGCACAAAACCGATCCATTTCGCATCTTCTTCGTCATTAAGGGCGACAAAACCGCCGACGCTGTCCGAATGTCCGTTCAGATATTTCGTCGTCGAATGAACGACAATATCAACGCCGAAATCCATCGGACGCTGCAAATACGGCGACATAAACGTATTATCGCAGACGACTTTCGCTCCGTGCGCGTGGGCGAGTTCGGAAACCGCCTGCAAATCGGTGACGCTCATCACGGGATTTGTCGGAGTTTCGACGAAAACCATTTTCGTATTCGGCTTAAACGCTTTTTCGACACTTTCCGCAAAAACCGTATCGACCAGATCGAATTCGATGCCGTAATTCGACAAGATTTTATCAAACAGACGAAAAGTTCCGCCGTAAGTGTTGTCGCCCAAAATAACGTGGTCGCCGGCTTTGACGAGTTTTAAGGTCGTGTCAATCGCCGCCATTCCCGAAGCAAACGCAAAACCGTATTCCGCGCCTTCGAGCGCGGCGATATTTTTCTCCAGCGCAAGCCGCGTCGGATTCTGCGTTCGAGCATATTCAAAACCCTTATGTTTGCCGAGTCCTTCCTGCGCGTAAGTCGAAGTTTGATAAATCGGAACGGAAACCGCGCCTGTCGCTGTATCCGGTTCATTGCCCGCGTGAATTGCTGTTGTTGAAAATCCCATAGAAAAGCGAAAACCGCATTGTAAATTTGATTTTTAATTTTAACTTATATCGAGGAATTAGACTAATTAAAGACTTAGTTTAATTGAGGTTTATGGTAACTTTCTTGAAAAAAAATTGCAAACCCGAAATTTTTGAATCATATTTGCAAAATAAAATCCGGCGATTTAAAAAATATTGAAGCCGGTAAATAATTTACCGGCTTCAATATTTTTCATACGAGTCTGAAAAGTAAAACTTATCTCAGACTTCCGAATACGCCCGCGTTTCCGGCGATCAGATTCACATTCGTTAATGATTCGTTGACGGAGATCGTCTGCGAATTGAATTTATAACGCTTGTGTCTTGCATTGATAACGTAAGTTCCGCCGACCTCGACATCCGAGAAGTTGTAATAACCGAATTGATTGGTCATTGCCGTTCTCTTAGTGCCGTTCTGATCGGTGATCTCGACAATCGCTCTGGAAATTCCGCGTCCGAAATTTGTTGCAACTTGTCCGCTGACGGTTGCCGAAGAAGCCGTCGGTGCGGCGAGTGCCGGAGTTTGAAACATTCCGCGTCCGTGGGTGGCGATGCGAACCAAGCGGTTAGATGTAATTTTCATATCGAAAACAGCTAATCTCGGCAAGCCCGTCCCAAACGGATTCCAAGTGCCTCCGCCGTCGGACGAAACGTAAACGCCAATATCCGTTCCCGCATAAATATTGCTGGGAACTTGCGGATCAACAAGTAAAACATTAACCGGAACTTGCGGAATAGCCGTTCCGCCAGTTCCGCTGGCAGCAACCCAAGTTGTTCCGGTATTGCCTAAGTTGGTTGTTTTATAAACATTCGGAATGCCGAATGCCGAAAGCGCAACGTAAGCCGTTGTCTGAGTAGTCGGATCAATCACGCTGCGATTTATCGGAACATTCGGAACAGCATTGGTCGGATCGAGATCAACTAATGTAGTTGCACCTGTAGTTGTGCCGAATAGTTGTCCGCCATTTAGACCGACAACGCGGACGTTATCATTTTGCGGCGAAATTCCAATCGAAAGAATTGCCACGCCGGATACAATCGGCTCTTGACTAACCTTTGTCATCGTCGTTCCGGCGTTAGCCGAGCGATACAGAACATCCGAACCGAAATATAATGTATTCGGATTTCCCGGACCGCGTTCCATCGGCGGGTAAAAGTTGATCGCCGTTGCCGCACAAGTCATACCGTTTGGTATTGAACCGCCGAAACCGCAGCCGAAAAAGTCCCAATTACCGTCGGTTGCATTGGCAGTATTCATAACTCTGGCGTAACCCATCGCGTTCGTTTGATTAAAGTATGTGTGATACATTGTCGTATTGACAACATCGGGAGAATTTTGGTCAATTACAGCATAACCGCCGTCCCCGAAATCCGCACGAAACCAAGTTGCCGTCGGTTGAAAAAGGTTCGTTCCGTTATCCTGCGTTCCGGCAAGCGTGAAGTTCGGGTCGGTTGGATGCACATCCATACCGACAAATTGAGTTGCAAACATCGTCGTATTGTTCAAATTTGTAAAAGTTACACCTGCATCGTTCGATCTGTAAATTCCGCCGTCCGTTCCCAGATAAATAACCGCCGGAGTAGAAGGTGCAACCGCAATCGCGTGCGTATCAACGTGCAGTCCAGCCGAAACCGGAACAAAAGCAGTTCCCGATGTTACGGATTTACCGAAGATCAGCTGCGGTGAACCGCCGAGATAAACAATCGCCTCATTAGTCGGATCAATATCTACTGCAATATCGTAAAAACATTGCGGCGTGCAGAAATTATTATCAACCTGCAGAGTCCACGTTGCACCGCTGTCAGTTGAACGATAAACTGTTCCGCCTTGAAATCCGGCTGCCGCGTAAAAAGTTCTCGCACCATTCGTCCCACCCGTTTTTTGAACGGCAAATTCCGCCGTCACATCACTTGTCCCGCCGGTAAATGTTTGAGTTAACGTGAACGTAACTGTTGACGGATTAGCGTTGAGAGCATTATTAGAAGTAATAATTCCGCCGCCGTTAGCGACAATATTCACTACTAAATTATCCGGGTTTTGCGGATCCAAAGCCATATCTCTGGCACTAAAGTTTTGATTAGTTGCACCAAACGGATACGGAAGTTGTGCAAAGGTCGGAGTTGCGGTTGTCGCATTGGTCGAACGATAAACTCCGCGTGGAGGAAACGGCTGATTAGCTGCTCCATTTAGTCCGGCAGTCCCGGAAGTTGTCGCCACGAAAATTATATCGGGATTGGTCGGATGAACGAGAATCTCACCGATTCCGCGTCCGGTAAAGACATCACCGGAAAATCCACTAACGCTTGTCCCTTGATTTAACGGTCCGCTAAGAGTTGCGGTCGTATGTGTCGCATTTGCATTTATGCGATAAACTCCGACTCCGAAGTAATTTCTCGCTCCAAAATTCGGCTCGCCCGTTCCGACATAAACAATCGTCGGATCGGAAGGTGCAAAATTGATCGCACCAATTGCCAGATTTTGTGCCGAATCAAATATCGGTGTCCAATTTGCTCCGCCGTCAATCGAACGAAAAACACCGCCCTGTGCCGCCCCGACATAAACGATGTTCGGATTCGTCGGATGAACGGCAATTGCCGCGATGCGACCCGAAACAGGTTCGCTCGGCGTTGTCTGACCGTTCGGAATCGGATTAGGTCCGATTGGTGTCCAAGCCGCCTGAATGGATTTTAATGAATAGTCACCTTTTGCCAATTTCGCAAGTGCCTGCTCTTGGATTTCCATCTCTTCAATAGCTTGCGGACGAAGTTGCCGATCAAATTGCGCACCTTCATAAATGCCGCGTCTTAAATTAATGTCTTCGGCGCGGCGCATCATAAATTCTTCTTTGTTAAAATTCGGGTCGGATTCGTCAACAAATCCGGGCAGATCGGGTTGATTACCGTAATCTTTCTCTTCATTAACAGCAGATTTGATTTGCGGAAAGAATATCACCACAGACAAAATAGCCACGGTTATCAATGCTACACACGCCAACAGGATTTTTTTCATTTTTTATTTTACTCCTTTTTTTATTCCGGGAAATTTAAGTTAAAGTAGTTCGATTTTTACATTTTTCAATGTAACTTGATTAAAACATTACTAATAATATGTTCTTTTGAGTTTAAGTGATTGAAACAAAAACTAAACCGACCTTTCTGTAAGCTGGTCAGAAATGTATTATCGTTGCAACGATAATACCCGAAAAGACTGAAAATTCCAAACAGAATAAAGACTTGCGAAAAAAGAACTTAAATTTCGCCAAATTGTTTTTGCCAAAAAGTCGTATTAGATTTATATTAAACAAAAAAAATTTTTTAAATCGGAAAAGATAATAAACTGTGGATGAATCTTAAATCAATAAATTCGGAAAAATAAAAAATGACACCAAAACAGCCGGACGAAGCGTTGTCGCCGACGGAAAAGCGGCAGTCGGACAGAAAAAAGTTGATCGTTGACGTTCATTTCGAGGGCGGAGATGCGACGGGAATTGCCAATACGAGAGATATTGGAATCGGCGGTTTGTATATGACGACGAGCGCGAAACTCGATGTCGGCGGCGAACTGGCGATGCGGATGATGCTCGGCGGAAGGGAAGTTTCCATCGGCGGCGTGGTCGCTTACACCGATCCCGGTCAAGGTGTCGGCATCCGCTTTATGCACCTTTCGGATGAAAATAAAAATTTATTGGAGCGCGAATTGGGCTTGGAATAATTTTTCAAAAGCGCACTCGAAAATAAATGAATTGGTTTTTGGTCTTTGTAAATCTTTTAGAAGATTTCCAGTAAAGATAAAACCAAAAACCAAAAACCAAAGACCGAAAACCAAAGACCGAAGACCAAAAACCAAAAACCATTAAAAATTATGTTTGATAAATTTACACTCGGAATCGAAGAAGAATTTCAAATCGTTGACCCCGAAACGAGAGAACTGAAATCTCACGTTTCGGAAATTCTGGACGAAGGCAAAATGCTTTTGGGCGAGAAGATAAAGCCCGAAATGATTCAGTCTATGATCGAGGTCGGCACGGGAGTCTGCCATAATATACAGGAAGCCCGCGAAGACATTACGAAACTGCGCTGTGTTATTTCGTCGCTTGCCCGCAAAAAAGGAATGGAGATTGTCGCCGCTTCGACGCATCCGTTTTCCAAATGGTCGGAGCAGACGATTTTTGAACACGACAGGTATAAACTTCTGATACAGGAACTGCAAATGGTGGCGCGTTCCTTGCTGATTTTCGGCGTTCACGTTCACGTCGGAATCGCCGACAAAGACCGTCAGATTCACATTATGAACGCCGCGCGTTATTTTCTGCCGCACGTTCTGGCGATGACGACTTCTTCACCGTTCTGGCTCGGTTTTAATACCGGACTGAAAAGCTATCGCTCGGAAGTTTTCAAAAAATTCCCGCGCACCGATATTCCCGATCATTTCGACACGCACCAATCTTTTCAGAGATATATTGATACGCTTGTAAAGATGAACTGCATTCAGGACGCAACGAAAATCTGGTGGGACATTCGCCCGCATCCGAAATTTCCGACGCTCGAATTCCGCGTTTGCGACATTCCGACCAGAGTTGACGACACGATTGCCGTCGCCGCGCTTTTTCAGGCGATTGTGGCGAAACTTTCAAATCTCCTTGACAAAAATCTCGGTTTTCGCCTTTATCGCCGGATGTATATTCAGGAAAATAAATGGCGTGCCGTTCGTTACGGTCTGGACGGAAAACTGCTCGATCTCGGCAAACAAAAGGAAGTTCCGGTCAAAGATTTGATTCGTGAACTGCTCGAATTTGTTGACGATGTTTTAGACGAACTGGATTCGCGCAAAGAAGTTGAACACATTCACACGATTTTAGATCGCGGAACTTCGGCTGATGAACAATTGAAGGTTTATCACGAATCTGGTGAAGACTTTAAGCCGGTCGTTGATATGCTGATTAAAAACACGATGGAAAATGTGCCGGAAAAGTGTTTTGATTAATTTTTATCAACTCACCTTACGCGATCTTTCCTTTCAGCCGCTTTATAGTCTTTGAAAAAATAATACCGCAATAAGTCAGCCATCGAAGATGGCGACAGCGTAAAGCCTAGCGTGAAGCGTAGCGGAACGCTAGGTCATTGAAACATATACATTTAGAGCTATCGAAGATAGCGACAGCCGTTTGTTCTGTAGCCCGTTATCACGGGCTAAAACGAATGAATTATTTTTTGCGGTATTTATTTTTCAAACAACATTAATCTGTGATATTCGGATGGCTCAAGCCTTTTTCCAAACATCCTAAACGTCCTTTATCCTCTTGCTGTTTTCACTCCGCACCGGCAGGCAATGCGGCTGCACACCGCTTTGCGGAAAATCTTATAAATCAAACTCAGTTTTAATTTCGCCGGTTCGACGATTTGTTACGCTTTTATGCAAACGGCGGGAATGGTAAATGACCACATTGTTTCGTTTTTTCGATATAATAAAATTTAAGAAAAGGACAAAACGACTTATGCAGAAGGGCGAGTAATGAACATAGACGTTTATCAAAATGGTAAAATGCTTGAATGCGGACATAATAGAGAAGAAAGTGAGGAAAAATAAAATGGAAAATTTAGAACAAAAAATTGTCGAAGCGGTTCACGTTTTGCCGGATGATAAAAAGGCGGAGGTTTTGGAGTTTGTTGAAAATTTGAAAGAAGAAAAGAAGAACGGAGCAAAATCGTCGGAAGATACGGAGTTGTCTGACGAAGCGAGAGAAAAAGCCAGACTTGAAAGGCTTAAAAAACTTTCGGGAATGGGAAACAGCGGGCATAGCGATACTTCACAAAGAGTTGACGAAATTCTTGCGGAAGGCATCAATAAACGCGAAGGTTGGAGTTTGCCGTAATGGAAAAATCAATTTTTGACACGGGATTTTTGTATGCGTATTTTGACAAAGACGACGAATTTCACGAATCGTGTGATGAGATTTTCGACGATGAATCGCTCAATGCACTTTTGCCTGATTTGGTTCTGCCCGAACTCGCTCATTTGATTTTGCGGAGATTGGACGTAGATAAATTAACGAATTTTCTGCGAAGTGTTGCGAATGGAGATTTTGAACTCGTTCGCACAACCGAAAGCGATTTGGAACGTGCCGCTGAGATTTTGGAAAAGTATGACGATAACAATATTGATCTGGTTGACGCGGTGATCGTGGCGATGGCGGAAAGATTAAATATCGAGAAGATTTTAACGGTTGACCGTCGGCATTTCAGCATTTTCAGACCGAAACATTGTGAGGCTTTTCAGCTTTTACCGTGAACTAAGCAGTTTAGAAAAAGTATTCAGGTTTATTGAGAGTTTCAATTTTCTATAATAATACCAACAAAATAATCGAGAATTGATAATTATGCAGATAATCAAAGGACAAATCTCAATTATCAATTCTCCATTCTCAATTATTTTGTAAGTTAATCTTTACAAATTATTATGCCAGATTATTTATACACACCGGCTTAAAAATGAAATATCCGACCACACAAGCGATCAGATTTCTGCGGCGGAAAAAGATTGATTTCGTGCCGCATCTTTTTGAATATGTCGAAAAGGGCGGAACTTCGCATTCGGCGGAAATTTTGGATGTTGACGAGCATTCGGTTATTAAAACTTTGGTGTTTGAAACGAACGAAAAAGGATTTTTGATCGTTTTGCAGCACGGCGATTTGCAGGTTTCGGAAAAAAATCTGGCGCGGACTTTAGAAGTAAAATCCGTCTCGCCCGCGTCGGCGGAGAAGGCGAATAATTTGACGGGCTATGTTTTCGGCGGAACTTCGCCGTTCGGTCTGAAAACGGATTTGCCGGTTTATGCGGAGAAGACGATTTTTGATTTGGAAAAGATTTATATAAACGGCGGAAAGCGCGGGTTTTTGGTTGAGATCGAGCCGCAAATTTTGAAGGGAATTTTGAAAATCAAAACTGTTGAAATCGGAATTGCAAAGTAGAATTGAAGCGGGGATTTGCGTAGAATCTATAATTTATGGCAGCAGAAATAGCAGGAACGGCGGGAACGGAAGTCGGTTTGGGAATTGAAACGATTGAGCTTATTTTGCTGGTCGGCGCGGTTGTGGCGATTATTGCACGGCGGTTTAAGTTTCCATATACGGTCGGTTTGGTGGCGGCGGGCGTTGTTTTGGCGTTTGTGCCGCTTGGTTTTCAGGTCGAATTCAGCAAGGATTTGCTTTTTAAGGTTTTGCTGCCGCCGCTGATCTTTGAAGCCGCGCTTTATATTCATTGGAAAGAGTTAAAGCGCGATCTTGTGCCGGTTGTTACGTTTGCCACCGTCGGCGTTTTGCTTTCGGCGTTTATCACGGCGGCGATTATGCACTTTGTCATCGGCTGGGCGTGGGAAATGGCGGCACTTTTCGGCGTTTTGATCGCGGCAACCGATCCGGTTTCGGTGATTGCGACTTTCAAGGAAGCGAAGGTCGAAGGTCGTCTGCGTCTGCTCGTCGAATCGGAGTCTTTGTTTAACGATTCGACGGCGGCGGTGGCGTTTACAATCGCGCTCGCCTTTGCGATGGGACAGACGATGAGCGCGGAAACAATCGCCGGAACGCTCGTTTTATCAATCGTCGGCGGAATCGCCAGCGGCTTGATTGTCGGCGGCGGCGCACTTCTAATCGCCGGACGAACGGAAGATCATTTGGTCGAACTCGCCTTAACGACGATTGCCGCGTTCGGTTCGTTCTGGCTCGCGGAACATTTTCACTGGTCGGGCGTTCTCGCTTCGATGACCGCCGGACTTCTCGTCGGCAACACGCAAACGCTCGGTTTTATCACGCAAAAAGGCGAAGAATCAATCGAAGATTTTTGGGAATTCGCCGCCTTCGTCGTCAATTCGATTGTTTTTATAATTTTAGGCGTAAACGAAGCATATCAGGATTTCGGCAGAAGTGCTTTTGCGATTCTTGTAGCAATCATCGCCGTTATCCTCGCCCGCGCGATTGCGATCTATCCGATCTCGGCTCTGTTTTCAAAATCGCGCTGGAAAATTGAATCCGAACATCAGCACATAATGTTTTGGGGCGGTCTGCGCGGCGCGTTGGCATTGGCTTTGGCGTTGGGAATTCCCGAAAGCGTGCCGTTTCGAGAGGAGATTTTAACCGTTACATTCGGCGTTGTCGCATTTTCCGTGTTCGCGCAGGGTTTGACGATGACACCGCTTTTGAGCAAATTGGGGCAATTGCCTGATTCGGAGATCGAGGTCGCCGAAATTAAAAATGGAACTGACAACTAAACTGAAAATCTATGATTATCTGTTTGCAGTTTGCTTTTTTCTGTCAGTAATAATGGCGATTATGAGATGGGGCGAAGGTATAAATTTCTATCCGGCTTGGCTGATTTTTACGCTTTTCGGTATCTGCATATTTTCTTTTATCAAACGTCAGGAAATTTGGAATCGGATATATCCGCCGACTTTGCCGATTGAACAAACGCCGCCGCCGATTGAAAAAGAACCGACTGAAAAAATATCCCGCGAAAAATACTCGCAGTTGAAAAAAGAGGCTCACGATCTTATCGAAACAATGTGCAGGCGGAAAAATATCAGACTAACGCGCAAACAAGAAGGAGTTTCACGAGGGCATTACGACCTTCCCGAAATCTGGATTTTTGAAAAACCTTTCCCGCTTGATCCCGAAGAATTTTACGCCATTACTATAAATCCCGTATTGAACGCGGAAACCGAAATTACCGATGAAAAAGTTATATACGTTCAAAAATTTACGATGGACGGCGGTTGGATAACTTACAATACGGAAGATATGAATCGGGAATGAAAAAGCAACATCTGATTCTTATTAGCCAAAACTCGAATATTTGTATATTATAATAAAAATGAATGAGCATTCACTCATTACATAAAATGAGTTAGAGGAGAAAAATAAATTATGAAAGATGCAGTTATAGTTTCAGCCGTGCGAACGGCTGTCGGGAAAGCACCGAAGGGAACTTTGAAAAATACCAGACCTGATGATTTGGGCGCGACGGCGATTCGGGAAGCGGTTGAGAGAGTCGAAGGGCTTGAAGGAGCGCAAATTGACGACGTGATTATGGGATGCGCGTTTCCCGAAGCCGAGCAGGGAATGAATGTTGCGCGGACGGCGGCGATTGAAGCGGGTTTGCCGGTGGAAGTTCCGGCGATGACGGTTAATCGTTATTGCTCGTCGGGTTTGCAGACGATTGCGCTGGCGGCGGACAGAATAAAAACGGGCGCGTCGGATGTAATTGTTGCGGGCGGACTTGAAACGATGTCTATGATTCCGATGGGCGGCAATGTTTTTCGTCCGAATCCGAAAATTGTTGAAAATTATCCCGATTATTATTTGAATATGGGTTTGACGGCGGAGGCTCTGGCGAAAAAATATGATATTTCGCGGACTGAGCAAGACGAGTTTTCCGTCAAATCGCACGAAAAGGCAGCGGCGGCAATTGCTTCGGGCAAGTTTAAAGATGAAATTGTGCCGATGACGATTTACTTGGACGAAACCGACGAAAAAGGTCGCGTGCAGCGTAAGGAAGTTGTGTTTGAAACGGACGAAGGCGTGCGCGGCGACACTTCGGTTGAAGCGATCAGCAAACTGCGTCCCGTTTTTCACGCCAAGGGAACGGTAACGGCGGCGAATTCTTCGCAAATGTCTGACGGCGCGGCGGCGGCGGTCGTGATGTCGGCGGAAAAAGCCGAAGAATTGGGCGTAAAACCGCTTGCGAAATTTTTGAGTTACGCGACGGCGGGCTGTCTGCCCGAAGAAATGGGCGTTGGACCTGTTTATGCGATTCCGAAAGCCTTGAAAATGGCGGGTTTGACGCTTGAAGATATTGACGTTATCGAATTAAACGAAGCGTTTGCCGCGCAGGGGTTGTCGGTGATGAAATTGCTTGAAATGAATCCCGATAAAGTAAATGTCAACGGCGGCGCAATCGCGCTCGGTCATCCGTTGGGCTGCACGGGAGCGAAATTGACGGCGACGATTTTGCAGGAAATGAAACGCAGAGATGCGCGTTACGGAATGGTCACAATGTGCGTCGGCGGCGGAATGGGCGCGGCGGGAATTTTCGAGTTGATAAAATAAACTCGGATGATATATCCGGGCGTAATTTTGAGAGAGAATATTCCAATTAAAGTCAGGTTCGTTTTATCAGAGCGAACTTGATTTTTTTATTTGTAAAATTCTTGAAATACTTCAATGAGAGCATCTTGAAGAAAAGAAAACGCGATGAAAATGATTGAAAACAGAAGAATTACGAAAATATTTTTTATAATAACCTTAAAGAAATTTTCTTCGTAAAACCGCCAACTGAAAAGGATATAATAAACGAAACTGACGGCTATGCCGAAAAATGCGGCGATTTGCTTGGCGTTATCATAAAATAAAGCGAAAGGAAGAAACAAAAGCTGCAAAAACACCAGAAAAATTCTCGTTTCCGCCGTAAGATAAAGCATACAGACGGTATTTTCAGCCAGATTGTAATTTTTGCGGCGGAAGACCAGCGTGTAAGCGACAGCCCAGAAAAATGTCGTAACCAAAATGAAAATCTGAGTGTCAAAATCGGTTGCCGCCGCTTCTCTGATCGCTGGATTATCTGCCGCCCGGCGAATTAGACCGAAAATTGTCACGTCAAAAACAAAGGCGATAAAAAAGAATTTTATCGGATCGGTAAAGCCGATTCTTTTACCGTTCAGATAATTTCGGCAAAATTCGCTCGGACGAATCAGCAGGGCGAAAAAAGTTCGTGTGATCTCGGAGTCGAATTTAGTAAAGAATTTGCGAAACCCGGAAAGCAAACTTTTCAGCGTAAACGGTTTTGTGTCGGCGCGTTGACCGCATTCGCGGCAAAAATTGCCGAACAGCATTGTTTCACAATTAAGACAAAAGGCGGTTTGAATTTCACCATTTTGTTTTTCGGCAGTTTTTGGGCGGTTTTTTTGGCGAAAAAATGAGTTTCTCATAACTTGTGAAAATTTTTTATACTCTGATTTTTCTCAAATTTCAATTCAAACAAATAAAAAATCAAGTTGAATTTCGCAAAATATACCTTGTTTAATTTACGAGAAAATTTAATTTTATAAAATCGCCTGTTTTTCTTGCTGAATGAATGCTCATTCAGTTATAATATCTCTAAGAAAATTCAACAAACAAAAAAGGAATACAAAAACTATGGATGCGAAGATGGAAAAAGAATATGTCAAAGGCGGCGCGTTTTTAATCGAAGAATGCGAAGCGGGCGAGATTTTTACGCCTGAAGATTTTACCGATGAACACAGAATGATCGGCGAAACGACCAGAGAATTTATGGACAATGAAGTTGCTCCGCGAGTCGAAGCGATGGAAAATCACGATTGGGAAATTGCCAGAGAATTGGTTGCCAAAGCCGGAGAACTCGGAATTTTGGGCGCGAATATTCCCGAAGAATACGGCGGTGCGGAATTAGACCAAATATCCGGCGTTATCATTGCCGAAAACAGCGGACGCTCAAGCGGTTTCGGCGTAACTTACGGAGCGCAGACTTCAATCGGAGTTTTGCCGATTCTCTATTTCGGTTCGGAAGAATTAAAGAAAAAGTATATTCCGCCGATTGTGGCGGGCGAAAAAATTACGGCTTACTGCTTGAGCGAAGCGAGTTCCGGCTCGGACGCGCTCGGCGCAAAATGCACCGCGAAACTTTCCGATGACGGCGAACATTACATCTTAAACGGCGAAAAAATGTGGATTTCCAACGGCGGTTTTGCGGATATGTATGTCGTTTTCGCAAAAGTTGACGGCGAGAAGAAAAAGTTTTCCGCGTTTGTCGTCGAAAGAAGCGAAAATTGCCGTCCGGGAAATGAAGAACACAAAATGGGCATCAAATCTTCTTCGACCACGCCGCTTATTTTGTCGGACGCAAAAATTCCCGCGTCAAATCTGATCGGCGAAGTCGGCGACGGCGCGAAGATCGCGTTTAACATTTTAAACGTCGGACGCTTCAAACTCGGCGCGTCGGTTACGGGCGGCTGTAAACTGGCGATTCACAACGCAGTTCGCTATGCCAACGAGCGCGAGCAGTTTAACACGCCGATTGCCCAATTCGGCGCGATAAAGCATAAACTAGCGGAAATGGCGATCAAAACTTGGGTTGCCGAATCAATGAGTTACCGAACAGTCGGAATGATTGACGCGATGATCGCAGGCGGCACGGACAACGAAAACAAACTGCGCTCGATTGAAGAATACGCCGTCGAATCTTCGATAAATAAAGTTTACTGCTCGGAAGTTTTGGATTACGTCGTTGATGAAATGGTGCAGATTTACGGAGGTTACGGCTATTCGGCTGATTATCCGGCGGAAAAAGCCTACCGCGACGCGCGAATCAACCGCATTTTTGAAGGCACGAACGAGATCAACCGAATGCTGATTCCGGGAATGCTTTTGAAACGCGCAATGAAAGGCGAATTGGGTTTGCTCAAAGCCGCAACTGCTTTACAGGAAGAACTCTTAAATCCGCAAATGTCGTTTGACGAAGAAACAGGTTTGCTCGAAGCCGAATTAAAACTTGCACGCAACGCGAAAAAAGTTGCGTTGATGGTTTTAGGCAGCGCGGCTAAAAAATATATGGCTGAACTCAAAGATCAGCAGGAAATTCTAATGGGCTGCGCCGATATAATTATGGAAGCCTACGCGATGGAAACGGCTTGTCTGCGGGCAATGAAATCGGCGGAAAAATCGGGCGAAGACGCGGCTTCAAAATACATTGATGCCGCCGGAGTTTTCTGCAACGACGCGATTCAGCGCGTTACGGCGACGGCGAAAAACACGCTCGCCGGTTTTGCCGAAGGCGACGAACTCAGAATGATGCTCGCGGCGTTAAAGCGTTTTACGAAAAACAATACGCCGATGAACACAATCGCGGCGCGTCAAAGAATAGCGGACACTTTGATTCAAGCAAATACTTATAATTTCTGAAATAAATTGTAGTATTTATTTTTACGAAAAAGTCCGAAATTTAAGGTTTCGGACTTTCTCTTTCTTTGAAAAATTTAAAAGAGATTTTTAAGTTAATTATTACTCTCAACAGGTGCAATCGGTATAGAAACACAATCCGTTACTGCGTCAGGCATAAGTTATGTGACCGACTGGAGCGCAAGCGTCCCGCTTGCATCAGTCGCGCGAGCGGCGGAAAATCGTTGAAAATCAGGTAGTTTGAGTTATAACGGAAGTTTTCGCTCTACGCGCTCATTGCAAGCGGGACGCTTGCGCTCCAGTCCTAAATGTTTACTGACGCATTACTTAGATATATAATCCCCTTGAGTTCCTGTAAATTGAATTATATCTTCATTGGAAAAAACCGACTTTAATTTTTCAAGTATTTGTTCAGCTTTTATATGGCTTTTTTTGTATTTTCTTACATATTCATAGACATCCGGCTTAATTGCTTCAGTTGTTTCAATAATTACAGAAATTTGTTCATCGTTTAGCCGTGAACGATTGATTGCCAACCAACGCTCAAGATGTGTTTTGAATACAAAAGCCATATTTTCAGAGGAAATTTCATTAAGAATTTCGAGCCGTTCTCTTCCCTTTGGTCTTGAAAATACTTGGTCGTAATTAACTTCAAACTGTTCTTGATTCATATACCTCCGATGAATAATTTTAAGATTATTTTAGTATTATACCGAATTAAAATCTCAAATGAAATTATTATTCTTACATTTTATTCAGACGACGATTTGCGAATGATGCTCGCGGCACTCAAGCGTTTTACAAAAAATAACACGCCGATCAATACAATTACGGCGCGTCAGCGAATTGCCGATACTTTGATTAGTGCGAATACTTATAATTTCTAATTTTAGACTTGAAATTTAAAAAAAGTCCGATTTTTAGATTTTTAATTGCGGCATAATTATTAATGCCGCGAAAAACCGTGTGATTAGAAAAACTAGAGCAATTTAAAAATTGGCGTAGGGTAAGAGTAACGCCTTTAGGCGTGATCTTCGCCAGCGAAGCCAGGCGTTTTCTCACCACTAAAGGCGTTACTCTTACCCTATATCCAAACTTAAACCGTATTATACGGCTTATCAGTAAGTAGGTTTGTTAAAAATGCGGAAACACGCACGGAGTAAGTGTGCCAACTTGCGGCACACTTATACCAAGTTGCGTGAAAAAAAGGAAAGGCGGAAACCCGACAGTAATGGAGGGTGCTGTTTTTAATATCAACTTTTAAGTTTTCAAACAGCACCCTTGTTGACACGCGGGTTTCCGCCTTTATTCACGCAACTTGGTATTACTCCGTGCGTGTTTCTTCAAAAGGGCGGCTTATCATACTTATCAAGTGAGATTTGGTATTATATTCAAACAAAAACGGAAAACACTTCATTTGAATAAACAAAGCCTTTTTTGGTTAATCGGAGAAAATCTTCTTTAAATTCGATCAACCCG